>NZ_AP029612.1:0-2975000 GCF_040362915.1 Sediminibacterium sp. KACHI17 | reverse complement strand
TGTTAAAACGCTTGCCAGATAAAGGTTTCAGGGGATAAAAAATTATACCAGTTTGAGATGAAGACATTAACTCGGCATCTTAACATCATAGTAGACTTCATATCCACGTTGCAGATTATTCTATGATTTGCAGTAACATTCCTTCCGGATATGCAACCGATTCGAGATATAAACCTTTAGCAGGTGTTGTAAAATCTGCATGTGTACAATCTTTGCTTTCTATAATAGATCTGAATAACTGTTCTCCTTCTTGCACCGACACTTCCATTCTTGCAATACGCATCATGGTTCCTACAATACCCCTGATCATTCCTCTTAAAAACCGATTCGAAATAATCCTATAGGTCAATGCCCCATCCACCCCTTCCTCCCAATATGATGACCGGATTGAACAGATATAGGTCTTTACCTGACTATTACGCTTCGAAAAGGATGTAAAATCGCTGTATTCCATCAACACCAAAGCCATCCGGTCCAATAAGGTCTTATTCACAGGATAAGGGAATAACCACCCCCGATTCACCATAAATGGATTTTTCTGTCTGTAAATCAAGTATTTATAACTCCTCTGGATCGCATCAAACCTACAATGAGCATCATCTGCCACCCGATAAATGGCACTGATGGCTATATCAGAAGGCAATATCGCATTCAGGTTATACCTGTGTTTTGAAGTGAATTCCAGCGAACTGTCAAAATGAAAGAAATTCTGCAGCGCATGTACACCTGCATCCGTTCGGGAAGAGCCGGTTAGCGAAAAAGATTGTCTGAATAAGGTTTCCAACGCCTTGGTTACCTGAGATTGGATCGTTTCCTGTCCATCCTGAACCTGAAATCCACTATAGCGGGTACCATCATATGATAGTTCAAGAAAATATCGCATCAGAATAACTTGGGTCTGGTAAATGCCGAATGATTGACTGTTCTAAACATAACCTGATGCTGATTCTTCGCTTGCTGCGCCTTCAGCTCCTTTACAACTTGGGCCTCTCCCTTAGGTTTCAAAGCCGGGACATATAGAATAACAGTGTCGTTTTTAGGAGATCCGGATACAACAAATACCATATCAATGCCCTCCTCGGTTGCTTTATCATAGATTTTTTTGATCTCAGGCAAGACTTTATTGACTTTAGGTATTGCTACCACTTCTTTCGTTGATACTACTTCTTTGACTGTAATTGGTTTCGACTCACCCACCTCAGAAACCTGCTTGGTCGGCTCCGGTATTTCAACCGCTGGCTCTTTCTTTTCTTCTTTTGGCTGAACAGCAACAGAAATACCCTTTATCAAAGTAAAATCTACCAGATCAAATAGACTCCAGTTGTTATCTAATTCCTGTTTTAATGAAAATCCAAGGTCTTTGCCCGCTATCTTAATTGTGAACTTTTGTTCTTTTTCACTTTGCGCAAAACCAATATGCAATTCATACTCACCATCTGAAAGCTTTGGGATCAATAGATAACCTGTTGCATTAGAGCTCAGGTTAGCGCCCATCAAGCGCAGGTAAAATGGCTGATTGTTTTCTGTTTGTATAAATAAGTAACGTGCTGATTGACCATAAACCGTCGAAAAAAACAATATCCCCGTAATTAGGCACAATGTTTTGCAACTAAAAGAATACAAGTAGCGGTTCATGTCATAAAATTAAGACTTTCCCTGTGTCAGGATACGTTGGTGCATAACCTTTCAACCACTGGTCAAATTCTTAACTATTCACACGAGTTCTGTCTACTATCTTTAAGGCTTCTAAAACTGAAATATGAAACGTTTATTACTGCTTATTGCATTTCTACCCCTATTTACGGTAGCCCAAACTTCTGGAAGTGAGGATTGGAAAAAGATCTACAGATCCTTCCCTACCAAGATCAACAACCTTGTGCATACACGTCTGGATGCAAAATTTGATTATGAACAATCTTACTTGAATGGAAAAGTTTGGATCACGCTTGAACCACACTTTTATGCAACAGACTCATTACAGTTGGATGCCAAGGGAATGAATATTCATCAAGTTGCGATTGTAAAAGCCGGGAAAAATATTCCGCTGAAATATCAATACGACAGTCTGTTCCTGAATATTCAACTTGACAAGACCTACAAAAAAGGTGAACGCTATACTGTGTACATCGACTACACTGCTAAACCCAATGAATTCAAAGCCAATGGTAGCGCTGCTATTACAGATGCCAAAGGTTTGTATTTCATCAATCCAAAAGGAGAGGAAAAAGATAAGCCCACTCAAATCTGGACGCAGGGTGAAACAGAAGCAACTTCTGTTTGGGTGCCTACCATCGATCGTACCAATCAGAAAACAACACAGTTATTCAACCTAACCGTTCCTGCTAAATATGTGTCGCTATCTAATGGAAAGCTGATAGCACAAAAAGTCAATAGCGACGGAACACGCACTGATACCTGGTCAATGGACCAACCACATGCTCCATATCTATTCTTCATGGGTGTTGGAGATTTTGCTGTAGTAAAAGACACCTATAAAGGCAAAGAAGTTAACTATTATGTTGAGAAAGCCTACGAGAAAGTAGCGCGCAGAATATTTGGTGATACCCCTGAAATGATGTCTTTCTTTTCAAAAAAATTAGGTGTTGAATATCCATGGGTAAAATATAGTCAAATGGTTGCGCGTGATTATGTGAGTGGCGCCATGGAAAATACAACAGCAACCCTGCATCAGGAAAGTGCTCAACAAGATGCAAGAGAATTAACTGACGGTAACGGATGGGAAACGACCATTGCTCACGAATTGTTTCATCAGTGGTTTGGAGACCTTGTGACTGCAGAAAGCTGGAGTAACCTCACCGTAAACGAAAGCTTTGCTGATTATAGCCAGTTATTATGGTTAGAATATAAGTATGGAAAAGATGAAGCGATGTTTGAAAATTTCAATCAAATGCGCGGCTATATCGGCAGTGGTCAGCAAGGACGTGATCTGGTTCGTTTTTATTATAAAGACAAAGAAGACATGTTTGATGCAGTTAGCTACAACAAGGGCGGACGTATCCTGCATATGTTACGTCATCTTGTGGGTGATGATGCATTTTTTGCTTCTTTGAATAAATATTTGACTACAAATAAATTCGGGACAGGAAGCGGACATAAACTACGTTTAGCTTTTGAAGAAGTAACCGGTAAGGATTGGAACTGGTTCTTTAACCAATGGTATTTTGGAAACGGACATCCCAGAATTGATATCAGTTATCAGTACAATGCTGAAAAGCAATTATCTTCTGTCATCATCAAACAAATTCAATCTGGTGATAAAGTATTCAAGCTGCCTTTCACCATTGATATCTGGCATGGTAATGAAAAGAAAAGACATTTGGTATGGATGGAAAATAAAGCAGATACTTTCAACTTTTCTGTGAAGTCGAAGCCCGACCAGATCAATGTTGATGCCGATAAAATATTATTGGTTGATAAAAAAGACAACAAAACATTGGCAGAGTTTATTCATCAGTTCAAACATGCAGGTAACTATCTTGACCGCCGTGAAGCTGTTGCATTTGCCGGTAACAATACCAAAGAGGCAGCAGCTGTTCAACTGTTAACAGATGCATTGAGCGATCCATATTTCAGAATTCGCTCTTTGGCCATCACGAATTTAGGCAAGGTGAAACCCGATGATGCCATCACTGCAAAAATTGAAGCGATCGCAAAAAATGAGACAAGGAAAATGGTGAAAGCTGAAGCGATCACATATTTAGCGAATCTCAAGAAAGACAGCTACAAGACATTCT
This sequence comes from Sediminibacterium sp. KACHI17, assembly GCF_040362915.1. NCBI lineage: Bacteria > Pseudomonadati > Bacteroidota > Chitinophagia > Chitinophagales > Chitinophagaceae > Sediminibacterium > Sediminibacterium longum. Next base: position 2,971,245 of record NZ_AP029612.1, on the reverse strand, counting down.
TTAAAGAAGCAACCAAAGACTCCTCTTATACGGTTGCAGGTGCTGCTTTGGAGGCGCTTACAGCTATAGATAGTGTTAGTGCATTACAAGTTGCCAATGAATTAAGTAAAGAACCTTCTAAGGGCCGTTTGAGTGAAGCGATTTCAAATGTATTGATCAGCTATGGTGATGAGAAAGCTTTTAAAGCTGTGTCAGAAAGTTATGCGAAGATGCCTTTGTCTTTTCCGAAGGTACAAATGAGTGCAACATATGCAGCATTTGCAGCCAAGTTGACAAATATGGAAGAATTCAAAAAAGCTGTTGATGCGATCATGGAGTTTCGTGATCTGATCCCCGGTTCTGCAAAAGCACAAACAGACCCTATCATCATTGGTGCATTGAAAGAATTAGCACAAAAGAAAGAAGCAGCAGGCGCCACTGCAATGGCAGAATATGTAAAAAGCAAACTTCCTGCTGATAAGAAATAATATTTTTCTCTCCTAACAAAGAAGGCCGCCCGATCATATCGGTGCGGCCTTTTAGTTGAAGTTGAATCAACAAATTTATAACAACTTAACGCTTGTTTTCGTTTCAATTTTACTGGTCAAAGGCATTTGTTGTCCCATCACTTCCATATTACCTTTGATATCACCTGAAGAAACCTCAGAGATCATCAATCCGGTTGCTCTGTCATAAATACGAGTAGACTTAACAGTACCTTCCGTTTTTTGCTTGATCTCCATTCCATTTTGAGTCATGGTAGATGATACTTTAACAGTAGCATTTGCCAGCACCTGAATTTCTTTATCCGTTACTTTTTCGATAACATTATTTATTTCAGATGTACCAGTTTCAGTAGAACTATTGGATGTCCAAGTATAACCCTCTTTGATTACTTCATCTTTCAACATCAAAAAGACGCGACCCATATCATTTCCTTCAGAAGCCGCTCCCGGAATTGTTTTCAGTGCTTCCAGCATTTCACCTTGCATGGTCACTTTTCCGCCGTCAATTGTAATTTCTGCTTCTTTGCCCAATGATTTAAAAGCATCTGCTAAAGCCGGATTAGATCTTACCGCTTCATCGTCAGAATCGAAACTTTGTTCTTGTCCCATCATAGAAACACTCGCCGTAATTCGTTTGATGATCACACCCATTGAGAACTTATTTGTTCCAACAGATTTCAATTCATGATCCAGGTATACTGTTGAGGTATTTGACATTTCCATATCCTGTCCCATCATAGAAGTAACATTATTCCCTTTTACCTCCGTGATCACCTGAAATTTTTTACCGACCGGTAATTTAATCTGTTGTGCCTTTGCTACGATCATGCATCCAAGCATCATCGTAGTCATCAAAAATTTGTTCATATTGTTTAGTTTATAATTTTTACCAGCCACCACTTGCGCCGCCGCCGCCGCTGCTACCACCACCGAATCCACCAAATCCACCGCCGCCGAAGCCGCCACTTCCTCCTCCCCAGCCACCGCCGCTGCTTCTGCGACCGCCACCTAAAACAGATGACCAAAAAATAGCTTCTGCAATATCTCCATAACCTCTTCTACTCATCATACCACCGCCTTTACCTCCACCGCCACCACCACGGGCAACGATCATCAATACCACAAATAAAATGATCACAAATGTCAGAATAGATTTACCGGTAGTGCCCCCCGATCCTTTTCGTTCTCGTTTAACTTTATATTCTCCGGCAGCTGCTTTTGCTAATGCATCCGTTGCTTTGTCAATGCCTCGATAAAAATTTCCTTCTTTGAAATTTGGCCCTATCTCATTTCGAATGATACTCGATGCAACCACATCAGGTATCGCTCCCTCTAATCCATACCCTACTTCTATCCGAATCTTTCTGTCTTCAATGGCAGCAATCAGTAATATACCATTATTTGTTTTTGCATTACCAATACCCCATTCTCGAAATAATTGATTGGCATACTCTTCAATTGGATAACCATCCAATGTCTTCAACAGCACAACTGCTATTTGGTTGGATGTACTATCATCTAAAGCCACCAATTTTTGTTCTAATATCTGGCGCTGTTCAGGAGAGAGCACATTTGCTGCATCATTCACCAATTTTGGCGGATTGGGTTTGGGTAGAATATTCTGTCCAACACCCACTGCCAGCCAACAAAAGGTCAGGAATAAGAGTAATAATTTTTTCATGCTTTCAGTTCGCTGTCATTTGTATGATCAGCCATTGATTTTATTTACCAAAAACAATATCGTCGGGTAATTCGTTTTTATCCCCCTTGTTGTCATAAGGGAAATGAAATGCCAATGCTTCACCGATATCTTCGATGATGGTTGCCAGGCCTTCTGCATAATGTTGTTGCCTGAATTCAGACAACATTTTTTTTACTTCGGCATTCCAGAAATCTGAACCCACTTTTTGATGAATACCCTCATCTCCAAAAACAGCGAGTTGCCGGTCTTTCATCGCGATATAGACCAATACAGCATTTCGCTGTGCCGTTTCATACATTTTCAGGTTACCGAAAATTTCCTGTGCTCTGCGAAGTGGATCAACGTATTCACATCTGTTCTCAATAAAGATCCTCACTTCACCACTGGTTCTTTGTTCTGCATTGCGAATAGCCGTAACAATACGCTCTCTTTCACTGTCTGAAAAATAGCGATCCGGTTTTTTTCTGAAGAGTCCGAACATGACTTTGATGCATTAAAAAACCACAGCGAGAATAGTTATCAGGATTGCCTGATATGCAACATCTGCACTGTGGTTTGTATGATTAAAATTTAACTTCCGGAGCTTTTTCAGCACCAGCATCTGCTTTAAAGCCTTCTTTTACTTTAAAGCCGAACATGCTAGCGAGAATATTCATTGGGAATGAACGCGCTTTCACATTGTAATCAGCAACGGCTTTATTGAAGTCATTACGAGATACTTTGATACGATTTTCAGTTCCTTCCAATTGCGCCTGCAATCCACGGAATGCTTCATTAGCTCTCAGGTTAGGATAATTTTCTGTTACCATCAACAAACGACCCAATGCCTGCGACAATTGTCCCTGTGCAGCCTGGTATTGCTGTAATTTTTCAGGTGACAGATCATTTGCATCTACCTTGATCTGTGTTGCACTTGCGCGTGCTTCGATCACATTCTGTAAAGTGGTTTGCTCAAAATTGGCTTCTCCTTTTACAGTGTTCACCAGATTAGGAATCAGATCTGCACGACGCTGATAATCACTTTCTACATTGGCCCAGGCATTTTTAACGACTTCATCCTGTTTTACCAATCCATTATATCCTCTGCAGCCACAACCACCTAAAATCAGGATCAGTGCAGCAATTACAATAAGGGTTAAATTCTTTGTACTCATGTTTAACTTGTTTGTTATGAAATTAGGGTTTTTATTCCTTTTAGAGCATTAGTAGTGGGGTTAAGTAAAATATTACATGGTTCATAGTTAATAGTCTATGGACCATGGTCTATGGACTATTCTTCCTATGCTTTTACCGCCGCTATGCCCGGCAGCTCCTTGCCCTCAAAGTATTCCAGCATGGCACCGCCGCCGGTGGATACATAACTTACTTTATCTGCAAATCCAAACTGGTTCACGGCAGCTACACTATCTCCACCACCCACAAGCGAAAAAGCACCATTTGCAGTGGCTTCCGCAACAGCGATTGCTATGGTTTTTGTTCCGTGCTGGAACTTCTCCATTTCAAATACGCCCATCGGACCATTCCATAAGATAGTTTTAGATCTTTTGATACAGTTGGCGAACTGTTCACAGGCGTTTGCACCGATATCCAATCCCATCCATCCATCGGGAATATGGTTACTTGGTGCAGTAGAAGTATTTGCTTCAGCTGAAAATTTATCCGCAATAACAGAGTCTGAGGGCAAGTGAATACAAACACCTTTGGCTTCCGCTTTTTTTAATAATTCAACAGCTGTTTCTAATCGATCATCTTCACACAATGAATTACCGATCGTACCTCCTTGTGCTTTCATGAAAGTATAAGCCATTCCACCACCAATGATTATATCAGTAGCTCTTTCCAATAAATTTTCGATGATCAATATCTTATCACTCACTTTCGCTCCGCCGATGATAGCAGTGAAAGGCTTTTCGCTTTGATGCATTACTTTCTCTGCACTCGCCACTTCACCATCCATCACTGTTCCAAACATTTTTTTATCGCCGGGGAAGAATTGAGCAATCACGGCAGTAGATGCATGTGCACGGTGTGCAGTTCCAAATGCATCATTCACGTATACATCTCCCAGTTTACTCAACTTCTCAGCAAATGCAAAATCTCCTTTTTCCTCTTCCTTGTAAAAACGAAGGTTCTCTAGCAATAATACCTGTCCGGGTTGTAAAGCAGCAGACATACTAACAGCTGATGCACCAATACAATCATCTGCAAACAACACTTCCACTCCACCCAGTAATTGACTCAAATGTTTCACCAAGTGTTTCAAAGAATATTTTTCAGTAGGACCTTCTTTTGGTCTACCTAAATGGCTCATAAGAATAACACTACCCCCATCAGCCAGAATTTTTTTGATGGTGGGGATGGTAGCCCGCATACGATTGTCGTCTGTTATTTCATACGCGGCATTCAGCGGCACATTGAAATCAACACGGATCAATGCACGTTGATTACTAAAGTTGTGGTTCAAAAACTTGCTCATAAAATGATTTGACATTGAATGGTGAAAATAAGAAAGAGTGACCAACCTATAAAGAAAAAGAGGCTGTAATCGCAATGATACAGCCTCTTTTAAATATGATGAATGATCAGTTTTTATTTTGAGATCAATCCTGCAAAATACTTTACAGTTCTCACCAACTGACTTACATAGCTCATCTCATTATCATACCAGCTCACAGTTTTTACCAACTGAGCATCTCCAACGGTCATCACTTTGGTTTGAGTTGCATCAAACAGTGAGCCATAGCTGATACCAATGATATCAGAACTTACGATCTCATCTTCTGTATAACCAAAGCTTTCATTGCTAGCTGCTTTCATGGCTGCATTGATCTCTTCTGCAGTTACTTTTTTATTCAGGATCACTGCCAATTCAGTTAATGAACCGGTGATGGTTGGTACACGCTGAGCGCCGCCATCCAATTTACCTTTTAATTCAGGCAATACCAGTCCGATCGCTTTTGCAGCACCGGTGCTGTTAGGAACAATATTAGCAGCAGCAGCTCTTGCTCTACGCAAATCCCCTTTAGGATGCGGTGCATCCAAGGTATTTTGGTCATTGGTATATGCGTGAATGGTAGTCATGATACCGGTTGCAATACCAAATTGATCATTCAACACTTTTGCCATTGGTGCCAAACAGTTGGTAGTACAAGATGCACAAGAGATAATGGTTTCACTGCCATCCAAAATGTGGTGGTTCACATTGAACACCACTGTTTTCAGATCTCCGGTTGCAGGAGCTGAGATCACAACACGCTTAGCACCAGCTTTGATATGTGCTTCTGCTTTTTCTTTATCTGTGAAGAAACCTGTTGATTCGATCACCACATCTACACCATGATTACCCCAAGGAATTTGAGCAGGATCTTTTTGTGCGTAGATCTTTACAGTTTCGCCATTTACCACGATTGCATCATCAGTAGAGGTAACTGTGGCATCAAAACGACCCTGTGCACTATCATATTTCAATAAGTGGGCTAAAACTTTAGGACTGGTCAGATCGTTGATCGCTACTACATCAATTCCTTCCATGTTGTAAATCTGACGGAACACCAAACGGCCGATACGTCCGAAACCGTTGATGGCAACTTTTACTGTACTCATTTGACTAATTTTTAAGGTATATGGGCTTTAAGAGTGGCAAATTTACATGGATTGATAAGAAATAAGCGGATATTTTTTGTAATGCAGGTATTGTGAGGATACTTGATCGTATAATGACGGATTTTGTAGCCACAGATTCACAGATTAGGCATGTAATCTGTGAATCTGTGGCTTATTTGTAACATTCTTGAAGAGCATCTAAATCATTGATTTCCATAAAAAGCATAAAAAATTTTGGCAGGAAGTTTTCAAAGCCTATTTTTGCGTCCCGATTGACAAAAAAATGCCCGGTTCGTCTATCGGCTAGGACATCTCCCTTTCACGGAGGAAAGACGGGTTCGATTCCCGTACCGGGTACAAAAGGCACTCTATCTGAGTGCCTTTTTTGTTTTATAGATTTCGCCCCACCCACCTGAAAGTTTCACCACTTACCTGACCCGGCTTTCATTCATGTGCTGGCGCTATCAGAATGTGAAAAAAGAAGATTTTTTCAGGACGGTGCAACAGTTTCCACATTTAAAATATCAAGCAGAAAAACAAACTACCATGAAAAGAAACAGTTTCATCGTACTCACCAGTTTGTTCCTGCTCATCACTGCCGGTTGTGAAAAGAACGAACAAACAAATACTGAAGGATGTATTCGGGTAAAAGTGCTGGATGCCGTTTGTAATACAGCAGTATTACAAATACTAGATCCTGCTTATTACCATCTTGGTGAAAATGGATATCAAAAAAACGGAGTTACTTATGACCATGTTTTTGGAACATCAATGCCCTGTAGATTACCCAACAATACTTCACCAGGCAGACCTGAGCAAGGTGTTGCAGATAAGCCCATGTACGTTAAGATCATTGATCAACCTGAACCGAGTGATCCAAACTGTGGAACATGCTTAGCTGTAATAAGCAACGCACCTAGTAAATGGCTACATGTTTCTTTTTCTCCACAATGCAATTCGAATTAAAAATAAAGTTATGAAGCTTAGATCGGTCACTTTACTACTATTACTCGCGTCCGCCTTATTGTCTTGTGACAAATCCTCCGACGAGTTGAAAGACCAGTGTTTTGAAGTGAAAATATTGAATGAGATCTGTGGTAATGCTGTTGTACAAATATTGGATCAGGAGCTTTACACGCACGGAGAGAACGGTTATAAACTTGATGATAGTAACTATGACCATGTTATTTCCACCAGATTCAGTTGCGCAGACATGTCAAAATTATATGCGAGTTCTTCTTCCCTGAAAGGTTTACGAATCAAAGTCAAGGTCACTGACAGACATGAGGATGACGCTTATTGTACCAGATGTGCTGCTACAATAGCCAATGCGCCACAAAAGTTTGTGTTGCTAAAAGTGACCAACGACTGCAAATAAATCAATCACTTTGTTCCATGTGCAGTTTCTGATGATGCGCGCCTGCCGCAATATGCAGTGCAAACCCGGCAATGGCGGTATCTTTTAAAAGATTGATAAACGCCATTGCTTTCATTTCTTTATCCCCCGCATTTAAATAGTTAGGCACATGCAGCGTGAGAATAAAAACGAAAAGGATAAAAGCCAATAAATACGCCGATGTCTTCACCATTCTGTTGGTGATAAATGAGAGGGCTACCAAAATGAATGCGGCACCTGTCAAATAAACCCACCATATTCCTCCGGGCAAAGAAGAAGGAATATAAACGACCAGATCCCTTGCATTTTGGAAATGATAAATCCCGAAACTGATCATCACTACCGATAAAAGGTAGATCGCGATTTTAGATACGATGTGATAGTTTTTCATGGCCGGCTGTTTTGTTGTTCTCAAAAATTACAAAACGAAATCGGCTCTTGCAAGTAAACCGCGTTAAAATTGTGCTTGCACCAGAGAAGTTCCCGCTGAGATCGTCACAGGATAAGCACCCGGCAAGATGCCGAATGTTTCTAAATATGTTTCTGAAGCACGGTCAATAAAATCTGTCACCCCTTCTTTCTTAATCAGATTAATCGTACAGCCACCAAATCCTCCTCCCATCATGCGTGCCCCTACAACATCTTTATGTTTACCTGCAAAGGTCACAAGAAAGTCTAACTCCGGACAACTTACACGATACATTTCACTCAAGCCTTTGTGTGTCTCAAACATTTTCTTTCCAAATGATACATAATCCTCATTCACAAGATCGATACATGCTTCCTGTACTCTTTTAATTTCTTGAACTGCATACAAACAATGATCGTATACATCATCGCTCAACCCTTTCAACTCAGACTCGATCATTTCTGCTGTCGCATCTCTTAAGCTACTTACTTCCGGAAATATTCTATTAAGGTGTGCAACACCAGCCTCGCAATCTAATCTGCGTTGATTGTATTCAGAATCTGCCAACGAATGTTTCACTTTGGTATTCAGTAATAAGAGTTGATATTCATTAGGCTGAAAATGGAAATACTGATATGCCAATGATCGGCAATCGAGTTGAATCACCTGATCTTGCTTGCCTAACATACTTGCAAATTGATCCATGATCCCACATTTCACCCCAATAAATTCATTCTCAGCTCGCTGTGCCAGTTTTACCATTTGCATGGTATCAAGGTCTAATGCCAATAATTGATTCAACCCAAAGATCACAGCGCACTCCACCGCAGCGGATGATGAAAGACCCGAACCGATTGGGATATCTCCTCTTACCACTGCATTAAATCCACCTAAACGATATCCGGCTTCTTGTAAGGTTACAACAACAGACAATACATAATTTGCCCAATGCACCTGCGTTTTTTGTATCGCTGTCAGTTCTATTTCAAAATGTTCCTGATAGTCTACTGAATACAATGCGATCTTTGTATCTGTTCTTTTTCCGATCGATACATAAACTGCATTATCAATAGCCGCCGGCAATACAAAGCCCCCATTATAATCGATATGTTCTCCAATGAGATTGATCCGCCCGGGTGAACGAACAATAAAATCCGGTTCGCCAAAATGTTCCCGGTAATAACGACCGGCATCTTGTATCAACAAATTCATTATTGCAGTTTTGTCTGATAATGCATTTCAGGTATCACTACTTCCTGAAACCCTTTTCTCAATAATCGATGCGCGAAATCCTGTTGCACTTCATATTCACCATGCACTAAAAACAAAGTGCGTATTTGTTTGGGATCCTGACAAGCCAGGAACTGACAAAGATCATCATAGTCGCCATGCGCACTCATGCTTCGCATCTGACCGATCTCTGCCTTGACTTCATACATTTCACCAAAAATCTTTACCTGATCTGCACCATTGGCCAATCGGCCACCTAAAGATCGGGGCTCACAATAACCAACCAAGAGTATCGTATTTTTCTCTTCCCCAATATTATTCATGATATGATGTTTCACCCTACCTGCGTCTGCCATTCCACTTGCAGATATGATCACACATGGCTGCGTCAATACATTCAGGTATTTACTTTCATCGACTGTTTTAATGAATTTCAATCCCGGAAAATCAAATGGATCTTCATCCTTCTCCATCACTTTACGAATACGCTTATTGAAATACTGAGGATAGGCTTTGAGCATTTCTGTTGCTTCTCGACTTAACGGGCTATCCACATAAATGGGAACATTTGGCAATCGGTTTTCCAGATCTAATTGATTCAATGCATACAATAATTCCTGGGTTCGTCCCACACTAAACGCAGGAATGATCAGTTTCCCTTTCTTCTGAATACAAGTCTTATCGATCCATTCATACAAAGTATCAGGCGTACCATGCACTTCGTCGTGTAACTTATTTCCGTAAGTACTCTCCAGAATAATATAATCAGCTTGTGGAAAAACAGAAGGAGAACGAAGAATAGCATCGTTGTATCGTCCCACATCACCACTGAAAGTCAACTGACGCGTGACTCCATTTTCAGATATTCGTAAATGTACTGCCGCGCTTCCAATGATGTGCCCCGCATCTGTGAACAACAATTCTACTCCTTTACTAATGTTGGTCCACTCATCGTAATTCACTTCTACAAAAAGCTCTAAAGCTTTTGCTGCATCCTCCAGATCATATAAAGGTTCGTAAGGAGGCAATCCTTGTTTTGCTCTTCGCTTGTTGATGAATTTAGTATCATCTCTTTGGATCACTGCCGAATCTTCCAACAAGATTGCTCCCAACTCTTTTGTTGCAGGTGTAGCATAGATCTTTCCCTCAAATCCTTCCTTAACCAGTCTGGGTATCAACCCAGAATGATCGATATGTGCATGTGATAATACAAGAATATCGATCGATCGTGCATCAAAACCGAATTCAGCATTCAATGCATCTGTTTCTTTACCCATACCCTGAAACAAGCCACAGTCTAAAAGGATCTTTGTTCCATCATCTAATGTCAACAAATGCTTCGATCCTGTTACTGTTCTTGCAGCTCCGTGAAATGCTATTTTCATACGATTATTTTAAGCTGATCAATGTTTTGCTTTGAATGTCCATGTCACCCAAAAATTGGCAACAACTTCCTGTTCTTCATTGGTACCTACTGAGTGACAAACAACCGTTTGCCCTTCTCCTGTTTGTATTGCTTTCTCTACTGCTTCTTCGATCATTTTACCATCCTTACAAATGAAGCTGATAAAGCCGGTTGCTTTTTTTGTAAAATTTCCTTCAACCTTTAATACCAGCATACTCACTGATGGCTTTCGTTGATAGATTTGTGCAAAACCTAAAATACCAGTACTCATTTCAGCCGCCATCGATTGCACAGCAAAATACATGGAACGAAAAGGGTTTTGTGAAAACCAGCTATAACGAACTCCGATAACTGCCTCGTTCGCATCAAAAGAACGGATCTTTAATCCGGAGAAAAATGCAGAAGGAAGTTTTTGTAATAGAAAGAACCGAAACTTCCAACGATTGGATATCTGTTTCCTAAAAATGTCAAAAGATGGATTCATACGACGGCTACTTGTTCTATAAATGTAACAAGAGACGTCCGAATGATCTTAAAAAAATTAACCGCTTACAAAAGAAGGGATGCAAGCAGATAATCTGCACAAAGAATCAAAATACAGCTTACGACCACTGCGCTCGTACTGGCACGACCGATTTCCAGTGCCCCGCCTTTTACATTGTAACCATAATATGCAGAGATACTACTCACAATAAAGGCAAATGTGTAAGACTTGTACAAAGCAAAATTGATGTTATATAAGTTCAGATTTTGTCTTAATCCAATATCAAAAATGTCTGGTGCTAAAATACCGGTAAGATTTCCTGCTGTTCTTCCTCCCCAAATACCCAGTACTGCTGAAATAGTGATCAAACATGGAATCACCAATAAAGAGCCTAATATCTTAGGCATCACGAGATAACTTTTTGTATTGATACCCATGATCTCTAATGCATCGATCTGTTCACTGATACGCATGTTTCCAAGTTCACTGGCTATCTTACTACCTACTACGCCTGCCAATACAATACTTACAACTGTTGGCGACAATTCAAGTATCATACTATCTCTTACGATCTGTGCAATCGTTGCCTGTGGCACCAATGGACTCACCAATTGATACGCAGTCTGAACCGTGGTTACAGCTCCCAGAAATAATGAAATAATGACAACGATGGGTAATGCTCCCAGTCCAATTTCCACACACTGATGCATGAACTCTTTCCAATACATACGCCAGTTCTCAGGCTTGGTAAACATGCCTTTTAACATGAGCAGGTAAGAACCTAAGTGGGTGAAGAATGACATGGTATGATTTTTTGCTTGCTGTTATTTAGACCATAGTCCATGGACCATGGTCTATGGTCTGTAGTCTATCTCTTCCTCTTCTTCAATCTCTTCCACCAACTGCTTCGCTGAACGACATCATTGGTGTCCATTCTGCATTTCAGTTGCGCGTCTACTACGGCTACTAAAGCCATATTAATGATGCTTCGAACGGTGCTGCCTAATTGTAATACATGTACAGGTTTTTTCAAGCCTAACAAGATCGGACCAATTGCATCAGCACCACCTACTTCTTTCAATAAATTATATGCCACATTACCCGCTGTTAAGTTGGGGAACATGAGCACATTGACGTCTTCATCTACCAGTTCGCTGAAAGGATAATTATCTCTTAAGATCTCTTTATTGAAAGCCATACTTCCCTGCATCTCACCATCCACAACTAAGGAAGGATTGCGTTGTTTTAAAATTCTGGTGGCATCTGCTACCAATTTAGCTTCGCCTGAGTCACTGCTTCCGAAATTACTGTAACTCAACATAGCGATACGTGGTGTCAGGTTGAAGTTGCGCACTTCTTTGGCTACCATCATCGTAATATCAGCGAGCTCTTCTGCAGTAGGATTGAAATTCACAGTGGTATCTGCCAGGAATAAAGGTCCTTTCTTGGTGAGCAACAAATACATTCCCGCGATCTTCTTCACACCCTCTTCCGTACCAATGATCTGTAATGCCGGACGAATGGCTTCTGCGTAATTTTTTGTAAGTCCTGATAACATTGCATCTGCATCGCCTGTCTCTACCATCATACAACCAAAATGATTGCGATCTTTCATGATCTTGATGCTTTCATAATGATTGAAGCCTTTTCGCTGTCTCTTTTTAAAGAATAACTCACCATAGAATTCACGCTTAGATTCCATTTCATCGCTACGTGGATCAATGATCGGCAGATCGGTGATATCAATATTATGCTCTTCAGCGATACGATTGATCTTGACAGGGTCACCCAATAAGATCGGATAAGCAACGCCCTCATCATAAATAATGCTGGCGGCCTTTAATATTTTTTGATTATCGGCTTCCGCAAATACCAATCGCTTAGGATCACGACGTGCTTTGTTACCGATGACACGGATCAACTGATTATCCAAACCTAAACGCTTGTTCAACTCCAACACATAAGCATCCCAATTCTGGATCTTCTTCTGCGCTACACCACTTTCCACCGCAGCTTTTGCTACAGCAGGTGCTACGGTTGATAATAGTCTCGGATCAAGTGGCTTGGGTATGATGTATTCAGGACCAAAAGACATATTGGTCTGGTTATAAGCCATGTTCACGATATCCGGAACAGGTGTTTTGGCCAGTTCCGCCAAAGCCTTTACTGCTGCCAGTTTCATGGCTTCATTGATCTGCCTCGCACGAACATCCAATGCTCCTCTGAAGATATATGGGAACCCCAAAACATTATTGACCTGATTTGGATAATCCGTTCTGCCGGTTGCCATGATGATGTCTTTACGAACAGCAATTGCATCTTCATAACTGATCTCCGGATCAGGATTGGCCATCGCAAAAACGATCGGGTTTTTTGCCATGCTTTTTACCATGTCCTGTGTTACTACATTACCCACACTCAATCCTAAAAATACATCTGCATCTTTCATCGCTTTTTCCAGCGTAATATCAGAACGTTTGACTGCAAATTTTCTTCGTGTAGCATCCAGGTCTGTTCTTCCTTCATGAAGCACTCCATCCTTGTCAAACAGAATAAAATTTTCATAGCGTGCCCCCAAAGCCACATACAATTGTGTACAAGCCATAGCAGCAGCACCGGCACCATTCACGACAAATCGAACTTTCTCAATTCTTTTTTTCTGTAACTCCAATGCATTCAAAAGTGCAGCACCGCTAATGATCGCTGTTCCGTGCTGATCATCATGCATCACAGGAATATTCATCTGCTGCTTGAGCTGCTGTTCAATATAAAAACATTCAGGAGCTTTGATATCTTCCAGATTGATCCCTCCAAATGTGGGTTCAAGTGCTTTAACGATCTGTACAAATTTTTCCGGGTCTTTTTCATTGATCTCAATATCAAACACATCGATATCTGCGAAAATTTTGAACAATACACCTTTCCCCTCCATCACAGGCTTACTCGCTTCTGGACCAATATCTCCCAATCCCAATACAGCTGTTCCATTACTGATCACCGCAACAAGATTTCCTTTTGCGGTATACTTATACACTTCTTCTATATTGTTATGAATCTCTTTGCAGGGTTCTGCTACTCCCGGACTATACGCCAATGAGAGATCTCTTTGTGTTTTGGCTTCTTTGGTGGGGATCACTTCAATTTTTCCCGGTCTACCACTAGAATGGTATTCAAGTGCTTGTTCCTTCCGCAGATCTGTATTTTTAGCCATATTATTTTTTTTCGTTACCAGCAACACATCGCTATTCAACTGCTGTTGTGTCACTCACTTCAGGTTCCGGTTCCCTGGCCGGACCATTTGGGGGATTGGGGTGCAAAATACAATATAAATAAAATCCGACGGGTATTTACTATGATTTCCCTTACCATTTTCTAAGGACGCAAATTGTGTCCTTAGAAAATGGTATTCCTGCTGTGTTAACTCAAACATGAAATCAGTAGGGAATCGTTCAATATTACGTCTGCCAGATTTTTTCAAATACTTTGTTTGCACTGCATATAATAAAGCCAGATCAAAATCAAGAATTACCTTCTGCGCTCGCAGTGTGTAAATTTTATGCTGGATATGTATAACGTTCCAATCAAAAAAAAATTTGCTAAACCATCCTTACATGACTTACAAAATATGATTGGCTTTGTAAGCACGTATGAATTACTGTAAAACCTTTGTATTTACCGCAGAACTAGCCGACAGTCGCTCCCAACCAAGCCATATTGCCCATGCCAATTTCTATGGCACGCTCATCTATATCAAACAATGGTGTGTGTACATTATGAACAATCCCTTTTGCTTCATTACGTACACCCAATCTGAAAAAGCATCCAGGAATAACCTGAGTATAATAACCAAAATCTTCCGCTCCCATTCTCATCTCAGTTTCCAGTACATTTTCTTTCCCCATGAATACATCAGCTTGTTGCCAAGCTGTTGCTGTGAAAGCTGGATCATTATCCACAGTAGGATATCCGATATCAATATGTAGATCGATCTCACCACCCATTGATTCTACCAATCCCACAGCATTTTTACGAATCAAATCATGTGCTTTGAAACGCCACTCTTCATCCATTGCTCTGAATGTACCCATGAGCTTTACTTCACTAGGTATCACATTGGTTGTATGTCCACCCTGAATGGAGCAAATCGATAAAACAGAAGGAGACAAAGGATTTTTATTTCGCGAAATAATTTGTTGCAGACTTACAATCAAATGGGAAGCGATCAAAACGGTATCAGCAGTTAAGTTGGGAGAAGCTGCATGTCCACCTTTGCCTTTGATGGTCATATAAATTTCATCAGCACTGGCCATCACTCTTCCTTTTCTGAAACTCAGCTTGCCGGTTTCCAATCCCGGATGAACATGTAATCCAATAATACCTTGAGGTGTAGGATTTTGCAATGCCCCATCACGTATCATATAACTGGCTCCCCCGGGATTCTTTTCCTCTCCGGGTTGGAACAAAAGTTTAACAGTGCCTTCCCAGCTATCGCGTAATTCATGTAAGATCTTGGCCGCGCCTAATAAGATGGAAGTATGCACATCATGACCACAGGCATGCATCACTCCGTCATTTTTTGAGCGATAAGGACGATCATTCTCTTCTTGAATAGGCAATGCATCCATATCGGCACGCAAGGCGATCACACGGCTTTCCGGATTTTTTCCTTGTATGACTCCTACTACTCCGGTAGTTGCCATTACAGTGAATGTGATGCCGATCTCTTTCAATTTATTTTGAACAAATGCGGAAGTATTGAATTCCTGATAGCTTAATTCCGGATGTGCATGTAAATGCGAACGAACCGCAATGAATTCCGATGCGTATTGCTGTGCTAATGTTTTTATTTTTTCTTGCAGCATGTAATGGTTAATTATTATTGCAGGAGGTCTTCATCATCGGTTATTGTGTACTCGATGACATCTTCAACTACATATACTCCTTTGGGATAAAAGCGATTCAATGTTTTTCTGAATTGTTCTGCGTCTTCCTTCTTTAAAAAATTACCGATCCGAACTTTGAATAAAGGCGATTGATAAGAAGTGTAGCTTTTCTGATCAGGGAATCGACTCAACAACTCAGTTTTGACTTTAAATGCCTGATCTCTGTTGGTAGTACTGATCACTTGTATGCGATATCCTTTATACTGTCCATTGCTGGTCATCATTGCAGAACGTTTATTGATCTGCGCTTGTTTGGCAGTAAGCAGATCTAAACGCTGATCTTTTCTTACAATGATCGAATCTGATGCCTGTGCGAAATGCATCCATCCCATCCAAAACAAAAACAATACAATACGCATAATGGACGTTTTCAGAAAGTTAGTAAAATTCTTTTGCAAAGATACGAAGCTCTGTTTCTCCGTAAGAAGTTCATGGATCGTTTAACAAATCAATAGTCGCTACCGCCTTTTGCCCCTTGCACAATGGCAACGCTGGCACTGCAACCTAATCTGGTAGCACCCGCGTCGATCAACTGCTGGGCAAACACATGGTCTCTGATGCCGCCCGAAGCTTTGATCTGCACATGTTCTGGTAGATGTAGGCGGAATAATTTTACTGCTTCGATCGTGGCTCCTTTTTCTGCGTACCCCGTGGAAGTTTTCAAGTAATCAATTCCCGCTACCCCATACAATTCACAACATTTAATGATCTCATCATCTGTTAATACCCCGCTTTCTATAATAATCTTTATGATCTTATTTTTACTCTTGATCACAGGCATGATATGATTGATCTCATTCGCGAGATAGACCCAATCTCCATTCTTAATGGCAGAAATATTTACTACCACATCCAACTCATCGGCACCATCCACCATCGCTAAAACGGTTTCTGCAATCTTTGCTTCTACTGCCGAATAACCGAAAGGGAAACCAATGACAGTTGCTACTTTAACAGCAGTACCTTCCAACAGAGATTTGGCTTTTTTAACAAAGTTGGGCGGTACACAGACTGCTGCAAAATCGTATTGCCTTGCTTCAGCACAAAGCTTTTCTATATCAGCTATCAGTGTAGTGGATTTAAGAATGGTGTGATCAATGTACTGATTCAGTGCCAACATATGCTTTTATCGTTTTATAATCTTTTCGTAACAATAATAGTAGCCATACAAAACCCAATCCCGATATAATAGTTACCCACATGGAGAATTTTCGTTTTGCTGCGAAATTCTTCAATTGCCAATGCTCATTCTCTGCATTGATAACTGTTATAAACTGTCTTTCGCCATCCAGAATCACATCATCATATTGTAAACGCATGGCATGTTTGTGTTTGATCTCTTCTTCGAATTCGTTCCACTCAGATGCTCTTAGTTCATTCAGCCTCAGCAATCTGTTCGGCTGATCTTTTAACTGAAAGAAAAAGTCGCGGTGCGGAATCATCCTCCTCCTTTTGCCTCTCGGAAGTTTATATTCAGCAAAACGTGTCTCTGAAATTATACCTGCCAAATAAGGTCTTTGTTCCTGTCGCTGTAATTGTTTTGAATATACTCGGCTAAATACTACGATGAACAAGATGAAAATGAATAGTATCCAGAGGGTAAAATGTCTTTTCCAAAAACGACCTGTCATGCTACAAAACTAAAGAAAAAGCCTCCCGAATAGGAGGCTTTTCTTTATAAGTCTTTACCGTGACAGGCTTTGTATTTCTTACCGCTTCCACACGGACAAGGATCATTGCGTCCTATTTTGGGTCCTGTAACAACGGGCTGCTGCTTAACAGGTGTAGGATCATAATAATCGTTCTCAGTAGGTGGTGCATCCATATCTTCTTTGGTAGTGCTGAGCTTACTCAGATCCGTCTTTTGTTGACGTCCTTCACGCACTTCTTCCCCATCATTCAAAGGAATACCTGCATGACATAAGAACTGAACAATGTTGACATTTACTTCACTGTCCATTTTCTTGAAGATATTGTAAGCTTCCATTTTATAGATCACCAGCGGATCTTTCTGCTCATAGGTTGCTGTTTGTACACTCTGTTTGAGATCATCCATGGCACGCAGATGTTCTTTCCACGCATCATCGATGAGTGCTAGTGTAACGGTTTTCTCTAAAGCATTTACCAACTCAGCGCCATTGCTATTGAGTGTTTTTTCCATGTTCGCCAATACCTGCATGCCTTTTCTTCCATCGGTAAATGGTACGATCACATTTTCAATATGATTGCCTTGCTGTTGACGAATATTTTTAAATACAGGAATGGCTTGTGTCATGATCTCCTGCTTCTTCCTGTCATAGTTCGTAACTGCTTCGAGGTATAACTTTTCGGTCAGTTGCTGTTCAGAGAGTTTAGCTAATTCTTCAGCAGTAATAGATGGATCAATTCCAAAATTCACGATCACTGCCAGTCTGAATCCTTCATGATCATTCTGCTCTTTGAAAGAATTCACCAGATCTTCTGCCACTGCATAAAAAGCATTATCCAGATCCAGTGCAAGTCTATCACCAAACAATGCATGACTTCTCTTCGTATAAACAACTGTTCTTTGTTTATTCAT
Organism: Sediminibacterium sp. KACHI17; assembly: GCF_040362915.1. Classification (NCBI taxonomy): domain Bacteria; kingdom Pseudomonadati; phylum Bacteroidota; class Chitinophagia; order Chitinophagales; family Chitinophagaceae; genus Sediminibacterium; species Sediminibacterium longum. Next base: position 2,953,028 of record NZ_AP029612.1, on the reverse strand, counting down.
TACATCATCATACTCCAGCAATCGCTTACGAATACCAAAGTTGTTTTCTTCTACTTTTTTCTGAGCACGTTCAATAGATTTGGTGATCATGCTATGCTGGATCACTTCTCCTTCTTTATAACCTGCAAAGTCCATGATCTTGGCAATACGATCGCTACCGAACATACGCATCAGATCATCTTCAAGAGATACAAAGAATTGAGATGACCCCGGATCACCTTGACGACCCGCACGACCTCTCAGCTGTCTGTCTACACGACGAGACTCATGTCGCTCAGTACCCAGAATGGCCAATCCACCTGCTTCTTTCACACCCGGTCCGAGTTTGATATCTGTACCACGACCCGCCATGTTGGTAGCAATGGTAATGGCACCGGCCAATCCTGCTTCAGCAACAACCTGTGCTTCACGGGCATGTTGTTTTGCGTTCAATACATTGTGAGGTATTTGTTTCTGGCGCAACATTCTGCTCAATAACTCACTCACTTCTACGGATGTAGTACCCACTAGTACCGGGCGACCTGCATCACGCAGTTTTACCACTTCTTCAATTACTGCACCAAATTTTTCACGCTTGGTCTTATATACCAGGTCCTGCTCATCTTTTCGAATGGCGGTCACGTTGGTAGGAATAGCTACTACATCGAGTTTATAGATATCCCAAAATTCTGCAGCTTCAGTTTCAGCGGTACCGGTCATACCACCCAACTTATGATACATCCTGAAATAATTCTGGAGTGTAACTGTTGCATAGGTTTGCGTAGCCGCTTCGATCTTCACATTTTCTTTTGCCTCGATAGCCTGATGTAATCCATCCGAATAACGACGACCATCCAGGATACGACCTGTTTGTTCATCAACGATCTTTACAGAGCCATCCATAACAACGTACTCAACATCCTTGTCGAATAAGGTGTACGCTTTTAATAATTGATGAACAGTATGGATACGATCAGCTTTCACAGAGTAATCATTGATCACTTGTTCTTTCTGGTGTAATTTTTCTTCTGCGCTTACCCCTTCATTTTTATCAATGGTGGAAAGTGATACGCTGATATCCGGTAACACAAAGAATTGTGTGTCTTCACCTGCTTTCGTGATCAATTGAATACCCTTATCGGTCAGCTCAACTGAATTGTTTTTTTCATCGATGTAGAAATAGAGTTCTTCATCTGCTTTTGGCATTTCTCTTTGCTGATCTGCGAGATAATAATTCTCTGCTTTCTGCAACTTCACACGCATACCGGGCTCACTCAGGAACTTAATGAGTGCACTATTCTTCGGCAAACCACGATGCGCACGGAATAAAGCCAATCCGCCATCTTTCGGATCATCATTGCCCTCAGCTATTTTCTTTTTTGCCTCATTTAAAAATTGATTCACTGCTTTTTTCTGCGCCTCTACCAATTTTTCGATCCTTGGCTTCAGCTCAAAGAATTGCTGCTCGCCGGTATTATGTCCGATCGGACCTGAAATGATTAAAGGTGTACGAGCATCATCGATCAATACTGAATCGACTTCATCCACCATCGCAAAATGGTGTTTGCGTTGTACCATTTCCTGTGGAGAATGCACCATGTTATCCCGCAGATAATCAAAACCAAATTCATTATTGGTACCATAAGTGATGTCTGCGAGATATGCATTGCGTCTGGATTCTGTACTTGGTTCATGTTTGTCGATACAATCCACTTTCAATCCCAGCCATTCGAAAATAGGACCATTCCATTCACTATCACGACGAGCCAGATAATCGTTCACGGTAACAATATGTACCCCTTCTCCGGCAAGTGCATTCAGATAAGCAGGTAAGGTTGACACCAAGGTTTTACCCTCACCCGTAGCCATCTCAGCGATTTTACCTTGGTGTAAAACACTACCACCAATCAGCTGAACATCATAATGCACCATGTTCCAGGTAACCGTACCGCCCGCTGCTGTCCAGGTATTCTTGAAAATACTTTTATCGCCTTCAATACGGATATGCTCTTTCTTGACACTTAGCTCTCTGTCCAATGCGGTTGCCGTAGACACCATTTCCGGGTTTTCTTTGAAACGTCTTGCTGTTTCTTTTACCACAGCAAAAGCTTCAGGTTGGATCTGAGCCAGTATCTCTTCGATTTTTTTATCTCTTTCCTTCTTCAGTTTATCTACCTGCTGATAAATGGTATCTCTATTATGGATCTCATTTTCAGGCAAGCTTTCTGCTTCCTGTTTTTTATTCGCGATTTCTTTGTCGATATCTGTTAGATAAGACTGAATACGTTGTTTGAACTCTTGTGTCTTATTACGCAGTTCATCATTGGTCAACTGCTGATATTGTTCGTAGAATTGATTTATTTTTTGGATGATGGGCATGATCTGCTGCACATCCTTTTCACTTTTACTACTTCCGAATAATTTTGAAAAAAGTTTCAACATATATAATGCATCTAGTGTATTAGAAAAAAGTTAACAGTCAAAAACGGTGCGCAAAAAGTTTTTGAGCCAATTTGGCATTTTTAACTGAGGCCGCCAAAGGTAAAGAATTTGAACAGAGCAATTGCTCCGCTTATCAAGCGGCGATGATTTATACAAATACTTAACGAATTGAAGATGACCCAACTACGTGTCTTATTGCTGATTCCGGCTTTTTTTTCCGCCGTTATGGCACAATCACAAGGGAATGAACAAGATTCCATTGCCCGTCAGCGCATCAAATTGATAGAAAATAACATGTATGTTTTAGGCGCCTGGGCCAGTGCCAATATTATTCAGGGAACGATCTCGGCCAGTAATACCCAAGGCAGCGAGCAAGCCTTCCATCAAATGAATGCATATTGGAATACGGTCAATTTCGCCATTGCCGGGGTTGGGTTATTGGGCGTTCGAAAACAGATGAAAAAGCAATATGGGTTTAGCGACAATTGGAAAGAACAACAAAAAATAGAAAAGATACTATTGGTGAACAGTGGGTTAGACCTGGCTTATATCGCTACCGGTATGTACCTGAAAGAAAGAGGGATGCGACTAAATAACCCCAGGAATGAGGGGTTTGGGAATAGTTTACTGCTCCAGGGAGCATTTTTGCTCGTTTTTGACCTGATCCAATACGGTCAGCATCATAAAAACACCCGATGGCTGGAAAAAAAGATGGATCACTTACAAATGGGCGTTTCGGCGAATGGATTCGGGCTTAGTTATCGTTTTTAACGGCCACGGATAAGTGGTGCGTAAAAAAGCAAAGTTTTGATGGAATTTCAGGGTGATTCTGCTACTTTTGCAGCCAAATTGAAAACAGGGATCACAGAGCAACCTGAATCCTTGTTTCTTGAAAAATGAAACTTTTCAACCCATGGCAGGTCAGTTAAAAGAAGTACGTAATCGGATTAAGAGTGTTCAGAGTACTCAGCAGATCACAAAAGCAATGAAAATGGTGAGTGCGGCTAAATTACGCCGTGCACAAGATGCCATTACGCAAATGCGTCCTTATGCACAGAAGCTGCAGGAAATGTTGAGCAATATCGTGAGCAATACTGAAGGTGATATGCACATCAAACTGGCAGAAGAAAGAGCCGTTGAAAAAGTATTGTTGATCGTTATCACCAGCGATCGTGGTCTTTGTGGTGGTTACAATGCGAACCTCATTAAACTGGCCAAACAAACCATCGCTGAGAAGTATGCCGCTCAACACCAGAAAGGAAATGTAACCATCTGGAATATCGGTAAAAAAGGATACGAAAGTTTACAAAAAGCAGGCTACAAAGTAGATGCGACCTATAAAGATATTTTCCTGAACCTGAGTTTCGAATCTGTTCAGTCTGCAGCTCAGGCAGCGATGAAAGCTTTTGAAAATAAGGAGTTCGACGCTGTTGAGATCATTTACAGTGAATTCAAGAATGCAGCTACTCAGCGCTTTACTGCTGAGCAGTTCCTGCCAATTCCTAAAGTGAGCAACGGTACGTCTGCTAAAAAATCTGATTTCATCTTCGAACCTGCGAAAGAAGAACTGATTGCTGAACTGATGCCAAAGATCCTGAATACGCAGTTATTCAAAGCGGTATTAGACTGTAATGCCAGTGAACACGGTGCTCGTATGACAGCTATGGATAAAGCCAGTGAAAATGCGAACGAGTTACTGAAGACCCTTAAAATTAGTTACAACAGAGCCCGTCAGGCTGCTATCACTACTGAATTGACCGAGATCGTAAGTGGTGCTGCTGCATTGCAGGGATAAGCTGATTTGAAAATGTGGTAAAGTAAAAGTGTGGCTTTGCACATTTTTATGCTCCATTTATGACAATTCGTTATTTTCAAATTTTCAAATCAGCCCATTTTCAAATTAATCATGGAGATAAGCCAAATCATACCACACATTGAAGTGTTGATCTTTGCCAGTGAGAAACCGCTCACTTCTTTGGATATCGTTGAACTCATCAACAATACATTTGGTTTTCTGGAAGAGCGCGTAACGCTTGACCAAGTGGAAGCTGCGATACAAGGTATCTGTGAAAAATATCAATCTGAGTTTTATCCTTTTGAGGTACGTGAAAGTGGTGGTGGATGGCAATTCCTGACCAAAAAAGATTATCACAAGACCATTGCACAATTGAATGGCGATAAATTCCTCAAGCGCTTATCCAATGCGGCGCTGGAAACACTGGCCATCATTGCTTATAAACAGCCTATCACCAAAGGTGAGATCGAGTCTATCCGTGGTGTAAACAGTGATTACAGCATCCAGAAACTTCTGGAAAAAGAATTGATCCTCATTAGTGGCCGTAATGAACAAATGCCGGGAAAACCACTGGTATACGCTACTTCTAAAAACTTCATGGACTACTTTGGCATCAATTCTCCGGAAGACCTACCAAAGATCAAAGAAGTATTGGCGGAACAGATCGTTGAAGGAACGGTCATCCGTCCGGAAGACTTTACAGATCAGCCTGTAGCTGATGTTGTTGCAGAAGATGCCCCTACTGAAGAGGCGATCATTGATGGCGATACCTCTCTTTTGACCGTTAATGAAGATGGAGAACTCATCATCCAAGGTGAAGAAGAGCCTACCGAAAACAATGAGCCTTCCGATTCAGATAGCGAAGGTTCTACCGATGAAGAAAACCCTTCTGACGAAAATCAACAATAAGATGGAACAGCGGTGACATGAATATCTGCCAGACAAGTATCTTCGCAGTATGTCATCTTTTTTATCCAACGAGCAATTAAGAAATATTGCTGCTGAATACGGTACGCCATTGTATGTGTATAATGCAGATCGTATCACCGAACAATTTCAACAACTAAAGCAGGCTTTTAACAGTGAGAAGGTCAGTTTCTTTTATGCCTGTAAAGCACTGACCAATGTTAGTATTTTGAAACATATCAAGTCTATTGGTTGTAAGGTAGACTGTAGCTCTATTAACGAAGCGAAATTAGCAGTACATGCTGGCTTTCCATCTTCCGATATTTTGTATACCAGTAATGGCATTGCATTTGATGAAATCGAAGAAGCTGTTTCACTGGGTATCAACATCAATATTGATAGCTTATCAAACCTGGAAAAGTTTGGAAAAAAATATGGTCATAATTATCCGGTAGGCATTCGTCTTCGTCCGAATATCATGGCAGGAGGTAACTTAAAGATCTCTACAGGTCATGATACCAGCAAATTTGGGATACCGATCGAACAGTTATCAGATATCGTTCGCATCATGCAACAATATCAAATTCATATTGCCGGATTACATGTACACACGGGGAGTGAGATCAAAGATGTGGCGGTATTCATGAAAGTGACCGATGTGTTTTTTGATCTGGTACCACATTTCCCTGAATTACAATTCCTCGATCTGGGTGGTGGATTCAAAGTGCCTTATCAGGATCAAGAAGAGGGAACTGATATACAAGCACTGGCAAAAGAGATCTTGGCATTTGAAGAGAAAATTGAACAAACCTATCAGCGCTCGTTTCAGGTATGGTTCGAGCCCGGTAAATTTTTGGTAAGCGAAGCAGGATATCTGCTTACATCGGTGAATGTTTTAAAAGAAACCACCGCCACAACTTTTGCGGGTGTGAACAGTGGATTCAATCATTTGATCAGACCGATGTTTTATGAAGCCTACCACCGGATCCGAAACATCAGTAATGAGAAGGGTGAGATAAAAAACTATACCATCACCGGTAATATCTGTGAAACAGACACATTTGCGTGGGAACGTCCGATGCATGAGATCAGAGAAGGAGATCTACTGGTGTTTGATAATGCAGGCGCTTATGGATTTGAAATGGCGAGTAATTTCAATTCGCGATATCGTCCTGCAGAGGTTTTGGTAAAAGAAGGCAAATCCTATCTCATACGCAAAAGAGAAGTTTTTGAGGATTTATTAAGGAATCTAGTAGAGCCATTCTAAAACAAAAGATTAGTTTGCAGTCACATGATCGAGATCAAAAACATAAAGAAGATTTTTGGAGAGCGCACTATCCTTGAAGATATCAGTGCAGTGATGGAAGCTGGAAAGTGTAACCTGATCATCGGTACCAGTGGCAGTGGTAAAACCGTACTCACCAAATGTATGGTTGGATTGTTTCGTCCTGAAATTGGCGAGATCCTTTATGATGGAACAGATATGCTGTTGATGAATAATGATGAAAGAAAATTATTGCGTCAGCAAATTGGCATGCTGTTTCAGGGTACTGCTTTATTCGATTCAATGACCGTTGAGCAGAATGTTTTGTTTCCGCTAGATATGTTTACCAATTGGTCTGTAGCAGAGAAAAAGAAAAGAGTGAACGAGGTGTTGGATCGTGTGAACCTGAAAGATGCCCATAAGCGATATCCTTCCGAGATCAGTGGAGGAATGAAAAAAAGAGTTGGTATCGCCCGTGCGATTGTACTCAACCCTAAATATCTGTTCTGCGATGAACCCAATTCAGGGTTGGATCCACAAACATCTATGGTGATCGATCGTTTGATCAAAGAGATCACAGAGGAATACAATATCACGACCATTGTTGTAACACATGATATGAATAGTGTAATGGAGATTGGTGACCATATTGTTTATTTACATCAGGGAAGAAAACAATGGGAAGGATCTAACAAAGACATCATTTTCAGTAAAGATGAGTTACTCAATAAATTCATCTTTGCATCCGAATTCTTACAAGATGCAAAAGAAATGCGGATGATGGAGGCAAAAGCAGCAAATGGTAAAAACGGTCAATGAAAATAACCATGAAAAAAATTTTCTTTACACTTTTAGTGTCACTGACAGGCTTGATGTCTTATGCGCAAAACTCTTCTGAAGACCAGCCTCCTTTCCTAAAGACAAAAAAATTACCTGAATTCACGATCCTGCAAACCGATAGCACTTGGTTTACCAAGCAAGAGCTGCCTGCTTCCGATTTTACGATCATTGTGTATTTCAGTCCGGATTGTGGTCATTGCCAACATGAAGCCAAAGAAATGATGGCTGTGATGGACAGCCTGAAAAATAGTTTTATTCTTTGGGTGAGTTATCGTGAAATGGCAGATATCAAAGGCTTTGCGCAGGAGTATGGTTTTTTTAACCATAAAAACCTCAAAGTGGGTCGAGACCCGAATTATGGTATTCCTTCTTTTTTTCAGGTAAAATATACTCCCTATGTAGCTGTGTATGATAAAAAAGGCAACTACATAAAAGCTTATGAAGGAGGTGTGGAAATGCCTGAGTTATTAGGCCTTCTTAAAGAGTATAAGCAATAAAAAGGGCTGACAGGAAAAGTTTGTTAAACTGCTATCCACAGTGGTGTCAAAAAGCCTGAAACGTCGTCAACAAACGACTGCCAACCCTTACCTTTGCAGCGGAAAAAATTCCTCACTTTAAATAATCATTGTTTATGAAAGTAACCGTAGTAGGTGCCGGAGCCGTAGGAGCTACTTGTGCCGACAATATTGCACGCGCCGCATTGGCCGAAGAATTGGTATTACTGGATATTAAAGAAGGTCTGGCCGAAGGTAAGGCACAAGACATGATGCAAACCGCTGCTTTGCTGGGTTTTGACACCCGTATTACCGGCAGCACCAATGATTATTCAAAGACTGCTGGTTCAGATGTAGTTGTGATCACTTCAGGTTTGCCTCGCAAACCGGGTATGACACGTGAAGAACTGATCGGTACCAATGCCGGTATCGTAAAAGGTGTGTGTGAAAACATCCTGAAGTATTCCCCTAATGCCATCATCATCGTGATCAGTAATCCGATGGATACTATGACATATCTGGCATTACAATCTACAGGTTTACCTAAAAACAGAATCATCGGTATGGGTGGTACATTGGATAGCGCCCGTTTCAAATATCAATTGAGTCAGCACCTGGGTTGCAGTCCTGCTGATCTTAATGCAGTAGTAGTAGGTGGGCATGGTGATACCACTATGATTCCATTGATCCGTTTGGCTACTTGGAATAGTGCACCTGTTACTAATTTCCTAACAGAAGAACAGCAAAAGCAAATCGTGGCGGATACCATGGTTGGTGGTGCTACGTTAACCAAACTGATCGGTACTTCTGCATGGTATGCACCGGGAGCAGCTGGAGCAGCACTGGTAGAAAGCATTCTGCGTGATGAAAAGAAATTGTTTACCTGCTGCGTAAGTCTGGAAGGTGAATACGGACAAAAAGATATCTGTTTAGGTGTTCCTGTGGTGATCGGTAAGAATGGTTGGGAAAAGATCATCGACTTTAAATTGAATGAAGAAGAACAAGCTTTATTCAACAAGAGTGCTGAAGCAGTGAGAAGCATGAATGATGTGTTGAAGACTTTATAAGCTGCTGTTCATCCTTTTATTGAACCGTTTGTACATACATCCCTGTCTGTAAAAAACAGACAGGGATTTTTTTATCTCGACCTGCGACCGCTTGTCATGCCTTTGTCACTGCTCATCCCGAAACAACCCACTCAGCTGTAACATTCTTAAGTGCTTTGCGTCTGATTGAGCAACCTAAACAACAATAAAATGAGAAGGATTTTAACTGCGGCTGTGATCGGATTGAGTTCATTATTGAACACCGCTATCGCGCAAACCAGCAGTACTATTAAAGGAAAGATCAGTGATAACAGTGGCAAAGCATTACAGTCCGTTACTGTATCCTTACTAAAGTCTACAGACAGTTCCCTCGTAAAAGCAGATGTTACAGATGCCAATGGTGCATTTGAAATGGTATATGGCAAAGAAGGAAAATACTTGCTGAGTTATGTAATGATCGGTTTTGAAAGAACATATTCTCCTGTATTTGAAGTAAAAAACGGTCAAGGATTTGATGCAGGCAGTATCACATTACAACCCGCAGCTACTAAACTGCAGGATGTAACAGTTACTTCCCGTAAGCCAATGATCGAAATCAAGGCAGATAAAACTGTTTTCAATGTTGAGAATAGCATCAATGCTACCGGTAGTAATGCATTGGAATTATTACAAAAAAGTCCGGGTATCCAAGTAGATAATAATGAGAATATTTCCATGAAAGGAAAGACCGGTGTACGTATTTATGTTGATGGAAAGATGACCCAGTTAGGTAGTCAGGACCTAGCTGCTTATTTAAAAAGCATCAACAGCAATGATGTTGAAGCAATTGAAATGATCAGTAATCCGAGTGCTCGTTATGATGCGAGTGGTAATGCCGGTATCATCAATATTCGTTTAAAGAAGAATAAAAGATATGGCACCAACGGTTCTGTAAATATGGGATTGGTACAAGGTGTTACGCCGAAAGGTAATGGCTCTGTTAGCTTGAACTATCGCGATAAAAAAGTGAACTTGTTCAGCAATGTTGGAATCAATATCGGTCGCTATGAGAATACCTTAGATCTGTATCGTGTACAAAGAGACTCTGTTTATGATCAGAAAAGTACAAACTGGAGTAACAATAAGAGTGTGAATGCGAAATTGGGTGCCGATCTGTTTCTTAACAGTAAGAATACTTTAGGCTTTCTCGTTACCACCAACTTTAGTGATAATGACTGGACCAGTGAAAGTAATACCAACATCTCTTATAATCCGACCAAGCAGTTTGTAAAAAAACTGGTGGCTTTGAATACCATTCCCGGTAGCAGAACGAATATGAATTCCAATATCAACTATCGTTATGCTGATACCAGTGGTAAAGAGATCAACTTTGATGCTGACTATGGTTTATTCCGTGGTACCGGCAGAAGCTATCAACCTAACAATTACCTTGACAACACAGGTAATATGTTATCACAAGTGATCAACCGTAACTATACTCCTACCGATATTGATATCTATACTGCTAAAGTGGACGTAGATCAACCAAAATGGAAAGGTAAATTAGGATATGGTGCTAAGTTCTCTTATGTAAAGACAAAAAATACATTTGATTTCTTCAATGACATCAATGGAGTTCCAGTAAAAATCTTAAGCAGAAGTAACAGCTTTACTTATAATGAAAATGTGAATGCTGCTTATGTAAACTATCAGCGTCAGTTCAGTCCAAAATGGAGTTTACAAACAGGTTTACGTATGGAACAAACCAATAGCGAAGGTGTGTTGACCAGAGCTGATGGTGTGATTCAAGCTGATAACACTGTTAAACGCAGCTATCTGGATTTCTTCCCAAGTGCAGCGTTAACCTGGACTGTTGACCAGAAGAACACCTTGAATTTAACCTTTAGCCGTCGTATCGATCGTCCGACTTATCAGGATCTGAATCCATTTGAGAACAAATTAGATGAGTTGACCTACGAAAAAGGAAATGCGTTCTTACGTCCGCAGTATACCAATACGATTGAATTATCGCATACTTTCAAATACATGTTGAACACCACGATTGGTTATAGCCATGTCAAAGATTTTGCGACACAAACAACCGACACTACCAATAATGCCACTTATGTACAACAAAGAAACCTGGCAACACAACGTATCCTGAGTTTCAGTATCGGTTCTCCTTTACCGATTGCAAAGTGGTGGAATGGTTATGCAAATGTTTGGTACAACTATCAGATGTTTAAAGGAAAGATCGGCGCCAATGAGGTGAAAACTGAAATCCCAATGTTTGGAGCTTATATGCAACATACATTCACTTTAGGCAAAGGATACAATGCAGAGTTGAGTGGTTGGTTCAGTGGTCCGAATGTTTGGGGTGCAACCTGGAGAACAAAATCATTGGGTGGATTGGATCTTGGATTCCAAAAACAGATCTTGAAAAAACAAGGCACATTAAAACTTAGTGTAACGGATATCTTCTTTACCAATCCATGGACTGCTACCAGTAATTTTGGTGGATTGTTCATCAATGGACGTGGTCAGAATGAAAGTCGTACTGTACGCTTGGCATTCTCCTGGAGATTTGGTAACAACCAAGTAAAAGCTGCACGTCAACGTCAGACCGGATTGGAAAGTGAAGCAAAACGTATCAAAGGATAATAGTTGGTTTTGGTAATAAAGAAAGGGCTCCGAAATTTCGGGGCTCTTTTTTTATGCCATAGATGTGAGATATTGACCCGCAGTAGCAACGATCAAATTAATATCCTGATCCTGCATACATTTAAAATGTGCTCTCGGACAAGTCTTTGTTCCATAATTAGAACAAGGCTGACAAGCCAAGCCTTTTACGATGAAGTTATGATAAGCAGGTTTGTTGTGCTGTAGTAATTGTTCTGTACCATAATAAGGCTCTACATCCAATGCAGGTGAAGTACCTCCCCAAATAGCAAGTACAGATTTGTTGAGTGCACAAGCAATGTATTGCATACCGGTATCATGCGATATCACCAATTTGGATTGACGAATGATATCTGCCGATTCATGTAAACTGAATTTGCCACAAGCATTGTAAATCTTAACAGGATCAATTTTTGCGATCTCCTCTCCTTCTTGCTTATCTTCTTTTCCACCCACGAGTATAATGGGGTACTGCAATTTGGCGCAAAGCTCCCTTAGTTTATAAACTGGCAGTTTCTTGGTATAATAACTCGCGCCTATAACAATGGCTACAAAACCCGCACTATGCGATAAAGGAAGATCCTCAGCTTTTACCCTCACCGTTGCAGGAATAAAATAGTCCATTCCCTTCCCATCATTTTGAACACCAAGTGGTGCTAATGTATCCAAACAACGATCCACAATATGTCGGCCTGCCATTTTATTGATGTGCAGTCTTGTGAGTAATACTTTTTCAATGACCTCTTTATTGTAAGACAATACCGGAACTTTCAGTGCTTTTTTTATGCGCCAGGTTCTGAAATTTTTGTGAAGGTCGATGATGTAATCGTATTGCTCTGCTTTTAAAGCCTGGATCAAGCTATCGAGATCACTAGAGAAATAATAAAACTTATCGATATAAGGATTGGCTTCAGTAACTGCTTTCATCGATTGCTTGGACAAAAAATGTACTTCAGCGTCGGGTACTTGTAATTTCAAACAACGGATGGCCGGTGTTGTCAATACAATATCTCCGATAGAAGAAAAACGAATGACCAAGAATTTCATAGCTGCAAGATAAGAAGTATAGATATCACCTCTGTGAAACGCTGTACATACTCTGAGTAACACATTTATTCACCACAGAAGCAATAAATTACACGGAATACTATTATTCTTCAACGTAGTTGAGATCTTTATGAAAGGTCTCTTCGGTAAAGTAGTAAGCAATCAGTGTGATCGTCATTACAACAATACCTGTGATGATACCGCTGTACACCAAACTCCATCCCCATGATTTCTGAAAAAGATCCAAGAACATCATGTTGATCAATGGTAAAGCACCTCTCACCATATTAGGAATCGTAGTAGCTGCTGTTCCACGTAAATTGGTGCCGAATTGTTCAGCCCCCATCGTTACAAAAATGGCCCAGAAGCCCGTACTAAAACCTAGCAATGTACAGATAGCATACATGCTTGTATCCGATCGATTGTAATCACTAAAAAATAAAACCAACCCAACGATCGTGAGCATATAATAGATCAGCAACGCTTTTTTCCTGCTTTTGAAATACTGACTTACCAATCCAACCAACATATCACCGATCGCTATCGCTGCATAAGCAAACATGATGGATCTTCCAGAGTCAATGGTAGTACTTCCAAACATGGTATTCCCAAAACGATCACTTTGATTGACCAATATACCGATCACATACCATGTAGGTAAGCCGATCAGAATTGCGAAAACATATTTTTTGAGTCGTTTACCATTATTGATCAGCATGAAGAAATTGCCACGTACCACTTTTTGTTCTTTCGCTTCTCTGAACATGCCTGATTCGGCCACACTTACGCGTAGTAATAATAGTGCGATCCCTAATCCGCCCCCGATCTTATAACACAAACGCCAATCATCAGTGAACTGATAGGTGAAGTATGCTGCTACGGCGCCGCTTAATCCGATACCGGCTACCAGTGATGTACCTACACCTCTTTTATGCTTAGGCAACAATTCACTCACCAATGTAATACCCGCACCTAACTCACCTGCAAGACCTAGTCCACCAACAAATCTACAAGCCGCATACTGGTTTACTGTTTGAACAAACCCTGTAGCAAAATTCGCCAAAGAGTATAAAATGATCGATCCGAATAATACGCTGAGTCTTCCTTTTTTGTCTGCCAGCATCCCCCAAATGATCCCTCCAAGTAACAATCCGGTCATCTGCCAGTTGATCACACGTGTACTGTCTACCAGCATGGTAGCATCTGTTGCTCCAACACCCAGCATACTGGGTTTTTTGACAATGGTAAATAGTAAGAGATCGTAGATATCAACAAAATAACCTAGTGCAGCAACAATAACGGGCAAGGAAAGAACACCGTATTTTTTTTCGGTCATGACAAGCAGTTTGGAAAGTGAATGATCTATTCTTGGTATTAGATACCTTGAAAGAGATATCAATTATTTTGTTACGCTTCTTTGTTATCCTTCTTTTTTCCTGCAAACAGTTTAATGAATACCGGTGCGGTTGTGACCAGCACAATACCCAATACAATTACCTCCAGATGATCTTTCAGATCAAAACCAAATTGATTCAATATCCATTTTTGCAGAAAATGTCCCGCAAACAACATACTGAATACCCATGCCAAGCATCCGATAATATTAAAGAACACAAATTTCTTTTTATCCATCTGAACGATACCTGCCACAATCGGTGCGAAGGTTCTTACAATAGGAATAAAACGAGCAACAATGATGGCACCACCACCATGTTTCTCATAAAACTCATGTGCTTGTTCGAGGTATTTTCTTTTGAAGAGTATATTTTCTTTCCAGTTATACATGGCCGGACCAACTTTTCGTCCAAACCAATACCCGACTGTATTTCCGGCGATACCGGCTGCGGAAATAAGTAACATCAATAATAAAAGATCCAGGTATTCATTTCCGGTAGGAATAAATTCATTTGCCAGGTTACTGCTGTAGATACCGGCAACAAACAGAAGACTATCACCCGGTAAAAAGAAGCCTACAAATAAACCGGTTTCTGCAAAAACCACAAATAAAATGAGCCAGAGTCCTCCATGTTCAATGTAAAACTGAGGTTGTAGTAATTGACTCCAGTGAAAATCAGATAATAATATTTGTAACATGGAATGAATCTTAGGTTAAGCAGAAACTGAAATATCGGAAGGCTCATCCAATGCACCTTCCCATTTACTTACCACACTTGTTGCCAATGCATTTCCTACTACATTGGTAGCAGTTCGAAACATGTCACAAAAGTGGTCGATGGGTAAGATAAGTGCAATGCCTTCCGGTGGGATATTGAACATCGCACAAGTAGCAGTTACCACAACCAATGATGCACGTGGCACACCGGCAATCCCTTTACTCGTGAGCATGAGTACAATAAGCATGGTCAATTGTGTTCCCAGATCAAGTTGTATACCATAAGCTTGTGCAATGGCGATACTGGCGAAAGTCATATACATCATACTTCCATCCAGATTGAAAGAATAACCTAATGGAAGAATAAAGGATACGATCTTATCCTTACAGCCAAATCTTTCCAGTTCTTCTGTAAGCTTTGGAAACACTGCTTCACTACTCGTAGTACTAAATGCGATGATGAGTGGCGGAAAAATACGGCGTAAGAGATCGGGCAAACGTTTACCTAAAATGATAAAACCTACCGTTAACAATATTGCCCATAATGCTGCAATACCGATCAGGAAATACAGGAGATATTTGCCGTAAAAAATAAACACATCTAATCCTTTGGTAGCAATAACTGCAGCAATGGCTCCAAATACACCGATGGGTGCAAAGTTCATCACATATCCAACCATTTTCAGGATCACATGCGCAACAGCATCCAATCCTTTTACAACGATCTTGGCTTTTTCTCCCAATGCAGCGGTAGCCACACCAAAAAAGATACTGAATACTACTAACTGTAATATTTCATTGGTGGCCATTGCATCGATCACACTTTTCGGAAACACATGCTCCACAAATTTCTGAATGCTGAATTCTTGTGTCTTACCAACAAGGTCTTGCGCACCCGAGATATCAGCATTGCTAAGGTCAATTCCTTTCCCGGGTTGAAAAATGTTGACCAATAACATCCCTAATAATAAACTCACCAATGAAGCAGAGATAAACCATAATAGTGCTTTACCTCCGACACGACCTACCGTTTTCAAGTCTCCAAGTTTAGCGATCCCCACAACTAATGTTGAAAATACCAATGGGGCAATGATCATCTGTACGAGACGAAGAAAAATGGTTGTAAACAGCTTCAGATTCTTTGAAAAACTCTGAATGGTTTCAGCAGATGCGTTATCATGTACAAAATAGCCAAGAATAACACCGGCGATCATGGCTATGATGATATAGAGTGTAAGCCTATTCGATTTCTTCATTGGGGCTTTGTTAGTGACGCAATATAATACTTCTGGTGAAATGGCCTTTGTGAACGGTGAAATGACTGGTTCATAAAAGTTTTAGGGGATGAAAGCCAGAAATCCCTATTTTGCCAAATCTTTCTAATTCAGAAACTTAACCAAACTGTACTATGAGTTTATTTGTAAAGAAACCATTGGGTCAATTACTGGCCCAGGCCGATGAGGGCGACAAAGGATTAAAACGTACCCTCGGAGCCGGCAATCTAATTGCCTTGGGTATTGGTGCCATTATTGGTGCCGGACTTTTCGTGAGAACTGCTGCTGCTGCCGGACAGGCTGCAGGTCCGGCTGTTACCATTTCATTTATTATTGCTGCGATCGGTTGTGCTTTTGCAGGTCTGTGTTATGCAGAGTTTGCGGCTATGATTCCTATTGCGGGTAGTGCTTATGCTTACAGTTATGTAACCATGGGTGAACTGGTTGCTTGGATCATTGGTTGGGCATTGATCATGGAATATGCATTGGGTGCTGCAACGGTATCTATTGCATGGAGTGAATATTTAAATAAGCTTTTTGATGGAGGTATTCCTTATGAATGGTCGCATAGCCCCTTCGAGAGTTTTACAGACTCTGCTGGGGTATTACATAAAGGAATCATCAATGCTCCTGCATTGATCATCCTCTTATTATTGACTTTATTATTGATTAAAGGAACACAGGAGTCTGCAATGGTGAATGCGGTGATCGTATTCATTAAAGTAGCGATCGTAATTCTCTTTATTGTGTTGGGCTGGCAATATATCCGTCCTGAAAATCATACACCATATATGATCCCCGAAGGCACAGCAGCTGTTACAGACAGTGCCGGAAAAGTGATCGCTGACTATACAGGTGTATTCAAACATGGATGGGGTGGTGTTCTCGGCGGTGCAGCTATTGTATTCTTTGCCTTTATTGGCTTTGATGCAGTTAGTACTGCAGCACAAGAAGCCAAAAATCCAAAACGTGATATGCCGATCGGTATCTTAGGCTCATTGGTCGTTTGTACGATCCTGTATATCCTCTTCGGACACGTATTAACAGGTGTGGCTAACTGGCAGGAGTTCGTTGATCCAGAAAAAGGACGTGAAGCTTCTGTTGCTTATGCGATCTCTACCTATATGGTGAAATACCAGTGGTTATCTACAGCGGTAACCGTTGCGATCCTTGCCGGTTTCTCTTCTGTGATCCTGGTAATGTTGATGGGACAAAGCCGTATTTTCTATACCATGAGTAATGACGGATTGATCCCCAAAGCATTTGGTGTACTTCACCCTAAATTCAAAACGCCTTATAAAGCCAACTGGATATTATTTGTGTTCGTAGGACTGTTTGCAGCTTTTGTACCAGGCCACGTTGCGGGTGATTTGACCAGCTTTGGTACTTTATTCGCCTTTGTACTGGTAAGTGCAGGTGTATGGATCCTACGCGTGAAATCACCAGAGATTGAAAGACCATTCAAAACCCCATTGGTTCCATTGGTGCCGATTTTGGGTGTGATTGTTTGTACTGCGATGATCTTTGCCCTCGATGCACAAACCCTGAAAGTAGCTTTCGGATGGATGGCATTGGGTCTGGTTGTATACTTTGTGTACAGCAGACATCATAGCAAACTCCGTAATGGACAATAAAACAATCTAACTAACTGCTGAAAAAGCCTGCCCGAGTGGCGGGCTTTTTTATGTGCAATACACTTATTTTTGCAACCCGTTCACCTAAACAGATCATTATGGGAAGGATTTTTGAAGTACGTAAAGCAACCATGTTTGCCCGTTGGGACAGAATGGCCAAGCAGTTTACCCGTATCGGTAAAGAGATTGTGATAGCAGTAAAAGCCGGCGGACCAGATCCTGCCACCAATCCGGCACTACGTCGTTGTTTTCAGAATGCCAGAAGTGTGGGTATGCCAAAAGATCGTGTGGAAGCGGCGATCAAAAGAGCACAAGGGAAAGATACTTCAAACTATGAAGAGATCTTGTATGAAGGATATGCTCCACATGGAGTTGCACTGTTGGTAGAAACCGCCACAGATAACCATGTAAGAACCGTAGCCAATGTAAAAAGTCATTTCAATAAAGGAAATGGAGCACTGGGAAATAGTGGCAGCGTTAGTTTCCAATTCAAAAAAATGGGTGTATTCAAACTGAAGCCTGAAGGATTGAATATTGATGATCTTGAGTTGGAATTAATTGATTTCGGTTTGGAAGAATTAGGAGAAAGCAATGATGATAACGGAAATCCGATCATTGTTTTACGTTGTGCATTCGTAGATTTCGGAAGTCTGCAAAAAGCGTTGGAAGATAAAGGCCTCAATCCTATCAGTGCAGAACTTGAATGGATCCCAACGACTACCGTTCCTGTAACTGATGAACAAGCAGAAGATGTCAGCAAACTGATCGAAAGACTGGAACAGGATGAGGATGTGAATAAGGTGTTTCACAATATGGGTTAGAAGCTACTAGTTTCAAACAATAAGCTTCAAGCTAAAAATAAAAGATTGATATCTGCAGCAGCCATTTCCACACAGGGAATGGCTGCTTTGTTAAAAAACTTGTGGCTTGCGGCTTAAAGCTTGAAGCCTGCCCGAATGCTATTACCTTTACACTATGAACACTATTACAAATACTTCCCACGCTGTTATTCTTTTCGATGGCGTGTGCAATTTGTGTAATGCAAGTGTTCAGAAAGTGATCAAATATGATCCGAAAAGAAAATTTCGTTTTGCTTCTTTACAAGGTTCATTCGGACAAGAAGTCTTAAAGCAGTTTCATTTATCAGGTACTGATTTCAATACTTTCATTTTATTAAAAGACGGCCAGATCTATACCAAATCTACTGCTGCATTGAAAGTGGCAAAAGAGATGAGTGGGTTATGGTTTTTGCTTTACTGCTTTATCATCATCCCTCCTTTCATCCGGAATTTCTTTTATGACTTGGTTGCCAGGAACAGATACAAATGGTTTGGCAAACAAGATTCCTGCTGGCTTCCAACTCCTGATCTGAAAGAATTGTTTTATGAATAAATTAGCTACAGATTCAAAGATTACTGAACATCTGTGAATCTGTGGCTAATAAATAATTCCTTGAAGTTTATACCTTGATGCCTGTAGCTCCATCACTCCGCCATCAATGCTCTTACCGCATCTATTACATCTTCTGCATTTGGCTTAGCGAAATAATCACCATCACTTCCATAACCCGGACGATGTGCTTTTGCAGTTAATGTTCTTGGACTTGCATCCAGCCATTTGTATCCGCCTTGTTCTTCCATCACTTTATTGAACATATAAGCAGCTGCACCTCCCGGAACATCTTCATCAATGAAGATGATACGGCTTGTTTTTTTCAGTGATTGCAATATCACGTGATTCAAATCAAATGGCAATAAAGTTTGTACGTCCACGATCTCACAATCAATTCCTTCTGCCGCAAGTCTATCCGCTGCATCCTGAATGATACGTAAGGTAGAGCCGTAGGAAACAATGGTCACATCAGCACCTTCACGTATGATCTCCGGTACACCTAATGGAACCGTATACTCCAATAAGTTATCCGGTAATTTTTCTTTTAATCGGTAGCCATTCAAACACTCTACTATGATAGCCGGATCATTCGATTGCAACATGGTATTGTACATCCCTACCGCCTGCACCATATTTCTTGGCACACAGACATACATACCACGAAGTGCGTTGATCACAACACCCATCGGAGAACCGCTATGCCAGATACCTTCAAGTCGATGTCCGCGTGTACGAATGATCACGGGGCAACTTTGCTGTCCTTTGGTTCTGAAATGAGTAGTAGATACATCATCACTCAAAGGCTGTAAGCCATACAACAGATAATCGAGGTATTGAATTTCAGCGATCGGTCTTAACCCACGTAACGCCATACCGATGGCCTGTCCAACAATGGTCAATTCACGAATACCGGTATCTAATATTCTGTCTTTTCCATGCTTATCCTGTAACCCTGCAAAACCTTGATTCACGTCACCGATATGTCCAACATCTTCTCCAAAAGCATACACTTTCGGATTGGAAGCAAAGAGCATATCGAAATATTTATTCAATACTTCATACCCATTTACTGTGGGTGCATCAAAAGCGATCAAAGGTTTTACTTCCGGTACATTAAGTGCACTTTTTGTTCCTTCATTGTAGAGATGACTGTTGTACAGCGAAGTGTTTTCTTCCAGCAACTCAGCTCTCAATGATTTCAGTTCTTCTGCAGAAGGTGAAAATGGAGCGGTTTCAGTAACAATCGCAATTGCTCTTAGAATATCTCTTCTTAAAGGTTCTTTGTTGGCCGCCAGTTCATTGGCCATTTGTTGAATGGCATTGTATTTATCAATATCATTCACCATTACCTGACGAATCAGTGTTGCTGCTTTTTCTGCTTGTTGTTTGATTGGTGCAACATATTTTTCCCATGCACGATTGCGGGCTTCTTTTACGGTTTCTTTTGCTGCAGCTTCAACTTCTGCCAACTCCTCAACAGATGCCAGTCCGTTTTCTATCATCCACTCTTTCATCTTTTTGATGCAGTCCCATTCTTTCTCCCACTCCAATCTTTCGGCGCTCTTATAACGCTCATGACTACCACTGGTAGAATGACCTTGTGGCTGTGTTACTTCTTCTACATGGAACAAAGCGGGCTCATGTGTTTCACGCACTTTTTGCAAGGCCTCTTCAAACACTTCACACATACCTGCATAATCCCATGCTTTCACTTTATAAATATGAATACCGTTGGTATCTGCTTGTTTCTGAAATCCTTTTAATGCAGAAGAGATAGATCCCTTTGTAGTCTGGAAATTTTTTGGAACAGAAATACCATAACCATCATCCCAAACAAATACCGCAAGGGGCACTTGTAAAACACCGGCTGCATTAATGGTTTCCCAGAAATGTCCTTCACTTGTACTTGCATCACCGATGGTGGTAAAACAAATCTCATTACCGTTATGACTTAATTGCTCAAATGCTTCCGGATTTCTGGTCGAACGAAAACAACGTGAAGCAAATGCAAGACCTAATCCACGTGGCATTTGTCCTGCAGTAGGTGCTATATCAGAGGAAACATTTTTTCTGTTGGCAAGATCAAGCCAGTTACCATTGTCATCCACAAAACGAGTTGAAAAATGCGCGTTCATTTGACGACCGCCGCTGAAAGGTTCATTCTTCACATCCGGATCTGCATACAACTGGGCAAAATATTGTTCTACACTTGCCAAGCCGGTTGCGAACATGAATGTCTGATCACGATAGTAGCCACTTCTAAAATCACCCGGCTGAAAAAATTTCGCCATAGCGATCTGAGCTACTTCTTTACCATCACCAAAAATTCCGAATTTGGCCTTCCCGGTCAGCACTTCTCTTCTACCCAATAAACTCACTTCCCGACTGATCATGGCAATACGATAATCTTCGATCACAGCATTGCGAAAACCGTCAAAAGACAACATATCGTTTTTGTATCCCAAAGATGAACTTGATTCCATGCGGCAAAAATAACATTACCAACGGAATAGGCTAACGGAAATTAGTTTTCCGTAAAAAATGTACCTACCCGCAAAAAACGGCATGATATTAGCGATATTTATCCTGCGAAGCCGTTTAAGTTACCATAGAACCAAAAAAATTGACAAATGGTAGACTTGCTGCTATTATTTCTGTTGTAACTTTGAGAAAAGCATAATAAATACCTATTGATATGAAGAAGTTTTTGTTTTTAACCGTACTCGGTTTGATCGCTAGTGTTGGAGTCATGGCTCAGGATGTGAAATTTTCTGAAGGTGCTTTTAAGTTTGGAAAAATTGAGCAGAACAAGCCTGTAACTCATGTTTTCACTTTTACCAATAACGGTTCAAAACCGGCAGTGATTGAGTTTGCAACTGCAGAATGTGGCTGCACTACTCCAGAATACAGTAAAGAACCGGTTTTAAAAGGTAAGAACAGCACGATCAAAGTAACCTATAACGCAGCGGCATTGGGTACTTTTAGCAAACGTGTTACGATCAAGTTTGCAGGTATCAATGATCCGGTCATTCTTACAATCGAAGGAGAAGTAGTGGCTGCCAAAACATCCGGCAAAGCCAGCAAATAATATTCGTTTGAACCTATTTTAAGATGAGCGGTCCTGATGAAGGATCGCTTTTCTTTTGTACACTCCTGTAGCCCTATCTTTGCGGCATGTTACAGATCAGTCAACGCGGACAGGCCATGCCTGCTTCCCCCATCAGAAAGCTGGTTCCCTATGCAGAAGCTGCCAAAAAGAAAGGAACCAAAGTATACCATCTCAATATTGGTCAACCGGATATTGAAACACCCAAAATGGTACTGGATGCAGTTCGCCATAGTGATTTCAAGGTATTGGAATACAGTCATAGTGCAGGTAACGAGAGTTACAGAAAGAAATTGGTCGGGTATTATCAATCTGTAGGTATTGATGTTACTGCCCAGCAGATCATTGTTACCACCGGTGGTAGTGAAGCCATTTTATTTGGTTTTATGGCTTGTCTGGATGCAGGTGATGAAGTGATCATTCCGGAACCTTTTTATGCCAATTATAATGGTTTTGCCGTGGCTGCAGGAGTTACTGTTGTACCCGTAACTTCTCACATTGAAAATGGATTTGCTTTACCTCCGATTGAAGAGATAGAGAAAAAGATCACATCGCGCACTAAAGCCATTGTGATCTGTAATCCCAATAATCCAACAGGATATTTGTACAGCGCTGCAGAAATGGAGCAACTGAAAGATATTATTCTGCGTCACAATCTTTACCTGTTCTCCGATGAAGCGTACCGTGAGTTTTGCTATGAAGGTCATCAGGTGAGCGCCTTACATTTGAAAGGCGTGGATGATCATGTGATCATCATGGATACCATCAGTAAAAGATACAGCGCATGCGGAGGAAGAATCGGCGCTTTTATTACCCGTAACCAACAAGTACTGGATGCCGCTATGAAGTTTGCGCAGGCAAGACTCAGTCCGCCAAGCTTTGCACAGATCGCGGGAGAAGCTGCTATTGACTTGCCGGCAGATTATTTTGATACTACAAAAGCGGAATATAAATCAAGACGAGACCTGATCGTTAAGCGACTCAATGCGATGGAAGGTGTCTTTTGTCCGAACCCAGGTGGTGCTTTTTATGCCATGGCACAGTTACCCATAGATGATGCGGATATTTTCTGTCAGTGGCTGCTTGAATCATTCGAATATGAAAAGCAAACAGTAATGCTGGCACCAGCTACCGGATTTTATGGTACACCGGGATTGGGGAAAAAGGAAGTAAGACTTGCTTATGTATTGAATCTTCAAGATATCAATGCTGCCATGGATTGTTTGGAAAGAGCGCTGAAACAATATCCCGGCAGACAATAGACTGATTATCAACCTATTTCATAAATATAATAGCCTGATGTTTTAAATCAGGCTATTATTTTTATAATATTATATTATTTTTAATGTTTATTAAATGATTAATTTTTTGTCATTATCAAGTAAAAAGTCACCTTTTTTATAATATTATTTAAATAAATATATTAATGAGTGACAAAAATATTTATCTTTATCGGCAATCGATCAGTGGGGTATTAACAGACAAATGACCTCTTTCTTATATGGCAAGCAATCGAAGACCGTCCTCTGTTTCTACAGAGGACTTTTTGTTGGCAATATCTCTATCAACTAGCTGATTTAACATAGTTTAGATATTTTTAGAGCAACAGTAGTTACACAAAAGGTATCTACCCCTGTATGAAGAACTGCTATTCCATACTTATCTTATTGGTCTTTATTGCTATCCATAGTAACGGACAAAACTATACTGCTACATACGGTTCAGCTTATGCAGGGAGCACGGGAATTAGAAATAACCCAGCTGCTTCAGTGAATGCTGCATATAAATGGGACCTCACTTTTTTTACAGTGCAAGCGAAGGTGAGCACGAACTCATTGTTCATGCGAAATGACTCTGTTTTCCTTACACACCCTTTCAAAAACAGATTCCTGCACAACAATGTCGATCTAAGCCTATTCAATTTTTTATACAAGCCGAATAATAAACATGCTTTCGCCATTAATTTAAGAGCAAGGACTTATAATCACATCCGAACTGAACCGATCTCAGCCAGTGACTCGATATACAGTATCCATGATTTTATTGTACAAAACAGAATGACTCCTTATTTGGAAGGTTTTGCTACACACACTGGCTGGTTAGAGGCAGATCTGAATTATTCGCATGTCATACATGAAACCTATAACAGTAAACTCACGGGAGGTATCACGGTTCAAATCATGAAAGGTATTTCCGGAGCCTTTGCCAGGGTCAATAAACTGAGTTATCTCGAAACAAAAACATCTACTGATACTTTATACAATTTTATAACCGGAGGTAGTGCCTTTGGATACTCATCCAATTATGATGAATCGCCATCCGGTTCAACAAATTCCAGCAGCTTCATCAAGAACAGTTTAACAGGATTGGGATTAAGTATTGGCGCTGAATATTTATTATACGGAGAAAACAGTAATAGCTACCAGCAAAATAATGCCATCAATTATCAATGGAAAATAGGTGTTGCTTTAATGGATTTGGGCGCCAATAAATTTAAATCAGGTGAATACGGCGGACAATTCAGAAATATTGATCCGTCAATCACAGACATTGATGTAGATAGAAAGTTCACCAATATTGAATCGGGAAGAGATTTGAGAGATTCTTTAGCAACGATTTTTACAACCTCTGAAAATATCAGTAATCGTTTTAAGATCGGCAACCCAACCAGATTGAACATTAATGTTGACAGGTCTTTTGGAAATAATCTGTACTTGAATACAGACTTAAGTATCAATCTTCATGGCACATCCGGCTTCAGAAGACTTTTATCAAGAGAAATCAATTTATTGACTGTTACGCCAAGGTGGGAGACATTAAATTGGGGGTTTTATCTACCCATCCAATATAATAGTCAAAATCAGTTTCACATAGGTGCAGCATTTAAAGCCGGTCCATTGGTATTGGGCTTACATAATCTTCAATGGGTGAAGCAAATCAAAAATCTAAGTGGTGGCGGATACCTGATGTTAAGTATTCATCCTTTTAACAAGAGAAAAGTGTTAACCAAATTGGATTGCCCGGAATAAAAAATGGGTGGTAATGAATTCATCCAATACAATCGCTGTGTTAATCCGCTCCACCGCAATCAGGTATTTTATTGATTCACTACCAACCCAATGACTTAAGCAATCATTTGCTTTGTTACATCCTGTTGATGATTTATCGGGGGGAAATTAAAACTCATTTTTCCATACTTCGCTTTCAACTCATTCAAAATCTCAAAACTGATCGGGTGACGAATGAGATCGATCACGATTGAAAAACGATTCAACTTCACAATGTCATCAGGATCGATCGAAGAAGAAAGAATTACAAAACGAACTGAAGGAAATATGTACGCATATTTTTCAGAGAATAATTCCAGAAACTCCCATCCATCCATCACCGGCATATGAAGATCTAGAAATACTAATTCAGGTACATCTGAAGGCGTTCTACTATTGAGTAATAACTGATCAAATACCTGTAAAGCTTTGAGGCCATTTCCCGCGGTGATCACATCAGCTGCAAAAGCTGTTTTGCTGATCATTTTACTGGATACAAACAAAGAAATCTCATCATCATTCACAACCATTACTTTCCTGAACATATACTTTGTTTTTAGGTTATCTAATCCCTTCCACTGTTTTTATACAGTGAATTTCATTAGGGGGGTGGATATTGGATTTCAAACCTCTGCATCCTGCTCTTTTATTTACGTAAAAAGAACCGATTCAGTTTAACAAAGTAAGATCGCTTTTCACCCTTTCGCAATAACGTTTCCCTTTAAAAAACGGTAGGTGTTCTGATACATCCGGTAGTGATTATACTACATAAAAATGCCCTGTATGATAAGCATACAGGGCATTTAAGAGAAAAGGACAATAAATTATTTAGTTCAATCCGCCTTTACGTGTGGCTTTTGTAGGAGTAGGCCACTGTCCGGGCTGACCGGTTCTTGGATTGATCGGTAATACAATTTTTTCGCGTGAAGTCTTGGTATTGTCTTCACTAGCCATATAGGCTAAAATGGCAGTTAGGATTGCATTGTTCCTCACATCATCAAAAACAATTTTATCATACGTATCGCGGTTGGTATGCCATGTATAGTTTCCATAAGACCAACCCAGCGAACTTAATGAGAAAGCGGGTGCACCTGCTGCCAGGAATGATGCAAAGTCTGATCCGCCACCACCAGGAGAGCCGGGAAAGTTAGTAGTGATGTGTTGACGAATATCTGAAGGAACACGAGTCAACCAACGACTGATATACTCATAAGAATGCAAAAAGCCTTGTCCGGAAATATTGCTCACACGACCCGTCCCATTATCCTGATTGAACAATGCCTGCATATTCTGAACGATCTCAGGGTGATCTTCCACAAATGCACGTGAACCATTCAATCCTTGCTCTTCGCTTCCCCAATGTCCAACAAGAATCGTTCTTTTAGGATTAGGTAAAATCTTTTTCAGAATACGCATCGCTTCCATCATCGTAAGAGTACCGGTACCATTGTCTGTTGCACCTGTACCACCATCCCATGAATCGAAGTGCGCAGAAAGGATCACATATTCATCAGGCTTTTCAGAACCTTTGATCTCTGCAATCGTATTGAAGGTAGGTTGTACACCTGTTTCTTTAGAATCGGCACGAACACTGATTTGTGGCTTACTGCCTGATTCTGTCAAACGAAACAACAAACTATAATCTTCCAGAGAAAGATCAATCGTTGGTGTTTTTTTGGTGTTCGCACTGAAGATTTTATTGACACCAAAACCCTGTGACCAATTGGATTGTATCACACCCAATGCACCTGCTTCTTCTAATGCGATAGCCAGTGTACGAGCATTGTATCCTGATTTGGTGATTCTTCTTTGCCATGCCTGCGTTAACTCAGTACGATTTTTCTTCATCTTCTCAATGGATTCTTTCGTACCAAACTCATCCCAGTTATAATCGGGTCTACCGGTTGGCTGTGCCATTGATACCAACACGAATTTTCCTTTTACTGAAGGAAGCCATTGCTGAAAAGCAATAGAATCAGCTGCATCAGCGAGGACAATGGTTTCGCCAGTAACGGTTTTTCCGCCGGTACTAGGACTCCATGCAAGTTGCATACCTTCTAATGACTTTACCCATGGTGAGATCATATCCACATGTGTGATACCACGATCCCATCCACGCCATTCACCCCATTTTTCATTGCGGGCAGAAATTCCCCATCCTGCATATTTTGAAACAGCCCAATCATTGGCTTGCTTCATTTTCGGACTTCCGACCAATCTTGGTCCGATACCATCCATTAATTCATGCGCCAATTTTTCTAATTGGGAATTTTCTGTTGCTTCTTTTACGATCGCATCTACAATTGGGTCTTTGATGGATTGCGCAGGACCGAATCCGGGACGCTGAGCATAAGTCAGACTAGTGGTGCAAAAGGCAACCATTACAAAAAGCGAAGCCATATACCTGATATGACTGTTTCGCAGAAAGTTGGTGTTGGTTTTCATGTGTGAAAGATAACCAAAGCAACCCGAAGATGAAAGCTCCTCTATCATTTTAGGATGAGTGGATAAATACAGTGTGGTAAACCTTGAAGTTTTTAAGCCATACATAAAATACCCTATTCGATCTGATGAATAGATAGACGGCTTTCGTTCATTTGCAAGAAATCATACGGGCAAGTGGATGATAAATTTAGTACCCTTGCCACTCTCCGACTCCAAGGTCAACCTTCCTCCATGTCCTTTGGTAATGATATCATAACTCAGACTTAATCCCAGACCTGTTCCTTCTCCGGTAGGTTTTGTTGTAAAGAAGGGTTGAAAGATCTTACTTTTTATATGTTCCGGAACACCCATACCATTATCCGCAACTGTAATGCTGATCTCATTTTCATGCTTCTTGGTTTCAATGAATACCATTGGTTCATAATCTTTTTCACCCGATCTCTTTCGCTCATTGACGGCATAAAGTGCATTATTGATAAGATTCAATATAACGCGACCTATCTCCTGTGGCATCACTTGAATCACCCCGATACTTTCATCAAATTTCGTTTCAAAACCTGCATTGAATGTTTTGTCTTTGGCCTTTAATCCATGATAGGCCAATCTACAATACTCATCACATAAGTTATTGATTGCAATGGGTTCCTTTTGTCCTGAACTACTTCTGCTATGCTGTAGCATTCCTTTGACAATATCACCTGCACGCTTCCCATGATAATGTATCTTTTGCAGATTCTGTTGTATGTCTCCTGCAATATCTTTTACATCATCCAAATTACCTTTATCGATCTCCTGTTTCATTTCTTCCAG
Source organism: Sediminibacterium sp. KACHI17 (assembly GCF_040362915.1). Classification (NCBI taxonomy): domain Bacteria; kingdom Pseudomonadati; phylum Bacteroidota; class Chitinophagia; order Chitinophagales; family Chitinophagaceae; genus Sediminibacterium; species Sediminibacterium longum. The sequence continues at coordinate 2,924,736 of NZ_AP029612.1, read as the reverse complement.
CAATTCTGCACTCACTTCACTGAAGTTATTGACAAAGTTCAACGGGTTCTGAATTTCATGAGCGATACCTGCAGTCAATTCACCCAAGCTAGCCATCTTTTCTGACTGAATCAATTGAGTTTGGGTATCTTTCAATTGCTTCAAAGTGTCCTCTGCTATTTGTTTTTGTATTTCAACGTTTTCTTTTTCTTGTCTTATTTGTTGTGTAGCAAGAACAACTTTTTGTTCCAATGTTTTTTTCTGTTGTAAAATTCTTCTGGTATTCCAACGAAAAACAAATGTTATACCGGCAAAAACAGCCACTACATAGAATACATACATCCACCAGGTTCTCCACCATGGTGGCAATACTTTGAATGTATACATCAAAGGTTCACTTACCAATCCTTGATCATTTTGAGCCTTTAACATGAATGTGTAAGACCCCTCATCAATGTTTCCGAAAGAGGCTGTTGTGGTGTTGGTCCAAGGACTCCAATCCTTATCGTATCCTTCTAATTTATATTGATATTTGACCAGATAATTTTTATCGGTTTCAATTGCATTGAATTCGAAACCAATGCTGTTTCTTTCATAAGGTAATACCAGGTCCTGTGGAATCGGATACCAACTATTGATACCTGAAAATTTGATCTTCTTAAACTTATTTTTTTGTTGCACCCTTTCATCATCATTCAGTTGTCGACCAAAGGCATTCATTTCTTCGATCACAACAGCCTTATCATGATCTACACCTAAGGAGTCAAGATCATTCCAAATAGGATTTTCATTATTGATCTTCAACTTTTGAATAACGAGAACAGGTGGTTTTGAAGATGTATTTCTTATGGCAGTAGGATCAAACCTAACCAGGCCTGTTTTCTCTGACCCTGTTGCGATCCAAATGATTCCTTTGCTATCGAGGTACATAGCTCCCTGACCTGCATTTACATCTTTAATAGGATAGCCGGTAATGGTATTGAAAACTTTTCCAACATGCCATGAAGGTTGTGTTTGATCGGCTGACGAATCAGCGATCAGTTCGAACATCCCTAAATTGGTTCCAACATACAGTATATGATCATTGCCCTCTACGATCTGAGTAACAAAATTATCCGGCAACCCATTTCGGATCGTATAGGTTTGAAATATTGGTTTTGTCAGTACCGTATCCTTTGAAGATAAAAAATGAAACGTATTGACCATTTCTTTGGTCATCATATTTAATCCTTGTTGTGTACCGAACCACAGATTCTTTTTGTTATCCTCCGTGATCGTCCATACAGTGTTATCTGCAAGACCCTGTTGTGTATTAAAGTTGATGAAAGATTTTCCGTCGAACTTACTGATGCCGCCACCATAGGTGCCGAACCATAGATCACCGGATGAATCTTCGGTGATACAAAACACTCCATTCACAGGAAGCCCTTGCTCCTGGGTATAATTCACAAAACTCTTTCCATCAAATTTACTGACACCACCTGTAGAAGTACCAAACCACAGATTCCCTTTTGAATCTTCTTTGATACAAAAAACAATATCACCTGCCAACCCATTTGCAGTAGTATATTGAGTGAAATATTGGCCATCAAATTGTATCACACCACCTTCAAAAGTGCCAAACCATAAATTCCCTTTTGAATCTTTAGCCGCACAATAAATATTATAATTTGAAAGTCCCTGCGCAAGACTATATCCGGTAAAGCTTTTAAGATCATATTTACAAATACCTCCTCCAAAACTACCCAGCCAAAGATTTCCGGACCTGTCTTCTGTTATACCATAAATGATATTATTAGGAAGACCTTGCTTTACCGTATAATTACTAAACCCATTCCCACCAAACTTACTGACACCGCCACCAAATGTTCCAAACCATAAGTTGCCTCTATCATCTTCTGTGATACAAGGAACCCTACTGCTCTCCAATCCGTTTCGGGATGTGTAATTGATAAATTTTTTACCATCGAATTTGCTAACACCTCCCCCATTGGTTCCGATCCAAATATTTCCTTTCGAATCACCCCTAACCGTCATGATCTTATTACCTGCAAGTCCATCTTTGATGGTATAAGACACAAATCTAACCCCGTCATATTTACATAAACCTGCACTATTGGTACCAAACCAGATGTTTCCTTTTACATCTTCATAAATGCTTCTAATTGTATCACTGGTTAATCCATTCCCTAAACGATACGTTGTAAAACTACTACCATTGTACCTGCTCACTCCGCCACCTAATGTAGCAAACCAAAGATCTCCCTTTCGATCTTCGAGAATATCTTTAATGGTATTGTTATATAATCCTTCAGTAACAGTGTACTTCGAAAATCTTTTCCCGTCATATTTAGTAATACCTCCTGAAGTACCAAACCATAACATTCCTTTTCGATCTTCTTTGATACTAAAAACCACATCGCCTGATAATCCTTCTTTGGTAGAGTAATTGGTGAAGACTTTACCATCATATTTGCTCACACCATTACCATCGGTACCAAACCATATATTTCCATTCCGATCTTCCAGAATACTCCAAACAATATTACTCGCCAGCCCATGTAGATTCGTATAGTTGGTAAATTTTTTTCCGTCAAACCTACTTACACCACCTCCATTGGTACCAAACCAAAGATGTCCGTTTCGATCTTTATAACTGCTATGCACCTGATCCAACGCAAGACCATCATCGCTTGTGTATGTTGTGAAAAGGGCTTTACCCTGTGCTTCTTCAGGAATTGGGAGATTGGTATTCTTATCGATAAAAAAATGATTCGCTGAACTCTCTTGATTTCCAATAGATGTTTGAACACCTGTGATTTTTGTTTTTTTAGGGGTCGGTAAATTCGCTAAGAAATATTGTTGAGGTGCTTTATATCCAACTTCGTTTTGCGAACTGCTTTTCTTGATTGTAAGGTTTAATGCTTCGGTATTCATTGTGTTCTGTGTGGGCTCATTACATCCACACATGCATAAGAAAGCAACCAAAATAAATACCTGGATAAATGAACCCAGATTCAATATTCTTTTATAAAAAAGCATTCGCAGGTATTATTTTAAAAATGTTGAGCGATGATTATCTGTTAATATATTATTTATAAAGCTACAAAGTCGAAAAATCTTATTTCATTTCACACACATATCACCAAAATGGCACAACTACTTTTCTACGGATGATAGACACATTCGATTCCCTAGTTTATTTTGTTCACCAAACATCTGCTACAATCTTTGTGTAAACTAGGTTTTCTCAATTAAATTACTTATTTTACCGTAAATGGTTGGTATGAAATATCCAATCCATTTATATTTTTCACCTAAACCCATTAATTATGCCAAAAGCAAAAAAGGCTGCGCCGAAGAAAAAGGCCGCACCAAAAAAGAAGGCTGCTCCAGCTAAAAAAGCTGCGGCAAAGAAAAAAGCAGCTCCTAAAAAGAAAGTAGCAACAAAAAAGAAAGCAGCTCCCAAGAAAAAGGCGGCAGTAAAGAAAAAAGCAGCCCCAAAGAAAAAAGCAGCTCCTAAAAAGAAGGCAGCAGCAAAAAAGAAAGCCAAGCCAATGAAATTTGGCGGAGTTCCTAATAACGGGAGTTAGTATCCTTGATCTTCTTACAAAAAGAATATAATCTAGAAGATCATTTGTTGTGATCTAACAGCATAGCAATAAAAAGCAGGATATTAATCCTGCTTTTGTTTTTTTAGATTTTCAATATCATTCAAAAGTACTTCTACTGATATGCCGGTAGGTGTTTTATCATTTTTGATGAATGTTTCACTGAACACAGCATAAGATTCCTCTCCATATTCTTTCCAAAAATCAATGGTCATTGTGATCTCTCTGCCCCATGTTACCACACGTAATTCATCCTTATTATAGCCTGTAACCAAAACCATATGTCCGATCCAAGAACCTTTTTTGGCATCTTTCTTTTTCCCACCTCTTGGAATTGTCCATTTCTTGGTTGTATTGTATTGTCGCTCTGCTGATTTAGGCAAATTCAAACCTACATAACATCCCCCAAACAGGTAAATGGTCTTTAATAATTGCTCGTGATTACCGTCCTCCACTTCTGCAAATGCAATGATCTTCTCACCCGCAATCCCATTCTTTCGCCAATATTTTAACACCTTCAATGCTTCAACTCCCTCGTCATTTTCATCCGTTTCAGGATTGTAATTGGTTAGGTCACAATAGGCCTTCATAATATCTTCTTCTTGGGGGCGTTGAAGTTTAGAAGTGTTAGAGGTCCATACCATAATAAGATGACCTGCCGCAGCACAGGTACATAAATTGGTTCTGAAATTACCCATAACACCCCATTTATCTTTCTTGATCTTTTTGCCCCAGTTATGTCTTTTGGGTATTGGAAGTTCATTTTGGGTATCAAGGTATCCGCTGAGTTTGAATGTCCGTTCATCAGAAATACGTGGTCTTCTTCCAAACTTAACTTTGGAAAACTTGATCTTATCTGATTGAGTAGATTTCATAGCCAGGGATTAATAAATATGCAGACCTTTTGGTTTAGGAATTTACAAATTTTAATTGAAAGATCTTATTTATACTAGGATCGTAATGCTAAAAATATCAGCACTTCATATAAGTTGTACTTTGTTTAGGAATAAATATCTCTATAGTGGAATGTCTCAGCTATATAACTTTCCTTATCACAGGAATCAGTCTAATTAAATAAGTGAAAAAATAAGACACTACAAAAGCAGCTATACTGACCATGAGAAATTTACTGGTCGCGTCCAATTCTAGTTTCAATAATAGTTTTTGAAGGATTATGACGACAAATACATGAACTAAATATATACCGAATGCATTTTCTGATAAAGATCGAAATATTTTCGTCTGTGCAGTTAATTTACTTTTAAATAAACTCATAATACCAATAGACAATCCAACACATAACATAGACTCTAATGAGCTTTGAATAAGCCAATGCCCGGTAAAAGATTCTGGAAGGAAAAATTGAATAATAAAAGCCGATACAGATACAAAAAAGAACAATAGCCCATTTTGTGGATTCAAAAATTTCAATGAATCTGTCTTTTGAAAAAAGATACCCAGAAAGAATAAGCTCAGATACTGCGGTATATGGGCAACTTCGACTGGTATTATCCAGGTTTTCCAAACATCAATAGGATAGAGCAAACGTATCAAGCCGGAACTGATTGACAGCACAACGATATATCCCACAACATGAATAGAGGTTATCTGTACTGCTTTAAGTTTACTAAAACGCTTAAAGCCTCTTTTCATTAAAAGAAATAAGAAAGAGTAGGCCAATAAAGAGGCGACAAACCACAAATGCCCTACGGCCTTGGGTGGTTCAAAAAAATAGGTTTGATAAAGAAAAGATAAGATCGATTCATTGGAATCAGATAGGAAATAATTGAAAGGCAAAAAAACAAATAATGTAAAGAAGATCAGTGGAATTCCAAGCCTTTTCAGTCGTTCGGAAATAAATACTGTGACTCCTTTTCTTTGTAAGCTAAACATCATAAAGTAGCCTGATATAAAGAAATATAGGCCCATCATAAAAGATGCGTTGATAAAGAAAAAATATCGCAGATAATCAGCATTTACGATGTCTTGAACAGGCCACATTCCTCCTGTAGGTCCGTAGGATTGGGCTGCATGATGCGATACAACTAGAAAAGTAAGAAATACTTTAACGTTGTCAATATAAGTGATCCTGATTTTTATACTCATGTGAAAATATGGTTTTGAACTAGTAATATCACTTCTATTACCCCAACCTCAATAGTCTAACCAACACTTGAATTCTACAATTCGGTCTTTACTTACCTGCACCAAAGAATCGCTTCCAGTTCCGGGTTTAATATGCACCACTACATTTCTTCCTGCATGAATTTCAATTTTCTCAATAGCCTGATGTGTGATCAAGAAATTTCGGTTGACTCTGAAAAAATGTTTGGGATCAACAGATGATGAGAGCTGATCTAAACTTCCGGAATATGGCAGTTTCTGTCCATCAGACTTTACAATAAAAATGACCTTATTGGCCGAATAAAAATAAGACACCTCTGCAACGGGAATGGAGAGTAATCTGGAACCTAAAGTAACTGCAAATCTTTCCTTGTAATTATTTTTTTCTGTTGCCAGCATTTTGATTTTTTCGTACAGTGACTCAACACTTTGATGTACCTGACTGTTTCGAAATTTATCTAGTGCTATACTAAGCTCTTCTTCATCACATGGTTTTAATAAATAATCAATACCACTTGTTTTAAATGCCTTTATTGCATAGGCGTCATAAGCAGTGATAAAAATCACAGGTTTTTTCCATTGCAAAAATTCAAATGCAGAAAAGGAAATACCATCATCCAGATGAATATCAGCCAAAACAAGATCCACATTCAATAATGGCAGTTGTTGTTTTACAGACTCGACACTGTCTAAAATTGCTACAACCTCCATATCCGGAGCTATGGTTGCCAAAGTATCTTTCAGATATTGTGCAGCATATTTTTCATCTTCGACAATTACAACTTGATAATGCATACATTCATTAAGATTGTTTTACCATGGGTATTTCCACAAAAAAAGTTTTACCGATTATGTACTTGATTGGCATTTCAGCTCCAAGATATTTATAACGACTTTTAATATTAAACCATCCGATACCAAGACTTTCGTCTGCTACATTCTTTGGATTATGATTATTTGAAACTACCAAACGCATTGACTCATTAAGTCTGATAACAATTTGCAAAGGTTCCTGTTTACTACAATGGTTATGCTTTATAATATTCTCTATTATAGGTTGTAAAATAAAATCAGGAACAAAATAACTCATCTGTATTTCTTCAGGAATACTGATCTCATAGTTGATCTTATCTTCAAACCTAACACTAAGCATATAGAGATATGACTTCACCGTCTTAAGCTCCTCTTTCAGTGTTATCCACCCCGACCTCTCTGTTTCCAAAACCTTACGGTAAAAATCAGCCATGCTCTTCGTAAAATCATGTGCGAGTTTAGGATTGGTATTGATCGTGGCGGCTATGATATTGAGGTTATTGAATAGAAAATGAGGATTTAATTGTTGACGAAGCATTTGCAACTGAGCTTGCATGAACGACTGCTCAGCTTGATGCTTTGCATCCTTCTCATGACTATATAATCGAAATACACGAAGTCCCACTTCTACACTGAATAAGATTGCATTAATAAAAAAGTAATACACCATTATAAAACGAAACTCCGAAAGTTCTTTAAGCTTGATGTCTATTGATTGTTTTATCAGGACGGTTAATAGTATCCCTATTAAAAAAAGCATTATAAGTCCAATCAATTCTGCTTTAATAAAATTAATAAGCACTTCCATTTTCCCATTTTCACCTCGAATGGTTTTTGCAAAAAAGCCACGCATTAAAAAGCGGGTCATCCAAAAGAAACAGTATACATAACAAGATGCAAATAATATTTCACCAAGAACATTTTCATGAAAATGAACAGGTAATCCATGTATAACAATGTCCTGAACAAGACTGATCAGGGCACCCAAAATGATAGACAGAATAATTCTGTTGAATTCCTTATTCATATACTAGAAAGACAACCGGGGTTATCCGGTTGCCTTATAGATGTAATTTACTGATTTAGGATCCATTCTACACCCGACCTCACCAATTTTGGTTCGTCGAGCTGGATGTAATGTCCACTATTTGATGTAGCAATAAACCAGCCTTTTGATCCTGCTGCCGTAGCCCATTCTCTGTGTAATGCCTCTATGATTGCTTTTATTGGAGCCGGCTCTTCAGAACTCGGTTTAATACTTGTCAAAACAGCCATTGGCAATTCAGTGATGGGAGGAAAGTTTTTGATAATTGCATAATTATCCTTGAAGTTTGATCTGAATTCTTCTTTTACCGCTCCATCAGGCATAACTGCTAAAGCTTGATTCAGTTGTTCTTCCAGAATGGCAGAGAACTCTTGTCGTTTATCAGCAGGAATCATTGTCATTAAAGTATCAAGCTGACGTTCATGCGTTGCGTCCACTAAAATAATCCCTTTTACTAAAGTTGGATATTTGTGGTAAAAAAGACGTGCGTAAATACCCCCCATTGAATGCCCTACGAGTGTGTAAGGAGGCTTAGCGTTCACTGCATCTAACACTTTTTTCAATTCGTTAACGATAACAGTAGCATTTCTCACACCTTGCACATTCTCTGACTTACCTACACCTGGTCGGTTATAAGCGAAGAAGCCATATCGTCCATCGTGCATATTGTACATGTAATTCCAATTATCCAGCTCAGAATTATATCCGCTTACATAAACAATGGTACCCAACTCACCTTCAGCATAGGCAACTTCAGTTGCTTTTTGGTTGACTTGAATGATACTTTTTTTGATAGTAGCACTTTGAATCTCTGATTTTTTACATGAAAGTAAAGTGATGACCGATAGTGCTAAGAATAATATTTGTTTCATTGGTTTCATTTTTATTCATTTATAATCCACCGAATAACAAACTAATTCCACCATCAACCCCATTCATTCTCTGTTTGGTAAATCCCATGTTATTTGTTTTACCTGTCATTAAGTAAGATCCGTGAACCTGGACCTGCATAAAAGATGTGACAGGTATATTCAAGATCAATTTAGGTTGAACGACAGGCGTCCATTTACCATCAAGTTTATACTCCGGTTTTACTCCTGTTGATTTTGTATGAAGTGCTCCAATACCTGTTGTGATACCGGCAGAGATGTGTACATTTCTTAATTGTCCAAAACGATATTCATTATACAGTCCATAATAAGAAAATTGAAACTTTCTATTTTCGGCACCAATGCGTTTACTTAAGAAGAAGTTATTACCTGATGCACCAAATGTCCACTTATCATTGATCAGGATACCACCATATCCACCAATATTTAAAGCCATTTTACCATCAACATTTGTTACTGATACCATACCGGCACCTAACCCTTTAATTTTACTTTTACTTTGAGCATTAACAGCTATCGCTGCAGTCACTAGAAATGCGAATAAGATTCCTTTTTTCATTGCTTACTTTTTTTGATAAATATTTTGTTTTACGAGGCAAAAATGAATCAGTGCCAGAAGACAACTTATCAACTCTTTACCGAATGACCATTCTGACCTGCTAAATGACCACCCAGGTGATTTTTAAATGGAAAAGAAACCATCTATAAGCAGCAATAATTTAAATCATACCATTAGCTACGTATGATCCACCTGTATTAGGAGAAAATATTTATTATCGACTTTCACTAGAAGTCAATGAATCGAAAAAAGTAACTGAGTGGCCAAATGCACGTATTTAGAAATCAGATAAGCCATTTCCGGCTAAAACAGTGGACATTTTAGAATATTATGAAGTACGGCAGGAGTTGAACCCGAGACCTTTGGGTTATAAGCAAAAAAAGAGCCTTCATAAGAAGGCTCTGTATCGTAGCGGGATCGGGAGTTGAACCCGAGACCTTTGGGTTATGATAATCAAATCATTAAGTTAAAAATCATATTAGACTAATCGGAATAAACAGGTAATTCAAAGAAAAAAGTTGAGCCCTTGCCTACTTCACTGGTAAACCCAATATTCCCATGATGTAATTCAACTATCTTTTTTACAATTGCCAATCCCAATCCTGTTTTTGACTCATTATTTGTAGGCTTATTATCAGTAGTGACGAATGGATCAAAAAGTTTATCATGATATTTTGCATCAATGCCTAAACCATGATCAATAATGCTTGTCTTTATTGTTTCACCATTATTTTTAGCTATCTGAATTTCTATTTCAGTATTCTTTTCGGAATATTTAATCGCATTTGTGATTAAATTATTTAGAACTTGCGTAATTCTACCTTTATCACAATTAACTTCTAATTGAGTATCCTCTGCCTTAACAATGATTTTTTGTCCCTTCTGATTAGCCATAAATTGATTGGATACAACAACATCATTAATAAGCTGTTTATAGTCAAGTTTCTGAATGACTAAATCGATTGTACCTGACTGAATCTTACTGATATTTAAAGTATCAGAAACAATATCCAAGGAATTTTGAGCAGTTATGCGAATCATGCTTAACCATTCTTTAGATTCTTCTGCTGTATTCTCATCTTCTAACATCATTTCAGTACACATTAATATTGATCCTATTGGATTTCGTATGTCATGTGCTGCCATACCTATGAACTTATTTAGTTCACTATTGGTTTGCTCTAAACTTTCTTTTGAAGCAGCTAATTCAATTTTAGTAGCTTTCAAAAATTTGTACTGCCTAATCCCGATGACTAAAATAACAGTTAAAAACCCTTTGGTTAAAGCATTTACAATATGAAAAAGTTCCTTGGTATAATCATGTTTATGATAATCAATAAATGACCAGATAAATGGAATTAGAATAGCAAACAAAATACAATAGGTACTAGAAATTCGCTCCTCGTCAGCAAATAATATAAGTGGAATTACATAAAGTGGAGCAATTGTTACTTCTGGAGAAATAAATAGGTCTAAAAAAGCAATGCAGAATAATAAACCAATTGATATAGCTATCCGCTTACCTACAGATCGAATCTTTATAAAACTAATCATAGACTAAGTTTAATAACTATATACTTCGATAAAATAAGCATTACCAAACTCCGATATAAGAAAGTTAATAAAATTTTTAACTATACATACAAAAGCTAATCGTCTCGGCCCGAGATCTTTAGGTTATGAACAAAAAAAGAGCCTTGATGAGAAGGCTCCTTATATCGTAGCGGGATCGGGAGTTGAACCCGAGACCTTTGGGTTATGAATCCAACGCTCTAACCACCTGAGCTACCCCGCCATGTGTAAATTTTCATTTACGGGGTGCAAATATAGGGGTTCATACTTAGTATGCCAACAATTTAGCGATCCGTTCTTGAACGGTTTGGGCATTGGGGAGCATGGCGGCTTCTAAGACCAGATTAATAGGTACCGCAGGCAGGTTCAATGCCCCCATCACTTCTACACGGGCATCCAGAAAATGATAGCAGTGGTTGGTAATGCGTAGGGCCAATGCTTCTGCAAAGGAATTATTTTGTTGCTCCTCGCTTAAAACCAGCACTTTGCCATGTTTTTTGACCTGGTTAAAGATCATTTCTTCATCTAATGGATGCAGGGTTCTTAAATCAACGATCTCAACCTGTCCGGGGAACTGAGCCGCGGCAGCTTTTGCCCAATAAACACCCATTCCATAGGTGATGATACAAACCGTTTCCCCCTTTTTCACACGAGAAATATCAGCAGCCAACACAATATTAGCCTTACCCAATGGCAACAGATAATCACGCGAAGGCTCTACCATTTTTGCATCTTCTGTGCCGGGTACTTTACTCCAATACAATCCCTTGTGCTCCAGCATGACCACCGGATTGGGATCATGAAATGCTGCCTTGAGTAAACCCTTCATATCAGCGGTATTCGATGGATACACCACTTTAATCCCCTTAATGGTTAGTAAAGTACTTTCCACACTACCACTGTGATAAGGTCCTCCCCCTCCATAAGCACCGGTTGGCACTCTTAAGACCATCCCTACAGGGAATTTGCCATTAGAGAGATAGCAAGATTTTGATAATTCTGTTACCAATTGATTGAAGCCTGGATAGATATAATCAGCAAACTGTACTTCTACCATGGGCTTGATACCAAGTGCAGAGAGCCCCGCAGTAGAACCTACAATATAGGCTTCCTGAATTGCGGTATTAAAAACACGATGCTCTCCAAATTTTTCACCCAATGTTGCTGCTTCTCTGAATACACCACCCAAACGGGCGCCTACGTCCTGACCATATAGAATTGCTTCAGGATATTCTTCCATCAGTTCTTCAATAGCATGTAATGCTGCATCTACCATCAAAACTTTCTCACCATTCTTAGGACTACGTTGCCCTTTTTCTTCGGTAATAGGTGTAGGAGCAAAAACATGTTCTTCAACCGAACGCGGATCGGGATCCGGTGCTGTTTGTGCACGTTGAAAATCTGCCTGTACTTTCTCTTCCGCCTGCTTCTCAATATCTGTGATCACATGTTCTGCAATTCCTACATCAGTAAGTAATAATCTTAATTTGGGAAGTGGGTCATACAATCCATGCTTCAATAAATCTTCCCTGCTTCTGTAAAACTCTCTTCGTACACCACTGGTATGATGTCCTAATAAAGGCACTTTAGCATGAACCAATGCAGGTTTTCTTTCCGTTCTTGTATATGCAATGGCTTCCGCCATGGTTTCATAACTGCGAATAAAATCACTGCCATCACACTGCCATCTTCTTAACCCTTTAAACCCTTGTGCATAATCATAGGCATTCATAGCTCTCACTTCTTCCGCAGAAGCACTGATGCTCCATTGATTATCCTGTACCAGGTATATGATCGGCAATTGCTTGAGTACCGCAAACTGTAAGGCTTCACTGACCTCACCTTCTGTAACACTTCCATCCCCTAAAGAACAAACTACTATCGGTAATTGACCGTCGGTAGTGGGCATTTTATTATGCTGTGTCTTTTCTAAATATTGAATACCCTGCGCCAATCCTGTTGTTGGAATGGCCTGCATACCGGTGGCACTACTTTGATGAATAATGAAGGGACGATTTTCATCTCTGCTGCTAGGATGACAGTAATAAGATCTTCCCCCGGAAAAGGGATCTTCTTTTTTGGCCAACAGTTGAAGCATTAGTTCATACGGTTGAAAACCGATGGATAACATGATACTATCATCTCTATAATAAGGGCTCACCCAATCGCAAGGCAGCAATTGCATACCAGTTGCGAGTTGAATGGCTTCATGTCCGCGAGAAGTAGAATGTACATATTTACAGATCTGTCTATTGGCATCATAAGTATCACACATGGACTTTGCGGTGACCATGAGTTGATATGCCTTGAGAAGTAATTCCGGGGTAAGCATTAATTAAGACGATCTTCTTTTTCCTGATGATTATTTGATCTCTAATTCAAACATTTTTTCTTCCTTGAGATAACCTTCCAAAATATCTCCAACCACACACTCACCTACTCCTGAAGGAGTTCCGGTAAAGATCAGATCACCAATATTGAGTGAAAAATACTGTGATATATGAGCCACAATATAATCACAGGAAAAGATCATGTGAGAAGTATTTCCGTCCTGAACCAGTTCTTTATTTTTTTTCATAGAGAACTGTATCGGTGAACGCATGAGTTCCGGTTGAATAGGTACCCATTTGCCTACAACTGCAGACTGATCCCATGCTTTGGCTTTCTCCCAGGGCAACCCTTTCTTTTTCAGTTCTGCCTGGATATCTCTCGCTGTAAAATCAATTCCTACGGTAATCGCATCATAATATTTAGATGCCTGATGTTCTTGAACGTATTTACCATTTTTAGAGATCCTCAGTACCAATTCAGCTTCATAGTGTAACTCATTGGTAAACTCAGGATAATAAAAAGGAGCATTGGGTTGAAGAAGTGCAGATTTCGGCTTCATGAAAATAACAGGCTCCTCAGGAACTGCATTTCCCAGTTCCTTTGCATGATCTGCATAATTCCTGCCTACACAAAAAATTTTCATACTCGTACGTTTATCATGTTAACCAGACATCAAAAACATCTGTTCCTAAAAAGGTCTGATGTTTTTCACAGGATCATGGACAAATCTTATGAAAGAATAACGTCTGAAACAGACTTATATTATAAAAAATTCAGGTTATTTACCTGACTCATGGTTTTCTCTAACCCAACAGTAGCAAATGACTCTATGATCTCCACGGATCTATCAATCTTTGCCTGAATGATCTTTTGTTCATCCGGCAACCATTTGCCCAGCACAAATTCTACCTGTCGACCTTTCGGGAACTGGTTACCAATACCAAAACGCAGTTTGGGGTATTGGTCAGTGCCTAAAGTAAGTTGAATATCCTTCAATCCATTATGACCGGCATCCGAACCGGATCCCCTCAACCTCAATTTGCTCAAAGGTAATGCGAGATCATCTACAATGGTAAGTGTCCTGGAAATATCAACCCCCTCTTTATCCATCCAGTACTTCATCGCTTTCCCACTTAAATTCATATAAGTGGTGGGTTTGATACAAATAAATAAACGGCCTTTCCATTTCACTTCCGCTACTTCTGCCAAACGATCCAGCTTAAAAAAGCCCCCATGCTTCAACACAAATGCGCTCACCACATCAAATCCAATGTTATGACGGGTATGCTTGTACTCTTCGCCAATATTACCTAGCCCAACGATCAAGAATTTGTTCATAAAGAGCAAAAATAAACAAGAGTTTTCTCAGTAGATGACTTAATTTTCAAGAACGATATTTGTGACCCCTGTATGTACATCCCTAGAGCAATAAGAAGCATCTTAGATATTGGTATTCACGCTGCATTAGACCCCATTGAATTGAAGAAAACAAGGGTGCTGAATCTTTGTGTTACATTAGGAATGCTTCATAACCTTATTTTCATTCCCATCAATATTTATGAAGGCCATTATTGGAATGTAGGCTTATTAACCTTGAATACGACAGGAGGATTGATCTTTCTCTTTATCAACTATTATAAATACATACAAACGGCTCGTTTGATCCTAAATATTCTGTCAACAGCCAGTATCTGTTTAAGCGCTATTAAATTTCAAAATGGGAATGAATATTTTCTGATCGCAAATTTGGTGATCATCAATATTATCTTCAAACGCCCTATCCTGATCACCCTCCTCTCTGCAATTACTATTTTTTGTTTTGTGTTCATACGAATTACCGATACCACTATCTGGATGATCGAAGCGTTTCCTGAATACAGGGTCAATATCAATATGACCAGTGCCTTGATCCTGGCTTTTCTTGGGTTACTCTACTATCGATATGAACAGATCTTTTATGAAAAAGAGTTGCAAGAAAGTCAATTGAACCTCGAGAAAAAAAATGCTGAACTGTCTGAATCGAATACAACTAAAGAAAAACTCTTTTCGATCATTGCGCATGATCTTCGTTCACCCATTGCTCAACTCCGTAACACATTAGATCTTGTAAATAAACAGTTGTTGACCTCGGAAGAATTCAATAAACTCACAGAACATATTTCATTACAGGTAAAACAATTGCAAGGCGGACTCGATAACTTATTGAAATGGAGTAACAGTCAGTTGGAAGGTATTGAAGCAAAGCCTCAAAAAGTTGATTTCAATCAAATGATCAGTCTGGTATTATCATTGATGCAAGCTGAACTGGAAAATAAAGAGATCAAAGTGAATGTGCGATCTGAAGGAGGCCCGATTTGGGCTGACCCCGATCATCTCCAACTGGTATTGAGAAACCTACTATCCAATGCCATCAAATACAGTTTTAAGAATCATAGTATAGATATCCATCATTATACACGTAATCATGAAGTGATCATTTCAATAGCAGACCAGGGAGACGGAATGGATAAGGCACTGAGGGATCATGTATTTTCTTCTGCGAATATTGTTTCCAAGCGAGGTACTATGAATGAAAAAGGAACCGGATTAGGTTTGAAATTATGTAAAGAGTTTGTAGAGAAGAATAGTGGAAGAATTTGGGTGGAAGAAAATCAACCGAAAGGAAGCATATTCTTTGTTTCATTTCCAGCAACGATCTGATAAAAAAGAGACCCGATACATATCGGGTCTCTTTGCTTCATAAGTATGTTCAACTTATTTCTTCTTCTCTTCTTTAGCAGCAGTTGCTTCTTCTTGTTTCAACTGACGAGTCATTACAACTGAAGCGATAGGAATACGAGGAGAGTTCAAAATCTCCATATTCTCTGCTTTTACATCTTCAACACGGATGTTACCATTCAATTCCAGATTGGTAATATCTACTGCGATGTTTTCTTTCAGATCCTTAGGGAAAGCCTTCACTTTCAGGGCTTTCATTTTTGTAACCAATTTACCACCCTCTTTCACACCTACAGAAGTACCTGTAAATTTCAGAGGAAGTGTAGCGATTACTTTTTTGTTGTCAACCAGCTCTAACAGGTCAACATGGATCAATGAATCTTCTACTTTATCAAACTGAAGATCTTTCAGAATGCATTTGTAGGTTTTACCATCCACTTTAACCTCGGCCAGTTGGAATTCACTTGTGTAAACCAAAGGCTTGAAAGCCTTTGCAGGAGCAAAGAAATTGATCTCCTGTGCACCCCCGTAAATTACACCTGGCACGTTTTCCTGAGAGCGAATCTGGCGGGCGGCTTTTTTGCCATGCTCGGTCCTCAGTTGTCCTTCGATTGTAATTGTTTTCATGTTTAAAATTTTGGACGGCAAAAGTAGGGAAAATCTGACGATTTTAAGCTACAAGTTTCAAGCTTCCAGCTTCAAGAGGATCAACAGCATAAAAAATCCTGTAAACATTTGATTTACAGGATTTTATAAATTTACAACTTGAAGCTTGCAGTGGGCAACTTATCTTATCCTCTTCCTTTCAGTTGAGAATGAATGAACAAGCTGGTGATACTTTTATTCTCGTAAGCATTGCGGATGGCAATTGCGAAAAGATCGGCTACAGAAATCACTTTAATTTTTGGAGACTCCTTTTTTAAAGGGATGGTATCACAAACCACAAGTTCCTCCAATACACTCTCCTCAATATTTTCATACGCCTTCCCACTCAGAACGGGGTGTGTGATCAGTGCTCTTACGCTTCTGGCACCCTTTTCTTTTAAGAGTCCGGCTGCTTTTGCCAGTGTTCCACCAGTATCACAGATATCATCTACCAATACGATGTCTCTGTCCGTTACATCACCAATCACTACCATGCTGGCAATTTCATTGGCACGTTTACGATGCTTATCGCAAATCACCATTTCTGCATTGAAATAACTGGCTATTTCTCTTACACGGTTGGTACTTCCTACATCCGGTGCAGCAAATGTGAGGTTTTGCAATTTCAATTGCTCGATATATGGAATGAAAATAGCAGAGCTGTCCAGGTGGTCAACCGGTACATCAAAAAACGCCTGAATTTGAGCGGCGTGGAGATCCATGGTTATCACCCTGTCCGCTCCGGCTGCTTCCAACAGAGTTGCTATAAGTTTGGATCCAATAGCGACCCTTGGTTTATCCTTACGGTCTTGTCTCGCGAACCCATAATAAGGTATCACGGCAATGATCTTATAAGCACTGGCACGTTTTGCTGCATCGATCATGAGGAGTAATTCCATCAGATTATCAGTGGGTGCATACGTACTTTGAACAAGGAAAACATAATCGCCACGAATACTCTCCAGAAAGATGGGCTGAAATTCGCCGTCGCTGAATTTCTGAATATTGATTTTTCCAACAGGAGCGCCAAACTGATGCGCTATTTTTTCTGCCAGCACCTGAGATCCTGTACCGGAGAAAATCTTGACAGATGGATTCATAATTGCAGGAATGAGCGGCGAAGATA
Organism: Sediminibacterium sp. KACHI17; assembly: GCF_040362915.1. Lineage (NCBI taxonomy): Bacteria > Pseudomonadati > Bacteroidota > Chitinophagia > Chitinophagales > Chitinophagaceae > Sediminibacterium > Sediminibacterium longum. The sequence continues at coordinate 2,907,323 of NZ_AP029612.1, read as the reverse complement.
GAGATTAGGTTCACAAATTTTCATTTGAAATTTTCAATTTTTTTACAATGCAAAAAAATACCATCAAAGATTGGGCTGCTGATGACCAGCCACGCCAAAAACTGCTTCATAAAGGGGTCGAAAACCTAAGTGATTCTGAATTATTGGCCATTCTTATCAACAATGGGATACCGGGAAAATCCGCTTTAGAGGTTGCCAAAGACCTATTAAGCCAATGTAACAATGACCTCAATGTTATGGGCAGACTCTCCGTTCAATCAATTTGCAAATTGAAGATAAAAGGATTGGGGGCGGCGAAAGCCATTTATATCACCGCTGCGCTAGAATTGGGACTACGCAGACACTTAAGTCATGTGAAAAAAGAAGTTATTAGAAGCAGCGGTGATATCGCAGATTATCTAAGAGCCAAACTAGCACATAAACACAAAGAAGTATTCGGTGTACTTTTTTTGAACCGCAGCAATAAGGTCATTGCATATGAACAGATCAGTGAAGGGGGAATCACCGGCACTGTGGTCGATATCCGCATTATTTTGAAAAAAGCATTGTTACATGAATGCGTATCCATGGTCATATGCCACAATCATCCAAGCGGCAATCTGGACCCCAGTCTGGCAGATGAGCTGATCACGCAGAAGATCAAAGAAGCAAGTGCATTACTGGATATCCGGTTACTCGATCATATCATTGTAAGCACTGAAGGACATTACAGTTTTGCTGATCAAGGTAAAATTTGAATGCTGTATTATGCTTGTGCAGTAGGACCTCCGAAGTTCATAGGAATTTCGATGTGTTCAAGATCTTGAATCGTTCCGTTGGCTGCTTCAAAGCGAGCAATATTTTCCTCCAATGCTTTCATAAAACGTTTGGCATGCATTGGCGTAAAGATGATTCTCGATTTAACGCGACTCTTGGGAGTACCGGGCATGACATTCACAAAATCTATTACAAACTCAGCATTACTGTGAGTGATGATTGCAAGGTTTGCATATTCACCTTCTGCCATTTCTTCACTGATCTCAATATTCAACTGGTGGTTGGGTTGCTGTTCCATGTTCATGATTTAAGGCGACAAAAATAAGCGATTAATGATTGCGTAGTAGATAAAAAGAGAAGGCCGGTAAGACTACCGGCCATTCTCATGTGCATGATAAACTATAAAAACTGAAAACGAGTGAAACTTAAATTCGGTATTGAATATACGGAATTTTAATATTTTTCAGATTATTTATCCCACCAAACTTTTGCATTTTGTGAGTTAGAATTATAGCCTGCTGCAGCAGTTGCATAATTCGTTGGATTATACAAAGGCTCATTCGGGCCATAAGGAATTCTTCTCGGAACCGGACTTGTAGAACCAGGAACAGCTGCCAGTACAGGGAATCCTGTTCTGCGCCATTCTGCCCATCCTTGGTTTCCATCAGGGAAATAAGACAGCCATCTTTGTTCTGCAATTTTTTGGTTGTCGCTGGTAGTACCAGTAAGTGCAACATTAGGCTGTGCCAAATAGGTAGCAATAGCAGCACTGTTGGTAATACCCCAGCGATTCATTTCTGCGGTGATACCGGCTTCATACATCACTGCTGCCACTTCTGTTGTCCAACCCAATCTTGCAGCTTCTGCTCTGGCGAGGTACATCTGACCAGCAGTCATCAGGAACATGGTTCCTGTTTGAGGAGTAGCAGTAAAAGCATACAAGAATGCAAAAGTTGGGTTAGCAGTTTGCCATGCCAATGCATCACTACGTGTTAATCCATAAGGGAAACCTTTAGCATTACTTCCGAATGTGTTGATACGAGGATCATTTTTATCGGTAAGATTATCCGTAATGGTCTTGCTCACAGCAAAGTCAAAACGCTGTGTGATCACGTAATAGTTATAGATCGGATTACGATAGTTACCACCAGGATAAGCAATACCGGCATTATCTGCATTGTTATCAATAACACCAGCAGCAATAGCAGCAGCAAACTCTGCTTTTCCTAAAGTTGCATTGGCTTTTGACATACGTAATGCGATGGTTGCGATGAGTGAATTAGCAAACTTTTTCCAACGAGTGGTATTGCCGCTGTACATCACATCACCTTGAACGGTAAGACCTCCATCAAATTGAGCTACGGCAGCTTTCAATTCTTTGATCAGATCAGGATAAATAAGCTCTTGCTTATCGTAAGCGATGGTTCCGTTCCCTTTTAATGCTTCAAAATAAGGGATATCACCATAAGCATCTGTCAGCATCATATAGTTATATGCTTTCAGAATTCTTGCGATAGCGATCTGGTTATTATTAGAACCAAATTGCGCTGCAGCAGCTTTTGTTGCAGGATCTGTATTTACATTGATGATGTTCTGAAGATCATACAGGTCACCCGCATAGATACCATCCCAGTTCAAAGTAGGGGTAGCATAACGTGAGATATCCGTGTATTGTGTTTCCGACATGTACTGACAGTACAAACCGGCGGTGGTATTGATACCGCTGCCCCATACGTTACCGCCTGCATTGGCCAATACGTTGGTCAGCAAGGCTGATGTAATAGGAACAGTTGTTGCATTCGGGTTGTTATTGATATTACCGAAATCGTTAATACCCTTGCTACAACCCGTAAGTAAGGTAGCAAAAACCCCTAACGCCAGTGCGGCTCTTTTTATATTCATTTGTTTCATATTAAATGATTTAAGGGTTTTAGAAATTAAGTTTTAAGTTGAAACCAACAGAACGTGAACCAGGCAGGTTACCATCTTCACCGAATACACCACTGATCTCTGATGGATCGAAGTTCTTAGTATCACGATAGATAAAGAACAGGTTACGAGCGATCACAGAAACAGATGCACCCTGGAACACTTTACCCAGCTTACCCAATTTTTGAGTAGGGATCGCATAACCTAAACTCAATTCACGCAGCTTCACAAATGTGAGGTCATGAACGAAAGGTTCTGCAATTTGCTGATAGTAGAATTGGTGGAAATAATCATACGCATCTACATATACATCTACTGGTGTTTTTCCGTCAGCGGCATCAACACCTCTCACGCGTACACCACCACCTGAAGCAACAGGGTCACGGATAGGATTGCCTTTATCATTCTTACCTGCTGTAGAAGCTAACAGACCAGAGAACGTTCCCCACTGCTCAGACAGAGAGAAGAATTTACCACCTACCTGATAATCAAATGTGAGGCCTAAGTTCCAATTCTTGTAGGTAACAAAGTTTTGGAAACCACCTGTTAATTTAGGTACAACAGAACCCCACTCTTTGGTAGCATCACCCTGATACCAACCTAAACCACCACTGAAACCGTTGGTAGTGATCAATGGCTGACCTTCTGCATTACGCTTGATACCACCGCCTCTTAACATACCCCACTGTTTGTCAACAAAGTGGAAGGCACGTGCGAAACGAGTACCAAATGAACCGCCGGCAAGTGTATAGCTGGTCAAACCAGGAGCCAACGCTTTTACTTTATTGTCTAAGAGGTAAGCAACTGTTTTACTTACATCCCAGCTAAGATTTTTTCTCTTAATGATACTTGCACCCAATTCTAATTCAAGACCCTGACGAGTTACACGTGCAGCGTTGATGGTTTGAGAAGTAAATCCACTCACACCACTCACGGTTACACCCAATGGCTCATCTCTGTTGTCTTCATTATAGTACACAAGGTTCATACGGATCTTGTTCTTTGCAAAACGGAGATCCAAACCTGCTTCCCATGTTGTGGTCAAAGCACCACGAAGATTAGCATCCGGAGTTGCATTTGGAGTTGACATCAGGAAGTTAGAACCCCACAATAATGGGTTAACTGCATAATTCAAATTCAAAGCATATGGACTGAGGGTCTTTGGTTTCTTACCCCATGAACCAAATACTTTACCAAAGCTTAACCAGTTAACACTCTTGGTGAATTCACTGAATACAAATGAAGCACCTACTGATGGAGATAACAATGAGTTATTTCCTTTAGGCAAAGTAGAGAACCAGTCATTACGTATAGCCCAAGTTAAACTCAGGTATTTCTTATACTCCAGATCACCGAATGCAAACAATGAATTCGCTTGTTGGTCAGATCTAGTGTTTGAAATAGTAGGCGTTGTCTTAGAGTTACTGATCGCATATAAACCAGGAACGTTCAAACCGTTATTGGTATTAGCTGCAACAGCTCTTTGACGAATATTCAATTTGTTCGCACCTGCATTCACAGTTACGGCCAAATCTCCAAATGTTTGGTTATAGGTGGCTACACCTTCAAAGTTCCATTCGTTGTTTACAGTATTGCTGGTTCCATAACTAGCCAACAAACCGGTTTGTCCACCAGAAAGTTCCAGTTCATTCGGTATTATATTTTCAACATTACCATTGAACTGATCTTTACGGATCGCACCTTTAAATCTGAAGTTTTTAGAGAACTTAACGGTCAGATTCAGATCTCCATATAAACGATCTCTTCTTTGAGTGAGATCAATATTCTGGAAATAAGTAAATGGATTGTACCAGTAGTTCGCAGCATATACACTGTTTCTAGGAGCAGCAGCACTCCATGAACCCGGATTACGACGGAAGTTCCATGAAGCAAATGTTCCGATCGGTGTTTTTAAGCCTGCAAGCTCACGCATGATATCAATATCCAAATCACGGTGAAACCACTGACTGAAGTTACCGGCAGAGTTATTGGCATATCCATCAGAAAAATCACCACTGATCTGCTGATTGGTATAATTCAAATTTGCTCCAACAGTAATATACTGACCCATATCCATCGTAAACGATGTATTCAGGTTATGTCTGAGTGATTTTGTATTCTCCAACATACCCTTGATGCTCTGATTCGTATAAGAAACACGCAGACTTTGTCCGGCACCATTGCTTTGTGTAAAGCTTACATTGGTATTAGATGTAACGCCTGTGTTCCAGAAATCTTTTGCATTATTCGGCTGAGGTGTAAAACTGGCTGTTTTACCAGAACGAGCATGTCCGGGAATGAAAGCATACCAAGGAATATACTCTGATCCATCAATCTTAGGACCCCATGAAGCATCATCCGTAAAATCACGATATCTTTTTCCATTTAATCCCTGCCATTCTGTTGGCATACCGGCTACATAGTTAAAAGTTAACCATGGGCCATCGCCACCACCATATTCATTTTGATATTGAGGTAAAAAAACAGCTCTATCAAAAGTTACTGACTGGTTTACTTCTACACCGATCCCTTTTACTTTACGTCCTTTTTTGGTCGTAACAACGATCGCACCATTACCGGCACGGCTACCAAACAAAGCAGTAGCATTCGCACCTTTTAAAACGGTGATATCTTCTACATCATCCGGGTTAATATCAAATGAATTGGTAATAGTACCATCTACAACATAGATAGCTCCCGCATCATTCAATGATCCACCACCACGGATACGTAAGAAACCTTGATCATTCAATTTAGCAGATGACTGACCTCTGAACTGAACACCGGCTACTTTACCGGCAAGTGCATTATTCAGATTCGGCTGACGAATCACATTCAATTGCTCTGAACTCACCACCTGAGAACTAAAAGGAGTGGTACGCTGAGATTTCTTCACACCGAATGCACTCGTAACGAACACTTCTTCCAACTCTCCTGCGAGGGTCTTGATCTGAATGTTCTGATACGCAGAGCTAGCCGTAAACTCATAGGTCTCATGACCGATGGCAGATACGATAACTTTTGCTCCCTGCTTTACTCTGAGTGTGAATTTGCCGAGATCATCGGCTCTTGCGGCATTATTTGTGCCTTTTTCTTGGATAGTGGCATTTGGAACAGGACCCCGGTCATCTGAAACCTGACCCTGAACCACCACTGTTTGCGCAAAGCTGGATAGCGTCCACAGCAATGCAGCAGCTAACAGTGTTAGACTTTTTCTCATGTGTATTATTTTAGAATGAAGAATAATTGTTAAAAGGCTTTAACAATTTCCAGCTTCAAGATAAGCCGTTTTTGTTCAACCGTTAAAAATTTTTTTATTTTTTTTAACATTTGCAAAAAAAAGGCTGATTAGCAGCCATTTATGCAAAAAAAGTATAAATATGATACTTTTTAAATATACGTTTAGGGCATCAGTCCGCAATTTGAGGTCGGTGAAATTGGACTAAAAATCGACGAAGTAGCTATTTTCTTGATCATATTGGAACAATGTAGAAAAAAAATGAAGGTTAATTTCCTTTAATAATTAAGAAAAAAATTAATCTGTTTTCTTTTTTTCAATACAAAAGGGAAGTCCTGTTGCATTTAAATACTTTTGCGCCATGTTAGTATTAGATGGAAAAATAGCAGCCGCAGCAGTTAAGGAATCCCTCAAACTCAAAACCGCTCAGTTGGCAGCCGAAGGCAAACGAAAACCACATTTAGCAGCCATTTTAGTGGGTAATAATGGTGCCAGCGAAACCTATGTGGCGAGTAAAGTCAAAAACTGCGAAGAAACAGGCTTCGAATCTACCCTGATCAGACTATCCGAAAATATTGATGAAGCCGCATTGCTATCTACCATTCATTCACTGAATAACGACCCTGCCATTGATGGTATTCTGGTTCAATTGCCATTACCTAAACAGATCAGTGAACAAAAAGTGATCGAAGCGATCGACCCTTCTAAAGATGTGGATGGATTTCACCCGATCAATGTAGGTAAACTCGTGCAAGGACTTTCCACTTTTATTCCGGCAACACCTTACGGCATCATGTTAATGCTTGAACATTTCAATGTTCAAACAAAAGGTAAACATGCGATCGTGATCGGGAGGAGTAATATCGTAGGTCGCCCCATCAGTATATTACTGAGCAGTAATGTAAAAGAAGGAAACTGTACCGTTACTGTTTGTCATTCACATACTCCTAACCTAAAAGAACTTTGTTTACAAGGCGATATTATCGTTGCAGCTCTTGGCAGACCCGGATTTGTTACTGCAGAGATGGTGAAACCCGGAGCTGTGATCATTGATGTTGGCATCACTCGTGTTGAAGATCCTACTGCGAAAAAAGGATTCCGCATCAAAGGTGATGTAGCATATGAAGAAGTAGCCGCCAAAGCATCTGCCATTACCCCTGTTCCCGGAGGTGTGGGATTGATGACCATTGCAGGATTACTTAAAAATACCATGCAGGCATACGAGCAAAGAGTGAATAGATCATAGACCAGGGTCCATGGACCATAGACAAAAAATAATCATATCAAAAACAACACTACATATACTACCACTTTACCCGTCATGGAAGCCTTCTACACCCTGCAAGGTGAAGGGTTTCATCAGGGTCGTGCTGCCTACTTTATTCGTTTGGGCGGTTGTGATGTTGGTTGTGTTTGGTGCGATGTGAAAGACAGTTGGGATGCATCCAAACATCCGCAACTATCCATTGATGATATTGTAGCAGAAGCAAAAAAATATCCCGGCAGATTAGCAGTGATCACTGGTGGTGAGCCCTTGATGCATCCGCTTGATGAGCTCACCCATTCCTTAAAAGCTGAAGGATTTGAAACCAATATTGAAACATCGGGCTCCTCGCCTTTAAGTGGTGACTGGGATTGGATCTGTTTATCACCTAAGAAATTCAAAGCACCGTTGCCTGATATCATCCCACTTGCTCACGAACTGAAAGTGGTGATTTTCAACAAACATGATTTTGAATGGGCTGAAACCTATGCTGCGCAAGTCAACCCTAACTGTAAACTGTATTTACAGCCTGAATGGGATAAAGCAGAAAAAGTATTGCCGCTGATCATCGATTATATCAAAGCAAATCCTCAGTGGGAATTGAGTCTGCAAACACACAAATACATCAACGTTCCCTGATCACGGGAATTTTAACAAGATGCACTTCTCTTTTTTACGAACTTTCAGCAGTGAAAAAAACGATCTTCCTTTTGGCTTTTGCATTATTGAGTCTGCATCTCAATGCACAGAGCTATGATGCTGATAAAATAAAGCCAAAGGCTTTGGCGCGCTATGAAAATGCCATTCAATTACTCAAAGATGGTCTGACACGCGAAGCCGTTCCCGTTTTACTGGAATGCATCAATATTGATTCTAATTTTTTAGATGCATATCTGTCATTAGCAGGAGCATTCGGTGAACTGAAACAATACCAACGTTCCGTGAACTTGTATGAAAAAGTGCAAGCAAAAGATGCGGAATATTTTAAAATCTATACCCTACCCTATTCTATTAATCTTGCAGGATTGGGAAGATTTGAAGAGGCACTAAAAGCGGTGAATACATTCTTATCGATCCCAAACATTAGTGAGAGAGGTCAAAAGAGTGCGGCCTATCGAAAACAATCCTATCAATTCGCTATTGAATATGCAGCCAAGCATCCTGTAACGGATTATCAGTTTGCACCGATTAATTTAGGTGATAGTGTTAATGGACCACGTTCAGAATATTACCCATCAGTAACTGTAACAGATAGTTTATTGGTATTCACTCGTAGAACCGGTGATCAGCGTGAAGATTTTATGCAGAGTACCATCACCAATAAAAAATTCGGGAAAGCACAATTGATTGATGGCGATATCAACCTAGAACCCAGAAAAGGGGCCATCACTGTTTCACAAGATGGCGAATGGTTACTGTTCGCCGGTGATTTCTCAGGACAAGGTCTAGGCTGGTATGATATTTATCTCTCACAATACACACCGCAAGGATGGAGTGAACCTGAAAATTTAGGTCCTGCGATCAATACAGAATTTTGGGAGAGCTCGCCTTCGATTAGTCCTGATAAACGAGTGCTCTATTTTAGTAGTAATCGGCCGGGCGGTTATGGTGGCAGAGATCTGTACATGTCTTTCAGACAACCAAACGGCAAATGGGGAAAAGCCATTAACATGGGTCCGATGATTAACTCGGCGGGTGATGAGTTTTCTCCATTCATTCACGCCGACAACCAAACATTATTCTATACTTCTGATGGATTACCCGGCTATGGAAATTCTGATCTATTTGTATTGCGTAAAAACGAAAAAGGAGAATGGGGGAAGCCAGAGAATTTAGGTTATCCCATTAACACGATCGAGAATGAAGGGAGTCTGGCTGTTTCAGCAGATGGACTCACTGCTTACTATGCAAGTGATCGGAGTGATAGCAGGGGAAATCTCGATCTCTATTCTTTTCAATTACGTCCGAACATCAGACCCAATAGAACTTTGTATGTAAAAGGAAAAGTAACAGATGCGATCACGCAAAAAGGTGTACCTGCTACTGTTGAATTAACAGATAACAACAATGATCTTGTATTGATGCGTGTACAAACGGATGAATTGGGAGAGTATTTCATAACGCTTCCCACAGGAAAAGATTACACATTCACGGTGAACAGAAAAGGATACTTGTTTTACAGTGAATTGTATGCGCTGAGTAAAAAGGAAGCAGATAGTGTGTACAAAAAAGATATCACACTAAAGCCTGTAAAACTGAATGAAAGCTTCGTCTTCAACAATATACTATTTGAATCAAACAGCTATGCATTACCGGAGAATGGTTTGGCCGAATTGTCGCAACTCATTCAAGTACTGAATGATAACCCAACACTAAAAGTAGAGATCAGTGGTCATACTGATAATATTGGTAATGCAAAAGATAACCTTACACTTTCAACAAATCGAGCTAAATCGATCGTAGATTATTTGATCAGCAAAGGAATCCATACAGAACGATTATCGTACAAAGGGTATGGAGATACGAAGCCGGTAGCAGATAATAATACAGAAACAGGCAGAGCCAAAAACAGAAGAACAAGTTTTACAATTACAGGTTTGTAACCATTGACTCAGTTTCTTCTTAAGGTTTCTAGCGCTTTAAAAAAAGTTTCCTGCGTAACCGGCTTTCCTTTGAAAGGCTTTACGATCGTTCTTTTCTCAGTCTTGATTTCTGTAGCTATTAAAACAGCTCTACTTTTTCCATTATAAGTTTCACTTGCAAGTACGAGACCAGGCAACCCGCTAAAACCTAAATGAGAAATAGGATATGGCAAGGAAGGTGCATACCACATTACGCTATTAGTCTGGTTCCCGGGTTTAGCCTTTAGAACCGCTTTGTAGCATGTATATCCTAAAACTGAGATGGAATCATTTATCAGATCATATACTGTTTGCCGATATTTTTCCTGCACCAAAAATTTATCAAGACCTATCGGCTCTGATTGAAAATATTGGTATTGATTTTTCAAATCCACGAATATGGTATGTGATCGAAAGCCAGATCCAATCATACTTTCAGCCCTTTCTCGTTCTCGTTCATAAGGCCTGATCAATGCAGCTGTGTCAAGTATGGTAATTTCATAATTAGGTAATCCCAAGCCATTTTTCTTACCCACATTTTTGATCAATAATGAATCAGTTGATCGAATCGATCCAGAAAAATATTTGACCGAAAAAGGTAATTGCAGCTGCTGAGCATCCGATTGAAGGGCAACAACCAAAACAAATAAAAAAAACGTACCGCGCATAAATGATAAAAAATATATATCTGTAAAATAAGGTAATTCCCTATGTATAAATACCTGTTTTTCGCATTATTTTTTTGGTGACATTGTTCGGATGATTACGGAAGAAACCATCTATCAATTATCCCTAACACGAATACCCGATATCGGCAGCATTCTCACCAAGCAACTGATCGAATATTTTGGAACCGCCTCTGCGATTTTCAAGGCCAGAAAAAAAGAGCTCGCAGCAGTAGAAGGCATTGGAGAAATAAGAGCTGCAAAGATCAAAAAATTCACAGATCATCATTTGTCTGAACAAGAACTGAAAAAGATAGCACAACATGGTCTTTCCATCCTTTTCATTACTGATCAGCAATATCCGCAACGACTTAAAAATTGTGCCGATCCTCCATTGATTCTTTTCTTCAAAGGCAATAGATCTTTGAACACATCCAGGATCATCAGCATCATCGGCAGCAGGAATGCAACCGACTATGGCAGAATGGTAACTGAACAACTGATCAAAACCTTACAACCTTATGATGTGATCATCGTAAGCGGATTGGCACACGGTATCGATGCCATTGCGCATCGATCAGCATTACAGCATCAACTTCCTACCATTGGTGTGATGGCACATGGTTTCAAAACTATATATCCGCATGTACACAGATCCCTTGCTAGAGAAATGATAGACCAAGGTGGGCTTCTCACAGAATTCTGGTTTGATGCATTACCTGACAGACATCATTTTCCCCAACGAAACAGGATCGTCGCGGGAATCTCTGATGCTACAATCGTGATAGAAACTGCTATAAAAGGCGGGAGTATGATCACTGCTGATCTTGCTTTTGGATACAACCGTGATGTATTTGCCGTGCCGGGTCGCATCTACGATCATCGCAGCAGTGGATGCTTGCAATTGATCGCTCAAAATAAAGCCACTATACTCACGGGCCCTGAGCAACTGGTCAGCGCATTGGGTTGGCAAGAACCAAAAAAGAAAAAAAATTCTCAAAAAAAACTATTCCTCGAATGCACACCCAATGAACAAATCATTGTATCCATCCTCTCCACTTGTGAACATATGCATGTGGACGAACTCTACCTCAAAAGCAACCTCAGCAGTTCAGCCATGGCTTCTGCGATTCTAAATCTTGAATTACAGAATATCATTATTCAACTGCCGGGGAAGAGATACCAATTGAGTTAGTTGGTTGATAGACCATAGTCCATGGAATACTGACTATGTTCTACCATGGTCTATGGTCCATCGACCATGAACCAAGACCACCAAATCATTTTTTGGAATCAATATTCCCATTGAACTATCTTTGCACATGGCAACAAGAAAATCTTCTCCCAGCAACACTGCTGCTGCATCCAGGTTATTCGGTGAGGGACTTACCTTCGATGACGTTCTGTTGATGCCCGCTTACAGCGAAATACTTCCACGTGAAGTTGACATCCGTTCTCAGCTTACCAAAGCCATTACATTGAATGTTCCGATCCTTTCTGCTGCAATGGATACCGTAACAGAAGCAGGTTTGGCCATTGCATTGGCGCGTGAAGGCGGATTGGGTATTCTCCATAAAAACATGACGATCGAAAAGCAAGCCGAACAGGTGCGCAAGGTAAAACGCAGCGAAAGCGGCATGATCATCGATCCGGTTACCTTATTGGTTGACGCTACGATCGGTGACGCTTTAAAACTGATGAAGGAGAATAAGATCGGCGGTATTCCTATCATTGATGGTGGACAGAAACTAGTGGGTATTCTTACCAACAGAGACCTCCGTTTTGAAACAGATAAAAAGAAAAAGGTAAAAGAAGTGATGACGAAGGAAAATCTCATCACTGCCCCCGAAGGAACCGATCTGAAAAAAGCAGAAAAGATCTTACGTCAATATAAAATTGAAAAACTTCCTGTTGTCAATAAACAGGGAAAGCTCATTGGACTGATCACTTATCGTGATATCATGCAGCTGAGTAATTTCCCTAATGGTGTAAAAGATAATTTAGGCAGACTATTGGTCGGTGCTGCCTTAGGTATCACAAGGGATCTGATGGATCGTGCTGCAGCATTACAACAAGTTGGTGTTGATGTGGTAACACTTGATAGCGCACATGGTCATAGCAAAGGTGTTATCGAAGCATTGAAAGCACTGAGAAAAAATTTCAAAAACTTACAGATCATAGCAGGTAATGTGGGTACAGCCGCTGGAGCGAAAGCATTGGCAGAAGCGGGTGCCGACGCCGTTAAAGTAGGTATTGGTCCGGGATCTATTTGTACCACCCGTATCGTTGCCGGCGCGGGTGTTCCTCAGCTCACCGCAATTATGGAAGCAAGTCATGCCCTAAAAACAAAAGGTACACCCATCATCGCTGATGGTGGTATTCGTTATACAGGTGATATGGTCAAAGCTTTGGCAGCAGGTGCAAATGTTGTGATGATGGGTAGTGTATTTGCCGGTGTGCAGGAAAGTCCAGGTGACACCATCATCTACGAAGGCCGTAAATTCAAAGAATATCGCGGTATGGGAAGTTTGGGTGCAATGAGTCAAGGTAGCGGCGACCGTTATTTCCAGGATGTTGAAGATGATATCAAAAAATTTGTACCGGAAGGAATCGAAGGTCGTGTGGCATATAAAGGTAGTTTGAGTGAGATCGTTTATCAATACGTAGGTGGATTAAGAGCCGGTATGGGTTATTGCGGTGCAAAGAATATCAAAGCTTTACAGCAAGCCACTTTTGTAAAGATTACAAATGCGGGAATGAAAGAAAGTCATGCACACGATATTGATATTACCAAAGAAGCTCCGAACTATAGTCGGAAATAACTGATACCCTATTATAAAAAGCTCCGGCATATACCGGAGCTTTTTTATTTTTTATTACGAACTTGGGGCAATAAATACAGCTTGTGAAAACACCTTCTTTATATCTCATCATATTATCAGGACTACTGCTGTACATAGCATGGCCTGCTTCTTCATTGATGCCATTGATATTTATTGCTTGGATACCATTATTGATGGTAGCAGATAGGAATATGACTGCCTCTCGTTTTTTTGGATCGACATTTCTCACAACACTCATCTGGAATACCGGCACTACCTGGTGGATGTGGAATTCAACGGATGTAGGAACCATCGCTGCTATCATGTTCAATAGTATGTTAATGACTTTTCCATGGTGGGGCTATTTTCATTTGAAGAAAAAAGGGAAACGCATCGGTTATATTTCTTTGATCAGTTTCTGGATGTGCTTTGAATATATACACCACAACTGGCAATTAAGCTGGCCTTGGTTATCATTAGGAAATGTATTCGCCATGTATCCTGATAGTATCCAATGGTATGAATTCACAGGTGTACAAGGTGGTACCTTATGGGTATTGATCGGCAATGTTTTTTTGTACGAAACTATTTTGTCTTTCCAACAAAAAGTCAATGTCAAAAAAAATGTGTTGATCAGTATCACTATACTCATCATACCTGTTATGCTATCGATATTCATCAAACCTAAGATCGAGGAAAATACCGCAAAACAAAATATTGTCATCGTACAACCCAATGTAGATCCTTATGGAAAATTCAATGCAGGATCTACCAGCGAACAGATCAATTCGTTATTACAATTAACAGAACAAAACATAGACAGTAATACTGCTTTGGTACTATGGCCTGAAACAGCCATGAGTGACGCTGAATGGCAGGACAATGTTTTATACAACGGCTATTATCAACCTGTTTTTGCGTTCAGTAAAAAACATCCAGCTATCAGTCTTGTTTCCGGGATTGAGACCTATAAAAATTATGGGTATGAAAAACAAACTGCAACAGCAAGAACAACAGGGAGTGGTACTTATTACGACGCTTTCAATGCAGCAGTACATATTACCAACGGGCTACCCATCGCATTCTACAACAAAAGCAAATTGGTACCCGGTGTTGAATCACTACCCACTTTTTTAAATTTCATGGCCCCTGTTTTTGAGCAATTTGGCGGAACAACCGGTGGATATGGAAGATCTGAAAGTGCTACTGCTTTCTCAACACCACAAAACCCTTATAGCAGTGCTCCCATTATTTGTTATGAAAGTGTGTATGGAGAATATGTGGGTGAATATGTGAAACAAGGAGCGAATATTCTCACCATCATGACCAATGATGGTTGGTGGGGAAATACGCCGGGGCATCGACAACATTTGCACTATGCAAAACTCCGTGCTATTGAAACAAGAAAATGGGTGGCCAGAAGTGCAAACACGGGCATCTCTGCAGTGATCGATCCACTTGGTGAGATCAAAACAAGCCAACCTTGGAATCAAAAAACGGCTATTAAATATCCAGTACCGGTGGTTAGCGGAGAAACTTTTTATGTGCAATGGGGTGATTATCTCTATAAAATTGCATCAGCGATCAGCTTGCTGTTGATCTTGTGGAAATTCACAGATAGATTCCGAAAAAAATAATCACATGTTCAATCAGTGTAGTTGGTCAGATGGAACCATTCATTATCAAGTAGTCGGAAAAGGTACTCCGGTTATATTGCTACATGGTTTCGGAGAGGACAGTAGTATCTGGGGTGCGCAAATCACATACTTAGAAAAAAAATGTATGCTGATCATTCCTGGTTTACCAGGTACCGGATCTTCAGAATGGACAAGCACTCAGGATATTTCAGCTCACTCAAATGCTGTTGACCCATCACGATTCACGATTGACAAGCTTGCAGATGCCGTTCATGCCATGCTTGAAAATGAACATATTGACCGATGTTTCATGCTCGGTCATAGCATGGGTGGGTATATCACATTGGCTTTTGCAGAAAAATATCCTGAGCAATTACTTGGCTTTGGATTGATCCATTCTACTGCATTTGCTGACAGTGAAGAGAAAAAAAATGTTCGGTTGCGAGGTATTGAAATGATGCACATTTATGGCGGATTCGCATTCTTAAAAAATACGATCCCGAATTTGTTTGGCGACCGGTGTAAAAAAGATAATCCGGAAATCATAGAGCAGTTGATCCAAAAATCAGCATCACTCACCACTTCTTCTTTACAGGCATACTATTATGCCATGATGCAAAGACCCGATCGAACAGCCGTTTTACAAGGCAACCCCTTGCCTATTTTGTTCGTTCTTGGAACAGAAGATGTAGCTGCCCCCTTAAACGATGTGTTACAGCAAACGCATCTTCCTCTAATCTCGTATATTCATGTACTGGAAGGAATTGGTCATATGGGTATGTTAGAATCAACAGAGAGGATCAATCAATATATCGATGCATTCATACATCAATCGTAATACTTTTTATGAAGAAACTATTCTTCATAATGTTTCTTCTACTATGCGCATTGCCCGCACTGTCCAGACATGTGGCGGGTGGAGAATTGTATTATGAATACCTGGGTTCTGGCAATGCTCCCAATACCAGTAATTATAGAATCACATTACGTCTCTTCAGAGAATGTTCTTCCTCCGGACCTCGTTTAGAAAACGAAAGGGTCAATGTAGGTATCTATGAGAATAGTATTTTATTCACAGAACTCTCTTTGCCGATCGTTGGTTCAGTGAATACACTTAAACTCCGAACAGATCTATTTCCTTGTTTAGTAGGTGATCCAGAAGTATGTTATGAAGTAGCGATCTATTCTAATGTTATTGCATTACCCAATAATATAAGCGGTTATTTGCTAACACGTTTAGGGTGTTGCCGTATTAACCAAATTTCAAATCTTGCGAATCCTGTGAATGTTGGTAGTAATTATATCACAAGAATTCCAGGTACCGCATCACTTGCTGAAGGACAACACAACAGTAGCCCTCAATTCCGCGTAAAGGATACGGCTTTGGTTTGCACACAAAAGAAATTTATACTTGATTTTGGAGCAACCGATTCAGATGGCGATAAATTGACCTATTCATTTTGTGAAGGGTTTAACGCACCTGCGGGTAGTAATGCTGCCAATTTTACTATCCCAAAAGACTTGGCCTTAGATCCCTTGACGTATGTGTTTCCTTACAATGGTAATCAGCCCTTGGGTGATAAAGTAACCATTGACGCGGAAACCGGTATCATTTCAGGTATTGCGCCAGCAGGTGGACAATATGTGGTAAGCGTTTGTATTACGGAATGGAGGGCAGGCAAACCATTTACAGAACATCGAAAAGATTTTATTTTAAAAGTGGATGACTGTGATCTGATCGAAGCAGATCTGCCGCCGAGAATTGTCAAATGTGATGACAATACGGTAAACTTTGAAAATGGTTCTACTTCGTCTTCCATTACTTCCTATTTGTGGGATTTTGGTGTTCCCGGAAACATGAATAATTTTTCTAGTTCCCCCACTCCTGTTTTTACATATGCAGATACAGGTAGATACATGGCACGATTAACAGTAAAAGGTCCTGAAGGATGTGAAGGAACAGATAGTACAGAAGTATTGGTATATCCCGGGTTTAAAGCTGACTTCAATAGTACAGGATTTTGTGTTCAATTACCTTATCAGTTTACAGATGCCAGTTTCGCCAAGTATGGTACGATCAATACATGGAAATGGAATTTCGGTGTAGATACTACGTTAGCAGATACCGCCATCATTGCCAATCCACAGTATAAGTATGCCGGAAGCTTGAACGCATCCGTAAAGTTGATTGTTGAAAGCAATAAGGGTTGTATCGACAGTGTTCAAAAATCAGTTACGATTCGTGATAAACCAACGATCAATTTACCTTTTCGGGATACGGTTATTTGTAGTATTGATAGTTTATTGATCCCTGTAACCGGTACCGGTAATTTCACTTGGCTACCCAATACCCATATTCTCGGAAGGAACACAAACCGACCAATCGTTTTTCCAAAAGATACTACCAGGTATATCGTAACCATGTCTGACAATGGCTGTACCAATACGGATACTGTTACGGTAAATGTAGTTGACTATATCACCGTACAAGTTGGACCTGATACAACGATATGCCTGAGCGATCCTATCACACTTCGAACAAATACAATTGCCAGTTCATTTTCATGGTCGCCTGCATTAACGCTTAACAATGCTTCTGTGAAGAATCCGATAGCAACGCCAACAGCGAATACTACTTACACTGTAATCGGCAATTTGGGTAGATGTCAGGCTACGGATCAGATCACTGTGAGGGTTGCACCTTATCCGCAAGTCAATATCTCCACACGTGATACTATTATTTGCTACGGAAGCCGGCTACAGTTAAATGCAAGTTATACCGGAACAGATTTTCGTTGGTCACCTACGAATGCATTATTGAATGCAAGCGGCATGAATCCTTTGGCTGGCCCTACGCGCAATATGGTTTATACACTTGTAGTGAGAGATACTCTATCCGGATGTCCAAAATCTGTTCGGGACTCAGTTCGGATACAAGTGGTTCCGAATATTATTGTAAAGGCCGGAAGAGATACGATGATCGTTCCGGATCAGTTATTGGCATTAGAAGCAACCGCATCGAGTGGATCTCAGTTTAACTGGACACCCTCCATCGGCTTAAACAATTCGATGATCTATAACCCGATCGTACATTTGGGAGAAGATATCGATTCGATATTGTATCGTGTTCGGGTTACGGATGCTGGAGGATGTTATGGTGAAGATGATATTCTCGTAAAAGTATTCAAGAGTCAGCCGGATATCCTTGTACCAAGCGGATTCACTCCCAATGGAGATGGTAAAAATGATGTTTTAAGACCCATTGCCGTAGGCATAACCGAACTCCAATATTTTAGGATCTATAACCGATGGGGGCAATTACTCTTCTCAACCAATCAACAAGGATTGGGATGGGATGGCAGGTATAATGGTATTCTCCAAGGTTCCGGTGCCTATGTCTATATCGCACAAGGAAAAGACATTTATGGAAAAACAGTATTTCGTAAAGGCACGGCGGTATTGATTCGGTGAAAATGAACCGTTTTCAGACAACAAATCGGTGTATTGACTTGTCAGATAAAAGAATTTCCTGTTATTTGACAAAATAAGCAGCAATTCATACCTGATTCTACTCTTAGGGTTGTTGTAAACCCGTTAAAAACGAAAAGGACTGAGTTTCTGGATTAGATGGAGTGTAATTTCACGCCACAGTAAGAAAGGAGTTTTGGTTCTATAAGCATGAAAAAGACGATACTCACCATATTTTTAATCGGCTTCCTGATCCCGGCTTTTGCAGGACATATTGCAGGTGGGGAAATTTATTACAGTTATCTAGGAGTAGGTAACGCAGGCAATTCACGATATCAGATCACACTTCGTTTATTTCGAGATTGTAATGCCTCCGGTAATAACGTAGCACAACTTCCGGGTTCTGTTCAGATCGGTATATTTAACAACACACTACCTTCCACTCGTTTTGGGAATCTGGTACCTGTCAATAGATCCGGCAATATTGAAACACTTAACTTAGGTAGTCCTGATCCTTGTATTACCGGTAATGTATCGGTATGTTATCAATTAGCGACTTATACTTTTACTGCTGAATTACCGGTTACTTCAGCAGGTTATATTATCATGTATCAAACATGTTGCAGAACAGATGCCATTACTAATATTGTTAAAGAACAAATCACTGCAACCACCTTTGGAGAAGGCGCTACATACACCTGTACTATTCCGGGAACTAACTCATTAGGTTCCGGAACAAATTCCAGTCCTGTTTTCGCTTTAAAAGACACAACGCTCGTTTGTCAGAACTCTCCTTTTAGTATTGATTTTAGTGCAACTGATCCTGATCAGGGTGATTCACTTTCATATAGCTTATGTGCAGCATACAATAGAGGAAATACGACCAATGCCAATGATGTCAATTATTCAAACCCGCCATTTGGTTTTGTGGGATATACAAATGGGTTTTCCGGTAGTAATCCTCTTGGTCCAACAGCCACAATTAATCCTGTCACCGGTATCATTTCAGGTATTGCTCCTGTTAATGGCTACTATGTAGTAAACGTATGTATCACTGAATGGCGCAATGGAATAGCGATCTCCGAGCATCGAAAAGATTTTACATTACGGGTATCAGATTGTTCGCTCACAGGGGCTAGTCTAAAACCTAGTTATATTACTTGTAATGGATTCACGATGAATTTTCAGAATGAATCTGCCAGTTCAAATATCACAAGCTATCTCTGGGACTTTGGTGAGAATAGACCAAACTCGAACTCAACGAATCCCACACCCACACATACTTATGCAGATACCGGAACCTATGTGCTGAAACTTACTGTTACCAGTTCAGGAGGATGTAAAGATTCTGCAACTGCTCAGGTAAAAGTATATCCTGGTTTTGTACCAAACTTCAATGTACAAGGCACTTGCTATCTCAATAGTTTTAATTTCACAGATGCAACAACAACACAGTATGGTGTTGTGAATAGTTGGCGTTGGGATTTGGGAGACCTTACTACAACAGCTGACACATCAAGAAGAAAAGACACCGTTTGGAAATATGCAACGCCACAAACTGTTCAGGTAAAATTGGTAGCAACGAATAGTAAAGGTTGTATCGATTCCATCACAAAGCCCATCATCATCCGCGATAAACCACTCGTTAATCTTGCATTTCGAGATACACTGATCTGTAGTATTGACACACTTACTTTACGAAGCACGATCGGAAACGGAACCGTTACATGGACCACCGACAGACCCGCGAGTTTGGCTCGGATGTTGAACATCAATACACCCAATCCCATCGTATACCCTGTTGATACCACCCGATACTTTATCACCATCAATGATAATGGTTGTATCAATACCGATACCGTCACCGTGAATGTTTTGGATTTCATTGATGTTGAATTAGGAATGGATACGAGTATCTGTCGCACCGACCAATTCACTTTGAGTCCGGTCAGTGACGCCCTGAGTTATCAATGGACCACTTCTACCGGAGTTACCATTCCCGGTAATACAAAATATCCGATGGTCCAACCGTTGGTGAATACCATGTATTATGTAACTGCGAATTTGGGTTATTGTCAGGATAGAGATTCTGTATTTGTGAAAGTTGCTCCTTATCCTCAGGTAGCTGTCCGTAGTGACACAACCATTTGTTTTGGAGATCGTGTACAATTAGGAGGGGCTATTGTAGGTGCAGATTTTAACTGGTCGCCATCTTCCTCTTTGATCAATGCCAATACTTTATTCCCGACCGCTGGTCCATCAAAGACCACACAATATATTCTCACAGCAATCGATACTTTAGGTTGTAACAAACCGGTTCGAGATACTGTGACCATCTTTGTTACACAGCCCCTCACTGCCTATGCAGGTAGAGATACTTTTGCTGTTGCCGGAAGACCTGTACAATTACTGGCTGAAGGCGGAATCAATTATTTATGGAATCCCATCACTGGATTAGATGATCCCACCAGTGCCACACCAATATTGACACTCCCGGAAACAATAGATTCGATCCGTTATATTGTTCGTGCGATCGGTGCAGGTGGTTGTTACGATGAAGACGATGTGATCGTTCGTGTGTTTAAAACAGGACCGGATCTATTTGTACCCTCCGCCTTCACTCCGAATGGAGATGGAAAGAACGATGTGATTCGACCCGTAGGTGTAGGCATTGCTACCTTACAATATTTCAGAATTTATAATCGCTGGGGACAATTATTATTCTCAACCAGTCAAACAGGAAAAGGTTGGGATGGTGTTTTCAATGGCATTGCTCAACCCCCGGGCACTTATGTATTTGAAGCAGTAGGAACAGATCAGTTAGGTAATCGTGTGTATAAAAAAGGTACGATCGTGTTGATCAGGTGATAGCGAATGGTTCATCCTAATGGAAGAACCCAAGAATCAACATCTTCATTTTTTACTATACGCAATGACCTATTAGCTATCCACCACCTTAACTTTGCACTATGAAAAAAATCATACTCATTACCGGAGCTACATCAGGTTTTGGAAAAGCTATTGCCTATACGTTTGCCGCAGCTGGATGGAACTGTATCATTACAGGTAGAAGAAAAGACAGATTAGATACCATAGCATCTGATCTAGAAGCAAAATATACTATTAAGGTTTTGTCATTGGCTTTTGATGTACAAGACCGGAAAACAGTGACCGATACATTGAGCCAACTGCCTGCTGAATGGCAAGCAATCGATATACTGGTGAATAATGCCGGTCTTGCATTGGGCAGAGATAGTTTTGAAAACGCCAACTTGGATGACTGGGATACGATGATCGATACCAATGTAAAAGGATTGATGTATGTAACCAAAGCGGTCATTCCTTTTATGATCAGCAAAAAGAAAGGTCATATCATCAATATTGGTTCTACAGCAGGTAAGGAAGTATACAAAGACGGGAATGCATACTGCGCCAGCAAACATGCGGTGGATGCGATCAGTAAAGCAATGAGAATAGATCTTTTACCACATCGTATAAAAGTAACAGCCATACATCCCGGTGCAGCCGAAACAGAATTCTCGATCGTAAGATTTAAAGGAGATGCATCTAAAGCCGATGCCGTTTATGACGGATACCAGGCATTACAGCCAGAAGATATTGCCAATATCACTTTGTATGCTGCAACCTTACCGGAACATGTTTGTATCAATGATCTCGTAGTGACCTGCACATCACAGGCCAACTCCTACTATTTACATAAGTAAAAAATATTCTACTTGAAACCTCCGCTATGATTCACATTGCGGAGGTTTTATTTTGGGTCGAATTGAACCAATTGTTGTAGTCGCATATGATACTCATTGATCATCTCTTCGACAATTGCTGAAGCAGGTTTGATCTCATGAATCAGTGAACTTACTTGTCCGATCTCAAGTTCACCTTCTTCCATATCACCTTCAAACATTCCTTTTTTAGCCCTAGCTCTGCCTAGTATTTGTTTCAATTCTTCTTCTGAAGCACCACGCAACTCTGCAGATTTGATTTCTTCTGCGAATTTATTTTTCAATAATCGTACAGGAACTACTTTTTTCATGGCCAATTGTGTATCACCTTCCCCCGCTTCCACGATCGCTTGTTTGAATGAAGGATGCGATGAAGCTTCCGGCGTACACACAAACCGACTACCCACCTGAACACCGTCTGCTCCCAATACCACTGCAGCCAACATTTGTGTACCGGTTGCAATACCTCCTGCCGCTATTACAGGAATATTAACAGCTGCACGTACCGCTGGTATCAAGACCATGGTAGTAGTTTCTTCACGACCATTATGTCCACCAGCTTCAAACCCTTCTGCTACAACTGCATCACAGCCTGCTTCTTCAGCTTTTTTAGCAAACTTGCTGCTGCTCACAACATGTACTACTTTAATTCCCTTATCCTTCAAAAATCCTGTCCATGTTTTAGGATTACCCGCACTCGTAAAAACGATCGGTACTTTTTCTTCAACAATGATATTCATCAACTGATCAATATCTGGATACAATAACGGCACATTGACACCAAATGGCTGATCAGTCGCCAGCTTACATTTTTGAATATGCTCACGTAATACATCCGGATACATACTTCCTGCACCCAACAAACCCAATCCCCCCGCATTGCTCACCGCACTCGCCAATCTCCACCCACTCGCCCATATCATTCCCGCTTGAATGATGGGATAGCGGGTGGTGAATAGGTTAGTAAGTCTGTTAGTTAATAGCTTATGGCTCATAGCATATAGTTATTGAAGTGATTTTTGAAAATTCGTGATCATCTTACATAAATGTTCATACTTGATATAAAATTGTCGAAAGACATCTTCTGAAAGATACCCTTTCTCTCTGGCTATAAAAATACAAGAAACCACTTCAATACCGGATCGAAGTGCATATCTGAGAAAGCGACAAAACTCTAATTTACTTTGACCCGTTGACCCTTCTGCTATGTTTAAAACAACTGAATCTGAGGCTCGTCTGATTTGACTTGACAAACTATGAAGTTCAAATGATGGAAACGTTTTTGCTAAGTCATTTACTTCGACAGATAATTGCAGTGCTTGATTCCATATTTGTAATCCTTCAAATCGAAATGCCATTGGATAAAATTAGTAACCATTCCTATTTATCGGATACGCATTTCTACTTAGTATTTATACCCATATGCCATGACCTATTAGCCATCTGCTACCCAAAATCAATCTCCGTATTATCCCCAATATTCAAACTACGACTGAGTCCTTTGACTGAGGCATCACTGCCGATGAGGGAGTTGTCCAGGACCACTTCATAAAGATTGGTATAAGATCCGATGATACTATCGCGTACAATAGAGTGTTTGATCGTGGTGTTGGCTCCAATGGCTACGTGTGGACCTATAATTGCATTTGAGATATCACAACCCGGCGCTATACTAACCGGTGGAATGATGATCGTGTCTTTAAAATCGTGTCCATCGACAATATTGCCTCCGAATTTTTTTAGCAAAGTAGCATTACTCTCCAGTAAAGTTTCTTTCTTACCACAATCAAACCAATTTTTCACTTTGAATGATTGAAACTTTGCACCACGCTTGATCATACAATCCAATGCATCTGTCAGATTATATTCACCATAGGTTTTAATATCCTGTGTAAACAGGTGATGTAAACATTCAAATAGGAAATGGGTCTCTTTGATCTTGTATAACCCTACCAATGCCATATTGCTTTTCGGGATAGCAGGTTTTTCTACGACTTGCTCGATAAATCCATCATCACCGATCGATGCTACTCCAAAATTTCTCGGGTCATCTACTTTTTTGATGCCGAGCATACTGTAAGGACTATTCACCACTTCTTTTACATCATACTCACAAATAGTATCCCCTAAAGCAACAAATACCTCATCTTGTCCAACGATATTTCTGGTCAATTCAATCGCATGACCGGTACCCTGACGTTCATTCTGAAACACAAAATGTGCGGTCATATCAGGATAGGTTTGCTTCACATAATCCTGAATTTTTTCACCCAGATATCCAACGATAAAAATGAACTCATTGATACCAGCTTCTCGAAGTTGATCAACGATATAACTAAGAATGGTTTTCCCTGCAATAGGAATCAACGCTTTAGGTTGTGTATAAGTATGCGGTCTTAGTTTAGTACCTGCACCCGCTACTGGTATGATTGCTTTCATGGGAGATATTTTTTGATGAGTCCATTCGCACAATGCTTACAACAGCTCCAACCTGAAGCGGTCTTACTCATCAAGAGGTCGAAAATAGGAAAATCTGGTCATTGGGCAAGTAGTGTGGAAATTTAAGCTGCAAGCCCCAAGCTGCATGCTGCAAGTATTTATGTATGTGATCAAGTGCTAATTTATTAACTACTTGTAGCTTGTGGCTTGTAGCTTGTACCTTGCCCCTCTTGGCTTATATTTGCATCAAATACTTCATCATGCAAAGAGATACCCTCGTATTCGATCTCATTAAACAAGAATTAGAACGTCAACGTCGTGGCATTGAACTGATCGCTTCAGAGAATTTTACCAGTTTACAGGTGATGCAGGCCATGGGTAATGTAATGACCAATAAATATGCCGAGGGGTATCCGGGAAGAAGATATTATGGCGGTTGTGAAATTGTGGATCAAACAGAACAATTAGCGATCGATAGACTTAAACAAATTTTCAATATTGAATATGCCAACGTACAACCACATAGTGGTGCCCAAGCCAATGCGGCATTGATGTTGGCAATACTCCAACCGGGTGATAAAATTTTAGGACTTGATTTGAGCATGGGTGGACACCTCACACACGGATCACCAGTGAACTTCAGTGGTAAATTGTATGAGCCGCACTTTTATGGTGTGAAAAGAGAAGATGGATTGGTAGATTATGAAATGCTAGAGGAAAAAGCAAGAACTGTAAAACCCAAACTGATCATTTGTGGTGCCAGTGCCTATAGCCGCGATTGGGATTATGCACGTATTCGCAAAGTAGCTGACGAGGTAGGTGCATTTGTATTAGCAGATATTGCACATCCTGCCGGATTAATTGCAAAAGGACTATTATCTTATCCTTTTGATCATTGTCATTTTGTTACTTCTACTACACATAAGACTTTGCGTGGACCAAGAGGCGGGGTGATCATGATGAAAAAAGACACCGAAAACCCATTTGGTTTGAAAGATGTAAAAGGAAATCTACGCATGATGAGTAATCTCATTGACATGGCTGTATTTCCCGGCACACAAGGTGGTCCGTTAGAACATGTGATCGCCGCTAAAGCCATTGCATTTGGAGAAATTTTGACTGATGAGTTTTTGACCTATCAACAGCAAGTGCAGAAAAATGCGCAAGCCATGGCAAAAGCTTTTGTGGATCGTGGTTATCAAATCATCAGCGGTGGTACAGACAATCACTTGATGTTGATCGATCTGAGAAATAAAAATATCAGTGGTAAAAAAGCAGAACAGGTACTCGGACATGCAGATATCACCGCTAATAAAAACATGGTACCTTATGATGATAAGAGTGCTTTTGTTACATCGGGGATTCGATTTGGTGTTGCTGCGATCACCACTCGTGGTATGATCGAAAAAGATATGGAGTTCGTAGTGAACTCAATTGATCAGGCACTCATGAATGCTGATGATGAAGGAAAATTGAAGGATATCAAAAAACAAGTGAATGAGTTTATGTCTCAGTTCACATTGTATCCTGAAATGTCATAAGAAAGATTCAAGAAGAAAGAGACAAGAATACAGTCTGTTTATTAAAAGAATTTTTCGCTAAAAGAAATATTATGATACAACGTGTACAATCATTGTGGTTGCTGGCAGCATCCATTTGCGGGTTCGCAACTTTGAAAATGCCTTATTATGTGGGTAGCGTTGGTGCAGCACCAGCTGAAGAATTTTCAGCGATGAGTCATCTTTTATTACTCATTCTTACAATCGCCGCTGCCATTGTTGCGCTCGTATCGATCTTTTTGTATAACAACAGACCTTTACAGTTGAAAATAGCTTTAGCCGGAATGGCAGTAAGTATATTGAATATTGTTTTGTACTTCGTCTTCACCAAGAAATATGATACCGGCGCAATTGCATTAAGCGCTGTATTCAGCTTCGCGGTACCGATCTTTTTTCTGATGGCTATTCTTGGAATTAATAAAGATGAGAAACTGGTAAAAAGTGTAGACCGATTGAGATAAAACTAGATTTAAAAAAATAAAGCCACAGCAATCTGTGGCTTTATTTTTTATAGAAACTTTCCCGTATAACTTTCTTTCACTTTTTTGATCCCTTCTGGAATACCGGCATAAACCACTTGTCCTCCTGCATCACCGGCTTCAGGCCCCATATCAATTAACCAGTCCGCAGATCTGATCACATCAGTATTATGTTCGATCACGATCAATGAATGTCCTTGTTCGATCAAAGCCTGAAATGATGCCAGTAATTTTTTGATATCATGGAAATGAAGTCCTGTAGTAGGTTCATCAAAAATGAATAACATATGCCCCACGCCCTTTCCTTTACCCAGAAAGCTCGCCAGCTTTACTCGCTGGGCTTCCCCGCCACTCAGTGTATCACTGCTTTGTCCAAGTTTGATATATCCCAAGCCCACATCCTGTAAAGGTTGTATGGCTGTCTTGATATTTTTTTCATCAGCAAAGAAATCAATCGCATCATCCACACTCATATCCAGGATATCAAAAATATTTTTCCCTTTATACTGCACTTCCAATACCTCTTCTTTGAATCTCTTACCATTACATACATCACAGGTCAGATGTACATCTGCGAGGAACTGCATTTCAACAATCTGTTCTCCTTCCCCTTTACAAGCATCACATCTTCCTCCGTCTACGTTGAAAGAAAAATGTTTGGCTTGAAACCCACGCATTTTTGCCAGAGGCTGCTTGGAATAAAGATCACGTATGGTATCATACGCTTTGATATAAGTAATGGGATTGCTTCTGGATGATTTACCGATCGGATTTTGATCTACCAACTCTATTTGAGAAATATAATCAGTATCTCCACTGATCTTATTATGTAACCCTACTTTCTCTGCCGGCTCCCCCTTTAATTTTTTGAGGGCAGGATATAATACCTGCTTTACCAATGTGGTCTTACCACTGCCACTCACACCACTCACCACACAAAGTGTATTCAGCGGAAATGTGACGGTGATATTTTTAAGATTATTCTGAGCAGCACCTTCAACAATGATGGAGCGGTTCCATTTCCGTACTTTGTCCGGAGCTTCAATTTTTAATTTTCCGGTGAGGTATTTACCCGTTAGACTTTCCGGATGATTCGTGATCAAATCGTAATCGCCCTCAGCAACTACTTCACCACCTAAGTGGGAAGCCAGTGGTCCCATATCAATAATATGATCTGCTTCACGCATCATCATCTCATCATGCTCCACAACAACCACCGTGTTACCAAGATCACGCAAAGACATCAATACACTGATCAGTCTTTCTGTATCTCTGGAATGAAGACCAATGGAAGGCTCATCCAAAATATATAAAGAGTTGGTGAGGTTGCTACCTAAACTTCTTGTTAGCTGGATACGCTGACTTTCCCCACCGCTAAGAGAGTTGGCCAAACGGTTCAAAGTGAGATAACCCAAGCCTACATCCAATAAAGTTTGTAAGCGCTGATGAATTTCAATCAGGATCCTTTTTGCGATCTGCTGATCATTTTCAGACAATACCAGCTCATTGAACCAATTTTTTAAATCACGAACCTGCCATTCACAGAGCTCACCAATATGCTTGCCGCCTACTTTAACATACAATGCTTCTTTACGCAATCGATATCCTTCACAAGCTGTACATGTAGTCCTACCACGATAACGACTCAATAAAACCCTGAACTGCACTTTGTATAAATTCTGTTCAACATCTTTAAAGAAATCGTCAATACCATAAGCGCCTCCAACGCCTTTCCATAATTGCTGGTATTGCTCTTTGGTCAGTTCTGCAATGGGCTTATGTATGGGGAATCCAACTTTAGAAGCACCTTTGATAAACTGTTCTTTCCACCAGCTCAATTTCTCACCCTTCCATGGAGCAACTGCACTTTCATACACACTGAGTCTTCGATCAGGAATCACCAGATCGGTATCAATACCTAATACCTGACTGAATCCTTCACAAACCGGACAGGCACCATATGGATTATTAAAGGAAAAAAGATTAGGCACCGGTTCTTCAAATACGATCCCATCCAATTCAAAACGATTACTGAAATGATGCAGATGATCTCCATCTACTTCAATGATCATTTCTCCATCACCTTCATAAAAAGCAGTATTCACTGAGTCCGATAAACGGTGTAGATCTTCTTCTTCAAAGTCTTTCACTACCATTCGGTCGATCAATACATAAGTGGCTTGCTTACCTGACTTATTATTTGGAATAGCTTTCTGTAAATTTTTATCGTCCATTTCAGTCAGCTCTTCGATACGAAGTATCTGACCTGCTCCTGCTTTACTCCATATCCGCGAAAAACCTTTCTGCATGAGGATATTCAGCTCTTCACGTGTATCTCGGTTGGCATGTTGTTTAAAGGGTACCAATATGACAACCTTAGTTCCATGGGGAAGTTTTTTTACAAAAGATACAACATCTGAAACATCATCTTTTTTTACCTCTTTGCCACTGATGGGAGAAATGGTTTTCCCTGTACGTGCATATAATAAACGCAGGTAATCATAGATCTCGGTCATACTCCCCACCGTACTTCTGGGTGTTCTGGTTATGACTTTTTGTTCAATGGCAATAGCAGGACAAAGACCTTTGATATAATCAACATCAGGCTTTACCATTCTAGCCATGAACTGCCGTGCATATGCGCTCAAGCTTTCGGCATAACGTCTTTGACCTTCCGCAAATAAAGTATCGATGGTCAAGGAAGATTTACCACTTCCGGATACACCGGTCACTACGATGAGTTTATTACGAGGAAAAGCTACCGTAACATTTTTAAGATTATGCATCCTGGCTCCTTTCACCAGAATGTTATCTCCATTATCCTTTCCGCTGAGAACACGTTGTTTCGTCTTTGTAGCCATAAGTGCAGCAATTTAAACACAATAATGACCGGTAGGTTTAGAAAAAGGAAAGATTTACCTGAAAGTGGTCATAAAAACAGATGTGAAAAATGTGAATAACCATTTCCTTGAAAAACAATGTATCCACAAAAGAAACTCGCGTATAAAAGATATTTAATTTAACATAATCGATTTAAAATCAGGGAAATTGATCCCTGATCGAAACTTTTTTTACAATCCAATATCCTGTTTTTAAAACGTAGCCAAACGACCCAAACATGAAAACATTAGACCATGTGTCTGATATTGATCTGATCCGTTCCTTTCAGGAAGGCGATGCCGGCTCCTTTGAGGTTTTAGTGACCCGATACAAAGACAGGATCTATTCATCCATTCTGTTTTTTGTAAAAGACACTTACCTCGCCGAAGATCTCTTCCAGGACGTTTTTATCAAGATCATCGACACCTTAAAGAACAGACGTTACACAGAAGAAGGGAAATTCTTACCATGGGCTTTACGCATTGCTCATAACCTGTGTGTTGATTATTTCCGTAAAGTAAAAAGAGCTCCGGCTATCAAGACCAGCGATAATCAGGATATTTTTGAAGTGATACAGATCACTGAAGAAGGTCCTGATGCGAAACTCATGCGTGCACAAAGTCATGACCGTGTCCGTAAAATGTTGGATCTATTACCCGAAGAACAAAGAGAGATCATTGTTTTAAGACATTACGCCAATCTGAGTTTTAAAGAGATCGCTCAGATCACCAATTGCAGTATCAATACCGCTTTGGGACGTATGCGATATGGGCTGATCAATCTTAGAAAAATGATGGTAGAGAAACAAATCGTCTTATAAGTTTACGCTCACTTGTTACGATAAAAAATAAAGCCCCGATCTAACAGTCGGGGCTTGTCAATTTTATAAGGATCTCTTTATTATTTCTTCTTTTCAAACGCCGCTTTCATTGCATCTAAATGATCGATGAATTTTTGCACATTTGGTACGTATCCATATTTGATATCACTTAAAGGGTTTCCCTCCAGATCCAGGAACATGTAAAGGGGTTGTGCATTAAACCCGAACTTAGTGATCTCATAATCTAAATTCTTTTGTCCCACATTGGTGATCAGATTACCATTTTTATCTTTGTAGTGTTCACTTTCAGGCAATTCAGTATCATACTCATCCACATACAAACTAACCAGTACAAAATTCTCTTTGATCCTCTTTAATACTTCAGGATTTTTCCATACCTGTTCTTCCATCTTTCGGCAGTTAGCACAAGTATGACCTGTAAAATCCAGCATCACAGGCTTGTTCAGGGCTTTTGCTGCTGCCATTCCTTCTTCCAGATCAAAATATGCAACCAATCCAAAAGGCACTTTTAATTTATCTGTGTATTTCACCGGAGCTTGTGCTGATGCACCATTGCTGTTTGATACCACTGCCGTATTAGTTCCGATCTTATATTTCAAATCATCCAGATTAAATTCCTGTGTTGTAGATGGAGGAATGAATCCACTCAACAATTTTAAAGGAGCGCCCCATAAACCCGGTATCATGTACACAGTAAAACTAAAAGCAATGATGGCGAAAAATAAACGAGGAACGCTTATGAATTTCAAATCACTATCATGAGAGAATTTCAGTTTGCCGATCAGGTATAATCCCATCAATCCAAATATTACGATCCATAAAACCAGGAACACATCTCTGTTCAATAATCCCCAATGATAAGTTAGATCTACATTTGATAAGAATTTCAAGGCCAATGCTAATTCTATAAAACCAAAAGTCACTTTCACTGAATTCAACCAACCACCACTCTTTGGTAAGGATTGTAACATAGATGGGAAAAAGGCGAATAAGGAAAATGGAATGGCCAGTCCAATACCAAATCCCATCATTCCTATGATCGGTGCTATACTCACACCTTGGGTGCTGGTTTGTCCGAGTAAGGTACCCACCAATGGTCCTGTACAAGAAAAGGAAACAATGACCAACGTCAAAGCCATAAAGAAGATCCCCAATAACCCACCTTTACCCGCCTGCTGATCTGCTTTATTCGCCCAACTATTCGGTAGCGTTAATTCAAACGCACCAAAGAAAGAGATCGCAAAAACAATGAAGAATGCAAAGAATAGCAAATTGGAAACCGGATGTGTTGAGATGGTATACAAAATCGTATCTCCGAAAATCAATGTCAATATCAGTGTTGGCACTGTATAAATCAAAACGATACTGAAAGAATACCACAAAGCATTGCGAATACCTTCGGCTCTGCTTTTACTTCTTTTCAGGAAAAAGCTAACGGTAACAGGAATCAGTGGAAATACACAAGGCGTTATGATAGCCAATAAACCTGTGATCAAGCAGATCAGAAAGATATTCCACAATGATTCATCTGCCTTTGCCTGAGCATCACCACCTGTGATTGCATCAACAGCAGGAATGGTAACAGATACTGTTTCAGAACCACTTGGATACTCATCTCCCCGAATCCCCAGCCAATCAAAGCTTCCTCTGATCTTCACTGTATCTTTTCCAATCTTTAAAAAATAGGTAAACGAAGCGCTATCCGTATACACCCATGAGTTCTGTTCTACGCCTGCAGGTTTCACAGATTGACTTGTAATTGGAGATTGTACAGAATCAATGATGAAACGACTGTCTGACTTTGTTGTATCCTGATTAAGTGTACTAACAAACACATCTTCTGTGTTTTGTTTTTGTACACCAAACAGCTGTACACCTTTACCAATGATTGCTTTCACCGTAACTACAGCAGTGGTATCTGAAGTTCGTTCTGCCTTGAAAGAAAACTGCACAGGTTTGTTCTCCTGTGCAGTAAGTATATTGGTAAAAGATAATGCTGTAATAAATAGGGTCGCTAAAAAATACTTCATACTTATTGTAGCTTAATATCAAAAGATTTTTTTGTTGGAGGTAAACACTGTGCATCGTCACAAACCATATAATCAATGGTACCTGTAACATTGGTTTTTACCTTTCCCTTTAATTTCACGGTTTGTACATACTGCACTTTATTCGATAAATAGAGTACATCTGTTTGGAATATTTCATCGTAGATCTTTTCTACTTTCCCGATCTCTTTAGGTGTACCAACCAGCGAGATCAATGGATTGGGCTTAACGGTCATTTTGGTAGGAATCGGACCGCCCTTACCTGTTTTCTGTGAGTAAATATGCCATTTGCCTTGAATGGTAGCGGTCAACACCACATCATAAGTATCTGCTGTTTTTTTCTTTGCTTCAAAAGTCCAGCTAACAGGATCTTTGATCTGAGCAGTAACCACTCCCGCGATCAACGTTAATAAAAGTGTGTAGTATATTTTTTTCATACGATGGATGTAAAGACGTTCATGAATAATAAACCTTACAATTAGTTCAGCCCTAATAATTCAAATACTTTTTTTCCGTCAAGATTATTCAAAGCGTTTGAAGTAGCTCTTTCCGGGTGTGGCATCATTCCGAATACATTATTACCTGCATTTTTAATACCAGCAATATTTCTTACAGCTCCGTTAGGATTGTATGCTGCATCGATATTGCCATGCTCATCACAATAACGGAAAATCACTTGACCATTGGCTTCCAGTTGATCCAGGGTTGCATCATCAGCAAAAAATCTTCCTTCTCCATGAGCGATCGGTATTTTCAAAGCTGCTCCGTCACCGTTTTTGATATATACATTCTTACAAATAAACTGTTGATTGGCATTTTGAAGCAATACACCAGGCAATAACCCACTTTCACAAAGAATTTGAAACCCATTACATACTCCCAGTACTTTTCCGCCGCGGTTCGCGAAATCGATCACGCTTTGCATCATGGGACTAAAACGAGCAATAGCACCACAACGGAGATAGTCACCATAAGAAAAACCTCCAGGGAGAATGATGCAATCATCGGTAGAAAACATACTCAGGTCTTTGTCTTTATGCCAGAGCATGATCACTTCTTTACCCAGGTCATGTTGTAATGAATCCTGCATATCCCTATCACAATTAGATCCCGGGAAAACGACAACACCAAATTTCATGAAAGTTAATTTATAGATGATTGCGTCCTTGTTTCACAGTTAAAAGACCCGAAAACAGGGGCACGACTAAATTTTGGCACAAAGGTACGTTCACACAAGTTAATACACCCCTAATTTTTCAACAGATACCAGTTATTCAGTGCAATGATGACGACCGCAGCGATGAACAAAAGATTGGGAAAACTGAGGTTCCGTGGATTGGAAAAGGCATTGGCAACAAAAGCGCTGATCGGAATCAGACATAGAATGCCAGATTCTAGTCCACCCAACTGAAAAATAAAAGGAACAGGTAATAAAGTCAGTAACATGACCATCATTACCCCCCAATTTTTCCGGATCTGGATCACCATCCGATTGATGCTTACCTGCCAAAAGAATAGTCCACACAATAATAAAACCCCTAATCCGATGATCCCTCTTAAAAAAACAGTACCCGAGGCGCCTTTAGGGATACCCAAATAAAAGTCAGGTATCATTGATTGGAAATCGCTCATTCGATCCATCAGGAAGAGCCCTGATACAACAAAATAGTAAGGCAAGGCAATACCCATCAATAAAATCAGCCATTCTGCCAATCGGAAAGGTCTGACAACTGCGAGTGCAAACATGACCAATCCTACCAAAATAGCCATCGGATGATAACACAATACTGAAAGTCCGGTGATCATTCCGGTATTGAAAAGAAGTGTTTTAGGATTGGAATGATTGTAAAGTCGACTCAATTTTACGAATATCCATATCACCAGCGAATTAGATACCAATGCCGGCGAAATGGCGCACCATTGCGGAATCACAGCCGTTAGTAATACATAGGTCATAGCAGGCACATAATTCGATGTCTGATACATCCTGAGTTCATTCAGTGCAAGATTCAATCGAATGGCCTGTACCAATACCAAACCATGATACAAGAGTAATCGGACCACAGAGGGCAATGAAGCAATATATCGATCTAAGATCAGTGAGATGAGTCCATCATTTGTTCCGCTATTGGTATCGATCACCGGGGATTCGGTTAAAAAATGAAAATGGATACCAACGCTTAATACAATTAAGAAGAAAATATTAATGAATGACTTATCTCTGAATAATCCGACCACAATAAGAAATCAAAGGGTTAATAATCAATTTTTGCAAAACAAGTATATCCTCTGTACTGACAAGGAATGATCAGTTGTCTGGCCCCAACTTGCTTTGCATGTCTGGGCATAAAGTTATAACCTCTATCCAGATTTTTAAAGGTTGGATTTCGATTGATCTGTCCATTTGGTGCAATACTTTGATCAGACAAGATATTATCCCTTTTCTCCTGAACATTGAAAAGGAAGTGCAACCTGTCTCCGGAGTTAAGCATACCGAATCCGATAAAGTTATCAGTATTATCATCATACTGTGATTTTCTGATCACATTGCTCCACTCCATTTTACCGGTTTTATCAAAAGAAATAACAGTTACATTATCCGCATAATAACGCGTCATATTGTTGTTGAAAGTGTTCATACGCCACCATGGATAAAACCCGAGGGGACTATTCCAGCTGTAATAATCAAGTTGTGACCAATATGGAGAACCGTAGAGATAATCCCAGCGACTCAGTGTATTTCCACGAGTACTACTGTATGCCGATTCTGAGATCACGATAAAGCCTCCGTCTTTGCGAAGAATGATATTATTCAAGAAGAAATCATTGAAAGCTGTTTTGGTGTTGCCTTCATTACGTGCATCAGTTCTAAACTCATCTGTAAATACTGTGGCTGTATTGAGCATCTCTTTTTGAGCATCTTTATCCCAGAGATAATAATAAAGACCATCAATATTACCTCTTCGCTGTTTACTGAAGTAAGAGGTTACGATATAATGTCGATTCAAATTATCCGCTTTGATTCGGATATCATCGAGATAAAATCCTTTGATCGACAGATCAGTGAATTTCACCACATCTTCATTTGCTTTTTTTGTGACCAGTGTCACTTTATTGATATTATCGTTTTGAGAAGTGCCGGATGCACGAATACAAGCCATATCACCATCATTATCGATGATGAATTCAGAGAGAAAATCATTGCGCTGTGGCATTTCAACACCTACCCTGCTTTTCTTAAGCAGATTCAGGTCTTTATCAAACAAAGCAGTTGTCAATACGTGCATACGATCATTCCTGCTGCTGACTTTGAAGACCATGATCTTCTGTTTATCATCACTGAAAAGAACAGTATATACATTCCTGTTGCTGGCATAGGTCATGTTGCTGGTTGTATCCAGTTGAATCGGATCACCTATCCGTTTTCCCTTTGAATCGAATTTCACTGCCATACAGTAAAAGACATTCCTCCGCTGAAACTGATAGAACATGTAAGCAAAGCCCGGATAGATCTGAAATTCTGTACTGATGGTACGCTCAGGAAGAAAGTCGAGTCTGTTTTTCTCGATCATTTTCATTCCGTTATCAAATGCACACATAAAACCAATATCCCGATAGCTCTTGTATATTAAAATATTCCCATCGACTTTACCCAATACCTCAAAATTCATGACACGGGCATCTTCCCTGTCCGGCTCAGAATAGGTGATCTGTTGAGCAAAGATTGATGGACATGTCAGCAAAAAGAGACATGTCAGGAAGAAGAGAAACTTTTTCATTTCCGAGCCCATTTTATGTATTTCAAATGTAAGGTATATGGCCTATACAAGGCAAGTAAGCGCTGAACCGATTTATAAATAGGTTTTCTTTAGAAACAGCTGCCTGTTACTAAAGTTGCCTGACAGGGGTGAAATAAATCTTAATTTCTTATATCCAATACTCTTTATGGTTACTTGAAATTTCCTATACATTTGTTAAAGATTCTGGCACAAATGCCGGACTCTACTTCGAGTGAGTAAGAATTTAAACAAGGTTACCTCTGCAGGACTCATCATTGCACTCGGTATCATCTACGGCGACATCGGTACTTCCCCTCTTTATGTACTGAATGAAATCATTCATGGAAAAGTGATAAGTGAAGCATTGATCCTGGGATCATTATCCTGTGTGATATGGACACTGACACTTCAAACCACGATCAAATATGTGATCCTGACTTTAAAAGCGGATAACAAAGGGGAAGGTGGCATTTTCAGTCTCTACGCTTTGGTACGAAGAAGAAAAAAATGGTTGGTAGTACCTGCCATGATCGGTGGAGCGGCTTTACTTGCTGATGGGATCATCACTCCTCCCATCTCTATCACTTCTGCTATTGAGGGCTTACGACAATTGCCTTCATTAAGTCATATTGAAACCAGTACCATTGTTGGGATCGTGATCGCTATCATCAGCGTTATCTTTTTTATGCAGCAATTCGGTACTGCATCCATTGGTAAACTATTTGGTCCTATCATGCTGGTATGGTTTGGTATGCTGGCTGTTTTAGGCGCCATTCACTTATTGGATGATATCGCCATTTTCAAAGCATTCAATCCTTATTATGCATTCGAACTGCTGACCATGTATCCGAAAGGGTTCTGGCTTTTAGGTGCTGTATTCCTTTGTACCACCGGTGCTGAAGCCTTGTATAGTGATCTGGGCCATTGCGGAAAAGGAAATATCCGTATCTCATGGATGTTTGTGAAATGCTGTTTGATATTGAACTATCTCGGACAAGGAGCTTGGTTATTGGCCAATTATGAAGGGGGGCCTATTCCTGAAAATCTTATTGCAGGAGGTTTCAATCCATTCATTGGTATCATGCCACAATGGTTTAAACTGGCAGGTATCATCATCGCCACTACGGCTGCCATTATTGCGAGCCAGGCATTGATATCCGGATCTTTCACATTGATCAGTGAAGCCATGCGACTCAATCTTTGGCCAAAGATGAAGATCCATTATCCGACAGAAGAAAAGGGTCAATTGTATATACCCGGCATCAGTTTGTTATTGTACATCGGTTGCGTCGCCATCGTTTTGTATTTCCAGAAGTCTGCCAATATGGGCGCAGCTTATGGTTTAGCGATCACCATGTGTATGATCAGTACTTCTATTCTCTTCGCGAATTTTTTGGTAAGCAGGAGAGTACTGCCTGTATGGATCTATATTTATTTGATCGTGTATCTGGCCATTGAATTATCGTTCCTGGTTGCTAACCTGGAAAAATTCATGCATGGCGGTTATGTAACACTCATCGTCGGTGGCGCATTATTCGCAGTGATGTATGTATGGTTCAGAAGTAGAAAGATCAAAAACAGATATGTTGAATTCGTTCGGATGGAACATTATATACCCATGATCCAGGAGTTAAGTAATGATAAGACCATCCCGAAATACGCTACTCATCTGGTTTACATGACCAGCGCCAATAATCCGAAAGAGATAGAGCACAAGATCATGTACTCTATTTTGAACAAGAAACCCAAACGCGCGGATATTTATTGGTTTGTACACGTGGATGTTTTGGATGATCCTTATACCTGCGAATATTCCGTAGAACATATCATTCCGAATGATATCATTCGTGTTGAGTTCCGACTAGGCTTTAGGGTGGAACAACGCATTAACCTCATGTTCAGAAAAGTAGTAGAAGAACTCGTGAACAATAAAGAAGTGAATATCACCAGCCGATACGAGAGTTTAGAAAAGAACAATGTTGTGGGTGATTTTCAATTCATCGTATTGGAAAAGTATTTGAGTCAGGATAATGAACTCCCCTTCTTTGAACGTATCGTGATGAAATTATATTTCTGGTTGAAAGAGATCAGCCTGGGTGAAGAACGTGGTTTTGGACTTGACCCCAGCAATGTGACCATTGAAAAGTTCCCGCTGATCGTTGCACCGGTTTCCAAGCTGAACCTGAAGCGTGTTTATTACGAAGGAAGTGATTTTGAATGAACCATATCTCTCCACAGGAACTGAAACAAAGAATAGAGGATGACCGCTTGTTTCTTCTCGATGTAAGAGAACAAACGGAACATCAGGAATTCAATATTGGCGGTAAACTGATACCACTGGGAGAACTTATGCTACACACCAACGAAATACCCTCTGATCAACCCGTGGTTGTGTATTGTAAAAAAGGTATTAGAAGTCAAATCGCCATTCAAAGACTCGAAGAAAAACTGGGGCTCACCAATTTGATCAATCTCAAAGGAGGCATGGATGCCTGGAAGAGAATCTTTGATCAATGATATTCTACGCCTAGTTACTTGTTCTTTTTTATTAGTATTTGAGGATATCCCTAATAAAATTATGATACTCATGAAAAGAAGGGAGATTGTTATGTCCACCACCTTCAATTCTGATGAGTGTGATCTTATGCGGATTGAAGCGTTGTAGTTTCTCACTATGGCTAATCGGTATCAGCCAGTCTTTTGTACCATGAATGATATAAGTATGGCAATTCACTTTCTGAATCCATCTATCAGTACGTAAATGAAAGCGGAGTACATATTTAATGGGCAGAATAGGTGCAAACCGCTCTGCTACTTTTCTAAAGCTGTAGTAAGGAGCATCCAATATCAAATAACGTGGCGTATTGTCTGATGCGATCTTTGCTGCAAATCCGCTCCCCATGCTTCTCCCATATACTAAGATATGATGCTGCGCATACTTCTCTACCAGCTTTTCATAAACAAACTGCATATCATTCAGCATATCTTTTTCCGTTCGTTTGCCGGTACTTTTTCCAAAGCCTCTGTAATCAACCAACACCACATCATAATCATACCGATAAAAATCCTTTGCATACTTCGCCCATCCTTTGATACTACGCGTATTGCCATGCAGATAAAGAATCAAGCCCTTGGGTTCAGGTCTGTAAAAATGCAGCCCATTGATCCGTACTCCGGGAGCAGGGTCGAAAAACAATTCTTCAAAAGGAATATCATATTCAAACCTGAAGTCATGCTTTAATTTCTCGGGCTTGAATATCAAACGTTCCTGTACAAGGTAGGTGAGTACAGATAATAAGACAACCGCCAGTGCAATATATAACAGTAGTTGACCCAAGGGGTACCGTTTTGTTGTAAGTTCCGAAAAAAGAAGGATTTGATCTTTGATTTTTTGATCTTTGAATGCCTGATCTGATTTTTTATGAAATTAGACAGCTGATATTGATGGATCTTTATCAATTCACAGGTCAAAAAATCAAAGATGAAAAAAGTCCCTCGTTGGCTCAAGATCATACTTCTCGTGTATGCCCTGATCGGGATCGCTTTTTATTCTTTCCAAAAGAAAATACTATTCCAGCCTGTAGTAGTTACAAAAGATAGTGTTTATCAATTCGAACAGCCTTGTGAAGATGTCTGGATACCTGTAGATGAAAAGAGTGAGACACATATGGTACACTTCACGGTTCCCGATAGTCTTCGAAAGGGAGTGGTACTATACTTTCATGGAAACAGGGGTAATGTAAGACGTTACCGACGTTTTGTAGAACAATTCACTTCACACGGTTATGCTGTATGGATGCCTGATTATCCCGGTTTTGGAAAGTCGACAGGTGAATTGACAGAACAGGCCATATATGATCAGGCTTTACAAGTATATAAAAGAGCCCGACAATTTTATCGTCCGGATCAAATCATCATCTACGGTAAATCAATGGGAACAGGAGCTGCAACCCAGTTGGCATCTGTACGAGATTGTAAAAGACTGATATTGGAAACACCTTATAACAGTATGCGTTCATTGGTAGGCATATACTTATGGATGTATCCTTTAAAGTCTATTCTGAAATACCAGTTCCCATCAAATGAGTTCATGAAAAAAGTCACTGCACCCGTTACCATTTTCCACGGAACAGAAGATGGGGTGATCCCTTATAGGAATGCAGTGAAACTAAAATCAGTTCTCAAACCGAGCGACGAATTCATCACCATCGAAAACGGCTCTCACAGAGATTTGAATACTTTTATTGAGATGAAGCAGAAGATGGATAGTTTGTTGGACTATAGACCATAGACCATGGTCCATGGTCTATGGTCTATCAACTAATACAGCTCCCCCTCTCCCCACTTTCAACTCATGCTTCACTCCTACTTTAAGCGGGTAGTTTTCGCGGGTGTGGCTTACGGGGAAATCAAAACAGATGGGGTATTTGTATTTTTTTACACGCTCATGGATCACTTCTGTGATAGTGGCGCCAAATGGGATGACAGTGTCTTTCATATCAGTAAATCCACCAATGATCAATCCCGACAAATCTTTCAAAACACCATTTCTTTCCAGTTGGATCATCATGCGATCAATATTGTAGATATACTCACCAATATCTTCAATAAATAATATCTTCTTTTTGAAAGAAAACGCTGATCTGCTTCCTGTCATATGTGCCAGTAAAGACAAATTACCTCCTACCAGCTCACCAGTGGCAGTGCCTATTTGATTCAAAGGATGGGCAACCGATCTGTATTTGTATGAACTGCCTTTGAGTATTTTTTTTAAAGATTGGATGAACTCATTTTCATATTCTCCGTCATTGAACGCAGCAGCCATCGGGGAATGTAATGAAGCAGTTTTCAGCTGTGTATATAA
Organism: Sediminibacterium sp. KACHI17; assembly: GCF_040362915.1. Classification (NCBI taxonomy): domain Bacteria; kingdom Pseudomonadati; phylum Bacteroidota; class Chitinophagia; order Chitinophagales; family Chitinophagaceae; genus Sediminibacterium; species Sediminibacterium longum. The sequence goes on along the minus strand of NZ_AP029612.1, from coordinate 2,866,291 downwards.
ATGAGCATGCAGCAATGTGATATCACTGTATCCGATGATCCATTTAGGATTTTTTTTGAAGCGACTGAAATCAAGTAAGTCGATGATCCTGCTCATACCATAGCCACCTCTGCCACAAAGAATTGCCTTTACACTTTTATCATCCAGCATTTGCTGCAGGTCTTCCAGTCGCTCTTGATCTGTCCCGGAAAAATAATGGAATTGATTACCAAGGGTCTTTCCTACTTTAACCTGATAACCCCATTCCTGCAACACTTTGATGCAGGTTTGGGCCTTTTCTGAGGGCATATAACCGGAAGGGCAAACAATACCGATGATATCTCCTTTGCGTAAGTACGGCGGTGTCTTGATCATTCGGCAATTTAGCGTATTTGCACTTTCAGCGCCGCTTACGGGGCTAATCTGTATTTTTGCAGACTTATAAACAGGAAACAGCCAAGAGCGGATTTTATGGAGCAACCTAAAAGATACCTGATCACAGCGGCCCTTCCCTATGCGAATGGGCAAAAACATATCGGACATTTAGCCGGCGCTTATTTGCCGGCTGATATCTATGTGCGGTACCTCAAAGCACAAAAAAGAGATGTGGTATTTGTATGCGGAAGTGATGAACATGGAACAGCCATTCCTATCCAGGCCACTAAGGAAGGAACAACGGCAAGAGCCATCATTGACAAGTACCATCCTTTGATGGAACAAAATTTTAAAGACTTAGGTATTGCTTTTGATGTGTACCATCGCACCAGTGATCCATTGCATCATGAAACGGCACAGGAATTCTTCACCAAACTGAATAATAACGGCGACCTTGAGATCAAGGAATCAGAACAATATTATGATGAAGCTGCGAATACATTTTTAGCAGACCGATATATTAAGGGTACTTGCCCGAATTGTAGTTTCGATAGTGCTTATGGCGATCAATGTGAACGTTGCGGAAAAAGTTTAAGTCCTGATGAATTGATCAACCCTGTCAGCACACTGAGTGGAAAAACACCGATTAAGAAATCTACCAAGCATTGGTATTTACCGCTGAATCGTCATGAAGATTTTTTGAGAAAGTGGATATTGGAGGAACATGCCAATGACTGGCGTTCCAATGTACTCGGACAATGTAAAAGCTGGATCGATGGCGGATTACAGCCTCGTGCCGTAACACGTGACCTGGATTGGGGCGTGAAAGTACCCGTTGCAGATGCTGAAGGAAAAGTGTTGTATGTATGGTTCGATGCACCGATCGGTTATATCAGTGCTACCAAACAATGGGCGATCAATACCGGAAAAGATTGGAAACCTTATTGGGAAGATAAAGATACCAAGCTGGTGCATTTCATTGGCAAGGATAATATCGTATTCCATTGTATCATCTTCCCTGTGATGCTGAAACTGCATGGCAATATTTTACCGGATAATGTTCCATCCAATGAATTCATGAACCTGGAAAGGGACAAAATGAGTACGAGTCGCAACTGGAAATTGGATATGCAGGATTATATCAATGATTTTATCCAAAAAGAGAATGGTGGGACACAAATGGCGGATGTGTTGCGTTACTATCTTACTCAGATCGCTCCTGAAACAAAAGACAGTGAATTCATGTGGAAAGGCTTTCAGGATGCGAACAACAGTGAACTGGTGAGCATTTTCGGCAATTTCGTGAATCGCACTTTTGTATTGATGCATAAACTATGCAATGGAAAAGTTCCTGCCTTTCATCAGGATATTGCAGATGAATTAGATCAGCAGACCATTGCGGAGATCAAGAATTGTGCAACAAAAGTCACTTCCTTATTGGAAGAGTACCGCTTCCGTGAAGCATTATTTGAAGTGATCAATCTGGCTCGTACTGGCAACCAATACATGCAGAAAAAAGAGCCTTGGATCGTAGCGAAATCACTCGCAGAAAATCCGTCTGCTCAAAAAAGCATTGACAATTGCTTGCATATTTGTTTGCAGTTAACCGCTAACCTGGCGATCCTCAGCAACCCTTTCCTTCCTTTTACGGCTAAGAAAATGTGTCATATGATGAAGGTGGTTGAAAAAATGTTGGACTGGGAAAATGCCGGTAGCCTGAAGTTGCTGAGTGTTGGTTATAGCCTCAGAGCTCCGGAATTATTATTTAGAAAAATTGAAGACAGCGAAATCATGGAACAGATCGAAAAATTAAATGCAGCTAGTGTTAAGAAAGAGAGTGAGCAATCAGTAGTGAGTGGTGAAGCAAAAAAAATCACGGTAAAACCAGAGATCGTATTTGATGATTTTGCAAAGATCGATCTCAAAGTAGGTAAGATCCTTTCTGCAGAAAAAGTAGAGAAGGCAGATAAATTATTGAAACTACAGGTAGATCTTGGTTTTGAAACAAGAACCATTGTATCTGGCATCGCTATGCATTTCAAGCCGGAAGAGATCGTTGGAAAACAAGTAACCGTAGTGGTGAACTTAGCTCCACGTAAAATGAGAGGTATTGAAAGCAATGGAATGATATTAATGGCGGAAGATGCCAATGGAAAATTACATTTCATCAATCCGGAGGAACCCATTAATCCGGGTAGTGGGGTAAGTTAAGCGAACACCCATGGCTTCAAAAGAAAAACGCTGTGTGATTTTGATGATCACACAGCGTTTGTTTTTTAGCTGTAACTCGCACACTCTTTCAATTCTCGTTCAGAGTATGCCAGCTTGTATTGTTTTAGGACATCATCAGGTACGCCATTCCATTTGTTCGGAACATTGCCACGATAATCCAGGTCTTTTACACCGATCTCAGACGTATAAAAACCAGTCAGTGTCAGATCACGCATCAGGTTAAAGAATGATACACCTTGAGCCATTTCGGGCTTTGCCTTTTCAGGATAAGCGATCTGATCCACCAGTTGTATCCTTTGTGCAGCTGTACAGTCTACAAAAGACTTCTCAAACTGCTTGAATGATTGGATATCCAACCAACGCAAGCCTCCGCGCATCGGTGTTTGATGGGATGGCATATCCTTTACAATGAATTCCAGAAAATCCGGAACTTTTGCATCGGTGGCACTTCCACTTACATCATCTTTTGGAACAATGATATCAACCAAAATAGTAATGGTCGCCATTTCATGCTCTGTAAAGAATTTTTCTTCTTTCTCCAGTTTTGCGAGATACTTTTTTTCTTCTTCCATTCTGTCATCCAGATTTCCGGATGCAGTAGTGTTCTCTCTTTTATCAGTAGGCTTACAGGCATCAACCAATACACCGGTTACTACCGTACCGACTACCAACGCTTTAATGGATTTTCTTCTGTCCATATGAATATGTTTTTCCCGTCTCGTTCAAAACAAGACAGATCGATTTACAGATTTTGTTTTTTCATTTCATCAATGATATACTCAGATGCACGCATAGACAATGCAAGTATCGTCCAGGTGATATTCTTATCTGCCTGTGAAGTAAACTGACTTCCATCCACACAGAACAAGGTTTTACAGTCATGTGCCTGACTCCATTTATTCAATGCAGAGGTCTTTTTGTCATTCCCCATACGAGCAGTTCCAGCTTCATGAATGATGTTACCGGGATTGGCCAATCCATAATTATTGGAAGCATCATCATCGCCACCCCAAGTAATGATCGCACCCATTTCATGCATGATCTCTTTAAAGGTTTCCTTCATATGCTTGGCCTGCTTGATCTCGTAATCGGAATGCGTAGTATGAAAACGCAATACAGGGATACCATATTTATCTACGACCTTCGGATCGATCTCACAATAGTTATCAATTCTTGGAACAGCTTCACCTCTTCCGGCCATACCCACTCCTGCGCCATAGAAATAACGTACATCTTCTTTCAATGAAGCTCCATATCCTCCTGCTTCTTTTTTCACACCATTAACAGCATACTTACCATTCATGCCTTGCATGCCAAAGCCAAAGCCATAGGCAGGTTGACTCATACCGCCCCAGTATTCAATATGGTAACCACGAGGGAAGTCCAGTTTTTTATTATCCAGCCACCATGGTGTGTATACATGCATACCACCTACCCCATCTTCATTGTAACGCTTACGTCCGAAGAGTTCAGGTAATACACCCCCTAATGCAGCACCGGTAGAATCATGCAGGTATTTACCCACTACATTACTACTATTGGCTAACCCATTAGGGTGTCTGGTAGATTTTGAATTGAGCAATAAACGAGCTGTTTCACAAGCGCTTGCTGCAAGAATCACAACACGACCGCTCACTTGGTATTCCATCATGTCTGTTTTATCGACATAAGAAATACCGGTTGCGATACCTTCATTATTGGTGATCACTTCACGCGCCATTGCTTGTGTGATCACATCTACATTACCTGTTCTTACTGCTGGCTGTACCAATGCAGATGAAGAAGAAAAATCTGCAGCAGCTTTACAGCTTCTTCCACATTGTGCGCAATAAAAACATTCTCCTCGTTCTTTATTGATCTGTTTGGTAAGTATCGATAAGCGTGATGGGATAACAGGAACACCAATACCTGTTGCCGCTTTTTTGATCATCAACTCATGTAAACGAGGCTTAGGTGGTGGAAGGAAGATACCATCCGGATCATTCTCTAATCCTTCCAGTGAACCAAATACCCCTAATAATTTATCGATCTTATCATAATAAGGTTTTACATCATCATAACTGATCGGCCAGTCATCACCTAACCCATCGATGCTTCTGCGTTTGAAATCCTTAGGACCAAAGCGTAATGAAATTCTTCCCCAGTGATTGGTACGTCCACCGATCATACGGGCACGCCACCAATCCCATTTATCACTTCCTTCTGCCATGGTATAAGGTTCGCCATCGATCTCCCAGCCCCAGAAACAACCATCAAAATCACCGAATGGACGAAACTTGGTACTCGCTCCTCTGCGTGGCGACTCCCATGGATTTTTTAGTTGAGATGAATGTTTTGCAGGGTCATAATCTGCACCTGCTTCCAATAAACAAACTTTTAATCCGGCATTGGCCAATACATATGCAGCCATACCGCCACCAGCACCAGAACCTACGATCACAGCATCGTATTTCTTAGGTTGTTTTTTAATTTGGAGATCTCCCATGGAAATTTGAAAACCTGTCTACCGACAGGCAGGTTTGAAAATTTGAGAATGAAGTTATTGATTGTTTCTTGATAGTAATTCTGCTTTTATCTTTTTCCTGTTGGCTATATTCATAGTAAACAAAGGAAGAAATACAATTGGAAGAACGGTTGTTGCACTAAACCCTTTTTGGGTAAAAATGTAAATGGCAGATGCTGTCATCAGCACAATAACCACTCCCATGATTTGAATTGCAAGTTTTAACGATTTATCAGTTTTTTGCAACTCCTCAGTTGTCATTTCTGAAATAGGTTTTGATGCCATTTCCTAAGTTGTAATTGAAAAAAATATGGTGGTGAATTCACCTCAATATAAAGAAAAGATGATTTGAAATACGATTATGATCGCTGAATATATACCCATGCATTTTTTCCTGACAATAAAGTGACCAACACACGCTCATAAGCATCTACTTCATAAGCATCTGCCCGTTCTAATTCTGCCTGTGTAATTTCAAATACCATCCCGTCGATACTATCTGCTGAATGGTTTGCGGGAACTGCAATGGGGTGAAACAATTGTTCACTGGTAGCCAATACAGCTTCATCGGTGATCTCTAATTGCTGGATCCTATAACCCATCAATGTATCTGGGTGGCCTTCCAATAAACGTCCGAAAGATTCCAGTTGAACCTTAGGTTTCTGAAGGGTTCCATAAGAAAATAAAAAATGCATCAGGCTGTTTTCCCGAAGATACTGTATCTCTGTATTCACCAACCAAAGCCATACGATACAGATATCACTAATGATCGGGTCAAACCATCGGGCCTATTGTTCCTTACAATAAATGGGGAAGCTATACTGAATTGAAGATATCGGTGTGCATTGAGCTGATGAGTTGCCTGAAGGTTCCCATTCAAAGTCAGACCGGCTGAACCCGGGATATTTTGTCTGTCTCCCATGCGATTCTCATAACTATCCTCTCCCAAATGATAAATGGCCAATAAATTCGGATCAAACCTCCATTTACCAGATTTTGATTTGATGGGCAAACCTACACGCCATAATACGTCTGCTTTTCTTCGAAAAAGATTGGTGGAAGGAAATTCACCAGGTATGGGTGCAAGATCTTTAAAAAAGCTATTTCTATTGGATTGTATGACGGGTAATTGCACGGCTAAATTCATATCCAGTTTGCCCGTTGTAAATGCGGTTCCCAATATCAGATCATATGTACCTAAGCTAGTCTGGTAAACCATCGGTAAGGAAATATTGCGAATCTTTAGGTTAGATTGATTGAAAGGGATTTTCACTCCACCCAATATGTGCATCTGTTTACCTTTTCCTGTTTTGATACTATACCGAACCGTTGAATATATGTCACTCAAATTCGATACAGTACCATAGCCACCATTCACATGAGTAGCTACGAGTTTATGATCCCACTGCCATTGCTTGGAAACCTGTCTGGAATAAGACAATGATACCGCCCACAGATGTGTATCTTCTTCTCCTCTCAAATAAGAAAACTCAGAACGAAAACTATTCTTATCAGCTGCTGCCGGACGAATGGGTATCGTACAAAAACCTGCATCACTGCAACCTTGTGCAAATGGCTGAGCACTTATAATCGTTAACCATGAACCAGTAATAAAAAGAAATAAATGTTTACTGAAGTTTCGCATAACTAAAGAGATGATTGTATTGCTGACAGTGTATCAGCACAAATGAATAATCGGATACATTGGTACCTGTGGGTATATTGTAAGATTGTGTTCCACTATTTGATTTCAGGTTGCCCAAGTTCAAATGATTGCCGGGCGTAGCTGCTTGTGATAAATACACTTTTAAATCCGGACCGGAGCTCACGGAGAAACTATCTAGCTGAACTTGTAATGCACCTGATGCTTGAATGATCTTTGCTACTCCCATCACTTGAATACCTGCGGTAGGACTAAATGTCCCTCTTTTTAACGCAGGCGATGACATGGTGATGGGTGTATTGTTGTTTTGCAATGCTGCTCTAAGTTTTTCACTTTCCTTAGTGCAGGATATTACTAAGATGGATAGGGAAAGAAGCGTAATGAAAACTTTCATCTATGGCGATTTGTGCGATAGACGAAGGATTTCAGAGTGCCTTACAAATGGTATGATAAATAAAAAAGAGCATTCCTTCATCGTGATTTACGACTGAGCAGGAGCCCACTTGGTATGATGCGTAGGTGGTGTAACAATAAAAAAACCGCCCCTTAAAAGGAAGCGGTTTCTCATTGTATTTACTAACAATTTCATGTTAACTACTAGCTACAGCCCATGCTATTACCACAGTTCAAGCACTTGTAACAAGTACCCGAGCGAATGGTGATATGTCCGCAAGTGTTACAAGCAGGAGCATCACTTTGCATGTTCTTCGCTGCTGCATTCACTGCATCCATTCCGCTGTTCTCTGCTTTTACAGATGCTGTTGCGCGCTGTAATTTTTGAGGTTGTGCAGCAGGAGTGGTATTTGCCGAAGGAGCGGTTACACGAACACTGCTCAATTCAGGCTTTCCCAATAATGTAGCATCGCCATCATCTTCACCGGTATTACCGATCGTTGGACGATCCAGTACATGTACCAGGTCTGTTCTTCCTAGGTATTCGTAAGCCAATGCTCGGAATACAAAGTCTACCAGTGAAGTAGTGGTCTTGATATTCGGATGGTCTACCATACCGGATGGTTCAAACTTGGTGAATACAAACTTCTCTACAAACTCTTCCAGTGGCACACCATATTGTAAGCCTACAGAAACAGCGATCGCGAAGCAGTTCATAAAGCTGCGAAGGGTTGAACCTTCTTTAGCAAGATCGATGAAGATCTCACCCAATGTTCCGTCTGCATATTCACCGGTACGTAAGAAGATCACTTGTCCGCCGATCTTTGCTTTCTGTGTGAAACCACGACGCTTAGCAGGCAATGATTTTTTCTCAACGATGGTTGACAACTGACGCTTCAACTTCGTATCAGTAGACGCGTTCATGCGCTTCTGTACTTCTTCCAATAACTCATCCACAGTCAATTGACTCAGGTCAACGATATTAGAACCTGTTTCAATAGCAGGTGTTTCTTCATTGGCAGCTTGCACCTTATCGCTTGAAGTATCTTCTTCTTTCTTCTTCTTATCAGACTTATTGCTCAATGGCTGACTCAGCTTAGAACCATCACGGTACAATGCATTTGCTTTCAGACCCAACTTCCAGCTCAGCATATAACAATCAGCGATTTCCTCTACTGATGCTTCATGAGGCAGGTTGATGGTCTTAGAGATCGCACCACTCAAGAAAGGCTGACAAGCACCCATCATACGGATGTGTCCGTAAGCATGGATATAACGCTCTCCTTTTTTACCACATTTATTGGCACAATCAAATACAGGCAAATGTTCATCTTTCAGGTATGGAGCACCTTCGATGGTCATGGTACCGCATACATAATCATTGGCAGCATCGATTTGATCTTCAGTGAAGCCTAATGCTTCCAAGAGGTTGAAGCTCCAATCAGCATATTGCTCTTCTTTAAATCCTAAACGCTGCATGCACTCATCTCCCAGTGTAAAGCGGTTGAAGATGAATCCGATCTCAAAAGCAGATTTAGCAGCGCCATTCAACTTAGCGATCTCATCGGCTGTAAATCCTTTAGCAGCAAGGGTTTCATTGTTGATGAAAGGAGCACCTTCAAAAGAAGCGGCACCTACAGCATATTTTTCAATAGCAGTGGCTTCTGATTCATTATAACCTAAATTCTTTAAGGCCTGAGGTACAGACTGGTTGATGATCTTGAAATAACCACCACCGGATAATTTCTTGAATTTCACTAATGCGAAATCAGGTTCAACACCGGTAGTATCGCAATCCATAACCAATCCAATGGTTCCTGTTGGAGCGATCACGGTAGTTTGCGCATTGCGATAACCATATTGCTCACCCAATTGTACTGCATCATCCCATGCTTTGGTAGCAGCTTTCAACAGGTAATCAGGACAATATTTTGCTTTGATACCTTGTGGTTTGATCTCCAATCCAACATATGCATCTTCAGCATCATAAGCAGCTGCACGGTGATTGCGCATAACACGCAACATGTCTTCTTTATTTTCTTCGTACTTGTCAAAAGCACCAAGGAAAGAAGCCATTTCTGCAGAGGTTTTATAAGCCACACCGGTCATGATCGCAGAGATCGCACCAGCAATACCGCGAGCTTCTTCGCTGTCATAAGCAATACCGCTTACCATCAACATAGAACCGAGGTTCGCGAAGCCAAGACCCAGTGTACGGTAATCGTAAGACAGCTGTGCCACTTCTTTTGAAGGGAACTGAGCCATCAATACAGAGATCTCCAGTACGGTGGTCCATAAGCGGGTAGTATATTCAAATCCTTCTACATCAAATACATTGGTATCATCATCATGAAACTTACGCAGGTTGATAGAAGCTAGGTTACAAGCAGTATTGTCCAGGAACATGTACTCTGAACAAGGGTTAGATGCATTGATACGACCGCCTTTTGGACAGGTATGCCATTCGTTGATGGTTGTATCATACTGTGTACCCGGATCCGCACAACGCCATGCAGCATAAGCGATCTTATCCCATACTTCACGGGCAGGGATCTTTTTCATGGTACGACCATCGGTACGGGCTTTCAATTCCCAATCACCATCTTCTTCCAATGCTTTGAAGAAACTATTAGGGATACGAACTGAGTTATTGGAATTTTGTCCGGATACAGTTGCGTATGCTTCTCCTTCATAACTATTGTCATAACCGGCAGCTACCAGGGCAGCTACTTTTTTCTCTTCTTCTACTTTCCAGTTGATGAAGTCCATGATCTCTGGGTGATCCAGATCCAGACACACCATTTTGGCAGCGCGACGTGTTGTTCCACCGCTTTTGATAGCGCCAGCTGCGCGGTCTCCGATCTTCAGGAAACTCATCAATCCGCTTGAAGTACCGCCACCGCTCAGTTTTTCTCCGCTACCACGAATTTGTGAAAAGTTGGTACCCACACCAGAACCATATTTGAAAATGCGGGCCTCGCGTGTCCACAGATCCATGATACCACCTTCGTTCACTAAGTCGTCGCTCACGCTCAGAATGAAACAGGCATGCGGCTGTGGGCGCTCATATGCGTTGGTAGACTTTTTCAGTTTACCGTCTTTAGCATCTACATAATAGTGACCTTGTGGTTTTCCGGTAATACCATACACTTCATGTAATCCGGTATTGAACCACTGAGGTGAGTTGGGTACGCATGCCTGATTCAGGATGCTGTATACCAATTCATCATAAAATATTTGGGCATCTTTTTCAGAAGCGAAATAACCATAACGCTCTCCCCATACGCGCCAACAATGTGCCATACGGTGTGCTACTTGCTTCACGCTCGTTTCTCTTCCCACTGAACCATCGGGTTGCGGAACACCGGCCTTGCGGAAATATTTCTGGGCAAGGATATCGGTGGCGATCTGGCTCCATTGTTTAGGAACCTCCACGTTGTTCATTTCAAATACTTTTTCACCATTTGGATTTTTAATCACAGAATCTCTGTAATCGTATTCAAACTGGTCGTACGGACTAACGCCTTCTTGGGTAAAGCGACGTCCGAATTGCAAGCCTTTCTTAGAGCGAGTAGTAGCCATAATGCAGTTCTGATTTTAGCGGTTATTTAATGGGTCCCAGCGGATTAACGAAATGTTAAGCGGTTGACGAAAATATCTTTCCGATTTGATAATCCAAGTCCGTAAATATGCACAGCTTGTGAATAAAGAGTGTGAATTTTTTCACACCTCAAATCAGGGTTGAATTTGCGGGAATATCCCCCGTTGTGGGAAAGATTTTTTGGCATCTACCCTTGTTGAATAAAGAATTTTCCGTAAATAAAAAGGTAGAACAAAACGGAAATTTCTGCTTTTAAAAGGCCTTAAATTGCTTTCAACACATTATCTTTCAAATAAATACGAAACAAACAGGGGTTTAGCACCTTAAACAAAAACTTTTCTGCATTTTTGCAGTAGCATCTATATAATACTGAATGAAGCAGGTCATATATCAGCAATTGGCAGAAAGAAAGGAGGCGGGCAAGAAATCCTTCACCGTACTTATTGATCCTGACAAGGTCGACAATGCTAGCATTGAACAGTTGGTATCCCTATCTGTAGATGCGAAGGTGGACTATTTCTTTCTGGGTGGAAGTCTGGTGATCTCCAGTCACCTGGATGAATGCATCCAGCAAATCAAAGCTGCCTGCGATATTCCCGTGATTTTGTTTCCCGGCTCTCCTTCTCAAGTAAGTAAATATGCGGATGCGCTTTTATACCTGTCACTGATCTCGGGTCGTAATCCGGAATTATTGATCGGACAGCATGTGATCAGTGCACCTTTCGTGAAAAAGAGTGGTCTTGAGATCATGCCAACAGGTTATATGGTCGTTGACGGCGGCGCTCCTACTACCGTTTCCTATATCTCCAATGCAACCCCGATTCCGGCTGATAAAAACGAGATCGCAATGTGTACTGCCATGGCCGGCGAAATGCTGGGCATGAAATTGATCTATATGGATGCAGGTAGTGGTGCCAAAAGACCCATCACTGAAAATATGATCGAAAAAGTAGCCCGTCATATTGAAATTCCATTGATCATCGGCGGCGGGATCACCGACCCAGAAAAAGCCTACCGCAATTGCAAAGCCGGAGCTGACGTGATCGTGATCGGTAACGCCATTGAAAAAGATGTTTCTTTGATCAAGGAAATGAGCGCAGCCATTCACAGTAGCTCTATGGTTCAGCAGAACGGTTGATCTACCTCTTTTTATTTCAATAGAACCCATACCCATTAAGGAAATCAGCCCTTACCGTTAATGGAATTCATTGATGCCTGAATAGGCAATTGTTTTTCTTTGTACAAATTAAACCCTTATGAACAACGTCCCTTTGTATCTACCATTGGGCTTTGTAGCCACTGTTTTACTGACCTGTTTCTTTTTAGTAAAAGCTGCTCACGGTAATAAAATTGTTGCAGGTCTTTTGATCCTTTGGATGATCGGACAAGGTAGCATTGCAGCTACAGGTTTCTATACAAATACACAAACCTTACCACCAAGGTTTTTGGCCTTGTTACTGCCTCCTGTATCACTCGTCATCATTTTATTTGCCACTTCGAAAGGACGTAACTTTATCGATCTACTCAGACCTGATCAATTAACGCTATTACATGTTGTGAGGATCCCGGTAGAGCTTTGCTTATTCTCTTTGTATACACTTCAACTGGTGCCCGAACTGATGACTTTTGAAGGAATCAACTTTGATATCATTTCTGGTATCTCAGCACCGCTGGTTGCTTATTTGGGCTATTACAAAAAGCTACTCAACAAAACAGTGTTACTGATCTGGAATCTGATTTGCTTAGGGCTATTGATCAATATCGCTTACCACGGTATTCTTTCCGTACCTACATCTTTTCAGCGTTTTGGTTTTGAACAACCGAATATCGGGTTGACGCATTTCCCTTATGTATTTCTTCCCGGATTGATTGTTCCGGTTGTGCTATTTGCGCACTTGAGCAGTATCAGACAATTGCTAAAATCTTAGTGATCACCTACTCTCTTTTCTCCCGCTTCTATTGCAAGATGTAATATGTTTTGCGAAGGAGGTAAAAGACAAGTGGCATAAGATGTAAATACACATGGAGGATTGAATGCTTTATTGAAATCGAGTACAGTGATGCCATCTTCGCCTGGCATAGCTGCATACAAATAACGTCCGGATGCATAAGTAGACTGACCACTTGTTCGATCACCAAAAACAATAAACAGTTTATTACCCTCCTGCAATGCGTCGAGACTATAGGTTTCACCTTGCAAATCGAAAACAAGTTTTCCAGGTGAAAACTGTTGTGTTATTTGTCCAAGTACATTGGCTACTGGAATCTTTTTAGGAATAAGTGGAGGAACCAGTTTCGCTTTTACGCGAAATAATGTGTTCACCGGAAAACATGGAATGTGCTGCAAGGCATCGATAGCAGGATTTTTTAGATCTCTGAAACGTATACCAATCAACTCATCTCTTTGTAATAATGTCCATCGATAATGCGCAAAAGACATAGTCGACTGTTGCAATGAATCTGCATGGAAGACTACTTGTTCCTTTTGTGATCTTCCATTCGTTAATAATGCAATATCCTTTTCCAGGACCTGTTTGACCATATTCCCCTTTCTTTCAAAATATCCAACCTGCGCAGGAAAAGATGGTATCGGGAAACGAATATCATCAGTGGCACTTCCACCAAAATACTGTTTACCTTCTTTGATCCAGAAAAGTCCGGCCAGATTCAGCCATCCATTTTCAGCTTTTAATTCAATGATCCGCTCTTTCTTCCATTGGGCAATCTCTTCCTCGTAACTCAATTTTTGAGCTTGTACAAATAGAGATAGCAAAAGGAAGATGATAAAAAGGGCGTTTCTTAAATTCATCTGAGCGCAATTTCTAGTAAGGTATAAAAAAGAAAAAGGCTGTCCATGTGAACAGCCTTTCCTAACAAGCATTTTTTATCTCAGATCACTTGTATTCACTCTCGTAGGTGTATCTTTTCCACTCACAATACCTCTCGAACTCAATGCGATCGCGCGAATGATGCGTGTCATGTTATCAACATCAATAGTGTTGAATTCATCACTCGCTTTATGGTAATAAGGATCAACATCGATCTTGGTAGTAGAAATGGTATGTGCAGGTACTCCTAATCTTGCAAGGGTTGCATTATCAGAGCGATAAAACAATTGTTGTGCAGGATAAGGATCTGGATAGAATGTAAAGTCGGTTCCTGCTAAATTCGACTGCAGGATCTTACCCATATCTGTTTTTTCGTAGCCAGTGATGAATGCAGAATTCTTTCCCCACTTACTTTCTGATCCGATCATTTCAATGTTGAACATTGCCATTACTTGCTCAGGATTGAATTGACGTGAAAAATAAGTAGAACCATAGCCTCCTACTTCTTCCGCGGTAAAAGCAACAAAGATCAATGTACGCTCATTGTTATTGATGGCTTTGAAATATTGTGCGAGCACCATCATAGCTGTTGTTCCTGCAGCATCATCATTTGCACCATTAAAGATCGAATCTGTTTGAACATTCCCGTTTCGATCTTTACCCATGATCCCTAAATGGTCATAGTGACCTGAAAAGATCACGTATTCATTTTTTTTGCTCTTGCCCGGCAGCACACCTACCACATTCGCTAACGGCATTTCTGTGACCTCATGTTTGCTTTCGATACTGTAGGTCTTAGGATCAGTAGTGGCCAACATGAAAACAAGGTTCTTATCTGTTTTGAAAAGGTTGCTCTTCATCCTTGTGAGCGTACCCATGGCACGTGCATGACTGGTATCCACCAAAACAAAATAATTTTTGTTGGCGGTCATCAACTTTCTTGCTTCTGTAACGAGATTCGCCCCTTTACCAATGGTTATTTTTTCGTAACCGGATTGTTCTGTCACTTTGATCTCAGGTTGACAAGTCATCACAATCACATCTCTGCTATCAACACTGATGCCATCGATACTTGCGGTTACGCTAATGAACTTAGGACGTACCATGGCAAACTGTTGCAAGTAAGAGCCACTGTTGTTCCAGGTTTGCAATCCGGTTTTTTTGAACTCATCAGCGATAAATGCAGCTGCTTTGTCTATCCCTTTTGTGAAAGTTCTTCGGCCTTCCATTTCATCGGAAGACAATATCTTCTCAATTCTGGCTACTTCTTTTTCCGAGATCAGATCTTCTATCTTCTGCGCAAAACTGCTCAGCGATAACAATAAAAAGGCTGCAAGTAATAGGTTGTTTTTTTTCATATGGGGCTAATAGTAAATGAACCATAGTCCATGGTCCATGGTTAGGAAGATATGGTTTGATAATTATTCTGATTAACCAAGACGTTACCATCCATGGTCTATGGACCATGGACGATCAACCTTCTTTACAGACTCATCATTTCTTTAAACTTCACCGTTTGTCTGCGGCTTACTTCGATCTTTTCGCCACCTTTCAGGTCAACTAGCAGACCGCCGTTAAAGTAAGGTTCGATTTTTTCGATCCAGCGAAGGTTGATGATATGTTTACGGTTAGCACGGAAGAACATACGATCGTCCAATCTTTCTTCCAGTGCATTGAGTGATTTTAAGATCAATGGTTTATTGGTACCAAAGAAAACTTTAGCATAGTTACCAACACTTTCAAACAAACGGATCTCACCCAACTTTACAAACCAGCAACGCTCACCGTCTTTTACAAAGACCTGATCGTGTTCTGTAAGAGGACCTCTATTGATTCCATTCAATCCGGCGGATTCTTTAAAGATCTCAGCTTGCAGTTTTTGGATCGCATCAGCCAAACGTTTTGGTTCGATGGGTTTCAGCAGATAATCCAAAGCATTGACTTCAAAAGCTTTGATGGCATACTCATCATATGCAGTTGTAAAGATCACTTTTGGTGCCTTCTCTACTTCTGCCAGCAGATCAAAGCCGGTTTTACCGGGCATTTGAATATCGAGGAAGATCAGGTCTGGATTGAGGGACTCAATTTTTTCGATCCCATCATCCACATTAGCTGCTTCTTCAATTACCTCTATATCTGAGTGATCCTGCAATAATTTTTTTAACTCATTACGTGCAAGTCTTTCATCATCAATAATGATCGCTTTGATAGCCATAGATCGGTTATTATATAGAATTAAGAATAAACAGGTTGTACAGGCATTTTCACCACCGCTTCTACCATATTGCCTCCAATATCCCTGATCTCAAAGTTAGCTTTTCCGCCGAATAATAACTTCAGTCGGTTTCGGGTACTGTTGATACCAAATCCATCTGAGTTGGTGGTACTATTCAATTGCCCTGTATTTTGAATGATCAGTTCATGATGGTTATCTCTGTAATCAGAAATCACTTTGATCAATCCACCATCTTTTTGCTTCCCGATACCATGTTTAATGGCATTCTCAACCAATGTCTGTAACATCATCGGAGGCACTGGTTGGTCTAAGGTATCTTCATCGATCTCATACTCTACACGTAGTCTGTCCTCAAATCGGATATGTTCCAATGCCAGATAATCTTTTACAATATTCAATTCCTTTTCAAAAGGAACGGTCTCTAATTTTTCTGCCTGCATACTGCTACGCAGGATATTGCTCAACTCAGTGATCGCAGTACGGGCGCGATTCGGATTCTCATCCACCAATGCACGAATACTATTCAATGCATTAAAAATAAAGTGTGGATTGATGTGCGATTTAATGGTTTTAAGTTCCAGTTCTTTTACAAGGCTTTCCAGTTTTACTTTCTGGATCTCACTCTTCGTACCCAATTCCACATAATGCCAAATGTAATAAATTGACACCCAAACTAGTATCATGGGTGAATCAAAAATCAGGTTGGACAAGAATCTTTTTGCCACCGAAGCCTTGATGGCGGGGTCATAATATTGCAACCATTCCACTACTGCACTATTGGATAAGCTGTACAATACAATAATGCATAAAATAGTAATGGTCAACAACCACCATTTATTGGAATCAATAGGTGGACGAAGCTCCATTCTAATCACCAACTCACGTAATAAATGTGTAAATACCATACCCGTGAGAATGGTTACGACCAAACGATAATAAAATATCTCATTAATAGCGCCCTGACGATCTCTGAAGACAAAGGCAAAGAAAACCATGGTCAATCCGTAGAACAACCACCCCCCTAACTGGCACCACCAATACAAAGTAGATTTACTAGTCTTCATGTGGGAACAAATATAGCGGGAAAGCATCGCCGACTTATCCCGAAATTTGATTAAAGGCAAAAAGCACACTTGTTTGGCGTAAATTAATGTTCCTTGCCGACGAACCTTCTCTTTTGCCAACTGTTTCTTTACTTATTCTTGGCATATTGCTAAACACGAAAAGCCTATTTTTACATTTCAAACCCTTCCGCATGGAGATTAAACCGGGACAGTTACTAGGTAGAATCAATAACCCCGACGACCTTAAAACCCTTACCAGAGAGCAATTACATCAGGTTTGTGATGAATTGAGGCAGTATATCATTGATGTGGTAAGTGTTCATGGCGGACATTTTGCTGCCAGTTTGGGGGTGGTAGAACTAAGCGTTGCTCTTCATTATGTGTACAATACACCTTATGATCAATTGGTATGGGATGTGGGACATCAGGCTTATGGACATAAGATCCTGACGGGTCGCCGTGACCAATTCATTACCAATCGCAAATACAAAGGCCTGAGCGGCTTCCCAAAACGCTCTGAGAGTCAATACGATACATTCGGTGTAGGACATTCCTCCACCTCTATTTCAGCCGCTTTAGGGATGGCCATGGCTGCCAAATACAAGGGGGAGAACCGAAAATCCATTGCAGTGATCGGTGATGGGTCCATGACAGCGGGCATGGCTTTCGAAGCCATGAACCATGCCGGTGTGGCGGATAGCGATGTATTGATCATCCTGAACGATAATTGTATGAGCATCGACCCGAATGTGGGTGCTCTGAAAGAATATTTGACCGATATCAGCACATCACCTACCTACAACAAAGTAAGAGATGAAGTGTGGAATCTATTGGGTAAACTGCCTGTCGGTAAAAACTTAAGTCGCGACCTCGCTTCAAAAATTGAAGCTGGCGTGAAAGGGGTGGTGAGCAAGAGCAGTAACCTTTTTGAAGCGCTGAAGATTCGTTATTTCGGTCCAATCGACGGACATAACATCACCAAACTGGTAGATACTTTAAAAGATCTGAGAGAGATTCCAGGTCCAAAGTTGTTGCATATCATTACCACAAAAGGAAAAGGATATGCACTGGCAGAAAAAGACCAAACCAAATGGCATGCCCCGGGCTTGTTTGATAAAGTAACCGGCGAGATCTACAAGAAAAAGATCGATGTTCCTCAGCCGCCTAAATACCAGGATGTTTTCGGGCATACCATGATCGAACTGGCGGAAATGAATGATAAAGTGATGGGGGTTACACCGGCAATGCCTAGTGGTTCCTCACTCAAATTCATGATGGAAAAAATGCCTCACCGCGCCTTCGATGTTGGTATCTGCGAACAGCATGCAGTGACCCTTAGCGCCGGATTGGCCACACAGGGAATGCGTGTGTTCTGTAATATTTACTCTTCCTTTATGCAACGCGCCTATGATCAGGTAGTGCATGATGTGGCGATACAAAAACTGCCTGTTGTACTTTGCTTGGACAGAGCAGGACTAGTTGGAGAAGATGGACCTACACACCATGGTTGTTATGATATTCCTTACATGCGTTGTATTCCGAACCTGATCGTGAGTGCACCGATGAATGAACAGGAATTACGCAACCTCATGTATACTGCACAATTAGAAAAAACGGAATATCCATTTGTGATTCGCTACCCACGTGGTGAAGGTGTAATGCCAGAATGGAGAACTGCTTTTGAAGAAGTACAGATCGGTAAGGGAAAAAAAATTAAAGATGGAAGAGAAGTTGCGATTTTAAGCTTCGGACATCCGGGTAATTTTGCAACAGCAGCGATCAGAGAATTGAGAACAGAAGGATTGGATCCTGCACATTACGATCTGCGTTTTGTGAAACCAATAGATGAAGATCTGTTGCAAGAAGCTTTCAGCAAATACAATAAAATTGTAACTGTTGAAGATGGAACGGTAGTGGGCGGTTTCGGATCAGCCGTATTGGAATTCATGAATCAGCATGGTTATAAAGCTGATGTGAAAGTGTTGGGTATCCCTGACAGACTCGTAGAACACGGTACACCTAAAGAATTACATAGAGAATGTGCTTATGACGCACAAGGAATAGCAGATGCTGTTCGCGAATTGATGCGTGAGACAGTGACTGCTACTGTGTTGTTGGGATAATTTCTCTCAAATAAAATCTGTGAATCTGTGGCCAATAAATAAAACCACAGATTCACAGATTTTTTTATTCGGCAATAGGTGTAGGATCGTCAGTAAACGTGTTGGTAAAATCTTCGTCAGTAAGGCCTTCTTCTTTCAATTCTTCTTCACGTTTATCATTCCACTCTACAATGAAATTATTCTTTCCTTCTGCCACCAACAGTTTCATGAATTTTTGCTGGGTCAATTCAAGAATAGACAGGAATAAGAAGATAGCATGTATTCTGTCGTTACAGACTTCAAATACTTTTTCAAAAGCTACTGTTTTTTCTTTCGCGACAAAGTCAAGCATATAATCACGACTTCCTTCCATGGTGTAATTATAGCGCACCACAGTATGTACCGGTTTATTCTGTCGATCATGTACGCGCTGCATCACTTTTTCAAAAGCTTTCATCAGCTTGAACATCGTGATGTTTTGTATCTCTGTTCCTTCAGAAGCATCTTCGCCGATCTCAACCAATTCCTTTTGGAGGTTACCGCGTTTTACCATCAACATACGCATCGCTTCCATTTCAGCCATTTGAACAGCGGCTTCTTTAAAGCGTTTGTATTCCAGAATTTTATCGATCAATTCCTGGCGAGGATCTATCTCATTTCCTTGGGCATCGATTTCTTTACGCGGCAATAACAATCTCGCCTTGATGCGCATCAGTGTAGATACAAAGAGAATGAACTCACTACTCAGCTCAATATTCAATTTCTCTCCCTGATGAATAAAATCGAGGAAGTCTTGAATGATCTTAGTAATGGGAATATTATAGATATCCAGTTCATCCCGCTCAATAAAAAACAAAAGCAGGTCGAAAGGACCTTCAAACTGGTCTAATTTGATTTGATAATTCACAGTATTCACAACACAAACTTTAGCTGCAAAGAAAACCCCTTCAGGTCTTATTTCGACCGGAAGGGGGTAATATTTATCCACCGAGTCGATGGTCAATGGCCCATAGACCATCGTTGAGATGATAAGAATTAGATCCTTAAGCTATAAAGCTATTGCCTTACTAGCCTATGACCGCATTCCTACCATGGACTATAGACTACGAACACGGACTAGTCTACCTTCTTCAAAGAATCCCTGATCTCAGCCAGTAATTTCTCAGTTTCTGATGGACCGGCTGCTGCAGGAGCTTCTGCCGGGGCTTTCATTTTATTGATGCCTTTAATTACCAGAAACACTACAAATGCCACAATGATGAAATCCAGGACATTGGTGATAAACGCTCCGTATTTGATAGAGACCTCTGCTGCAGCTTCTGTAACTACGGCGCCACTGGCATCCTTTACTTCAGCAATTGCCTCTTTTAATACCCATACTTTATCATTAAAATCAACACCACCTGTCAGCATACCGACCAACGGCATCACAATTCCATCTACGAATGATGTAACGATCTTCCCAAATGAAGCACCCATGACAAAGGCTACTGCTATGTCTACCAGATTGCCCCGCATGGCAAAGTCTTTAAATTCTTTTAGCATTCCCATAGTTGAATTGGTTTGGTGAGTAATGAAAATACCTAATATAATTGAATAATGAAAGCAATCCCTCACCTTTACAAAAACAACACATTGAGAGATCGGATTATCAACTGGGGCATCTTTTTATTGTTATCTGTTATTTGGGGAAGTTCTTTTATTCTAATGAAAGAAGGCATGCATGTCTTGACCCCTTACCAGGTAGCATCAATACGTATTCTAAGTGCAGGACTGATCCTTACACCCTTTGCAGTAAAAGCACTCAAGCAAATACCTCAAAACAAGTGGCTGCTGGTGATCTTATCGGGATTATTGGGTAATTTTTTCCCTGCATATTTATTCTGTATTGCTGAAACACAGATAGACAGTTCATTGGCAGGTATCCTCAATGCACTAACTCCATTGTTTACCATACTCGTAGGCATTTCATTTTTTCAGTTGAAAGCAAATGCTACTAAAATCGCCGGTGTGATCATTGGTTTTATTGGACTATGCCTATTGATGTTTACAGGCAAAACCGTTAGCTTTCAAAATATCTCTTATGCAGGATTGGTGCTTTTAGCAACCGTTTTTTATGGCATCAATGTAAATATGGTAGGCAGACATATGAAAGAAGTGGGATCACTGAATATTGCTTCTCTTGCATTTGTATTCCTGATCATTCCATCCGCGATCATTTTATACTACACCGGATATACTGAAATGGCTTTGTCTGAAACAAGTGTTATCAAAGCTACAGGTGCTTCATTTATCCTTGGTGTCTTGGGAACTGCTTTTGCTTCTATTATCTTCTATATGCTCGTAAAAAGAGCAGGAACATTGTTCGCCTCTATGGTTACTTACGGAATCCCATTCGTAGCTGTTTTCTGGGGATTATTAGATGGCGAACAGATCACACTATTGCAAATCGGATGTCTGGGAATTATTCTTTGTGGGGTATACCTGGTAAATAAGAAAGAGAAAGTTTGATTTTTTGATCTTTGATTTCTTGATTTGTCTTTTGTGGATCAAGAAATCAAAGATCAAAAAATCAAAGATCACACTGCCATTACTTCTTTTTCTTTCGCGGCCAAATGTTTATCTACTAGAGAGATGAATTTATCGGTAATGTCTTGAATACTTTTTTCTGCATCTTTTGCAGCGTCTTCACTAAGACCATCTTTTTGCAATTTCTTTACCTGCTCAATCGCATCGCGACGGATATTTCGGATCGCTACTTTAGAATGCTCTCCTTCACCTGCCGCTTTTTTTACCAACTCTCTTCTTCTTTCTTCTGTTAACGGAGGCAAGAATAAACGCAACTGAACACCATCGTTCTGAGGAGTGATGCCAATATTAGCCGCCATGATTGCTCTTTCAATCGCTGCAAGCATATTTTTCTCCCATGGCTGAATACTAATAGTACGCACATCCAAAACACTAATATTCGCTACCTGATTGATAGGAGTGGGTGAGCCATAATAATCTACCATAATACCATCCAACATGGTTGGATTGGCTTTCCCCGCCCTGATCTTGGTGAGCTCCGTTTCCAAATGACTAATGGCCTTGGTCATACTTTCTTCCGTATCGGCCAATATTAAATCCAGATCTTCTGACATATGATGGTTTTGAGGGGGCAAATATAGTGAATAGTCCATAGTCGATGGTCCATAGTAATTTGTTTGATTTCTACCCTCATCAGTTGATATTTTCTTGCCATGTACCATGGACCATCGACTATGAACTATCGACTATTCCCCTATCTTCGCAACCACAAAACAAGCATATGGCAAGTATTCAGGAATTGAAAGCCGCGGCCAGTCAAATTAGGCGCGATATCGTTCGAATGGTTCATGGGGTTCAGAGCGGACACCCTGGTGGTTCTTTGGGTTGTACCGATTTCCTTACCGCTCTGTTTTTTCATACCATGAAACACGACCGCCAGTTCAAGATGGATGGTGTTGGTGAAGATCTTTTCTTCCTTTCTAACGGACATATTTCTCCTGTTTATTATTCAGTGCTTTCACGTTCCGGTTATTTTGATAAGCAAGAACTGGCCAGCTTCCGTAAACTCAATACCCGCTTACAAGGTCACCCTACTACTCATGAGCATTTACCCGGTGTAAGAATTGCCAGTGGCTCTTTGGGTCAGGGTATGAGTGTAGCCATAGGTGCTGCCCTTACAAAAAAATACAACAACGATCCACACCTTGTTTTCTCTCTCCATGGAGATGGTGAATTACAAGAAGGACAAATTTGGGAAGCAGTGATGTTCGCAGCCCACAATAAGGTAGATAACCTGATCGCTACCGTTGACTGGAACGGACAACAGATCGATGGTCCGACCAGCAAAGTATTGTCACTCGATAATCTTCACGATAAATTCAAAGCCTTTAACTGGACCGTTCTGGACATGAATGGAAATGATATGGAAGATGTAGTAGCTGTATTGGATAAAGCAAAATCAATGACAGGACAAGGCAAACCTATCTGTATCATGATGAAAACAGAAATGGGTAAAGGTGTTGACTTCATGGAAGGTAGCCACGAATGGCATGGCATCGCCCCAAGTGATGAGCAATTGGCGAAAGCTTTAGGACAGTTAGAAGAAACTTTGGGAGACTACTAAAAGAAGTGAAAATTGAAAATACTTTTATCAGAGCCGCTTAGAAAAACTAAGCGGCTCTTTCATGTTACCGATATGTGCATACTTCTTTACCGCTGTGGCAAGAACCACCGAACTACACAAAGTTCAGCACTGCGTTAGATGGAGGGTTTATTTGAGCGCAAGCTCTTGGCGACTGGCTTTTCGGGATGGGATCCATGCTGCAAGAAAACCAATGATGGTAACTGTTCCCAATACCAATAAATAATCAGTTGCTATCAGCTTTACAGGATAGGCTTTGACGATGAATGTATCTCCTGCCAATTTGATAAGTTCAAACTTAATTTGTAACCAACATATAAGGGTCGCCAACAACATTCCAAGAGCCGCGCCAAAACCTGCCAGCAGCAATCCTTCAGAAAGAAAAATCGCTTGTATTCTTTTTTGAGAAGCACCCATCGCTTGTAATACAGCTATATCTTTTTGCTTTTCCAAAACCAGCATCGTCAGTGCACCGATCATATTGAAAGCGGCTACAATCAGTATCAAAGAAAGGATGGCATAGATCACCCACTTTTCCATTTGCATAACAGCATACAAACTTTTGTTTTGCTCATACCTGGTTTGAACAATATACTTATCTCCCAGTGTCGCCTGCAACTGTTCTTTGACCTGATCTGCATCACCACGCACTTTAATTTCCGCAGCGCTATACTCATCTGCTTCCATATTCAGCATATAACGAAAGAAAGCCAGATTGGTAAAAGCATATTTGTTATCAAACTCTTGTTGTACCTGGAATGTACCACTCGCGCGGATATTATTGACACTGAGTCCATCCAAAGAATTAAAATTTGCTTTCCGATTCGGAGTGTACAATGTAAGAGGATATACACCCCGCTCCACATCTGCTCCAATCGCATTTTCAATTCCATAACCCAAAACAATAGATGGGTCTTCCAATGTACCCAAAGAGAACTTACCACGCTTGATATGTTCCGTAATTTTATTGGTAGTTACATATTGCTCATCAACTCCCTTTACAAGTACAATTGATTGATAAGGACCATTCACCAACAATGCTTTCTCTTCTGCAACCAAACTGAAGACAGCCACTCCGGGTGTTGATTTGATCTGTTGCTGAAGTTGATGATTGAGTAAGATGGTTTTGCCTTTTGCAGGAGAAATACGGATATCGGTATAAAAATCTGTGTACAACCCTTTTACCAACTCTTCAAAACCATTGAAAACACTGAGAATAATGATCAATGCAGCACACCCCACCGTTATAGCCGTAACGCTGATCCATGCAATGACATTGATGGCATTGGTAGATTTTTTTGACCTAAAATAGCGCCAAGCAAATAGAACGTTCACGGGATGGGTCGTGTGGTTGGTTAAATATATTAGTTTGGGTGAGTAGTGAGTTTAAAAATCATTCACTACTCACTACTGACTACTCACTATTCATTACTCACTCTCTTCCCCCTTCTTCTCCTCACTAATATTTTTAAATATCTCTTCCATCTTAAATACATAATCCAAGGTATCATCAAGATAGAAATGAAGAACAGGAATTCGGCGAAGTTGATGTTTCATTTTATCAGCCAACTCTTTTTTGATCTCCCATGCGCGACCTTCAATGGTTTTCATGGTGGCTTTGGTATCTTTTACCTGAAACAAACTAAGATAGATTCTTGCTTCTAACAGATCCGGAGTAACCTTAACAGAGGAAATAGATACCATTCCTCCATCGAGCATGGAAAGATTCAGTCTCCTGAAAATATCATTCATTTCCTCCTGAATGGCTCCTGCTACCTGACGCTGACGTTTTCCTTCTTCCATGTTGAACTGTTTGATTGGCTGTAAAATTACTTACTTTGCTGTGTTTTACCGATTTTATCCTGATATGAAGCGCTTTTCAAGAATACTTTTTTACTTAAGGAGTCAGAAGCAAAACATCGTATTGTACCTGATTTTCACCCTATTCTCTATCCTGTTTTCATTGGTATCACTGGCCATGCTTGCGCCTTTTCTTCAATTGCTATTCAATAAAGCAGCCCTGATCAATGTTGAGCCGGAGTTCTCTTTAACTGCCAATGGGGTGTTAAATTATCTCAAATACTTTATCAGTAAAATGATCACTGAAAAAGGTGAGATATATGCTTTAGGTGCAATTTGCGGTCTGATCATCATCTCAATTTTCTTCAAAAACGTCTTCACATACCTCTCTTTTAGGGTATTGGCACCCATGAGAAATTATGTCATGACCAAACTCCGTGCTGACCTTTACAGTAAAATATTAGAACTCCCGATCGGATATTTTACAGAACAAAGGAAAGGCGATATCATCAGTCGCATGAGCAATGACGCTAATGAAGTAGAATGGAGTGTCATGGGAACATTAGAAGCACTGATACGTGATCCTTTAAACATTATCATCATACTGGTTTTTCTGGTGATGCTAAGTCCGGCATTGTCATTATTCCTATTGGTATTACTACCACTTACCGGTTTTATCATTGGCAGACTGAGTCGTTCACTGAAAAAACAATCTACTTCCTCACAGGAAAAATTAGGTACACTGATGTCGATTCTTGATGAAACACTTGGTGGACTACGTGTCATCAAAGCATTCAATGCTGAGAAGATTTTACACAGCAAATTCATCAGTAATAACAATACGTTGAACCAGATCCGAAACAAGATGAACTTCAGAAAAGATCTGGCTTCACCGATGTCTGAATTTTTGGGTGTACTGGTATTGTCTTGTATTCTTTGGTTTGGTGGAAAATTGGTATTGGATGGACAATTTGGTTTGGAACCCGAGAGCTTTATTACCTATATCGTATTCTTTACGCAGATCATCAATCCGGCGAAATCCTTATCCGGCTCATTTTACAGCGCACAACGCGGTAGTGCCGCCATTCAACGAATTGAAGAAATTTTAAAAGCACCTGTTACTGTTACAGATCAACCTAATGCAAAGACATTGACCGAATTCAATGATAGCATTGAATTTAAAAATGTTTCTTTTTCTTATGAGGATGTAACCATTTTAAAAAATATCAACCTGAAAATCAAAAAAGGAAAAACCATTGCTTTGGTAGGCTCATCAGGTGCGGGAAAAAGTACATTGGCAGATCTTATCCCGCGTTTTCATGATGTCAGTGGTGGTGAGTTGCTGATAGATGGTGTAAACATCAAGGAGTACACGTTACACTCAATTCGGAATCAGATGGGGATCGTAACGCAGGAGCCGATCTTGTTCAATGATACCATTGCGAATAATATTGCGTTAGGTATCGATCATGCAGATCAAGAGCAAATAGAACAGGCAGCACGGGTTGCCAATGCCTATGATTTTATTCATCGTAAAGAAGAAGGATTTGATACCAATATTGGTGACAGAGGAAGTAAACTCAGTGGCGGCGAACGTCAGCGTGTAACCATTGCACGTGCTGTATTGAAGAATCCACCAATTTTAATTTTGGATGAAGCTACTTCATCTCTTGATACAGAAAGTGAAAGACTGGTACAAGATGCGATCAATAACATGATGCAACAAAGAACCTCAATTGTCATTGCCCATCGCCTCTCCACGATTCGCAATGCTGACGAGATCATCGTTCTCCAAAAAGGAGAAATCGCAGAAAGAGGTACACACGATGAATTACTGTTAAAAGGAGGGATTTATAAGAAATTAGTTGAAATGCAGGAAGTGAGATGAATAGTGAGTAGTGAGTAACATAAAAAGAGAAGCCCTCAAGTAAAATTGAGGGCTTCTCTTTTATTTTTAAGTTGTTAAACTCACTACTGACTACTCACTATTCTGCACTAGGCTTCACTAAACCCAGTTTAGCTTCTAAACTCAATGTAGCATGTGGAACCGCACGTAAGCGTGCTTTATCGATCAACTTACCGGTTACACGACAAATACCGTAGGTTTTGTTTTCGATTCGCATCAACGCTTTTTCAAGGTGATCGATGTAAGTGATCTGGCGGCTGGCCATTTGACTGAGCTGTTCTCTTTCCATGCTCATACTACCATCTTCCATGGTCATGTAACGCGCATCATCATTATCACCACCCATTTCATCTTTACGGGTGATCAGACCCTGAAGATAGGTCAGCTCTTTTTTAGCTGCTTCCAGTTTCTTATTGATCAACTCACGGAATTCATTTAAGTCCGCATCACTATACTTTACTAATGTCTCGTTACTTCTCACAGTTTCTACTCTTTTTTCTAATGGTGTATATCCGGGCTGATATGGGACGCTACTTTTGGTACTGGTCTTAGGAACTTTTACCTCTTTCAGCGGCTCAGGTGCTTTACGCACTGGTTTAACAGGCGGTGCAGGTGGCCCTTTTGGTTCAGGTTTCTTCATCGGAGGTAAAGGCGTGGATACAGGCTTTGCAGCTGGTGCTGGCGCTGCGGGTTTTACCGGAGCTTTTGCAGCAGGCTTAGCCGGTACAGCTGCTTTTTTTACAGGAGCCGGAGCTGGTTTAGGTGCTGGCTTCGCTGCTTTCACAGGTGCTTTAGCAGCTGGCTTAGGAGCAGGTTTTGCAGCAGCCTTCTTAGGCGCCGGTTTAACTGCTGCTTTCTTAGCAGGAGCCGCTTTTTTAGCAGCCGGTTTAGGTGCCGGTTTCGCTGCTTTTTTAGGAGCAGGCTTAGCAGCAGCCTTCTTAGGTGCTGGTTTTGAAGCTGTTTTCTTGGCTGGTGCCGCCTTTGGAGCCGGTTTTTTCGCTGCCTTAGGGGCTGGTTTCTTAGTAGCCATACGCTTTTATCCTTTTTTGTTTACTACCACTTTTAACAGGGTGTCATTGACCTCAATGTCAGTACCATCATTTAATTCAGGTACCCATTGAATGACATCTGCCAAAATTTCGCGGCAAATATAATCGTTATACTTAACAATGGACTCCTTAAGGCCTTCTGCCTCAAGAACGGTCACGAATATACGGTCTGTGAGTTCAAAACCGCTTTCTTTCCTGATATTTTGTATCCGATTGACGAATTCTCTGGCATCCCCCTCCTGTTTCAGCTCCTCCGTAAGGGTGATATCCAACGCTACGGTCAAACTACCCTTCCCTGCCACACTCCAGCCCGGAATATCTTCCGCAGCGATCTCCACCTCAGATAACAGAATGGTAATGATCTCCCCATCCAAATTCAGGTCTATTTGACCCGCTTTCTCGATAGTAGCGATCTCATGCTGACCAAAACCCGTGATCAATGCACCCGCTGCTTTCATTTTAGCACCCAGTTTGGTTCCTAGCGCTTTGAAATTAGGCTTGATCTTTTTCTTGATAATACCTTCCGTATCCGTGATGTATTCCATTTCCTTGACATTCACTTCAGCCTTGATCAAATCTTCGATCAATTCCAACTGATGTTTCATATTCGGATCAAGTACCGGGATCAATACTTTCTGTAAAGGCTGTCGTACTTTGATATTAACTTTTTTACGGAGTGATAATACCAACGAACAAACATCCTGTGCCAATTGCATTCTCTCCTCTAACACTTCATCGATCGCAGCTTCATTGGCCACAGGGAAATCTGCATGGTGAACAGATGCTATATTAAATCGACCCGTTACTGCATTCAGGTTTCGGAATACCGCATCACTGAAGAATGGAGAAATAGGTGCCATCAATCTTACGATCGTCTCCAAACATTCATACAAAGTTTGATAAGCACTGATCTTATCTGTTTCATAGTCGCCCTTCCAGAAACGGCGGCGACACAAACGCACATACCAGTTACTCAAATGCTCATCCACAAATTCTTCGATGGCTCTTCCGGCGATGGTGGGTTCATAATCATCCATCGCAGCCGTTACCTTTTTCACCAAACTATTAAGTGAAGAAAGGATCCAGCGATCGATCTCAGGTCTGTCTGCCAACGCAATGGGCGCTTCTTTAAATGCAAATCCATCAACGTTTGCATACAAAACAAAAAACTGATAGGTATTGTATAAAGTACCAAAGAACTTACGCTGTACTTCCTGAATACCTGCCAGATCAAATTTTAAATTATCCCAAGGTGATGCATTTGTGATCAAATACCAACGTGTTGCATCAGCGCCGTATTTTTCAATGGTTTCAAACGGATTCACCACATTACCCAAACGCTTACTCATTTTATTTCCGTTCTTATCCAACACCAATCCATTACTCACAACGGTTTTATAAGCCACACTGTCAAACAACATTACACCAATGGCATGTAAAGTATAGAACCAACCACGCGTTTGGTCAACACCTTCTGCGATAAAGTCTGCAGGGAATGATTGTCCCTTATCCACCAACTCTTTATTCTCAAAAGGATAATGCCATTGCGCATAAGGCATGGCTCCACTATCAAACCATACATCGATCAGATCCGGTACACGATGCATCGGTTTACCTGAAGGACTCACCAACACGATCTCGTCCACATAAGGTTTATGCAGATCAAGGATGCCTTCATGCAAATAATTCTTGTTGACATCTCCACCCAATACTTCATTGGCTTTGCGAATACCTTCATTCAATTCTTCGATGGAACCAATACAAACTTCTTCACTACCATCTTCTGTACGCCATACAGGCAAAGGCGTTCCCCAATAGCGACTGCGACTCAAATTCCAGTCCACCATGTTTTCCAGCCAATTACCAAAACGTCCTTCACCGGTACTCTTTGGTTTCCAGTTGATGGTCTTATTCAATTCCACCATTCTGTCTTTCACAGCAGTGGTCTTGATGAACCAAGCATCTAACGGATAATACAGAATGGGTTTATCGGTTCTCCAGCAATGCGGATAACTGTGTTCGTATTTTTCAACTTTAAATGCGCGGTTCTCTTTTTTTAGTTTTACGCAGATGTCCACATTCACATCTACATAATCTTTTTCGTCTTTGTAATTCTTGACATAGCGACCACTGAACTCTCCCAACCCATCTACAAATTTTCCTTCCCTATCCACCATGGTCAAAATACCGATATTGTATCTCTGGCCAACTTTGTAGTCATCTGCACCAAATGCAGGAGCAGTATGAACGATACCGGTACCATCTTCTGTTGTTACAAAATCACCACATAAAACGCGGAATGGTTTTGCACCGGGTGTGATCTCTTCAACCACAGATGGTGAGTTGGCTTCATAAGGAAGCAATTGTTCATAAGTAGCATCTTCAATAGCAGCTCCCTTAAATTCAGTGATGATTTTCCAAGGCAATAATTTTACTTCTGCATTGTATCCTCCAAAATCACCGTTCTCTCCTTCCGGCTTGAAATACTTACCCAGCAAGGCTTTTGCAAGTACAACAAATACTGGCAAATGTGTATAGGGATTGAAAGTTTGAACCAGTACATAATCAATATTCGGACCAACTGTCAATCCTAAATTGGAAGGAAGTGTCCATGGAGTGGTTGTCCAAGCCATGAAGAATACTTCATCAGTACCTGCAGCATCAAATAAGAACTGAGTCTTTACACTCTTGATGGCTTTAAACATCGCCACTGCACTTGTATCCTTCACATCCTTATAAGTTCCCGGCTGATTCAATTCATGCGAACTCAATCCTGTTCCTGCTGCCGGTGAATATGGTTGAATAGATACACTTTCGTACAAGTATCCTTTTTTGTACAACTGACTCAATATCCACCACAGTGATTCAATGTATTTGTTGTCGAAAGTGATATAGGGATCATTCAGATCAACCCAGTATCCCATTTTGGTAGTGATATCATCCCAAATGTCTTTGTAGCGCATTACAGCCTCACGACACTTTTGGTTATAATCCTCAACAGAAATTTTCTTGCCGATATCTTCCTTCGTGATACCCAATTCTTTCTCTACGCCCAATTCCACAGGCAACCCATGGGTATCCCATCCACCTTTACGCTTTACCTGAAAACCTTGCATGGTCTTATAGCGACACACCATGTCTTTCAACGTACGCGAAATGACGTGGTGAATACCGGGCATACCATTAGCACTGGGCGGACCCTCATAAAACACAAAAGGTGTTTTGCCTTCTCGAAGCGCAACACTTTGTTCAAAAGCCTGTCCATCCTTCCATTTGGCCAGTATCTCTTTTTCGATAGCCGGCAGGTTCAATCCTGAAAATTCAGCGTATTTAGCACTCATAGTCTTTCGGTCAGCTTGAAAATAGCCTGTAATCCTTTAACAGGCAGGTTTTAAAGGCTGCGAAGGTATGAAATGTGGGGGAGGAAAAGGGAGGGGAGAAAAGTCAAAAGTGAAAAGTCAAAAGTCAAAAAATGATTAGCAATTCAAAAAAGATTTTAACTGTTTGATAATCAATAACTTAAAGAAATGAAGTCTTAAAGAATTATCAAAATAAAAGCCCCTTTCACTTTTGACTTTTGAATTTTGAATTTTGAATTGATTACCCTCTTATACGCTTATACACCCGAATGGCGCTCATGAGCAACAGTACAAAAAGGATCAACCCCACCAGCCCCCATACGAAACTGAGACTTTGTTTGACCACAACCAGCATGACGATGGAGATGAGAAAAATTGTAGCTACTTCATTCCAGATACGAAGTTGATTAGAAGAATATCGATAAATACCTGCCATCTCTTGCTTAAAAATGCGATGCAGAGAGAAGTGATAGACATACAAAAACAAGACAAAAATAAGTTTCACCAACAGCCATCTTCCTGACACATCAAAAACAACTTTATCCCAGTTACCATGAAATAAGACAGACAATCCGAATATCAAAGTGAGAATAGCAGATGGCCAAGTGATTCCATACCACAATCGTTTCATCATGATAGAAAACTGCTCACGCAAAATTTTACACTCCACTTCTGTCTTATCGCCTGCTTCTGTTGCGTAAATAAACAGTCTGGGCATATAAAACAACCCCGCAAACCAGGTAACTATAAAAATGATATGGAGTGATTTGAGGTATTCGTACATGAGGGTTGATGGGTGAGAGGTTATTGAGATATTCGAAAGCTACGGAATATGGTCGATAGTCCATAGACCATGGTCCATGGACTATCGACTATGGACCACTACGCCAAAATCATCTCCTCCTTCCCGCTCCTGATCTCCTCCATCCATTGCTTAATTGTGGCAGTCCAAGCGGGGTGTACATTTAGACAAGGAATCAGCGTGAATGATTCACCGCCGGCATGCAAGAAGGTTTCTTTTCCTTCCTCACCAATTTCTTCGATGGTTTCCAGACAATCGCTGATGAATGCCGGACATGCCACCAACAATTTCTTTACACCTTCGCCTGGCATAGCTTCCAAACGCTTATCTGTAAAGGGTTGTAGCCAGCCACTACCCAATCTTGATTGGAAAGAAAGACTGTATTTTTCTTTTGGGATCCCCAATTTTTCAGCAACCAGTTTAGTGGTCACTACCAATTGATGTCGATAACATTCTTTATGAGCCGGAGAAGCCACTTCACAACAGTTCTCCACTTTCAAACAATGACAGCCGGTGATATCACTCTTACGAATATGTCTTTGTGGCACACCATGGTAGCTGAATAAAATATGATCATACGCTTGCTCAGTATATGGCTTGATAGATTCGGCCAAGGCATTGATATAAGTATCATCATCATAAAAAGGTTTGATGACACTCAACTTAAATGAATAACCATATTGTTTGTGCTGCTCCTTCGCATATTCCACTGCTGTTTCATAACTACTCATGGCATAATGCGGGTACAAGGGTAATAATACCACTTCTTCCAGACCAGGATGCTCTTTTAGTAAAGCATCATAGGCTTCTTTGGGTGAAGGAGTGCCATAGCGCATCGCAATGCCGATAGGCTCCTCAATATCATGCTGTAATGCTTCTTTTAATTGCTTGGTGAGTACGATCAATGGAGAGCCCTCATCGGTCCAGATACTTCTGTAAGCCTCAGCTGACTTAGGCGCACGAAAAGGAACGATGATACCACGAACCAATAATGCCCTTACGATATAAGGGATATCGATCACTCGTCCATCCATTAAAAACTCATTCAGGTATTTTCTTACATCTTTTACTTCTGTTGAATCAGGTGAGCCAAGATTCATCAATAAGAGTGCACGTTTCGCATTCGTTGCCATAATCACATTTGAGTTTGCAAAGTTAGAGTAACAAATCGCTTACTTAAAAGTTCTGAAAGATTTGTTTGCAGAAAAGAACGAAACAAAAACAGAAAGGGTTTTATTTCAGCATCATAAAACACCGCTTATCAGAAAACTGACAGAGAAATGACAATGTAATGACGTTTATCATGTTTTAAAAGAAACCATGCAGGATACCTTTGCGTACTTATTTGAGCGAGACCAAAAGGATCGTGGCAGTTTATGGAGACAGGACAATTTTTCATAGCGGGAATCAACTACAAGAAGACAGATGCAGCTGTTCGCGGTAACTATGCGATCAATCCAGAACAATATGCCATTATCTTACAGCGTGCCAAAGGAGCAGGTATCAAAGAATTATTCGTATTGAGCACCTGTAACCGTACTGAGATCTATGGCATCGCACCGGATGCAACTACTTTAGTTGATCTTCTGTGTGCAGTGACCATCGGAAACAAGTCTGATTTTGTTCAACGCTGCTATATCAAACAAGACGAAGAAGCTTTACAACATATTTTTGCAGTAGGTGCCGGACTCGATTCCCAGATTTTGGGTGACTATGAGATCGTAGGTCAAATGAAACTGGCGATAAAGTTTGCCAAAGAAAAAGGAATGATCGGCTCTTTTATCGAGCGTTTATTCAACACCGTTTTACAATCTTCTAAGCAGATCAAAAATGAAACGGCACTGAGTGGTGGCACTATTTCTGTTTCCTTTGCTGCCATTCAATTCATTCGTCAGCAATTGACAGACACTTTAGATAAGAAGATCGTTTTATTAGGAACCGGTAAGATCGGACGTAACACTTGCAAGAATCTGGTTGATTATCTTGATACAAAAAATATCACACTCATCAACAGAACTGCAGAAAAAGCGGCTGAATTGGCAGAAAGCTTGGGATTACAGTATGCAGATTGGAGCCAATTAGAGAATGAGATCCATCAAGCAGATATTATTATTGTAGCCACCAATGCTGAGCAACCGGTGATTACAGCAAAGAATTTAAAAGTTGATAGCAAAAAGATCCTGATCGATCTTTCGATTCCTCACAATATTGATCCATCACTGGCACAACAAGATAATGTATTGCTGGCAAATGTGGATGATCTGTCGAAGATCAATGACCAGACCTTACAAAAAAGAAAAGCGGAAGTGCCCAAAGCGATGAATATCATACGCAAACACATGAATGAGTTTGCTGTATGGAATCATCAACGCCGCCATGTCCCCATTTTAAAAGCGGTCAAGCAAAAATTACATGATATGCATTCCTGTGGATTGTTTTTAACTTCACGGAGAGCATCAGAAGATATCAATACAGAAGCCATTCAGAAAGTGGTGAACAATGTAGCCGTTAAGATGCGTAACAGACATCAGCCCGGTTGTTATTACATTGAGGCCATCAACGACTTCATGACGAGTAGTCATTAAACCAAGATATGACCAAGGTAGTACGTATAGGGACACGCGACAGTCAGCTCGCCGTGTGGCAGGCCACATGGGTGCAGGAACTCCTGAAAGAAAAAGGAGTGGCTTCTGAACTCGTGTATATTAAAAGCGAGGGAGATATTGATCTGGTGACACCACTGTATGAGATCGGTGTACAAGGCATTTTTACTAAAACACTCGATGCCGCTTTACTCAGCAATAAAATTGATATCGCCGTTCACTCGATGAAAGATGTGCCGACTCAACTTGCCAAGGGTATCCAAGAAGCAGCCGTCTTAAAAAGAGCATCATACAAAGACATTCTAGTTTATAAAGAAGAGCATGTTCCTAAAGCATTAGGATATGCAAATGGGATATGGACCATGGACCATGGACCATGGACTATGGACTATGGACTATTCGCCACCAGCAGCGTTCGTCGTAAAGCACAATGGCTCAACCGCTATCCCGATCATCAGTTTGATAATTTGCGGGGCAATGTGAACACCCGACTCCGTAAGCTGGAAGAAAGCAATTGGCATGGCGCCATCTTCGCAGCTGCAGGATTGGAGAGAATCAATCTTCGCCCGGAAAAAGCAATCGATCTTGATTGGATGTTACCAGCTCCGGCACAAGGTGCTGTAATGGTCGTATGTAGAGAAGGAGAAACTGAAATTTTCAATCACTGTCAGCAACTTCATCATAACGAAACAGCGATCTGTGCACATGCTGAAAGAAATTTTTTACGTCAATTGATGGGCGGATGCGCTACTCCGATTTCTGCACTCGCACAAATACAGGATGATCAGATTTTTTTCCAAGGTAATGTGGTGTCATTGGATGGTCGTGAGAAAGTTGATATCAAGACTACCGTACCTATTTCCGTTGGCGCTGCGATAGGCACTGAAGCAGGACAAGAAATTTTAGCGATGGGTGCTGAAGAAATCATAGAGGAAATCAGAAATGCAGGAAAGTAAAAAGAAAATATTATCTACCAGACCTGTAAAAGAGTCACTGATACAGGAAGCAGCTGAACAAAACATTGAGTTGGATATTATTCCCTTGATCGATACGGAACCAGTTCAAGATATTGATACTCAACAAGAAATTGAACAAATTGCTTTGCAATATGCTACGGTTGTATTTACCAGCATGAATGCTGTTGAAAGTGTGATCACCATGCTCGATCAGCACGTACCTGAATGGAATATCTATTGCATGGGGAATACAACACAAGAACTGATACGCAACTACTTTGGAGAACAAGCGATAAGCGGTACGGGCAACAATGCATCGGAACTTGCAGAAACCATTTTATCTGATGACGATGAGTTGGATGAAGTATTTTTCTTCTGTGGGGATCAGCGGAGAGATGAATTACCTGCCAAACTTAAAGAAGCAGGTATCAGTGTTGAAGAGATCATCGTATACAAAACCATCCCACTCCATCAAAAAATAGATACCACTTATAATGGTATCGTATTTTTTAGTCCGAGTGCCGTAGAAAGCTTTTTCAATAAGAACAAAGTCGCTACTTCAACTGTACTTTTTGCCATTGGAACTACTACTGAAGCCGCCATTAAAAGATATACTAACAATTCAATCATAACAGCTCATTCACCGGGAAAAGAAGAACTGGTGAGGAAAGCGATTCATTACTTTGTGAATGGTGAATTGTCAATTGTGAATTCTTAACATTGACCATTCACCATTCACCATTCACAAATAATTTATGCTAAAAAACGATTTACTCCTCCGAACCCTTCGTGGTGAAACAACTGAAAGAACTCCTGTTTGGATGATGCGTCAGGCCGGACGATACCTTCCTGAGTATATGGTATTGCGCGAGAAATATGGATTCTTTGAACGTTGTCAGACACCGGAATTGGCATGTGAGATCACGTTGCAACCAATAGATATTGTTGGCGTTGACGCCGCTATTTTATTTTCTGATATTCTCGTCGTTCCGCAAGCTATGGGACTGGAAGTACAGTTGATCGAAAGTAAAGGACCTGTACTACCCGATCCGATTAAAACCAATAAAGACATGGCACGCGTTCGTGTACCGGATGTTCATGAAACACTAGGTTATGTAATGGATGCCATCAAACTCATTAAACAAGAACTCAATGGAAGAGTTCCATTGATCGGCTTTGCAGGCGCTCCTTGGACATTACTATGCTATATGGTGCAAGGCAAAGGCTCTAAGACTTTTGACGAAGCAAAAGCATTTTGCTATACGCAACCGGAACTGGCACATCAGTTATTACAAATGATCACTGATACCACGATCGCTTACCTGAAAGCACAAGTAAAAGCAGGTGCTGATACAGTTCAAATTTTTGATAGTTGGGGTGGATTGTTGAGTCCTCATGATTTTGAAAATCTATCCTTACAATACATGCGACAGATCGTTGCTGCATTGAAAGATGAAGTGCCTACGATCGTATTTGCAAAAGGTGCATGGCATAGTTTAGAAAGTATGGCTGCTACAGGTGCGCATGGCTTGGGAATAGACTGGTGCATCAAACCTGAACTGGCTCGTCAGTTTGCAGGTAATAATGTAACACTGCAAGGAAACTTTGATCCTGCGAAATTACTATCACCGATCCCCGTGATTCAAAAAGAAGTAAAAGACATGTTACGTGCATTTGGTCCGGGTAGACATATCGCCAATCTTGGACATGGTATCCTTCCCAATGTTCCTGTTGATCATGCAAGAGCATTTGTGGATGCGGTAAAAGAATTTCGACATTCGTGAATTGTGAATTGTGAATGGTGAATCGTATTGACAATTCACCATTCACAATTCACAAAACAATACAACCTTATGATAAAAGAACAATGGATCTCCTTTATTCAACAACTGCAGGATGATATCTGCGCAGCATTGGAGAAAGCAGATGGCAAAGCTAGATTTCATGAAGACAAGTGGGATCGCGCAGAAGGTGGCGGTGGCCGCACGCGTGTGATTGGCAATGGTGCTGTGTTGGAAAAAGGTGGTGTGAATACTTCTGTGGTATTTGGCCCGGTTACAGATTTGATGCGATCACAATTAAAGATCAATGGACATAGCTGGTTTGCTTGTGGATTAAGCCTTGTGATCCATCCTTACAATCCGTTCGTACCAACCGTACATTGCAATTATCGCATGTTTGAATTATACGATGAAAAAGGAGAGGTCATCGACAGATGGTTTGGTGGAGGCACCGATCTTACACCCTATTACTTGTTTGAGGATGATGCCATTCACTTTCATCAGACCTATAAAAATGCTTGTGACCAGTTCGACCCTTCTTTTTATCCGACATTCAAAAAAGAATGTGATGAATATTTTGTGAACTGGCATCGCAATCAAGAAAGAAGAGGTATTGGTGGAATCTTTTACGATTACCAGCGTCCGGATGAACATAAAGACGTTCATTTCTGGATGGCATTTGCAAAAGCCTGTGGCTATGCTTTCATCGATAGTTACATTCCGATTGTTGAGAAAAGAAAGCATACTGGATTCACTCCGGAGAATAAATATTGGCAGGAAATACGTAGAGGCAGGTACACAGAATTCAACCTGGTACACGATCGAGGAACGATCTTTGGGCTCAAGACCAATGGAAGAATTGAAAGTATTCTGATGAGCTTGCCGCCAACAGTAAGATTTGACTACAATCATCAACCGGCTGAAGGTTCAAAAGAATGGGAATTGTGGCAAGCATGCTTACACCCAAAGGAATGGATATAAGTGTGATTCTTTGATCTTTGATTTCTTGATTTATTTCATAACAAACGCTCTGTATCGTTCGCATTGATCTAACATATTTTTGCAGGATGAATCGGAAAACTTTACAAGACAGAACAAAACAGTTCAATATTGATATCGTATTATTTTGTGAATGTCTGCCGAAAACACCTGCTGGCTTTGAGATTGCAAAAAAATTGATCCGATCTTCTGGATCGGTAGGAGCAAATTATCGTGCAACAAGCAGATCGAAATCACAGGCTGATTTTGCACATAAATTAAAAATTGTTCTGGAAGAAATCGACGAGTCACATTATTGGCTTGAAATCATTAAAGCAACAAAACTTAGTACAAATAGTATCATAGATCAATTAATAGTAGAAGCAAATGAACTAACAGCCATTTTCACTTCCGCTAATAAAACGTTTGATTTAAAAATGAAGTTGACCAAATAATAAATCAAGAAATCAAAGATCAAAAATTCAAAGATTCATGTATTTACAACGACGCAATCGCATCCTCCGCCAATCACCTGCTATTCGCGCAATGGTAGCGGAGACCATATTGAAGCCGGCTGATTTTATTGCTCCATTATTTATCGATGAAGGAGAGAATGTAAAAACAGAGATCGCTTCGATGCCTGGATATTACAGAATGTCTTTAGAC
The DNA here is from genome assembly GCF_040362915.1 of Sediminibacterium sp. KACHI17. Taxonomy (NCBI): domain Bacteria; kingdom Pseudomonadati; phylum Bacteroidota; class Chitinophagia; order Chitinophagales; family Chitinophagaceae; genus Sediminibacterium; species Sediminibacterium longum. Next base: position 2,827,244 of record NZ_AP029612.1, on the reverse strand, counting down.
CTTACGGTGAAAGAAGTGAAAGCATTGTGGGAGATGGGTATTCGATGTGTACTGCTGTTCATCAAATGTAAAGATGAACTAAAAGATAATACAGGGAAAGAGGCATGGAACAAGAACGGATTGATGCAGCGAAGCATCAAAGCGATCAAAAATGCAGTTCCTGAAATGATTGTGATGACTGATGTGGCTTTAGATCCGTTTTCATCTTATGGACATGATGGTATCGTAAAAGACGGCGAGATCGTAAATGATGAAACAGTAGAAGCATTGGTAAAAATGAGTATCAGTCATGCAGAAGCCGGATGTGATTTTGTTGCACCCAGTGATATGATGGATGGAAGAATTGGCGCTATCAGAAATGGTTTGGAAGAAAGTGGATTTACAAAAGTGGGCATCATGAGTTATAGTGCCAAGTATGCATCCTGTTTTTATGGTCCATTCAGAGATGCGCTGGATAGTGCACCCGGATTTGGTGATAAAAAAACCTATCAAATGGATTTCGCCAATCGAACAGAAGCGATCAAAGAAACGTTGATGGATGTGGAAGAAGGCGCAGATATCGTCATGGTAAAACCTGCGATGGCCTATCTGGATATTATCCGTGAAGTGAAGAATGCAGTAGAAGTTCCGGTAAGTGCTTATCAGGTAAGTGGTGAATACGCTATGATCAAAGCAGCCTCAAAAATGGGTTGGCTGAACGAAGAAAAAGCGATCATTGAGAGCCTTACATCTATTAAACGCGCAGGCGCAGATATGATAGCAACGTATTTCGCAAAAGATATTATTAAACTAATTACCGAATAGTTTATTGCCACTGAATGCACAGAGAAGCACTGAAAGATTCTGTGTATTTCTATGCATTCTGTGGCAATATATTAACAACAAATATAACTATGTATAATAGAAGTCTCTCTCTCTTCGAACGCGCGCAACAATCTATTCCGGGTGGGGTAAACTCTCCTGTGAGAGCTTTTAAAAGTGTAGGTGGTACGCCCATCTTTATTGAAAAAGCCAAAGGGGCTTATCTCTATGATGCTGATGGTAATCGTTATATTGATTATATCGCTTCATGGGGGCCTATGATCTTAGGACATGCCTACGAGCCCATAGTGAAAGCCATTCAGGAAAAAGCTGTTTTATCTACTTCGTATGGTGCACCTACTGAGTTAGAAATTGAAATGGCAGAACTCATAAAAAGTATGGCACCCAATGTTGACCTGATCAGAATGGTGAGCAGTGGAACCGAAGCTTGTATGAGTGCATTGCGTTTGGCTAGAGGATATACCGGCAGAAATAAATTCATAAAATTCGAAGGCTGCTATCATGGTCATGCTGATGCATTTCTAGTAAAAGCCGGTAGCGGATTGGCAACATTTGATATTCAAACGGTTCCCGGAATCACAGGTGGTGTATCTACTGATACTTTGACTTGTGCTTACAATGATCTTAATGCCGTTAAGAATTTGGTTTCTATCCATAAAAATGAAATTGCTGCCATCATAGTTGAACCCGTTGCAGGAAACATGGGTTGTATTTTACCTGCACCCGGATTCCTTGAAGGTATCAGAGCAATTTGTGATGCAGAAGGCATCGTTTTCATTTTCGACGAAGTGATGACAGGTTTTCGTTTAGGACAAGGCGGCGCACAACAAGTATTGAATGTGGATGCTGACCTTATCACTTATGGTAAAGTGATCGGTGCAGGTATGCCAGTTGGTGCTTTTGGCGGTAAACGTGCCATCATGGAAAAAATTGCTCCACTAGGAAATGTATACCAAGCAGGAACACTGAGTGGTAATCCGATCGCAATGATCGCAGGTTATACTTTATTGAATGAATTAAAAAACAATCCATCGCTCTATCAGGAACTGAATGATAAAACAGCTTACTTACATGAGGGCTTAAATAAAGTACTCACTGAAAGCGGAACTCCATTCGTCATCAACAGATTTGGATCGATGATCAGTGTACATTTCAGCGAAAAACCTGTGACTGATTTTGCATCTGCATCTGCAGCCAACAATGCATTATTCAACAAATACTTTCATGCCATGCTGAAAAAAGGTATCTACTTACCTCCTTCTGCATTTGAAAGTTGGTTCCTCAACAACGCATTGACTTACGCAGACCTTGATGCAACCATACAAGCCACAAAAGAAAGTCTCTCAGAAATATTATAAATAAAAAGGGGTCGATTAAATCGGCCCCTTTCTGTGTATCTCTGTGCCATCAGTGGCAATAAATCTATCTAAACAACTCCGACTGATTCCCCATCGAAGGACGATCCTTTCCCAAATGTTGATAGGCTTTTAATGTTACTTCTCTCCCTCTTGGTGTACGTTGTAAAAAACCCTCCTGTATCAAAAAGGGTTCATACACTTCTTCCAGTGTACCCGCTTCCTCACCCACTGCTGTTGCAATGGTAGTAAGTCCTACAGGCCCTCCTTTGAATTTATCAATGATGGCTGATAAAATACGGTTATCCATTTCATCTAGTCCATGCTCATCCACATTCAACGCTTTCAATGCATGCTGTGTAATACCTAAATCAATTTTGCCATCATTCAGTACTTGTGCGAAATCTCGTACACGACGTAACAAACCATTGGCTATACGAGGGGTCCCCCTGCTTCTTCTCGCTATTTCGAAAGCAGCATCCGGAAGGATACCGGTATTTAAAATCGCAGCACTTCTTTCTATGATCTTTTTCAAAGTTTCTGCATGATAATACTCCAACCTTGATTTGATCCCGAAACGTGATAATAATGGTGCTGTCAATAATCCACTTCTTGTTGTTGCACCCACCAATGTAAATGGATTCAAATTGATCTGTACACTTCTGGCATTGGGACCGGAATCGATCATGATATCGATCCTGAAATCTTCCATAGCAGCATACAAATATTCCTCCACCACTGTACTCAAGCGATGGATCTCATCAATGAACAACACATCATTGGGTTGAAGATTGGTAAGCAGGCCCGCCAGATCGCCCGGTTTCTCAATCACCGGTCCCGAAGTTTCTTTGATATTCACCCCCAATTCATTCGCTACAATCCTGCTGAGTGTAGTCTTACCCAATCCCGGTGGACCATGAAATAAAATATGATCCAATGCTTCGCCACGCAACTTAGCTGCTTTGATAAAAATGACCAGATTTTCGATCAATTGCGGCTGTCCAGAAAAGTCATTGATCTCTGCCGGACGTATGGCATTCTCAAACTCCTTTTCAGCAGCACTCAAGTTCATCGGATCTCTGTTCAAATTAGGATTAGACATGGAGTAAAGGTAGTAAATTGTGAGATAGTGAATAGTCAGTGGTGAGTAGTGAGTTCAAACTAAAAACAATAAAATATCATACTCCCTACTGACTATTCACTACTCACAATCCTATCTTAGCTTTAAAAATCTCCATGCAGCAAAAGACCGCACTTATCGTAGGGGCTAGCGGATTAACGGGACAACACTTGTTAGAATTGTTGTTGGATGATCCTTTGTACGCTCAAATAACCATCTATGTTCGAAAACCCGTGCATATCAGTCATCCCAAATTGGTACAGCAGATCGTTGATTTTGAGCGACTGGATGGTGCGATAGATGCAACTGATGTTTTTTGCTGCTTAGGTACTACCATCAAAAAAGCCGGATCTCAGGATGCATTCAAACAAGTAGATCTCATCTATCCTCAAAAGATCGCTGCACTGCAATTAGCGGCAGGGTCACAAAAATTTTTAGTGATCAGTGCAGTAGGCGCTGATGAGAGATCTTCCATTTTTTATAGCAGAACAAAAGGCCAGCTGGAAAAAGCATTGGCTTTATTAAGATATCCTTGTCTCTGTATTTTCAGACCTTCTTTTATTATGGGTGATAGAGCCGAAAGAAGAGTAGGTGAAAAGATTGGCATTTTCGTCGCCAAGCTAATGAGCCCTATTTTGATTGGACCACTCAAAAAATACAAACCTGTTTCAGCAAAAGCATTAGCAAAATCTATGCAACATGCGGCACATCATAGTGGCAATGGAACTCATCTTTTCGCATCAGATGACATAAAAACATACGAGTAATACTTCAGTGACTCTCTGTGTTCTCTGTGGCATTTTATTGCCACTGAGGACACAGAGAGTCACTGAATAGGATTATTTATAGAAAGTGTCTTTTAAAATGATACTTGGATCCGGACAGTTGGCTAAATATTGCTGACGTTCGCTGAATTTACAAACGCCCGGATAGTCTCCAACTTTCCCCTGCATATCTCGGATCAACTGAAAATGAAGATGTGGTGGCCAATGCCCGTTTTCATGAGGCTCACCGAAATGAGCAAAAGCTTCTCCTTTATAAATTGCTTTTCCCTCATACAACTCATCCAGATCATGAAAAGATAGATGTCCGTATAAGCTATGTAATATCCCTCCTTCCCATTCATGCTGCAGAATGATCACTGCACCGTAGTCACCATACGTTTCGTGGAAACCAAAACTATGGACAACTCCATTGAGAGGCGCAAATACAGGTGTTCCTGGATGACCCCATATGTCTGTACCTAGGTGAAGACGACGAGGTTCTTCCGCATCATCAAACACCCTACTTCTGCTGTATACAGTTCTATGCTCATTGTATCCTCCGATAGCATAACGAGCGCCTGAGTCTATTAAACACTGATCGATATAAGCAGAAAAAAGATCAATATCATTGACCAACGTTTCAGTAACTGCTTTGTTGTTGGCAGTCAGGTCCAATGCCAATAATTGATCTACACCTATTTCAAATGGAACTACAGGATGAAACATGAATGAAGTATTTCGACAAAGTTTCATTGAATTACTTGTAAAAAAAAATCTGCGAATCTGTGGCAAAATAATAAGCTACAGATTCGCAGATTACTAAGAACAGATCTACTAATTTTTCAGTTTCTTCAAAATTTCTTCAATAGCTCGATCCAATTGTGGATCACGTCCATTGATACGATCTTCGAAATTCATCGGGATCTTGATATCCGGCTCCACACCGGTGATCTCCAAATCTTTTCCATCTAAACTATAACAACCCCAGCTTGGTAAACGAACAAATGATCCGTCCACCAATCCGGTTCCACTGGTGAAGATGATCCAACGATATGTCGGCATTCCGATAATCGTGCCCAGCTTCAACGCTTTAAAACCTTGTGCTGTCATCTCAGCATCACTCAGCGATTGCTCATTGATCAATAAAACAATTGGCTTATCTGCCGGAGCAAAATTGGATTGAGGTGTTAGTTTTCCTTCTCGATATTTCCACTGCAGATAAGAACGCTGACTCAAGAATCGAAGCACTTCATCATGCACATTTCCGCCTGTATTGTAACGCAGGTCCAGGATCAACGCATCTTTCTGATAAAAATCCTGTGTCATATCGATCAGGAATTTATCCAGCTCACCTGTTCCCATATCTTTCATATTGTGATAAGCAATACGTTTCTTACTCTTCTCATCTACCCTTCTCTGGTTAATATCACTCCACTCCTCTGATAAATTTGCAAACAAAGATGCCTGTGGATGAATTTTTGCAGTGATTATTTGTCCGTTACGATTCAATGTCAGCGTGATCTCTCCATCCAAAGATGGCTTGCTGAAATAATAGCTTCTGTCCATAGATGGATCAACCGTTTCATCATTCACTTTCACCAGTACATCGCCGGGTAATACATCCACTGTTGCTTTGTCTGCATTACTTCTAGCTGCTATGTATTTTACTTTATAAGGATTATTGTTTTCAAAAATGATCCCGGTTTCCATTGTACGGTTAGACAGTTGAACATTTTCTTCCTCACCGAATGAATTAAAACCTAAGTGTGAGGAATTCAATTCACCCAACATATCTGCCAGTAACGTTCTCAGATCGCCACGTGTATTCAGGTGTGGAACGAAAGCCTCATAACGTTTACGCGTAGCCAGCCAATCAACACCATGGAATTTTTCGTCATAAAAATTTTCATTCAGATGCGCCCAGGCCTCTTTGAACATTTGTGAAAACTCACCCGATAAGCTTCTTCTGAATGTATGCACAATGTTTACAGGATCAACTTTGTTGCCATCAACATTCAATTTATAGATCAATCCATTGATCAAAACCATGGTCTTATCTCCACCTTCTGCATAATCAACACTGAAAGCATCAGCCCCATTGATCTTTTCTGTTTTTGGTGCTTCGAAAGGTTCTAGAACAGTTTTCCAAAGTGCCGGTCTTCCCTCATCATGATTACTCACATAAAGTATGGTGGTTTTATCTCCTTTCTGTAACACATTCAATAAAAATTGTGAACCGAAGTTTGGTCCTACCTGTTCCAGTCTGTCCATGATACCATTCAAATCCATCTTGATAGGTGCCGGTTCTTTTTTGGAACTGTCTTTCTTTTCTGTTTTGAACAACGCTTCATACTTATCACTACGATAAGGTGCGTCGATCTTTTCCAATGGCATACGATAGATACGTGGATTCTGCATACCAAATGGATAAGACGGCTTTGTTCGTGCAGAAACAAAATAAATATACTTTCCATCAGGACCCCATACCGGACTGGATTCTGTTACTCCCGTATTGGTGAGGTTGATGGTTTTATTTTCTTTGATATTGTATACAAAAACATCTTGCTCAAAATTTCTCACAGCTGTAAACAAAACATATTCATCATTGGGTGAAAAACCTGGATCTGAGTTTTGAAATGCCCAGATCTCATCTTTCACGATGGTTTTGTTCTCCCAGGTTTTTAGATCTAATATTCTCACTTCATCACGACCACTCAAATAAACCAGTTTAGTCCTGTTCTTATTCAATACACCCGAGCGATTGTTTCTCACTTCATTCGTGATCGCTTTTACCGGTGCACTGCCGTCTGCAGCTACTGTAAACCAATTCAACCAACCATCTACTGTTTGATTGAAGAGCAAAGTTTTATTATCACTCATCCACTTTATTTCTCTTGCACGTTCTGTATTCCCTTTATTGATCTGTTGAATGAATTTTCCATCTACATCACTTACAAAAATTTCACCGCGCGATGTGAATGCGATCTTTTTACCATCCGGTGATACATCTAAATTGGTAATATTGCCTCGTACATTATAGTCTTTATCAGCAGGTAAAACATAGTTCCTAACCAGATTGATGTTTAACTTCTCAGATCTTTTAGCACTAACGTCATATAACCATAACTGGTAATCTTTTTCAAATACGATCTTATTACCACCTGCGTTCACAAGAGGTGTTTTGATGGAAGTATTGAATCTTGTCAATGCAGTTTTCTTTCCGCCATCTATTGTGTAAAGATTGTACTCCCCATTCGCTTCATCAGAAACAAAATACACTTTTCCAGTTCGATCGATCGTTGTACCAAAGTCTTTTCCTTCCCAGTCTGTGTGTTTCTTGTATTGCTTGGTTGTGGGATTGTATGATTGAATATCAGGATTGAATGGTCCTTTATAACGCTTACGTGTTAATTGATTAGAGCTTTCCCAGGTATCATTGAAATAAATATCACCGGAAGGATGTTCTGCAATACCATGATCCAGCAAATAAAAATGATCCCCGAACAATCGCTGTGCATTACCACCTGCTGCGGGTACTGCAAAAGCTGATAATTGTCCCATTCGATTCGAAGTAAAATAAATCTTCTTACTATCCCAGCTCCAATTGTTGACTTCATCATTGGCACTATGATAGGTTAGTCTTTTGATTTCTCCGCCCGATAATGGCATCATATAGACATCTGCATTTCCCATTTGACGGCTACTGAAGGCTACCCATTTACCGTCAGGTGAAATACGCGGACTTGATTCATATCCTTGCATAGCAGTTAATCTTGTGGCCTGACCATCTTTTACCGATGCTTTCCACAGATCGCCCTCAAAAGCAAAGACTACAGTTTCTCCATCCGGACTCAGTGCCGGATTTGATAAGAAATATGCTTGTCCACCTTGCGCTATAACAGTGAGCGACAAGCAGGTCATGAAAAATGAAAGAATGAATTTCATTGGAAAATAATTTTGGATGGGTAAGATAATCATAAGAAAACCGATTTTGAAACAAGATGTTAGGAACGGTTAAAATCCAGAAAAGAAGTTTGTTGGGTAAGATGTTATTATATATTTTCACTATATAAATTTCGTATTTAAATGAGATGTCTGATTTTACTGATACTGTCTACTTGCTTTCATTTCACCATAAAAGCACAATGTGATACCTCTCTGATCGGTACATGGAAACCGATTTCTGTTTCTACAGCAGAAGTGTATTATAATTTTTTAACTGACTCTGTTTCAGTATCGGAGGAAATGAAAATCAACAATCCCGACTCCTCTGCGAGAAGCAATATGATTAGTATGATAAAATTTGTATTTGCTGATTTCAGGTATACATTTGGAAATGACAGTAGTTATGAAATGAGTATCCTAGAGGAGGTGAAGTTGCAAGGGAAATATTGCTTTTGTAACGAGAAGAACACGTTAAAAATAATTTCAGAAAATGGAATGGGAGCTCTGGTAACGGATACGTTAAAAGCAAGTCTCAACAACGGTATATTATTTTTAAGAATAAGCTTACAAGATGAAGATTTTTTTGAATTCACTTTAAAAAGAGAGAACAGTGAATCGATTGTACACGTCAATACCGATATAAACCCCGCATTTAATACTTCTCATACCATTCAAACTGCTCATGCGCGATCTTTGACTTCTCCTTTTTTATATACTTCAAAAGTTCGGCAGCAACCGGTGCGTGTTTCTTCCCCTTCAACCATATCAAACTCCAGGTCGTTTTAATGGGTAAACCGGGGATAGGAATAATTTGTAATTCCTGATTTCTTAATTCATTTCGAATACCGATCAGTGGCATGATGGAAAATCCCAATCCGGCCAATACAGCCTGCTTCACTGCTTCATTGGAAGTCAGTTCCATTTTTTTTGCCACTTTGATCCTTTTACGCTGAATAAACCCTTCCATGGTTTGTCGGGTACCTGAGCCGGGTTCTCTAAAGATCAAGGGTAACTGATCAAAAATTTCTTTTGCATGAATGTTTTTAACCTTGTGCCCTGCCTTACCGATCAGGAAAAGTTTATTCTGTAACAGATCAACTTTTTCAACTGCCAGTTTCTCAGGCAGAATCGATACCAATGCAAAATCAACCTCATTATTCTGTAAACTTTGTACGACCGCACTTTTATTCGTTACATCCATTTCTAAAGTCACGCCCTGGTTCTCACGCATAAAAGAGGACAGAAAAAAAGGCATTACATATTTACCGGTAGAGACAACTGAAATTTTCAGCCTGCCTGTCAACTGGCCTTTATACGCATGCATTTTATGTTGAATGGCTGTCACTTGATCCATGATTTCCTGAGCAGATGCTGCGATCTCTTTACCGAAATCGGTGACATATAAGGAACGACCGATCATTTCAGTAAGTGGCAGATCGAACTGCTGCTGGAAATTTTTCAACTGAATAGATACGGCAGGTTGTGTAAGAAATAACTCCTCAGCTGCTTTAGAAACACTTTTATTTTTGACAACGGATAAGAATATTTCCAATTGGTTCAAAGTATAATTCATAAAATTTATTTATGATTAGCATAATAAAGATATATAAATACTTATAACTTCTTTCGTACAACTTTGCGGTCAAATTAAAATTATGGATTCGAAAACTCTGACAACAGCACAAACATCCAGATCTCAGCACCCGATCCGCAGTATCAATCTCATTGACGGCGTGTTCTCTACCGAAGAAGCCAAGGAGATTCTGACCAACCTGTACAACAGCAAGATCAATTTCCATAACATGAAGAACTTCAGCCATACTGAACGCTATGGCCGTCCGCATACCGCATCAATTGCCCGTATCGAGTCTTTACGCATCAGCCTGCAAAAAGTGCTGGAAGCGATCAGAGAAGCCGAAAAGAGCAACCAGATGATCAAGATCAATTCTGCAGTTGAACTCGGTTTCATAGGTGAATTACAATAAGTGATCACAGATAACTGTACATCCCTTTTATTCATCTATTCTGCTATCATTCATGAACTTTAATCTTTTACTGGAAAACCTCACTAACCCTGCTCTTTTATTTTTTGTTCTTGGCATTGTAGCAGTACTTTTGAAAAGTGATTTGGAAATCCCCCCCAACTCATCCAAATTCATTTCACTGTACCTGCTTTTTGCCATTGGATTCAGGGGTGGACAGGAGCTCTCACATGAAGTACTTACCAGTGAGATACTTTGGTTGATGTTAGCAGGTATTGCCATTTCACTGATCATTCCTTTGTATACATTTTTCATTCTCAAAAAGAAGTTTAATGTATTCGACGCAGGTGCGATTGCTGCTGCCTATGGCTCTGTAAGTGCCGTTACATTTGTAACCGCCACTTCTTATCTTGAACAACAGCAATTGCATTTACATGGATACATGGTTGCTGTAATGGCTTTAATGGAATCTCCCGCTATTATCATTGGACTTTTATTGATCTCTTACTTCTCCACTACTGAATCCAACGAGTTCTCAAAGAGATCGGTGGCTAAGCATGCCATTACCAATGGAAGTGTGTTACTGATCTTAGGAAGTTTGGTCATTGGTTATCTGGCCAATAATAAACAGGCAGAAGACATCAAACCATTTACCAATGATCTGTTCAAAGGTTTTTTGGCGATCTTTTTATTGGATATGGGTATTACCAGTGGAAGAAAATTAAAATCACTCTTTGGATTTGGCTGGTTCCCTTTTGCATTCGCCATTTGTATTCCATTGTTCAATGGCGTTGCCGTGGCTTGGCTGAGTCAGTTTGTAACGGCTGATGTATCTAACCGATTTATTCTTTCGATACTCGCTGCCAGTGCATCCTATATCGCCGTACCTGCAGCCATGAAAATAGCAGTGCCGCAAGCCAACCCCGGTCTTTTTCTACCGATGACTTTAGCGGTCACTTTTCCGATCAATATTACAGTGGGGATGCCTTTGTATTACTGTGTGATTGTATAAATGCTTTTCTGTGTTTCTCTGTGTTCTCATTGGCAAATTACTTGTAACATTATATTGCCACTGAAAACACAGAACGGCACTGAAGTTATATGACTACGTTGATCATTTTACCTTTTACGAAGATGAGTTTCTTCAATGGCTTTCCTTCCATCCATTTTTGGACCAGCTCATTGGCAAGTACGATCTCTTTTACCTGATCTTCCGTTGCATCCAATGCAATCGAAATATTGGTGCGTGTTTTACCATTGATACTGATCGGATACTCTTTACTTGTTTCTGTAACATACGCAGCATTGAATACAGGGAAGTTTGCATCCAACACAGACCCTTCATTACCCAATTGTTTCCAGAGTTCTGCCGCAATATGCGGTGCATAAGGCGTTAAGAGGATCAGCAGTTCCTGAAGGATTTGTTTTTTATGACATTTAAGATCACTCAACTCATTTACACAGATCATAAAACTACTCACAGCCGTATTGAAACTATAACGCTCTGTATCATCATCGATCTTTTTGATGGTACGATGTAATACTTTAAGTTCAGCCGCAGTTGGCGTTTCATCATTCCACACTTTTCCTTTCTCTTCATCCAAGAATAAACGCCACAATTTTTTCAGGAATCGATGTACGCCTTCGATACCTTTTGTATCCCAAGGTTTGCTCTGGTCTACGGGACCTAAGAACATTTCATACATACGGAAAGTATCGGCACCAAATTTCTCCACCAATGTATCAGGATTTACGGTGTTGAATTTGGATTTGGACATTTTTTCTACTTCAACACCACAGATATATTTACCATCTTCCAAAATAAATTCAGCATTGGCATATTCTCCATTGCGCCATTTTTTGAAAGCTTCAATATCCAATTCTACTCCATCCACTATATTAACATCAACATGTAATTCATCTACTTCTACCCCGTTGATCAGGCTTGCGGAAACAAAAGTCTGTGTTCCTTTTTTTCTATACACAAATCTACTACTCCCCTGTATCATCCCCTGATTCAACAATTTCCTAAATGGCTCATCAAAACCGATATAACCTAAGTCATACAAGGCTTTGGTCCACATACGGCTGTATAATAAATGTCCCACCGCATGCTCAGTACCACCGATATACAGATCCACTTGATTCCAATAATCACTGACTTTCTTCTCGCAAAAGGCTTCTTGATTATTCGGATCCATGTAACGTAAGAAATACCAACTGCTTCCTGCATAACCGGGCATGGTATTGGTCTCGCGTACTGCAGGTTTACCATTGTAGGTGGTATTCTTCCAATCATTCAAATTGGCCAATGGACCTTCTCCATCCGGACCAGGGCCATAACTTTCTACATCGGGCAACAACAAAGGCAATTCTTTTTCATCCAATGGATACGCAACACCATCCTGCCAAACGATCGGGAAAGGTTCGCCCCAATAACGCTGGCGACTGAATGCTGCATCACGCATTTTATAATTCACTTTGCGTTTGCCAATACCCATTTCTTCCAGCTTGGTGATCACCACTTCAATGGCATCACGCATTTTCATACCATTCAAAAATCCGCTGTTGCTCAGTACTGCATCTTTGGTAGAATTGGCATCTGTTCCATCAAATGCATCGCCAATAATATTGGTGATCGGAATATTGAAATGTTTGGCAAATTTGAAATCGCGCTCATCACCGCAAGGAACCGCCATGATGGCGCCCGTACCGTATCCTGCGAGTACATATTCTGAGATCCATACCGGAATAGCTCTTCCGTCAAAAGGATTGATGGCATAAGCTCCTGTAAAACATCCCGTAATTTTTTTCTCTGCCTGACGCTCTCTGTCACTCCTGCTTTTTACATAAGTGATGTATGTCTCTACCGCTTCTTTCTGCTCAGGTGTTGTGATCTTTTCAATCAGTTCATGCTCCGGCGCCACCACCATAAAATCAACACCGAAAATGGTATCGGGACGAGTAGTATAAACAAGAAGCTGCAAGCTTGATTGTTCTTGTTGATGGCTTGCAGTCTGCAGCTTGAAGCTAATCTCCGCTCCTGAAGATTTACCGATCCAATTCGTCTGCATTTCTTTCATCGCTTCGCTGAACTCGATAGTGTCAAGTCCGCTGAGCAAACGATCTGCATATTCTGTGATACGTAAATACCATTGACGTAATTTCTTCTTGACCACAGGATGTCCGCCACGTTCGCTCACTCCATTCACCACTTCATCATTGGCCAGTACTGTTCCCAATGCTTCGCACCAATTCACTTCGCCATAACCACAAAAGGCAAGGCGATAATCCATCAAAATATCTTGTCGCTCTTTTTCAGTAAATGATTTCCAAGCTTCAGCAGTGAATTGTAGTGCAGGATTACCGGGGCAAATATGTTTGGTATTTCCCTCTTGTTCAAATGCGTTGATGAGCTCCCGGATCGATACTGCTTTTTGCTGATGACGATCGTAGAAGCTATTGAATAGTTGCAAGAAAATCCATTGCGTCCATTTATAATAATCAGCATCACAGGTACGCACTTCGCGATCCCAGTCATAGCTGAATCCGATATTGTCTAATTGCTTTCTGAAATTATCGATATTCTGAGCTGTACTTTTTGCCGGATGTACCCCATGCTCCAAAGCGTATTGCTCAGCAGGTAAACCAAATGCGTCATAACCCATCGGATGCAATACATTGAATCCCTTCAGTCTTTTAAAACGGCTCACGATATCAGAAGCGATATAACCCAATGGGTGGCCAACGTGTAAACCTGCACCACTTGGATACGGGAACATATCCAGCACATAATATTTAGGCTTGGTGCTGTTATTGCTTACCTGATAGGCTTTGGTATCCGTCCATTCTTTCTGCCATTTCTTTTCAATATCCCTGAAATTGTATTCCATAAGTTATGCGTGTACTTATAATTTTTTATGCTGTTTGATCGTTATTGAAGTGTCAGCAAAGCATGTTTAAGTCCGGAGATTCGGGTACATGCAACGGCTGCCGGCAATCCTAACATATATTTAACCCAAATACGTTGAGATTGCTCTATTTTCAATGGCAAATTGATCGTTAGAGTGGCTGCAAATGTAAGTCTTTAGGCGTCAAAACCCTACATTTGTGCCTCTTCCTCCGCCCATCTCCCCACGGGGAGAAGGGAGAAAAAATTGTAAAGTATGGCAGATAGTGCAAAATCTTCTTTAAAGCGTAGTAAACCGAATTATATCTATACCATCATTGGTGTGGCCCTAGTCTTGTTGATCATGGGTATCATGGGCTGGTTTTTCCTCAATATCAATTCGGTAGGCAGTGCTTTTAAGGAAGATATTCGTATCAGTGCTTATCTGAGGACCTTAAATAAAGATACCATTGGTCAGATCCAGCAACATATTGCTGCTCGTCCGTATACTAAAACGGTGACCTATGTAGACAAGAAAAAAGCTCAGGAGATCTGGAACCGTGAGAACAACGAAGACTGGGCCAAGATCCTGGATGTAAACCCTTTGCCTGAAAGCATTGATTTTTATGCGAAGGCAGAATATGTAAATAAAGACAGTCTCAATAAAATATCTGCAGAACTATTAGCGAAGTATGGCAATCAGATCACGGATATCCAGTACCCGCAAACATTGGTGGGTAATTTGAATGAACGTGCTGCGAAGATCGGTTTGATATTTTTAGTTATCGCGATCATTCTGTGTATCATTGTCATCATTAGTATCGATAATACAATTCGTTTAGCGATGTTCAGTAATCGATTCCTGATCAAGACCATGCAAATGGTAGGTGCTACAAGAGGTTTCATTGCGCGTCCTTTAAATATCAGGGCAGTGGTGAATGGACTGATCAGTTCCGGTATTGCGATCATTTTATTGTTCAGTATCATCAGCTGGGCTGAGAGTCAATTCCCCCAATTGAAGGCGATTCGTGACTGGAAACTTACTTTTATACTTTTCGGCGGACTGATCGTGTTAGGTGTGGGTATTTCTGTTTATTCCACCCACCGCAGTGTGCTGAAATATTTGAAAATGAAATTGGATGATCTTTATTAGTGAATTGTGAATAGTTAGTAGTGAGTAAGATAAAAAATACTGATTACTGACTATTCACTACTCACTACTCACTATAAAAAACAACTCCCATGAGTGAAACAAAAAATACTATGAGCCCACTTTTTACGAAAGAGAATTATAAGTGGATGATCATTGGCGCTGTTATCATTGCTATCGGATTTTTCTTAATGAGTGGTGGCAAAAGCAGTGACCCGAATGTATTTGATTATAAAGAAGTATACGGTACAACTCGCATAACAATTGCGCCAATCCTCATCGTGATCGGTCTGGCAATTGAGATCTTTGCGATTTTCAAGAAGAAATAATAATAGACCATGGTCCATAGTCCAGAGTTTATAGATGCTATAGACCATGGACTATGGACCATGGTCTACTAACCCACTCCCCATGACCATTTTCGACGCTATCATCATTGCGGTTGTTGAAGGATTAACGGAATTTTTGCCGGTGTCTTCTACCGGACATATGATCATCGCCAGTTCCTTTTTGGGCATTGCAAAAGATGATTTTACCAAGTTATTTGAAGTGGCTATCCAGTTAGGTGCCATTCTTTCTGTCGTGGTATTGTATCACAAGAAATTTTTCCCGCTTAACCGTTGGAATTTTTACCTCAAACTATTGGTAGCCGTGATCCCTGCGCTGGGATTAGGCGCTATTTTTTCGGATAAGATCGATGCATTGCTGGAAAGTCCATTGACCGTTGCGATCACTATGCTAGCAGGTGGTATTGTATTGTTGTTCATTGATAAATTATTTCAGCAACCAATCATTGAGAAAGAAGAAGACGTGAGTTTTGTTCGAGCACTATTCATTGGATTCTGGCAATGTGTAGCCATGATACCGGGCGTGAGCAGAAGTGCTGCAAGTATCATTGGCGGTATGCAGCAAAAATTGACCAGAAATCTAGCGGCCGAATTTTCTTTTTTTCTTGCGGTTCCCACAATGGCTGCAGCAACCGGTTATAAATTATTGAAGGCCTGGAAAGAAACACCTGAAATGCTGACCAATACTGATAATCTCATTGCTTTAGCAGTTGGTAATATCGTAGCGTTCATTGTAGCAATGCTTGCCATTAAATTCTTTATAGGTTTTCTGCAAAAACATGGATTCCGCTTATTTGGCTGGTACCGTGTGATTGGTGGAACGATCCTGCTGGTATTGGTGTTGACGGGATACTTGAAATGATTTTAGATATCAGATATCTAAGATTTCTTCTTCACTCTATCCGGATTTTTATTCAAGAAATCTTCCCATCCTTTTAAAGGTTTTCCTGTTTTGATAAGTGGGGATGAAGATTGATAGTGATGACAAAGTGCTACGGCCAGCGCATCCGTTGCATCAAAGTATTGTGGCTTTTCTTCGATCTGTAAAATGCGTTGTAACATTCTCCATATTTGATCTTTATCGGCATTGCCATTCCCTGTAATGGATTGCTTTACTTTTTTGGGAGAGTATTCGGTCACATTCAAACCGGCTTGCATGGCAGCTGCGATAGCAACACCTTGTGCTCTTCCAAGTTTTAGCATACTTTGAACATTCTTGCCGAAAAAAGGAGCTTCAATCGCAAAAGTGGAAGGCTTGTATAATTTGACCAATTCACAAACACGGGTATGGATCATTTCCAGACGCGCATAAATGTCTTTTTCTTTGGTCAGCTTGAGTACATCCATCAACAATACCTGAGGTTGTCCCTTATGGATACGCAATAACGCATACCCCATCAGTTGGGTACCCGGATCGATACCGAGGATGATCTCGTCTTTGGCCATGGGATGAAAATAGTGAAAACTGAGGTGAACGATAGATTTTAGCCATAAATCTCTTTGCGAATTATCTTCATACACGAGAAAGACCTCTTTTCACCATTCACTTTTCCCCTTTCACATCTTTACCCTTTCTTTGTAATGGTCTAAAAAGCAAGCACTGAACAAGAAGCTAAAAATATTTCTCAATTATTTCCTCGGACCTGTATTATTTATCTGGTTGAGCTTTTCTATTTATCAGCAGATCGTTGAGCAAAAAGATCTGGCAGGATCATGGGAGATGATCAAGTCATGTCTCTATGGCCCCCCATCCGGCAAGTTATTATTGGTGATTCTTTTGGTATTGATCAATTATGGTATTGAATCTTTGAAGTGGAAGATCATTCAATCATCGATTCAAAAAATATCATTTTGGAAAGCATTCAAAGCGGTGTTGTCGGGGCATGCAATTGCTTTTAATTCCATCAATCGCATTGGAGATACTGCAGGAAGGATTTTGTATTTAGATGAGGGGAATCGCTTAAAAGGTGCAGCATTATCTTTTGTTGGCAGTATCAGTATCATTATCATCCATATCGTATTCGGATTGGTAGGCATGACCTATATGCGAATTAACATTTTAGATGCAACGCATTCTTTAGAAGGTTTGTCGCTGTTTTGGATGACCGCATTAATGAGTATACTCACATTGGGTGTATCCGTACTCATTTTGTTGTTCTTCCGTTTGTCGTGGCTGATCCGGTTATTGGAGAAAATACCCTTTGTAGCGAAGTATCGTTTTGTAATTGAGCACATGGAATCTTTGCATTGGCGATTCTTAACAAAAATTTTGCTCATTTCCGCAATCAGATACGTTGTAATAGTAATGCAATATGTATTGTTATTCGGGGTGTTTAATGTGACGTTTGATTTTCTTGATGCTTCAGCTTTAGTAATGGTCATGTTTTTGGTGTTGATGATCATACCCTCGATCACAATGGCAGAACTGGGGCTTAGGGGAAGTATCAGTTTGCAGTTATTTGGCATGTTAAGTGATAATAAACTAGGCATCGTTGCGGCGGCTGTAGGTGTCTGGATAATTACACAGATCATACCGGCGATCATCGGTAGCATTTTTTTACTGGGAATCAGGTTTTTCAGTAACACAAATAAAGAATAGACATGAAGCGATTGTTTTTCTTAAGTATTTGGCTGATGGCATTTCAACCCATTTCTGCGGGAGATGAATTCTGTGGTATCCGAAACAGGGCTTTTGAAGAAGGAGAAAGTATTTCTTACAATGTTTTTTATTCTGTGATCGGTTTATATGTGAATGCAGGATCTGCTAACTTCTCTGTTTCACTTGATAAAATGAATAACCGCATCGCTTATCATGTGGTAGGAAAAGGGAGTTCAAATCCGAGTTATGACTGGATCTTTAAAGTTCGTGACAGATATGAAAGTTATATTGATACCGCCAATTTGCAGCCTTTAAAATTCATCCGGAATATTGAAGAAGGGGGCTATAAAAAATTCGAGAACATTACTTTTAATCAGGAAAACAATACTGCTGTAACAACTGAAGGTGTATTTAAAGTTCCGGGTTGTATACAAGATGTGCTGAGTTCAATTTATTATGCAAGGAATATTGATTTCAGTAAGTACAAGCCTGAAGAGAAGATCCCTTTCTCGATGTTTCTGGACAATGAAGTATATAATTTGTACATCAAATACCTGGGTAAGGAGACGATCAAAACCAAATACGGTAAGTTCAGGGCCATTAAATTCAAGCCACTATTGGTAAAAGGTACATTGTTTGAAGGAGGTGAAAAAATGACTGTATGGGTAAGTGATGACCCGAATCATATCCCTTTAAGAATTGAAAGTCCGATCGTAGTAGGTAGTGTGAAAGTTGATATGATGCAGTATCGCAATCTTCGTTACCCTTTAAGTTCGATGATCAGTTTCAACCGTTAATCATGATCGAATTTTCCGTAGGTTGATAGTGTATCGGTCGTGAATTAACGTTTCGGTGTAATTGAGATCTTTTGTACAATATGCGGCAAATAATCACTACAAATAAGGTAGCCAATACAATTCCGGCTATTATTCCCCACGCAAAAGAGTCGTAGTACTGTTTACCAATGTAGGCACCGAAAACGATGGTAGCTGCAGAGATCACTCCAGAAACAGCTGCGATAACTGCATTGCCATCACGATTGGATATCTCAATTCTGGCATGGCAGGTATCGCAGTTGATAGCGGAAAAGTTGTTGAGCAATACAAATTGCCTGAAGGATATCCGGCATCCGCAGCTCGGACATCCCATTACCTGGTTTTTGGACATTGGATTTTAAAATTGCTTGTTAAAGCTAGGATTCTATTGTAAACTTAATATGAAACAATTGGAGTAAGTGTCTGAAAAACACCGATTTTAGGACGTTTTTTCACGGATTTTTTGTCGAATAAAATCAGGTCTTTTACTACAAGCAACTAAAACCTACAATGTATTTAACGCAAAGGTTTCTGCTACGCGAACGCCTTTTTCAGTGAGTTGTAAGGTGCAACATTCATTGAAATAGTCATGTTCAAAGTATAATATGTAGTTTTTATCCACTGCTTCTTGTAGGAAATTTTTCTTCTCTTGTAGTGTTGTCAGTGGAAACATGTCATAAGCCATCACATAAGGAATGGGCAAATGAGCGGTAGAAGGTAATAGATCTGCCATATACACGAGGGTGTGTCCCTTGTATTGTATCTGGGGCAGCATCATTTTCTCTGTATGACCGTTAACGAATCGAACAGAAAAATGATTGAAAAGTTCAACAGTATGTAAATGACCATCCTCCCGAAAACCAGATACGGGACTTTCAACAAAATGTAACTGTCCACTCTCTTGTATCGGTAAAATGTTCTCTTTTAGAAAAGAGGCTTTTTCTCTGTCATTGGGTTTTACTGCCCAATTCCAATGTCGTTCATTACTCCAATACACTGCATTTTTGAAGGCCGGCACCAATTGATCTCCTTGCCGTATAATGCTACCTCCGCAATGATCAAAGTGAAGATGGGTTAAGAAAACATCAGTGATATCATCTCTATGAAAACCATGACGTGCCAATGATTTGTCCAATGTATCTTCTCCATGTAAATAATAATGACCGAAGAATTTAGCGTCTTGCTTATCCCCCATGCCATTATCGATCAATATCAGTTTATTGCCATCTTCCACCAATAAACAACGCATGGCCCAGGAGCACATATTATTTTCATCTGCCGGGTTCAGCTTGTTCCACATACTTTTAGGAACGACCCCAAACATTGCTCCTCCATCCAGTTTAAAATTGCCGCTATTGATCGAATATAATTTCATAGATCAGTTTACTTTTCCTTGTTTGTGTTTTGTAGCTGACGCAAAGGTGAGTAATATCAATCCAATCACAAAGAAAACCACTAGAGCCAGTACTGAATTACGTTGCGATCCCGTGTATTCGTTGATATAACCGAAACTGAACATTCCTATTACGATCGCGATCTTTTCAGTGACATCATAAAAACTGAAAAACGAAGTAGTGTCTTTGGTTTCAGGCATCAGCTTCGCATAGGTACTTCTGCTCAGCGATTGGATACCTCCCATTACAAAACCAACCAATACAGCAAGTGCATAAAACTCATTGACCCCATCACGAGGCAATAAATACCCGATGATACAAAGTATGATCCATAAAGAAACCGTTACCATCAATGCCCGGAAGTTGCCCAGCTTATCAGATAATTTAGCGATCGTATACGCTCCCGGTACTGCGACCAATTGAATGATCAATATCGCAATGATGAGATTCTGTGTAGGTATATTCAATTCACTCTTACCATACAATGTCGCTGCTAACATCACTGTTTGAACCCCCATATTGTAGAAGAAGAAAGCGGCGAGATAACGTTTGAGCACCGGAAGATGTGTCAACTGCTTCCATACCTTATTCAATTCTTTATAGCCATGCGTAAAAATACTTCCATGAGCAGAGGGTTGTCCGGCCGGTGTACTTTTGGGTAGTCTGCTCAATGCCAGTTGTCCAAATCCCCACCACCAAATACCTACAAGCAAAAAAGAGATCTGTGAGGCTTTGCCGGTGGTGATTCCAAATGTATCAGGCATCAATACAAATACAAAACAGATGATCTGTAAGATAACACTACCAATATATCCCATCGCAAAGCCTTTAGCACTGACCCTATCCTGGTCTGCAGGTGCTGCAATCTCCGGAAGGAATGAATTATAAAAAACCAGACTACTCCAATAACCAACACAGGCAATGATCATACAAATCAACCCGTAAGCCAGATTACTGCTGTTATAAAAGAATAAAGCACTACAGGCTATACTTCCAAGTGTACAGAAAAAGAAAAGGAATTTTTTCTTGTTGCCTCTATAATCTGCAATGGATGATAACATCGGTGACATGAGTGCTACAATAATAAAAGCAACTCCCAATGCATAGTTGTACAAAGAGGTATTGACAAACTCTCTGCCAAATAAGCGAACGGTATCATTAGAAGTAGCATCATTGCCATCACCTGTAACAGCTTCGAAATAAGCAGGAAAAATGGTAGAGGTAATAACGAGATTGTACACACTGTTTGCCCAATCATACATGGCCCAGCCATTAATGACTCTTTTGGATGCAGTTGTTTGCATAGGAGGGGTTTTGGTTCTTAAAGATAGGGGAAAGTGAAAAGTCAAAAATTAAAAATGAAAAGTGAGAGAATGTTCCTTACTATGGTCCATAGTCCATGGTGGGAAATATTTTTCACCTTTGACTTCTCATTCTCTTTACAACGCCGCCAGTATCTTCGCTTGAACCTGCTGAAGTTGTTCGGGTGATAACTTCAATTTTCCTCTTGTGAAATTGAGATCATCGGCAGTATTGATCGGGATCAAATGAACATGTGCATGCGGAACTTCCAGTCCTACCACACTCATGCCACAACGATCACACGGAAAAGCTTTTTCGATGGCTTTTGCGATGGGCTGTGCAAATAATAAAATTTCGGATAAAAGAGGTTGATCCAGATCAAAGAAATGATCTGTTTCATGTTTAGGAACCACGAGTACATGACCTTCGGTCAAAGGGAAAATATCCAGAAAGGCAAAGAATTTTTCATTCTCTGCTATTTTGTATGAGGGAATCTCACCGGCTATGATCTTTGAAAAAATCGTCATGGTACAAAGATTTATCCAATAAAAAAAGCATGTTGAAATGAATAAAATCATCATTTCAACATGCTCAATTGAAATTAAACAGTAATGTCTTCGATTTTGAACTTGATGATACCGGTTGGCGCTTGTACTTCTGCTACTTCTCCTTTTGCTTTACCCATTAAGCCTTTACCAATAGGTGAACCTGCAGAGATCTTGCCGGCTTTGAGATCTGCTTCTTTTTCACCAACAATTTGATAGGTCACCGTTTTTTTGGTGGCCATATTCGTGATCGTTACTTTGGTAAGGATGGTCACTTTGCTGGTATCTATATCACTGGTATCAATGATCTTGGCATTGGCAATAGCACCCTCCAGTTGCTTGATCTTTGCTTCCAGCATACCTTGCGCCTCTTTGGCAGCATCATACTCTGCATTTTCTTTTAAATCACCTTTCTCACGCGCTTCCGCAATAGCTCTGGATGCAGCAGGACGATCAACTGATTTCATCTTCTGCAACTCTTCACGCATTTTGTCAAATGTCTCCTTGGTAACATACATTGTACTCTCGCTCATACACTTTCGTTTAAAAAGGGTAAAAAAAATACAACGCCACATTTGATTGCAGCGTTGCACAGATATCCAAAAGTAAAAAATTCTTGAGAATGAAACGCCGTTTTATTGTTTTTTATTGAAAATAACCCTACTTTGGATAAGCCCTCCATTTGATCGATATCACAATGATAATCAATAAATTATGATAGGAATTTTGGTGCAATTGCTTTTGTCTGCACTCTTGCTCTGGTGGATAGAAAAGCAAAGTCTATCTGTTTTGGGATGGCAACCATCGATTAAAAGAATCCTTCAGTTGTCTATAGGTTTCTTATTGGCTATTATGCTTGCAGCCACCTATCATCTGATCAATGGTATATTGACAGGAACCAGCTGGCAAAGAAATCCTTCGTTCCGATTGAGCGAGCTTTTTAATGGATTGGGATGGATGCTCCGATCAGTGTTGTATGAAGAACTTATTTTCAGAGGTGCCTTATTTTATATTGCTTTGAAAAGACTGGGTACCACAAAAGCATTATGGTTATCCGTGATCGCATTTGGCATCTATCATTGGTTTTCTTTCGGAGCTTTTGGACAACCTTTTCAAATGATCTTTATTTTTTTGATCACAGCTGCTGCCGGCTGGATGTATAGCTATGCATTCATTAAAACAGGATCTTTATACGCTACGATCGGTCTTCATTTCGGATGGAACTGTACAGGTAGTTTATTATTCTCACAGAGCTCCATTGGTAAATACATCTTGATTCCTGTAAAGGATCCTACATTTCAACAAAACGACTTACGATCATTTCTTTTTATGTTTCTATATCAGTTCTTTATCCCGGCATTGATCACCTGGCTTTGGTTAAGAAAGATGGAGAAAGGAAAAAGTTAACTGTCGATCCCTAATTTATCCAATACCACTTTTGCCATAAGGTAATATGCTTCATGACTGTATCCGGCGATATGTGGTGTGATGATTACATTGGACTGAGAGAGCAGCCAATCCAGATCGGCTTTTTCATCAGGCGTATAAGTTTCGAGTTTTTCATTTTCCAATACATCTAATCCGGCTGCTTTTATTTTTTGTTGCTGTAATGCACGGATCAAAGCCTTGGTATCTGTTACTTTACCTCTACAGGTAGTAAGGAAATATGGTTGTTTTTCAAACTCCTTAAAAAAGCTATCGTTTGCATAGTGAAAAGTAGCGTCTGTCAATGGCAAATGAAGGCTCACCACATCTGCAGATTGCTGAATTTCTTGCAAAGAAGCTTCTTTGATATAACTGTTACTAAATCCTGATTTATAAATATCTAAACCAAGAACAGTCACCTGAAATGAGGCCAGCAGTTTTGCGAAAGCTTGTCCGGTGTTACCAAAACCAATGATACCAACGGTTTTACCGGTTAACTCATCTGCTCTGTTGGCGTCACGTAACCATTTTCCTTCACTTATCTCCCGATGACTGCTATGGATCTTATTCATTAGGTTCAATAACATTCCCAACGCATGTTCTGCTACAGCATTTCTATTTCCCTCAGGGCTACTTTCACAACGTATGCCTTTAGTGGTTGCATATGGTACATCGATCAATTCCATTCCACTTCCTAATCTACCAATCCATACAAGAGAAGTAGCTGCATCTATCATCTGCTTATCGATCTTCAATCTGGTAGTCACGATCAATCCAACAGCATCCCCGATCACAAGTTTTAGTTCATCATAACTGATGGAGGGTTCATATACACACTGATAACCTGCCTTCTCCAATCTTTCGATCAAGTAAGGATGAGCTTTTGCTGTAATGATGACCTTGGAAGTAGACATGTATTATTTTCCTTTTCTGCTATGACTTCATTTTATAGGTAAGTGCTGCAAAATCTGCTACCGTCAATTGTTCTGCACGTTTTGTAAAAATTGCTTCCTGCAAAGTATCGGCATCGAACATACCTTTCAAAGGGTTGCGTAACATTTTTCTTCTTTGATTGAATGCTGCTTTGACCAATACAAAAAAACTGCGTTCTGATCGCATGGGTTCATAAACAGCACGTCTCTTCAACCGAATGACCCCGCTCATTACTTTAGGAGGAGGGTTAAAGGATTCAGGCGGCACATCAAACAAGTATTCAACCTCATAAAAAGCCTGTATCAAAACACTCAGAATGCCATAGTCTTTAGTACCCGATGAGGAGACTACTCTCTCTGCTACTTCTTTCTGAAACATTCCAATCATCACAGGCACTTGTTCTTTCCATTCCAGTATACGAAACAATATCTGTGAGGAAATGTTGTAAGGGAAATTACCTACCACTGTAAACTGATCCGTAAAAGGAGCCGGTGTATCAAGAATGCTTTGATGAATAATTTTTCCTTTAATAGCAGGATAGGTCTTTTCCAGGTATACCACTTTCTCATCGTCCAATTCCACGGCTTTCAGTGAAATATCAGGTATCTTCAGCAAATACTTTGTGAGTGCACCTCCACCCGGCCCAACTTCCACCAACTGTGTCAACATATCTTGCTGTAAAGCATCCACAATACGTTCACATACAGATTCATCTTTTAGAAAATGCTGTCCAAGTGATTTTTTGAGCGTGTATTCCATTGGGGCAAAGGTAGGTAGTATTTGCGCTAATAGCTTATAGCTGATTGCTTATCGAAAGGCGTATTTTATTCCAATATGTACTTCTATTTGCAATTACCTATAAGCCATAAGCTTCAGTAAACACTAAATGCTTAATTTTATACCTTAAAGCTATACTGATGAGTAATGAAATGCAAAAGCCTGTGATTGGTTTCTCTTGTGGTGATTTGAATGGGATCGGGATTGAATTGATTTTGAAAACACTGGGTGATCATCGTTTACTGGATTTCTGTACTCCCGTTGTTTTTGCCAGTAATAAAAGCATCAATTTTTACAGAAAAAGCCTACCAGATATCAATTTCAACTATGCGAGCGGAAGAGATTTCACCAGACTGAACCCTAAACAGGTGAATATTTACAATTGCTGGGAAGAAGAAGTAGCGATCACTCCGGGTCAACTCAATGAAACGGGTGGAAAATATGGTTTGCTTTCTTTGAAAGAAGCTGCACAGGCTTTAAAAGATGGACATATCCATGGTTTGGTCACCGCACCAATTCATAAAAAAAATATTCAATCGGAAGATTTTCATCATACCGGACACACCCCTTTCCTGAAGGAGTTGTTTGGTGTCAATGATGTATTAATGTTCATGGTAGCTGATAACATGCGTATCGGTTTACTGACAGAGCATGTAACAGTTGCCGATGTTGCAAAACATATCACCAAAGAAAATATCATCAGCAAATTGAAGATCATGCATAGTAGTCTGCAAAAGGACTTTGGTATTGACAAGCCTAAAATTGCAGTGCTCGGTTTAAATCCACACGCAGGTGATGAAGGATTGATTGGTAGTGAAGAAGAAAATGTGATCAAGCCTGCGATTAAAGAGATCAAACATCAGATGCTGGTATTTGGTCCATATAGTGCTGATGCTTTTTTTGCAAGAGGTCAACACGAAAGATTTGATGCAGTACTTGCCATGTATCACGATCAGGGATTGATCCCTTTCAAATCTCTGGCGATCGGTGAAGGCGTTAACTACACTGCCGGATTGAATACTGTCAGAACCAGTCCTGACCACGGAACGGCTTTTGATATTGCCGGAAAAGGGAAAGCTGATCACAGCTCGTTCTTAGCTGCTACTTTTACTTGTATCGAGATCATCCGTCTGAGACTGGGTTTTGCAGAAATGAGACAGAATCCGCTTCGTAAAATGAGTGCCCGAATGATCGCTAATGCGGTAGATGAGCGTATCGAAGAAACTGAATAATGCATGTACGAATTATCCAATGATCAGTTAAGTATTGTGATCAGTTCCAAAGGAGCGGAATTACAAAGCATTTACGGCAAACAAACCGGTATTGAATACATGTGGTCTGGCAATCCTGTTTTTTGGGGTAAGAAAAGTCCGGTATTATTTCCCATTGTTGGTGGACTAAAAAATAATCGATACAAATATCAGGGTAAAGAATATTCTCTAAGCAGGCATGGTTTTGCAAGAGATCGTTCATTCACTATTAGTAAACAAACAGATGACAGTGTTTCTTTTTCTTTGAGATCAGACGAAGAAACAAGAGCTGTCTATCCTTTTGATTTTATTTTTTCCATCAATTATCAGTTGATCGGCAATAAGTTAAAAGTGAGTTATCAGATTGAAAATACCGGTGAGGAAGACATGTATTGTTCTGTTGGTGCTCACCCTGCTTTTGCAGTACCATTGATGCCTGATACTTTGTTTGAAGACCACTATTTACAGTTTGAGCAAGTGGAGTCTGCACCTATTTGGCCGCTTTCTGATGAAGGTTTATTATTGAGTGAGCCTATTGATTTTCTTCAAACACAAGATAAGCTTCCTCTTCGGAAGTCATTGTTTTATGGCGATGCATTAGTTTTTAAATCACTCCGATCAAACAGCATTTCGATCCTTTGTGATAAACATCCACATGGCATCAAAGTATCCTATGAAAATTTCCCATTCATGGGAATCTGGAGTGCAAAAGATGCAGATTTTGTATGTATTGAACCTTGGTGTGGCATTGCCGATGCTGCAAATACCAATAGCGAATTCACAACGAAAGAAGGCATTCATCATCTTTTACCTAAAACCATGATGAATAGAAGTTGGGCGATCGAAGTATGCTAATTATTTAAAGACACTATCTGCAATTCCCTTATTGATCGCGTAATTGGTATAGACGATCTCAACTCTTCCTTTTTTATTTTTTAATTTCTGCTCTTCGGTAAGTGGCTTTTCATTATCATCGAATTCGAGTGTAAGTCCCTTAGGAAGTTTATAATTTTTAGTATTGAAACTAAAAGTCACTTTATCAGGTAAACCAAAATTGGCGAACTTACCATAGGTCATTTCAATTTCATAAGTACCATTTTCTTTGGTAGTTGTTACTGCTTTTCGAACCAAAAGATTGACCTCATCAATATACATGGTGGTTAGCACTACATCACTATTTTCGTTGACAGGAAGCATTTTTACCACTTTTGTTTTAACACCTGCAACTGTTGCTTCGCCTGCAGCAAGGGCCACAAACTCATCTGTTGTAACAATAGAACTCATGTTAACGGAAACACCTCCTTTAGGTAACAGGGAAATACCTCCATCCTTTCGTAAGCGAAATTTATTAGGCTTCTTAAAATAAATTTTCACTTTCCCTATTGGCGCTTTGATAAAGGCAACATCTGTTTTCATTCTGCCATCAGCTTCATAATCATTGACCTGATCAAGCTTTGCTTTTACCTTCATGACCAAGGGAGTCATATCCTGTGCAGAAGAAGTAAAAAATGAGATGTGAAATAGAAAAAATAGTATGATCAGATTTCTCATAGTTATTGATTTAGCTTAAAACATCTTTCTTTCTGAACACAACGATTGCTGCAACCACAAATAAAATGATATGAATAAAAAGTACCAGTGCTGAGTTGACGATTCGTTCCGGATATTGGATACTACCAACGATGGCTTCATTGGTATCTGTTACCTGAATATCAAAAAATTCCTTCCATCCGATCATATGTGTCGTGAACAGATATGGCTTCACGAGATTGAATACCGGAATATTCATGGTACTGAGTATTGTGAAAAAGATGATCACACTCATCGTAGCAACAATTGGACCTATTGAGTTTTCTGCAAAGACAGATAAGAAAAAGCCAAGTGCTGCAACCGTTGTCATTGCTAATGCTGCGAATCCAAAAGCTCCAACATATCTCCAGAATACATCATTTTCTTTCAGCAATACAACATAACTGCTCTTCATCAGAAACATATCATCGGTTCCAAAGACCCACATACTAACAAAGAGTGCCAGGAAGGCGAGCCATACCAACAATAACAAAGTATAGATAGTAGAAGCAATGAATTTCGCCAGCATGAATTGTGTCCTGCTATATGGCTTTGAGAGTAAAACCCGCAAAGTACCCATGTTTGCTTCTCCGGAAATCATATCGGCAGCGATCAATGCGATCAACAAAGGCACATGTACCAATAGAAGTTGTAACATCACATAACATACCAAATAACCGTTCAGGATATTCCCTTCGATTTGTAGGGTAGATCCAAGATCATTTAACATGAAATCTACATAGGTCTTGCCATCCACTTTTAATCCGAACTGGATCATCACGATCAATGCAGTGATAGCTGCAAACGCGATGTAAGTTCGCGGTCTTTTGAAAATTTTATATAGCTCTATATTAATGAGTGTTCGCATATTGGCCTGATGTTACCTGTAAGAAAAAGTCTTCGAGTGAATGTCTGGGTTGTAAGGATAAAACCGGGATCTCCAATGATACCAGTTCGCGGTGTAAATCCGGAATATGATCACGATGAAGTTTGATCAGAATGGTGCTTGATCTTCTTGGCTGGAGTGATTGCTGCCATTTACTTTTCGTTAATTTCTGAAAGGCAGATTCATTATCCAATGTTTCTAATTCGATCAATGTTTGAGCAGGGTCAAAGAGTTCAGCGGCAGAACCTTCCACAAGTTTTTTTCCTTTATCAATGATCAATACCCTTGTAGCAACCTGTTCTATCTCATTCAATAAATGTGATGATACCAGAACGGTCTTATTCAGATCTTTACTCAGGTGTCTGATCAGATTTCTGATATCTGCGATCCCTTGCGGATCCAATCCGTTTGTGGGTTCATCGAGAATGATCAGTTTGGGATCATGCACCAAGGCTACGGCAATTCCTAATCTTTGCTTCATCCCTTGGGAGAATGTTTTTACGATGTCTTTTGCCCTTGAGGCCAATCCCACCATTTCGAGTTGTTGCATCAACTGTTGTTGTGTAGGTTTCAACCCACTCAATCGGGCGAAAAGTTGCAGATTATCGATCGCACTCAGGTATTTGTAGACATCGGGCTTTTCGATCACTGCACCTACTTGTCGAAGGATCTCTGTTCTATGTGAACTCAATGAAAGACCAAATAATTCAATAGCGCCGGCAGTTGGCTCAATAAGTGTTAAAAGCATTCGGATCGTGGTACTTTTTCCCGCACCGTTCTGACCCAGGAATCCATAAACATCACCTTCTCTGACTGAAAAGGAAAGATCATTGACCGCTGTTAAGTTTTTGAAAGACTTGGTAAGGCCTTTTACCTGTATTATTTCCTGCATTTCCATGTATAACAACGAAGGTACGGAGTAAGTTCGCAGCAGGTGAAAAGGGAAATGTGAAAAGTGAAAGAAAGGAGCTTATTCCTTTCCAACCTGAAGATATTGCTGGAGTGCCTGAACATAGGCTTCAAAGGCCTCAATGCCTTTGGGTGTTATTTTACAGGTTGTTTGGGGATAATTGTCTTTGAACTGTTTGGTCACATCGATATACCCTGCTTCTTTGAGCTTTTGCACCTGCACGCTGAGATTCCCCGCTGTAGCATTGGTCTTCTCACGGATGAATGTAAATTCAGCTTCTTTCACGCCAATGAGCAAACTAACAACAGCCAGTCTTAACTGAGAATGTAATATGGGATCCAGTTCTTTAAACATTCGCTTTCTGTTGTGCTAAGTATTTTCTTCTTAAGATCACACCGGGAATGAACCAGCAAATCAAGGCTGCAACGCCTCCCAATAGAAAATCATATTCTGAAATAGTAAAGCAAGACCAAATAAAAAGTCCATAAGTGATCAAAGCTCCATACAACATCGGTTTGAATTTTTTCACAATACCGGTAACCAATGTGGGCAATGCATAGATGAGAATGAATAAGGAATATATACTTGGCGTGAAGGTACTAATAGGTTCATCTGCTTTGCTGTTATCAAGATAATGTTTGGTGAGTTGCCATCCTTCGATCTTGATAAATTCATTGGTCACATTAGGAACAATGATCTGATAGATATTTAATCCGAAGATGGTTATACCAAATACAAGCCAAACAGCATTCAAAGCATCGTCTTCATATTTTTTAACTTTATTGGATTTCTTCTCTTGTATTGAAATAACGATCTGCGGGATGATTGCAGCGAGTACGATCAACCAGATATCAAACCCGATGCTGAAATCATATGTACGTTCAAAATAAGTGGTCACGGATGCTATGGTCACAACGGTTCCCCATAAAAGAGATCCAATACCGGTTTCATGATAGCTGCCTTTGGCCTTTTGGATCATGTTAGTGATCAGGTCAAGGCTTTCCTGTTCGGTCATTTGTTTTTGGTCTGCCATGAATTAGTTCTTTTTGGTGTTGTATCGGATACGCAATAAGTGTCCGGGAATGATATAGCTGATCAATATGGCCAGCGCTCCCATCAGTAACTGGCCTGCGAAATTAAACTTTATAGAAACAGCAGCGATGATAAAGTTAATGATGCCCCCTATAACAAGTGGTTTAAAACGGATCAGTTTACCACTCACAAAAGTGCCAATACCATACATGAGAATATAATAAGTGAATGCCGTCTTCCATGCTTCAGAAACAACATTGATGAATACCATTACAAAAAATGCCATCCCTATCGAAAGCCATAGATAGCTTAGTGCTTCTTCGATATAGGTAAACGATTTTTGTTTTTTTGCCTGTCGAGAACTATAAACACCCGAAATAATGCCACCGATAGGCATGGTCCACCAGACAAAACTGTGATAAGGGTATTTATAATAGACCATCAATACATATTCCACGATACAACAAGTAAATACAAGCCATCCCCAGAACAGCAGATAAAAACTATCAACTGCAACCGAATCTTTTGTCTTCCGGATCATGGTTTGAATCAGTTGCAGACTCTCTTCCGGAGAGAATGATTTTTCATGATCGTTTGGATAATCAATGTTTGACATGGTCATTGTTTTTTGGGTCTGGTATATTTTCTTAAAAAGATCGTAATAAAGATACTACCTATTACAGTCGGCAGTAACCAAAGTATCCATTGCATTTCGATCTCAATATTTACTACCAAGAATGCAGTATAAGAGGCAATCATGGCGCCCATCATTCTTACGATATGATTATATAACCATGATTGTTTAACGGTGGTATTACCAGTCATTAACCTGATATCTAAGAGCACATAGCTCAAACATATCAATCCGAATACACCGGGAACAATACTAAAGGTATTTCCATCCACTAACCCTTTCACAGACTGGATCACTAAAAAAACCGCAAACGAAAATCCAAACAGCGTGATCAGATAATCTTCAAGAAAAAAAGCTCGCTCTTGTTGTTTTGATTTTCTTTTCAACAGTACGATTCTGTACCCACTCAGGATCATGTATAAAGTAAACCCTCCTACTGCAAAAAGAAAAAGACTTTCATGTCCGGGAATCCAACTCAAAATCAAAGCACTGAAAGAGGCGATGAACATTCCCCAAAAAAATATCTTCCCGGATATCAGATGAGGCTTGGAGCCCTTTTTAACAGATGCGGCAATAGTGCCGGTAATCAATCCGGCACTACCACCAATTATATGGAGTATCAAGAGAGGAATAAATAATTGCTCCATCTTTTAAAGTTATTAGATCACAATCTTGTTTAGTGAATAAGGATCAGAAAATTACTGACAAGCAGCTAACAATTTCGTTGCCTGATCTTTACCCCAATTCGGATGCATGGCAGTTTGTGGCTTGTACGTTTCAAACAATTGTATTGCTTTTTCAAATAATTTTTTTGCAACTGCTTTACCACCACCGAATGCCTCCGGAGTATTCATCAAGGTTTGTCCGTCGAGCAAATAGATACGTGGATTATTGGCATCTACTTTCTTGGCTTCTGCTAATGCGTTCGAAGCTTCTGTACCATAGGTCTGCCAACGAGCCATTGGATCAACGGTCATTTGTTGAACAGCGATCATTTGACGCATGCAATAAGTATCAGCGTTTCTTTCCAATGCTTCAGCCTTACTCAAGAGGTCTTTGCTTTTTTCTGCCACTTTATCCTTATCTGCTTTTGGATTCATCCAACCGGTAAGGTGATTTGCATATGCAGCATAATAGTAGGGAACCCATTTGTCTTTTTCCGCATCCGCAATACGTTCAAAGAAAGCAGATGCTGCCGCCATATCTTCTGCTGTTTTTGCAGCACTCAATTGCTCCAACCCTTTTTGTATTCCGGCCTCATATTTAGTTTGTGCAGCCAGGTGTCCGGCAATAAACATCGATAAAATGATAATGATCTGTTTCATGGTTTTAAGTTTGATTTTTTGATCTTTGATTTCTTGATTTTATTTTTTGAATTTTCACTTTTTATTTTCCTCTCGCTGCTTCAACTTTTCATACTCTTCCGCTGCGGTTAAAAATTTTGTTCCGTGATAGGCATGGAAGTATTGAAAAGCCAGACCTACACCCCATCCTAGCATTACCCAGATAGGCCAGAAGTAAGAGCCGATTCCTGATGTGAAGAACCATACCACAACCAGAAAGGCATTAACGATCAGATAACTAAAGAGCGCCCATTTGAATCCGGCTCTGGCCTTCGCAATTTGCCAAAGTTGTTCATCGCGTTGTTCGTTGTTCATGGTATTATGTTTGATTTTTTATTTCTTGATTTTTTTCCTTGTAAGCTATAGCTTACAGCTTGAGGCTTATAAATTATTGTTTATAGCATCCTGCCTTCTATCCACACCCCAACTCAGGAACACACCTAAGAAAAAGAATTGCGGCGCCGGAGGTGTGATGGCTTCTTTTCTTTGTCCATTGTATGAGTAATTGTATCCGAATATTTGTTTACTGTTCAGCACATTTGTAACTGAGCCAACTATTACTGCATATGCTTTACCCAATGAAGTCAGATAATTAAAGCTGAATCCGAGATTATGATAATCGATGGTTTTACCTTGATCAGCAATCGTAAACTGACTTCCACTTTGTACTAAGTGATAATAAGGACGACCGGTAGCATAAGAATACGTGAAATTGAATCCTGTATTGATCTTGCTGATGAAACGTTTCATCACAAAAGAAGCGGTATGATTGGCTGCAAATGTTGGTTGCAATTGTTTAGGATAATTCAAAAAATCACGTTTGGTATCCAGGTAAGAGTAGCTTACCCAATAATCTAAACCTTTGAATGTTTTTTTATCTCTCCAGAATAATTCTATTCCCTTTGCATCACCAGCTCCTGCATTGTTGAAAGAAGGATGTGTTTTTACCAGTCCATCATATTTTTTGTAAAAAGCTTCTACACGAAAGGTTTGTAAAGCGGTATTCTTAATATAGTTCGCGATGAAATGTGTGGCTTTGGCATAACCGAAATTAGTAGTGGCATACAAATAATTATTTTCCGGTTTCTGATAGAATTCGCCATATGCAATACTCATCTGCGCTCCTTTCCCTGTTTTATAAGCGAGTGATAAACGAGGTGCGATATTGGCTTTGTTGATCAAAGAAGAATGTTCAAAACGTGCACCCACTTTCGCAGCCAGATCATTGGTGATATAAAGATCTGCTTCTGAGAATAACGCCTTGAAATGATCCGGTAATGTTGCGGTCTGATTGTTAAATGTGCTACGATTATAGAAATACATGTATTCACCACCCATTCGCAAGACACTGATACCGCTTAATCTTTTATCAAAAACAGCTTTGATTTGTGATAAGTCAGAACGTGTTTTGATCTGAAAATTATTGTTATCGATCCAAGACTGTCCGGTTGTGGTCTTTTGATTTTGTTGGTTTTGTATTTCCTGATCTATATCATTGTAATCTGTGCTGTAACCCAATCCCAGATTCATCTTCCAGCCATTACCCAGATTTTCTCTCCAGCTAAGGTTATTATAGACGTTGATATTGTTCAGACCAAAAGCATTCTTCAAATTAGGATCATCAATATTCGGTCTGCGCAAACCAAGATCACTGGCTCCAAAAGTTCCATAGTACTTGATCATACCTCCATTTTTGGTTTTCATACGGAAGTTGAGATCTGCCGTATGAAATTCAGGCATGCGGAAATAATCAGGTTTTTGTTTGACGATACTGAAGTAGGGAAGCAAGTTGGTATAACCGTAGTTACCTCCCCATGATGATTTTTTATCTTTTGCGACTTTTTGTAAACCCGCTCCAAGAAAGACTGTTGAGATAGATGCAGATACTTCTGAACGATCCGGAATATCAATACTTTCCATGATGAGTGCAGAAGACAATGCTTGTCCGTACAATGCTGAATAGCCACCCGTGCTGAATACCGTTCCTTTAAAAAGCGCCGGAGCAAAACGTCCGCGCGATGCAATATCCGGCACACTGGCAAAGAATGGATTGTTCACTAAAGTTCCATCGATAAATTGTTTGGCTTCATAACCGGCACCACCTCGTACAAATAAGCCTTCTTGCTCACCTACTTGTTGTGCACCGGGTAACGTTTTTACCACAGCAGAGATATCAGCATTGGCTCCTCCGGTTGTATATACATCTAAAGAACTTAATACGGTAGCAGCTTTTTTCTTATCGCCTGCTTCAAAACTTCCTGCCGTTACTGTAACTGCTTTAAGTTCACTGATCTCTTCTTTCAGTATAAAATCAATTTGAATAGGAAGAGAATCAATTGTCACTTCCTGCTCTACTGTTTTATTTCCGATACTGCTTGCAACGATGAATTGCTTTCCTTTTTCATAGGTCTTGAAAGAAAAGCTACCGGTAGAATCAGATACGGTTCCATCATAAGAACCTTTGACTACAATATTGGCACCTGCAAGGATTCTACCTCTTTGATCTTTTACAGAACCGGTTACTCTGATTTGGGCTTGAATACCACTCACTAGCAGTACCATCATCAGACTTATCATCCATTTTTTCATTGCTCAGTTGTTTTGACAGGACAAACATAGAATAGTTTATTTTATAAACCAAATTATAAATAAAACTTTTTTATTAGCAAATCAACTGATTGATTTTCAATAAAAAAGGAACTGCGTATGGCAATTCCTTTCCGATTTTTTATCAGTTTACTAGTGTTTTAAACGATCCATCTATCCTTTGCGAATGCCTTTGCATACATTAACAAGGCTCCAATCACCATGATATTGCGGAAAATATTCAGCATATCATTACTGCTTTCGGCTGCTCTGGGAATATGGATCAGGAAGATCATCAGCAAAACATACAAAGCCATGAGCAAGGAAGCCAGCTGATCGTATTTACCGATCAGGCAACTCACAATAAATGCGGTGATCAAAACACCTGTTGCATAATTCAGGAAAAGTCGTGCAGGAAAGAAAGAAGGAATCATATCCGCACCAACTTGTGGTAATCCGAAATGTAGTCCGGTGTATAATAGGAATGACAGTATAAAGAGCCATTTCCCAAGTGATAATATTTTTTGCATAAGATTTTGTGTTGAAGTTTAAATTTCAAATGGCATGATCGGGCGAATCTCCACTACTCCCTTTTCATATTTCAGAATGGGACAGCTTTTCGACCAGTCTGTTACTTCATCCAAACTTTCAGCTTTACAGATCAGATAACCTGTTAACAAGATTTGTTGCTGAATAAGAGGACCATTCTGTACTCCTTGCTGATAGACGATTGTGCCATCAAATTCTATCGGTTTACTGGATACCAATTTTCCTTGCATTGCGATATTTCCGATCCACTGTTGCCACTTGGGCATGTCTTCCAGCATATCTTCAGGCGAAGTGATATACTGTCCGTTCCCGGATTGATTGTAGAATAACAAAAGATACTCTTTCATGATTGTGAAGATTTAGGTTTTAAAATTTGGTCCTCACAAAAATGAAAAGGTTAGTATAGGTGGCTCTTGACAAATGTCAAGATTTTACAACTTGCCTTTTAGTCTGGTATAGGTTTCGGGAGAGATGCCCAGGTAAGAAGCGATCATTTTGCTGGATAAACGTGTGAATAGTTTAGGTTGATGATCCATCATCCAACGCAAACGTTCAAGTGCATCCATTGAAACAAAACTATTGATCCGATAAACAGAATTAGCATAAGACAGCTCTAATATCTGTCGGTACATTTTTTCAAATTGCGGGAATCGTACCGATAATTCCATAAAGTGATCCCTATTGATGAATAGTACTTGTGATGCTTCTGCGGCACGGAAAAATTCTTTAGAGGGTATTTGTTGTAAAAAGCTGTTGATCTCCATCAACCAATGTTCTTCTAAAATAAAATCACGGGTTGTTTCATTACCTACCGCATCAATTGTAAATACTTGTATGACACCACTCACAATAAAATAACAAGATCTGCAAAGTTCTCCCTCTCTTAAAAGGTATTCATTACGCTTCAACTCGAGGGGTTGAAAATAAGAGATCACTTCTTCCAACCCCTCAGTATCGGTACCGAGTTTAGCTCTGATGTGTTTTTCTAAAACCTCATGCATAGGTTGAATGATTTGTATCTATGAAAATTACCAATAATTACATTTAGGACAGTCAATCGGTTTAACAAAAAAAGCCCCGGACTAAAATCCGGGGCTTTGTATAGTCAGTTAAACTAAGACTGATTATTTGTACTGAGGCATTAAGCTCTTCGCCAGTTCAACCATTTTGTTGATACCGTCTTCAGGCAGATTACCTTTCTTGAATTCAGCCAGTACATCAGGAAGTTTGTTTTCCATTTCCATGAGGAAGTGTGCTTCAAAGTCTTTCACTTTTTTCACAGCTACTTCACGTAACAAACCTTGTGTACCTAAGTAAATGATCGCAACTTGCTTTTCTACTGAGAATGGAGTGTACTGAGGTTGTTTCAGGATCTCCACGTTACGAGCACCTTTATCCAATACCAGTTTGGTAGCAGCATCGAGGTCACCACCGAATTTAGAGAAGGCTTCCATCTCACGATAAAGGGCCTGATCCAGTTTCAGTGTACCTGCTACTTTCTTCATGGATTTGATCTGCGCGTTACCACCCACACGGCTTACAGAGATACCTACGTTAATCGCCGGACGAATACCAGCGTTGAACAAGTTACCTTCTAGGAAGATCTGTCCGTCAGTGATAGAAATTACGTTCGTAGGAATGTATGCAGAAACGTCACCTGCCTGTGTTTCAATGATCGGCAATGCGGTCAAAGAACCACCACCTTTTACAAGATGTTTGATAGATTCAGGGAGATCGTTCATGTTTTTAGCAACATCATCATTAGCGATCACTTTCGCGGCACGCTCTAACAAACGGCTATGCAAGTAGAATACGTCACCAGGATATGCTTCACGTCCGGGAGGTCTTCTCAACAACAGAGATACTTCACGGTACGCAACCGCTTGCTTAGACAGATCATCATAAATGATCAATGCGGGGCGACCGGTATCACGGAAGAATTCTCCGATAGCGGCACCAGCAAATGGAGCATAGAACTGCTGAGGTGCAGGATCAGATGCAGAAGCTGATACGATAGTTGTATAAGCCATTGCACCGTTATCAGCCAAAGTCTTCATAACACCGGCAACGGTAGAAGCTTTTTGTCCGATCGCAACATATATACAATATACAGGCTTACCTGCATCGTAAAATTCTTTTTGATTGATGATGGTATCGATACAGATTGCGGTTTTACCGGTCTGACGGTCACCGATCACCAACTCACGCTGACCACGACCAACAGGGATCATCGCATCGATCGCTTTGATACCGGTTTGTAATGGTTCTTTAACAGGCTCGCGATAGATTACCCCAGGAGCTTTACGCTCTAAAGGCATTTCGTATAATTCACCAGCGATTGGACCTTTACCGTCAATAGGTTCTCCAAGGGTATTGATCACACGACCAACCACACCTTCACCTACTTTAATAGAGGCGATCTTACCGGTTCTTTTTACTTTAGCACCTTCTTTGATATCACTGCTCTCTCCCATCAATACCACACCCACGTTGTCTTCTTCAAGGTTCAGGGCAATGGCTTTGGTGCCGTTTTCAAATTCAACCAGTTCACCACTGCGTACGCCATTCAGGCCATACACACGGGCGATACCGTCACCTACCTGTAACACGGTACCCACTTCTTCTAAATCGGCAGATACATTGAAATTGCTGAGCTGCTGTCTCAGTATCGCTGATATTTCATCGGGTTTAATGTCCACCATACTGTATTCTTTTAATGATGATTGTGTTTGTTATTATCGTAACTGCTGAACATATAAATTCTGCAGGAACTGTTTTTTGATGTCTTTCAGGTCGCGCAAGATACTTGCATCAACCAGGTTATTATTGAATTCCAGAACAAATCCACCGATCAGACTTTCGTCTGTTTTGGTTTCCAGTTCAACATTGGCAAAACTTTTGTCGCCTTTTACCTTCTGTTCGATAGATTTTTTCAGTTCGTCGCTTACAGGCACCGCAGTGGTTAATACTACTTTGTGAATGCCTTTGATCTCATTGTATTGATCGATGAATGCATTAGCGATCTCATACAGATCACCTTCGCGTCCTTTTTTCACCAACAGGTTATTGAATGCGGCTGTCAGCTCACTCACTTTACCATTGGTAACGCTGCTGATAATGCTATTCTTCTGATCTGCTTTGATTACCGGACTCTTCAACAGATTTACAAAATCTCTGCTGCTTTTACAAACAGCCTGCAGGTACTTCATATCTGCGTACACTGTTTCCAGCTGACCTTTTTCTGTTGCGAGGTCAACCAGACT
The DNA here is from genome assembly GCF_040362915.1 of Sediminibacterium sp. KACHI17. NCBI lineage: Bacteria > Pseudomonadati > Bacteroidota > Chitinophagia > Chitinophagales > Chitinophagaceae > Sediminibacterium > Sediminibacterium longum. The sequence goes on along the minus strand of NZ_AP029612.1, from coordinate 2,788,058 downwards.
CTTAGCGTATCTTCCTGCTAAACGTGGATTCTGCATTTATTATTCAGTTTGAGAATTTGATTAATTCAGTTTTACTCCATCAGCCAGTTGCTTGATGTAGTTTTCCTGCTCAGCTTTATTGCTCAGTTCGCGACGCAATACTTTTTCAGCTACTTCTACCACTAAAGAACCTACCTGATTTTTAACATCAGTTAAAGCAGCATTCTTTTGTTGGTTGATCGCTACTTGTGCATCGGCAACAATTCTGTCATATTCATTCTTGGCCTTCTCTTTAGCGTCAGCTACCATTTTATCAGCGGTTTCTTTCGCTTCTTTGATCATCTGAGCTCTTTCTTCACGGGCTTTAGCCAATAATGCTTCATTTTCACTCTGCATTGCAGCGATATCAGCCTTCATTTTATCGGCTTTGCTCAAAGCATCTTCAATTCCTTGTTCACGATCATGGATCGCTTTCAGCATTGGCTTCCAAGCGAAGGCGCGCAATACAAAGAATAAAACGATGAATGCTACAGTATTCCAGAATACTAATCCGATATCAGGTAATACCAGCGGGTTGATCTCTAATAACATAAACTATGTTTATACAGCGTTTGAAATTTCTTTCTTTGAAAGTTATACGGACCCTTCCGCCCTTTGCATGGGGTCCGTATAAAAAGTTGAACGGATTATCCGTTACCCAACAGGGCAACTACCACCGCAAACAGGGCAACCGCTTCCACGAAAGCCGCAGCAACGATCATGTTTGCACGGATATCGTTAGCAGCTTCCGGCTGACGTGCAATACCTTCTACTGCACCTTTACCGATCTGACCGATACCGATTCCGGCACCGATAGCAGCTAAACCAGCGCCGATTGCGGCAACACTTCCTACTACCATTGTTTTATGTTTTAATTGTGAGTGAAAAAAAGTTTTTATTAATGATGCGCTGCTTCATGGTGATGCTCTTCTGTTGCCATTCCAATGTACATAGCGCTCAACATGGTAAAGATGTATGCTTGCAGGAATGCCACAAGCAATTCGATCAATCCGATGAACACTGCAAAAGGAACCGCAATAGCAGATGCAAACACAGTTTTAAATATGAAGATCAGGCAGATTAAGCTCAGTACAAGGATGTGACCCGCAGTAATGTTCGCAAACAATCGGATCATCAATGAAATAGGTTTGGTGAACACACCAATCAATTCAATAGGTGCTAGGAACAATTTCATGGACCAGTGCATACCCGGCATCCAGAAAATGTGCTCCCAGTAACTTTTATTACCATTCAGGTTTACTACGATGAATACGAATACCGCCAAGGTCATCGTAAACGCAATATTACCACTCACATTCGCTCCACCAGGGAAGAATGGAATTAATCCTAAAAAGTTATTGATCAAGATCAAGAAGAAAATGGTCAATAAGAAAGGCATGTATTTCGCATACTTGTGACCGATATTTGGCTTAGCCACTTCATCACGCACAAATAATACGATCGGTTCCATGAATGACTGTAATCCTTTAGGCGCAGATTTCACACCTCTCTTACGATAAGCACCGCCTACGGTCAGGAATACCAATAATAAGATCAGGATCGAAACAAATAAAGAGGCTACGTTCTTGGTGATAGAAAAATCCCACACTTTGGCTGTAGCTGCTTCATCAATAGAACCATCCGCATTCACCACTTTGATCTTACCCTCGATGGTTTTATAGTTATAATTACCTGCATACATCGCAGGCTCATGATGTTCGTCCATCAATTTCGCGGAAGAAAATACCTCTAAGCCTTTATCAGAATACAGGATCACAGGTAAAGGAAGGGTTGTATGCCCCCACAAATGCCAGCTATGGTCATCTTTAATGTGCTCGAGAATGGTCTCAGTTACATTAAAGTCGCCTTCGCCATGACCTGCAGCGGCAGATTGAGGCGTTTCATTGGCATATGAAAAAGTAGAAAACAGCAATGTGAAAAGGCTGAAAGTCGCTACCAGTAAAGATTTTACACTCATGCGGGCCATACCTGTCTCGAAATTTGCGGCAAAGATAGGGGTAAAGGGGGTGAAAAAGGAAAGTCTAAGCAGGAAAACAAAGAAAAAAATCAACCATTCCCGTTTAGGTCATTTTCCAAGAAGATTTTGATTTTTTCGAGACCTGTCAGGGCTGTGGAAGTACCCCATCTGTTAGCTTACTTTACGTTTATTTTTAGGGTATTTGGTAGTAAAAAAACGAAATTGTATTACACTAAATAATAATGCGTCAGTTTCAGACGAATTTTTACACCAATGCAGCCTTCTTTTTCTCAAACTGCATCTCATGCAATTTGGCATAAAATCCGCCCATGAGCAAGAGTTCATCATGACTACCGATCTCTTTGATCTCACCTTTATCCAGCACGATAATTTTATCCGCTTTACGAATCGTTGAAAGCCGGTGAGCAATGACAATGGATGTTCGGCCTGAGATGAGTTTATCAATGGCTTTTTCGATCAGTATTTCACTTTCGGTATCGATGGACGAAGTCGCTTCATCCAAAATCAAAATAGACGGATTGTATAATAATGCACGGATGAATGACAGCAACTGTCTTTGTCCCAAACTAAGCGTGCTTCCTCTTTCCATCACATTGTAATCATAGCCACCCGGCAATTGCATAATAAAATCATGCACCCCAATGAGCTTTGCTGCTTCTTCCACTTGTTCTTTACGAATGGATGGATCACGGAGGGTAATATTGTCTAAAACAGAACCCGAAAACAGGAATACATCCTGTAAGACCACACCCATACTTTTTCTCAATCGATCGAGATCATATTCATTGATATTAACTCCGTCGATTTTGATCACTCCTTTTTGGATATGATACAATCGATTCAACAAACTGATGATCGATGTTTTCCCACTGCCTGTATGTCCAACCAAAGCAACGGTCTCTCCGGCTTTTACCTGAAAGCTGACACTTTTCAATACATAGTTCTCGTCTATATATGCGAAGGAAACATCCTCAAAAGCAATATCACCTTTGATAATTGCAGGCTGATAGCTTCCATGATCAGCAGCAGATAACTCATCTGTGTTATCCAATACTTTAAACACCCTTTCTGCTGCCACCATTCCCATTTGTAACACATTGAACTTATCAGCAATGACGCGTAAGGGACGGAATATTTGGTTCAGGTATAAAATGAATGCCATGAGTAATCCTGCGTCCAAAGATTTACCGGCGATCCACCATACGAGTAATCCGGTACTGAGTGCAAGCACCACTTCTACGATGGGAAAGAAAACTGAATAGGCAAAGATGGCTTTGATATTCGCGTTGCGATGTTCGGCATTGATCTTCTTAAACTTGTTCATCTCCCGCTCTTCTGCCGCAAACGCTTGCACCACCTGCATTCCAGTTATATGTTCTTGTACAAAAGCGTTCAGACTAGCCACTGCATTCCTAACCTTTACGAAACTTTTATTGACACTCTCCTTAAAATAATACGTTGCTATGATCATGATCGGAAAGGGGGCCAGACTGATGAGTGTCAAACGCCAATCCATCCAGAACATGGTAGCAAGTGTTATAATGATCGTAAGTAAATCTGCAATGATCGGGATAAGACCGTCAGAAAAGATATCATTGATCCTTTCAATATCATCGATCGTTCGGGTAGTAAGTGTACCAATCGGCGTTTTATCAAACTGCCGCAGATTCAGTCCTAATATCTTTTTATAAACAGCGATACGCATGTCTTTCACCACATGCTGCCCCATGGATGCTGTTATAAAACTGAAGATGAAACGGATCGATGTTTCAATAACCAGGAATACAATCTGAAAAAGTGTAACTGCTATTATGAATCGGCTGGCATCAGAAAGATCGGTATTCCAAAGTACCGTTTCTAACCAACCCGGAATATGAATGGATTTACCCGTTGCTTTATCCACTGTCAGCTGGATCAAATAAGGTCGGATAGGCGCAAACAAAGCCATGACCACAGCCAACACTAAACTGAGATAGAACATCCCTCTATAAGGCCTCACGAAATGGAATACCCTGCCTAGTAAGGAAAAATCAAATACCTTCTTTTTACTCGTTTCATTCATGACAGTTGCCAAAGGTAACAACTATGACGGGGCAGAGTTTACCGATGCTGTAATTTTTGGGAGGGGGCATAGACCATGGTCCATAGTCCATGGTCTATGGTCTATGGACTATTCGTATATTCGTATTCAGATATGGAGCAAGCGAAAGATACTACTGTAGAGGTGGTTTTACCCCGTTATAACCTGAATGCTGATCAGGAAAAAAATGAGATATTAAGACATTATCGTGCCCTTTTAAGAAGTCTGAAATCAAAGCTCAAAAAAGGTGATAAAGAATTGGTGCGTCATGCTTTTCAAATGGCAGCCGATGCACACAAAACCATGCGCAGAAAAAGTGGTGAACCCTATATACTTCATCCGATAGCTGTAGCAATGATTTGCGTGGAAGAGATCGGCTTAGGTGTTAGAAGTACCATTTGCGCATTATTACATGATACCGTTGAAGACACAGATATTTCCCTTGAAGATATTGAACGAGAATTTGGTACTGAGATCTCAAGAATTGTAGATGGTCTTACCAAGATCTCAACCGTGATGGATACCAACACATCACAACAAGCGGAGAATTTCAAAAAGATCCTTTTAACACTTACGGATGATCCTCGGGTGATTCTGATCAAACTGGCAGATCGTTTGCATAACATGCGTACGTTGGATCATATGAAGCGGGAAAAACAATTAAAGATCGCTTCAGAGACCGTATGGGTTTATGCACCGCTGGCACACAGAATGGGATTGTACAATATCAAGACCGAACTGGAAGATCTCTCCATGAAATATATGGAGCCGGAAGCTTACAGAGATATTGCCAAAAAACTCGCTGAGACCAAGAGAGAAAGAACCCGTTATATCAATGAATTTATTCGTCCGTTAAAGGAAAAAATGCAGGCAGCCAATTTCAATTTTGAAATTTATGGTCGCCCAAAAAGCATTCATTCTATCTGGAATAAGATCAAAAAAAAGGGCGTGGCTTTTGAAGAAGTGTATGATCTCTTCGCCATTCGTGTGATACTGGATTCCCCGGCTGAAAAAGAAAAAGAAGATTGTTGGAAAGTATATTCCATGATCACTGATGAGTATATGCCTTCTCCCGAGCGTCTGAGAGATTGGCTGAGCAATCCCAAAAGCAATGGCTATGAAGCCTTACACACGACCGTAATGGGACCGCAGGGTAAATGGGTAGAGGTTCAGATTCGTACAAAACGAATGAATGAGATCGCTGAAAAAGGTTTGGCGGCTCATTACAAATACAAGGAAGGAAATAATGAGGAAGACAGGTTTGATAAATGGTTTGGACAGATCAGAGAGGTCTTGAGTACACAGGACACAGAAGGGGTCGACTTTTTACAAGATTTCAAAACTTCTTTTCTTGCCGAAGAAATTTATGTATATACCCCCAAAGGGGAGGTGAAAATGCTTCCCATGGGAAGTACAGCCCTCGATTTTGCATTCTCTATTCACTCTGCCATTGGTAGTAAATGTATTGGCGCCAAAGTGCATCACAAGTTGGTACCTATCAGCCATAAATTAAGAAGTGGCGATCAGATCGAGATCATCACCAGCAATAAACAAAAGCCCTCTGAAGACTGGCTGGGTTTTGTGGTAACCGCCAAAGCAAGGAATAAGATCAAAGATGCTTTAAGGGAAGAAAAGAGAAAAGTGGCGGAAGACGGCAAATACATACTTCAAAGAAAATTGGAGAGTATGGGCGCGGCTTATAGTTCATACAATATTGAAGAACTGGTTCAATTCTATAAACTTCCATCATCGCTAGACCTTCATTATAAAATTGCCACCAAAGCGCTTGATCTGAAAGAACTAAAAGATTTTCAGGTTTTAGGTGATAAGATCGAAGTGCCTAAACCCAAACCTGTTGTTCAGGAGATCATTACAGATCCGGCACAAAAAACATACAGCAAAAAAGATTCTGAGCTGATCATTTTTGGTGAAAGCAGTGATAAGATCATGTATACGCTGGCCAAATGCTGTAATCCCATACCCGGTGATGATGTGTTTGGTTTTGTGAGCACGGGAAAAGGACTGATCATACATCGAACCGGTTGCCCAAATGCAGCACAACTACTCGCTAATTATGGGCATAGAGTGGTAAAGACCAAATGGGCGAAGAACAAAGAAATTTCTTTCCTTACCGGACTCAAGATCATTGGTTTGGATGATGTAGGGGTTGTGAATAAAATCACGAATGTAATCAGCGGTGACCTTAAGATCAATATTGCGGGATTAACCATCGAATCAAGCGAAGGCTTATTTGAAGGAACCATCAAAATATTCGTACACGACAAAGAGGAACTGGAAGAGTTGGTCGACAGACTGAAATCACTAAATGGTATTCAGCGGGTAGATCGATTTGATACGGAAAATGAGAAATGAAGAGCGCGTTGACAGATATTAGTTAGCAGCTGACAGCAAGAAGAAAGATTGGTTTTCCTGTCAACTGTTAACTTTCTCCAACCAAAAATATTCTTCCAGAAACCCCAAACTATCTCCTATTTTTGCCGCGATTCAAAGCAAACTTATGGTGGACGTTTTACTGGGTTTACAGTGGGGTGATGAGGGCAAAGGAAAGATCGTAGATTACTTTGCACCCAAATATGATATCATTGCCCGTTTTCAGGGCGGTCCGAATGCAGGACATACCTTATATGTGAATGGACAAAAAATGGTGTTGCACCAGATACCTTCCGGTATTTTTCATCAGCATATAATCAATATCATTGGTAATGGAGTGGTGCTTGATCCGGTGACATTAAAGCGTGAGTGCGATGCTGTTGCAGCTTACGGTATTGATGTTCGCAAGAATCTGTTCATCTCACAGAGAACGAATCTGATCGTGCCTACCCATCGTGCTTTGGATAAAGCATCAGAATTACAAAAAGGTGATGCCAAGATCGGATCAACTTTGAAAGGTATCGGACCTGCTTACATGGATAAGACAGGAAGAAATGCATTAAGAGTGGGAGATATTTTAAGCCCGTCTTTTGATGCACAATACAAAGAGCTACGCACAAAGCATCAGACCTTATTGAATAATTTCAATTTTACAGAAGATATTTCTGCGGCAGAACAAGAGTTTTTTGATGCGATTGAATTTCTGAGAACATTGAATATTATCAATTGCGAATACTTTATCAATAAAAGTTTAGCAGAAGGTAAAAAAGTATTAGCTGAGGGAGCACAGGGAAGTATGCTGGATATCGATTTCGGTACATTCCCATTTGTTACTTCTTCCAATACCATTTCTGCGGGTGTTTGTACCGGATTAGGGGTTTCTCCAAAACAGATCAATGAAGTATTGGGTGTTACCAAAGCCTATTGTACACGTGTAGGCGGTGGTCCATTCCCAACTGAATTGAATGATGCAACCGGAGAAGAACTAAGAAGAATTGGTAGCGAATTCGGTGCTACTACCGGACGTCCGCGTCGTTGTGGCTGGATTGATCTGGTTGCTTTGAAGTTTGCCTGCATGATCAATGGTGTTACGCAGCTCATTATGACAAAAGCCGATGTATTGGATAGTTTTGAGACGCTGAATGTATGTACCGCTTACAAAATCAATGGACAGGAACACACCGAAGTTCCTTTTCAGATGTCTGGTGTAGATATTGACCCCGTTTGGAAAAGTTTTTCAGGCTGGAAAATAGATAGCACCAGTATCAAGGATGCGGGTTCTTTACCTGAAACCATGACAACTTATATCGATTTCATCAACAAATATGTTGGTGCACCTGTTAAATATGTTTCAAACGGACCAGGCAGAGAACAGATTGTAGCCATCTAGTTTGTGGCATCGCATTTGTAACAAAAAAATTTTTTTGGTTAATCAGAATTTGCGTTGAAATTTTACGCAGTTAATCTTATTGGAAATATGGCAGCAAGATCTGATAAGGATAAAAAATCCTCCACCCCCAAGAAAGCAGCACCAAAAAGTGCTGGTGAGAAACCGTCTCCAAAAAGCAAAAAGCAAATGGAAGACGATGATGATGATTTGGAAGATGATGATGATGAGATGGATCTCAAAGCTTCTTCCAAAAAAACAGCATCTAAATCTTCGTCGAAAAAATCAAAATCGGATGATGATGATGACGACGATGAAGACATAGATGATGAATCCGATGATTGGGAAAAATCTGAAGATGAAGAGGATGATTGGGATCCTGACTTCGATGAATTTGATATTCCTAAAAGCAAAGGAAAGAAAGCAACAGGTGGCGCCAAGAAAAAAGGCGATGACGATGATTTCAGTCTGGATGAAGACTTCAAAGAATTCGACCTCTTTGATGATAAAGATGGCGGTTTCGATGATGATGACGATGATGATTTTTAATCGGCTTAAATAAGCGATCTATCACCTATTCTTTCTCTATAACAGATAGTATAGAAACCAAACAACAAATGTTGAACTGGGCCGATCAGTTCAACATTTGTTGTTTTCTGGACAATCATCAATACCAAAGTTCAGCCTCAGTTGTTGAGTGCATGCTGGCTTGCGGCGTAACCGCCGCAATACCTGCCAATGCTTCTCTGAAAATACTGGATGAATTCATCCATACCCATACCGGTAAATGGATATTTGGTCATCTGGGATATGACATCAAGAATCAAATCGAAAATCTTAGCTCTGAACATCCTGACGGCATTCAGTTCCCTGATCTTTTCTTCTTTGTACCTGCAGCAGTGATTTCACTAAAAGATCAGACACTGGAGATTGAAGTGTATGATGGTACGGATGCTACTGATATTTATGCCTCTATAAAAGCTGCACCCTTAATTGTAAATCGCCCTCAGCCTCCTATTGCTGTTCAACCTAAAATGAATAAGCAACAATACTTGGCAACTATTCAGCAACTCAAACAGCATATACAAAGAGGCGACTGTTATGAGATCAATTATTGTCAGGAGTTTTTTGCAAAAGATATTGATATCGAACCATTGAATCTGTACCTACAACTCACGAAAGTCTCACCCAATCCTTTTGCCTGTTACTATCGACTAACTGATAAATACCTGCTTTGTGCCAGCCCTGAACGGTTTTTGCAAAAAAAGGGAGATCGATTATTATCACAACCAATTAAAGGAACCATTCCTCGCCATCATACAGATCCGGAAGCAGACCAAAAACTGATTGAACAATTACAGAACAGCGAAAAAGATAAAAGTGAGAATGTAATGGTGGTGGATCTGGTGAGGAATGACCTGAGTAAAGTATGTCAACAAGGATCTGTAGAAGTAACTGAGCTGTTTGGTATTTATAGTTTTCCGCAAGTACATCAGATGATCTCTACTGTTGCCGGAGTACTGGATCCCTCAAATCACTTTACCGATATCATCAAAGCTTGTTTTCCGATGGGTAGCATGACCGGCGCGCCTAAAAAAAGGGTCATGGAGCTAATCGAACAATATGAGCAAAGTAAACGTGGATTATATTCCGGTGCTGTAGGTTATATCAGTCCAAGCGGAGACTTTGATTTTAATGTGGTCATCAGAAGCATTCTTTACAACAGTAGCAACCAATATCTGGGCTACCAGGTTGGTGGCGGTATTACTTTTTATAGTGATCCTGAAAAAGAATATGAAGAATGTCTGGTAAAAGCTGCAGCGATCAGAAGTGTACTCGAAGGAAATTAAATCACTTATCGGGAAGCAGAAGCACTTTCCAACAATGATTTCAACGACTCCATCAGTAATTGTTGTTTTTTAGCCTGAAATATCTGTTCCTTGTCTTTCAGTATTCTCATGGAATACTTTTTCCCTTCGGCCAAGGTCTTATCAAAATTAGGGTTCCAACGATTGAATTGGTTGAGATTCATCAATAGTGCATTGGAGACGATCAGCGAATTGTACCTGCCTGCTATTTCAACTACGGTTGAGTTATTGATCTCATCCGTGGTTAACTGCACTGTTTCTGTGCTTTGTAAAGTTGCTTTTTTCTGCTCTGTTTCAGCAGCCGTCATGGTTGTCCAGCCCCCACTACCCTCGAATGCATAATGGGTACCAATGAATTTTTTAACATGGTTTCTCGTTTCCTCCGGCAAATGATATTGCAGGTCCCAGAATTCTTTACTCCCTGATTTTCTGATTGCCTGTTTAACTCTGCCGGCACCTGCATTGTATGCAGCAACAACCAATAACCAGTCGTTGAATTCTGCATATAGTTCACGCATGAGTTTAGCAGCGGCATGTGTGCTTTTGTAATAATCCAATCGTTCATCAACAGCACCCACACGAAGGCCAAAACGTTTTGCTTCATAGGGCATTAACTGCCAAGGTCCTGCTGCACCCGCCCAAGACACTACATTGGATCCGAGATGACTTTCAATCACACTGAGATATTTCATCTCTTTTGGAAGTCCATATACCGTCAGTACATTATCATAGAGATCAAAGTAAGGTTTACCCCAGCTTTTCATTTTCTCCAGATGTTCCCCATTTTTTCGAACATATTCTTGAACGAATGCTACTGCTCTTGGATTCAGCTGTGCCTCATAAGGTTTCGAAGCATCAAAGCGCTGAGTAGTAAACAGGCTTTTAAAGCCGCTTTTATCATTCAGGGTAGAATCGTGATCCGTGGATGCTGCCCCTATACTAGCAGCTGTAAAAGACATCATACCCAATGAACCTGCCACAAATGCAAAGCAGACCAACAATGCTTTGCTGGTGCTGATATGACTCTGTATGCTGATACCAAACCACTTCATGTGATCAAATCCTTTAATTATCAATAAGTTCAGTAATGGGTTGCAGTAAGTTGGGTTATGCTCAAAACAGCAGGTCTCTTATTCAGACAACTCTAAAAACTGTTTTGAAAGGCGAAGCAAAGATACCTCATCATCCTGAGAAGTCATAATCTGTAAGCCAAAGGGCATCCCGTTAGGGTGTTGGAATAATGGAATGGAAATAGCGGGTATGCCAACCAGATTGGCAAACACTGTATAAATATCGCCTAAAAACATAGCCAACTGATCGTTTTGCAGCTCTCCTATCCGGTATGCTGGAGCCGGTACGGTTGGTAAGATAATAGCGTCATAAGAAGCAAAAACAGATTCTGTAAGCAACTGCAACTTTCTTCTAACTTGCTGAGCCTTAGTGAAATAGGCATCGTAATAACCGGCACTGAGTACAAAAGTTCCCAGCATGATCCTTCTCTTTACTTCCTTACCAAATCCTTCACTTCTAGATAATTTATAGAAGTCTGTCAGATCATCTGTTGACTGAGTAGATCTATGTCCAAATCGGACCCCATCATACCGGGAAAGGTTACTAGAAGCTTCAGCCGTGGTTAAAACATAGTAAGTAGGAACGATATACTCAAGTAATTCAAAATCAACAGCTTCGATAATATATCCATGGGCTGTTAATTTTTTGATAAAGCCTTCAGTAGCAGCTTTGATAGCCGGATCCAAGCCCGGATGATCCAAGGCTTCTTTAAAGTAAGCGATCCGTTTGGGATGGTCATCCCTGTTTTCCAATGCAGCAGTATAATCCGGAACAGGTAGCTGAGAAACGGTACTATCAAACTCATCTGCACCGGCAATGACCTGTAGCGTACATGCCACATCTTCTATATTTTTTCCGAAAATGCCGATCTGATCAAAAGAAGAAGCATACGCGATCAGTCCGTAACGAGATATCCTTCCGTAACCGGGTTTGAGTCCGATAATCCCACAAAAATCCGCAGGTTGTCTGACCGATCCACCAGTATCACTGCCTAAACTGATCATGCAGTGATCGGCCTGAACGGCAACGGCTGAACCTCCAGATGAGCCACCCGGAACCCGGGCTTCATCTAAAGCATTTTTAACTGGACCAAAGGCAGAATGCTCATTACTGCTACCCATCGCAAATTCATCACAGTTTTGTCTACCGATGATGATGGCTCCGGCATCTAATAATTTCTTTGTAGCAGTAGCATGATAAACGGATACAAATCCTTCCAACATCCGGGAGGATGCGGATACTCGATGATCTTTATAACAGATCACATCTTTTAGTCCAACCACCACGCCATATAAAGGCGATAGTACTGTATCAGACTTCCTTTCTGCATCGAGTTTTGTTGCAGCTGCCAAGGCTTCATCTGCATATACTTCAAGCCAGGCATTTAAGTGCTGATCGGCTTGTATCTTATTGATATAAAAACGAACGGCCTCCACACAGGTGGTTTGGCCGTTCTGTAATGCTTTATGATAGTCTTTGATTGTGCTAAAACGAAACAAAGGCTAAAAGGCTTTTTTAAATGAAATACTATTGTGCAGCTTGATCCTTTTCTTTGATGCCTTCTTCCAGTTCTTTTTTCACATTGTTCTTTGCATCATTGAACTCGCGGATACCTTTACCAAGTCCACGCATGAATTCGGGGATCTTTCTTCCGCCAAACAATACCAGTACCACCACTGCGATCAATAAAATTTCCTGAAATCCTAAATTACCCATAAAAATATGTTTTGAGGATATCAAAGGTAAGGTAAAACAAGAGTGAATTATCTATTTTAACAGCAAAGTTTATGGATAAATATTTGGTCTTGGATACCATAAAAAAAGCGGAAACCGATGTTATCAGTTTCCGCTTTCACTATAGCCAGAATTAGATTAGAATCTTTTTTCCTTAATACGAGCACTCTTACCGCTACGCTCACGTAAGTAATACAATTTAGCGCGACGAACTTTACCGGTCTTATTCAGAACGATAGAATCGATGTTTGGAGAGAGGATAGGGAACAAACGCTCAACACCTACTCCATCAGAGATCTTACGTACAGTGAATGAAGCAGTAGCTCCATTTCCTTGTAATTTGATCACATCACCTCTGAAGCTCTGGATACGCTCCTTACCACCTTCAATAATTTTATAGTTAACAGTGATATTATCACCTGCTTTGAACTTAGGATATTCTTTCTTTACCGTTAACTGCTCGTGTACAAACTGAACTGCTGCGTTCATAACATTTAATTTTTGCGGACGGCAAAGGTAAGGATGGGCAGGGGATTCTCCAAAAGAAAAATAGTTCTTTTTGGGCTACAAGCCACAAGCCGCAAGCTACAAGCTCGTTTTGGAGATGGTGCGAATCAATCCAATTAGCATTTTTTGAACCTCTTTAACTTTGTAAATAATTGATTTTAAGCTATTTGCGTTCGCATAACACAAGGCTTCTACTATCAATATCTGAGTTTCCAATTCGTAAGCCGACCCCAATGCAGTTTCTAAAAACCGCCGATATTCTTTTTCACTACTACGACTTCCTCCTTCCGCAATATTTGATGGAATAGAAATGGCTGCACTATTGACCTGGCTGATAAGATTATAGCGTTCTGAAGCAGGAAATGACTCGGTAAGCCTATAACATGCAATGGATAACTCAAAACTCTTTTGCCAAACCTTCAACTCTTTAAAATTTCGCATAGACTGACATATTGAAATATTTCAGTCTCAAAATAAAAGATGCCACTACGGTACATCAGTAGTGGCATCTTTTAAGTATAATTTGTGTATTTCTAAGCTCCACTTGAAGCTTGTAGCTTGCGGCCTGTGGCCCCCAAGCTCATAGCTTATCTGGCTACATTCACCGCTCTCTTCTCTCGTATTACAGTGACTTTGATTTGACCAGGGTAGGTCATTTCGGTTTGAATTTTTTGGGCAATTTCGAAGCTGAGTTTATCGCTATCTCCATCCGTTACTTTTTCTGCTTCTACGATCACACGTAATTCTCTTCCGGCTTGAATTGCATAGGCTTTTTCAACTCCTTGGTATGCAAGCGCAAGGTTTTCCAGGTCCTTGATCCGCTGTAAATATTGTTGCATGATCTCACGACGTGCACCCGGACGAGCGCCGCTGATCGCATCACAAGCCTGTACGATCGGAGAGATCACATAGAGCATTTCCATTTCATCATGGTGGGCGCCAATGGCATTTACTACGGCCGGATTTTCACCATATTTCTCAGCTAGCTTCGCACCCAACAATGCGTGGCTCAATTCAGTTTCTTCATCCGGAACTTTTCCAATATCGTGCAACAGTCCCGCACGCTTCGCCAACTTTGGATTCATACCCAATTCTGCCGCCATAATACCGCAGAGATTAGCAGTTTCACGACTATGCATCAATAAGTTCTGTCCGTATGAAGAACGGAATCTCATCTTTCCAACAATACGAATCAGTTCTTTATGCAATCCGTGGATACCCATTTCTATCACTGTACGCTCGCCGATCTCCATCACCTGCTCTTCTAACTGACGTCGGGTTTTTTCTACCACTTCTTCAATACGAGCTGGGTGAATTCTTCCGTCTGCAACCAATCGCTGCAAACTCAATCGTGCGATCTCTCTTCTCAATGGATCGAATGATGACAGGATGATCGCTTCCGGTGTATCATCCACAATCAGGTCTACACCTGTTGCTGCTTCGATAGCACGGATATTTCTTCCTTCTCTACCAATGATCTGTCCTTTGATCTCATCTGTTTCCAGATTGAAGACAGTTACTGTGTTTTCAATTGTTTGCTCAGCTGCAGTACGCTGAATGGTTTGAATGACGATCTTACGTGCTTCTTTATTGGCCTTTTGTTTGGCATCTTCAATGATCTCCTGCTGTAAGGTAAGCGCTCGGGTTTGAGCTTCCTGACGAAGACTCTCTACCAACTGTGCTCTTGCCTCTTCTGCACTGAGTCCGGCAATTTTTTCTAATCGACGGATATGCTCTTCCTGATGTTTTTCTAACTCGGTACGTTTGAGGTTCACCACTTCGATCTGACGATTCAAGTTTTCCTTGATCGCTTCATTCTCTTTAATCTGCTTGTCTAAGGCAGTTTCTTTTTGATTGATCGAGATCTCTTTTTGCTTCGCACGATTCTCTGATTCACTGATCTTACGGTTGCGTTCATTCACTTCGCGCTCATGCTCTGCTTTCAACTGTACAAAGCGTTCTTTGGCTTCCAGCTGTTTTTCCTTTTTAATGGTTTCAGCTCTGAGCTCCGCTTCTTTCAGAATGTTTTGTGCCTGTAAATTGGCTTCGTCGACTTGCTTTTGGGTATTCTTAGCGAAGATGAATTTACCTGCTATCAATCCCGCAATGAGTGCCACAGCTGCGGCTATGATCAAGACTAGCGTCTGGTCCATGTTGTAGTTCGTTTTTTAAATAATTCAAAATCATTGATTCACAATAACACATCACAATTTACCATAATGAGTAAATGGATAGAAGCGAAGATAATTAAATACGTAGAAGAAAAGTGAAATCTGTTTAGAATAGTCCATGGCTTATGGTCGATGGACCATGGTCAATGAACCATGGACGATGGTCTATGGACTAATCAAGCCCCTTCTTCCAGCGCCCGGTCCAATTGACGCTCAAGAGCCGCCAATTTTTGGGAGGCTTCCTGCCATTTCACCAGTTCTATCCCACTTTGGTTTTGTTCTGTAGCGAACCAAAGTAGAACCATCGAAACATAATCTTGCATGTCTTTACCAGCCAGATTAGCTTTGAATTCTGTGATCTTATCGTTGATCAATCCCGCTGTTTTACGGACCATTTCCTCGTCCTTCGGTTCAATACGGAGCCGGTAATTACGATCAGCGATGACAATATTGACAGGAATTAATTCAGACATGGGATTAGGTGTTTAACAGCGCCAAACATTTATCGATTTCTTTGAGATAGCCATTGATCCGCTTTTCCAACAATGCCTTTTCTTCCGGAGATTGAGCGGTAGTGCCGATTTTCAATGCATCCAGCTGTTGACGAAGCATCGCTACCGTTTCTTCTTTTTCCAGTAGCAATTGTTTGCTTTTTTCCAATTCTTTCACCAGCCGTTGGTTCTCCTTGACCAACACTTGCTGGTTACGCAACAATTGCTGTAGCTTTTCTTGAATGTTTTTTATGTGCAGATCAAGATCTAACATCTCTCTAAGATAGTTTCAATTTTAGGGGTTACAACATTTTTAGTGCACTTGTTTTGCACCTTAGCTTATGGCCTATGGGTCATAGCAAATAGTAAGAATCATGTTTTTCTATTAGTCATAAACTATTCGCTATTAGCATCACTACTTTCTGATTTCCGCCCCCACTTCCTTCTCCAAAGCCTGAATCAGCTTGGATACCATGCTGTCAGCTTCTTTATCGGTTAGTGTTTTTTCTTCATCAGTGAAAGTAAAACTGATGGCCATCGATTTTTTTCCTGCCCCCAGTTTGTCACTTTCAAATACATCAAATAAACGGGTATCTGTTAAACGGGGTATCTTAAGTTTCTGCACCACTGTCTCAATCTCACCATAAGTCGTGTTTCGATTGACCACTAGTGCCAGATCACGCTGCATGGTCGGAAACTTATTGACCTCTTTGTAAGTGATCTTTTGTTTGGATACCAATTGTACAAGTGACAGGTAATTGAGCTCAACAAATACTACGGTTTGTTTGATATCAAATGCTGCTGCTTTCTTTTTATCAACCTCCGTTACGATTCCTAATTGCTGCTTTCCAACATATATTTCAAGAACCGATGCATTGTCGGCTGATGACTGAAAATGCATACCCTCCAATCCTGTCAATTGAATAATGGCTTGTGCTATTCCTTTACCATGATAAATATCGAAAATACCCGGTTTGCCCCTCCATCCTGCTTCATGTGCTTGTCCGGTCAGATAAATGCATAAACGTTCCTCTTCACGATACTGACCGATGCCATCGGTTGCATATACTTTTCCAAATTCAAACAACTGCAAATGCAGGTTTCGACGATTCAAGTTATAAGCAACGGTCTCAAGTCCTGTTTCCAACATGGTGGGACGTAAAACATCCAGCTCTACACTCAGATTATTCAACATCTTCACCGAACCTGCCAACACTTCTTCTGAAAAATATTTGCTATTGGTAATCGAATTGGTGAGTATTTCAACAAACCCGAGTCCAACCAGATAGCCTGCAACTTTATCTTTCAATGCTTCCTTCACACCAGATGTTGCAACAGCCGGACTGATCGTGATCGAAGTGGGGATCTCGATGTTATCCAATCCGTCAATTCGAATGATCTCTTCAACAATATCTGCGGGAATACTGATATCGGGTTTATTATAGGGTACTGCAACTTTCAGTTCATCAATATCCTCTTTGATCACTTCAAAACCTAATGCAGTAAGGATCCTTTTCACTTTATCAGGGTGATAATTCTTACCGCTTAATTTTTTAATATAATGATACTTGACCGCTACTTCCGTTTTGGCTTTTGGGGAAGGATATATGTCTACAACTTCGCTGGTAATAGTTCCGCCTGCTACTTCTTTTATCAGTAAAGCAGCTCGTTGTAACACTTGTACGCAACCGGATATATCCACTCCTTTTTCAAAACGTGTGGCCGCTTCAGTTCTTAATCCGTGACGTAATGAAGTTTTGCGAATGGTAATTGGATGAAACCATGCACTCTCCAGGAATATTTTTGTAGTGGTAGCTGTAACTCCACTTTTGACACCACCAAAAACACCGGCAATACACATTCCTTCACCGGCTCCATTACAGATCATGAGATCTTCGGCAGATAATTTTCGTTCTTTTTCATCCAGTGTAACAAAACTGCTATTCTCAGATAGATTTTTCACGATCACTTCCCCGCCTTTGATCGCATCCGCATCAAAAGCATGAAGCGGTTGACCGGTCTCATGCAAAATATAGTTCGTGATATCAACAATGTTATTGATCGGTCTTTGCCCGATAGCAAGCAAACGATTCTTCAGCCAAGCCGGTGATTCTTTCACGGTAACCCCTGAAATACTCACTCCCGCATACCTGGGACAAGCTTCCTGATTTTCTACGGATACTTTTATAGACAGGTCTTTGGAATCTGTTTTGAATGAATGACTATAAGGAAAAACAGGCTTTGCTTCCTGTTCATGATGTGTGAGATAAGCACATACATCTTTCGCAACACCCAAATGACTCATCGCATCCATACGGTTAGGCGTAAGCCCGATCTCATAAATCCAATCATTATAGGGTGTAAACAAGGTAGCTGCAGGAGTACCGGGAACCAAATCGGCAGATAATACCATGATGCCGTCATGACTGGTACCTACGCCGATCTCATCTTCGGCACAAATCATACCCTGACTTTCAACTCCGCGAATCTTGGCAACCCGCATGGTCAAAGGGTCTCCATTGATCGGATAAATGGTTGTACCAACGGTAGCAACGATTACTTTTTGTCCGGCTGCCACATTAGCGGCGCCACAAACGATCTGCAAAGGCGTTTCTCCGCCAATATTTACAGTTGTGATCTTTAATTTATCAGCATTGGGATGTTGCTCACAGGTCAGTACTTCACCAATTACCAATCCTTTTAATCCGCCTTTGATACTTTCATATGCTTCTAGGCTCTCCACTTCCAATCCAATAGAAGTCAAAATTTTAGACAATGCCTCCGGTTCAATGGTTTTAGGGAGATATTCACTCAGCCAGTTGTAACTAATGGTCATATTCGGTTGCTCTTTTCGGGGTGTAAAAGTAAGGATAATAAGCTGCAAGCCACAAGCTACAGGCTACAAGCTTTGGTGCAAAAGATTTAGATCTCAAATTTTCAAGTACAACACCTCATTTTTGATAACAATTAGTCGATAGTCAGATCTGCTTCACTTGAAGCCTGTAGCTTGAAGCTTGCGGCTAACCGATAGTTCAGTTACGATTTTCCTCCCTCTCCAACCCTCTTTTTTAGAAATTTCTTTGTACACAGGGTTTTGTGCATTTCCAGTGTGTTTGGTCGGAAAACTTTTGATTTTGGGGGATAACCTTAGTAATTTGTGTGAATAGAGCGGTGAATAAACTGCGTGGAACTGTGAATTGATGTGGATGAAAAATGCCCGAAAAAAATTTTAGTAAGACAAATTTCTACCCCATATTCGCTCCCCCTAACTGCCGAGGTAACAATTCCATAATACAGGAAATGACTTAGGACGGAAATAGGAAACTTACTAACCACCAACAAAGAACCATGGATCTGACCAGCCTGAATAAAGACCGCAAGAGAAGAAAACCAGCAATTGATCTTAGCACAATGGTATATGGAAAAGTACCCCCTCAGGCCAAAGAATTAGAGGAAGCGGTACTCGGCGCTATTATGCTGGAGAAAAGTGCTTTTGATACCGTTACTGAAATTGTAAAACCCGAATGTTTTTACGTAGAAGCGCACCAGCTCATTTTCAAAGCGATGCAAAGCTTGCAACAGAAGAGTATGCCAATCGACATTCTTACTGTTGTTGAAGAATTGAAAATGAAAGAACAATTGGATCTTGTTGGCGGCCCTTATTATGTTACCAAACTCACCAACTCTGTTGTTTCTACAGCCAATATTGATGCACATGCCCGCATCGTTTTACAGAAGTTCATTCAGCGTGAACTCATTCGCATCAGTGGCGAGATCATTGGCGATGCCTATGAAGACAGTACAGATGTTTTTGATCTGTTGGATGATAGTGAGACCAAGATGTTCAATATCACAAACAATTATCTGAAAAAGAATTTTGAAGATGTTGGCAACGTCTTGGCTAAAACACTCAATAGAATTGATGAACTGCGTACCAAAACAGAAGATGTATCAGGTGTGCCTAGTGGATTCTCAACATTGGATCGTGTAACCTATGGATGGCAACCTACCGATTTGATCATCCTTGCAGCAAGACCTTCAGTAGGTAAAACCGCATTCGCATTGAACCTTGCGCGAAATGCAGCACTGAATAAGGTTAAGCCAGTTGGTGTGGGTTTCTTCAGTTTGGAGATGAGTGCATCACAATTGGTTCAACGTATTCTTAGTGCCGAGAGTGAAATACCATTGGAGAAAATATCACGCGGTAAACTGGAAGATCATGAATATGAACAGCTCCTACATAAAGGCATCAAAGCTTTAGAAAACGCGCCGCTCTATATTGACGACACTGCAGCATTAAATATTTTCGAATTCAGGGCTAAGGCCAGAAGAATGGTGAACAAGTACAATGTCGGCTTGATCATCATAGATTACTTGCAGCTGATGAGTGGCAGTGCAGACAGAAACTCTAACCGTGAACAAGAGATCAGTACCATTTCACGAAGTTTAAAAGCACTAGCGAAAGAATTGAGTATTCCGATCATTGCATTGAGCCAGTTGAGTCGTGCCGTAGAAACCAGAAAGGAAAGCAAGATTCCACAGCTGAGCGATCTTCGTGAATCGGGTGCCATTGAACAGGATGCTGATATGGTAATGTTCATCTATCGCCCTGAATACTATGAGGTAAACAGCAACGAAATGGGTGAAAGCACTAAAGGTGAAACCCATATACGTATAGCCAAACATAGAAATGGTTCTCTTGAAAATATCATACTCAAAGCAAACCTTGCTATCCAGAAATTTGAGGTAGCCGGTGATGATTCCAAGTTTTTGGGAGGTGGCAATTACAGACCATTACCTCCGGGAACATTATCCAATTCAAACACTGAACCTGATGGAGGTAAACTCTTTATCCAAAAAGGAAGTAAAATGAATGGAGGAGATTTTGATGAAGGTTTTGATAACGATGTTCCTTTTTAATTGGTGAATGTTGAATAATCTTTGTCTTCATGGCTTTACCTTTTTTTTATGAATCAACAGTTGCTGCATCTGCTTCTTTATTCGAACTGAGTGAAGAAACAAGCAAACATTGTATTCAGGTACTAAGAATGAGAGCCGGCGAAAGATTACAGCTTACCAATGGCAGAGGCGGATTATACACCGCACGCATAGCGCACGAGGATAAAAAACATTGTACCGTCAATATCGAGTCTGAACAACAACAACCACCCGCTAAGAAAAAAACGATCATTGCTGTTTCATTACTTAAAAATGCCAGTCGCTTTGAATGGTTTTTGGAGAAGGCAACCGAAGTGGGTGTCACAGAAATCATTCCACTCATCTGTACAAGAACCGAACATACCCGTTTCCGTTTCGACAGGATGCAGCAGATCCTGATTTCGGCCATGTTGCAAAGTCAGCAAAGCTGGCTACCTATTTTACACGAGCCCATAAAATTCCAGACACTGGTGCAGGATCATTATGCAATGAAAAAATTGATCGCACACTGTGAAGAAGATAAGAAAACGCCTATTCAATCTATACCGGCTTCTGAATCAGTCATCATGCTGATTGGCCCCGAAGGCGATTTTACGCCTGAGGAAATCAAGTTAGCACTGGATCAAGGTTACCAGCCGGTATCGCTGGGCGATACACGCTTACGAACAGAAACCGCCGCTATAGTGGCCAGCACTTTCTTATCGATACAATAGAAAATTATTCTAAAAAACTACTCGAAGAACATCCCGGAGACCACTTCCTTTTGTAAATTCATTACATGAGCAGGCATTTCTTTTTTTATTGCATACTTTCTTTATTACTGATACAATCTTGTAAGAATGGCAGGAGTAGAAAACCTGTTTTCAGAGATACTTCGATCACGGCTGCAACTTCCTTCAATGATCTGTTCATGGACAGTCTCGAACTCGATCAGTTCCTGAAGAACAATGCTACTTATCAGGATTATTCACAACAATTCAATGATTTTTATAAGGATCGAAACTATGCTTATGCATGGTTTGATAGCAGTGGACTATCAGAACAAGCATCCAACTTCAGAAACCTACAATTGAATTATATCAGGAGTTTTGAAGACAGCAGTTTATATCATCCTGAAATGGAACAACTGCTGAATGACCTGATCGCATCCGGCAAAAAAAATAAACCGGCAGACTCATTGGTATTAAAGGCTGAATTGCTGCTGACAGGACAGTTTTTCCGTTATGCAGCCAAAGTATATAAAGGAAGTGATATCGATGTTGCTGAACTAGGCTGGTTCATCCCTCGAAAAAAAATAGACCTGCATGCGTTATTGGATTCCGCGATCCTTCATAAAAATGAAGAAGCCTATGCTCCACAAAATGAGCAATACAAGAAATTACAGCAATATGTAGAACGTTATTCTTCTTTGGCTAAGCAAGAGACATATGTTTCCATTCCATCATTGGAAAAATCATTACGCAAGGGAGACTCCTCTGCTATTATTTTACAGATCAAAAAACATTTACAACTCATCGGTGACCTGAATGAAAATACCGAAAGCCCTTTATTTGATACAGCCCTTGTTATTGCCACAAAAAAATACCAGCAAAGAATGGGATTGACTGTCGACGGCGTGATTGGCAATAAGATGATCACAGAATTAAATGTACCGTTCAAGCAAAGACTGCGTCAAATTCTTATCAATCTTGAACGTTTAAGATGGATGCCTCCCGAAAAAGATACCAATTATATTTTGGTGAATATTCCGGAATATAAAATGCATGTGTACGATAGTGGGCAACTTCAATTTGATATCAATGTTATTGTAGGTACTGCTGCGAATAATACCGTTATTTTCACTGACAAACTTCAATATGTGGTGTTTAGTCCTTATTGGAATGTACCTGAAAGTATTGTCACCGGAGAGATACTTCCTGCAATGAAGAAAAATCCGGAATATCTCAACAAACAAAATATGGAGATCGTAAAACAGGGAAAAGTACCTGTGATCAGACAAAACCCGGGTCCGGGCAACTCACTTGGATTGGTTAAATTTCTCTTCCCGAATAACTATAATATTTATTTTCATGACACCCCCAACAGAAATTTATTTTCGCAATCGAGTAGAAGTTTCAGTCACGGGTGTATTCGCATTGCAGAACCCAAAAAAATGGCTGCCTATCTTTTGCGAAATGACAGTAGCTGGAATGATCGTAAGATCGACAGCGCCATGCATTTGAAAAAAGAGAAGTGGGTAGCCTTAAAAAAGGCCGTGCCTGTATTCATTGTATACTTCACCGCCTGGGTTGATAAAAATGGAGAATTGAATTTTAGAAAAGATATTTACAAGCACGACGAAAAAATGGCTAAAAAATTATTCAGATCATAAAGATCATTCGAATCGTTAGAATTACTAACGGAAGGACTTAAACTACTTTCTTACCTTTGTTGTAAACCCGCGACCATGCATTTGATTGAAGTAAATGATGCTGCTACTAAGAAAGAATTCCTGGAAGTAAGTGCTAGGCTCAACCAACATAACCCTGCATATATCAGACCTCTAGATAATGAGGTGGAAGCTGTATTTGATCCTGAAAAAAATAAACAGTTCAAATATGGTACTGCCAAAAGATGGATCGCTGAAACGGATGATGGAGAAGTAGTGGGTCGTATTGCTGCATTCACAAGTTCTAAATACATCAATAAAGGAACAGATTTCCCTACCGGTGGTATTGGTTTTTTTGACTGTATCAATGATCAGGCTACCGCAAATCTTTTATTTGATACTGCTAAACAATGGCTGCAAGAACAAGGTATGGAAGCCATGGATGGTCCTATCAACTATGGCGACCGAGATAAATGGTGGGGATTGATGGTAGAAGGTTTTGACAAAGAGCCCATGTATGGCATGTCTTTCAATCCTGATTATTATGAATCACTCTTTACAGGATATGGATTCCAGAACTACTATAATCAGTATTATTATTCGATGAAGGTAGATGATCCATTACCTCCACGTTTTCCCGAGAGACATGCGAAATTCAAAGGAAAACCCGGTTATGAGGCAAAGCATGTGAAATTATCGGAACTGGAGAAATATGCGGGTGATTTTGCTACCGTCTACAATGCTGCCTGGGCACAACATGGAGAAAATAAAGAGATCACAAAAGAACAAGTGATCAAATTATTCAAAACCATGAAACCGATCATGGACGAACGGGTTGTATGGTTTGCTTATTACAAAGATGA
Source organism: Sediminibacterium sp. KACHI17 (assembly GCF_040362915.1). Taxonomy (NCBI): domain Bacteria; kingdom Pseudomonadati; phylum Bacteroidota; class Chitinophagia; order Chitinophagales; family Chitinophagaceae; genus Sediminibacterium; species Sediminibacterium longum. The sequence goes on along the minus strand of NZ_AP029612.1, from coordinate 2,764,172 downwards.
ACCGATTGCCATGTTCATCAATATCCCGGATATCAATCAGTACTTCAAGCATTTCAACGGAAAATTTGGCATCCTACAAAAGCTTCATCTTTTGTGGATGAAATATACAGGTGTTTGTAAACGATTGACCGGATTGGCATTTGGGGTTGTTCCCAAATACCAGGCTTTGGGTATCGATAGTTTCTTAATCTATGAATGTGGTTTACTGATCCAAAATAAAGGATGGTATTTCGAATATGAAATGGGATGGGCCGGAGACTGGAACCCTAAAATGTTGAACATTTACAAAAGCCTGGGCGGCTCACAAAGTCGACGAATGGTTACTTTCAGATACCTTTTTGATCAAAACAAAGCTTTTGAAAGGCATCCGGAGATGGAATACAAATAACTAGAAAAGCTGCAAGCAGCAAACTACCGGCCACAAGGTCGATAACTTTTTTTACACATTCTGTTTGCAGCTTGACGCTTGCGGCTTATAGCTAACGGCTTCTCCTTATATTGCACCACTGATATGGACAATAAATTCATCGTTTCGGCGCGTAAGTATAGACCTCAGAATTTTAGTACTGTGGTGGGTCAGTCGCATATCACAACCACACTCAAAAATGCGATCAAGAATAACCAACTGGCCCATGCTTTTTTATTTTGTGGGCCAAGAGGCGTAGGAAAAACGACTTGTGCCCGTATTCTGGCCAAAACGATCAATTGTACCAATCCAACACCTGACGGAGAAGCCTGTAACACTTGTAATAGTTGCGTTTCTTTTGATGCAGGTACATCGTTGAATATCCATGAGCTGGATGCTGCAAGCAATAACTCGGTAGAAGATATCCGAACACTGGTAGAACAAGTTCGTTTTGCTCCTCAGGCCGGTAAATACAAGGTTTATATCGTGGATGAGGTACATATGCTTAGTGCCAGTGCCTTCAATGCTTTCTTGAAAACGCTGGAAGAACCTCCCTCCTATGCAATTTTTATTTTAGCAACTACGGAAAAACACAAAATTCTTCCAACCATATTGAGTCGTTGTCAGATTTTTGATTTTAAAAGAATTACCAATAACGATACGGTTGAACACCTTCAAGAGATCGTAGAAAAAGAATCGATCAATGCAGAGAAAGCCGCACTACAAGTCATCGCTCAGAAAAGCGAAGGCTGTATGCGTGACTCACTGAGTATCTTGGATAAGATCGTAAGTTTTACCAATGGCACCCTCACCTACCAGAATACACTGGAACATTTGAATATTCTGGATGAAGATTATTATTTCCGTCTGCTCGAATCCTTACAAAAACAAGACATGGCCGCAGCCATGATGTTGTATGATGAGATCAACCGCAAAGGTTTTGAAGGAGATATGGTATTGAATGGATTTGCAGAGTTTATTCGAAATCTACTCGTGTGTAAAGACCCTAAATCAGCTGCCCTACTGGATGTGGTAGAAGGATTACAGGACAAATACATTCAAACAGCTGCCAGCACCAGTCTTTCATATTTGGTAAGCTCACTCAATATTCTGAATGAAGCAGAGATCCAGTTTAAAATGGCCCGCAATAAACGATTGCATGTAGAACTTGCTATCATTAAACTGAACTTCCTCCAACAAGCCATCGAGTTGTCTTCTGAAAACGGACAAGTCATTAAAAAAAAACGACTTGATGGTCCAATAGCATTTCGAACAAAGGCCGTTTCATCCTTACAGGTAAGAACAAGCGCAGAGCAGGCTGCACCGAAATTATTGATCCAGGAAGAAAAGAAAGTTTCGCCTAAGACGGTGGCACCAACGCCAACTGCGCAAACAAATACGACACAGTCAACTCCAATCACTCGACCAGCTGTTAAACCGGCTGCAACAAATACCGGCGGACCTAAAAAAAGCTTGCTTGATGCATTGAGAGAAAAAGTTGGTGATCAGTATGCGATCGAAGAAGTAAAAGAAGCTGAGGTCCTCAATCTTGAAAAACTTACCCGCTGCTGGAATGAATACACTCAGAAACTGGAACAACAACAAAAACATTCTTCGGTAGGAACCTTTAAAATCGCACAACTACAGATAGAAGATGATATTCATTTCTCTGTGACCGTTCCTGCACTCACTGCACAGAAATTTGTAGAACAGGAAAGAATGATGCTGATCGATTTCCTGCATACAGCCTTCAATAACAGAGCTATTACTTTTAATGTGCTGGTAGAAGCCACAGAGCGTGAAGATGTTCCTATACATCTGAAACTCAACAGTAAGCAAAAATTTGAACGCATTGCTGAACAATATCCACTCATTCGGGAACTCAGGGATCGATTGAAGCTTGAGATAGATTATTGATGCTAGCCAATAGCACCTAGTTAATAGCAAATAGCAACGTTTTTACTTGTAGCCTGCAGCTTGATTTTTAAAGCCAACCAGTATTATCTTTTTATGTAACTTACTAAGAAAATTCCATGCCTAAATCCACTTTCAAATACACCAATAATGAGGTAACTGTTGTATGGAAACCGGATACCTGTATCCATAGCAGGATTTGTTGGACGCAGCTAAGAGAAGTATTTGACCCCGCAAAAAAACCCTGGGTGAATATGGAAGCTGCCACTACCGATGCTATTATTGAACAAGTAAAAAAATGTCCGAGTGGCGCATTGAGTTATTTTATGAATGCTTCAGGTGAAAACAGCAATGAACAAGATGTTCAATCAGCATCAGCAAGTATCATGAACATTGAGATCAAACCGAATGGCCCGATACTGATCACAACCGATTGTGAGATCACACACAGTGATGGAAGAAAAGAAATCAAACAAGGAACCACAGCATTATGTCGCTGCGGACAATCTTCAAATAAACCCTATTGCGACGGAACCCATAGGAAAGTAGGCTTTGAAGCGAAATAAATAATGAATATCCAAATTGGTTATTCATTATTCATCATGCTACTGTTCTATATTTTTTTGCTTTTGGCATACCCATTCTTTAACAGCCATTGCAGTACTTTATCTCTTTGATCGCCTTGTATGATCACTTCACCGTCTTTGACCGAACCACCGGTTCCGCAAAAGTTTTTAAGCTGTTTCCCCAGCTGTTCCAGATCATCCGTTTTACCAATAAAGCCGGTAACAAGGGTCACCGATTTGCCGGCACGTTGTTTCTTATCCAATAAAATGCGTAGCAACTGTTGGGCAGGAGCCATTGTATCCGCTTCTTCTTGCTGCTCAGGCTGAAATTGAAAATTCGGATCTGTACTAAAAATAAAACCGTTGCTGTCAGATTTGAACTTCTTAGACATACTTAGATTTTGGCAAAGTAACGGAAAACTGAGAACCATTACCAGGTTCACTTTTCACAGATAATTTTCCATGATTCGCCTCTACAAATTCTTTACACAATAATAAACCTAGTCCGGCCCCCTTTTCATTCTTGGTACCCGAGGTCGTAAAATGTGTATTGATCTTGAATAGTTTTCCGATCTGATCATCGGTCATACCAATACCTGTGTCAATGATATCCAGTATCATCTCATGATCCTGTTCACGACATTGAACGGTGATACTACCTCCTTCTTCCGTGAATTTAATTGCATTCAGCAAAAGATTTCGCACAATGATATCTACATGATGTACATCTGCATAAGCTTTTGCCATAACAGATACATCATTATGTATGACAATTCTCTTTTGATTTGCAGCACTCGTAAGCAGAAGACGATTATTCTCTATGATATCATATAAAGCACATACACTTGCCTGAACATCTGTTACCCCTTCCATCTGATTACGTGACCATAACAGTAAATTATCCAGTGTGGTATTTAGTGAAGTGATCTGCTTTCCCAGCGCATGTTTGATCTTTGCAAAAGCTTCTTCAGATAAACTTTGCTTATCCAATAGCTGCAACACACCACTTAATGATGAGATCGGCATCCTTAGATCATGAGAAAGAATGGAAAATATTTTGTCTTTCTGATAAGAAGCTTCTTCCAGTGCTGCTTTCTGTGATCGCAACTGTTTATTGGCAACTTGTTTGAACTGATTTCTTCTCCATGAGACCAGCCAGAGAGCCATAACAAGACCCACCACAACCAGTAACAAAAAGGTATATAAACGCTGGTCTCTGATCTTTTCATTCTGGGCTTCATCTTCTTTCTTTAAAAGATTGATCTCAGCCTGTTTCTTTTCAGTTTCGAAGGCAACCTGCATCTGGGCAAATCTGGCACGACTTCTTTCCTCAAAAAGTGTATCATTCAATGCAATATGAACAGCTTGTGATTCATACGCTTTTTTATAATCACCGATCTGCGCATAAGAGAGAGCCAATAGTTTTTGTATGGTTGCCTGCTCTCCTTTTGCCCCAAGTATTTTCGATACAGCGATCGCTTCCTGCAGATATGCGACAGACTCTTTCCATTGTTTTTTTTCCTGGTACGCTTTTCCGAGTCGATAGAGTGAGGTTTCAATGATGAAATTACTTTTCGCGGCTCTTGCAGCCGTCAAAGAAGCCAGGAAATAATCAATAGAGCGATCAACAGAGCCTTCATCAAAATACACATCCCCGAGTGTTCGTAAACTAAAAGCAATAAGATACTGATCCCCTAGTTTGGAATTATGTTCTAAAGCTGTATGTCCGAAAATAAGTGCTGAGTCTTTGATCTTACCACGATGTGCAGAGAATGCAATATTATTCAGGCTTCTACCCACCCCTAAAGAATTATTCAACTGAGCATGGATATTCATTTCTTTATGAAAATAATCCATCGACTCTCTGTACTTGGCTTGAGAGTTATAGATAGCACCCACATTTCGATACGATATCGCTAGTTGAGGGAGATATTGTAATGAATCATTGATATGAAGTGCCTGAAGCGCATAATCGAATCCCTTTGAGTAATCACCTTTACGATAATAAGCCCAGCCCATATTATTCAGCGCATTCCCCAGTCCACGTAAGTCTTTGATCTTTGCTGCTTGCTCTTTTGCTTTGGTTGCAAAATCAAGAGAACGATCCGCATCTTTATCAGATAACTCTTCTGCGATCTGATTCAACAAACTCACATAATTACTATCCTTTCCAATTGTTTTAGATATACGAATCAGAGAATCAGCCTTTGGCGTTTGAGCATTGATGATCCCACAGAGGAATGAAAGGAATAATACCGGCAGTAATTTTCTCATCATGGGGAAAGAAGGCATATTGACCTCGATATAGTCATTTGATAATGAACAAGATAGTTCAAACCTATTTATTTTCCAACTAGCTTATCCAACAATTACTGCTTTCAGACTTAGGTCCAAGCTTTGTGCCTGATGAATGAGTCCGCCTACACTTACATAATCAACATGGGAAGCTGCATACGATACAATATTCTGTAGATTGATACCACCGCTCGCTTCTGTTTCAAAACGACCATTGATCAATGCTACCGCCTCTTTTACCTGTGCAGGGGTAAAATTATCTAACATGACCCTGAATACTTTGCCCATGGCTTTAGCACAAACCAATTCCACATCTGCCAATGTCCTGGTCTCTACTTCAATTTTCAAATGGGGATGATATTGAGTTACATAAGCATGTGCTTTATCGATCGCCTCAATAATACCTCCTGCATAATCAATATGATTATCTTTTAACATGATCATATCATACAGTCCAAAACGATGATTGACACCTCCACCAATTCTTACCGCTTCTTTTTCCAATAAGCGGAAGTTTGGAGTGGTCTTACGGGTATCCAGTAATCGCGTATGATAGCCCTTTAGTAAGTCGGTATATTGACGGGTTAAAGTTGCTATACCGCTCATTCGTTGCATACAATTGAGCACCAGTCTTTCACAGGAAAGGATGGTATGAATAGCAGCGGTTACTTCAAATGCTATTTCGCCATCATGCATGATTTCACCATCATGTTTATATACTTTGATGATAGCAGCGGGATCTTGCATATTGAATATTTTCTCAGCGATCGCTACACCCGCCAATATACCATTCTGCTTGATCTTTAAAACTGCTTTTCCTTTTTGATCCGAAGGAATACAACTTAAAGTGGAGTGATCTCCTTCACCAATATCTTCTTTCAGCGCAGCTGTTACCAATAGTTGTAACTGTTCATCAAAATGATTCATATTGTAAAGCTAAAATATATTCGTAGACCCTCTTGAAATAATCAACCCGTTGTCTTACTTAGAACAACGGGCTGATCAGTAGGCAAATTATATTAACTGATACGAAGTGAAATAATCCGGAATTTCCCCGATTGTTGTTTTATCAAAACCGTGATATTATATCCTTTGCTGTTCTTATCGGAGGTAAGCAGCTTTCCTGCCAAGTAAGTGGTAGTTCCAAGATCGCGAGTAGACACTTTTTCGAAGCCAGTGATCTTCAAATCAGAAAAAAAGGTCCTTAGCGCAATAGATGCTTGATTCCTACTGATATTCTTGATCTCATCTTTATCCAAAAATTTAATGTCTACATAGTCATCAAAAGATTGACCAATTTCTTCTGTATCAGCCTTTTTAAATGCATTCACGATCTGATCCAGACTATTCTCCTGTATCACAAAAGACATGGCCAAGAATGCCAATCCCACAGTCAGAAAAAATGTTTTCATACAGTTTATTTTGTATTCACTCTTATAATTTGCCAAAAACATGCCAACTTTGAATGCAAGCAGGTTGCCTGCTAAAGTTAATGCCTAATCAGCAATTAATAAACCATATCATTTTATAATATGAATAAAAAAGTTATTCTGGTAATCATGGACGGGTGGGGTTTAGGTAAAATACCAACTTCGGATGCCATTCAACAGGCGAATGTTCCATTTGTATCTTCTTTATATAATCAATACCCAAATACTACCTTGATCACTTGTGGTGAAGATGTGGGTCTCCCCGAAGGACAAATGGGCAACAGTGAGGTGGGTCACCTTAATTTGGGAGCAGGTAGAATTGTGTATCAAGAACTCCAACGCATCAATGTAGCCGTAAAAACCGGAGAATTGGCTGGCAATGCTAATTTTTTGGAAACACTTTCCTATGCAAAGAATCATAAAAAGGCTTTACACCTTATTGGACTTGTGAGTGATGGCGGTGTACATTCTCATATCGATCATTTAAAAGCTATTTGTGATCTCTGTCAAAAAAATGAACTGACAGAAGTATTCATCCATGTATTCACTGATGGCAGAGATACAGACCCCAAAAGCGGACTCGGTTTTGTGAAAGAGCTGGAAGCACATCTCAAACATTCTGCAGGTACCATCGCTTCCGTTAGTGGGAGGTATTATGCTATGGACAGAGATAAAAGATGGGAAAGGGTCAAACTGGCTTATGATTGTTTGGTACATGCTAACGGTCCAACAGCTTCTAGTGCCATAGCTGCTATTGAACAAGCTTACGAAAAAGGTACTACAGATGAATTCATTCTGCCCACTGTTATCACCAATGAACAGCATCAACCCATTGCTACCATCAAAGAAGGAGATGCAGTGATCTGTTTTAATTTTCGGACTGATCGTTGCAGAGAAATCACAGAAGTACTGACACAACAAGCTTTCCCGGAACATGGTATGCAGCCACTTGAGTTGTATTATACTACGATGACACAGTACGACCAGAAGTTCAAAAAAGTAAATGTGATCTTTGAAAATGATAATCTGACAAATACCCTTGGTGAAGTATTGGAAGCCCAAGGGAAAACACAGATACGCATTGCCGAGACTGAAAAGTATCCGCATGTAACTTTCTTTTTCAGTGGCGGAAGAGAAGTGCCATTCGAGGGTGAAAAAAGAATCATGGTTCCTTCACCCAAAGTTGCCACGTATGATCTTCAACCCGAAATGAGCGCTATAGAGATCACAGATCAACTGATTCCTGAAATAGAAAAAGCAGAGGCTGATTTTGTTTGCTTGAATTATGCCAATACAGACATGGTCGGACATACCGGTGTATTCAGTGCCGCCATGAAAGCTGCAGAAACAGTGGATGCTTGTGTAAAACGCGTGGTGACTGCCGGACTTGCATCAGGCTATACTATCTTTTTGACCGCAGACCATGGTAATGCTGACTTTATGATCAATGAAGATGGTAGTCCAAATACCGCTCACACCCTAAACCCCGTTCCTTTCTTTATTATCGACAAAGAATGGAAAGGAAATATTAAACCCGGAAAGCTTGGTGACATCGCTCCTACGATTTTAACTGTCATGCAGTTACCTATTCCTGCTGATATGACCGGAAATGTCTTAATTTAATAGCTTTAAATAACCCTTATCAATCATGAAAATCATCAAAAAAATTTTATGGGTCTTACTGATCGCTTTAGTAGTGATTCAATTCATACGTCCTGAGGCCAATGCATCTACCGACACTTCCGGTAATATTAAAAATTTATACGCTGTTCCGGAAAACGTTGATGCTATTCTGGTAAAAGCCTGTAACGATTGCCATAGTAATAACACCGTGTATCCATGGTACTCAAAAATACAACCGGTAGCATGGTGGCTGGATGATCATATCAAAGAAGGCAAATCACACTTAAACTTTGATGCATATACATCTTATAATCTGAGAAGACAATACCATAAGATGGAAGAGGTAATTGAACAAGTGAAAGAAAATGAAATGCCGCTCAATTCCTACACATGGGTGCACAAAGATGCCAAGTTAACAAATGATGAACGCGTAGTTCTTACCAACTGGGCGCAGTCTGTAATGGATACCATGAAAGCCAAATATCCATTGGACAGTCTGATCAGAAAAAAGAAATGAGTTGTCTTTACTGCGTAAATGTATAGCGATCTTTTTTTTATTGTTGGTGTTATCTCCGCTGACGGGATTTGTATTGTTTCATCATCAGCAAAAACAAATTCGCATCAGTATCAAAAAAGACTTTAAAGCAAAAGAGCTCTCTACCGTTCACATCCGGCAGTTACGCTGGTACAAAAAAAATAAAGAGATCATTATTCACGGAACCTTATTCGATGTAAGTTCTATTCGTAAAGAAGCGGATGGAACTTACACCGTAACAGGTTTATATGATCATCAGGAACAGCAACTACACGCATTGATGGATAAGGCTACGCGTAAAAATAAAGGCGCAAGTAGTCTCTTGTCTTTTTCATCCTGTTTCATTAGTGATCAAACCGATTGGCCTTTTCAGCCATTAGATTGTAGTTTTCTTCTTAGCACTTGTTATCCTACGGATATCGTTTCCTGGAAACCACAGTTTCAACCAGACTTACTCACTCCTCCTCCCCAAGAAATACTGTTTAGCGAATTATTTTCTTAATTATTAAACAGTAAATCCATGCGAATGATTATGGCATGGACATGTACTTTATTGTCATGTCTATTATTTAGTATAACACTACAAGCACAACAACAAAAAAAAGACAGCAGTTCAATTACCGATGAAACAGTAAAACTGAATGAGGTAACGGTATATGCTAACAAGTTTGCAGAGAGATCCGGACGTGTTGCGCAAACTGTAAAAAGCATCAGGGATAAGAATACGTTGAATATGCAGCCCAATACAGGAGATATCCTGATCAATACCGGAACCTTATTTGTTCAAAAAAGTCAACAAGGTGGTAGCAGTCCGGTGATACGTGGTTTTGAGGCAAGCCGTGTATTACTGACGGTTGACGGAATCAGAATGAACAACGCGATATACAGGGCCGGCCATTTACAAAACATCATTACCATCGACAATATGATCCTTGACAGAATGGAAGTATTGTATGGCCCTTCCTCTACCTTGTATGGAAGTGATGCATTAGGCGGTGTGGTGAGCATGTACACTCGTAATCCGAAATTATCCGGAAGTAAAAAAACAGAGATCTCCGGAAGCAGCACTTTACGGTATGGGAGTGCTATTGATGAACAGAGGGGCAATATCATTCTCAATATCGGAGGAACAAAGTGGGCATCATTGACATCTGTTACCTACGGATCTTTTGGAGATATGAAACAAGGAAAGAACAGAAATAGTAAATACCCTGCATTTGGGTTGAAACCTTTTATTGTTCAACGAGTAGGAAATACAGATGTTGCTATTCCTAACCCTAACCCCAATCAGCAAACGCCTTCCGGATATGATCAAATAGATGTGTTACAAAAGTTCTTATACAAACAATCAGAGAAAATAGAGCACATTTTTAATTTTCAGTTCTCGAACACTGGAGACGTGCCACGTTATGATCGATTGAGTGAAGGAACACTTGCAGCCCCTGTATTTGCAGAGTGGTATTATGGTCCACAATTACGTAACCTGGCTTCTTATCATTTGAATATATCAAAGCAGGATGGTTTTTTCCAAGATTTGAAACTCACCACTAGCTTTCAGGACATAGAAGAAAGCCGCATCACACGCCGCTTCAACAACAATAACAAGGATTATCGTTGGGAAAGAATCAATGTATTCGGATTGAACTTTGATGCCAAGCATTATAGTGGTAAACATGAACTTCATGTAGGCGCTGAAAGTTATACGAACTTTGTTCGCTCAACTGCTGAGAGACGAAACATTGTTTCCGGCGCATTGAGCAGGATCACGACCAGGTATGCAGATGGCCCTACAAAAATGGCATCCAATGCACTATATGCACAACATACTTATAAGATCAATGATGAATGGACTTTGAATGATGGTATCAGACTGAATCTGGTAAAACTGGATGCGCGATTTGCTGACACTACACTTATGCATTTCCCTTTCAATAAGGCACAACAAAATAATGTAGCCGTTACCGGAAATATTGGTTTGGTCTATGCCACCAAAGATAATTTCAGGCTGGCTATGATCTTAAGCAGTGGTTTCCGCGCTCCTAACGTAGATGATCTTTCAAAAGTCTTTGATACAAGAACCGGAATCGTAGTAGTGCCCAATACCAGTATCAAACCTGAATACACTTATAATGGAGAGATCAGTGTTGCCAAACAAACAAGGGCTTTTTCAGTAGGGGCTTCTTTCTTCTATACCATTTTTAGAAATGCACTTGTATTAGATAAATACAAGTTCAATGGACAAGACAGTATATTATACAGTGGTGTAAGAAGTGCTGTTTTTGCAAATCAGAACAAAGCCAGTGCTTATGTTACCGGATTTAGTTTGAATGGATCTCTTACCATTGCCAAAGGAACTGCGATCGACGGTGTTGTTACGTATACTTATGGGCGCTATACCGATCAAAACAAAGTAAAGATCCCATTGGATCATATTCCTCCTGTGTATGGAAGGATCGGCATTAAAACCCAACAGCATCAATGGAATGCTGAGTTCTATTCTTTATTCAATGGCTGGAAAAGATTGAAAAATTATAATCCCAATGGAGAAGACAACTTGCAATATGCAACCGCTGATGGCATGCCCTCTTGGCTAACATTGAATTTTAGAGCGGGTTTCCATTTCAGCAAAAACATTCAATCAGTACTGTTACTGGAAAATCTAACCGATAAGAATTACCGCTATTTTGCCAGTGGTATTTCTGCTCCGGGAAGAAATATATCCCTCTCCCTGAAAGTAGAATTTTGATCCTTATCACTAGCTGATTGTATTCTTTTAAAGCCCGCTGATCTTTCATCAGCGGGCTTTTAGTTACTTTGCAGTATGCAGATCCGAAAAGCTTCTTACCTGATATCTAGTCCGACCTTCGATAAATGCCCCAAACCGGATAAACCTGAATATGCGTTTATCGGAAGAAGTAATGTAGGCAAATCATCGCTGATCAATATGATCACCGGACAAAGAAGTCTGGCCAAAACCTCTGCCACGCCCGGAAAAACCCAGCTCATCAATCATTTTGTCATTGAAAGCAGTGCAGCCGAAAAAGGGCCTCGTGAACAATGGTATCTGGTAGATCTTCCCGGTTACGGTTATGCCAAAAGATCTCAGAGTGACAGAAGAAGATGGGAACAGATGATCGAAGGGTATTTCAGAAAGCGAAGTAATCTCACACAGATATTTGTATTGATCGACAGTCGTCATGGCCCACAGAAAAATGATTTGGAATTCATCAGTCAGTTAGACAAATGGGGTGTTACATTTTCCTTGGTATTCACTAAAACAGACAAAGAAAAACCGGCTGTTGTAGAAAGAAATATCAAAGCATTTTTTGATACCCTTAGAGAGAGCTGGCAATTTCTGCCAAGACATTTTGTAACAAGTGCAGAAAAGAAAATAGGCAGAGAGGAAATGCTGGAATTCATTGAGCATTGCAATCAGGAATTTCAGTCTTCTTAAAACAACTCGATGATTGAAGTCTTGATAAGAATGAGCGATAAAAAGATAACACTCGTAAAAACAAGTGAGTCAAGGATCAAAGATTAGAGAGACGAGTACTCACACGGAACAAATGCATCATTCCGTTTAGCTATTTCTTCAACCAACTCAGTTCACGACCTTATCTGCACAGCAACTGCTGGCAAAGGCTTCGGGCTTAGCTTTGAAGGCAAATCCCATACCCAGGATATAACCCATGGCTTCACGCAAAGCATCATTACTTTTGAATTGCGGATTGGTGTTGATATCGGCGTGTACTTCCATATCAACATGATGCTCGATAAAGAGATCACAGAGTTCATAAGCGATCTCAATACTCTTAGCTACTTCAACCAGCATTCTTTCTTTGATGTGGTATTTCTGTTTGGTCTTCTCATTATGAATGTACATGAACCCACCATTGTGCTCGCGTAGAAAAACGATGACCGTTGCAAATTCGGTATCATCGCCCTTTACCTGGCTGTCGGTTCCGATACATACTTTGAGTTTGGTTCCATTGGCAGATTCGCGTTGTATAGCTTCTGCTACGGCTTCTTTGATGGGAAGGTGAATAGGTTCACCATTGAATTTTCTCCAACGCATATGTGGAAGGTTTTTGTAAGTTACCGATTAATCTGCTTTCCTTTAGCGAGTTAAGAATTTCTTATTATTCACAAGTGTGGATTAGTCCATGGTTGATAGACCATAGTCAATGGTAATAACAATTCATTGATTTTATTCCTCCTACTATGAACTATTGACCTTGGACTATCGACTATGGACCATGGTCCATGGACTCCTCTCCCGCAACTTTGTCACATTTTCAACTTTTGTACGGAAATTGAAGGTTAATTGCACTCAAATCTTATACATGAAAATTCTCCTGCATTACCTGAAACCTTATAAATGGCTGGTAGTACTGGCTTTGGTGCTGGCGGGTGTCAATCAGACCTTCTCGCTTTTTGACCCGATGATCTTCGGAAAACTCATCGACCAGTTCGCCAATAGCCCTAAAATAAACCCGGATGGCAGTTTTCGTACAGAAAGTCAGTTTATCAATGGCATCATGTTCATGTTGTTATTATTGGTTGGAACTGCCATGATAAGTCGAATCGCCAAAGCCTTTCAGGATTATACGGTGAATGTCATCATCCAAAAATTCGGAGCTAAGATCTTTACGGACGGATTAAAACATTCCATGCGTTTGCCTTATCAGGAATTTGAAGACCAACGTAGTGGTGAAACATTGTCCATCCTCACCAAAGTTCGTTCTGATACAGAAAAATTCATCGGTTATGTTATCAATGTGCTGTTTGGGATCATTGTGAGTGTAGTCTTTGTTTCCATTTATGCTACAAGACTTCACTGGTCTATCGTTCCTATTTATCTGGGTGGTGCATTGATGATCGCATTTGTGACAAACCTGCTCAGTAAGAAGATCAAAGTGATCCAGAAAAATATTGTGAAGGAGACCACCTCATTGGCAGGTTCTACTACTGAGAGTCTTAGGAATATTGAATTGGTAAAAAGTCTGGGGCTTACCGATCAGGAGGTAAAGCGACTCAATACCAATACCTATAAAATTCTTGGTCTCGAATTGAAGAAGGTAAAAAGCATCCGTTCATTGAGTTTCATCCAGGGAACAATGGTGAACTTTCTAAGACAGGTCATCACTTTTACTTTAATGTGGTTGATCTATCGTGATGTTTTGACGGTGGGTCAACTGATCTCTCTGCAGTTCTATAGCTTCTTTATTTTCGGACCTTTACAGGAGATCGGTAGTATCATCATGAGTTATCGTGAGGCGGAAGCGTCTTTACAAAACTTTCATAACCTGATGGGCAAAAAAGTAGAACCAAGACCTGATCATCCAAAACAAGTGGGCACGATCGAAGAACTCTCATTTGATCAGGTAGTATTCAAACATCAGACTGCACAGTACAAGGCCTTGGATGGCATCTCATTTGATGTTAAAAAAGGAGAAACGATCGCATTTGTGGGTCCATCCGGTTCCGGAAAAAGTACACTGGTAAAATTATTGGTGGGATTGTATCGCCCGCAGGAAGGGCATATCTATTACAATCAAGTGAATGGTGGCGATATGAATTTCGACGAATTGAGAAATCAGATCGGCTTTGTAACACAAGACACCCAACTATTTGCCGGTACGATCAGAGAAAATCTAAGCTTCGTATATCCGGAAGCTACAGAAGCAGAATTACTGGAAGCCTTATCAAAAGCCAGCTGTAACAATTTGTTATCAAGAGCTGAGAAAGGGTTAGATACAATGATCGGAGAAGGAGGATTGAAGTTGAGTGGTGGAGAAAAACAACGTTTATCCATTGCCAGAGCACTGCTCAGACATCCGCGTCTATTGATTTTTGATGAAGCTACATCTGCACTGGATAGTATCACTGAAGAAGAGATCACTAATACCATTCGAAATATATCCAGCGAAAAAGAACAGATCACTGTTATGATCGCACACCGATTAAGCACCATCATGCATGCAGACCGTATTTATGTATTGGAAAAAGGTCAGGTTGTTGAAACGGGCAATCACAGCTCGCTCATCAATGAGAAAGGTTTGTATTATGCGATGTGGAGACAACAAATCGGTGAGAGAAAAAATTTATCAGTTACTGTTTAAACAGGAAAGAAGAAATAGGAAATACTAAATGAGAAAAAGTAGATTTTTTTATTTCCTATTTCTTGTTTCTCATTGCTTCAGTCTCTTCCAAATTTCTTTTTAAAATACTCGATCACGGAAGGATCTTCCAGTCCTTCTATATCACTTAATTCCAACTCCAGGGCTTTGGTGCTCAGTTGTATTTCAATCAGGGAAAGAAATAAGGATGCTGCAAAGCAAATCAGGCTTACCGCAAATACGATGTTTGCAGCGATCATGAATTGTGTATAGATCAGGTACATACAAATAATACATCCTAAAAAGGTAACCACCCCCAATGCCTGCATATTCTTGATCAGCTTCAAACGATAACGGAGATTCTTGATCTGTCCATGAATGATGTGTTTTTGTTCATGGCTTTGGTACTTATCATGAAGGTTACGAATTCGATTGGATAAAGAAAGGAATCGATTGGTATATGCCAACATGATCAGACTGATAGCAGGGAATAATAGTGCAGGTGTGTTTAAATTGATCTCCATACTTAAAATTAAGAAAGAAGATCTATTCCAATAAAAAAGTATCCCGATATATATCGGGATACTTAATGCTCAAACTAAAACAAAACCCTGAGAAAAATTATTGAATGCGTGCTGCAAAACTTACTTCTACATCTGTTTCACCAAGGGTTACAGGATCATTTGCTCCTTTGGTACCAGGCTTGTGCTTAAGGGTAACTTTCACAGTACCAGGACCGCTTACAGCACCACAATTCCATCTGCTGGTAACACCTAATGGGCGACCATTCGGATCGGTATTCAATCCATTCACTGTAATATTCACACCAGTAGGCTCGAAATAAAACTGATGATCGTTGGCTTCTGCAATTACTTCTGTAGTGATATCTTCTGCCGGTGATTTACTTTCATTCAACACCTGAACAGTACAGTTGTATTGTTTATTAGGAGATAAAATGATCTGTTCATTCTGTGTTGGAGGATTTCCACCCGGACCATCAGCATCTTTGAAAGTAACTGTTGAGGTGGCTGTTCCACCCACTTCTGTAAACGTTAACTTCAATGTGGTAATCAATTCTTCTTCATTCTCCGGTTCTTTATCATCTTTTTTACAACCGGTTGCCACAAAGGTCACCATCATTAACGCTGCCATCAAATAAGAAAGTTGCTTTTTCATACACACTTGATTTTTAGAAATTATGATTTGGTTTTTGGTTCTATGGGAATTTTTATTTTCAGTCCAATATTTCTACCCATTTCATCGGAGAAATATCGGAAAGCATTCATGTATTCTCTGTATACAACATTCAATGCATTACTTATGGTAAGTGTAATTTGAATTTTCTGTTGTTTCGTTTGTAAAACGGTTCCGGCCTCAACTCCAATTAATGTATAGGCAGGTGGTGGCATCAGATAATCTGATTGCATAGACGTAGTTCCGTCAGGATTTACTACCGGAATATTCCCTGTGGCAGGCACACGCGTTTGTCTGCTCACATATTGAACAGATGGTTTGATATAGGTTTCTTTCCAATTCTTGAAATCACCCAAACTATATTGTAGTCCTGCCTCAAATCTGTCTGCCGGCATTTGTATCATCCACTCTTTTGTACTTCTGTTTTTAGCTCTTACAATAGAAGATTTGGCATCCAGTTGAAAATGAGAACTGATGGTATAAGCTGCACTCAAATCAAAACCATGCATATTCACAGGTGCTTGTCCAAAGCGGAATGTAGGGAAAGCACCTCTGATCGTGAGCTCGGGAGGAAATACCGGAAAGAGATAAATAAATCCATCTATTCTTTTCATATATACACCCGCATCAATATGCCATCTACCTTTATTCAATACCGTATTGAACAATACACTATTCGATCTTTCTGGTTGTAAATTCGCATCTCCTTTCTCTATTCTTGCTGAACCATGATGTAATCCATCACTGTACAATTCATTTACCTGTGGTGCTCTCCACGCTGTAGATGCATTGATGGTGAATTGAAGTCCATCAGCTACTTCGTAAGAGATCCCGGTATTACCGGAGAAATTATTGAATGTACGATCCCTAAATTGTACGCCACCATTCGAATTTGTATTCACGATGCTTCGATGATCGAAACGAAGTCCGCCCTCGATCAACCATTTTTTATAATTCCATTTCTCCACGATGAAAGCACCCAGATTGAATGCTTCATAATTGGGTATGAATAGGCGGTATTCATAACTGTTCCGCTGATAGCTGCCGGTAATACCTGCAGTACCTCTGAAATGACCGGTATTAAAATGATCCCAGATCAGATCGGTACCTAATGTTGTCATTTTCAGATCGAGTTGCGGAACATTGGCGCTGCTTTGAAAACGTCTCACATCATATTCTCTGCGCCAATTGTGTTGTAACGATAAGATCATATTCAGCTTACCGATATCGCCCGTATTGCGAAAGGCTTTTACTTTCACCAACTGATGCTGTACTTGCTGATAAGGTCTGTTGATCTTATAAGTGAACCCGATATTTCGAATATAATCCGGTGGTTCTTTGCTACTAATTGCTTGTAACAGATCTGTTACATTACCAATATGTGAACCTGAGAAAATGGCCAGTCTTGTATTAAAAATGCTATAGAAAAATTCCAATCCTTTTGTGGCCGAACGCCAACCCATTGCAGCAGAACCATTGAATTCTTCATTACCTGAATTGGCCAGCCAGTAATTCGGCGTTCTTGCATTACCACCTCGCTTGGCTGTTCCTTGTAAGCGCCAGGAAAATGCTTCATTCTTTTTTGAATTGCCTTCAATGATCCCTGATATTGTACCCTGACGATTATTTGAAAAAGCTGCTATGTTCAATTCACCACTAATACCGGGAACCGATCTTAAGAGTTTGGGTTCTACCAATACCACTCCCCCGATAGCATCTCCACCATAACGGATGGTGCTGGCTCCTTTTATGACAGATAATCGATTGGCAACATAAGGATCGATTTCAGGAGCATGCTCACTCCCCCACTGCTGCCCTTCTTGTCTGATACCATTGTTAAGTATCAAAACACGATTACTATGCAATCCATGGATCACAGGTTTATAAATATTGGAACCTGTTTGCAATACACTAACTCCGGTAATTTTTTGTAAAGACTCCCCCAGTGAAAGTCCGCGCAGTGCTTCTAAATCCTTGCCTTTGATATCTTGAGAAATTGCCGCACCTTTTGTACTGATGGTTCCTCGAACGGTTACATCAGCGAGTTCATTACTGGTATGTGGAAGAAAAAAATTGTGTTTGATATCATCTTTGAAATGTAGATGTTCAGATACGGGTGTACAGCTAACATGAGAAATGTTCACATCATAATTACCCGCACAGATACCCGCTATTTTGAAATTACCTTCTGCATCAGTGGTCTTGCTGATCTTCAATGCAGGTATTTGTACCAAAGCACCACTCAGGGGTAAACGAGTATCTGCATCAATGACTTTTCCGGAAAAAACAAGCGTGCATTGCCCCAGAACCTGGGCAGCACTTCCCCCGATCAGTAATAGGAGACAGAATAGCTGATATCTTAATTTTTGAAACAACGTTGTAAAAATAATAGGATTTTTTCATTTTTACATCATTGTTGCAAAAAATTCACCGATTATCTCACTTTTAACATTGCGCGCACCTGTTGAACCACCATATTCTGGAATCGGATATAGTAAACACCGGGCTGCAAGCGAGCGCCATCAAATACCACATTGTAATTACCGGCTTCATATTCTCTATCGACCAGATTCTGCAACACCCTTCCCATCGTATCAATGATTTGAATCAGTGTATGTCCGCCAGCAGTTTTAAAACTGATATTGGTAGACTGCGTAAATGGATTGGGATAATTGGTAATAAAATTTTCTCCAGACAGGTTAACCGATTTATTGCAAGCCAATGAATTGACAATGGGTAGTACCTGAAAGTTTTTCAACATGATCTGTTCGAGGTCATCAGCATCAACACAAAGCCATTTATTCAAGATGGTAGCATACACACTTCTGAAATCATATTGAAAAGGAAGATTATCATTGAAAGATGCGGTCACAGGAATATTGGGTGTATCACCAATGACACCTGCATCCACATTTTTTCCAAATACAAACATGGGAGCTGCAGATCCATGATCAGTTCCTGTGCTTCCATTGCTTTTGATACGTCTTCCGAATTCGGAGAAAGTCATTCCCAGCACACGATCTTCTACTTTTTGTAATTTCAGATCATCCTGAAAAGCCTTGATAGAATCGCTTACATTTTTAAGCAGATTCGCATGTGTACCTGTTGTATGATCCGTTGAGTTTACTTGAGCAGAGTGTGTATCGAAACCACCATAACTCACCATGTAGATCCTTGTTTTCAATCCTCCTGCAATCAATCGAGCAACGATCTTTAATTGTGCGGCCAATGAATTGTTAGGATATTCAGACTGTTGGGTTACTTTGGCAGAAGCCGCTTTGATGACTTCCGCATATGCAGTGGTTTGTTGTGCTACTTTACGGATATAGGTCAATTCTTTACCTGCCGGTGTATTCGGAGCCGGGTCCTGAACACCTGCGATCAGGTTGTAAAAATTACTTGGGTTGGAAATACTCATACCCATACTTACAGCGGGGCCTTGTAAAGCCAATGATGTTGCTGAACCGATCTGTATCGCCAAGGGATCCGGCATACTGCTATTCGGATAACCATTGGGAAAATTCGGATATTCATAATTCAGGTAGCGACCTGTCCAACCGCTATTGACCACTTCTTTACTATCGCTGGCACTCATCCAAATATCAGTAGCTCTGAAGTGAGAGAAATTGGGTTGCGGATATCCCACTGAATGTATCACACTCATTTTACCATCATTGTATAAGGATTGCATACCTGTCATAGCAGGATGTAACCCTACTTTATCAGTACCGGATAAACCCAATACTTTTTGCTGCGGTATGTACATATTGGATCTGGCACGGATATAATTGGGGAAATATTCAATTGGTATGACCGTATTCAATCCATCATTTCCTCCATTGAGTTGAACGATCACGAGCACATGATCAGTATCAGTGGTAGCAGGAAATAGACCTTGCATGAGTAATGATTCTGCGCCGAAAGCCTTTACCGTCATACCATTGATCAGTGAGGGCAACATCACCCCTGCAGGCACTGTATTGCGTAAGAAATCCCTTCTTCTCATAGTATTGGATTTTAAGCGAGTTGATACTCGGCGAGGTTCATTAAATATTTGAGCAGATCGCGGATATAATTCCGAACGGTAGTGGTATTGGCCATATCACCGGGATTATTGACAAACTGATTCCATGCATTGGTCCAATAATAATCTTCTGATTGTCCGCCCAATAAAATATCCTTTTTGATCTGTGCCTTTGAAGCATCAGATATATCTAATCGATACATCAGCTTTGTAAGATCATTGATCAATTGATTGGGATCTCCAGGATTGGTTAATGTTTTAGCGAATTCAGCACCATCAATGATCATACGTTTACCGCCGAATGTAAATCCATTCATCACCATTGTATCTGTAAACTGGTTTCGCTTTGGAAGGGTGTCACTATTGATCCATATTTCATAGAACTGTGGTTCTTGATAATAGGCTTTCCATCCACTCACATCGGGAGGATCTCCGATATTT
Source organism: Sediminibacterium sp. KACHI17 (assembly GCF_040362915.1). Lineage (NCBI taxonomy): Bacteria > Pseudomonadati > Bacteroidota > Chitinophagia > Chitinophagales > Chitinophagaceae > Sediminibacterium > Sediminibacterium longum. The sequence goes on along the minus strand of NZ_AP029612.1, from coordinate 2,743,625 downwards.
TGTTGCAGATTGGCACACTGATTTACCAGATAATTCCAATGACCATAATTGATAGTGTACTCAGGCGCAGGTTCAAATGATATTTCGAATTCACGGCATAATCCAACAGCCAGATCTACCGGACTCTTTATTTGACAACCTCTGGAAAGTATATCATAAAAATGTTCGCTCATGAGTAAAGTGCGAATTACCGGAGCTACTTCATAATTGGCATTTCGGAAAATGACTGCTAATGGTTTGATGATATTGTTCTCAACGGTTTCATCAATATCATAATATACAAACCAGCGATAAAAGCGGCGACACATGTATTCAGCCACTTCATTGGTGGCAAAGATCATGTTCAGCAATGCATCTAATTCTTCTTCACCGGCGGTTGGTCCGCTTTTACCTACGATAACGGTATTGTTATAAAAGGAAGAAAATTGTTTATTGGTTTTATCGTGTCGATTATTATCAAAAAAAGAGGAAATCGTATTGGCATTGTTACGCCATCCTGTAAGTACACGTGCAGATGCGTGAACATCTTCTTCGGTATATAAAGAGCCGGGACCTTTACCACAACAAAATAATTCCTGTAATTCACGACCATAATTCTCATCCGGGGCAACGGCTTGATTCAATTGACCATTCAAGTACACCAACATTGCCGGATCAATGGTCACTGCCTTCATCAAGGCTTTAAAATTTCCCAAGGCAAAACTCCTGAGCATGGAATGATGCTTGTATAAAAACTGAGCATTCACATCTGTGCTTTCTGTAGCGAGATGATTATGCCAGAAGAGGGTCATTTTTTCACGCAGGTTACGATCTTGATTGATCATTAAGCCCATCCACCATTTTTTGAAAGAGCTGCGTCGCAAACTATTGACAGTTCCATCATTACTAGGATCATTCACCCAGGTATCTCCTTGTAAAACATTGGTATCTGGATTGGTAGCATTAGCAGGTGTTGCATATTCTTTCACCGGAGGTGAAGGAGGGTCAACCGGCAAGGTTAAGAGTTGATCAACGGCCTGGGCACAAGTCAGTGTTTTGAAATACGCAATATCACTTCTTTTAGCCCCAAATAATGCACGCTTCAACAGGTGAATCACTTCACTCTCGGTCCAAGGACCGGTATAAGGTGCGAGTCCGGTAGTGGGTGTCGGAATATCATCTTTCGACTGTGATAATTTGCCGCCGGAGGGTTTAGTTAAGGTTGCTTCCATACTCAGGCTTTATATAGGATCTTGAAAATCAAATCTTTCTGTTAAAATATGCTTTTGTACGCTCTTTTTTACTTTTCAGAAAGTTTTAATAATCACTTAATAAAATACCAGATACAAATCCATTGCACAATGCAGCATCAGAAAGTAAAATATGTCTATATTTAGGGTAAATCTATTTTACCCCTCATGACCGAGCAGGCTATCATTGCAGGCTGTTTACAAAACGACGCTGCCGCACAGCGCGAATTGTACAATCGGTACAGTCCTAAAATGCTGAGTGTATGCTATCGATTTGCACCCAGCAGAGAAGATGCAGAGGATATGTTACAAGAGGGGTTCATTAAAGTATTTACCCAAATACATACGTTTCAGAACAAGGGCGCATTTGAAGGATGGATCAGGCGCATCATTGTACATACTTGTATCAACTTTCTGAAGAAGCACAAAAAGTTCAATGAAAGTTTGGATATCAGTTATGCGACATCGGTGCATATCAAAGAAGAAACCATTCCTTCGATCATGCAAGCCAGACAGATCATTGAATGTATCAGGTTACTGCCGGTAGGATATCGAACCGTTTTAAACCTGTATGCATTGGAGGGATATAGTCATAAAGAAATCGGCATGATGCTGGACATTGAGGAAAGTACGAGCAGAAGTCAGTACACCCGTGCCAAAGCCATGCTGGAAAATATATTGATCCGTAAAAAGATCATTGAAGCACCTAAACAGGATTATCAATGGCTTGCCGCCTTTAATAAATCCTAGTTGCGTTTGAATATGGAGAACCAGAAGTACCAGGACGAATTTGAGCAGTTTTTACACGATGAGGTAAAGCAGCACCGTATGTATCCATCCGATAGGGTATGGACCAATATACGTACTGAGTTACATGGACATCGCTCATGGCCTGCACTTACTTTCATCTCCTTATTTATCATTACTGCACTTACATTAAGTACGGTCTTAAGCACACAGCAAAACTTTCATCCTCAGCCTTTATCGATCCCCAATATTGCCAAGGTTGAGCAAGAGACCATTGCTGCGCATAAAGCATCTCGTGAAAAGAGCCACCATTATTTCAATACATTGGCTCCGGTTAATATCACCATGAATACCATCGCTGCGATAGATTATCCCGATACAGATATGTTTGCGGGTAATAATAGTCTTTCGCAAACGGATATTACAGTGCTGAAAGAAAATATTCAACAGCAGACCATCAACAGAACCAAAGCTGCAGGCATTTTATCACTCTTGCCGAATTCATCTCTTGAGCATCCTGTTACGAATGCATTACAAAATGATGAAAAGGTTTCTTCAGTAACAGCAGAGTCCACTTCAATGAATGAAGTAACACCCGCAAAAGATATCAGTTTATTCCACGAAAACGATCCCGCTGCTGATGATTATCTAAAAGATTTCCATCATACGAAGAACCAAAGAATACAGCGTCCATCGGTTTCAAAATTTGGATTTCAGTTTTATATCACACCATCTACTAGTTACAGACGTTTATCTGATGATAAAGTAAGGGAGATCATTCAACCTGCAGTTGCTGCACTACCTGTTAATGCTCCACTCAATCAGCCTTCCAATGTTAATGAAGTAGTACGCCATCGTCCGGCCGTAGGTTTGGAAGTAGGTTTTGCAGTTTTATACAATATTTCGAGCCGACTAAAACTCAAAACAGGATTACAGTTAAATATCAGACAGTATCATATTGAAACATTCCAATCGCGTACGTATGATCCTACAACCATTTCATTGATCAATTTCAATGGCGTAGAGAATATCACTCGTTTTTCTCCTTATAATAATAATGTTGGCTATAAGCAAACAGAATTGGAGAATAAAGTATATCAATTAGCCATTCCGATAGGTATTCAGTGGGATGTGATCAAAGGCAAACACGTAGGTGTTAATATGGAAGCTTCTGTTCAACCTACTTTCAACCTGAATAAAAGTGTTTATCTTCTTTCAACCGATTACAGACATTATGCCGAGGGAAATGATCTTGTTAGAAAATGGAATATCAATACCAGTGTAGGTCTCAACCTCAGCTACAAATCAGGAAAAACAAGCTGGCAGATCGGACCGCAGGTTCGTTACCAGCACTTGCCTACTTATTCCAATAAATACCCCATCAAGGAATACCTGATGGATTATGGCATGCGTATCGGCCTAACAAGGGCTCTACAATAACCAACTACTATCTGTTTATCGGCCATCCGTCTTAGGCGGGTGGCTTTTTTATGTATGGTTTGAATAATTTTACCCGATGAAACAATTAATGGCACTTTTGATCAGTTATGCATTATTGGCTTGCGGGGAAAATGTACATACGCAAAATCAATTACAACCCTCTCCGGATAGTACCAAATTCTATCCAACCGCTTCATTTTTTGAAAACCAGATGGCGATCATTCCAACGATGAAGAAAAACATCGTTGTGGTATATACTAAGGAAGGAAAAAAAGATTCTAGTTTACTAACAAAAACAGCATTCGAAGAATTGGTAAAAGAATTCATAGCGAAGGATATCACTGGTACTGACATAAAAAAACATTACCGTGAAACGGTTTTCCAGGATGCAGCAACCGGTAGTTATACCCTTAGCTATACCGCCGTAGATACTACCGTAACCATTAAAGGGATGGAAGTATTATTGGATGAACAAAGCAATCAGGTTCAGCGTGTATTTATTCGGAGCATCTATCGAAAAGGAAATACATCGATCATGGAACAACACAACTGGAATACGAACAAAGGCTTTCAGATCATTCGCTCATTCACGAATATTCAAGGACATACTACGAATGAACTTACAGAAGTCAGATGGGAAGAATGAACTCATTGACAGGGAATAGGCAATCAGGAATAAGAAAAGTTTTATGACGCAACAGGAGTTTCAGCAGATAGCACATACAATACCTCTTCAACCCGGCATCTATAAATATTTTGATGCGGATGACACATTACTGTATGTAGGGAAAGCGAAAGAATTACGTAAAAGGGTGAGTTCTTATTTCTCGAAAACCTTCACTTCTTATAAAACCCATGAACTGGTTCAACGAATTCGACGCATCGAATTCACCATTGTAGATTCTGAGCAGGATGCTTTTTTATTGGAAAACTCTTTGATCAAAGAATACCAGCCTCGTTTTAACATCAATCTGAAAGATGATAAAACCTATCCTTATATCGTCATCAAAAAAGAACCATTTCCCCGCATCTTTCTTACCAGAAAAAAAATCAACGATGGATCAGAATATTTAGGTCCATTTACATCCAGTGGTAAGGTCAGGGAGCTGATCAGTTTCATCAGACAATATATTCCTTTACGTACTTGTAAATTGAATTTGAGTGATACACAAATCAAAAGAGGCAAGTACAAAGTTTGTTTAGAATATCATCTTGGTAACTGTAAGGGCCCCTGCGAAGGACTCCAGGATACTGCATCATATGATGAAGGATTACAACAGGTACGAAATATTTTGAAAGGAAATCTTGGCTCGGTGATCAACCACTTTAAAAAACAGATGCAAGCATATGCGCTGAATCTTGAATTCGAAAAAGCCGAGTTGATCAGAAAAAAAATTGAACACCTTGAAAACTATCAGTCTACATCTGTAGTCGTTAGTAAACATCTCAGCAGCCTTGATGTCTTTGCCATTTTAAAAGATGGAGATACTGCTTATGTCAGTTATCTCATGGTACAGAATGGAACAATCGTTCAAACACATACAGTACCATTAGAAACAAAACTGGAAGAAACAGAGGAAGAAGTATTAAGTTTTGCGATCAATAGGATGCGGGCGGATTTCAATAGTTTATCCAAAGAGATCATCGTTCCATTTGAAATTGAATATCCTGACCCAACAGTATCATTTACAATACCCAAAGGTGGCGATAAAAAGAAACTGTTGGACCTGGCACTTAAAAATGTAAATTATTTCCAGGAAGAATTACGGCGAAAGAAAGTATTACACCTGGAAGGACGTACAGACATGGAAAAGAAAAAGGTCTTGTACGAATTACAGGAATATTTGCATTTGCAGGAAACACCTGTACATATTGAATGCTTTGATAACTCGAACTTTCAGGGAAGTTATCCGGTATCAGCTATGGTATGTTTCAGAGATGGCTTACCCAGTAAAAAAGATTACCGGCATTATAATGTAAAGACAGTAAAGGGTATCAATGATTTTGCCACCATGAAAGAAGTGGTATACAGAAGGTATAAGCGATTATTGACAGAAGAAACATCTTTACCGCAATTGGTGATCATTGACGGAGGAAAAGGGCAATTAAGTGCAGCCATGGAAAGTATTCATGAATTGAATTTACATGGAAGCCTAACGGTTGTTGGATTGGCAAAGAATGAAGAAGAGATCTTTTTTCCCGGAGATTCTGCATCCATCAAATTACCATGGGATAGTGATGCACTAAAACTGGTTCGAAGAATACGCGATGAAGTGCACCGATTTGGAATCACTTTTCACCGAAATCAACGATCGAAAGGAACATTCAAAAATGAATTGGAACAAATAGAAGGAATCGGGAAACAGACAATTACTCTTTTGTTAAAAGAATTCAAGTCAGTGAAGAATATTAAAAACGCTGATAAGGAGCAAATTATTGCCTTAATAGGCAACAAAAGAGCTGAGGCTATATTTTCTTTTTTCGACGGAAAAGAGGGTCAGGATTAAAATAAAAAAGGGGTCAGGATAGAAATCCAACCCCGTTTTTAAAATCCAATATCCTATGAAAAACCGTGGTAAAGTTAAGGAATCCCTTCAATTAACCAATATTCAAATTTGAAAAATCATATTATAAGGTATTTTTAATCGAAAAGGGAGCCCATGGACTCCCTTTTCATTATAACAAGTTGATTATTAAGTATTAATACTGCCAGAGATCTTGTTCATAGTTGAACAAACGTTCTTTAATATTCTCTCCTTCCAGCAACCTAAATAATGGATCTCGGATCAAGGCACTGAGGAAGCGATCGCTAGGATTATTGCTGCTTGTTTTCACAATATAGCTTCCAAAAAAGCGGCTTTCGAAGAGTTCTTCCCAGGTCATTCTACCGGCATAATTCTTTGTATTATAGACATTGTATTTGGTCAGGGTTTTACGCAGATCAGGGTAATAGATCCAGAAAAGGGTTCTGGGTGTTGACTTACCATTGATCACCAGTTTGGCTACAGGTGCGATACCGATGATTCGAACAAACATGCGGCTGGCTTCTTTATCAAAGATCCATTGTTCTTTTAAACGGAACGTATAGATAGAATCAGGATTCGGAGCAAACTTGGTATCATAAATCACAGCGGTGTCTACAACATTCGGATTGTCTGCATTCTGTACAAGCTGTGTATCCAGACGTCCTTTCAGCATTTTAGTGATATCCTCGTAAGACATGGGTTTTGTAAAACGATCATCCCCACCTTCTGCTGAAAAAGGAACAACGCTGTCGTTCTTGATTGCACTCAATAAGATCGAGAAGAAACGCTGATCACCCAGATCATCTTTACCGGGATACATGAATGGCTGGTTTACTTTCTCACGAGCATCGATCTCTCTCCAGATGAATTCACTGAATAACCAGTCATCTTCACGAAGGTGTTCATATTCCAGTGGACGTTTTTCTCTTGTCTGACTGCGATCTGCTGCTGTTTCATTACGAAGACTGCGCGGAACTACTTCACCAAAACCGCCAACGATAGTGGTATCAACGGTTTTACCGGGTTTAATCGTAGCCGGGTCTACAGCAGGTTTATTGGCATTAGCTGTCGCTGCAGGCTTAGTAGTATCTCGTTTGTTAGCGAGTGAATCGGCCGCATTTCTGGGGCGATTATTATTGGGCCGCAGATTGAATTGTGCCATAGCAGTAGTACCTGCCAGCAATGAAACGGTAATGCACAATAAAAATGTCTTTTTCATAACCACTGCTTTATTGCAATATGAATGTAATATTCTGATCTATTTTTCTGGTTCCTCCACCCGGTTGTTTCAATTTGATTTCACCGATCGTAACCGTTGTACCTGGTTGACAGCGTTTAATCAGATTTTGTGCGTCGCCGGTGAATGAAGGACCATTTACTTCCGCAAACTCTGGTTCATCAAATCCTTTTCCTGTACAGATCAACATGTAACTCAACACCTCAAATTTTACGCCTTCGAAAACGAAATCACGCAAGTCAGCGATCACCCCTCTTTGAACACGAAATACATTGGCATTCATGGTTCCGCCAGCACTTCCACCAACTATTGCGATCGGGTCGGGTACACGTTTAACAGGGATAGCAATTCTTTGTGTATTCTTACCATCAGTAGCCACAACATTCACTGTGCCCAGTTGATTACAGGTTACAATGTATTGACCTGCTCCTGATTTTGTAAGTGTTGCACCTGCACCTTCAATACTCACTTTTACTTTTTCATCACCACCACCACCGGTAACACTCAACGGATTTTCAAGACCTTGATAAAATACGCGTGTTTTGTCTGTTGAAACCACCAATCCTGATGGAACACCGACAGTATATCGAACTTCTTTTTCAACCACTGAAGAAGTACCATCCGGTTTCAGGTAAGAGATACGTACTTTCTTCACACCTGCTCCGGAATTACTTACACGTGTTTTATATTCAGCAGCACCTTCTGCATTCAAAGGAACTGCAACACCATCTACAGTGATATTAGGCTTCGCTGCTTTACTGAATGCACCGATACCGGCTGTGATCACAAGTTCTTCTCCTGGCATCAGGTATTGAGAATTGGTTCCTGCAAATGCCTGAAACTCGTCATAAATAAGTTCTACCTGTCCGATCTGACGATGACAAAATTCAACCGCTTGTGATTCACTGTTTTTCACGTCATTCTGAAACTTACTCAGAATGGTGATAGCAGCTACTGTTGGCGTCATATGAAAATATCCATATGCCCAATCACCTTTACCTGCTTCGCTGGAAGTAGGCAATGGAGTCAGGTCAAGTGGTAAAGAAGCACTGATCTCTTTTGCCATTTCCGGATCAATTGCCAGTAATTGTTTTTTGAACTCAGTCAATCGATTGAACAACTCCTTTCCTTTTCCTTTTCCATTGGGTGGCTCAGAAATGAACATACGAGTTGCGGCATCCAGATTATCTTCTTTGTATGATTCTTTTCCATCCTCACCTACTGTCAATCCAGATTCTTCTTTCAATTCTTTTTTCAAAGCCTCCATATAGTTATACAAATCAGCTGCCAGCTTCTTAGCTTGTTGCGCTTTGGGTAACCATATTTGAGCTTTTTCTCTTGTTTTTGGATCTTCTATTTTTGCCTGGAAAGACCTGAATATCTCTTCATTTTTCTTCTCCACAATTCCGCTGGCCGTCATAAGGCTCCTGTCTACCGTTTTAAAGGCGTTCAGGATCTCAGATGATACATTCAGTGCCAACAATGCTGTAAGCACGAGGTACATCATATTGATCATCTTCTGCCTCGGTTCCTTGGGTAATGCCATTTATATAAAGTTTTCTATACGGTTTATAATAGGTTTTGGTAACAGGATATATTATGCACGTCCTTGCATAGCTGTTAACATATTGCCATATACCTGATTCAATTTACCCAGGTTATTTGCCAAAGCAGCAATTTGCTCTTTCGCCTTCATGGCATCATCTGCACTGCTAGACATTGCTGCAGAAGCTTGTGCCAGTTTACCATAGAATTGATTCAATGCTTTCAAATGGTTATTGCTTTCCTGTAATTCCAATTCATAAATGGTATTCAGAGAAGACAAATTTTTAGTCAATACCTGTACCTGCTCATGGAATTGTTTGGTTCCTTCTGAAGCACTATTGAAACCTGACAATGATTGTGTTGCCTGATTAACAGCTCCAGAGATAGATGAGAATGCGGTAGTAGCTTCTTTGGCTTTCGCAGAAAAATCTCCTGTTGATTTAACCACATCGCTGATCTCTCCCATATTATCTACTGTAGCTCCCAATTTTTGAAAACTGGCACTCAACTTAGATAAATTAGCCGGAGTAATATCTGCTTGCTGCAACATATCATCCAAACTTTTCAAAGCAGGATTGCCAGCAGCAACTGGTGCAGCAGCGGGCGCGCCCATATCAGGAGGAGGTAAAATTGCGTATACCACGAAAATCAACGCCTCTGTTGTAAGACCGATTTTCAGTGCCCAATCAGCCCAAGACAGGTGAAGGATTTTTGCCATCGCACCAAAAATTACTACGGAAGCACCCAGACATACAATTACGTTTACAATTCGGTTTGTTGCGGGAGAAACACCTGAAGCCATAATCTTAAGTTTAGTTTTTAATAGTTATTTGGTCCTGTATCGTTTGGAGGATATGGGACGGATTTTATTTTTTTGATTTAGGAGCCAAGTCGATCACACAACGAAAACCGATGTATGATTTTGCGGTATCCTGATATTCATAATTACGAGTACTAACCTGGAGATAATAAGCAATATCTTTCCAGCTACCACCGCGCACTACTTTACGTTTCATTCGAGGTAAATCTGAATCAGTAGCTTCGATACGAACATCCGGGCTGAGATCTGACATAAAGTTGTAAGAACCTTCATAGAAATAAGAACCCGTCCATTCTGCTACGTTACCGGACATATTGTATAAACCAAAGTCGTTTGCCCAGTATGCATCAGCTTTCACAGTATAAAATCCACCATCTTCAGGATAGTTACCACGACCCGGTTTGAAGTTGGCAAGTAAACATCCTTTTTTGTTTCTAAGGTAATAAGCACCCCAAGGGAAAGGCGCATTGGTTCTGCCGCCACGTGCTGCATATTCCCATTCTGCTTCACTAGGTAAACGATAATCACCATCTACCGCAAACTTTTTCTTCTCCAACCAAGAGTTCTGATAGTGTGTACGCCAGTGGCAAAATGCTACTGCTTGTTTCCATGTCACTCCTACTACCGGATAATTACCATAAGAAGGGTGTGCGAAGTAGCGCTTGGTCATCGGCTCATTGTAGGAATAAGAGAAATCTCTGATCCAAACCAAAGTGTCGGGATATATTTTCTCATCATATTTTACGATGAAATCTTTTCTTGGTCTGTCAGCATTCTCACGCTTAGCAGCTTCCGGCAAGTTGAAATATTCAACTTTGTATTTGAGTTTACCTGGATCGATCTCATTTCTTCCAAATAAACGATTATCCGGAGCCAGATTCAACTCATTCAACTTTTCAATTGTTGCCTTATCATACCTGATCTGAGCTACTTTTCTCCAATCTACTGCAGAAGTATCATCTTCTTTATTGATACCACCACCGTATAAGATCTTAAAAGATAAAGAGTCACGCACCCAGTTTACGAACTGACGATATTGGTTATTGGTGATCTCAGTTGCATCCATCCAAAAACCCGGAATAGACATCGATCTATTCCTGTTGGTGTAATTGAAACTGATATCCTCATCACTGGGTCCCATATGAAAAGTTCCCGGTGGGATGTATACCATGTTTCTTGGCGTTGCCATACTAGGTCTGGCCGTTGGCGCTACTCCGTGCAACATACCGTCATCAGGTAGTCCTTTTGACTTCTTGCCCTTATTCAGAAAACATGAGCTAAGGCTCAGCGTGAATACGGCCAGGGTAATAGTAGTTAAATAACCTTTCATCTGTTCAACTTAATTTATGACAGTGACAAATATAAGTTTAGAAGTGCAGTTAAATGCAGCTTCTATTTTAAAACCAATAATTTCACAAGGCGGGTAAAGATGATTCCAGTAATGTCTGAATTTTTGTTTTCACTAACTGAATGAGGCTTTCAAGCCACTGTCAGTGAGCAAATTACCGTAATTCTTGTTACACAATTGCTAAAAAGTCAACTATTTTATCAGTAGTATAATCACTACAAGTAAAATTCTGACATACATACAACAAAACACCGCCGTTTTTGGGCATTTTTCCCATTAATAACGGGAAACTCTCTGTTTTAGTTTCCTCACATTGGAGTATTTTATAGGGACTATATTTCTCCAAAACCTGAGATAGGTATTGACCCGCTCCCTCACCCACTAAAGCAACCTCTTTCCAGCCTGTAACCTCTCCCTGTATCACCAATGCCCATACACCAAAAGAAGTAGGATATTTCACGATCGCCTGTGACAATGATCCTGTCATTCGCTCCATTCTTTGCAACCAATGCTTTTGGTCGAATACTCTTCCTAGGTATTGCAGATTGAAAGCCATAACGGCATTGCCGCTGGGTGTAGCCCCATCATAAACTTCTTTCTTCCGAACGATCACATCATTTTGCCCTGTTCTTGTATAGAAATAATATCCCGTTTCTTCCTCTCCAAATTCCTGATTCACTTGCTCCAGTAATGCTTTAGCTTTCAAAAGATACTGACCCTCTCCTGTTATCTCCTGTAAAAAAATATAGGCCTGTATCAGGTAGGCCAGGTCATCCAAAAATGCTGGGATCGTGGCTTTGCCGGCTTTATAGGTATGCTTCCAACTATTCTGGCTCACATCGTAAAACCTGTTCTCCAAAAAAGACATATTCCGAACAGCGATCTTTTTATAGACGTCATCGCCCAATGCCGCATATGCTTGCGAAAAAGCAATATTCATCAATGCATTCCAACCCAATAGTTGTTTGTCATCCAAAGAGGGACGAATCCTTTCGCTTCTTTTTTTCAGTAATGTTGACTTGATCTGCTCCAATTTCATCAACCACTCTTCCTCTTTCATACCATTTTCTTCTGCAAATGAAGAAGGTTGTTGTCGTACATGCAGGATATTGGTATGCTCCCAGTTTCCTTCCTCCGTTACACCATAGTATGCGCAACATAAGGCAGCATCTGCTTCAGACAATTCAGTCTCGATCTCTGTTTTTTGCCAGGTATAGAATTTCCCTTCTACGCCTTCGCTATCTGCATCGAGTGCACTATAAAAACCTTCTTCCGGATGCATGAGCTCACGCTGTACAAAGGTTAATGTTTCGCGAATGGCTCTTGCATATTTGGGCAACCGTGTTAACTGATAGGCTTCACACATGGTGCTTACCAGCAATGCATTATCATAGAGCATTTTTTCAAAGTGAGGCGCCAGCCACTCGGTATCAGTACTATATCGGGCAAACCCACCTCCTAACTGGTCATAAATACCTCCATCGATCATTTTATCGATACTTAACAATGCTTGTGTCAGTGATTCTTGATGATGGTTCAAATAATAGTGGCGAAGCAAGTATCGAATTGTAGCAGTCTGCGGAAATTTAGGCGCATTCCCAAAACCGCCCCATTCTGTATCTGCCTGCTTGAGCATGTTGGCACTGATATCTTCGAGCATTTCCTGATTGAATGCCCCTTCTGTTAGAACCGACCCAACTCCGAACTGATTTGATTTGAAAAGATGTGCGGTCAGTTTTTCTGCCTGCTGATCAATCTCTTCTCTTTTTTCTGTAAATGCTTTGTGTAATCCACTCAACACTTCCTTCCATGATGGTCTGTTATGTGCACGAACAGGCGGAAAATAAGTGCCTCCATAAAATGGTTTCGCATCCGGTGTCAGAAAAACATTCAAAGGCCATCCGCCACTGCCTGTCATAGCCTGAACCGCATCCATATAAATGTGATCAATATCGGGTCTTTCCTCTCTGTCTATTTTGATATTGATGTAGTGCTCATTCATCAATGCAGCTGTTTCTTCATCCTCAAAACTTTCTCTTTCCATCACGTGACACCAGTGACAAGCCGCATAACCAATACTCACTAAGATTGGCTTTTGTTCTTTTTTTGCCAATGCCAATGCTTCTTCTCCCCATGGATACCAGTTTACAGGGTTATGCGCATGTTGTAAAAGATAAGGACTCGTTTCATGAATCAATAAATTGGTATGCTGATGTGTCTTTGACATGAGTAGTATTTAAAATAGTGCGTAATGAATGTGCATCGTGAATGATCCGATGCTGATTCATGGTATACATTCTACAAAAAACCCCTTGACCATGCAAGGGGTTTATAAAAAAAGTCTGATTTATATTATTTTTTTGATACCGTTGAAGCAAGAAATTGATCCAACGCTGAAACCATACTTGGTTTTTGTGGCGATGGTACTTTGATCTCAAGTTTCAGCCCTGCATCTTCTACTGCTTTAGAAGTATTATTACCAAACGCTCCGATAACAGTTCCATTTTGTTTGAAATTAGGAGAGTTATCAAAGAGGCTTTTCACTCCACTCGGGGTGAAGAAACAGATCACATCATATTCTTTCCCTTCTATCACTTCTTTGATATCATTACTGATCGTTCTGTACATGAATGCCAGCTGGAACTCACAGTTGTTAGACTTCAACCATGTAACGATCTCATTGTCTTGCTGGTTCTCACTGCACACATAAAGGAACTTTTCATTCTCTTTATGCTTATTGATCACATCGAACATGCTCTTATTGGTACCATCAGCACCATAAAAAACCTTACGCTTGCGATATAAGATGAATTTTTGCAGATAGAGTGCTACCGCCTCGGTGATACAAAAATACTTGGTGTCTTGTCCGATGGTCACTTTCATCTCTTCACAAGTACGGAAGAAATGATCGATGGCATTCCTGCTGGTGAATATCACCGCAGAGTACTGCATAATATCGATCTTTTGTTTGCGAAATTCTTTGGCCGGTATCCCTTCCAGCTTAATAAAGGGATGAAATACCAACTCTACCTTGTACTTACGCTCAAGATCGAAATAAGGCGATTTATCGCTTTCGGGTCTAGGCTGTGAGATCAGGATTCTTCTTGCGGTTTTGGTCGCTCCTGATTGTTTGGATCCGTTCTTTACCATGCTTGCTTTCTGAGATTTTGCAAAATTAAAACCTTCCGCCGATATAATCAGCCATCAGTTTATATAAAACCAATAGTGGCAATATCTCCACAGCACAAAGGTATAGGAAAAAATGTAAAGCATTCACTTTCAATGTGTTCCTGATATTCGCAAAGGATACAACATAGCGATAAAGTAATAATACGCCCGTTAGCCCTACAGATATTGTAAAAGCCACTTCCCGTAGTGATGAGGTTGAAAATGCCATCAGGAAGAGAAAAGGGACCAAACTGATACCCAAAACCTTGTTCACCAAAAAAACGGTGAACGTGTAATTCATGGCTGCTTCTCTGGAATTGAATACCCAACCTGCAAACTGCAAAAACAGAAATTTACCGAAATACACAATGGCCAACAATCCTGCCCCAAAGAAGATCACATGCCAGAATGGGTAATCCAACCATTCGCGATGACGTATGATCAGTGCCCCATAAATACTGGTGCTAACAATAAATAAAAGATTAGCGAAAACAGATCCCAGGTTATCCTGTAATAATTGATCTCTAGTTTGTTTTTGTCGGAGTGAGGTTTGAAAAAACAACACAAACAGGTTCTTAAAATAACGAGGAAAAACAGATCGTATGAAAGCTAGTAACAATAACACTCCCATCAACAAATAAAATAAGTCGTCCAATGTTCGTGTTTCTCTGAAATCTGAGATCATGAACATGGGCTTTGCAGATAAAGGCAAATAAGGATGTGTCAGGTATTTGGCATATGTGCTGGTATCATTCGTTTTCACAGCGACTACCGGAATTGAAGATCGAAAGCTATCCGTAACAGTTGAATCTATCACTAAAGATGCAGAATCTGTATCACCGGTATTCACTAGCAAAGAATCTTGTTTCAGCTGACTGCCGGATACTTGTCTTGCGGAATCCAAACGAACCTTTTGTTGAGGTTTATTATTGCGTGCAGGCGTATCGCTCTGTGCAACAACCATTACCTGAAATAACAAGGTGAGAATAAATACAGTGAGTTGCTTTGTCAGGTTCATTGAATGCAAAAATAAGGGAGATTGGGTTATCGGGTGATTAGGTGATCGGGTAATCAGGTTATCGGGTACTAGGTACTGGGTATTGGGAATTTGGGGGAGTGTTTTTAAGTCACAAATAAAATACATCCCAATTCCCTGATCACCCGATCACCCGACTACCTGATCTCCCAACGACCTAGTATCTGAGAATCCTATCTTTGCATGATGGCAGGCATTTATATTCATGTTCCCTTTTGCAAGAAAGCTTGTCATTATTGCAACTTTCACTTTTCAACACTGCAACAGCTGAAGCCTGATCTGGTAGCAGCTATTTGCAAGGAGGCTTTACTTAGAAAAGAATTTATCAAGGAACCTATCAACACCATTTACTTTGGAGGCGGCACCCCTTCCTTGCTATCTGATTCGGAATTAGATCTTATCCTTGATACGATCAAAACCCATTATACTGTTTCACCAACTGCTGAAATAACCCTTGAAGCAAATCCGGATGATATTGATGATGAAAAACTGATCCACTGGCGCCAGGCTGGTATCACCAGATTAAGTATTGGCATACAGTCTTTTTTTGAAGAAGATCTGCAATGGATGAACCGTGCGCATACCGCTACACAGGCAAAACATTGCATCGAACTGGCACAGACAGCCGGATTTCATAACCTGACCATTGATCTGATCTATGGCACTCCAGGACTCACAGATGAAAGATGGAAACAAAATATTGAAACAGCTTTAGCGCTTGGTATTCCTCATTTATCGTGTTACGCATTGACGGTTGAACCCAATACAGCTTTAGATCACATGGTACGTAAGGGAACAAAGGAAGAAGTAGATACAGATCATCAGGCCACTCAATTCAATATACTTACGCAAACCTTACAGGATGCAGGTTTTGAGCATTATGAGATATCTAATTTTGCCAAACCCGGATTTAGAAGTCAACATAATAGTAGCTATTGGCAAGGCAAACCTTATCTCGGAATAGGTCCTGCCGCTCACTCTTTTGATGGTCATCTTATCCGACAATGGAATATTGCCAATAATCCATTATACATAAGTAGTCTGCAACAGGGAATGGTTCCATTTGAATCTGAAACGCTTACGCCTGTTCAAAGAATCAATGAATACCTAATGACGAGCTTAAGAACCTTAGAAGGAATTGCATTGGATTTTTTAGAAAAAAATTGGGGAGAAGAAAGAAAGGAGGCTGTTATGAAAGCAGCACAAATGCATTTAGATCAACAAAATATACAGTTGCAAAATCAACACATCGTCTTAACAGCACAAGGAAAATTTTTAGCCGATGGAATTGCGGCAGATCTTTTTGTTGAATGATAGCCATTGTATGATACCGGATACAAGAAAATTCGGGTCGTGAAAACATGGGTTGGATACTTACAATGAGTAATCCGAAGCTAATTACTCATGACGCAGCAGTTTCCTCAAAAGATTGATCCCTATCACTGCACCGAGCAGTATCAGTAGTACCATAGGGCTTAATAAGGTGAATGAAACTGGCATGGAATAAAGTTACCAATTTTGTCAAACTAAAAAGCCTTCTATTTTCTTAAATCCATCAGCGGCAGAACGGTATTCCCATAATATCTCATAAATGGCTGAAGCTATGGGCATTAGCGCTTGAACGCTCTGGTTTGTACGGTAAATACATTTAGCAGCGTTGTACCCTTCCGCTACCATATTCAACTCCAATTGAGCTGCTTTTACAGAATATCCTTTTCCGATCATGTTGCCGAACGTACGGTTGCGGCTATACAAAGAATAACAAGTCACCAGCAGATCACCTAAATAAACAGATGCGGCATAGTTGTGTCCGGCTGCTGTTTCCACTCCTTCTTTCTCATTGAGTTTGCGTAAAAATGCAACCATTTCATTGGCACTGTTAGCGATATATACACTAAGAAAATTATCCCCGTATTCCAATCCATGAGCGATACCCGCACCCAATGCATAAATATTCTTGAGAACGGCTGCATATTGAACACCCACAACATCGTTGTTTACAACTGTATTAATGTATTCTGTTCTAAATGCATCGGCGATCTGCTGAGTAGTTGCTGCATCTTTTCCCGAAAATGTGAGATAAGATAATTTCTCTGATGCTACCTCTTCCGCATGACAAGGTCCCAGCAAAGCAATATAATTTTCTACCGGAAATTGAAAATGATTGAACAGGTATTCGTGCAACAATCTGTTATCAGTAGGTAAAATACCTTTAATAGCAGAAATGATTTTTTTTCCTTGAAGATCTTCCGGCTGCAGTTGTTCAAATACTTGTTCTGCAAAGGCAGAGGGTACGGCTATTACCAAAGCATCTACTGCCTGCACTACATCTTTCAGCTGACTGCTAAGGACTAATTGTGATGGATTGAAGTATGCAGCACTGAGGTAGTGAGGATTGTGTTTTCTCTTTTCGATGTACTGAATGGTTTCTGCATTCCTGACCCACCAGTAAATATTGCTTCCATTATCTGTCAGAATTTTGGCCAACGCTGTAGCCCAACTTCCACTACCAATGATTCCATATCGCATGCATCAAAGAATTGTTCCTTTGCGAAGATAGGAATTGTAGGGAATGCGTGTGGGGTATCGCCCATTGATCATGAAATGCTGAATGCAAGATCATTATTGAGCGAACAAAATCAGTATAGCTGATATTATAAATTAATAGCTCCGGAAGATGTCCGGAGCTATTAAAATCTTTATTTTCTTTATTTCTTATCTACCTATTCTTTTTTCTTTTCTTCAAACAGCTTATCCTTCGGTACTACTTTTACAAGATTTCCGTCTTTTAAGATCTTACTTACTGTGTTAAAGGGACCAGTCACCACTTGATCTCCATCATTCAGTCCTTCAAGGACTTCAATATAGTTGAGATCCTGAATCGCAGTCTTGACTTTTACTTTTTTGACTTTATTGTCTTTCTGAACAACGAATACGACTTCTTCTACCGCTTCATCATCAATACCGGTTTTATCATCAGTTGATGAACTTGTCTTGGATTTATCATTCTTTTCATCACTGTTTTTTTCACGAGTGGTCACTGCATTCAATGGAACCGCCAGTACATTTTGTTTGGTATTGGTTTGAATATCAGCACTTGCACTCATACCCGGACGAAAAGGAAATGCTCTGCCGGGAATCATCATATCCTTGTAACTATCCGGAATAAGTCGGATATGCACTTTATAATTAGTGACTTCAGTACTGGTTACAGCAGTACCGGTTGATTGAGTATTTGGGTTAGCGATTTTATACACCAATCCTTTGAACTTACGATTGGTATAAGCATCTACTTCTACCAATGCGGTATCACCTAGTTTTACTTTTGGAATATCATTTTCACCGACATCAACACGGATCTCAATGCTACGCATATCAGCTACACGCATCATTTCTGTACCGGCCATTTGCGCAGTTCCTACTACTCTTTCTCCCTTTTTTACAGCTAATAAACTAATGACTCCATCCATAGGTGCTACCAGGGTAGTTCTGGATAGATCTTTATTAGCTCTTGCCAACTGCGCCTCAGCACCCATAATAGCAGCCTCAGTTCCTTTCAGACCTTCTGTTGCTGCTTTGTAATTTGCTTCTGCTGTACGATACGCCTGCTCTGCCTGATCATACTCCTGACGTGAAGTTACTTTCTCTGTATACAATTTTCTTTGACGTTCAAAAGCAGCTTTTGCATTATCCAATATTGCTTTCAATCCAGGGATATTGGCAGTGGAATTAGACAGCTGTGCTTTAGCCTGCTCAACACCTGCGGCAAACTGATCTCGCTGGGTAGAATAAATATCTGCATAGATACGTGCAAGAACCTGTCCTTTACGAACACTATCTCCTTCATTCACATTCAATTCAATGATCTCTCCACTCACATCCGGACTAACTTTCACCTCAATTTCTGGATATACTTTACCACTGGCATTCACAGTTTCGATGATGGTTCTGAGCGCTGCTTTTTCTGCAGATACATTCAATCCTTCATCTTTCCCGATGACGCCTGTTTTTTTCAGTCCAATAAATGTACCCACAACAACCACTAACCCCACAATTGTCCACAAAAGTTTTTTGTTCATAATGATTTTCTTTTAGATCTGCGATACGTATGCTTGGGTTACAGTTTTAGCCCTTGACCTTTATAAAATTCCAGTACTTTCATTTTAAACACATAATCATACTGGTTACTCAATTGTTGCACTTTGGCACGAAGCAAGTTATTTTGATTCGTGATCAGATCCAATGATCCTAATAAACCTACTTCATAGCGTCTCAATGCAAAATCATATGCTTTCTGTGCATTCTCAACTGCTTTCTTTCCGGCATTGAATTTTTGTAACGCTGCTGTAGCATTATTATATGCGGTATAAATATCTTGTTTCAGTTTAAGATCTGCCTGCGTTTTTTGCAATTCAACGTTTCTAAGATCTAGCTTCGAACGCTGATAGGCAATTTTACTTTGTCCATTGTTAAAAATCGGAACCGATAAATTGATGCCGACATTCTGTCCAAAGTTGTTACTGATTTGATTGCTCCACCCATCCCATAATCCACCAAAACTTCTGCTTTGCTGATTGAAGCGATAGAGCGGTTCCTGAACATAATAATCAACATTGCTCACTGTAACTTTTGGTTCTGCACCAGTCACAGGGCGGTATCCCAAGAAAGTAAATCCGGTTGTTTGTTTAAAAGAGTTGGAAAAGTTACTGGTCAGATTCCCTCCGAAAGTAAGCGTAGGATACATCTGTCCTTTTGCTGCCAAAACTGATTTCTGTGCTGCTTTGATTCTGAAATCATTGGCTTTTTGCAGTGGCTGGGAAGTCATTGCTAATTGGTACACCAATTCCGGTTGTAAATCACCAAAACTTTCCAGTGGAATACTTTCTACCGGTGGAGTATCAATTTCAAAAGCGATTGCCGGATCAAGATTCAGCAATCCTTTGAGGTTTAAAATATTCAATTCATAATTGGTAACGGCTGTAACATAATTACTGCTATCATTTGCCAATTGTGCTTCAATTTCAGCCTGGTTCAATTCCGGCAAAACACCGGCTTCTACTCTTTTCTTGGTTATATCCAACTGTGATTGTGATTGAGCGATCTGTACCTGTGTTATTTTCACTTGCTCGCGCGCTGCCAATATCTGCAAATAAAAATTAGCCACATTCAGGGATACATCATTTGCTGCTCTTTCTACTTCCGCCAACGCTGCTTTTGCATTCAGATCAGCAGCTTGTAAAGTGTAACGCAGACTTCCGTTGTTATACAATTGAATACTTGCATTCATCCCAAAGTTCTGATACAGAAATTGATTGGTAGAGAACTGGTTCGTGGTAGGATCGATTGATCGACCAAAACGTACACCGGTTCCAGAATTCATATTCAATGAAGGGTATTGGCTCAGCTTCGCCTGTCGTGCCTGCAAGGCACTGATCCGCGCTTGTATATCAGCTTGCTTTACAGAAATATTATTCTGTGTAGCATAATCCACACATTTTCGCAGGTCCCATTTCTCATTGGTTGTCTGAGCCTGTACTTGTAATAAGATACCACATCCAAGAAGGGTCAATAGCTTCTTCATATATAACAAAAATAGCGGTTTCCCGAGCAGATCGGTAAATTTCTGATGGACGGGGATAAGGCAATAGATTCCGTTAATAAAATGTTATGAAAGGTCGTTTATTACATCAAAAGCCTGTTTCAAATCGGCCATAATATATTCCGGTTCCTCCAATCCCACATACAAACGAAAACTCCTGTGCAATGCCAGCTCCGGATTAAAGTCTGCCCGCTGCAGCCCAGCACACTTTGGAATGATCAGGGATTCATGTCCGCCCCAACTCACTGCCATTAATATGTGTTTCAGGCTGTTACAGAATTTCTCGATGGTTTCACAAGATTGGGTTCGAATGGTAAAAGTCAGTAAACCACAACCGCCTTTCATCTGCGTTTTCGCCAATGCATATTGCGGAAAAGAAGGATGTAATGGAAAAATGACCTCTTCAACACGCGGATGAGATAACAGGAAATCTATTACTAATTGAGTGGTGCGAGTGATCCGCTCCAATCTTGCAGGCAAAGTTCTCAGCCCTCTGATCAGTAACCATGCATTGAATGGTTGGATCCCCGATCCTATATTATTGTATTCACTATTAAAAATGCGTTCGATTTGTTTGCTGCTGCCACTTAACACCCCCGCCACCACATCACTATGTCCACTAATATATTTTGTAGCTGATTGCAGTACCAGATCGATCCCTAATTCATACGGTTTTTGATACAAAGGCGTACAATAACTGTTATCACAGATGGTTACAATATTCTTTGACCGAGCCAGTTTTGCAACTGCAGTAAGATCCTGCAGATCGAACATCCAACTATTGGGCGACTCCAGATAAATGATACGTGTATTCGGCTGAATTGCATTTTCAAAATTCTCGATCAGCCGTCCATCAATATATGTCACTGTTATACCGAACCGCGGAAGGATCTCATCAAACATCTTTCTTGCCCATGTATAAGGATCTTTCACACTGACAATATGATCCCCCGTTTTCACATTCGCTAAAACCGATGCAAAAATGGCTGCAGCTCCACTATTAAAGACCAAACAATCTTCCGCTCCATCTAATGCTGCCAGTTTCTTGCGCAAGATCTCTACAGTTGGATTCAACCCTCGACTGTACAACCACCCTCCATATTCATTTTCGAAAGCCTTACGAAGATCGTCGACTGTTTTAAAAGCAAAATTGCTGGTTTGCACGATCGGTGGCGACACCGCACGAAAATATTCATCACGATCCTCTCCCAACTCATTCAAGATGTATGAAATATCCATGTTGTTATACTTGTTGTTCAGGATTTGTAGTCCTGAATTTTGAAGTGAGGAAATAAATCAACATAAATCCACCCAATACTGCCAATCCTACAAGCGCAGTATCCGGTGTTTGCAAAGCGATACTGATACCAACAAACAAATACGCACTCATAAAGATCAATGGCATGATCGGATATAACTTCATTTTAAATATACCTGTACCATCCAAATGCTTGGTTCTTTTACGCAAAATAAAAATCGTAGCACTGGACGCAACCATGCCAAAGCAATCAAGGAAGATGGTAAAGTTGAGTATCTTATCAAATGTTTGCGCAAAAAATAAAATGACGATACACATGGCCGCAAAAACAGTTAGTGAGATCGTGAAGACCTGATTCTTCGGGTTTTGTCTGGAGAAAAATGCCGGCAAGGTCCGCTCCTGACTCATCGCATACATCACCCTTGGATTACTCATTAATAACGCATTGACATAAGCCAATACGCCGAAGAACAAGAAGAAAGAAAAGATATCTGCACCCCTTGCTCCAAATGTTTTTTCCATCACTACATAAGCGATCTCTCTTTCCCCTTTCATTTGATCAAAACCTACGATGGTATAATAACTTAGATTCACCAACAGATATAATCCAATAATAATGGCAATACCAATGAATATACCCCTTGGAATATTTTTTGCAGGCTGATTTACTTCATTTCCAAAATTGATGGTCTGCTGATACCCACCGTATGTAAAAGATACCGCAATTAAACTGATCCCTAAACTTTGTATCCAACTCATGGATTCACCGGTACTGGTAACTGCGTTAGATACAGTTACTGCAGTACTGCTATCATGTGGAAAGAACAATGCGAGTATCAATACTACGATCATCCCAATTTTGATCAACATCAAAATATTTTGCGCACGTGAACTCATACGAAGTCCCATAAGATTGATGCCATAGAAAAAAATGATCGCTACGCAACTGATCAGTGCTTTATGGGTATCATTCCAATCAAATCCGGGAAATAATTTGGTGATATAACCACTGCCAATCAGTGCAACGGCACTCAAACTCGCTGCATTACTAATAAGGATGATACAGTTAATGGCAAAAGCAATACTTGGATGATAAGCATAAGAGAATACTTTATAATAACCACCCGTTACCGGATACCGACTCCCGATCTCAGCATAAGTCAATGCTCCGCAGAGTGCTACAAATCCGCCCAGTATCCAGGCTGTAAAGTAAACAGAGGGTTCGATCGCATCTTTGGCACTTGTAGCCGCGGTTCTGAATATCCCCATACCGATCACCAGACCTACCACGATCATAGTGAAACTGAACAGATTGAGTTTTTGGTTTCCCTGCATAATAAATTGATATGGTGATAAATGTAAGGAAAAGATGGGTTATAGTTCATGGTCCATGGTCGATGGCTTATGGTTCATAGTAAAGAAAATAGGTTGGTATTTTTTTATTCTCTACTATCAACTATGGACTATGCACCATGGACTACCTCCACTTATCCCCTTTGCGTGTAAAACTTAATTTTCCGAAAACATACCAGCCCCTACTTTTGCTCCTGTATTTGGTTCTCGCTATATGCGGGATTAAAAGGGAAGTCCGGTGTAAATCCGGCGCTATCCCCGTAGCTGTAAGTTCTTGAATAGTGAGGAGTGAATAGTCAGTAGTGAATAGTGAGTGATACATTTATCACCAACATTCTATCA
The DNA here is from genome assembly GCF_040362915.1 of Sediminibacterium sp. KACHI17. Lineage (NCBI taxonomy): Bacteria > Pseudomonadati > Bacteroidota > Chitinophagia > Chitinophagales > Chitinophagaceae > Sediminibacterium > Sediminibacterium longum. The sequence goes on along the minus strand of NZ_AP029612.1, from coordinate 2,719,978 downwards.
CTCACTATTCACTACTAACCACTCACTAGAAAACGCTGTTGTTTCTACTAACCACTGTCTCCATAAGCGGGATGGGAAGGTTCAACAACAGAGAACAAGCCAGAAGACCTGCCAGACACAAACGTTCATTCACGGCTTTCGGGTGAAAAGCATGGAATGTAAATGCTGTCTGCAGCAGCTATTTATATTTCTCCGTTTTTTAAAATTTCCTGAAAGCTCATTGTTCAACCTTTTAACAAACAACAATGAGCAGAAAAATTACGCTCCTAGCATGCCTGCTGTCTGGCACTCAGGTATTTGCACAAAAAGACACTGTTACCCTTGATGAAGTAGTGGTAACTGCCAACAAAATAGAACAGAAACAAAGTACTACCGGCAAAGTGATCTCCGTGATCACCAAAGCGCAGATCGAAAAAAGTGGTGGCAAGACCATTTCCCAATTACTCAATGAACAAGCAGGTATCACTATCAATGGTGCTTTCAATAACACCGGTAGTGTTCAAACCGTTTATATGCGCGGTGCTTCCCCCGGAAGAACACTGATCATGATGGATGGCATTCCTTTGAATGATCCCTCAACCATCACAACAGACTTTGATCTCAATTTATTTTCTATCAACGATGTAGAAAGAATTGAAGTGTGCAGAGGCGCCCAATCTACTTTGTATGGTAGTGATGCCATTGCCGGCGTGGTGAATATCATCACGGTAAAAAAAGATGCTCAAAAAGCATTCAATGTAAAAGCAACTTTGAGTCAGGGTAATCTCGGTACTTCACGGAATAATATTCAATTGTATGGGAAGAAAAATAAATTCACCTACACCGCTCGTTACGCCCGATTGTTCACAAATGGATTTTCTTCTGCTTATGACAGCACAGGTATTCGCAATTACGACAAAGACAAATATGATGGTTCTGTTGCCAATGCTCAATTGATGTACCAGGCAAATGATCATTTATTGTTCAAAACATTTGTTATGTACAGTCAATATAAAACAGCGATTGATGCAGGTGTTTTCAATGATGATCGAGATTATAATATCAATAATAAATCATTGATCACAGGTACCGGTTTTCAATACAAAAAAGGTGTGCTGGCATTAACAGGTAATTATCAGTACAGTGAACTTCGACGCAACTATCGCAACGACAGTGCGCATAAAACCAGTACCATTTTTGAAGACAATACCTATAACGCCATTTCTCAATTTGCAGAATTATACAGTTCAGTGAGATTAGGTGCTGGCTTCACTTTACTCACAGGAATTGATTATCGCTATGGCTCTTATAACCAAGACTATTTCGCTATCAGTTCATTCGGCCCATTCAGAAGCAGGTTTCGTGATACTTCTATGTCACAAACGGCATTGTATGGTTCTTTGATCTATAGCAGTGCTGATAAAAAACTAAATATTGAACTCGGCGGCAGATACAATGATCATTCTCGTTATGGGAATAACGCTACGTATACGTTCAACCCATCTTATAGTATCAATGATGCTGTTCGTGTATTTGGTAGTATTTCTAGTGGATTCAAAACACCTTCTTTGTATCAGCTCAGTCTGAATGCAAATTTGAAAGCAGAGAAATCTGTGAACTATGAAGCAGGTATCAGTTATCAAGAAAAATCATTTGGAAGCCGATTGGTGTATTTCAACAGAAGAATCAACAATGGAATCGACTACAACTATATCACGTTCAACTATTTCAATTATGTAAAACAGATCGTGAATGGTTTAGAATGGGAAATGAATGCTAGACTTGGGAAAAAAGCAGGTATCACTGCCAACTATACATTGTTACTGAGCGAAGAATTGACCCAAAATCGTTTGACCACAAAAGACACCATTACTTATAACTATCTATTACGCAGACCCAAACACCATATCAACATAAGTGCGAATGTAGATGTGTGTAAAGGACTCAACCTCGCTGTTACGGGTAAATACGTTAGTCAGCGTTTTGATATTGGTGGTTTCCGCAGAGCAGATGTTTCATTGCCTTCTTATTTTATTCTCGGCGCTTCAGCTGATTACGTGCTGAATAACAGCGTTCGCTTCTTTGCTGATGCACAGAATATCACCGGCAAAAAATTCTTTGACGCTCGCGGATTCAATGCCATTCCATTTTTATTCAATGCCGGGGTGACGTTTAATTGGTAATAAGTAAAAAATCAAAAGTCAAAAGTGAAAGAGCATAATAATTAAATAGATGATTTACGCTACTATTTGCTATAAACTATAAGCCATTAGCTATTGTCACTTTTGACTTTTTCATTTTAAATTTTTATTCCATGACACATAAACACGAGATCAAGCATTGCCCACGTTGCACCAAAACATTCGAGTGTAAAGTGGGTAATATTCCTGCGTGTCAATGTAGTGGCCCTAAACTCAGTTACGAAGAACGTGTTTATATTGAAAGTAAATACACGGACTGTCTCTGCAAAAATTGCCTTGAAGCTTTACAGTTTGAATATAAGTTAGTGAGGAATCATGTTTTTAGATTTTGATAGCTTGTAGTGCATAGTCAGTAGCGAGTTAGGTCCAAGCTGTAGTTCTTAAAAAATTACTCACTGCTCACTACTGACTACTCACTATTCCCTACCTTAGTCTAAACTTCCGCCACCATGACCTTCCAACTCGACCATCTGCTGACCATTACATTTACTTTATTTGCGGTGATTGATATTGTAGGGTCAATTCCATTATTGATCTCTTTAAAGGAAAAGATGGGTGGCATACGTTCTACACAAGCCACAGTAATTTCCGGCGCTTTAATGATCCTATTTCTCTTTGCCGGAGAAGCATTTTTAAAAATACTGGGATTGGATATTCGCTCTTTTGCAGTAGGAGGCTCTGTCGTGATCTTTTTACTTGGATTGGAGATGGTTTTAGGACATGAGATCTTTAAAGGAGACAAAGACGCAAAGTCTGGCTCAGTGGTACCTATTGCATTTCCTATCATTGCAGGTAGCGGTACACTCACTACAGTGATGTCATTGAAAGCCAACTACGAAGAGCTCTATATTTTGAGTGGTATTCTCATTAACCTGGTAGTGGTATATATTGTCTTAAAATCTTTGAAGGTCATCGAAAGAGCACTTGGACAAGCAGGGTTACTGGCTGTACGAAAATTTTTCGGGGTAATCTTATTAGCCATTGCCGTAAAGATCTTCAGCAGCAATATTGCCGCTTTCGGAAAGTAATCCGAACTTCATGGTATCCGATACTTACGTAAACATATTGAACTCATTTTCTGGGTAATAGCACTCATTCTATTATTCTTTTTACCAGACATTGATCGCGGTACATCACTATGTCCTTCTCAGTTATTGGGATGGGGTAAATGTCCGGGTTGTGGTATTGGGCATGCTATTCATGATGCCTTACATTTTCGTTTTCGCTCTTCCATTCATCATCATCCATTGGGAATTGTGGCAGTAATTATTATATTTATAAGGATAAAGCAACTTATACAACCTTTACCCAAACAACATGAAACCCAACCTGTACAATCTGATCCCCGCTCTTGAAGGCGAAGAGCTGGTGTATTTACAAAACCTCACTGCTGATCTATCAGAAGAAAGACTGCAGAATTTTATTGCGGTTTACAATGGTAAAAGAAGAAAGACCGATCAAATACTGCTAGGCTGTATTTTGGGTTTTGTATTAGTGGCCGGTGTACAAAGATTCATGGTGCGACAAAACGGTATGGGGTTATTATACCTGTTTACAGGCGGACTTTGTTTCATTGGCACGATCGTAGATACCATCAATCACAAACAACTCACATTTGAATACAATAGTCAAATGGCGAGAGAGAGTTTAGCGATGGTACATGCTATGTTTTAATAATGGCAAGTTCGATATAACATCCGTAACCGTTGCTATCTACATTCATCTAACCTTCAAATAGCTATGGCTACATCATTCTGGGTCATCTCGATTATAGTGTTTACTATGACCGTATTGATTTGCATTCCGCCTGTAATCCGTTACTATAAAAAGGAATCAGGAAAATCATGGGAAAGGGATCGTAAGTTGAGTATTATTACGATTTTACGCGGAGGGTTACCGGTTTGCGCCTTATTAACCATCGGTATCATGTTAGCCATGAAGTTTTTCTTCTATTGATCATCTATTCCTTGCATTATAAGGTGATAAATAAAAAAATTATGCGAAAAATTATCAGCTGTCTTGTAGTATTTGTTTGCATTTCAATGACTGCGCAATCTCAAAATATCAAAAAGGAACTACGTCATGTAGTCTTATTTGGCTGGACCGCTAAAGCAGACACTGTTGCAATTGAAAAAATAATACGTGCATTCAAAGAGTTACCCAATCAAATTAAGACGATCAAGAGATTTGAATGGGGTGAGAACAATAGCCCTGAGAAATTGAATAATGGACTCACCCATTGTTTCCTACTCACTTTCTCGAGTGAAAAAGATCGTGATGACTATTTAATACATCCCGCTCATACAGCTTTCACCAAACTATTACCCGGGCTGCTTGAAAAAGTAACAGTAGTAGATTATTGGGTACAGTAATTTTTGATTAAGCTATATGATGGAACACGGATTATCATGAAAATCATGATAATCCGTGTTCCACTTTTAATCCTACTGCGGAATTAACATATATTCCAATTAGCAATTTTAAAAACTTCTTACTTTTAGCTAAGTCGTTAAAAGTATCAGTCATGGAACTTAAGTTTCATCAAAAAATTTCATCCCGCTATTTAGCCATCTTATTTGTCTTGGGTGGATTTCTTTTTACGCTTGTAAAAGATTTTAGTCAAACAGTTTTTACTGACTCTGCCTACTATTTCTCTGAATCTTTTTTATTCAGTAGTTTCTGGTGGTGGTTTATTCCTTTTTGTATCCTTCAAAATAAACTATTAGAGAAAGAGCCATTAAGTTTTAAATACCAGTTACTACTCTACCTTTTCTTTATTGGCATGCATTTATTTGTAAGTGCATTATTCATTGATCTCATCTCAGCCATTTTTTATGAACAAAGGTTTGTCTTCTGGAAAGGGATAGGATTTAGTATTTCAGAAAATGGATATTCCTTATTACTGCTATATGGACTTCCATTCTTTTTCAAATTATTGAGATCTCAACAAGTTGCTGCCGGATCATCAGTATCTGTTGGAGAAGTGCAACCTCATATAACTTTATACAGCCCATCCCTTATTGTACAAGAAGGAAATCAAAAAATTTTGATTGCAAAACAAGAGATACGGTATATTCAGTCAAGCCCCCCTTATGTGGTAATACAAACTAACGCTAGAAAACACTTATATAAAACTACACTTGGAAAGATACAAGAGGAATTACCAACCAATCAGTTCTTACGCATCCATAAATCCACCATTGTCAATGTACAAGAGATCGCTTCTTTTCGGTCGCGACAAAATGGCGATTACGATGTGACATTGAAAGACCAGACGCTTCTTCGCCTCAGCAGAAATTATGCGGCTGATTTCAAACGGGTTATGGGTAATAGTACTCAGGATACGCTATGATAGACTCCTTTCACCTCATTGCATTTGTTATAAGCTTTAGCTGAATTGAATTTTGTTAAAAAAATCATGCAATTCAATTCTATCATTTCTATTGCTATATCGTGTCTCTTACTACTCAACTCATGTAAAGCACAGCCTTCTTCACCTAATAATTCTCGTGTAGGTGGTAATTGCGAAACTTGTGAACTCATGTTTGAAGGAATACCGGCAAATATCAGATCTTCTGACACCAGTGCCGGTTGGTATGAGAATGCTCAAAAATTAATGATCACTGGAACAATTTTTCAGGCTGATGGGAAAACACCGGCACCTAATATTCTTATCTACTATTGGCACACGGATGCCAAAGGTTTGTATAGCAGTCGATCGGGCACCAATGAAAAAGCTTCGCAACATGGTTATTTACGTGGGTGGGTAAAATCTGATAGTAATGGACGATATATGATCCATACTTTGCGACCTGCACCCTACCCAAAGGAAAAAACACCTGCTCATATCCATGTACTTGTAAAAGAACCCAACATCTCAAATCCGTATTATGTAGATGATCTTGTTTTTGACGAAGACCCCTTATTAATAGAATACAGAAAAAATTATCCCTTCGAAGAAAGGGGAGGAAATGGAATACTCCGTGTATTACTCAACGGAAAAATACAAGTAGCGGAACATGATATCATACTTGGACTCAATATTCCCAATCATCCTGCTACAAAAGACCTACCCAAAGAATCAGGATTATCGATTGGTCAAGATCAACCATCTTTTATCCCCTATCATGCATATGGGCCTGATAAAGGTAGCAGAGCTTGTCCGGTTTGTAAATACGGGCGTTATCACGGAGTCATTTTCTACACGGGTAATCAACCCAACTGGCCTTCTATTCGACAATGGCTACAATTTCTTGAACGCAGTGCGGAACAATACAAGGATTCACTGAAGATCTATTTCGTGTATGGTGATGAAAGAAATTATAATGCTTCTGATAGACAGCAATACTTGGAATCTTTGGGGAAAGAATTGCAGCTACAAAGAACAGCACTCACTTATGTTCCATCTATGCATGATGAAGAAACGGAAGTCTACTTAAATAAAATAGATCCGAATGTAGAAAATACGATTATCATTTATAAATATCGAAGAATCGTGGGCAAATTCATCAATTTATCACCAACTGAAAATAACTTCAAAAAAATCAAAACTGTAATTGAAACATCAAAAGGGAAGTATTTTGGATTGATGGGATTACCTCATGACTGATGATGACTTGTACTAAAAAAAGCTACCTGGATCTTGTTATTTCATTCTTACTTTTTCTTTTGTGGCCTCGCCAGGAATCGAACCTGGATCTGGAGCTTCGGAAACTCTTATACTATCCATTGTACTACGAGGCCATAATATGAATCACGATTAAAAGAACTTTTCTAAACCTGTAGTTTGAGCTTCGTCCCCACAGTATTGTGGGGATTATACTATCCATTGTACTACGAGGCCATGATCTGGCTCAGAAAACTTGCTTTATCCGACAAAAATAACTGAATCTATATTAACTACCTGAATATCTCTTGTATGGCAGCTTTAAGAAAGATACTTGTTGGTACACTATTCATGATATGAAGATCATCCCATAAGCTTGTTTCATTGTCTAAAAAACGCAGTACCCTTTGCGGAGGATTTTTTCTGAAGATATCTGCAAATATCTTGTCCCCATTAAGTTTCTTATAGTGTAATACATGTAGCAGAACACTATCATACAATCGAAACTTTTTTACACCAAAGCTTCGGTCAGTATGCAAGGAATGATTATTTTTTAAACTGTTCACAATTGCTTCGGTTCTCTTCTGAATAAACTGAAAAGCATACCCACTACTTCCTTTAGCTTGTCCACCTGCGATACCGATATAAATCACCCTGCCATCAACAGACGGAAAAGTATGATTGGTCATGGGAATAATTCCAAACTCTTCGTGTTCAATGGTAAATGAATCTATGCCAAGATATTGAGAGAGATATTGAACGAGTGCTTCTTCATATTTTTCTTGCGGCAGTAGTTTTTCTGTAAACAAAGTATATTCCACCAACGCTTTATTCGCCGCTACAGGTAATACATACATGAATGTTGTGCCTTCTTCTTGAGACACTCTGAAATCCATGAAAGTCGCTTTACCCGAATCGAATACAGGTGTTGATGTTTCAATGACCCAACCCTTAAAATGTTGCAGTAGCATGTATTCATGAGCTGCTATTTTAGGTTCATGAAACAAAATGCTATTGAATATATAATCAGCGCTGATCTTGCCGGAAGGCAATGTCAATACAGCTTTACCATTTTCATTTCCGATACTCTTCACTTCTTCATAATGAAAATGAACATTGCTTTTTGTGATCGCTTTTCGTTGTACGGTCTGATAAAAATCAATCCCACGGATCATTTTATAACAATAAGGATCGATTTGTAGGGTAGTACAAAAATCTTTCGAGAAAAAATCCAATAACTGCCACTGATGATGCACGATCGGCTCGAAGAGACCTTGTTCCCTTTCCCAAAAACACCAGGTTCTGTCATTCTGCTGCTTGGGAGCTTTATCTACAACAAGAATTTGTTTATCGTCAAAAAACGGTTCTTCCATCATGCGCATGAGTAAACTCATGCCCGCAAGCCCTGAACCGGAGATGATATAGTCGTAGTGCGTAGTCAGTAGTGAATCGTGAATGGTGAGTAGTGAAATTATCGCTTTTGCATCATTTCATCTTTCCGTACTTTATCCCAATATTTTTTGGCAACGATAAGCATACCAAAACTTTCACCTTCATGTTTATCCAAATGCTTGTGATGCATTTTATGTGCCCATCGTATAGCACGTATATATCTGTTATTACTTCTGGTGAATAATTTGATTCTTTGGTGAATGATGATCTCGTGCACCAGAAAATAAGCAAACCCATACATGGCAATACCTGCTCCTATACTCACTACCCAATACACTTCATTCATACTTCCCAACATGATACACAACCAACTGGGTATTGCAAAAATGATGAAGAAAGCATCATTCTTCTCAAAAAAACCGGGACCTTTTTGATGATGGTCTTCATGCAGATACCATAAAAAACCATGCATAATATACCGATGGGTAAGCCAGGTAATGCCTTCCATGACACAAAAAGTAGCGAGTGTGATCAATATATATATCATATTACAAATGCCATCTGAGTGTTAAGAAAAACAGTAGCTGTATAATAAACAAATGTACCGCAAAATGGTTGGTCTTTTCGAAACGGAGATAACGGAAAAGCACGAGTAATGCAGCACTGATCAGAAACCAGCACAGATAATTAAAGAACGGGATCACTCCTCCCTCCCATTGCCAAAAACCGAGTTTCACTGCTACAGGCTCCATCACCCAATCGAACAATACGGTCAACAATGCCCCGTCTACTACTAGTGAGATGGTGATGATGTGCTTGGATAATCTTCCACCCGACTCTTCGTATCTCAAGCTCATCCAGTCTATCGCTTTTTGCATGATAATACCTGAACAATATACCATCACGAACCAGTTAACACCGATCAACCAAGGAACACCATTAAAATGAGGCCCCAGGACTTGTCCGTATTGATAACAACCAAAAAGTTTCCCGGTATTCACTCCGATCATTTCAGAACCCATGCCAGTTAAAAATGCAGCGAGTAAAAAAAGTAAGAAGGCTTTATTGGGTTTAGATTGATTCCAGATCAGCAGTGCTGCCATCAAGATGAGATTCAGTGGCGTATTCGCTATAAACCAATCCTTGTGATCAGTGTACAACATACCAACCAATCCACTTACATGGAAGAGAATGGCTAAAAAAGCTGATATGGTCAGTTTATACTTACTCAATGTTTTCTTCGTTTACGTGTATCGTCCTGTACAATATCGCTCATGATCTTTGCACTTTTCAAACACAAAGGTATACCACCGCCAGGATGTACACTTCCACCAACAAAGTACAATCCTTCCAGCTGTCCTGAAAAATTTGGATGTCTTAGGAAAGCCGCCATTTTTGAATTAGAACTGGTGCCATATAAGGATCCTTGATAAGATCCTGTTTTTGTTTCGATCAGGACGGGATCAAGGACATCTTCCGTTTCAATGAGAGCTTCAACATTTGTTTGCAACATGCGATTTAGCTTGTCAATAATGGCTTTACGATATTGATTTTTTAAAGCAGGCCAATCCTGACCAACATTTGCAGGTGCATTCACCATCACAAACCAATTCTCTTTCCCATCCGGAGCTTGTTTACCCGGTTCACATTTGGAAGTGATATTGATGTATACAGTTGGATCATCATATGCTTTCTTCAATCGAAACAAATGATCGAATTCCCGTTGGTAATTATTGCTGAAAAAGATATTGTGCAATCCTAATTGCGAAAATGATTGATTGATACCCCAGTAAAAAATCAGTGCACTGCTGCTTCTTTCCTGTTTTAATATTTTTTTGGCTTTGTTGGGATCATTCAACAATCGTAAGTAAGTAAAATAGACATCTACATTACTTACGATAATATCAGCCGTGATATTTTTACCCGCAACAACTACACCAATAGCTTTTTGATTATGTCTGATGATCCTCTCTACCGGCTGATTGAAATGAAAAACCACCCCTTTCTTGATTGCCAATCGATATAATGCATTGGTGATACTGATCATGCCGCCTTCAGGATAGAAAGTACCTTCATTGTGTTCCAGATGCGGAATCAAACTCAGCATGCCCGGCGCTTGATAAGGGTTACTGCCATTATACGTAGCATAGCGATTGAATAGCTGTACTACTTTCTCACTCCGGAATATTTTTTGATTGACCTGGTGCATACTTTTCATGAGATGCGACAAACGAACGGTCTTGATTGCTTTTCCAATATTTGCTTTGATCAAAGTCTTTCGCTTGTGAAGCGAATGATTCAGAAAAATATTGGCCACCCCATCATACAATTTACCAGAAGTATGTAAGTATGTTTTTAAATGATGAGCAGGCTCTCCTGTCTTTTGTTGCAGCTCAGCAGCAAAAACATCTATATCCGCTGCTGCACGGATTATGGTGCCATCTTCATAGAAATAATGACATGAATGATCCATTTTTCTGTATTGAAAATATGCTGCAATGGGTTCTCCAGCCAGTTCAAATAACTCTTCTATGTTAGCAGGCTGTGTAAATAAACTGGGGCCTGTATCAAAATGATAGCCTTTTGTTTCGAAGTATCCCAACTTACCACCGGGCTGACCAGATTGTTCATATACCTGTACATCATACCCCTGAACAGCCAATCTGATCGCTGCTGCCATTCCTGCTACGCCAGATCCAATGATAATGGCTCTTGGAGATGATTGCATGATCAAATGTTTTGTTGTTTCAAATACCATTCACGCACTTTTGGAAATGCAATATGAAACCAGACAGTAAAATTATCGGGATCTTTTTGGAGCATTTCATCTATGACCGCTAAAGAATAATACGCATAGCTTTCAACTTCATCCGCATTCGGTTCAATCACCCCATTGTAGCTCCCTGTAAATACATGATCAAATTCATATTCTGTTAATCCATTACTGAATGGGGCCTTATAAGTAAAATCAAATGCTTTGGATAATACGGTTTCAAACCCCATCTCCTCTTTAAGTCTGCGAAGTGCGGCATCAGCTACGGTTTCGCCGGGACGAGGGTGACTACAACAGGTATTGGTCCAGAGTCCACCACTGTGATACTTGGTAACCGCTCTCTGCTGCAGTAGTAATTCATGGCGATCATTGAAGATGAATACACTGAAAGCACGATGTAGCAAAGCCTTTTCATGTGCCTCCATTTTTTCCATGACGCCCAGTTCAACATCCTGCTCGTTAACAAGTATCACCTGTTCCATACATTAAAAATAAGTCTTCCGGCTTTGTGAGGCTATAGTAAATTCAACTGACTACGGATACCGGCTTTTGCCAAAATGAATACTTTACCATAATCGGGTATTCTGATACGCTCTTCCATGATCTTTTGCGGCCGAACTTTTTTGATCTTTTTGAAGAGTGAGAGATAATATTTATACGCTACATAGACTCCGAAGCGCGCTTTCATTGGAAGCAGCAAGATTCCTTCATAAGCATGATCAAAATCTTTCTGAATATCCGCCTCAATAGCAGCTTTATCTGCTGAAGTAAAATTTCTGAAATCACAACCCGGAAAATAAACACGCTCTAGTCCTTCGTAATCAGCTTTCAGGTCGCGCAGAAAATTGACTTTCTGAAAAGCCGCACCCAGGCTCCTTGCATAAGGTTTGAGTTGCTCGTACATTTTTTTATCCCCTTCACAGAATACAAACAAACACATCAAACCAACTACTTCTGCACTGCCATATATGTATTGCTCATATCCTGCACGATCATACTTGCGTTGATCGAGGTCTAATTCCATGCTATACAAAAACGCATCGATCAGTTCTTTGTCGATACCAAATTGGTTCACGGTGATCTGAAAGCTATGGAGAATAGGATTCATGCTGATGCCTTTCTCAATGGCATCATAAGTTGCTTGTTTGAATTCTTGCAGTAATACTGCCTTATCAAAATCATGAAATGTATCAACGATCTCATCCGCAAAGCGAACAAAACCATAAATATTAAAGATGGGTGTACGCAGGTCTTTATGCAACAACCTTATGGCCGAAGAAAAACTAGTACTGTATTTTTCTGTCGTGATCCTGCTGCACTCCTGACTTACTTCATGAAACAGATTGATCATGGGTTGTGTTTTTGCTGATGACCATTGGTTTTGGTCTATTGAAATATATTTTATCCAAATGCTTTTATTACTTCTCCCGCCACAACTTCTCCGCTGATCAGGCTGGGGGGTACCCCGGGCCCTGGTACGGTCAGTTGGCCGGTATAGAACAGATTCTTCACTTTCTTGCTCCTACAGCCTGGTTTTAAAACAGCAGTTTGGCGTAAAGTGTTCGCTAAACCATAGGCATTTCCACGAAAGGCATTGTATTCAGATACGAAATCGCTGTGGGCAAAGGATTTTTTATAAATGATGGCCTCTCTGACTGATTGTCCAAGCTGTTTTTCCAGCCTGTCGATCACTTTATCGAAGTACGCTTCGCGTCTTTCTTCAGTATCGTCACTTAATCCGGTAGCCACAGGTATCAGCAGAAATAGATTTTCACAACCCTCTGGTGCCACCGTAGGATCGGTGACAGAAGTAGCACTCATATAAAACAGTGGATCTGAAGGCCACTCACGCGTAGTATAAATTTCTTTGCCATGCACTTCAAAAGAGGTATCAAAGAAAAGGGTATGGTGGTGGATATCATTCAGGCGTTTGTTCAGCCCTACATAATACAACAGACAACTAGGTGCCATCACACGTTTATCCCAATATTGTTTGGAATAAGTTTGAAATTCTTCCGGTAGTAATCCTGTTTCAATGTGATGGTAATCGGCACCTCCAATGACTACATCAGCAGTGTAATGACCTTTTTTGGTCACAACTTCTTTTACCGCATTTTTTTGGATCGAGATCGTAGTCACTTCTTCTTCAAAGCGAAATTCAACGCCCAATTCTACCGCCAGGTCATACATTGCTTTTACAATTTGAAACATACCGCCATCGGGATACCAAGTACCTCCTTTTATATCGGCATAATTCATAAGACTATACAAAGCGGGTGTATCTTCCGGTAAAGCACCTAAAAACAGTACCGGGAACTCCATCAACTCCTTGAGTTTCGGATTTGAGAAGTGTTTGGCAACATGTGATTTGATAGAATTGAAAACATCCAATCTGAACACACCGGTGATCAATTCCCAATCAAGAAATTCGGTGAGTGATTGTCCGGGTTTGTATACCAACTTTTGAATGCCCACTTCATATTTATACGCTGCCTCTTTTAAAAATTTATCCAACTGAACAGCGCTACCCGGTTCAATCTCGTCGAATAATTTTCTAAGTGCTTCATAATCGGCAGGAATATCTACCGGACCATCAGGCCAGTAAACACGATACGACGGATCAAGTCTTTTGAGATGATAGTAATCAGATACTTTTTTCCCGAACTGATTGAAATAACGTTCAAATACATCGGGCATCCAATACCAGCTTGGACCCATATCAAAGGTAAAACCAGCTTCAGAGAATTGACGGGCACGACCTCCGGGTGTGGTATGTTTTTCCAAAACGGTAACTTTCCATCCTGCTTTTGCCATGAAAGAGGCAGCAGAAAGACCGGCGAAACCGCTTCCGATAATAATGACAGACTTGCTCACTCGACTAGTAAATTAGACAAAAAAGTTAATACCGCTGTAATTGGTTTTTGAGCAGCTTTCGTGCAAAGTGGATACGACTTTTGATGGTTCCTAAAGGCTCTCCCAGCATATCCGCTATTTCATGGTATTTGAATCCGTCGAAATACAATAAAAAAGGATTGCGGAAAATTTCGGGAAGGTTGTGGATCGCCTCCTGCACTTCTTTGAGATTGATCTTCGCTACCGCATCATTGGCTACCGCACCTTGATTCAAATTCAGCAAAAACTCATTGGGAGTGCTGTCGAAAATGGTAGACTGTTTAGCCTTCCGGCGATAGTTATTGATGAAAATATTGCGCATGATCGTATACAACCATGCTTTGATGTTGGTACCTACATTGTATTTATCCTTATTCGCAAGCGCTCTGTACATGGTCTCTTGTACCAGGTCTTTTGCAGCTTCCGTATCACGGGTAAGTGTGATAGCAAAAGGCTTTAAGAACTCCGTATTGTTCAACAGCATCTGATTAAATTCCAATGTAGACATAAACAGTGTGTTTAATTATTTAGACTATAAAATTAAACATTAAAGTGCTACCCTTCCAAACTTTTGTTTAAATATTTCTTAAAAAAGATAAAACAAACCAAATCAATGGGTTACAAATGTTTAAACATCAAAAAAAGGGCCAGTTGCATGTTCAACTGGCCCAAATGCTATTAAAATACGATGAGAATCAGGAAAAAGTTGCTACATATTCCATCACTTCAGACAATGATTTCTTGAAACTGATATTGGAGGGAACACGTTTCTTATAAGTCTGCGTCAGCAAACCTGAAACAATGATAGGTATGTCAGGCATGCGGTTATGAGCATTGATCAAAAACTTCTCAAAATTGAAATTATGTGCCACAGAAGTGAGGTGTGAGTACAGAAAATCAGGTTTCTTTAAATTCACTACATATTCCACATCCTTCAAAGGAACATTCGCACCCAAATAATACACTTTCACACCCCTGCTCTTTAGTAAGAAGTACATGAACAATAATCCCAACTCATGGTGTTCACCTTCTGGCAGGAATAACAAAGTTGTTTTATTGAGAGAAACATGACTGCTTACCCCTTCAATACCAATGATCAACTTTTGTCTAATGATATTAGTCACCAAATGCTCTTGAGCAGGATTCACATGATTGGTAAGCCAGAGAATACCGATCCGTTCTAAGAAAGGAAAAATGATCTGAGTGATCGTTCTCTCTACCCCTTTAGCCATGATATGATTATCCAACACGGTTTCAAAGTCTTCCATTCTGAGATCAACCATGCAGTGAATCAGATCATTCACAATACGTTCTTGCTGCGCTTGTGCTTGGGTCAATGAAAGAATTTTTTCTTTCATTTCTACCGGCGACATTCGATCAATATGGGAGATCTTGTACCCATACTTATTCAGTAAGGCAATATTCAATACTGTCTTCAACTCGTTATTGCTGTAATAACGAATATTGGTTTGCGTACGTTGTGGGTTCAAGAATCCATAACGCTGCTCCCAAATCCTGATCGTGTGGGCTTTGATACCGGTCAGGTTCTCCAAATCTTTGATGGTAAAAGCGTCCATACCTAAATAAACAGGCAGAAAGCTTTTTTGTTTAAAAGAAAAAGATTAAAACTTGATCAAATAAATGTTGAAGTTATTGATAACCAAACCCTTTTGAGGTTCAACAAAGTGTATATGAAGTGCTATTTGAGATTCATGAGGTAGTTCCCATAACCACTTTTTTCATATTGTGCTGCCAGCTTTTTCAGTTGTTCAGTATTGATATAACCCATTCGCCAAGCGACTTCTTCAATACAGCCGATCTTCTGACTTTGCCTCTTTTCAATCACACGTACAAACTCGCTGGCATCACTTAATGAATCAAATGTTCCGGTATCAAGCCAGGCAGTGCCCCTATTCATGATACCCACTTTTAATTTTCCTTGTTTCAAATATTCATTATTGACCGTTGTGATCTCATACTCGCCTCTACTTGAAGGCTGAATTGATTTTGCAATACCTACAACCGAATTATCATAGAAGTACAGTCCGGGTACTGCATAATTGGACTTAGGCTGTGTTGGTTTCTCTTCAATGGAAATGACTTTTTTATTGGCATCAAATTCCACCACGCCATAACGCTCAGGATCATTGACTTCATATGCAAATACAGCTGCGCCTTCAACATCGTTAAAGGATTGTACGAGCTGACTGAATCCGCTACCATAAAAAATATTATCCCCTAAGATCAAGGCAACTTTCTCATTTCCGATAAAAGATTCGCCGATTACAAATGCTTGTGCCAGTCCATTCGGTGTTGCTTGTACCGCATACTGAAAATCACATCCCAGCTCTTTTCCATCACCAAGTAATCTTTTGAACTGATCGCTATCTTCTGGTGTAGTAATGATCAATATCTCCCGAATGCCCGCTAACATCAATATAGAAAGCGGATAATAGATCATCGGTTTATCATAGATCGGCATTAACTGCTTACTGATTCCTTTAGTGATCGGGTATAACCTTGTTCCTGAGCCACCTGCTAGAATAATACCTTTCATACTTTAAAATTTTAAGGAGTCAGCGATTTCCTGAAAAGTAGGCAGAACCTTATCCTTATCAGATAAAATCAAATCTGTATCTGCCAGACGCCAATCAATTGACAATTGTTTATCGTTGAAAATAATACCTCTTTCGGATGCTTTGTGATAATAATTATCACATTTATAAAAAAAGACCGCTGTTTCACTCAATACCACAAATCCATGGGCAAAGCCTCTTGGAATAAATAATTGCTGATGATTATCTTCACTCAACTCAACTGAGAAAGATTTTCCGAATGTAGCAGCGTTCTTTCTAAGGTCTACCACCACATCCAAAACACTTCCTTGTAATACCCTTACCAGCTTAGCTTGAGCATGTTCACCTTCTTGAAAATGCAGTCCGCGCAAAACACCTTTTTGTGATTTAGATTGATTGTCTTGTACAAAATCAATATCAATTCCTGTCTCAGTTAAAAATGTTTTCCGATTAAAGCTCTCAAAGAAATATCCACGATGATCACCATGCAGGGTATCATGAATGAGATAACAATCGGCCAAAGGTGTTTTTTCAATTTTCATAGTTACCGATTACCGTACATGGATTCGTAATAATGTTGATAAGCGCCTGATGTAACATGTTGTAACCATTCTGTATTCTTCAAATACCAATCAATGGTCTCAGATAATCCTTCCTCAAAAGTTACGCTAGGCTCCCATCCGAATTGCTTGTTGATCTTGCTTGCGTCGATCGCATATCTTCTGTCATGTCCGGGTCTATCTTTTACATAAGTGATCAATTGCTCACTTTCTCCTTTTACTCTTCCTAATTTCTCATCCATCAATGCACACAGCAATTTAACCAGATCAATGTTTTTCCATTCATTAAACCCGCCAATATTATACGTTTCACCAGCTTTCCCCTGATGGAAGATCGTGTCAATGGCTCTTGCATGATCTTTTACATAAAGCCAATCACGGGTGTACAATCCATCACCATATACAGGCAAGGGTTTCTTCTCAAGGATATTATGAATGAATAAAGGAATCAGTTTTTCCGGAAAATGATTCGGCCCATAATTATTGGAGCAATTTGAAACGATCGTAGGCAGATGATAAGTCTCATGATAAGCTCTTACAAAATGATCCGATGAAGCCTTACTTGCTGAATAAGGTGATCTTGGATCATAGGCAGTAGTTTCTGTAAAAAATCCGGTATCACCTAAACTACCAAATACTTCATCTGTTGAAATATGATAAAACAGATGCCCTTCCATATTTCCTGACCAAAACTTTTTGGCAGTATTCAAAAGATTCACTGTACCGATGATGTTTGTATATACAAAATCTAATGGCGATAATATTGAGCGGTCTACATGTGACTCCGCCGCCAAATGAATCACATCGGTAATCTGATATTCATTAAAGATCTGCTCTAAAAGCGACGCATCTAATATATTAGCCTTTACAAAACGATAGTTTGACTTCTCTTCTACATCTTTCAGATTCTCCAGATTACCGGCATAGGTCAGTGCGTCCAGATTAACGATGGTATAGTCCGGATACTTATTGACAAATAATCGAATCACATGAGAACCAATAAATCCAGCACCACCGGTAATCAATATCTTTTTGCTCATATACGTTTTTACTGAATGGCTGCAAAATAAGCAAATGAGCCGATATCATTCAGTTACGGGTCATTTAGCTTAACACAAATTTCGCTTGTTGGGTAACTGATTGAATTCATGAAAGAATATCCCGTATTTATTATCTTTCACTCCCAAATAACTGCTATGAACCAACGTTACTACTCACTTGATGTTTTCCGTGGGGCTACCGTAGCCTTAATGATACTGGTGAATAACCCCGGAAGCTGGTCACATATCTATGGACCCCTCGAACACGCTCCCTGGCATGGTTGTACCCCTACCGATCTCGTCTTCCCTTTTTTCTTATTTGCAGTTGGTAACGCTATGGCTTTCGTAATGCCAAGGTTTGAGCAATCCGGACCTGCTTTGTTTTGGAAAAAAGTGATCAAAAGAACAGCGCTCATCTTTTTGATCGGTTTATTGTTGCATTGGAGTCCCTTTGTAAAATGGGAGGAGGATAACCTGGTTGCAAAAAGTCTTGACAATCTTCGCATCTTCGGTGTATTGCAGCGCATTGCACTTTGTTACTTCTTTGCTTCTATCATTGTATTTTATGGAAAAACAAAGGGTGCTTTTGTTATCAGCGGTATTCTCTTATTACTTTATTGGTTCATCACACTTTGGTTAGGCGCACCCGGAGATCCCTTTAGTTTAGAAGGATATTTTGGCACCGGTATCGATAAAGCTGTTTTAGGTGAAGCCCATATGTATAAGGGAGAAGGCGTTCCTTTTGATCCCGAAGGCATTACCAGTACCATGCCGGCTATTGTTCAGGTGGTATTTGGATTTATGGTAGGACAATACATTCAGCAAAAAGGTAAGAGCTATGAAATGTTAGCTAACCTAATGATCGCAGCGGTTGTATTGATCGTGGCCGGATTATGTTGGGATCTTGTATTCCCAATCAATAAAAAAATATGGACCAGTAGTTATGTCTTGTATACAACAGGACTCGCTATGCTTACCATCAGTGTATTGATCTATCTCATTGAATTCAAAGAGATCAAAGGAGCTTGGAGTAAATTCTTTGATGTATTCGGAAAAAATCCTTTGTTCATATTTGTATTGAGTGGTTTCTTACCCAGATTACTCGGACTGATTCGTTTTGCTGACGGAGAAGAAACTACCACACCGCTTTCATGGTTTTGGCATCATATCTGTAAGCCTATTTCAGATGATCTTAGAAACGGATCATTGTTATATGCATTACTAATGATCGTATTTTATTGGCTGATCGTTTATTGGATGGATAAGAAGAAATGGTATGTGAAAGTGTAGCTTATCCTTGATAGCTTATGGTTCATAGCTTTTAGTTAGCAGTAACAATGGGCGCTAGGTTGTGAACTATAAGCCATATATCATTAACGCAAGCGAGTGGCGGGATTTCCTGCATAAACACCCGGCTCTGTGATATCTTTTGTCACCACAGCCCCCGCACCTATTACAACGTGATCACAAATATTGACCGGAAGAATAGTTGCATTACTACCAATGCTAACATGATTGCCGACTACTGTCTTTTGCCATTTTGATACGTCTCCACCTGCAGGTTTACCATAGTGAAACTTATCATTCACAAACATGACACCATGGCCGATAAAGCAATCATGTCCTATGGTTACGAGTGAACAGATAAAACTGTGGGATTGCACTTTTGTTCTGCTGCCCACCACCACTTCTTTTTGAATTTCTACGAATGGTCCGATAAAGCATTCATCCCCAATCTCGCACTCATAAAGATTACAAGGTGCTACAATGGTTACCTGATCACCAAATTTTACATCCCGTACAGTTGATTGTATCGATTTAAATGTCATGGCTGATTAGGATTTTTTTCTTGCTGCAGCATACATACGCTCAATAAGCGCAATTGTATGCACACTCTCTTGAGGATCTACATAAAAGGGTTCTCCGAACTGTAAGGTACGTAGTATTGAATGATATACTTGTTGTAGTGACTGACGCGTATCTGTTGATCCTGAAATGATGGGAGTTGCTGTTTCTTGATATGTGATCTCATTCAAATAAGATCCTCCGATCTTTATCGTTCCCTTCTCTGCAATGATTACAACAGCCCCCTCCATATTTTTTTGATAGGTATTGGTTGAAAATTGTATGGCGCCAATGATACCATTTTCAAATTGTAACAATACCGCTCCTTCATCCTCTAATAATTCTGTTTGAGGGTGATTTATATTGTGCATGATCGCATTTACTTCTTTTACAGGTCCGAAATACCAAAGTAGGAGATCTATAAAATGACTGAACTGCGTAAATAAAACGCCCCCATCCATTGTTTTACTTCCATGCCAAGGATGTTGGTAATAAGTGAAATCCCGATGCCAAAAACAACTCACCTGAACACTAAACACTTTACCAAGTTCGCCAGTACGAATAGCCTGATGAACAGCCTGCACAGGTGCATTGAATCTGTTTTGTAAAACTGTAAACAAATTTCTTCCGGATTCAATTGAAGTCTCTATGAGCGCTAAAGCATCAGAAGATGTGAGGGCCATTGGTTTTTCAATCAAAACATGATATCCAGCCTTCAAACATAGTTGAGCCTGGGATGCATGTAATCCATTCGGGGTACAAATAACAACAACATCGATAGGCAGATTTGCTGCTAATAAAGATTCAAGAGAGGAGAAACAAAGTACATCACTTGAATGAACGAGAGATTTTGCTTGTTCCGGATCAACATCACAAACAGCCACTAAAGTTCCTATTGTATGAATTTGAGTCAGATGCTTTTTGGCGATCTGTCCACATCCTACTATAGCGAACTGTATTTTTTTCATCTTATGAAAAGATTGTTTCTGCTTTGATGATACTTTCAGGCTTACCAACATCAACCAAAACCGCTCCAGTATGATCATATCCAAGAATAGAATGCTTATCGCAGAGATCCAGATAAACATCTACCATGGAGAATTTTCCGGTACGTTCCATCAATGTCAACAGTGATGGATCAATGATATGAATACCACTAAAAGCCATTTGTTTGAGATCAGCGATCTTTTTTGAAATATCAACAGGCTTCTCTTCACCTGTCACAACATTACGCCAACCTTTTAACTGCTGTTGACCATCAAATAAAAAATAACGGGAAGTTGTTCTTTCTGAAATGGCAAGTGTAGCGAGTGGTTTATTTGATGTATGAGCCTGTATCATTGCATGCATGTCTAATGATGTGAGTATATCAACATTCATCAAAACAAAAGAAGAGGTTCCTTCAAAATACCATGCTGCTTTTTTTAGGCCACCTCCTGTTTCTAAGACCTCATCGGTTTCATCTGAAATCGTGATCTTACTTCCCCATCCGTTATTCTTTTGAACTGCCTCAATGATCTGATCAGCAAAATGATGCACATTCATCAAGACTTCAGTGATACCGAATTGTTGCAGGTACTCAATATTTCTTTGCAACAAACTTTTTCCATTCACTACTGCCAATGCTTTTGGATGATGGTCTGTCCATGGTTTCAAACGAGTACCCAAACCTGCCGCCAATATCATTGCTTTCATAAGATGCTTATTTAACCCAGTTCTCGCGATTGGTATGTTGTAATTCCACTTTCACTTTATACTTGTTTCGAAGATGTCGGGCCGTTTGTTCTGCAGCATACACACTTCTGTGCTGCCCCCCAGTACATCCGAAATTGATCATCAAGTGTTTGAAATCTCTTTTCAGGTAATCTTCTACCGTAATATCAATCAGATCCCACACACTATTCAGAAACTCATTCATTTTGGTCCGCTGCTCCAGAAAATCCTGAACCGGTTTATCCAAACCACTTAATTTTTTATAATCATCAAATCTTCCTGGATTGAGAATGCCGCGCATATCAAATACAAAACCTCCTCCATTTTCACTTTCATCAACAGGGATTCCTTTTTTATAACTGAAGCTACTGATCTGTATCACCAAGGGCGTCTGTGCGTTGGCCTGCGGTGGTTCAAAACGTGCGATCATTTCATCGGCTACAACCAATTTCAATACCCGGTCAAACTCCGGCGTGATGATCCCGATGCGTTTATGCTCGATAAAAAACTTAAGGTTTCGCAAAGCCAAAGGAATACTTGCCAAGAAGTGTGCTTTTCTTTCAAACAATCCTCGGAAACCATATGCCCCCATTACTTGTAATAAACGAATCAAAACATAACCATTGTATTGACTTACAAATGTGATCCGATCTACCGGCTCTTTCAACAATTGATCGATCTGATCCATGTAATATTCCAGTAAACTATTTTTCCATTCTTCGCTTAGTTCTGCTTTTGCCTGCCAGAGTAAAGAAGCCACATCATATTGAAGTGCTCCTTTCATTCCCCCCTGAAAATCAATAAAACTTACTTCTCCATCTTTCACAATGATATTCCTGCTCTGAAAATCTCGGAACATAAAATATTTGTACTGTGTATGGGTGAGATAAGTACTCAATGCTTCAAAATCATCCAGCATGGCTTGTTTATCGTAAGGAAGCTGAAGAGTATCGAGAAAATAATATTTGAAATACAACAGATCACTTAAAATAGCCTGTTTACCAAATTCCTTGGCTGTGATACACCAATTGTAATCAAGTCCTTTATCTCCTTTGATTTGAATTTGCGCCAGAGCAGCTAAACTTTTCTGAAACAACTGATACGGTATATCAGTATGCCCATGTTTTTCCAATTGATTCAACAACGATTCTGTACCTAAGTCTTCTTGGATATAGATCGTATTGTCTTCATTCACTCCCAATATTTCAGGAACAGGCAGATCGGCTTTCTTAAAATGTCTGCTGAACTGAATAAAAGTGTTTGTTTCCTTTTGATTGATGTTATAGGTAGCAATAAAACTTTCTGTACCGGCATAAATTCTGAAATAAACCCTGTCACTTCCACTCTGAGGTAATTTCTCAATACGATCAGCTGTTTGATTTTTTAATGAACTAAAAAGAGTATGGATACCTTGTATCACCGCTTCCATGTTGGCATTGATTTGTGGCGAAAATAGTGAATAGTCCATGGTCTATGCCTGATGAACCATGGATAATTATTTTTTTCTTGAAATATAATAGATCGGTACTCCTACAATGGTTATGAGTATCCCTAAAACAGAGTGAATAACCTGAGTTTGTCCATTCTGATAATGATGGATATCATTCATCAATGTAACGATCAGGAAAAAAGCAGTAAAAGCAACAAAGATTGCAGGCACAACAGGGTAGCCCCAAACTTTATAAGCCCTGTTTACATTTTTCATTTTTTTTCTCAGCAGGAAAACACCCAATGCACTCATGCCATAAAAAAACCAGCTCACAAAAATGAGAATATCTGTCAGCATATCAAATGAGCCACTGATGATCAGACAAATGGTCCATAGAGCATTGAGCCAAAGAGCATTACCGGGGGTCTTGTATTGCGGTTGCACTTTCCCTGCCCATGCGAATAATTTACTATTGTCTGCCATCGCAAAAGTAACCCTTGATGTAGCCAGTATATTGGCATTGGTAGTACCTAAAACAAACAGCATGACCATGAGTGTAATTAGTATGCCGCCTATACTTCCCCAGGCTATATTCGCTGCATCTGAAGCAATAAAAGAAGAAGCAGCTATTTGTTGAACAGGCATCAAGTATACAAATGCGAGGTTTACCAATACATAAACAACGATACAGAAACTTAATCCCATGAATAAACTCTGCGGGATATTTTTTTGTGGTTCTTTGATCTCACCGGCAACAAAAGAAATATTGTTCCATCCATCATAAGCCCAGAAGGCTCCTGCTAATGCAGCGATGTACGCACTCACCATCATCCAGCCGCCAGGCATTGATGAGGTGTTCTGTACAATATTAGAAGCCTCTCCTTTACCTGAGAAAAAAACACCGCCGATCAATAACACAATTGCTACTGCTTTCAAAGCGGTGAGAATACGTTGCACTCTTCCACCATACTGAACACTTCGATAACTGATGGCAGTAAATACGATGATCACAACAATGGTCAATAATTTCACCCCGATATTTTGTAAAGGGAAAAATGTTCCGATATAAGGAATGGATAAGGTGAAGGATTGTTCAGTAGCATTACTAAGTCTGGGTAAATCGATCAAATAACCCATGTATTGAGAGAATACATAAGCAATAGAAGCGTTGCCGGCAGTATTAAAAACAGCAAATGCAGCCCAGCCATATACAAAGGCAAAACTATGTCCATACATTTTTTGAAAAAAAACATACTGTCCTCCTGTTTCCGGAAACATAGCTGCCACTTCTGCATTGGACAATGCCCCAAATAAAGTAATGATCCCTGCAACCACCCAAACACTTAACAATAAAATCGGTGATTGCAACTGAGCCGCCATCAATGAAGGCTTCATGAAAATACCCGACCCGATGACCCCTCCTACCACTATAGCAATAGCAGTATTTCGATTGAGTTGGCGGATGAGTTTGGGCATATTTAAAGATAAGAGAGATTTGCCGAGAGTTGATAGGAAGCTTATGGCTAATGGATCATAGCATGTAGTTAATGGAGCAATACCGATTTGCCATGAACCATAAGCTAAAACAACTTCCCCTGCTCGCCAGGCCGCCTAAAACGTGTTGCATCTAGCTCCCATCGCTCTGCGTTGAGTTGATAGAGCTTGTTGTATTTGATGAATTGTTGTCGTACCATATCTGCAATCGGACCTTCGCCTCGCATTCTCACACCATAGCGACTGTCATTTACTTGTCCGCCATGTCCATTTTGTATCAGGTGCCATACTTTATCTGCCCTGTCTGGAAAATTTTTATAGAGCCAGTCATGAAAGATCAGTTTGATGGCACCATTCAGGCGAATGAATGTATACGCACTAAAGACCGCACCATGTTCGCTGGCAGCTTTCATGATACGTTGCATTTCATGATCATTCAAACCGGGTATCATTGGACCTAACATAACCCCCATTCTTACCCCAGCATCACTTAATTCCTTGATCACACGTAATCTTTGCTTTGCAGTTGTTGTTCTGGGCTCCATGGCTCTTCGCAGGTCTTCATCAAATGAAGTGATACTTACCAGTATACTCACTAAATTTTTTCCGGCCATTTCACGCAACAATTCCTTATCACGCAATATGCCTGCATTTTTTGTGATCATACCTACGGGCTGATTGAACTCATTACATACCTCTAACAGTTGTCTTGTTAATCTAAATTTTTTTTCTGCCGGTTGGTAACAATCTGTATTACCGCTTAAACTAATGGGTACCGGCTCCCAGTTTTTGTGCATCAAAAATTTTCGAAGCAGTTGCGGTGCATTTTTCTTGACGATGATCTTTCGCTCAAAATCCAATCCCGCACTATACCCCCAGTACTCATGTGCATTTCTCGCATAACAATAAATACAACCATGCTCACAGCCCTGATATGGATTCATGCTGTACCACATGCCTACATCAGGACTGTCTACTTTATTGACAATACTCTTGGCCTGATCTTCCAGATAAACAGTCTCTACATTGGGTTCTGTCCAGTCATCGATCCCTTCAATATGTTCCCTGATACGCTCATTTTTCAGGAAACGATTTCTCGGATTGAATTGTGCGCCACGCCCTTTGAGATAGGATGATTCCTCTTCCATAGCTTTTCTTTCTTCTCTTGTGATGAGATTTTTAAATTGTCAGACCGATCATTTCTCACCAATCAAAAAGTGAGTTTTGTTCAATGGTTTGCTTTTGTCCAAGTAGTTGGAATCGTTTTATTACTTCATACTTTTTCTCATCCATCTGTTTTCTCATCAACAATACATGATCGGCCATGAATCTGCCTGAAAACTCGCTGTTACTATATTCTAACCATCCCTTTTCATATTGCCAGGGTAATAATTTTCTTGCGATGGTCACATGTGGATCCATGATAAAATGAGGTTTATGCGCTTTATCTGTTTTGATCATTGGTTGTAATGGTCGTAATGATCTCACCAATTCAATGATCGGATTCTTGGTTTTCACCTGGATAAAAATGGTATGTGTTGGGAAGCTGCCAAAATCACTTAACTCTACCAGAAAAGGATCTGTACCGTTGATGATACGTTCCAATCTGGGTAACCATCTGCTTTCTGCCATTGTATATTGTAAACATCTGAGTAAAGTGATGTGAGGCTTTGAGTAGACTGCTGTTGGACAATCATACGTGTCTGCAAAATGTTGTTTCAACTGCAATATCTTTTGTTGCAGTGCCTCATTGGGTTCCAGTACCAACAAGTATTCAGAGAGATGATATCCATTTAAAGAAGTAAACATAGAAGATGCAAGTTTCAAGCTTCGAGATTCAAGAATGATTATTAAGCGGGCTGTAAGCGGAATACGTTGATCTGCCTGCCCGTTTCTTGTTCATGATTGCGTCTGACCAGTAAGAGTTCTTTTACTTCAAAAGAAAGATCCGTTTTTCGCGAAGCATATTCCGCTTCCAATGCACCAAACAAATGATCAGACACTTTTCCTGTTAAGGGTAAATAAGGATGCGTATATCTTTTAACAGGTGGACAATCATAACTTCTTACATACTGATCTACCACTTGCAATGCAGTAGCCAGTTCCTGAAAGGGCTCTTGCTCCTGTACACGCAGGTAGATCTGTCCGGATGATAAAGCCCCAAAACCAGACATACTGACCCTAAAGCTTTGTTGTGCACTAATGATGCGATGCATCCATCGGATAAGGGTAGATTCCATTTCTTCTCTTGCCATAAACTGTGCTACCATAATGCCGGTAGGTTGTGGTGGCAGAACGGTTTGGTATCTTCTTACCAAATACTGTTGCTCTGCATGGATGCCTGCACCGGTCATTGCATCGGGATACGCCATCAGTTGATAGCTATTCAATAAAGTGCCTGCCGTAGCTGTCCACCTTTCGCTGATTACAGTGTGTATTTCCATAAACAAAATTTTATCGTGTCAATTATTTTAGCATAAATTTACTAAAATATTTAGCTAAACAAAATTTATTTATATGGATGGGGAACAGTGGTACGGAGCCGCCTACAAAGGCTCCAAACAATACAGTCAGTGGGAAGTTCCTACTGCCAACGCCACCGGTTTTGGTGCCGCTGCAGATGATTATATGGAAAGAGGTATTGACCTCAATGAGCAACTCATCCGCAACAAACCGGCCACTTTTTTTTTCCGGATGAACAGCGAAGCCATGACAGGTGCCGGTATTTATCCGGGGGATATCCTGATCGTCGACAGAAGTATTCGTAATGCCAATGGGCGTATCATCGTTGCGATTCTGAATGGCGAATTATTGGTCAGAAGATTTCAGGATGCGTTCAATAAAAAAAGATTACTCGCCGAAAACAAAAAGTTCGGTGATATTGAACTGGATCCGTATGGAAGTTTTGCGGTATGGGGAGTCGTGACGTACAGCATTCATTCGATATAATCACCCCCTCCACGGATATGAAGGCAATAGTCGACTGTAATAGTTTTTACTGCTCCTGCGAGCGATTATTCAGACCTGAGCTGAAAAATCGCCCTGTAGTTGTATTGAGCAATAATGACGGTTGTATCATTTCACGCAGCGATGAAGCCAAACAATTGGGCGTAGAAATGGCCGGACCTTATTTCAAAGCCAAACCACTGATCGAAAAATATGGTGTGGCTACTTTTTCTTCCAATTACAACTTGTATGGCGATCTAAGTTGGCGTGTCATGGAAACATTACGTATGTCATTACCACCCGGTTGTGTGGAAGTGTATTCAGTGGATGAAGCTTTTCTCAACCTCGATCATATTGCACCGGAAAACTTAACAGCATTCACGATACAGTTAAGAGAAACCGTAGAAATGTGGACAGGCATTGCTGTATCTATCGGTGTAGCACCTACCAAAGTATTGAGTAAAGTAGCCAACCGGCTTGCGAAAAAAAACAAAGCTGTCACCAATTGTGTACTCGTGTTAGATACACCGCGTAAAATTGAACAGGCATTGAAAAAAACACCGATAGAAGATGTTTGGGGGGTGGGATATCAGTATGCCGTAAAACTTCAGCGCATGAATATTGCAACAGCCTATGACCTTAGTATCAAGGATATCAACTGGGCCGGTAAACAATTGGGGGGCGTTACAGGTGTGCGTTTGGTGAGAGAATTGAAAGGACTGATCAGCAGAGAGATGGAAGATGAAAGGATCAAGAAAAAAATGATTGCCACTACCCGAATGTTTGGCGCTCCGGTATCTGCTTTGAAAGACATCAAAGAAGCGGTGGCTACTTATACATCTCGTGCTGCTGAAAAACTACGCCGACAATACTCTGCAGCTAATACCATCAGTGTGTTTGTGGTTCCCAAACAACCTTCTACTGAACCTTATTTCAAACATGGACCTACCCTCAGCAGGTATACGATTTTACCTATTGCTACTT
Source organism: Sediminibacterium sp. KACHI17 (assembly GCF_040362915.1). Lineage (NCBI taxonomy): Bacteria > Pseudomonadati > Bacteroidota > Chitinophagia > Chitinophagales > Chitinophagaceae > Sediminibacterium > Sediminibacterium longum. The sequence continues at coordinate 2,691,548 of NZ_AP029612.1, read as the reverse complement.
CTTTTACACAAGAACTGATCAAGCCCGCGATGGAACTGGTAGAACAATTGTATGAAGAAGGACAACTCTATAAAAAAGCCGGTGTGATCTTAAGTGGAATTGTACCGGATGATTCTGTTCAAGGTAATCTCTTCAAAACACCATCACAAAATCACAATCGACTGTTGATGGACATGATGGACAATGTCAACTTTGCCATGCGTGATGATATACTCAAGTTCGCATCCTCCGGCACCACCCGCAACTGGAAAATGCGCCAAGAATTACGCAGTCCACGTTATACAACGAGATGGGAGGAGTTGTGTGAAGTGGAGTGAGGAGTCCATGGTCGATGGCCCATAGTCTATAGTTAAGCAGGCATTTTTTCTACCATGGACTATGGACCATCAACCATAAACTATATACCAACCCCAGCCCTAAATGGATACTTCTCAAATAACTTCTTCATTGCCTTCCCGGCTGTATTGTTTTTTGTATCCGGTTTTTCGGGAACTATTCCTGACATCGATCCTTGCCAGATCATTTTATTTCTGGCTGTTTCTACAATATGCAATGTCAATGTGCCTTCTTTATAGCGGCCTACTTCTATCTCTTCACTTTTCCATGTGTAATTCCGTTGTCCCATGTACGTAAACCGACCATCATTTTGCCAATTCGTTTGACGGGTTTGAATCTGTTGTTTGACCAGTATACCAATATTGATGAGTAGATCCGGACGAGTAGGTACAAACTGATACCCCCTCGCATTCATTTCTGCTTTGATGACATTCTTCAAAATTTCAACTCGTAATTGAAACGTGGCGCTATTGGTATCACCTGCAGCGGTAAATTCATAAAATCCATACGTTTTGTAGGATGCAGGTGTAGCATCAGTGGCAGCATCTGTATTAAATACACGAGTCGTAGAACACTGCGTAAAAATCAACACAGTGAAGACTAGCACTATTAGTTGTTTCATAGATCAGCTTTTAGGAAAGGTATAGCGATCGATCTATTGAAAGAATGATATTGGTCATGTCGCACTTCAGAACAAGGACTGCTGCTGCTGCACAAATACCGGCTTTTGCAGGTCAAGCCCACAGGTGGCATTGAGCTTATCTACCATATACACTGTAAGCTCAGGAGAAAACGCTTCATCATGCATATGCATAAAGAAATAGATCTCTTCAATGCCTTGCTCAATCCAGTAGCGCATTCGATCGATCCATGCATCTACTCGGGTGTAATCAGTCGAATGCAAACTATTACCCACATAACGAATAAAAGTTTTGGGAACGGTCAGGTGCATGTGTGCGCAATCTCTTCTACCACTGGTATCTGTGATCACAGCACCGATATTCATTTCTTTGAGTTTCGCAAATAATTCTTCGCTGATATCCGGTTTTGTAAACCAATCGGGATGACGCACTTCCATGAAGAATTGCATATCAGTAGGTAGTGATCGGAGAAAATCGTACAACTCTTCTTTTCGTTTTGGAGAAAAACTATCACTCACCTGTACAAACACCGGACCTAGGTGTTCTTTGAAAGCAATGATGCCGCGTAAAAATTCAGTAGTAATAAAATCTTTGCCTTTCAGATTTCCACGATGGGTAACGCCCTGGTACATTTTCGGACAAAATTTAAAATCCTTTCCTTCAGCCTTGGCTGCCCATTTTTCAATACCTGTTGCTCCATACACTTTGTAATGGGTGGCATTCAGCTCGATGCTATTGTAATGTTTTACATAATGCTCCAGAAAATCTTTTTCCTTGGTTTTGGGTGGATAGATCTTTCCTATCCATTCGGTACGTCCCCATTTAGCACAGCCTAAGTATACTTTAGGATGTTTTTGTTGCTTACCTTTCAATACATATTGATTGAATGCAGGCTCGGCAGATAGTGTAAAATCGATCGTATTCAATTCCGATTCGGGTACGCGGCCAAATTCCATGGCAATGAATTTTATACAAAGCTAATTGGTTTGCGGGCTTATTAATTTGATCAACACTTGAAATAAATAGTAAACCGATCCTACTAATAAATAAAAAAAGAACCCTTACAATATATTCAACCCTCGCCCGTCTACCCATTTGTATGGATCAGGCATGGCAACTACCGGCTAACATGAGCGACTCGCGCGGCAAGCATATCACCGAGGTCATCAATACCTACAGTAAGCGATTGATGGGGTTTATCCGTAAACGGGTGAGCAGTGAGGCCGATGCGGAAGATATTCTCCAGGATGTCTTCTATCAATTCATTGGGAATACCACCCCTATTGAACAACTGACCAGTTGGCTGTTCACGGTTACCCGGAATAAGATCACCGATAAACAAAGGAAGAAAAAGCCTGAATTATTAGAAGACCTCTATGTATCCAATGATGATGAAGGATTTGAATGGTCAGATCTTTTCTTTGATGATAAGAACAACCCCGAATCAGAATACATGCGTTCTTTATTTTGGGATGCCCTATACACAGCCTTGAATGAATTACCTGCTCCGCAGAGAGATGCTTTTGTATTGAATGAAATTGAAGGCATTCCTTTTAAAGAAATTGCGGAACAAACGGGTGATACCATCAATACCCTGATCAGCCGAAAACGTTATGCAGTACTGCATCTGCGTGAACGACTAGGCAGTTTGAAAAATGAATTATTGAACCACTCATAAACAGAACATGATGAATAAGAAATTTTGGATCAAAAAAATAGTAGGGTTTAGCATCCTTGCCATCGCAGGAATAGCCTTACTCACCTGGGTGGTAATGTTATTGTGGAATGGCGTACTGGCTGAAGTCGTATCCGTTTCCACCGTTACCTACTGGCAGGCATTGGGTTTACTCGTATTAAGTAAAATATTGTTTGGCGGCTTTCGTGGTAAGGGTGGCGATTACAAAAAACGCTGGAAAGAAAAGATGGAAGCCAAATTGGAAGGATTGAGTCCGGAAGAAAGAGAAAAAATAAAAGAGGAATGGCGCAACCGATGCAACATGTGGAAGCGAAATAGTGTCGAACCAGATGCCTAAAACAGATATACGACCATAACCTAACAACTGTAAGCATGCAAGTTCTTGTTTTTAAAACCAACCTGGAAGATCAAAGCCAGCTCCTTCATGCAGGGCAATTATTGCATCCCATTAGGGGCATACATCGGTGGAACGTAGATATGCATGATATTGACAATATTTTGAGAATAGAAGCAGATACGACTTTATCGCCCCGGATCATTGAAAACACCCTTCAAAACGCCGGTTTACGATGTGAAGAACTGACCGATTGATCACATCATTTCCAACTATTCTGCGATTATTCGAAAAATAACGACGGTAAATTCTTTCAACCCCTTATTTTTGCGCAATTTGTCGCAAATGAGCCATCCTACCTTATCATCCAACGAATCAATTCCTTCCGGTAAAAAAAAGATCATTGTTTTAGGCAGTGGACCTAACCGTATCGGACAAGGTATTGAATTTGATTATTGTTGTGTACATGGTCTTTTGGCCATTAAAGAATGTGGTTACGAAGCCATTATGGTGAACTGTAACCCCGAAACAGTCTCCACAGATTTCGATATGGCCGATAAGCTGTATTTCGAACCGGTTTTCTGGGAGCACCTGTGGGAAATCATTGAACTGGAACAGCCTTATGGTGTGATCGTTCAGTTGGGCGGACAAACAGCTCTCAAACTGGCGAAGCGTTTACACCAGAAAGGTATCCGCATCATCGGTACATCATTCGACAGCATGGATATCGCCGAAGACCGTGGTAGATTCAGTGATCTCTTAAAAGAACTCAATATTCCTTATCCTGAATATGGTACCGCTTACACTGCTGAAGAAGCTATTGAAGTGGCGAATAAAGTTGGGTATCCCGTTCTGGTACGTCCAAGCTATGTATTGGGCGGACAAAGAATGCGTATTGTGATCAATGATGAAGAGGTAGAGAAAGCTGTAATTAGCTTATTGAAACATATTCCCGGTAACACCATCCTGATCGATCATTTCTTAGATCGTTGTCAGGAAGCAGAAGTAGACGCCATTTTTGATGGAGAGAATTTCCATATCATGGGTGTGATGGAACATATTGAACCGGCTGGTATCCATAGCGGCGATAGTAATGCCGTGCTACCTGCTTTCAATCTTACACCATTGGTTGTTGAGACGATGGAATATTACAGTGAAAAAATTGCGAGAGCTCTCAATATCAAAGGATTGATCAATATTCAATTTGCGATCAAAGATGGTAAAGTGTATGTGATCGAAGCCAATCCAAGAGCTTCTCGTACCACTCCATTCATCGCAAAAGCATATCAGATCCCTTACTTGAATATTGCTACCAAAGTAATGTTAGGTGCGAATAAACTCACCGATTTCACCATGGAGAAAAAACTGGAAGGGTATGCGATCAAAGAACCTGTTTTCAGTTTTGAAAAATTCCCCGGTGTCAACAAAGAACTGGGACCTGAAATGAAAAGTACCGGTGAAGCCATTCGTTTCATCAAAGATCTGAGAGATCCTTACTTCAGAACCTTGTACAAGGAAAGAAGTATGAATCTTTCAAAATAACAAGTATAAACACGTAGTATTCTTACTTGAATAGACAGACCGCGTTTCACGACGCGGTCTTTTCATGTAGGTTTAAACATGCGTGTTTCCTCTATTCCTTTTTTCAGAAAAGTTCCCTTCGTTCGGATACTGCCTCCTTTTATAGCGGGCATTCTGATCCAATACTACTTCCCGCATACATTCGTTCTGCCACTGGTTATTCTTCTTATCTCGCTACTACTGCTTCTCCTTCATACATTCACTAGTATAAGATTGAAATTTCGCTTTCGAAGACTGACAGCAACACTTTTATACACCTGTTTATTTTGCTTAGGCTCTATTCTTACCAGAGAAAGAAATATTCGTTATCAAAAAGATTGGATAGGTCAATACAACATCAAAAAACAAGCGCTTGTATTGCAGTTTACAAGTCAGCCGATCGAAAGAGATAAAACATGGAAGATCGAAGCTACGGTACTCGCTATTCAGGATAACCAAGTGTGGCAGAAAGCTTCTGGCAAAATTTGGTTATACATCCATAAACAGCTAAAGGGATTAGAGAAAGACCAGTGGATCATTACTCGCAAATCGTTGCAACCTATCAATCGAATACAAAATCCCGGAAGCTTTGATTATGCCGCACATTGTGCCAGACAAGGTATCTATCACAGCTTGTACCTTGAAGAAAAAGATTTTTATGTGATCAAAAGAGTGACTGATACAAGGAACCTACTGATCCGAGCACAAGAATATGTCAGAACTGTTTTTCACAAATACATCCCAGGACAACAAGAAAAAGCGATTGCAGAGGCGTTGGTGATTGGTTATAAATATGATCTGGAAGATGATCTTTTACAAGCCTATAGTAATACCGGTGTAGTACATGTGATTGCGGTCAGCGGTATGCATTTAGGATTGATCTATGGCTTTCTCCTACTACTCACAAAATTCCTCCAACGCAATCTGATTTCCAGATGGATCAGAGCAATATTGATATTACTGTTCATTTGGGTGTTCACAGGTTTAACAGGTGCAGGTCCATCAGTATTAAGAGCTGCGGTCATATTTTCTCTCATGATATTGGGTGAATTATTACTGCGTAAGAACAATACCTATAACACACTTGCTGTTTCTGCTTTTTTATTGCTTGTCATCAATCCATTTTATTTATGGGATATCGGATTTCAGTTATCCTATCTGGCAGTATTGAGTATTGTTTGGATATCAGGTCCGCTTTACAGATCGGTATACATCTCATTTCGTCCGATTCGTTATCTATGGCAATTGACCGCTGTCACTCTCAGCGCTCAGGTACTAACAACCCCGGTTATTGTATATCACTTTCATCAATTTCCCAATCTTTTCCTCCTCACCAACTTACTCATCGTGCCTTTATCTGGTTTGGTGATGTATGGCTGTATTTTTCTATTACTCATCTCTCCATTACATGATATAGCAAGACTTTCAGGTTTAGTGATTCAAAAAATATTAGCGATCATGAATCAATGTATTCGCATTTTTGACCAACTAGACTTTGCAGTCACAAACCATATCGATCTTCATTTGATTCAAGTCTTACTGTATTATATCATAGTAGCAGCCATCGGTTGTAGAATTGTGTATAAGAGGTCCCAATGGACGATGATCGCGATGTGTAGCGCTATTGTGATCGTGGCTTTTCATAGCTATCGTCAAATTAATATCCGGGATACCGTTCGGCTGGCTGTGTATCAAATGGGTGCACAAACGGTGACCGACATCGGCAGCAGTGGGCATTATTTTTCATGGGTCAGCGGCAATACGGACCAAGCAGCAAGATTTCTCTCAAGTGCTCGAACCAAACTTGGTTTTGTGCAATCTCATGGAACAGTATCAACCAAACAATATCCGGTTGTTTCAATGAAGGGGCATCATTGGGTCTTTACAGGTGAAGTGCCAGGTCATGGATCTTTCCCGGTTGATATTGTCGTGATACAAAAAGGTTCTTTTTTGAATATGAGTGATTTACACCGTGTTTTCAAAGCCCGGCAATACATATTTGACGGAAACAATGCTTTGTGGAAAATCCGAAAGTGGAAAAAAGAGGCAGACAGCCTACATTTGCGCCACCATTCGGTACCTGAACAAGGTGCTTTTGTAATGGAGTACTGACGATTGCGCCAACCATTCACTCATACCGCCGGAATCCCGGTGATAAATAGAACTGTTCATCATGCAAAAGAAGATCCAATCTGCACTCATTTCCGTTTTTTACAAAGATGGCCTTGAACCTTTGGCCAAACGCCTTCAGGCAGAAGGTATCACGATTTATTCTACCGGTGGTACACAACAATTTTTAGAAGGTTTAGGGGTTCAATGTGTTGCAGTGGAAAGTCTGACCACTTACCCCTCTATTTTAGGCGGAAGGGTAAAAACATTGCACCCTGTTGTGTTTGGCGGTATTCTGGGTCGCAGATATGAGGTGCAGGATTTGGAAGAGATGAAACAATACAGTATTCCGGAGATCGATCTGGTGATCGTAGATCTGTACCCTTTTGAAGAAACATTAAAAAACACCAGTGAAGAAAAAGCGATCATCGAAAAGATCGATATCGGCGGTCCATCCATGATACGCGCTGCCGCTAAGAATTTTAAAGATGTAGTTGTGATTGCTGCTAAAGATGATTACGCAGTACTGGAGACAATCCTGGCTGACCAAAAAGGCGCTACAACCATCGAGCAACGAAAAGCATTTGCCGCCAAAGCATTTGAAGTAGTGATGCATTATGATATTGCTATTAGTAATTACTTCAATCCCGGACATCAGCAAGCTTTGCGTTATGGTGAGAACCCACACCAACAGGCTATTTTCCATGGTGATCTTACACAATTATTTGATCAGTTGAATGGTAAAGAGCTTTCTTACAATAACCTGGTAGATGTGGATGCAGCTGTGCAATTGATCGGAGAATTTACAGATACCACATTTGCTATCATCAAACACACCAATGTATGCGGCATTGCTGCACGTGCTACCGTGAAAGAAAGCTGGGACGCTGCTTTGGCAGGTGATCCGGAAAGTGCATTCGGTGGTGTTCTGGTAACCAATGGCACAGTAGATAAAGCAACTGCCGATGCGATCAACGAAATTTTCTTTGAAGTACTCATCGCTCCTTCTTTTGATGCTGATGCATTGGAAGTATTAAAAAGTAAAAAGAATAGAATTTTATTACAGCTTAAACCCGGTACTCCTGCATTGAAAGCACCATCTAAATCGATCTTGAATGGAGTGTTGGAACAGGGTGCTGATGAAGGAAATTTTGAAAAATGGGAAGAAGTAGGCGGAAGAACTACCACTTCTTCTGAACAAGAAGATCTCCGCTTTGCCAACCTTGTATGCAAACACTTAAAGAGTAATGCCATTGCTTTAGTAAAAAACAAGCAATTGGTTGGAAAAGGATGCGGACAAACCAGTCGAATAGATGCACTGCGACATGCTATTGAAAAAGCACATCAGTTTCAGTTCGATCTAAAAGGAGCAGTGTTGGCATCAGATGCATTTTTCCCATTCAATGACTGTGTTCAGATCGCACATAAAGAAGGAATTGAAGTATTCATTCAGCCCGGAGGTTCAGTAAGAGATAAAGACAGTATTGCCTATTGCGTTGAACACCAACTGGCAATGGTAATGACGGGTATGCGTCATTTCAGACATTGATCATGACGATAAAACAAAAAGCATATATCGGTTTAGTAGCTACCAGTATCCTGTGGGGCACTAGTTGGGTTGCCAGTAAAATCGCTGTTCAACAAGGTGTACCCGGATTAGAAGTAGCAGCTATTCGTCAGTTTTTAGGTGGCAGTTTATTTGTACTATTCTTCCTCATCAGAGGAGAAAAGTTTCCCACCCCCAAACAACTGCTTTGGCTGACCGGAATGGGTATGCTTTTATTCGTGATCGCTAATGGATTTGCCACTGTTGCATTGTTATACATCCCCAGTGGATTGGCTGCTTTGATCGCTGCACTTTACCCTTTGTCGGTAGTGGTCATTGAAAAACTGTTCTTTAAGAATACCAAGATCACGGCCATTACTTTTATTGGGATGTTATTAGGCATCACCGGCATCGGCTTTGTTTTTTATGATAACGCTTTTCACAATTATACAGAAGGCTATATCTGGGGATTATTACTATCAGTGATCGCCATGCTGAGCTGGAGTGTAGGAACGATCATCATTGCAAGAAACAAAGTAAAAATGAATGCCTATAATGCTACAGGCTGGCAAATGTTGATGGGTTCTTTTGTACTGATGATCATGGTGCTTGTTTCAGGTAAAAGCGTTCCTATTACCAGCGTCCCTGTAAATACTTGGCTGGCCATCTCATACCTGGTGCTTGCAAGTTCTATCGTTGCGTTTGTTGCCTTCATCTATACCATGAAACATCTTGAGCCAGCCATTGCATCTTTATATGCATATATCAATCCACTGGTTGCTATTTTATTAGGCACACTGATCACGAATGAAAAATTAACGATCAATATTTTCATTGGCTCATTGATCACACTGATAGGAGTGTTTCTTGTAAATAGAAGTCTGAAAAAACAAAGAGAACAAGCACTGACCGATCCGGATGCCATGTAAGATCAACAGTACTTCTTTAAAAAATCCTCATACAATTGTCTCCAGATCATCCATTCGGACTGCTCTGCTAAAAAATGATTGTGGAGTATGAAAGAAAACGTTCCGTTCACTTTTTTAACCGTTTCATATAAACCACTCATTCGCTCCATTGCCATTTCTGCATTGAGTCGCTCATGAAAAATTGCAGTGCTATCCATATAGCAAAATGGATGTATGCGTAAGTTAGTAGTTTGCTCATTCAACAGATCATACCAGTAAAAAGAATGAGCTATGGATGCCCTAAAACCATTGACAGCTCCGTATCCCATAGAATAATCGTGTAAAATACCTGACTGTATCAATCTTCGATATGTATCCGGAAAATCCATGATGACATAATGCTGCCTTGATCTTTCGATCTTTTGATCTGCATGGTATTGCAGCAGTTGACATTCTCGATTAAGGCGGTCTATATCGGAATTACTTTGTGCGGAAGGATGAATACCGATCGTATACTTTCCGGCATGCCTAGATATGAGTTGTTGCATACCCCTGGTATACGGATCTATATTCTTATCAATAGAATTCCTTTTCTCAGCCATCAGAAAAAAATAGATCGGATCAAGCTGATATTGGATATGCAATGCATCTAGCCAATCATAGATATCATAACTATCTTTTTGTTTTCCTGACAATACCTTCATCCTTGTGGTGACATGATCGAATTGTCCTTGAAACAGATCAAAAAAATAGCCACGAATATTTCTAAAAGGCGATAACCATAAATACCGATAGGCTTGATCAATATCATAAGTAGGTTCTATCGAAAAGATCCGTATGGGTAAATGCCATGATGATTGTTGTTGCTTAAGAACCAACTCTAATTGTTTCATCCATAGATCCAAAACCGGCTGATCCAGGAATTGATATTTCCATGCTATACTGTTGGTATAAGCATAACGTCCGTATGGATCTTTTTCATGGGGAAGATATTCTTCATAGCGAGACAATACATAAAATGCAGCTGAAAAAATATCAAAGGGTATCGATCCTTTTGTTGAGAAGAAAACCGGTAGTTGTTGCCAGTATGTTATTTCGATGGATTGATCCCGAATATTTTTCTCTTGCAGCAATCCTGAAGGAATGATCCACAATTCAGAATCAATCATCTTAGTGTTAGAATAATTGATCTTTACACCGATTGTATCATGGTATTCTTCTATCGAAGTAGTAATACCGGCTGATCCCTCAAACAGATGTGCAACAATATATTGCAGACGTGGGCTAATATGTGGCGTATATATAACCGTCACAATAATTTGCGGGATCTATTTATTTTTCTGTTTTTCCTTCCACAACTCATTAAAGGTCTTCTGACTAAAATCCAGTTCAGATCTGTGCATCGACCATCCTTTGAAGACTTTATTCACTACCCAATTTTTCATTTTACCATTACCCATATTCATCATCATACGGTTGAGGCTTGCCATTTTCCAGGCTTTCCATGCAACACGTTCTGCGATGGTACTAGACCCTTGTACAACTGCTTCATGACGGTTATCTAATAACAATTCATGCAAATTGATTCTTACCGGACATACTTCTGTACAGTTACCACAGAGTGATGAAGCATAGCTCAGGTGTTTATAATCTTCTACGCCACGTAAGTGTGGAGTGATCACTTTTCCGATCGGACCACTATAAGTAGTTTCGTAGGCATGTCCACCTATGTTTTTATATACCGGACAAGCGTTCAAACAAGCGCCACAACGAATGCAGTACAATGCTTCGCGGCTGGTAGGATTGGCGAGGAGATTGGTTCGTCCATTATCTAATAATATCACGATCATTTCTTCAGGCCCATCGGTTTCATCAGCCTGTCTGGGACCTGAGATAATGGTATTATAAACAGTTACTTTCTGACCGGTACCAAAAGTGGACAGCAGCGGCCAGAAAAGAGAAAGATCTTTGATCGAAGGAATCACTTTCTCGATACCAACGATCACAATATGTGTTTTGGGCCAGGCACAACTTAATCTTGCATTTCCTTCATTCTCTGTAACTGCAATACCTCCGATATCAGCAATGATAAAATTAGCACCGGTAACTCCTATCTCTGCTTGTACATATTTTTCTCTGAGTTTTTGTCTTGCAACCAGTGTTAGTTGCTCCGGTGTAAGATCAGGTCTGGTACCCAGTTTATTTGCAAATAATTTCGCCACATCTTCTTTGCTTTTGTGCATAGCAGGTGTAACGATATGGTAAGGAGGCTCTCCGTCTAATTGTTGAATGTATTCACCTAAATCTGTCTCCACACTTTCAATTCCTCTTTTTTCAAGAAAATCATTGAGGTGAATTTCTTCGGTCACCATGCTTTTACTTTTCACCAGCGTTTTGCAACGTTTTTCATCACAGATCTTTCCTATCTCTTCCAGTGCCTGCGCTGTATCTTCAGCCCATACCACACGCGCCCCTCTTGCAGTGATCTTTTTTTCAAACTCCAGCAGATAGCGATCCAGATGTTCAATGGCTTCCCATTTGGCATTTTTAGCTCGCTCACGTGCATCCATCAGATTGGTGAACTGTTGTTTACCAATAGGTACCACTGCATTGTATTTACCAATGTTAAAATTGATCTTTCTTCTGTGTTCCAGATCAGCAGCTTTGATCGTACTTTTTGCAATAAATGAGGCGGCAGTATCTGTCATAATTGGACGTTATGCTTTTTTCATATGCTCAGCAGTAGCTGATAATGCTTCATAAAACTCTTCCCCGTATTTTCTGATCAGTGAATCTTTCAAAAAAACATATACAGGTACTTTCAATTTTTTACCCAATGAACATGCGGCTTTACACAGATCTTCACGCGGCTCATAGTTCACATATTCGATATCAGGGTCTCTTTTGCTCTTTTTCGTTTTGATCGGGAAGAGATGACAACTCAAAGGTTTTTTCCAATCCAATTTGCCATCATTATACGCTTGTTCTATGCCGCACTTGATCACTCCTTTTTCATCACGATATCCGTATGCGCAAATACCCCCATTGATCGTAGGCGTAACCCAGCCAAATTCTTTATCATATAAATATTTTCCCTGACGTTCCACCTCTTTAATGCCTTCCGGTGTCATATAAGGTTTGATGACCGCATAGTATTCCTTTAGCTTTTCAAGTTCCCATTTTTCCATGGGAGCGCCAGCATCCCCATCTTCACAACAACCGCCTTTGCATTTGGTAAGATCACATACAAATTGTTCTTCCAGCACCTCGTCGCTGATCAATTTATTATCAATGGCTATCATGAAAACGGGTATTTAATATGAGTGCGAAGATAACCAGATTTAATGGGGTATCTATCTTTTGTATAACCTAAGATTTAACAGGGTAAATGGTAACATTCATCTGTTTTCAGCGTATACGTATTATACTGGTTACCGAAGGGTAGTTCAGTGTTTGCCTGAGAGCCGCCTATTCCTAGGCGGCTATATTATTTTTTCCATCGAAAACTATTGATCAAATGACGCATATCCTGAAGGATGAATGCATTTACAATTCCCAATGAATCTGCATTTGGAGTAGCATCAAAATACATTGCTCCGCGTAAAAAATGATGTGTGGAATCTGTAAGATAGAATTGATTGGCAGTTGCCACATCTCCCCCTACAGAAAAGAACATACCACTGATACCATTAGGTGTTACTATTAAGGAATCATCAATGGAATATGCTTTAGCTGAATGTTTCCCCGTTAATACAAAAGCGTGTTTTACCAATGTATCAAACCGATTCGGACCGATCTCTTTATAACTGATATAGATACGTCCATTGAATTGAGGAAATTCAATATTGATCCACCATGGATTCTCTGTAGCATCTCCAAAAAAGGTACTGTCTTTTACCACTCTTGCGTATACGGGATATTCAAATGCATACGGGTATCCTGCTGTATCAAATGACCTATAAGCTTTTTCAGGAAAATCGATTTTGAAATAACCATTGGGTTTAGGCGTGAAAGAGCTGTTGCAAGCGGAGAGTAGGATGAAAGTCAATAGTCCATAGACCATGGACCATAGTTGAATATTAGTGAATCGATTTTCAGTTTTTTTTCGCATAAATAAATCCCGACACTTTAAATTTTTCTCCAACATACTCTTTCCTTACTATGGCCATCCGCCATTGATTATCCCCCAACCAACTCTCTCTTGATCGTGAGTTTGATCTTTTGGATCCTATTCTTTTCAAGTTCCAGAACGGTGAATTCAAAGTCTCCACTTAATAATATGGCACCTGCTTTCGGAATATCTCCGGCGATCTCGAGTACGAGTCCGGCGAGTGAATCACTTTCTCCTTTTACTTCATCAAATGTTTCTGCGGGTATGTCCATGATCTTACAAGCGTCATGGATCATGGTACGACCTTCGAAAATATAGTTATTGTCATCTATCTTTTTAAACCCGCTATCTTCTTCATCAAATTCATCTTTGATCTCACCGATTACTTCTTCCAGAATATCTTCCAAGGTTACGATACCGCTGGTGCCCCCAAATTCATCTACAACTACAGCGAAGTGGATTCTTTTCTGTTGAAATTCCTGTAACAGATCTTCAATAGGTTTTTGCTCATGTACAAAAAAAGGTGGACGCATTAACGCGTGCCAATTGTAATCATTGTACTCGTGTAGATGTGGCAATAGATCTTTGGTATGGATCATACCAAGCACTTCATCCAGGTCTTCTTTGTATACCGGCAATCTGCTGTAGTTCAAATCTTTGACCATTTCGATCAGTGCTCCAAATGAAGTTCCATATTCTACGCCATGAACATCCATCCGCGTTTTCATGATCTGTTTCACCGAAATATTACTGAACTTGACGATACCCTTGAGTATATTTTTTTCATTTTCAGAAGCGGTTTCATTGGTAGTTAGATCGATGGCATGATCCAGTTCTTCCAGGCTATATGCACTTCCGGTTTTGCTGGCTAATTTTTTTTCGATGATATCAGAATATTTTACCAGCCATTTGCTCATTCCGGCAAATGTGTAAGCAACACCTTGTACTACACCCCCAAAGTCTTTGGCGAAACGAATATTGTTTTGTGTGGCCAATACTTTCGGCATTACTTCACCGAAGAGTACCAATAAAAATGATACTGCTAAAACCTTGATGAGGAACTCTACCCATACTGCATTGAATTGCTCAAAATTGAACATGTTATCAATGAGCAGATTTGATATGATGATGATAGAGATATTAATAAAACTATTAGCGATCAATAAAGAAGCCAATAAAGTTTTAGGCTGTTCCAACAGATCTACAATTCTCTTGTAAGAGGGGATCTGTTTCGATTTTAAGTTATTGATGTCTTTATAAGTAAGCGAAAAGAAAGCCACTTCAGATCCTGACAAAACAAAAGAAAGAAAAAGTAAAACAACAAGTATCATCACAAGTACCGTTGTGCCTTGTGGATGAATGGCTGATAAAAGTTGGGCATTCAATACCGAGTGATAATCCAAAACAGGTGTTTTTAATTAACAATGAATGACGATGTCATTCTTTTCCTCACAAAAATACGTTGAGCGGAGTTATCAAAAGGGCAATGATTCTCCTGGATCAGATAATGGGGGTATATCATCACCTGTATAACCTTCAATTCCATCTCCGGAAACATGTCCGCCGGAACCATCACCTCGTTTATCCAGCATGATCAGGTTATCACCCACCACTTCTGTAGCAAATTTTTTATTGCCTTCTTTATCTTCCCAGCTACGGGTACGTAAACGACCTTCTACATAGATCAAACTGCCTTTGTGCAAATATTTTTGTGCCAATTCCGCCAGTCCGCGCCACAGAACAACGGTATGCCATTCGGTTTGGGAGATCAGTTTTCCCGAGCGGTCTTTGTACGTTTCGGTAGTGGCAAGTGGGAACTTGGCTACAGCAATATTACCTTCTAAATGTTGAACATCAGGGTCTTTCCCAAGATTTCCAATGAGCATCACTCTGTTAACACCTCTCATACGATTGATTTTTTGTTCGTCGCAGATTAATCACTCTTAAAAATAACTTTTTTTGAGCAACAAAAGAACAGCTCTAAAAAAATTAGGATTTTAAATGTTTCAGGTATGATGTGATGAGCTTAGGAAACGCCAATTCCTGTATCTGGACTGTATTTTTCCAGTCCCCGGTCTTTATGGAGGCGGGCTTTTGACTCAATTCTATATGTATGAATTGCCCTTTGATTTGTTGATGGGTCAATTGCTGTACAACTGGCTGCGAGATCTTTCCAATCCTTGCATCATAGATATTCAACTGATCCTTTAGGTAGTTTTGGATCAATGACGTATCCCAACGAAGCTGTTTTTCTGTTTCTACGAGATAAAATTCAAATAAGTGTTGCCAAATATCCTTTGCAGTTCTTTGTTGTATCCAAATCTTTTGCCGGTATTGCAGGATGAAATAGTTAAAGTATCTCGTTTTTCTCTGTAATGTTTTTTCCTTGACAGGGAGTTGATTCACTTTACCTGTTGCCAAAGCTGCGCAACCATGTTGAAGCGGACAGGCAGAACAGCGTGGGGCCATGGGTTTGCAAACGGTGGCGCCAAAGTCCATGATTGCCTGATTATACAAAGCCGGTTCTTTTTTATCCAGCATCTCGTAAGCCAGGTCGTCGAATATTTTCTTGCCTTCAGTACTATCAGTAGCTGTATCAATACCCAGATAACGGGCCAATACCCGAAATACATTCCCATCTACTACAGCGTACGGTAAGTTATAAGCAAATGAAGCAATGGCAGCCGCTGTATATGGACCAACCCCTTTTAATGAGAGGAGGTCTTCATAAGTAGAAGGGAAAATTCCGTTTCGCTTTTCTACAATTTCTCTGGCTGTATATAGGAGATTTCGGCATCTATTATAATAACCCAAACCTTCCCATAATTTAAATACCTGTTGATCGGGCGCTTGGGCAAGATCCTGTATCGTAGGATATTGTTCAACTAATCGATGGTAATACGCCATCCCCTGTTCAACACGAGTTTGCTGTAGAATGATCTCACTCAACCAGATTCTGTAAGGTTTTTTTTCTCCCTTCCAAGGCATTTCCCGGTCATTTTGATGCCGGTGCCAGTCCATTAATATCGAGGTAAAAGATTTTTTCATCCGATTAAACAAAGATGCTCAAAACAACGCATGACTGGTAATAAAGTTGATAAACTATAATTATATTTATAATATGAACAAATCTTAACCAATTGTTGCCCGTTTGAATCATTTATCTATCAATTAGTAACGCACATAAAATTTACACTATCTTTCTTGCAAATACCAGTTTTTTTGTCGTACTTTAAATCTGATTTATAAAATAACTTTATACAAATGAGAAAGTCAGATCTCATCAACCAGATTTCCGATAAAACGGGTATACCGAAAGTGGATGTACTGGTCACGCTGGAAACCATGTTCAAAGAAGTAAAGGAGAGCCTCTCCAACGGACAAAATATTTATATCCGTGGCTTTGGCAGTTTTATTACAAAAAAGCGTGCCGCCAAGATTGGTCGCAATATCAAGAAAAATGTAGCCGTAGAAATACCTGAACACTATATTCCTGCCTTTAAGCCGGCAAAAGAATTTGTGAGTGAAGTAAAAAGCAAACGGAAGTCGGACTAACTTCGCCGAAATTTCCGATCAGTGAAGAAACAGCAACTTCTGTTAGCGGGTGGTGGTTTGGTAATATTCATTCTGTTGTACTTTTTTAGTCCAACCATCTCCCCCAGTAAACACGTTCATAAAGAAGGCGAAGCGCCTCACAGCACTGTAAATCAATCTATTAAGTTTGAAGACTTGCTTGTTAAAGCGAAAGAACGGATCAGTCCGGAGCAAGTCGCCCGTCTGGGTGCCCTCGAGAATGCTGTTGTCAGGGGCGATATCAATGAGCAAAAGATCCATGTATATCATCAGTTAGCCAGGTTCTGGGCCGATTCGGCGCGGATTTTTGAACCCTATGCCTGGTATACGGCTGAAGCCGCCAAGTTGGAAAATTCTGAAAAAAGCCTCACCTTTGCCGCCCATCTGTTTTTAGACAACCTGATGACAGAGGGGGAGCCTGCCATGCAAAACTGGCTGGCTTCACAAGCGAAAGTTCTTTTTGATCAGGCATTGAGCATCAATCCGGCCAATGATTCGAGTAAGATCGGATTGGGGGCATGCTATCTTTTCGGAAACATTTCAGATAACCCGATGCAGGGTATTATGAAGATCAGAGAAGTGGTGGAGAAGAATCCGGGTAATGTATTTGGACAAATGATGCTTGGATTAGGCAGTAAGAAAAGCGGTCAGTATGATAAAGCCATCGAACGTTTTCTGAATGTATTGAAAGTAGATCCTGAAAATTTGGATGCCATTTTCAATTTGGCTGAGTCTTATGATATTCATAATGAAAAGGCCAATGCGATCAAATGGTATGAGGAAGCAAAGAAAAGAGTGGCGATACCGGAAGCTAAGCAAGCGCTGGAAAAAAGGATCGCTGAACTGAAACGATAAATTTATTTTTTAACTGTATAAAATTACTTTGGTATGCCTTGTGGTAAGAAGAGAAAGCGTCATAAGATCGCTACACACAAACGTAAAAAGCGTCTGAGAAAGAATCGTCATAAGAAGAAGAATAAATAATTCTTCGGATTACCGATCATGATACTAAACGGGTTTAATCTCGCTTCGGCCTGATTAAACCCGTTTAACACTTATCTGGAAGCAGCCTTACCTTCCTCCTTTTCGCAACTTTACCTTTTCCTTTCCCTGGGCTGCCTCAACAGATGTTGTGGATGTTGATCTACCGAATACCGGTATGTGATTTTGTATTTAAAAGTTGCACTTTGTGAACAAAGAACTAATTATTAATGCTGCTCCAACAGGTGTAGAAATTGCATTGTTGGAAGATAAAAAACTGGTGGAGCTGCACAACGAAAAAACGGACGCCAATTTTGCAGTGGGTGACCTATACCTGGGCAAAGTCAAGAAATTGATACCCGGACTGAATGCTGCGTTCGTGGATGTGGGTTTTGAAAAAGATGCATTTCTACATTATACGGATCTAAGTCCATATGCTCGTTCTATTATCAAGTTCACGCAAATAGCGATGACAGATAAAGGAGAACAGCCTTTCGATTTTTCCAGATTCCAGTCTGAACCTGAGATCGTAAAAACAGGAAAAATCAATGAAGTACTAAATGGCAAACCTCATGTACTGGTTCAGATATTAAAAGAACCGATTGCAGCGAAAGGCCCGCGACTGAGTTGCGAGATATCACTACCCGGACGATTTGTAGTTGTAACCCCTTTCAATGAAATTGTAGCTGTATCCAAAAAAATTCATTCTTCAGATGAACGCAAGCGTCTGCATAAGATCGTAGAAGCTATCCGTCCAAAAAACTTTGGTGTGATCGTACGTACGGCAGCTGAAGGAAAGAGTACTGCAGAACTGCATCAGGATATGTTGGCACTGGTTGAAACCTGGAAAACCATTCAACACAATTTGAAAGGTGCTGTTGCTCCTGTGAGAATATTGAGTGAAGAAACCAAAACAACCAGTATACTCAGAGATCTGTTGAGTGCAGATTTCAATCGTATCGTGGTAAATGATAAAAATTTATTTCAGGTCACACAATCTTATATCCAACGTATTGCACCTGATAAAACTGATATCGTTTCTTTCTATCATAACGGGCTTCCGATTTTCGATCAATATGGTGTAACGAAACAGGTGAAATCATCTTTCGGAAAAACCGTGAACCTGCCAAGTGGCGCATACCTGATCATTGAGCATACTGAAGCGCTACATGTAATAGATGTAAACAGTGGTTATAAAAGTGTAAGCAATAATCAGGAAGAGAATGCACTCGAGACAAATCTAGAAGCAGCTGAAGAAATTGCCCGACAGCTTCGTTTACGTGATATTGGCGGCATCATCGTTGTCGACTTCATTGATATGAAGTTGCCCGATAATAAAAGAAAGGTACAGGAAGCCATGGAGCAATTCATGAAAGCGGATCGTGCAAAACATTCTGTTCTTCCTATTTCTAAATTCGGATTACTGCAGATCACGCGTCAGCGTATGCGTCCTGAAGTAAATATTAATACTGCGGAAAGCTGTCCGGCATGTAATGGCACCGGAAAGATCACTTCTACATTATTACTGGAGGATGAGATCGAAAAGAAATTACATTATCTCGTAACACATTCACACAAAAATCTCACGATCGTGGTACATCCGATCGTACACTCCTATCTCACGAAAGGATTCTTCTCTTCTATCATTAAAAAGTGGAGAAAGAAACACAAAGTGAAAGTAAAGGCCCAAGCCAATACTAATTATCATCTCACAGAGTTCAAGTTCTTTGATGAACGAGAAGAGGAGATCAAATTTTAATGTGAATGGTCAATGGTGAATTGTGAATTGTCAATAAAAAGGAGCTTACTATAATTGACAATTCACAATTCACCATTCACTACCACTTAATCATCATTTCTTGACCCACTCAAAAAGATCAATACATATTGAATTAATGTAGCAACAGAAGCTAATGCTGCTACTACATATGTCATTGCGGCCCATTTCAAAGCATCTTTGGCTCCTTCCTGTTCCTTACTCACCAATACGCGTTTATTTTCCAACCAAGCCAATGCTCGGTTACTGGCATCAAATTCTACCGGTAATGTGATCACTGAGAAAACTGTGGTGATAGCAAATAGAATGATGCCTCCCAATAATAACATCGGAAATGTATTCAACAGCACAATTCCTGCCAGCAACACCCATTGAACAATAGAACTACTGAACTGAACGAAAGGTACCAGCCTGCTTCTCAACATCAGCCAGTTATAAGCGGTTGCATGTTGAACAGCATGACCACATTCATGGGCTGCCACTGCTGCTGATGCGATACTGGTTCCACTATACACTTCCGGACTCAGGTTTACAGTTTTATTCATGGGATTATAGTGATCGGTGAGAAAACCCTCAACAGATATAACTTTTACATCATATATTCCGTTGTCGCGGAGCATTTGCTCAGCCACCTCTTTACCACTCATTCCATTGGTGATCGGTAAATGGCTGTAATGGGTAAATTTTGACTTTAACCGCATCGAAACCAGGAAACTGATCCCGATAAATAATAAAGACAATAACATGATAGAGTTCATACGACTAATTTCGGATAGAGCAGCAAATTGCCTACCAATCCGAAAAAAAGGGAATTGACGCCTTAAAATCCCCGATTTCTGACAAAAAGCACCAAAAAAAATGACATTTTTCCCCACTTCGACAAAATGACTGTAACCCTTTTGATTAACAAACTGTTAAGGTCATCTACGAATAATTTCGGGGTTAAAAAATTATTCACAGAACCCAAAAATTATTTTGCCATGTGGCTCGGTTTTGTAACTTAGTGGTAGAATTTAATGGGTTAGTAAGTAAACAGGGTCAACAGCAATGTTGGCCCTTTTACATGCCCGTCACTGCTGCGTTTCAGCGTTTTTTGTCTTTTTTGAATTGCGAATTTTTTATCCAAATTATGGATGATTTTACACAAGATTTCATCATTTCTTTTTGCGCATTTTTTTCCTGAAAAGAACTCATCATTTCAACAGTACCTTTAGCAAATGAGTAAGATTAAAACAGCTTTTTTCTGCAGCAATTGTGGCTATGAAAGTGCGAAGTGGATCGGAAAATGTCCGGCCTGTTCTCAGTGGAATACTTTTGTTGAGGAAGTATTGGATAAAGGAAATGTGAAAGAAGAAAAATGGGATGATTACAAAGAAGAAAAAAGAAAAACTAAAACGATTTCTTTAAATGAGGTACAAACAACCGAAGAAAAAAGAATCCAAAGTCGAGATCCGGAATTAGATCGAGTATTGGGAGGAGGCATTGTTCCGGGTAGCATCATTTTAGTGGCAGGCGAACCTGGCATAGGTAAGAGTACTTTGTTTTTGCAAAATGGTTTACTGCTCAATCAACTCAAAGTTTTATATATCAGCGGGGAAGAAAGTGAGCAACAGATCAAAATGAGAGCGGATCGATTAAAGATCAAAAATGAAAATTTCTATCTGCTCACAGAAACATCAACACAAACGATTTTTCAGGAAATCAAAAAACTGAAACCCCAGTTAGTAATCGTTGATTCGATTCAAACATTACAGTCCAATCTGATTGATTCATCTGCAGGAACCGTTTCTCAGATCAGGGAATGTGCAGCTGAATTTCAACGCTTCGCAAAAGAAACCAGCACCCCTGTTTTTTTGATCGGACATATCACTAAAGATGGCGCCATTGCAGGACCAAAAGTGCTGGAACACATGGTAGACACGGTTTTGCAGTTCGAAGGTGATCGACATTATGCTTATAGGATCTTAAGAACTTTGAAAAATCGCTTTGGCAGTACCGCCGAGTTGGGTATTTATGAAATGACAGGTGATGGTATGCGAGTAGTATCCAATCCTTCAGAAATTTTGATCGCTCAACGAGAGGATCAGTTAAGTGGTAGTGGTATTGCTGCAACCCTTGAAGGTATGCGTCCATTACTCATTGAAGTACAAGCATTGGTGACACAAAGTGTTTACGGAACCCCACAGAGAACTGTGACCGGTTTTGATACCCGAAGACTTCAATTGTTATTAGCCGTACTTGAAAAACGAGGTGGATTTCAATTTGGAATGAAAGATGTTTTTGTAAACATTGCAGGGGGTATTAAAGTAGAAGACCCATCGATTGATCTCGCTGTCATCTGCGCTTTACTCTCTTCCTATGAAGATATTCCGCTTCCGCCTCATGTGTGTTTTGCAGGTGAAGTAGGATTGAATGGCGAGATCAGAGCTGTTAATAAAATAGAACAACGTATTGCTGAAGCAGAGAAACTCGGATTTGAAAAAATATTCGTTTCGAAGTACAACAAGAAAAGTTTCAATCCACAAGCCTACAAGATCCAAGTAGTTGCGTTGAGTCGGGTAGATGAGGTATATCAGCAACTTTTTTAAGGATGTAAAAGTGAAAGGTGAAAAGTGTAAAGAAACAATTTCACCTTTCACTTTTACATTCAACATTTCTGCGGAAAATACGCATGTGATCCTGTTTAGTTTAGGGGGATGATATCTATAACCCGATCTTTATTACAGCTTGTTTATCCGCATTACTGTTTGGGTTGCGGTAGCGATCATTTAGGGCTCAGCCAGCAACTGTGCAGCCGATGTATCCACCAACTGCCTGAAACGGGGTTTTTCGGAAAAATGAATAATCCGGTCGAAAAAGCCTTTTTTGGCCGGATTCGGGTAGAACAGGCCGGCGCCCTATACTATTTTACCAAGCATTCACTGGTACAGGAGCTGATGGTACAGCTTAAATACCGGCAAAATAAGCATGCCGGACTCTTTTTAGGCAGAATGATGGGGTATGCCCTTAGATCTGAACCTCGTTTCGCTGACATCGATCTGCTTCTGCCACTCCCGTTGAACCCAAAAAAAGAATTTAAAAGAGGGTATAATCAGGCCGAAGTCATATGTGAGGGTATCAGAGAGGTCTGGTCAAGGCCCCTAAAGACCCAACTGTTACAAAGAGAAAAGTTTACGGATAGTCAAACCACCCAAAACCGGCTATCCAGATGGCAGAATATGGAAGGCGTATTCAAAATATCAGCATCTGAGCAGTTGATAGATAAACATGTATTGTTAGTAGATGATGTGATCACAACAGGTGCTACTTTGGAAGCTTGTGGACAAACGCTGATGTCAATACCAAACTGTAGACTTAGTCTTGCAGCTGCCGCTTATACATTGTAAACTGCAATTTTCATCCATTCACCGAAAAGCCATAACAATTCCCTTATTTAAGTGTTATTTTGAAAAAAATCTATTGTATGAAATACGTTCTCTCATTTGTAGCACTGGTCATCATGTCTGCCTTCACCTTACCTGACAATGGCAGCATTCATTCTTTTAAAGTAAAATCGATCGAAGGTGGAACCATCGATTTCGCAAAATTCAAAGGAAAGAAGATTTTGGTTGTGAATACCGCTTCTAAGTGCGGCTATACACCACAATACGAAGCATTGCAGAAAGTATATGACGAATACAAAGACAAGCTGGTGATCGTAGGTTTCCCTGCAAATAATTTTGGCGGACAAGAGCCGGGTAGCGATGGAGAAATTCAGCAGTTCTGTAAAGCACGTTTTGGCGTGAAATTTCCATTGGCAAGTAAAGTGAGTGTTAAAGGAGAAGACATGGCACCTATTTATCAGTGGCTGACCAGCAAAGCCAAGAATGGCGTTTTAGATGCAGATATCAAATGGAACTTCAATAAATTTTTATTGGATGAAAATGGAAAGATGATCGCTTACTTTCCAAGTAAAGTAACACCTGATAGCGAAGAAATTTTGAAGTACGTGAAATAATTCAACCAACTTCTTAAAAAACCGACCACTTACCTGGTCGGTTTTTTTGTATGAGATATTTATACAAAACATTCACAAATTAAGGAATGGCATACAGTATATTTATAGCCTAAAATTCACTGGTATGTCATACCCCTATCAGATCAAAAGTTTTGAAGCCTATCAGGAAGCATATCAAAAAAGTATTCAGGACCCTGAAGGATTCTGGGGCTCCATTGCTGAACACTTCACATGGAAGAAAAAATGGGATACCGTACTTGACTGGAATTTTACTGCTCCGAAAGTAGAATGGTTCAAAGGTGGAAAACTGAATATCACTGAAAATTGTTTAGACCGTCATCTTGCTACCAAAGCCAATCATCCTGCCATCATCTGGGAACCCAATGCTCCGGATGAGAATCATCGGATACTTACTTATAAAAAATTACACGAGAAGGTTTGTCAGTTCGCACACGTACTCAAAAATAATGGCGTTCAAAAAGGAGATCGTGTTTGCATCTATATGGGGATGATCCCCGAATTGGCGATCGCTGTATTGGCATGTGCTCGAATCGGTGCCATTCACTCAGTAGTATTTGGAGGCTTCTCAGCACAAAGTATCGCTGACAGACTAGAAGATGCCAAAGCAGCATTCATCGTTACCTGTGATGGTGCTTACCGTGGTGCTAAAGATATTCCTTTAAAAAGCGTGATCGATGATGCACTCATTGGTAATAAAACCGTAAAGCGTGTGATCGTTGCTACACGCACTCGCACTCCGGTATCCATGATCAAAGGAAGAGATGTATGGTGGGAGGATGAGATGAAACAAGTAGAAGAAAAAGGAATCACTTTTATTGAGGCAGAAGAAATGGATGCAGAAGATCCATTATTCATCCTTTATACATCCGGATCTACAGGAAAACCCAAAGGTGTCGTACATAGTGTAGCAGGTTATATGATATACACCAATTACACTTTCGTGAACGTATTTCAATATGAACCCGGACAAGTTCATTTCTGTACTGCAGATATTGGCTGGATCACTGGACATAGTTATATCGTATACGGACCTTTAAGCGCTGGCGCTACTTCATTATTATTTGAAGGTGTTCCTACCTGGCCCGATGCCGGTAGATTCTGGGATATTGTAGACAAGTATAAAGTCAACATTTTGTATACTGCCCCAACAGCCATTCGTAGTCTGATGGGTTTTGGATTAGGTCCTTTACAAGGAAAGAATCTCTCCTCATTAAAAGTATTGGGTACCGTTGGTGAACCGATCAATGAAGAAGCTTGGCATTGGTATGATGAACATGTGGGTAAAAGAAAGTGTCCGATCGTTGACACCTGGTGGCAAACAGAAACAGGTGGATGCCTGATCTCGAATCTGGCAGGTATTACCCCGGCTAAACCCGGATGGGCAACATTGCCAATGCCTGGTCTGCAAATGGTTTTAGTAGATGAAAATGGAAAAGAGATCATTCAGGAAGGCGAAGAAACCATATCCGGTAATCTCTGTATCAAAGCTCCATGGCCATCCATCTTAAGAACCACTTATGGTGATCATGAAAGATGTCGCACCAACTATTTTGCTACTTACGAGAACATGTACTTCACAGGCGACGGAGCACTGAAAAACAAGGATGGTTTCTTCCGTATCACTGGAAGAGTGGATGATGTATTGAATGTTAGCGGACATCGTATCGGTACTGCAGAAGTAGAGAATGCCATTAATATGCATGCTGGCGTGGTAGAAAGTGCAGTAGTAGGTTATCCGCATGATATCAAAGGACAAGGCATTTATGCTTATGTGATCTACCAAGGCTCACATGCTCAAGACACGCATGGAACAGGTGATCTGGTAAGAAAAGATATTTTGCAAACTGTTACCAGAATCATTGGTGCCATTGCAAAACCTGATAAAATTCAGTTTGTAAATGGATTACCCAAAACAAGAAGCGGAAAGATCATGCGTAGAATCCTTCGTAAGATTGCAGAAGGTGAAACTGAAAATTTAGGTGATACCTCTACCCTTTTAGATCCCGGTGTGGTTGAAGAGATCCGGAACGGAAGATTATAACTTATCTTTATTCGGATGAGAGGTATATTCTTTGCTGTCTTGTACACGCTGATCTTTTGTTCCTGTTTACAGGCACAGCATCTTATACCATTTATCGAGAAAAACAGATTTGGCTTTTTGCACAAGAACAACGGAAGAACCGTAATACCGCCTCAATTCGTATTTGCAAGTTCATTTAAAGACAGTATTGCTGTAGCTGCCATCGGCAATCATATTGTATCTGCTCAATACGGTTTCATTAATGATAAAGGAAAATGGATCATTACCCCACAATTCAGCGCTGTCGATCAGTTTTCTGAATATAAAGCAAGGGTACAAAAAAATGGGAAATGGGGATATATCAACAAAAAAGGGATCATGATCATTCCTCTTCAATTTGCTCATTGCTATAATTTTTCAGAAGGACTTGCACCGGCATCATTCAAAAACAATCTGTGGGGACTGATTGATACCCTTGGGAAATTTGTGATTCAACCCAGTTACTACAATATCACTTCTGTTTTCTCAGGAGTGGTGTGTACACAACAAAATATGACCGATCCTTGGGAGATACTCACACTCAAAAACAAAACAAGTATCAAGACATCATTCACACGCATGAATGGTTTTGCAGATAGTTTGTCTGCTGCACGTGATACCAGCAACAAGTGGGGGTTTGTTGACATGAGCGGACAATGGGTGATTGCCCCTACTTATACCAATGCAGCATCTTTCAGTGAAGGACTAGCAGCTGTTCAGAAAGATTATAAAAGCTGGGGCTTTATCAATAAAAAAGGGGAATGGGTCATTGAGCCTCGTTTTGATCGTATCGGTACTTTCAAAGATGGATTGGCGATGATGGAACTAGGTAATGATATCGTTTATATCAACAATGAAGGATCGATATTATTTCGTTTTCAGCGATGATGTGCACGCTTAAAAATCATCCCTTCATTATTTTCAATGCTTTACCATCCCAGCCGGGAAATAGTCCTTTTGTTTGTTTCAGCTTCAGATGGCCCAAAGCCACATCACTGAATACTGCCCTGAAATCTGTTGATACAGGCAGGTCTCGTCCATCTTCCAGATCTGATTTGGCCAGTGATTTTATTTGATGGTATACTTTACCTCCTGCAACATCATTTCCCAATACAAATAAACAACTCGCTCTTCCGTGGTCTGTTCCGCCCGTTCCATTCTGGTGTGCGGTTCTGCCAAATTCTGTCATGGTCATTACCGTTACATCATCCTGATAAGTTCCCATATCTTTCCAAAAAGCAGCGATACTATCACTGAAATCGCGCAGATTACGGGCGAATGCACCATTCAGGGTTCCTTGATTGAAATGTGTATCCCAACCACCGCTTTCAGCAAATGCCACTTCCATACCCACATCCATTTTGATCAGTGTAGCGATTTGTTTCAATGAATTTCCTAATGGAGAATTAGGATATACAGCACCATTCGCCGGTTGATAATTTTTGATATCGGTAGACTTCAAAATACGTATGGCTTCAAAACTCTCTTTACCGGTTTTATTCAATAACTGATTACTGGTTTGATCATACAAAGACTCAAATGATTTGGCCGCCATATTACCTGCCATCGGATTTCCCTGCATCTGTATTGCAAAATCTTGAAGGTTACTGATCGCCAATGCTTCTCGATCACCATACAAACTGCGTGGCAATGCATTGGTAATACTTACCGCACTGAATGGTGTTGCCTCGTGTCCGGTTAATCCTACCGCTCTGTTCAGCCATCCGCTTGTAGTACCTTTATTAAAAGGTGTTCCACTCTCCATGAAATCCTGTGCATCAAAATGACTTCGAGTATTATTCGGACTACCTACACCATGCACGATCGCCATTCTTCCTTCTGAAAAAAATGAAGACAAACTCTGAAGAGATGGGTGTAATGCAAATTGTCCATCAAGATCCATCATGCTACCTTGTGTTTGTGCAGGGCTCATATACAAAGTAGGGCGAAGAGTTTTTAGGTTTGGATCCGCAAATGGACTCACCGCCATCAATCCGTCCATTGCACCTCTTTGAAAGATGCATACCAATACTTTATTTCTTTTATAAGGTGGAATGATCTTACCACTCTCTGCTGCACGTGCAATAAAATTAGGGACGCCGCCAAAACCCGCCGCAAACAAGGCCATAGCCCCTGATTTCATAAATGCCCTACGATGAACCATATGTTTGATTTTTTCAGTTGTAAGTTTTTAGCTGCAGGCTTCTGGCCACGAGCTAGAAGTAAGAAGTTGGCCAACCATTCGCGCCCTTTCCTCTTTTGCATTTCTCCTACTCACTTCCGTTGAAACTCCGGTGAGCCAATGATTATTCCTACGACCTGCGCCATACTCGTCACTTCTTTCTTTCCCTCTTCCTTATCTCTTGTTATTTGTGACTTTATGTCCTCTTCCAACTCTTCTTCCATCTTATTATTTTTCGTCTTAGCTGCTGCTGCAACTATTTTTTGCTCTACATTCACATCTCTTACCATTGCTGTTAGCCTTCTGATATTTTCTTCATGATCTCTCTCGGGTAATAATATTTTACTGAAAGCCCGCAAAGCTTCATCAGCACTTTCTGGTTCATGATAATTGTTGAGTGCCAACAGATTCACCCGAACCCCCGGAATTTTTTGTGTGGCCAATGCCAATCCAAAATTCATTCGATTCAACAATGCACCACTATTGATCCAGAAATTAGCACGATCAGGAAAACCGGTTGGTGCCTGGTAATAATAAACCCTTTGTCCCATTTTACTACACCAGTTAAATACCTGAAAAGGCTGCATCACTTGTGCTTTTGTAGCTCTCAGTGCGCTGATAGCAAATTCAAATGGAGATTTTATTTTTTCTCGTAACGCATTCTTTGACCAGAAATCAGGATGATTCACCATCGCAATGATCATGGCTTTGATATTGCCATCTGTTTGTTGATAGGTATTTGCAAGTGTTTTGATCAATGCTTGAGATGGCTCATCCGATACAAAACGTATCGCCAATTTTGTTGCAATGAATTTTGCCGTAGATGTATGTGATGCTAATGTATTCAATACTGCGACGCCTTCTTCATACCCATCTTTCCCATTGTATTTTTTTCCGAGAATAAGTTTTTCCCCTTCATCATGTTTATCCCCTCGAAATAAAAAATCTCCATCGACCATCAATCCCCTTCTTTTCATTTGCGTTTCATCAAGATTTTCAATCAAACGCATCGCAGGGCCATTTTTATACATAGGCCTTACACTCCATCCGGTCAATGCCCGTGCTACTTCTGTAACATCTTTTTGTGTATATCCGCCATCTACACCCAGTGTATGCAACTCCATAACTTCACGTGCATAATTCTCGTTTAACCCTTGTGTTCTTCTTGCAGCCACTGCTTGTTGTACTAAAGCATTTCCGGGCATAGATGTATCATTCAATCTGGCTTCTGCTCTTTCTCTTGCAGCTCGAAACATTGCATTGTTTTGTTGCCTGCGCGCGCGCTCATTATCATTACTTACACTTAATGCATTATCCAGATATTCCAACATTGCGGGATGTTTTGCGGTAGCCAAGAGCATATCTTTAAAATTCCCGAATACATAGGGTCTGATCGCATCACGTTCATAGCTCATCACATATTGCTGTGATTGTCCTTTGGTCAGTGACACATTAAAATGATTGAACCAAAAGTCTGTCAGCACTTCTTTGAGTTGGTTATTACTGTATAAGGCTCGTAATACTTTCTGATTTACCAATTGTCGATGTAACTCTTGTACAGGTTTTACACCGGATGCCCTCATCACCTTCGCAAGCTCTTCCCGATATTTCTCGCGGTCAGCATTATTGATCGAATCATTACGAATGATCTTTTCCCGTACACCCAGCCTTATGATCTGAGCAGGAGTGAGATAGGTGTTTACGATCACTTCATTGTTCATTTTCAATGCATCAAACACATTGAGTCTTTTTTCCAGTTCCGTATCAGGTAAGGACGCTTCAAGTTGCTGTTGCAGCCAATTCTCTAAGCCCATCTTTACTACTTCTTCGATTTGTCCGGGTTGTATTCCGAAACTGAATCGATTCAATAAATGAGCTGCTGCTTGTTCTTGGGTAAGACCTGCCTTTTGATAAGGCATTCGAATATTGAATGTGTGTGGACCTGCAGGAATGAATGCCGTGGATGCAATCAATAAAAAAACAACTATTGAGCGTTTCAGCCACATGGTTTTTCTTTTGCTTTTGGACGAATAGATGGATCAAAAGTTTAAACTGTTCAAAAGAAAAAAATTGCCACTGAGAGCACAGATGAACACAGTAATGTCTTTTTCTGTGCGATCCTGTGCCTTCAGTGGCAATAAAATATACTTACGATATCAGCTATTCCGTTTTTTTCATCGCTACCCTGTATAGGATCAGTCCCATCAACGCAAAGAACAATGTACCTAATAAGAAGTATCCATTTTCAGATAACAGTTCTATCAGTCCATGTTCCATACTCACATTCTTTAAGAATTGTTCTCCGCCGGAAGTTCCCGTAATAAACGCAATGACCACGCCAGCTACAGCTCCGCCTGCTACAAGTCCGGTTGCAAATAAGCTTCCTTTACTCAATTCCTCTTCTTCTGCACTCACTTCTTTTTTATGTTTCTTCTGACGACTCTCAACCAATCCGCGTACCGCACCGCCAATAAATATCGGAAGTGTAGTAGCCAAAGGCAGATACACCCCAATAGCAAAGCTGAGTGATTTGATACCACAAAGTTCCATCACTACTGCAAGGAACATCCCTACGATAACATATTGCCAATCCAGGTTTTGAGAAAGAATCCCTTTGATCAATGTTGCCATCAAAGTAGCTTGAGGGGCAGGATATTTTTCTGTTCCGATAGCGTGCTGCACACCTTGTTGTAGCATTTCAGTAGTAGGCTTGTCAAGAAACTTAACCGTAATTCCAATTACGATGGAAGAAACGATTGCACCCACAAATAATGCGATCTGCTGGTTGCGCGGTGTTGCACCTACGATATAACCACTCTTCAGATCCTGAGAAGTTGCACCTGCATTGGCAGCGGCGATACAGATCATACCGCCCACAACTAATACAAGAGGTTCATATGCTTGTCCGGACCAACCCAGACTCAGGAAAATCAAACTTGTTCCCATCACAGTAGCGATGGTCATACCACTGATCGGATTATTTGAAGAACCGATCAATCCAACAATACGTGATGAAACGGTTACGAACAATGCACCGAACAGCACCACCAGGATACCGATCAGGATCTTCTGAAGGAACCCGTCGCCCGGTAAATTTGGAATGATTGAGATAATAGCAATCAGTGCTAAACTACCTAATCCTACCACTTTCAAACTAAGGTCCTTATCTGTTCTCGATACTGAGCTTTCTGCTGTAGCAGATCCGCCACGCAAAGAAGCCATACTTCCCTTCACAGATTTAACAATAGTAGGAATGGTTTTAACCAATGTAATGATACCTCCTGCTGCTACTGTTCCCGCGCCAACCTGACGAACATACGCGTAGTAAATTGCAGCGGAGTAGTCATTGAAAGTATGCGTAACCGGATCCCATCCACCCTTACCTCCTGCATTGGCGATATCTGAGAGATAACCCAACTTCACCAGTTGAATGGCAATAACATCCGGCGGCACCAGCGTTGATAATAATGGGATGAATACCATCCAGCTTAATACACTACCTGCAACTAAAACACCTGCGATCTTAGGACCAATGATATAACCAACACCTAAATATTCTGGTGTGATCTCACCGCTAACTCTTGCGGAAGGAAAAAATTTATTGATCTGTTTCGTTGCATAAAAAGGAGTTTCAGCAATCACATGCATCACTTTTTGTAGAATAGCATATACAAAAGCAACACCCAAACCCCAAAAAGCAGTTTTTGCAAAATCACCGCCACGCTCACCGGCTTTTAATACATCGCCACAAGCTGTTCCTTCGGGGTAAGGTAAATTTTCATGTTCATTTACAATTAATGCTTTACGCAATGGCACCATCAAAAGTGTACCCAGCAAGCCACCAACAATCGCCAGTATCAAAATGGTGAGGTAATTAAAATATTCCGCACTACTGGGAGAAGAAAGAAAAAGAAAACCGGGTAAAGTAAAGGCCACACCTGCTGCAATACTTTCTCCTGCAGATCCTGTTGTTTGAATGATATTATTTTCAAGGATCGTAGTCTTTAAAAACTTTCTTCCTAAGGTAATAGCGATCACTGCAATGGGAATAGATGCCGATACTGTTAACCCTGCTTTTAACGCCAGATAAACTGTAGCAGCTCCGAAGATGACACCAAAAAGACTCCCCACAAGGATCGATTTGACTGTGAGTTCTTTCATGTTTGTTTCAGAGGAAACAAAGGGTTTGAATGATTTTTGGGGTTGAGACATGAGTTGGTTTTTAGATGAAGCAAGCAATTTTTTCGGTAAACAGATGAATCTTTACCGATAGTTTCCGATACTTTTAAATTTCAAAATACGATTTATGTCTGATATACAAAATGAGTCGAATAAAGTCGGAATGCCAAAATCAATTCCGTACATCATTGGCAGTGAGATAGCGGAACGATTCAGTTTTTATGGGTTACGTTCCATCATGGTAACTTTTATGGCAGTTACTTTTTTTAATCCTACTCTTAATCCGGCACTTACGGCAGAAGCCGACGCGAAGGCCAATGAAATGTCGCATCTCTTTGTTACACTGGCTTATTTCATGCCTATGGTTGGCGCAATCATGGCTGATTGGTTTTTTGGGAAATACCGTGTTATCCTGCTTGTATCCATTCTATATACGTTTGGTCACCTGATACTTTCAATTTCAGGGGATAGTTATACAATCTTCAGTCTGGGACTTATCGTTATTGCCTGTTGTGCCGGTGGTATTAAATCATGCGTATCTGCCAACGTAGGCGACCAGTTCAATAAATCGAATGAGCATCTACTTTCAAAAGCCTATGGTTGGTTTTATATGAGTATTAACCTAGGTGGAACACTAGCACCTTTATTTATTCCTTTACTCAAAAAGTATTACGGTCCGGAAATAGCATTTGGTGTACCAGGTATACTAATGGCGCTGGCTACTATTGTATTCTGGCTCGGTCGAAAAAAATACGTTCGAGTTAAACCGGCAGGTATTAAAAAAGAGAATTTTTTCTCTATTTCTACTTATGCTTTACTTAAACTATTTAGCAAAAAACCTGGCCAAAAAGTTTGGGAAGCTGTATCAGAAAAATATTCAGCTGCATCTATTGATGGTATCAAAGCCGTATATCGTGTATTGGCCGTATTTGCCTTTACCCCTATTTTCTGGGCACTTTGGGATCAAAACCTTTCAGAGTGGGTCTTACAGGCAACACGACTGGACCTAAGACTATCCGGAGATTTTTCCATTTTACCAGAGCAGATCAATTTCATCAACCCTCTTTTTTTAGTACTATTGATTCCTGTTTTCAACTCCTTTCTTTTCCCCTATCTCGATAAAAAAGGGATAAAAGTGACGCCTTTGAAAAAAATTGGGGCTGGACTGGTAATTATTGGACTTTCATTCACCATTATCGCATTCCTACAAGAAAGTATTGATGCCGGAGGTAAACCTTCAGTATGGTGGCAGATACTAGCTTATATTTTATTGGCAGCATCTGAGATACTTGTTTCAGTTACCTGTCTTGAATATGCATACACCCACTCTCCAGTATCGATGAAAAGTACAATGAGTGCACTATACTTACTCGGTATTTCAGCAGGCAATCTGCTCGTTGGGCTTATCAATGGAAATATTGTAGATAAAGGCTTTTTCAGTCAATTTACCGGAGCTCGATATTACTGGCTATTTATCGGCATATTAGCCGTTTCCTTTGTCTTATTTCTTTTGGTAGCGAAGCGTTTACCAGAGAAACGCTATGTGGGCGCTGCTGAAGAAACAGAAAGCTAATTTTTCGGCATGAGCAGGGACTTTACAAAAAAGTACCCTACTCATGCTGAAAATCGGACATAGAGCCTACTTTCGCCACTCCAAGCAATCATTATGAATATTTTACTCTTAGGAGCCGGTGGAAGAGAACATGCACTGGCATGGAAAATGTCGCAAAGCCATCATTGTGATGCACTTTTTATTGCTCCCGGCAATGCCGGAACATCTCAGTTTGGCACCAATTTGCCCATTGGTGTCACTGATTTCGAAGCCATCAAACAAGCTTGTATCGAATATAAAATAGACATGCTGGTGGTTGGACCAGAAGAACCATTGGTAAGAGGGGTCTATGATTTTTTTGAAAAGGATACAGCATTACAGCAAATTATAGTAGTAGGTCCTTCTGCAAAAGCTGCTCAATTAGAAGGTAGTAAAGCCTTTAGTAAAAAATTCATGCAGCGTCACCACATACCTACTGCTGCCTATGCAGAATTCACTGCTGACAATTTTGAAGAAGGAAAAGCATATATCGCAAAACATAGTTTACCTGTTGTTTTAAAAGCTGACGGACTCGCTGCCGGCAAAGGCGTTGTGATCGCAACTACACACACAGAAGCATTACAGACATTCGAAGAAATGATCTTGCACAAACAATTTGGTGATGCGAGCAGCAAGGTAGTGATCGAAGAATTTTTAAAGGGAATTGAAGTGAGTGTTTTTGTTTTGACCAATGGCTCCGACTATCAGATCATTGGTCACGCAAAAGATTATAAAAGAATTGGTGAAGGTGATACTGGCTTAAACACAGGTGGCATGGGCTGTGTAAGCCCTGTACCTTTTATGGATGATGCTTTCATGCGTAAAGTAGAAGAGCGCATCATTGCCCCAACTGTAAGAGGATTGGAACAAGAAGAACTCATCTATCATGGATTCATTTTCTTCGGACTCATGAATGTAAATGAAGAACCTTTTGTGATCGAATACAATTGCAGAATGGGTGATCCTGAAACAGAAGTAGTGATGCCGCGTTTACAAACAGATCTTGTTGCATTATTTGCTGCGATGGACAATGGTACACTTGCCGATGCCAATATTGCTTATGATGAAAGATACTGTGCTACGGTAATGGCAGTGAGTGGTGGTTATCCGGGCGATTATCAAAAGAACAAGATCATTCAAGGATTGGAGCATGCAGGAGCCTCTAAAGATGTGATCGTATTTCATGCAGGTACGCAACAAAACGAAAACAATGTCTTAACAAATGGTGGCAGGGTTTTAGCAGTAACCGCGTACGGAAATAATATTGCAGATGCTGTTGACAAATCAAAAAATAAATTGAAAGAAATATCGTTTGAAGGAATGTATTTTAGACGGGATATTGGGTTTGAGTTTGGGGATAGTGAATAGTCGATGGTCCATAGTCCATAGATCATGGGAAACCATTTCAGGAAATCAAATACAATGGACTATTGACCATGGACCATGAACTCTTCCCCGACCCGCGAAAAATCAGTATTTTAGGCTTTGTTATTTCAAGTAATTTCAGCCACCTTTGCAATCATTGACGAACAAATAAGAACTTTTTCTATACAATGGGATTATTCAACTTTTTTACGCAGGAAATAGCCATGGATCTGGGTACCGCCAATACCCTCATTATCCATAATGATGAAGTAGTGGTAAACGAGCCATCGATCGTGGCCCTGAACCGTAACAATATGAAAGAAGTGTTGGCTGTGGGGAAGAAAGCCCTCATGATGCACGAGAAAACCCATGAAAGTATTCGTACGGTTCGTCCGCTGAAAGACGGTGTAATTGCCGACTTTAACGCTGCTGAGTTGATGATCAGGGAGTTGATCAAGATGATCTATCCCAAAAAACCATTGTTTCCGCCGAGTTGGAGAATGGTGATCTGTATCCCCTCTTCTATTACCGAGGTAGAAAAGCGTGCCGTTCGCGACAGTGCTGAACAAGCCGGAGCCAAAGAGGTATACATGATCCATGAACCCATGGCAGCTGCTTTGGGTATTGGTATCGATGTAGAAGAACCCGTTGGAAACATGATCATTGATATCGGAGGTGGTACTACCGGTATTACTGTGATCGCCCTTGCAGGTATTGTGTGCGACCAGAGTATTCGTGTTGCGGGTGATGAGTTCACAGCCGATATCATGGAAGCTCTTCGTCGTTACCATAGCTTATTGATTGGTGAACGTACCGCAGAACAGATCAAGATCAATGTTGGTGCTGCCATGAAAGACCTGGATAATCCACCCGATGATATGCCCGTAAATGGCCGAGATCTGGTAACAGGTATCCCTAAACAAATCATGGTAAGTTATCAGGAGATCGCTGAAGCATTGGATAAAAGTATCTTCAAAATTGAAGAAGCGATCCTGAAAGCCTTGGAAACAACGCCACCTGAACTGGCTGCTGATATTTACCGCAGAGGTCTGTACCTCACAGGCGGTGGTGCTTTGTTACGCGGATTGGATAAGCGTTTAAGTGCAAAAATCAAATTACCGGTTCATGTAGCTGATGATCCTTTGAAGAGTGTGGTACGTGGTACCGGATTAGCATTGAAGAACTATCAGCGTTTTCCATTCATTATGAGATAAGTCGGAACTCCGGTATACTTATCCGATCATTTTGAATGCTCTAATCAAACTTTGCGTTGAAGAATATATTTCTGTTTATACGGCGTTATTTTACTTTCCTGAGCTTTTTATTGCTTCAGGTCTTCGCCATCGTTTTATTGTCTCGGTCCAGCAAAACACATGAGGCCTTCTTTTCAGATGCTACCAGCGAACTGACCGGAAAACTCAATGAACGTTATAGCAATCTTCGCAATTACTTCAGTCTGGCAGAAACCAATAGACAATTGGCAGAAGAAAATAATCGTCTGAGAAACTTACTTGCCAGTAATCAAATTGCTCCCGATAGCAACACCATCCATTATACAGACACTACTTTCCGTGATTCTACAGGTCGTTATCGTAAGTTCACTTGGCTTCCTGCGAAAGTCATTGGCAATACGGTTACCCTTCAAACCAATTTCCTGACCCTGGAAAGAGGTAGTAACCAAGGGGTGAAAAAAGGAATGGCTGTTATCGGACCACAAGGTATCGTTGGGGTTGTTGTGGAAACCAGTGCCAATATCAGTAAGGTAATGAGTTTATTGCATCGCAATAGCCGTGTAAGTGCCATGCTGAAAAAAGACAATAATGCCGGTAGTATTGAATGGGATGGAAGCGATCCATCTATCCTGACCCTTCGCAATGTTTCCAAGAGTGCTAAAGTAGTTAAGGGAGATACCGTAGTTACCAGTACCTACTCAGCAAATTTTCCGTCGAACTTAATGGTAGGGACAGTAGCCTCGATTGTTGAAGACCCTTCCAGCAATTTTTATACTTTGAAGATCAAAACAGCCACCAATTTTTTCAGCATACAATATGTTTATCTGGTAGAAAACGTACGTTTTGCTGAACAGGTGCAACTTGAAAATACACCGCAGACCAACCAATGAGTAGCCTCGTAAAAAATATCGTCCGTTTTATCCTGTTCATCTTTTTACAGGTGTTCATACTCAATGAGGTTCCACCTTTACATCGCTTCATCGTTCCTTATATTTATTTCCTGTACATACTCTGGCTGCCTTTCAACATGAACAGGGTATTACTAATGATCATCGCTTTCCTATTTGGTATCACCCTCGATTCCTTTACCGGAACTTTAGGCTTACATGCTGCACCCTGTGTGTTGATCGCATTTATTCGTCCTTTTATTCTTAGTGTATTACTTCCTCAGGAAACCATCGAACAGAGCTACAGTGAGCCGGGTAGTAAAAGCATGGGCTGGGCTCCTTATAGTTTATATGTGGGTCTCCTCACTTTTATACATCATTTCTATCTTGTACTAATAGAATGGCTTCAATTTGGAGACTTCCTTTATTTCTTAGGAAAAGTTCTAGGTACTACGGCTATTAGCTTACTGATGATTTTCCTCGCCGAACTATTGTTCCTACGTAAAGGCAAGTATAGAACGAACGCCGCTTAGCAATCAAAAGTAAAAAGTCAAAATTCAAAACTTCCCTTTTTTACTTTTGATTTTTGACTTCTACACACTTTTGCAAAATTTTTTTCGTTTGATCCATAACAAAGCATCAAATTTGTAGTACACTTCACTTTTAAGTTTAGTCCCAAGATTTATGCCTGTCTTCAATCAGAGTCGCAGCCGTGTGATACAGTTTATTTTTGCAGGTGTTTTCATTGCTATCACGGGGCAATTGATCAACCTGCAATTGTTTTCAAGTCAGTATAAATTGGCTGCTGATAACAATGCCTTTTACCGTAAAGTCATTTATCCTGACCGTGGTATCATTTTCGATCGTAAGAAAAGAGGCATTCTTGAAAATACCATCAGTTATGACCTTGTTGTCATACCATCAGAAGCACGTGGCACTGACACCATGACCTTGTGCAGGTTACTGAATATTGATACCGCTACTTACAAAAGAAGGATGCGAGACCTCATCTTCAAAAACACCAGCGTGAAACCCAGTGTTTTCGAGGCCTTACTGACACCGGAGATGTTTGCTAAGTTGAATGAGAATATGTATCGATTCCCGGGTTTCTCATTGAATGAACGCTCTGTTCGAACTTATCCATACAATGTAGGTGCTGCAGTATTGGGATATATGGCTGAAGTAGATACTGGATTTTTACGTCGTCATAAAGGAGAAGGGTATGAAATGGGAGACTACTTTGGCAGTACCGGTCTGGAAAATATTTATGAGAAAGTGTTGATGGGACAAAGAGGGATCAAACGATACATCCGCGATAATAAAGGGCGTTTGCAGGGATCATGGGAAAATGGTGCATATGATACAGCCGCTGTTGCAGGTAAAAATCTATACTCCAGTATTGATGTAGAGCTACAGGAATTGGGTGAAAAATTGATGCAGAATAAGGTGGGTAGTATTGTGGCCATCGATCCAAAAACAGGAGGAATCCTTTGTATGGTAAGCGCCCCTACCTACAATCCCAACTATCTAACCGGTAACCAAAGAAAAAAACACCTGGTGGATATGTTGTACTTCGATCCCAGGCTTCCGTTGCTGAACAGAACAGTGGGTACCTTCTACTCTCCGGGTTCTACCTTTAAAACCATGGTGGGCATTATCGGGATGAATGAAGGTGTGATCGATGATAATTTCACCGTAAGCTGTGGCGGATCATATTATGGTTGCGGAAGACCGATGGGCTGCCATGCAGCAGGTACTTTCACATTGAAACCGGCTATTTCAAAATCTTGTAATAGTTATTTTGCCGCTACTTACAGACGTATCCTTGAAAATAACAAATACCCTAACCGCGATAGTGCTTTAAGCTCATTCAATCAGTATGCCTATTCATTCGGACTGGGTAGAAGATTGGGAGTAGATTTACCATCCGAGAAAATGGGGAATATGCCTACCCCCAAATACTATCATGGCATTTTTGGTAAGAACTGGCAGTCATGTAATATCATCTCAAATAGTATTGGTCAGGGTGAGATCACCACTACCCTAACACAATTGGCAAATGTAATGGCCATCATTGCTAACAAAGGTTGGTATTATACCCCTCACTTGATCGATTCGATTGAAGGGGGTGATGAATTTGGGATGCTGGATAAATTCAAGACCAAGCACAGAACGAAAGAGATCCCTGAATTTGTATGGGAAGAAGTACATGAAGGTATGCAGGGTACCATGGAATTCGGTACAGGCTTTTATGCGAAAGTACCTGGCATCAATGTATGCGGCAAAACAGGTACTGTAGAAAATGCATATCGCGGAGAAAAATTAAAAGACCACGCATTCTTTGGTGCTTTTGCTCCCAGAGAGAATCCACGCATCGCTATTGCAGTGATGTGTGAGAATGCCGGTTATGGTGCTACATCTGCTGCGCCTATTGCCAGTTTGCTGATCGAAAAATATTTGAATGATTCTATTAGTGGTAATGATCGAAAAGCTAAAATTGAACAGTTGGCCAAAATGGATCTGATACCACCACAGATGAAAAGACAAATGGCAAAAAGAGATTCATTGAGACAGGCACAACAAATGGCAGCAGCCAAAAAAGCTGCTCGTGATACTTCAGGTGTGGAAGAAGCTCCCGAGGAAATGGAAACAGACAGTACGCCTAACAAACCGGCGCCTGCAAAAGCTCCCAAAAAAGACAGTGGCAGAACGGCAGCCGTTCTACCCGAAGAACTGCGTAAATCAACCACTGTAAAAAGAAAAACTGCTGCCTAACAATGAACAGAAGAAATCAAAATATTGTCACACAGGGGGTTGATTATGTTGTCATTTGGTTATACGCGATTTTAGTAGCCATCGGTATTCTCTGCATTTTTATGGTTGAATACCGTCCTGAAACTGATTGGCTGGCTTCATTTCTGGATGGCAAGACAAGCTACAGTAAGCAATTGATCTTTGCCGGCGTATGCGCCATCGCAGCAACTTTTATTTTATTGACCGACAGTAAACTGTTCACTGCATTTGCGAATCTGTTTTATCTGTTAGGTATCCTTTTAATGATCGCCACTTTCGCCATTGGTAAAAATATCAATGGATCAAAAAGCTGGATACCACTGGCCGGCGGCTTCAATCTACAACCTGCTGAACTCTGTAAGATATTTGTATCACTGGCTTTGGCGAAATACTTATCCAGGCAAGAGATCGATTTTTCAAAAGTCCGCTCGCAATTGGTAGCAGGAGCCATTACCATGGCCCCCGCTGTATTATCGATTCTACAACATGAATTGGGTCTTGCCTTGGTATATACAAGTTTTGTCATTGCCATGTATCGTGAGGGATTACCAGCTCAAATTTTGATCATCGGTTCTTCCTTTGGTGTATTAGTTGTTGCGACACTTATTTTAGAACCCAACATATTGGCAGTTATTCTGACCATCATTGCTGCTGCTGTTATTTTTGTTTTACGCAAACAGATCAAAAAGAAAAAACGATTATTGACAATCATCATTACCATCTGGCTTGTTTGTGTTGGCGTTCAGAGATTTGTTGTTCCTTATATTTTCAATAATGTGCTGGAATGTTACCAGAGTACACGTATCTATAGCATGGTGGGTAAAGAATATAATTGTGAAGACAATAAACATGCACAAGACAAATCGAGCTCCAATAAAAATGTTCGTAAACCGGATGATTATAATGTAAGACAGAGTAAGATCGCGATCGGTTCAGGAGGTTTCTTTGGCAGAGGATTTTTGAAAGGCACACAAACACGCGGGAAATATGTACCAGAACAACGTACCGATTTCATCTTTACATCCTTAGGAGAAGCGTTTGGATTTGTGGGCTGCTTATTGTTTCTACTATTATATCTTTTCCTGTTATACCGTATTGTGATGATCGCCGAACGACAGCGCAGTACGTTCAGTAGAGTCTATGCCTATAGTGTGGTCAGTATATTTTTCTTCCATATTGCTGTAAACGTTAGTATGACCATCGGTCTATTTCCTATTGTTGGTATTCCATTACCGCTTATTAGTTATGGAGGATCTTCTTTACTTACTTTTACAGTGTTGATTTTTATTCTGCTTCGCTTGGATGCAGACAGACAAATGGTTTTACGTTAAACAGTGCGTATGCAGATCATTCCACTTTCCGAGGGAAGCTTTACCATCGATAAAACAAAAATTTTTGTTCCATTCGATACAGAAAAAGAAGAACTGAATAACAGGCCTATCGGTAGCTTACTGGTAGAAATACAACCTTTTGTTGTTATCACTGAAAAAGATGTAATACTGCTGGATAGCGGTCTTGGTTATAATGAAACAGACGGCACGCCACAACTGTATAACAACCTACAACGTGCAGGCATCAACCCCTCTCAGGTTACTAAAGTATTGATGAGTCACTTGCACAAAGACCATGCTGGAGGCGTAACAATCGATAGCAATAATGGTCAAGATAGATTCATTGCTTTTCCTTATGCTACTTATTATGTGCAACAAAGAGAAATGGAATTTGCACTAGGAATCGGTTCTGCATCCTATATACCCGAAGATTTTAAACTATTGGAAGAGTTTAGTCGCGTTGAATGGTTAACACAAGATGAAGGAGTGATCGACGGCTATATCCGTTATCAACTCACCGGTGCACATAGTAAATATCATCAGGTATTTTGGATCGAAGAAAATGGACAAACCATTTTCTTTGGCGGTGACGACGCTCCTCAACTACAGCAAATGAAAAGCAGATTCGTTGCGAAATACGACTATGACGGAAAAAAATGTATGGAACTTAGAAAACAGTGGTGGGAAGAAGGTCAGGAAAAAGGCTGGACCTTTTTATTCTACCACGACATACAATCCCCGGTATGGGGCCCTCTGAAATAGAATTATTATTGCCCGTCGTCTTTCTTTTCTCTTGCTTTACGGCGCATTTCCATACGATCCTGAAGTTCTCTGCGAACAACGTTCATGAACTCACGCTCGGCAAGCAGGGCTTTGTTCACCCTTTCATCTGATACCAATATCTTTTTCAAGTCTACGCGATAACGCTTGCGAATATTTAATGCCGCTTCTTCAAAAGCGAGGATATCTTCTTTACTCTCCTGTCGGGCCTTACGTATCTCATCGGTATAACTATTATACAA
Organism: Sediminibacterium sp. KACHI17; assembly: GCF_040362915.1. Classification (NCBI taxonomy): domain Bacteria; kingdom Pseudomonadati; phylum Bacteroidota; class Chitinophagia; order Chitinophagales; family Chitinophagaceae; genus Sediminibacterium; species Sediminibacterium longum. Next base: position 2,649,317 of record NZ_AP029612.1, on the reverse strand, counting down.
AGGCCAGAATTTTTCGGCTTCCTCAGTGGTCAAAGAAAGGTGTTTCGTGAAATAAGCCACTTTCAGTACCTCTATATTTTCACGAGGTCCGCGCATTCTTTCACCGGGAGGCTGTGCCTCAATATGCATAAACGCTGTAAGGAGCAATACAAAAGAAAGGGTAAAAAGTATTCTTGTTTTCATGATCAGCTATTTATATCTACGGTTTCGGTTGAAGCCGATTCAGTAGATTCTTTTAAGTATTGATTTAGTTCATCATCAGACATATAATCCAGATGATCGTTCACATCAGGTAATTCTTCGATCAGTAAAGATTCTCTATCGGCAGTAACGGTCACCAGCTTCTCAGCACTGGTCAGATAACTATTCAACTCATCTTCACTCAATTTTGATATTTCATTAGAAACATCAATTTGAGCATAGCTACCCACATTGGATACTGCCACATCTTTACTTCCGTTGTATATAAAAGCTGCAGTGATCAATACTCCGGTCATGATAGCCGCAGCAGCATAACGCATCCATAAATGTTTTTTTGGAGCAGCCATCGCAACGATCTTACCGGAATCTTTCTGCTGTCCTTGAATGATCGTTTGTACATCTAATGCCGGTAGCTCATGCACATAATAAGGATCTTTTTTAGGGATCGTACTTAAGAATGGCGCTACTTCCTGTAACTCATCACTGACTTCCGCATGTCTTATTGCTTGTAATACATGCGCAGGTAATTGATCAAAATAGTTGTCTGGTAAAGTATATACATTGGACTTACCGGGCAAATTAGTCCGCACACGATCCAGGATAATGTCTGACAGTTCATTGAAATAACCGGCAGGAACCCGATAGGGAACTGCTACAGGCCAAACAACATCTGCTGTTAATATGGCTGCCAATTCAACGGTTATTTCATTTCTATTTTGCATGTTCTTTAGATAGTTGCTGTATGCTTAAGTTTAATTTTCCAAGATAAAGGCTTCGATTTTTTTGGCTGCATGATGATAGCTAGCCTTTAAAGCACCCTCACTGGTATCCAAAATCCGGCTCATTTCTTCATAAGGCATTTCATCATAGTATCGAAGATTGAAAACAGCACGCTGCTTTTCCGGTAATTGCTGAATAGCGAGTTGAAGCTTCCACTCCAATTTATTGGCATCAAAATTAGTATCTGCTTTTACTTTGTTACTCAATACATCCCCTACTTCGTCTAAACTCACGGATGCTTTTCTTTTTTGTTGCTCAATAAAACTCAAACTCTCATTGGTGGCTATTCGGTAAAGCCAGGTATACAATCTGCTGTCTTCTCTAAAATTCTCCAACCCCTTCCATACCTTGATGAACATATTCTGCAGTACATCATTAGCATCTTCATGATCAACCACTAGTCTTCGGATATGCCAATACAGTTTCTCCTGATATTTTTTCAGGATGCCTGTAAATGCCTGCTCCTTTGTAGCCGGTTCCCGAAACTGTTGCAGTAATACCAAATCGTCTGATTGCATGCAGGACCTTTTTTCGCTAATATAATCGCTCCTAGATTTTAGACCACTGTTTTATAGGAAAGTTTAATCCGCGCATTAACTAACATTTGTTTCATAATCATCTAAAAATCATTAGTTTATTAACTGAAATCTGTTAGTTTTTAGTAGAAAAATGTATATTAGGGTATGTCTTCCCGTCATTATATCCAACAATTCAGGCGTAACGTAACGGATAAATATACCATTTATAACAGCCTTTTTGCGGCTTTACCTTTTTCCGGTATCGCCAATGTAGGCGCTTTATTACCGATTCTTTCGCAAACCTGTGAGGATGATTATAAGTCTGGAAAGGATCCGGTTCAGATCATCAATGATTTTTTTCATCAGCATACACAAGTCCATGATGAAAAAGAGAAAATTGACCGCTTATTCAAGTTTGTTCAATACATCGAGCGACAAGTAGTATTGTTTGATGCCATCGAAGATGCTGCTTTTGCAAACGTGAATAATATAGAAGGCCCCGGCAGCTTAAAATCTTTATACAATGAAGCGGTCTTTGCAGGCAAAACGCAGGCATTAAAAAATAAGTTGAAGAAGTTCAGGGTGAGAGTGGTTTTAACTGCACACCCAACACAGTTTTATCCGGGTAGTGTATTAGGGATCATTCATGACATGAGTGAAGCGATCGCCAAAAATGACTTTCATACCATCAATGAATATATCCAACAGCTTGGGATCACTCCATTTTTCAACAAGAAGCAACCGACACCTTATGATGAAGCATTAAACCTGATGTGGTATCTCGAGAATATTTTATACCACTCCATCGGCAATATTTACAATTTTATAGAACGGGATATCTTCGATCATGCCTATGATGGTGAGAATCCTTTTATCGAATTAGGCTTTTGGCCCGGAGGTGATCGTGATGGTAACCCTTTTGTAAATGCATCAACAACGATCAAAGTAGCCGAGGCATTACGCAGCTCAATCATTGTTTGTTATTACCGCGATATACGAAAACTAAAAAGACGACTGACTTTCTCTGATGTAGACGTACTGCTTCAAGAACTCGAAGCAATCTTGTATGAAAATGTTTTTCGCCCAACAGAATCAGAGCCTGTACATGCTTCACAGCTACTTCAAAAACTACTGACCATTCAACAGTTGGTGAAAGAGAAACATCATTCCCTTTTTTTACAAAGACTGAATAGTCTGATCCATAAAGTAAAAATTTTCGGAACTCATTTCGCCACGATCGATATCAGACAGGATAGTCGTATCCATACACAGGTGATTCAAACAATTCATGAAAGCCTTGTAAAAACAGAGGGTAAAGGATTATTGCCCGATCATTATCAAACAATGTCTCCCTCAGAAAAGATCTCGGTACTTTGTTCCCTTAAGGGCGAATTGAACCCCGCATGGTTTGATTCGATCACCAGAGACACACTGGAAAGCATTTATGCTATTCAAAATATTCAGCAACGCAATGGAGAAGCAGGTTGTAACCGTTATGTGATCAGTAACTGTCAGGGTAGTTTGAATGTAATGGAAGTGTATGCATTATTCAGGTTATGTGGCTGGAAGGAAGATAACCTGCAAGTGGATATTGTTCCTCTTTTTGAAACCATTGACGATCTCGCTCATGCGGAAAAGACAATGGACGAATTATACCAATTACCTACTTATGCAGATCACTTGAAGAGAAGAAAAATGCAGCAGACCATCATGCTTGGTTTTAGTGATGGAACTAAAGATGGCGGATATCTTCAAGCGAACTGGAGTATCTATACTGCCAAAGAAAATCTGACAGCTATTTCCAGAAAATACAATATCAAGGCAAAATTTTTTGATGGCAGAGGCGGACCACCCTCACGTGGAGGAGGTAAAACACATAAGTTCTATGCTTCCATGGGCTCCAATATTGAAAATGAAGAGATCCAACTCACCATTCAAGGACAAACCATTACTTCAAACTTTGGAACCATTCAGTCTTCTCAGTATAATCTCGAACAGCTGATGAGTGCCGGTATCAGTAATGAATTGTTTGCAGATGCTAGAATTCAATTATCACAACATGACCGTTACCTGATGGAGGAGCTGGGAAGTATTAGCCATGCTACGTATCAACAATTCAAAACACATCCATTATTTCTAGCGTACCTGCAACAGTTCAGTCCCCTGAACTATTATAGTAAAAGTAATATAGCAAGCAGGCCTGCTAAACGAGGTACCGGAGGTGCTTTACGTTTTGAAGACCTACGTGCGATCCCATTTGTTGGCAGTTGGAGTCAACTGAAACAAAATGTACCCGGTTTTTTTGGTGTAGGCACCGCATTGAAAACCATGAAGGAAAAAGGATTGTGGGAAGATGTAAAAGCGATGTTTAGAAATGTATTATTCTTCCGCACTTTAATCGACAATAGCATGATGAGCATGCTCAAATCTTTTTTTCCATTAACCCAATACATTAAAGAAGATCCTGAATTCGGAACGGTTTGGAAACTTGTGAAAGATGAATTCAATCTTACGTGTAATATGGTTCTTGAATTGGCAGAAGCAGCTCAGTTAATGGATGATGATCAACCGGGGCGGGCATCTATCCAAATGCGCGACAAAATTGTACTGCCGCTGCTCACCATACAACAATATGCACTATATCAAATCAGAAATCATGTGAGTGATGGTCCGGAAAAAGAAGTGTATGAAAAACTCATCACACGCAGTATGTTCGGAATCATTAATGCCGGCCGGAATTCAGCCTAGAGAAATGATCCATCAGCAACATTGAATTTTCCATTTCGAAGTTGGACATTGGAGATTCATGATTCATTACTGTCCCCCGTCTTTCCAATTCCAAAGATGGAGACAGGCATAGGTTCTATAAGGACTCCATGCCGCAGATATCTTGAGCATCTTTGTTTTCATTTTCTTTTTATCTGTAGAACTGATCTTATATAGTTTACACATTGCCTGTTGGATACCCAGATCATCCACTGCAAAAACATCTTCGCGACCCAGGGTAAACATAAGCAACATCTCTACCGTCCACTTACCAACACCTTTGATACTCGTGAGCATTTCAATGATATCCTCATTATCCATCTGTAGCAATTTTTTGTCGGTGATCTTATGCTCTATACAGAATCTGGCAACATTTTGTACATAACTCACTTTGGCATTGCTCAATCCGATGCCACGTAATGTTTCAAATGGTGTATCCAATACCTGCTCAGGTTTAGGCTCCTTGCCATTATACAATCCCAAGAATCTATGAAAGATGACTTTGGCTACTTTGGTACTCAATTGTTGACTCATGATACTTGCCATTAAGCGTAAAGGGATATTCTTATGCAGCTTGAGTTCATGAACAGTGCCGTCTAAAATGGTTGCAAATTTCGGATCTTTCTTTAGGTGTTTCAGGTATTCCATACAACCAAGTTAGACAATCAGATTCATCCCGAAAACTTACCTTGCAAACAATTTCAACTTGGTTAAGACGATAGTATTCTATTATCCGCATCAATAACTCAATTCTATGAATAGGCAAGTGCAACTGACCGCTGACGGCTCTCATACGGTTCAGGTCCATGATATGAATGTGACCTACCACAGCAAACACGGGGCTTTGCAAGAAAGTCGTCATGTGTTCATTGATGCTGGCATTGCATACTTGCATCAACTAAAAAACCGATCGGAATACCATATTCTAGAAATGGGATTCGGCACCGGACTCAATGCTTTACTCACTGCAAGCTTTTCAACAGAAAAAAATATACAGATCCGCTATCACAGTATTGAAGCATTTCCGCTGACTACAGAAGAAGCAGCTTTACTGAACTATGGACACATTCTTCAACAAGACTCACTTTTTTTACAGATACACCAAGCATCATGGGATATTCCGGTACCTGTTCATCCGAATTTTGAATTATACAAACACAATACCTCGCTAGACAGTTTTACAACAAAGAAAAAATTCGACATTATCTATTACGATGCATTTGCACCTACAGCTCAGCCCGAATTATGGACTGTTGAGGTCTTTGAAAAGTTATACCAAATGTTAGCACCTGAAGGAATACTGATCACCTATTGTAGTAAAGGTGTTGTGAGAAGAGCAATGCAAACAGCAGGTTTTAGGGTCACCAAATTACAAGGACCACCGGGAAAAAGAGAAATGGTACGCGCTTTCAGAGACCAGTAATTTTCAGTAGCTTTCTGAAAATTATCTGCATGAGAAAGCTATTTTTTTATCTACTCCTTTTTCAGTGTATCAGCTCATATGCACAAAATAAAGATGAGCAGATCATTCGTAGCATTTTAAACCGCCAGACACAAGACTGGAACCGTGGAGACATCCAATCCTTTATGCATGGTTATTGGGAAAATGATAGCCTGATGTTCATAGGGAAGAATGGTGTGACATATGGTTATCAAACCACATTGAATAATTACAAGAAGAATTACCCGGATACCACTGCAATGGGAAAACTGCAGTTTCAGATCCTGCAAGTAAAGCCGCAGGGTGAAGGGTACTATTTTGTATTGGGCAAATGGATGTTAAAAAGAAGTATTGGGGATCTAAACGGACATTACACATTAATATTCAGAAAGATCAAAGGTGAATGGGTGATCATATCAGATCATAGCAGTTAAGTGTAATATTTTATACAGACTTCCGACTAACAATAAAATCAATAAAAAATGATAGCGATTATTTTAGGGGTGATCACACTTGTTATAGGTATCGTCCTCAAAAACCAAGAAAGAGAAGAGTTGCGTAAACTTGCAACAGGTATTAGAATATTAGCATTGATCATTATCATCGTTGGATTTCTTACTTCCTGTATCAAACAAATTGATGCAGGTCAAATTGGTGTGAAGAGTTTATTCGGTAAGGTGTCAGATGATATTCTTACCAGTGGTTTAAATATGGTGAACCCATTGGTAGACGTGAAAACCGTTGATATCAAAACTCAGAACTATACCATGAGTGGTGTTCATGATGAAGGAGAACAGGCAGGAGATGATGCGATTCGCGTATTAACAGCCGATGGATTGGAAGTGATCATTGATCTTACAGTATTATATCGTGTGATCGGGCAAGAAGCACCGAGGATCGTAAAAGAAACCGGATTGGATTATAAAGATAAAATCGTTCGACCACTTACAAGAACAAAGATTCGAGACAATGCTGTATACTTTACTGCTATTGAGTTATACTCCAATAAAAGAGATCAATTCCAAAACAGGATATTCAAAAGCATTGAAGATGATTTCAAAAAAAGAGGGCTGATTCTTGAGCAATTATTGGTGCGAAACATTACGCTTCCCAATAACGTAAAGACATCTATTGAAGAGAAGATCAAAGCAGAACAGGAAGCACAGAAAATGGAGTTCGTATTACAAAAAGAAAAGCAGGAGGCTGAAAGAAAACGTGTTGAAGCACAAGGTATTGCGGATTATCAGCGTATCATGAGTAGTGGATTGACCGATAAGCAATTGCAGTATGAACAAATTCAGGTGTTGAAAGGACTGGTCACATCACCAAATTCAAAAGTGATCGTAATGGGTAAAGGAAATACACCTGTGATACTGGATACGAAAGATCAAAAAAATTAAGTTGTGGTTTTTTGAGGAATCACTGCATATCGGACCATCAATCTGCGAAATGAAAGATGTCCGAAGAACACTCCGATTACAGAGGATAATATATCCAGATAGTCGAATGTTCTTCCAAAAACAGGAATCAGTTGCAGGTATTCATTAATGACTACCAGTAATAATCCAAAGCAGCAAGTGATATTGAGATCTCGATCATTTTCGAGTCTGAAAAAGCGCTGAAAAAACCAACAAGCGCCAAATGGAAGTAAAAAAGAACCGATCAAATTAGGCGCCAATCCGATCAGTGGCTTAAAAGCAGGATCAATATGTAGAAAAGGGCGGACCAAAAATTTGATCGTCCAGATCACCAGTGTGCCGATGATCATGATCTGCTTGGAGATTTTTTTTAAGGGCATTCCGTTCTGTTTCAATGATGAATATAAGAAAATAGCGATGTAAAACACTACATCGCTATTTTTATACTACGAATCAATGCGATAAAAGTTACTCTTCGAAATTCAAAGGTTTGCTCCACAGACGAATGATATACCAGAGATAAGCGGTAAGACTCGCAACAAAAAAGCAGTAAAAAAGAATATTACCTAATTTGATCGTATCATGGATGAACGCATAATCATACATGATTCCAAAAGTGGAATTCAAGGCCAGCCAAAGAAGTCCTAATGATAGGGTATTGACAATCCTCAGTAAATATTTTCTTACAGCAGGTTCCAAAATGAAGGTTTTGTAATCTAAATACAAACGCGGTTCCCTGATTGTTCTCAAATCCGCATTATTTCAGGAAAGAAACTCATTAATCCATGCTCTGGTTGCTGGCAGCAGCGATCTTCAATAAACGGTCAAACTGCGCTGGTGTAAGGTCATTATAGAAATAATAAATAGGATTCACAGGATTACCATAGCGATGTACCTCATAATGACAGTGCGGACCCGAGCTCTTACCGGTATTTCCAACATAGCCGATCACTTCTCCCCTCTTCACGCGTTGCCCAATCCTTGCTTTGATACGATACATGTGTCCGTACAAGGTCTCATAACTATTTCCATGGTTGATCACGACCCTGTTTCCAAATCCGCCGGTATTAAATCCTGCATCTGTTACCACCCCATCTGCAGTAGCATAAATAGGTGTACCATGTGGCGCTGTAAAATCCATTCCTAGATGTGCTCTTCTATCTTTATAAATAGGATCAATACGATAGCCAAAGCCGGATGCAATACGGGTAAGGTTTTTATTACTAATGGGTTGAATCGCAGGGATCGATGCAAGGAATTTTTCCTTATTCTTCACCATCTGCGTGATCTCATCAAATGATTTTTGTTGATACGCCATTCGCAGTGCGAGGTTATTCAACTGTGATGTCATATTCTTGATCAACTCAGTAGAGCCCATGGCCTGTAACAATTGGATCTCTTTTCGTTTTTCCATCTCACGGATGCGGGCACTATCCGGAATAGGCTTGGATTCGAAAATGGAACGATACACTTCATTATCGCGATTGGCCAATTCATCCATTTGAAGTGTCAATTGCTTTAATCGCTCTTCCAATACACCATAATTCTGCTTGAGATCCTCATTCTGCTGACGCAGGAGTTTTTCTTTCGGGGAATCTATATAACGAAAAGCGATAGCAAAAATGATCATGCCTGTAACAATGGAAGCAGCGATAAAACCAAATAATTGCAATAACCGCACCCGAAGGGGGGTCTCCAGCTTCTCATACCGGAGTGTATGGGTATTGTAATAATATTTGATCTTCTTCATATCCTGGGGGGCCGCTCCAAACGGCAAAAATGCTCTTTTTGGGTATTTTTTGCTCTGGTTGAAGGCAAATCCTTAGAAATCTTATCACTTTCCAAGAAAGGTCAATTCCTTACCTTTGATGCCCTTAAAAAGCGCTCAAAGATAGCTTCTGAGCAACTAAAATACAGTTTTTAAAATATATACCCAGATGATGACCAGCGCCGAGATCAGAAAGAAGTTTCTGGATTTTTTTGCCTCCAAGGAACACCAGATCGTGCCATCTGCACCGATCGTGGTAAAAAATGACCCTACCCTTTTGTTTACCAATGCAGGGATGAATCAATTCAAGGATTATTTTCTGGGTAATAAAAAAGCGGCTTCTCCACGAATCGCTGATACACAAAAATGTTTGCGTGTGAGTGGTAAGCATAATGATCTGGAAGAAGTAGGGGTGGACACCTATCATCATACCATGTTTGAAATGCTCGGCAACTGGAGTTTTGGCAACTACTTCAAATCAGAAGCCATTGCCTGGAGCTGGGAATTATTGACCGAAGTATATAAACTAGATAAAGATCGTTTGTATGTGACCATATTTGAAGGCGATGATAAGGAAGGCATTCCAAAAGATGAAGAAGCATTTTTGGAATGGAAAAAAGTGATACCGGAAGACAGGATATTATTGGGAAATAAAAAAGATAATTTTTGGGAAATGGGTGATACAGGGCCTTGCGGACCTTGTACAGAAATTCATGTGGATTGTAGAACAGCAGAAGAAAGAAAAGCTGTGGATGGAAAAACATTGGTGAATAACGACCATCCTCAAGTGATTGAAATATGGAACAATGTATTCATTCAATTCAATCGATTAAAAGATGGAAGTCTAGAATCATTACCCGCTAAACATGTTGATACTGGAATGGGTTTTGAAAGACTTGTACGTGTGATTCAGGGGAAGCAAAGTAATTATGATACTGATGTATTCACCGGAACCATCACTGCTGTAGAAAAGATCTCAGGGAAGAAATATGATTACAGCGATAGCAAAGAAGCCATTGCATTCCGTGTACTGGCAGATCATATCCGTGCGATTTCGTTTACCATTGCTGATGGACAACTTCCTTCAAATACCGGAGCCGGATATGTGATCAGAAGAATTTTAAGAAGAGCGGTTCGTTATTATTATTCATATCTCGATTATAAGCAACCATTATTGTATCAACTGGTTCCAGTGATCGCTCAGCAATTCGAAACCGTATTTCCGGAATTATACCAGCAACTGGACTTTGTTAGTAAAGTCGTGAAGGAAGAAGAAGATGCTTTTCTTCGTACCCTTGATAAAGGTTTAAAGAGAATTGATGATATCATTCATGCTGCATCAGATAAAACTATACAGGGTAAAGCTGCTTTTGAGTTATTTGATACCTATGGTTTTCCGTTAGATCTCACTCGACTGATCGCTACCGAAAACGATCTCACAGTTGATGAAAAAGGATTTGAAGCAGAAATGCAACAACAGAAAGATAGAAGTCGCGCTGCTACAGCTGTTGATACCGAAGACTGGATCACTTTAAAAGAAACAACCAACAATGGTTTTGTGGGATACCATGCTTTAGAGACCAATACCATTGTTACACGATACAGAAAAGTAAAAGCCAAAGGAAAGGAAGCTTATCAACTTGTATTGGAAAATACACCTTTCTACGCAGAAAGTGGTGGACAAACAGGTGACCAGGGTATACTTGATTTTAGTGGCGAGTTGATCCCTGTGATCGATACCAAGAAAGAGAATAATCTTATCATTCACTTCTGCGAACAGTTACCTGCGAAGATCGATGTTGCTGTGGTTGCAAAAGTTGATCCGGCAAGAAGACAATCTACTGCCATCCATCACAGTGCCACACATTTATTACACGCGGCATTAAGACAGGTATTAGGAAATCACGTTGCGCAAAAAGGAAGTTTGGTCAATGATACGCAGTTGCGTTTTGACTTTTCACATTTTGCAAAAGTGACGGATGAGGAGATCTCGCAAATTGAAAAGATCGTAAATCAGAAGATCCGAGAAAATATTCCTGTGGTCATCAAAGAGATGGCGAAAGATGATGCAGTTCAGTTAGGTGCTATGGCATTATTTGGAGAGAAATATGGCGATGTTGTTAGGGTTGTGATCATCGACCCCGCCTACTCTATTGAATTATGCGGTGGTACACATGTTGGCGCAACAGGTGAATTGGGAACATTTAAGATCAAATCTGAATCAGCAGTAGCTGCGGGAGTAAGACGTATTGAAGCTTTGAGTGGTGCAACTGCTGAAGCATATATCAACGAACAATTACAACAACTATCAAGTGTTCGAGAAGCTTTAAAAAATCCGAAAGAGATCATCAAAGCGGTAGAGAATCTATTCGCAGAAAATAGTGACTTAAAAAAGAAAGTAGAAAGTCTGGAAGCCAAACAGATTCAGGTTCTCAAACAAGAACTCTTGTCTAAGGCAGAATCAATCGGCAACGTCACTTTTATAGGTGCAGTAACAGAACTCAGCAGCGCTGATGCACTTAAGAAATTATGCTTCGATCTAAAAAATGATCTTACTACTTATCTGGTAGTATTGGCTGCAAATACAGATGGAAAAGCCAATGTAGCAGTTATGGTATCAGAAAACCTCATCACTGAAAAAGGACTCGAAGCTCCAAAAATCATCAAAGAACATATTGCCGGCCTCATCAAGGGGGGAGGTGGCGGACAAAAAACACTTGCAACCGCTGGCGGACAAGACGCCAGCAATTTGGTACAGGTGGTGGATAAGGTGAAAGCGTTGCTTTTGTAGTGTATAGTCGATGGTCCATAGTCCATGGGAAAGCAATGTTCTACCATGGACTATGGACCATCAACCATACACCAAGTATTAACCTTATTTAACATTTCCGAAAGTCTTCGTAAATAAATTTTTACTGTACATTTGACTACCAAACATTTCGTACACTAAAATTTTATGGTTATGTATCGCAAATGGATAACAATCGCTTTGATGGCTGTAAGTTTAACAGCTACTGCACAAACCGATCGAAAAGAAAAATCAGAGGACAGTAAAGACAAAAGCACTAAGCTCACAATTGTGGTTGACGGAGACAATGTCATCGTCAACGGTAAAAATATGAAGGACATGTCTCCGGAAGAGAAAGAGAAACTGAGAGATATGAATTTAAGAATTGCACCTTCGATTCGTCTTAGAAGTCCAAGAAACGGCGATAGACTTTTTGATCTGGATGAGATCAGAATAAAGAAGCCGGAAGGAACCCCACGCGCTTTTTTAGGTGTAATGAGTGAAAAAAATGAAAAGGGTGCAAAGATCACTGCTGTAACAAAAGAGAGCGCTGCTTCTAAAGCGGGGCTTGAGAAAGACGACATCATCACCAAAGTAAATGATCAGACCATTACAGATAGTGAAGACCTTTTTGAAACCATCCGAAAATATAAGCCGGAGGATAAAGTGACCATCACTTATTTACGAGATGGTCAACAGAAATCTGTGACCGCAGTACTTGGTAAGACCATGGAAATGGATCTTGATTTCAACTTTGATGTTCCTTTTGAGAGAGGTTTTAATTTCAATATGCCAGAACTGAGGGAGTTGGATAAACTCGATTGGAATTTTTCACGCAAACCCAGATTGGGGATCGAGATTCAGGATACAGAAGAAAGCAACGGGGTAAAAGTAACTGAGGTAGAAGATGAAACACCTGCTCAGAAGGCCGGTATTCAGGAAAACGATGTGATCACAAGTATCAATGGCAAAGCAATAAAGTCGGTAGATGAAATAAAGAGCGTTTTGAAAGATGTGAAAGAGGGAGACCTGATCAAAGCCGGTATTATCCGATCCGGAAAAAGCCAGACACTGGAAATTAAAATCCCGAAAAAATTAAAAACAGCGGATCTCTGAACCATTCGTTCTAGAATATTGTTATAAGTTTTCTCATGTGCATTATACCGCGTCACCCAGATTATCAAAGGGTTGGCGCGGTTTTTTTATTCGTACATTTAAACTAAAACGAAATATGAGAATTCTTACAGGGATCGCTTTTCTCTTTCTCAGCATTCAAAATTTTGCTCAGGTCTATCGGGTTAAAGAACCGCTCGTGCATACTTACTCTATTGTTGCAAGAGATGAACAAACAGGTGAAATGGCCGTAGGTGTTCAAAGTCATTGGTTTAGTGTAGGTACATCTGTGCCATGGGCTGAAGCAGGTGTAGGTGCAGTGGCTACACAATCTTTTGTAGATAAATCTTATGGTCCAAAGGCATTGGCATTATTGAAAACCGGATTATCGGCACAGCAGGTATTGGATAAACTAATAGCGGATGATCCGGGCAGAGATGTAAGACAAGTGTCGATCATTGATGCCAAAGGAAATGTGGCAACACATACCGGCAAGAAATGTATCCAGGTAGCCAGTCATATCAAAGGCAGCAATTACAGTGTACAAAGTAATATGATGTTGGGTGATCAGGTAGATGAATATATGTCTGAAGCATTTGAGAAGAGTAAAGGAAAGCCTCTTGCAGAAAGAGTATTACTGGCATTGGAAGCCGCTCAAAAGGCCGGAGGTGATATTCGGGGCATGCAAGCTGCAGCAGTTATTGTGGTTCCGGGAAAAATTACAGAATCATGGAATAATAAAACAGTTGACATAAGGGTTGATGATGCCAAAGAACCCTTAAAGGAATTACGACGTATTTATACCGTGCATCTTGCGTATCAGCACATGAATGATGGTGATCTTGCAGTAGAAAAAAATGATATGGCAAAAGCCATGGCTGAATACAAAGCAGCGATGCAATTATTTCCGGATAACCTGGAAATGCAATTCTGGACTGCCATCACATTGGCCAATAACAAGGAAGTGGAGAAAGCGATTCCCATGTTAAAGAAGATCTATGATCAGGATAAAAACTGGAAAGAACTGACCAGAAGATTACCTGCGGTGAATTTACTGACCGTTTCAGAAAAAGATCTCCAACGAATCCTTTCCTTATAATTATCTCATAAAACCCGCATAAAGCACCATTAGCTGAACAATGAGCAGTATTTTTGCTGCTCATGTCGCTTTTGGAAAAATACGAACCGGTAATTGGATTAGAAGTCCATGCACAACTCTCCACGAAAAGCAAGTTGTTTTGTGGAGACAGCACTCAATTTGGTGCAGCTCCAAATACACAAGTGAGTCCGATCACACTCGGGCATCCGGGAACACTTCCAAAGACCAATAAGAAGGCTGTAGAATATGCCATTAAAATGGGACTGGCTTGTCATTGTGAGATTGAACGCGATAATTATTTCGCGAGAAAAAATTACTTCTATCCAGATCTTCCAAAAGGATATCAGATATCACAACATACCACTCCAATTTGTAAAGGGGGCTATGTAACCATTCATACTTCCAGCGGAAGAAAGGATGTACAACTGAACAGGATTCATATGGAGGAAGATGCCGGCAAAAGCATCCATGATCTGAATGAGCATAACACCTGCATCGATCTGAACCGTGCCGGCACACCGCTCATTGAAATCGTTACTGAACCTGATATGCACAGTGCTGAAGAAGCATGGCATTATGTTACTGAGATTCGTAAACTCGTACAATGGTTGGGTATCTGTGATGGCAATATGGAAGAAGGCAGCTTACGCTGTGATGCAAATATTTCAGTTCGCTTAAGAGGAACCACAACACTAGGTACCAAAGTAGAAGTGAAAAACCTGAACTCAATTCGGAATGTGAAGAAAGCCATTGAGTTTGAAATAGATCGAATCATTCAATTATTAGAGAAAGGAGATGTGGTCAAACAGCAGACCCGAAGTTTTGATGCATCCAATGATACCACATTCGCTATTCGGGATAAAGAAGAAGCCAATGATTATCGCTATTTCCCCGATCCCGACCTCTCCCCTTTTCATTTGACCGATGTTTTTATTGCTGACATCAAACAACAATTGCCTGAACTGCCCGCAGAATTGCAAGGACGATTGATGAGCTCCTATGGATTGAATGAATATGATGCATCACAACTCTGTGATGACCTTTCTACGGCCCATTATTTTGAAGCGGTGGCAAAACATACAAAGCAATACAAAGCCATTGCCAACTGGATATTAGGCCCCATCAGACAATATCTGAATGAACAGCAAAAAGAACTTACTGCATTTCCGTTATCGCCATCCTCTCTTTCGGCTTTAATAGAATTGGTGCAAACTGGTAAGGTTAGTTTCTCTGTTGCGTCTTCAAGACTATTACCCGCATTGCTAGAGAAAGAGGTTGATCCACTACAATTAGCTACTGATATGAATTTGATCATGGTGAACGACGGCAATATGTTGGAGAAATGGATAGATGAAGCGATCGCCGCAATGCCTGATAAAGTAAGCGAATACAAAAAGGGTAAAAAGGGATTAATTGGTTTATTTGTGGGCGAAGTAAAGAAGAAAAGCAAGGGGCAAGCAGATCCTAAAATAGTAACAGCATTACTTGAACAAAAACTCAATCAATAAAAACAGATACATGAAACCATTGGTATACATCGCAGCTGCTGTTGCATTATTGAGCAGCTGTCAGGAGAAAAAATATGGTGCATTTACCGTTAGCGGTAAGATCACAAATGCGCCATCAAAGAAAATTTTTTTACAGGAACTTCCTTATGGTGGAGAACAACCGGTAATTCTCGATTCAACTACTTTAAAGGAGAACGGCAATTTTGAATTAAGAGCTGTGGGTACTGAGGAATCATTGTACAGATTGGTCATAGAGAATGGGCCTGATGTATTACTCGTAAATGATGGCAAAAGTATTCGCGTTAATGTAGATGTCAACAATTACAGAGCTTATACCGTTGAGGGATCAGATGCCAGTGAAAGTCTACACAAACTCTTTGAAGACTTTCGCGTGAAGGATTCGGTTTTATACTTGACCTTCTCTGCATTAGACAGCTTGCAACAAACAGGAAATGATAGTTTAATTACAGTAGAAAGAGCCAAGCGTGATATCCAGCTCAAAGACATCAATAAACTGATTACCGATTTTGTCAATGCATCTGAAAGTCCTGCAGCCCGTTATTATGCGATGGGAATGGGATCAAGAACCATGCAACCCGAAGAACTGAAAGCATTGGCTGATGCATCTGCCAATAAATTCAAAGAGCATAGCGGATTGGCAAAGATCAAAAGCTTGATGGCCGTAAGTACACAAGCAGCGCCATCAAACAGTTTATTGAACCAGCCAGCGCCAGAGATCAGTTTGCTTGATACAGAAGGCAAAATATTCTCGTTGAGTAGTTTAAAAGGTAAATATGTATTGGTTGATTTCTGGGCTAGTTGGTGTATGCCTTGCAGAAAAGAAAATCCAAATGTAGTAGCAGCTTACAATAAATTCAAGGATAAGAACTTTACCATATTAGGTGTTTCATTGGATCAGGATAAAGAAGCTTGGCTTGAAGCCATTGCAAAAGACAAATTAACATGGAAACACATCAGCGACCTGAAATATTGGGAAAGCGTTGTAGTTCCAATGTATAAAATTGAAGGCATTCCATTTAATGTGTTATTAGATCCAACCGGTAAAATCATTGCAACAGATTTAAGAGGAGAAGCTTTAGAAAAGAAGTTGGCTGAAGTCATTCAATAATCAACAATGAATACAAATAAAAAGGCCCATGTAATTCATGGGCCTTTTTTATTTGCGTCTCACTAAAGAGGAATCAAATCATAAGAACATCATAAAGATCCGCTCCTTATCCAACAGGTTCAATAAAGCAATTGCTACATCTCAATTAGGTACAAACAAAGAGGTCAGCTCAAATGAGCTGACCTCTTTTAATATCAATCAATATGTATTGATTAGTTAGTGTAACCAGGATTCTGCTGAATCAACGGGTTAGCCTGGATCTCAGTATTAGGGATCGGTAACAAGAAACGGAAGTTTCCTGCTGGCAATGTTGGTGCAGCATTCGGGTTAGGCAGATCCGCTGTAAGTCTTGTTACAGGCAGGTTTCTACGCTTCAGATCCCAGAAACGATGACCTTCATATGGTAACTCTTTGAAACGCTCTTCTACGATCGCTGTAATAGCGGCATCTTTAGAAGCCAGGATCACAGGAGTATAACCATTGATACGTGCAGCACGCAGAGCATTTAAGTCTGCAGCAGCTCCTACCAGATCATTGTTCTCTGCACGTGCTTCAGCACGGATCAGATACATTTCACCGGTACGGAACACTTTTGCATCTGCTACGTTCTCGTTAGGTGTACCATAGGTAGTTCCTTCATACTTCTTGATCAAACGTGTGTACTTACGTGATCCACCAGCCAGCAATGGCTCGTTCTTGTAGTATGATGTGAAACGTACATCATTCGCCTGATCATATGAATCCCACAACTTCTGTGATACTGTCCAAGTAACAGTACCAATGTTTGACGCATTAGCAGAAGTACCACGGAACAATGATCCGATACGACCACCCAATGATGCTGTACGGCTCAATTTGAAAGTCTGCTCTGCTCTGTTCGCATCTGTCCAGATTCCAGGGAAATCTGTACGTGATGCCAGAGGAATTGCATTGATGTATTCAGTACTGAAAGTAACTGCATCATTCCACTCTCTCAAATACAATGCAACACGTGCTTGTAATGCTGAAGCAGCCAGATTAGTTGCACGATAGATATCGCTTGTCGCAGAATGAACAGGCAACAATGGCTTAGCTGCTGCTAAGTCTGCCTTCAACTTCTGGAAGTATGGCGCTACTGTGATACGTGCCTGTGGCTGCAATGATGGAGTCTCCATGTATGCCATCGCCAGATCTGTTCCTACTGCACTGTTGCTGTAGTAACGATACAGTTCGAAGTGGCAGAACGCACGCAGGAACAATGCTTCTCCACGAATACGTGAACGAAGTGCTTCCTGTGTTGCATTCGCTGCTGTTGCATTAGGTAATGCCTGCAATACACGGTTTACACGGTCAATGATACGATAGTACAGGTTGAACGCTGTAAAGTTATCACGGATAGAAATATCCGTTGAACTGTACTGCCACTCATGCACTGTCGCTGCATTGTAGAAATCTGCGGTTACTACTTCATCAGCAAAAACGGCGTTCAGCAAAATGCCCATCTCTACGTTCATCGCTGCATATGCACCGATCAATCCCTGTTCATTGTTCAGAACAGTCTTCAGGGCCACATCTCCACCGATAAAGTCTGTTTCTTTAATCTCTATCAACTTCTGGCAAGAGAACAACGTCACCAGCGCAGAAGAGAGGATTAATATTTTTATTTTTTTCATCATGATTGTTTTTGAAATTCTCAAATACGAATATTAATACTGTTTGATTAGAAATTAATATCCAGACCTACCACAAACATTTTAGGGTTAGGATACTCGTTCAAGCTGATATTGTTATCATCTTCAGGATCCAAACCTCTCCATGGACTCCAGATAGCCAGGTTCTGACCCTGGATATAGAATCTTGCTCCACGGATCAGGTTGTTACCATTACCCAATTTGATAGCAGGGATCTGATAAGAGATATTCAGGTTACGGAAACGCAAGAACTTAGCATCTTCCAAATCAGCTGAAGTAAAGTCTCTGTCGTAGATAGATGCCTGGAATGGTTTTACATCACCCGGCTTCTGCCACTGACCATCGATCAACTCACGTGACGCACGTACAGCACCATGATAACCTGGAGTACCACGAGTGATCCAGTTACGGGTATTGTTGCTACGTACTACATCAAACTGATAAGAGAAGAGTGCAGATACAGTGATCGCCTTATAACGAACTTCTAAGGTAGTACCACCCTGGTGTACCGGTAAGAAGTTACCAAACTTAGCGAAACGACCTGCTTGTGCAATGTTGTTTGTTGTTTTACCATCTTGTGTCTCATATACAGGACGACCAGTTGCAGGATCTGCTCCTAAGTAGTTGTAAGTAAAGTGAGAACCATATGGTAAGCCTTTACGGATCACGAATGTTCCAAGGAAGTATTCGTTCACCAGACCTAAATCATCAATGTTGTTTCTGTTGATAGAGTGGTTAGCAGAGATGTTCAAATTGAAATCTTTCTGCTTGATCACATCAACACTTGCACTGAACTCGAATCCTTTGTTGCTCATCTGACCAGCATTGATACTCAAGCTTCCGAAACCGGTAGTTCCTGACAATGGCTGGTTTACGAATAAGTCTGTTGTGCGGTTGATATAGTATTCAACTGTGAACTTAGCGCGGTTCTGCCACATAGCGAAATCAACACCAAAGTTCCATTTTTTGATCTTCTCAATACGCAACTCTGGGTTACCTGGGTTAGTTGGAGCTTGACCGGTAATGGTTGAACCAGCATAGTTGGTTACACCGAATACAGGCTGCTGAGGACCCTGATAGTTAGGAATACCACCGAATGATACACCGTTACCATAAGAACCTGAAGGAATAGAACCAATATTAGGAACGATACCATAACTAGCACGAACTTTCAGATCAGTGAAGATCTTCTGGTCAGCTAGGAATTTCTCTTGTAATGCATTCCAAATCACACCCGCAGACCAAGTGGTGATCTCACGGTTTGCAGGATTCACGATTCTTGAAGTACCATCACGACGAACGTTAGCAGTTAAAGTATAACGGTTGTCATACGTGTAACGTAAAGTTCCAAAGAATGAACGGATACCAAAACCACTCTTCGCTGAAGAAGCATTCTGAGGGTAAGTAGTTTGTCCGACACCCACTGGTAATGTACCTGCACCCTGACCAGTTTCTGTCAAACGTGGATCTAAGTTGAACAAGGTAAATCCAAGTGTTTTATTATACTGACGCAGTGCTTCAAAATAAGCACCTGCTTCTACTTCATGAATACCGGCAAAACGCTTGTTGAAGATCAAGCTGGTGGTGTTGATGATCTGAGTTCTCATTCTGTAACCTTCCTGAGCCAAACCAGACTGGAATTGCTGGTTAGAACCCACAAATGAGTTAGGATTGATGAAACGTGATGTTTGATCACTTCCTACGTCAATACCGAAAGTATTGTTCAAAGAAAGAGAAGGCAGGATCTTGTATCCTAATTTCAGACCAGCATTGATCTTCACCTGATTCAGGGTCAGATTTGCATTCTGGATACGCTCTAACAAGTTCGCAACCTGACGCAATGCCAATGAAGTACTTGCACCAAAACGAAGCGATCCATCCGCATTGTATGGATTCTCATAAGTCTTAGCACGGTATGTCATCTGGAATGGGTTCAGTGGGCTGTTACCCAACTGCTCACCTTCAGAGAATTTAGTTTTAGAGAAACCAACTGTAGCATTCAATCCAACAGTTAATTTATCAGCAGTATGATCAATATTGAAACGAGTAGTGTAACGCTTCAGACTTGATCCAAGGTCAATACCTTCCTGATCAAAATAAGAACCAGACAGGTAGAAACGAGTTTTCTCATTACCACCAGACATGTTCAACTCATGTGATTGAGTTAAACCCTGACGATAGAAAATATTTGCATAGTCGATATCGATCGCTGCAATACTATCCAATACCTGCTGCTTACGAGCCGCAGTCATACCTGCAGGGATCGCAGGGTTCAATGGAGAGTATACCCAACCTGGTGTACCACCGATCTTCTCACGCTCTTCATAAGCAAGCATTTCACGGGTGTTCATCAGATTCATACGATCGAAATTCGGACGCTGTGTAAAACCTACTTGTGTACGATACTGGAAGTTCGTTACACCTGCTTTACCACGCTTAGTGGTAATAACGATCACACCAGTACCACCACGAGCACCATACAATGCTGCTGCACTCGCATCTTTCAATACTGTGATCGATTCAAAATCGTTAGGGTTCAAGGTCTGGAAATCACCATCAGGAGTAGGAACTCCATCGATGATATACAGTGGCTGAGCGCCGGCACCCTGAATAGATTGTGTACCACGGATTCTGATGCTTGGGCTTGAACCTGGCTGACCAGTACCCGAGTTAACCAGCATACCCGGTGCACGACCTTGTAATGCCTGATCAAAAGATCCAACTGGCACAGTCTCTACTGCTTTACCACTAATCAATGTAGCAGCTCCCGCAAACTGTGTTTTTCTTTCGCGGCTATAACCTGTTACTACCACTTCTTCCAGAGACTTGGTCTCAGGATTCAGTGTAGCATTCACCACATTACCTCTGATCGGTAACTCGATGCGGTCATAACCTACAAACATAAAGGTGATTGACTTAGCAGCAGACCCTACACTGATGCGGTAATTACCCGACTCATCAGTAAGAGCATTCGTGCCGCTGGCAGATACTGTAACACCAACTAGGGCTTGCCCTGTTTTCTGGTCTGTTACTTTACCTGTGATGGTTCGGTTTTGAGCCCAAACCTGCGCAATGCTGAGCAATGCACACAGAACAACTGTGACGAATTTTCTCATATTTCAGTTTTTAAAGTAAAAATGCGAGACGCAATTTAAGTTAAAGAAAACATAAATGCACACTATTGACATCAATTGAACATAAAATGCTGCGTTTTGTACATTGAAAATTAAAAAATATATAAATTACTAATTTGTTAATTATTGATTATTAATTATAAATGATAAAGATTAGAATTAAAATTATGTAATGAGCGCTCGTTTGTTATTCTAATTTTTCGGTGACCAATGGGAATTTGACGGTATAAAGATGGTCTGAATAAGTGTGTAAAATTTACATCTTAATTAAAAAAGGGATGGCTTTTCAGCCATCCCTTGGACTATTTATGCGTGTATTGATTAGTTAGTGTAACCAGGATTCTGCTGAATCAACGGGTTAGCCTGGATCTCAGTATTAGGGATCGGCAACAAGAAACGGAAGTTTCCTGCTGGCAATGTTGGTGCAGCATATTGTGAATAGCTGCAAAAAAAGCCGGTCTTTTCAGACCGGCTTTCCATGTTTAAAATCTATCCTTATTAGTTATTGTCTACGCAAAGCGGATTCAATAACAATTCAGTAGAAGAAATAGGCCAGATATACTGCTGTGCAGTTGGGGCGATTGCTCCTACACCTGGTTTTGCAGGCAATGGCAGTCCCAATCTGGTAAGATCTGTTCCTCTTAATCCTTCTCCGAGGAACTCAATACGTCTTTCATTTACGATCGCATTGGCTAACGCATCTGCATTAGCAAAATTAAGCGCAGTGAAAATAGTGGTTGCATCTGAACGCCCACGAACTGCATTTAACAATGCAATTGCTTGTGCATCTACTGTATTGGTAGAACGAACACGCGCTTCAGCTAAATTCAACAATACTTCTGCATAACGGATTACCGGAGCAGGATCAATGAAAGTAGATGGAACGCTGTATTTAGTTAAGTAGCTCTTACCACTAAATACTTGTACAAAACTTCTTCTTCTGTCAGTAGGTAACCATCCGGCATCACCGATGATTCCTGAAGGCAATAAAGAGTATTCACCATTACCACCGTTGAAAGCAGAAGGACCATAATAATAACCCAACTGATTTTGTGTACCAGGTTGCTCATTAGAAGCAAACGGCATTGACAAAATAGATTCAGTTGTGAAGTAGTTTGTAGTAAACATTGTTCTGTAGTCTGCTTGCAATGCATGTGCAACACCAGATGAAGCAACGAATGGAGCAGTTGCGCTCACAATTTTATTGGCTTCAGTGATCACATCTGCATAACGACGCATGCTCAATAATACTCTTGTCTTTAAGGCAATAGCAGTATTTCTGTGTGCACGAGTGGTATTCAGTGTAGCATTCGCATTGGTTAATGGCAGGTTCTGCTCAGCAAAGTTCAGATCAGTTAAGATCTGATTGTATACTTCGGCAACAGTAGCGCGCGCCAATGCATAATCACCAGAACCTGTATTACCTGTCAAACGTAAAGGCACACCCGGTTTACTTCCGTTGCCATCCCAAAATGGACGAGCATACAACTGAAGCAGTGAATAATAACTCAAAGCTCTCAGTAAACGAGCTTCACCTAAATAATTGTTCGACAAACTAGCACCTACGACTGCGGTTCCTTTTGCAGCCATACCATCAATGAATACATTCGCCAAATTGATCACATAGTATGCACGAGACCAATGGTTGAGTACACTGTTGGTAGAACTATTACTAGGCGTATAGTTCCAAACATCAAAACCGGTAACAACGTTGGTACGATCGTTCATGAATTCTTCACCTCTGATATCATTGAAGATCTGATAACGACCGCCGTACATACCGGCATTCTTAATAGAGGCATAAATAGCACGTACCTGACCTTCTACTCGGTCTTTACTGTCAAAAGCAGTCAAGTCTGAGATCGCATTCGTTGGTACAGGACTGATGAATTTATCCTTGGCGCAGGAGGTCAATTGAACCACCGCTGCGGCCATGATTACATATAATATTTTCTTTTTCATTTTCTGCTACATTAATAGTTTAACAATTAGAAGCCAATATTCAAACCTATGGTTAAGGTTCTTTGGTTTGCTACTGTATTTCTGTCTACACCAAAGTTGGTAGTACCATTACCGTTGGATGAAACCTCAGGATCTGGACCAGGATATTTAGTCAGGATCAACAAGTTGTTTCCATTCACATAGAAACGAGCGCTGGTGATCTTGATCTTATCCAATAATGACTTCGGTAGATTATAACCAACTGTTAATGTTCTCAGCTTAACGAAATCACCTCTGAATACGTTGATGTCAAGTGGGAAAGATGAACCGTTAGATACGTTATCACCAAAGATTGGTTTTGGAATCTCGGTAACATCTCCTGCTTTCTGCCATCTGTTCAGTACAGCTACTTCATTGTTCCAGAAACGCTGATCTCTTAAACCGGCTTGTGTTCCAAAATAAATCCAGTTACCAAACTGATAGGTCAACAATGCAGTCAGTTCAAATCCTTTGAAACGAACTGTGTTTTCCCAACCACCAAAGATCTTCGCATGTGTATTCTTATAAACCACCGCATCAGCATTACTTACTGTAGGTGCAGTTGTTCCATCAGCATACATGAAACGTGCTTGTCCTGCAGGAGCCACGTGCTGGAAGAATACTTCACGACCTTGTGCGTTGATAAAGATTCTGCGACCAGTAGCAGGATCAACTCCTTTTGTACGGGTTACAAAGATCATTGAGATAGGCTGACCCGGAACAGTGATACTAGGATTTTCTAATCCACCGGTAGAACCGATGATACTATTGATACCAGGAGCCAGAGAATTTACTTTGTTATCGTTGGTAGAGAGGTTGAATGAAGTATTCCAGCTGAAATCTTTCTTCTGAACTGCTGCAAAATTCATTGAGAACTCTAAACCTCTGTTATACATACTACCAATGTTCTGAGGAATAGTAGAAGGTAGACCTGCAGAAGGAGGCTGTGGTACGAACAATAACAGACCGTTGTTATTACTGTTATAGTAACCGATCTCGAAAGTCATACGATCCTTCAGGATACCAAAGTTGATACCCACATCTGTTTTCTTACTGGTTTCCCAAGTAAGGTTAGGGTTACCTGCCTGACTGTAAGCAACAGTACCATTACCGCCATACAGTCCAGAACCGAACTGAGACAGTGAAGCAAAGTTACCCAGACCACCGATATTACCTACTTTACCATAGCTAGCTCTTACTTTAAAGCTGCTGAAGATGCGATCCAATTTAGCTGAGGTCCAGAACTTCTCGTTCATGACTTCCCAACCAACAGATGCTCCCCAGAAAGTACCGTATTTAGAGTTAGCACCTAATTGTGAAGCACCATCTCTACGTAGGTTACCAGTCACATAGTATTTCTTGTCGAAATTATATTGAACACGACCGAACTCTGAATACAGATAATTCTCACCAATGCTCAAACCAGAAGTGTTCGGAGTAGTCCAACCACCCTGAATATTTGTAAACGCAGGGTCGTTCACCGTAATACGATTCAGACCGAAGCCATTGTTGTCAGACTTCTGATGCTCGATACCGGCTAATGCACTTACGTTGTGTTTTTCGCCAAAAGTTTTATCGAATTGCAAAGTGGTTGTCCAAACCCATCTTTTATTCTTGCTGTAAGTAGCTGTAACAGAACCATTCGATGCAAAACCTTCACCTGAAATAGGGTGAAAATAAATGTCGTTATCAGACAGTACATAGTCAATACCATAAGTAGTACGACCAGTTAACCAACTAACAGGTTTGATCTGCGCATATACGTTACTGATAACGTGCTCGATGTAGTTATCGTTTCTGTTCAGATCTAATTGAATAACCGGGTTGTTGAAACCTACTTGTCCTTGCTTATTACCCATTACACCGATCAAAGCACCACTGTAGTTGTAAGTACCGTCGTTGTTATATGGAGAAATATTTGGTGCAGTTACAAGTACAACACGACCTAAACCAGCGGTTGCAAATGCATCACCCAAAGAACCTGAACTTACTGCCGCAAGGTTCTTTTCACTAGAATACTGGATCTTACCTCCGATATTCACAGCTTTACCTACTTTATGATCAACGTTCATTGTTAAAGAAAGACGCTTATAGTCGTTTCTTTTGATGATACCTTCTTGCTCAGTATAACCTGCAGAGAAGTAATAGTTAGTTGATTCATTTGCGCCAGAGATACTGATAGTATTACTGTGTTGTACACCAGTGCGATATACATAATCATACCAACGAGTGTTGATTGGCTGTCCATCAGGACCATTGGTCAAAGCAAATGCGTTGGTTGCAGCATTGAATGTACCTGCATTACGCAAAGCTTCATTTTTGTAATCAGTATACTGGAATGCATCCAATAACGTTGGTAAACGCTGAACCTGACTAAAGCCAACCCAGCTGTCCAATGTTACTTTTGAACGACCTGCTTTACCTTTTTTAGTGGTGATAAACAATACACCATTTGCAGCACGGCTACCATAGATAGCTGTTGCAGCCGCATCTTTGGCAACGTCTACACTTTCAATATCATTTGGATTGATACTAGCTAAAATGTTACCAGCAGAACTAGTAGCACTAAAGTCACCGGTAAACATTGGTACTCCATCCAATACGATCAATGGATAAGATGAAAGAGAAATAGAGTTGGTACCACGGATACGGATAACAGGAGGTGCGTTCAATACACCGTTTGGAATGTTTACCTGTACACCGGCAGCACGACCACCCAATGCCTGATCAAAGCTCTGAACAGGTTTGTTGGCTAATGCTTCACCTTTTACACTGGCGATGCTTCCTGTAATTTCCTTTTTCTTTTGTGTACCATAACCAACCACAACCACTTCAGACAAAGATTTGTCTTCTTCGGTCATGCTAACGGTTATAGAGTTTTTGTCGGAAATGCTGGCATCTAAGATATTATAGCCAACATAAGTGAAACGAAGCGAACGGACATTTGCTCCTACCTGAAGGGTAAAATTGCCCGCATTGTCTGTAACTGTTCTCCTGTCGGAGCCAGCGGAAACGGTAACACCTGCAAGTGGTGCTCCTTTTGCGTCCGTTACCTTTCCTGTGAAGGTACGACTCGTTTGTGCCTGGAGTTGTGTCATCAATAACACAACACTGACAAAAAGTGCCAATAGTTTTCTCATTGCATTAGTTTAAGGTTTATAGAAGTGTTAAATTTAGACAGCAGCGGGCAAAAAAACGCTGTTTGGCAGAGAAAAAACAGGGTTTGAAACACAGATTTTTTTTATTTATCTATGTAATGAGCTGTAAATTAAATTGAAATGATTTTGTTTACGATTTCAAAATTTACCGACTGAATTTCCTGCTGTTGGTTCAACAAGTTTTCTCCGATTTCTACTTTTTCCTTAAATGTAAGATCAAAACAGGCAACAGTATTAGATTGGTAAGTGTTCCGGTAACCAACGTTAATGAAGTGAGCCAACCAAGTGCCTTGGTACCACCAAAATCGCTGATACAAAAAATAATAAAGCCTGCGATCAACACCAACGAAGTGTAGATAATACTGATACCCGTATGTTTGATCGTTTGCACCAAGGTTTGTGGTACTTGATAATTATAGTGCGGCAATTCCTGTTTATAGTTGATCAGAAAACGAATGGTTACATCAATGGCTATTCCCAATGCCACGCTGAAAACCAGTACTGTTGAAGGTTTCAAAGCAATACCTGCCCAACCCATCACTCCCGCAGTAATGAGTAGCGGAATTAAATTAGGGATGAGAGAACAAAACAATATTCTGATCGAACGAAACAGATACAGCATACAAAGTGTGATCAACAAAAAGGCCCAGAAAATACTTTCTTTCAATCCTTTGATAATAAAACTAGAGCCCTCCAAAAAAGTGATACTACTGCCGGTAAATGTGATATGATATGAAGCAGTATCAAATATTTCTCTCGCCTTTTTTTCATAGTCAGCGATCAACAATGGCAACTTCACACTGCCAACATCTTTCATGTTAACAGTAATGCGAGCTACTTGCTTACTACTATCCATAAAACTGCTGATGATCTTGCCCACACCTGTCTCTGAGGCTTTGCCA
Organism: Sediminibacterium sp. KACHI17; assembly: GCF_040362915.1. Taxonomy (NCBI): domain Bacteria; kingdom Pseudomonadati; phylum Bacteroidota; class Chitinophagia; order Chitinophagales; family Chitinophagaceae; genus Sediminibacterium; species Sediminibacterium longum. Next base: position 2,621,944 of record NZ_AP029612.1, on the reverse strand, counting down.
CTATCAGATGATTGACGCAGATAAGGACCCATGAAAGCAAGATCTCCTTCATAAGGAATATCATAACTCAAAATATCTCCATCATAATATGCTTGCTTGGCAAACTTTAATCCTTCCGCAAATGACAGTGGTCTGGCTGCCTCCGGACTTGCACCAATATAAGCAGAAAGTTCATCGATCTTTGAGATGGGTCTGGTAGTTCTGAGTAAACCATTTTTCTTTTTCGTATCAATCAAAATCTCCAGTGGCATCACACCCCCAAAATTTTGTTCAAACCATTTCAGATCGGTATATATTTTATCTTGTTTCGGAAGATCATCTACAATAAACCCTTCGCTCTTTAATCTGAATAAGCCCGCTATTGCAACTAAGCTTAAAACGATCGTGACACCATATACCCAACGTGCATGATGGAAGGTCCATCTTTCAATTCTTACTAATAACTTTTCTAAAAATTTATTATCAAGATAACGTACATGTTTTGGTTGAGGAGGTTTTGTATAACTGAGAACAACCGGTATAAAGATCAGTGATATAAGAAACAACGCCATGATATTGATACCAGCTACAGCACCAAATTCTTGTAACAATGCACTTTTCGTTAAAGCAAATACTGCAAAGCCAATCGCTGCTGCAATATTGCAAAACAGTGTTACGATACCCATTCTACCAACCATCGTAACCAAAGCCTTTTCTTTATCACCTGTATCACGATAAGCAGTATGATACTTATTGAGAAAGTAAATACAATTCGGAATACCAATGACTACAATCAAAGGTGGTATCAATGCTGTAAGCAAAGTGATCTTATAACCTAACAGAACGATCGTACCCAAACTCCATACTACACCTATTCCTACAACGATCAAACTCATGAGCATCGCACTAAAAGATCGAAAGAACAGAAGTAAGGTAATAGCAGATAATAACAATGAACCGATCAAAAACCAATTCATTTCATCTTTGATCCGATTACCGATCGTTGTTCTGATGTAAGGAAGTCCACTTACATGTAATTCCGAATGTGTTTTTTCTTCAAACAACTTCAATTGTGCAGTAATATCATTGATGAGTCTGGTTCTGCTTTTACTGTTGATGGTATCCGCATTTACAGAAACTCCCATTAAATACGCATTGGAAGAGTCACTGTATAAAAGTGTTTTATAAAAAGGAAGATTCTCAAAGATCATTCTGCTACTATCCAGTAATGCCTGATCAGTATAAGGCGTATTGAATATTTTTTCAGGTACCAGTTTTGAATTTTCACGATCGTTTCTAAGACTCACTGCATCGGGAATACTCAGAACACCTGTAACACCTTTTATCTTTTTTATTTCCTGATGAAGTTTTGCTACTTCATTAAAATAATTTGTTTGATAAAATGAATCAGTATCAAAACCAACCACCATCATGTTTCCATCTCCGCCAAATTTTTTGAGGAAAGATTGATAGTCTTGGTATTTCGGATTATCAGTAGGGATGGCTCGGGTAAACTCATAACTTAATTTCACCTGTGTCGAATAATAAGTCATGATTCCCGTTGCGAGGATCAACAATAACAATAATGAAAATCTATACTTTAAAATAAATTGACCAAGTCGATACCACATTTTGCAAATAGTCTTTTTCTTAATATATAATCAATAGATCGTGTGTGAATAATATTGTAGTAATAGCTCTACAAAGAAAAGAAGAATCTGTCACATAGAAATAACATCACAGAGCGCCTTTAGTTATGTAGATTGCATTGTCCTATGAAAGCTGTTGCAGAAAATCGGAATCCTATCCGCCCGATTTCTGATTAACATCTTATATCCAATATCCATGACTCCCCAAAGGTACACATACCATGTTGTGCTCTTGCTTTGTTGTCTATATACCTCTTCTATGGTAAAAGGGCAAGGCACTTGTTCAAGCAGTGCGTTAGCGCCTGTTTTTTCACAGACATTCGGACAAGGTGCTAATTCTTCTTCCAAGACAACAGTTCCTTCTGGTTTTACTACCAATTATTCATTCCAAAGCAGTGGCGCATTAGATGATGGCAGATATATTGTAACACCTCGTGTTCAAAACTCCGGAAGAGGTGATTGGGCTGTAGGCACAGACCATACCGGCAATTCCAATGGTAATATGTTTCTGGTAAATGCAGGTACCGGTGGTTCTGTTTTCTTTACACAACAGGTCGATAATCTTTGTCCAGGTTCTACGTATAATTTTTCTGCATGGCTTGCGAATGTTAATACAACAAGTAATACACTACCCATTTGTGGAAGTGGTTATGTGTATCCGAATGTTACTTTCAATATCAAAAATACTTCAGGCACCATACTGGGCACGTATAATACAGGAAATCTTCCACTTACAGCCAATCGTTCTGTAGCGCCCAACTGGCAGCAATATGGTTTTAGTTTTGCTTTGCCTTCAGGTACTACTTCATTGATCCTAGAAATGGTGGACGCATATGGAGGTCAGCCTCAGTGTGGTAATGATCTTGCAATTGATGATATTCTTTTTACTGCCTGTACTCCCACTGCTACTATTTCATTCAGCAATGGAACTACTGTTTGTGCAGGAACAAGTACAACCATCAATGCGTCTATTGTCAACAACCCTTTTACATCACCTGCCTATCAATGGCAGAAAAGTACAGATGGTGGCACTACTTGGTCAAACATCGGAACTGCCGGTACTTCTAACAGCTATACGATCAATAATATCACTAGCACCGATGGGGCTGCATATCGTGTGATAGTTGGTCCGGATGTAGCCAGTTTATCTTCTAGCACCTGCATCACAGCATCGGCTGCTGTATCACTTACCGTTGCATCTGTAAAACTGAATGATGATGTGATTGAATGTAATAATGGTATTACCAGCTATTCTTCTTCTGATCCATATTATAAGGTTACCTATAGCAATAATAATGTAGGCAATACTTATCTATGGTCAGTGTCCAGTTCTGGTTCATGGAGTTTTCAAGGTGCACACAATCCTTCTTCACAATATCCCCGTTTTCAATTCAACAGTTCAGCTGCTTATGCTGTGAGCGTTCAGTTCACAACCAATGGTGTGAGTTGTAGCGACACACAGGTTGTATTTAAAAATGCGGTGGCACTTGCGAGTATTTTGAATTCAAAAGACACGTCTATTTGTTATAATACAAATTCAGTACCACTGTCGGGCAGTGTTTCCTATGTTACCAATAACTATTCGTGGAGTACATCAGGTACAGGTACATTTTCAAATGCCAACTCGCTTAATCCAACGTATACACCCAGTCTTGCAGATAAAGTAAGTGGTTTAGTAAAACTTTACTTCACAGGTACTTCTACTTATAATGCTACCGGCAACTGCGGAAGCAATACCAGCAAGGATTCTATGATATTGCGCATTTATCCGAATAATACAGGAACCAACACAACTACTGCTATTTGCTCTAATCAATTGTTTACACATAATCCATCATCTACTCAGCCCGGCAGTACTTTTTTATGGAGCTCTGCTTTTACGAGTGGTACGGGTAGTGGAAATACTGCAAGCGGTTCGGGTAGTATCAGTGACCGTTTGGTTAATGCTTCTTCATCAAGTGCAGCGGTAGTAACGTATACCATCACTCCGTATTATGGAGGTTGTGCAGGAGTGCCTTATACAGTGACAGTTACTGTGAATCCGAATCCTGCCCTTACCATTACGAACAATACAACTGAAATATGTTCTGGTATTGCTACTAATATTCAATTGAGCAGTTCTTTATCGGGGTCTTTATTTTCCTGGACATCTTCCATTGTTTCTGGTAGTGCAAGTGGCCAGTCATCTAGTGGTGCTGCATCATCGGTTAATACAATTGCAGATATCATTACAAATACATCTACATCAAATGCAATTGTTCGCTACCGTATTACAACCGTTTCTCCAAATGGCTGTACAGGTATTGATTCAACAGATATCACTATCAAACCCAATCCAACAATCGCTGCTGCGGGTATTGATCAACAACTATGTAATCTTGCATCTACACAACTCAATGCCAATACACCTGTTGTTGGAACCGGAATATGGAGCATGGCATCTGGACCTTCAACAGTAACATTCAGTAATGCTTCACTTGCCTCCAGTACTGTCAGCGGATTGGTTCCTGGAACTTATGTATTTGTTTGGAGTATTGCTAATAGCCCTTGTACTGTTTCAAGAGATAGTGTAAATGTGATCATTAGTCCGGAAACAGTTGCAGGTACACTTTCCAGTAATATGAATGTTTGCTTTGGTACTAATTCAGGCACACTTACACTTTCAGGTTATACCGGTACTATTATTCGCTGGGAGTCTTCAACTAATAATGGTGCAAGCTGGACATCCATTACCAACACAAATAATTCGCATTCATTTAATAACCTTACCACATCTACGATCTTCAGAGCCGTTGTTCAAAGTGGCAGTTGCAGTATTCAGTTTTCAAATACGATCACTGTTACAGTTGACCCACTGACAGTGCCGGGCACACTCAGCGGTACTACAACAGTTTGCTCTGGTAGTAATTCAGGTATTCTCACACTCAGCGGATATACTGGAAATATTATTCGTTGGGAAGCTTCTACAGATGGCGGTCTTACTTGGCCTATAAGCTATGCAGTCAATACAAATACCTATACTTTCAGCAATCTCACTCAGACCACTACATTTAGAGCAGTTGTACAAAGCGGTAGTTGTACAACAGAATACAGCAATGCTATTACCGTTACTGTTTCTCCACTTACAGTTCCTGGTACATTAGCCAGCAATGCCACTGTTTGTTCAACTGCAAACAATGGCTCACTGACACTGAGTGGTTATAATGGTACTATTTTGCAATGGGAGTCTTCAGTGAATAACGGAAGTAGTTGGTCTGTTATCTCAAATACCAGTAACACACAGAATTATAATAATCTAACTACAACAACACAATATAGAGTTAGTGTACAGAGTGGCGTTTGTGCTCCTCAGTATTCCAATACAGTTACCATTACAGTTATTCCACCTGTTGAAACACCAAATGCGGGAAATGATTTTGGTGTATGTAATGTAGCTGCAATCACTTTGAATGCCACACCCCCTTCCTCAGGGAGTGGAAGCTGGTTACTGATCAATGGTCCATCAGCGGTAAGTTTCACCAATGCAGCCGATGCTCATACCACAGTGAATGGCCTGATTGCAGGTACTTATCAGTTTGAGTGGACAACCAGCAATGGTGTTTGTACAAATTTAAAAGACACTGTTATTGTTACTGTTTATCCCGCTACTGTTCCGGGTACGTTATCCGCCAGCACTACTGTTTGTGCAACAGCTAATAGCGGCACTTTATCTCTTGCTGGTTTTACAGGTAATATCCTTCAGTGGGAAGCTTCTACTGATAATGGAACTACTTGGGCTACTATTCCTAATACTACCAATACCCTTAATTTCACCAATCTTTCAGCAACTACTCAATACAGAGTGTCTGTACAAAGTGGTGTTTGTACGCCTCTGTATTCTAACATCATTACTGTTACTGTATTACCTGCTGTTACTACCGCTAATGCAGGTACTGATACACATGTTTGTTTCACTACAGCTACTATCCTTGCTGCCAACACTCCGGTGAATGGTACAGGTACATGGTCTGTTCTTACTGGAGCTCCTTCAACCGTTACTTTTACCAATCCTAATAATCCCAATTCAACTGTCAATGGATTAGTAGTTGGTACTTATCAGTTTGTATGGACCATCTCAAATGGCTCTTGTGTGGATTCAAGAGATACTGTTGCCATTACTGTTGATCCTCAAACTGTACCCGGTACTTTATCTGCCAGCACTACTGTTTGTGCAACAGCTAATAGTGGTACATTATCTCTGGCTGGTTTTACAGGTAATATCCTTCATTGGGAAGCTTCTACTGATAATGGAACTACTTGGGCTACTATTCCTAATACTACCAATACCCTTAATTTCACCAATCTTTCAGCAACTACTCAATACAGAGTGTCTGTACAAAGTGGTGTTTGTACGCCTCTGTATTCTAACATCATTACTGTTACTGTATTACCTGCTGTTACTACCGCTAATGCAGGTACTGATACACATGTTTGTTTCACTACAGCTACTATCCTTGCTGCCAACACTCCGGTGAATGGTACAGGTACATGGTCTGTTCTTACTGGAGCTCCTTCATCCGTTACTTTTACCAATCCTAATAATCCCAATTCAACTGTCAATGGATTAGTAGTTGGTACTTATCAGTTTGTATGGACCATCTCAAATGGCTCTTGTGTGGATTCAAGAGATACTGTTGCCATTACTGTTGATCCTCAAACTGTACCCGGTACTTTATCTGCCAGCACTACTGTTTGTGCAACAGCTAATAGCGGCACTTTATCTCTCGCTGGTTTTACAGGTAATATCCTTCAGTGGGAAGCTTCTACTGATAATGGAACTACTTGGGCTACTATTCCTAATACTACCAATACTCTCAATTTCACCAATCTTTCAGCAACTACTCAATACAGAGTGTCTGTACAAAGTGGTGTTTGTGCGCCTCAGTATTCTAACATCGTTACTGTTACTGTATTACCTGCTGTTACTACCGCTAATGCAGGTGCCGATCAGTCAGTTTGTAATGTTACCGGAATCACTTTGAATGGTAATAATCCCACATCAGGAGCAGGTATGTGGTCTGTTCTTCCAGGAGCACCTTCAACTGTTACTTTTACCAATGCTGCCAGTCACAACACGACTGTAACAGGAATGGTTGCAGGAACTTATCAATTTGTATGGACCATTTCGAATGGTACTTGTATAGATTCAAAAGACACTGTACAAGTTGTGATTCACCCTCCTACAATACCTGGAAACATTACTGCAGAAGCAACCGTTTGTGCCATCTCTAATAACGGAACACTCACTTTGAGTGGTAACACCGGTAATATTGTAAGATGGGAATCTTCCATTGATTATGGTGCATCTTGGACTACGCTGAGTAATACTACCAATACGGTGAATTATAACAACCTTAGTTCAACAACTACATTTAGAGCTGCTGTTCAGAACCAGAATTGTCCGACATTATATACCAATCTCAATACCATTACAGTTTTACAACCTGTAACACCAGCCAATGCAGGACCTGATACGACCTTCATTAATGGTGTATCAAGTTATACGCTCAATGGCAATATGCCTTCTTCTGGAACAGGTGTATGGTCGGTTGTACCAGGTGCTACTTCACCACTCAATTTTTCAGGTATTACAAATCCAAAAGCTACTATTACAGGCCTAGACTATGTGCATGGAACGCCACCTACAGATGGAAAATATTTGCTGGTATGGACGATCTCTAATGGTTATTGTCCTGTTTCGAGAGATACCATGCAGATCACAGTGCAGCCTCCTACGAATCCAGGTGTTATTGGTCCGGATGCCGTTGTTTGTACAGGTAATAACAGTGGTACATTACAGCTAACTGACTATCTGGGAACCATTCTGCAGTGGGAGTTATCCGTTAACAATGGTGTTACATGGAATGTAATTTCTTCTACGATAGGCACCAATCAAGATACATATACTTACAATAATCTTACCCAGACTACCCTATTCAGAGCGCTGGTAAAAAATGGTGTAGGAGCAGAATTATATTCAGGTATTGCTGCCACTGTTACAGTACTTGAACTGGTAACTCCTGCCAATGCCGGTCCAGACCAATTATTATGTAATACAACATCAACAACACTTGCAGGTAATACGCCTACATCAGGAATGGGAACCTGGTCTGCACTTCCAGGTAACCCTACCGTTGCTTCTTTCTCAAATGCTGCAGACCCTAACAGTGTTATCAGTGGTTTAAGTTTTGGTACTTATTATTTTGTATGGACTATTTCGAATGGTATTTGTTCAGATTCACAGGATACAGTAGCCATCACTATACAACAACCAACTGTTGCCGGTACTATCAGTGCGGATAATACTGTATGTGTCACCAGCAATAACGGAACCTTACAGCTTACCGGCTTCTTCGGAAGTATTGTACAAACTGAATATTCTACAGATAATGGTATCACATGGACAGGTATTACGAATACCGCCAACCAAAGCACTATCAGCTATACCAATCTTACACAAACGACACAGTATCGCAGTCAGATAAAAAATGGTGTTTGTCCTGCTCTTGCTACGAATATTGTTACGGTTACTGTATTGCCAGAAGTTACTCCGGCCAATGCAGGTGCTGATCAGGTACTATGTAATACAACTGCTGCTACACTAAATGCTAACAATCCATCATCAGGAACAGGCATGTGGACAATTCTTCCTGGTGCACCGTCTATTGTAAGTTTCACCAATGCCGCAAATCCGTCAACAACGGTGAATGGACTTAGTTCTGGTACTTATCGTTTTGCATGGACTATTTCAAATACGCTTTGTTCCAGTTCTTCTGACACTGTTGAAATACGTATCATCCCTCCGACTGTTGCAGCCAACCTAGTAGCTTCTGCCACTGTTTGTGCTACCAACAATACTGACATACTCACGCTAGCTGGTCATAATGGCAATATCATCCGTTGGGAATATTCAATCAATAACGGCGGATCATGGACCAATATTTCCAATACAACGAACACCTATACTTACAATAACCTTAATACTACGACTACTTACAGAGCACTTAACCAGAATGAAATTTGTCCGGCATTGTATTCCAATGAAGTAACGGTGACAGTGATTCCTCCTGTTACGACAGCCAATGCAGGAACAGATCAAGTATTGTGTAATGTAAATGCAGTAACACTCAATGGTAATACACCCGTTTCCGGTACAGGTACATGGACCCTTGCCACTGGTGCACCTTCGAGCATCACTTTTACCAATGCAAATGATCCAAACACTACCGTGAATGGACTTACATATGGAACTTATTATTTCATCTGGACGATTGGCAATGGAATGTGTGCTCCTTCAACTGATACTGTTGCTGTAAGAATTGTATCTCCAACCATTGCTGGCAACCTCGTGGCATCTGCCACTGTTTGTGCTACCAATAATACCGATATACTCGCGCTGTCTGGTCATAATGGCAATATCATTCGTTGGGAATATTCAATCAATAATAGCGGATCATGGACCAATATCTCCAATACAACGAATACCTATACTTATAATAATCTCAATACTACGACTACTTACAGAGCACTTAATCAAAATGAAATTTGTCCGGCATTGTATTCCAATGAAGTAACAGTTACTGTTATCCAGCCCGTTACTACTGCTAATGCAGGTAATGATCAGGTATTGTGTAACGTAAATACTATTACACTGAATGGTAACTCACCTGTATCAGGTACCGGTACATGGACCCTTGCTGCCGGTGCACCATCAACTATCAACTTCACCAATGCTAATGATCCGAATACAACAGTGAATGGACTTACACATGGTATTTACCATTTTATCTGGACTATCGGTAATGGAATGTGTACTCCTTCTGTTGATACCGTTATCGTAAGAATTGATCCACCAACCATTCCTGGATCATTGGTCGCAGATGCTACTGTATGTGCTACTGCTAATAGCAATATACTTTCTCTTAGTGGAAATACAGGTGCGATATTGAGATGGGAGTTTTCTGTTTTAGGTAGTAGTTCATGGACAAGTATTGCCAACACTACGAATACACTGACTTATAACAACCTGAATACCACCACCAGTTATCGCGTTGCAGTACAGAGTGGTTCATGTAACACGCTTTATTCAAACAATGTAACTATTACTGTTTTACAACCTGTTACTCCTGCCAATGCTGGTATGGATCAGGTACTGTGTAATGCATCGACTACTGTATTGGAAGGCAATATGCCGGTATCTGGTACAGGTACATGGACATATATATCAGGACCAACTACTCCTGTTTTCGCGAATGCAGCAGATCCTCGTACAGCTGTAAATGGACTCACGGTTGGAACTTATGCTTTTGTATGGACCATCACCAATAACCTTTGTGTGGATTCAAAAGATACAGTTCAAGTTACGATTGCACCACTAACTGTTCCCGGAGTGTTGTCATCAAATGCTACTGTATGTACAGGAACCAATAACGGTTCTCTTCAATTAAGCGGAACAACAGGGACCATTTTACATTGGGAATACTCTACTGATAATGGAGTTTCATGGACAGTATTATCAAATACATCCAATACATACACCTATAATAATCTAACAGTGTCTACACTATTTAGAGTGTTGGTACAAAATAGTGTTTGTGCAACAGCGTACTCAAACCCTGTACAGATCACAGTAATGCAGCAAGTAACCACTGCTGTTGCAGGTTTATCACAGGCTTTGTGTAATACCACTACCGGTAGACTAGAAGGTAATACTCCTTCTTCAGGTGTGGGTATGTGGAGTCAGGTTGCAGGACCCACAACAGCCATCTTTAACAATGCAGGACTTGCTGCAACGAATATTTCAGGGCTTAGTACAGGTACGTATCGTTTCGCTTGGACCATTTCAAATGCTGTATGCCCTTCTTCGAGCAATGAAGTTGACATCAGAATTGATCCTTCTACTTCTGCGGGTGTATTATCTGGTAATGATACTGTTTGTACCAATATCAATACAGGTACTTTATCCATCACCAATTATACAGGAACCATCATCAGATGGGAAAGCTCAATTGATAATGGCGCAAACTGGAACCCGATCAATACCACACAGAATACTTATAGCTATACCAATCTAACTACAACTACCCGATTCAGGGTATTGGTACAAAGTGGAGTTTGTGCTTCCCTCTATTCAAATACAGTTACCATCACTGTAAATCCGTTAACAGTGGGTGGACATATCGCAGCGAATGATACTGTTTGTGTTACATCTAATAACGGCACATTACAACTTACCAATTATGTAGGAGATCTTATCCGCTGGGAATCTTCCATTAATAATGGTGATAGTTGGACATTGATCAATTATACAGGTGACCAATACAGTTTTAATAACCTGCTTTCAACAACCCTGTTCAGGGTAATGGTACAAAGTGGTGTTTGTTCTGCAGCATTTAGTGATACTGTGAACATAGTTGTTGATGCAGCTACCGTAGCAGGAACCATTAGTGGTGCCGATACAGTTTGTTATAACAACAATTCGGGACTGATCATTTTATCAGGCAAACTGGGAAGCGTTGTTCAGTGGGAATCTTCTGAAAATAGTGGTATTACCTGGAACTCGATCAATGCTCAGCTAGCTGATACAATTCGTTACACCAATCTCCAACGTACTACTTTATACCGGACCATGGTGAAAAATGGTACTTGTGGAGTGATGTACACTGCTCCTGTAGAAATAGCCGTTGTTGCACCTGTGACTACTGCTGATGCAGGCTCCGATATAATCGTTTGTAACGCTGCTAACTTTACAAGCCTGAGAGCCAATACTCCTTTATCAGGAACTGGCATGTGGAAGCAAATAGCAGGACCGAATGATGTATCAATTGCAGATCGAACAAACCCCAATACTGCTATTTCAGGATTGATACCAGGTACCTATGCATTCGCATGGGAAATATCCAATGGTATTTGTGTAAGTTCTTCTGACACAGTATCTGTAAAAGTGGATCAAACAATTGCAGACTTTACTTTGTCAGGAGTCAATAACTGCGGAAACACGATTTACAAGTTCAATGATCGTAGCCGTTCCAATTTTGATATCGCAACTTGGAAATGGAGCATCGCTCCGGGTGATACTGTTTATCAAAAAGAGAACAGTATCAGATTTACGACTGAAGGCACTTATACAATGAGCCTGAGTGTAGTAAGTAATATTGGTTGTGTAAATACTTTACAGGCACAGTTCACAGTCAATGTCTTTGAATTTCCACAGGTAGATATTGATGCCATCAGGGATGTGTGTAAGGGACAATTAATACAAATGTCTCCTATCCTAAATTCAAAAGATACCATCGCTATGTTATTATGGAATTTAGGTAATGGTACCAGAAGTACTGATTCATTGATTGCTGTTCGTTATCTCATCGATGGAAAATATACAGTTCGATTGACTGCAACAACTGTAAACAATTGTTTTGATTCTGCTTACAAAGCAATGACGGTGCATCCACTTCCTGTTATTAATATCACACCTAATAGTACTATTTGTAAAGGCGATTCTATTCGCCTGGTTGCATCAGGTGCTATGAATTATATCTGGTTCGATCAACTTAACAATATCACTTCAAGCGGCCCGAATACAAATATTGTTCGCCCTTCCAGAACTACTTCAGTACGCGTAATAGGTTATGACGAACATGGTTGTAGCGAAGTGAAGTCAACCAATATCCGTGTCATACAACCGTTGAAAATGTTCACTGCACAAGGAGATACCTTATGCATAGGCGAAAGCAAACAGCTCATTGCTACAGGCGCCAACAGTTACAAATGGTATCCCGAAACCGGATTGAATAATACACAGGTAGCCAACCCTATCGCAAGACCGGTTGAAACAACTGTGTACAATGTGATTGGTAAAGATGCTTATAACTGTTTTACAGACACTGCACAGATCAAGATAGTGGTTGGCCGCCCTACACCTATCAATATTGGTAGCGATACCATTATCACAGCAGGTACCAGTTTACAACTAAGGGTTTTATCAACCAATGCTATCAATGCAGGTAATGATCAAATTAAAAAGTGGCGCTGGGGTGGCGATGTATCGATCAGTTGTCCTACATGCCCCACTCCAGAAGTGAAACTTTCCAATGATGCCTGCATATCCTGTACGGTAGTGAATAACTACGGTTGTGTAAGCACCGATACTCTTTGTATCAAAACACTTTGTCCTACCACTGAATTATTCGTTCCAAACGCATTCTCTCCAGATGGCGATGGAGTAAACGATGTATTGCTGGTTCAGGGTAAGGGTATTAAAATGATCAAAAGCTTTAGAATATACAACCGATGGGGACAGCTGATTTTTGAAAAGGCAAATTTCTTACCCGGTGATCCTGCCTATGCATGGAATGGAACAGCATTCGGCAAAGCAGTAACACCGGATGTATTTGTATATGTATCTGAAGTCATCTGTGAAAAAGGATTACCAACCATATTTAAAGGAAACATAACCATACTCAAATGAACAGAAATTCTACCCTTCGCTTTATTGCCATCATAGCAATATTCATCTCTGGTAAAGTTTATGGACAAGATTTTACCTTCTCACAATTTTATGAACAACCTTTGCTACGCAACCCTGCTTTAGCAGGTGTTTTCACTGGTGATATCAGGGCTTCCCTAGCACACAGAAGTCAGTGGGGCAGTGTTACTGTTCCGTACAAAACATCGTCAATGAGTATAGAACATAAAATTCCAATGGGTGGGAAAAACGATTTTTTAACCATTGCCTCCCAGATGAGTATTGATGTTGCGGGAGATCTTCGCTTGAGAAGAACACAAATACTTCCCGCAATCAATTATCACAAATCATTGAGTAACGATGCTGATACTTATCTTTCATTGGCCTTTATGGGTGGACCTGTCTCCAGTCAGTTCGATGCCTCTAAACTAAAAATGGGTGACCAGTTTCGTGGTGGAGAATATAATGCGTCCAACCCTACTGCACAGCGAATCACAAATTCCGGTTATTCATATTGGGATCTCAGCACCGGTTTATCATTGAGCACTTCTTTTAACGATAAAACCAGGGTATATGTAGCTGCTGGTTTATCACATGTAACCAATCCTACCATCAAATCCGTTACAGGATCTACAGAAAATTTTCTTTCACCCAGACTCTCTTTTAATGCAGGTATCAACGCACCATCAGGTGAGCGCAGCAGAATCATGGGTTTCATAGATTATTTTACCCAAAACAGTAATAAGCAAATACTTGGAGGTGTATTATATGGAATGACGATCAGAGAATATGATGATGGCAATGAACCTGATCTGTTCTACATTGGAAGTTTTATGCGTTGGGGTGATGCCTTAATACCTACTGTAAAAATGGAGTTTGAGCATTTCAGTATTGGTGTCAGTTATGATGTGAATATATCGAAACTAAAAGTAGTATCGAACTGGAGAGGCGGGCTTGAATTAACAGCAACCTATCGCGGATTTCTGAAAATCAGAAACTCTACCGTAGATAAAACAAGATGCGTTAGATTTTAGTGGCATCACATAACAAACAAATACGAGATCAACTGACAACCGGCTCCTACCAAGAGACCATAATAGATTTCCTGATGGGTATGATCACTTACCAGTAATCTGGATGTACAGATCGAACCTGCAAGAAGTATCGCAATACTGATAAAAAATCCGAAAGGAAGCTCATAATAATAAGAAAAGAGAATCATTGCCATTACAGCCCCACCTGCAGCCATTGCGTGCAGACTGATTTTAATAAAATTGTTGAATACCAATCCGATTGATGTTGCAATAAATATACCCATGAAGAAAAACTTCAGCACGACAGGCTGATCTGTAAAATTCCGGCTTAAATAATACATCCACCAGTAAAAAAACATCGTGATAACAAAAGGAATAATTCTTTCCTTTTGTGTTCTCAAAAAAATACTTTCACTGAATTTCAATCGCCACAAAAGAAAAACTGCAAAAGCCGGAAAAAAAGCAGTTAACCAGAATAAGCCAAACAAACGCATATTGAGTTGCCAAGGTGAAATACCGGCAAACTCATATGGCACTTGCTTCATTAAAAAGAAGAAAATATAAGTTGGGATAAAAAGAGGGTGGAATACATACGAAATGACCTTCGCAGGTATTACTAACAATAATCCTTGTTTATCATTTTTTTCAGCAACTTCATTCATGATCATCCTTATTTCGGTGCATGATTTTTTTCGACACCGCAATACTACAACTACTTATTGACTTTGATGAAGTATACCACCGTATTAAAGTTGAAATCGCTTGAAATATTCACTTCTGTACGCTTATTTTCACCATCCGTAATGACCATCAGTGCCGAATTCGGTGGTGTAATACCCAGGCTCTCTGCAAAAAAGATCATTTCATTTTTACTTTGATCACTGCTGAGCTTTACATAGAAAGTAACTGGTTTATTGGTACGGAGCAATTGCTTGTAAACAATAATTTCTTTATTGTAAATGACAGATAAAGAGTCGTAATCAAAGGTCCCGTTATCAAACAGATCCACTCGTACAGAGTCAGATGTAGTATAAACGAATAGCGGTTTACTGGGTATTCGCATCTTCATTTCATCAACCAGATTGGTCGCCTTTACCTTCGGAACAAATTCAAGTAAATCACCAATATCTAGCTTATTCTGCTGACTAATACTTCTGTTTACATTTGATTGCCCCTCAGGTATCAATCGCTGTCGTTGAACCACTGTTTTATTGGAAGCCTTTTCCTCGCTGATTTTTTGTTTTGCTTGCGGCGTAGTATCAGCCTTATGCATGTTTTCCTCTGCGATAGTTGTCTTGTTATTATTTTTCTGTGTTTTGGAACGTCTGTTTACAACGCGTTTATTTACAGAAGATGCTTCTGATTGCACATTCGATAATGTAACATTCGTTTCGACCGTAGATTTATTTTCATAGGAAGCTGCATCTATTTCTTCGCCTGATGGAGTCCAATGCGGATTTTTATCGGTTGTAAGAATAAGATCGGATCTTCTATTAGCAATTTGCGCAGCTTTATCATAAGAAGCATCTTCCTTACATGCCATCAAGAAATATTTTTTCGCATAATAATCAGTATTGATTCTAGCAGGATCAATACCTTTCTTTATCAAGTAAGCGCGTACCGATGCCGATCTCTTTTTCGACATATTGATATTGGCTTCACGAGAACCTATACAATCTGTAAAAGAAGCCACCGCAACATTCAATTCAGGATTATCCTTTAACTGCTTCACCACTTCATCCAATACCGGAACATCAATACTTCTGATCTTCGCACTGGCAAAATTGTAATTCACATACATTCTCTTCACTGAAATGGCTTCAATAGAATCCGGCGCTGGTCTACTGATCCGGCTCGTATCTTTTTGAATGAATACCGGTTCGATCTGCGCTGTATCCTGTTTAGCTTGTTGTTGTTTAACTATAACGGGTGACGCTGTATCTTTTTTAGGAATATAAGGTAGTAGTAAAGCATTAAATATTTCAAGACAACAGGAAGACTCTCTGTCTGAACTAAAATATACTGTATCAGAATCTTTATATTTTTTGTAGTACAGATCATTCTTCCCGGAATTGATCGGATACCCCAGATTAGTAATTTTTGACCAGTTATTTTGAAAAGGAGTGCCTTGTACTTTATAAATATCCATTCCACCCATACCGATCGCACCATCTGAACTAAAGTATAAGCTACTGTCCCCCGCATCAAAATAGGGCGATACTTCTTCTCTGGTTGTATTCACATGCACACCAGCATTGATAACATCACCTTGCGGTGTTTTACCATCCATTTTTACCAACCATATATCAAAGCTACCCTTAGTGCCGGGCTGATTGGATGAAAAGAAAAGATATTGTCCATCTGTAGTAATAAAAGGTTGTTTTGAACTATATCCTTTAACATTGACTGGAGCCGGCAACAATATTGGTTTCCCCCACTGCGACGATACCGAGCTGCGTTCTACATAATAAATCTGATACTCTTCTGTTGTGCTGCTTTTATTTTTTAGCCAGCCGGTGAAATAGAGAGTTAATCCATCTGCAGATAAAGAAGAAGCTCCCATATTTAACTGATCATCTGCCCCCGATTGCATTTTTTTCACACCCCCACTATATTCATTTCCTGTGTAAAGACGTACAGGGTAACTTTTTTGCTTTTTGATCATCTCATGTCGTGAACTGGTAAACCAAACTATACTGTCGTTTACTTTTTCAAGTGCGAAATTGGATCCATCAGAAGAACCGGTAACAATATTTTTTGTGACTGTTGCTCGTGGGTATTCTTTTAACTCTTGAATGGTATACAAACAAGATGCAATTCCCAAGCGGGCCATACTTGCATACTCATCCTCTTTTGGATATCCACTTAAAAAAGCATTGTAAGCAATCTGTGCCTGAATCGGATCATTGTTTGCTAAGAGTGTATGAGCATACCACAGTTGAGCCAACGGGAATTTGTTATCCCTGAAATTCAGATAATTTTTATATGCTAATAAGGCTGCCCCATTATTATTATGTAAACGATAAGATTCCCCCAACTGATAGGTAGCCCTTACAATTTCTGCTGGTTTTAGTTTTCCTCTTCTACGCACAACCTGATGAGGATATACAAGACCCGGTGTTGATTTTACCAGCGGGCTATCATACAAAACAACTGTATACAACTTAGAAGCCTGATAATAATCTTTCTCTTTAAATGCTGCATCAGCTGTTTTCAAAACTTTTTTTGCACGCTGTGCATACAATGCCTGGTTACGCTGCACGAGTGACAGCAATACGATAATAGCAAAAAGTAAATAATATCTGGGGCTTACAATCTTGGGCATACAAACTTTGAATCTGTAATTTTTCTTCTACCAATAAAACTGATAGATAATTCATATCCTCCGTTACCAGAGGAAGCACTTTTCATTTTTGACATATTGATATCATAACTGAACCCTATTGTTAGTCCATTAAGATGAATACCAATATTGGGTGCAACTGCATCATTCAAGCGATAGGTAGTTCCTAAAAGCAAATCAGCTCCATCTTGGAGTTGCATATTCATAGATATCCCACCTGTGATTTCACTGGCATCTCCTTGTTTCAGCAAAACTGCATGAGGAGTAAGATCTACCCGATCACTCATCCGCATTCTCAATCCGCCATGAAGCGCATATCGCATCGGAATCTTATTGTTATTACCGTTGGCGAGAAATTGATTACGGGGTTGAGTAGGATGATATGCACTCACTCCAAAAAATGCATTGGTCGCTTTATCGGGCTCTGCATCAAAATATACAAGACCCAAGCTTCCATCCAAAGCAGTTGCATTGGTTCTTATGAACTGTTCGTTTGATGGTATCGTGGGGTCATATCCTATCAATGGATTGTACTGATTACCATACTGAAACTTACCAGGATCAATTCCTCTATTCAACATCCCTATCTGAAATCCACCACTGATGATCTTATATTCTGTTAGTCTTGCTTTGTAGGAAACCGATACATACCCATTGTTATAGTAGTATCCTCCATCACCTGTAGTTTGACTCAGCACTGTCATTCCAACTGAAAAAGCATCTGATATACTCATATCACCGGAAACACCTTTGGTAATGAATGGAGATGAAATAGTAGGCCACTGATAACGATAATTGGCCGTTACCCTATAGAAACCATCGTTCACTCCTGTAAGCGCCGGATTCAGCCATAATGGATGCGCATAATACTGTGTAAAATGTGCATCGATCTGCGCTGCTGATCTGTTGATGAATAATACCATCACCAGATTCACTATGAGTAAAAATCTACGCATGCATTCATCTGTTTTACGGGTGTAAAATTTTATCTGACCAGGTTAAAAGAACCTGCTTTTGTTATTTTATTACCACTTTGTGTTTTTACTTCTAAAGCATAAGAATACCTTCCTGCTGGTGATTGATTGCCTTTATAGGTTCCATCCCACCCCTTCTGTCTGTCGGTACTAATGAAAAGTTCTTGCCCCCACTGATTATAAATAACCAACCTCATCGTTTCAATCGTATTCCCAAACACCAGCAAGAGATCATTTACGCCATCTCCATTCGGAGTAAATGCATTTGGCACATAAATACCATCACCAAAAGGATTAAGTGATGTGGCAACTGCTTTCACACTATCACTGTTCTCACATGTATTTCTACCTATGGCTTTTACCCATATCTTAACGGTTTGATTGGGCTGTAATCCGCTGATCGTATGCTGTAGTCCCTGAAAACCTGAAGAAGGATCATTGTACACAATACCACTATCCACACTTTGTTTGTAGCCAATTGCATTTTCAACACTATTCCACCTAAATCGAACAGAGCTTCCAGTAATGTTATCTGATTGAACGATCGGTGCTGAGATCTTTTTTCTGACCACTACTGTTGCATTAGCGGATTTTGCAGGACATATATCCGGATTACCTGTTGCACGCACCATAAAAGTGGTATCTGTCACCACTGAATTTAATTTAAGGTGTTCACCAGTATTTACGGGCGAAGGATTACCGGTAACATACCACTTATACGTAACCCCATTTTGCGGAGATACGATAAACAAAGAATCAGACTCTCCATTACAAACAGAATCTTTTTCAAGTCTGATGATAAAATCATTGATCAAAGATCCCAGCAAAACTTCAGTTGTATCTTTTATAGAACAAGTACCATCAGATGCGGTAACCACATATCTGCCACTTTGTTTTGCCCAGATGCTTTGTGTTGAAGAACCATCATTCCATAGATAAGTAGTGAACCCGCTACCTGCATCCACCAAAGTACTGTCAGCACAAACTTTTACAGTATCGCTCAAAGATGTAGTCAGGTTTTTGACTGTGATGAGAATACTGTCTTTTGAAATGTTTGTACCGATGGTTCTTGTAACCGTATACCTGGTCGTCTGCAATGGTTCTACCTTGATATTTTTTGTAGTAGCGCCATTGGACCAGCTATAACTGGTATCGGGGATAGGCGCTGTAGAAGAGTCTGGATAATACGCCCAGATACCATCGAACCGAGCCCAGATAACACGTTTACCTATTTCATCATAATAGGCATAATTGGGTAATGTGGTTCTGGCCATTGCCGGAGGCTGTACAGAACCTTCTGCCTGAAACTCTGTAAAGCCGGCATCTTTTGATGGACGAAAGCGAAAGGTTTTATTGGTATTATTCAGAAACTGATTGCGGATATAATCTCCTGTTGGCTGAAATCCTCCAAAAAGGAAAAATCTTGATTTATCATAATCATAAGCCAATGCCCCTTCATATTGAATAGAAGGATCATTCACAGGCAGTATGTTTTTGAATTGATAGGTGGTGAGATCCAACTCCCACAAATCTTTGAGCCAGCAGAAAATTCCTGTAGCAGTTGCCCATGGACTTCCAAGTGTACAAGTTCCCGTCAATTCACTACCACTATAATTACCTTGTCCGGAAAAAAGATAAAGCTTAGAACCATCTTTATTTCCGGCAACAATATTTCCACCTTTAGGTGGTGCTACATCAATTGCAGGATTATTTTTTTTCATCTGCCATGCTGTACCATTGTGTTCGAAAATCCAACTCTTCACCTGTGCAGAACCATACCCACCATAAATGCCCGGCTGATTCAGCATCGGATTCCAATATGCAGAAGCTCCATAACACTCATTATCTGTTACACCGGCTCCGATTTGTGTCCAACTGCCGCCATTTGCAGGTAATGCATAAATATTATCTCGCCCACTTCTCCAGCATAATAAACGGTTATTGGTAAAATCATATACAAACTCAGAATAATCACCCGGCCAGTTCGTGGCTGGAATAATGGTTACTTCATTTTTGTTAAGATCGTAACGTGTAACGGTTTTATTGATGATGGAATAGAGATACTGGTTTACCTTATCATATCCAAACGGTTTGATATTAAAAGAAGATGGATTGATCTGATTACCGGTAATAAGTTGTTTCCATACACCAGGTAATACCGTGTCTTTGGGTAGCGGATCCCTAAGTTCGAGTTGTACAGATACTCCTTTACAAATGGTCGTGTCAGATTGAATAATAAACCGGGTAGTGTCTGCAACAGAAGATGCATGCAGATGTAAGGGAGACATGGCTATACACAAAGCCATGAATAAAGCAAATAATAGATTTCGCTTTTTCACTTGGTTGGATATTGAATTTTAACTGCCCTTGCAGATGAAATAAAGATAGACAAAAGCACTAAAAATCAATAAGATTATTCCCTTGAAATAGGGAAAAATCAAGCATTTCTGAAGATTCTGTAAAAAAGTAGGGATATCACTACAACTCTTTGCGCAATCTCGCCACAGGTATATTCAGTTGCTCTCTGTATTTAGCTACTGTTCTGCGCGCAATATTGTATCCTTTTTCCTGAAGCATTTCTGTTAACACTTCATCACTGAGTGGTTTACGCTTGTCTTCGGCTTCTATAATGTCGCTTAATATTTTCTTCACTTCTCTGGTACTCACTTCTTCACCGCTGTCTGTACTGAGTGATTCACTAAAGAAAAATTTCAGTCGATACGTTCCGAATTCCGTTTGTACAAATTTACTATTGGCAACACGACTCACCGTAGAAATATCTAATCCCGTAAGCTCTGCAATGTCTTTTAGTATCATTGGTCGCATGGTGGTTTCATCCCCCGTCAGGAAAAACTCTTGTTGATGTTTCATGATAGCACTCATCGTCCCGATTAAAGTATCCTGACGTTGTTTGATCATATCAATGAACCATTTTGCGGAATCGATCTTCTGTTTGATGAACAATACCGCTTCTTTCTGACGTTTGTCTTTCTTACTCCCCTTGTCATATTCCTTGAGCATATCTCTATAACCCTCACTGATACGAAGATCCGGAGCATTTTTTGCATTAAGTGTCAACTCCAGCTTTCCATTATTATTGAGGATAAAGAAATCAGGAACGATATAACTCTCAGCCTTATTGATCTCGCCAATATTTCCACCCGGTTTAGGATTCAGTTTGATGATCTGATTGATCACATCACGAATTTGATCATCAGTCAGATTCAAACCACGCTGTATTTTTTCGTAATGCTTTTTTGTAAACTCATCAAAATATTTGGAAAGTACCTGTACTGCAAGTTCAACTGAGATACCTTCACTTAATTTTCTTTTCAGCTGTAACAATAAACATTCTTTCAGATCTCTGGCACAAACTCCCGGTGGATCGAACTGTTGGATCTGATGAATGATCTCTTCAATTTCTTTTTCTTCTACACTCAATCCCTGACGAAAAGCAAGATCATCTGCGATAGATGTCAACTCACGACGCAAGTAACCATCATCATCCAAACTACCGACAATCTGTTCTGCGATCTTATAATTTCTTTCATCCAATTCCAGCATTCCGAGTTGGTTCAAAACCAATTCATGAAAACTGGTCTCTACCCGAATTGGGATCACTTTTTGATCATCCATTTCTGGATAGTTATCATCCTTCATTTTATAGTCCGCTATTTCACCGTCATCATCTACCACATATTCACTGATATCTACATTATCGTACTCATCAGAACTTCCGTCAGGATCAAGATCATCTTCAGGAGAGTTTTCAAACTCATCTTTCATATCGTCCCCAAAATCATCCGTATGTCCTTCTTCATCCATTTCTAATGCAGGGTTCTCTTCCAATTCCTCTTTGATCCGTTCTTCCAGATTGGCAGTAGGTATCTGCAACAGCTTCATCAACTGAATCTGTTGTGGAGATAACTTCTGTAATAGTTTCTGTTGTAACGACTGACTTAACGACATATCTTCCTCAAAATACAAATGAACAATGCCATTCAGAATTTTCTGATGCTTGTTTTTGTTTAACATCTTATGATGCTAAAACGCTGTAAATTTACATACAATCAAAGCAAGATGTTAGCTAAACGGATTTGTTTGTTTGTGAATTTATTCCTAATAACTGCAGTTTCTACAAAAGCGCAGTTATCGCTCACGTCTGCTCCTTCAAAAATATTTTCTACAGATAGTTTACGAGGTTCAGGTTTTCGTTTATTACCGGAAGACTATTACAGCAAGAATTTATCTTTTTTCTGCAAAAAAGAATTACAGATCGAAAAGATCACTAAAGTACCACTTCGTTTTCGATTGGGGAGTTTGGACCATGTAAATCAACTGGAAGGAAAACAGGCTGCTTTTATACCTGCTTCATTCAAGCGGCCATCCGGTTCTCGTAAGGAATAGATCTGAATTGAATCTGATCATTCAAGGCTTCGATCAATAAGGCCTTATCCTCTTCGATAATGGTTTCAAAAGGAATGGTATCAGAAAAATAAGTAGACATATATTTTACCGTAACCTTTTTTTCATCGACCACGATTTTTTTGATATCACTCCAAACAATGATTTCTCTTTCTTTGGCACCCATTGCCGGTTTTGGTAAACGCCAGCTGATTCCCTCATCATCAACTTTTATAAAACAATTGTTGATCTTACTGTTTTTATACTGCTGATACAATCTTTCTAAAAATCCGTATAAAATTATCAGTTGAGCAGAAGTAAATACCCATCGGCTAAAAAAATCCTCGTCGCCTTCAAATGGAAATACCATTCTGAAAACATTTAATCCTGCAGCGATTGGAACTATGATGATCCAGAAATAAAACCAAAAGCCCAAGGGCACAGGTTTATAATAAGCAGTATATGATTTAGGCTCAGGCATGAACTGTGGCGCTTGTTAATACTTTTTTGATAGCTGCTACCATTTTCTCACCCTTCTCTTTAATCTGTTCTTCTGTCCACAACAAACTAATGGCAGTTGAAATACATCTGCTCATCACCGCATCACTCGCAGCAAATGAAGTGTCTTTCAATTTTAACAATGCTTGCTGTTGTACATCACTTAATCTATTTAAAGTGGTAGCATTTTTAAGATGATCCCATTTGCTGATGTAATGCCAATTATTGGCATACCAATAAAAATTACCCGCCAGTATACCCTGCTCTTTCATTTCTGCGATCACCGCTTTGGTCAATTCTTCACTAGGCAAAAACCAGCTGAGAAAACTGCAGCTGTCACCCGCTTCATCTGGCACTTTTCTAAAACTCACTTCAGGTATGGTTTCTAGATATGCACGTAAAGCCTTGTTATTTTTGCGCTGCAAGCTCAGGAATGTATCCAGCTTTCTGATCTGTGCCAATCCAACCGCAGCATGTAATTCACTGATCCGAAAATTATATCCAATGAACGGATGCAAATCTGCACCACGATCTACTCCTTTATGATCATGACCATGATCTGTATAGCCATCACATTTGGTCCACACATCTTCACTATTGGTCATTACCACACCACCTTCACCACAAGTAATGGTCTTTACAAAATCAAAAGAGAAAGTACCTGCATGACCAATCGTACCCAACGCTTTTCCTTTATAAGTTCCGCCGATACTCTGACAAGCATCTTCTAATAATATCAGGTTATGTTCCGTACAAATCGTTTTCAAAGCATCCAGATCTGCCATGCTACCACACATATGTACCGGCATCACACATTTTGTTTTGGGAGTGATCGCCGCTTTTACGGCAGCAGGTGAAAGTGTTAATGTTTCATCCACATTTACTAATACCGGCACAGCACCTACACTTAATACGGCTTCAAAACTGGCTACAAAAGTGAAAGAGGGCATGATCACTTCATCACCCGCACCGATATTTAATGCTGCCATCGCAGTAGTGAGTGCTGCTGTTCCACTTGAAGTCAGATGTGCATATTTACACCCAAACACTTCAGTGATCGCTTTTTCCAACTCCTGGGCTTTCCATATCCCTTTACGTGGACCATCAAATCCATAACGCATCAGGATGCCTGTTTCCAGCACATCATTCACTTCTTTTCTTTCTTCGGTACCAAATAGTTCAAATCCAGGCATAGTTGCAAAGTTTGATGCAAAAATAAGGAAGAAGTTGACAGTTGATGATTGACAGTTAAAGGAAGAAAAAAGATTTTCGCCAACTGTCAACTATCAACTGTCAACTATATTTGCATATGACTCCTACTCTCTTCTACTGCTACGATGCTTATTGCGGCTGGTGTTATGGCTTTAGTCCGGTAATGAAACAAATTCAGGAAAACTATCCTCAACTACCAATTGAGGTATTATCTAGTGGCATGATCTTACCGGAAGAGCCTGTTTCCATTGCCGTTACAGCCGGTTACATTCAGAAAGCATACAAGACGGTAGAAGAATATACCGGAATCACATTCGGACCTGATTATCTATGGCATATCAACAATCCTGACCTTAGTGATTGGTTTCCACATTCCGAAAAACCAGCGATCGCACTTTGTATTTTCAAAGAATTTTATCCTGACCAGCAGGTCGCATTTGCATCGGATCTACAATATGCTTTACACTTTGAAGGTCGCGACCTTACTGATGATGAAGCATACAGACATTTACTGGAAAAATACAGTATCAATCCTGAGACCTTTTATGAGAAACTCAAAAGCGATACTTATAAGGAACAGGCTTATTATGAATTCTCATTGGTGAAGCAGTTACAAGTGACCGGTTATCCATGTGTGCTGATACAGATCAGCGAATCAAAATTTCATTTGCTGGCAAGAGGATATACTGATTACGAAACGCTGAAAAGCAGACTGGATAATGTTTTAAATGAGATCGGCCAGACTTCGTAATAGCACAAAGAAACGTTAAGATATAAGAATGGTCGTTGCGTATCGGATCATCACAATAGTTTCCGTTCTCAAATCATATACACATGAAGTCGATTTTTACGATCGCAGCAATTTGCTGTACTTTTTTTTCAATGGCCCAGAATGTCAAAATGGATTTTGAAAAGTATGAGCCGAATAGTACACTCGTCGTTCCCGAACATAAGCTCACCAGCGCTAAATTTCCTTTTATTGATGTTCATAATCATCAATTCAATATGCCTTCACAAGATGTAAAAGTATTATTGAAACAAATGGATGAGTTGAATATGCGTGTGATGGTAAACTTAAGTGGCAGAGGATTCAAATCTGTGAATGGACAATTCGGTTTGCAGGATCCTCAGTATTTGGCTGATGCCATTGCCAATGCCAAGAGAGCAACTCCCAACAGGATCATTCATTTTACCAATGTTTCATTCATCGGTGTAGGAGAACCGGGGTGGACTGAAAAAGCGGTTAAAGAATTAGAGAATGATGTAAAAGCTGGCGCGAATGGTTTAAAAGTATATAAGAATTTGGGGTTCTCTTTCAAAGACAATACCGGCAAATTATTACGCATCGATGATCCCAGATTGGATCCGATCTGGGCAAAATGTGGTGAACTGAAAATACCGGTACTCATCCATAGTGCAGACCCTGAACCATTCTGGCAGGCTTTGGATGATAAGAACGAACGCTGGCTGGAACTCGCTACCAGACCTGATCGTAAAAGAAGTGATACAGATCCTGCTCCATGGGCAGACCTGATACAACAACAACATAATATCATCAAGCGTCATCCAAAAACCAATTTTATAGCCGCACATTTTGGATGGTATCCAAATAACCTGGCCAAATTAGGCAGCCTGCTTGATGCCATGCCCAATATGTATGTTGAATTTGGCGCTGTGATAGCAGAACTGGGCAGACAACCCAGAATGGCCAAAGCATTTTTTGAAAAGTACCAGGACCGAATCATGTTTGGCAAAGACAGTTGGGTACCCGAAGAGTATGCTACGTACTTCCGTGTATTAGAAACAACGGATGAATATTTCCCTTACCACAAAAAGTATCACGCTTTTTGGAGAATGTATGGAATAGGATTAAGTGATGATGTATTGAAGAAAGTGTATTACAAAAATGCACTGCGATTGATCCCGAATATTGATAAAACTTTATTTCCTGATTAGATGATTAAGCCACAGATGACAATCAATGCATCTGTGGCTTAATTTACTCCTTTGAATCCATCAATGGGTTTTTCTCCTTTCGTTTAAATCTTTCAAACCATTTTTTAGGGAGTAATAAGTAGGCCTCTCCCATAATAAGTGTCATTATAATTGCATACACCCAATCGCCTCCATCTGATCTTGCGATCAGGAAAAAAATTAAAATGACCAAAGCAATCACAACTGTGAAAGCAATACGAATCATCCATTTTTTATTCATATGCTCAAAATACTAAAACAATCTTTCATTCGGAGGTGTCACGCCTTGTAAACGAATGTAAATAGTACATTGTCCACGATGATGCGACTGATGTTCAAAGCCTTTCATGATCCAACTTAATCTTGACTCATTGAGATTACCGCGCTTTACCAATTCCCCAAGTTTATTGGCATCCATCGCTTTGATACCATCGATGGCAAAATCATAACTCGCATTCACGTAATAACTCACTGAGTCTTTGGTTTGAGCCGTCGCTGATTTTTCCATGTTATAACCCGGGAATATTCTCGCTTTACCAGTACCATTCGCCGACAACCCAATACTGCCTTGTGCCAAATGCAGCATTTGTTCTGCAAAACTTCTGATACCTTCTACTGGTTTGGCAGTGTATTTATCTGCAGGCATCGCAGCAAGATATTCAGCAGTATATATTTTAGCTCTTTCCCAGTCTTTGATCAATTGTGCTTTCAAAGAATCAGGTGCTACAGTTTGTGCAATACTAACCGTTGTACAAAACAGGGTCAGTAGAAAACTGATCATGATACATTTTTTCATGTGTTTGGTTTTATGTAATAAGAATTAGGGTCTTTGAGGAATGCTGTGTAAAGCAACTCTGTTTCCTTCAGAATCAATGAATACAGCCATGAAGCCATATTCAGGAGAAATTTCCGTTTTAGGAACGGTGATCTTTCCACCTGCCGCTTCAATTCTATCCAAAATGATCTGAACATCAGGATTCCCATTCAGGTATACCAACGGACCATCTGTAGCGGAAACCTGATGAAAACCACCACTGTCACAAAGTGCTCCTCCAACTGCAACACTATTATCTACTGGAAACATCCGCATCTTGATATTGGGAAGATCCAGTGGAATCATTTTGAAATGAAAGATCGTTTCATAAAACTGTTGTGCTCGGTTGATGTCCTTAACAGGAATTTCAAACCAACTGATGGCATGTTCCATATGGATTGTTTTGAGGGGTGATCACTAGAGACAAATAAATCTTCTGATTCAAGGCTTCGTTCATCACAAGTTATGACCACCTATCGATCATTACAACCTTTGGCTGTGAAATCTTTAGACCGTAGATGAATTTTTTCGTCGGAATAGCCATAAGAAGTTAGTTTTATAGAGCTGCAAACTCTGATGCTTTTTCCCTTACTTTGCAGCCCTAACATTTTGTATATGGTGTATAGTAAATTGATATCGATCACCGGACTTCCCGGATTGTTTGAAATGGTTGGCAGTAAGACCGATGGTGCTATCGTACGTTCACTGGAAGATAAAACTACCAAGTTCGTGAGCAGCCGTGTTCATAATTTCTCTCACCTGGAGAGCATTGAAGTATATACTGTGCGTGAGAATGTAAACCTGGTAGAAGTATTTCAGGCGATGGACAAAAGCAAAGAAAAAGTTCCTGCTGAGAATGATGCAAAAGCAGTAAAAGCCTACTTCGAAAAAGTATATGCAGACATGGATTTTGATCGTGTCTATGCTAGTGATATGAAGAAAATGGTAAAGTGGTTCAATATACTGAAAGCCAATGCAGTAGAGCTGAAACTCTCTGAAGAAGAAACCGAAGAAAATGAAGGATAATCCATCCTCACTTCTTATTGACCCGCAGCCAATCACTGCGGGTTTTTTATGCAGTTTTATTTAGTCTATTTTTAAAACCCGCAAAAAAACGCAAATTCAGTAGATTCCTTAACTTGTGCCCAGAACCTCTTCCATATGAAAAAAATTTTCTTCTTTTTCTTTTCTGCATTGATTTTCACAAGCATCACTGCGCAGCAATTTTATGAGCATACGCCTGAAGCTGATAAATGGGTTAGAAAACAATTCCGCAAATTATCGAAAGACCAGCGCATCGCACAACTCATGATCATACGTGCGCACAGTAATCTAGGGGAAGAACACGTGCAAGAGGTCACAGAACTTATTAAAAAATACAATGTTGGTGGACTTTGTTTTTTTCAGGGTGGACCTGTAAGACAGGCCAATCTCACCAACTTCTATCAAAAGATCGCTAAAACGCCATTGATGATCGCAATTGATGGTGAATGGGGATTGGGTATGCGCTTAGATAGTGTGATCAACTTTCCTCGCCAATTAATGATGGGTGCTGTTCCGGATGCAAAGCTGATCTACCAGTTTGGATTGGCTGTAGGTGAACAATGTAAAAGATTAGGAATTCATGTGAACTATGCACCGGATATTGATATCAACAACAATCCCATGAACCCTGTCATTAACGACAGAAGTTTTGGAGAAGATAAATACAAGGTTGCACTCTTTGGCGTACAATACATGAAGGGTATGCAGGATGTAGGTGTGATGGCATGTGCCAAACATTTTCCCGGTCATGGTGACGTAAGTGTGGACTCACATTATGATCTGCCTGTTATCAATAAATCACGCGCACAACTGGATCAGCTGGAGTTATATCCTTTTCGTGAGCTGATCAAAGCAGGTGTAGGCAGTATGATGATTGCACATTTGGCTATTCCGTCGATTGATACCACTGCAAATCTTCCAACTTCTTTATCGCCGAAAAATGTAACAGACCTGTTACGCAATGAACTTGGCTATCAAGGTATTTCATTTACAGATGCTTTGGAAATGCAGGGTGTTGCTAAATTTTTCCCGAAAGGAGACGCCTCAGTGATGTCACTCATCGCAGGCAATGACATGCTATGTTTACCAGGTGATGTGCCGGGTAGTATTAAAAAGGTTAGAAAAGCCATCAAAGAAGGGAAGCTTACTTGGGAAGATCTGAATGCACGCGTCAAAAAAGTATTATTGGCAAAATACCATCTAGGTCTAAACAAAAAACAAGTGATCAATACTGAGAACTTAGCAGAAGACCTGAATGCAAAAACCAATGAGATCAAAAAAGCGCTTGCTGCCAATGCTTTGACCTTGCTTCGCAAGAATAATGAGAACCTTTTACCACTGCGCAGTAATAAAGTGGCTTTTGTTGGTATTGGTATCAGCAAAGCAAATGCTTTTGCAACAAGAGTACAGCAGGATCTTAAAGCTGATCTTTTCTTTTTCGAGAATAAAGACACAATCACTAAAATCAACAGTATCCTTGAGCAGCTTAACAATTATGATGCGGTTGTCGTAGGATTTCACAATTATAATCGCAGACCTGCCAATCAGTTTGGTCTGAGTAAAAACAGCCTGGAACTATTGAACAAGCTACAAGGCAATAAAACGATCACATTTGCATTTGGTAATCCCTATGCAGTTCAATATATCTGTAACAGCAGCAATCTGGTCGTATGTTATGAAGATGACGAGATCACGCAACTGGCAGCTGCTGATCTACTTGTAGGAAAAATAAACGCCAAAGGAAAATTACCGGTTACTGTTTGTGAAGGATTTCGTTTTGGCGATGGCATTGTGTATGATAATAGTCTACCCGTTGCTAAACCCGAATCCGTTGGCATACGTAGTGAATCTTTAAAACAGATCGAAGTCATTGCCCAAGCTGCAATCGACAGTGGTGCCGCTCCAGGAATGGTAGTACTGGCAGCAAAAAATGGCAAAGTGATTTATCACCAGGCATTTGGTCATACAAATACTGATCGTACCACACGTATGACCAATGATATGGTTTTTGACCTGGCATCTGTTACTAAGATCTCCGCCACGACAATGGGAATCATGAAATTGTATGAAGAAGGAAAAATCGATCTGAATAAAACATTGGGTGATTACCTCAACTGGACAAAGGGCACAGATAAAGCGCCACTAAAGCTTGTGGACATTTTACTGCATCAGGCAGGATTGAATCCTTTTATCCCCTTTTATCGCGAAGTGATCGATACCGCAACCGGAATTCCGTTCCCACAATATTTTACGCAAACACAAACACCTCAATACGCATATCGGGTTGCTGAAAATGTATACCTGCGTAATGACTGGAATGATACGATGTTCAGCAGAATTTTATCCAGCAAGTTATCAGAGCAAGGTAAGTATGTGTATAGCGATAATGATTTCATTTTTTTAGGTAAGATCATTGAAGCTGTAAGTGGAATGAGTTTGGATCATTATGTCCGTAAAACTTTTTATGAACCACTGGGCATGACTACAACCATGTATAAACCTCGCGAGTCGATGCCTTTGAGCAATCTGGTACCCACAGAAGTAGAAACCCATTTTCGCAGACAACACATTCATGGCGATGTACATGATGAAGGCGCGGCTATGTTTGGAGGTGTTGCAGGACATGCCGGTTTATTTAGTAATGCATATGATCTTGCAAAACTCTACCAGTTATTACTTAACGGAGGTGAGCTGAATGGCGTACGATTACTGAATAAAACTACCATTGATAAATTCACAGCTTACAATAGTGAGGTAAGTCGCCGAGGATTGGGTTTTGATAAACCTGAAAAAGACAATGCCACCAGAAAAGAGCCTTATCCATCCCTGAGTGTTTCACCTGCAACTTTTGGTCATACGGGCTTCACTGGCACTTGTGTCTGGGTCGATCCCGCACAGCAACTGGTTTACATTTTTCTTTCAAATCGGGTAAATCCAACCCGAAATGGCAATAAGTTGGGCCGTTTAAATGTGCGTCCAAACATACAGGAAGCCATTTATGGAGCTATTGTGAAGTAAAACCAGATTTCCTCGAATTTTACCCCGTAGGCTTTAACTTCGTATACTATAATCATTAATGTATACATATGAAGTCTGCTCTGCAATCCATTTTAGCCGTAATTGTAATTGCGGTTATATTCACATCCTGCTCAGGCGGTGGCCCGAAAGAGGCTCGCTTTATTCCTAAATCATCCAGTGCCGTGATCGTTTTAGATCCGGGTGCTATGCAGGATAAGCTTACCAAAGGGGGTATCAGTGTTGATACATTGCTAAGCCGTGTGTTTAAAAATGATTCAATCGATACAAAAGACAAAGAAAAGATCAACGAGTTCAGAACGAATGCCGGAATGAACTGGCAAAGTCAGTTCTTCTTCTTCCTATCACAGAAAGGAAATCCTTCAACTCCAGAAGGCGGCACCACAGTCATGAATCTGATGGCTGGTTTGACCGATGCAACCAAGTTTGAAGCATGGCTCAAGAAGCAAGACGATCTCAACAAGAAGACAGTAGTAAAGGAAAAAGATTATTCATATTTGGTAGCAGAAGACAATACCATTATTTCCTGGAGCGAAAAAAATGTAATCGTTACGATCTACAATTTCTCTCAGCAGCCTACTTATGATACTGTTACAATGCAATTTAAGATCCCCGAAAAAAAGAATGTAGAAGCAGAAATGAAAGAGCAGGTAAAGGTCTACTATACTCAGGCGAAAGATGCTTCAATGGCGGGCGTGAAAGAATTCACCGGAATGTTTAAAGAGAAAGCAGATGGTTATGCATTTACTTCATCCAACAGTTCTTTATCGGCCTTAAGTATGTTACCGGTTTCATTACCTAAAGTAGAAGAATTATTAAAAGACAACTATTCAGCTTCTACACTCAGTTTTGAAGATGGAAAAATCATAGCTAAATCTACCACCTATACCAATCCATTGGTAAGTAATATCCTCAAAGAATATGCAGGCCCCACTGTAAACTTATCCATGATTGAAAGATATCCTTCAGATAAGATCAATGGTATTGTACTGGCTTCTTTTAATCCTGAGATCTTTGGTGGATTTTTAAAACAACTGGAAGTAGAAGGATTGGTAAATGGCATGATGGAAAAAACAGGGTTCTCCGTACAGGATCTGTATAAATCTTTAAAAGGAGAAATCGCTGTGATTGTATCAGATCTTGGTTCTTCACAGCCTGAGCCTCAGGAAAGAAATGATGAGAAAGAGATGACGGTTAAAAAACCAATGGGCAAAATGATCCTGAATGCTCCGGTTGGAGATAAAGCAAGCTTTACAAAACTGATGGATAAAGCAACAGAACTCGGGTACTTTAATAAAGAAGGTAATAATTATAAAAGTGGTGATCTGATGAAAGCATTTGGCATCTTCATGGTAGCTGATGATAAAAATTTCGTGATCGCAAGTGATTCACTCACTTATACGCAGTACATGTCTGGTAATAACAAAGCTGTTATCAATACCGAAACACTCAATCGATTCAAAGGAAAATCAACTGTGATCTATTTTGATATCGCCAATACCATTGGTGGATTCTATAATAATGGCGGAGATTATAACCAGTCCATGAAGACTGCAAAAGAAACATTCAAAGACATCATCGGTACTTCAGATAATTTTGATGGAAAGAGCATCAAAGGAGTATTTGAAGTTCGCATGCAGAATGAAAAACAAAATAGTCTGGTTACACTCACCAGTCTGATCACAGATATCGCAGTAGACATGCGGGTGGCAGCGCGCAGACAAAAGGAAATGGAAGAAAAAATGTTTCCTGGAGGATTTCCCGCCATCATACGTACTAACTAATTGAATATTTTAAGTCGATAAAAAGTCCTGTTACAGCAGGACTTTTTATTTGACCCTATTGAATGATAACTTAGAGCAATGATCCTATCACTACATAACGTTGTGCCACTGCCCTTAAAAGATAAGGTGCAGTTGCAAGGTTCTGATATTTGGAATCGTACGGTTAGTTTTACAGCAGGGCAATGGACCAAAATCAAAGCACCGAGCGGTACAGGCAAAACAACATTGATCCATTCATTGTACAAACTACGCGAAGACTATTCCGGAAAAATAGAATGGGATGGAGTGAGCTTACAGCAATTGCCAGCAGAGCAGCTATCAAGATACAGACAGGAAAAGATCAGTATCGTTTTTCAGGACCTGCGTTTATTTCCCAACCTTACTTCATTTGAAAACATTGAACTGAAAAGAGTTTTACAGAAACCTTACTGTGATCGGGAAAAGATATTTAGTATGGCTGAGGAATTAGGTGTGCAACATATTCTTCAACAGAAGGCAAGCATTTGTAGTTATGGAGAACAACAAAGAGTTGCGATCATCAGAGCATTGATTCATCCTTTTTCGATGTTGGTGATGGATGAGCCATTTAGTCATTTAGATCAGACCAATACTGCAAAAGCTGCTGCACTGATCATGAAAGAATGCAAAGACAGAAATGCAGGTTTTATCATTACCGATCTCGATGATGATCATCATTTTCCGTATGATCAAATATTGAATTTATAAGAAGTCCTTTATGAATGATCTGAATATTCTTCTAAAAAAACTGATCAGAACTGCTACCGGCAGAACCAGGTATGCAATGTCCATCATTGGCTTGTCTGTTGCATTGTTATTGATCTTAGCAGCAGTGCAGATACAGGTCAATTACAATGAACTGCTACAGGGAAAACAGAACAGAGATAGTGTAGCGAATTTTTTGGTTGTCAATAAAATACTAACTGATCAAAATATTGGAAAAGCAGTACTCTCAGAAGAAGAGATTAATGATATCAAAGCGCAACCTTTTACCGAAGCCATAGGGGTTTTGCAAACCAGTAGATTCAAGGCTTCCATTCAAAGTAGCAGTGATGTTTTTCCGTTCTATACAGATATCGCTTTTGAAAGTGTGCCCGATGCTTTTTTAGATATTAACCCCAAAGAATGGAATTGGAATGAAAACAGTGGGTATGTCCCGATCATCGTACCAGGTATGTTTCTGGATATTTATAACTTTCAATTCTCTTTCTCACAAGGTCTGCCACAGTTAACCAGAGAAGTGGTAAAAATGATATTCTTCAATATAAATGTGTATGGCGCTGATGGAACAACACGGGTATTTAAAGGTAAGGTAGTAGGGTTCAGTGATAGAGTTTCATCGTTGTTGATCCCTCAATCATTTATGAACCATGCAAATCAATTGTATGGAAAAAATATTGGCAGTGCTCCATCAAGAATCATTATCAGAACCAAAGATCCTGGACATCCTGAATTGATCAGTTACTTGAAGCAAAAGCAATTAACAACAGACCAGGATAAAACAAGATTCAGTAAGTACAGACAGATCGTGGAAATGGTCGTTAATATTACCGGTGTAACAGGACTACTGATGTTTTTATTTGCGATGTTGATCTTTACATTGTTCATACAGCTGACCATCAGCTCATGTAAAGAGGAAATAAAATTGTTGCTCACTTTGGGCGCTTCGCCTTCGCAATTACGCTCCTTTTTGATACGACAATTTTTTCCATCGAACATATGGATCGTATTATGTTCATTGCTGATCATATCGCTTGTGCAATATGGATTTGCGCTGTTTTTACAACAACAATCCGCATTTATTTCATACTTCATTTCTCCTATTACGATGGGGATTTCATTCTTTATATTATTGATTATCTATATTCTTAATAGAAGAAATATCAACACGAGTATTCGAAATTATTGATTCAAAAAATTGTTTATCAATTATTTTACGAATAATATTTAAAAATATTCGTTTAAAACACCGAACTTAAATTCAGTGAAAACACCTAAGCAGATTCCGTGAATAAATAGTGTCTACATAAGAAAAAAAGCAGAACTTTGTACTTGATGGGAATAAAATTTGGATAAGTCTCATCTAACAACTTGTAACACCTATTAAGTTAAACCTTGGTCAAAACCTATTAAAAAACAGATTAGATGAAAAAGTTTCAAATCTTAGGCACAGTTTTACTACTGTCAGTAGTTACCATCCTTCTGGTAGCCTGCCAGAAAGAACAGGATGGTGTTACCAATGAAGTTAATAACAGAAATACTTCTGAAACAATTACAGCTATCGAAGTGAATGCTTCTGATATCCCAGGTATCATTGATCGTGACGAGGCTGCAAAAATGGCTGCTAGATATGCTAATTCTGGAGTAAATAAATCACTCGCAGTTTCTTTCGATATAAAAGATATTCAAAACTACCTGAGTGTATTGAGAAGAAGTGGTTCTTCTAAAATCTATGTCAACTTTGGTATGTATGAGAATGGTCGTATGACCGTTTTCTTCTCAGGTGACAAGAAAACTAATAATGGTAATGTAAGAGGTAACTTTGATGATGCTGCTGAAAGATTCTTAAACCATGGTGGATTAGTCCCTTAATAGATATTAACTATTAATAAATAGTTTGATTTAAAAAATTAGATAAACCCCTTCCAATGTGGAAGGGGTTTATTCCTTAATTTAGGTACATGCTCGAATTTTTTCGTCTTTATCTACACTTATTCCTTGAAATAGCAAGTCTTTTAACCGGACTCATTTGCCTTAAGTATTTAAAGAACCATAAGGGATTTATTTATTTCATCCCTTTTCTTTTAACGACAGTTGTTGTAGAATGTATAGCTAAATATTTGCTAACAAGCCCTAATATCGACAGATCTGTCCGTTATATGCTTTTCAATATTTTTACCACTTGTGAATTTGTCTTTTATTCATTGATTTTCTTAATTTATTTAAAGAATAAAACACTTCGAAGAATCATCACAATGGTAATTCCAATATATATAACGCTAGTAATTCTAAATATTAGTTTTATCCAAGGCACACAAAAGTTCCATAGCTATACTTTTTTATTGGGATCATTCTTTATGGTAGTGTATAGTTGCTTTTTTTTGTATGAATCCATTTTGCCAGACTCTATTAATATTAAGTTATCGCAGCATCCTTTTTTCTGGGTCACTATTGGTCTTTTAATCTTTTATTTGGGTTCTGTTATTATTAATGCACTTTTTGAATATCTTACAAGCGCAGCATTAGGAAAGCAAGGAACTGCTATATATTCTTTTATTAATAACAGTCTGAACGTAGTATTATACGGCTCATTTATCATAGCATTTATTCTATGCCGAAAGAACAAGAAGATATCCTTATCACCATCGTTATAGCATCAGTATTTCTGGTTTTAATCGGATTTTTCTTGTTACTGATTGTCTTTATCTTCTTAAGAAGACAACGAAAATTTCAGCAAGAAAGAGATGAGATGAAAAATAGATTTGAGCAAACAATTCTTAAATCTCAACTGGAGATACAAGAACAAACATTTACTCATATCAGTAGAGAAATACACGATAACATTGGTCAGGTATTAAGCCTCGTAAGATTAAACTTAAGTACCTTTAGTAATATCGCTGATCATGAGAAAATGGAACATACTGATGAGCTGCTGGGAAAAGCGATCAAAGATTTGAGAGACCTAAGCCATAGTTTACAAACCAATAGAATACAGGATATCGGAATCGTTGAATCAATCAGGCAGTTATTAAATAACTTGCATAAGAGTGGTCGATATAAAACAGATCTTAAAGTAGCTGAAAATTTCACAGGTATTGATAAAAATACGGACCTGATCATGTTTAGGATGGTGCAGGAAATTATCAACAATATCATGAAACATGCGAAAGCGGATCAAATTGCAGTAGATATTGAAGGCAACGAAAATGAAGTGCAATTGATCATTAGGGATAATGGGATTGGATTTGACATGGAAAAATTTAAAACTGCCGGGCCGGGTATCGGTTTACAGAACATATTTAACAGAGCAAAAATGATTAACGCCACTGTTGATATAAAAAGTGAGCCGGGAAACGGAACAGCCATTATATTGCAGGCAAAATCGAAATAACTTTTGTATGACCTTTGTAGCACTTGTGGACGATCATGAATTACTTCGTAGCGGTCTCGCTTCAATGATCAATTCATTTGAAGGCTTCAAAGTAATTATGGAAGCCGGGAACGGAAAAGAGTTTATGGAGGCTTTGAAAACCAATAAGCCACCGGCCATTGTCTTGTTAGACATCAATATGCCTTTGATGGACGGCTTTGAAACTGCTGAATGGATCAAAGCAAACATGCCTGAAACCAGGGTACTTGTTTTAAGCATGCTGGAAAATGATATTGCTATTATTCGCATGTTAAAAAATGGTGCACGTGGTTACTTACTCAAAGACAGTAAACCCAAAGTTTTCAAACAAGCACTCGAAAATATTCGTGATACAGGTTATTTCATCAATGAACTGGTGAGTGATAAACTCATGCACTATATCAGTAATGAAGATTCATTCCTAGGCGATGGCTCTCCGCTTAGTAGTCTTACCGAGAATGAAACCATTTTCTTACAATGGATCTGCTCAGATAAGACCTATAAAGAAATCGCTGAAGAAATGCATATCAGCCCACGTACCGTGGATACCTATCGCGATAACCTCTTCAAGAAACTGGATATTAAAACCAGGGTCGGGTTAGCCATCTTTGCGATTAAGCATGGTATCGTAAGTGTATAAATTTTACCGCTGATCCCACATGGTTGCATATAGACCGAGTTGCTGTATCAACTCATCATGTGAACCTCTCTCAATTAGTTTTCCGTCTTGTAAAACTAAAATTTCATCACAGAATTGAAGTGTGGTTAATCGGTGTGCTACAATCATGATCGTTACGCCTCTTCGGCGATAATATTGTAAACATTCCTGCACTGCTGATTCACTGATCGTATCCAACGATGCCGTTGCTTCATCCAGTAATAAGACCGATGGACGTCGGTATAACGCCCTCACAATTCCTATCTTTTGTTTTTGTCCACCGGATAGGTCTGACCCCTGCTCCTGTAAAACCGTATGATATCCTTCCGGTAAACTGCGAATGAAATCATCCAGTCCTACTTGTTGACAAAGTTGTATCACGTCATCGATAACTATATTTTTATTGAGACAGATATTTTCCAAGACGGTTCCGGAAAGTATATCAGTGTCTTGTGGCACAACAGCGATCTTCTCGCGTAATACAGGAAGACTTATGTCATTAATATCAACCCCACCAATATATATATGACCTTTCTGAATTGGATATAAGCGCAGTAAAAGATGTAATAGTGTGGATTTACCTGATCCACTTTCACCGGCTATGCCAATACAAGATCCTACTGTTATCTGAAACGATAACTCGTTGAATACCGTTTGCCTGCTTCCATACCTGAAGCCTACCTGATCAAATACAATATCCCCTTCGTTAAAAGACTGTGGTAGACGGCCTACTTGTGAAGCTTCTTCCGGTTCCAATTCCATGATCTCAAATAACCGATCTGCTGCGATCATCGCTTCCTGAAAACTTTTTGTAGTACCAATCAATACCAATACCGGACCGGTGAAATATCCGATGATGCTATAAAAAGAAAGTAATGTACCCGGGGTAAGTGCCTTTTCGATGACAAGTATCGATCCGATCCACAATATCAATAGTGTAAAAAATCTGGTTACAAATTCTGCAACAGAAGAAAGAGCAATATTCCTGATGCCTGTATCATACACTGTACGTAATAAAGCGATCAGGCCAGATTCATTTTTTTCTATCATCACTTCTTCAAGTCCGAAACGCTTGATGGTTGTAGATGCCTGCAAAGTACCAACTAGCTCCGTCTCCATCGTCGCTCCCTTCTCCATCAGTTTTCGTTGCCAATAACGATTGATTTTATTACTTAAATAGTATAAAATACCATAGATTGGCAGTAACAAGAGCATCATCAGTGCTAGTTTGATGCTATACAAAAACATAACCAGAAAAGAGCAAATCAATATTAATAAGTTCACTACAATTTGCATCACAGTATCACTTACAAAGTTTCGGATCATGACAGCATCATTGATGCGACTCAACACTTCTCCCTTGCGCATTGTATCAAAAAAGAATTGCGGAAGTTTTAATAAATGTCTTAGATAATGGCTGATGAGTGTTGCATCCATTCGTTGTCCTACCTGCAACCCCAATAAGGTCTTAAACGTTCCTGTATACTGTTGAATACACAATAGAAATATCATCATGATACTCACCAAGTTTAAGAGACCCAAATCTCCATCCACCAAAATGGTATCTACCAATTTTTGGATATAGATACTCAGTGAAAGTCCTAAAAGTGTATATACCAATGCTCCAATAAAACCTTGTAATAATAATGATCCATTGGCAGTAAGTAGATCATAGATCCTTTTCTTTGTCGATTTCGTTTTATGAGCGATTAAGATCGACCCGGATGGTTCCAGTAATAACAATACCCCTGTCCATATTTTACTGAAATCACTATGCCTGCTTTTGACCAGTGTTCCCGTCGCTGGGTCCATGTATACCAATTGCTCTCTTTTGATACTATACAGTACGACAAAATGCTGCAATCCATTTTCCAATAACACATGTGCAATAGATGGCAGTGGAATTTGTCTGATAACTTCTATGCCTGCTCGAACAGCTTTGGCATTAAATCCCATTTTAGTGGCTGCTTCTACCATTCCTAACATACTGGTACCGCACTTATCTGTACCTGCTGTTTGTCTGACCTTACTCACAGAAAAATTAGTTCCATAACTAGCTGCTATAGATACTAAACAGGCTGCTCCACAATCTGTAACATCTCGCTGTTTTACACAGACCATTTTTACACTCATACAGTTGATTTAGTAAGTGTAGCAGGATTGAACCAATCATACAACTGTTGGTAAAGTAGTTCCCAACAACTCTTCCTAGCAAGTAAAAATCTTGTTTCGAGTAGTAAACCCTTGCCAAGCAAGTAAGAAAATCCATTTTTTAACTCAACTTGCTTTTGGTTCAAACTGCATCTAACCTTGAACATAGGTCTGTTATTGATCAGCGTATAATCTTTTGCGATTGAGATCACTTTTCCTTGTAAAACACTTGACATCTGATTGCGAATCTCAGGAATGGTATAGGTTACATTTTGATCCTGGTATAGGGTAACCAATGCTGCTGGTGGCATCCAGCACTCAACAATTAGATCGTGTTCTGGAGAAATTGATAACAATTCGGAAGAAGCTTGTATAGAACTACCAACATATAAAGGATCTTGTATGAGTATCGTTCCACTGATTGGCGACTTGATCACAAAAGATTGTGTAGTTATAAGCAGATTGCGCTTTTCAGTTTCCGCATCAGTCAACTGTTTTTGTTCTTCTAGCAACTCAGACTCCCAACGACTGATCTGTTGACTGATATATGATTGAAATCCTGCAGACGATTGTAATAACTGATAACCGATATCAGCCAACTCATTAGCCGCTATTATTTTTTCTCGAACCAGAGGATCATATAAACGCATGTCTTTTTGCAGCTTTTTATTGATTAAGTTTTTTTCCTGCAGCTGATCTTTGAAATGCAGGTATTGCGATTGATACAATGATGTTTTCAGATTCTGAAGGATACTAGAATCACTCCATGGTTCATGCTGAGTCAGTAATTTCAAATCATTGATCCTTGCTTTACATTGAAGAATCTTTTGTGTGAGATACTTTTTTTGTCCTTGATAATTAGGTTGTTCTAATATCAATAAAGTATCGCCTTTCTTCACCCTGCCCCCATCTTTGCAATAGACGAACTGAATAGTTCCACTGACCAGGCTCCGAACAACGGTACGTTCTTCAAAAGGTCGAATGATTCCTTCAGTTCTAGTGATTACGTTTACATAACAAAATGGAAGTATTCCAATGCTACACAGAAAGATGCCTATAAATGACCAATAGAAGAGTTTAGTATAAGGAGAAAATCCTGAAAGGTAAAATTGAATGTTGTGATTGATATCCAACAACTGATCATATTGTTTATGCATCAATAAAATAATTAACGATCAGCACTGTAAAATTATACAGCATATGTACACATGAAGTATATAAAAATCCATTCCACTTTCTTATCATACAAACAAAATAAACAGAAGTATAAACTGTTCCTGAAATAAGAGTTTTGAGCATGTAGGGTACTGAATAATGATGTAAAGCAGAAAAAACTACAATACTCAGTACAAAGCCAGGCCAATACTTTTTTGTCCACTTATAACCATATTCCATTATGGTGTATTGTACCAACCATGTTTCAAGAAATGGTCCCACAAGTACCCCAGCAATAAAGAAAAAACCTATTGATAAATTATCAGGATTTGCATTCTCATCTGGAAATAGCACATAACCAAATAAAATAGCGGTAGAAAGATTAATGCAATACGCTATCAAAATAAGTTTACGAATGGATATTTTATTTACCCAACTTAGTTTTCTATCAATTATAGACATAATACAGGTTGTTAGTTGCAGAGTATAAAATGGCCTCGCTAAAGCGAGACCATTGATCTGTTCTTTATTTTTTAAGACTTGGAGGTAAAGATGCTTGGTATTGTACAGCACCTTTAGTAAACTCACGAAAACATCTTAATGTTGCTCCAAATAAATAAGCCAAATCACCATAAATACTGCCGCCATCTATAGATGTGAGCTCATTAAATGAAAGCGGAGTACATTCAAAAGAATGTTCTAAAGCTTGATTTTTCTTTTTCATAGTTTTTAGATTTAAAGGTTAATGACTATGTTTTTCAGGAAAATGCCATCCATTACGGAACTCTCGCTTGATCTCATCCCAGTGTTTTATGGCATCCATTACTAGACTACCCCATCCGAAATTTTTCAACCAAGACGGAATAGCACCACCTTCAATACTGATGAGCTCTTGCTCTGACAAGGGCTTCAGTCCTACAATTTGATTGTTCATAACAATGGTTTTAGTTTTTAATATCGCGTCTTCTGTACCTGCGCGAGATACAAGGCTTACCGACAATACTCCCATTCATGGCCATGAATCTGATGCTAAACTAATCACACTTCATACGAGACATGCGGAGTATGAAAAAAACTTTATTTCGGAACGAACCCGATCACAAAGTTTCCCTCCTCCTCATAGTAATAAGTCTGCTTAAATTTATTATACTGAATAGGTGCTCCCATCGTTCGCATCATCGCGAGATAAGTGAATAAGGTAGTAAGCGAACAATCAAGTTTAACAGCCATTTCAG
The DNA here is from genome assembly GCF_040362915.1 of Sediminibacterium sp. KACHI17. Taxonomy (NCBI): domain Bacteria; kingdom Pseudomonadati; phylum Bacteroidota; class Chitinophagia; order Chitinophagales; family Chitinophagaceae; genus Sediminibacterium; species Sediminibacterium longum. The sequence continues at coordinate 2,579,350 of NZ_AP029612.1, read as the reverse complement.
CCGGTTTACCTGTATTCTTTTTAATGATCAGCTGATTGATCTTCCGTATTTGCTCAATAGCAATTCTAGTCGACATATTGTATCATTTAGACCGCCAAAATAGACTGCTTTCTCATCCATAAAATCCGTAAAAACACCTGATTTTTATGATAGAACTTCGTGGTAGAAATACCTATATTTTTATCCTGTAACTTTACTTATGAAGATGAAGGATCACTTGTTTACTTATAAAAGAGTACTACCCTTAGTTATTGGGTTGATGAATTATCTCTTCATTTGTGATACCGTTACTGCGCAAGTTCCTCCCATTGGACAATGGCGTGAACACCTGAACTATCAGCAAACCATTCAGGTAATAAAAGGGGATCGACTGTATTGTGCAGCCACCAAGGCCTTATTTTCCATTGATGATAAAAATGAACCCTCTCGCTATTCCAAAGTAACCGGGCTTAATGATATTGGTGTTCGTTGTATCGGATGGGATGCTACGACTAGCCAATTGATCATCGCCTATAATAATAGCAATATCGATCTGCTCAAGGGAAGTATTGTATACAACATCCGTGATATTGCCAGTAGCACCATTGCCGGTGATAAATCTATCCAACAAATTTTTTGTCAAGATGGACTGGCATATTTGTCTAGTGGACTCGGCATCATCGTCGCCGATCTTACACGCAGAGAAATCAAGGATACCTGGATCATTGGCAACAATGGCACTCAGGTTAAAGTGAATGCATTTACGATCCACAACAATCTATTTTATGCAGCTACAGAAGATGGATTAAAAACAACGAGTGCAAACATCAATAATCCTGCTAACTACAGGAACTGGATTCTAGTTAGCGGCAACCATCAACTTCCTTCAGGTAGTATCAAAAACGTGATCGTAGCAAATAATAATATCATTGTTCAAAAAGGAGATTCCCTATTCATTCAAAATGGTACGAACTGGCAGCTATTATACCACGATGTCAATTGGCCCATTGTATCTATCACACCTGCAGGTAATCAATTCACCGTTTGTCAACGAACGGCTTCCGGAAGTGCGCGGGTATTGATCATGAACACCAACGGAACGATCGCAAGAACGATCAGTGCTGGTGGTATCATTTCATTTCCATTATCTGCAATAGTTGATAATGGGCAGATCTGGGTGGCAGATCGTTTTGGTGGTTTATCCAGGACAGGTAACGCAACCGATAGATTCATCCCTAACGGACCTCCCGGTGTTGCTACCGGTGAATTGGCTTCCAACGGAAACATCACTGTTGCTGCTGCAGGTAGTGTTAATGACGCCTGGAATTATTTATTCAACAGAGATGGTTTTTATCTGCTGAAAGAAAATACATGGAGTTCAAAAAGTTTCTTCAACACTCCCGTACTGGATTCAGTATTGGATTTTATTACGATCACTATCGATCCCCGAGATGAAGCTGTTTGGGCAGGAAGTTATGGAGGGGGACTGGTTCGTTTTGCAAATGATCAGTTCAGTATTTTCAAACAAAACAATAGTAGTTTAAGAGCTGCCATCGGCGATCCGGGAAGTATTCGCGTGAGTGGATTGGCCTTTGACAGTAAACAACAACTTTGGGTAGCCAATTATGGTGCCGCACAAAACTTGAGTGTTCGCAAGAGAGACAATAGTTGGAAATCATTCTCCATTCCATTTACGCATACAGAAAATGCACTATCACAATTGATCACTGACGATCTTGACCAGATATGGGCCATGAGTCCGAAGGGCAATGGACTATTTTGTTTCAACCCGGGTAATGACATTGATAATATTGCCGATGACCGATGGAAATATTACAGACAAGGTGCCGGAAATGGTAATCTGCCTTCTTCTAATGTATACAGTATTGTAAAAGACAGAGATGGATCAATATGGGTGGGAACAGATAGAGGAATCGGTATCATTCGTTGTCCTGAATCAGCATTTACTCCTGCAGGATGTGAAGCCATTCAACCCATCGTACAACAAGATCGCTTTGCCGGATTATTGTTTCGTGATGAAGTTGTACAATGTATGGCAGTTGATGGCGCTAACAGAAAATGGGTAGGCACTCGAAATGGTTTATGGCTGCTCTCTTCGAATGGAGAGAAAGTGATATATCGATTTACAGCAGAAAATAGTCCCCTCTTAAGTAATGATGTTCGAAAATTAAGCATCGATCCTGTCAACGGCGAATTGTTCATCGCTACTTTTGAAGGTTTATGCAGCTTTAGAAGTACTGCCACTACTCCTGTTGAAACTCAAAGCAAGGTATTGGTATTCCCCAATCCTGTTCCACCCTCTTTCAATGGTACCATTGCCATAAGAGGTTTGGTAGATAAAGCATTGGTAAAGATCACAGAACTGAATGGGAGACTTGTCTATCAAACAAGATCCTTAGGTGGACAAGCAATTTGGGATGGAAGAAATTATCTCGGAGCTAAAGTGGCTAGTGGCGTGTATTTAGTATTGATCAGAGATGATTCTGGTCAAGAACGCATTGCTACTAAGATTGTGATCACTTCAAACAGATAAATAAATACTACTGTTTCACATAATCGTAAGTACGAGATACTTGAAATTTGAATCCGCTTTTTTCAGCAGGTACAACACGATACATCACTTGTCGCATTTTTCCAGTTGGCTGTGCACCAAGACTATCTGGTGTAAAAAGCGGGAATCTTCGGGTAACGACTCCTTCCATGACCCTGAATTCATCAAACCCACGATATCCTTCCCTTAATTTAGGATCATCAACGATATCGGGAAACCCAATAGGAACAACATTGTTATTGGCTTCTGAACTAATACAAATAATATTTCCTTTATTCAGTGTATCCCCATAATAGATATACAATAAAAGATCAGGGTAATTATCTCTGTTCACATCATCTACCTCAGCTCTGAGAATACGACCTTTGATCTCAAAACTAAAATCACGCACTTCATTACTGAATCCTATGGGTGAAATATTGATGGTATTCTTTTCCGGATTACGATTGTTACAGGTTACCTTATAACCCGCCTTACCGATCTTCATAGAACTATCATACCTTCTGGCAGGAACTTGTGCTGATGCACTAATATGCATACCAAATAAACAGCAAAGCAAGAGGACTAAAGAATACTTCATACCAGTAAATTTATAGCAGATTTTACAGAAATGTATGCATGTATTACATATTCCTTCTGTATTGTCCACCCACTTCATACAATGCATGTGTGATCTGACCCAATGAACAATATTTCACTGTTTCCATCAAAGCCTCAAACAGATTACCATTCTGAATCGCTGTTTGTTTCAGTTGTGCCAATGCTGCTGCTGATTTTCCTTCATTTCTTTTCCAGAAAGCATGGAGGTTTTGGATCTGTTGTTCTTTTTCTTCTGTTGTAGAACGGATCACTTCTCCGGGTAATACGGTCGGGCTTCCTTTTTTATTCAAGAAGGTATTGACACCGATCAATGGTAACTCACCGGTATGTTTCAGTGTTTCATAATGCAAACTTTCTTCCTGTATCTTATTACGCTGATACATTCTTTCCATCGCTCCCAATACACCACCACGTTCACTGATGCGCTCAAACTCAATCAATACCGCTTCTTCCACCAGATCGGTCAGCTCTTCGATGGCAAAACTTCCTTGTGTGAAGTTCTCTGTTTTTGCACTGCCCAATTCTCGGTTAATGATCAACTGAATGGCCATGGCCCTTCTCACACTCTCTTCTGTAGGGGTAGTGATGGCTTCATCATAAGCATTGGTATGAAGGCTATTACAGTTGTCATAGATCGCATACAATGCCTGCAATGTGGTTCTGATATCGTTGAAGTCGATCTCCTGTGCATGCAGACTTCTTCCACTTGTTTGGATATGATACTTTAGTTTTTGTGAGCGATCATTACCCTTGTATTTATTCTTCATCGCTTTGGCCCAAATACGTCTTGCTACACGACCGATCACACTGTATTCAGGATCCATCCCATTGCTAAAGAAGAAAGATAAGTTCGGGGCGAAATCATCGATATGCATTCCCCGACTCAAGTAGTACTCTACATAAGTAAAGCCATTCGCCAATGTGAAAGCCAGCTGTGTAATCGGATTAGCGCCTGCTTCCGCAATATGATAACCACTAATACTTACACTATAAAAATTTCTCACTTTCTGATCAATGAAATATGCTTGCACATCTCCCATTAATTTCAAAGCAAACTCTGTAGAGAAGATACAAGTGTTTTGTGCCTGGTCTTCTTTTAAAATATCTGCCTGCACCGTTCCTCTCACTTGTGATAATGCTTCGGCTTTGATTTTTGCGTATACCTCTGCCGGCAATACTTCATCACCACTCAATCCTAAAAGACGAAGACCTAATCCGTTATTTCCTTCCGGCAATCTTTCCGGTGAAGATGGGTTATAATAAACAGGCTTGGTTACTTGCTTGTATTTTTCAGCAAAGGCTTTATCTACCTGTGCCCACATACCATTCGCATCAATGTACTTTTCACATAACTGATCGATCGCTGCATTCATGAAAAATGCCAATAAGATCGGTGCAGGACCATTGATCGTCATACTTACAGATGTCTTTGGGTCACAGAGATCAAAACCACTGTAAAGTTTTTTAGCATCATCTACTGTTGCAATACTCACACCACTATTACCGATCTTACCATAAATATCCGGACGTACAGCAGGATCTTCTCCATATAGTGTCACACTGTCAAATGCTGTAGACAAACGAATGGCCGGCTGTCCAAGTGATACGTAATGGAAACGTTTATTTGTTCTTTCCGGACCACCTTCACCTGCAAACATTCTGGTAGGATCTTCTCCTTGTCTTTTTAATTCAAATACACCAGCCGTATATGGAAATGTACCCGGTACATTTTCCTGTAATTGCCAGCGTAAGATATCACCCCAGTCTTTGTATTTAGGTAATACTACTTTAGGTATTCTGGTATTGCTTAATGAAGTGGTAGTGAGTGGCTGACGAATGATCTTATCCCTTACTTTATATTCAAAGAAATCAGCTGCATACTGCTGAACCAATGCCGGCCATTGTTCAATCAATTGCTGACACTCAGTATGTAATTTTTTCTCAAAAGATTTTTTTACTTCCAATAATCCTGCAGCTACTTCTCCACTCACAGACTCCATCGCTCCATTGATCTGATACAGCTTACTTGCGATCGTTACTTGTTCATTTACCCACTGATCATATCCGCGATTATTTTCTGCGATCTCTGCCAGGTAACGAACACGTTTTGGCGGAATGATCTGAGATTTGGTTGTGGTCTCTTTTGTATGTCCTTCTTTGGAGAAATTCCCAAACGATACTTTTGTTTTTTGCTCGATGGTCAGCATCAGCTTTTCAAACAGCTCATTTACACCTGCGTCATTGAATTGTGCTGCGATGGTTCCCACAACAGGCAGGTCTTCATCCTTCGCCGTCCATAAGTTATGATTACGCTTGTATTGTTTACGTACATCATGTAATGCATCCAATGCGCCTGCTTTATCAAACTTATTGATACAAACCACATCAGCATAATCCAACATATTGATCTTCTCTAATTGAGAAGCTGCACCATATTCCGGCGTCATAACATACAAACTCACATCACAGAAATCCAGGATCGATGCATCGCTTTGTCCTACACCTGCTGATTCCAGAATGATAAAATCAAATCCTGCATTTTTACAGATATCGATCGCATCCTGGACGTGCGCACTCAAAGCTGTATTATCATCACGCGTTGCTAAACTACGCATGTAAGCTCTGGGATGTGATATGGCATTCATACGAATCCGGTCTCCCAATAAAGCACCTCCTGTTTTTTTCTTAGAAGGATCTACAGAGATAACGGCGATCGTTTTGTCTTCAAACAACTGCAGGTATCTTCTTACGATCTCATCGGTCACTGAACTCTTACCTGCACCACCCGTACCGGTAATACCTAATACAGGTGCTACTGCATTGGCTTTCTCTTGATCAGCTTGAACTCCATTTTCTGCGTTGGTAATCTTTCGTGCAATGGTTCTGATATCTTTCACCTCACCAAGTGTCATCGGTTTTTGATAGACACCTGTTCCATTCAAGTTAAAATCACATTGACGGATCACGTCTTCGATCATACCCTCTAATCCCATTTTTCTTCCGTCATCCGGACTATAAATTCTGGTGATACCATAATTGTGTAGTTCACGGATCTCTTCGGGGAGAATGGTTCCACCACCACCGCCGAATATTTTGATATGGCCACAGCCATTTTGATCCAACAGATCACGCATGTATTTAAAAAACTCCACATGTCCGCCCTGATAGCTGGTAATGGCAATGCCTTGGGCATCTTCTTCAATAGCACACTCCACGATCTCAGCCACACTTCTGTTATGTCCAAGATGAATGATCTCTGCTCCTTTTGACTGTAAAATCCGACGCATGATGTTAATGGCAGCATCATGTCCGTCAAATAAACTGGCAGCAGTAACAATTCTGATTTTGTGCTGGGGTTGGTACGACATATCCTTACTTTTCACTGAGGTGCAAATTTAGCAGTTTTATGCCGAATGGTTAACAATCGTTAGTTTTTTGAGGGGTAAGTTTACATAAATATCAATATGCCATTTTCGATTCTTACATCAGGAGAAGGAAGTCAACTGACCATTCATTTATCCGATACCACCACAGGTACTGAGGCTGAAATTTTTGCATTCGGCGGCTTATTGAACGCTTTCCGAGTACAAACTGCAAATGGCCCTTTAAATGTAGTGGATGGATTCAATGACCCCGAAGATGCGATCACGCACATCACAGATGCTTTTAAAAGTGCGAAGATGAGCCCCTTTGCCTGCAGACTGCAAAATGGCTGCTATCATTTTGATGATCATACTTATACTTTGGATAGTTTTTATCTGGGTGATCATGCATTGCATGGATTTTTATATGATGCAGTATACACGCTAAAAAATACGGCTGCAGATGAAGCAACTGCCAGTGTGGAACTGGAACATCAATATAAAGGTCATTTTAAAGGGTATCCTTTTAATTATACACTGCTGGTCAGATGGGAGCTGACATCCGGTAACAGTTTAACGGTTACGACCACAGCGCTGAACCATAGTGCAAAAGCGATTCCTTTTAGTGATGGCTGGCATCCGTATTTTACAGTAGGTACTCCTGTAGATGAGTGTGAGCTGAAATTCAATAGTAGCAGAAGATTGGTCTTTGATGAGGCATTGATACCTACGGGGAAAGAAGAATCGGATGACCGTTTTTTAAAAGGTCATTCTTTACGATCTGTTTTTCTGGATAATTCATTCATACTACCAACTACAGAGCAAGGCTATTGTGCTTTAAAAAATAAACAGGTAAGAATAGTGATCAAACCATTGATGAACTATCCTTACCTGCAAATTTATACACCATCGCATCGGAAAAGTGTAGCGATTGAAAACCTCAGCGCTGCACCAAATGCATTTAATAACGGATTGGGACTGCTGTACCTGTTACCCAATAAACCTGTTTCTTTTAGTACAAGTTATCAGGTGGAGGCATTATAGATCTACAACAGCGATCATACTGATCTCTACATTCACGCCACGCGGTAATTGCTTTACCGCTACTGTTTCACGTGCCGGGTAATCTCCATTGAAGTAAGATCCATACACTTCATTCACCTGCGCAAAATGTGCCATATCACTCAAAAAAATACTGGTCTTCACTACATGTTCAAAAGTGATATGTGCTTCTTCCATCACCGCTGCCAGATTTTTCATGACCTGATGGGTTTCTGTCTGCAGATCCCCAGTACGCAGCTCTCCTGATACAGGATCAAAAGCAACCTGACCACTCAAAAACACCATACCATTGGCTTTCACCGCCTGACTGTAAGGACCGATGGGCGCTGGTGCCTTATCGGTTTTAATGATTTGTTTAGACATAATAACTTCTTTAGTGATTGGCAAATTGCTGTATTTCTATCAACCTGCCAACCTAAATTTGCAGGATGCAAATAGTGTTGAATGCGAGTCCGCAACAAGCTGCTGTTTTTCTCTCCAAATCCATCCCGGATACGGTCACCATTTACCGTAAAGGAGTAGATATCTTACCCGCTCATGCCGATGCCTGGTTTGATCTATGCTTTGAAACAGAAGGTGCTGCCTTTCCCGAGATCACCACAGCTCCCGTTTTTGTCAATGCAGTATTGTCTACTACTGATTCCTTACCTGATAATTATATCCGTATCAATGCATGGAATAGTTTTTTGGAACGTCCGGTTCTGGAAGTAGTTCCTGCAAAAGGCAATAGTTCATTTGAACAAATACTTTCATCACTTGGATGGAATTATCAAATCGTACCTGATGTTCCCGGAATGATCGCTGCAAGAGTTATTGCGATGATCATCAACGAAGCATACTTTGCATTGGGTGATGAAGTAAGTACAAAACAGGATATTGACACGGCCATGAAATTAGGTACCAATTATCCCTATGGACCGTTCGAATGGTCCGATATCATTGGAATACAGCCTATTCTTCATTTATTACAGGTACTGGCAAAAGAAGATGACAGGTATACACCGGCTCCCGCTTTAACAGCAGAAGCATTATCCAAAACAAATGCACAATGAGTTATTTCCTCAACATTGATACCGCCACTGAACAGGCCAGTGTTTGCTTGAGTGAAGATGATCATGTATTGGATATGCTGATCAGTACCGATCAAAAAAATCATGCTTCTTTTTTACAACCTGCTATTCAAACACTGGTCCAACGAACAGGTATCCAGTTAACACAGATAGATGCCGTAGCTGTTACCGGTGGACCAGGCAGTTATACCGGATTGCGTGTAGGTTTGGCGAGTGCCAAGGGAATTTGTTTCACATTGAATAAACCACTGATCATCGTCAATACCCTGGAAGTAATGGCAGTAGCGGCCTTAGAGAACGAAAGTACAGCAGAAGCATTTTTAATTTGTCCGATGATCGATGCCAGGAGAATGGAAGTATTTACCGCAGTGTATGATCAATCGCTACAAACAATCATGGAACCACAGCCGATGATACTCGATCAACATTCCTTTTCTGAACTTCTCGAAAAGCAGTCTGTTTTGTTCTTTGGAAGCGGTGCTGAAAAATTAAAGGGAATTTTAAGCCACGCCCATATGCGGTTCAAAAACGGGCATCACAATGCTGGCCATTTAGCTCGGCTAGCCTTGAAACCCTTTGCAGATCAATCCTTTGCGGATCTCGCTTACAGTGAACCCATTTATTTAAAAGCCTTTTTTGATACTTCGGGAAAAACGAAAAACTAAAGTGGCTGCGGGTTGTATATAAATTTTATACAATAAATCGACAAAGATTTTCGTATCTTTATTGACACAATTTTAGTTTGTTAACCCCCCATCAACTTAATTGTCATGAGTCAATCATTACAATCCGTTGTTCTAAACAATGGCAAATCACCGATCAAGGTAGATTTTCTTCACACTAAGAAAGCTGCTTTGATACTCAGGTCTATCAATCACAAACTCCGACAGCAAATCATCAAATTACTTGACGATCATCAAAAAATGACGGTTACAGAAATTTATGTAAAACTTCGACTGGAGCAATCTGTAGCCTCACAACACCTCGCAATTCTCCGCAGAGCAGGTATTGTTAGCACTACACGTGATGGTAAATTCATCTTCTATTCCGTAAACTACGCACGCCTGACAGAGGTCGTTGGTTTTGTGGAATCGCTCGTAGGCTGATATTTTAGCTGACATATTGCCCTTTTTCAATGAGATCTGCTTCTCTGGCTTGATCATTGAACTATCTTTGCCTTAAACTCAGGAATATGTTTGTAAAACAACTATATACCGGCTGTTTGAGTGAAGCAGCTTATTACATTGAAAGTAACGGCATTGCAGCAGTGATTGATCCGCTCAGAGATATTGATGAGTATTTACAACTTGCGAAAGAAAGAAACAGTAGCATCCGTTATATTTTTGAAACACATTTTCATGCTGATTTTGTTAGCGGACATCTTGACTTAGCCGCTGCCACCGATGCTACGATCGTATACGGTCCGGGAACTGCCACTAATTTTCCCGTACATGTAGCAAAAGATGGTGAGATATTTAATATCGGCGACTTAAGTCTGCAAGTATTACATACTCCCGGACACACACTCGAAAGCAGTTGTTATTTACTAAAAGACGCAACAGGAAAAGACCACGCTATTTTCACAGGAGATACGTTGTTTGTAGGGGATGTAGGCAGACCTGATCTCGCACAAAAAGGAAAAGAGATCACAATGGAAGATCTTGCTGGCATGATGTATGAAAGTTTACAAAGCAAGATCATGCCACTGTCTGATGATGTGATCGTATATCCCGCACATGGTGCAGGTAGCAGCTGCGGAAAAAATCTTGGTCCCGAGACTTTCAGTACCATCGGTGAACAAAAAGCTTCGAACTATGCACTGCAACAACAAAGCAAAGAAGATTTTATCAAAGCAGTGACCGACGGACTTGCAGCTCCTCCTCAATATTTTCCGATCAATGCGAAAATCAATAAAGAAGGATATGAGAGTCTGAACGCAGTATTGGAAAAAGGAATGCAAGCGTTGGATATTCCTGCTTTCAAACTGAAACTCAAAGACGATAATATTGTTGTACTAGATACACGCAAAGCATCCGTTTTCACGGAAGGATTTGTACCCGGGTCCATTTTTATTGGTCTAGAAGGACGTTTTGCAGAATGGGCTGGAAGTTTATTGCCGTTTGATAAAGAGATCTTATTGGTAACTGAGCCGGGTAAAGAAAAAGAAAGTATTGTTCGTTTAGCAAGAGTAGGTTTTGAAAACTTTGGTGGCCATTTGGCAGGCGGATTCGAACATTGGAAAAACAGTGGAGAAGTTACTGATATGATCATTGATGTAGAAGCGGATGAATTGGCGATGGACATGCCATTCGATCCGCAATTGGTGATCGTGGATGTGCGAAAAGTGCCTGAATACGCTGACGGACACATCAAAGAAGCCCTCAATATTCCGCTAGATGAGCTCACAGATCCGGGTAGTATGGCACACCTAGAAGACAACCATAATATTTATGTGCATTGTGCCGGCGGTTACAGAAGTGTGATCGCAGCATCACTGATGAAGAAACAAGGCATTCATAATCTTAGAAATGTGCTTGGTGGTTGGGGACAGATCAAAGAATTAAAAGACAAATTCAGTATCGAGAAAACAACAGCAGTGTTGAATTGATCGCAGATATCAGATGGCAGATTTTTTAAATCAAATCTGCCATCTGATATATTAAACCATCAGGTGCTTATACTTCTCAGCCTGATTGCTGTGTTTCCATCTTCTGTGACTCCATAAATAATTATCCGGGGTCTTACGAACAGAATCTTCCACCTTTTTCACCAATAGCTTAGTGAGCTCACCTTCTGCGAACTTATGTGGGTTTGTAGTGATCAATTCAAAATCCAATCGATAGTAGCCACGTTTCACCTTATAGAAATGCGCATACACTATGGCCGTATTATTCATCTTGGCTCCTTTCTCTGGACCTCGCGCAAAAGGAGCCGGCTTTGAGAAGAAGTTTGTCCAATAAGCTTTTGCAGGGTTACCCGGATTCTGATCTGCTACCAATGCTAATGCATATCGATTTCGGGCATATTGATGAAAATTTTGTTTGAACTCACTCGCAGGTACTAATAAAGTGCCAAAGCGACTCCTGAATTTGTAGATCAGCCGATCAAATACTTTATTACTCAACGGCATGTAAACGGCTACAAAAGGAAACTTGCTATCCAAGGAAACCCCAAGATTCGCATACTCCCAATTGAAATAATGACCACTTATAATTTGAACGTTTTGTTCACCTGCGTATAAATCATTGAGTACTTCAATATTACAGCTAAAGCGCTTTCGGAATTCTTTTTCTGAAACAGAAAACAGCTTAATGGTTTCAATAAAAGTATCTACAAAATTGTGATAGAATTTTTTCTCGATTGCTTTTCGCTCAGCATCTGTTTTCTCTGGAAATGCGATCTGCAGATTCGCTGCTACTACTTTCTTCCGATATCCAAATACATAGTAAAGCAATACATAAATACCATCACCGATCAGGTACAATAACCACCAGGGCAATCGAGAGAGTAAGTAGAACAAACCTGATACGATAGTGTACATGGATCTTTGATTTTTTGATCTGTGATTTCTTGATCTATGATGTGTTGACTTTTGATTTCCAAACCATCAAATCACAGATCAAAAAATCAAAGATCACAATATAATATTTTGCAACAAAGCACTTTTCTCCTGATGATCGGTATTATAATGCAATCCTCTGCTTTCTTTTCTGAACTGTGCTCCTTTAACGATGAGATATCCTACTGTGATGAGATTTCTCAACTCACATAACTGTGGAGAAACTTTGGTGGAACGATACAGCTCTTCTGTTTCTGCATACAAAAGATCCAAACGTTTCATCGCTCGCTCCAGACGAACATCGGTTCTTACGATACCGACATAATCACTCATGATCTGCTGCAATTCTTTCAAGCTTTGCGTGATCAAAATCATTTCACGAGGTTCTGTGGTACCGGTTGTTTTCCAATCAGGGATACTGTGTTGAAGATCGATCTTTGCTACTGCTTGGATACTGTCCAGATAACAGCGATGGCCGAATACCATGGCTTCTAATAAGCTATTACTCGCCAATCGATTAGCGCCATGCAACCCTGTGCTGGCACACTCTCCACAAGCATACAGGTTTCGAATGGAAGTGCGTCCGAATTCATCTGTTTTGATTCCACCACAACTATAATGAGCTGCCGGCGCAACCGGAATCATATGTTGCATCACATCAATTCCCATACTTCGGCACTTCTCATAAATATTTGGAAAATGATGGATGAACTTTTCTTTGTCCATATGTCGGCAATCCAGATACACATATTCAGTACCGGTGCGTTTCATCTCATTATCGATCGCACGGGCAACGATATCACGTGGTGCCAGATCTTTGCGGGCATCATAGCGCTCCATGAATGCCTCTCCATGTTTGTTACGCAAAATACCGCCATCCCCACGTACTGCTTCTGTGATCAGAAAAGAAGGCGATGTTCCGGGTTCATATAATGCAGTGGGATGAAACTGAATGAATTCCATATTTTCAATTCTTCCCTTCGCTCGGTATACCATCGCAATACCGTCTCCGGTTGCGATCTTCGGATTGGTAGTGGTTCTATAGGCTTGTCCACAACCACCCGTTGCCAATAGTGTGATCTTGGATAATATCTTCTCAATACGATTTGTATTCAAATTGAGTACATACACACCATAACAAGTAATATCGGTGGTTGATTTGGTTACCAGGAAACCAAGATGATGTTGTGTAAGAATATCAACAACAAAACAATGGTTGATCAATTCAATATTGGTTACACGTGCCATCTCATCCAGTAATGCACGCTCCATTTCTTGTCCGGTCACATCTTTGTGATGCAAGATCCTGTTCTCACTATGTCCGCCTTCTTTACCTAAACTGTAATCACCCTTTTCATCTTTATCAAATTCTGCACCATAAGAAATGATCTCACGAATTCTTTCCGGACCTTCTTTCACCACGATCTCAACTATAGATTCATTACACAAGCCATCTCCAGCGATCAATGTGTCTTCAATATGTTTTTCGTAACTATCGCGATTTTCATCCCATACACCGGCAATGCCTCCTTGGGCATATTTGGTATTGGTTTCATCGGCTTGTGTTTTGGTGATGACCGTCACTTTTTTATCCGGAAAATGACGCGCCGTCTTCAATGCATACGTAAGCCCTGCAATACCTGAACCGATAACGAGAAAGTCTGTTTGCATAAAATATCCCCTTCCATGATTATTTAAATAGCTATGGGCTTGAGTCCGTGCTATTTAAATAATCATGTTTTATGACGCAGGCTCAACCCACGCATCATTTTCTTTTAATAAATTGATCAGCTCATCCACCGCTACTTCACTGTCTACATTTCGCTTCACTACTTCTTTTCCCTTGTACAAAGTGATCTTACCTACACCACTTCCAACATATCCGAAATCGGCATCGGCCATTTCACCCGGACCGTTTACAATACATCCCATGATAGCGATCTTCACACCTTTTAAATGATTTGTTACAGAGCGGATCTTTGCTGTGGTCTCTTGCAGATCAAACAATGTTCTTCCGCAACTTGGACAAGAAATATATTCTGTCTTGGAAATACGTGTTCGGGTGGCTTGCAGAATACTGAAGGCCGTACTGTTGATGAACTGTTCTACTGATGTATTGGTGATATAATTTCTGCCACTGGTATCAGCATTACCTGCTTCCGATTGTTTCAGGTAACTGTTCACAGACATACCAAAACAAACTCCATCACCAAAACCGTCGAGCAATAATGCACCCGCTTCTGTTGCATAATGAATGAGGTGTTCATCGGTTGTTTGCCAATTGCTATCAACGATCAGTATCATCGGATTTTTCACTTGCTGCTGCATCAACTCCACAAACGCTCTACGCACAGAAGGCATAGCATGATCATTGGTACTGCTCAAACAAAGCACTACGGTTTTATCTGCAGCCAGTTGTTGCAATTCCTCTTGACTTGCCAGTGTGCCGTCATTGTAACAATCCAGCATCACAAAATTCAGCTTATCACTTTTAGTAGTTCCATTGAGATAATTTCTCACATCATCAATGGGAAAATATTTGTCATGATCAGTTGCATTTTTCCAGGTAGCACTATCAACGATCACTTTCAATGTACCGGGTAATGCAAAGTTTGGAACCTGGTCTCCCGTAAAAATATAATCAGCAGCCATGTCACTGATATTCCACTTGTCTGTAGCTGCATCATATGTATAACCCACAGCACTGAGCTTTTCAGGTGTGAGTGTATCCAGCTTACTAAGGTCTGCGATGACCACCGGTACTTGTTTTCCGCCGATATTACTTACTTCAAAACTTTCTCTGCGCTGATAATTGAAGGGATCATAAGTGATCTTTTCAATGGCAGGAATATGTTGTGTTTGTCTTGTAGATGCGGTATAACGTTTCACCAGATCACGACAAACCGGAATTTCAAATTCAGGATCTTCTGTCAAACTCACACGAACGGTATCACCAATACCATCTTCCAGTAAGGTGCCGATACCTGCAGCACTTTTCACACGACCATCTTCACCATCTCCCGCTTCTGTTACGCCCAAATGAAGCGGATAACATTCACCAAATTCAGCATCCATTTGTTGGATCAACAAACGATAAGCCTGTACCATTACTTGTGGGTTACTGGCTTTCATGCTCAATACAATGTTGTGAAAACTTTCATAGCGGGCAATACGCAAAAACTCCATTGCACTTTCTACCATACCCATGGGTGTATCGCCATAGCGACTCATGATGCGATCACTGAGAGAACCATGATTGGTACCGATACGCATAGCTGTACCATGTTCTTTACAGATACGTACGAGTGGTGTAAATTTTTCCTGGATACGTTCGATCTCTTCTGCATAATCCGCATCCGTATATTCAATGAGTTCGAACTTCTTTTTATCGACATAGTTACCCGGATTCACACGCACTTTCTCCACGATTCGTGCAGCAATTTCTGCAGCATTGGGTGTAAAATGAATATCGGCAACCAATGGTGTATGATATCCTCTTTTGCGGAGTTCATTTTTGATATTCAGTAAATTCTCCGCTTCTTTTTTACTGGGAGCCGTAATACGTACCAATTCTGCCCCCGCTTCAATACAACGGATGCTTTGCTCCACTGTAGCCATGGTATCCATTGTATCAGTGGTGGTCATGGTTTGTAGGCGTATCGGATGGAAATTACCCAGTAAAAGATCACCAATACGCACTTCTCTGGTCTTCAATCTTTTATACTGTGTAAGGGAATGGCAGTATGCTTGCATAAATGAGATATGAGGTACAAATTTAACGTGAAATCACCTGACTTGGTGTTTAAAACGGATAGGGTTTGGGACTTGTTCACCCTTTTTCGAATTTCTCAATATCTCTTCGTCCTGACATTAAGCTCACAACTTATATCTTCCCTTTGTAATTGGCATCATAATCAATCATCCACTCAATACCATATTTATCTCTGAACATACCGAAATATGAACCCCAGGGACTCTCCGAAATAGGCATTTCGATTTGTCCTCCTGCTGAAAGGCCATTAAATAGATGATCGGCTTCTTCCTTACTGGATGCACTGATGGCAATCTTACTGCGGTTCTCGTTTTCATTGGTACGCCCTAGTATTTCAGGAACATCATTTGCCATCAACACATTGTTACCGATGGGTAAGGCAATGTGCATGATCTTATTGGCTTCATGCGCAGCCACTGGAAATTCGTCACTAGCAAGGTCTTTGAAACGCATCACTTTTGCGAACTCTCCTCCAAACACAGATTTGTAAAAGTTGAAAGCTTCTTCGGCATTACCATTGAAGTTAATGTGGGGATTGATTTGGGGCATACGATTGTTTTAAGGGTAAATAGCTAGGGTATGCATTGCTGCTTGATAAATATACAAAAGCTTTTAACTTTTTGTAGTGTCTTATAATACCCTTTCATTATCATTAAGACTTACGCCAATGCGCTCCTGAGTAAGAAGAATACCCAACAAACCATCATTTAGTTTCAAGAAAAAGGCCTGCATTCTCGCGAATACAGGCCTTAAACGATATACATCAAAAAATTAAACACTTATTTCTTAGGTCCTTAGAGACTATGAGGAAAAAAGAATTTACTCATTATAAAATCTCCAATTGGTTTTAAAATTCTCCGTCAATGGCTGCTTGGTGAGAATAGCTCTTACCATTTCAACAGGCATACTGTTCAACGACATTACTGCATCGTGATATTGTTTGTATGTCATCTTACCGCTATCCACCAGTTCTTTTTTAAGCGCGTAGAATTGTCTGCCGCCTGTTAAATAAGCCAGCTGATATAAAGGCGGATAACGACCCGTAAATGAACGACGTACTTCACCTTCTGCATTGGCTCTCTCATGACCTACCCTGTCGACAAGAAAATCAATACACTGTTGAGGTGTCCATTTACCCATGTGATAATTCAAAGAGAAAATAATTCTGGCGCAACGATGCATGTGCCAGAAGAGCATACCAATTCTGTCTTCCGGTGTTTTAGCAAACTGCATATCCCATAAAATCAATTCCCAATACAATGCCCATCCCTCACCCCAGAAGGGTGTACCGAAATTGCGATAGGTTCTGGTTCTGGTATTCACAAACTGTTGCAGGTTATGTCCGGCAATCAATTCATGATGTACTGTTGCTTTTGAAAAATGCGGATTATTACCGCGCATACTCATCATCCTGTCTTCATAAGCCATGGTATTGGTGGGATAAGAGATGATGATATCAGCACCTCCTAAAAAGAAAGGGGCTATTAATTGTCTTTCCGGAGACATCATCATCATACCCCAGGTTTCTTCAGCTAATGGCGGAATGGTGATAAGGTTATTCTTTTTTAGAAAATCGATCGACTCTGTGTAAAGTTTCAAAATAGCTTCAGGTTGTTTCCCCGGAGGAACATATAAGGTCTTTACTTTTTCTAATGCCGCTTTCCAATTATCACCAAAACCCATTTCTCTGGAGGCTTTCAACATTTCAGCATCACACCATGCAAATTCTTTATTCGCGATATCAATCAACTCTTCAGGGGTATAAGGAATCATTTCACTTTGCAACTGCTTCACCAAATTCTCCCTTCCGGCACGTACTCCTACAATACCACTGTTATCACTTGCCGTCAATGCACTATTGGCTTTTGTTTTCCATACGCCTGCATAAGCTGTTAAAGCATCATCCAAAGATTTGTGTACAGTTGGTACCCACCAAGTAAACATGGGGTCATACCCGTTGTAGAAATCAAATACACTTTGTAAAGTTTGACGAAGATTATTGATCACTTCTCCGGCAGTATATACTGATTCTGGCTCAATTACTTTTTCATCTTTCAATTTGGATTGTAATGACTTCACTTCAGTGATCATAGAAGCCCAATCCTTCGCTACTTCTTCTGCATTGGGTTGATATCCTCTTCTTCTTTGTTGTTCCAGCGCATAGACCTTTGCTGCAAATGGCACCCACTTATTGATCTTAGCAACTTCATTCGCTTCTGTTACCAACTGTTCCATTCTTTCAGTCAAGTCTCGCCTGAATAAGATATAATCGACCTTACACTCCTGTGAAAGATTTTTAAAATCAACAGCAGCTAATTTTTTCTGGTATTCCTGTATCAACTGTTGCAGACGTTTGTTTTTCTCAGGTGAACCAATACTGGCATCTGCCCCACCTCCAAAGCCGCCACCCCTTGAAGAAGCAGGACTATAATACCGGCTCAGTGTACGATTATCAGCTGCATACTGCTGAATCAGTGTCGGCATTTCCTGACAAGGAACATAACTTTCTTTTGAAACCTGTGCATGAGCGCCTTGTGGCAATACACAGAACATACTGACTGCTATCAGCAGTGCAAGGGTGATGTGTTGTTTTTTCATATAGCTGTTTTGCTAGTTCGTTTCAAAACTCTGAATGACTCAATATTTATATTACCTGAAATCCATGCGCATATGGATCATCATCATCAATAATGATCGTATTATATCCTGTAACTCTTGCCCATCCTTCAATACTAGGAACAATAGCCGGTTTCCCTGCAACAGCTGTTTCAGCTTCTATCCTTCCTGTAAAAGTGGATCCAATGATACTCTCATGAATAAATGCATCTCCTTTTTTCAACTTACCTTTTGCATACCATTGCGCCATACGTGCTGATGTTCCGGTACCACAAGGAGAACGATCGATTGCTTTATCACCATAGAACACTGCATTACGTGCAGTTGATGTTGGTGCGATCGCCTTACCGGTCCATAGCAAATGACTCAGTCCTTTGATGTTTTCATTTTCAGGATGAATGAATATATACTGTTCATTCAATAATTTTCTGCAAACCCTGCTCCATGAGATCAATTGATCTGCAGTATAATGTTCAAGACCCTGAAAATGCTCCTGGGGATCTACAATAGCATAAAAATTACCCCCATAAGCAACATCTACTTTTATCTTTCCCAGATCAGGACATACTACTTCCAAATCAGTTGCATATAAAAATGCAGGAACGTTGGTAAGCTTTACAGACAATACTTTTTTACCCTCTTGCTTATACTCAATCAACACCAGACCCGCAGGCGTCTCAATTCTTAAATGACCGGGAGTTTTTGGAGTTACCAATCCTTCTTCAATGGCTATTGTGATGGTACCGATCGTTCCGTGTCCACACATGGGTAAACAACCGCTGGTTTCGATGAACAATACACCAATATCATTTTGAGGGTCATGCGGTGGATATAAAATACTTCCACTCATCATATCATGTCCGCGCGGCTCAAACATCAATCCCTTTCTGATCCAGTCATATTCTCGAAGAAAATGCAATCGCTTTTCCATCATGGAATTACCTTCCAGCAGCGGTCCACCGCCTGCTACCAAACGAACAGGGTTACCACATGTATGTGCATCAATGCAAAAGAATTTTTTATGTGCCATTATATTATGATCATTTGTCGATCCATTTTAATCAGATAGCATCACGTGTATATATTCCATTGACTTTCCGCATGATACCTGCTGTATTTTCATTCTGCAAATACAGAGGCAGTAATTCCTGCGGACAATCCTGATAACAAACAGGTCTTACAAATCTCCTGATCGCTTCTGTTCCAACAGAAGTGGTTCGTGCATCTGTAGTAGCCGGGAATGGACCTCCATGCACCATTGCATGACATACCTCTACACCGGTTGGAACATTATTAAAAATAAGTCTTCCTGTTTTCTGTTGTAAAATATCGATCACTGAAGAATATCGCAGTAATTCATCGGTACTTCCGAATACAGAACCGGTCAATTGTCCATGTAAAGTTTGTAATGCTGTTTCCAGTTGTGTTGTATCATCGCATATTACTATTAGCGTGCAGGGACCAAAGACTTCATCCTGCAATGAAGGTTCAAGCATGAAATCAGCTGCATTCACAGCCAATAATGTCGGACTTCCTTTGTATTCATTACCCTGATCATTCCCACAGAACAGTGTTTTCACTCCCTTGGTTTGTATAACCCTGGATCTGTCGGTATAATATGCCTTACAAATTTGCTGATTCAACATCGTTGCAGCGGGTACATTCGATAAAGCTGCGACCAATGATTCAATAAAAGCATCCGACGCTTTTGATCGGATCAGAAATAGCAAACCCGGATTGGTACAAAACTGACCAACACCAAGAGTAACAGATCCGGCCAATACTGTAGCGATTTCTGATGTTTTTAGCGACAATGTTTCAGGCAATACAACAACAGGGTTGATACTACTCATCTCTGCATATAGCGGAATAGGTTCTTTTCTTTTTTGCGTAACGGTTGCATACAATGACATCCCTGCACGGTATGAACCCGTAAACCCAATGGCTTTGATAGATGACTCCATAGCAAGTCGCTGACCCAATATTGCACCTTCACCATTCAGTGAAGAGAATACCCCATCAGGCATGCCCGTTCTTTCTGCTGCCTTTTTAATAGCATTGGCCATAAGTTCATTGGTGCCGGCATGAGCGCTATGCGCTTTTACAATCACCGGACAACCAGCTGCCAATGCAGAGGCCGTATCGCCTCCTGCAGTAGAGAAAGCAAAAGGAAAATTACTTGCAGCAAATACTGCTACCGGCCCAAGCGGCTGGAGTATTCTTCGCAGATCTGATCGGGGAAGGGGTTTTCTATCGGGCATAGCTGTATCAATCACCGCATCCGCCCACGAGCCCTCTCTCAGCAATGTTGCAAAGAGCTTCAACTGATTCATCGTTCGATCTCTTTCACCCGTTAATCTAGGTAAAGGCAATCCGGTTTCTAGATGGGCACGCTCCAATAAAAAATCTCCGATATTCAATATTTCTTCAGCGATTGTTTCTAGAAAAACAGCTCTTTGTATAAAAGAGATTTTACTGAAAATTACAAAAGCAATAGTTGCTTTTTTTATAGCCAGCTTGATCTCTTCATCTGTTGCAATATGGAAATGTTCTGGTAAGTAAGCTCCTAACGGTGTACTGAAAGATCGAAATGTTTGTTCCCCTTTAGCAGAAACTTCGAAACCAATGATATTACGCCCTTGTAGCATCTTTCTTATGTTTCAGGTTCAAATAATCAGGCAATTCCGGACGATTGGCCAATGCCGTTTCTATAATGGTTGTAACACGTTTCAATTCCTCTCCCTCTAATGGAAGTCTCGGTGCTCTTACATGTGTAGATCCAATACCGGTGTGTGTAGCCGCAAGTTTGATATACTGAACCAGTTTGGGATGAATATCCAATTCTAATAATGGTAAGAACCAACGATAAATTTTCAATGCTTCATCGATCATACCTGCTTTCACCAAACGGTAGATCGCCACTGTCTCTTGCGGGAAAGCATCTACTAATCCTGCTACCCATCCATGTGCACCCATACAAAGACTCTCCATTGCAAGGGTGTCAACCCCACAAAGAATATGGAATCGATCACCAAAACGATTGATCATTCTGGTGACATTGGAAATATCTCGTGTAGACTCTTTTACAGCTTGTATGTTTTTATAAGGCAACATCGCTTCAAACATATCCAGTGTCACATGGATTTTATAATCAACCGGATTATTATAGATCATGATAGGCAAAGATGTAGAAGAAGCGATTGCTTTAAAATACTCAAGTGTTTCTTTGCTATCAGCATAGTATCGCATAGGAGGTAATAACATCAGGCCATCCGCACCGTTTTTCTCAGAATCCTGCGCCAACTGAATCGCTGCTTTTGTGGTTTGCTCTGCAATATTGATGATCACCGGAAAGTCTTGTGGGATATGCTCTTTAGAATAGAGCAGCAGATGCCTTTTTTCTTCATTGGAAAGAGAACTTGCCTCACCAAGTGAGCCGCCAAGAATGATACCATCAACACCTGCATCAAGCTGTGCCTGCAGATTTTTTTGGTATACCTCAAAGTCAACAGCATCATCCTGTTTAAATGGTGTTAGAAGAGCAGGATAAACACCCTTCCATGTTACATTGGCCATACTGAAAATTTTATAAGTATAAAGCTAATAGCGTATCCAAGGAGTCGGTTTTCGTCGATTAATTAATTATTTACAGATTTTAACTGCTTTTTATTTTACATTATTTGATCTATGATCATTCATCCATAGATAGATCAAAGGAAATAAAAATCATGATCGAGTAATGATCAAGTAAGCTATTCATCAGTATGCTGATAAATTTACTCTTAAAAAGAAAAATGGCAATCACATAATTTGTCTGTTCTTAAACAGATTTTAACCGGTATCACTCTCCTTATCACTTTTATGTAAAAAAATGCAGCATTTCAAGTATCTTACCTGTCTTTTACCTAAATCAAGTCATTTTAAGTGAAAATTGGTATTCATTAATTGGATATTACCTGACACATGCTTTTGCTATGAAAGTTCTACAATTCACCATTCCTGTTCCCGGAGATAAAAACATCATTGTGCAGCATGATGTATTACCTTATTTCTATCAACACTTACACAGGCATGATGAGATCCAGCTTACCTGGATTCAAAAAGGAGAAGGCACTTTAGTGGTCGATAATAATATGTATCCGTTTGGTCCAAATGAAATTTATTACCTGGGAGCCAATCAACCCCATGTTTTTAAAAGTGACCCTTCTTATTTCTCTCCTAAAAGTAAAAGAAAAGTACAGGCCATTACTATTCACTTTAATCCTCATGGAAAATTGGCCGGCCTTTTTGAGTTGGCTGAAATGAAACATATTCAAACCTTTCTTCAAAAACATAACAATGGATTTGTGATTCCTTCAGAACATATTTCTGATGTTGCACACAAAATGCAGATCGTCAGCAAAAGCACCGGAGCCGATCAGATGATTGCATTCATTGATCTCCTGAAAAAATTTACAAGTATCCCTAAACTCAAAGAACTTTCCAGCATTTCTAACCTGACGACTGTCAGCGAGCATGATGGTATCCGACTCAGCCATATCTACCATTATATCATGGCCAACTATGCAAAGAATATCACGCTTGAAGATGTAGCGCAGCAAGCCCATATGACACCTCAGGCATTTTGCCGTTATTTTAAAAAGAGAACCTTACACACATTTGTCTCTTTCCTGAATGAGGTTCGTATCAATGAAGCCTGTAAAAAATTGATCACGGGTGATAGTGATGGCGTAAGTATTTCTACCATTGCTTACACTTGTGGATTTAATACCGTCACCAATTTCAATCGTGTGTTCAAATCAGTTATAGGTAAATCCCCGAGTGAATATGTTGATGATTATTTCAAGAGCACATATGAAGAAGTAAGTCTTGTTTAGCAAGCAATCAATACCGGATCGCATCCTTCACTACTTATTTAACATTGGAAGTAGATCAGTGTAACTTTTAGTGTAAGTAATGATATTAGTATACTTATGAAACTCCTCTTTCTCATGCATCGTAGTTAATACGACACATTTCATCCCTGCATTATAGGCTGCTTCCACGCCTTTGGGAGCATCTTCAAAAACAATACAATCTGCCGGATCTACCCCCAATTCACCAGCACCCTTTAGATAGGTTTCGGGATCAGGCTTACTGTCTTTTACATGTTCTGCCCCGATCACAGAATCAAAATAGTGCCTGATATTGAGACCATCAATTGCAAAATCAATATTGAATAGTATCGCAGCAGAACCGATACCCATCTTAACTCCTTTCTGCTTGGCCGTTTCCAGAAATGTTTCTAGTCCTGCAATGCCTTTTAATTCAGGTCTATACAGTGCCTGGTATTTTTTTTCTTTTTCTATAGATATATGATCCATTTCTTCAGCAGTGAAACGATCTGGACCAAAAATGCGAATCAGTAATTCTGTATTCTTTCCATACATCTGATGTGCTACTTCATCCCAAGTTAAATTAGCACCCAGATCTTTGGTCAAAACATCAAACCATACTTGTTTGTGATAATGCATATCATCAATCATGGTTCCATTCAAATCAAAAAGAAAGGCTTTGGCAGTATGTAACATCCATTAAAATTTGATGCGCAAATTAACACATCCATTGCTCAACAAACGAAAAACCTTTATCAGGATATCTTCTTTACCATTGCTGCATTCTGCTTTAACATAGCCAGTCCCTCTGCTCTTGTCATATAGGGAACTCCTTTTGCATGATTGATCATACTGATCTCACACATAATATGCCAGTGACGAGTGATCTCACGCCATGCAAAAAATACAGAATGTTTAGGATCGTACATATGAGTTGGTTCACTCCCCGAACCGTTGAGTTCTACGATCATGAAATTTTTTCCTTCCCGAAGTAATTCAATCGTTTCATATCGTATATCCATTCTACCGTAATAAAATCCATCGATCTTCTTGGCGAGTTCATCAATCATCTGATTTAGAGAGATATCAGCTAAATGAGTCAGGTCAATAAACTTAGCTCCCCGTGCATGGTTCCCATAAGGTACCAGGATTTTTTGTTCCTCTTTTTTGAGAACGATAGAAAGTTCTTCCGCCATTGTCCGGCGAAGTACCGGTAATTGTAAAATATATCTGGGATCTAGTTGTAGTAATTGATCAACAGTAGAAACTCCATCACCAGTAACGGAAAGAAATTCTTTTCCAACAATACCCGTGATCTTACCCTTTTCTTGTCCGGGAATACGATAATAAAATATCCCAACTTCCTCTTCAAAAGGTATATACGCTTGAATCAAAAAATCAAAATCAGCTTGCTCAACATAGGCTATTACTTCTGCATTGCTTTCCAGCTTTTGTACACTCATCCCCCTCATACCAATATCCGGCTTACCGATCAATGGGAAGTTCAGTTGCTTATGCTGAATAGCTGCTAATACAGTTGCCGCATCTGTACCTACCGGAAAAAAAAACGTTGTAGGATACGTGCCTACCGGAAGGATATCATAGATCTCTTTTTTACTCTCCATCAAAAAGCCTCCATTACGTATACCCGGATTTGCTGCGTTGATATAAAAAAAAGCTCTTGCTTTTAGACATAGCCAAAACCAATAAGGATATAAAGGTGCATAGAGCACATTGAAAGACCAATACTCCCAGTTAAAGAGCTTAATAAAAAACGGATGGAACTTTAGCTTCTTGATGAAAGACATGCCTGAAAGTTAAGAAACAGGCTGTTGCTGTACAAAAGAAAGAGATAACTGATGCTGCTCTTGATGAATGATATCCTTGTAAAACATAGTAGCAGACCGATCATCGCAAATTATATTCGTCACACTCACAGTGAGCATTTCATTGTTTCGATTCATTCTTATACCATTTTCCGGATCTTCATGTCCTCCAAAAAGATGAAATGATAAAATATCTTTTGATTCAGGATATGGATACTGCTTTAACCATACATTGAACCAGTCTTCTCTTTTTTGAATCATCTCTTGCGTATATAAGGTAACTGATGACCAGATATGTGGCTTTGTTGGATCTACTTCACGAATGTATTTTTCTTCTCCGCTCCATCTACATTCATATAAATGACCGCCCTCCCAAATGATCAGGGTAAAAGGTTCTATACCCAGCAAATTGATTTTCCTGTAAGCATTTAATGTATTTGTCTGAGACAATATATCCAGGAATATCAGCCCCCTGCTTTTTCGATAAGCTGCCGCAGGTTCATGCTTAATAAAGCCTCCGTTTAATAAAACCATGACAGTACCCGTCTCTGCAACTCCGATCCAGGTTCCACCAGCTTGTGCATCCTGAGGAAACAATAGTTTTGTTTGACCGACCATTTGTATCACAGGAGCCACGGCTTTTTTCCTAACACCCTTTTCATCTCTATTAGAGGTTAGTAATACTTTACCTTGAAGAGGTATAAAAGTTACTGTGCACATGTATCGCGGTGTTTCATAGTAGAAGAAGCTACGCCAAAGCTATCCGGGAGAATAAGATCAGATACTTCTGAAACGCCTACTCGAATTAAAGCCATATGATGAACAGTATGTTCTAAATTATATACCACCTCGCGATAATAATTACTGTTGACAACTACTGTTTCATTAGAAAGATCATCATAATTCATTTCCAGCTGAATACTCTTGTCTTCACGAATCAGTCGGCTACTGATCTCATGCAAGAGTTGAATTGCCAGCTGCTTATTGGTTTCAATATTTTTATCTCTTTTTCGATGCTCGTAATTCACAATGCCATTCTCGTACCCGTTTTCCAAACATTGAAACAATTCAACAATATGTCGAACATGTTGACCAATAGTAGCATTAAACAATGCCTTGCTGGGTTGTGTATATTGCTCGTGATTGAGTTTATCCAAAGTTTCATGCAGTTGCATAAAAATATTTCGGATGGCTGCGGCAATTTGCATAAATAAATTTTCTGTATACTATTTATCACTATATGTGAAAATAATGTTCTTTTTTGAAACCATTGCTATCGATCAAACATATCCGTTGATAAACCGACCACACTCGATCACCCACCGATCAGCAACCGTTAAGTTTTAAATTCAATTTACGCTATTTACCTTTCACGTTTTTGCCTGTAATTCTCTCCAATAAAGTGATCAGCTGCTGTCGGTGCATAATACTTAAGATCATACAGGAGATCCATACTACTGCTGCATAGATGAACAGTTGTCCTCCATCCTGCTGGATCTCAATCCCTAATACGATAATATGCGAAAGAAGAGCACCTGTCATAATACCCACTCCGAAAATAGCGCCAATGAATAGCGTAGGCCGATAGAGTATGAATAGTGCTGTTATCAACTCAGCAATACCTGTTGCTATTCTTCCCCAAGGTTCTATACCCATTTCAGTAAAAATGAAAACCGATTCTTCTGCTGCAGTAAACTTGAAAAATAGCGTTTGCAATAAGATGATAGCAGCAAGTAATCTTAGAATCCATGAAAAAATGATCGAGCGTTTCATTGATGGTGTTTATAAGGTTAACGAATAAATTTTTGCCATGACTGGTCTGCCCTCGTCTTTAATCTAGCTTCATCTTTATTCCAATCTTTAAGGGTATTATTGAAAAAACGATTATAAAAAAGGTACAGCTTCTGATCAACGATCTTAAATGTTTCAGGATCGATTTGTACTTTCTCTCCTGTTGCACCCATAGCATAAGCACACCATCCACCATATTGAGGCTCATAAGCACCAGGATTTTTTTGAAAAATCTCTAAATAGCTTCTTGATGAAAAATGATAAATTACACCTTGATATGTATAAGCTAAATCTCTCTTACCTTTTACTGCTTTCTTTTGAACAAAATACGCCACTGGGTCATATCCCTGAATCGCT
This sequence comes from Sediminibacterium sp. KACHI17, assembly GCF_040362915.1. Lineage (NCBI taxonomy): Bacteria > Pseudomonadati > Bacteroidota > Chitinophagia > Chitinophagales > Chitinophagaceae > Sediminibacterium > Sediminibacterium longum. The sequence goes on along the minus strand of NZ_AP029612.1, from coordinate 2,551,910 downwards.
ACTTGATCAGATAGGTTATAATGCTTCTTCCGCAGATCAATATCTTGTGCGAGGGTAGTGACTGAAAGTGTCAAAAGGCTCCAAAACAGATACAATGACTTCATATATTCAAGACTGGCTTTTTAACAGTCTTAAGGGAAGACGCAATACTTATGCATGCCTTACAATCGCTTAATCAAATTTTTCTTCTTTATTTCCTTGCACAACAGCCTGATTTTAATACTAATTAAATGTTTCAATAATGTACTTGACCATCTAAATAATTAATTTTAAATTCAATATTTAAATCCCTCCTTTCGATCAGATGAGCCAGGAAAGAATGATATCCATTATGAAATACACTGCCATTTCCATATTTCTGTTGGGTATTATGGTATTATTAGGATGGCTCTTCAAGATACCGGTTTTAACAAGCATCATTCCTGAATATGCAAATATGAAGGTCAACACCTCCATTCTTTTCATATTATCATCCATCGAATTATACAGGCTCCTCTTTCAGAAATGGAAATTTTTAAACGGTATTCTCTGTTTCGTCATTACAGTATCAGGCATATTGATACTGATTCAGTACGAACTACATCTGAATCTAGGCGTTGATGAAATGATCATTAAAGATTTTTTATATAACCCGTCAATTGATTCTTATCCGGGCAGAATGGCCAGAGGTACTGCCTTATCCTTTTCATTGTTGGGAATTGCCTTCTGCTTTATAAAAAGCTCAAATCTGGGCTTAAGAAAAACCGCTCAATATTTATTACATACGATCACACTGATTTCATTTCTGGCTGTGATCGGTTATATGTTAGGTGTGCCTATCTTTTATAAACTATCAGCTATAGGCTCAATGGCTATTCATACGGCTATTGGTTTTTTGACCCTATCCATTGCTGCGTCACTTATTAACAGTGAACTGGGTATTACTGGTTTATTTACAGGTAATAAGATCGGAAATCAGATGGCACGTCAGCTATTCCCTACACTGACAATCTCTGTTATTATTCTTGGCTGTATCCGCATCTATTTGCATAGATATAATTTTGTGAGTGTTGAGTTTGGAATCGGAATGTTTGCTACTTCATTTATTCTCGTAGGGCTTTTATTGATCAGCATATCTGCGAGACAACTCAATAAAATCAATTATGGAAAAACACAAGCGGAAGAGAAGCTTGAAGCACTGAATAAGAATCTTGAACTTACAATTCTTCAAAGAACAAATGAGCTCAGAAATAAGGAACAGCTGTTAAATGCCATCATTAACAATACTTCTGCTGCCATCTTCGTGAAAGATATTTCGGGCAATTATATTCTTGTCAATAAAAGATTTGCCGGCGACTTTGATGTAGAGCCTGAATACATGATCGGAAAGAACGCCTATGATATCTTTCCAACAGAAACAGCCGATAGTCTTACCCAAGACGAAAAACAAATTATCGAATCAGGAAAAGGATTAACAAGAGAAGTGAATATCCAGACGAGTGAGATTCAGAAAACCATGCTGACCAATAAATTTCCCTTGATCGATGAAGACAATAAAGTATTTGCTATTTGTTGTGTTGCCACGGATTTTACTGAAATGAAAAATGCCAAAACCGAGCAAGAGATATTATCAATACAACTACAAAAGAAAAATCAGCAATTACTGAATTTTGCTCATATCACTTCACATAATCTTCGTTCGCCGGTAAGCAACTTAAATTCATTACTATGGCTATATAAAGAAAGTCAAACGAATGAAGAAAAAGCCCTTCTGTTTGAAAAATTTGAAACAGTCATTCATAATCTCTCTGAAACCCTGAATGAACTTGTTGATGCATTAAAGATCCAAGAAGATACAGATAGAAAAAGGGAAGTTCTGCTATTCGAAGAGGTATTTAAAAAAGTAAAAGAAAGCATGGCTGGCAAGATATTGGAAACAGAAGCAGTCGTGAGTTATAACTTCACTAAAGCTCCTACAATAGAATATCCACGCTTGTACCTGGAAAGTATTTTACAAAATCTGTTATCGAATTCTTTGAAATATAAATCGCCCATCAGAACACCGGTAATACATGCTGAAACCCTTTTTCAAAATGGAATCCTTACGCTGAAATTCAGTGATAACGGTATCGGGATAGATCTTAAAAGACATGCAGATAAACTCTTTGGCCTTAACAAAACATTTCATAAACATGCTGAAGCAAAGGGTGTAGGACTCTTTATTACCAAAACACAAGTAGAAGCAATGGGCGGATCAATCACTGCTAGTAGTGAAGTAGATAAAGGCAGCGTTTTCACCATCTTCTTTAATAAGAAAGAGTCATAAGGGTCAATTAAGAACGGTACAAAATCCATTCTTTAAAATGCATGTACGACGCGTCTATGTCGATCACCTTCTGAGATAGTGTATACAATAGCTCAATTGATGGCGGTACCGGAATAGATGCACCAATAGCATCTTCCATTACTTCAGGAAATTTTACCGGATGAGCAGTGGCTAAGAAAAATCCTTTCTCTCCCTTTTTTAGATTTTCTTTCAATGCATTATAGCCAACCGCTCCATGTGGATCGAGTATATAATTATTTTTTTGATACACAGATCGGATAGTTTTTAGGGTGCTTTCATCTGTTTGTACAGAACTGGTAAGGTCTTCTATTAGCTGACCTAGATCTTGCTGATACATTTCAAAGATTCGAATCAGATTACTTGGATTTCCGACATCCATTGCATTTGAAACAGTCATCACTGCTTGTTTGGGAGTATGTACGCCGGTTTTTAAAAAATCGGTAATCGTATCATTGATATTACAAGCTGCAATAAAATTATTGGTTACCAAGCCTGATTTTTTTGCCAATAATCCTGCAGCAATATTGCCCAAGTTGCCACTTGGAACTGCAATGGAAGGTGCGATTTGCTTTTCAGCCCATTGCTGCATCGCTAGAAAATAGTAAAGCTGTTGTGGCAGCCATCGGGCGATATTGATGGAATTTGCAGAAGTCAGTTGTAACCGATCTCTTAAGGTTTGATCCATGAATGCTTCTTTCACGATTTGCTGACAATCATCAAAACTCCCATTGACACGTAATGCAGTAATATTATTTCCGCAAGTGGTCAGTTGCAATTCCTGTACACGGCTGACTTTCCCAGCCGGATATAGAATAATGACTTCTACTCCTTCTACATTTAAAAATCCATTGGCTACAGCACCGCCTGTATCACCGGATGTTGCTACCAAGACCGTTGTTTTTGTGTCTTTGTCATTTGAGAAATGACCGAGGCAACGACTCATAAATCTAGCGCCAACATCTTTAAATGCCAGTGTTGGTCCATGAAACAATTCTAACACGTATATATCATCTTCCAATCGAATCAATGGAAATTCAAAAGCAATTGTTGCATGAATGATCTCATACAACTTCTCTTCTGATATATCCTCCTGCACATAAGGATACATAATGTGAAACGCCAATTCTTCTTTTCGGATAGATGACAGACGCTTCAACCATTCCTGATCCATTTTTGGGATCGATTCAGGAAAATAAAGTCCTTTATCAGGTGCCTGTCCTTTTAAAGTAGCATCTTTAAAGCTTACGATCGGTGATTGTCTATTCGTACTATAATATCTCATCTTCCATATTTATTCAGAAACTATCTGTACTCCTCCTGAGCTAACAGTAGTAACATATGTGTAATGAAGCAAATTCATTTTTTGAAACACTTGTTGCATCTGTTGCTCAACCGATACAGCAGTTTCCAGACTTTGACTTAGCATAAAAATCGATGGCCCAGAACCGGAAATGCCACCTCCTAATGCCCCTGCAGATTTTGATCTTTCTTTGATTTCGTCGAATCCGGGAATCAAAATACTTCTAACAGGTTCAATGATCACATCTTCTAATGATCTTGAAATAAGTGCATAATCACTTTGAAGTATTCCTGATACCAAGCCGGCTATATTACCCCACTGCTTGATCGCATCTTTTAAATACACTTGCTTCTTTAAGATACTTCTGGCATCTGCTGTTTTAACCTCGATCTGAGGATGTACGATCGTCACAAATAATTGAGGTGATGGTAGTGATATGATATCAAGCGGAAAAATAGACCTGATCAATGTGATACCACCATATATACAGGGTGTAATATTATCAGCATGCTTAACACCGGATGCTAATTTCTCACCATTCATCGCAAATTGAACCAGCAATTCTTTATCGAATAACTCACCCAATAAATGATTCGCAGCAACGGCTACGCCTGCTGCACTTGCTGCACTTGAACCCAAGCCACTACCTGGTTTGATATGTTTATGAATTGTAACATCAAAACCTACCGGTATAGTGAGCTCGGATAACATTGCTTGCAATGTAACCCCTGCAACATTATTATCCGGATCAGTTGGTAACCCATGATCATCAGTATGCGTAATAGAAATACCCGGTTGCTCTCTCAAAGTCACAATCATTTCATCATAGGGTTCTGCAACAGCAAAGCCAAGTATATCAAATCCACAAACCATATTTGCAACGGTCGCCGGGGCTTTTACTTTTATTGATTGTTCAAATCTCATAACTTAAATTCTTGCTACTCGAATAATATCTGCGAACACTCCAGATGCCGTTACTTCAGCCCCTGCACCCGCGCCTTTTACTACTAAGGGTTGGTGTTGGTATCGATGTGTATGAAATAACACAAGATTATCCTTGCCATACAAATGATAAAAATCAGACTCAGGAGCTACGGTCTCTAATCCAACCTTAGCGACTCCGTTTTCATAAGTGGCTATGAATTTCAATTTTCTGTTTTGTACTGTTGCTGCTTGATATAGCTTTTGAAAATGTTCCTCCTGCTTAGCCAACTCTTCATAAAAATCAGCTACTGATCCTTCAAAACAACTGTCAGGAAGAAAAGGAACATTGATGATGTCTTGCATCTCTAATGATTGTCCTATTTCTCTCGCCAGGATCATTATTTTACGCATTACATCTGTACCACCAAGATCTAAACGAGGATCTGGCTCTGTGTATCCTTCCTCTTGTGCGCGCCTTACTACTTCTGCTAAAGGAACAGACGCATCATAATGATTGAATACATAATTCAGTGTACCTGAAAGAACCGCTTGTATTTTTTGGATTTGATCTCCACTTCTTAAAAGATCATTTAAAGTTCCAATGATCGGAAGACCGGCTCCAACATTGGTTTCAAAAAGAAATAATGCATTATAGGACTTGGCCAAAGCCTTTAATCGCTGGTAAGCACTATAAGAAGACGAGCAAGCAATCTTATTACAAGCAACAATGGATATACTCTTTATTAAAAGTGATTCATAAACACCTGCTACAACTTCACTTGCTGTGACATCAACAAATACACTGTTTCGAAGGTTTCGTTCTTTTATAGAGGAAACATACGCTTCAATTGAGCTCGATGGTGCATTTTGCAATTGAGTCTGCCAGGTTTCCAGATCGATTCCATTTTCGTCTATCAATGCTTTCCTACTATTAGCTATTCCAACAACCCTGATTTGTAAATGAAGCTGATCTTTGAGGATAGATTGTTGCTTTCTGATTTGTTCCAATAATTTACTTCCTACATTTCCTGCACCTGCAATAAATACATTGAGTTGTTTATAGCTTGTTTCGAAAAAAGTTTCATGCAAGACATTGATCGCTTTTTTCACATCACGTGAAGCGATCACTGCTGAAATATTTTTTTCCGAGGAACCTTGTGCAATAGCTCGAACATTGATACCATTACGTCCCAGTGATCCAAACATTTTTCCGCTGATACCGGGATGACTCTTCATTTGCTCACCCACCAATGCTAAGATCGATAGATTGGTCTCAACAATTACCGGCTCTACTTTACCGCTGATAATTTCAACATGAAAAGCTGTATCGATAGCTCTTTTGGCTTTTAGCGTATCTGATTCATTGATAGCGACACAAATAGAATGCTCTGATGAACTTTGTGTGATCAATATCACATTGATCCTTTCATTTGCCAATGCCTCAAATAATCTTTTTGAAAAACCCGGGATACCGATCATACCACTTCCTTCCAAGCTCAATAAACTGATGCTATTGATACTGGATATTCCTCGAATAAAGTCTTCAGAAGGAGCCGAATAATTCTCGATAAGGGTACCTTGCTCTTCAGGTGCAAAAGTGTTCTTTAGCCATACAGGTATTTTTTTATGCATGACCGGCTGTATGGTTGGAGGGTAAATAATCTTAGCACCAAAATGCGACAATTCCATAGCTTCCTGATAAGAGATCTGTGCAATAGGTTTAGCATTTGTGACCAATCTCGGGTCTGCTGTCATCATACCACTTACATCGGTCCAAATTTCCAATACATGTGCGTCTAAAGCTGCTGCATATATAGCTGCAGAATAATCAGACCCACCTCTTCCCAATGTTGTAGTGTGTCCGGATATACTTGAAGCGATGAATCCGGGAGCGATATAATATGTATGTATATTTTTTTCAAAATACGCCTGCACTTTTTCATTGGTAGCAGAAAAGTCTACAGCAGCATTGGCATGTTGTGCATCTGTAATAATCAATGATCTAGAATCGACCCAATGTTGATCCAACTCAAGTGACTGAATTTTTGCAGACAAGATGATAGATGATAGCAACTCACCAAATGAAACGATTTTGTCTTGTATTCGAGGCGATAATTCTTTGAGTCGATATACGCCATCTAATAACTCATCCAATTCATTGCAGTATTGTTTAACCTTACTGAGTAATGCACTCTGCTGCTCTAATGGCAATAGTTCTCTCACGGCTGTGAGATGCTGAAGAGCGAGAGATGCTGCGTCGTTAGTGTATGTCTCATCAGCATTGGCTGCCTTAGCTGACATATGGAGTAATTGATCTGTAACGCCACTCATGGCTGAAACCACGACCAGTACAGTATTTGAATGAGGCTGGCTGAGTAAAATAGATACTACTTTTTGAATATGAGCGGCATTCGCCATTGAGGTTCCGCCGAATTTGAGCACTTTCATGATAGTGATTTGAAAAACAATTAAAATAGGATAACCCTTGAAAACGATCCTTAGATCCTTGGATAATATAAAAGTAATTAACCCCTTACAGGGTCGTAGTAGTAGTGGTAATAATAGCAGCCTTATTCGCTGTTGATGCGAAGAAAGAAGAGATCATATATGACTGCATTTGATTCATTACTGATTAAAGATAAGGAGTTATTGGATCACTAAACCAAATAACCAAAAAGATTATCGTTCTTATTCAACTCTGTATAATTGATTTGATATGCAATAAGATTATCGACTAACGACTGATAGTCTTTTTTGGATTTCAATTCAATTCCTACCAAAGCTGGTCCTGTTTCTTTATTGTGTTTTTGCATGTATTCAAATCGGGTGATATCATCATTGGGACCTAAGACATCATTCACAAACTGTTTTAATGCACCCGGTCTTTGTGCAAATCGAATGAGGAAATAATGTTTTAATCCTTCATACTGTAATGACCTTTCCTTGATCTCCTGCATACGATCAATATCATTATTACTGCCGCTAACCACACATACCACTACTTTCCCTTTTATTTGGGATGCATAGTCATCAAGTGCAGCTACTGATAAAGCACCGGCAGGTTCTGCAACAATGGCATCTTCATTGTATAGCTTAAGAATAAAGGAGCACACTTTTCCCTCCGGTATCAGACATACATCATCTAACACATCTTTACAAATATCAAAAGTGATATCGCCTACTCGTTTTACGGCAGCTCCGTCCACAAATCGCTCAATGGCTTCAAGTTCAACCGGCGCTCCGGCTTTTAGTGCGGCCATCATAGAGGGCGCTCCTTCAGGTTCTGCACCAACAATTTTTGTACGAGGAGAGAGTGTTTTAAAAACGGATCCCACACCAGCACTCAAACCGCCTCCGCCAATCGGCACAAACAAATAGTCAATATCACTCTGATCTTCCAGTATCTCCAAAGCAACTGTTGATTGTCCTTCAATGATCTTTACATCATCAAAGGGCGGAATAAAACTCATATCATTCGCTGCCGTATATGCTTTGGCGGCTATTGCACAATCATCGAAAGTATCTCCAGTGAGTATCACTTGAATGGCATCACCACCAAACATTTTAGTTTGGGTTATTTTTTGATTCGGTGTAATTACTGGCATGAAAACAACACCACGAATACCTAGCTTTTTACAACTATATGCAAATCCTTGTGCATGATTTCCCGCGCTTGCACAAACGACACCCTTTGATAATTTTTCAGGATCTAAACTACTCATCATGTTATAAGCTCCCCTCAACTTATAGGATCGAACTATCTGAAGATCTTCTCTTTTCAGATATACATGACAGTCATACTTCCTTGATAAAGAGTAGTTATAGGTAAGCGGCGTCTTAACAACGACATCTCTCAACCTTTCAGCAGCTGCTGTAAAATCAATGGAATAGCGGGTTGTTTTCATACCTATCATTTTAAGAAAGCGCTACCGCTTCTTCTACTTTCTGATTTTCAGGACGAAGGCTTCTTACCGTTTTACCAGCTTGCCATAATTCACTTTCACGCAGTTCTTTTAACTCTTCTTCTAGCTTTTCTCTATAATCTGCTTTACTATTACTTTCAATAGATTTAGCGGCTTCTTTTCCGGTTGCCACACTCTCATATAATTCTGTGAATACGGGTAATGTAGCATCTCTAAACTTCTTCCACCAATCCAATGCACCTCTTTGAGCAGTAGTTGAACAATTTGCATACATCCAATCCATACCATTTTCTGCTACTAATGGCATTAATGACTGTGTTAACTCTTCTACTGTTTCATTGAATGCTTCTGACGGTGAATGTCCTTTAGAGCGTAAAACCTGGTATTGAGCTGCAAAAATCCCCTGAATAGCTCCCATCAGTGTTCCGCGTTCTCCTGTTAGGTCACTATATACTTCTTTTTTGAAATCCGTTTCAAACAAGTAACCGCTACCAATAGCGATACCTAACGCGATCACCCTATCAAAAGCTTTACCTGTTGCATCCTGAAAGATCGCATAGCTACTATTCAGTCCTCTTCCCTGTAAAAACATTCTGCGCAATGAAGTACCGGATCCTTTAGGTGCTACAAGAAACACATCTACATCTGCCGGAGGTACGATGCCAGTCTGGTCTTTATACGTTACACCAAATCCATGAGAAAAATATAAAGCCTTCCCAGGTGTAAGATATCGTTGTACAGTTGGCCATAATTTTATTTGTGCAGCATCACTTAACAGATAACAAATGATGGTACCTCTTTGCAATGCCTCTTCGATCTCAAACAAAGATTCACCGGGAACAAAACCATCTCTAACAGCTTTATCCCAGCTCTTTGAGTTTTTCCGCTGACCAACAATCACATTGATACCATTTTCTTTTTGGTTCAACGCTTGTCCCGGACCTTGAACACCATATCCAATAACCGCTACTACTTCATCTTTTAATACTTCTTGTGCTTTTTCTAAAGGGAATTCTTCTCGGGTAACTACATTTTCTACAACGCCTCCGAAATTTAACTTTGCCATGTTGCTTGTTTTATATTTTAATAGATTGGGTTGATTACATACTAAATACTTCCTGGTGTTTTCCCAGATACTCATTTTCGATCAGATCATCACTTGGATCAGTTGCTTCAAACTCTTTGATCTTCTCGTGAAAACCTCTGCTCGCTTTAATGATGGCTACACGCGCACTTCGAACAAACTCAATAAGTCCATAAGGCTCCAGTACAGCGATCAGCCTATTTGTTTCTTCCCGATGACCACTGGTTTCAAAAATGGTATAGTCCTTTCTGATCACCACTGCTCTTGCACCATACTCTCTCAGTAATCGCTCAACTTTTACCTTCTCGGCTATTTCATCAGTAGATACTTTATAGAGAGCCAACTCCTGCCAAATGATCTCGTCATTGGTATTGTAATACGCTTTTAATACTTCTACTTGTTTTTCGATCTGCCTTACCAGCTTCCTTACTACTTCTTCCAATTCATCAATGACGATGGTAAATCGATGAATGCCTTCTACTTCAGAAGGAGAAGTATTCAAACTCTCGATATTGATCTTTCTTCTAGAAAAGATGATAGCAATACGATTCAGTAAACCAATATGATTCTCTGTATAAACGGTTATGGTAAATTCCTGTTTTTGCATACAATTATTTTAATCTGATTTCACTGACGCTACATCCTTGAGGCACCATTGGGAATACATTGTTTTCTTTTCCAACCATCACCTCTAATAAATAAGACCCTTTATGTGCGAGCATTCTCTGTAATCCATCTTTTAAATCGGTTCGCTCTTTTACTGTTTCGCCTGTGATACCGTATCCTTTTGCAACTGTTACATAATCAGGACTAGCGATGTCTACAAAAGAATATCGCTTATCATGAAACAGTTGTTGCCATTGGCGAACCATTCCTAGAAATTGATTATTGAGGATCAGTATTTTCACATCAATCCCTGTTTGCATAATGGTTCCCATTTCCTGAATAGTCATTTGTATGCCGCCGTCACCAATGATGGCAACCACAGGTCTATCAGGTGCGCCAAATTTGGCTCCAATCGCTGCCGGTAATGCAAATCCCATGGTTCCTAATCCTCCGGAAGTAATATTGCTTCTCGTTTGATTGAATTTCGCATATCTGCAAGCCACCATCTGATGTTGACCTACATCTGATACTATGATGGCCTCTCCTGCTGTTAACTCATTTAATACCCGGAGCACTTCACCCATGGATATTTGTCCTTCAGCAGGATATAGTTCATTTACGATCACTTCTTTTTCTTCCTCATTTTGATAAGCCCTGAACTTTTCTACCCATTGAGGATATACTTTGGTTTGTATCAAGCGTGTAAGCATTGGTAGCGTCTCCTTACAGTCTCCCCAAACACCCACTGTTGCTTTTACATTTTTATCGATTTCAGATGGATCAATATCCAGGTGAATCACTTTTGCCTGTTTTGCATATTTATCCAACCTGCCGGTTACACGGTCATCAAATCGCATACCGATGGCGATCAATACATCACATTCATTCGTTAATACATTAGGACCATAATTCCCATGCATACCCAACATCCCCATATTCAATGGATGATCTGTAGGCAATGCACTCAATCCTAAAATGGTCCATGCAGCAGGTATACCTGACTTTTCCAGAAACATTTTCAACTCCTGTTCTGCATTACCCAGTATTACACCTTGGCCGAAAATCACAAATGGTTTTTCAGCTGTATTAATAAGTTCAGCTGCCGCTTCAATAAATTCTTTTCTGATATATGGCTTTGGACGATAACTTCTGATATGATCACAAACCTGATACCCGCTGTATTCAAATTTTTGTAGTTGTGCATTTTTAGTGATATCGATCAATACAGGACCAGGTCTTCCACTTCTTGCGATATAAAAAGCTTTTGCCAATACTTCCGGAATTTCACAAGCATCTGTAATCTGATAATTCCATTTCGTCACCGGTGTTGTTATATTGATCACATCTGTTTCCTGAAAAGCATCTGTTCCCAAAAGATGAGCAAATACTTGTCCAGTGATACATACCAATGGTGTACTATCAATCTGCGCATCTGCCAAACCTGTAACCAAATTGGTAGCACCCGGACCGCTCGTTGCAAATACTACACCCACTTTTCCGGATGCCCTAGCAAATCCTTGTGCAGCATGTATCCCACCTTGTTCATGTCGAACAAGAATATGTTTTAGTTGCTCGTGATAATCATACAATGCATCATAAATAGGCATGATAGCTCCGCCCGGATATCCGAATATGGTATCTACATGCTCTGTAATCAAAGCCTCGAGCAAAGCTTGTGATCCTGTAAGCTGTATTGTTTTTTTTACCGGTTGCTCTAATATGTCTATAGCTGTTTCCATGATCATAGCTTATTCATGAATAATTAAATTTCGTCGGTCACACATCCTTCTGATGCATCTTTTACTGTTCGTGCATATTTGAATAGTAAGCCCTTTGTGACATTCAATGAAGGTTGTCTCCATTGTTGCTTTCGCTGTTGTATCTCTTCTGCTGAGACTTTTAAATTGATAGATCTTGTTGTGACATTCAGTTCTATGATATCATCGTCTTTCACAAAAGCGATCAATCCGCCATCATAAGCTTCGGGAGTAATATGTCCCACTACAAATCCATGTGTACCTCCGCTAAATCTTCCATCTGTGATCAATGCAACTGATTTACCTAAACCCGCTCCAATAATAGCTGAGGTAGGTTTCAACATTTCAGGCATACCTGGTCCACCCTTGGGTCCTACATACCGAATCACCACAACATCTCCTTTTCTGATCTTTCCGCTATTGATACCTGCTATCAATGCATGCTCACCATCAAATACTCTTGCAGGACCTGTAAACAGCTCCCCTTCTTTACCTGATATTTTTGCCACACTGCCTTTCTCTGCAAGATTTCCATATAGTATTTGCAAATGACCCGTAGCTTTTACAGGATGTTCTAGCGGATAAATGATCTTTTGCGCTTCGAAATCCAAATCAGGAACGGTAGAAAGATTTTCTGCTACTGTTTTCCCTGTAACAGTCAAACAATCACCATGAAGTAACCCTTTTGATAAGAGATATTTCATCACTGCAGGCAGTCCACCATATTGGTGTAAATCTTGCATCAGGTATTTTCCACTCGGCTTAAAATCAGCAAGTACAGGAATGCGATCGCTGATCTTTTGAAAATCATCCTGTGTCAATGAAACATTGACTGATTTAGCCATAGCGATCAGATGTAAAACCGCGTTGGTACTACCCCCAAGTACCATGATCACAGTCATTGCATTTTCAAATGCTTTACGTGTCATGATATCACTCGGTTTGATATCTTTTTCAAGTAATAATCTGATGGCTTTTCCTGCTGCGATACACTCTTGCTTTTTTTCCTCACTCAACGCAGGGTTAGAGGAAGAATAGGGTAAACTCATACCCAAGGCCTCAATAGCTGATGCCATAGTGTTCGCAGTATACATGCCTCCGCAAGCACCTGCACCCGGACAAGCATGTTGAATAATTCCCTTGAAATCTGCTTCTGAAAGTTCTCCTGCTATCTTTTGCCCTAATGCTTCAAATGCGGATACGATATTCAGATCTTGTCCATTATAATGTCCCGGAGCAATGGTTCCACCATATACCATGATCGCCGGGCGATTCAATCTACCCATTGCGATCAATGAACCTGGCATATTTTTATCACATCCTGGTAAAGCGATCAATCCATCATAATACTGTGCTCCGCAAACTGCTTCAATTGAATCTGCAATGACATCACGGCTTACCAAGGAATACCGCATACCATCTGTTCCATTACTCATGCCATCACTTACGCCGATGGTATTAAAGATGAGTCCTACCAGATCATTATCCCACACGCCCTGCTTTACCAGTTTTGCTAAATCATTCAGATGCATGTTACAGGTATTACCATCATACCCCATGCTTGCAATTCCTATCTGTGCTTTTTTTAAATCATCTTCAGTAAGGCCTATGCCATAGAACATTGCCTGGGCTGCAGGTTGTGTAACATCCTGTGTAATGGTTTTCGAGTATTTATTCAGCTCATTCATAATGCTTATTTGTAAACAGTTGCCATGACTTAAGCCTCTGCCATTTCCTTTCTAAATTCTTTTTGTAAAACTTTTGCCTTATACGCTTGTTGAAGAATAAAACCCAAAGATTCGCTCCACTGCTTCCTGAAAGGAATATTATCCAGTGATTCAAGTGCAACGACTTCAGCAGCCGTTCCGCAATAGAAAGCACTATCAGCGTCATGTATTTCTTCCGGTCGGATATTTTTTTCTACTACTGAAATATTCAACTCATCACATAATTCCAATAAAGTAGCTCTTGTGATACCGGGTAGGATATTTCCAACAGCAGGAGTATAGAGCACTCCTTCTTTTTCGATAAAAACATTTGCACCAGGCCCCTCTGCTACATGCCCGTGAATGTCTAACAGTAATGCTTCATCAAATCCGTTATCTTTTGCTTCCTGACAAGCCAATATTGAGTTTACATAATGACCTGATACTTTGGCATTGATCTTAAATCCACTCGGATTGGGTCTTCGATACGATGAAGTCATGACACGCATTTGATTACTCAAATAGCCATTTGTCCATTCCCATGCTGTGATTGCGAGATAACTTTCCTTTCCTTTTGATAAAGACATATTAGGGGAACAAAGAACGATCGGTCTTATATATGCATCTGTAAATTGATTGCGCTTGAGCAGCTCATATGTGAGATCTATCAAGTCCTCCACAGAAAACGAAAAAGGAATGCCCATTACTTGTGCGGAATAGCAAAGCCTTTCATAATGCTCTTTTGCTTTGAATATAACAGTTCCACTATCGGTCTGATAAGAGCGAATACCTTCAAATACAGCATATCCATAATGGAGCGACTGACTATATAAATCAATACCCGCCTCTGTAGCTTTTACAAAGTTGTCTTTAAAGTAAATGACTGTTGATGATCCGTAATACATATGTTTGTTTTGCGTAAATAAAAAAGCCCCGCCTTTTGGAGGCGGGGCTGTATAATTCAGTTGATTGATATTATAGTAAAACTCCTCCTCCGTTTGGTACAGGGATAATAATGACAACCACAATAATAATTGTGCTGATGGTGTTGACAATATTGATGCTGTTACAAAACATAAGGAGATTCTATTCAACGAATATACTCCCACCTCTGATAAAAACAAAGAACTCTTCTATTATTTTTTCTTCTTACGAACAACCGTTTGTTATCTGCTGCTTATAAACAACAAATGCGATACCTGTTGTATCGCACTTACATGATGGTAGCAAACACTATTATTTTAACCACTAGCTGAGATGTTATCAGATAATGGTAGACTTATTTAAACTTGCATTAGAGCTTACTGTTGACTCTTTGTTTCGCTCAATATGATCAGCAATCAAATCTCCAATAGTACTTGTCGCATAATTATTCACGGCATCTATATCTTTTGATACAAAACCGTTTACTAAAGTCCATTCTGCGGCATTTCGTACTGCATATGCTTCTTCTGTTAGCTCAAAATGATCCAGCATCATTGCTACAGAAAGTATTGAGCCTATCGGATTAGCAATATCTTTTCCGGCTGCTTGTGGGTAAGATCCGTGTATGGGTTCAAATAATGCCGCTTTGTTCCCTACTGAGGCTGATGGCAACAAACCAAGTGATCCTGCTAATACACTGGCTTCATCACTAATGATATCGCCAAACATATTTTCAGTCAGAACAACATCAAACTGCGCCGGATTCAAAATGATTTGCATGGCTGCATTATCAACATACATATAGTCTACAGCCACATTTGAATAGTTGGTTGCAATTTCCCGTACAACCGTTCTCCAAAGTCTAGAAGTTTCCAATACATTGGCTTTATCAATCAGCGTTAATTTGTTTTTCCTTTTTTGTGCATATTGAAAAGCCAGGTGAGTGATTCTTTCGATCTCATACTTCGAGTAGGTACACTCATCGGTAGCCGCATTTCCGTCATCAGTTTTTTCTTTTTTACCAAAATAAATTCCACCAGTCAATTCTCGGAAGATGACAAAATCAACATTCTCCAATTGTTTTGCTTTCACGGGAGATAGATGATGCAGGGCTTTATAGGTGTCGATCGGACGAATATTGGTATAGAGTTCCAATACTTTCCGCAATTTCAACAGACCTTGTTCTGGTCTTACAGTTGCGGAAGGATCATTATCATACTTAGGATCTCCGATCGCCCCGAATAAAACGGCATCACTATTCAAACAAATATCAACGGTTGAATCCGGCAATGGATTTCCTGTTTGATCAATCGCTATTGCGCCCACTACGGCAAAACGATAATCAAATGAGTGCCCAAATCTCGCAGCAACTGCATCCAGCACTTTAATACTTTGATTGGTTACTTCAGGGCCAATACCATCTCCCGGTAAAACAGCGATTACTTTATTCATATACTCCTCCTCTAAACTACTTGTTGTTCAAATTTTTCAATTATGTCACGCATATTGATGAGATAATCAATATCATCATACCCATTCAGTAAACAGGTTTTCTTATAACTATTAATTTCAAAATTTTCTTTTTGACCTGACTTGTCAATACGAACAGTCTGTGATTCTAAACTCACGGTGAGCGTATCAGCGGATGACAGCTGGAATAACTGCTGAAGAAAACTATCACTCACAGTAATAGGCAGCAATCCATTATTCAGTGCATTATTTTTAAAAATATCCGCAAAAAAACTGGATATCACTACTTTGAATCCATAATCTTTGATGGCCCATGCTGCATGTTCTCTCGAAGATCCACAACCAAAATTTTTTCCCGCTACCAGTATCTCACCACTGTATATTTTATGATTCAGTACAAAATCACTTTTAGGTTGTAACTCATCGTCATTATTGTATCGCCAATCTCTAAAAAGATTTTTACCAAAGCCTTCTCTTGTTGTCGCTTTTAAGAAGCGAGCAGGAATGATCTGATCCGTATCGATATTCTCAATAGGCATCGGAACAAATCTGCTTTGTATGTTGGTTATTCTATCCATGTTTAATCTTGTATCTTGTTACAAGTAGCTAATAGTTCATAGCGTTGAACGCTACATCAGTTCTCTCACATCTGTAACAACACCTGTAATCGCTGCTGCTGCTGCTGTAAGCGGGCTCGCCAATAATGTTCTTGCTCCAGCACCCTGTCTTCCTTCAAAATTTCTGTTACTGGTGCTGATACAATACTCTCCTGCAGGGATCTTATCTTCATTCATACCCAGACAAGCGCTGCATCCAGCTTGTCGGATCTCAAATCCTGCCTCATAAAATATTTTATCTAATCCTTCTGCTTGTACTTGTTTTGATACTTGCTGTGATCCCGGAACGATCATTACCTGAACATGCTGGTTCTTCTTTCTACCTTTTACAAGCAGTGCCACTTGTCGTAGATCTTCAATTCGAGAGTTTGTACAACTACCAATGAATATATGCTGCACAGGTAATCCTAACAATGGTTTACCACTTTCCAATCCCATATACTGCAAAGCTTTTTCGATCGTATTACGTTCACCTTCATCCGGTATACTTTCTGCAACTGGTATCAATCCGTTGATTGCGATACCCAAACCGGGATTGGTTCCATACGTGATCATCGGTTGAATAGCTGTTGCATCTATATTGATCTCTTTATCAAATACTGCATCTTCATCACTATACAATCCTGACCACTCTTGTAGTTTTTGATTCCATACTTCTCCTGATGGAGCAAACTGTCGGCCTTTTATATATTGAAAAGTAATTTCATCCGGAGCTATCATTCCTCCTCGCGCGCCCATTTCGATACTCATATTACAAATGGTCATTCTTGCCTCCATAGATAAAGAGCGAATAGCTGAACCTGCATACTCAACAAAATAACCCGTTGCTCCACTTGCAGATATTTGAGCAATGATATATAAGATGATATCTTTTGCTACTACGCCTTTATTCAATACACCGTCAATATTGATACGCATTAATTTCGGCTTATTTTGCATCAGACATTGTGATGCAAATACCATTTCCACTTCACTGGTTCCTATCCCAAATGCGATCGTACCAAATGCACCGTGCGTAGAGGTATGACTATCGCCGCAAACAATCGTCATACCCGGTTGTGTAATTCCCAATTCAGGGCCAATAACATGAACAATACCCTGAAATGGATGTCCAAGTCCATACAATTCGATCTGATGTTTCTTACAATTTTCTATGAGTTGCTGTACTTGTATCCTGGAAAGCTCATCTTTAATGGGTAAATGCTGATTGACCGTAGGCACATTATGATCTGCCGTTGCTACTACCTGCTGAGGTCTGAAAACAGATAACCCTCTTTTCTCCAATCCTTTAAATGCCTGCGGACTGGTGACCTCATGAATAAAATGTTTATCGATATACAAAACCGAAGGACCATCTTCGATCTGTTTAACGACATGCTTGTCCCATATCTTCTCAAATAATGTTTTTGCCATTGTGTGACGTTATCTGCAATTCGTTTAAATTATATCGATCAATTATCATTATGCCGTAACAGGTTCTGTTTGATAAGCCTGTGCCAATATGTGTAAGTCTGATTCCTCTACTTCTTTTTTCTTATCTGCTATTTTTAGAAATTCTTGATACAGAATATCAATATCATTACGATTATATTGGTATCCGATCTTTTGAAATCGATATGCCAATGCACTTCTACCACTTCTGGCCGTTAAAACGATCTTACTTCCTTCAGCTCCAACTTCTTCCGGATTGATGATCTCATATGTTTGAGCATCTTTCAGAAATCCATCCTGGTGTATTCCGGATGAATGAGAGAATGCATTGGCTCCTACGATGGCTTTATTGGGCTGTACAGGCATTCGCATTACTTCTGCGACTTCTCTACTGATTGGATTCAATTGTTGTGTTTGTACCTGCGTATAAAAACCAAGGTCCTTATGTTGCTGTAAGATCATTACTACTTCTTCCAATGAGGTATTACCCGCTCTTTCACCTAAACCATTGATGGTACATTCAATTTGTCGGGCGCCATTGATCACACCTGCAATAGCATTGGCGGTGGCTAATCCGAGATCATTATGACAATGACATGAAATAATGGCCTGATCAATATTGGAGACATGATGCTTGAGATAAGCGATCTTCTCGCCATATTGATGTGGCAAACAGTAACCGGTTGTATCAGGAATGTTTACCACTGTTGCGCCTACCTTGATCACAGCTTCGATCACCCGGGCGAGATACGCATTATCAGTTCTACCTGCATCTTCAGCATAGAACTCAACATCATCTGTAAAATTCCTGGCCCATTTTACTGCCTGTACCGCTCTCTGTAAGATCTCTTCCTGTGTAGCATTGAATTTTGAGCGGATATGATAGTCGGATGTTCCAATACCGGTATGTATTCTAGGTCTTTTAGCATACTTCAATGCCTGAGCAGCTGTTTCGATATCTTTTTGAACAGCGCGGCTTAACCCACATACCGTAGCATTCTTGATGGCTTTTGAGATCTGCTCTACTGATTCGAAATCACCGGGTGATGAGATTGGGAAACCCGCTTCAATAATATCAACCCCCAACGCCTCCAACTGAAGTGCCAGTTCCAATTTTTCTTTTGTATTCAGTTTACAACCCGGCACCTGCTCTCCATCGCGCAAAGTGGTATCAAATATGTGTACCTGCTGACCCATGAATGGTTTATTAATTTTATGTAGGATAAAAAAGCAAGCTGTTTATATTTGTTAACGATTGCCTGTATTAACAAATCCACAGCCTGCTCATCATCGAATATAGATGCTCTGATCAGCGGCTTAAGATCAAATTTGCTGTTATTTTACGCCGTATGAAATGAGTTGTATTTGCTGAAACCCTTATCAGTAAAGGATCATAATCATTTCGAATTACCATGCCTAACCGTAGTACAGATACCCTTTTTCAACTGATTCAGTCGCTCACAGCCTCTGAAAAAAGGCATTTTAAGCTATACATGAAATCTACTGCCGGAGAGTCGGGTGATCTTAAAGTGGTACAACTCTTTGATGCAATTGATAAAATGAAGCAGTATGATGAGGAATTATTACTAAAAAAGCATAAAAGCATTCGCAAACAACAACTGTCCAATCTGAAAGCTCGCTTATATCATGAGGTACTTAGCAGTTTGCGTTCATTAAAGCAGCAGGAAAATATAGACCTTCAGTTACATGAGCAGCTTGATTTCGCCAGACTGTTATACAATAAAGGTCTGTATTTACAGAGTTTAAAAATATTAGATAAGATCAAAGAACTGGCTAAAAACAATAATCAAGTCACTTATATTCTTCAGGTTGTTTTTTTAGAAAAAAAGATCGAAGCCTTACATATTACAAGAAGTATGCAGGACCGTGCAGAAAAACTAAGTCACGAATCTGTTGAAATCAATGAACGACTTAGACTCATCGGCGCCTTATCAGATCTATCACTTCAGTTATATAGCTGGTACATTCAGCACGGACATGCCAGAAATAATCATGACCGTGAACAATTGGATGCTTTAATGAGTCAAAATATCATTGAAGAATCATCTAAGACATCCGGCTTCTACGAAAAACTATACCGATACCAGTGCTTTTGCTGGTATGGTTTCATCATCCAGGATTTTCTGCTCTATTATCGATACTGCCAGAAATGGGTTGACCTCTTTCATAAAGAGCCAAAGATGATGGAGGTAGAGACCATGCATTACATCAAAGGGATGCATAATTTATTAAGTGCGCATTTTGATCTTCGGAATTATCAGAAATTTGAGGAAACACTGGAGCAGTTTGAAGTATTTGCCAAAAGTGATCATATACAGCACAGTCAAAACAATCTTATTCAGACTTTTATCTACCTCTATACTGCCAAGCTGAATAAACATTTTATGGAAGGAACTTTTACCAAAGGATTGGCACTGGTTCCTGAGATTGAAGAGAAGCTAAAACATTTTGAGATCTATCTGGATCGTCATCGTATCCTTGTCTTTTATTACAAATTTGCATCCCTCTATTTCGGATCAGGTGATCATGAGAAAAGCATTGATTACTTGAATAAGATCATCAACTGGAAAGTGGATCTTAGAACCGATCTCCAATGTTATGCGAGGTTATTACACCTGATCGCTCATTATGAGTTGGGCAATTTTGATCTGCTGGAGTATTTATTGAAATCAGTATACCGCTTCATGTCGAAGATGAATAACCTAAGTGTTGTAGAATTAGAAATATTTGCTTTTCTAAAACAATCATTTCGATTAACTCCCAGACAATTAAAACCACACTTTGAAAAATTATTATCAAAGCTGCGGAAACTATCTAAAAATAAAATGGAGAGTCGGGCATTCATGTACTTAGATGTTATTTCATGGTTGGAGAGTAAGATCGAAAATAAGGATGTACAAAATGTGATCAGGGAGAAATACTTAAAGAGTAAGTCATAAAATCCGGATCTGATGTATCTCTATTCTCAGTAAGCTGTATCCTTATTAACCGATTTCCTTAATAGGCTTCACATTTCTTTCTTACATTCATCCTCTAATTATGCTGTATGAAAAAAATACTCTTTCTTCTCTCTTTTCACCTTGTACTTTTCACTTGCTTTAGCCAAATACTTAAAGCTCCTGAAGTAAAAGAAGGTGATGGCCCTTACACACAATTGATCATACGTGGAGTAACCTTGATCAATGGTACAGGTGCTCCACCTGCCGGGCCTGTAGACATCGTAATTGAAAATAATCGTATCGTTCAGATACAAACAGTAGGAAGTCCGGGATTACCTATTAACCAAAACAGAAGACCTGCTTTGAAGCAAGGAGGTAAGGAACTCAATTGTGAAGGAATGTATGCCATGCCGGGTTTCATAGATATGCATGGACATATTGGTGGCACAGCACAAGGTACTCCTGCAGAGTATGTATTTAAATTATGGATGGCACATGGCATAACAACGATCCGTGATCCGTCTGCAGGTAATGGATTAGATTGGGTTTTAGAGCATAAAAGAAAAAGTGCTGCCAATACCATTACAGCCCCAAGAATTTTTGCCTACACTGCTTTCGGGCAGGGTAATCGTGGACCTATCAGTAATGCAGAGCAGGCAAGAAACTGGGTTCGAGAAAATGCAAAGAAAGGTGCAGATGGTATTAAATTTTTTGGAGCATCTCCGGAAGTAATGGATGCTGCTGTTCGTGAGAATAAAGCATTGGGATTGCGTTCTACCGCTCACCATGCACAAACAGATGTAGCCAGATGGAATGTGTTGAATTCTGCTCGTGCGGGTATGACAAGTATGGAACATTGGTATGGTTTACCGGAGGCTTTATTTACCAATAAAACCATTCAAGACTATCCTGCAGATTATAATTATAATAACGAGCAACACCGTTTTGAGGAAGCAGGTAAATTATGGAAGCAGGCTGCTGCACCATATTCAGAGCATTGGAATAAAGTGATGAATGAATTGATTTCACTGGATTTTACTTTAGATCCCACGTTCAATATCTATGAAGCCAATCGCGATCTGCACCGTGCAAGAAGAGCTGAATGGCATGAAGACTATACATTACCTTCTTTATGGAAATTTTATGAACCAAGTTATCAAAGTCATGGTTCATACTGGCATCAGTGGGGAACAGAGCAAGAAGTAGAGTGGAAAAATAATTATCGTTTATGGATGACATTCATCAACGAATATAAAAATCGTGGAGGAAGAGTGACCGCAGGGTCTGATAATGGATTCATTTATCAAACTTATGGCTTTGGTTATATCCGCGAGTTGGAATTATTACGTGAAGCAGGATTTCACCCTCTGGAAGTAATCCGCTCTGCTACCTTATACGGAGCACAAGCATTGGGTATGGATAAAGAATTAGGAAGTGTTGAAGTTGGCAAACTGGCAGATCTCGTTATTGTAAATGCAAATCCGTTAAAAAACTTACAGGTATTGTATGGCACTGGTGCCATTGAATTGACAAAAGATAATAAGATTATACGAAGTGGAGGTGTACAATTCACGATCAAAGATGGGATCGTCTATGATGCAAAAAAACTACTGGCTGATGTCAAGAAGATAGTAGATGAACAAAAAGCTAAGACCGGCTGGAAATTGAAACAACCGGGAATAGAGTAGTCATCTGTTGACAGTTGACAGTATTGATCATTTCAAAATCTGTCAACTGTCAACTTTTTTTCCGCCAACTAAAATCATTCTTGCTTCACTAAAATATCATTCGTTATCGGGAACTCAATTCTAAGCTGACATCCGTTTCCGGGTTCTGAGTGAATATTTATTTTACCGCCATAGAGTCCGACCCTTGTTTGGATATTATGAATACCAATACCTTTTCGCTTCTTTTTGGTATCAAATCCTACTCCATCATCATTCACGGATAGCCTGATCACTTCATCACGATATAACTCAATAACCACTTCCTTAGCCTTTGCATGCTTCAGGATATTATTCAATTGTTCCTGAACGATCCGATATATGCTAAGTTTGAATTCATATTGAACATCCTCTTCATAGAAATTCTCGCAAAAGAAATCAAAGTGAATACTGGTATTTGCTATTTGAATATCTTCCAGCAATCCTTCAATCGCTTTACAGAGACCGAAATCCTTGATCAATGGTGTCACAAGGGCTTTTGAAAGTTTTCGGATCTCTTCAATAGCATTATAAATGAATCCGGAAGATTGCTTGAGCAAAGCTTCTGCATTATTGGTTCCCTTTTCTGCAGTAGCGATATACATCATGGCAACCGTTAGTTGTTGATTCACGTTGTCATGTAATTCTCTGCTTATTTCGTAGCGTTCTTTTTCTTGAACCCGGATCACGGCTTCGGTGATCTCTTTTTGTTTGGCTTCACGTTCCTCAGCCAGCTTATTTTCAAGCCGTATTTTTTCATCTATATTATTGGCCAATGCTAGAACAGCGTTGCGTTCCTTAAAGGAAATTTTTTGTGAATAAATCTCCATGGCGATCTCTTCACTATTCTTTCTTGCATGCTTCCAAACACCATGCATAATTGTATCTGCATCTGCATTTTTAAGCTCTTCAACAAAAGAAAGGTATTGCGGAATATTCTCTTTTCGTCTAAGATCTTTCATAGTAAGAGAAAGAAACTCATCTCTTGAGTATCCGTATTCTTTTTGTGCTGTGTCATTGACCTCCAAAATTTCCAGCGTATTTATATCCCAGATATAAATAGACATTGGATTATTAAAGAATAAACTCCGGTATCTTTCTTCTGAAGCCAGTATTGCTTCTTCTGCTTTCTTTTTCTCCGTCACATCTCTGGAGTTAGATACGATGCCCTGTACAGCAGGATCCGCAAGCAGGTTGGTCAATTTAGTTTCTAACCAACGCCACTCACCGTGTATATTTTTAAATCTGAAATAAGGTATTTCATCATAATCGGTTTGCTTTATGGTCTGGAAATGACCAAGAATATCCTGTAAGTCATCCGGATGAATAAAATCAAACGTCATTTTACCTACAATGGCTTCTTGTGAATAGCCTAATACTTTTTCGACGCTTGGGCTCGAAAAAGTAAATCGCCCATTTTCATCCAGGATCTTGATCATATCAGAACCATTCTGAACCAATGATCTAAATCTTTTTTCACTATCCAGCAATTTCAGTTCTGCGAGTTTTCTTTCAGTGATGTCTTGCATTGATCCGATCATCCTTACTGCCTTTCCATTTGCATAAAGCAGATATCCTTTATCCAATACATATGCATATGTACCATCAGCTCTTACAAAACGGTATTCATCTTCCCATCGATCACTGGTATTGTCTTCACAAGCATCTAAAAGCTTCTTGATGACCTGCTCACGTTCATCGGGATGTACTTTTTCCGACCAAAAATCAAAGCCGGTTTCTTCATTTCCCGTATCATACCCAAACAAGCGTTTCATGTTCTCTTCTGCCCAAAGAACTTTCTTAGTGGAAAGGTTCATATCCCATACCACATCGTTGGTTACACGTGTAACGAACTTATAACGATCGATACTTTCCCTTAGACTTTCCTGACTTTTCTTACGCTCAATACTATATTGAATGGATTTTTCCAGCAGCTTTTCATCAAATTCTCCTTTGATCAGATAATCCTGGGCACCGCTGGCCATTGTTTCCAATGCTACTTCCATGTCGATCAACCCTGTCAATACAACAATTGGTATTGATCCTGCATATTCATCTACCATTTCATAGGACTGAAGTCCATTACTATCCGGTAAACTTAGATCCAGTAAAACAAGATTTATTTCTTCCTGTTGAAGCGCTAATTGTGCGTCATGTGCACTTGTAACTTTAATCAGTTGTTTGATGGGTAGAGATGCACCCTTCAATAATTCTTCCAAAAGAAAAAGATCACCCGGATTATCTTCAACGATCAATATGGTCAATGGCAATCGGTTATCAGACATAACCTATGGTTTTATGGGAATAATTTTCTCAGTTTTCATTATTTGCTATAACAAGATAGTAAAAATAAAAGGGGTTCTGTGATATCCGGATATTTATCTTTTACCAAGGGTGAAAAAGAAAGAGCTCCCTTGTCCGGGCATTGATTTTACCCATATTTTACCATTATGGCGTTCAACGATTTTCTTACAAATTGCGAGTCCAATTCCGGTACCTGTATATTCGGATCGACTATGTAACCGGTGAAAAATCACAAAGATCTTTTCGTGAAAAGCGGGGTCGATGCCAATACCATTATCCTTGATTTCAAAAAGATATTCCTCTTCCTGTTCTGTACAGCTGATTTGAATTACCGGGCTCTCATCTTTTTGGTATTTAATGGCATTACCGATCAAGTTTTGAAATAGCTGTAATAGCTGAGTACGATTTCCTTTTACGATAGGCAAAGGTCCAACTGTAATATGAGCTTTTGATTCATCAATGGTTTTACTAAAAACTCCCTTGACTTCTTCTATCAAAATATTCAGATCTACATTCTCATTTGGTTCTGTATTAGATCCTACTCTGGAATAATCCAACAGATCCATGATCAATGTTTTCATTCTTTCAGCACCATCAACAGCGAAAGCGATATATTGATCAGCCGTTTCATCCAGTTTTTCTACATATCTTTTTTTAAGTAACTGAAGAAAACTAGTAACCATTCTAAGCGGCTCTTGTAAATCATGGGAAGCGATATATGCAAAACGTTCCAGTTCGATATTTGAATTAGCAAGTTCTTCAGCCCTGCGTTTTAGTCTGTTATTAAGTTCTACCAATAATGCTTCAGTTTCTTTTTGTTGTGAAACATCTTGGGTGGCACCGATCATACGTACAGGAGTACCATTTGCATCACGAATAATATATCCCTTATCAAACACATGCGCGTAGGTATCATCTGATTTTCGAAACCGATACTCATCTTCCCAGTACAGTTCATTCGTATGGTATAAGATTTTTTCACGCTTTGAAATCATGTCATCTAAATCTTCTGGATGCACTCTTTGGATCCAGAATGTATCATCTTGCGCTGCTATACTTTTATCGTATCCAAACATACTCTGCAATCCATCTCCAACACGGAATACTTTATCGTTTTGGATATCCCAATCCCATATAGCATCATTGGTTGCTTTGGCAGCAAAAAAGAATCGCTCATTGGTTCTCAATAATTCTTCTTCTTTTGCCTTGGTTTCAGTGATATCTCTAACATTGATAATGGCACCGACGATCAGCCCGTCTTCATAAATAGGGCTATACCTGATATCAACCACTACTTTCGAATTACCATGAATAGCGGGTATCTCCACTACACTTTTTCGAACGGCCCCGTTCAGAACATCTGCATACAGTTGTTTCAATAGTGGTACCCGTTCCGGCTGAGCACTATCCAAAATAGATTTGCCTTTCTCGAATGGCACTCCTAATAATTGTTGGGATTTTACCTCAGTGGCTTTATTAAAATTGATGACTTTGAGATTTCTGTCTATGATAATGAATAACTCATCTGTGTTATCTAGAATCATTCGCATATTTGCTTCGGAAGTGCGCAGTTCTTGTTCTTTCCTTTTTCGCTCCGTGATATCCTGAATAATGGTAAAGGTCTTTTCTTCTTGTTCATCTTGTTTAAAAATGACAGACGACACCCAAATAGGAAATCTTTCTCCGTTTTTTTTGATGCCAATAAGCTCACATATGACTTTCCCCTTTTTCCTTCTTTCTTCCAAAAATGCATTCAATCCTGGGGAGTCAATATCAATGATCCCTTGTCGTCCTATCACTTTAAACTCTTCCAATGAATACCCAAACATGGAAGAGGCCGCAGCATTAACATCTAAAATAGTACCATCAGGTTTGGTCAGAAAAAAAGCATCCAGTGCATTTTCAATCATGACACGATAGATGCTGTAATCAGTCATATTTCTGACAATAAAGGATTATTGAATAGCGAAGCCCTAAGTGCCGTCCATTCGTATCAGACATAAATTCTCTCTATAGCTGATTTGAATTTTTCCATGACTACTTTTCGTTTCAAACTCATTTTAGGCGTCATTTCCCCGGTATCGATCGTCCACTCTTGTGGTAATAATTCAAACTTTTTGATTTGCTCTACGTGATTAAAGAAAGTATTATAACTCTCTACCAGTTCGCGGTATAATTCCAGAACCCTTGGATGATGGATCGCATCTTCATTTGTGGTATAATTGATGCCTTTCTCTTTCATCCAGTCTTTTAGTGTCAGGAAAGAAGGAACGATCAATGCTCCTACAAATTTTCTTTCAGATCCAACTACCATGATCTGTTCAATAAATGGACTCTCCTTCAATTTATTCTCAATTGGTTGAGGAGCCACATATTTACCACCGCTGGTTTTGAATAGTTCTTTTTTACGGTCTGTTATTTTCAGGAATTTCCCATCTTCGATAATACCAATATCACCTGTATGCAGCCAACCATCGATCACGGCTTCAGCAGTAAGATCTGGTCTTTTATAATATCCTTCCATTACACTCGGACCTGCAACACATATTTCACCATCTTCTTCCAACTTCAGCTCAACACCATTAATAACAGGGCCCACTGTTCCAAATTTGGTGAGACCCTTTGCTTGTCTGTTTACGCTGATCACCGGACTATTCTCCGTTGGACCATAGCCTTCAAATACGGGTATTTTAGCCGCATTGAAAATCCGTAATAATTTCACCTGACAAGCTGCACCACCGGTAACAATAAAAGATACATTGCCCCCTAAAGCTTCTCTCCATTTACTGAATATAAGTTTATTGGCAATTGCCAATTGAATGTTATACCATAACCCGCCGCTCTTGAGGTTATCATATTTTTCAGCAAGATCAACTGCCCAGAAAAATAATTTTCGTTTCAGACCTGTCAACTCGTTTCCTTTCGACATAATTCTTTCAAACACTTTTTCAAGTAAGCGAGGAACAGTGGTGAATCCGTCAGGTTTTATTTCGCGAAGATTATCACCAATCGTTTCTAAACTTTCAGCATAGTAAATACTTATACCACTATATAGATAGATATACGTAACTGTTTTTTCAAAAATGTGGTTCAGTGGTAAAAAGCTCAATACTTTAGATTCCGGTGCATCATTGAAAGGAAAGCTTTCTTTGGAGAACTGAACATTAGAGTAAATATTGCGGTGACTCAGCATTACACCTTTGGGTGTGCCTGTCGTACCTGATGTATAAATGATGGTCGCCAAATGAGAAACAGGTATTGTGGCTTTGATTTCATTTACTTTTTGTAGTAATGTATCATTGGCCAATGCGGTAACTTCAGACCAATGTTTTGCACCTTCAATTTTATCGAATGTATAAATCGATTTAATAGAAGGCACTTTGGCTGCAACTGCTTTTGCTTTCTCCAGTAATTCAGCGTTGCTTACAAAAAGATATTTTACAGCTGCGTCATTGAGAATAAACTCCAACTCTAAAGGACTGGTAGTGGGGTATACCGGAACTAAGATCGCGCCAATTTGTTGCGCTGCGAGATCTGTAAAGATCCATTCAGGTCTGTTATTACTAATGATGGCGATTTTATCACTTGATTCAGGTGTTATATCACGTGCGCTGACACCAAGTTCAATCAAACCGGCACTGAATTTATTTACGGTTTCTACTACTTTTTCCGTACTGTAAGTTGTCCACTGACCATTTTCTTTCGCAGCAAGCATATCATTTTTAGGAAAATGCTGTAGCTGGTGTTCAAGGCAATCGAATAATCTCTTTATCGTCATAGTGCAAGCATTCTATAATGTTCAAAGTAAACGATAACAAATGAGAAAGCTTATTTGTTATTGCTGCCTTTTTAATTTCTCATACTCTTCTTCTGCCAGTTCTCTCCCATTTCCGTTATAAGCATTGAAATACTGAAAGCCCAATGCAATACCCCATCCTAACATGACCCATATTGGCCAGGGAGTACCATGAAACCCATTATAACGACCTGCAGTCATCCACCATATCACCCATAAAAAGGCGATGATAATGATATAACTATAAAGGTTTCTTTTGAATGAAGCACGTTTCTTGGCGATACGCCATAGTTGTTCGTCTTTACCGGGTTCCATGTTAAGCAGTTTTAGGACAGTCAATTTAAGCAAAAGAACACAAATAAAAAAGCCCGCAAGCTTATTGCGGGCTGGAAATGGTCTTTATGCTTTATTTAGAAAAGTAGTACTGTCCTGCAGGCAACTTAAATAGCCTTGTTTTTTGGTACTCACTGTATGCTTCAGCTTCTTTAGGATGGGTGTCTTTCCATATTTTATAGGCATTCTCATTCACTGACTCTCCAAAGATCCATTGGTTATAAGCCTCAAATAAACCTTCGCGAATGAAGTACTGCTGTTGTTCAAATAAACGGAAAGGATATGTTGCCCCATTTGTTTTAAACCATTCCAATATAAACTGGGAGCGTAAGGAAGTACTATTATCTGCCTGGAATCCGGCTTTCGCTGTTGCTACTTGTTTCTCTAATATTTGCAGCACTGCTTTTTCAAATGATGAGATCCCTGATTTTAATTGTTGACCGATCACAGAAGGCAGGTACATTTTTTGCCATGCATTCAGTACTGCTTTTTTAACCTCTGCTGTTCTTTCTGTAAAACTTTCCAGGTTTATAAAAATCTCTCCATACAATGCCATTCGAATCCAGTTACCCACTTTTGTATAATAGATACAGGCATTATAATAGTTACCACTGAAATTAGGATCTGCCCGAATACCTTTTTCCCATTGTTCAATAGCTTCTTCCGGAGCATTATCCATGATGAGTAACTCACCATATTCATTATAAATGATGGTACTATTGGGAAATTTTTTCAATGCGGTCTTGTATAGCTTGATCCCATCTTTATAAGCAGCAATTGCTTTATAAGAAAGCCCAAGTATTTGAAATACTTGTTCATCTGCATCCTGCCTTTCGGATAATGGTCTTCCAACCTGTATCGCTTTTGCAAAGTCACGTTTCAAATAACAAGCGTAAGAAAGATCTTTGAGAATACTCAAATCTCCCGGTGCTTGCTTTGCGGCTGATTCGAGAATTGCAACAGCATTCTCAAAATCACCCTGCATTAACATGGTCTTTGCCGTTTCCTGGAGTTTTTTTCCAGGCTGTTGGGCCTGAAGGGAAAACGTTATTAAGCAAGAAAAAACTAATACTAACAGGATACGCATTCGCTTTGTTTTATGTATCAAAATGGAGAGGTTTATTCGCCAATTAAATGTGTCAATAATCCATCCCTCAGTTTTGGCTCAAACCATGTGCTCTTTGGTGGCATAACATTGCCGCTGTCAGAAATGTCAAACAGTTGATCGATGGTAACTGGATACAAACTGAATGCTGCTGCAAAATCACCACTATTGACTTTCTTCTCTAATTCGCCTAAGCCTCTGATACCTCCTACAAATTCAACCCGCACATCAGTTCTTGGATCTTTAATTCCCAGAATGCCATCCAATACAAGATTCTGAAGTATGGTAACATCTAAAATGCCGATCGGATCATCCGTATAGGTGCCCGGTTTTGCGATCAACTGATACCAGTTACCTTCTATAAACAAACCAAAATGGTGAAGTGATCCCGGTTTAAAAGCGGTTTCGCCAACTGGCTTTACGGTAAAATCCTTTTCCAATGCTGCAAGAAAAGCTGCTGGTGATAAGCCATTTAGATCTTTCACTACTCTGTTGTAATCTAAAATAGCCAGCTGATTGGAAGGGAATAAGGTTGTAAGAAAAAAATCTGCTCCAGGACCTGATTGATCTCCTAAAGCCTGACGCACTTTAGCTGCAGATGCCGCACGGTGGTGGCCATCAGCAATATAGGTGCAAGGTATTTCATTTGCAAAGAGTGATGTGATCTCATCACAAGTATCTGAATCGTTTACGATCCATACAGTATGTTGAATTTCATCATCGGCAATAAAATCGTAGACAGGCGACTTACTTTCTTTCCATTTTTCGATCAGCTCATCAATTTTTGAATGATTTCGATAAGCAAGAAACACATTCCCTGTTTGCGCACCAGAAGTTCGAATATGATTGATCCTGTCTAATTCTTTTTCAGGTCTGGTGAATTCATGTTTCTTTATGATATCATTCTCATAATCATCAATACTGCTTACACAAACCAAACCTGTTTGCTTTCTGCCATTCATGATCAATTGATAGATATAGTAACATTCTTTTGACTCTTGGAAAAGCACTTCACGTTTTATAAAAGCATCCAAATTTGACTTTGCCTGTTCATATACAGCTTGAGAATGGATATCGATTCCATCGGGCAGATCGATCTCACTTTTGGTGATATGAAGAAATGAACTTGGATTGCCTTGAGCTTCAATTTTAGCTTCTGCACTGTTCAATACATCATAGGGTCTGCTGGCCACTTGTTTTGCCAATTGTGGTTGTGGGCGTAATGCCTTGAAGGGTTTAATACTTGCCATTGCGCAAATATCAGTAATTAATTATAAAAGAAACGTTATGAAAGCTTGGGAAGGCTAGTCTATATGACGAGCATAGGCCTCTATCCACTTTGAAAGGGTTTTTTGCTGCGATAATCTTAAGAAAACGACGATCCCGATAATTGCACATGTGATACCTGCCAAAACATCCAATACATAATGATGGCTAGTATAAACTGCTGCAAACCAGATACCCAACATGATGGTTGCAAATAATAAGTTGACCCATTTAAAATCAAATCTCCATCCGAAATATAAAACGATCAAGGGATAAGCAGAGTGCAAAGAAGGCATTGCTGCAAATACATTAGAGCTCTTCTCATACAAGGATTTAAAAATCGTCACATCAAAATATGCATCAAACCGATGTAATCCCGCTGTGTTACCGGGTGTTCCGGCTATAAAATCAAAACCATATTGTTGTACGTACCAGGGTGGCGCCGCAGGATACGCGTAATAAATAATAAATCCCAGGATATTAACGAACAAAAAAGTGAGTGAAAATTCAAGAAACCATTTTCTATTCTTAAAGAAAAGAAATGCCGCAAAACCGAGTGGTACCGGTACCCAACTCAGGTAAAAAAAACCGGTCAATACATCCAAGAACTTAGTATGATGAATAGCCCAGTATTCATTGGGCGTCATTGTTGCTCCTGCATCATCGATACCAAACCATTTTTTTTCAGTCTCATATAAACTTTGAATATGCACTTCCTGATAATTGTAATTGGGAAATGCTTTCATAAAATCGAAAATGATCCAGAACACGATAAAGATGGCAAATCCAAGGATAAATTTTCGGGTGATAAAAGAAAGATAATAGCATACATTGAATAGTAACACCAAAGTCAGCTGATCTTGTTTATAACCGATCAGCCAATAGCTCAATAGCAAATAGGTAAATGAAACAGACGAAGTGATCAATAAATCTTTCGCTGTGAACAGACTGCTATTTTTTTGAGTGAAACTACCTGTCATATCAGGGTTTAAAACGTTGCATGAGTTCTTTTCCTGTGTATTCATCCACCCCTTTCATTTCCATATACACTACATTGGGCGACCAAAAAGTACCACCGTCAACTTTAATAAATATTCTGCTTAATACAGCCTGTTGATTATTGATCGTAGTATATACTTTGTATTGATTGTCTTTTTGAGAACGCATCAGGTACAAGGGTTTCTTTTTATAAGAGACAAAGTGCAGCTTATAAGAATCTTTTTCCAACATTTGAGATTTGATACCATAAGCAAACACACGCTGTATATAAGAAAGTTCTTTTTTTACTCCACCTTCCGTATAGCGTATCCAATAAACATGTACGGGATCAGATGTATTCAGTTGTCCGTTCTTATCGTAATTAAGTTCGCATACAATGGTATTTGTATTAGCTGTTCTTTGCAGATAAAACAGTTGTTTATTATTGGTTTTTGGAACAGGAAAAGTATCCTGAGGTTCGATCGCTGCTTTTGCGATCTGTACTGCTGCCAATTCTTTCTGCGCCATCGCAGGAATTGCTGAACATGTGATCAATAATCCGATCACGATTGATGGTAAAATAGCTGATTTCGATTTTTTCATTTGTTCGTCTTTCAAATCCAATGCTTTTTTTGATCCTCTTAACCGGTTGATCGCTGTGATATTGGTCAATACTGCCATTAGTGTAAGTGGCAAAGTAAAAATGGACATGGTTTCCAATACATGAAAACTGATTCCGTTCACATACCATTTCCAATCACCACCAATGTATTCACCTACAATACCACATGCGATCGCTGAAACACCAATGGTGACAACCCTTTCCGGACGCTGCATCAGTCCATCTTTACATTCAATTCCCAATCCTTCTGCTCTTGCTCTGGTATAGCTTACCATCATAGAACCGATCATAGCAATGAATGCAAATAATGAACTCAGAAAATAATGATGTGCGATCAGGTAATAACATATACCCAAGAACATGATCAGTTCACTGTATCTATCCAATACAGAATCAAATAAAGCGCCGAATGAGGAACTCATATTGCCAAGACGGGCTACTTGACCATCAAGCATATCGAATAGTCCGGCGAACAGGATCAGCGCTCCTGCCCATCCTACATAAGAAAGGTCTCCGCGATTTCCGCGTTCTCCTCCTTCCACGAAAATGATGGCTACACCAATATTCAACACAAACCCTATCATGGTGACCATATTAGGAGTCAGTCCGATCTTGATCAATCCTTTCACAAAAGGATCGATGACCACGTAAATGGCTTTCTGTAATTTTACTCGTAAGGGTATTTTTTCCATGTACCGTTAACTACTATGCAAAGTAATAGAATCAAAAATCAAATTTAAAACGTGCTCTCACACCCCAGGTGCTGATATTTGGATTTTCTTTATAGTTAAATCGTCTTACCAGATCTACCCTGAATATCTTAAATATATTTCCTACACCCACACTTCCTTCGATATATGGCTTTCTATTCAAAGAGAATGTGGTAGTTTGTCCATTGGTAACCGGGAACTTGATAAGATCCGGATTTTTATCAGGATTATTTTCATCTCTGATACCACCATAGATCACTTTCATGGTCAGCAATTCTCTTAACTTCAATTTGCGCAATAATGGAACACGATTAAAAATGAGCCCATTGAAATGGTGATCAATAGATAATGCCGCAAACTGATCGCTCACAAACTCCTGGAAGTTCATCAGGTTATAAGAGTTCAACTGATATGCATAAGTTTGGTTGGCACGATGAATCGTTAACAAAGGATAAGGTGCGGAACCAAATGTATATCCACCTTCGAGTACCATATCACTATATCCCAATTGCGACATAAATACGCGTTTTTCAACACGAAGATTGATGTTCTGATAATTGTATTCGCTATTGAATAGTCCTTTTACGCCTGCAGTATATCGCAAGGTGAAAATGGGATATTTATTAATGATCGGAATTCTGTACACCTTACCCTGATAGAATTGTTCTTTCGGAGCCCAGCGAACCTGTGCAGATATTTCACTGGTATTGATCGATGGCACATTCTCCAGCACACCATTGTTGAACTTATTATATACAATAGATCCTGCCGGAGTATGACGCCAGTTTCTGAATCCTAGTGTATAAGACAATCTGTTCTGAAATTCATGTACATATTCCAGTTTGAAGATGTCGTTATAGATCCACTTATCATTTAATCCGCGTTTGAAAGACAAGAAGAAGTTGTCTTCTTGCACAAATTGCAATTCCTGACCTGGAATTTTTGTATCATGCTGGTAACTGGCCCTGATAAATTTCAGCGGGAAAGTATAAATAGATTTATTGTTCAAAGAATAGGTCGTACTTAAGAAATACTTCCATCTTTCATCTTTGAAACCATATGCTCCATATGTTTCAAAGTAAATTCGTTTACTGAGTTTCGGTGTTGTTCTTCCACCAAGTCTTAGTTTGAACCCTTCTACCGGATTGAATCCATAAAATGCTGCCGCGGGTCCTAATTCAAAGGGGCCGAATGAAGTATATCCTGCAAATAAGAAAGTAGCCAATGCTAATGTTCTTCGGAAAGAAGGCATTTTCTCAAGGCTATCGATATTGGCATACACTTTAGATTCTGTTGCTGAAAGTGTATCGTGTCTGTTTTTCTCCCAGAAAGTATCAGGAAGCTTATCAACTTTTTCCAGTTTTACTGTTGCAGGACCGTCATATACACTGTCCGGTTTCGCTTCATTGATCTTGTAGTTTTTAAAAGAGACAGTTCTTTCTCCAAAGAAACCTCCGCTAGATCCTTTGGTAACAGCGGCTTCCGCCATCACATTGCTTTTACTGAGATGATAACGGCCATCCGGATTTTTTTCAAAGTCGAGGTCAACGCGTAATTCACGTACGAAATTCAGGTTCACGTTTCTGCTCAGGAACATATCCAGTTTCTGAACTGCATAGTTTCCATCAAGAGTGATGTACATATTACCGCGGAACAAAAGGTCATTTGTATTTCTAGGTGTGAAATACATTTTGATCAGCTTATTACCTGTTTCATCCGTAATGGTATCACGGATATAGTACATATAAAATGTAGGCGCAAGGTCTGCAATAGGACTGAGGAACTGATATGTGAACAATGGAATATTGTTGTCATAAATATCAATATCCATGATCAATCTATTCAGATAAGAGCTCACACCATCATTATCAATATACTCACCATAGTTCACTCTTTTTTCGCCTCTGATGATGGTCTTGGTCTTCTCCGGATTTTTACGATAATATTTTTGTGCTAATTTTTCCTCGAGATAAACAGGCAACAATGTTTTGCCCTGCAATTTTGTAGAGTCCACATTTTCGAATAGAAACTGGTACTTACGCAACATCCTGTTATTAGCAAGTTTTTCAGGAACGCTACTCAGTGACACTTCCAGTTTTTCATACTGATCATACTCTACATAATCATATTTTTCCGGGCGGTTGAGTGGTTTGTTATCAATCACTCTTCTGATAAGATCAACAGCCGGATTGTTTTTATTTCTATACTTCGCTCTTTTATTGGTAGAAACGGTAACATTATATACTGCTTTTGGATCGGTCTCAAGTTCAAGATCTATGGTTTGTTCTTTACCAACAACGATATCACGTTGAATGGTCTTATATCCAACATAAGAGACAAGGATCATTGAAATATTTCCCGATGAACGTAAAGTATATTGACCCAAGCTATCTGTAACAGTACCACGTCCTCCTTTAAATACAACACTTACATATTGCAATGGTTCTTTGCTAAATGCGTCAACAATCTTTCCTTTTACCACCGTTTGTGTCATGCCATGAATAAAGCCAGTCAGCATGAATAAAGCCAGAAGCCCCCATTTTACAACGCCACTTTTAGTTTTCATTTTTGTTATTATTTGAACACGAATTTTTTTTGTAACATATAATTATAGGTGAACCCTACAATTAGTGATACAATGATCTTTGAGGTGAGGGGAGTGAGTCGTGCATACTCTGTAACCACAAACACACCACCTGATACCAATAATAGATTACCGATCCATACCAACACATATTTGAATGCCTGCCGCGGGATCTTTCCCTGTGTTGCATCAAATACCCATACACGACCCAGTAAAAAATTGGTAATGCCCCCTGAGATGGTTCCGGTAATGCTCGCTGCCAGGTACCAACAGTTCAACCACTCTGTCAATATGATAAAGACAGAAAAGTCAACTATGGTAGCCGCTAAAGAAGCAGCTTGTGCTTTTACAAAAGTAACCATCGGTCAAAAAACATTTAACCACATAATTGTGTGTAACAGTACGTTGGTATATAATCCGGCTATCATATCGTCCATCATCACACCCCATCCACCGGGGAGTGATTCTGTTCTTCTGATCAGCAGTGGTTTGGTAATATCCAGTAATCGAAATAAAATAAATCCAGTTGCCACATAACTTAAAGTGACCGGGACAAAGAGCAGTGAGATCATCATCCCTGCTGCTTCATCAATGACCACTTTACTGCTGTCTTTCCCCCATTCCTTTTCCACAACATTTGCAGTCCACACACCCAATGCAGTAGCGGCAACAGTTACTACAAGCGCAATCATTTCAAAAGAACCAACTGTCCGGGCGAAATACCAGGGTATGCAACAAAGTAAAGCGGTGATTGTTCCGCCACCTTTGATGGTTCCTATACCCAGACAGCTGGCTATGGCTTTTTGTACTTTCATTACAATGCTTCCACCAGATCCTGATAATAATCAAGACCTAAGTGAGTGATCAAATCCTCTCCCATCATATGACGCAGTGTATTCTGCAACTTGATGAGTTGTTTGAAAATATCGTGCTCCGGTCTTAATCCTGGTGCAGTTTGTGGCGACTTGAAGTAAAAAGACAACCACTCCTGAATACCACTCATATTAGCACGTTTAGCCAGATCCATGAAGATGGCGAGGTCTAATACGATCGGTGCAGCTAAAATTGAATCACGACACAAGAAGTTGATCTTGATCTGCATTGAATAACCCAGCCATCCAAAAATGTCGATGTTATCCCAGCTCTCTTTATTATCACCGTGTGGAGGATAATAGTTGATCCTTACTTTATGATACAGATCACCATATAATTTCGGATTGATATCTGGTTGAAGGATATCTTCCAATACGCTCAACTTAGATACTTCTTTTGTTTTAAAGTTATCCGGATCATCCAATACCAATCCGTCTCTGTTACCGAGGATATTGGTAGAGAACCATCCACGAACACCCAATGCACGTGCGTGTAAGCCCGGTGCCAGAATGGTTTTCATCAAGGTTTGTCCGGTCTTGAAATCTTTACCACCGATCGGTGTATTGGTTTCTTTTGACAGTTCAATCAATGCAGGAATATCACAAGTAAGGTTAGGTGCTCCATTCGCATAAGGAACGCCGATCTTAATTGCTGCATATGCATAGATCATACTTGGAGAAATAGCAGAATCATTGTTTTTCAGTCCGGCTTCAAATGATTCGATGGTTTCATGAACGGCTGATTGCTCAATATATCTTTCAGTAGAACCACACCAAACAATCACAACGCGATCGCAACCATGGGCAGTTTTAAAGTTTTCAATGTCATTGATCACTTCATTTGCCAGATCCCATTTAGTAGCCGCTTGTTTAATATGTGTACCATCTAGATTCTTAACATAAGACTTATCAAAAACAGCCTTCATAGGTTTGATGGCTTCCAGTTCAGGCTTGATCGCATTGAGTAATGAAGATTCTAGCACTTTTGCATTCATCGCTGCTTCATATACATTATCACTATACACATCCCAGCCACCAAATACCACATCCTGTAAAGGTGCCAGAGGTACAAAATCTTTAATGAGTGGATAACGATTCTCAGTTCTTTTTCCTAAACGGATATTTCCCATTTGTGTAAGCGCGCCAATGGGTTCAGCAAGGCCTTTGTTCACAGCCACAACGCCCGCAATAACAGTGGTAGCCACAGCTCCCAAGCCGGGAAGAAGGATACCCAGTTTGCCATTTGCAGGTTGGATTTGTTCTTTCATGTTAGTAGATTTTCTCTGTTGTTGTAAATGATCGTCCCGATGGTATCGGGACGTATATAACTCTTTTTTATTTTATTTTTTTATGCCTTTTACCATAATACTTACGATCGAATCGATCCTGGTCTCCAGTTTCGGATATTTATTTCCCGCAAACAGGTCAAATTCAAGTCCACGTAAAGAGCTCACGACCACTGACGGCAAAATATCCAGGTCCTTTTTGATGGAACTGCTGAACTCCCCGTTTTTAATGCCAAAACTGAGAATATTCTTTACCAGCCTGACCTCTTGTTGATCATACTCTGTATGTACGTGTTTCATGCACCGATTGTTTTCCTGCATTTCTCCACGTACTACCCTGTATAAATTTGATTTTTTTTGAAGCGCTTTGATCTTGGTAATGGTGAAGACCCTGAGCTTGTCTTCCGCAGATTGGGCTTTTTCCGCCGCATCTTTTGCTTCATTGAAGACCTCCGCCATTTCTTTACTAATGACGGCGTCAAATATCTCTTCCTTACTGCAATAGTAATAATATAAGGTGCTTTTACCTTTGCCCATGGACCTAGCGATATCCTCCATGGTGGTTTTTTTCAGACCAAATTGTTGGAATAATTTCTGCGCCTCTTTCAGGATGTCGTCTTTAACGATCTCTTCTTTCTGCGTTACTATCATTTTCGACCAAAATCGTTTTTCGGTCCAAAAGTAGGTAAAATTTATTTGCGGTCACAACCGTTTATAAAAATCATCCATGTTTTATTGCGAAGTCTTTCATCAGATCACAGATCGCTTCTACACTCGATAATGGCAATGCATTATACATGCTTACACGTATACCACCTACTGTTCGATAACCTTTTACACCGATCATATTTTCTTTCTTGCAGAGATCCAAAAATGCTGTTTCCAATGATGGATCATTCAGGAAAAACACAGCATTCATAAGGCTTCTATCCGATTTAACCACTTGTGCACGATACAATGGAAGACTATCAATGGTTTGATATAAAAGATCGGATTTTGCTTTATTTCTTCTTTCCATCTCTGTTAATCCTCCTTCTTGAAGAATCCAACGCAAAGTGAGCATACTAACATATACTGCAAATACCGGTGGTGTATTCATCAATGATCCGGCATCAATATGTTTTTGGTAATCCATGATGGTTGGAATTTTTCTGCTCACTTTTCCTAACAGATCTTTTCGTACCACTACCATATTCACACCTGCGGCTCCCATATTTTTCTGCGCTCCTGCATAGATCAATCCAAATCGTTTGTAATCAGCCGGTCTGCAAAAGATATCACTGCTCATATCTGCTACTAATGGCACTTCTGTTTCCGGGAATTGATGCCACTGTGTGCCTTCAACGGTATTATTAGAAGTGATGTGTAAGTAAGAAGCAGATGCAGGAACTGTAAAA
The DNA here is from genome assembly GCF_040362915.1 of Sediminibacterium sp. KACHI17. Classification (NCBI taxonomy): domain Bacteria; kingdom Pseudomonadati; phylum Bacteroidota; class Chitinophagia; order Chitinophagales; family Chitinophagaceae; genus Sediminibacterium; species Sediminibacterium longum. Next base: position 2,511,926 of record NZ_AP029612.1, on the reverse strand, counting down.
TCTTTTCCGATATATGTATTCTGCTGGTCTGAGCTGTCTGCTACCACCGTTACATTTCCAAATAAAGCTGCTTCTGTAGCTGCTTTCTTACCCCAGATACCATTGACATGATAAGCAGCAGTCGCTTTTTCATCCAATAAATTCATAGGCACCTGCATGAATTGTGTGGTAGCACCTCCATGCAAGAATAAAACTTCATGATCATCACTTAAATCCATCAGTTGTTTAACACTACTGATAGCTTCCTGTAAAACATCCTGAAAATGAGTGGTACGATGTCCGATCTCCAGGATCGACAATCCTGTTCCATTAAAGTCAAGAATGGCCTGTGACGCTTGCTCCATCACAGTTCTAGGCAAAATAGACGGACCCGAATTAAAATTATGAACCTTCATTTCGATTGCTTGAATGCGCAAGGTAGGGAAAGTCTGGAGCTTATAGCATATAGTTAATGGCCAATAGTTTATAGTTAAAAAAATGTCTCTTATTAACCATTAAGCTATGAACTATAAGCTATATGCTACTCTACATCCGTAACGCCACCTGATACTGTATACTTCATGGCATCGGCGGCGCTGATGTCGGGGAGTGATTTGATCTTTTCTTTGGGCACAAAATAAGTGATACCGGAAATGGCATAAGAGTGTGGCACATAAACAGTTACATGGTTATGCAGACCGAACTCTTCAGAAGATTGTTGAGTGATGAAGCCAATACGCCATACATCAGCACCATCTACATTCACGAGTACGGGTTTATCGAATTTCTTTTTATTACCGGCAAAAGCTTCCAGAAAATCTTTGACAGATGAATAAATGAATTTGATACCCGGCGTTTTTTCAAGAACTGTATCTAATAACGTCACTAAACGTCCGACCACAAAAAGAGAAGAGATCCATCCAACGAGCAATACCAGAGCGATCACAACAATAAAACCCAATCCTGGTAAGCTTCTTAAATTACCGGCAGCATCTTTTTCGAGTAGGTCAGGGAAAAGAGAGTTAATGAGATTGGGAAGAAACCCATCGATCCAGCGAAATAAGCCAACCACCACCCAAAGTGTAATACCAATGGGTGCCAGTACGATCATCCCCTGAAAAAAATATTGCAACAGTTTCTTGAGATATACACGAAGACTGTTTTTTACATCCACATTACTCATCTGTTTGGATTTCAATGTAAAGTAACTAAGAAATCGACAAATACACACTTAGAATACAATATGATGTTCTTTTAAACATCTCAAAAACTAACTGTCATAAGCATTTCATTCATATGATTTATTGACCGTTTAACACAGAATTAATCCAAAAAACACATGGAAACTTTGGTAACGATAAAAGTTTCCATAGTTTTGCGCGCGAATTTAGATTATGGAAACGCAGGAAAGAATATTGATCAAAGCGCATGAATTATTCATGCGATATGGGCTCAGAAGTGTGAGTATGGATGAGATCGCCAATCATCTGGGCATGAGCAAGAAGACCATATACCAGTATTATGCAGACAAAGATGCGTTGGTAGATGGTACGATTGATATCGAGATCGAAAGAAGTAAAAACGACTGTACCGGTCACAGAAATCAAAGTGAAAATGCCATTCATGAGATTTTCATGGCGGTAGACATGGTTCAGGAAATGCTGAAGCACATGAATCCTTCACTCATGTTCGACTTGGAAAAATATCATCCAAAAGCCTATAAAAAATTCCTGGATCACAAGAATAAATTCTTCCATGAAGTGATCAAAAGTAATTTGGAGTGGGGTATACAAGAAGGGTTATACCGTGAAGATATTCATGTAGAGTTATTGACACGGTTTCGGTTGGTTACCATGTTTTTCATGTTTGACAAAGAGAATTTTCCCGCTTCCAAATTTACACCGGGCCAGGTGATAGCAGAGATCACCGATAATTTTCTGTTTGGAATGGCAACAGCAAAAGGACAAAAACTGATTTTAAAATACAAGCAACAAAGACAAAAAAAATAAATCTAAAACCTATGCACGAAAGAAGGATCTCAAGATTGGTTTTACTGATGGGGCTGGCATTGATAAGTATTCTTACCAACGCTCAAAATCCTGCAAAGCATGAATTTACCATTCAGCAATGCGTTGATTATGCCAATAAAAACAATGTTCAGGTAAAAAATGCATTGTTGAATATTCAGGTGCAAAACCAAACCAACCGCGATATCACTGCGGCTGCATTACCAACAGTTACCGGTAATGTCAGCGGTAATGATTATTTACAATTACCTGTTTCTTTATTACCCGGAGAATTTTTCGGAGGAGCAGCCGGAACCTTTATCCCCGTTCGTTTTGGGGTTAAGTACAACGCTTCAGCCACTGTTCAGGTTCAGCAGTTATTATTTGATGGACAGGTCTTCATTGGCTTACAAGCCCGTAGAACTTCCATGGAATTCCAGACCAAGAACAAGGAAGTGACAGAAGAGATGATCAAAACGAACATTCACAAGATCTATTATCAACTGGTGGTCAGCAAAACACAGATCGATCTGTTGGATGCTAACATCAATCGATTATCGAAACTGGAAAATGATACCAGAGAGCTGTACAAAAATGGTTTTGCAGAGAAACTAGACCTCGACAAAATCGCAGTTCAGGTTGCGAATCTGCAAACAGAAAAGTTAAAAGCACTGAACAGTATCGATCTGGGATATATGGGACTAAAAACCTTAATGGGCATGCCGGTAAATGATACCCTGATCTTGACCGATCGTTTAAGTGAAGATCAGATCAGTAAAGATTTTACATTGGATACTGCCTACAATTATGCAGACAGAAAAGACTTTCAGTATTTAAGTCTGGGTAAAAAACTGAATGAGTTCAACATCAAACGTTATCAATTAAGCTATTTACCAACTGTTGCTTTATCAGGTTCCTATACAAAAAATGCACAGAGAAATAAGTTTGACTTTTTTGGTAAAGGTGATTGGTTCACGACTTCATTCATCGGCGTGAATGTATCGATTCCCATTTTTGATGGCTTTGGAAGAGATGCAAGGATCAAAAAAGCGCGTTTTGAATTGAAGCAAACAGAGAATCAGATCGATAACCTGAAACTCAGCATCGATAATGAAGTAGCGCAATCAAGAGTGAACTTCAAAACTGCCATTGCAACCATGAATTTTCAAAAGAAAAACATGCAGCTGGCGGAAAGTGTATATAACCAGACCAAGAAAAAATATGAAGTAGGTACCGGTTCAAATACCGAGATCACTGCAGCACAAACAGATCTGGTGACCGCACAAACCAATTATATCAGTGCCCTGTACAGTGCGATCATTGCCAGGGTAGATTATTTAAAAGCAATCGGAAAACTATAAATACCAATAAACCTAAGTATATGCAAAAGATATTCACTATTCTGGTACTCGCTGCTTCTGTAACACTGGTTTCCTGTGGTGCAGGTTCTACTGAAGCAAACAGCGGTGCCGCAGCTGAGCAAAAAGCAAAACTGGCTGAGTTAAAAAAACAAAAGGATGGCATTGATGCAGAGATCGCTAAGCTTGAAGCAGAAATTGCAAAATTAGATCCGGCTTCTGCCAAGCCAGACAATGCAAAACTAGTTGCATTAACAGCAGTAGCTCCTGAAACCTTTACGCATTATATCGATCTGCAGGGTAAGATCGAATCAGAGAATATTTCTTTCGTGACTCCACGCGGTGGTGGCGGACAAGTAAAAGCTGTCTATATCAAACGTGGAGATGTGGTGAAGAAAGGACAATTGATCTTAAAACTCGATGATGCTTTACAGCGTCAAAGTGTGATCGCAGCTGAACAAGGTCTTGAAACACTGAAGACACAATTGTCATTTGCTAAGACATTATATCAAAAGCAAAAGAATCTGTGGGAACAGAATATTGGTACTGAAGTGCAATTGATCACTGCAAAAAACAATGTAGAAACACTCGAGAACCAATTGAAAAGTGCTGAAGAGCAAGTAAAGCTAAGCAGAGAACAACTGGCTTTCACTTCTGTATACAGTGATGTAAGTGGTGTGGCTGAAGATGTGAACATTCGTGTGGGTGAGATCTTCGCCGGTCCGGGTCAGATCAAGATCGTCAATACAAGTAATCTGAAAGTAACCACTGAAGTTCCTGAAAACTATATTGACCGTGTGAATAACGGAACACGCTTAAAAGTAACCTTACCTGATATCAATAAGACCATTGAAGCGAAAATATCTGTATCGGGAAAAATCATCAATCCAATCAGCCGCAGCTTCTTTATTGAAGCAAGAATGCCGAATGATAAAGATTTCAGACCCAATCAAATTGCGATGGTACAGATCCAAGATTATACCATCAATAATGCCATCACTGTTCCTGTAAACACTTTACAGAATGATGAGAAAGGTAAGTATGTAATGGTAGCTGTTAAAGAAAACGGCAAGATGATCGCTAAAAAGAAAATGGTTGTTGTAGGAGAATTCTATGGTGATAAACTGGAAGTAAAATCCGGTTTACAGACAGGCGATATGGTAATTACAGAAGGCTATCAAAGTCTATATGATGGTCAGATAATTACTACCAACGCTAAGTAGGCATTAAGATTCAAGATCTATTAAACTAATTGTATGAGTGCATTAGAAAATATAAAAGGTAAGTTCAAAGAATTCGGACCTACGACCTGGAGTATCAAAAACAAAACATCGATTTATCTGATGATGTTATTTGTGAGCTTGGCAGGTATCTACCAATTCATCACCTTACCCAAAGAGCAATTTCCGGATATCGTGATCCCTACTATCTACGTACAAACCGTATATGTAGGTAACTCACCAAAAGATATCGAGAATCTTGTTACCCGTCCTATTGAAAAACAAATCAAGGGTATTACCGGTGCCAAGATCAAAAAATTTACCAGTACATCGCAGCAGGATTTCTCTGCCATCATGGTAGAGTTTGATACCGATGTTAAAACAGATATCGCATTACAGAAGGTAAAAGATGCCGTAGATAAAGCAAAACAAGACCTTCCGAATGATCTTACACAAGAACCTACGGTTCTTGAAGTAAGCTTCAGCGAACAGCCCATCATGTATGTGAACCTGAGCGGTGATTATGATCTTCCCCGCTTGAAGAAATATGCAGATGACATGAAAGATAAACTGGAAGACCTGCCACAGATCAACCGCGTTGATATCGTTGGTGCTCCTGAGCGTGAATTCCAGATCAATGTCGACAATTATCGCATGCAAAGTGCTGGAGTGACTTTTGATGATATCACTGCTGCTGTACAACGTGAAAACCTTGACATTTCAGGCGGTCTGCTGGAAGTAGGGAACATGAAACGTAACCTGCAGTTAAAAGGGCAATTAAAAACTGCTTTTGATCTACAGCAGCTGATCATCAGAAATGCAAATGGCGCTCCTATTTACCTGAAAGATATTGCACATGTGATTGATACGATCAAAGAAAGAGAAAGTTATGCGCGATTGGATGGTAAAAATGTAGTAACACTGAACATCATTAAAAGAAGTGGTGAGAACCTGATCGAAACCAGTGATGGAGTTAAAAAGATCGTTGAAGAGGGTAAAGGTATTTTATATCCAACGGATATGAAAGCTGTGATCACAGGAGATCAAAGTATTCAGACCAGGACTTCATTCAATGAATTGGTAAACTCCATTATCATTGGGTTCGTACTGGTATTGATCGTATTGATGTTCTTCATGGGTGTAGTAAATGCATTCTTTGTGGCACTCTCTGTTCCACTGAGTATGTTTGTTGCCTTTGTATTCTTACCGGGCGCTGATCTTATCGTTGGAACACATGTTACACTCAACTTCATTGTACTGTTTGCGTTATTATTTGGATTGGGAATCATTGTGGATGATGCGATCGTAGTTATTGAAAATACGCACCGCATCTTTATGGAAGGCAAGGGTAAACTCACTTCCGCTTTTTCTGCGAGAATCGCAGCCGGAGAAGTTTTCATACCGGTATTAGCTGGTACATTAACTACACTTGCACCATTCTTCCCGCTATTATTCTGGCCGGGTATCATTGGTAAATTCATGGTATACCTGCCAACGATGTTGATCTTTACATTGGCCGCATCACTGGTAGTAGCATTTATCATGAACCCCATTTTTGCGGTTGACTTCATGAATCATGAAGACGAACACGGTGTAAAAGAACCGAAGAGTGCCATCTTCAAGAAGAGAGGTTTCTGGATCGCAATTGCCATTGGTATTTTATTGGATATCGCAGGCGCTACCTTCTGGGGTAACTTACTGCTGTTCTTCATGATATTGGTCGTATTCAACAGATATATTTTGGATGACGCCATCCATAATTTCCAGAATAAGGCTTTGCCATGGATCATGAGTCATTATGAAAGTTTATTGAGATGGGCATTGAACGGATGGAGACCCGTACACCTGTTATTGGGAACCATTGCATTGTTCTTTATCTCTATGTTCATATTTGTTGGCTCAATAGGAAGTGGACGTATTCCGGTTACATTCTTCCCGAAAGGTGATCCCAATCAAATTTTTGTCTACCTGAAATTACCTGTTGGTACAAATGTGGAATACACAGATTCTGTTACCAAAGTATTGGAAGGAAGGGTGAATAAAATATTGGGTACTGAGAATGGCAAACAAAATCCAATTGTAGAAAGTGTGATCAGTAACGTAGCGGTGGGTGCAGGTGACCCAACAGCAGGCGACAGAAGTACAAGAAGTGAATTGGGTCGTATCCAGGTTTCATTCGTAGAATTTGAAAAGAGACATGGGGTTTCTACTAGACCTTATCTGGATCAGATCCGTGCTGCGATGAAAGGTATTCCAGGCTCAGAAATTAGTGTGGATCAGGAAAGTGGCGGGCCGCCAACCGATCCTCCAATCAATATTGAGATCGCTAGTGAAGATTTTGATGCGATGATCAAAGGTGCTACATCACTTAAGAATTATCTGGATTCTATTCAGGTGCCCGGTGTAGAAGAATTGAAAATGGATGTGGATTTGAAAAACCCTGAGATCACTTTATCTATTGACAGACAACGTGCTTTGATCGAGGGTGTATCTACAGCACAGATCGGTATGGAAATTCGTACGGCATTATTCGGAAGAGAGGTTTCAAAAGTGAAGGAAGGAAAAGAAGAATATAAAATACAACTACGCAACAATGAATTGCAGCGTAAAAGCTTAACAGATCTGTTGAATATGCGTATCTCGTTCAGAGATATGGCAGCGGGTGGTGCAGTGAAACATATTCCAATCAGCGCATTGGTAAAAGTTGAACCAACAAGCACGCTGGGTAGTGTAAAAAGAAAGAATCAAAAACGTTTGATCACATTACGTTCTAATGTATTGACAACAGAAGGATACAATGCTACAGCCGTGAATCAGGTATTGGCAAAGCATATCGCAGACTTCAAAGGATTACCGGATGGTGTAACCATCAAACAAACCGGTGAAGGAGAACAACAAGCGGAAACAGGTGCCTTCTTATTGAAAGCATTATTGATCGCCCTTGCACTGATTCTTTTGATTCTCGTTTTACAATTCAACAGTGTAAGTAAGCCTGTGATCATTTTAACTGAGATCATTTTCAGTGTGATCGGTGTATTCCTTGGCTTCTCTATCACAGGAATGGAAGTATCCGTACTTATGACCGGACTCGGTATCGTAGGTCTGGCAGGTATCGTAGTGAAGAATGGTATCCTTGTGATCGAATTTGCGGATGAGTTACGCTCAAGAGGTATGAAGACAAAAGAAGCGGTGATCCAGGCAGGTAAAACACGTATCATTCCGGTACTGTTGACAGCTCTTGCCGCGATCCTGGCATTCATCCCGATTGCGGTTGGTTTCAATATCAATTTCGTGACATTGTTCTCTGAGTTAAATCCAAGGATCTTCTTTGGTGGTGATAATGTGGTATTCTGGAAGCCGTTGAGCTGGACCATCATCTTTGGTTTGACCTTTGCATTCTTCATGACCTTGATCATTGTACCTGCGATGTACCTGATCGCAGAACGTTTACGCAGACCTATGCGCAGAATGTTTGGCGGTAAGTGGATCAGCTTCATGGGTATTCCACCATTGACCATCATATTCTTGTTATTGATGGTGGCAACATTGATCAGAAATAGAATGGCTAGAAAGAAGAGAGAAAAACGTTTGAAAAATGTAGCAACAGTAAACCAAGCCTTTATTGGTAGTTGGTTCTAATATAGTGTACAGTTGGTTTTTGGTAATAATCCACACACCGCCCCTGTTCTCAGGGGCGGTTTTTTTGCGGTAAATACGCACCAATTTCTGTGTATCTCTGTGTCCTCAGTGGCAATAAAATGAATACCTATAGCACGCACGATTACCCATTGCAGAATTTGACGTATCAATTAATTGGTATTGGTATGGAAATACATAGGACGCTTGGGAAAGGTTTTTTAGAAGTGGTTTATAAAGATGCTTTCGAGTATGAATTAAGGTTAAAGAATATCATATATGAAAGAGAAAAAGAATATGCCATTACCTATAAAAACATCATTTTACCGCACAAATTTTTTGCTGACTTTGTTATTGACAACTCAATAATTTTAGAAGTCAAATCAAAGGCAGGAATTATTGAACAACATCAGGCTCAGGTATTAAATTATTTAGCTGTTTCAAAATTAAAACTAGGATTGCTATTAAACTTTCATGAAAAGTCATTGCAATACCAAAGAATAATACTGTAATCTGTGAATCTGTGGCAAGAAATTAGCCACAGATTCACAGATTATTTTACTCGAGTTATAACTGATATGTAATCTTTATCGTCACTTGACTACTAATTTTTAAAACATATTTGATATGAAACAAAATCACGAAATAGACTACAAGATCTACGGAGAAGAGATGCAATATGTGGAAGTGGAATTAGACCCGAATGAAACAGCGATTGCTGAACCGGGCGCTTTTATGATGATGGATGATGGTATCCAAATGGAAACATTATTTGGTGATGGCAGCAAACAACAAGGTGGATTATTAGGCAAACTTTTGAATGCCGGTAAAAGAGTACTGGTTGGTGAAAACCTCTTTATGACTGCATTTACGAATGTTACCGGCGGTATCAAAACGGTCAGCTTCGCCTCTCCCTATCCCGGAAAAATCATCCCCGTTGATCTTTCCAGATTTCAGAATAAGATCATCTGTCAGAAAGATGCATTTCTCTGTGCAGCTAAAGGTGTTAGTGTTGGTTTAGAATTTCAACGAAAATTGGGAACCGGTTTATTCGGCGGGGAAGGATTCATCATGGAAAAATTAGAAGGTGATGGAATGGCATTTTTACATGCTTGCGGACATGTAGTACAAAGACAATTACAACCCGGCGAACTATTGAAAGTGGATACCGGATGTATTGTTGGTTTTACTTCAGGCGTAGATTATGATATTCAATTTGTAGGGGGCATCAAGAATACCATTTTTGGAGGTGAAGGCTTATTCTTCGCAACACTTCGCGGACCTGGTATTGTCTGGATACAAACTTTGCCTATCAGTCGCTTGGCAGGAAGAATTCTTGCGTATGGTACTTATAGCAGGAAAGAGGAAGGCAGTATCCTTGGTGGCATTGGTAATATTTTAGACGGTGACGGATGGAGATAAAATTTAGCTGGTAGCTGATGGCTTATAGTTCATAGCATATAGTAAGTAATAAGCAATTGTTCTACCTATACTATATGCTATGAACTATAAGCTATCAGCCATCAGCTATTGACAATAAAATCATACCATGAACAAAAGAAAAGTAATCGTATTTATCGCCTGCAGCACAGATGGATATATCGCAGGAAAAGAAGACAACCTAGATTTTCTCAGTATCGTAGAAGCGCCCCCGGAGGATTATGGGTATGCCGCATTTGTTAGCACAGTTGATACTGTAATCATGGGAAGAAAAACATATGACAAGGTATTGAGTTTTGGTGTTCCGTTCCCGCATCAAGGAAGGAGTTGCTATGTTATATCTACTTCCAGACAAGGAAAAGATGAGCATGTCACTTTCTGGAATGATACTCCTGAAAGACTGATCGAGCAACTACAAAAAGAAGAAGGGGGATCGATCTTTGTTGATGGTGGCGCTGCAACCATTCATGCACTTTTAAAAAAAGAGTTGATCGATGAGTTCATTATATCGATCATACCTCATTTGCTAGGTAGTGGCATTCGCTTATTTGCAGATGATTTTCCTGAGCAGTCACTAAAGCTTACAGATTCAAAAACTTTCCCTTCAGGCTTAGTACAACTATGGTATCAGAAGAGTAGCTCTTAATATAAAGGGGTACGCAGATGATAGGGGATTATGATATTTTTGTACTGTATGAAGATAGACAGTACGAAATCGTTAAAAGAATTCTTCGATAGTAAAGTACAACAATACAATCAGACCTCTTTTATCAAAGACGATCCTATCTGTGTACCTCATTCATTTACTAAAAAGCAGGATATAGAGATCGCAGGTTTTTTTGCAGCCGTTTTCGCATGGGGAAACAGAACGACGATCATTCAAAAATCCTTTGAGCTCATGCAACTCATGGATCATGCTCCACATGAGTTTTGTATACATCATCAGGAAAAAGATCTAAAAAAATTGATCCACTTTAAGCATCGAACTTTCAATGCTACAGATCTACTCTATTTTGTTTCTTTTTTAAAGCATCATTACCGCCAATACGATTCATTAGAATCAGCCTTTATACTAACAAAGGAAAAAGAGATGGAAGCAAGACTAACATTCTTTCATCAATATTTCTTTTCATTGGAAGACGCACCTGTCAGAACAAAAAAACATATTGCAACGCCCTACAAAGGGTCATCTTGCAAAAGGCTCAATATGTTTTTACGATGGATGGTACGAAAAGATAAATCCGGAGTTGATTTCGGTATTTGGCAAAAGATCAAACCATCAGAATTGATTTGTCCGATCGATTTACATGTAGCCAGAGTAGCTAAACGGTTTCAGTTATTGGATAGAAAGCAAATGGATTGGCAAGCAGCAGTAGAACTCACCGACTATCTCAAAACACTAGACCCAAAAGATCCTGTGAAATATGATTTTGCTTTATTTGGATTGGGGGTGATGGAGAAGTATTAGTTCACTAGAAACCAACTAATACAGTTGGCCAATACATCATTCCATAAAGATTGTTTTTTGGAAACAAGATTGAAGGAATGGTCTGCATCTCTGATCATATTGAAATGTACATCTAAGCCCTTCGATTTTAGTCCAGTATATAAGGCTATTGCATTTTCGGGAATCACATGAATATCTGCATCACCCTGTATGATAAATAATTTACCATTGTATTCCTGTAATTCATCGTAAACAGATGTTTTAAGCATACTGGACCATCTTAAATAGGTAAATCCCCAAAATTTCTTTGTTGTCGAGAGTGGGTCTTTCAAAATCTCATCCCATACAGACACGATTGAATCTACTCTTTTTTGTGTATCCTTTTCTTCTTGATAAAAATATTGCCCGCGAGAAGCAAGCATATAAAGGCTGAAAAGTTGTGATAAACCTTCGCCTGCCAGAATTGCTGTATGTGTTATAACAGGCTTCATTTGTCTTGCTAACGCTGCACTAACAACACCGCCCTCGGAATGGCCTATGACCATGACTCTTGAAGGCTTCGCCAGTTGATTATTCAATACATATTCGGTAGCATTTTTTATTTGTTTCACCCATGAATCCAAAGAAAATAATTTGTCGAATACAGGATTATAATCATCCTGCTGAAATGTTTGTACACCCGGCTTTTCTACGATGAGTAATCTTGCTTTATTATTTAACTGCTCAGCTATTCCAATATGTCCTGCTTGCGGAATGATTCGTCCGGAGACATCTCTATAAAAAAGTGATTTATTACCAGAACCTTGGACGTAAATGATCAAAGGAAGATTTTGGCTACTATTATTTTCACTCAGATAAAAAATTAAGCTATCCCCATCACTTGCCGGTAATGAGTATCGATAATACGGCTGTCTACTCAATTTTTTTTACAGAGGCCTTTTGCCCAGAGACACAATTCCAAACACAAAACATTAAAAAGAGTGTATAGAAAACCGGTTTTATCGATTGTTGCTTCATCAGCAATAGATATTATTATTTAAAAGAAAAACAGACTTTGCCTTCCCCCTACTTTACCACCTGCTCCCTTACCTGCTGCGCCAAAACTTCTGATATTATAAGTAAACGTAAGCATAAAATAGCGTTGCAAAATATTTACCTGTCTGTCTGTAATATAATTCTCTGCTGAAAAGCGGAATACAGAACGATTCTGATTCAGAACATCAAACACTGAGAATTTTAACTGACCCTTGTCGTCTTTAAGGAAGAGATAGGTCAATCCAGCATTCAGTAATGATACAGTTTTCTGTACTCCCGGAGCAGTTTGTGAATTGTAACGATGATCCAAGGTCATCTCCCATACAAACTTTTTAGGCAAACGAACAACCAGATCTGTATTGATACTTTGTCTCTCAACTTCTAAGTTTCTAAAATCACTACTTTCATAATAGGCATTATTCACACCATGATTGTAATTCACATTCCATTCGATCTTATCATTCCAATTGATACCGGCACGTAAGTAAGGACTAAAGTCAATATTTTTTACGTAACTCTTTTTTGTATTGATGATCAGGAAGTTTCTGGTATAATTTAAATTATATCCGGCTCCCATGTTGAATGAAAATGTTTTATTCAGTTTGTATTGCTTATTAAAATAAAAGTTGGTGTAAAAATTATGAATACCATCAGCATTTACAGGCATAGTGGTTTGTATACCATTGGCAGCAATGTTGCGGCTTCTCACGACACCATTATTACTGATATTACCACCTAAATAAGCACTGATGAATAACTGCTTAGCAGTTACATTTTTAAAATAATTCAGATTGAAATTATGTGATACCGCCGGTTTCAAATCAGGATTACCTTTATTGATGTACAGTGGATTGCTATTATCTGCCACAGGTTGAATATCACCAATACCTGGCGGATTCACATTTACATTATAACTCAAATTGAATTCCTTCCAACTGATGTTTCCACCCGGTAAAATATAATTGAAATGCTGATCGAGCTTTTGTCCGATAGAGACATAGCGGTTATTCAGATCAAGCCACAGAAAATTAAGGGTTGCAGTAATGCTCAGTTTTTTGTACCTAAAATTCAACCCTGATGATAGATTATTTCTCCAGCTGGTTCTTTCCAAATGATTGGTCAGCGTGTTATTGATCTGATCATACTTTCCATTGGCATTATTCTTATTAAAGGTTGAAAGTGCATCTTTATTTTCAAAATAGGTCAATGCATAACCCAACCGAAGGGTGAGGTCTTTGGTCAGCGGTTCTGCAAAATTCAAATTTGTATTGGTTGAAAAATTTGCCCGCTCCAGATCACGTAGTTGATCTATAGTACTAGCACCTGTTGGAAAGAATGTATTCAATACATTATTGAACTGATCACTATTCAATGTATTCAAGTTCACACTATTGAACATATTAAAACTGCGGCCTTTTTTTCTGAAATTTTTGAAATAGTTCAACGTATGATTATAACCAAGATCTTTTGCATTCACTGATTGGAGATTATTACTTGCATTCAATGGTCCATCAACACTACTGGTTGTATTCACATTCGTCAGACGATTACTCGTTTGCTCTCCCACCGTCAATGATGGACGAAATTCCATTCTTGACGTAGTATCAATTTTCCATCGTAAACCAAAGCCGATCCTATGACTATTGGCATTTTGCACTTCTGATCTGTTAGATCTGCTGTTCAAAATAGTGTCACCCAAAAACTGTTGTCTGTTTTCCAGTTCAGTGATATCATTTCTTGTTTTACCATAGAAATACTGTGTATTCAGTGTCAAACCTTTCTTGAATTCATTGTTCAGATTGAACCCAATTCCGCGTGACTGCTGAATCCCTTGTCCCGTACCGCCAAATGAAATCCCATTCACATTCAATCCGCCATTACCATTGATAGAGATCGAGTTGATACCACTTCTATCAAAACCACCGAGTGTTCTGATATCATTGAATCCAAATCCGGCTTTATTCAAATTATTACTGAAGCCCAATACACTCACTTGTAAGGTATCTCGAAACATATTCACGATACCGCCCGCTTCATATCGATCTCCATCTGCTTTACCTGCATAAGCTTTTCCAAACCAACCTTGCTTGATCGATTTTTTCAATTTAAGATTGATGACTTGTCCAACATCTGCTTTGGCTTTATCCGGATTGAGGTCTAGTTCATCTTTATCATCTGCTACTTGAATTTTGTCGATCAGGTTGGCAGGTAAATTTCTTGTAGCCATTTTAGGATCACCTCCGAAAAAATCTTTCCCATCTACCAATATTCGATTTACCTTTTTTCCATTCACTGTGATATTACCCTCAGCATCTAATTGAACACCGGGTAATTTTTTCAACAGGTCTTCTACTAAGGCAGAAGGTAGTGTCTTAAAAGAATTGGCATTGAACTCGATCGTATCTCTTTTCACAACCACTGGAGGACGCTCAGCATAAACCAATACCTCATCCAATGTGTTGGCTTGATTGGGTGTCATTTCAAGTGTACCTGCATCAAAAGAAGGGGCATCGGTTGTGAGTTTAAATTCTTTTCGGGTAACCGTATAACCGGAATAAGAAACGATCATTCTCAATTGTATATCTAAGGGTAAGCCACTCACTTTGAATTCTCCTGACTCGGTACTCAATCGATATGTAACCAGAACGGTATCGGCTGCTGTAAAAACAGAGACGGTTGCCAAATTCATTGGCTGCTTGGAAGCAGAATCAACAAGTTTACCAGATATCTGGCCTTTCTGATTGGTTTGTGCTGAAATAGCAGCACCTATAGATAGGCTCAGTAAGAGCAAAAGAATTCTGTTACGCATTGAACGTATTTTTTCTCGTAAACAATAAATGGTTAGGAAACAATGGCTCTCAGATGCATAAGTAGGTGCCGGAAGGCTTACCTATCCATTCAAAAGTTGATGTTTCGGGAATCTTTATTTTCCCAGTGCCAGAAGGTTGCATGCCTAATATGAGAACCCCTGCAAGCGCAGCTGTTGTGACCAACAGCAACAAGAGTGGTATCAATTTTCTCAGATTAAACATACGTATGACTTATTTACTTAACTCCAATTAAAGAGTTGTGTTACACTAAAAGGTTGGAAAGAGGTAAAAAAATTAATCTTCGTCCTCTAATTCAAACAGTTCTTCTACCGGAACGCCGAATAATTTGGCCATTTTGAGTGCCAATACAGTTGACGGCACATATTTTCCTGATTCCATGGTATTGATGGTTTGTCGGCTTACCGCAATTTTTTTAGCCAGATCATCCTGTGTCAGATTATGAATGGCCCTTTGCACTTTGATCTTATTTTTCATAGCTGGCTTTATTATATTGAAACAATATGTATCTAAAACGAAGGATAAAGATGATGAGGACTGTAAACATATTATATGTCATCACCTGAAAAAAAGTAGTCCCATAAACAGCCAAAATACTGATAATCAATACCAAGTAGTTGGCATAGACGGCCCATTGTAAGGCTTCCAATCGAAAGAACTGAATGGCTTCATCTTCGATGGTCTCTTTTGAGAAGGCGATAAAAATAAGACTAACGATCAGTCCTACAGAAGCCAACTCATCCGTGAAATTCTGACTCGCGCTAAACTCCAAAGGACCTTTCAGGTTCATTTTAAATTCCAGCCAGGATGGGTTGAATTCAAAAAACATATGCGCAATACCCAATGCCAGAAACGGCACTAATAAGACATAACCGATGCGCTGAAAGCTATGCGGGAATAATTTGATCTGTTTCATATTTTGTTTGATTTGATATTGCAAACGTAAAAACGATTTTTCATTTTGTCAAATTTATTTTACATTTTGTAATAAAATTTTAACAATTTGTACAACTGTATTGACTTAATGGATTGATTTTGAATGGATAAAGCAGCTCATCTTATTGGTTTAACTTTATTCTATGTCTGCTCAGAATGACCTTTTCAAAATAGAATCGTACACATGGAATCAGTTGGTTGCTTTTGTGAATGAGCTGATCACGCAAGATTTTAATCAATTGGTATTATTACTGTATCGACTAGATATCAACGAGAAAAAACTCAAACAAACACTCGCTGATCATCCCGATCAAAACGCCGGTGAATTGATTGCTCAACTGATCGTTGACAGACAAGAAGAAAAAAAGAGATCGAGAGAAGCTTTCAAACAAAAAGATTGGGAGAGCTCAGAAGAAGAAAAATGGTAAAAAACATTTCTGTGCCTCTCTGTGCTTTCAGTGGCAATATATTTAGTTGGAAAGATTGCCACTGAAAGCACAGACATACACAGAAAGAGGTCTATAATTTATCAATGGTTGTGAAGTGATACCCTTTTGTCTTCAACGAATGGATAATATCAGGTAAACGATCGTACAACTTATCTTTTCGTCTCGGATCTGTTCCTGCGTGTATCAACAAGATCGCACCATTTAATGTATGCTTTACTTCAAATGCTTTGAGAAGTTCAATGAGTTCTTCACTTGATTTATAAGATGCCCCCATCTCCGGCCAAGTATAATCTGCATTGGTTCTTGTGCCGGGTGTAAAACTCACCAATCGAACCAGTCTTTGTGAAAACCACTTTGTCACTTTTTTATTCCACCACTCATAAGGTGGAATAAAATATTCTGGCCTGTTATTATTCCATAAACCAAGTGCATTCATTGCTTCTATATTATTGAAATAATCTCTTTCCAAAGAATCTCTTGTCACCAAAAGACTATCCCTGTTCTTCCAATCATTGTATAAAATATGCTGATCAGAATGTGCTCCAAAATAATGTTGTTGTTGATATAGTTGTTGAATGATCGGATGATACACTTTATTGCGATACAGTCTTCCGGTGAAAAAGAAAGATGCTTTAATATTCTCTTCTTGCAAAATTTTTTGAATCGTTGGTAATCCCTCTACGTACTCATCGGCAGTAAAAACAATGGCAATAGATTTCTTAGTTGTATCACCTCTCACAATAGCTCCATGCTGTAATGTAAAAGCCGGATTGATTGGAGGATAAGCTGTCCACCCACTTTCAGTTGTTGGTATTGTTTCATTTTCTTTTGCTGCCAATAAATAGATCAAGGATGCAGTTCCATCCATGGTGGGTTCATTTGTACTATAATCACCATAATCATCATGATAAACAGCCAAATCACTTTGAAACGCGGCGTATTCGTCAGGTTCATTCAGTGTAATACCGATCAGATTTTTATAGATCGCTGTGTAAACAGGACCATCCACCAATCCCCCATCAATAGGATAATTCTTTAAGTGTGTAAAAGCGGAGTGAGGATCCACAGGGGTGTCGCCCCATGAAGGCAATCCATATACCATGCTCGTTCCCCATGGATTACAACCAAAGATCCAATCAATATTAGCTTGTTCTAATTCGTTGTAAGTATCATCGCCTGTCATTTTCCGATACCAATAACATTGCAATGCAAATGAAACCGTAAGGTTATTACTACACCATATAAATGGAATACCTCTATAAAAAGCATTTTGTTTAGCCTTATTCCAAACAGCTTTGATCCCTGCTTCATAATAATCATGGAGGGTATCACGCTGATGATGACTTGATGCTCCATTTGCTAACACATAGTGACCGGCATTCACAAACGGATACCATTCATAATGATGGGCCGTATCTTTTCCCAACCACGGTGTAATGGGTTCTTTTTTAGCAAAGGAATAAGCATCTGTGTGATAACTGTCATCTTTAGCCGCTTTCGTTTGCGCTAGTGTTGCGGCTGCAAGTTCCATATCATCCACCCAATTTCCTTCTGCATAGATATAAGGTGATTTAACAGACGCGGTTTGTGCAACACCCGGATATTTCTTTCCATAACGATAGGCCGCTTCCGCTTTTTGTAATAATTTTTGGGAGAAACTTTGATCTTTCTCTTGATAAACTTGCGCTGCTAATGCAAATGTACTTGCATATTTACCGGCTGTTGAAGCAGTGCCTGTAGTTGCATTCATGAACTTACCCCTTACTTGCGGTTTGCCTGAAACAAAATAAACAGGTCGTTCAAATCCTTTCCCATAATAGTTGGTGTCTTCTTTCGGGATACGCATTTTCACATGGTCTCTGTCATCGCCCAATTGATTGAACATGATACCATCTGAGGGATTCATTTTGAATAGCCAATCCAATCCCCATTTTGCTTCATCCAGAATATCGGCTACGCCATTTTTCCCATCTAATCCATTGGCTTGTTTTTCATCCGTGAATACCCTTCCAAAACTTTGATAGGCAGATAATAAATGCCATGTAGCATTGGCAGAAGTGGTCGTATATTGTAAATAATCACTCGCATCATGCCAACCGCCACTTACATCAATATGTGTACTATCCGGCATGGGGCCATATAAAGTATATCCATCGTATGTATGGCAACTGTCTTTTAAATACGGGTTGAATCCACTTCTTTGTTGCAGCATATAACGCAAACAGAAATCAGCGGTTCCTTTATATACATCCTGATCAATTTTAAAAATGGGTGATACAGTATTACCTGCACGAAGAAAATATCGTCCGGGTTTACGAAATGAAGTAAACCGAACGCGTGCCGTTTTATTGAATGGGCCATAAGCGCCAAAAGCTTCCAATTGATCAATGGAGTAAACGGTTTGATTCGTCTCAGCATTTACCAACTCGATCTTTTCCGGTAAAAAATTCTCTTTACTACACCATACTGCAACCTTACTACCATTTGGAGTATAGCCCAGTTGATTGATACGAATCCAATGTTGTTGGTTCTCTGGTTTCTTAAACGCAAAGCATAGAACAAGTGCGAACACGCCAACAAACAATATTATTCTTTTCATGCGGCTGTTTTGGGTCAATAAAGATACCTGTTTAACTAGTCTCTGCGCAACCTTCGCGTACTTCTTTCTCTCCGTGAATGATCACCGCAGAGAAAAGAGAAAAAGAGTTTCGCAGAGATTTTTTAAACTATTTTCGCCCCTCAAATGATTGCATTATGAAACTTGTTTCTTACTTATCCGAAGGTCGTGATCAACTTGCATTTTTAGTAGATGGTTATTTGTTTGATTGTGACCTGGTGCATCCCGAACTGCCGAGTAGCATGAATATGTTTCTACAATATTGGGATGACATGTTCCCAATCGCACAACAAGTCAATGCTGCGATCAAAGATGGCAGGATCGGAAAAGAAAAAGGTGTAGCTATACAAGGGCAACATTTATTGGCACCTGTACCCTTTCCAACTTCTTGCAGGGATGGTTATGCGTTTCGTCAACACGTTGCAGCAGCACGTCGGAATCGTAAGGTAGATATGATACCTGAGTTTGATCAATATCCGATCTTTTATTTCACCAATCACCATAGCATTCAAGGACCGGGTGATATCCATTGTATGCCCGATCATTTTGAAAAATTGGATTTTGAATTAGAAGCGGCTATCGTGATCTGCAAAAGTGGAAGAAATATTCCGGCAGAAGAAGCAGACAGCTATATCGGTGGGCTGATGATCATGAATGATATGAGTGCAAGAAGATTACAAATGGAAGAGATGTTATTGAATCTTGGTCCGGCCAAAGGAAAAGATTTCTCAACAGTGATCGGGCCATGTCTTGTTACACTCGATGAATTGGAATCCTATGAAATACCGGCTAAACCCGGACATACCGGCAAGAACTGGAACTTAGGCATGAAGTGTTGGGTGAATGGCGTACAAGTCAGCGAAGGCAATGTAGGAGATATGGACTGGACCTTTGCAGAGATCATTGAGCGTTGCGCTTATGGAGTACAGCTACATCCGGGAGACGTGATTGGAAGCGGCACAGTTGGAACCGGTTGTTTTCTGGAACTCAATGGTACCGGAAAATTGAATGACCCTAATTACCAGGAACAATGGTTACAACCCGGAGATATCGTTAAAATGGAGATCGACGGTATTGGGGTACTTGAAAATACGATCGTGAAAGAAGATACCGATTTCTCTATTCTCGCGAGGAAGAAGTGAGGGTATTGGGATATCGGGTAATCAGGTAATCAGGTGATTGGGTAATTGGGTAATGATGGTATATCAACCTCCCACAACCCGATACCCCGATTACCTGATAACCCAATACCCTGATTACCTGATTACCCGATAACCCAATTACCCAATACCCCGATATCCCAAACATTTTAACACAATTTCAACCCTCCATTCCGTATATTTGAATTAGCTCTAAAAAACTAAAACGAATCATATGAAAAAAGTAATTGTACTCGCAATGGCAGCTTTCCTGGTAACAGGAGCATCATTTGCCAATGACCATAAGCACGGTGGTGGTAAAAAATGTGCAAAAGCAAAAGAATGTAGCAAAGAAGAAAAAGAGTGCTGCAGTAAGGATGCTAAAAAAGAAACAAAGGAAACAAAAGACACTAAAAAAGCAGAAGCGAAGAAAACCACAAAGGCTTAATTCTTTTCTGTTATAAATAAAAAAGGATGTTCAAATGAACATCCTTTTTTATTTATAAGATATTTTCTAACTCTTTAAGGTGATATACCGTATAGGTAGGTTGTATATGTGCTTTAATATTCAGATGATTCACAAAAACAGTATCCATACCAGCATTGATACCTCCCTGTATATCCGCATCAAGATTATCCCCGATCATAACACTCTCTGATTCCTTAGCCCCTGTTTGCTGAAATGCATAATCAAAGATCTCTTTATGCGGCTTTAAGCTATTGCTTGCTTCTGATGTGATCACTGCTTCAAAATATGCATGCAATCCGGAGCTCTGCAATTTATTGTGTTGTACTTTTTCAAAGCCATTTGTCACAAGATGAAGGTTATACCCTTTATTCTTGAGGTATTCCAGTATTTCGAAGGTATAGGGGAAGATGGCTTTTTTTGTAGGCAGTTTGTCCAAAAACTGAATAGCCATATTACGAGAGAGCTCTTCATCAGCCAATTTATAATCTAACAAAGTCAGCCACATCCTTTTCCATCTCAACTCATCTTGCTTTATAAATCCCTTGGTATATCGATCCCACAAACGCTCATTGTGATAACTGTATCGATCAAAGAATCCATTGAAATCTTCAATACCTCTTTTACTGAGATCATGAATATGATACAGATCATGCAAAGTATCTTTAGCATTGGTTTCAAAATCCCATAGCGTATGATCCAGATCAAAGAAAATATGACGATAGCGCATATGGCAAAGTTAATGTCTAATTGAACAGCTCTTATCAATTACTGTTACTAAAGAATTAGTGAATAGAATCAATATAAAATGATTTACTTCGTAGTGCGCTAATCATCCTTCTGTTTATGAAAATTGTTATTACAGGGGCCTCTAAAGGTATCGGAAAAGCAATTGCTGCTTGCTTTGCACAAGATGGTCATCATCTTTTGCTTTGCAGTAGAGGTGAGAAATCTTTGTATGACTGTGTTCAGGAACTACAGACCCGTTTTCCCAATGCCAATATACAAGCTAGACCAACTGATATGTCTGTAAAGTCAGAGGTACAGGCATTTGCAACATGGTGTTTACAACAAGGAACCCCTGATATTATCGTCAACAATGCAGGTAATTTTATTCCCGGTAGTGTACACAATGAACCGGAAGGTGCTTTAGAGGAGATGTTACAAGCAAATCTCTTCAGCGCTTATCACCTCACCCGCGCTTTATTACCGGCGATGATGGAAGCCAAGTCCGGACATATCTTCAACATCTGTTCCATTGCCTCCTTACATGCTTATACTAATGGAGGCAGCTATAGCATCAGCAAATTTGCATTGGCAGGATTTAGTCGCAACCTCAGAGAAGAAATGAAACCACACGGCATCAAAGTAACTGCTGTATATCCCGGTGCTGCCATGACAGCCAGCTGGGATGGATTCAACATCGATCCCAAACGCATCATGGAAGCTGCTGATATTGCCAAAATGGTTTATGCAGCAGCCCACCTCTCTCCCATGGCCGTACCAGAAGACATTATTTTACGCCCGCAGTTGGGGGATTTGTAGGAGGTAGTCCATGGTCCATAGTCGATAGTACATGGTAAATGATTTGTACTCCTATGGACTATTGACTATGGACCATGGACTACCCACCATAACAATTTCTTCATCCCCTCCTAACATTCTATTCATACTATATGAGCAGTTTTGTAAAACCTCATGATGTATGGAAAGACGTCCGCTTGATGTTGTGGTGATGAGTGATCTGCATTTAGGCACTTATGGTTGTCATGCCAAAGAGATTGTCAACTATCTGAAAAGTATTCAGCCGCAAATTCTTGTTCTCAATGGTGATATCATTGATATCTGGCAATTCAATAAAAGATACTTCCCTGTTGCACATATGCAAGTGATCAAAGAGATCATGCACCTTTTAAGCAAAGGAACACGCGTCATTTATATCACCGGTAATCATGATGAAGCTTTGCGTCGCTACTCAGATATGCATATGGGGAATTTCCAGTTGACCGATAAAGTGGTGATGGAGATCAATGGTAAAATGACCTGGATCTTTCATGGTGATGTATTTGATGCAACAACCAAAGGCAGTGCAAAACTATTGGCCAAACTTGGCGGACATGGTTATGATCTGCTTATCCTGATCAATAGTCTGATCAACAGATGCCTGAAGATGATGGGAAGAGAGAAGATGAGCTTTAGTAAAAAAGTAAAGAACAGCGTGAAGAAGGCTGTATCATGGATCGGCAATTTTGAACAAACTGCTGCAGAACTGGCCATCGAAAAAAAATATGACTATGTGATCTGTGGACATATCCATCAACCACAAAAAAGAGTGATCACCACAAAAGAAGGTTCTGTTATTTATCTCAACAGTGGCGACTGGATCGAAAATCTGACTGCACTCGAATACCAAAACAACGAATGGACAATTTATCAATATGACGAGAAACAATTTGCTGATACTGTAGCACCGGTTGTTACCATGGAAAAAAAATTACCACAGTTAAACGTGGTGACAGACGAGATCGCATTATTCATTCATTCTTTAGCCATTCAATCATGAGTATGAAAATATTATATGCCGTTCAGGCAACCGGAAACGGACATATCAGCAGAGCAATGGAACTTATGCCTTTCCTAAAACAATATGGAGAGGTGGATATTTTTTTAAGCGGCAGTAATAGCCACCTGCAAGCAGACCTTCCCATAAAATTTCGTAGCAATGGATTAAGTTTATTCTATGGAAATACAGGTGGATTGGACTACTGGCGTATGTGGAAGGAACTGCATCTGAAGAGAATCTTTAGGGAAGCTCAGGCATTACCCGTAGAAAAATATGATCTGGTGATCAATGATTTTGACAGTATTACTTCCTTGTCATGTAAACTCAAAAAAGTAAAAAGTGTTGGATTTGGGCATCAGGCCAGTTTTCAGAGTGCATATACTCCGAGAGATGACAAGAAAGATATTGCGGGAGAAATAATATTGAAACATTATGCAACATCGTCGGCTTATATAGGTTTACATTTCGCATCGTACGATGATTTCATTTATCCTCCTGTTATTAAAAGTGAGATCTTATATGCTGACCCAAGTGATCAAGGGCATATTACCGTATATCTTTCCCATTACAGTGATGAAGTAGTGATCAATGCTTTACAAAAAATCAAAGATGTTCGATTCGAAATCTTTTCAAAGAAAGTAAAGTCTGTGACAAGCTTTGGGAATATCAAATTACTGCCTATCAGTAATACCGGTTTTACACAAAGTATGATCCATTCAAAAGCTGTGATCACCGGTGCCGGTTTTGAAACACCTGCAGAAGCTTTGTATCTCGGAAAACAATTATTGTGTCTGCCTATTCGCGGACAATATGAGCAACGCTGTAATGCTGCCGCACTAAAAGATTATGGTGTCACCATCATAGATAAGATCAGCCATAACTTCACAGAACAAGTCTATCAATGGCTTCAGGTATCTGCTGCTAAACAACTTTCACTTTCACACAGCACTTATGATATCGTACAACAAGCCATTGAATTGGGCAGAAGTTTACAGCCGATCAAAAAGGAGGAATCTTTACTGAATGAAGAGGATCTGCTCGCTTTATTTTAATTACAGAGCAATACCTGCCATGCTTTTTCAACTTCCCCTGTATTCAATAATTCAGCAGCATATTTGTGGAGTTCTACTTCCATCTCTGCCGGACTTACAGAATAGTATTGAAAAATGTTTTTTACGCGGTCATCTGTAAAAGAGGCGTCAATATCAGGCATCTCATGAACATTGCCCAATATGCCCAGGTGGTTGCCGGTAAGCACTTGGCTATTACGAATACTCTCCGGTAATTGATCTACCCCAATTCCAAGTTTTGTATTGGGTTTTGGTACTTTGAATAAGTTAGTCGGGTCTACTTTGCAATACCAATCTCCTCCTAATCGGGCAACCAACTCCAGTTTTTGTTGATCGATCTTTCCATCCTCTCCTAAAATACTTTCATCCACATGCATACAAAGTACTTCAGCGATAACGAGTTGTCCTGCACCCCCATTTTCACCTAAACTCTTTACTTCATTTACTTTGCATTCTAACTTGATCTTAGCTTCTTTCACCATGGGTGGTTGAACACGTGTTGCAGGCTGTTCTGTAAATCCGGCTTTCACAAATTCATTCACACCTTTTGGAAATTCGCAGCTTGATAAACTCATTTGTTGCACCATCGCATAATCAACAATATTGATCACACATTCGGGAACTTCAAGCACGTTTTCAAGCGTATGCTTCGTGGTATTATCCCGTCCTCTTCTGGCAGGTGAAAAAATAACAATAGGCGGATTCGATGAAAACAAATTGAAAAAACTAAATGGACTCAGGTTCACATTGCCCTCTTTATCAATTGTACTCGCAAAGCAAACAGGTCTGGGTGCAATCGCATGCTGCAACCATTGCTGTTTTTCCATAACGGGTAATGAGCTGATATCAATTGTTTTCATTAGATATGATTAAAAAAGAAAGCCACAGATTCACAGATTATTTGTTTGATAATCTGCGAATCTGTGGCTCAAAAAAATTATTCCCAACTAGCTAGAACAGTCACACCACCCTTCACCACCTGATTCATACTCACTTCAACTTTAGTACCTACAGGCAATAAAATATCTACTCGGCTACCGAATTTGATAAAGCCGTATTCATCACATTGCTTCACTTGTTGTCCAACAGAAGTATAGTTACAAATTCGTTTCGCCAATGCTCCGGCAATTTGTTTATACAGTATGGTTCCGTAATTATTTTTTACTGCTACACTCCATCTTTCATTTTCAGTAGATGATTTCGGATGCCATGCCACCAAATATTTCCCTTTATGATATTGATTATAGATCACTTCACCGCTCATCGGATTTCTATTCACGTGCACATTGGCAGGACTCATAAAAATACTTACCTGTAATCTTTTGTCTTTGAAGTATTCTTCATCAACTACTTCTTCGATCACCACTACTTTTCCATCTGCCGGACAGATCAATTGTTTGTCATTGATGGTATGCGTGCGATTGGGAATTCTGAAAAAGGAAATCAAGAATAATAATAATCCGAGTGTGATCACAAAAATGATGATGGCTAACCAGGGCATAGAAGCACTCAAAAAAGTAAAAGATGCCACATTCAGCACACCGAAAATCAATGCACCGATGCCAATAGATTGGTAACCTTCGCGATGAATGGTCATGAGATAGATGTTGAACTGCAAATGTAAACGGATTGAGGCAAAATTCTAGGCCTTCTTAACCAAAGAGGAATAAAACGAGCCATACATAGGGCACTGCCAGTAATAAAGAATCGAATCTGTCTAGGAAGCCCCCGTGTCCGGGCATAAAACTACCGCTGTCTTTTACTCCGGCCATACGTTTGAGTTTACTTTCAAGCAGATCGCCCAATGTACCCATGACTGCGGAAGTGATGGTGATCAATAGTAACTGAAGCATGGGCAGTTGAAGCCAATATATACCTGCAGCGGTAACCACTGCCACGGCCAGAATAGCGCCGCCTGCTGTTCCTTCCCAGGTTTTCTTGGGAGAGATGGGAGAAAAAGGAGTTTTTCCGATAAAAGAACCTACCAGATAGGCCATAGTATCGTTGATCCAGATCGTTGCAATGATGAGCATCGGTAACAACCAGCCTTTTTCATAAGTATTCCCATCAAAATAGTTGTACAGATTCACCAATAAACCCCAGGACATGGAAATGTAAATGAGTCCGCCAACGGTGTAACCAATGATCTTCCAATCGGGCACTCTCCACTTGATGAATTTGATCAGTACAAGTACAGTCAATGATATCAATAGTACTCTAAAACCGATCTCACTCAAGGGTAGATCGCCGATCAAAAAAAGATCGCCTGTCATCCAACACATAAATCCAATTCCTGCAGCAATCGCTCCCAATAAATGCACAACTGAAATATGCTGATAACGACTATCGATTTTAGCGATCAGTGAACGGTATTCTATCCAGCAGCCAACATGGATCACAGCAAACAATGCCAGAAAACTCCATTGATTCCATAATAATCCACCCAACATCACGATCACAAAAACAATCGCCGTAAGTGCACGCGTACGAAAAGTTTGAAAGTTAAATGCCATGGGGTGAAGGTAGGAAATTAGCGTTTAGCTTATGGCATATGGTTCATAGCGTATGGTAGAACAAGATATTTCTATACGCCATGAACCATATGCCATAAACTATCCACTAATTCAACAACGCCTGATTAATCAGTTCCTGTGCGGTTATTACATATTGTCCGGGGACGAATACTTGAATATCGCCAAACATAGGGTAGCTGCTGTCTTGTTTGTTCAGTACCTGAACGGGTATTTGGTTTTCTTCCAGCATCCCTTTGATGATCGCTGCTTCAGGATATACACGAGTAGAGAATACTTTTTGCCACTGATTCATATCTCAGGAATAATTTCTTCGTTAGGTACTGCTACCGATTTTTTGAACTGAGTACTTTCCGTAATCAATAATCGGAATAAAACAACCAATAATATGAGTGCAATGCAACCCCACCAAATGGGCATGGTCTCATCCATGACCTTATCAATCGATTTTCCTTGCGCCGTTAAGATATATAGCTGCGTTACTACAAATCCATTGTTCAAAAAGTGAAGAAGAATACTCAACCAGAGATTATTGGTATAAAAAAAGATGAGTCCGAGTATAAGCCCCAATGCTATTCTTGGAAGAAATCCAAAAAATGAAAAGTGAATGGCACTGAATAGAATACTTGTAATGATAATACCTGCCCATGCATGTTTGGTCCAACCAATAAATACCTGTTGAAAAGCGCCTCTGAATAATACCTCTTCAAAAATGGCCGGCGCAAGTGCCATTACCAACATCGCAAATAAGTAATCAGTCAGGTTGGTCATATGAGCCATGTTCATCATGGCATTTTTATAAGTGTTCTCAAGTTGTTGTGCCTGTTTCAATAATCCTTCTGAAAGAGGTATATCCTGGTTCAACATTCCCAATGAACCACTCAGGATCATGCCGGCGAATGTGATCAGAACAACGATAAGCAGTTGTTTGCTATTCATTTTTTTATTGAACCCTAACCATGAAAAAGGTTGTTTGGAAATGACTTTGGCAAATACAAATGCTGGTATTAAAAAGGCGATCAGGGTAGCCAACGTGTTTAATAATCGCGAAATATTTGCGTTTTGTGGGCGATTCAAGGCATCGGGGACCTGAAACAAAGAGACCCCTAACAGATTGGAGCCCAATGCTGCTATCAGTATTGAACCAAAGATCATAAAGAGCCCGACGAGCCCCAATAACATTAAAAACTGAAGCGGATAGCTAATCTGTTGCCTCTGATTCATGTGGTTGAAGAATAAGCTTGTAAATTTGCAGCCGATCTTTGTGCTGAGCGACTAAGGTACAGGTAACCAGTGAAATAACGGTTTCCGGTCATATGGATATTCTGCCTTACATCGAATCCTTTTCCTGCCGAAAAGAACAGCTACAGCAAAGAAACAGTGAAACAGACAGAAAGTTGCCCATGGTTAAGATTGATCAGATAGAATTACCCGATTTCCCGCTTTTACTCGCGCCGATGGAAGATGTGAGCGATCCGCCATTCCGTGTTGTGTGTAAAGAAAATGGCGCCGATCTCATGTACACCGAATTCATCAGCAGTGAAGGTCTCATCCGTGATGCCATTAAAAGCCGCAGGAAACTGGACATTTTTGAATACGAGCGACCTGTAGGCATCCAAATTTTCGGAGGCGATGAGGAAAGCCTCGCCCTTGCTGCAAAAATTGTCGATGTTACCAACCCCGACCTGCTCGATATCAATTTTGGTTGCCCGGTTAAAAAAGTAGCAGGAAAAGGGGCTGGTGCCGGTGTTTTAAAAGACCTGGATCTGATGGTTCGTCTTACAGATGCGGTTGTTAAAGCCACACGTTTACCGGTTACCGTTAAAACAAGATTGGGTTGGGACGAAACCAGCAAAAACATTGAAGAAGTTGCAGAACGTTTACAGGATGTAGGTATTAAAGCATTGAGTATCCATGGCAGAACCAGGGCTCAGATGTATAAGGGAGAAGCTGACTGGACACTGATCGGTAAAGTGAAAAATAATCCCCGCATCAACATACCCATCTTCGGAAATGGTGATATCGATAGTCCGCAAAAAGCAGTGGAATACAAAAACCGTTATGGGGTAGATGGTGTAATGATCGGTCGCGCAGCAATCGGTTATCCATGGATATTCAGAGAGATCAAGCATTACATTCAAACTGGTGAATTGATGGCACCTCCTTCAGTAGAAGAAAGAGTGCAGGTATGTAGACAACACTTGCGTAAATCCATTGAATGGAAAGGACCCATCGTTGGCATCAATGAAATGCGCAGACACTATGCGAATTATTTGAAAGGTCTTCCGGGTATTAAGGATTATAGAAACAGATTGGTGACACTAAAAACCATGGAAGAAGTAGAAGCAGTGTTAGATGAAGTTGCTATCAACTATAAAGATTTTGTGATGGAGCGTCAGCAAATAGAGCTGGTGAACTATCATGAAAATTGTCCCCTATAAAATCTGCGAATCTGCGGCTTTAAATAAGGCCGCAGATTCGCAGATTATTTGACTAGGAGTTGGATCACTGATTTATCGAGCGGCGATACGGTTTGTGGGAAAAATGCTTCGAGAATACCTTCTTTATTCACGAGGTATTTACAAAAATTCCAGGTCGGCTGCTGATCATTCCATCCATTTTTTCCTGCATCACTCAACCAATCAAAAACCGGATTCTGTTCTGCCCCTTTGACAACAGAACTTTTCTTCGCTAATAAAAAAGTGACCCCATAATTCACTTTGCAAAACTCGGCGATCTCATCATCATTCTTTTGTTCTTGCTGTTTGAAGTCATTGGCAGGAAAACCAATGATCACTAATTGATCCTTATACTTTTTATATAGCTCTTCCAACTCGGCATATTGTCCTGTATAACCACATGCACTGGCAGTGTTCACCAATAATAATTGTTTGCCTTTGAATTGTTCCATCGAAATGGTTTGTCCGTTATTGAGCGTTACGGTAAGCTGATAAAAATTCATAGGTGCTGTTTTATGCGCTTGATTCAATGAACCTTTTTGAGAACCACCAAACAATTTCCCAGGTAACATGATCACAGGATACACGGCTTTCAGAATAGATTCTCTCCAGGTCATATTTTTCTTTTTGATGAGAATAAGTAGAACAACAATAACAATGAGTCCAATCAATAGTTTGCGCATATCGATAATTAAACGGATGACTTAAATAAACTTCTTGAACAATTTCAACTTACCCTTAAACGGCGGATACTTCATAGAAGGATCAAACCAAGTAGGTGTTTGTAATACTGCTTTTTCATGACTGAACGTATCAAATGAGTACTTTCCATGATAACGTCCGGTTCCACTGAAACCCCTTCCACCAAAAGGCAAATGATGATTGGTCGCATGCCAGCTGGCATTGTTGATACAAGCAGCACCTGAAGGCACTTGATTCAGCCATCGTTCCGCTTCTTTTTGTTGATTGGAGAATATATAAAAAGCAAGCGGATTCGGATTTCTCTGAATGATCGATAATGCTTCTTCCTCTGTTTGATAAGTGATTACAGGCAATATCGGACCAAAGATCTCATCGGTCATAATTGAACTGTCTAAGGATACAGACTCCATCAATGTAGGTGCGATGAATAGATGTTGGATATCATGATCTCCGCCATGCACTATATTCCCCTCTTTTAAATAGCCCACCAATCTGTTGAACTGTTTTTCATTGATGATCTTACCGAACTCATGACTGTTTTGTGGTTGATCTGAAAAGAATTGAACGATCTTCTTTTTCATCGCTGCAATCAGATCCTCTTTTACAGATGCATGCACCAAAATATAATCGGGAGCAATACACATCTGTCCTGCATTTGAGAATTTGGTAACAACAATTCTATTGGCAGCCACTTTAATATGGGCGTTTTCTGTCACAACACATGGACTTTTCCCGCCCAGCTCTAATGTAACCGGTACCAATCTTTCTGCAGCCATTTTGTAAATGATCTTTCCCACCGCTGTACTTCCCGTATAAAAAACATGATCGAAAGTGAAGTGATTCATCATGGCCGGAATAACAGTAGCACCATCTCCCGGTACATACAGTATATATTCTTTGGTGAAGATCGCTTCAATGATCTTTTGCATTACAGCCTCTGTAGCAGGGGCAAACTCACTGGGTTTTAGTACAACACAGTTTCCCGCAGCAATGGCACCGATCAAAGGAGTGAATAACAATTGAAAAGGATAATTCCATGGACCGATGATCAATACTACACCCAAGGGCTCTTTCATTACTCTGCTCTTGCTGGGTAGATTGAGCAGATTGGTTGATTTATGTTCGGGTTCCATCCAGGCACTTAACCAGCTGATGGTATGATCCAGTTCACTCAATACAAATCCGTTTTCAGTGACCCAGCATTCTTCCGGACTCTTTTTAAGATCTGCATACAGCGCTGAATAGATCTCTTCCTCATGCGCAATAATGGCCTTTTTCAAAGCCAATAATTGTTGTTTCCGAAAAGCATACGAACGGGTGATGCCTGATGCAAAATGGGTTCGCATGGCATTGAGATGTTCAATTGATACAGTAGACATAAGAACAATTTAGGCAAGAATACCCGAAACCATAAATGTCTGAACACCCTTTTTTGTAAATTGCATGCTCCGGCTCATTGGAGCCATTGACTTCATTCAGCATTACTAAAAAATACAATATGGAATACAGAAGAATGGGCCGAAGTGGCTTACAGCTAAGTGTACTGAGTTATGGCAGTTGGGTAACGTTTCACAAACAGATCGATGACAGCATTGCTGATGAACTGATGGGTATTGCGTATGATAACGGCATTAATTTTTTTGATAATGCAGAAGCATATGCTTTAGGTGAAAGTGAAAAAATGATGGGAAGGATCCTGAAAAAGAAAAACTGGGACCGTACTTCTTACACCGTTTCCTCGAAAGCATTTTTCGGATGGCGTGGTAAAGAAAACAAACCCAATCAAACAGGCCTCAGCCGTAAACACCTGATGGAAGCCTGTCATGAAGCACTGCAGCGTTTGCAGCTGGATTATCTTGATCTGTTCTTTTGTCATCGCCCCGATCCAAATGTTCCCATTGAGGAAGTGGTATGGACCATGCACAACCTGATTCAGCAAGGAAAGATCTTGTATTGGGGTACCAGCCAGTGGAGTGGCGCTGAGATCATGGAAGCACATCGTGTTGCACAGCAATATGGATTGATCGGTCCAACCGTAGAACAACCTCAATACAATATGTTCGAAAGATTCAAGATGGAGCAGGATTATTTACCTGTTTTCCAGAATGTAGGATTGGGTACTACGATTTGGAGTCCATTAGCAGCCGGTTTTTTAACAGGCAAGTACCTGAATGGTATTCCTGAAGATTCCAGACTGGCCATTCAAGGATTTGATTGGTTAAAAGAGCGTTGGGTACAGGAAGCCAAAATCGAGAAAGTGAAAAAATTAGCGGTATTGGCACAAGAAATGAATGTAAGCCTGGCTGAAATGGCTATCGCCTGGACCATCAAAAATCCAAATGTAACCACTGCCATTTTGGGTGCGACCAAGAAAACACAATTGGAAGAAAACCTGAAAGCGCTGCAAGTATTACCGTTGTTGACAACCGAAGTGATGGGTAAAATTGAAAATATTTTACAGAACAAACCGGTGATGGATCTGGCATAAGTATCTGATAAGCAAACAATTAAAAGCGGAATGAGTAAAGATCATTCCGCTTTTTTTATGGAAGCACTAAAAAAAGTTCTACCTTCTTTCCAACCAACATCTCCTATTCTACTCTTATAAGCGGAACTATTATTTGGAACAGGAATCCACCATACAAACGGCTGTTGTGAGAAAAGCCTGCACGGGAGATGCAGCATCGCAGGCATGGCTCTATCGCCAGTACAGTAAAGCTATGTACAACATCTGCATTCGCATGACGGGCAATCAGAATGATGCGGAAGATCTCTTGCAGGAAGCATTTATGATCGCATTTAAAAACCTGAAGCAGTTGAAGGACCCTGTTCAATTTGGCGGGTGGTTGAAAAGAATTGTCGTGAATGAATGTATCCGCTTCTGTAAAAAAAATGTGTACTGGTCTGAATGGGATGAACAATGGGAACAGACCATGAGCAACGAAGAACCTGAATGGTGGAAAACAGTTGATCTCAATATGGTGCATCACGAGATCAAAAGTTTACCGGATGGTTGCAGACAGGTTTTCAATTTATATGTGTTGGAGGATTATAGTCACCGAGAGATCGCAACACATTTAGGAATATCAGAATCAACCAGCAAAAGTCAGTACCACAGGGCCAGACAACTATTAAAAGAAAGAATCACCAAACAAATGCAGTTACATGGATGAGTTTAAAAAATACCTGCAGCAAAATCGGTCTTCATTAGATGTGGAGGAGCCTTCTCCTGCTATATGGGACAGAATAGAGCGACAACAACCTGCGAAAAAGACAACCGTCATTGTAATGATGACACGCTGGGTAGCAGCAGCATGTATATTGGTATTGGCAGGTATCGGTGTTTGGAGTCTGATGCGCGACACATCAACACCGGAATTGTCGAACATAACGGCTAATGAAAATATTCAGCAACCGGTTGAACAGCCTCATACAACCGTACCGGAAACAGAAACAGTGACTACAACCAAAGAATTGGCAGTTGCTGAAAAAAGAGAACATAAAAAGAAGCATATACCCACGATCAAAGCGATTCCGAAAAGACAAGACCTGATCGCGATGAACAATATTGAAAATAGTTTCAAACAGGTGATCAACCTACAACGTGATAAAGTGAGTACGACACCCATGTTTGCAGAGTCAGCAGAATATTTTGCAGATTTTAAAATCCAGATCAAACAACTGGAAAAAGATGAGAAAGGTATCAAAGCAGAAATCGTAAAGCGTGGTATGACCGATCAGTTACTCAATCAACTCATCAATATTTATCAGATCAAACTCAATACACTTAAACAATTACAACTGGAAATGAACAAGATCAACAATCGCATCAAACAAAATCGTGCGCCTGTTGACAGTGTCAAAACTTATTTCATCAATATTTAAACCACTAATGATATGAAACGAATTGCGCAACAATGGATACTGCTCTCTGGCATTGTAACAGGAACCTTAAATGGAGCTTTTGCTCAAGTAGCAACATCTCCTATCGCACAAAACATCAACCGATCTTCCAATGTTAATGTGGTAAGCGTAGATAATGTAGCTATTGCAAACGGCTTTGGTTTCGAGACGAGAAATATCAATCAGGAAGACTTAAAATCAAAAGAAGTCAGCCAAGAGATCAATATGCCCAAAAGTGGAGAGATCTATATTGAAAATAATACCAGATCTATTCAGGTAAAAACCTGGGACCAGCAAAAAGTCAAAGTAGTGACTACCGCTTATTTTGAGAAAGAAAGTACACTGACCGATGAAGAATGGTTTGAAAAAATGGGGATCAGTTTAAAAGCACTAGGCTCTTCCGTAAAGATCAAATCAGGCGCTTCAAGTTTTGGCAGCTATGCATATGCAACCAGCGGACAAAATGTAGTCGTGGGATATCCTACTACAATATATAATCAATCAGGATCCTTCTCCAAGTCCGGGAATACTAATAAAAGATTACTGACCATTTATGTTCCGGCTGGCAGTAAGTTGGATATTGAAACCAGATACTCCGATCTTCAATTGCCTGCCAATGTAGGAGATGTATTATTGGATATTACCAATGGAAATTTTGAAGCGGAAAGCTTAAATAAACTGCGTCTTCGTTCTAAGTACGCTAATGCTAACCTGCGTGATATCAAAGAGGCAGAGATCGAGTTTGCAAATGGCAGATTCACTGCCAATAATATCGATGATCTGGATATTGAAAGTAAATACGCTACCATTGAAATGGCATCAGCTAAAAAAATCAAAATGGTAAGTACCAATGACGAATTTGAAGTAGAAGATGTCACGGATATCAGAGGACGTAAGAACTATGGCAACCTCCGTATTACCAGATTAGCAGGTTCTATCGAAATAGATGGCAGTAATGCAGATGTGAAGATCAGAAATGTAGGCGCCAATGTAAAACTCATCAAGATCAATAACCGTTATGCAGATGTTCGTATCCCACTTCGTGATATGAAAAACTACAGTGTTGACTTTATCGGAAGCTATTCTACGGTATATGGTGATTTTGAGAGAACACAGGTAGAGCCTACAGAAGAAGAGAAAAAAGAATATGCCAGTTTGGTACAGTCCATGATCAATACCTCCGGAACACTTTCTAAAATAAGTTCAACCAATGGTATGACCGCTGTGAATATCCCGGCACAACCTGGTAAAGCAACGGGTGTAACCAATACAATAACAGGGGGTACTTTTTCAGGAACACTTGCCCCGGCTACCGTACAGGGATATCCAATGTATCGCGGCACCAACAGCACGCCTACTAAATTCACCGCCAATATCGGTAACGGTTCAGGTTTGAAAGTGCAGATGAAATGCCAGAATTGCACCGTTGATTTTAAATAATATTTCAGTTTCCATATACCCGAATGAGCAGCGCCATACTGCTCATTCTTTCTTTTGAGTTTCTTCATGTGCATATATTTCACACAGCCGATTTTCTCATGTTGTTAACGATCGGTCCGTGCCCCGTTTCTACGGGGCACTCGCGGTTGTTAGCAGGTGGTTCATCGCTAATGGCTAATAGGAAGTACAAATATTACCTGCTATTGGCCATTAGCTATTAGCTATATGCTAATACCACTTATCTTAGCATAACGAACAAATAACTATGACCGAGCTTTATACGATCATATGGATTCTTCTCTCACTCATATTCATCGGCTTTTTTGCAGGGTATGAAATCGCTTTTGTCAGCGCCAATCGATTGAGTATTGAGTTAAAAAAGAAACAAGGAAAACGAAGCGGATTGATATTATCCGATTTTGTTGAAAATCCCGCCAAATTCATCGGTACCTGTCTCATTGGTTTGAACACTGTATTGGTGATCTATGGACTTCTTTTCGATGAATTCCTGAAAAGCATTGCCTGGAACCCGCTCAATGTTCAAAATGAATACCTGAAACTTATCATCGATACCATCATCTCTGCGATTGTTGTATTGATCTTTGGCGAGTTCATCCCCAAAGCTATTTTCAGAGCAAGGAATGATAGCTTATTAAGCTTTTTCGCCCCTCTCGCTAAATTCTTTCACACCATCTTTGAGCCACTGACCAATTTATTCGTTGATCTTTCACAGTGGATCCTGAAATATATTCTGAATGTTCGTGTGAATGATAAAACAGAAGCTTTTACCAAAGTAGATCTGGAACATTTCTTCCAGCAAACCAAAGAGCAGGATGAAGACAATCAGGAACTGAATACTGAATTGTTTGAAAATGCATTGAGTTTACCTACCATTAAGATCAGACAATGTCTGGTTCCCCGTACTGAGATCGAAGGTGTTGATCAACGCATTTCTATTCGTGAATTACAAAATCGTTTTGTTCAATCGAAACTGAGTAAGCTGATCGTGTACGATGAGAACATCGATAATATCTTGGGATACGTACACCAAATCGATCTCTTCAAAAAACCAAACAGCATTCAGGATATCATTCATCCCATACTTGCTGTTCCGGAAAGTATGAGTGCTGCTGATCTCATCAATAAATTCACCAAAGAAAGAAAAAGCATTGCCTGGGTCGTTGATGAATTCGGGGGTACTGCCGGTATTGTTACCATGGAAGATGTGCTGGAAGAGATCTTTGGAGAAATTCACGATGAATACGATGTAGAAGAGTTTGTAGAAAAGCAATTGGCAGATGATGAATTCATTTTAAGTGGACGACTGGAGCTGGATTATCTCAAAGAAAAATATGAACTCGAGTTTCCGGAGAATGAATCAGAGACTTTGAGCGGATATATCATCAACAAACATGAATCCATCCCCAAACAAAAGGAAACCATTATCATCGATGATTATCGATTTGATATCCTGAACGTCAGCGAAACACGCATTGATACGGTTAAGCTGAAAATATTACGTTAAGATGCCAAGAGCTTATCTCGCCATCAGTATCGATCATCGTACCCAACTCGAACCGGTTATTCAAACCCTACGATCCACACTCCATCAAGCCGGTATCGATCTATTTATTTTTGTAGACCAGTATCGATTCAGTTTACAAGAAGAAAAAGCGATGATGCAAGCAGCTTGCAGAGAGATCGATGACTCCGATATACTGATCGCAGAGCTATCCGTAAAAGCCATTGGGGTAGGTCTGGAAGCAGGTTATGCAGTGGCCAAAGGCAAACCCGTTTGGTACCTGAGAAATGCTGCCGCCCCTCACTCCTCCACAGTATCTGGAATCGCTACTGAACAGATACTTTACCTTGATGAACAGGATCTGGCAGATCAATTGACCCATAGTATCCGAAAATATCATTGAATCGCCGATAAAATCGGCATTTTTCGTGTTACTGTTACCCGTAACTTTGGCAACTCAAAAGCAGCGAGGATACATGGCTTTATTCAAAAGAAACAGAGGACCGGAAAAAGCCGAGATGAGTTTTATCGATCATCTCGAAGAGCTAAGACAGCACATCGTTCGCTCTATTATTGCCATTCTCGTTATGGCAATTGTGATCTTCATTTATCGAGACTGGGTCTTTGATAATATCATTACAGGACCGATCAACCCCAACTTCATCAGCTATAAAGCACTCTGCGATTTTAGTCATTGGGCACATATGGGTGAAGCACTTTGTATGCCTCCCGTAAAAGTGGATATGCAATCCACCACTTTTGCCGGACAATTTCTCAGCAGTATCTCTATGGCATTGATCGGCGGTATTATTATTGCATTTCCTTATATCTTCTGGGAATTCTGGAAATTCATCAAGCCTGCTTTGAAAGAAAAAGAACTGAAAAATACCCGCTTCATCATTTTTTGGGTGTCGTTCTTCTTTTTTTGTGGTGCGGCTTTCGGATATTTTTTATTAGGTCCCTTCACATTCAATTTCCTCGGTAGTTTCCAATTGGGAACACAAGGATTATTGGTAACAAGACCCACACTCACAGACTATCTGGACAATCTAACAAACCTGATTTTGGGATGTGGGATCGCATTTGAATTACCCGTTCTTGCATTTTTACTGACTAAGATCGGATTGGTCACTCCATCCTATTTAAGACGTATGCGTAAATACGCAGCAGTGATCATATTAGTCGTAGCAGCGATCATCACTCCTAGTCCGGACTGGATGAGTCAGTTGATCGTATTCCTTCCATTATTTTTCTTATATGAAGTGAGTATCATCATTTCAGCACGTGTATCGAAAGAACAGGAAAGAAGAGAAGAAGAAGAATGGAGTTAAGTAAGCATGATTGCTCCGTTTATACATTTTTTGATACCCCATGCTATCAATATTTTAACTTCACGACTTAATTTTTACCATGAACTACGTGTTTGATGCTTCAAAACCTATTGCCATTGGTGCTGATCATGCAGGTTTTGAATACAAAGAAGCCATCAAAAAATGGCTGACCGAAAAGGGTTATACTGTCAAAGATTTTGGTGCGCCATCCCTTGATTCAGTGGATTATCCTGACTTTGCGCATCCTACTGCATCGAGTGTAGAAAAAGGTGAATCCACCTTTGGTATTCTCTTCTGTGGCAGTGCAAATGGAGTGGCGATTACTGCCAATAAACACCAGGGCATTCGTGCCGGATTATGCTGGCAAAATGATGTTGCTTCCCTGATCCGTTTACACAATGACGCCAATATGATCTGTATCCCTGCTCGTTTTGTTGCTTTGCCGCTGGCACAACAAATGATCGAAATATTCATGACCACTGCATTTGAAGGCGGACGTCATGCTAACAGAGTCAATAAAATCGCCTGTTCATAATTCTTAAACATTGCTCGTATGAAGAAACATTTATTAGTGGCATTTTCATTTGCCACACTCATGGTATCTGCACAGGATAAAGCGGCTCGCTATGCACCTGTTATCAGTGCCAAAGGATTAAAAGAGAAACTAACTGTGATCGCCAGTGCAGAAATGGAAGGTCGTGAAACCGGTATGCCGGGTGAGCGTAAAGCAGCGGCATATATTGAAGAGCAGTTCAGGAAGATCGGATTACAACCGGGTAATGGCAACAGCTACCAAATGACTTATCCTGTATACAGAGATGAAGTGAGCGACAAAAGCTTACGTGTGAATGGAAGAAGTTTTGAATGGGATAAACAATATTTTTTCAACCTCGCCTCTGTAAGTAATGGTACACTGATCATTAACAATACGGTGTTTGCAGGGCATGGTGTAGTTGACTCCGCCAAATCAATCAATGATCTTTCCGGATTGGATGTAAAAGGTAAAATGGTGATGGTACTGGACGGTGATGGTGGTACCGGAAGCGCTGCCGGAAGCAGTTTTGCAAAGATGAATGCATTGAGAAGAGCAGGTGCTGCCGGTGTATTGATGATCAGTACGGCTTTCCCAAAAGCAACAGCGACTGCTACTACAAGTAATATCTATTTCCGTCAGGCAACTGGTGCACCTTTTGTAGTGATGACGATCTCACCGGAAATAGCTTCGGCATTATTGGGAAGAACTGCTACACTCAGTATCAATGATCTGAAAACCATCAAGAAAGGAACCTACACTGCTGAAATGCAATTGATGGTAGCCAAAAAAACTACCACACTCGAAACCAGCAATGTGATCGGTGTATTACCCGGAACCGATAAAAAAGACGAATATGTTTTCCTGACCGCACACCATGATCACTTAGGTATGCGCAATGGTCAGATCTATTATGGTGCAGATGATGATGGATCCGGTACAGTAAGCGTGATCCAAATGGCAGAAGCATTCGCAGCTGCAGCCAAGAAAGGCGATCGCCCTAGACGCAGCATTGCTTTCATGACCGTTAGCGGTGAAGAAAAAGGATTGTGGGGTTCTGAATATTATTCTGAGCATCCGATCTATCCTTTGGATAAAACCACTGTAAACCTCAACATTGACATGGTGGGTCGCGTAGACACAGAAAGACTAACAGCCGATTCTTTGAACTATGTGTATGTGATCGGACATGATAAACTGAGTTCTGATCTGGCACCCATCAATGAAGGAGCCAATAATAAATTCACAAAATTGACATTGGATTATAAGTATGATGATCCAAAAGACGTGAACAGAATTTACTACCGCAGCGATCACTACAATTTTGCGCGCAAAGGCGTTCCGGTTCTTTTCTTTTATGATGGTATGTTAAAAGCAGACTATCATAAAATAAGTGACACAGTGGACAAGATCAATTTTGATCTGATGCAGAAGCGTGTACAGATGATCTATTATACTGCCTGGGAAATGGCGAACAGAGATAATATGCTGAAAAGAGATATTCCATTGACCATGCCGGGTAGATAATCGGTTTTATTAAAAAGATTTATTACTTACCTTACGGAGCCATTACAATCTTTTGTGATGGCTCTTTCATTTAAAATCAAAATATGAGAATCATTCTTTTATCAACCTTGCTTCTTTCTGCCAGCATCAGTATTGCACAGAAAGGAGACCCCTCAACTTATGCAGGTACCATTACTGCAGCTGACCTGAAAAAACACCTTACCATCATTGCCGGTCCGGAAATGGAAGGACGTAATGCTGCAAGTGAAGGTGAAAGAAAAGCAGCCGCTTATCTGGAAAGTCAGTACAAAAGACTCGGACTAAAGCCGGGTAATGGCGACAGTTACCTACAGAACTTTCCGCTCTTTCAAGATGAATTGACAGAGAAAAGATTATCAGTGAATGGTCGTGTTTTTGAATGGGATAAAGATTACTCTATTGCAATGCAAATGGTTAATTCAGGATCATTCAACTATAATGAAGTGGTATTTGCAGGCTATGGTATCGTTGACTCTGTGACCAATGATTACGCCAACCTGAATGTTACCGGTAAAATGGTACTCATACTCGAAGGTTCACCGAATAGCAGCACCCCTGCTAACCCGCGTGCTGTGACTCCGTATTCTACACTTGGAAAAGTAAATACCGCAGTATCAAAAGGTGCAGCTGGTGTATTGATCGTATCGAAAAGCGGATTCCCCAGAAGAAATCCTACCAATACAAAAGGAGGCATGTCTTTGACCAAAGCA
This sequence comes from Sediminibacterium sp. KACHI17, assembly GCF_040362915.1. Lineage (NCBI taxonomy): Bacteria > Pseudomonadati > Bacteroidota > Chitinophagia > Chitinophagales > Chitinophagaceae > Sediminibacterium > Sediminibacterium longum. The sequence continues at coordinate 2,471,062 of NZ_AP029612.1, read as the reverse complement.
AATCCATCCAGGGTAAATGTAGCCAGCGTGTCTGAAGACGTTGCCAGCGCATTATTGGGAAGAACTGCTAAAATAGGTGTGGAAGAAATGAAGAACTTGAATAAAGGAAGCTATAAATCTGAACTCAAGTTAACAGCTATCAAAAAAACCAATGAATTGCAAAGTGCAAATGTGATCGCTGTTTTACCAGGAACTGATAAAGCAGATGAATATGTATTCATCACCAGTCACTATGACCATGAAGGTATCATCAATGGCGAAATTTATTATGGCGCTGATGATGATGGTTCAGGAACTGTGAGTGTTGTAGAGATCGCTGAAGCATTTGTAAATGCAAAAAAGAAAGGGAATGGTCCAAGAAGAAGTGTCGTATTCATGAATGTATCCGGTGAAGAAAAAGGATTGTTGGGGTCTCGTTATTATTCAGAGCATCCGATCTATCCTTTGGATAAAACCACTGTTGATTTGAATATTGATATGGTGGGACGAATCGATCCTACTTACAAAGGTGATTCCATGAATTATGTATATGTGATCGGTGATGATAAACTGAGCAGTGATCTGACACCCATCACCAATGAAGTCAATCAGAAATACTTCAAGATGGAATTAGACAGAAGATTTAATGATCCAAATGACACCAATCGTTTTTATTACAGAAGTGATCATTACAATTTTGCTGCAAAAGGTGTTCCCATCATTTTTTATTTCAACGGTACACACCGCGATTACCACAGACCAACTGATACAGTTGATAAGATCAATTTTGACCTGATGGAAAAAAGAGTTCGACTCATTTATCATACAGCCTGGGTCATTGCGCAAAAAGACACGATGCTGAAAAGAGATATTCCACTGAATATGCCTCCACGCTAAATAAAAAAGCTCCGAATCAAATTCGGAGCTTTTTTTATTCAAATAAAACCTAAGCTCTTTATTGCATTTATAAGACTTCCCTTCTTCTCTTACTATGGACTATTGACCATGGTCCATGGACCATAGACCATAGACCATCACCTAACTACCAACCTAATAAATACGCAAAGATCAAAGGTGCTACGATGGTAGCATCACTCTCTACAATATATTTAGGAGTATTGATGTCTAATTTACCCCAAGTGATCTTCTCATTGGGTACTGCTCCGGAATAAGAACCATAAGAAGTAGTAGAATCACTGATCTGACAGAAATAGCTCCAGAAAGGAACATCATGCCATTCCAGATCCTGGTACATCATTGGTACAACACAGATCGGGAAATCACCGGCAATACCTCCACCAATTTGGAAGAATCCGACACCCTTACCGCCACTGTTTTCACGATACCAATCAGCCAGCCAAACCATATACTCGATACCATTCTTTACTGTGCTTGCTTTCAATTCATTTTTGATCACATAACTCGCAAAGATGTTACCGGTGGTGCTGTCTTCCCAACCCGGCACTACGATCGGCAGATTCTTTTCTGCTGCTGCTACGATCCAACTGTTTTTAGGATCGATCTCATAATACTGCTGTAGTTCACCACTCAATACGGTCTTGTACAAAAATTCATGAGGGAAATAACGTTCGCCTTTTGCTTCCGCATCTTTCCACTGCTTTACCAAATGTTTTTGCAGTCTTCTGAAAGCTTCTTCTTCAGGAATACAAGTATCCGTTACGCGATTGTAATGGTTCTCCAATAAATCCCACTCATCCTGAGGAGTCAGATCACGATAATTAGGAACACGCTTATAATGACTATGCGCCACCAGGTTCATCACATCTTCTTCCAGATTGGCACCGGTACAACTGATGATGGCCACTTTATCCTGACGGATCATCTCAGCCAAACTAATTCCCAGTTCAGCGGTACTCATGGCACCGGCTAAACTAACCAGCATTTTTCCGCCTTCCAGTAAATGGGTTTCATATCCTTTGGCAGCATCCACCAATGCAGCGGCATTGAAGTGTCTGTAATGATGCATAATAAACTGAGAAACAGGCCCTTTCGTCATATTCGGTGATTTTGAGGGGCAAAAGTAATTTTTTTAGGCGATACTTAAATCTCACAACACGCTTTTACATCCCTTAATGAAGGGATTTACAATCGTTTAATAGGATTCTAATGACATGCAGGGGGATTTTGTAATAATTTTATTGCCCCTGCATGAAACCTGTATATTTCAATAAAGCTCTAGCCGGCTATCCTATACGCCTGCCTATCATTCTGTGGTTTACTACGACATTAGTAGCCGTTTTACTGGAAATCAGTAGAGGCACACAAGAGATCAATAATTTTTTAATTTACCGTGGCGTATATGAACACACACTCCAACAAATTAATTTATACGCAACCTATCCGCTAGAATATGCTGACAGCAATCATTACGGCCCCTTATTCAGTTTATTGATCGCACCCTTTACCTGGGTGCCCTTACCTGTTGGATGCGTTTTATGGTGTATGGTAAATGCTTGGGTTTTGTTGTACGCCCTGCAACAATTGAATCTCTCTCAAACACAACTGTATACTGTTTTACTGATCTCGGTAATTGAATTGATGACCGCAACCCACAGCGTTCAATTTAATCCAATGCTCGCCGGATCCATGATATTATCTTACACATTCGTCAGGGATAAAAAGATACTGCCGGCCACGCTACTGATCGCAGCAGGTATGCTGATCAAAATTTACAGTGTGATCGGATTGGTACTTTTTCTTTTTACAGATAAAAAAAAGACATTCGCTTTTTCTTTTATAGGCTGGGTAGCTCTTCTGTTTGTTCTACCCATGCTCATATCATCAAAGGAGTTTATCCTACAATCTTACCAAGATTGGTTCAACTCACTGGTTGAAAAAAATGGAACGAACGTTGATATATCCGTTGCTCCGGGAATGCAGGATATTTCTGTAGGGGGTATGGTAAGACGTATTTTCTCGATACAAGATCTTTCCAATTTCTACATTTTGATTCCGGCAGCACTTCTTATTGCCTTACCACTGACCAGGTACAAGTATTTTTCTCATCAACATTTCACATTGAAATATTACTGCATGCTGATGGTTGCAGTGGTCATTTTTAGTTCATCCGCAGAATCGCCTACCTATATCATTCCGATCAGTGCTATTGCTATTTGGTTTTCATTAAAGATCCCTTTGAAAACAGAATATATAGTGTTATTGACTTTTACATTTCTGTTTACCATTTTATCACCGACAGACTTAATACCAAAGCTTATCAGAGATAAGTTTTTCGTACAATATGCTATGAAAGCACTTCCTTGTTTTATCATTTGGATGATCATGATTAAAGAACTGTCATTACAAAAATTATCTGTCGGAAAAGATGATCATTTATGAAAAAGAAGATTAGCATTTTAATACCTGTTTGTAATGAGGAGCAAAACATTCCTGTAATCATCCATGCTATTGGTGAAACCATCGATACTACAATTTATGATCACAGATTTATATTCATTGATGACGGCAGCAGCGACAAAACAAATGCTGTATTAAAAGATATGGCTGTAGAACATAAACATGTTTTTTTCATTAGCCTATCAAAAAATTTTGGTCATCAGAATGCGCTAAAAGCGGGGATCGATTGTATTCACCAAGACGCTGATTGTGTGATCATGATGGATGGTGACCTGCAACACCCACCGGCACTGATCCCACTCATGCTTGAGAAATGGAACGAAGGGTATGATATTGTATACACGCTGAGAAAAGACGAAGACAATATCCCTTTTCTAAAAAAGAAAACAGCTTCCCTATTCTACAGGCTGCTAAATAAAATGTCAGATATTGAGGTGGAGACCGGTGCAGCTGATTTCAGGCTTATCGACAAGAAAACATTTCCTGTATTCAAAAGTTTCAATGAACGCGACTTGTTTCTAAGAGGTTTGACCAAATGGGTTGGATTCAAACAAATATCGATTGAATATTCACCCGGCGATAGAAACTTTGGTCAATCAAAGTATACTTATAAAAAAATGGTGCGTTTTGCTTTACAAGGAATCACTTCCTTCAGTACCAAGCCATTGTATACTGCTGCTTACCTGGGCCTCTTTTTTTCCGTTACTTCCTTACTGTATGTTCCGTACACCATTTATAGTTATTATTTTGGTAAGCCGATCTCAGGGTGGGCTTCACTGATCGTCACCATTTCGTTCTTCGGAGGCCTGCAACTCATGATCCTTGGGATCATTGGTTTGTATCTAGGTAAACTTTTTATGCAAAGTAAGAACAGGCCTAATTATATCATCCGCGAATCGAATTTATGATGCCTGATAGAAGTATACTCCTGAGTTTTGATGTAGAAGAATTTGATATGCCATTGGAATACGGGCAATCCATATCCCCGCAAGAACAATTGACAATAGGGAAACAAGGACTAGATGTGATCGCACCTGTTTTAAACGACACGGCTGTTCAGACCACACTTTTTACAACTGCGAATTTTGCTGACCACTATCCTGATACGATCAAAGCTTTGTCTGAAAAGCATGAAATCGCTTCTCATACCTATTATCATTCAAGTTTTTCAAATGAAGACATTGCCAAATCAAAAGACAGACTTGAGGTAATCACAGGGCAAAAAATATACGGATTACGTATGCCGCGGATGAAGCAGGTAGATATGCATCTATTAAAAGATGCAGGATACAGTTATGATTCATCAGTGAATCCAACTTGGTTACCGGGCAGGTATAACAACCTTCACTTACCCAGAACCCTGTATACTGAAAATGAAATGATCAGAATACCGGCCTCTGTTTCACCTGTGCTCCGGATACCGCTTTTTTGGTTAACATTTAAAAACTGCCCACTAAATACTTTTATACATTTAGCATTGAAGACCTTAAAAAAAGATGGCTATATCTGTCTCTATTTCCATCCATGGGAGTTTACAGATCTTGCGAATTATCAATTACCATCGTTCACAAAAAGATGGAGCAAAGACATCCTACTCGAACGTTTACTTCAAACGATTACAAGTCTCAAAAAAGAAGGTGATTTTATATCAATGAACACATACCTGCAAAAAAAAGTCCCGGTATAATATACCTGGGACCTTTCCGATTAACCAAACCAACTTATTTATTCTTATCGAAAATGCTCACATCTCCGTATAAAGACACTTCGAGGATCTTACGGTCTGTATCATTTTCAACAGAAACAAAATATTTTCTTTCGCCATTGAATTCAAACTCAATGGTATCGGTTACTTTGTATTTACCGTAACTTTTTTTGATCTTCTGAATTGCATTCAATGGCAAACGTTTCAGATCTGTTTTTCTGGATGTACCGATCACATCCCCCGATACATTGAAGAAGGCTTCGACCTGCTCGCCCTCAATCGTGAAACGGGCTTTTGAATACTGATCTGTAACTGTCCAGTTTACGTCTTTTGCTTCTGCAAACTGTGATTCAAAAGAAGCCAGTACACGATAACTGACTTTAGTTACATCTGCGGCAAATGATTGCGCTCCAATAAAGGCAGCAATCAATGTTGTTAATAACATCTTTTTCATAGTGGCGTTTTTAAGTTTGATATATTGATTTTCTTCTTTCGGTTGACAAGTCAAAACTACTGCTTACTACACCCGACATAGGTTCTTTATGACCAGCGCGATCAGAATATTAGCTGCATAGTATGAGCGGTGTTAATGTCGCCGTTAACAACCGTTAATGAGGCCTTGAAAAGCGCTGCTGTATTGACTTTGAAAAGATTTCTTAAGGAAAAGATAAAAGGCGTTATCATGCGGTTAATTTTTAGTAATGGTATAGAAATGAATAGATGAAGAAGCTGTTGTACCTTTAAGAAAAGTCTTACGATGAGACGAGTTTTTACATCCCCACTACTGGCAGTAGTACTCATAGCACTTCCATTTGTGTATTTGGGTGTACAATATGCCGGCTTGCCTGAAACTGTACCTGTACACTTTAACGCAGAAGGTATCGCAGATCAATTCGGCGCCAAATCTTCTTTGTGGCTGCATACGTCTATCCTATCAACTGTTGCGATCGGTACTTACCTGCTCATCCGCAATCTGCATAAAATAGATCCCAAAAAAACAGCTAAGACCTCCGCTGCTACTTTGAACAGTTTAGCCATTGTGATACTAGTGTTTCTGACCGTGATCAATATCATGATCACATATAGTGCAGTCAACTATCCTGCAAAACTCAGTATCACCACTGTTGTACTACCGGCAGTGGGTCTCCTATTATCGTTTTTAGGTTATCAGATGCGTACCATACAACCGAATTATTTTATAGGTCTGCGACTACCCTGGACTTTAGAAGATGATGAAAATTGGGCAGCGACCCATCAATTGGCGGCCAGACTCTGGATTCCGGGAGGATTGATCATTGCTGTTACTGCTTTGACTTTGCCTTTTTTTAGCGCATTCATCATCACGATGATCATCACAGCGGCCATTGTGATCATTCCAACTGTATTTTCTTATCGCTTTTACAGAAAAAAACAAGGATGAACTATCTCGCACATGCATTTTTATCTTTTGACGATTCAGGTTTACTGATCGGTAATATGATCAGTGATTTCGTGAAAGGAAAAAAGCAGTTTGATTACACTACCGATATACAGAAAGGAATAAGATTGCACAGAATGATCGATACATTCACCGATGCACATCCGGCCACACAAGCAGCAAAAAAATTATTGAAACCGGCTGTTGGTCCATATGCAGGTGCTTTTATCGATGTTGTCTATGATCATTTTCTGGCCATTGACACCAGTATACGATCAGATGAGGAATGGAAAGCATTTGCACAACAGACCTATGCTACTTTACAGGCCCATGAACCCTTCCTGCCCGAGAAATTCGCCAGAATGCTTCCTTATATGAGTAGTCAGAACTGGTTATACAATTACCGATACAAATGGGGAATTGAGAAAAGTTTTGAGGGCGTGGTGAGAAGAGCATCTTATCTGCAAGACAGCAGTACTGCTTATCAGTTATTTGAAGATCATTATCCCTTGCTTCAGGAAGCATACCATGCATTTTTCCCTGATGTTAAAAAAATGGCTGCCGATTTTTCTAACGCGTTGTGAAACGCTTATGCTGCTATCTTTGCCAAAAATAATTACCACATGAAGTTTCTATTGCTGAGTGTTTCATTGTTGATCAACCTTTGCATTTTCGCTCAACAAAAGCCTACTGACCTGGATAAGTCACCCATGGATATGAGCTACTGGCCTGCCAACTATCCGATCCTGAAGATCAGCGGTAAAGCAAAAGATGCTCCGATCGCGCGTGTTATCTATGGTAGACCTTTAAAAAGTGGTCGTGATATTTTCGGAGGCATCATCAAGTATAACGAGATCTGGAGATTAGGCGCCAATGAAGCTTCTGAAGTAGAGTTCTTTAAAAATATCCGCATCGATGGTAAACTAGTACCTAAAGGCAGATATACTTTGTATTGTGTTCCCGCAGAAGGTAAATGGACCATGATCCTGAACAAAGACAATTTCTGTTGGGGTAATTTCAATTATGATGCTAAAAAAGATCTGCTGAGAACCGATATTGATGTTGCCAGAAACAATGAAGTAGTTGAGGCATTCACCATTTATTTTGAGGAAACAAAAAACAATGGTGCACAAATGGTTATTTTATGGGATGATCTGAAAGCATCATTACCCATGACATTTATCGAAGATGCTCCTTCAAAACCCACTAAAAAGAATTAAATCATTCCTTGTATGAAACTTGCCACGAAATATATACATGCCGGTACAGAACCCGATCCTTCTACCGGAGCGATCATGACCCCTATTTATCAAACCTCTACTTATGTACAGGAAGCACCGGGTGTCAATAAAGGTTTTGAATATGCCAGAAGTCAGAACCCTACCAGAAAAGCACTGGAAGAAGCTTATGCACAGATCGAAAATGGAAAATTCGGATTGGCATTCAGCAGCGGTGTAGCTGCTACCGATGCAGTGATCAAACTGTTATCACCGGGCGACGAAGTGATCGCTGCCAATGATATGTACGGTGGCACGTATCGCTTATTCACTAAAGTGTTTGAAAAGTTTGGTATCCAGTTCAAATATGTAGATACAACAAATGTTGATCATGTAGCTGCTGCAATTTCTGCAAAAACAAAACTCATCTGGATCGAAACACCTACCAATCCGCTGATGAACATCACGGACATTGCTGCTGTTGCTGCAATTGCCAAAAAAGCAGGTGCTTTGCTTTGCGTCGACAATACTTTTGCTTCTCCTTATTTACAGAATCCTTTAGACCTTGGCGCAGATATCGTCATGCACTCAGCCACCAAATATCTTGGCGGACACAGTGATGTGATACAGGGATGTCTGGTAATGAATGATGCAGAACTCCGTGAAAAATTATACTTTATCCAAAAAAGTTGTGGTGCTGTTCCCGGACCGATGGATTGCTTCCTCGTATTAAGAGGGATCAAAACCTTACACGTAAGAATGCAGCGTCATTGTGAGAACGGTGAAAAGATGGCGAATTTTTTACGCAATCATCCTAAAGTGCAAAAAGTATATTGGTGTGGTTTTACAGATCATCCGGGATATGCAGTTGCCAGCAAACAAATGCGTGGTTTTGGTGGCATGATGAGCTTCACCTTAAAAGATGATAGTGTTGAAAATGCTAAGCGCGTATTATCGTCTACACATGTATTCGCTCTCGCTGAGAGTTTAGGAGGCGTTGAATCATTGATCAATCATCCGGCATCGATGACACATGCTTCTATTCCAAGAGAAGAAAGAATTAAAAACGGACTGAGTGATAGTCTGATCAGATTAAGCGTAGGTATCGAAGATATCGATGATCTGATCGCAGACATTGATCAGGCGATCGGATAATTGCTTGTATAAACAAGCTCAGAAAGGCATCACATGAATATGTGATGCCTTTCTTTTTTCCTACACATGCATTGCTACTCATCCTCATTTATTACTTTCTATCCAATGAAAAATGCAATTCATACAACATAACAAATGTGCTAGATGAGGTTGCTCAACTTTGTGATTCAAAAACAGATATATGCAACAGAATAAATGGATCATCGGTTTATGTAGTTTACTCATCTTATTTTCATCTTGCACTAAATCCATCACAGGTGAAGGACCAACTGCTACGCAGATCAGATCAGTAGCCAATTTCAGTAAGATCAAATTGAATGGTTCAGGAGATGTAGAGATCGTACCCTCAAATACACAACAAGTGATCATCTCAGGTTATACCAACTTGCTGGAAGTATACGAATCAAAAGTGCAGAATGGAGAACTGCTCCTGGGTTATGAGAGCAGAAAAAATATCCGCAATGATAATATCAAAGTGCGAATAGAAACTCCGGACATCAGAGGCGTTAATATCAATGGTTCAGGTGATGTGGTGATCAATGGATTTCTTCAGGGAACTGATCTGACCACACTGATCAATGGTTCAGGAAGAATACGCATTCAATCCTCCGCCTTTAATAGTACTTCTTATAACATCAATGGATCGGGAGATATTTTTGCAGCAGTCATTCCATCAAAAAATACGGAAGCCAATATTACCGGTTCCGGATTTATTGAATTGAATTGCTCACAAAATTTGAAAATAAGGATCAGCGGATCGGGCACGATCGATTATTATGGCAACCCACCTGCTACTGATATTGCGATCAGTGGAAGTGGTGTTGTAAGAAAGAAATAACACAAAAAAGCCGGATAGTTATCCGGCTTTTTTTATTGGATCTTCAATAATTTTTCGATCGCTTTATCCAATGTGGCTTCCTGTTTGGCAAAACAGAAACGTATGACTTTATCGTCTTTCCCATCTTTATAAAATGCAGAGACAGGAATGGTAGCAACTCCATATTCAGCGGTTAGTCGCTTCGCAAAAATCATATCCGGCTCATCACTGATAGCAGCATAACTATAACATTCAAAATAACTTCCGTGAGAAGGAATACATTGAAAAGCGGTCTGCTCCATTTGCTTTCTGAAATAATCTCTTTTCTGCTGTATTTGAGCGCCTAATTCAAGATAAGCTTTTGTATCATCCAGATAAGTAGCAAGCGCTACCTGTTTGGGTGTATCACAGGTAAAACAATTGAACTGATGCACTTTCCTGAATTCTTTCATTAATTCCGGGGTACTGATACAATAGCCCAGTTTCCATCCGGTACAGTGATAGGTTTTCCCAAATGAAAAACACACAAAACTTCGTTTGAGTAATGCAGGATAACGAAGGATGCTTTCATGCGTGAGACCATCAAAGATCAGATGCTCATATACTTCATCACTCAGGATGATGATATTGGTGCCTTCTACCAACGCTGACAGTGCTTGCATATCAGCCGCAGATAATACAGCACCTGTTGGATTATGTGGTGAATTGATCATGATCATCCTTGTTTTGGATGTGATCTTTTGTTTCACCAGTTCCCATGGAATACTATAATCAGGATAATTCAAAGCGATACGAACAGCTACAGCACCATTGATCTCAATATTAGGAATATAACTATCATAAGCGGGTTCAAATACGATCACCTCATCACCCGGACGTAACACCGTAGTAAGCGCGGTATAAATAGCATAAGTACCACCCGGCGTAATGGTGATATCTGTTTCTGCATCGATAGCTGTGCCATACAAGTGCTGCACTTTTGCTGCGAGTTTTTGTCGCAACAAAGGATAACCATTCATATGCACATATTGATTAAAGCCATCACGCATAGCTTTGGATACCAGCTCATGTAATGTAGCATTCATCGGAAAATCAGGAAAGCCCTGGCCGAGGTTCACAGCATCATGCTGCACAGCCAGCTGACTCATCACAGTAAAAATGGTCGTTCCTACCTCCGGTAACTTAGAATGGATCGATACAGACACGTTCAATGATTTATTCCAGCAATTTACGAATGGAAATGAATTGGCCATTACTATTCACGCCTTCCAGAATAATTTTGAGTTTGGAAGAGATATCATTGTTGTAAAAACGAATCCGGATCTTTCGCTCAGATCCGCCGGTAATTAAATTCGGCTCCCAGTATAAAGTTCTTCTGATATCTGTTGTAGAAAAGCTTTGTGGATCCACCGAGTAATCCGGCTGATAAAATTCTCGGACAGGAGCATACCCCAATAAGGATAGATTATCCAGCCCTTTTACAGAATTGGTGAGATCTGCACCTTTTTTGGTATAGATAGCAACAGCACCACCACCTGCATTGACCAATGATCCGATAAAGGGTGGGCGAAAAACTTTCAAATAAGCCACGTCTGTCATTGGAATAGTAGCAGCAAATTGTGCTTCTATGGGCATCTCATTCAGGAAAAAGCCTACGGATCCATTTCGCCAAATGATGTTGGGACTACTTGTCAATGCTCCAATTACTTGCATACCCGGTACACGTCCTTGCAAATAATCAAATACGCTGAAGCTGGATAATGCGCGCTGATCATTCATCATATCAAAAGAAAGAGCATCTACATTTCTGAACATTCCATTTGCATAGGTATCATCCAATTCTTCCAATCTTGATTTCACCCTGGTTTTCACCACCACTTCTTCCAGTGTCGTTCCCTCGCGTAATTTTTGCAATTGTATTTGTTGCAAAGCGATCTCACGCATCAAACGAAGTGCGGCCGTATCATATTGAAAGATCATCGGTATGTGTAAGGATGAATAGAACGGTGTGTCGATCAGATTAGTAGTGATCGACACTTTGCCTCTTCCGGGTAATACAGAGATCTTATTGAGCTGATAATACAATTTAACCGTATCAAAGAAGATGACATTGGGTTCATAGATCGATCCGTTTTTACCAATGGGTGTAAAACGCATCAATGTAGAAGAGTCTTTACCACGAAGGATCAGATTCAATGTTTCAGCCTTAGCCAATCTGTTTTCACTGAATCCGTCGATCTTTCCTTGCAAAGAAAGATATGCGGTATCCATAGGGTAACGTGTGACCCATGACGTGGAATCCATCACTTTTTTCCATACAAATTTTCTCCAGCCATGTGTTAACATCACCAGGTCGAGGTAATGTTTGGCAGAGTCGTTTCGTTCATTGAAATAATAGGCAGGATGATATACTTTTCCTTTGATGTCAGCAGAAAGTAGTAAAGTACTGATGATATTGGATGCATGATCATCTGGCAGGTCATCATTGGTAACAGATAGTGATAAGTTCGCAGGAATGGTATCCGGTAATTCGATCTCAAATACATTTTTTGCACGCTTACTCAATCCGATCGTATCAAAACGAATGGTTGCCGTAGCAGTATATTCTTTGTTATCAATAAAGATCAAGCGTTCACAAACAGGATCACCCATGGTATTCATTAAAGTGATCGTTGCCAATCCGGATGGCAATCCTTTTACCGGGATCTTTACCTGTGTAGCTGTTTCATTTTCCAGATTTACGGTACCACGCAAGACCACTTGTTGATTCACCGTTAAAAACATCGAGAGCTTGCGTAAATGTGGTGCCAGTGTTTCTGTTCTTTGTACTTGCATGTAACGCGTATCACCTACAGCACTCACTTGCATGGTAACACCATCTGTAACCGATGCCGGCAAAGACGTCCGTTGAAGGGTGCTATCAGGTGCGATCCATTCTGCAACATAAGTAGCGCCCGCTTGCGGAATCAGTGCAAATCTTCCCATACCATCATGTAGCGATCTGAAACGACTGATGTCTTCTCCCTGGTCATTTTTGATCGTTCCTTGCACCTGAATCGGATCACCATTTTTATCGGTTGCTTTGAAAGCAATAAAAGAAGTGATTCCATTAACCATCAAACCACCTTCCGGAAAAAATTGTACATGATACTCTTTTGTGGTCGCAGATGTTTTAGCAACCGTTGCACCAGACTGAAGGATCTGTATTTTTTTCTGATATAAAAGAGTGCTATCAAAATTCAACATCCACTGCGTATACGCTACTACATGAATGGTGTTGCCTTTATATTTTTCCGGAACCACAAAAGTTCCATATGCAGAAGACATGGTAATAGGTGATACCTGATGTGATAAAAGTTTACCGGACTCATCATACCAATCCGTATAAAAATTACGGTTCAGTCGGGAAAGATCAGGGCCATTCATCAGATAAGCTTTAAATCCGATCAAGGCGCCGGGAGTATACGCCTGGTTATCAAAATGCAGGTAGACTTTTTCCTGAGGGAACCGTTCATTATAGAAACTGAGGCTATTTTCCAATGATTGGGAAAACAGTGTACCACTAAATAAAAAGGATACAATAAAAAGGTAAACAAGTTTGCGCATAAACAGTCGGTTCAAGAATGAAGAGGTCTTCTTAAATCGATCATAAATTATGCCAAAAAATAACAATATGTTCTCTTTGTGAAAACTTTAGGGTGTGATTTGATTGGCGAGTCTTTTTAATTCGATCTCTGCTAGTTTCGCTGTATAATTCAAGTTCAATAATCTGAATCCGGAAGTTTCAAAACTTTGCTGGGCCTGACGTACATCAATGATCGTAGCCTGATTGAGTTCAAAACGTTTTAATACCAGGTCTACCAACTGCATAGAGAGTTTATAATTTTCCACTTCTGTCTCTAACTGTTGCAGTGCATTTTTATAAGCCTGATAAGTTCTAACAGCCCCTGTTTCCAGCGTTTGTACCAAAGTCTCTTTTTGCAAGACCGCATTTTTTGAGTTCATTGCTGCTACTTGCTGCTGACGTTTGAATACAGTACCGTTATAGATCGGAATACTCAGGTTCAAGCTGATGAACGGACCATAACTCTGGTTCTGTAAAATGAAGCCTGCCCCACTATTGGTATTATTAAAGTTATAGCCTGTATTAGCACGTAGTGAGGGCATTCCAAGAGCAGCGGTTTCTTTTTCGATCAGTTCATTGATCTTGATCTGTTCATTTGCACTCAGCAACTGCGGATTATCTTTCAACTTGGCACGAATATTTTCCAATGAAAGATTGCGCTCTACGATGATCGTATCCTGAATCGTGATCGATGAATCCGGATTCAGGAATAACAAATTCAGCAGATCGGTCTTTCCTTGTTGAATCACCAATTCCTGCTGTTGCTTCAATTGTACTTGTGCATTCAGGTCTAAGCGCGCCTGAAAAATATCTGCATTATTCGATAAGCCTGCTTCTTTACGAGCGAGGAGAATATCCAATCTTTTTTGAAACACGCCGATCGATTGCTCGATGGTTTTGATGAACTCTTGTTGACGTACCACATCATAGTAACGGGTAGCAACCGCAGCCATGGTATTCTGTACCTGCGCATCCAGGAGATAACGATTCTGGATCACCAGTTCATTCAATCGCTTTTTGGTGGTCACCACACGATAGCCATTTGATAACAGAATGCTTCCGGTAACACCAACACTTAGGTTATTGGAACTAACATTATTACGCGTTGTATTTCTGGATGGATCGGGGAATTTTTGGTTGATCGAAATGATCTGCTCATTGTCATTGGCAGTTGCGGTAATGGTAGGCAAAGCACCTGCAATACCCGGATGGTTATTGATATTGCTGATCTCCACATTATTCTTGGCCAATTGAATATCCAGGCTGTTTTTTAGTGCGAGGTTGATGGCATCTGAAAGTGTAAGACGTCCTTGAGACATGGCCATTGCGGCATTCAGACAGCAAACGAGGATCAATAGTTTTTTCATTGGAGTGAAATTACCAACAGCGTTCAATAATAACCGATGTTTTACACCAGCGGGCGATCAGCTTACAAAAGTGCCTACATTCATCCCTTCTACTACTTTCAGGAGGTTTCCGGGCTTGTTCATGTCAAACACAATAATGGGGAGTTTGTTTTCCATGCAAAGAGTGAAAGCCGTCATATCCATCACTTTCAGGTTCTTGGTAATACATTCCTGAAAACTGATCTTATCATATTTTGTGGCCGTAGGATCTTTTTCCGGATCAGCAGTATACACACCATCTACACGTGTGCCTTTTAAGATCACATCCGCTTTCATCTCAATGGCACGCAGAGAACCTGCTGTATCGGTTGTGAAATAAGGGTTACCGGTACCTGCTCCAAAAATTACGACCCTTCCTTTCTCCAAATGACGCAATGCCTTTCTACGGATATAAGGTTCAGCGACCTGCTCCATATTGATCGCACTTTGTAAACGCGTATACACACCGATCTTTTCCAACATCGCCTGCATGGCCATCGCATTGATCACCGTTGCCAACATCCCCATATAATCACCATGCGCACGCTCAATACCACTCTCTGCTTCATTCATCCCTCTGTAAATATTACCACCACCGATCACGATCGCTACCTGCACTCCTAAATTGGTCACGAGTTTGATATCGTGCGCATATTGCTCTATGATCTGTGGATTGAATGGATCGCCGTTTCTCTGATCACCTAACAGGGCTTCACCGGATAATTTCAGGAGGATTCGTTTGAACTTAGGAAGCATGGGATTGATTTGTTTGCAAATAACCTGAATTTTTAGTCAAATGCCAAATGAGAGAATAGCAGATGGTTCATGGCGTATGGTGAAGGCAGTTTGAGTTCCCGGCACTTAGATAGCTTATGGGAAAAGATCTTTTTTCATCCAAAAAGGATATCTGCTATTAGGCGTTATTTTTGCCACCATCAGCATCATGAAAAACTATCTAATCAAAAACGTCCATCTGGTGAATGAAGGTTCGATCCTTCAACAAGATGTTTTAATCGAAGATCAATTCATTCGTCAGATCGGAGACATTACTCCCTTACCGACACATCATGTGATTGATGGTACCGGTAAATATTTATTACCGGGTATCATAGACGGACAAGTGCATTTTCGGGAACCCGGACTCACCCATAAAGGGGATCTCGTTACAGAAAGCAGGGCAGCGATAGCAGGAGGTGTGACTTCTTTCATTGACATGCCCAACACAGAACCCAATGTGCTCAATATCGAATCATTACAAGAAAAATATGCATTAGCGCAAGGAAGATCCTGGGCCAACTATGGTTTTGCATTGGGAGTGAATCATTCGAACTTAGATCAAGTCATTCAAACAGATACTTCCAACCTATTACTCATAACAGACGATGGACTCTATTTTTCCGGTAAGGGAAACATTCTAGCAGACAGACCCGATATGATGGAAAAATTGTTTGCCGGATGCCGGTCACTGATCGCCATACACTCAGAAAAAGAAGCCATCATTGAAGCCAATGAAACCTATTACCGGCAACAATATGGAGAAGACATACCCATCGAACTGCATCCGGTGATCAGAAGTGAAAAAGCTTGTTATGAAGCAACCAAAGAAGCCATAGCGATCGCAGAAAAATACCAGACCAGACTACACATCCTTCACTTGTCAACAGCGATCGAGACGCATCTTTTCAGAAATGATATTCCACTGACACAAAAAAAGATCACCACAGAAGCATCGGTACACCATATTTGGTTCTGTGATCAGGATTATGAAAGATTGGGTGCAAAGATCAAATGGAACCCGGCGATTAAAACTGCACAAGACAAGGATGGCCTGCTTCAGGCATTACTTGACGATAGAATCGATATCATCACTACGGATCATGCCCCTCATACTATAGAAGAAAAAAAAGGCACTTATTTTCAGGCAAAATCAGGCGCTCCGCTTATTCAGCATTCACTGAACTGCATGTTGGAAATGCATCTCATGGGAAAGATCTCACTGGAAAAGATCGCAGAAAAAATGTGCCACAACCCCGCTATTCTTTATCAAATTCAGCAACGAGGTTTTATCAGAGAAGGCTATTATGCAGATCTGGTTTTGGTAGACCTCGATCATGAATGGCAGGTCTCTTCGGAAAATATTTTATACAAATGCGGCTGGTCACCACTAGAAGGAACCCTATTTCATAACTGCGTGGTAAAAACATTCGTGAACGGACAATTATCATACGACCAGGGAATGTTTCGTGCAACCGCAGCAGGACTCGCATTACAAAAGCATACAACATGTTGAGTATGTTCAGCGGTAGAAAACTAGTGATCGCCACGATGCATGGCAAGGAAAAAGTGATCGCACCTCTACTGGAACAAGCATTGGGTGTTACCTGCATCGTACCCGAATCATTCAATACCGATCTGCTCGGCACTTTTACCGGTGAAAAAGAAAGGGAAGAAGATCCGTTAGCCACCGCCCGAAAAAAATGCCTGCTGGCGATGGAAGCAACAGGTTGTGATATGGGCATCGCCAACGAAGGCTCTTTTGGACCACACCCGTCTTTATATTTTATCGGTGCAGATGATGAACTGGTCATCTTCATCGATCAAAAAAATAACCTGGAGATCATCGCACGTGAGATCAGTACCGAAACCAATTTCAGCTACAAAGAAATTGCGCAAGAAAAAGAACTCATGGAGTTTGCTGGTCAGGTCATGTTTCCTTCACATGGTTTGATTCTGCGTAAATCCAGACAAGAACAAACCGATATTGTAAAAGGCATTACAGATATGCCCACTCTGCTGGATACTTATCAAACAATGGCTGCAAAATATCCGATGGTGGGTGTAGAGACCGATATGAGAGCGATGTACAATCCTACGAGGATGAAGGTCATTGAGATCGCTACCAAAAAACTCATTGAAAAAATTCAAACGGCTTGCCCTGCTTGCCAAATGCCCGGCTTTAGTATCACAGATGCCAAAACCGGACTGCCCTGTGATCTTTGTGGAAGTCCAACCAGGTCGGTACTCGCATACATCTACCAATGTACCCATTGTGGTTTTTCAGAAGAGAAGCATTATCCGCACAACAAACAAACAGAAGATCCGATGTATTGTGATCATTGCAATCCATAACCTGTCACCCTTCGTCATCATTTCCGACTGACCGTCGGAAGACTCTTCAGGGTGACATTAACATCTTAATAAAAAAAAGTACAGAAAGAATCAGATTTATGGTTGCTCTTTTTTCCGCAATAACTCCGCCATTTCAATCGAATGTTTCAATGAATTAAGATCCTTCCAATCACTATGCGCAACAATGATGTGTTTCGGTGACGGATATTTTTGTTGTACCCTTTTTAAGGTATGTACATATTCTTTCACATTGCCATCACCCAAAAAACCCAGATTGGTATCCGATGCACCTTTGATCAAACATCCACCATATAAGACTTTATGTTTCGGAAACCAGATCACAATATTGTCATCAGTATGACCCGGACCGGGATAAAAAATTTCAAATCGATCTGCACCTACTTGAAAGGATGTGTCTGCATGCATGAGAAAAGCTGCTCGCTTGGCTCCGTTCTTTTGACTCCATTCATCTGTTCTTTGTGTAGTATAGGTCTTGATACCTTTTTGACGATAGTATTCCAATCCGGCGGTCTTATCACTATGCCAATGTGTGGCAAAAGCCATGATCACGGATTGATGGTGTCTGACTTGAATGCTATCCAACAAGGGTTGAAACTGTGTTGTATCCCAAGGTGTATCAAATAGTACTACCCCTTGCTTGGTCACCACATACATACCATTGGCGGGTACTTTTGAGTTTTCGTACGTATTGTAAGTGGTATAGATATAAAAATGATCCGTAAGCGGTGTGATCTTCAGTTTTGGATGAACAGATTGTGCAGCCAATGTATTCATCCACAAAAGAAAACCAAAAGACAACAATCGTCCTCGCATAAAATTTGTTTTGAAAACTGAAAGATACATTCTTTATCACCCTGAGGAGCATTCATAACCGCAGGCTATGATCTGCGACGAAGGGAGAAGTCTTCCCGGCTCGTAAAATATTCCAACGCCAATACCAATAACATAGAAGTAGTAAAAGCTACTTTCTGCATTATCGCCAATAAACCCCAATTACCGTAACCATAGAGGTATAAAGCGAAATAGAAAACCAACATACAGAGGATACAAGCAACTTTGAAGACATGCAATTTGGATCTCAATATGTAAACGGTGATATAAAATAAACCAAGCATAGAAAGTGTACTGGAGATGGTCACCATACTATCATGCAAAGGTGTGACCACTAGAAAATTGAAAAAGATATTTAAGATACCCACTATTTTCAATACCCATGAACCATGAGCATCGGGCATTTTTTTGGCCATGCGTAAAAAGAACAGTCCATATCCAAGTGAATGAAATGCCATACCCACCATGGCCCAGATCCTTGCCGGATTATCAGCACCATTCAATGCCTGCGGTAAAAATAAATTGCTGATAAAATTTTTTGACCAGATAAATCCCACCGTACTCTTATCAGATATCGTACCTCCCGGATACAAGGATGTTGCAATACCTATGAAAACAACGGATATCAAAATACAGAGCAGAACTAGATGTTTCTTGAACATGTGTTAAGGGTTGTGATGACAAACCTATTTATTTTTTTGTCACCCTGAGGAGCATTCGTAACCTTCGGTTACGATCTGCGACGAAGGGTCAGCATCCATCTGTTTTTGGCGCTCGCTTGTACAATACTTTATGATCTCGCTCTACATAATTACCCGTTATGATCGGATACGCATACTTGGGTGCGTACGATACCGCATGACTTTTCACCAGTATCTTATCATTCACCTTCAGCTCTTTCAGTTGTTTGAATGCCTCGTTCTCTTCCGGACCAAAACTTAAAATGTACTCCTCCCCATTGATGCTCACCATCACACCAAAACCCAATCTTGAACCCGGTGGCAGTGACAACGATGTTACCACCGCTTCCATATTGCTGGAGGCATTGATGTGGTGTCTTATTTTATTAGCACCGGTCAATACTTTTTGTCCGGCAGGAGAAGTTTTCCAGTTGTTGAATCGGATACCATCGGGAGTGGCTTCCCATGTTTTCATGGCTGCTGTCTTTTCTGCAGCGGTCATGGGTAAAGGTTTTTTAACAGGCTTATCATTGGTTTCGTGATTCGCCAATACGATTCCACTTACCACAACAGCGAGCGCGAGGATCAGCGCGAACATACCTTTCTTCATATTTTTTACAGTTTTAGTGAACATATTTCTACCTTTTGTTCCATCAAATCTGTGAAGGTTTTGCCTTTCACAGTTGATAAGATAAAAATACACGCACGTTGTGCAGACAGTCGAATATCTATTGTAAATAATCGTGTAAAGATTGTAAATATTAGTTTGACATGATGCGGATCAAAAAAATACAATGGCCGATCCAACGAAAAATCTTCCTTGGAGTATTATTCATCGGATTGATCTCCATGATCTGTGTGGCATTCACCTTCACGGGTAAGGATGATTTTGATGTTGCCAGAAGAGAGATCCTGCTGCGTCGACTCGGACATGAAATACTGCTACAGTCGGGCGACAGTGTTTCAAGGGTTCTACCGATACAAAAGATCTCCGCGTATGAATACCGCATCCGTTTTGAACAGGCATTTACCTTTCAACCCGACTCCCTGGTGAAAACAACCCAACGTTTATTCGCCAAAGACCCGCTTGCCGGTGATTATGTGGTGAATGTGCTGAACTGTACCGATACCAGTGTGGCCTATGGCTATGCGATTTCCAATAATAAGAAAAATGATATTGTAGCCTGTCTCGGCAGAAGACAACCCAGCGCCTGTTACATGCTCCATGTTCAATTCAAACCCACGAGGATCATGGATGGACAAACCGGCTACCTGTTCGGTGCCCTTTCTGTGTTGGCATTGGTGGGATGTGTGGTTTGGATACCCATCAAAAAACGCAAGAACATTCCTGACATGGAACCCACCGGCATCTTCACTTTAGGCACTATGCGTTTTGATGCAGAGAAACGTAAGCTCTTACTGAATGAAACATCTATTGACCTTACCCGTACTGAAACCCGTGTACTCCGCATTTTTGCCTTATCACCCAATGAAGTGATCGAAAGAAGCCGACTACAAAAAGAGATCTGGGAAGATGAAGGTGTGATCGTGGGACGGAGTTTGGATATGTTTATTTCGAAATTGAGAAAGAAACTGGAGTTAGACCCGAGGGTGAAGATTAGTGTTGTGAGGGGGAAAGGGTATCGATTGGAGGTGAATGAGGAGTGTTGAACTTATTTCTACAACAGTCTCCTAGGAAAAGCTAGAAAGTAATTTAGCATCTTCATCTCGCATTGGCACAAATGCATATGTACAGTGACATCCTTTGGGGTTTGTGCAATCTCGAGATCCCAGGTATTGATTTTTTAAAACATCTTCGGAAAAAAACATTTGCTGATTAAGATTATCACAATAAGGACAACAATTGCCAGAAATTATCTCAACCTTCAACTGAAGGTTAGTTTCAGAAATAGTTTTTCGTACCAAGGATGCTAATGCTAGTTGCAATATCTCATTAGCTTTTACTTTTTCAACTTTTCTTCTGAACCATAGCATCTCCATATAAATCATATTTTGATACTTATATAACTCTTGTTCTGTTTTAGACTGTTTAGCTGACTCGTATAATAAGCTTTGAAAAATAAACCATAGATAATCTTTGATTAATGCTGGGCGGTTTTTAGACCATGTTTCATAATACCCCCGTACATTTTCTTCCGTCATTCCGAATTCACTAAAAAACGGCATGTATTCAGTTATTAACCAATCTAAGTCAAGTGTTTTTTTTGGCATAAGAGTTAAAAAAGGAAATAATTAGAACCAATTTATTAGTCATTTTAAAGTCTTCTAAGAAGGAATATCTCTGTGTAATACGCAGAGTCCCTCATACCTCGGAGACATCTGCGATGAACTTGTTTTGATTTGAAGACTCTACGAAGAAGTAATGTTACGCTCCAACTTGTCTTATCCAATCACGGATGTGTGAGCCAATTCGTTCGATATCCCTATTGCCAAGGTCCCCACTATGCATGATAACATTCCTGGAACGTTCAACTGTATCCAAAATATTTGAAGCCCAATCGAAAGTCCCCAAGTGAGGCTCAAAAAGTTTCCAATTTTGCCTAATCGTATCAGTTAGGTGTTTCATCTCTGTGTAATTTATAGGGCTTAGTCCTCTTGGTGTGTGCCACCTAATTTTCTTTTCTTCTTCCATTCTGCCTTCAGCTTTTTTTCTGATGTTTGGGTCAACTGCTTCAGTCCACCAATTTTCGCCAATTTCTTCTAACAACTTTTTTTCAATAAACTGCCTTACGGAATTTTCGAAAGCTGCAATAGCTGTAAAGACAATTGACATTCTCTTTGACCTTATTACTAGTTCAGAGTCCATTTCATCAATTGCTAGCGTGGAAGCTAGTTTCTTAGCTTGGTCTTCAGTGAAATGAGATTTGTTTCTCCTTCCGACCTTATCTAAAGCATCTTCAGTTAGAAGACCTTTAAAAACAAAAGAGTAGTAATTATCCATTAGAATAAATGTTCTTTAAGACTTTTAAATATCGCATCGTAAACGGCAGTATCTCGAGTTTCGGGTAAATGAATCTCAATATTATAATGCAGGCTTGGATTAATTCCTTTTTTATGACCAGCAATGATGGGGACTTCGACAGATGGTTCTTGTGACTTTGTAGTCTTTGTCTCAGGAGTATCTGGAGGTTTGATTGAGGATTTGGATGTCCAATCTGCGTAATCACAAAGAGCTTTAAATGTTTTAGCCATTAGATTAATAATGTTATCCTCCTTCGTGCCTTGCGTCAAGGTCTTGAATTTGCCTTTAACATCTGCTTCACTTAGCTCATTCGCTTTTTTGTTTAGTGCAAATAAGTCTGAGTAAGCCTCTTCGATACATTCAGCAATTACTTTTTTTGATTCGGCTTGGTCTAAAAATCTAAAGTACTTTTCAGTAGGAACATTTGAAGAGTCAATCAGTCCGAGGTCTTTAAAAAGTCGAACATAAAGAGCATCATTACTGCTTGTGAACCCTAAAGTTTTAAGAAAACCTGTCGTCAAGCTGGATGGAGCCTTTGCTGAGAGAAGTGCATTGAAAATATCATCGAGTTTGTTTGTTGCTACTAGGTAAGATGTTGCAAGAGCCATAACTATATGTTTATGTAATTAAATATTTGAGTAAAATATCGAAGTAATTCAGTTAAACAATCAGTCCTTACAGCCTTGCTGCCTACGGACAAGGCTTGGCGAAGGCGGGGAAATCGTAGCACAAAAGCCCAAACTAAGTAGTTTAGCACATAAAAATCACTAAAGTCATATTTTAGCACCCCAGCTCTGCTTTTAGCCAAGCCTATGTTAGCAGTAGCCTATTCTTTACCTACAAGCACATAAATAAATTTGATTGATAAGCCAAAATAATACTTATCTACAAATAATTTATTGTCCGAAATGTCTAGGGCATTTAAGGTTACATTATTCACCACAATAGGTTTATCAGTGAAGTCATTGACTATATAATCTCTCAGTTGTCTAACAGAAATCATCTCAGCAGAAATTCCTAAATGAAAATCATTGTTAAGTCGTATTCCCAATCCAAGTCCGCCATCAATTTTCTTATTAAATGATGCTGTTTGAGATGCTCCAAATTGTGCCAAATTTACAGTACCTATGAAAGAAAGCCTTGATGGAACAGAATAGACATCTCCATAAGGTTTTCCATCTTTTCCTATTTTTCTGTAATATGAACTTATTGGATTCACGATAACAGTTGTTGAAAGCAAAAAAGACACAGGATTAACTCTCTGTAGCTTTAAACTATTATCTACAGGTGAAAGCACTGGGTCAAAGATGTCTTGTGTAAGATAGTTAAACCCTAAACTTGCCCCAAACTTAAAAACCTTTGTGTTAATCTTGAAGCCGTTTTCCTCTAAATCTTTTGCGTCAGATTTTCTAATTGACTTAGTAGTGTCTGTTTGAGCTAAGGTTGTGAGCGACAAAATACTCAAAAAGAATACAATATAAATTTTCTTGTTCATATCTTTTTTTATTAGGTTATTGCTAACTCATAAGTATGCGAACCTCCACTCCTAATCTCACTTACACAATCTCACATATTCACCTCATAGCCAATTAAGTAAAATTATATGCGCCTATAGTTTTCACTTTCGCAAATACACCACCTCATCATCCAAAGACACAATCACCTTTGCACAACAATCTCATGTGTGTTCTCCAATAAAATCAGGAAATAAAAAGTATGGGGGGAATTGTAATATACGAATTTATTTGAATACCAAGAAAACAGAGAAATAAGAAATAGGAAATAAGGAATGAGAAAGTATTTTCTTAAGCGTTTTGTTTTAAGCGATCTTGTTGGAGGTGTCCTTCGCTGCGCTCAGGATGACGCCCTTCGTCGCCGACGCGATCGGTGATCGCGAAGCTCCTCAGGGTGACACGTCATGCCGACGTAAGGAGTCCACAGGATGCCGATCGTAGCATCGGTAGCATCTCCCACCGCGAGTGGGTATGCTGAGAACAAAAACATTGGCGAACACCCTGAAGGTGAGAGACCTCTCCTTCGTCGAGGTGACAGGTGTCATGCCGACGTAAGGAGTCCGCAGGATGCCGATCGTAGCATCGGTAGCATCTCCCACCTCCAACAAGTATGGTGAAAGCAAAACCACTTGCATTCTCCCCAGCGGTGGGAGACCCCTCCTGCGTCGGGGTGACCCTTCGCTGTGCTCAGGGGGGTCGGTCTATCCTCCCTGTACATTCCCCCTAATGATACTAAGAGGATACAGATAGGATACTCAGGGGATACCGTACAGATACCGTATAGATACTCTAGTCTAGTCCTTATCTTTTTTAGCAATTTTAGCAAAACTAAATGGTTTAGCATTTTAAACTGATGCCCGGTCATGCCGACATAAGGAGTTCGCAGGATGCCGATCGTAGCATCTCCACCGCGAGTGGGTATGCTGAGAACAAAACCATTGGCGAACACCCTGAAGGTGGGAGACCTCTCCTTCGTCGAGGTGACAGGTGTCATGCCGACGTAAGGAGTCCGCAGGATGCCGATCGTAGCATCGGTAGCATCTCCCACCTCCAACAGTTATGCGGAGAGCAAAACCATTGGCGAACACCCTGAAGGTGAGAGACCTCTCCTTCGTCGAGGTGACAGGTGTCATGCCGACGTAAGGAGTCCGCAGGATGCCGATCGTAGCATCGGTAGCATCTCCCACCCCCAACAGTTATGCGGAGAGCAAAACCATTGGCGAACACCCTGAAGGTGAGAGACCTCTCCTTCGTCGAGGTGACAGGTGTCATGCCGACGTAAGGAGTCCGCAGGATGCCGATCGTAGCATCGGTAGCATCTCCCACCTCCAACAGTTATGCGGAGAGCAAAACAACTTGCAATCACCCAAGCGGTGAGAGACCCCTCCTGCGTCGGGGTGACCCTTTGCTGTGCTCAGGGGGTCGGCCCTTCGTCGCCGACACGATCTGCGATCGTGAGGCTCCTCAGGGTGACAAGTTCTAAACAGAGCTCTTGTCACCCTGAACGCAGTGAAGGGTTCCCAATCTCGTAAGTACCCGCCCTTTATTGCCTGTACTTTTGCAGCCACATCCATTGAGTCACAGGAAACTACATATCGCCCTTGTTGGTAACCCGAATAGCGGGAAGAGCTCCTTGTTCAATAGCCTTACCGGTTTGAACCAGAAAGTGGGCAACTTTCCGGGTGTTACCGTTGATAAAAAGACCGGCACCACCCGCTTGGATGACCGCACCGAAGCTGAACTCATTGATCTGCCTGGTACTTATAGTCTCTATCCGCGCAGGGCCGATGAGTGGGTGGCTTATAAAGTACTCATGGGTGCCGATACCGATCTGAAAGCCGATGTGGTATTACTCGTGGCCGATGCCAGCAACCTCAAACGCAACCTGCTCTTCTGTAGTCAGATGATCGATCTGAAGATCCCGGTGGTGATGGCACTCACCATGAATGATATCGCTTCCAAAAAAGGCATCAAGATCGATATCAGTGGTCTTGAAGCCGATCTTGGTATTCCCGTTGTGGCCGTGAACCCCAGAAAGAACAAAGGACTCAATGAACTGAAAAAAGTATTGGCACAAGTGGTGAAGCTGGGCAACAATGCTGCACCACGCGATTTCATCGACAATAAAAAACTGGCACCACAAGCCATCGATGCCCTTCAAGAACTCGATACTTCTTTGAGTGATTATGCTGCCGTGCATTATCTCATCAACCACGAAAGTTTTCCGCTCAGCGAAAATGTGCAGCGAAAAATTGAACAGATCGAGATCGATCATAAATTCAATCCCACCAAAACACAGGCGGAAGAGATCATGCAGCGATACACCCGTATCCGTCAACTCATGCAACAAAATGTGTTGGAGCCGGGTCCGCTGGAGAAAAAACTCTTTACCGATAAACTCGATAACTTACTCCTGCATCATACCTGGGGTTATGTGATCTTGTTATCCGTTCTCTTTTTACTCTTCCAAAGTATTTTCTGGCTCGCCGCATTTCCGATGGATGGTATTGAATGGGGCTTTGCAGAGATCAGTGGCTGGCTGGGTACCCATCTTCCTTCGGGTTGGTGGAGTGATCTCATCATCAATGGACTGGTAGCCGGTTTGAGTGGTATCCTGGTTTTTGTTCCACAGATCATGATCCTCTTTGGATTGATCACCATTCTCGAAGACACGGGTTATATGGCGCGTGTGAGTTTTCTCAGTGATCGTCTCATGCGCAAAGTGGGTCTCAACGGTAAGAGTGTGATGCCCATGGTGAGTGGTTTTGCCTGCGCCGTTCCTGCCATCATGAGTGCGCGTAATATTGAAAACAGAAAAGAACGTTTGCTCACCATCATGGTTACTCCTTTGATGAGCTGTAGCGCTCGTTTACCGGTATACACTATTTTGATCTCTCTTGTGATCGACGATACTTACTATTTTGGTTTCCTCAGTTTACAAGGTCTGGTGATGATGGCGCTTTATTTACTCGGTACTGTGATGGCGCTCATTGTGAGTTATGTGATGAAGTGGTTCATCAATATCAGTGAAAAAAGTTTCTTCATCCTTGAACTGCCTATCTACCGTGCCCCGCGCTGGAAAAATGTGGTGATCACCATGGTTGAGAAAGCGCGCATCTTTGTGACCGATGCGGGTAAAGTCATCATGATCATCAGCTTACTGTTGTGGTTCTTGAGCAGTTATGGTCCGGGTGACAGAATGGAAAAAACAGAGACCAAATATGTAGCATTGATCCAGCAAATGCCGGATCAGATCGACTCATTGCAAAAACAATTGTCGACCGAAAAATTACAAAACTCTTATGCAGGTGTTCTCGGACAATTCATCGAACCTGCGATTCAGCCTTTAGGATACGATTGGAAAATTGGTATCTCACTCATCACATCTTTTGCAGCACGTGAAGTATTTGTGGGAACGATGGCTACACTCTATAGTGTAGAAGAATCGGATGACAGTTCTTTGCGCGCGAAATTGCAATCAGCGAAACATGCGGATGGTTCTAAAGTGTATACGCTGGCTGCGGCACTTTCACTCATGGTGTTTTATGTATTGGCGATGCAGTGTATGAGTACGCTGGCTGTTGTAAAGCGTGAAACCAAGAGTTGGAAATGGCCTACGATTCAATTGATCTATATGACCGTTCTTGCTTACGGAATGAGCTGGATTACTTACGTGATCTTCAGTTAAAGCATTATCGCTATTCTTATAATTGTTTCGACTAACTATCACTCAAAATTTTTATTGTTCATTTTCGCTCTAGGCCGCTGGGCCTCGTCCCTACTACCGGGCTGCATTGGCCTCTGATCAGATCCGCTACGCATGATCTGATCTGTCATCGCTACGCTCGACACCGACCCCAATAAGGCCCGTCCGCAGGGACTGGTTAGAGATATATTGGTGAGTTGAGAAATTATATAAGTGCGGGGATGCTTACTTTTTATAATACTCCCACAACAAGGCTGATAAATTTCTGGTGAGGGTCCAGGCTTCGTTGGTGGGGGTCCAGCTTTGGTCTTGGTTGTTTTTGGTGCAGATGCAGAAGACATAGTTCACACCTTCCCCTTGTACATAGATCACTTCACTCCTGCTCGCATTCACTGCGCCGTTTTTGCTGGCTACAAATATGCCGGCAGGTATGGATGACAATCCTTCTTCATCCCAATAATTTCTGCCGAGTAGTTTCAACATTTTTTCACTGGCTGAATCACTTAGTATCTTCCGCGCTGCGATCTTTTCAAACAGTGTTGCCATTTCACGCGGGGTGGTTTGTCCCCATCCGTAGATCTTTCTGATCTCTTCTCTTCCGGGTGTGCGACTGTTCACTTTGGTATTCGGGAAACCCAAACTATCCATCAGCTGATTGATGCGTGTGCCTGTTCCGGCAATGCCTTGCAACCACAAACTCGCGGTATTATCACTGGTGGTGAGCATGAGCATCATCACTTTACTCAGATCGATTTTTTCATTGTGCTTGAAAGAGCCCAGTATGTCTACACCTTCATACAACAAGGAATCCTTGTACGTTAATGATTGATGATAATCCAATTCTTTTTTTCCGATCTTATCCATGATACCGATCAGTATCGGCACTTTCACCATGCTGGCGGTGGGGAATACTGTATCAGCATGTACTGCTACTATTTTGTTTTTCTTCAGGTCGTGTACATATACGCCGATATCACCTTTGTATCCTTCAATGAGTGATTCTATTTGTCTTTGTAATTTTTTATCGGTCTTCTGCGCATTCAATTGAATACAACCAATAAGCAAACAAAAAAGGAAAATGCGTTGCATAGCGAGAGATTGATACAACAAGATAAAAATTTAACGCATACCTCTCTGCGTAATCTCTGTTTCACTTGTTCTTCGCGGCGAATCCACCCAAATTTTTACAGCAGAGAAAATATGTTTCCATTTAGGCGTTTTCCCATGCCGCCAATACCTCTTCCGCATGCTTTTTGGAAGCCGGTTTTTGAATGATGTTTTTGAGCTTTCCATTTTCATCGATCAAAAAAGTAGTGCGAATGGTGCCCATGAATTCTTTACCCATGAATTTTTTCAGTTGCCATACGCCATACTGTTCATGGATCTTCAGGTCTTCATCTGCCAATAACGGAAAAGGTAATTGGTGTTTGGTCTCAAATTTTTTGTGGCTTTTCACATCATCACTGCTCACGCCGATCACCTGAAAACCTTTTTTCTTTAATAAAGCATAATGATCCCTCAGGTTACATGCCTGAACGGTACAGGTAGGGGTATGATCATGGGGATAGAAGTACAACACCACTTTTTGTCCCTTAAAATCGGTCAGCGACCATTTCTTGCCATTCTGATCTACGCCCTTAAAAACGGGGGCTTTTTTCCCAATCGCCGGTAATGCCATGTCTGAAATTTTGCGCAAAGGTAAGGGCAGTAAGCTTCAAGCTACAAGCCACAAGTTTTTGTGCCATGAAAGGGTTCTTTGCCTTTTTTCTTGCTTGCAGCTCGTAGCTTGAGGCTTGCAGCTAAAAAATAATCCCCCCATAACCCTCCCTTCCTTACATTTGCACAATTTATTTTTTCGTCCCATGCCCAAAGATCAATCCATCAAATCCGTGTTAATTGTAGGTTCGGGTCCCATTATTATTGGACAAGCCTGCGAGTTCGACTATTCCGGTTCTCAGGCTGCCAGGAGCTTGCGTGAAGAAGGGATCAAAGTGATCCTGATCAACAGCAATCCGGCCACCATCATGACCGACCCTATGATGGCTGATAAAGTATATCTCCTCCCCCTTACCGTTGAAAGCATTGAACAGATCCTGGATGAAAACCAGATCGATGCAGTGCTGCCGACCATGGGTGGACAAACAGCCCTCAACCTTTGTAAGGAAGCGGATGAACTGGGTGTGTGGGAGAAATATGGTGTGCGAATGATCGGTGTGGATGTGGCAGCCATTGATACGGCTGAAGACCGTGAGAAATTCCGTCAGCTGATGGTGAAGATCGGTATGGCCGTTGCGCCTAGCCGTGTGGCCAATAGTTTTCTGGAAGGAAAAGAGTTTGCACAAGAGATCGGTTTCCCATTGGTGATCCGTCCTTCATTCACCCTCGGTGGTACCGGTGGTGGTTTCGTGCACAGCAAAGACGATCTGGATGCGGCGTTGGAGCGCGGACTGAAAGCTTCTCCAATCCATGAAGTATTGGTAGAGAAAGCCGTATTGGGATGGAAAGAATTTGAATTGGAATTATTGCGTGATAAAAATGATAATGTAGTGATCATCTGTACTGTAGAGAATGTAGACCCGATGGGTGTGCATACAGGTGACTCTATCACCGTAGCTCCTGCTATGACCCTGAGCGATACTGCTTTCCAGGAAATGCGTAACAAAGCCATGCTGATGATGCGCTCACTGGGTAATTTCGCCGGCGGTTGTAACGTACAGTTTGCGTTGAATCCCGAAACGGAAGAACTGATCGCGGTGGAGATCAATCCACGTGTAAGTCGCTCTTCTGCATTGGCATCAAAAGCAACCGGTTATCCCATCGCAAAGATCGCTGCGAAACTGGCAATCGGTTATTCACTCGATGAACTGGAAAACCAGATCACCAAAACCACTTCTGCTTATTTTGAACCTACACTGGATTATGTGATCGTCAAGATCCCTCGTTGGAACTTCGACAAATTCAAAGGTGCTAATGATACACTCGGATTACAGATGAAGAGCGTAGGTGAAGTGATGGCGATCGGTCGCAGTTTCACAGAAGCCATTCAGAAAGCTTGTCAGAGTTTAGAGAATGAAGCAGTAGGATTGGGATATTATGGTAAGAGTCTGATGAAGAATGAAGAACTCACTGAATATATCAAGACACCAAAATGGGATCGCATCTTCAGAATCAAAGATGCGTTGATGCAGGGTTCTACTGTAAAATCTATTTCACAAGCAACCGGTATCGATCGTTGGTTCATCTATCAGATCCAACAGATCTGTGTGATGGAAAAAGAGATCGCTAAATATTCATTGGATACTTTACCTGAAGACTTACTGAAAGAAGCCAAGAAAAATGGTTTCAGCGATGCACAGATCGCCAATATTTTACATGGCGATTGTAGCGATGAACAAGTTTACGAAAAACGTAAAGCCCTTGGCATCACACGCGTCTACAAAATGGTAGACACCTGCAGCGCCGAGTTCGAAGCGAAGACACCGTATTTTTATAGTTCTTTCGAGGGGTAGTTGATGACGGTCCATAGTTGATGGTCCATAGTCCATGGTAAAGAATCTCAACAAAAAGATTTACTATGGACCATGGACCATGGACTATTAACCAATATCCCCTTTCTTTGCACTGACTTTCAAAAACACAACACCGTATGAAACTTAAAGACATTCAGATCCTCAATGAAAAAGAAACACGTGCCGGTTTTGGTGAGGGTATTCATGAGCTTGCGAAAGAGAATGAGAATGTAGTGGTACTTACTGCCGACCTCGCAGGATCTTTCAAGTTAGGACCATATATCAAAGATTTCCCTAACCGTTTTATACAGTGTGGTATCGCCGAAGCAAACATGATCGGTATTGCTGCGGGTTTGACCATCGGTGGTAAAATTCCTTACACTACTACTTTCGCCAATTTCAGTACGGGTCGTGTATATGATCAGATCCGTCAGAGTGTGGCGTATAGCGATAAGAATGTAAAGATCTGTGCATCACATGCCGGATTAACACTTGGTGAAGATGGCGCTACCCACCAAATTCTGGAAGATATCGGATTGATGAAAATGTTACCCGGTATGACCGTGGTAGTTCCTTGCGATTTCAATCAGACCAAAGCTGCCACCAAAGCCATTGCGGATCTGCATGGTCCGGTATACCTGCGTTTCGGTCGCCCGAAATGGCCCAACTTCACCAAAGAAGATGGCAGCGATTTCGTGATCGGTAAAGCTCAAAAAATGAGTGAAGGTTCTGATGTTACCATCTTCGCTTGTGGTCATATGGTTTGGAAAGCGATCGAAGCCGGTAAGATCTTAGAAGAAAAAGGATTCAGCGTTGAGCTGATCAATCTTCACACCATCAAACCGCTGGATGAAGCTGCGATCATCGCTTCTCTCAGCAAAACCAAATGTGCTGTTACCGTAGAAGAACACAATATCATTGGTGGAATGGGTGATGCTGTAGCACAAGTAGCAGCAAGACATTGTCCTGTTCCTATTGAATACATCGGCACCAACGACACTTTCGGCGAAAGTGGTAAACCCAACGAACTCCTCGCTAAATATGGTTTGGACACACCATTCATTGTTGCGGCTGCGGAGAAAGTGATGGGGAGGAAGTAGTCAGCTGTGAATGGTGAATTGTGAATGGTCAATAGTTAGTTGACAGAAAAAATTTGAAAGGAGCGTCTTTTTGCAAGACGCTCCTTTTTTACGCTCACTATTCACCATTCACACCCTTCACTATCACCCTATCCACCGACCACTTCCCTGAACCTGATGCCAGTAATGCCAGTGCAAGACCGATCACTAAGAGATGATACTCGTAGCCTTCGCCTTTTTGTGTGCCGAACCAGTTCATGAAAAATCCATACTCTGCATGACTGGTAATGATCATACCAATGAACATGATGACCGTTCCAAGTGCCACCAGTCTGCTGGCTACACCGAATAAGATGAACAAAGCACCAACAGATTGTAACATGATCACCATGAAACCAATCAACCAAGGTAATTTCTCTACTTCGGTAAAGTATTGCATGGTACCGGCAAAACCATAACCACCAAACCAGCCAAACAATAACTGACAACCATGTGGTAATATCACCAATGCCAATGTGAGTCGAATGATCAGCCCTGTGATATGATCAGTGCTGCTGAATAAAAATGTAAACTTTTGCATACGAATTATTTTACGATACAAAAGTTCATCCGTTCCTCCCCGTAAAAAATGAACCAGTTCAAGTTTTTGCGTATACAGTTCATTTTACTGATTTCTTGAAGCAGTTCATTTTTCAGCCAAGTCGCTGTGTTGAGTTTTGCTGTAAAGAATTTTAGTATGAAAATGATATTTACTGCAGCATTATTACTGTTCATTGGAATCGTACATGCACAAAACATTCCGGTAGAACTGATGGCAGGTAATGCATACCTGAACTACCAACACAGCATTCATCGCAAAACTTCAGCGGGCAGTCGCTTTGGGTGGACACATATCACCAATATGGTCAATCGTTATCAAACCAATACCATAAAAGGTGGCAGACCAAATGAAATGATGAATCAGGGATATTTCACAGCGATGATCCATCCCAAGATCACCATCATGGGTGGCTTCTTCTACACACCTGTTACGGATGTGAAATTATCCATCGCAACACAGTTTGCACATAAGACCAAAAACTGGTTCATGATATTATCCCCTCGCTTTGATGCCGGTAAAAAGAATTCGTATGAACTGTTTGGTTTGCTGGAATACCAACCGGCACTCACGACAAGAACAAAACTCTATTCGCGTTTTCAATTTATGACCAACCATGGTAATGATGGACACAATAGAAGTTACCAACAATTACGTATTGGTATAGATAAGAAAGCCATTCAGTTTGGTATTGGTATCACAGTTGACCAGTATGGGCCTACCACTGAGATCACCACCAATTCAGGAGTGTTCATTCGTAAGCTTATATAATGTTGCGGATTTTTGATCTTTGTTTTTCTACGATACGTTTTTTGATCTTGCTGAGAAATTCAGCTGACATACCGAGATAAGATGCTATGTGTTTTTGAGAGAGGTGTTGATCCATATCCGGATACATTTCACGAAATGCGAGATAACGTTGTTCTGCATCCATACTCAAAGATTCCAATACCCTTCTTTGAAATGCAGCATATGCTTTTTGTATCAGCAATCGAAAGAAACGCTCCATGGCGGGTACTTGACGATATACATCCTGCAAGTGATCATAAGAAAAAGAAAGTACTTCTGTTTTTTCTAACGCTTCTGTGTATAGTATGCCTTTGGTTTGTGTAATGAAACTGCTGAAATCGCCCGTCCACCAATCACAGATACCCAATTGAATAACGTGCTCTTGTCCGGCCTGATCTATATAATACACCCTTGCAGCGCCGGATACGATATAATTTGTATATCGATTCACTTCTCCTTCTTTGGTCAGGAACTCTCCGCGTTTGAATGTTCTTGGGGTAAGATGATCAATAATGATCTGCTCTTCTGCTTCAGTAAGCTGTATGTGATTTTTTAAATGTTGCAGCAGTGATTGAACAGTCATAGCTTAAAAATACAAAAGTCTAAGAAAGGCTGAGACCTAAGCGTAATAAAAGTAGTATGATGGAACAGAGAAAATTAGCCGCAGATCTTTTATGATGGATGATGATTTACACAGACTGGTTGTTTACAATCATAACTAATCATAAAAATCTGCGTACCATAATCACTGATCTGTTAAGGTGCCAATCTCTCTACCTTCCAGCCTTGTTCTGTTTTTGTGTATCTGAAACGATCATGTAAGCGACTACTTCTTCCCTGCCAAAATTCTATCACTGTTGGCTTCACACGATAACCACCCCAATGCTCAGGGCGAGGAATGTTTTGTCCAGAAAATTCACTGGCATATTTGGTTACATTGGCTTCAATTACATTTCGATCCGGTATTACAGTACTCTGTGGTGAAGCCCAGGCACCAATACGGCTACCTTCCGGACGTGAATGAAAATATTCATCACTCTCTGCAGCACTGATCTTTTCTACGGTTCCTTCAATACGAATCTGTCTTTCCAATTCTTTCCAGAAAAATACCAATGCCGCTTGTGGATTATCAGCAAGCTCTTGTCCTTTGTGACTGTTGTAGTTGGTGAAGAACACAAATCCCTGCGCATCATATCCCTTCAATAAAACAATACGTGCAGAAGGCATTCCTGATTTGGTTGCCGTAGCCAGGGTCATAGCATTCACTTCATCTATTTCACTATTCACAGCATCCTGCCACCAGTGTTCAAACTGTGCAAAGGGTTCTGCTGCTACATCACTTTCATTCAGGGAATGTTGTTTGTAATCTTTTCTGATATCGGCTACGGATGTTTTCATACAATAAGTTTCTACTGCAAAAGTACGACGTCTGAAAGTGGCACCCATAAAAAAGGGTGAAAACTCTCGCTTTCACCCTTTAGACTTTTCACTTTTGACTTTTGACTTAATCCGTAATATCCATCTTCTTCGCCTCATGTTTTCCTGAGATGAACGTATATACGGCAGGTATCACAAATAGGGTCAGTATCAAGGAGAACATAATACCTCCTACGATCACAATACCCAATGGCATACGGCTGGTGGCTGCTGCTCCAATACTCAATGCGATTGGTAAAGCACCTAAAGCTGTTGCCAAACTCGTCATCAGGATCGGACGCAAACGTTGTGCAGATGCTTCGATCACCGCTTCTGTTTTCTTCAATCCGAACTCACGTTTCTGGTTCGCAAACTCTACGATCAGGATACCATTTTTCGTTACGAGACCGATCAACATGATCATACCGATCTGTGAGAAGATATTCAACGTCTGATCAAATAACCATAAACTCAGTAATGCACCCGCTAATGCCAGTGGTACTGTGATCATGATGGTAAACGGATCTTTGAAGCTTTCAAACTGCGCCGCCAATACCAGATAGATCAATACCAATGCCAATCCAAAGGCAAAAGTGGTATTCGATGAACTCTCTGCATAATCTCTTGATGCACCACCCAACGCTGTCTGGAATGATTCATCTAATAACTTATCGCCAATGGCCTGCATGGCTTTTACACCATCACCAATGGTTTTACCTTCTGCCAGAGATGCAGAGATAGTAGCAGCCTTGAATCGGTTATAATGATAGAGTGTTGGCGGATTGGAATTCTCTTCCAGTTTCACCACCGATGTCAATGGAATATTTTCTCCTCTTGTATTTCTTACATACAAATTGGAAATATCGCCCGGCTCCTGACGATCTTTCAATTCTACCTGAGAGATCACTTCATACTGCTTACCATTCATGATGAAATAAGCCAATCTTCTTCCACTGAATGCACTCGATACCACATCTGCTACATCAGAGATCGATAATCCCAGATCTTTCGCTTTGATACGATCAATGGTGATCTGTAGTTCCGGCTTATTGAATTTCAGGTTCACATCTACGTTAGAGAAGGTCTTATCTTTTCGTGCTTCTTCCAAAAATTTGGGAATCACTTCTTTGATCTTTTCAAAATCGAGATTCTGCAAAATGTATTGAACCGGTAATGATCCACGTGAACCCAGACCTACAGAAATGGTTTGTTCTTCTACCGGGAATATTCTGGCATTGTTGAACTGTGGTAACTTTTTACTGATTGCTCTCGCAATCTCACTCTGACTTCTGGTACGTTTATCGGGATCTACGAAAGCGATACGTGCAGTACCACTGTTTACACCACCACTACCTCCAAAGCCCGGTATCGCTGCAAATACAAAATCTTTTTCAGGAACAGAATCAGATAAATAGTCGATGAGTTTATTACCTACATCAACCATATAACTATAACTCGCACCTTCCGGACCTGACATTTGGAAACGTACGCTGCTTCTGTCTTCTAATGGCGCCAATTCACTTTGCAGGTTGCTGCCTACGAGATAGATAGCACCCAAACACAACAATACGATCACCCAAGCCATCCAACGAATACGCAGGAATCCTGTGAGCATGCGTTTGTATCCATTCTCCATACCACGGAAGAAAGGCTCAGTCATTTCATAGAACTTACCATGCCCTGCATCTTTTTTATTGAGGTATACATTCAAGACCGGTGTGATGGTGAGTGATACAAATGCGGAGACCAATACCGCTGCTGCTACGGTGATACCAAACTCACGGAAAAGACTTCCCACAAAACCTTCGAGGAAGATCACCGGTAAGAATACCACCGCGAGTGTGATGGAAGTAGAAATAACGGCAAAGAAAATTTCCTTACTGCCTTCCAGTGCTGCTTTACGAATCGGTAAACCGCCTTCCAGTTTTCGGAAAATATTTTCAGTTACTACAATACCATCATCCACCACCAATCCGGTTGCAAGTACAATACCTAATAAGGTCAATACATTCACAGAGAATCCTGCGATGTACATGATGAAGAAAGTAGCAACAAGTGAGATCGGGATATCGATCAATGGACGAATTGCGATCAACCAGTTGCGGAAGAAGAAGAAGATCACCAATACTACCAGACTGAAAGAGATCAATAATGTTTCTTCTACTTCTTTGATCGAACGTCGAACATTTTTGGTTTGATCGATCAGTGGTGTCAATTCAAAATCACCTTTCTGGCTTTTCTGAATTGCTTCCACACGTTTATAAAACTCATCGGCAATTTTAATATAGTTGGCACCGGGTTGTGGAATGATGGCCAGACCTACGGCATTCACCCCATTCAATCGCCAGCTGAATTCTTCGTTCTCCGGACCGATCTCTACTTTAGCAACATCACTCAAACGGATGATACCTCTGTTATCTTCAAAGATGATGAGATCACGAAAATCTTTTTCGGTCTGTAATCGTCCCAATGCACGAATGGTCATTTCAGTATTCTGCCCATAGATCTTACCGGAAGGAATTTCGACATTCTCTCTGTTCAATGCATTACGCAGATCGGCAAAAGTGATATTATATGCATTCAATTTATCCGGATCGATCCAGATACGCATTGCAGGACGTTTTTGTCCGAATATATTGATAGAACTTACTTCCGGAATGGTCTGTAATCTTTCTACGAGTACATTCTCGGCATAATCACTCAGTTCAAGCAATCCTTTGGTGCGGCTTTGTACTGCCATCAACAGAATGAAATCACTGTTGGCATCGGCTTTACTAACCACAGGTGGGGCATCAATATCCTGGGGAAGATTTCTTGCAGCCTGACTCACTTTATCACGCACATCATTGGCTGCGGCTTCGAGGTCTTCATTGATATTGAATTCAACGGTGATATTACTGGAACCATTAGAGCTGGAAGAGGTAATGGTTCTGATACCGGGAATACCATTGATGGATTTCTCCAGTGGTTCTGTGATCTGGCTCTCTACGATATCTGAGTTAGCACCCGCATAAGAAGTACGCACATTCACAATGGGCGGGTCAATAGCCGGGTACTCACGTACTGAAAGGAAAGTATATCCAACCACCCCAAACAACACGATGAGGATATTCATCACGGTTGCGAGAATGGGTCGTTTTAACGATAGTTCTGAAATATTCATAAGATCAAGTGGTTAAGGAAATGAAAACAGGGTTCAGTGAATGGGATCTTATTGTTGTCCCATGAATTCTGAGATCTGTTTTACACTTCTCACTTTTATTTGAGAATTAGGGCGAACAAACAATACACCTGATACAGCAATACTATCCCCTTCATTGAGTCCGCTCACCACTTCCGCTGCACCGTTGGCACGTAAGCCTGTTACAATATCTGTGAGTTTACCTTTTCCGTCTTTCACTACTACTACTTTCTTGGCTTTTGCATCCGGGATGATCGCATTGGTTGGAACCAGAATACTGTTGCTCTTACCACCTGCATCCAGTAATACTTTCACGAATGCACCGGGATTGATATTGGTGCCATCGAGTACCGCTCTAACTTTAAGGTTACGGGTAGTGGCATCAATCTGAGGTTCGGTAGCAATGATGGTAGCTTTGCGAACAGACGCACCAGCAGTGGTTTTTACATTCACTGTTTTTCCTTTACCGATCACATCGGTATACATTTCCGGAACCGTAAAATCGATCTTTACTTTATCGGTCTGTTGTAAAGTAGCGAGAATAGTAGCGGGTGTTACATAAGCACCCGGACTGATCATCCGCAGACCGAGTATACCTGTGAAAGGAGCTTTGAGCACCGTTTTATCGATCTGAGCTTGTGTGATATCAAGGTCTGCTTTCAATGTATTGACCTGATTGAGGACCGCATCATAATCAGCCTGATTGATACCATTGATATCCAATAATTTTTTCAAACGTGCCTCATTCTTCTGCGCCAGATCCAATTGAACACGGATCTTTTGCATATTGGCTTGCAGGTCTGCATCGTTGATTCGGGCCAATACCGTTCCCTGAGATACTTTAGCACCCTCTGGTAAATTGAGATAAGTCAAACGACCACTCACTTCGGGTTGCAGATTGGCTGCTTCATTGGCTACAACTGTACCATTCACTTCGATGGTATTGGAAATACTGTTCTTTCCGGCGATGATCACATCTACGATCACTGCCTGTGGACCTCCATTCTGTTGACGTGGTTCTTCTTTTTTGCTTTTGCAGGCTACCATAACGATGGCTGCGAAAGCCCAAGGATACATTCTTTTCAAGACTTGAGATTTAAGACCGATAAAGATAGAATTATTTAATGTCTATTGTTCCAACATTGTATGAATGGCCGGGGTGTGTTCTACATCGGCGATTCTTCGCTTCGCTCAGAACAATTTGCTCAAAAATTAACACCTATGGAGCCTGTTTGTTGGATACTTTTCGGTGAATGACCCAATCGGACTGACCATACCTGAATAATCCCAGATTGTATTTCATCTGAATATCATTGAACTCAAGATTCAGATGCACTCCGGCACCTTTTTCCTTGCCTTCATTTTTACATCTGATGGTGAGATAATTCCATTCCTGATCGGCCAGATTTGCTCGAAAGAAGAATCTTTTATCCGTGGGTACAATATTGTCTTCCAATAACTTTCCATTGAACCAAATACTGAGTGTATCCTGGTCTTTCAAACCATTATCTACCAGATTTCCATATACAGCGATTGCATCTGTTTGAATGGTATCATGAACAACTATCGCAGGAATAGATGCTGATACAATATCATCACTGAGTTTATTTTTTTTCAAAAAAGAATACACCAACTCCGGATTGATCGAAATCACTTCTTTTACTTTTTCAAAAAAGAAAGTTCCAAATCTTCTTCCGGTGAACGGATCTTCCCATACACCCCAGAATACAAAAGAAGAATCCGTTTCCTGAAAAGTACCACGCATATCAAAAAGATCTGCACGTCTATCTGTTTCCTTGACCACAACAGACTTACCCTGCATATGAAATTTATAAAACTCTTTTGGTGTTGGACGTGCGTAGAACTGATACATGGTAACGAGTTTATTATCGACACCATAAGAAGTGAGTTGAACAACCGATCGATCATCGATTTGCAGCCATTCTAATTTAGCACGGGTATCCGTTTCTGTATTGGTAACAGTGCTTGTGGCAAAACTACTGGTACCGGGCCTTCCCATTCTGCTTTGCGGATCATTGGGCGGCATGATAGGTCTGGGAGTAGGGTTATAATTTGGATCAAAACCATAGCTGCTAAATCTTACGATACCGCGCCATACGCCTGTTTTCTCTTGGGCTGTCAATATGCTAGTGCAGCAGATGAGTATCAGGGAGCAAATCAGCAAACGCATAGATAAGGTTTTAAAAGTTAATCTTCCCTTCTCCGTAAACCACCTCTCCAATTATAACGCAGTGATCGGTATTGATCATAACTCCGGTTAATATAGTAACCCAATTCCAGGTCATTCATCTGAGTCAATAACTCATAGGATGGTCGATATCGATTCATGAATGTATCTAATTCCGGTCCATTCAAAAGTGTAAGCTCTCGCACAAATCTTTTACTGTAGCGTCGATCGATATATTTCTGTTGCTCTTCGTCCAATAATCGATTCTGTAAAAACTCCATGTTCCGATTTCGCCGGGTTCGGAACATATTGATAAGTTCTACAAGATCAAAGCCGGCGGTTAATCCACCCGGATTGTAATTCGGATTGGTACTTAACCGAACGGTTGGCTTTCTGAAATTAAAAGCTTTGGCATAATCCTGTCTGTTCTGAATAGAATCAAGTTTATAATAATTGTTCCGCACTTTCACTTCCGGAAGATCGGTGGCACGTACATGGATCATCACATTGAAATTATCAACATTGATGATGGTATCCACAGGATATTTCATGGTTGATTTCCCGATCATGGAAAACCAGATAGAATCTGTTCGCGGAACTGTGATAAGGTATCGTCCTAAAGAATCGGTGATAGTACCTCGACCGGAATTACTCAATACAGCCACGGCTTCCAACGGTCTTCTGGCTGTAATATCATACACATTACCCGAGATCGTCACAAACTGTGCAACAGCCTGTTCTTTCACACAGCAAACGGTAATCACTAGAAGAAGGAATAGTAGCTTTTTTCTCAAACCCATCAATTGAGCTGTAATATTAAATCACGACGAGCAGAAAGCCTGAAATGTGAAGGGAATTAACGTGGTTTTTGCAGAGTAGCTTATGGCGTATAGGTCATAGCTTATGGCAAAAACAATTTCCTTCCATTTGCTATGACCTATACGCCATAAGCTAAAACTTCACATCCACAATATACGGCAACATGGTGCGCCAGGTGGGCCAGTCGTGGGTGATGTCTTGTCCCCATACGTCGAGGTCATACCAGATACCTTTGCTGTATAAGATGCCTGCAAATTTTTTAGAAGCTTCCGGATCTTCATAAGAACCACTACCGGTATAGATATGAATATGATGACTCGATTTGATTTTATCGAGATACCATGGATCAGTAAGTGTGGGCAGATAATGTGCCGGACTATTGTAAAATACCTGATCATCCCAATACCCTTTGGTGTATTCTGTGAGATCATAGACACCACTCATACTAATAGCACCATTGATGATATCAGGTCTTTTCAAAAACAAATTCATTGCATGTAATGCTCCGAATGAT
Source organism: Sediminibacterium sp. KACHI17 (assembly GCF_040362915.1). NCBI lineage: Bacteria > Pseudomonadati > Bacteroidota > Chitinophagia > Chitinophagales > Chitinophagaceae > Sediminibacterium > Sediminibacterium longum. Next base: position 2,429,427 of record NZ_AP029612.1, on the reverse strand, counting down.
GCTCCACAAGTGTAGATCATTGTTTCATTACTCGTATTGGTTCTGATAAAAGGAATGACTTCATTGAAAACATATTCATTGAACTGGTTATGGCGAATGGCTTTATGTGAGGGCTCCATCTCATTGTTCATCCAGCTTTCTTTATTCATGCTATCAATGCTGAATACACGCAACTTACCACTATTAATGTAGGGCGCGAGTGCATCAATCAACTGAAATCTTTCATATTCCAGATAATCAGCTGCCGCTGTAGGAATCAGTAATAACACAAATCCGAAATGACCATAAGAAGCGATCGGCATTTCTTTTCCCAATGCCGGACTATACCACGACGATAAATGTCTTTCCATAAACCACTATTTAAGAACTAAACAAGAAAAATATTACTGAATACAATTCTTTCTGATCTCTTTCCAAAGATCACGATAGCATTGTGCCGCATAACTACTGGCAGCAAAGGTTTCGATCGGTGCTTCATGCACACCCATTTTCTCTACATCACTCAGATAGGGTATATAGCTTTTGAGAAAATATTTGTCTTTATAAAACTCATTCATCACTTCATGATGCAGGTTTTTCCGATGATCCACCATACTAAAGAAACATTTGATCTTGGAACGATCCAGATCATTTTCTTTGAAATAATCATTCACTGTTTCAAAAGAACGAATAGATAGTGTAGTCGGAATATTAGGCATCAGCACCCAGTCTGCCGCTACAAAAACAGCATCGTGTAATACAGAGATGCCGGGTGGACTATCCAGTATCACGATATCATACTCGTTTTTTAGTGCAGATAAAAGTGATAACAGTTTGCGCTTGGATTGCTTCATTTCATTCAGCAGGATGTCGGCATGACGTGCAGAGATATCTGCTGGAATGATATCCAGGTTTTCATACGCAGTAGACTGAATGGCATCTTTTAAATCCATCTCACTATTGAGAATTTTTCTGGACTCATTTTTTATGGCGGCTTTGGCACCGAGATAAAAAGAGGAAGACCCTTGTGGATCTAGATCCCAAACCAGTGTTTTGAATCCTTCTTTGGCAGATGCGTATGCCAGATTAATGGACGCAGCAGTTTTGCCTACGCCACCTTTGAGGTTGTAGATAGCTAATGTGACCATGCTCTAATATACGGCTTTTGTGGAGAAAAAGGAGATGAGGAGTAAGCGGCAAGCGATAAGCTACAGGCTGTAAGCAATTATGTATTATGTGATGGCTTAGCTAACAATACTAACGTACAGCCCTTTTGTTCATTAAACTCACGACTCACCCCTTGAAACTTGCAGCTTGTAGCTTGTAGCCCAAAACTCAATGAACCAAATACCCCAATAACAAGCATGCCAGAACAATAAAAGGAGCCGGAATCCTATTGAGTCGAAGTAATAAAAATGTGCCGATGATGATGAAAATATCCCAAATAGCGATGAGTCGGCCTTCAAACAGGGAGATCAGGAAAGTATCTTTCATCAAATAAAAAGTAGCACCGGTCATGATACCTACAACTGCAGCATTGATACCTTCCAGCGATCGAAAGATGACTGCATAGCGTTTGAGGTTGTGCCAGACCGGAAAAAAGAAGAGTACCAATAAGGCGCTGGGAAGAAAAATAGCAATGGCTCCGATCAAGCAACCCATCAATTGCCACCAGGCACCTTCCTCTTTTAATACCATACCTCCGGCAAATGCACCAATCGAAAATACAGGTCCGGGTATCGCTCTTACCATGCCTGATCCGGTCAGAAAATCTTCTTTGGACATTTTCAACACATCCCTTCCTGTTTCACGGATACGTTTGGATTCAGGGCGTGTAACATACTGTTCATACATCAGTGGCATCATCACATCACCACCGCCAAATACAAGACTTCCAAAGCGGTAGGCATTCTCAAAAAGGTTGATGGCTTTACGGTTTTCCCAGTTATTGCGTGTTGCTGTTTCAGAGATATAACCTGCAGTACCAAACAATAAAAAGAAGATGATGATATTGCCCCATTTGATTTTTTTGGGTGGTACATCTTTTTGTGGGATACGTTTATCACTGAAGTTAGTAGCAATACCTGCGGCTACTATGAGTGCAGGAAAGATCCAAGGTGTTTTGAACAGTAAAAATGTAGCAAATGCAGCCACTGTCATAATGACCCGGGTAATCGTATTGTGTACTGCAATATTAAAAATGCGATACGTTGAATAGGCAATAAAACCAATAGCCATGGGCTGAATGAACATAAAGAAATCTGGACGCACATCTTTACTGCTGAAATATTGCAACAAAAAAGATAACCCCCCCATCAATATACAGGCCGGTGTGATCCATATTAAGAGGGTAAGAATGGCTAATGGGATGCCCCCTCTTTTGTATCCGATCAGTGTAAGTGTTTGTGTGGAGGATGCCCCGGGTAACAGCTGACAGAATGCATTGTATTCCATCAATTCCGTTTCTGAAACATCACGACGTTGTTGAACGAAGGTCTTCATCATCATTCCCAGATGCCCCTGCGGTCCTCCAAATGCGGTAAGACTATGCCATAAAACAGCGCGCAAAAAGGGAATATGACGTAGTAGTATCAAGGGTTAATACAGGAAATGATTGAACTTGAAAATTACTGAAATCCCTGAAACTTATGAAAATCGATGTTGGTGAAGGGTTGTAAGGGATGTGCTGCAAGCTACAAGCTGCAAGCCACAAGGGAGTATCAAGAAATAAATTTCAGAATTCCTTGTAGCTTGAAGCTTATAGCTTGTGGCTTAACACCCAGTACCACTTATTTTTTCAATCCAATCTCTCTCAATCTTTCATCCAGATATTCTCCTGCTGTTGCATCGGGATATGCTTTCGGGTGAGTTGCGTCGATACAGCTTTCCAAACATGCCAGACTCATTTCACTTCTTGGATGAAGGAAGAAAGGCATGGAAAAGCGACTGGTATGCCAATGTTCTCTTGGTGGATTTACCACACGGTGTGTCGTACTGCGTAATTTGTTGTTGGTAAGACGTTGTAACATATCACCCACATTTACTACGATCTGTTCAGGCAGTGATGTTACATTCACCCACTCGCCTTGTTTGGTAAGGATCTGTAAACCATCAGCAGAAGCACCCACCAATAATGTAATCAGGTTGATATCTTCATGCTGCTCTGCACGAATTGCACTTTTGGGTTCGCTGGTGATCGGCGGATAATGAATACAACGAAGAATAGAGTTTCCGTTTTCAATATGCGCATCAAAATAGTTTTCATCTAAACCTAAATACAAAGCAATTGCCTGTAATAATGCGCGTCCGCTTTTTTCAAAATTTCGATAGGCATTGAATAATGTTTTATTCAACTGCTCAACTTCTTTCACCACAACATTATCCGGATATTCACTTTTGATAGGATCTCCATTTTCAACGGTTTGTCCGTACTGAAAAAATTCTTTCAGATCCGGAGCTTCACTACCTTTTGCATGCTCACGCCCAAAACTGGTATAGCCTCTTTGTCCGGCCAAACCCGGTATCTCATACTGTAATTTTTTCTCCAGGGGCAATGCAAAAAATTGCTGTACATATTCATATTGTTCGGCGATCAGCTGATCGGGAATGCCATGATTTTTTACTGCAACAAAACCTACTTCTTCATAGGCTTTTCCGAGTTGCTGTACAAAAGCTGATTTACGGGATGGATCTCCGCTTAAAAATTCTGCGAGATCGACTACTGGTATGGCCATAACAATCAATTTAAGATGAATAATAGCAACGGTTTTCGAGAACCGTTTGGAAAAGTACAAAACTACATTGATTTCCTTACATCTGTTGATAAGAGAGAGTTTCAAGTATTTTTATCAACTTTAGGATATGAAAGGAATACTTTGGCGCTGCTCTTGTATACTGCTGTTGGCAGGTTGCAGTAATGGCTATCATAAATACGCCTCTCAATATCAGTTTTCTGCATCGGTGAATACACCTGATTATACAGATCTGAATTTCTGGGCGGCACATCCATATAAACAGGATCCATCCGATAGCATTCCAAAACCTTTACGCAAAAATTATCAACCAGATTCTTCTGTGGATGTATTCTTTATTCATCCAACTACATATACAGATAATCAACGTCCATTCGGCTGGAATGCCTCTTTGAGTGATGCTTTACTAACCGCAAAAACAGATTATAGTACCATTCTTTTTCAAGCCAGCATCTTTAATGAAGTGGGGAGGGTTTTTGCGCCCAGGTATCGACAAGCCAATTTGAGTGCTTATTTCCCTGTGTCTTCCGCTGATACAGTGGCCGCTTTACAAGCGTTTGAACTTGCTTATGCTGATGTCAAAGCAGCTTTTATCACTTATCTGGAAACATACAATCAAGGCCGACCCATCATCATCGCATCGCATAGTCAGGGTACCACACATAGCAAAAGATTGGTAAAAGAATTTTTTGACGGAAAAAATCTTCAGTCAAAACTGGTAGCTGCTTATTTAGTGGGTATCCCTGTAGAGCCTGATTGGTTCAACTCCATTCAACCGTGTCGCACGCCTGATCAAACAGGATGTTTATTGAGTTGGAGAACCTATAAAGAAGGATATAAGCCCGATTATGTATTGAAAGAAAATTATCATGCTGTAGTTACCAATCCATTGACCTGGAGCAACGCGGATACGGTTGCTGAGAGAAAAGAAAATAAAGGTGGGATTGTTACAGGATTCAATAGCATCGTAAAGAAAGTAGCCGCTGCAAGAACTGCAGATGGTGTGCTATGGACCAGCAAGCCTCGCTTTTTTGGCAATATATTTTTTACGACAAAAAATTATCATGTCGGTGATTTCAACCTGTACTATCTGAGTGTTCGAGAAAATGTAAAACAACGGACAGAAGCCTATAAAAAGAAAGGGACCCCATAATTGGAGCCCCATTTATCGCAAAGAGTAAAGCTTTATTGTTTGATGAACCGGATGGCTTTGATGAATACATCGCCATTGAATGCATTCAGGATATAATTACCGCTACCCAGATCGCTAAGATTTAAAGCAAGTTGTTGTAAGCCTTCTGCTACATCTGCCACAACAGTTTTGGCCATATGACCTTCTACATCAAGTACTTTCAATACCAGATTTCCGGTACGTTCCGACATTACCGTAAGGTAGCTGTCATTTTCAATGATATTTGGTTGTAGACTCTTGATGTACATAAACCCTCCTTTTTTACAATAAACGAAATAAATACTCAGGGGGATGTACCTATTTGACACCAAATTTGGTGCCAGTGCTGCATAAATAGAGCAGCATCCGTAAAATTTTAATACTACTATAATGTTAGAAAACCAGATTGCCACTGAAGGCACAGAGAAGCACTGAAAAAGTTTCTGTGGAATGCTGTGTTTTCAGTGGCAATAAAATTTTACCTATGACTGATTCAACAATAGTCTAGTTGTTGATAGCTCATAATCTTCAATACTCTCAAAATCACCTTCACTGATCAACCATTTTACTTCTGCCAATTCCCATTCTGTTGAAATTTTATAGCGAAAATCCTTCGGATATTTTTCGCCGAATAGTCCGATAACATACTCATTTTGTGACGGTATGAATCTCTTTTGTTTAGGCATGTTTATAGTAATAACAGGTTTTTACTATTGCAAATTTAGCTGTTAAAATAATGATAACTCTATACTTTTTACCATTAAAATGAGCCGCTCCACTCCAGATTCTACCATGCTCCTTCTGATACACAGCAGTCTTTGCAATTCGCTGTATATCGAGGAAACAAACATCGTGAGGTGGATTATAATACATGAAATTATGCATGATATGATCCGCATACTCAAAAGTCAGTTTCAACTCTACTTTTCTGTTTCGAATTTTTATACTGGCGTTTTCTGTTCCCACAAAACATAAAAAAGGGAAGATAAAATGAGAGAAGGCTACAAGAACAAAAGGGCAAGAATCAAGTAATGATCTACAGTATTTATACGTGATTGAGTCTGGTTTCTGATCAAACCTCTCACCAATCTAACGTTACTAACACCGGACGATGATCAGATGCTATCGGCTCTTCCATTAAGATCGCCGATCTTACTTTGAAGGGATCCTGTTTGCGGGTAAGAATATAGTCGATACAACGATCCGGACGATCAGCCGGAAAACTATTGGCTTCTACACTTAACAGTTTCCATTGCTGTTGTAAGGACCGCATAAAAACTGATGTTGGATGATCATTCAAATCCCCGGCCAGTATCACAGGCTTTTGTAATCGTTCTGTTTCTTGAGAGATGATACGCAATGATGCCATCCTATCTTCTTCTGTAAGTGATAAATGTGTGCAGAGAAAAAAATATTCTTCAAATTCCACTAACAGCAATACTCTTTTTTCTTCGCGTCCGGGTAAAGATAGATAGCGGAATGACCGTGGTTTTTCTTTGGACAAAACACCTACTCCATATTTTCCTCCATTAAAATCAATGGCCGGCGCATACACTGCATGCATGCCTGTGAGCTGAGATAAATTCTTGAGTACATCTTCCTGCTTACTTCGTTGTGTAACACTATCCAATTCCTGTAAAGCAATGACATCTGCTTTAGCGCTGAGTAACACATCTGCAATACGTTGATAACTCGTTATATTATCTAAACCCTTTCCATTACGGATATTATAACTCAACACACTTAGCTGATGAGATTGAGCAAAAACAAAATGCGCAATGAGCAATACAACTATTGTGAATAGAGATTTCTTTAGCATGAAATGTGCATTGAAGTGCGGATGGCTTTTTTAGTGAGTAGTGAGTGGTCAGCAGATGGATTAAGCCTCACTACTGACTACTCACTATTCACTACTCCCCCACTCCCTAGTTCCCATACACACTCAAAAACTTGATCCGCATGATCTTCAGCTGTTCCCAGGTGTAGTCATTGTCGCTGAGTTCCTGTTGTGCTATTTGGAGTGAAGATGTTTCACAGTTCTTAAAATATTCGATGATCTCTTCCTGATCATATGCATCTAACCATTCATCGATCGCGTAATCCAGGTTCAGCTTGGTTCCACTGGCTGCAATGGTTTCCATTTCTTCCAGTAACTCATCCAAACGCAGACTTTTATTTCTTGCGATGGTTTCCAAAGGAATTTTCTTATCTACATTCTGAATGATATAGATCTTATTATTAGCCTTATTCGCCACACTCTTCATCACAAAATCATCCGGCTTCTCTATCTCATTTTCTTCTACATACTTAGCTACCATTTCTACAAATGGCTTACCATATTTCAAAGCCTTACCCTTACTCACACCCTGACATTTCTCCAATTCCTGTAAAGTAGTAGGATAGAGTGTAGCCATATCCTGCAAGGAAGTTTCCAGGAAGATCACAAATGGAGGCAGGTTCTTTTTCTTGGCTTCTTTTTGACGCAACTCTTTCAACATTTCAAAGAGTTTATCATCTGCCGCCGCACCGGTTTGTGCTCCACTATCACCTTCTTCATCATCTGCATTGGCATCTTCAAATAAATTGTTCAATACAATTTTGAAGGATGCGGGTTTTTTCAAAAACTTCTCCCCTTTCTCTGTGATCTTTAGTAAGCCATACTCTTCAATATCTTTTCTGATCAGGTTCTCCAACATCATTTGTCTGATCAGACTATTCCACAAATGCAACTCTTTATCTTTTCCGATACCAAACACTTCCAATTGATCATGTCTGAACATGCCGATCTGTGGGGTCAGTTTTCCGATCAGTACATTGATCACATAGTCGGTCACAAATCTCTCATCCAATGCCTGAATGGTTTTTAACACCTGCACCACTTCTTCCTTCACTTCGATCTTTTCTTTCGGATTACGGCAGTTATCGCAGTTGCCGCAATTCTTTTCTTCCCATGTTTCTCCAAAGTAGTGCAACAATATCTTTCTTCTACAAACAGAGCTTTCAGCATAAGCTACTGTTTCATCAATGAGTTGTCCACCTACTTCTCTTTCACTCAATGGTTTATCACGCATCAGGTGTTCAAGCTTTGCCACATCTTTGTGTGAATAGTACAGCACACAGATACCTTCCAATCCATCTCTACCTGCGCGACCTGTTTCCTGATAATAATTTTCAATCGATTTTGGAATATTGAAATGGATCACAAAACGGATATCCGGTTTATCAATCCCCATTCCAAATGCAATTGTAGCAACGATCACTTGAACATCTTCATTCAAAAACTGATCTTGTCTTTCTGCTCGAAGTTTCTGATCAAGGCCGGCATGATAAGCTACGGCTTTGATATTATTCGCCACCAATAATTCAGCCAGCTCTTCTGTTGTTTTACGGTTCAGTGTATAAATGATACCGCTCTTTCCTTTATGCTGACTAATGAACTTTACAATATGTTTTACCGTCTGGTCTTTTTTGATCTTAGGTTGGATCTCATAATACAGATTCGTACGATTGAAAGATGAGATCAAAATATTCGGATCACGTAACCCCAGATTCTTTACAATATCACTTTGTACTTTAGGTGTTGCTGTTGCAGTCAATGCAATAACCGGAACATCCGGATTGATGATATCCATCATCTCTCTCAAGCGACGGTATTCAGGTCTGAAGTCATGTCCCCATTCCGAGATACAGTGTGCTTCATCAACAGCAAAGAAAGAAATTTTGAGATCGCGGAAATATTCCAGGTTTTCCTGTTTGGTAAGCGTTTCGGGAGCTACATATAATAATTTGGTCTTCCCGCTATCAAGATCTTCTTTTACCGCTTTGATCTGTCCTTTATTAAGCGATGAATTCAGGAAATGGGCCACATCATCTTTTTCACTATACCCTCTCACCAGATCTACCTGATTTTTCATGAGTGCGATCAGTGGAGAAACAATGATGGCACAACCATCAAGGATCATCGCCGGGAGCTGATAACACAGACTCTTTCCGCCACCGGTTGGCATGATAACAAAAGTATCTTGTCCGCTTAGCAGACTTCTGATCGATTTTTCCTGGGTTCCTTTGAACTCTCGGAATCCGAAATAGGTTTCCAAGGCGCCATGAATATCGTATTGACTTCCTTTTAGCGCTACAGGACCTGTTCTCTTCCCGACCTTAATAAGGGGTCTCTCTTTCACCGTTGCTTTTTTCGCCGGGGTTTTCTTTGTATTTGTTGCCATGTATTTACGATAGGTTTTCCGCACCTGCGGAGCCGGTTAGAATTATATAAGATACCTCTTTTTCCCGGAATTTTCACTTAAAATTTGCCAATTGGCGCAGAGGAAGTGTTTCCGGCGGAACCGGTTGTAGGTGCACTTTTGAGTCAGCAGCCTGCTTTTTCAAAAGGACGGCGAAGTTAACGAAGAATAGGATGATTACACACACTTTGCTGTTAAAGTTTACCTTTGTGCAGCATGAAAAAAACGATCCTAGAAACAGCCCTTACAACGATTAAGCTAGAAGCAGCTTCTGTTGCCGAATTATCGGTATTTATTGACGATTCTTTTGAAAAGACGATTCATGAGTTAGCCGCCTGCAAAGGACGAATCGTGATCAGTGGTATTGGAAAAAGTGCGATCGTTGCGCAAAAGATCGTTGCCACCCTTAATTCTACCGGTACCCCTTCTTTATTCATGCATGCCGCTGACGCTATTCATGGGGATCTGGGCATGATCCAACGAGAAGATATCGTGATGCTGATCAGTAAAAGCGGCGAAAGCCCTGAAATCAAGGTATTGGTACCCCTGATCAAGAATTTTGGCAATACCTTGATCGGTATGGTTGGCAATATGCAAAGTTTTCTGGCCCAATCTTCTGATCATATCTTGAATACGACGGTAAGTCAGGAAGCATGCCCTAATAACCTGGCTCCCACCAGCAGTACCACCGCTCAAATGGTGATGGGTGATGTTTTAGCAGTTTGTTTGATGGAATTACATGGTTTTTCAGGACATGATTTTGCGAAATACCATCCCGGCGGCAATCTGGGTAAGCGTTTGTATTTGAGAGTGGCAGATCTTTATACCAATAATGAACAACCAAAAGTGCTTCCGGATGCCACACTCAAACAAGTGATCGTAGAAATAACTGAGAAACGATTGGGAGTAACTGCGGTGGTCAATGAAAATAATAAAGTGCTGGGTATCATCACTGACGGAGATCTACGAAGAATGCTGGAAAAAACCAATGAACTCGGAGCCATCAAAGCAGCAGATATTTTAACTGCCCATCCAAAAAGTATTGACCCCGGTATGCTCGCAGTAGAAGCATTAGATATCATGAGAAACCATGACATCAGCCAGTTAGTGGTTGCAGAAAATGAGAAGTATCTTGGCATTTTACATATACATGATTTAGTAAGAGAGGGAATTATTTAAGTATTGAGGCTGTAGACAGTAAATACAATAGGATAAATATAAATAGTTGGGTTACTGAATAAGCCTGTAATATTGCACCGTTTATTCGGGAATTTAAAAAGAATGTGAATGAATCAACATCACTATGTAGCCATCATGGCGGGAGGAATCGGTAGTCGTTTCTGGCCCATGAGCAGAACAGCTTATCCAAAACAGTTTTTAGATATTTTACATACCGGCAAATCATTACTTCAATGGACCTATGAACGATATGCAGCGTTCATTCCAAAAGAAAATATTTTCATTGTTACTTCTGAGGAATACGTTTCTATTGTTCATCAACAGCTGAAACAACTCCCGATTGAGAATATTGTTGCAGAACCCAGCCGAAAAAATACAGCTCCTTGTATCGCTTACATCTCTTTTAAATTAGCTCAGAAAGATCCGGAAGCATCCCTCATAGTTGCCCCAAGTGATCATATGATCCTCGATAATGAGGCATTCCGCAGTATCACTTTAAAAGCACTCGATTTCGTAGGTCATATCAAATCATTGGTAACATTGGGTATCACTCCCACCCATCCAAACACAGGTTATGGTTATATTCAGCATGATAGCATGACAGTGGCGGAAGGTATTTACAAAGTGAAAACCTTTACTGAAAAACCGAACCTTGAATTAGCCAAAACCTTTATCAGTAGCGGCGATTTTCTTTGGAATGCCGGCATCTTTGTATGGCAGGTAAAAAATGTACTCAAAGCCTTCGAACAATATCAACCGGAGATGTTCGAGCTTTTCGATACAGAAAAGAAAAATTTGAACACGCCTGACGAAAAAGCAGCTATTGAAAGAATCTACCCGCTTTGTACCAATATTTCCATCGATGTAGCCATTATGGAAAAAGCAGATAACGTTTATGTGATCCCTTCTTCCTTCGGCTGGAGCGATCTTGGTACCTGGAACAGCGCGTATGATAACCTGGAAAAAGATTATCTCGGTAATGCCGTTGCGAGTGATAACGTAATTGTGATTGATGCTACTAAATGTATGGTATCTGCCCCCAAAGAAAAATTATTGGTACTACAAGGACTGGATGATTTCATCGTAGTAGATACCAAAGATGTGTTATTGATTTGCAGAAAAGACAAGGAACAATCTATTAAAGAATACGTAGCTGAAGTGAAGAGAAACAAAGGCGATAAGTATCTATAATATTTTCAGGATCGTTTACTTTAAAACTAACGATCAATCGCTTCAGAAAAATTTGTTGTCCTGAGATGCAGGGTATTCATTAGATTTGGCGTAACCTGTTTATTGTAACAGGCCTTACTCGATTTCGTAAAATGCCAGAGATGAAAACCGTTATTACCGGAACAGGAAGTTATATCCCGCCACATATCAAGACCAACAGGGATTTTACTATTCAGGATTTTTATACAGAAGACCATGAGCGTATTGTTGCCGCTCCAAATGATATCATTGAGAAATTCCGCGATATTACCGGTATTGAAGAAAGAAGATATGTAGGTACTGAGTTCAATGCTTCGGACATGGCACTGATTGCTGCAAAACATGCCATTGAAGATGCTGGTATAGATCCTGAAACAATTGATCAGATCATTGTTGCACACAATTTCGGTAACGTGGTAAAACATACCATTCAAACCGATATTCTCCCTGCGCTGGCTTCCCGCGTAAAACAAGGTTTACAAATTCGAAATCCATCCTGTGTAGCTTATGATATTCTGTTTGGTTGTCCGGGTTGGATACAAGGTGTTATTCAAGCTGATGCATACATCAAAGCCGGCATTGCAAAAAAATGTTTGGTCATAGGAACAGAAACACTGAGTCGTGTGATCGATCATTACGATAGAGATAGCATGATCTTCAGCGATGGTGCGGGCGCCTGCATCATTGAAGCCAAAGAAAGTGAGAATGGCATTTTGGCTGCTAGTGTGCAAAGCCATTGTATGGATGAAGCATATTATCTGTACATGGGTAAATCGAATTTTCCTGAATCAGATCCACGTATCCGTTACATCAAAATGAAAGGCAGAAAAGTATATGAGTATGCCATCAAAAATGTTCCTGCTGCCATGAAAGACTGTTTGGATAAAGCAGGAATACACGTAACTGAAGTCAAAAAATTCTTCCTTCACCAGGCCAATGAAAAAATGGATGAAGGATTTATAAAAGTATTGTACAAATTATACGGTCTAAAAGAAGTTCCGGCCGGCGTAATGCCCATGAGTATTCATAAACTCGGCAACAGCTCCGTAGCAACGATTCCTACGTTGTACGATCTGGTAAAACGTGGTGTGCTAGATGATCATTCTTTACAAGCCGGTGATATTGTAATGTTTGCATCTGTGGGTGCAGGTATGAATATCAATGCAGTTTGTTATAGAGTCTGACCCGCACCTGATTGTTGTAGTCATTACCACTGTACCCCTTTTATTTACTGGTTTGTAACAGCATGAATAAAGTAGCATCTTATCAAATTAAGATCCTCTATAAAGTTGTGTATTACACAAGTACGAAGAGATCTTGATACGCTGGTATCATTCTATTAATGGATGATCACATCATATTCTAACAGGTTCGTTAGAAAGATAACATATTAAAATACACGATAATGAGTATTTGTATGGGTTCGCATATCAAATAGATTTGCTGAAATCAATATCTATGAGAAATACGTTTACAAAATTAGTCCTAGCCTGTTTTTTAGTAGGCGTTTTGATACAATCTAGTGGCTGTAAAAAAGCTGAAGAATTATGGGATGCTTATTGGGAAGGTGTTTTTGATATGTCAGAAGGATGGCAAATTGAATTAAGTAGAGATGAAGCGATTTTCATAACTGCCGGGAACAGTAAACCCGGAATTTCTACCGGTAGTAAGATCGGTATTGGTTTAAAGCGAGAAGATGGTGACTCATGGAGAGGTAGCATTCGTAATAACAAAGGTTTTGGTAGCATGGTGCCAGGTGCGGTAGACATCATTGGTAATGTCATCGTATTCAATACGGATGCAGGAGAAACGTATGGTGGTACTAAAGGTACAAGAGGTGTAAGTATTGGTGGTGGCTCTGGATCTGGTGGTAGTACAGGAGGCGGGTCCGGTTCTGGTGGTAGCACCGGTGGTGGCTCTGGTGGCGGTACTACAGGTCCTGTTACACAGTTTCTGATCAATCAAAAAGTAGAAGGAAATAGAGGTGATAAAAAGATCTTCCGATTCACTGTTCCAAGCGGAACAAAAACACTGGAAGTAAAAATTTCAGAATTGCCCAATGTCTATTATTACAATACTGCCGATATGGGTGTACGCTATGGTTCAGACCCAACAGTTACACTTTCGCCTCAATACAGATGGGTAGCTGATTGTGCTCCTGTAAAATCTAATCGTGAAGAAGAAGTTTGCTTCTTCAATAATCCGAGGACCGGACAATACTCTGTTATGTTATTTGGATATAACACCCATTTCACTTCACATCTTACTGTAAAGATTACGAAGTAACATCTTGCGGATCATAAAAAAGGATGTCTAAACGACATCCTTTTTTATGATTCTACATTTTTACGATTGATAAATACTTGACTTGCCGGATAAAAGATAAGCAACGAAACAAGCGATCATTGCATACGGCATTATTTCCTTGCCGAATAATTCCATCGCCATTACCATACAAGCCAATGGTGCGTTGGTAGCACCTGCGAACACTGACACAAAACCTAAACCTGATAATAATGCCAAGGGTAATGGAATCCATATAGATAGTGCATTACCTAAAAGAGCTCCGATAAAAAACAAGGGTGTTACTTCTCCTCCCTTGAATCCTGCCGCCAATGTTAAGACCGTCAGTAACAGCTTCAAAGCAAAATCATAAACTTCCATCTGTTCACTAAATGATTGAACGATCACAGGTATTCCCAATCCCATGTATTTACTATTACCGATCCACCAAAAAAGAAGTATCAGAATAACACCTCCAATAAAAGGACGCATCGGTGAATAAGGTATTCGTTTTTTATACTGATATGATGTAAGATGCATGAGTTTGGTAAATACAAAAGCACACGCGCCGAATAGGATTCCTGCCAATACGGTATAACCCATGTTGATCCAGGAAATAGAGGGAATGATGTCAACAATATAAAGGGTATGAGGAACGCCCGAGGCTCTTGTAACCATATCCGCCAATATTGCTGAAATAAAAGTGGGAAGTATGGAATGATAACTCAGCTTACTTCTTCGGTTGATCTCTAACGCAAAAATAAAACCCGCCAAAGGTGTACCAAATACAGCACCAAATCCTGCAGCAATAGCTGCGATCAATAATGTCTTGCGTTCTTGTTCGTTTAATGCAAAAGGTTTACTGAATTGATCTGCAATAGCTCCTGACATCTGCAATGCTGTTCCCTCTCTGCCTGCTGAGCCTCCAAATAAATGAGTGAGTAAAGTTCCTACATAAATAAACGGAGCCATGATCCATGGGGTGATCTTTTGATGTGGATCTTGAATCGCTTTGAGTAATATTTTATTTCCACCTTCCACTTCTTTACCATAACGATGGTAGACCCAGCCCACACAAAAACCTGCAATTGGTAAGAAGACAATGATCCAAATATGACTTTCACGGAAGTTGGTGACAAAATCTAAAGTGGAAAGAAATAGTGCAGAAGCAGAGCCGGAACTAAGACCGATCAATCCACATAAAAAGATCCATTTCAACAGTCGTTGAAAAAATGAAACATTGTTTGTTGTTGGAGCTTGTGATACTGACATAAAATCCTGATTTAAATGTACTCAACATTTATGATCAGGCGCCATCAGCTTTTTAGGGCGGTTCAATTAGGAAGACACCATTTCCTTTGAAATACATACAAAGATAAATATCTATTGTATGACAAGCATATGATTCAAGATTCCCAAATACCGTTCATAGATGTAAGTATCACGGGTGTTTCATCGGTAATCAGGATTGTATGTTCGTGTTGTGCAACATATCCTCCTTTATTTCCTACGAGCGTCCAGCCATCATGTAAAGTATCTGCCATCGTTGAATCGGTAGCAATAAAGGTTTCGATTGCCACCACACTATTTTTTCTGAATCGTTCTTTATTAGTTCGATCTCTGAAATTTGCGATCTCATGTGGTGCTTCATGTAAGCTTCTTCCAATACCGTGACCTGTAAGGTTCTTGATCACTTTATAGCCTTCTTTTTTCGATTCTGTCTCGATCAATCCACCAATATCTGCAATGCGAACACCTCCTTTGATGGAATGAATCGCTTTATGCAATATTTTTTTAGAAGCATTCACCAGTCTTTGTTTTTCACTATCAACATCCCCGAGTACAAAAGAACCTCCATTATCTGCCCAGAAACCATTCAGCGAGGCTGATACATCAATATTGATGAGATCACCTTCTTTTAAAATTATTTTATCAGAAGGAATGCCATGAGCCATCGCTTCATTCACACTTATGCAAGTATATCCCGGAAAACCATAAATAACATAAGGGGCAGATCGTGCTCCAAAAAATTTCAACAGTTCTCCTCCGTACTCATCCAACTCTTTGGTAGTCATACCCGGACGAGCATACTCCTGCATCTTTTTCAAAGTTACTGCCACTACTTTACTCACTTCCTGCATTCCCAGTAATTCCCACTCTTTGGTAATAGACATAAGTCATCTTTTAATTAGAAGATACAAAGATCAGGGATATCATCTAGGTTACTAGCTTAAAAAGGTCGAGCGGAATCATGGCTTGACGAAGGCAGCCGTTACTATATGGGCGATGATAGTAACAAACTATAAGAACGCAATTTCCATGAACAATTCACACAAGGCCTGCGGTTGACTGAAGAAAGGGGAATGACTGGTGGCCATTTGATAGACTTTCTCACAAGGTGTCTCTGAATACATTTTTTGCTGAATAAAAGGCGTTACAGCCTTGTCTTCTGTACATTCAATATAAAATCTGCGAACAGAACCATAGTTTATTTCGCTCAATGATAATGGTGTGATACCTGTTGCTACACTTTCATGACTCAATAATAATTGAGCCAGATCAGTGATATATTCTTCACAATCATGATATAAGCCTTCTTTGTAAATCTCCGGCCGCAGTGTATGCGATCCTGTTTCGGGAAATCGAGATACATACGGTTTCAATACACCGGCTGTATCCATAGCTGAATACTCTGCTTGTGTTTTCCCATTAGGGATAAGATAGGCAGCCAGATAGATGAGTTTTTCAATGCGATGTGCCCGATATTCCGCCACCTGGGAAATCACAATGCCATTTTTACTATGTCCAACCAATATCACTTGTTCATCCAATGCGTCAATGACCTTACATACGGCTTCTACCGACTTTTCTAAGGTGACTTCCTGAATAGGCATCTTATCTCTCCCCATTCCCGGAAGATCGATTGCGATAGCGCGATGCCCTAGTGCTTTTAAAATAGGAATCACCTTATGCCAGTTCCATGCACTATGCCAAGATCCATGGATCAATATAAATGTCTTCATTGTATAGGTTTTGATGTTGATGCGAAGATGCATCGACCAATACCTGTTTACAACCCGAAAATTGCTATATTGATGATGTCTCGGTTCTCGCATGCTCCCATCCAATAATCGCCGTTTTTCTTACGGGCCCCCACATATAACCACCAATTTGTCCGCTGGATTGTATCACCCGATGACAAGGAATAAGAAATGCAACGGGATTGCTCCCTATCGCTGTTCCCACCGCACGGGATGCTGCAGGATTACCAACATGAGTAGCAATAGCACCATAAGTAGATAGTTTACCCATGGGAATTTTCAAAAGCGAGTCCCATACCTTTAATTGAAAGTCCGTTCCTTTTAAATGCAATTTGATCTTAGACAGTTGTGTCCAGTCATTTTGAAAAATGAATAAAGCATTTTGTTGAAGCAGGTCAAGTTTACGTAAGTAAGTAGCATTGGGGAATTTTTCTTGAAGATCATCTAATGCTCTTGCCTCACCATCTTCAAATGCCATATAACAAATGCCTTTAGGCGTTGATGCAATAATCAGATTACCAAAAGGACTTTCTGCAAAACTGTAGTGAATGTTAAGTTGTTGTCCTCCATTTTTATATTCGGCAGGTGTCATGCCTTCGATATTAATGAAGAGATCATGTAATCTGCCTGTACCTGATAGCCCAACTTCGATAGCTGTATCAAATAAAGTAGCTTGTTGCTCTTTTAATAATTGTTTAGCATGTTCGGTACTGATGTACTGAAGGAATTTTTTAGGAGAAGTTCCTGCCCATTCCGTGAATAATCGCTGAAAATGAAAAGGGCTCAGATGGACTTTGGCAGCCAATTCATCTAAACTGGGTTGTGTTCTGAAATGATCGCGTATATATGTAATAGCTTCGGCAATACGATCATAGTTTAGTTGCTGTTGTTTATTCATAGCTGGTCCGACTTTATACCTGCAAATGTCTGGTTGAAAAGATTGAGGTACAACCCGAAAATTGCTATGTATAAAGTTCTACTAATTACTTGGGAATTCTACTACTTCTGTTTGGGCTATTTGTAAATAATCCAAACAGAAATATTTAAAACTTTCCTTTCAGCATTTTTTTTGCTTCTTCATCTTTTTGTTCCTCAGCTAAAGCATAGGCTTTACTAAAATAATTTTTTGCCGCTTCCGTATTATTCAGTGCTAATGCATTCTCACCACTCTTGACCCAACTATATACATGAACAGGATATTTTTCTCTGCATATTTTCATGACTTTCTCTGCTGCCCTGTGTTCATTAGCCAATGTAAGATTATCGAAGACATTGAAAAAAAGATAATCATTTGCATCATTGATATCTAATTGTTGGAAGACAGTATTACTAATACTATCCGTACCCGGATTAGCCAATAACCAATCTGCCAGTTTTACCCTGCTGGGCGGAGTAGGCTCAGGATATTTCTGATTATTCAACACATGAAAAGCTTTTGTGGTTAATGCATAACCAACACCATATAGATTGCTGCAATACACAACAATATTTTTAGTATAAAAATCAAAGTATACGTCCACACTAAACCCTTTCCCACCACCATTATGCCCGATCACAAAACTATTCTTGGGTGTTGCTCTTAACACATGAAGACCGAATCTAGCATCAGGTATGCTGTCTGCCAAAGTATGATCATTGGTGATCTGCACTTTCATCCAATCAGCAGGTAGTAATATTTCATTGAGATAGGCTTTTGCAAACAGGTACAGATCTTCTGCTGTAGACATCCATCCACCGGCACCACTGGCTTTACCATCACCATAGCGCGTGTCGTCTTTTACAAACTTGTTGGTACTGATCTGATAATAAGGAAGAGCCCCGTTGGCAGGCAGTATAGAATCATTCAAAAACCTTGTTTGCGTCATACCCGCCGCATTGAAAATATGTTCGCGTATAGAAGACTCAAAACTTTGCTGATCCAGTTTCACAATGATCTCTTCCAGCAAGATATACGCTGAATTGCTATAGTACCTGCGCTTACCCGGCGTATCAAAAGCTATATGTGCTGTTTCTATGATTTTTTTCAAAGCCGCTTTGGAATACACTTTACCGAACTCAAATTCCGGATGTTCCCATGGACTACTCAACCCGGACGTATGATTTAGCATGTGTTTGATCTGTATCTTATCCGCATTAGGAATGGACCAATCAGGCAACAGTTCTGCTACTGTCTTATTCAGGTTCAACTTGCCCTCACTGATCAATTGCATAATACGTACAGCCGTGAACATCTTACCCACAGACTCTGTTTTGAAGGGCGTATTCAGTTGTACAGGTCTTTGTTGTTCTCTGTCTGCATAGCCAAAAGCCCTTTTATACTGGATCTCTTTATGATTACCTGCAAATACTACCCCACTCCAGTTCAATGCTGCATACTTGGAAACAAGTGTATCCATAGACCGACTGATATTCTGAGCAAAGCTGCTTTGTAAGCAGCTCAGTAATAACAAGAAAAAGAAAATCGTTTTTCTGGAAATAGAAGAAACAAATAATACTAATGACTTCATGATTTTTTTGCCAACTGTTTTTATAAATGAAACAAACAGTTAAAACAAAGAAATATGCCAATAGCTCTTATGTTAAAACGGAAGAGTGGTCAATCTAAACCATGAACGTCATTAGAAAAGAAAAATCCGACATACAAATCTTATGATAACCATCAATAGGAAAGCAGCTATTGATGTACAGATACTTTCAAGTCTCTAAAATAACCTTCAGTGCCAACATCAACAAATAGCCCAATGCCTCCTGATGCTGTTGCGCCGAGCTTTAGGTCATTTACAACTAAAGAAGGTTGTGCATTATTATTCAAATAGAGCCTCGCCTGAGTACCCTTAACTACGATCTTCATCTTAATCCATTCATTCAATCCCATGTCTGCGTAGGATTCATATTTTTCGGGCGATTCTTTTCGCAATCGAGAAAATTTATAATCAGGAAAAGAGAAGTATTGTATGGAATGATTGCGTCTTATCTGATCATCGGCTCTACCATTGGTTGGGCGTATATAAATACTTTCAAACTTTGAATTCTTTTCATCAATTCTAAATGCCAGTCCAATAAATCCACGATCTGTTGGAGAAGCAGTTGGTAAAAGCTTACTCAACACATTGACTTCAATGACACCATCTTTAAAATCAATATTTTTAATACGCACAAAAGTGGGTTCATCTGCTTCTTTGACTGTTGAATCCTTACTAACTTTTACAACTTCTCTGCCATCAGTCTTATCTCTAGTCATATAAACCTTATTTGGTATGAGATTTTCTTGGTCTAAATTGATTTCTTGGCCACTTATCTGGCTGGTTAAGGCTATACTGAAAAGAAATAAAATCATTCTCATTATTGAAAATTTAATCGATACAACAAAATTCTATCATAAGCAAAATAAGTATTAAGTATTGAATGCATTTTACCTTTTACCACATTCTGTATTACTAAAAAATGGAAAGGAAGTATAATAAAATCCGTACTTCCTTTCCATTTTCTATAGAAAAGACTTCTATGCAATTACATTCATTCAATCGCATCGGCAACTGGAAAATCGATTTCGAATTCAGTTAAATTGTGAATATAATTACTGATGATCTTATCCCCCACAACAATTATTACATCAATCAAATTCGCTTCGGTATAACCTGCGGCGAAGAAATCATTCTTGCTTTCGTCGGTTGCTCGTCCACGGTTGGTTATTACAGATGTTGTGAATTTTGCCAAGGCATCTAATTTATTGTCAAATGAAGCGGTTCCTTTTCTGATCTCTAGAATTTGCTCATCGGTAAATCCATTCATTTTACCTATAACTGTATGAGCAGACTGGCAATAGCGGCAACCGTTGATCTGACTGGTGACGAGATTGATGACTTCTCTTTCTTTGGCTCTTAAAGAACTTTTACGGTTTTGTAAAGTGAGATAATCGCCTAATGCTGTTTCACTTTTTGCGAAATAAGCATACAGATTAGGAACGAAGCCTAGCCCCTTTTGCAGGTTATCAAAAAGAGATTGATTGTTTTGAGAAACTTCTGCTTTGGTTGGAATCGTAAACACTCGTGTTGTGGTCGTTGACATGGTATGTTGTTTTAAATTGTTTGTCATAATTGACAGAACAAAATTGCAACGACCTATAAAGTATAAAAATGATCTAGTTTAGGAAATGAGGTTGATCTAGATCAACTTTTTTTAGATGCTTTTTTATTTCTGATCCTTGATAAAAACTCTGTTGTCATTCCCAAATAAGAAGCCAAAGCATACTGGGGAATTCTTTCAGCAATCTGAGGATACCTCTCCATAAAACGATCATATCGTTCTTCTGCAGTTTGCGTGAGATTAGAGATTATGCGCTGTTGCATGAAAGCAGCAGTTCTTTCTGCCCTAATTCGAAAGAAGGTTTCAAACTTATGGTTGGATTGTTTGAGCATTTGCTCCTTTTCATAGGATATCTCCAGAATGATACTGTCTTCCAACGCAATCACAAACATGGTAGCAGGTTTTTGTAAGATATAACTGTTATAATCTGTGATCCACCAGTCTTCAATCGCAAAAGCAATCGTACTATCTTGACCATAATCATCTACTACATAAGCTCTAAATGCCCCTTTGACGACGTAGTTTCTATTCTTAACAATAAAATTTGGCTGAACAATAAACTGACGTTTCTTGATCTTCACTTCTCGAAAAGAGGCAGCAAATATCACAGCTTCTTGATCTGTCAGATCAACCGTTCTTTTAACGTAGTCAATGATTTGCTGATTATTTATCATCTAATGAATTTTAGCGTACGGTGTTATTTGTGCGATCTCTTTCTTAGCATTAGACGTTAATTTAATAATAACCTTTCAGCTAAGAAATGTCTTAGGGAAGGGTTGATCCTTGATGTAAGGTTTATTTTTAGCCTTTTACAATAGACTTTAGTAATTCCTGAATACTCTCTGACTTTCCAAGTGGCTCTATGAGACAATTAAATAAATTGACTCCTAATGCTAGATAAGTAGCAGGGTGTTTTAGTTTGTTATATCTCCAGGCTCCTAAAAATAGCAGTACGATAATGATAATTTCTGTAAAATAAATGGGCTGCATGATATTAATATCAGGCCACTGCTTTATTTGCATACCAACATATACATTTTGTATCCCTCTACCCAAAGCGGGCATCATGATAATGAAAACAGTTGAGATAAGCCACCAAGAATGATCTTCTAGTTGCTTTCTGTGAATGATACTTTTTATTACTGCAACACCAAATGCTGTCATCATTATAATTTCTATTGCTGCAACACCTAAAAAGAACCATGGTTGAAATGGACCAAATACATCTGCCTTCTCTAATGCATTTTGAGCATTTACAATATCCCGATTCATCATACTCAGAGCAGAAAGGCAAACTCCTCCCGCAATAAACATTCCAATGATACCATTCGTTCTATGTCGATTAAGTTGCTGATGCGTTGCAAAATAAGGCTGAATGATCAGGTACAAATACCATACAGTACCGGTCCAGTAATGGATATGAACTGACCATGCATTATCCGAAAAATCACCCCAATAATCTTTTAGTATACCTAGTTGCATTATAACCATTGGGATGAGCATCCAAAGATGCAAAGTCCTGTATTTAGTCATAAAGAATTGTTTTTCAGAGAATAGATGTGGAAGAAATTACAGACGACTTATCAATTTACGAAAGTTTACTCATCAATTATAGCTTTTCGATTGATTGAGGATGGACTTTTAAAAAGTTAGAAAACTTTCCAAAAGCAAAACGCCCCATGAAAAATGAGGCGTTCAAACTATTCTAATCCTTCAGCAGAAGAGGTTTTAATATCCGCGAACGTTCTTTCCTTCAATAAAATTCAAAAATGCTTTATTCACAACTTTGTTACCACCCGGAGTTGGATAGTTGCCTGTGAAGTACCAGTCGCCGGTGTTGGTCGGACAACTATCATGCAGATCTTCAATGGTTTGGTAAATCACTTCCACCGGTATATGGATCTCTGCAGGCGTAATCAGTTGTGCAATTTTTTCAGAAATTTCTTCGGTACTGAACGGCTTGTATACTTGACGTACTACATTCTCGGTATGTAGCTGTCCTGCACGTGCCAGTTCTTTTATTTTCTCATGCACTTCTGTAAGCACATGTTCCATATTTCTTTCTTTTAATAATGCGATCGCTGCACGGAAAGCAATGAAATCGCCGAGTTTACTCATATCAATTCCATAACAATCCGGATAACGGATCTGTGGTGCCGAAGAAACGACGATGATCTTTTTGGGTTTCAATCGCGCCAGCATGCGTACAATACTTTCTTTCAAGGTTGTACCACGCACAATGCTATCATCGATCACCACCAATGTATCTTCTCCCGGACGCACTGTACCATATGTTACATCGTATACGTGCTGCACCATTTCATTTCTATTGGCATCTTCGGTAATGAATGTACGCAGTTTCACATCTTTGATCGCGATCTTCTCTTGTCTGATCTTACGCGTGATCATCTCCTCTAATTTGTCCGGCGTAAAATCATTACCCCAACTAAGAATACGTTCTACTTTGATCTTGTTCAGGTATTCTTCCATTCCTTTTACCAATCCATAAAAAGCAACTTCTGCAGTATTCGGGATATAAGAGAAGATGGTATTCTTCAGGTCATTGTTGATACGCTCCAATACTGTCTGACTCAAATGATGACCCAATGCAATTCTCTCACGGTAAATTTTTTCATCACTGCCGCGTGAAAAATAAATACGTTCAAAACTACAAGCTCTTCTTTCTTTGGGTTCTACTATTTGTTCGATGCTATAATTTCCTGCATCATCTACAATAATGGCTTTACCCGGCATCAATTCCATCACTTCATTCTCACCCACATTGAAAGTTGTTCTGATGGCTGCGCGTTCACTGGCCGCAACGATCACTTCGTCATTGATATAAAAATATGCAGGACGAATACCATGTGCATCTCGCATCACAAAACTACTCCCGTTACCCAGCAGCCCCCCAATGGTATAACCACCATCAAACAAAGGCGTTGCTTTTTGCAATACTTTTTTCAGATCCGCTGCATTGGGATGAAGCTCATCTTCTTTGGCCAGAAAATGATGGATCACTTCCATCATCGCAGCAAGGTCACTCTGTTTTTGAAAGTCACCGGGGTTCATATTGATGAGATCGAATAACTCATCTGTATTCACCAAATTAAAGTTCCCCGCAAGTGCCAGGTTCTTACCCGGCATCAGGTCTCTTTTAATAAAAGGGTGACAGAACTCTACATTATTCTTTCCCTGCGTACCATAACGAAGGTGTCCGAGTAAAAGCTCTCCAAGAAAAGGGAGATGTCCCTTCATCAATCCCGGGTGTTGTTTGATATCTGGCTGGTATTTTTCCAGTTCCTGTACTTCCTGTCCGATCTTAAAGAAAATATCTGCGATAGGCTGCGGTGCATTGCTGCGCATACGATGAAGGAAGGGGTTACCCGGCTCAGTATTCAGTTTCACAGCGGCGATTCCGGCACCGTCTTGTCCACGGTTATGCTGTTTTTCCATCAGCAGATACAGCTTATTGAGGCCATAGGTTACCGTACCATGTTTCTGTAAATAATAGGAGAAAGGTTTCCGGAGTCGAATATAGGCTAGCCCACATTCGTGTTTGATCTCGTCGCTCATGTTATGATTTAAAAAGAAGTGGCGAAGTTAACAACTCCGCCACGTTTTATAAAGTTAATTGTAAGCCGTACTCAATTCCGGTCTCAGGGTCTCTGCCAACCATAGGAACTCATTGGTAAACAGGTCAATAGACTTGCTGAAAGAACTATCTGTGAGTTCTCCTGCTTCATTGAATTTCTTGTCAACAAATGGCGTCACCAACATATATGGTGAAGCGACACCAAATAATGCAGGTACCAGTAATAATAACTGCTGACTCGCTCTCATACCACCCATGGCACCGGTTGATGCGGTTACAAGACCAAAAGGCTTATGCGCCTGTTTAGGAAAATGATCCATCAAATTTTGCAATGCCGGAGAATAACTGCCATTGTATTCTGGTGTTACCAGAATAAAAGCATCTGCCGCAAACATTCTTTCTGCCAATGGCTTGAAAGCTTCTGGGGTATTCTCAACAGAGGAAAATACATTCTCCAACAAAGGCAGTTTCCAATCACGTACATCAATGATATTCACCTGATGAGGGGTATGCTGTGTCAAATGTTTTTGTAAGAACAAAGCCACTCTATAAGTAACACTATTTGTCCTTGGACTTCCTGAAATGATTTCTATGTTCATGTTTTGCAAGTTTGGGAGATGGTCAATAGCCCATAGTCCATAGACCATCGTTAGTACATTCTCATTTGCCTTGACCATGGACTATGGACCATGGTCTATCGACTCCTCTAATGATTAATCGGCACCTCTATAACAATAAAGCGGCTCTCCTGTTCAGTATGCAAGGTAAATTCGTTGGTGTCCCAGATGCCTACTGCGTCTCTATTATTGAGGATTGTTCCGTTTATCGTAAGTGAACCCTCGATGACAAATATGTAGACACACTTGTTCAAGGGAGGAAATAGATATTGGATAGATTGATTCGCGTCAAAATAACCCAGACTCAACTTCGCATTCTGATTGATCCAACAATGTGTTATACCTTCTTCGTTACTGACGATTGTGGTCAGTTGATTTTTTCTTTTTGCTTCCGGAAAATATCTTTTTTGATAGCGCGGTGTAATATTTTGCAATTTTGGCTCGATCCATATTTGCAGGAACTGTACATCTTCATCACCTATATTATGCTCTTCATGTCTGAGACCTGTTCCAGCACTCATGATCTGTACCCAGTCTTTTTCGACTACCTCCGCATAACCCATCGTGTCTTTATGGTTCATTTTTCCTTGCAGCATCACACTGATGATCTCCATATTGGTATGTGGATGTAAACCAAATCCTCCACCTTTTTTTACGGTATCATCATTGAAAGTGTGCAGTAATCCAAATGCCTTACGAGAGGGGTCTTGATAAGACGAAAAACTGAAAGAAAAATTACTGATAAGCCAGCCAATATCTTTTACTCCTCTTTCTGCTGCGGGAAAAAATTTTATTTTCATATTATTGTTCTTCTGCGTCCCCCTTATTTCTCATGTTCGCTGGATAAAAATTCACGGCAGCGAACATGAGAAAGGGAGGTGGCGCGGAGTTTTTTAGTTGATAGAACTGTTTACTTCTATTGCGCCGCTCAATGTTTTGGATACGGGACAGAGTTTTGCGATCTGTAATAATCGATCTTTCTGTTCCTGATCCAGGTTACCCTTCAGTTGGATGTTGCGACTGAAAACCGTTTTTCCATCCATTCTTTCCAAACCAACTGCTACATCTATTGCTTCTACCGGCCATTGTTTTCGGTCAGCATACATCCGAAGGGTAATTGCAGTACAACTTGCCAACGCAGCTTCCAGTAACTCATCAGGTGCAGGAGCCAAATCCGTTCCTCCTTGCGCCGCTGGTTCATCCGCACTAAATACATGCCTTCCATTCTCCAAATGGACCTGATACTTTGTGGTTGTTATGCTGGCTTTTGTCATACTGGTAATTTTTATGTGAATGGTGAATTGTCAATTGTGAATGACTATTTGGAATAAATCGTACAAATCCTATTCACAACTATGCTTGCTTAATCATCTGAACTGCTAAATGCAGTTTTACTTCATCACTTACTACAACACCACCTGCTTCAGTTACTGCACCCCAGCCTAAACCAAATTCTTTACGGTTGATCTTTCCGTTGATCTCAAATCCAGCTTTATGCTGACCCCAAGGATCTACCATAGTACCACCAAATTCAACTGCAAGGTCGATGGTTTTTGTTACATCACGGATGGTAAGATCACCGGTAAGGGTGTATTCATCATCACTTTTCTTTGTCAGGCTTTTAGAAACGAAAGTCAGTTTAGGAAATTTTTCTGCAGCGAAAAAGTCATCACTCTTCAGGTGACCATCACGCTGTTCGTTATTGGTATTCACGCTGTCGATGTCTGCTTCAAAAGAAATTTTTGCATCGCTGAAATCAGCTGCTTCAGATTCCATGGTAGCATCAAATTTGGTAAAACTACCGGTTACGTTGGTGATCATCAGGTGTTTTACCTTGAATGTGATCTCACTGTGTGCTGCGTCGATTTTGTAAGTTGCCATTGTTTGTGGTTTTTAGTCCATAGTCCATAGACCATGGTATTGTTTACGATTTGATTTTATGTTAAGA
Organism: Sediminibacterium sp. KACHI17; assembly: GCF_040362915.1. NCBI lineage: Bacteria > Pseudomonadati > Bacteroidota > Chitinophagia > Chitinophagales > Chitinophagaceae > Sediminibacterium > Sediminibacterium longum. The sequence goes on along the minus strand of NZ_AP029612.1, from coordinate 2,402,326 downwards.
ATTATTGATAGTAATTTTCATTTGTTCTTCACTATTGACTATCGTCCATGGACCATGGACTATTCTTCTATCAACACCCCCATCTTCCCCAACTGATAATCACGGAAAGCTTCCATGAGTTCGGTTTGGTTGTTCATGACGAACGGACCATGAGAAGCTACTGGTTCATTGATTGGTTCTCCTGTTCCGATAAATACGGTACTGTCTTCCAATGCTTCTAATTCAAACCCTTCACCATCGTTTTGAAAGACGGCTACATATTTTCCTTCTACTTCACTGTCACCTGTCACTTGCATCTTACCTTGAAGCACATAGATAAAAGCATTGTGAGATTCGGGAATCTGAAAAAAATATTTTCCCCCTTTTTGAAAAGTTGCGGTAAAAGTGTTCACATCAGAGAGTGTATGAATTTTACCGGTTGTATTGCCTAAGTTTCCGGCAATGACATTGACTTGAACCAATCCATCTGTTGTTGTGATCTTCGGTGTATCATCTGCTGTGAGCGGTTGATAAGAAGGCTGATCCATTTTATGTTTAGCGGGTGTATTCACCCATAACTGAATCAGTTCTTGTCTTCCACCGATCTCATGAATATCTGCCGGAGGTCTTTCGCTATGGATCACTCCCATGCCTGCATTCATCCATTGTGTACCACCTGCATATACCACATTATTATTACCTCTGCTATCACGGTGATGCACACCTCCTTTGAAAATAAAACTCACCGGAGAGAATCCACGGTGTGGATGTGGACCCACGCCTGCATGTTTTACATCAACATGTGTAGGGACTTTGATATCCGCATGATGCAACAATAAAAATGGATCGATACTTTCTGCTTTCGCAGAAGGGAATGGCTGCCTGATAGGCATACCACCCATGTCCATTGGTGTTGCGTATAAAATACTTTTAATGGTTCTGCTCTTGTTCATTTTACGCCTCCTCTAATTTCATCGGTACATCGATCAATAATATTTCAGTATTGCTATTTGCAGTGATATTGATCGTTTCTGTTTCCCAGATCCCTAACCCATCTCTCGCATCGAGTTGCTCACCATTGATGGTCACTTGTCCACCAATGATAAATGCATACACACCATTTTCTTTTCTTTTGATCTGATAGATCTTCTCAACACCTGCTTCCAGGTTAGCAAGAGAAAACCATGCATCCTGATTGATCCATACTGCATGCTCATCATCAGGAGCAACAACGGTCAATACCTGATTCAAACGATCTTCCGGTTTGAAAGACTTTTGTTGGTAACGGGGTTCGATGTTTTTCTCTTTGGGAAATACCCAGATCTGTAAAAATTTTACTTCTTTATCATGATTGGCATTGGTCTCACTGTGTGCAATACCGCTACCAGCACTCATGATCTGAACATCGTGCTGACGAATGATCTCGTCTCTACCGGTGGTATCCTTGTGGTGTAAATCGCCTGATAGTGGAATTGAAACGATCTCCATATTATCATGCGGGTGTTTGGAAAAGCCCATCCCACCTTTGACAGTATCGTCATTCAATACGCGGAGCGCACCAAAATGAATACGTTCAGGATTATAGTAATGTCCAAAGCTGAATGTATGGTAACTGTTCAGCCAACCAAAACTGGCATGTCCCCTTGTGTTTGCTTTGTGAAGTATTGTTTTCATAACGTATGTTTATAGATACATGTACATACATGTATTTGTTCAAAAAAATATCAGCTTTCTTTTTCTCGTACTTTTTCAAGTAGTTGATTGATCGCTAAAGCTTCATCTTCATTGATCACCATCACATCATCGAAAATAGCATTGATACGATGTGTGCTGGCTTCAAGTACCGCAATTCCACTTTGTGTTAATGAGATCACAGTCTCTCTTTTATCCGCTTCTGAAGTGGCACGCTTTACCAACTTTTTGATCTCTAATCGGTCAATGATCCGGGGAACATTCGAGTTTTTTTCGATCATCCTGCACGCAATGTCTTTCACACAGATCAATTCCGGATGTTTCCCTTTGAGTATTCGCAATACATTGTACTGCTCATGTGTTAACCCAAATTCTTTCAATTCTCTGCTCATCACTGTTTTCAACCACCAGGCTGTATACAGTATATTTAATCCCGCCTTATGCACTTCGCTCTTAAATCTTGTACTTTGTATGGCTTGTTCCAGTTTCACAACACAAATATATGTACATACATTTAATTATTCAAAAAATATTTTTATTTGGGTTTAAAACATTGATTATCAAATTTTTAATTTCGAAATAAAAATTCTAAATAATAGATGTAGGTACAAAAAGAACGCGGATCAGTAGTTGATCCGCGTTCTTTTCTATTATTATTGATGTCCTTTCTTATTTCCTGAATCTTCGTTCCTGATCCTTCAAAACATTAGTTCTTACGATCGATTTCTGCTTTTGCTGCAGCTGCTTTCCATTCTTTTAAGCTCTCACAACCGGTGAAATCTTTATCGATGGAAATAAAATAGTTCGGGATATGCTCTTTGAACCATTTATCCAAAGCCTGTGTCTTTTTTGACTCCAATGCTCTTTGTGCAATACGGTTATAATCATCCATCAGGTTTTCACGATGTGGTTCTGTTCTACGTTTCAGATGAATCAAGCGAACCGCTTTACGGCCACGCTCATCTGTATATACTTGTGGTGCCGAGTAATCGCCTGGTTTGAGATCTTTCAATGCTACCACCATGTCTTTATCCAACATATCAATACTCAGGAAAACATTACCATCTTGTCCTGAGATAGAACCAGCACTGAATTTACTATTCTCGTCTTCACTGTACTTACTCACGGCTTCACCAAAAGAAAGGCTACCGGCGAGCAATTGTTTTTTTACGGAATCCAATTTTTTAACAGCGTCCTTGATCTCATCTTCTGTTACCGGAGGAATGCGCAGGATATGTCTTACCACTGCTTCGTCGCCTGAGCGTGACATCAGTTGAATGATATGCAAACCGAACTTCGACTTCACCACAGGAGAGATTTGATTTTCTTTTAGTCTGAATGATGCAGAAAGAAAAGCTGGATCCCAGTTGCGATCATTTCTATTCAGGTTGTATTGCCCTCCCTGATCTTTACTACCCGGATCTTCAGAATACAATTTTACCAGTGCTTCAAATTTCTGTGTACCGGACTCTACTGATTTTTTGTAATCATACATTTGTTTCGATACATATTCCTCTACATCACGATTGGCTTTGGGAATGATCACGATCTGACTCAACTCCACTTCACTCTCATAAAAAGGCAAACTATCTTTCGGGATCTTGTTGTAATAGGCTTTAACTTCTGTAGGTGTGATCTTTACGGTCTCGATGATCTTGTTTTGCATTTGTTCCGCCAACTTTTGTTCACGGAAGCTGCTACGGAAATCTTCTTTTAACTGATACACGGTTTTTCCTGCGATCTCTTCGAGTACATCTTTTGATCCATATTGTTGGATGGCTGCGCGGATACGATTATCGATCGTGGCATCGATTTCTTCTTCGGTAACTACCAATGAATCTTTTTCGGCCTGAAGGATCAATGCTTTTTGAATCAGCTGTCTTTCCAAAACCTGACACTCTGTAGGAAATACAATATTCTCCTGACCCTGATACTGTCTTTTCATATCAGCGATCTCGTTGAGAATATCGGAACGCAGAATGATTCTGTCACCCACCTGACCCACGATCTTATCTGCCACCACTTTTTTGGCCTGTGCCATTACAGACACCATACCGGCACTTAACAAAACAACTATCAGAAATACCTTTTTCATATCAAATTATCTGCTTCAAATGTAATTAATCAAGACGTGTTTCCTTTGTCTGATAAGGGTTTTAACAAAAAAAAAGCGACAAGCGGCAAGCCACAAGCTATAAGATTTCATTTAAAGAAAAGGGAATGAAACCATCTTTAAATAGTAGTCATTCCCTCTCTAGTCTTGTAGCTTACTGCTTGTAGCTTGAAGCTTTATAAAGTTCTCTTCACTTCTTCTTCTTCAAATGCTTCTACGATATCTCCTACTTTGAGGTCGTTGAAGTTTTTGATGGTCAGACCACACTCCATATTCGATGCTACTTCTTTCACATCATCTTTGAAGCGCTTCAAGCTGCCCAGTTCTGCACTTTGTCCTTCACCTTTAGGATATTCCACGATACCGTCACGAATGATCCTGATCTTACTGTTACGGCTGATCTTTCCATCGAGGACGAAACAACCCGCAACGGTGGCTTTATCGAACTTATACACTTCACGTACTTCCACGTTGGCAGTGATCTTCTCCTGTATCTTAGGCTCCAACATTCCTTCCATCGCGCTCTTGATTTCATCGATGGCTGTATAGATGATAGAGTATAATTTGATCTCCACTCCTTCATTTTCAGACAGTTTATTGGCCTGCATAGAAGGTCGTACGTTAAAGCCGATGATGATGGCATCTGAAGCCGTTGCCAACAATACATCACTTTCAGAAATCTGTCCAACCCCTTTATGCACCACTCTTACAGCGATCTCTTCAGTTGACAGTTTTTGTAATGAATCACTCAGGGCTTCTACCGATCCATCCACGTCACCCTTGATGATGATATTGAGTTCTTTAAAGTTACCCAAGGCCAGACGACGTCCGATCTCATCAAGTGTAATATGTTTTCTTGCACGCAGACCTTGCTCACGCAGGATCTGAGCACGTTTGGTAGCTGTTTCTTTTGCTTCTGCTTCGTCTTCATACACTTTGAATTTCTCACCCGCTTGTGGTGCACCATTCAAACCTAAGATCACAACCGGTGTAGAAGGCGGTGCTTCATCGATGCGTTGATTACGCTCATTGAACATGGCTTTTACACGACCGTAGTATTGTCCGGACACGATCAGATCACCCTGACGTAATGTTCCGTTTTGTACCAAGATTGTTGCAACATATCCACGTCCTTTATCCAATGAAGCTTCAATGATAGTACCTGCCGCTTCTCTGTTTGGATTGGCTTTCAGGTCTAATAATTCAGCTTCCAGCAATACTTTTTCCAAGAGCAGATCAACATTCAGACCTTGCTTGGCAGAGAGTTCCTGGTTTTGGAATTTACCACCCCATGCTTCTACCAGAATATTCATCTGTGATAACTGCTCGTATATTTTTTGCGGATTAGCACCGTCTTTATCGATCTTATTCACCGCGAAGATCATCGGTACATTCGCTGCTTGTGAGTGACTGATGGCTTCTCTTGTCTGAGGCATCACTGCATCATCCGCAGCCACTACGATGATCGAAATATCCGTCACTTTCGCACCACGTGCACGCATCGCGGTAAACGCTTCGTGACCCGGTGTATCTAAGAACGTAATCGCTTTTCCATTGGGTAATGTTACCTCATACGCACCGATGTGCTGCGTGATACCTCCTGCCTCACCCGCTACCACATTGGCATTACGGATATAGTCAAGCAATGAAGTTTTACCATGGTCAACGTGACCCATGATCGTAACAATAGGTGGTCTTGATACCAGATCTTCTTCGCTATCCTCATCTTGTTCATCATCAAACTCATCAGTTTCATCTACACCAATGAACTCTACTTCAAAACCATATTCACTTGCTACCAACTCAATCACTTCAGCATCTAAACGCTGGTTGATAGATACCATGATACCAAGGTTCATACATTTTCCGATCACGTCTGCAAAGCTCACATCCATCAGGTTGGCCAACTCACTCACGGTCACAAATTCTGTTACCTGTAGTTTGTTGTCTTCGCCCATCTCATTGCCCATCGCCTCAGCAGCTTCATCACGCTTTGCTCTTCTGTATTTGGCTTTCAGGCTCTTGCCGCGACCACCAGTTCCGGCCAGTTTGGCCTGTGTTTCACGGATCTTTTCCTGAATTGCTTTCTGATCTATTTCTTTGTCTTCTGCCTGTCCACCACCTCTTCTATTTCTGTCGCGGTTACCACCGCCTTTATTTCCACCACCTTGGTTACGGTTGAAGTTTCCTCCACCTCCACCTTGGTTATTTCTGTTATTTGCTGGAACGATCGGACGATTTGGACCTGTCAGCGGACGTCCATCAGGACCCGTTTGTGGCGGAGGTGCCCCACCTTCTTTACGATCAACAGGGATGCGTTTGCGTTTACGCTTTTCATCTCTTGCTGCCGGTTTTGGACGGGTATCACTGTTAACAGGAAGTTCAATCTTACCAAGGATCTTCGGACCTTCTAATTTTTCTGCACGGATATTCTCGATCACAGGAGGCGCATTATTATCTGCTTCTTCTGTTACCTGAGGTGCAGGTGTAGCGGGAGCTTCCGGTACAACGGGCGCAACAGGCTCCTCTTTTTTGGCTTTTGCAACCGGTTCTTTCGGCGCAGAAGCTTCTTCTTTTTTCTTTGACGCTTTTTTAGGGCGAGTAGAAGAATCGATCGCAGAGAGATCAATCTTATCCAACACTTTTGGCAACTCAATCTCCGGAGCTTCTGCTTTGATCACTTCTGCTTTTTCTACAACCGGCTCAGGCTGTGGTTCAACAGGTTTCGCTTCTACTACCGGTTCAGGTTTTACCTCCGGTTTAGGCTCTTCTTTGGGAGCGGCTGCGGCTGCTGGTTTTTTCTCTTCTTTTTTATTGAAAGAAAGATCCTCTTCGTCTTTTTTCTTCTTCGCTTCAGCCTGTGCTGCTTTTGGTATCTCTACCTGATCAGCCTTGTTCTTCGCTACTTTATCACTTTGAAACTCTGCCTGAAGGGCATAGTACTGGTCTTCTGAAAGCTTAGCGGTAGGCTTCAGTTCATCTTTATTAAATCCTTTCTTCACCAGGAAGTCGATCAGGGTATCCTGACCAATATTGAACTCCTTGGCGGCTGCTAACAGTCTTGGTAATTTCAGTTCTGACATTCAAGTTTTTTTGGTCCATAGTCCATAGTCAATGGTCCATGGACTATGGACTATTGTCCATGGACGAATTATTATACGGCTACCAATCTGTTGGATAACGGTTTGTTACGCAACAAATATAGCTCCTTACAAGCGCTTATTCTTCTCTATCGAACTCTTCCTGTAAGATTCTTCTTACTTCAGCAATGGTTTCTTTTTCAAGATCGGTTCTTCTTTCAAGCTCTTCTGCGGTCAAATTCAGGATACTACGGGCAGTATCACAACCAATTCGCTTGAATTCGTCGATCACCCATGGCTCAATTTCATCACTGAATTCATCCAGATCGATATCAAATTCATCCACCACTTCTTCATCTTCTCTGAATACATCGATCTCATATCCGGTAAGTTCACAGGCCAGTTTGATATTGACACCGCGGCGACCGATCGCAAGTGATACCTGATCTGCTTTCAGGTACACTTCTGCATGCTTCTTCTCGTTATCGAGTTCCATATAACTGATCTTGGCTGGCGTCAGTGAACGCTGGATCAATAATTGGATATTGGTAGTGAAGTTGATCACGTCAATATTTTCATTCTTCAACTCACGAACGATACCGTGAATACGGCTACCTTTCATACCCACGCAAGCTCCTACCGGATCGATACGGTCGTCATAAGATTCAACTGCCACTTTCGCACGCTCTCCCGGATCACGTACAATCTTTTTGATGGCGATCAGTCCGTCAAAGATCTCAGGTACTTCAATCTCCAGCAATTTAGCAAGGAAGGTTGGACTGGTTCTTGAAAGGATGATCACCGGTGTATTGTTCTTAAGGTCTACACGCTCAACCACCGCACGGATATTTTCTCCTTTTTTGAAATAATCTTGCGGGATTTGCTCTGATTTGGGAAGGATCAATTCATTACCTTCTTCATCCAACAGCAATACTTCTTTTTTCCAAACCTGGTATACTTCTGCACTGATGATCTCTCCGATTCTGTCACCATATTTTTTGATCAATACATTCTTCTTCAAATCACTGATACGACTTGCCAGTGTTTGTTTTGCAGCAAGAATCGCACGGCGACCGAAGTCTACCATATCTACTTCTTCATACAATTCTTCCCCAACTTCAAAGTCAGGTTCAATTTTCACTGCATCTGTATAAGCCACTTCAGACAAAGGATCGATCACTTCTCCGTCTTCTACGATCATACGTCTACGGATGATTTCCAAGTCTCCTTTTTCAGCATTTACAATGACATCAAAGTTTTCGTCGCTACCGTATTTCTTACGAAGCAGTGTTTTGAATACATCTTCCACCACTTTCATCATCGTGGGACGATCAATATTTTCTGCGTCTTTAAATTCCTGAAACGCTTCGATGAGGTTGATACTAGCCATGTCTTAAGTTTTAGAAATTCGCAAGACAAGCTTCAAGCTGCAAGCTTTAAGCTACAAGTCTTACTGAATTAGAATTTGATTTGAACTGTTGTTGATTTTATATGATTGAATGGTATAACCAATTGTTGTGTAACGGCTTTTTTGCCTTTGCCTTCCGTATGCTCTACGATGATATCCGCTTCTGCTACTTCCAATAATTTCCCTTCCTTTTTTGTTCCATCATTAAACAGTACTTCGATAAAACGACCGATATTTTTTTTGTACTGACGATGCAGTTTCAACGGCTCATCCAATCCCGGCGATGATACTTCCAATGAAAACTCTCCTTCAGGATACATACCGGTTTCATCAATCAGCTTATACAGCTTGCGATTGAACGATACACATTTCTCAATGGCCAGCCCTTCATCCCCATCCAAAAACACTTTTACATTGTTGGTGGGTTTAATGCGAACCGACACACAGAAATAGGCAGGTTCTTCTGCCAGCATGGTCTCAATCAGCTGCTCGATCTTCGCTATTTGTGTTTCTGTTGACATATCTAAATAGAAGAAGGGAACGCTTCCGTTCCCTTCTGTTGTTCTTTTCCTAGTGCAAATGTAGTGTATTTAACCCTTACGCTCCAAATTAACCTCATCCCCTCCACCTTTCGAGGGGTGATGCCGGGGCGAGGTTAGGTTAATGTTTTATCTTTGAGGCATGATGAAACTATTATTATGGGGGTTGTTGATCTACTTCCTTTACAATCTTATTTTCAAATTCGTGGTTCCGGTGAGTAAAGTGGCATCACAGATGAAAGGACAAGTGAAAAAAATGCAGGAACAACAAGAAGCGGCCAGAAAGGAGTTTGAAGAGCAACAAAGATTCCAACAGCAAGCTGCAAATCAAGCTTCAGCCCCTAAGAAAGATGAAGATTATATTGATTTTGAGGAAGTTAAGTGAGTGAGGAAGATACAAGATCCAAGTAGCCAGAATACAAGTTTACATACCGCAACATGAAGTCCGACGAAAAGAGGACAATAGATCTTTTAATGGTCTGTCATCTATCAACTCCCCTAAAACCCCAAATCCAGCACTGTTCTACCATTATTTAATAGAATGGTTTGTAAGCCGGCTTGTTGTGCCCCTTCGATGTTTTTTGGAGTATCGTCTATAAATAATGTCTCCGCGGGGTCTAGATTTTCCAATTCCATGATCTTTCTATACGAGTCCGGGTAAGGTTTTCGCATCCCTAATTCATGAGAATAATAGGCTTTCCTGAAATAATCGTTGAAAGACGACTGTGGGAATTGCTTTTCAAATTTATCTATAAAGCACTGATAATGAATAATATTAGTATTTGAAAACAGGTATATTGGATATCGTTGCCCAATCTCTTCCAACCATTGTAAACGCTCTTTCGGAAAATCCAACAACATCGCATTCCATGCATTCTCAATAGCTTCATCAGATAAGCTCGTCTTTGTTTCCTTTCTGAATGCATCATAAAAATCAACCGGCGTGATCTTGCCCGTTTCTAAAGATTCAAACAAAGTATTTGAAAATTGTTGGCTAAAAAATTGATTGAACTCTTTGACGCCCAGATCAACAAAAGCTTGTTCCGTTTTTTGATAATCGATATTTAAAAAAATTCCTCCGAGATCAAACAAGATATTCTTAACTACATTCATAATGATTCTTTCAATTACAAACTTAACTTCTTTCTCAGAGTAGAATGCTGTGTCGAAATAGTATGATGTAGAAAAACTGATGAATGGATCATGAGTTCAGTAAATCGGTTATAGCTGTTTCCGTTCCATTAAACGGACCTGAAGCAGCTATTTTCACAGATGCCATTGCTGCACCAAAGATCCCTGCTTCATAATAGCTCGCTTTTTGAAACCGTTTGTACAAATACCCCGCCATATAAGTATCACCACAACCTGTTGCATCCACCACAGCGCTTGGTTGTATTGCAGGAACTTCATAAAAATTTCCTTCTGCGTAAATCAGTGACCCTTTACTTCCTAAAGTGATGATCACTTCTTTAACACCTGTATCTGCTAAATATTTTGCCGCTCCATAATGATCAGATAGGCCTGTTAATTTTTCAGCTTCTGTTTCATTGGCTTTTAAAATGCTGATATAGGGTAGTACTTGCTTTGCCTGGCTCCAGCTTGTAGCCACCACTTCCTGATCTATCACTTTACGTAGGTAGCCTTGAACGTCTAATGAGACCCTACTCTTTGCTGCAAGAGCTTGTATCAGTTCTGCGGACATATCTTCTGCTAGCAATGGTCCGAGATGAAATATTGAAGATTGAAGAGCTGCAATATCTGCAAACTGAAACGGATCGGCAGTAAACAATACTTTTTGTTCTCGATGATCACTTTGATCAGGATAGATATTTTCAAAGTATACTGTATGCTCACTTGATAAAACTGTTGTATCAATTCCTGCTTGTATCAGATCCTCTGCAAATGCAATATCAGTTTTTGCTAGAGATGTTACCAAATGATAGCGAACAGGCATTTTTTTGATGGCATGCGAAAAATAAAAAGAAGTACCTCCCGCCATATGAACCGTATGATGAGGCGTTACGATCTTATCATGTGTGAGGTGACCTATGCAACAGATATCGTACATCTAAAATTTATTCTACAAATAAAGCGATAAGATACTGAATAAGCTACAATCTATCGACGATAGTAAGCTATTGATAGAATTTAATTACTCAATCCAGATTGCATATATACCTTCCTTATACTTTCTCCTTCTTCAACCAGAAATAGCATGATCACAGTATCGTGCGCACATTCTTAAGCACTTTGTTATGTCAAGAACAATCTGGTTGATCATGAAAAAAACCACTTATCTAATTATTGCATTAAGCATCATCGTTTTAACACTTGTTCAGTGCCGTGTGATTTGGTTGCCACCGAAAATATATATACCTGACAAGGTAATTGTATTGAACCCGCCGGTAATGACACTGAGAGAATATACTACTAGTGGATTGATAAATACACATGCGAGACCTTACATATACCAGATTACAAATAGTACGAACGGAGGAGCAGTTTATGTTTTTGGAGCAGCGCACAGTAAAGATCCCAAACACCCACAAGTAGCAATGATGGATAGTATATGGGATCTATTCAATCCAACTACAGCCATGCTGGAGGGAAGATTAGGGTATTTGATCACGTGGTTACATAATCCTATAGAAAAGAAAGGAGAAAGTGGCTTTACTGCCAGGAAAGCAAAAAAGAAAGGAATAGAACTGTTCACATGGGAGCCCGGGCGCGAAAATGAGATCAATGAACTGATCCATAAAGGATACCATCCGAAATTAGTAGCCGCATTTTTTAGCTTAGGTGTTCATAATAACAATTGGAAGAATTTCTCCGCTGAAAACCAGAACAAAGAAATGATGAATGCTATTGACAGTAAAACAAAAAAATATTCATCCTTAAAAGGACTTATTACTTCTGTAAATGAAATTGATAGCATTTGGAAAGCAGAGTGTCCGAATATTCCCAGCTGGCGAAGTTATAAACACCCCAAAAACGGTTGGCCATCCGGGAAGCTTGAAGATATATCTGAGCTTACTAGCTATATAAGAGATGAACATCTTTGTAGATCGATCATTGACCTAGTTAGAAAAGGACAACGTGTTTTTGTAACGATGGGTGCAAGCCATGCTGTTACCATTGAAAGAACACTTAAGGCAATGATTCAATAAGTAATGGTAATACCTGCACCCCAACCCATATCACTATCATAATGCGATGAGACTGAAACATACTTAGACAATATGTACCGAAATCCTGTCGTATACTCTTTGTCTGTATTCCACATAAGATTCATTCGTAGTCTGCTACTGACAGGAATATCTTCTCTACCGATTTGCATACGAACATTTCCTTTCATATCAACGCGGGTATCAAATCTTAATAACATGGGAAGTGTATACTGAAATCCAAAGCAAATAACGCCACGTTGATCTTTGGTATTCACTTGACCAAAAATATTCTTTTCCATTTCCGTATGTTTCCGATAACGCCAGTCAAAACCAATATAAGGCATGAACCATTGGTTTCTCCCGATCAATCTGCCAATATGAAACTCATTCTCATAGCCCTTTTCCGGCGTAAGCCCTAATCGCCATTCATTCTGAAACATCCATCTGGTATTGGCCAACATGATCTCTCCATCACTACCATTACTCTCTACTCCTATTTGTGCCCCTAAATAGAAACGTCTGTCATCTCGATAAACTTTTCGTAAAGCTTTTATTGGATCAGGAATTTGTGGATTAGCAGGCGTATTCTCATAAGAAAATATTCTCCCCATTCCACTCATCATGTGATATAAGATATGACAATGAAAATACCAATCCCCATATTTCTCTGATGCATGAAACTCAATGGTATCAGTCTCCATAGGCATAATGTCCAAAACTGTTTTTAATGGAGCATATTCACCTTGCCCATTCAACGTACGAAAGAAGTGTCCATGTAAGTGCATGGGGTGACGCATCATAGAATTATTGGTGAGTATGATACGTATATTCTCTCCCTGCTTGATCAATATCTTATCCGACTCGGAAATGGTTTTATTATCAAGTGTCCACACATAGCGATTCATATTACCGGTAAGTTCAAATTTCAACTCTCTAACCGGTCCATCAGGTAGTGTAGTTTTAGCCGGCGCGCGAAGCATCGCATAATTCAGTGTTACAATGTTTTCATTACTGTCTACGATCTCCGGGTACATGACAGTATTCATGTCCATTTGCTGCAAACTCATTTTCATCCCCATATCATTCATGGTACCATCCATATTCATCATTCCATTCATCATCTTCATTCCCTCAAAGTATTTTAAGCGAGGTAGTACAGGCGCATATTTTTTCTCTCCTTCCCCAAGCCATAATGAAGTACTGCGTGTTCTGTCTTCTGCAGTAGACAATAATTCATAACTGCCTGCATCTGGAATAGTAACAACTACATCATAGGTTTCTGATACTCCGATAATCAGTCGGTCTACTTCTACCGGAACAACTTCTGCACCATCATTTGCAACAACACTCATCTTGCCGCCCGCAAAACGTATCCAGAAATAAGTGGAAGAACTTCCATTGATGATTCGCAATCTTACTTTATCTCCCGGCTTGTATCGGGCATGCATGTCATCCACTTTCCCATTTGTAAACAATGCATCATAATAAACGTCACTCACATCCATGGCCATCATTCTTTTCCACTCATTGATTACTTTGGTTCCGAATTTTTTCTCGCGAATGGCTTGTATATAATTCTGTGTAGCTCCTTTTTTAATGGCATACCAGTCTGTGGCAAAATGCAAGGACCTTTCTACCTGATGGGGATTTTCATTGATCCAATCACTTAATAGTACTACTTCCTCGGCTTCTGTAATTTTCTTTTTCGGCTGAATCACAATAGCCCCATACATACCGCTTTGCTCCTGAAGCATGGTATGTGAATGATACCAATACGTGCCATGCTGAACAATCGGAAACCGAAACACATGCGTACTAAGTTTATGAATGGGAGCTGTTGTAAGATAGGGTACGCCATCCTGCTCATTCGGAAGTATAAGGCCATGCCAATGAATAGAAGTTTCCATGTGCATCAGATTGTGCACCTGTATCTCAGCAGTATCGCCTTCAGTGAAATAAAGTGTGGGCGCTGGAATAGAGCCATTGATAGCAACCGCGTTAGATTTCTTTCCGGTATAATTCACAACGGTATCCGTTACATACAAATGATAAACAATCTTGTTCCCTTGTCGCACCATAAAAGGTTGACGTGTTGCTGAAACAGCATGTGCATTATGTTGCGTAATGCCATTAAGAGATACGGAAAGAAGGATATATACTAAAAGCAATAAACGCATTTCTTTATTCTTTGATTGTTTCTTTGATACTACCACATGAAAGCATGGCATTTCCATAGTAAGGATTACGGATCGTCTTTTCTGTACTTAACCAATAGGCTTTTTTCATTGGACAATAGTCCACATAAAGTGAGGATTCTTTTACAGATACGATCTTAAACAAATCGATCATGGGTTGTGATAATGCTGCAAAAGCCACCCGTTGTTTTGCCAGATCAGATTGTGAAGACAGCTCTTTTGCATGCTTATTTAATACATCCTTGAGAGAGCTGAAAGCTTTGGCTTCTTTTTCAGAAAGAGCTTGTGCAGAGAGATTCTCGATCTTCCCATTCAATACAGTAGCCGATTTTTGTGCATTGGCTGCATTGCTCTCAACTAATTGGTTTTTTAGATCCAGGTATTGACGTAAAAGTTCTTGTAAAGAAGCGGTTTGTCCGATACCCATTTTCGAAATGAGTAACATGATGATGATCAGTAGCTGTTTCATATAATTGATTTTAGTGTTTACAAAGCGTAATAACAGAACCCATTATTGAATGGGTTCTGCTTTAAATCCTGCTTCCTGTACCGCTTTCACAACATCACTTGCAGCTGTATTTCCATTGGCAGTAACTTCTAATACTTTATCAGGATTATTCACATCCACTTTCCAATTTTCAGATCCTACAACTTCATTCAGAAAAGGAGTAGCTTTTGATACACAACCCATACATTTAATGGTTGTTTTGAATTTCAGTGTTTCCATTTTTCACATTTGATTTAGTGGGGATCATTCCCCGTTTAATAACAATGTAAAATTAGAATCACTATGTGACCGACTTGTTATAGAATCCTCAAGTAGATGTATATAATTTTCAGTTGGTCGTAGATCAGTCTTTGATCTTATCCAGGGGTTTACGCTTATTTTCCTTTAACTGCTTGAAGTGTGAAGGCGTTAATCCGGTTACTTTTTTAAACTGTTGAGACAAATGCTGAACACTGCTATAGCCCATTTCATAGGCAATTTCGCTGAGGCTTTTCTCATCATACATCAATAACTCCTTGACTTTCTCAATACGCTGGAGAATTGCATATCGTTCGATGGTAACCCCTTCTACCGAAGAGAAAAGTGTACTTAGATAATGATAATCGGTCTGTAGTTTCTCTTCCAGTATGGCAGATAATTTTAAGTTCAACTCTTCTGCATCTTTTCCGTGAATCAATGAAACAATTGTGGTCTTGATCTTTTCAACGATTTTAGATTTTTTATCATCGAGTAATTCAAACCCGTGATCTTGTAAAAGAGATCTGATTGTTTCCAATTGTTGCCGATCCGGTGTATTCTTCAACTCTACCTGACCCAATTGTATTTGGTTAAAATCAATCTGAAGATCCATAAACAACTGCTTTACGACCATAATACAACGATCGCAAACCATATTTTTTATGTGTAATTGTTCAGACATAAGACATCAAATATACAAACAGTCATTTATTAAATACGATACATATTTAAAGATGGATTATATACATCTTTCTTAAAATCCTATAACAATCATCCAATACTTAGCTGCGTACTTTGACTTCAAAACATAAAGTATGCAACAGACAGTATTTATAAAAGGAATGGTTTGTCAACGTTGTATCGAAATCATCACTACGGAACTCAAAAAAATCAACTTACTACCTGCTGAAGTTATGCTTGGGGAATTGAAATTTTCGTCTGACAACCGTTACTTAGATCTCAATCTATTGAATGATCAAATAAGGCCTTTAGGATTCAGCATTCTTGAAAATAGAAAAGAGAAGATCGCCGGAATAATAAAAAAGATAATCCATGATGTGTACAATGGAGCATTTGATTTTCCGGAAGGTTTTCTTTTTTCCGGATATTTATCAAAACAGATAGGCAAAAGCTACGATACTATTAGTCATTTATTTTCCTCTGAAGAAGGCTCTACTATTGAAAAGTATCTTATTGAGTACCGAATAGAAAAGACAAAAGAGTTTCTTCTGTATACGGAATATACATTAACAGAAATATCATTTAAACTGGGATTTAGTAGTACTGCGCATATTTCAAGACAGTTTAAACAATATACAGGAATGACTCCTAGCGATTTTAAAACCATACATGCAAGTGGAATTAAAACAAATAGGTAGCTATAAATTTTATACATCATTAAGCTCATTATATAAAGACATCAGTAATAGCTGTATTTAGCTTTGTACTAAAATAATTTAACATGAAACAAGAAGATTCTCCAAATATCAAATCTGTACGAAAAACATTTCCTATTTTGGAGATGACTTGTGCAGCTTGTGCAGTGAGTGTTGAATCAATGCTCAGGTCTTCTGAAGGTGTATTGGATGCAGGAGTAAACTTTGCCAATCAAGACGCATGGATCGAATATGATCCTGAAATAACCAATCCGGAAAAATTTCAGACAGTAGTTCGATCTATTGGATATGACATCGTAATAACAGAAGAAAATAAAAACGAGATAAAAGAAGCAGCAAGGATTCAGCATTATGAGTCAATCAAAAAAAGAACGATCTGGTCTTCCATATTATCACTGCCGATAGTTATTCTAGGCATGTTCTTCATGGACCTAACAGGGGGAAACTATATCATGATGGCACTATCAACTCCTGTAGTTTTTTATTTCGGTAAAAACTTTTTTATTAATGCATGGAAGCAAGCCAAGCATAGTAAAGCAAATATGGATACCCTGGTTGCGCTTAGTACCGGTATTGCTTGGCTTTTCAGTGCTTTTAATACACTCTTCGCTGATTTCTGGCATGAGCGTGGCACACACCCGCATGTTTATTTTGAAGCTGCTGCCGTAATTATTGTGTTTATTTCATTGGGGAAATTATTGGAGGAAAAAGCCAAATCAAATACTTCATCTGCGATCAAAAAATTAATTGGTTTACAGCCACAGTATGTGACATTGGTGACTGAAGAGGATCAATTAAAAGAGATAGCCATTGCTTCCGTTCAAAAGGGCAATATCTTATTGGTAAAGCCGGGTGAGAAAATTCCTGTAGATGGCACCATCACAAATGGAAGTTCTTATGTAGATGAAAGCATGATCACGGGTGAGCCTGTTCCGGTAGAAAAAATTGTAGGGAAAAACGTATTTGCAGGAACCATTAATCAGAAAGGTAGTTTTCGATTCAGGGCTGAAAAGATTGGATCAGAAACATTTTTGGCACAGATCATCAAGATGGTGGAACAGGCGCAGGGAAGTAAAGCCCCTGTTCAAAAACTGGTAGATAAGATCGCAGGAATTTTTGTTCCTGTTGTGATCGGAATCTCTATACTTACATTTATCAGTTGGATGATTTGGGGTAATGAAAATGCATTCACATATGCCTTAATGAATGCGGTTACCGTTTTGGTCATTGCTTGTCCTTGTGCTTTGGGTTTGGCCACACCTACTGCTATCATGGTAGGTATCGGAAAAGGTGCCGAAAACAATATACTTATTAAAGATGCTGAAAGTCTGGAATTAGCACATAGTATCAACGCTGTAGTATTAGATAAAACAGGAACCATTACGGAAGGAAAACCTGAGGTAAGTGATGTGATTTTTAAAGATGAACACGATTTGAGTGAACTACAATCTGTTTTATTATCCATCGAACTTCAGTCAGAACACCCTTTAGCAGAAGCCGTTGTTCAACATTTTGAAAACAGCGCTATCAAGCCCGTACACTTACACAGGATCGAGAGTGTAACCGGCAAAGGAGTGATCGCGGATTACAATGATCAGCAATATGCTATCGGAAGTCCATCAATGATGAAAGAAAATAAAACTACCATAGATATGGTTTTACAAAAAAGAATAGATGAGCTTCAAAAACAGGCTAAAACAGTGATTGTTTTTTCAAAAAATAGTGTTGCGAGAATTGTATTAGCCATCACAGATAAAATCAAAGAAAGTTCGGCCGCCGCTATCGAACGTTTACATAAAATGGATATTGAAGTATATATGTTAACAGGAGACAATCAGCAAACTGCAAGAGCAATTGCTGATCAGGTAGGTCTTACAACATACAAGGCAGAAGTAATGCCTGCTGAAAAGGCAGCATTCATTGAGCAACTGCAAAAACAAGGAAAAATAGTGGCAATGGTTGGCGATGGTATCAATGATAGTCATGCATTGGCTACTGCTGATGTTAGTATCGCAATGGGTAAGGGTAGTGATATTGCGATGGATGTTGCAAAAATGACATTGATCACATCAGATCTGACTAGTATCCCAAAAGCCATTCAACTTTCAAAGAAAACTGTAGCAACGATCAAACAGAATTTATTCTGGGCATTTATTTATAATATTATTGGTATCCCCATTGCAGCAGGTGTCTTATTTGCGGTAAATGGATTTCTTTTAAACCCAATGATTGCAGGAGCTGCGATGGCACTGAGCAGTGTAAGTGTTGTTAGTAATAGCTTAAGACTAAAACTCTCTTCGATATAAAAGTGTAGTTGGTTTGGTGTTACAGCCCGGTTAATAGCCGGGTTTTTTTGTATGAATTATATACAACAAGCAAGTTAATATGCAAATTAAAAATTTTACCCAAGGATAATTTTGTGCATGCTTTTGATAAATTAAAAATTTTAAAAATGGAATTTATCACCTTCAAAACAAATATTAACAGTGAATCTGCTGTTGAAAAAATTGCTCCTTTGCTAAACACTATTGTTGGCAAAGCCAACTGGCAAATAGACATTTCCAGTTCTGATAAAAAGCTTACAGCTTATTCGCAAAGTATACTTAATGAAATTGAAATCATTAGTGCAATTCATAAAGCAGGATTTTCCGCAATAAGTATTGAGGATTATTATCTGATCTATTAAAAATTGAATCATGACAAAGATTATTGCGTCACTCTTGCCAATCCTTTTACTAGTATTTCTGGGTTGCGGAAAAAAAATTAATCTGCCGAACGAATTAGAAAAAGAAACTTCAGTCAGATTCCATCTATCAGGAATACCTTCTGAGAGAAATGAGATGTATGTTCTTGTTACTGCTGTCAAAGAAAACGGAGATACGATCTTCAGTAATAGAAAAATTTCTGTAATGAATGAACAGGGAAGATATACTACTAAAGCATTACCAGTTAATGCAAGTGAATTAGTAATTACTAAATTCCTTGTTTTTTATTCAGCTGATTCGATATACTTAGCAAATCCAAAGACAGGAAGCATTAAAGAAAAAAGTGTATCGAAAGCACTTCCCATCAAATTTAACATCCAAAAAAATAGCGAAAATCAATTAAGCGTTCCCGTTACCGCTGTGGATCCTTCTGAAAATGCAGCTGCATATGGATATCATCAAACAGAATTTGGATCTTATTCAACCATCCCATTATTGTTTCATTTAAGTGTTAAGGTCGGAAAGATTTGGTACGACAGTTTACCAGGCCTATTAACTATCCGAGCTAGGTACACTGATGGACAAATTTGGACGAGAGAAATTCAATTATCTGAAGGTCTAACAAGAATAAATATACCATCAGGCTTAAAAGAATATGAACTAGATATCGAAAAATGGGGCGTAATAATGCACAAAAAATTAAATGAAAATACAATCCATTCGGGAGATCACATTCACTTAACAGCTGAAAAAGAAGCCCGTTATCTTATATCTGAATCAGTATTTATAGATAATGGTGCAGGATATATTCCTGATAGTAAAAAGTATTTTTTTTATGACACTTATGACAGAATTGAGAAAACATTGTATTATCAAAGATCCGCCAGTCAACAGGAAATGGCCCTGACATTTCAATCAAACTTTCGTTATCATTCCGGCAATAAATGGGATACGATATTAAGATACAATGCTGCAGGCGAACTGGTCGGCTACTTGAGCAGAACATTCAATAATGATAAAGTGATATCTGCGCAGGAAAAAAATTATGATTATTATACAAACGCAGATTATAGTTATCATACTTCTGCAGATCGTAATGAGGTCAATGCAACTTATCGCTTTAGTAATGGCAATTCGCTTGATTATAAAATGTATTTTAAAAAGGGGAATAATATTCAGGATAAGGCAACTAGTTCAACAGGAAGTATTGAGTCAGGCAATTATTTGTATGACACGAATATTAATCCATTTTATCAATTAGATTTTGACGATCTGTTTTTATCAGGACATTCTAAGAATAATGTAATTAGTAGCTCAAAGCTATACTTTGGATCATTTCCAGCCGTAGTTCCCTATCATGTGAAGTATAGCTATACTGAAGACGGTTACCCTTCAGAAGTAATCATTAGTTATAAAGGCTATACATCACAAAAACATTCATTTCGAATGAAAAAGATTTATCAGTATCGGTAAGTATCAGTTTCATATACAAACACGTAGTGAAATCGGAGGGACTGTTCTCAGTCCCTTCCTTTTTTAATAATAATAATATACATCTAAGCTGGAATAGTGCAATACCAAGGGTTTCATAGGTTTTTACTTTTGAAATATTATTTAAAAGTAAAAATCTGATATGAAAACTTATTTATTCAAACGCACCTGTCTACTATTATTTACAGTTGCTTTTTTTTATTCTTGTTCAGAAAAAGAAAAAAACAATACTACAGCATCTAGTGACAACTCTGGGCTCCCGGTTGATATTACGATTGCAAAGTCTGATAATTATTCGCAAAATGAGATAGTAGCCGGTAGTATCATTGCAAACAGGTTTGTTGAAATTAACAGTGAGTTATCAAAAAAAATTAATTCGGTCAATTTTAAAGATGGAAGTACCGTTAAAATGGGTACTGTTCTTTATAAACTTGAAGATGGCGATATAAAAGCAAAAATTCAGCAACTTCAGGCAGAACTCGACTTAGCTAGTTTAAATGAACAAAGACTTGCTTCACTTTTAAAAACTGAGTCAGTTCGCAGAGAAGAACATGATATAGCAGTTGCAAAGAAAAATGCTTTGCTGGCTCATAAACAATTACTACAAGATGAATTAAGCAAAACATTTATTCGTGCTCCATTTGATGGCATTGTGGGAATCAGTAAGGTTTTTACAGGGTCCTATGTTACTCCAGGTAATTCTTTAACTACCATCCAAGAACAACGCATTTTAAAACTTCAGTTTCATGTATCTGAAAAATATGTGACTCTCTTAAAACCGGGAATGATCGTTTCATTTACTACAGTTGATAGAAATGATAAACTAAAAGCAACAGTTGTATCAACCGATGTTGCGTTGAGCAACGACACCAGAAGTATTTTGGTTCATGCTCTGATCTCAAACACAAACGGACACTTGAGACCTGGCATGTCAGCTAAAGTTTTCTTTGCTACAAACAAAACAGATAGAATCGGATTTTCTGTACCTACAGAAGCAGTTGTCCCTAGTGAAAAAGGCTATAGTGTATTTCTGTTCTCAAAAGGAACTGCCAAGCTACAACCTGTAGAAATCATTGACAGAACAGATAATGATGTCTTGATCAAATCTGGTATTAAGCAGGGGGATAGCATTTTGATCTCTAATCTACTGCGTGTTTCTAATGGAATGCCTGTTCAAATAGCTTCAATCAAACAATAATACTATCCATATGAGTTTACCATCATTAAGTATAAAAAAGCCCGTATTAGCTGCCGTATTTTCTGCCTTAATTGTGATTGCAGGTCTTGTTGGCTGGCGTTATTTAGGCGTCAGAGAGTTCCCGATGACCGAACCCCCAGTTATATCAGTTGTAACATTTTATCCGGGGGCAAGCCCAGATGTAATCGCATCTAAAATTACCAAGCCTCTCGAAGAGTCTATAGCTGAAGCGGCCGGTGTAAGAACCATATCCAGTGAATCAAGAGAGCAAGCAAGTATAATTTCTATTGAATTTAATAGAGATATTAATTTGGAAGATGCCTTGAATGATGTACGAGATAAGGTAGCGAAATCAAAAAATCAATTGCCAGCCGATGTTGATCCGCCGATTGTTGAAAAAGCAAGTTCACCAGATAACCTAGTTGCATTTTTAGAAGTAGAGAGTGATACAAAAGATATCAAAGAAGTTAGCCACCTCGCTTCAACGACTATTAAAGACAGAATGCAGTCAATTCCAGGCATCCAAAGAGTAGCTATCGTTGGAGAACACAAGTATGCAATGAGACTTCGCTTTGATCCGGTTAAAATGGCTGCCTTTGGATTAACTGCTGAAGATATACGCATTGCACTTCAAAAAGAGAATATTGATTTGCCATCTGGTCGTGTAGAAGGTAATAGCAATGAGTTAAGTGTACGTACGCTCGGGCGACTAACCAACCCCAATGATTTCAATGAAATGATCATTCATAAAACTACGGAATATAGTATCAAACTAAAAGATATTGGCTATGCTGAGTTAGGTGAAATGAATGAAAGAAATGCAATCATCAACGAAACAGGTGGAAAGAACGTGGTAGGTGTAGGTGTTGCTATTCAAATTCAAAGAGGTGCAAATGCGATCGAAGTTGTAGATGAATTTTATAAAAGACTAGAACAATTAAAAAAAGAAATATCAAGTGAATACAGGCTCATTGTTGGATTTGATTTTACCAGACCAGTTCGTGAATCAATAAAAGAAGTTGAAGAAACATTATTTATTGCTTTCGGCCTTGTTGTTATCATCATCTTTCTCTTCCTGAGAGACTGGCGATCTACTATAATACCCGTATTAGCAATTCCTGTTTCTATACTTTCTGCCTTTTTCATTATGTATATAGCTGGATTTTCTATTAACGTATTGACGTTATTAGGATTGGTATTGGCTATCGGACTTGTTGTTGATGATGCAATTGTTGTTCTTGAAAATATTTACAAGAAAGTAGAAGAAGGCATGAATCCAGTCCAGGCTGCATTTGCAGGGAGCAAAGAAATCTATTTTGCCGTGATATCAACTACTATTACCCTAGCAGCTGTATTCATGCCTATTATTTTTATGGGTGGAATTAGCGGTCAGCTATTTAAGGAATTTGCTATCGTGGTTGCTGGCTCCGTATTGGTATCAGCATTTGTTGCTTTGACCCTTTCGCCAATGCTCAGCGCTTACCTTTTGAAAAAAACTGATAAGCCTAATTGGCTATATAGAAAAACAGAACCCTTTTTTATAAGATTTAATAATGGATATGGACGAGTTTTAAGACAATTCATGCGCGTTCGTTGGCTGGCTTGGATATTTCTTATCCTAACCTCAGTATTAATTTTTTTGATTGGGAAAAAATTACCCTCTGAATTAGCGCCTACTGAGGATAGAAGCAATATGAGTTTAATCGCTATCGCTCCTGAAGGTGTATCATTTGAAAAAATGAAACAAAATATGATTGATGTGGGCCGATATGTCAATGACTCAACTGATGGGTTGTATCAAACCTATTCAATGGTTGCGATTTCATTCATTCCGGCACCCGCACCTACAAGTTTTGCAGTTCAATCTATTTATTTAAAAGACCCCAAACACAGAAAGACATCCATTCAACAACTGTATCAGCAATACGGAATTGCATCTGGCAAGTTTAGAAATATTTTGCTCTTCCCGTATCTCCCTCCAACTATTGGAACTAGATATGGTGGAGGGATGCCTGTACAATTTGTTCTTCAAGCTTCAGACTTGGAAAAAATTAACGCAGCCCTACCGAAGTTTTTGGCTGCTGCTCGTCAAAGTAAAAAGCTAATGTTTGTTGATTCAGATCTTAAAATGAATAAACCGGAACTTAAAATCAGTATCGACAGAAACAAAGCTGCATTGATGGGGGTATCCATTCAAGAGGTAGCTCGTACACTTCAACTCTCATTCTCTGGTCAACGTTATGGGTATTTTCTACAAAATGACAGACAGTATGAAGTCATTGGACAAGTAGAAAGAAGTAGTAGAAATGATATTAGTGATTTGCGATCACTCTATGTAAGATCTGGTAATGGCTCCATGATTTCTTTAGATAATCTTGTTACAATAGATGAAGGAATCAGCCCTGCAGCCATCTATCGTTATGATCAATACACATCAGCTACCGTTTCAGCAGGTCTCGCTCCGGGTGTGAGTTTAGCAGAGGGTATTGAAGAAATGGAAAAAATAAAGATTCAAGTGCTCGGAGAGACATTTAAGTCATCACTAGCAGGACAATCAAGAGACTTTAGGGAAAGTCAGGGTAATATCAACTTCACATTAATACTGGCTTTACTGCTCATCTATATGATCCTGGCGGCCCAATTTGAAAGTTTGAGAGATCCTTTAATTATTATGTTGACGGTGCCAATGGCTGTAACGGGTGCATTGATCAGTCTGTATTGGTTCAACCAAAGTTTGAATGTGTTTAGTCAGATCGGGATAATCACATTAGTAGGTCTCATCACAAAAAACGGAATCCTGATTGTCGAGTTTGCGAATCATTTAAAAGAAAGTGGACTTACTAAAATAGAAGCTGCTATACAAGCTGCTGAGCAAAGATTCCGACCCATTTTGATGACATCATTAGCTATGATTTTTGGAGCAATCCCAATTGCTCTAACATATAACAGCAGACAATCATTGGGTATTGTAATTGCAGGTGGATTGGTGTTTGCCGGAGTTCTTACATTATTCATCATCCCTGCCGTTTATTCATTTCTTTCATCAGGTAAAAGAAAAAAAGAGGTTATTGAACTTGTTCAACCTGAGGAAAATCATTCAACAAACAAATAACGTATGAAACAGATTATACAGAGACTTATTTACGTTGTATTCGGATTATCGATTGCTTTCCATTTGAAAGCCCAAACAAGATCCTTAACGCTTGACGCTATATTTCAAGCCGCTGCTTCCGGAAATAAAACGATACAGGTAAAACTCCTAGAGAAAACATTAACCGAATCGACTACGGCTGAAGTTAAAAGCATGTTACTGCCGCAAATTTTTTTTACTAGCAGTTATACATATTTTTTAGAAAGACCTGTAATTTATTTACGTGATGAAAATCAATTACCAAAAGCAAACCCAGTAAAGTATAACGGAAGTCTTGCATTGGATGCGTCCATTAATGCTAGTTATGCTATCACTAATCCTGTTGCTAAAGCAGAGATAGCATCCACCCAAATTGAAACAGACAAAAAAGTTCAAGAAAGCAAGCTCTTCTGCGAGGAGCTTGCTTTTCAGCTGTCTCGTTTATTTTACAATACGATTTTTTTAAAACATCAGGAATCTGTTTTATTACAAAGTCTAGAACGTAATAAGAAAGCCTTATTTGATGCAAAAAATCTCTATTTAGAAGGTAAAGCATTAAAAACAGATACGCTTAATTATATGATTGATATTCAAAGATTAGAGAATGGATTATCTGCTTTGGCCAATCAAATTCATATTAATCTCTTACAGATAAAAAGGTTATGTGCTTTTGATCTTGAGATGCCAATTCAATTAGAAGGCGATCTAGCAATTGATAGTGACATAGTGACTTATATAAAAAATAAAGAGGCGCGAGAAAATTTACTGAACGAAAGGGCTGATATCAAACTAGCATCTTTAGCTATTCAAAGTAGTCAAACCGATTTAAAGCGATATAAGTCGATGTATCAACCTATGTTAATGTCCTTTGCTCAATATCAGGTACAATCTCAAGCAGATAATTTTAAGCTAAGAGCTTATACACTTCCTAGGACATCATTAATCGGCTTAAAACTTCAGGTGCCCATATATGCTGGAAAACGAATACAACATCAAACATCAAGTGCTAAACTTCTCTCAAAAAAAAGGGAATTAGAAAAATCTGAGCTTACAGATAAGGCGAAAGCAGAATTATCGGCACTGACTCTTCGATTATCTGATGAAATAAAACAATGGCAAACGCAACAGAAGAGTATTACTGCAGCTCAAGAAGCTTATCAAATTATTTATGAAAGATACCAGGCAGGTCTTAGCAATAGGATCGAGCTTTCAGACGCTGAATTAGCGTTGACAAAATCCAAACTTGAAGAGAAGTCTTACTTATTCAGCATAAAGATTTTAGAAACTGAAATAAAAAAAACATTAGGTAAGCTTAATTTATAAACTATGAAATTGAATATGCAATCATCTTGGCATCCAAATGAAAGATTAATTGTAACCAGATTGAATGGAAAGGTGTCTATTAATGATATAAAAAAAATGGGAAGGGGATCTTCTGAAAGTTATAGATAGTATTCCATCTGATTCTTCATTTAAGATCATGGTAGATCTTTCGAATTTCGAAGCAGAAAATACAGAGGCACATAAATATTTCAGGAATATCATTCCACTACTGCTTGCAGATCATCATTATAGGATAGGATATCTGGATATGTTCCCGGAAGCATCTATACAGCTCAGAAAAAAAAGAGGAATCGAGTGTCTTGCCATGGTAAACGTTCATCATAATGAAGAAAAGATGACCGATTATCAATCAAGATTTTCGAGTACCCGCGAACAATATTATACTGATAGAGATAAAGCGATGAAGTGGATATTATCGATCAATGAATAGTATTCAACATCATCCATAAATGTTAGAGAATTTTATAACTCTAATTTGCTATAATATAAAGCACTCAGATCTGGTCTTTAGAATTTTGTGATGCAAGATCAAATTATAAGTAAAACAAAAAGGAGTTTATTATGAAAAGGATTTTTACAATTTTTAGTGTTTTTGCAATGACTGTAATTGTTACAAATACAAATGCACAAACAAAAAAAGAAACAAAGGAAAATAAAAGTCGAATTAGTTTTGGCGTTGATGCAGGTATTCCAAGTGGAGGTTTTGGAAGAACTGCAAAGTGGAATCTTGGTGGATCGGTGCAGGCTGATCTTAATATTGCAAAGAACGTACTCTATCTTACTGCAAATGCAGGCTTCAATTATACTTATGCTGAAAGAGGTACAAAAGGCGATATAAGTATGATTCCCGTAAAGGCAGGTTTGAAATTTATGCCTGTAAACTTCTTCTACATCCAAGCAGAAGCAGGCACAAGTTTTGTTACAAATGCAAAAGACATCGATGCTGATCGTTCAGTATTATTTACTTATGCTCCGCAAACAGGTTTCTTAATTCCATTAGGCAAAGGAAATTTTATTGATGCAGGTATTAGATATGAAAGTAATTCACGCCTTTATAAAAGCAGTAGCAGGCCTGATTTTTGGGGTCTTCGAATTGCATATGCATTTAACTTAAAATAAAAACCAATTATAGTTTGATCTATTTGAAAGAGCCGGTCTTACGATGACATGGCTCTTTCTTTTGTTTAGATACTACTAAAATTATATACAACTAAACAATACAGGTATAACAACTAAGGTGTACCGTGAATATAATTTCGAAAAAAAATAATTATGGAAAATGTAATGAATCTACATAGCGTAAAAAATAAAAATAGATGGCTGGCGCTATTATTATTATGTACGTCGCAATTCATGGTCATCATGGATACATCTATTATTGGTGTCGCATTACCAGCAATAAAAAATGATTTAGGTTACTCACAAAATGGTCTTCAATGGATTTTTAATGCATACGTAGTTTTATTTGGTGGTTTTTTATTATTAGGGGGTCGTTTATCAGACTTATTTGGTGCAAGAAAAATATTCATCTGGGGATTTTTGATTTTAACGATCGCTTCTTTTATTGCAGGTATTTCTAGCTCGCCATTTATCTTAAACACTGGAAGAGCGCTCCAAGGATTAGGATCAGCTCTGATCGCACCCGCAGCAATGACGTTACTCATGAGTACTTTTACAGATCCAAAAGAATTAGGAAAAGCTTTTGGATTCTGGGGTGCATCTGCCGCTGCAGGTGGATCTGCCGGAGTATTTTTAGGCGGTGTTATCACCGAATGGCTTGATTGGAGATGGGTTTTTTTTATCAATATCCCTATTGCAGTTACTGTATTAATATTTAGTAAAAGATACCTAGTACCCGGCAGAGTTAGTTCAGGCAAGGTAGACTGGACCAGTGCTATATTGGGTACTACTGCCCTTATTTTATTGGTGTATGGAATTGTTACTGCCGAATCTGTTGGATGGTTAAGTCTGCAAACAGTTGGATTAATGCTCATTACAGTATTCCTTACTATTATTTTTATAAGCCTTCAGAAAAAAACAAGTGATCCCATTTTGCCTTTACAAATCTTCAAAGCGCCGAATCTTGCTGCTGGCAATGTTGTGATGGCATTGATGGCAGCTTCCTGGATACCACTTTGGTTTTTCTTGAATCTATACCTGCAACAAATTCTTCAATTGAATGCATTTAATAGTGGTCTAGCTTTATTACCTATGACCATCATCATAATGTTAATTATGGTAGGATTTACCAGTAAACTAATTGCCAAGTTTGGAGTTAAGAAGAATCTGATTGCCGGATTCATCTCTCTCACCTGTTCTTTAATCCTTTTCTCGTTTGTACCTGATGAAGGAAGTTATTGGGTACATGTATTGCCGGCTTCCTTACTAGGAGCTTTAGGTATGTCGTTAGCTTATATACCAGGAACTATGGCATCCATGTCAGGAGCTAAGCCTGAAGAAACGGGTCTTGCTTCAGGAATTGTAAATACAAGCTATCAGATTGGCTCTGCAATTGGCTTAGCAATCATCTCAGTTATTGCTGTTACAATAACAAAATTCAATATCGAGTCTGGGAGTAGCAATCAACAGGCTTTAAACTCAGGATTCCAAATGGCTTTTGCCGGAGCAGGTATTTTTTGTTTTATTGGCTTATTGATCATTATCACAAAGATTAGATCTCCCAAATAAACAGGGATCTGAGGAGAGTAAAATGTTTAATATTTTACTCTCTTCTAATTTGCAAACCCGCATATCCTCTTGATATTGATTTTTACTAAGTACAATTAAAATTGAAACAACAGTTGAGTGTTTTACCTCAATTTAGTAATCAGTAAAAGCAATAGTAGTTAGAGCAAGTCTTATATATATTATGATCAGTCATTCTACGAGTTTGGGTTAAAAAATTAAAACGAATGTATTATTCATTTTGGATAACAAGATTCTAAATTTTAGGATCAAGTAATATTATTTAAGTGCTATTATTCTAATATGCCTCTTCTATTAAATTAATTCATAGTAGCCTAAAAATCTTATACATCTAAGTATCAATTATATAATAATCAATTTTATAAGCCTAAAGATTTTTGCTAAATATTCAATGCTGTTAATTATTAATAAACCTATATCAGCTGTTATGGTAACTGTAAATTCAAAATGGTATCCAAGTCAAAAGTTAGTTTCTACCCAGATCAGTGGTAATGCAGATTTACAAGATATAATTCAATGGAAATTATCATTAATAGAAACATTAAACCAGATCCCTGATAATAGCGAATTCAAAATTTATGTAAATCTCTACGGATTTAAGGCGGTTAATTTTGAAGTGCATAAAGTATTTCGTGATGTGATTCCCGGTACACTACTAAATTATGGGTGGAGAGTGGGGTATTTAGATATGTTTCCTGAAGTATCAGTAAAAACTAATACAACCAGAAATATTCAATGTAAAGCCGCAGCACACATACATCAGGATGAAAGTAAGATCAAAAAATATGATGAATTGTACAGCTGTGAAACAGAACGTTTTTTTACAGATGAAACAGTTGCTAAAGAATGGATAGACTCCTTTCATCTATAAAATGATTGGTTTTAGTGACCACTTTTCTTACTATAGATCTATAATATCTTATACACTATTTAATCAAACCATGTACACACAACTTAATCAAGATAGAGATAACCTAAGTTCTATATTGGATATCACTAAAAAGCAATCTTTAGATTTTTTAAGCCAGTTGCCAAATAGGTCTACAGTTACAAACATCAGTACTATAGAAGCATCAGTATTGCCAGAAGAAGGTTTAGGTACTTTAGCTACACTAAATATGTTCAACGATAATATTGAAAAATTGATGGTAGCATCAGCTGGTCCAAGATATTTAGGATTTGTAACCGGAGGAACAACACCCGCTGCATTAGTTGGAGATTGGTTAGTAAGTATATATGACCAAAATACACAATCAGTAAGGGGTAACGGTGATGTTTCTGCACAAATTGAGTTGAATACAATCAAGCTTATACTTGAATTATTGAATTTACCACACGTCTATATGGGGGGGTTTGTAACAGGAGCTACGATGTCTAATTTTACTTGTCTTGCAGTGGCTCGTCAATGGCTCGGAAAGCAACTAAGTCAGAATGTTGCCCTCCATGGTGTTACACAATCATATAAAATAATAGCCGCCACACCTCACTCATCTTCAATAAAGTGCCTTTCAATGTTAGGCATAGGCAGCAGTAATATACTCATGTTGGATACTATATCAGAAGATCGAGAATCTATTGATGTTCAACTACTCGAAGAACAATTAATAGCATTGAATGGAGAGCCCGCATTATTAATCAGCAGTGGTGGCACCGTAAATACAGTTGATTTTGACGATATGCACGCAATTTCTTTGTTAAAAAGAAAATACAATTTTTGGTGGCATATTGACGCTGCATTTGGCGCATTTGCAGCATGTACATCTGAATATGCTTACTTACTAAAGGGGTGGGAATTAGCTGATAGTATTACTATTGATTGTCATAAATGGTTGAATGTTCCATACGATAGTGGGGTTTTCCTAATAAGGGAAGAACATAGATATCTACAAGTTGAGACTTTTCAAAACTCCAATGCTCCTTATTTGGGAGATCCTTTAGAAAATTTTTCTTACTTAAATTTTTTACCTGAAAATTCACGAAGGATGAGAGCATTACCAGCATGGTTCACTTTAATGGCTTACGGTAAAATGGGATACCAGGAGATAGTATTAAGAAGCATTGCAAATGCACGATTACTTGGCCAAAAAATTCAATCAACAGAAGATTTTATTTTATTAGCCCCAGTTCGTTTGAATACGGTTTGTTTTACTTTGGCTAATAATGATGACCCATCAAAACTGCAACAATTCCTCCATCGTTTAACAGCTTCCGGTAAAGTTTTTATGACCCCAACTGTTTATAAAGGTAAAATGTGTATTCGTGCTGCTTTTGTAAATTGGCGTACTACCGAAAAAGATGTTGCATTGATATTTGATACGATGAAAAGCTTAATAGTGAAATAATTATTATTGGGTTATATCATAACAATAAAAAATAAAAGAATGAAAGATGTAATGATGATTCTCCATTTTATAGGATTGACAATGGGTTTAGGTACAGGTTTCGCAAACGCTTTTTTAAGTTCGGTAACTTCTAAGATGACCGTCAATGATGCAGTAAATTTTCGTCTACAGATATTGGCTTTAAGTAAAATGGGTTATTTAGGAATAACCTTATTGTTAATCTCGGGCGTGTATTTGATAAACCCATATTGGAATAGTATTTTGATGATGCCTTTATTAGTGATCAAATTGGCCTTAGTGTTGATATTGGTTATATTAATTACACTAATAGGACATGCTGGAAGTAAAGCCAAAGTTGGTGATACAGAGATGCAATTCAAAAAAATGGAACTTTTTGGAAAATTAGCACTATTAACAGGTGTATGTATTGTTGTTGTTGCAGTACTTATGTTCCATTAAATCGATTCAGATACTTCTCGCAGTATCTTTTCTAATGCAACATTAAACTCATTTGGCTTTTCAAGCATGGGGTAGTGCCCTGTTCCGGGAATAACTTCAAATTCAAAATTTTTAAGGTATTTCTTAAGTGAACTTTTGATCGTAGGGGTAAGGTCAGAATTAATTGCCCTGACTGGGATTTGAATTTGTTTCGCTATTTCAGTGATTGCCATTTTGTAAAGTGGACCAATTGAATCTATCGCATATTCAGGCGTACTTCGTAAAAATTCATATTCCAATTGTTTTATAATTGAAATAGGAGTAGCCGGTGAGTATAGAAATTTAGGTAAAAGCTGTTTTATTGCTTCACTAAAGTCATTTCGATATGCGGTAAAGAGCAATTTATTTGCTTGCTGATAATTCATTAGCTGATCCATATTCTTCAAGGTATCAACTAAGACGACCATTTTAGTTTGAGGAATCATTAATGAGGCCTCTAGTACATAAGGTCCAGACATAGAATGCCCTATTAAAATAATTTTTTCTGCCTCAATACTATCAGCAACAGCTTTAATATCGTAGGCATATTGGGTGGAAGACCATTTCTTACGTCCATTTCCAGATTGTCCTCTGCCAGGCAAATCGATTTGAACTACCCTATATGTTTTTTCAAAATAAACTTGTTGATGATTCCACCAATTGGCATTTCCAAGCCATCCATGTACAAATATTAGTGCAGTTGTTTTCGGCTCTGATACAAGACAATGAATATCAATTCCATCTTGTGATTTAATAAATAGGTTTTTCATTTTAAGTGATATTCTTTTTTAACTCATCCGATATAGGTCGGGAGATCGCCATATTGATACAATAAAAAACCCATTGAAAATTTCAATGGGTTTTGTGGGCCCACCTGGGCTTGAACCAGGGACCCCCTGATTATGAGTCAGGTGCTCTAACCAGCTGAGCTATAGGCCCCAACCTTGCGGTTGAGGCGGCAAAAATAATGAATTGAACTTAATTTTCCAGACCATTTAAAAGATGGCCAAGGACATTACCCCTGTTTTTTTAGATACTTCGTCAATATCACAATCATCTGCCCTTCTATCTTTCCTTCAATTTGTTCTTTATTGTCTTTTACCAATCGGATATTTTTCACTACCGTTCCTACTTTGGCACTCATACTCGTACCTTTTATATCCAATGACTTTGTAAGGATCACCGTATCACCTTCCTGCAAAAAATTTCCATAGGCATCCGTGTGCAACTCTGCTTCACCATCATTTTCATGATCACCGGTGGCTTTAGCCCAAGAGAGGTTTTCTTCATCGAGATATAACATATCTAATTGGTCTGCAGCCCAACTTTCTTTACTGAGTCGATTCAGCATTCTCCATGCCATGACTTGTACGCCGGGAATTTCACTCCACATGGTTTCGGTAAGTGATCGCCAATGGTCATAGTCTAATGGCTCTTTCTTCTCTACCTGTGCCAGACATTTACTACAGATCATGACGGTATTCTCAGCATAAGCATGGTCTTGCGGCGGAACCTTATACATCTGTAAAGATGCTTTTGAGGAACATAACTCACACGATTGATTACTTCTGTTCAAAAGGATTTCTTCCAATTTCATTTCTAAGGGTTAAGAGCGCAAGGTAACGGAACATTCATAGCAATACACTGATAAAAGTCAGGTAACTTTAAAGAAAGTCTATATATGCAGCTTGGATTGATCGTACTCACTTTACTTATCTCCAGCGCACTGATTATATTCCTTGTATACAGAAGTAGGATCGATCGAAAAACATTAGAAGAAGAACTCTATCATGATTTTGAAGTGCACAACGATACAAAAGATGAAAACCGATATGAATGATCCTTAGATCCTATCACTCTGAGCCTTTGAAAATACTCTTTGCCCATTCCTTCTGCTGTTCTGTAATACCGATAAAACCGTATTTCCGTTCTAACTCTTTGTACATCGATACTGTTTTACGAATACGTTCAAAATCGGTTTCTGGTATTTTGGCAATCTCTAATGCTTCTTTTTGTTTCCATACCTCTGCTTCTATCAACATATCAGCCTGCTTTCCATTTACTTCCAGTTTATCCATTAGTGTACGTCTGAATTTATTGCGAAACTGCAATTGTAATTGCGGTTTAGCGATCGTATCATAATTGCGATTCACCGTCAATGTGATGACTTCACAAGGCTCGGTTAAACTTTTCTTTCTGCGCTCTACCAATGATTTAACCTGATCACTTGACAAAGAAAGTGACCGATATTTCTTTACTACTTCTTCCTCTACCTCCCCTGCCGTAGCAAAAGTATCACTGGCATTCGCTTCGATCTTGATCTTTGTAAGTCTGGCCCAGTAATGAATCTGTCCAATTTTATCTGCTACTGCTTCCGATATTTTCAACTGTTTGATCAAAGCAGGTTTCTCACAATAACCGAATAATTCCACCTGTTGCTCGGGTGTCCACTCTTGCGCTTGTGTAATTACAGCCGATAATACCATCAGGCATTGCATACTTATTACAATCACTATCTTTCGCATGATCAAGAATTTGTCTTGAAATTACACAAAAGATCGGGATAGAAATGCCGCAGTAATTGCTTTAACTTTTTTATCACGATGAAGAATGGTTTCATGAGTACTGTTACCTTTATAGTATGGTCAATGTTCTTGATAACGCCATATGGGAAGCTTTGAGTACGCATCAACAATACCTGAATGCAGGTACTGATCAACTAAAATATTTTCCGAAAGAAATCTCTCCTTTATTTGCACTCAAGAACTGGGATCAAAAAGATCATGATGCACTACAGCAATATCTTCCCGCAGATAGATCTTTTTTTGTTTTGATCGCCAGAGAAATAACAATTCCAGATACGATACAGATACAGTTATCATTACCACTGTATCAGATGGTTGCTACGAAAACATTTTCTAATCAACACCCACATCATGCTATCATTAGAAAGTTATCTAATGAAGATGTTCCGCAAATGCTAAAGCTTACCGAAAAAATCAAGCCTGGTCCTTTTGGTAATAAAACCATTGAATTTGGTCATTATTATGGCATTTTTGAAGAGGATCAACTGGTTTCTATGGCCGGACAACGCTTGCAGACCCATCATTTTACAGAAGTGAGCGCTATCTGTACAGATCCTGCACATCTGGGAAAAGGATATGCAGCAGCCCTCACGCAACAAGTATGTTCCGGTATTTATGATGCAGGTAAAACACCGTTTTTACATGTGCGACAAGACAATGCAGGTGCGATCAAACTGTATGAAAAGCTGGGGTTTGAGATCAGAGCAGATATTTATTTTGCAATATTCAAGAAGAAGGAAATAGCGTAAATAAAAACCCCGAATAAAATTCGGGGTTTTTATTTAGAGCTTTACGCCCAATGTCATAAAGAAATTTCTTGGCTCGGCCGCCATCAAGCCCGGACCTGGATAACCACCTGCTCTTCGTGTAAAATATTTTTCTCCGAGTACATTATTGATACCTCCTTTGATAAAGAACTTTTCACTGAATTTATAAGTACCACTGATATCTACCACATCATACGCTGGGATCAATCCATTCACACCATTTGATGTTGGTATAATAGTATTATTCGCGTCGCTGTATGCTTCTGATACATAACTGTATTGTGCAGTAACCGTTAATTGTTTTCTGCTGTAGGTGATGCCGGTACGATAAATTCTTTCCGGTGCATTTTCTACTTTTTTGTTTTTCAGATTAGATTCCACCAATGTATTTCCCTGACGAGTGATCACACGTAGATTATCATACTGCGCATTGATGAATGCCAATGAAACAAATACAGTAAGGTTTCCGAATACTGGTTTTACTCCCCAGGCTTTGAATGGACTAAACTCTACCAATGCTTCCACACCTCTGCTGCGACTATTGCCTACATTGGTACGGAGATTATAAAAGCTACCATCTAATCTTTGCTGAGCGATCAACCCGATTCGATTATTGTATTGTAACAAATAACCACTTACATCAAAGAAGAGATATTCTTTGATACGTCCACGATAACCGAGATCAATATTGTATCCTTTTGCATCTTTCAAATTCTGATCGATCACATCTGTTGTCGGATTACCCGTTAAATCACTGAATAATACCGGACGATATGCTTGTGAATAGTTCGCATAGATCTCTGTTTGACCGATATGATATTCAGCTCCTACGCCCGGAAGAACAAAACGACGAGTTCTATTTTGATTGTTGATTTTTAATTCGGTATTGCCGCTGAGGCCTACTCTGCCATCTGCTTCATTCTGAATATTTTCTACACGCACACCGGGTATGATCACAAGTTTGTCTCCGATTCTGAACATGTTTTCAGCAAAGAAGGCTGTATTGTTCGTGATAAAATTTAAATCTGTTGGAAACGGTTCGAGAATATTCAGGTTATAATCTGATCCTGTATCCCCTTTCCCATTTTGTAAACGATCTGTTCTTCCTCTGAAATAACGAATACCTGCAGATAAAGTATTTCTCATCTTACCGATCTGATAGTCGGTAATATAACGAGCTTCTATTCCAAAATTTCTGTATCGATCGATATCTACTCTGCGATTATTATAGCGCAGTGTGGTAGCATTGATGGTATCAGCAATATTAGGTGTCTGCATAAAACCAACACTGTTACGATCACCTGTCATGGCAAAAGTCTTTACATTCAATCTGCTCTTATCATTGATCGTATAATCAACATTCAAAGCCGCCATGTTCCATTTCACTTCAAACCAATTTCTTTGACGCAAACTCTTGTAGGCATCTTGTGCAAACTGAGCATCTGTAAGTCCACCAGGCTGCTGACTTACATAATCAAAATGAGTGATCTCCAATCCAACTTTCAATCGCTTATTGATGTTCCATGAAAAATTTCCAAAAGCTGTGTTCACTTTGAATCCGCTGTTCTCACGAAAGCCATCACCTCGGCGGTGATCCCAAAATGCATAATAATGAGTCTTGCCATTTTCACCACCGATTGCATTATAAGAATTGAACAGGCCAAAGCTTCCTGCTGTTTGCTGTGATTCATATTGGAACGGTTTATTGATCTCACTTCCATCTTTCATGATGAAGTTTACCATACCTCCAAACTGAGGACCATACTGTAAACTGGCAGCACCACGAAGCACCTGAACTCTTTGAACTGAATTTAACTGAGGTGTATAATATGCTTCCGGATAACCAAAAGGATCGCTACTGATATCATAACCATTCTGACGAAGATTAAACTCCCAGCTACGATTCGGACTCAATCCACGTGCCGCAATACCAATTTGAATACCACTCGGATCACTTTCCCAGATCTGAATACCGGGTACTTTGGCCATGACCTGACGCATGGTATTGGTCACTACATTGCCTTGTACATTATCCATCATGATCAAGGCATTCTTTTTTCCGGCATTGATCGTTGTGCCTACGATTTCTGGCAAGAAATGTATATCTGCTTTGGTATATCTGCCCACTAATGTGATATCAGGCAAAAATTTTGCATGAAAGAAAGAGCTATCGATCTTGGTTTTGCTTTCTTTTTCCTGTGCATCTGTCGTTGTTACAATTAAAGTCCCTAATAAAAGGGCTATCATTCTTCTGTTCATCATTTTCTTTTTGAATCGGGTGCAAGTTGTTTTGAAATCATACACACTTACTTACGAGAAAAGAAAAGCGATTGACGAAATGCAGAAAAAAAAGTTTCGTTTATTAATCACAAACACCCAAAATTCAATGTTGACAAGGGTTTCAGCGATTGGATGTATTGATAACGTTAAAACATCCAGACGGGATCGATCATGATTTTCATGACAGTTCAATGACATTAAGTTGTAGATCGTTGATGCTCTTCGATCATTTTGAGTCCATAGTTTCTGATAACAGTAATCAGTTGCATGATGTCTTTTCCTTTTTCCGTTAGTGAGTATTCTGTTCTGGGTGGAACCACAGGAAAAACTTTGCGTTCGATATAACCGTCAAACTCTAACTCTCTAAGCTGTGTAGTCAGCATTTTATCTGATATATGTGGAATGTCTTTTCGCAATTCACTATAGCGCATGACTTGGTTGTTCAATCGCCATAGGATCGGCGCTTTCCAGGTTCCTCCTATCTGTTCCATCACTAATTGAACCGGATTATAGTAAACTCTCCCGTTATAAATGAAATCAGGCATATCGTATAGTATTGATTGTCATATTACTTTCCTAAAAGTATGTATCATACATATAAGTATATATGATCACAAATGTAGGTACAGTATTCAAATTTGTGAGAGAAAAACAAAACGATGAAAAAAATAGTAATGCTCATGGGATTGGCTCTTGCCACCACAATTACACTTGCACAACACAATGCAGGTAACAATGGTAAAATTTTGATGATCGCCAGCAATCCAAGTATTTCGAAAACTACCGGATGGCCTATCGGTGTTTGGTATGCAGAACTCACACACCCATACTGGGTATTTTCTGAAGCCGGATACTCAGTTGACATTGCCAGCTTAGATGGTGGTGAATTACAATTTGATGGCTTTAGTGATCCTGAAGATGCTGCCAAGTATGCTACGTTTGATTACATCTCACTAGGATTCAAAAAAGATCCATCGAAAATGGCGTTAACCAAAAAGACTTTAAAGCTTGCTGAAGTAAATCCGACTGAGTACAAAGCCATTTTCTTATGTGGTGGA
Source organism: Sediminibacterium sp. KACHI17 (assembly GCF_040362915.1). NCBI lineage: Bacteria > Pseudomonadati > Bacteroidota > Chitinophagia > Chitinophagales > Chitinophagaceae > Sediminibacterium > Sediminibacterium longum. The sequence goes on along the minus strand of NZ_AP029612.1, from coordinate 2,363,928 downwards.
CAAGGCCCCATGTACACCTGGTATAAAAATCAGCAGATCAGTTCTTTTTTCTCTGCATTTTATCAGACAGGCAAACCTACCGCAGCGATCTGCCATGGTACAGTGGTCTTACTCGATGCAAAACTGAACAATGGTAAACATATTGTTGAAGGAAAACGATGGACAGGTTTTGCAAACAGCGAAGAAAATTATGCGGATGCATATGTTGGAATGAAAATCCAACCATTTCGAATTGAAGATAAAGCGAGAAAAATACCCAACACAAAATTTGAAGTTGCGAAAATGTTTGAAGCACATGCCGTGAGAGATGGGAACCTGATCACAGGTCAGCAACAAAATTCCGGAGAGCTTGCAGCCAGACTCGTTGTAAAAGCTTTGGAAGAAGATAAAAAAAGATACCCAACTTATGTGCTGGTACATGGTGCCTGGGCTGATGAAAGTGCGTGGGGTGCCATCAGGAATCAATTAGCTGTGCGTGCAAATGTAGAAGTTGTGAATTTACCTGCACATGGAGCAGATAATACTTATGGTGCAACAATCGGCTTGAATGATTATGTAAAGCATGTTATTAATGCTATCCATCAATACAAAGGAAAAGTAACACTGGTAGGACATTCGATGGCCGGAGTCATCATATCACAAGTAGCCGCACTGATGCCGGAGAAAATTGATAAGCTGATTTATGTTGCAGCTTACTTACCCAAAAATGGAGAAAGTGTACAATCGATCAACAATCAATTTTACGGCAACAAAGCCATTGACATTTTTGAATTCAACAAAGATTATTCCTTGATCTCCATAAAAAAAGAGGCACTTGCGCAAGTGGTTTGCGCAGACTGTTCTACTGAAATGAAAGAAACATTGATCAAATACCACAGGGCTGAGCCTGTGAAAGGCTTCAATGATAAAGTGAGGCTGAACGATGCTTTCTCAAAGATTCCTAAATACTATATCAGTACTCAACAAGACAATGCAGTTCCGTATCAGCTGCAACAACAAATGATCAAAGAAAACGGAACCGTGAAAAAAGTACTTGACATGGAAACATCACATTTACCCTTTGTGGTGAAGCCCAATGAATTTTTACAGAAGCTTACACAATTCAAATAAGTGATCCATGTTGTTCAGATGGATTCTAGCTGCTATAATATTAATTGTAGGTATCAATCATACCACAGCACAATCTGTTGAATTATATGGAGGAACTGAAAGAAGTGGTGTTGATTTGATGTGGTTCAGGTATCTCAAGCATAAAGAGAATCAGTCAACACCTTTTCTTTTTTTCAGTAGAAACCGTGCGAGTACAGGATATAAAACCAGTGGCTCTTTAATGGGTTCGACCAATGCCATTTCGTATAATTTTAAAACTGGTTTGGGACTGGTATTGGTAGGATCTTTTCTGAATAGTGGCTTTACCGGAAAAACAGGCGTTCAATTCTATCGTCAGAAAAGCAACTGGTTATTTTTTGGGTGGTTGGTAGCTGATATCAAAAGATCGGGAAATATGGATCTCTTTGGTATGTTCCGTTATACACCTGACATTGATCATACATGGAAATTGTTTTCGCAAGTGGAAGTCTTTCCGATATACCAACTGAAGAGTGGTATTTGGAACGTGACAGAACGATTACGATTGGGATTCAAAAAAACAAACTGGACAGGAGGATTGATGATGGACCTGAACCAGCACAGTGTCGGTTCATTACAGGCAAAGAATAATATGGGTATTTTTATTCGTCATGATTTCTGATCTGATATCAAACATAAAAATCTAGAGTATGCATATTGCAATTATAGGAACAGGCAATGTAGGCGGCGCGCTGGCTACTCGGTGGGCTGAAGCTGGACATCAAATATTTTTAGGTGTTCAGGATATTCACCAATTCAAAGGAAAAGATCTGTTACGAAACAAGCACACAAGTGTACACACGATCGCAGAGGCGATTGCACAAGCTGAAGTGATACTGGTTGCCATACCACCACAAGCCATTTCTGGAATAGTGGTACCATTGGGCAACTTACAAGATAAGATCATCATTGATGCCACAAATTCAGTAAGAACGACTCCGGAAAATTATCCTACTGTATATCATTATTTATGCGATCAAACAAAAGCTTCTGTTGTAAAATGTTTCAATACAACCGGCTTTGAAAATATGTTGAACCCTGTTTATGATGGAAAAGGTATTGATATGTTCATGGCAGGTGATGATGAAAAAGCAAAAGCAGTAGCCAAACAATTAGCATTCGATTGTGGTTTTGAAAATTGCTATGATTTTGGCAGAGCAGATAAAGTACAATTACTCGAACAGTTCGCTGTATCGTGGATCAATCTGGCTATTATGCAGGGGATGGGAAGAAATATTGCTTTTAAGTTGATCAGTAGGTAACTAATTACTCTTTTTTACTTTCATAAATAATGGGTACTACATCAATCAGTTCCAATGATCGAACCATTTGTTGTGTACTGTTCTTGTATTGCTGGAAGTGTGTTGTTTTAATATGACTTTCATAAGCCGATTTACTGGCATAAGTTTCGAAAACAGTTACATGATTGGGTTTGTCTTTTTCATAAACGGCATACATTTTCAATACTCCCTTTTCAAGTTTCACAGAAGTTGCAATACCCTCTTTTAAAAGTGCTTGGTATTCTTTTAGCTGAGAACTATCAACAATAATTTTAGCGATGCGAACATAGGGTTCTTGGGCAAGTAAGTACGGGCTCCATAAAAATCCTAGTAGTAAAAGGAGAGCGGTTTGTCGTTTCATATTTAAAAATATAAAACCTGCACTGTTATCAGTTGGGCGACCAATAAAAAACCCTCCACATTTCTGTGAAGGGTTTCGCTCCCAAAGCTGGACTTGAACCAGCGACCCTCTGATTAACAGTCAGATGCTCTAACCAACTGAGCTATTTGGGAATCACTATTCACCTACTAAAGCTAATCTTGAACCAGCGACCCTCCCGACTTACTGTCGGGATGCTCTACCAAGTGAGCTTTTCGTAAACCGTTTTCCCTTTCGGGGTGGCAAAAATAGGGAAAAATGCAATCTGGCAAAATCTATATCCAAAAATTTGGTCAAAAAGCTACGTATAAGCCGTCTTCACGCTGTTCTAGAGGGTAGGTTTTGAGATAATAGCCTTCTCCACTGGTATTTCGGCCATTTTTGATATTGAACCGATAACGGTGCAAGGGACAAACCACCTGTCCGGTGGCATCAATAAAACCATCCGCCATTACCCCACTGGCATGCGGACATTTATGCGCAAACGCAAAATATTGATCTTCAAAACGAGCTAGGGTGATTCTTTTGCCCGCAACTTCTACCAAACACATCTGGTTTGACTGCCAATCCAGAGATTCAGGGGCTGTCGTCAATAAATGCCATTGAGGTGTGGAACTGAAAAAAGACATTTAGAAATACACGGTTTTATACGGATAACGCACCTGATACATATCCCGAACTTTTGATAGGATCAGCTCTCGCAATGCATCAATATTTTTTCTTTCCAATGCTGATATGAATACACAGTTATGATCTGTTGCACGCTCCCATTTTTCACGCAGTTCCAATAAGATCTCTTGCTTTACTTCATCTTCCAGCCACTCATCGAAATTCTTTTCCTCATAAAGATCCATTTTATTGAAAATGGTCAGAATGGGTTTCTCGAATGCTTTCAGTTCCTGTAAAGTTTTATTCACCACGCCGATCTGATCTTCATACTGCGGATGTGAAGCATCCACCACATGTAATAAAATATCTGCTTCGCGTACTTCATCCAATGTACTCTTGAAGCTTTCAACAAGGTGGTGAGGTAGTTTACGAATGAATCCTACGGTATCACTTAGCAAGAAGGGCGTATTTTCAAAAACGATCTTACGAGTAGTGGTATCAAGGGTTGCAAAGAGTTTATTCTCTGCAAAGACATCACTCTTACTCAACACATTCATCAAAGTACTCTTCCCTACGTTCGTATATCCTACCAATGATACACGGATAAGTTCTCCTCTCTCTTTGCGTTGTGTGAATGATTGTTTGTCGATCTCTGCCAATCTTTTTCTCAGCAAAGAGATCTTGTCTTTTACGATACGACGGTCTGTTTCAATTTCCGTTTCACCCGGACCTCTGGTACCAATACCACCACCTTGTCTTTCCAGGTGTTTCCACATACCTTTCAATCGTGGCAACAAGTATTGGTATTGTGCCAACTCTACCTGCACTTTTGCCTGAGCGGTTCTGGCTCTTCTTGCAAAGATGTCAAGGATCAAATCGCTTCGATCGATCGTCTTTACTCCTAATTCTTTTTCTATATTGGTGATCTGTGAACCGGTAAGCTCATCATCGAAGATGACCAGATCAATTTTTTTACCACTTACATAGGTCTTGATCTCTTCCAGTTTTCCTTTTCCTACAAAAGTTCTGCTATCGGGATGTGGTAATTTTTGCGTGAACTTACGTACAGTCTGAGCACCGGCTGTTTCAGCCAAAAAAGCAAGTTCATCCAGGTATTCATAGACCTGCTCCTGGGTTTGCTCTTTCTGAATCAATCCCACTAAAACTGCTGTTTCTTCCCCCTTAATTTTTTGTTGCTTCTCGATCAAAGTCTGTTCCTCTTTTTTGCAAAGGTAACCTTTGCTTTTTGCATCAAAAGAAAAACCCCGCTTATACCTAAGGTTCAGCGGGGTTTCAATAAATTATATATCAGATCATAATCCACTGATGGTGATCCCTACAGAGAATTTTCTCATAGACGGACCTACACCATCTTTCAACACTGAATTCAGTTGATAACCTGCATCCAACGACAAACTACCATAACCAATTCTGGCTGTAGCTGCAAGCATGGTTCCATTGATGAAACGTTTGCTGCTTTGCTTCTCTACATAAGAGGTACCATAGATACTTTGTCCATTCTTGTTCACGTAGTTTTTCCCTTTCGTATACGCCTTCAATAAAGTACCGATCTTCAAGCCCACAGCAGCTTTCCAAGATTTACCCGGATTTTCAGGGTTTGAATAATAACGCAACTCCAAAGGAATTTCCAGATAAATGGTTGTCAGTTTGTTTTTCTTGAAATGATCTACACTATCTACTCTGGTAAAAGGTAATCTTGCTGACGGTGATTTGATATCTACTCGTGTATTATTAAAGAAGATATTACTCGTTCCCAGACCCGCACCTAAACCCAGACTCATTTTTTTGTTGGTCTTGAAAGGCTTGTCGATCATAAAATAGATATTGAAGTGTCTGCTAAAACCATTTCCGGTACGAACACTATCCGGACGGTTCGTCCATGAATCACCACCGTACTGAATCATGAAATGATCTGCGGGACGATCACTTAAATCTATTTTACTCCAGTCTGTTTTGGTCTTGGTTTCTTTCTTCTGAGCGTTGGCCAGCAGGGTTCCTGAAATAGCCAATAAGAGTACTACTAATTTTTTCATTGTCTCGTTTCGTTGCGCCAATATATGGCAATAGGGCGCAAAAATAACAGAAATGGCTGCACAGAAGTGGTTAAAAATTAGTCAAATCCACCTTTTACCTCATTTTCTGCCCTTCTAAGCGCAATAAAAAGATAAAATCAAGCTGTTCGGTGTATCAAACCGGCCCGTAATGCATACGTAATGATCGAGGCCACACTTTTGGCTCCCAGTTTATCCATGATACGCATACGATAGCTTTCAATCGTTCTTTTTCCGACTTCTAAGCGTTCGGCTATTTCTTTACTGGTGAGTTCGCGACAGATCAAGATAATGATCTGTTTTTCGATCTCTGTCAATACAATATGCTGTACTCCTTTTTTATGATGGTATCTCCCGGCAATGATTCGGGTCAGCTTTTCTGTGATATCAGAAGAAAAATAAGGTTTATGATCATAGACAGCTTTAATAGCGGTGATCAATTCCTCCTCTTGTATACCCTTCAATAAAAAGCCTTGGGCTCCCGCTTCGAGCATATCAATGATCAGATGATCTTCACTAAAAGAACTGAGTGCAATGATCCTTGCTCCAGGATAAGAGCGACAAAGTTTCTTTGTGGTCTCTATCCCATCCATATGTGGCATTTTTACATCGGTAATGATCACTTCGGGCGCATATTGTTTTGCTTTCAATAACAATTCTTTCCCATTGGATGCTTCTGCTTTGAGTATCAGCTCAGGGTGACGCGACAACATCTCTTTCAATCCCTCACGAAAAACAAGATGATCGTCAGCGATCATCACTGTGATCTTTCCATGCATAATTCCTGATTTAATGGCGCATGGCATCATCGTTTCATAATACTTAATGAATATGAAACTTATTATAGCAATCCAAACGCCTTTGTTATGAATTGATTTCAGTTGCTGCTATGGTGAATTTGATATCACCATAACCAATTTCCTCAGGTAGGTTTTCTTTCAAAAGTCGCAGACTACTTTTTCCATATTTTGTGAGTGCGGTACGGATCAGCTCCTGCTTGTCGGGGGGTACAAAATTATTAATATCCAGCTTTCCGGATGAAATATAAAACGCTAAATGTGTCTCGATTGTATTCACAGAAAGAAGTCTTTTTTCTGCAATATCAGTAATGCTCATTCCGCTTTGATAAAATTCCAGCGATACTTTCTTGGTATCTGTGTCTCTTTCTCTGGGTTGCTTGGTCTTTCGTTCTCGCTTGGGTTGCTTCAGCTCTATTCTTGTGTCTAATCCTTGTTCATTGCAATAATCCTGCACATGCTCTAAAAACGCTTCCCCATATTTTTCGATTTTATATACACCAAAACCTGATATCTTACTCAGATCGTCAGTGGTAAAAGGTAGATAGGTAGCCAGATCAATCAAACTACTATCGCTGAAGATCAGATATGCCGGTACATTTTCTTCATGTGCAATTTTATTCCGAAGCTTTTTAAGATTCTCAAATAAATCATTTTCATATGGCAACTGCTGATAAATCACAGGTTCTTTTACTGTTGTGATCTGAATAGGTGCATGTAGGAATACTTTCTCTCCACGAAACAATACACCCTTGCTTTTTTCAGTCAACTGCAAAACCGGATATTGGCTGTCGCTCATTTGCAAATAACCACTGGATAAAAGTTCTCGTGTATAGTGCATCCATTCGTCTCTGGGCTTGTCTTTTCCGATACCATACACTTTCAACTCTTTATGTTCAGGTCTTATTTTTTCACTATTGCTTCCTCTCAGCAGATCAGCAATATAACCCAAGCCAAATTTTTCATTCACGCGTGCTACAGCACTCATGATCTTTTGCGCTACAATGGTTTGATCTGATAACTCAGGTTTATGAATACAAGTATCACATGTGCCACAATACTCAGGGGCTTGCTCACCAAAATAATTCAGCAAATACTTTCTTCTGCATTGTCTGGTCTCACAAAATGCAACCATCTTATCGAGCTTATCCAAAAGAATTTTTGTTTGCTCGGGATTATTATCGATCTGAGCAAAGTTTTTCAACTTCATCACATCGCCGGCACCATAAAATAAAACGGCTTCACTTGGTAAACCATCTCTTCCGGCTCTTCCTGTTTCCTGATAATACCCTTCAATATTTTTAGGAAGATCAGCATGAATAACATAGCGCACATTACTTTTATTAATGCCCATTCCAAAAGCAATGGTTGCCACCATGATCTTGATATCATCTTTTAAAAAAAGATCCTGACGTTGATCGCGTGTTGATTTATCCAGTCCTGCATGATACGCTTCTGCATTAAACCCATCCGCTTTCAGATCTTCAGCTAATTTTTCGGTCGCATTTCTACTCAAACAGTAAACGATACCACTATCGTCTTTGTGTGTTTCCAGATAATCTAACAGTTCATCATAATAATTACGTTTGGGTTTTACGTAATAGGTAATGTTGGGTCTGTTAAAACTATTTTCAAAAACCCGGTAATCTTTAAGTTGTAATTGATCAACGATATCTTTTTTGGTCAGTCCATCTGCAGTAGCGGTCAATGCAATCACCGGAATGTTCGGAAACTGTATTTTCAATTCATGCAGAATGCGGTATTCCGGTCTGAAATCGTGGCCCCACTGGCTGATACAATGCGCTTCATCGATGGCAAAGAGTGCGGGAGTTGCCTGTTCTTTCAAAAACTGAAGTAAGTTGATCTCAGCACCTACCAATCGCTCTGGTGCTACATACAACAACTTCAATTCATTCTTACGCAGCTGTTGTAAAATTGCTTCACGTTCTGATGGGTGTTGTGTACTGTTGAGAAAAGCTGCTTTGACACCTGATAATAATAGTGCATCCACTTGATCTTTCATCAATGCGATCAACGGACTTACAACGATCGTTACTCCATCCAGACATAATGCAGGTACCTGATAACATAAACTCTTACCTCCACCTGTAGGCATCAATACCAAAGCATCTTTTCCGCCTAGCAAGTGATCAATGATCGCTTCCTGGTTGTGCCGGAATGAAGTATAACCAAAAACAGATTGTAAAATAGTTGCAGGTGATGCCATCATGAATATCTCTTCTTAACAGGTGCGCAAGATAAGGGCAGAAGCGTAAGGATGGCAATAGGTATTTTTACGTAATCTGAGAAAACAGGAAGTAAGAAACAGAAAATAGGAAACAAGAAAGTAATCAAATAGCCTTTCTTATTTCCTATTTCATTGTTTCCCGTTTCTTATTTTACAGTTCTCTCACCCAAATATTTCTATAACTCATCGGATTACCACCATCATTGCCATGATCTTGCAAGATCAGTGGTTCTTTATCACCATGCTTTTTGTAGCTGGCCGGACCAATCCATTCTGTTCCACCCTTGATCTCTACATTGTTTTGCACCAACACTCCATTATGGAATACAGTAATCCTTGCAGGTGTTTGGATTTGTCCATCAGCATAAAACTGTGGTGCGGTGAAGATCACATCATAGGATTGCCATTCTCCCGGTTTTCTGCTTGCATTCACCAAAGGAATATGTTGCTTATAAATACTGGCTGCTTGTCCATTTACGTATGTAGGATTATTATAAGAGTCCAATACTTGTAATTCATATTTACCCATGAAGAAAATACCGCTATTTCCACGTGATTGACCATTACCGGCGATGGCAGCAGGCGCTTTCCATTCAATATGTAATTGACAACTGCCAAAACCCTGTTTGGTTTGTATATCACCAGACATTTTTACAACGGTCAATGATCCGTCTTTTTCAATTTTCCAACCAGGTTGCCCACCGCCCTTTTTTTGAAAGCTATTAAGGTCTTTCCCATTGAACAGCACAATAGCATCAGAAGGTGCATCAGCATTGGTTTTACCGGGAGTAACCATGGCGGGAACGGGTTCCCATTGTTCTGTTTTTTTTGATTCTTTCACCAGACTGTCCATATTCAGTCTTTGTGCCTGCGCGAGTGTTCCACACACAATGGCAGTGGTCATCAGCAATAGCTGTTTTTTCATATGATCCTTGCTTTGTTATTGATAAATGAGGGTATAAATTAAGAAGATTTTATCAGATACCCTCATCTCCGTTTATGCAGCCGTTTCTGATCGTTTCATGATGTGCACAGCAGTACCATTCTGCTGATCGGGTTCATCCGGAAATTCATCTGCCTGTAAACGGATTCGTTGTGTGATATCATTCAATGCAGTGATGCGTTGTACGGTATAAGGAATCGTATCCAATCCTGAAACGAACTTCAGGATATAGTTATAAATACCAATGATATTACCAGCCAAAACCGTGGTACCCGCTACCTGATTCGTGATCAAAAGCGATAATGCGATCACAACCATTACCATCAATTCCATCACTCCAAAATTCCAGGCTTCCTGATCACTGATACGTATTTGCCATTTACGCAGGTTATTGAAATGTTTATGAATGGCAGTAGAGTCTCCCGAAGAGATCACATGCACCTGTCTTTCCAGCTCATCATTCTTCAGTTGCGTCAGACGTTTCATTTTCTTTCCATAGAAATAACTGATCGTCATCACCGGTAATAATATCACCAGACAAAGCAGTACAACAGAAGACTGATAAAAGAATAATAAGATCATCGATCCCAGAATATTATACACTGCTTCGATGATATACACCAGATCGAATTCCAGGAAATCAACAAACTCTCTTGCCAATGTGGAATGCGCACTCAGTTTAGATACTTCTTGTGATTTGATCTTTTTGGAAAGAAATGTTGTTACCAATGAAGTGTAAATAGCTGAATAGGTTCGGGTATCATAACGGTGTCTGATCGTACCGATCACCAGCCATATAAAATGTACCAGCGATAATAATATCAATCCTCTGTAAGAATGTTCCATCAGATCATTGATGGCCATTCCCAAAAAGAAAGGACGTAATAAGGAACCAGTCATTTCCAATGAAAACAACAGATAGGTGATCCCTAATCTCCATTTGTGCACTTGCACCAACTTACCTAAAACATTCATTCTGATCATAACACAAAACTTTCATAACAACACAAATACAATAGCCTGTAAGACCATTGATGCAACTAGAATGGGTTAGTAGTTGGACCATTAAGCCGACACTTCGTTTAAGTGCGTCGAGTACTTTCTCTTTTTGTTACAGTATTGCCCGGTGTTCCGGTGATCCTTTTTCTGCAGTTCGAAGAACCGCATTGGCAGTCAAAAGGCTCCATATGTTCATCCAAAAATGTGGCGTAATCGAGGGTTAGTTCTTCGCCTTCTTGTATGTGTCGGATGGCAATGACATTCAAGCCATCATAAGCAGTGTTTGGTTGGCAACTGTGGTTTTGTGGAGCCCATGCCGAAGGATCATTATCCCACAGCAAAAATACTTCATTGCTCAAAGGATATGCATAGCGACGAAAAATTTCTTTTTCAACATCATTCCAATGTATGTCGACATGACGTTTTGTGACAATGCGTTGCGACTGTTCTTCGCCAGTGAAAATCACTTCATTACACATGATAGATCGGGTTGCATAAATACCGAAACCAGACAATGCATTTCCTTTGATCTGATATTTTTTCTGCATGCGTAAGTGACGTGAAATTCCTTCTTCGATGATTTTTTTTAGAAATCCGGCTTGTCCGATTCCATCATATTGTAAAATATAATCTGCTGATCCTTCATAACCATCTCTATAAAAAACAGAACAAGTAAAATTGATCTCTAGAAAATAGAGTTGTCTTTTCGCATCCATTCGAAAATCTAATCGTGCATAGCCAACACCATTAAATCCTTTGAAGATCTTAACAGCAGCTTCTTTCAAATTTTGACTGATGATCTGATCCGTACAAGGAATATTGGCGGATGGATGTAAGGCAGATGTTTTTAATTCATAGGTTTTGAATTGATACCCTTCTGGAAAAATAAATTCTACTGGTTGAAAAGCGGTAGCTGTTTTTCCATTGGCATCCGCAACTACTAAAACAGTGAACTCCCTTCCTTCAATGTACTGTTCCACCAATAATTGTGGATATTCAGGCAATAATGTTTGCACCTGTTTGATAAGTTCATCTCGATCATGCACTACAGATTGCTGATCAATACCGAGGCTATCTCCCGCTTTTGAAGGTTTCACAAAGAGTGGAAACGGAATTTGAATATTGGCAAGATCATCTACATGGTTCACCAATACATATGCCGGTGAAGCAACGCCTTCACAATATGCCAGATATTTCATGATCTCTTTGGAAGGATCGTAGAGTTTTGTATTCGGACCTGTATATGGCAGGCCTAATAACTCAAGTGTATAGATCACATCAATAGAGGGTACTTCCCATTCTAAATAGCCTTCACAAAGGTTTACGAATACATCGTAGTTTTTGTGTTGCAAGGCTTTTAGCTGCTGATATGTAGTAAGCTTATTGAGAAAAACATGATCAACCTCTGCACCGGGTAATAATGAAGTAAGATCTCTGGGCGGGTCATAATTTTTATAATCAACATTTGTAGTGCTGTAATCGGGTTGCAGTACACAAATCTTTTTTCCTATTGCCCAGTTATTATTCACTGTATCTACTATTGTTTTTACGAAACTTTAATTAGTATCCTGCATGCACAGGAGTCATTTGATTTCTTTCTGTTTGTTTTAATTTAAACCGTTGTACTGCTTCAGAAAGAATGGTTTGAATAAGGGTTGTAAAGCTCTCATTGTTCACTTTTAATATCGCACCAATAGAAGTATAATCTTCATCTTCACTCAATCCACACTGAGCATTTACTTCCAACACAAATAATTTTCCGGTATTCGCATCTTGCCTGATATCTACTCTTGTATAACCTGTTCCTTTTACTGCAAGGAATGCAGCCAGGCTCATAGATCTTATTGATTCCTGAAGTGAATCAGCAGCTTTTCGATATTCATAAAAGTGTTCATCTGAAGGCATGGGTGTTTCTTCTTCATAGATCTCCCATAAACGATCAAAGGATAAAAATTTTTCTTTTTCCGGAAGCGAGGAATGAAACACTCTTTCAACAGCATCATAGACCATGCAATGATGCGGATCGTACCACGAACCTACGATCATCGTAGTGAATTCCGGTCCCTGGATAAATTGTTCTGCTATCATTCCATCCGCAGCTAAATTCCACCCTCTGTATCCTTTGAACATCTGGAGTACCTGTTCTTTCAATTCTGCTTCTGTACTAACCACATTACGAATGCCCACTCCCATACTACCTCCTGAAACAGCAGGTTTTACGATCAGTGGGCTTCCCAATGATGTGAGCACAGATTGTGTAGCATCTTCCGGTTTAAGTATACTTCTCCATGTAGCGGTAGAAACACCCGCTTCATCAAAAGCTTTCTTCATTGGAATTTTGGAAGTGGTGATCTGATAAAAATATTCATCAGCACCCGTATAGATCAATCCGGATGACTCTAATAATTGAACTACGGAAATACCCGGTGTACCATTGATCTCATCGCCATCACAAAGATTTAGTACGATGGGAAAGAATGTCTCGCTTTGTTTTTCATCGAGAATATTGGTGATGATCGCTGAATAATCTTCCATTGTTACCGGTTGCCATTGCCATTGGATATTCAGTGATTCAAAAACGCGGGTATACTCTTCAATACTTTGTGAAAAATCATAGTAATAATCAATATTGGGATCATTGGTTACCAAAGAAGGTGCGAGTACCCAAATTTTTAAACGACTATATTCTTCTTCTGTTAATAGAGAGATCAACATGTAGGTACTATCTGTTTTTCAGTTGCAAGTGTATAAATGAAGTGAGGCGATAGTTTTGCAGTATCTCCTCTGTTAGTGCTGATGCGCCTTTAATAATGCCCAAACACTGATCAGTTCCGCAAGTACATTTGAATTCGCTCGCCATTTTCCATTCTGTAGATGGATAAAAGAATACCATTTCATCGCCAGGCTGAACTGATTTCAATGCAATCAGTTGCATTTTATCTGTATCGAAAAACACATTCGGATCACAACCGTGATTGGTATACTGTAAACAATCCGGATATAAGAGAATATGTTTTCGCAGACCCACTTGTAAAGTCTTGTAACTCGGTGTATCAACTATTTCAACAGCGCCGAATTCACAGATCATTTCTCCCTGATCAAAGAAAGCTGTGGCATGTAAAGAGAATTGTCCGGTAGCAGGGTTTCTTACAACCCTTGCAAAATCTACCCGATCATTTTTTATCGGTTCGGGAATCACTAGTGGAAGTGGTATCATGCCGGGGTTTCATTGGTTGCTTAAAGTTCATCAATAGTAGTATATGCCTGTATTGGTTGCTCCTGTTATTAGTCCACATTTTCAATATGAATTATCAACAATGAACAGCTTGTTACAGGATTTTATAACTTGGCTGTACAGAATCATAGATTTTAATCCACGATTATGCTACAACATACACCGGAAGAAGCTTTTGCAGCTTTGAATCTCAGTTTACCTCCTGCCCCCGAACCCTTGGGCTTGTATAAGCCATGTTTGGTCGACGGAGAGTACTTGTATTTATCAGGACATGGTACTTTACAAAATGATGGCAGCTGGATCGTTGGTATCGTAGGATTGGATATGGACAAAGAAGCAGCCAAGCTAGCCGCTCGCCAGGTAGGACTGGCCATGATAGCTACCATCAAAAAAAACATAGGCAGCCTTGATAAGATCAAACGAGTGATCAAAGTGTTGGGAATGGTAAATGCGGTTCAGGGTTTTGCTGATCATCCTTTTGTGATCAATGGTTGTAGTGAATTGTTTGCAGCTATCTGGGGACCTGATCATGGTGTCGGCGTGAGAAGTGCAGTAGGCATGAGTTCACTCCCCGGAAATATTCCTGTTGAAATTGAAGCCATTTTTGAATTACATGTATGAGTAACCATCAACACGCTTGGTACAGTATTACTGACCCATCTACAATCGATACACCTGCATTACTGGTATATCCTGAACGCGTACAGCAAAATATTGATGCTGCTATACGTTTGGTAGGTGATGCATCAAGACTCAGACCACACATCAAAACGCATAAGACCAAAGAAGTAACCGAACTATTGATGCGTGCAGGTATACATCAATTCAAGTGTGCTACGATTGCAGAGGCGGAGTTATTGGGAATCTGTAAAGCAAAAGATGTCTTACTTGCCTATCAACCTTTAGGTCCAAAGTTGAATCGTTTTCTTGCAGTAATCGAACATTATCCTACTACGCAGTACGCCTGTTTGACAGATAATATTCCTGCTGCTACAGAAATAGCCCTTGCTGCTAAAAAAGCAAATACCAGACTGACTGTTTACATCGATCTGAATGTGGGCATGAATAGAACCGGTATTGCTCCTGAAGAATCAGAGGGTTTGATTGAATTTTGTTTACAACAGTCATCACTTCATCTTGCCGGATTACATGCTTACGACGGACATATTCGTAATACGGATCTGATTGAGCGAAAACAAATTTGTGATGCTGCATTTGCCAGAACAAGTGCTTTACAAAAAAGAATGCAAGATCAGCATGGGATCACATTATCGATCATTGCAGGAGGTAGTCCAAGCTTTCCGATCCATGCGCAAAGAGAAAACGTAGTCTGCAGTCCGGGTACATTTGTGTATTGGGATCATGGTTATGGATCTTTATTTCCTGAACAACCCTTCATTCCTGCAGCATTGGTGTTAACAAGAATTATTTCTTTGCCAGCTCCCGGAATGATCTGTACAGATCTCGGACATAAATCTATTGCGGCGGAGAATCCATTGGAGAAAAGAGTACATTTTTTAAATGCGCCGGAATTAAAAGCAATATCACAAAGTGAAGAACATTTGGTACTGCGTGCACCAGAAAATCACTCCTATCAACCCGGTGATATTTTATACGGTTTACCGATACATATTTGTCCAACCTGCGCTTTATATGAAAGAGCCTTTACGATCACAGATCATCAAAAGCGAGGAGAATGGATGATCAGCGCACGAGATAGAAAAATACAGTACTAAGCTTATAAACAGCTGTAAATCAGTTATTTTCAAAACAATGCCCAGTTTGGCATCCTATTTGCATTTTTAGAGGTATAAAACTTTAACACATGAAGAAAACATTATTCCTCTTGCTGATTACGTTTGGATGGATGAGTCAGCAGCACGCAGATGCACAAATACGAATCAATGCGAATATCAATATTGGAAGTCAACCATTATGGGGACCTGTTGGGTATGATCATGTAGACTACTATTATATGCCTGATATTGATGTCTATTATTATGTACCCGAGCGCAGGTTTATTTATTTGGATGGAGGAAGATGGATCTTTGCCGCTTCTTTGCCTGGCAGGTACAGAGGTTATGATTTGTATGCTTCTCCGAAGATCGTGATCAATGAACCTAGACCTTATTTAAGAGCAGATGTATACCGAGTAAAATATAAAAACTGGAAAGGTCCAAAACAAATTGTGATCAGAGATAGTGATGATGATCGTTACAGGAACCATCCCGGCAGAGGTCATGGTCGCGGTAATGGCAATGGTAAAGGAAAAAATAAAGGATAATATATTACCCCCTAAATGAGAAAAGCTGTTCGTTGATCGGGCAGCTTTTTTATTGTACGATCAGACGTCCGTTCAATATTCGATCATTGTTTTGAATGATCACATAAAAATAAACACCTCTTTGCAAAAGGGGCATCCGTACTTGATTTCGAAGTCCTTGTAATGATTCTTTCATTACCAATCTTCCAAATACATCATACAAACGAAACTCTTTATTATCAGGGTCAGCATCCATGATATTCAAAGTGGCACCGGGTTGTATTGGATTTGGAAATACATAATAAGCTGCCGCACCAAAAAGAAGTACTTGCTCGGGGTGTGTATAATAGTTGGTGCCATTTTGTAATTCAATTCTTGCACGATATACATTCAATCCATTATTGGCGGGGGTTGTGATCGTAAGCTGGGTATTGGTAACAGGTGTTATTTCTTGAAATGCTGAAAAACCTGATGCGGTTAATTTTTCAAATACAACCTTCTTCACCTGATAAGTAGTACCCAGTTGTAGATTAAGTCTTGCTGCATTATTACCAAATGGATCTGCAATGAATCCACTGATATAACAAGCAACTTGTTGCTGTCGATAATCGAATGTATAAGCCCGTCTACCTTCTTTTTGGAGTGGCAACAAAGGTGCTATGCTAAAGAAACTATAAGGATTATTCTGTTTCAGTTGAATCAAAGCAGTATCACTGACCGTGATAAAAGGTTCGAGATATTGTTCGCCAAGTCGATATACCCGATAACTGTCTACTTTTGCTTTCTGCCAATAGACCAGAAAAGAATCCGCACAATTAAATCCGGTATTGATCAATAAATTTTTAGATATTCCAACAGTATCACTCAGCCAAGATCGTTGTGTAGCTTTCATGCGCAGCTGAATAGCAGCAGTAGTATCCGGCGGTTGCCATTGAAAATATTGATGGGAAAGATTCACACCATTGGCTACTGTTTGCCAATTGCCATCATTCAATTTATATTCTAAAGTAGCGGTATCTGTTATAGTAGTTTCCCAACGAAGTGTGTTTTTTCTTGCAGGTTCCAGCAGATCTCCTTTAACAGGGTAACTGAATATAAAATGCGAAACAGTATCATACTGCCAGGCAATCGCATAAATCTGCGCTAGTGTTGGAATAGACGTTCCGGATATTTTTATATTATAGGTACCTGCAGCAGGTAATGCGATGGTTATTTGCTCATGATTATTCAAGGTATCTTTTTTTCGCACAGCATTTTTACGTAGCGAATCCGGATGTGGGTATGAATTTAATACCCATGGTAACCAAGTTTGTGCAGAAGCAGGATGTTCAAGGATCATATCCAGATCATTCACCAATGCCTTATATGCATTTGTTTGAGCAGGATGATCGGTCCAGCTAAGTGTTATTTTAAGGTTTCTCGCTCCTGCCGGTACTGTTATTTGATGAACCCACTCTTGGCTATCCCTTACATAACCATTGATTAGCCGATCATCTTGTATGGTTTTGATGGCTCGGTATGCATTTGCCATTCCGTATCCTGAAACAAAGTCAGGACCGGGCGATCCAATATCATCAGCACTATTAAACAGAACAGCTCGGATCATGTCTGTGCTAGCTTCTGTGTTATTTTTCTGTTGATATGCCTGTTGTAACAAAGCTGTAATACCGGAAACAATAGCCGCCGCACCTGAAGAACCGTCTTCACCCAAAGCAACCAACTCCGGTTTTAATCTACCATCATAAGCCGGACCCCGAGAGCTCAGCGCCGGCACTACACCAAAAGAATCTGTAGCACCAACAGCAATGCTATTCTTTGACATTTTAAAACTACCTGTGAGATTTGCAAAACCATTAATACCTGCGTAGTTGCCTGATGAAGAAGCTTGTGTGCCCTGATTTCCTGCAGAAAAAATATGTAACAATCCTAGGCCTTCAGAATTTGTCTGACGATCATATGCTGCGGCATCGGCTCCATAATAATTTTCAATTCCTGTTCCATAGGAGTGATTTTGAAGACCCACACGCAGACGCATTACCTCAGATAATGGATCCGGAAGTAGATTAGCAAAATCTGATGAAGTAATGGAAGCTCCATAAGCAAATCCCTTTCCTGTATAAAAGGTATTACCACCTCCTGCAGCAATCGTTGCCATTGTAGTTGCGTGTGTTTCTATTCTTGAAGAAGCAAGTGATGAAGAAACATAGCGTCCTTTAAAATCAATATCAGCAGTATCTAATTTATTTTCTTTGATCGAAATACTCCGACCGCTGCCATTGATCGTTGGCCATATACGATGTGCCAGATTTCCTTTATTTGCAGATAAATCAAATCCGGTTAGTTCTCTTTCGGTAAAAGGTTTAGCTACCGGCGCGATAAATAAGATAGACGGGTTTTGCACTAAATACTCTTGGATCCATTTCCAAGAAGCATTGAGCTGTATATGTTTACCGGATATACTTGTGATCGTTACAGCATCTTTTTCATGGATTCGCTTTGTTAGGATATCTGTATCCGTTGTTTCAATCAACCAGGCTTTTTGTTGATGGATCATTTCTGTTGTAGCAGGTGCTATAAAACCGGGAGGAAATTTCCAGGCATCATTCACCGGCATTAACTTACCCAACTTCCAAAGAGATGAAATGATTTGGGGATCTTCTATCTGAACAATGGTGATGGTATCCGATAATTTTCTGAGTGCCGAAACTGTCTTCGGTAATTCACCGATCAACGCAAATATTTTTTTTGTTGAATGTTGATCAAATGAGCTTAATAAAGATGATTCAACAAAAGGCTTTAAGACATGAGGAATATATTGTCGGCTCGAAGGTTGAGATTGAGCATACAGAAAACCAAATAATAAAAAACAAAACAAACCTCTTCTCATGTGCATAGGAAACGGGAACATTAAAGATAGGTAAATCGTTTTTTTACTCATCTACGTATCTACAAGAAGAACAGACTGCAACTTTATTCGGGTTTATGAATCAGCTTGCGGTTTTGCAACAGCGTTGCTCAAATTTGCTTTTGTCTGATTCATACATTCCTTAAATTCAGTTTGAAATCCAACTTCACTGTAAACCATTTCTAAAAATCCAAACTTAAACACATGAGAAAAAACATGCGCCTTTCCTTGGCTGTTATCGCTTTACTGATAACCGCTGTTTCCTGTCAAAAAGCAGTTGCTCCTGAGCAAGAAATCAAAAAAGAAGTTTCACAAGATGTCATTAACAGTGTAAAAGCACTGGGTTTTTCTACCACTAATATTATTCCTGAAGAAGGAGGTTATATTGTTGAGGGAGATATTTTTATTCCATCAAATGAATTGAAACGTTCTTTGAACGGAGCTTTTTTACGTGTTGGTGATGTTGAGCAATACCGAACCACCAACCTGGTAACTCGTTTACCAAGAACCATTACGGTTGCATTATCCAGCAGAATAGATGCTGCGATTTATGGTCCTGTACTGGATGAAGTAGTTCGTCGTTACAATGCTGAAAATTTACAAATCACTTTTCAGCGTGTAAGTTCTGGTGCAAATATCACTTTCGATCGCGCGAGTGGTAGCTACTTGGCTTCTGCAGGTTTCCCAACTGCAAGTGGGGATCCGTTTAATTCTGTAAAAGTGAATACCAGAGCTATCGGTTCTGGAACTTCTTCAACTTTTATCAATTATGCAGCTACCATTTTTGCACATGAATTAGGTCACTGTATTGGTTTCCGTCATACCGATTATATGGATCGCTCATATAGCTGTGGCGGTGCTACCAGCAATGAAGGAGCTTCTACTGTTGGAGCTATTTTAATTCCGGGTACACCTGCAGGACCAGATCCAAATTCATGGATGCTCGCTTGTATTGGTAACGGTGTAAACCGTCCATTCAATGCAAACGATAAAACAGCATTGAGCTATTTGTATTAATACCTAGCTTCTAATTATCCATAAGAATGGTTTACAGCAAAAAGGGGCGACAGAATCTGTCGCCCCTTTTTATTCAGTAGTATCTTATCAAAACTTTACGATTCTTTTTCTTTTCTCCGGCTATTTCTTCCAACAGCATAATGCGGTTTCAGGTCTTTATAAATTTGTCCAAACTGTTCACTACCCGAAAGCGCTGCATTCTTAGAGTTGTGGAAATATGCCCTGGTTTGTTTCAATATTTCGTTGCCTAATAATAGTTTGGCATCTTCCATCTTTGTTTTTACTTCTTCCAATTCATTCAACAACTCGTTATACTGCTTATACAATTGAATATAGTTATTGCAGGTATTCACATCAACATAAGAGGGAACGGTTGCCGGATTTTTTCGCATGGATAGTACTGCCTTCTCTACAAACTCTTTCTTTTTGTCATTCAATTTGAACATGCTTCTTCTTTCCGAAGGTTTTAATTTAATATTCTGCGGAAGCATATTTCGTAAAGCTGCTATATGCTGTCTGAAAGACATTAATTCTGATCCTACAAAGCTTCTGAAAGAGGCCATAAGACGTTATTTATTACTATAACGTCTATTCAAATTAGAAAATTGCTCATTCTGCGCAATTTTAATCCTATCCCTTACGGTTGATCAGATAGGCCCCACCAATCAACATCAATACTCCCATTACTTTACCCCAGTTAATGGGGCTTTGTTTGAAACCAAACAGTCCGAAATGATCAAATACCAGCGCGAATAGTAATTGTCCTGCTATGACCAATGCAAATACATTGGCTGATCCTATCTGCTGAACCGAGTAAATAATAACGGTTACAAAAAAGGCACCGAGAAGACCTCCTGAAAATTTATACCATTCGATCTGTTGTAGCTGTTGCGTATTGGGGAATGATTGTTTGGTAAAAATAATGATCAATGCCAGCGCAATGGTTCCAACAACAAAAGAAATAAAAGCTGCTACCCATTGATTATTCACGGCTGTTTTCAATTGACTGTTCACACCCGCTTGCGTAGTGATTGTTAATCCTGCTAATAACGGCAGGATATAAACCAGGTATTTCATGAAATGATATTTATAATGAACTATATGATCACTTTTTTTTGTCGCCCCTTGGCGGACCATTTCTTCTGTTTCCCTGTGATCTTCTATTTTGTCCACCTTGTCTCGGTGCGCGAGGATTGTAGGTCGGAGTTGGTCCAAACTCTTCTGGCACTGTCCCTTTTAAAACAGGTTCACCAAGCAGTGCTTCTATGGCTGCAAATTTGTTTTGTTCCTTTTCACTTACCAGTGTAAAAGCAGTACCCTTACTGGCTGCACGGGCGGTTCTACCAATACGATGCACATAATCTTCTCCATCATTGGGTACATCAAAGTTGATAACAAGATCGATATCTTCGATATCAATACCCCTGCTCAAAATATCTGTTGCGACCAGTATGTTCAACTTTTTATTTCTGAAGTCTTGTAGTACCTGCTCTCTTTTAGTTTGATCCAAATCAGAATGAATCTCTTCTGCAGAAAGTTTGGCTCTCTTCAATTCTGCTGTGAGTTGTTTTACATTTTGTTTTTTAGAACAGAAGACGATCACATTTTGAAACTTACTGCCCCCCAACATATCTTTTATGATAGGGATCTTTTGAGGTTCATATACAATAAAAGCTTTCTGAACAATTTGCTCCGGTGGCTTTGATATTGCAATATTGATCTCTACCGGCTCACGCAGGATCTTTCTGGCCAGTTCACGCATTTTCATGGGCATGGTAGCCGAGAAAAGCAGGTTCTGTCTCTCTTTGGGCAGAAATGAAATGATCTTCATGATATCATCATTGAAGCCCATATCAAGCATTCTGTCTGCTTCATCAAGCACGAGATATTTTAATCCTTTTAATTTCACATAACCCATGTTCAGATGTGCGATCATTCTGCCCGGGGTACATATAACAATATCTACACCTTGTGTCAGGGCTTTTTTTTCTGCATTAAAAGAATCACCACCACTCCCTCCATACACAGCTATAGAACTTACATCCGTGAAGTAAGAGAGTCCTTCCAAACCCTCCGCAATTTGAATGGCCAATTCGCGAGTAGGCACAATGATCATGGCGTTGATCTCATTCGAATCATGCGGAACAGTTAATAAGCGATGTATAAGTGGCAATAAAAAAGCAGCTGTTTTTCCCGTACCGGTTTGTGCTGAAGCAATGATATCTTTTCCTTCTAAAATGGGAACCATCACTTGTTGCTGAACGGGTGTGGCGGTTTCATAACCCATGGCATCAATGCCGTCTAAAATCCGCTGATCGAGTCCTAAATCTGTAAACTTCAAATTGATCTGTATTTAAATGTATTATGTAAAGATACTATTTAATGTTGCGGCATATAAAACAAAACCCGCAAGCAATTCATTCTTACGGGTTTTCCTTTTTTTGATGCAATTGCACTAGTGTGCTGTAGGTGCCGGTGTTTCTGCATTCCAGGTATCACGATATCTTTTCCAAACCCCTTCTTCTTGCTTCCAGGTCACCAGGAATTTACCTGATTCTACCGCTTTTCCTTCTTTATCCAGGATTTGATAAACACCTTCTTCTGAAACCAGTTCAGGTCCACCGGTTACTTCTATAATGTCTAGCTTCATACCCGCGATACCCATTTCAATGCCGCCTTTCAAAAAAGCATACAAAGCAGCCGGCCCACACATTTTAGGAGCACCATCAGGCATCAGACATCCGTCTTTAGTGAAAAGTGAAACAAATAATGCAGAATCACCCGTGGCGAATGCTTTGATAAAATTGTCTTTGTTCACTTCAATCTGTGCTTTGACACTATCAATATTGAAAGTGACATTTGCCTCAACAGCTTTTTCAGATTGATTACTACATGCTGCTAACAGTAGTATGAATAGAAGCAGGGAAATAGTTTGTTTCATAATTAAAATTTGAAACAAACTACTCTAAGAAGTTTACAATTGCAAGCTGGATTTATAGTTTTTCATACAATGCTCTTAGCTTTTCTCGGGTCATGATTTTTTCCCAATCTTTGCCCAAAGCATTCTCCCACAAGGGTTTCATACCTAGTGAAACATTGATCATGGTGTCGAACTGTTCATCTGTAAGTCCTTTACAGATCCCTTGAGGTATATCAATATTATTTTTCTCGACCATCAATTTAAACTCTTTAACACCAGCCGGATAATACTCTTCCAAATGGTTCATCACGATACAATTTCCGATTCCATGTTTGGTTCCAAGTAAATAGCTAAGTCCATAACTTACTGCATGCGCCACACCTACTTGGGAATAGGCAATACTCATGCCACCAGCATAGGAAGCCATCATCAGTTGATCATCACTTTCATCATCCCAATGGTTTTTGGTAACAAATACTTTCTGACAAAGTTCCAAGGCTTTCTCACCATAACTTTTACTGAACTCATTCAGGTAAGTTCCTTCCAGACTTTCTATACAATGGATATAACAATCCATCCCCGTATAAAAACGCTGATTAACAGGTGCATCTTTGGTCAACTCAGGATCTAATACGATCTGATCAAAGGGCGTAAAATCACTGTTCATTCCCAGCTTTCTTGTTGGACCGGTCAGTACGGTTGTTCGACTAACTTCTGCCCCTGTACCACTCAATGTGGGAATACCTGCTTTATATACACCGGGAAATTTTACCAGATCCCATCCCTGGTAATCGGCTGAGGAACCGGGATTATTCATCATTAGTGATACTGCTTTGGCTAAATCCATGGTAGAACCTCCGCCAATACCAATGATACCACTTACCGTTCCGAATTTCTCTTTCAGCTCATTGGCCAATGCATCTACCTGAGTGGTCTTAGGCTCATAGGTCACATCCGCAAAAATGATCTGGTCTTTGCCACGTAAGGGTATTCTGTTTACCAAAGGCTTTCCTTCGAAGAAGTGATCTACCAGAAAAATCATGGGGGCATCTGCTTTTCTGCGGGGTGCAAGAATTTCATCTAACTGATTAAAAGCACCTCTTCCAAAAACTACATAATCGACCATTTTAAAATTGCGAAAGCTCATATCAAAAATTTTGAATGCCTATAATGCCACAAACATACTCAGAACCATTTACTTCATAAAGACCTATCAGGCAAAAGAGGCTATTGAACTTAAATTTCAACTAAATTTTTACTGGAAACAGGTATTCCGGTGGCTAACAGAATACTTTTGCCGAAAAGTTTGCATTTCGCTTATACTTCAGGTAATAATAAACCCCGCTGTTCCGTTATTTACAGATTTATAAGAAACCAAGGTGTTTGAGAAGATTATACGTTCAGATTACGTAAATTAATGTTCGAAACACGCCAAAACCGGAATTATTATTCTTTTTCAAATGACTTTAACTGGGATTAGTACTTTCTGTTTCATACTCCTATCCGGTTCTATTGGAAGGGACTTCCTGCAATTCATGAGTCCGGAAAATCTCATGATAGGTGTCAAGATAATGTCTGTATGCATTTTATTGATCGTAGCGATGATCTATATACAGACGATTGCCAAAAAAAGACTCTTTTTTCATACCGAGCGTATCAAAAGCAATATTGAAGTGTGGATCAGCCATATCATTTTGGAAGAAACCATAGAGGGTATTGATATCCCCAAAAAATTCTTCCGGATGCTGAATGATCCGAAAGCCAGACAGGTTGCCATTGATGAATTGATCAAATGCAAAAAGAATTTTTCGGGGGCAGTTGCTGATAACATTGTTGTCTTGTACAATAAACTGGGGCTTCGCGAAGATTCTTTGTTCAAGATGAAAAACAAACGTAAATGGTATCTGCAAGCTCGAGGTATCCAGGAATTGTATTTGATGGATCAAAAAGATCTGCTGACAAAGATCTATCGGGAAACCAATAGTAAACATGAGTTTGTTCGTTCAGAAGCACAAATAGCTGTTATTCATTTGACGGGTTTTAACGGTCTGCGCTTTTTGGATGTGATCACTTATCCACTTACGTTATGGCAACAGATCAAACTTCTGGAACAGTTGAAATTGTTTGGCAAAAAAGAAGACCTCTCTGATAGAATCCCAAAATGGCTTTTATCAAAAAATGATACGGTAGTTGTGTTTGCACTGAGGCTTACAGCAGAATACCAGCAGTTTGCCGTGAAAGATAAAGTGGTGGAGTGTTTGGTGCATCCTTCTAAAATCGTTCGTACACAGGCCATCAAAACAATGATCGCTCTTTCGGATGAAAACACGGCATCGATGCTGATCGGATATTTCTCCAAAGAAGATTTTGAAAACCAAATTCATATTCTCAATAGCCTGGCAAGTTTGGCCAATGATGATCAAAAGGATTTCATGATCAAATTATTAGATGCGCCCGATAATATTATCAAAGTAAAAGCAGCCACTGTACTAACCAATAGCTGTACAGATGGTATTCAGGTAATTGAGCATAGAGCTACGATAGAACCGGAGCCATTTGAAAGAATACTTAGACATGTAAAAAGTGTGAAATGAACTGGGATGTAGCACTAAATATCGCTTTTGATATACTGACTTATGGGATATTCATTTATTCC
The DNA here is from genome assembly GCF_040362915.1 of Sediminibacterium sp. KACHI17. NCBI lineage: Bacteria > Pseudomonadati > Bacteroidota > Chitinophagia > Chitinophagales > Chitinophagaceae > Sediminibacterium > Sediminibacterium longum. The sequence goes on along the minus strand of NZ_AP029612.1, from coordinate 2,338,477 downwards.
ACACTCCTATTATTATCCTATATCGCCATCGCTATTTTTTCGATCGGCGAAACAAGAAAATATATTCATAAAAATAGTTTTACAGACTACAGGGTCCTTGCTTCTTCTCCGCATGCCCCAACAGTAAGCATTCTCGCACCCGCTTATAATGAGGGTAAAACCATTGTCGAAAATATTCGATCACTTCTTTCCATTTATTATGTGAATCTTGAAGTAATTGTTATCAATGATGGAAGTAAAGATGATTGTTTACAAAAGATGATCCAGGCATATGAGTTGGAAAAGATCGACTATTTCGTAGACTATAAAATAAAGACCAAAGATGTAAGAGGTGTTTATAAAAGTCGCAACCCTATTTATCATAAACTATTGGTAGTAGATAAAGTGAACGGGGGAAAAGCAGATGCTTTAAATGTAGGTATTAATATCTCCTCGAATAAATACCTTGTTTGTATTGATGTGGATTGTATCCTGGAGCAAGATGCGCTGCTAAAAATGATCAAACCGTTTTTAGAGCAAACCGGTGAGCGCGTGATCGCTTCAGGTGGTGTGGTAAGAATTGCCAACTCCTGTATCATTGAAGATGGTCGTTTGGTAAAAGTAAAACTTGCAGAAGATTATCTGCCACGAATGCAGATTTTGGAATACATAAGGGCATTCATTCTGGGAAGAATGGCGTGGAGCCGATTGAATGGATTGATGCTGATCTCGGGAGCTTTTGGTGCTTTTGATAAAGACATTGCGATTAAGTGTGGCGGATATGATCACAATACAGTTGGGGAAGATATGGAGTTGGTGGTGCGAATGCGTCGATATATGGAAGAACGCAATGAAAAGTATCGAGTAACATATATTCCTGATCCGCTTTGCTGGACTGAAGCGCCCAGCTCTTTTGATATTTTGGGAAGACAGCGTAATCGATGGACAAGAGGAACGATCGAAACATTGAAGTTTCACAAGAAAATGTTCTTTAATCCGAAATACGGATTGTTGGGAATGCTGAGTTATCCCTACTGGTTCTTTTTTGAAATGTGTGCTCCTGTCATTGAGTTCTTTGGCTTTGTTTGTTTCTTTTTATTTGCTGCATTTGGCATGCTTGACTGGGGATTTTTCTTTGCCTACTTATTATTCATTGTTTCATTTGGATACCTATATTCCGCCTTCGCGATCTTGATGGAAGTGATCACTTATCATCAATACAAACGAAGGATCGATATTCTGGTTTTATTACTGACGGCTCTTACAGAACCTTTTTACTTTCATCCATTTGTGGTATGGAGTGCTATCAAAGGATACATAGATTATTTCAGAAAAAAGAAGAGCTGGGGAGAAATGACCCGTCAAGGTTTTGCAAAGAAAACCACGGATGCACCTCAGCCTATTGCAGAAGAAATAACAGCACCTATTGTAGAAGTCATACCTGAACCGATACCTGTAGTCGCAGAAGAAGCACCTGTACAACTTTCCTGGTACAAAAGAAAAGTGGCCCCAGTATTGAATCAAATACCGGATGTATTATTCCAGTCATTCCGTTATTATCTCGGACATATACTAGCCTTATTGTTATTGTTCATAGTAGCCAGAGGAATTGAAATCGTATTAGATTATAAAGAACATGGGGAGCCGGAATTTTTTAAAGAAGTGATACTATATGGTTTAGCGAAAGACATCGCATTCATGTCATCACTTACTATTTGGTGCTTTCTTCCGTATACACTGCTGTATGTTTTCAGCAAAAAAGTTGCACGGATCTCCTTCATCATTCTGGGCTCACTTGCTGTATTGGTTCAGTTGGCATTATCACAATATTTTATTGAATCCTTTGTTCCTCTCGGCGCTGATCTTTGGAGTTATTCTTGGGCTGATATTCAGCAAACCGTTGGAGCATCAGGAGGATTATCCATATTGGCGATATTAGGCTTGATATCAATCAGCGCAGTCTCCGTTTTTACGTTGATAAAACTCCCTAAAAGATTGTTGGCCAATGATGGCATCGTTGTCTTTTTTATTCTATTGATCGTTACTGCCGGCATCAGGGATCTGAATAAAGTAACAGCAGCGTTACTTCCGGGAAGAGAATACAGTAATAACCTATCACTCAATAAATCTTATTACTTCTATTCATCCAGCTTCAATAAATTCTTTCCGAAAGATCTGGAAGAAGATATTTATCGCGACGATTATCAATCAGACAATATTCTTGCAGACACGGAGATTGATACTAAAAATTACCCGTTTCTACATAAATCTGATAGTACTAAAAATGTTCTAGGCAGCTTCTTTTCACAAGAAGATTCAATACCTCCCAACATTGTCATCATTCTTGTAGAAGGCTTGGGAAGAGCATTTAGCAATCAAAACGCTTACCTAGGTAGCTTTACGCCTTTTCTTGATTCTCTCTCAAATAAAAGTCTGTATTGGGAAAACTTCTTAAGTACAGGCGGAAGAACATTTACAGTACTTCCATCTGTATTGGCCTCACTTCCTTTTGGCAATAGTGGCTTCAATGAATTAGGTGATCAGATGCCGTCACATTTATCGATTGCAAATTTGCTGAGATATAATGGCTATCAGACTTCTTTCTTTTATGGAGGTGCATCTGCTTTTGATAATATGGAGCAGTTTTTGAGAAAGACCGGCGTTGAAAAAATTTATGATGAAAGAAGTTTTAACGCTGCTAAATATCAAAAACTACCTGCCTCATCATCCGGATTTAGCTGGGGTTACGATGACGCTTCACTTTTCAAATTGGTACTGGATAAGTCAGCAGATGATAGTGTTCATTCAAAATTAGATATCATCCTAACGGTAGCAACACATAGTCCGTTTCTGATCAATGGTCAACAAGAATATGTGAATCGCTTTGAAAAAAGAATGGGTGAGTTAAAGTTTGCAGAGGCACAGAAAAGAAATTATCGAAAATATCAGGATCAATACTCCAGTATTCTTTATGCGGATCATGCTATCCGGCAGTTTTTAAATGAATACAGTAAGAGAAAAGATTTTAAAAGAACGGTTTTCATTATAACCGGCGACCATCGTATGCCTGAAATACCAATGAGTACTAAGCTAGATCGTTATCATGTACCATTGATCATCTATTCACCTATGTTACATAAGCCTGAAAAGTTTTCAGCTATCTCTAGTCACTTTGATATTGCTCCAACACTGACTGCCTGGTTAAAGTATAGTTATGGTTTAACCATTCCTAACTTTAATGCATGGTTAGGTACTGGTATTGATACTGGAAGAGTTTTCCGGAATAATCATTCCATACCATTAAAGCAGACAAAACCTGATTTGATTGATTATGTCAGAGGCTCATACATGTTGAGTGGTGATGATTTCTTTAAGATTAATGCTAATATGGATCTGGAGCCAGACCCTACCAATGAAAAAAAGTTTCAACTGAAATCTTCTTTTAACCAATTCAAAAGAAAGAACCTACGGTTCATGCAGGAAAGAAAATTGCTTCCCGACAGTCTTATTCAGAAATATACCCGTTATTGATTTTCCTTGATACTATCATAATAATCATTCAGAATGGTGGTTACCAAGGGACGATATAAACGCCAGAAAAAACTCTTTCTTTCTAATGGCTCTCGTTCTGTGTACATCATCCATTTGAATAATGATACGCCTTTGAAATAGGAAGAGGAAAGTGAAATGGGGTTATCACAAAAATCTGCTGAAAAATAAAAGAACCGATAGTCCTTATTGATATGTGTGGTAATGGCTGGGAAAGTAGCTGGTATTTTGTATTGATTCAATTCTGTTTGTCCAGCTTCATTCACATCGATCCTAAAATCAGAGACCACATGATTGACCTTGGGATCAATATTAACAATGTCAAACCAAAATGAGTACTTTATTTTTTCCGGCATTCCGTAGTGTTCGATTCCTTCTTGAGAAGCATAAATATAAGGCAGGTCGGTTTTCAGGTGTTTGCCGCTTTCAAGAATAACAACCAGATCATTTTCTGCATTGATAAACGCTACGCCACCCTTTTTAAACGGCCATTGATCGTTATGCGATCTTTTATAATTGTTAATGAGCCAGGTGGGTAATTCTTTATTGATTGTGGTATCAAAAGATTCGAAATACCGACCAATCCAACCAGACCATTTGATGCCAAATGTCTGTTCAAATTTATTTCTGATAACAGGATCTGTCGGTGAGCCAATTGAGTTGAATTCTGTGATGATGAGTTTATTTTTTTGTTTCATCAATTCCAGAAAATAAATATCCTGTTTACTCATGCCTCCGTATACAATACCTGATCTATCCTGAATATTGCCTTGCTTGAACCATTCATTACGAAAAACACCATATGCATCTGTAATATAGGCTGCATCTGCATCCACACTTAGCTTCTGCAATTGTGTTGAATCGAAGCGTTCTAGTCCTTTGAGTTTGTATTTTTCATCTTCTAATGGGAAAAAACCAAAGTAATCTTTATCAGGCTCGTAACGCTCTGTGTTATTCTTCAAAAATTTTTCCTGATTCAATACCCAATGCAAGGAAAGATGTTCTTGTCCGGGATATTCAACAACCGTTTTATCAACAATTGCTATAAGTAGTTTTCTTCCGGGAAGAAAGAACCACACTACCAGCATCCAAAAAGGCAATAGGAATATAATAATGGCTAGTAATCCTCGCCAAGAAATTTTAATTCGAGTACGTTTATTTAAAACCTTCTCAGACATCCAATACTGAATTGATATTGATTACCGATTGTTTTCGGCAGATACTCCTGATTCAACCAACTACCATCAATAGTGAATACATTAAACTTGGAAAACTTTTTTCTGAAAATAAATCCTGCCTTATAAGAGGTAAGTTGGGTAACCCCGTTCAATTGAATAACATTGAGTCTGTCATCGGGAGAAACACCATAACCGATATTAAAGCCTAACATATCATCTGCACTGGCATAATAATAACGCGCCGATAGATTATATGATGAAGAAACCGTGCTCGTGAATGTACTGGGTGTTATATAAGCTCTCGCACCAAATAACCAACTCTTGTAGTACTTACCAACATACCCTGTATAGACATAAGTTGGATCTCCTGAAAATTTAAGATAACGTACCCCCAACTCAGCTTCATAGCTTTTGGGAAGATTGGCATATAGGGAAAATCCACCACGCCAATGCGGAAAAACACCAATGTTATCAGAATACGCTATTCCCACGTAACTATAGAAGGTGTTGGAAATACGCGGATACGCTTCCAATTCATATTGATATCCGTTCGATGCAAAACGATTGGCATAATTGAATCGTCCAATGATAGAACCGATACCGGTATTTCTTCCGTAATCAACACTGACCAAGTGCCATGGGTCAGAAAACTGTTTATCAAAGGTTACAAAATCATAACTCACTCCGATTCTATTCTTCACTGCATTTTCCCGAATACGGTTAGCCAATGCCCTGGCTTCTGTATTGTTTTTATTCAGTGATATCACCACTTGAACTGCTTTATCTGCATCACTAAATCTTCTCATGGAATTCAATACCCTTGCTTTCTTCAGATACAATCCTTCAGATTTAGGATTGTACTTGATACCCTCCTCACAAATGGTCAATGATTTTTCGTTTTCATCATTCCAGAATGTCATGTCTGCATACGCCAAACATGCATCCTCATAACCCGGATTTTGTTTCAACACTTCTTCAAAACAAATCCTTGCACTATCATAATTTTTTGTCCATGTATAGATCCTTCCTAGAAAAACACGCAGGTCAGAATAATTAGGACTTTTTTCAATGGCTTTATATAAATAGACTTTAGCCTGCGGATAATTGTCGTCATCAAATGCTGCTTTTCGAGCCGCTTTCAACAAACCATCTGAACTGCTCGTATCAGTTTGAGCGACTACCGGCGATACAGATATTGCAAATACTGCAAAAAGAATTCGTCCTATATTCAGATTGAAAGACATACGATCAATATTAAGGATCAGGATTTTCCTAATCGGGTCATGAGTCTTTTTACGCGGATAGATAATTCGTTCAAACTAAATGGCTTGGTGATATAATCATCAGCGCCTAATTCAAACGCTTCCATAACTACTTTCTCCTGCTCCATTGCAGATAAGATAATAATGGGTATCTGCTTTTCTCCTTTTTTCAACATCGCCGTCAACTCCAAACCGGATGCATAAGGCATCATTATATCTGAAATAACCAGATCCGGTTGTTCAGATTCGATCTTTGAGATAGCTTCCCTTCCGTCAATTGTGGCAATGACGTCATAACCCTCTTTCTTAAGCTTGAGCTCAATCGTTTTTAATAACATGGGTTCATCTTCTGCAACCAGGATTTTCATATATGTCTTTCGGACTTTAAGATACTGAATAAAAGTACGAGATTTCGGGTTATCGACCCATGATCTGTTCTTTTTCGTCTATCAATTGGGCCTTCATTTGGTCAAATAAAGCGCATACCTCCGCTACTTTAGCCGGTATCTGATCGGTGTCGTTTCTTTCTCTTCCTGCCGCTTCAATTTTACCCAATAATTCGGAAATATGGGTTGCCTGCAACATAGCGAGTGCTCCTTTTAATTTATGCGCAAGCTGATACAAAGCATCCCAATCGCCAGTATCGGATAGCTGAGCAAGTTCTGTCATCTGCGCAGGTGTGTTTTCTAGAAATAAGTTCAGCACATCCAATAGCGAGTCTTTGTCATCCAGACCTTCTAACAAAGAGAGGTCATATAGTTTCTGGCTATTCATAGCATCAAGGTTATCTGTTTCGATGGTATCTTTTATAAGCAGTCGTATCAATCTTTTATAAAGGTCATTAAACTCAAAAGGTTTCAACATGAAATCATTCATCCCAACTTGTACAGAACGATCACGATCTCCTTTTAATGCTGTTGCGGTCATTGCAATAATCGGTGTTTGCAACTGCAATGTATTTCGGATGTATTCAGTGGCCTCATATCCATCCATTACCGGCATTTGAATATCCATAATGATCAGATCATAGTATGCTTTTTTCTGTTCTAACAGATCGATGGCTGCTCTACCATTGTTTGCAATGTCAACATTACCGCCCACTTTCTTTAAAACATAGCTGACCAATTTCTGGTTGACCTCATTATCTTCTACTACCAAGAAATTTTTGCCTTTCAATAGTTGTGATTCATCTCTCTCAGCACTCTGTTCATATTGTACTTCATATGGGATCTGGATCACAAACTCCGCACCGCCACCGGGTATATTTGCGAATTGAATCGATCCCCCTTGTAATTCAAGTAATCCTTTACAGATAGATAATCCCAATCCGGCACCCCCATAATTTCTGGCGATCTCCGGACCAGCCTGAGTAAAGGGTTCAAAGATGATCCCCGTTTTTTCTTCGGGTATACCAATCCCGGTATCAGTTACCGTGAATCGGATACTGGCTTTGTTTCCTGTTTGTTGTGTTACATCTGTTTTGATTCTCACTTCTCCGCTAACTGTGAACTTCACGGCATTACCGATCACATTCACAAGAACCTGATTCAAACGATATGGATCGCCGATAACGGTTTCCGGAAGTCCCATATCGTGATCAATCATGAGGTCCAGTTCTTTTTGAGCTAATTCATGTTCAAACTGAACTTTGATTTGATTGAGCACTTCTCGTATTTGAAAAGGAACCTTATCAAGTGTGATTTTCCCGGCCTTGATCTTCGAGAAATCAAGAATATCATTCACAATGACCAATAGATTATTGACCGATCTTTTGATCATGGAAGTGAATTCCTTTTGCTGTCCGTTGAGTTCTGTCTGCAACAACAAATTGGTCATACCCTGAATACCATTCATCGGAGTTCGGATCTCATGACTCATATTTGCGAGAAACTGTTCCTGCAACTGCTTTGCTTCTTCTGCATTTTTCCTGGCTTCAATGAGTTTCTGTTGATACAAAACCCGATCTGTGATATCGGTAGCAATACCACCAATACCAAAGATCTTTTTTCTGTGATCAATTAGCGGGAACTTTATCACCAATAAATTCTTCCTTCCTTCCGGACCAAAGATCCATTCTTCTGTTTCTACAGGTTTACGGGTGTTGACCACTTCCTCATCAAGCATTTTATAATGATCTCCCGCTTCTTTCTCACTAAATTCATAATCGGTTTTGCCAATCACCATTTCATCACTAACACCCATTACCTCTTTGAAACGTTTATTGATGGTGATATATCTTCCATCTAATCCTTTAATAAAAATGAGTGATGTAGTATTCTCTAAGATGGCTTCAAGTCTTAACTGATTTTCTTTTCTGCGTTGTTCTGATTCTTTCAGCTCCAGTTCTATTTTCTTCTTTTCAGTAATATCCCTCACCATACACTGAAATCCTTGTACCATGTCATCTTTAAGGATCAGTTGTGCGGTTTGCTCCACCCACTTTTGATTACCGGTCTTTGTTCTGATGACGAATTCTAAAGTGGTGGAAGTGACCTTATTTTGAAATTGTTGGGTATAATGATTGAATACCTGTTGCATCCAGGAAGGATGTAACAAAAAGGAAAAATCTTTGCCGATCAGTTCTTCTACGGAATAGCCAGTCAGATCGCCTACCTGTTGATTCGCAAATGTGATCATACCATTAAGGTCAGTGGTATACATTACCACACTCGCATTTTCAATGAGGTTTTTATAACGCTCATCGCTATAACCAACACTTTCTTCTGCTTTCTTTCTGCGGGAAATATCTCTATTGAGTTGAATGATCAATGCCAATACAATTATAAAAGCAATGATGGCGCCAATAATGGCCGCATAAATACTTTTGGAATAATTCTGCGCATTATCCTTTAGCCTTTGGCTGAGCACGATTTCACCGCAAACAGTAAGCCTATTGAGTATATTGAAGGCAGCCTGAGATTGTTGAGGCCCTTCGCCTGTTAAAGAAAGTCTCTTTTTAATGTTCTCAGCTGTTGTAGTATCAGCAAGCACTGATTTTTGAAAGCTCTCTTTATTCCTAATCAGTTCTTTCAATAAGATCAGTGATGAAGAAGAAAAAGCTGAATCGTTTTTGATCTTAGATACTACCTGGGCGTACAGCGTATTTGTTTTTTCATGCAGCTGCTCAATAATGGGTTGCCAGTTTTTATCATTTGTGATCAATAAGCTGCGTGTAGCTGATTCTGCTTGCCCCAAAGAACTTTTTAGTTCGGCGATATCTTTTAAAACAGAATACGTGAAATCAACGGAAGTTCTGGTCTTATCAAGGTCTTTTTTGATGAGATACAGTACAATACCAAAACTGATCAATGTAAGTACGGCGAAAAAGAACAGCCATCGAACCCTTCCATGCATTATGACCGACCTGTTTTTGTTAGTATTGCTCATGCTGGCATTGTTGGTAAAATGATGTTGGGGGTATTGTAAAGATAAAGTTTTGCCTTATGTCAATTGCAACCGTTACAGCGGTTTAGTATTAAAAATACCTTATTGCTGATGCAGGTATTGTTCTGCTCTTTTTAAATCTTCTGGTGTATCAATTTCTACTCCCATATAACCCGTCACTGCCATTCTGATCGGTATTCCATATTCCAGGTATCGCAGACATTCAATTTTCTCTGCGGATTCCAATGGTGTCATTGGCCAGTTGGTAAAATTGATCAGTGACTGTTTTCGGAATGCATAAACACCGATATGTTCATAGTAAGTGATCGGCACATCGGTACTTCTTGGATAAGGCACTACACTACGTGAGAATAGCAAGGCATTGTTATTTCTATCTACTACTACTTTTACATAGTTGGGATCCTGGATAAATGTTTGTTCTTTTAATTCCTGCATCAATGAAGCCACTTGTACAGATTTACCGGCTTCTCCTTCAAAAACATTCAATAATTTTTCCAATGGCGCTCTTTGAACAAAGGGTTCATCCCCTTGCACATTTACAACAATATCAATATCCATATCCGCCACTGCTTCTGCAATACGGTCACTACCGCTTTCGTGTTGCTTTTTACTCATAATGGCTTTACCGCCATGAGAACTGATTTCCTGAAAAATGATATCACTATCTGTTACTACATACACTTCATCAAATAAACCGGTAGCTACTGTATTATCATAGGTATGTCTGATCACCGACTTGTTTCCCAGTACTTGCATAAGTTTTGCAGGAAAGCGTGTGGCGGCATATCGGGCAGGAATGAACGCTGCGATCTTCATGAAATTATTTTCAGCAAAGATGGGGCTTTTCTTAGGTTTAGTAATCGGTCTTTACTGATCGGTCAAAAGGTATTTTGAGTTGATAAGAAAGATTTTCATCGGTGCTGTCGTCGAGCACATCCAATCCATATCGCAACTGTTCTACGGGTGTATAATTAAACGTGCCAAAGAGTCTATCCCAGATCGAAAAGATATTACCGTAGTTGGAGTCAGTCTGCGGACGTACATAATGGTGATGTACTTTATGCATATCAGGAGAAACGATGACCCAGCTAATCGCTTTATCCATCCACAAAGGCAATCTGATATTGGCATGATTAAACTGTGATAATACCGCACTAATACTTTGGTACATCATAACGAGCCACATAGGTGCGCCACACAGTACAACACCGATAGTAGTAAACACTGCACGAAACACGCTCTCACCGGGATGATGACGATTGGCCGTGGTTGTATCAACATGGGTATCGGCATGGTGTACCATATGAAACTTCCACATCCACTTGAACTTATGTTCTATGAAATGAATAAACCAGGCTCCTATCAAATCCAGAACCAATAGACCGCCGATCATGAATACCCATAGAGGCATTTCGGTCAGTTGAAGCAACCCGAATTTATTCGTAACCGCCCAGTCACTCGATTTAACGATCAATAATGCAAATGCAAAATTGATAACGATGGTGGTAATCGTAAAAAAGATATTGATGGATGCATGTTTCCATTTATTGTATTGGAAACCAAAGAGCGGGATCACACCTTCTATTAACCAAAAGAATGTGATTCCTCCTGCAAGGATCAATGCACGGTGCAAACTCGGAATGGTATCAAAATACGCGATGATATTTTCAAGCATGGCAAACAATTGTATACTCACTAATGTACAAATTAATCAGCAGCATACGTTTGCTTGTATAAAAAAGTCACGCTCCGATCAGAGCAGGACTCAAGCATAGTAAGGTGTAACTATTAATTATTCAACATCAATGGCATTACCAGCATGAGTAGGTCTTCACCATCTGCTTGCTCGGTAGGCTTGATCAATCCCGCTTTAGTAGGGGTCGATAATTCCATTTTCACATCTTCCGTATCCGCAGCGCTCAGCATTTCAATGAGGAATTTAGCATTGAAAGCGATCTGCAGGTCTTCACCATCGTATTGACAGCTCATGCGCTCATTACCTTCAAAACTGAAATCAATATCCTGAGCGGCCATCTGTAACTCGCTTCCGGTAATGCTTAATGCTACCTGATTGGTGCTTTTATTACTGAATACATTCACGCGGCGTAAAGCATTTTGGAAATCTGCTTTATTCACGATCAGCTTATAGGGATTATCTGCAGGAATCACCACTTTATAATCAGGGAAACGTGCATCGATCAGTCTACAGATCATTTGAGTTGATCCGTGATTTACGAACAAGTGATTGCTGTTATAGCTCACCGTGATCACGTCATCATTATCTGGCAAAGCATTCTTTAACAGGTTCAATGGTTTTTTAGGAACAATGAACGAATCTGTTTTAGAAGCATGCGCATCCGTACGCTTATATCTTACCAAACGATGTGCATCAGTTGCAACAAACTGAACACCGTCTTTCGAAAGTTCGAAGAAAACACCGGTCATAGCAGGTCTGAGGTCGTCATTACTAACCGCAAACAAGGTTTTGTTGATGGCAGTCAATAAGCCACTGCTGGTCATATCAAAACCGGTAGTATCATCTGCCGCTGGTTCTTTGGGGAAATTATCAGGATTTTCACCCATTACTTTATACTTACCGTTATCGCTGGTGATCTCCACTGCAAAATTCTTATCAATATTGAATGTAAGTGGTTGATCTGCAATGTTTTTCAACGAATCCATCAGGATCTTGGCCGGGATACAAACCTTTCCATTGGCCTTACTTTCTACATCCATTTGAACACGCATCACCGTTTCCAGATCAGTTGCTACAACATTCAGTTTCTTATCCTGAATTTCAAACAGGAAATCTTCCAAAATGGGTAAAACAGTATTTGCATTAATAACACCGCTGATCTGTTGCAGGTGTTTCAAAAGGGAGGAGGAAGAAACAATAAATTTCATTCTGCTGAATTTAGATACGCAACAAACCTAAGGCAAAATGTTAACATTCCGTAACCAAAATTCAAGGGTCATCAGAACAGAAAAAATAGATTGTGAATGAGTTGTGGATTGACTCAGGAAACAGAACCGATACCTTCTAATAATTCCTGATAACGCATACGTGTAATGGGCTTTACAATATAATCGGTCACTGAGTTGTACTGTCTGGATCGACGGATATCCGCATCATCTACAGAAGAACTTACAACATATAAAGCCATGGATTTGGGAAAGTGGTTGCGGATCTTTTCATATTCTTCCAAAAACTCCCAACCATTCATGATCGGCATATTGATGTCCAAAAAAATAACATCGGGTAGATTCTCTGGATTTTTACTGTTTTCCCCCGAGAAAAAAGCAATGGCTTCACTGCCATCATAAAAAGAGCGGATATCTTTGGCCATACCTGTAGCCTCCAACATTTTCTTGGCGGTGAACTGATAGATCTTGTCATCATCTATCAAACAAACGGTATGTTGTATCTGACTCATTTTGGATGTATTTCCGAAAACGTTTCCGGACAATAACAAATATAATTAATAAACCTCTAATTTAAGTGGTCTCTATGCTATCGAAAAGACTAACTCCTGAACAGGCCTGGCAAAAGATCCGACATTTTTGTGCCTATCAGGAAAGAAGTCACTTTGAAACCAAAGAAAAACTTTTTGGCTTTGGACTCTCAAAAACGGATGTGGAAACCCTCATTAGTAGACTTATAGAGGAAGATTACCTGAATGAAGCCCGTTTTGCGGCACAATTTGCGGGCGGACATTTCAGGATGAAAAAATGGGGAAAGGTGAAAATCATTTATGCTTTGAAGCAAAAAAGAGTGAGTCCTGTCAATATTAAATATGCCTTAAAAGAGATTGACGACGAAAATTATAAGGCAATTTTAATAAAACTAGCTGAAGCTAAATGGAACTCATTAAAGCAGGAGCAATACCTGAACAGACAAGCCAAGACCACTCAGTATCTGATCAATAAGGGATATGAGCCCGCACTGGTACAAGAAACCATTCAACAAATTCGTCGTGCTGCAAAAGATTAATTTTATCTTAGTCATATCCTCTCTTGAAAACTTTGTATGCGTTTTTGGTTGCTTTTAATATTGGTCAGTATATCCTGTCTTGCTCATGCACAGGAAAAAAAATTCTTGCGTAAAGAACTATCATTTACGACCGATAATGATGCCTTTCTACTCAAAAAGAAAGATGCCTATTATACAAATGGTTTTTTCATCCAATATCGTTTTACAGATACCGCTACCGTCAAGAAAAAAGTACATGCATTAGAGATCGGACAAATGATCTTCACGCCATTGTCTAAAAAAGAAAGCATTGCGGATATAGACCGTCCTTATTGTGGTTACTTATTTACTAGATACAGCCAGACCATTGCCAGCTCGAATGATGCAGTATTTCAATGGCATGGAACATTAGGAGTGATCGGCAGTGCCTCACTTGCTGAGAAATTGCAAAATGAATATCATAAGCTTTTGGGATTTCTTCGTTTCAAAGGATGGGAGTATCAGGTGAGAAATGCGATCGGATTGGATGCGGGTGTTTCTTATGCTTTCACTGCCGCGTCATACAATGATTTATTCAAAATCGTCCCGATTGTACAAGCTAATGTGGGTACCACTTTTAACAATGCTAAAGTAGGCCTGCTTTTCTCCGCAGGAAGTTTTGAAAAAAATAACAGCAGCATCCTTTTTAATACGAGGGTGAACAATGGGACCTCAGTACCCAATAAGAAAACAGAAATTTTTTTGTATGCCTATCCATCCATCACGTATCAGGCGTACAATGCTACTTTACAAGGAGGCTTATTGAATAAAGGAACAGGCGCTGTACTGGCAGACCCAAAACCCTTTGTGTTGGAGCAGCGTTATGGCATAGCATATGCTGAACAAAGAATCAGTACTAAATTGGAACTGGTCTATCAGTCAAAAGAGACGGAAAAACAAACACGCTCTCAAGTGTATGGCTCTATCCAAATTGGTTACCGCATGTTTTAAAAGAGAGCGCAATTGTAGTTAACTTGCGTACATGTCATCACTTCACATCTCTTTGATACAGACTCGGCTTATCTGGGAAGATAAAGCAGCTAATTTATCAATGCTGGAAGAAAAGATCAACAGTATCACACAAAAGACCGAGATCGTTGTATTACCTGAAATGTTCAGTACAGGGTTCAGTATGAATCCTTCTGCATTGGCAGAAACCATGGATGGCACTACTGTTCAATGGATGAAAAAGATAGCAGCAGAAAAAAAAATTGTTTTGACAGGAAGTGTCATCATCCGAGAAAATGAACAGTTCTTTAATCGGCTACTATGGGTACTTCCCAATGGCACTATCGGTCACTATGATAAACGACATCGATTTGCTTTTGCAGGCGAAGATCAACATTACTCAAACGGAAATAAAAGATTGATCGCACAAGTAAAAGGATGGAAGATCAATCTCCAGATATGTTATGATCTGCGTTTCCCTGTTTGGGCCAGACAACAGTCTGATCATGACCCCGAGTATGATGTATTATTATATGTAGCCAATTGGCCTGAAAGAAGAAGTCATGCATGGAAAACCTTACTGACAGCAAGGGCTATCGAAAACCAGGCTTATGTAATTGGTGTGAATCGGGTGGGTGAAGATGGTAATGGTATTTATCATAGCGGTAATAGTATGGTAATTGATCCACTCGG
The DNA here is from genome assembly GCF_040362915.1 of Sediminibacterium sp. KACHI17. Taxonomy (NCBI): domain Bacteria; kingdom Pseudomonadati; phylum Bacteroidota; class Chitinophagia; order Chitinophagales; family Chitinophagaceae; genus Sediminibacterium; species Sediminibacterium longum. The sequence goes on along the minus strand of NZ_AP029612.1, from coordinate 2,323,454 downwards.
TGAAGTATTATATCATAAAGAACATGAAGAAGATATCTTTACGATCATACTTGAAAAAAATACATTGACTGAAGTAAGAACCAAATTTCCATTTTGGAAAGATGCAGACGATTTTCTCATCACTCAAGATTAAATAATGGCTGAACGCAATACTTATTATGCGAATCGACTGTTTACCGGAAGCAAATGGCTGGATCAATATGTTGTAGTTACCGAAAGAGGTGCCATTATTGACATTGTTCCTGCGACTGCTATTCATGAACCCTATACAGCTCAGTTCTCATTAATGGCACCTGCTTTCATGGATATTCAGATCTATGGTGCGTATGATCGTTTATTAGCCGTTTATCCGGAAGTAACATCTCTGGAACGTTTGTATGAGTATTGTAAAAAAGGCGGTGCCGCTTATTTTCAACCTACGGTTGCTACCAATAGTTATGATGTATTCAAAAAATGTATAGATGCAGTTCGCGCTTATAAACAAATGGGTGGTAAAGGTTGTATCGGTTTACATGTTGAAGGCCCATGGATTAATCCGGTAAAAAAAGGAGCCCATCAGACACAGTATATTCATACACCAACTCTAGAGCAAACAAGCGAATTACTTGAATACGGAAAAGGGATCATCACCATGATCACACTTGCGCCTGAAGTATGCAGTCAGGAAGTGTTATCATTGATCCGTTCTTATGGTGTGGTCATCTCTGCCGGACACAGTAACGCTACTTATGAAGAAAGTATGCAGGCGTTTAAAAATGGGATCGGCGCAGCCACACATTTATTCAATGCCATGAGTCTGTTACATCATCGTGAGCCCGGATTGGTAGGCGCTATCTTTGATCATGATACCATTATGTGCAGTGTAGTGCCCGATGGCTATCATGTTGATTTTGCCGCGATCCGTATCGCTAAAAAACAAATGAAGGAAAGATTATTCGCAATCACGGATGCTGTTACCAATACAACTACCGGCCCATACCCACATACACTTAAAGGTGACTATTATGAATCAGAAGGTGTGTTAAGTGGTTCAGCATTGAATATGGTTCGCTGTGTACAAAATCTGGTTCATAAAGCCAATATACCATTGGATGAAGCATTCAGAATGGCCAGTCTTTATCCTGCACAGGTAATGGGACTAGCACACAGAAGTGGAAGAATCGAAAAAGGATACAATACTGCATTAACCGGACTTAGTGAAACATTAGATGTAATTGAAGTGATTGATGGTCCGTAGACCATGGACCATGGTCTATGGTCTATCAACTAATTTCCTCGAATGATTCTACGCACTTCACTCAACTTAATATCATAGCCCTCACGGATGGCTTTTGAGGATGGTTTGATCTCTATATCGGGTATGATTCCTCTTCCTTTAGGCCGATCTTTATCCATGACCAAACGATACAAAGGCAAACTCACAATGAGACCGGAATTTGGCAATGTGATCTTCGGAATATGCATCGCTGAATTACCATAATATCCGCCACCACTTTCTTCGCCCAATACTTTTACATTGGATTGTCCTTGTAACTGTGAAATAAACATTGTAGCAGCTGAAAAAGTATATCCGCCTTGTATCAAATACAATTGACCATCATAATGATGTTTGCTTGCAGGTTTGAAATAATGTTGCTCATACCTGCGATAATGAATTTTTCCATCTTCCATTTTCTTTCCGCCAAAGTTCATGGCCAACCAATAAATGAAAGAAGGTTTGATATATCTGCTGTATTGAAGTCTTCTGCTAAACGCCACTATACTATCGCCAACCTTAAATGGTTTGTTGATGAGGTATCTTGTTAAGTCAATACTGTTTCCTACATTACCCCCTCCATTTTCTCTCAGATCAATTACAAGATTGTCAATTGAAAGCTGATTCAATGTTTTAAAGCTTCTTCTAAAAAAAGTTCTTAGTCTACCACCGGAAAAAGTGGTCAGCCGAATAAAAGCAGTGTTATTCAATGTATCGATCAACATAGATCGCTTATTCAGTAACCGAAGTTTTCTGATTTCCCGACGTGTTAATGTTGGCGCAGTATTGCTTACTTTTCGTTGAACAGTATCCACTACCGGGCGATATGCTTTAATACTTGCAACTTTTTCTTGTCCAACTGAATCTAAATATTTGATGACATAAACAGAATCATCATCACCTAAAATGGTTTTATACCATCCGGGAAAATTACCACTGATGACCTGGCTTTTATGATTATTGATATACCCATCAGTACTGATATACTGATAGAGCGTATCCAGTATTTGAACCGGCGATCGTCCATTGATCGCTGTTATAATAGTTCCTCTTTTAAAGATCGAATCATTGTTATAAGCACTACCCAATACCACCAAACTATCATCCCACGCTTTTAATGCCAATGGAAATTGAGGAAAGCGATAGCGGTTAGCAATTTTACCATAGGCTTTGGAAAAGCGAACAGTGGTATGCCCACAATGAATAGTAGCAATGAGTTTGGATAGTTTATTCTTGTATTCAACCTCATTGAGTGAATCGGTAATACTCGCTAAAGTTTCTTCAAAATAGTAATCAATACTGTCTTTCGAAGTATACCAATATAAACTTGGATGATTGGCTTCCAATACTTTTTTAAGAATGCGTATGTCTTCCTTTAAATCTGCCGGAGCCATTTTAGGAAGTGGCGGATAAAAGTTTTGCGCAGGTGCAGACACTGAAAGAATCAGAATACTAATGCCCGATATAAGTGTTCGGATAAGATTCATAAGTTTCTACTGCTGAAAAGCATTCCAACCCTGTGCAGTGATATCAAAAGTATTTCCACCCTTGGTCAATAATTTACATCCTTCTTCCAGTTCAGCCATATACCCTATAACACTGATATCTTCGTTCAGGGTTATTTTATCATAATCCTCTTGCTTGAGGGTAAAGATGAGTTCATAATCTTCACCTCCATTCAACGCACAAACAGTAGGGTCGAGGCCAAATTTAAAAGCTGCTTTTCTGCTATCTTCTGCGATCGGTAATTTTTCCTCATAGATACGACAACCCAATGCACTTTGTTTGCAGATATGCAAAATTTCACTGCTGATACCATCACTTACATCCATCATGGAAGTAGGCACAATATTATTTTGTTCAAAAAAATCTATGATCTCTTTTCTGGCTTCCGGTTTCAATAATCTGCCAACGATATAACTTTCATTCTCCAGATCGGGTTGTATCTGTGGATTTTCTAGATAGATCTTTTTCTCTCTCTCCATTAAAGTGAGTCCAAGATAAGCGCCGCCTAAATCACCACTCACACAAATCAAATCACCTTTTGATGCAGTACTTCTTTTGACAAATTTTTCAGGAGCTACTTCGCCGATAGCAGTAACAGATATCACAAAACCCTTTACGGATGAAGAAGTATCGCCGCCGATCAGGTCTACTTTATGTTTTTCACAAGCAAAGTGAACGCCTTCATAAAATTCAGTAACTGCTTCCAAACTAAATCGATTGCTGATGCCAATGCTTACTGTTATTTGCGTTGGTGTTGCATTCATGGCATAAATATCACTCAGGTTCACCATCACCGCTTTATACCCCAAATGCTTGAGTGGTGTATACATCAGATCAAAGTGGATACCCTCGAGTAATAAGTCAGTTGTGATCACTGTTTGTTTTCCAAAATGATCTATTACTGCGGCATCATCTCCTACTCCTAAAATAGTAGAGGCATTATGCGTCTCAAAATTTTTGGTCAGGTGTTCGATCAGTCCAAACTCTCCTAAACTCGCTATCTCAGTTCTTGTTTCACTCATAATTCTAGTATAAAAGATGAATAATGAATGTCGAATATTCAATTGTGATATTCAACATTCTTAACTTTTCACCGGTGCTCCATTCACAATGGCTACCAGCTCATCGTGTATTTTACCATTGGTGGCAATAATATGTGGTTGATAGGGTGAATAGAGATCTCCTTTAAAGTCGGTCACTTTACCTCCAGCCTCTTCCACCATTAAAAATCCGGCAGCACTATCCCAAGCTTGTAATTTATGTTCATAGAAGCCATCGAAACGGCCTGCTGCCACCCAACAGAGGTCAATGGCTGCACTACCCAATCTTCTTACGGGAACCCCTTTACGGATCAATTTTTCAAATACCTGTAATGGACCATTTTCCATATCCAGATACGTGTAGGGGAAGCCTGTTACCAAACAGCTTTTGATCACTTCCGTTTTATCGCTTACCTGAATTTTTTTATCATTCAGTGTAGCACCAAATCCTTTTTGTGCAAAGAAGAACTCATTGATAAAAGGATTGTATACTGCTCCCAATATCATTTCACCATCCTGTTCAATACCAATACTCACACAACAGATAGGAATTCCATTTGCAAAATTCACGGTTCCATCAATCGGGTCAATGATCCATTTATAGGATGAATCTTGAATGATCTCTCCTGTTTCTTCACTAAGAATAAAATGATCGGGGAAATCTTGTCTGATCACTTCAAAAATGGCTTTTTCTGCAGCATGATCAGCTTCTGTAACCAGATTATTGACCCCTTCTTTGTTACTGATTGTAAATTGTCCGTTGAAAAAGTGTTGTAATTGTGCGGCTCCCGCCTCGGTTGCTTTGATGAGTGTTTGCTTCAACATATATACAAAAATAGCGAACCTACGGTTAAGGGACAAGAAACAAGCACCTTAGAACAAGAGCGAATCGATCGCTTCTGTTTATTATTGCATATTGAAACCCATCATTTGACACTCAGTATCATCATAGTCAATTATAATGTTTGCGCATTTGTAGAACAGTGTCTGCATACGGTATTGGCCGCTTCTCATTCTATCGACAATGAAATCATTGTAGTGGATAATGGCTCTACCGATAACTGTATTCCCATCCTACAACCATTGTTTCCGAATGTACAGTTCATCCGTTCTGAGACCAATCTAGGATTTGCAAAAGCCAATAATCTGGGTTTACAAAAAGCTTCGGGCACTTACATTCTTTTTTTGAATCCCGATACACTTATTCCTGCTGATACTTTATCCATTTGTTTAGATCATTTTTATACGCACGAACGAACAGGAGCATTGGGGATTCGAATGATCAACGGCTGGGGTGAATTTTTACCGGAAAGTAAAAGGGCCTTACCATCACTGCAAACCGCTTTCTTTAAGTTAAGTGGACTGGCCCGTATGTTTCCTTCTTCCGGCTTATTCAATCGGTATGCACTCGGACATCTTTCTCCCTTGGAAAATCATCAGGTAGAGGTATTGGCCGGTGCCTTCATGATGGTTCGTAAAAGCATTATTGACGCCCTTGGCGGATTTGATACAGATTATTTCATGTACGGAGAAGATATTGATCTTAGTCTTCGTATTGCTGAATCAGGCTATACCCTACAATATCTCGGACATCCTGCAATTGTTCATTACAAAGGACAAAGTTCGAAACACAAAAGTGTTTTTCATACGGCCATTTTCTTTGAAGCCATGAAGATATTCGTACAGAAACATTACCGCTTGAGCTGGATGCTAACTCCTTTGATACAGTTCTTTAGCTGGATGACTCAACTCAAGAAAAAGATCGCAAGATCCGGTGCTACTGAGGCATTGCTCCAAAGACATCAGAACTTATTGGTCATTTGTAAAGAAGAAAACCACTCACATCTACTTTCAGCACTTGCGCAGCATGGCATCACTGATAGTTATCTATCCAGCATCTATCTTCATCAACAGTCAATCAAGTCCATTCAAGATGAGATCAGCAACTATGCTGCTGAACAAATATTGATCCGTATCCCCGATATGCGTATGTCTGATGCCATTGCTTTGATGGAAAAGAATCAAGGTATGTTCTTTCGGTTTATTTTTGCGGGTTCAGCTACCATCAGCTTTAACAACTGATGCCTCTGTTTTTACACGCTTTTAATGTAGTTTCGTATATTCACTTAACCTGATTCTGACGATGGCCATCTTCGATATAAAACTTCCCAATAGGATTCTTAAAGCATTAAGACTGCCGCAAAACAATCCGCGCAGACAACAGATCAGGGTCTTAAAGAAGTTATTGCGCAAGGCGCGTTTCACTGCATTTGGTCAGCAATACCGATTTGATGAGATCTTATTAAGTAAACATCCGGGTAAGAAATTTCAGGAGCTGGTTCCTACTTTTAATTATAATAAGATACACCAGGAGTGGTGGCACAAAACACTAGAAGGCATACCTGATATCTGCTGGCCCGGCAAGATCAAATATTATGCATTAAGCAGTGGTACCAGTGAAGCTGCGAGTAAATACATTCCTGTTACCAATGATTTATTGAGTGGTAATAAGCTTGTCATGATTCGTCAGTTATTCAGCTTGAGGAATTATGAAAATATCCCTTACAGTTCTATTGGTAAGGGTTGGCTGACTTTGGGAGGTAGCACAGATCTACAAAAAGAAGGACCCGGTTATTATGCCGGTGACCTGAGTGGTATCACCCAGAAAAAAGCTCCGTTTTGGTTTCAGCCTTTTTATAAACCCGGGAAAAAGATCGCTAAACAAAAAGATTGGAATAAAAAACTAGAAGAGATCGTTGATAAAGCACCCGATTGGGATATTGGTTTTATTGTAGGTGTTCCGGCCTGGATTCAAATGTGTATGGAAATGGTGATCCAGCGATATAAGCTGAATCATATTCATGAAATGTGGCCTAACCTCGCATTCTTTGTACATGGCGGTGTAAGTTTCGAACCTTATAAAAAAGGATTTGAAAAATTACTTGGTAAGCCTATCACTTATATTGAAACCTATCTTGCCAGTGAAGGATTTATTGCATACCAGGATCGTCAGTTCGCAAAAGGTATGCGATTGGTGACCAGTGAGCATATTTTTATGGAGTTTGTGCCATTTGATGATACCAACTTCAATGCAGATGGTGAGATGATTGAAAATCCTGAAGCGCTGATGATCCATGAAGTGGAAGAAGGCAAGGATTATGCATTATTGATCAGTACTTCTGCAGGGACCTGGCGCTATCTTATTGGTGATACAATTCGTTTTGTTGATAAAGATCGTTGTGAAATTGTGATCACCGGGAGAACCAAGCATTTCCTGAGTTTAGTGGGAGAGCATCTTAGCGTAGACAATATGAACAAAGCGATTCAACTGGCCAGTGAGAAAATGAACATTTCAATTCCAGAATTCACTGTTGCAGGTATTCCTTATGAAAGCTTTTTTGCCCATCACTGGTTTGTTGCTTGTGATGATAAAGTAGATAAACAACAACTGTTACAATTGATCGATAATTCACTCAAAGAATTGAATGATGATTATGCAGTGGAAAGAAAAAGTGCATTGAAGGAAGTGTTTTTAGATGTACTCTCTGAAAATCAATTCATGGAGTTCATGCGTTCGAAAGGGAAAGTGGGTGGACAGCATAAGTTTCCTCGCGTGCTAAAAGGAAAGATGCTGGAAGACTGGCAAGCATTTTTAAGAAAAGAACTGGTAACTGAATGAGAATATTACTGATCTTATTATTGTCGGGTTGGTTACATACACAGGCACAAGTACCAAATCTTGCACTGTTGAAAAGAAAAGCACCTGAAAGTTTTCAGGTACTCTTTACTACTACAAAGGGTAATTTCATTTTAGAGGCTTACAGAAGATGGTCGCCGATTGGTGTAGACCGATTGTACCAATTAGTACTCAGTGGTTTTTACAACCATAACATGATCTACCGGGTAGAACCCAACTACGTTGTACAGTTTGGTATCTCAGACAAATTTGAATTGAATTTTTTCTGGGATAATAAAAAGATCATGGATGAGCCTGTTTTACAAAAACACAAAAAAGGGATCGTTGCTTTTGCGCGTGATGTAGCAAACAGCAGAGCCACACAGCTCTTCATCAATATGGTAGATAATCCAAAACTGGATACCACCGTCCGCTCCGGTGTCAAAGGATTCTCACCAATTGGGAAGATTATCAAAGGCATGGATGTGGTCACAAAGTTCAATGCACAATACGGTAAACGAATTGCTCCGATACAAGATTCCATTTATCTCTATGGCAATGCGTATTTACAGGAAAATTTTCCGGGCTTAGATCAAATCATTTCAGCCAAGATCATTCGCTGAGTTTATCCACTGGTCAAACAATCTGCTGATTTTACATTTTTAGCCGTTATTTTCGGTATCAAACAGTTACCCCTTAATGATTGCCCCGTTTTTAAAAGGAATATTGCTGGGTCTGATCCTGAGTATCTCTGTAGGACCCGTGATCTTTGCCATCATCAAGCAAAGCATCAATAATGGCCATAAAGCGGGCTATTTATTTGTAGCGGGTGTCTCAGCGAGTGATATTTCATTGGTTTTGGTCTGCAACTTTTTTACCTCTTTATTCAATACCGCATTATCACACAAAACCGCCATTGCCATTGCAGGAAGTATTTTTCTGATCGCAGTAGGTATCTATACTTTGTTCTTCAAAAAGGTACATACCGATGAAGAAAACAATATTGCTGATAAAAAATTCAGAAAGAGGGATTATGCCGCGATATTTCTATCCGGTTATTTTATGAATACATTGAATCCGGGTGTATTTCTTTTCTGGTTTGCCTGGACCGCCGCAATTCTGGCTGATGCACAAACCGCTCAACATCCCAATGAATACCGATTGATCGTATTTGGTACCTGTCTGGTATTCGTTTTACTTTCTGATATTCTCAAAGTGATGCTTGCAGGTAAGCTACGTTCTAGACTAACAGCCAAGAACCTTCACTACATCAATAAATTATCAGGATTGATCCTGATTGGTTTTGGGATTGCGTTATGTTGGGGCGCGATTTCTTTATTGAAACAGGTTTAACAATTTTACAATTTCAAGCATTTATTTTCTGAGTATCTTTCCATTACATGAGACTACTCTGGGCCTTATTTTTACTGCTATGCATGGAGAAAATTCAAGCTCAATCAAACATTCTTGTCTTTAAAGAAAAGAACAGGAATGTAAAAAGTTGGGTGAAAGATGATTTCATTCATTTTCAGTATGTCACTACACAGTGGATCGATGGAAAGATCAAGAAGATCACAACAGATTCCATTTATATCAATTCATTTATTCTAAGACAGATCCCCAACCAGTTTGGATTTCCAACAATAGATACTTCCTGGTTTGGATTAATGGGTATTCATATATCCGAGATCATTGGTATGCCGGGCAATCGATTTAGAAGTGGCATCATCGGTAACGGTACATTGTTTCAACTAGCAGGATCCAGTTATATTTTCGTCAACGTGCTGAACAGTATCATTAAAAGTGATAACGTTTTCCGCAGTGATAATATTACCAGTCTTGGTATTGCAGCAGGTATCGTACTCATCGGTAAGTTACAAGCGCTTAAACACAGACCCTTTATCCGCATCAGAAAAAAATATTCAATGCAGATCATTTCTACGCAAGCTGTTAAATAGTATCTTGTATTAATGGCAGAAAAAAGATCATTTTGGAGAAAAAGTCGCCGCATCATCTGGCGAACAACGGTAGTCTTGTTCTTGAGTTCTTTGGCGTATATCATTCTTTGCAGATGGGTAATGCCACCCATCACCATTACTCAGATCACCAATAGTTTTTCTCATGGATTAAAACGCGATTACATTTCATGGGATCAATTACCCTATAATATCAAACTTGCTGCTATTGCCAGTGAAGACCAGACTTTTCCGGATCATAGCGGGTTTGATTGGGACGCAATTGAACGAAGCATGAAACCCAGGAAAAAAGGAAAGAAAACAAAAATTCCATTGGGCGGAGGTGCAAGTACGATTACACAACAAACTGCAAAAAATGTATTTCTGTGGCAGGGGGGTGGTGTTACAAAGTATATCAGAAAAGTGCCAGAGCTTTATTTCACTAAAATGATCGAATGGATCTGGGGTAAACAAAGAATATTGGAAGTATACCTCAATGTGATTGAAATGGGACCGGGTATTTTCGGTGTGGAAGCCGCATCCAGAAAGTATTTTGGTAAATCTGCCTCAAAACTATCAAGAGCTGAAGCTGCTATGATCATTGCCAGTCTGCCAAATCCGAAAAAGTTCACCCCCAAACCAATGAGCAGAAGGGTAAGCTGGCGCTATCCACAAATATTAAAACAGATGCAGAATATAGAAGATGATGCAGACCTGCAACAGTTGTTACGCGGGAAATAAAATTATTTTCGAATAGCATCAACTGCTGCTATTGCCTGTTGTAGTCGCTGTTCATAGTCACCACTGATCTCTACCCAAGGCGTTTTTTGATTCATCATGATATCCCGGTAGATATGATAGAGTTCTTGTCTGGGTTTTTCATCAGGATATTCACGCAACTCATCCTGCACCCAGGGAAGATCGGGTTTACATAACAGGTACAGATCATATGTACGATCTACAATTTCATCTAAAATAAACTGATGACATTTTTGAAATACATATTCGGCCCATACTTTCATAACGTACATATCGGTATCAATGAATAGCAAAGGTTGTTGTGCAGATGTTTGCATGGTTCTACTATTCACCCAAACACTATTGACCATCGACCATGGACCATGGACCATGGCACTATACTCATCTTCCAAAGCCAATTGTCCTTTAGCGATGGTGAGCAGATCATCAAATCCATATTCGGTTCCATTGGTCAAGAGATATTCGCGTGCAAATTCCGGGCACCAGGCTGTTGCATAATGCTGCGCTAGCAATTCACATAAAGTGCTCTTACCGGTAGACTCCGGACCAAGGATGACGATCTTTTGAATCATGCTTTAGAATACGCTGTGCTATTTTGTAGTGAACTCTGTAAAACGCCTCGGTGAATGTTAAGCACAAAGTCTTACGCAGAGATACACGGAGTTTATATTATTGTTTTGCTTTTTTCTTCCATTCGATCAACCCTGAAATGGCCAGTATCAATAAAATGAAGAATTGTACACTGGTGAACACATATCCTTTCACAAAATACAACGGAATAGAAGCAATGTTTGTTGCGATCCACCAGATCCAGCTCTCTGTTTTTTTTCTGGCCATGAGCCACATACCTGTGTATGCTGAAGCACTGGCAAAAGCATCTGCCCATGGAATGGCTTCGGGTGCAAAACTGGATTGTAACCATTTCAAAAGAGTGAATAAGAGCAGATAGAAAAAAGCAAAGAAAAGCAGTTGTTGTATCCACTCTTTACGACTACTGTTGGTAATATGTAACAGGAGTTCCTTCTTAGAACTGTCTTTGCGAGTCCAAAGAATCCAACCATAAATACTCATTACAGAGTAATAAAAGTTTACGCTGGCTTCTCCAAATAAATGTCCTTTTATACTTAGATAGATATAGATCAGTGTATTGATCAGTCCGATCGGATATACCAGTATATGTTCTTTTCTGCTAAACCATACACTACCGATACCAGCCGACACCGCTACAAACTCCAGAGCAGATGTTTGTCTGATTCCTTGTATAAACTGATCGATGAATTCCTGAATGCTCATAAAGAAGAGCAAAATACAGATTCAGACTTGAATACAATAGATTCTTAATTCTCTGGAACGATGAATTGCAATAAAAGTTCCTGATCACGGAATAACTGAAGATTATTTCCGGATAGTTGATAGCGATTAACCGCTGTGAGATGTTTCAGGTATAGAGACTCTATTTCCATATCGGTGCAGGCCATTTGTGTTGAGCCCACTCCTGAAATAAAAATACGTTGTTGATCAAAACTTACTTTACCGAAATAGCGGTTACAACCGGCTTTCCCGGAGATCCTTCCATTTTTTTTATCAAAAGAGATATTAGGAGTAATGCTGTTATCTACCATCTCCATTTTACCACTTTTGCTGATGCGCACCAGTGAAAGTGATCGCAGATCTGGGATCGGAGTGTTTTTCAGCGAATAATTTTTTGATCGCTCTTTACTGATAATATTGATCAGATAATAATTGAAAGCACTGCCATCTGCCGGTGGACGTTCTTTTTTCACTCGCATGACCTCCAGCTTGTAGTGATAGCCTTCTTCATATGAAAATCCTTCTATACCTGAATAAAATAAGGCATAAGGCTCATCTGGTTTTTCTTTTACCTGCAAGCATAATCCTTTACCTACTCCATAACAATCGCCCTTTGTATCAGCCACATAGAATATCATTCGCTGGCTAAAAGCAAAGGAAAAGAATAGGAGTGATAATAAGGTAAACCTGACTTTCATGATAGTATAACTGTAGCAAAGGTCATACCATACGAGTTATTGTTAGCATGTTTTAACAGATGGTAGTTCTTTCTAATTTAATGAAACCAAGCCATGCTCAATACTTTTACCATGATGTGAGGCATGGTACGCTGTAAAATAAAGCATTTCACGAAGTGTAAGTTTTCCCAACAGTGGATGAGGCAATATGTACCGGTCTAATGACAATTCACTTTGCCTTAATGTTTTTCGTACCAGTTTTTGTACCACTGATTGCAGCTTTTGTAGTAATGCTTCTTTGTCTGCCGGATCTATCTGCAATGGCGGTACAAAAGCGCCCGATGCTCTTCCGCCAGCTTGTAGTTTGATATGATACCGGTCTACAAGTGCATCATAGCTGCGTGAGGGTCTGTTGGCAATACCAAATCTCCAGCTGAGTACAAATTTGGGCAAACCCATGGCCATGTTTACAGGCCTTACGCTTTTGATCAAATGATCAAGCTGCTGCAATGCGTTCCATTTGTCTTTCGGAGCATGCAGTAGTTCACGATCATTCAAGTTTCGTATTTGTTGTATGACATGCAGATAATTCTGTTGGAGCAGTTGTGCAAGCGCTTCTTTTTCCATGTTAGTTTATTGCAGGGTTGGATCTGAAGACAAATATAGTTTCCGGTTAGTATATGACAATGATAACGGCTAAGTCAGGCAGTTACCTGCAAAAAAAAGCGTTGTATCCTTACGAATACAACGCTCCAAAAAACCAAACACATGATTTATTCGGCTTCGGCCACCACTTCTTTTACTTCTGGGATCATTCGTTTCATCATTCCTTCAATACCAGCCTTCAGGGTGATCATTGAAGAAGGACATCCACTACAACTTCCCTGTAACATCAGGTTTACAACGCCGTCATTATAACTTTTGAATTGGATCGCTCCGCCATCCATTTCAACGGCTGGCTTCACATAATTCTCCAATAATTCTTTCACTCGTTTTACAATGTCATCATCATCAGCACTCACCGCATTGCTGGCTTCAGGCTTCACTTTGGCAACTTCTTCGTCATTTACCACCACACCACCATTTTCCAGATATTCCTTCAGGAATTCTTTGATAGTGGGTATTACATCCTGCCAATCTTCGGTATCAGATGTTTTGGTAAGGGTCACAAAATTGCTTGCGATGAATACACTTTTAATAAAAGGAAAACTGAATAGTTCCTTGGCCAATGGTGATGGGCCCGCCAAAGCTTCCTCAGCAAAATCAATGCTCTTACCGGGATATAAGAGTTTGTTGGCCACAAACTTCATGGTTTCCGGATTGGGGGTCATCTCTGTATAAATGCTGATAACGGGATTGCCTGTTTTGATCATACCTGTTTCATTTAAGCGGTGATAAACTATTTATCACACCACAAAAATAATCAAAATACGAGGGCAATCAGGTGCTTGCAGCGGGTTTTTCGGATATCGAAAACCCTCAAAGCCTTACCAAAGCTCGAAGCGGGCCGAACCTTCCAGAACCGAAACCGGTGCCGGTTTCGCCTCCTTTTGTTGTGTGTAATAAGAGCGTTCTTTTACACAAGACGGTCTGGAAAAAACGCTTGCTCCGTCTTTTTTGGCCGGATGTGAAAGAAGTGTTGAATGGGTGGGGGCAGCCAATACAACACTTGCTGCACAGAGCAAGTAGAGTACCAAATTTTGTAATGCTGCTTTCATATCTTTTGAATTACCAGACAAAAGTATCCCCGTTTATGCCGTTTTACAACCACACAAATATGTGAAATGCATGAATTTGCGGGTTTTTATGTCGGATTTTTATCACACAAAAAAGCCCCGATCTACTGACCGAGGCCTGGTTCACACAGGGTTATTTCTATATAACTAACTGATCTTCAAGTATTAATATTGGAATGTGGTCGTGGTTATCTCATCCTGCATGCCTGTTTCTTTGGTCACCGTTTTACGGGTCAGCGGATTTCCCTGATCATCATATGTATATGTATGGGTCACAGTAGCATAAGCTTGACCCGCATTATCGTAGTGCTTTTCTGTCAAAGGATTATTTGGCACTATCATTAACAAGGGTAGATACGGATTATTTTCAAACAGTAAGCTGGTGTTTCGCTTATTATCATAGGTTTCGATCTCATACACATCAGACTTCTCTAATACACCGGTACTGTAATCCTGGTACCAGGTTGTCATTGATTTGATATTTCCGTTGGCATAATAGGCTAGATCAAAACGCACATTGGGTGTAGCACTGATTGTTCCGGTAATACTGCCGTATCCATCCGTACGAATCAAACGTCCATCCTGATACGTGTATGCATAGTATGCAATAACAACATTGTTGGGTGATACGATCTCAACTTTTGTAACATTCGCTCCTGTGTACGTATACTTGTATTTGGTGCCATCAGTTACTGACATTTCAACTAACTTATCGCCATTATAACTTAATGTATAAATATTGGTATCATCGCCACCACTATTCTTCTGAAGATCTATGATCTTGATTGGCTTACCTTCTGCGTTGTATTGAATTGACATATAACTACCATCATCATAACTGATCTTACTCAGTTTTTTGGTATTACCCGGTGTACCTGGATTTGGATCTGGAAGATCTGCTTCAAACTCTTTTGTACATCCGGCAATCAATACAACCAAAGTGGTCATTGCCAGTAAGCGGCCTATCCATCTGTGTATACCCTTTCTCATTGTTTATCTATTGTTTAGTGATCTTGATTTCATTTGGTGGAATCGGTGCCGGAACTCGGTTACTGATCGCAGGCAATGACATCAGATATTGATACATAGAACTGAGGTCTTCATCCGTCATCTTTGCGATCACATACCATGGCATTGGCGGCATCACCGGTCTTCCTCCTTCTTGTCCGAGATGTTTACCCGTACGAATGGTTTTTACAAAGACTTCTTCTGTCCAGTTACCAATACCCGTAGCTTCATCCGGCGTCAGGTTGGCGCCAAATGTCATACCCCACGGACCTGCAAAAGCAGTAACATCAGGCGACATTTTTACCCAGTTCTGATCTTTTGCCAAAGCTTCACTCAATGTTGGAATCCCTTTTTCAGATGGATAGCCAGACATTAATCTTGTTGTATCAGGAATCGGCCCCATCGGGGTCATGATTTTCGGAGAATGACAATCGTTGCATCCGGATACTGTAACCAGGTACTTACCGCGTGCGATCAATTCATCTTTTTCCTTTTTACGAATAGTAGAGATGTCTTCTTTTTTGGTCTCTTTATCAGCACTTCCCGCTTCACTGCAAGCAGCGACCGTAGCCATTACCGAGAGTACTGCTACGGTAATTTGCAAGGTTTTACTTTTCATGTTCATGTTTGTTAGTATTAAGTGTTTCAATGATGATCTGCAGAAAACAACCTGTTTTGTTGCGATCACTGGACAAACATAAAACGGCAAAATCCGGCAGCCAATCACACAAAAATGTGGTTGGGATGGATGGAAGGTAGAAGCTGCGAGCGGTAAGCTGCAAGCTACAAGCGGGTTATATGGACTTTAACGTACGTTTTAAAACAAAAAATGCAGGTCTTTTACAACCTGCATTTAAAAACTCGAAGAATAATTTTTATTCGCCTGACTAAAGTCCGGAGCTGTTTAAAATTGATCCTTGATTCCTTGTTGCTTTCCTGTCTCTTGATTCTTTGTTCTTGTCTCTTCGCTATACAATTTTATTTCTAAAAGCTTTCGCTACCGCTTCACTCTTACTATTCACATGTAGTTTCTCGTATATCTTTTTGATATGCGAACGAACTGTATCAATTGCAATGAACATTTCAGAAGCGATCATTTTATAACTATATCCGTTTACCAGCAATTGTAATACTTGTTTCTCTCTTTCAGACAAATCATAGTCTTCTCCTTTTTCATTGTTTAGAGAAGAGAACATTCTTAATACTTGTGTTGCTATAGAAGAAGTCATCGGTGCGCCACCTGTTTGCGCTTCCTGTATATATTCTAATAAACGAGCCGGCGGTGTTTTCTTGAGTACATATCCATTTGCGCCATTGCTGATAGCATCAAATACATTTTTGTTATCATCAAAAACTGTCAGCATCAGAATTTTCACATCAGTATCGATCTCACGGATTCTTTTGAGTCCTTCAATACCATTGGTACCCGGCATATCAATGTCCATCAATATCACGTCGGGTTTGAAAGCACGCACTTCGTCTTCTACATTGTTGCAATTCTTGAATGCAGACAATACTTCAAATCCATCAGATCCATTGATCAACATGGTCAGACCTTCACGTAGCTGGGGGTTATCTTCGTAAATCAATAATTTGGTCATAACGTTCTTTTACTGCATCAAAACTACCGGCTATTCTTTTGTTCAACAATCGCATAACAATGTTATCGCTAATAGTGAATAGTCAATAGTGGGTAGTGAATATTTTTACTCACTATTGACTACCCACTTCTCACTAATAAAGTTACTACTCCACGCTCCCTTATCAAAATATTTACTCCCAAAACCACATACTTATGTGATGCCTTTTTTAACAGCAAAACCGGGCATTACACTGACAGGCGGTGATTAATGCGGATAGAAAGTGAAGAATGTTAAAAAGAGAAGATGAATACAATATACCGCTACTGTTTTTCACATGGAAATGCGGTTGAATAAGGGAGTTTATAAATGCACTTTTGCAGTATCAAATAAAAAAATCAGCACATGAAAGGGAAATTCATTACAACCGCATTGATCATAGCAGTGATCGCCGGTGGTAAAAAATCGACAACACTCGCATAAGGCGAGAGCAACCCTGCAAAGGGTTTTAACTATGGCAAGTTTGGGTTTTTTATAAGCAGTATGTTAGAAGCAGAGCAAACAGGTTACATAACAAGTGTGTAACCTGTTCTCATTTTAGCACCGTCCATCGAATTCTCTCCATTTTCTTGTGACCGGATCTTTAATTTTAATAAAAAATGAAAGCCTTTTTTCTTTGTCTCCTCACTTTCCTATCTGTTAACGGGTACTCACAAAAAGGAATACATGGATTGATTCATGCAGAAAGATCTTTCGCCCGTTATACGGTTCAGCAAGGAATACCGACCGGGTTTTCTCATTTTTTAGATAAGAATGGTATTGTATTCAATGGCGCCGAGCCCAAAAATGGTATTCAACAATACAAGCAACAACCACTATCACCTACCATATTAAATTGGGGACCCGAATATGCTGTCATTAGTGCTTCGCAAGATTTTGGTTTTACAACCGGTCCTTATCATGTACAAAGAAGCTCAAAAGATTCTGTGTCAGGAAGGGGCCAATATAGTTCTGTATGGCATATCGATGAAAAGGGAGAATGGAAAGTATTGATCGATCTTGGTGTCCGTTATTCGAATCAACGCAATATTCCGGAATCGACAATGGACATGGATCTTTCCAAAATTACCGTCATTCCTTTTTCAATGGAAGAAGTACAGCATGCAGATGAAGCGTTGAATCGTTTGTTAGAACAAAAGGGTGGAACTGCTGTAGAAGGTTATCTGACTACTCAATCATGGTTCAATACAAACGGACAAGCACCATTGATGGGCGCAAGAGATATTTTCAGCGCATTGCAAAAATTTTCAGCAGGTAAGAAGCTTGCTTATACTGGCGGAGGAATCTCTTCTGCAAAAGATCTGGCTTTTACTTACGGAAAATTGATGGATAAGGAACCCCAACCTTACCTGCGTATTTGGACCAAGCAAAAAACAGGATGGATACTACTCTTGCAAGTCATGAATTGGTATCAACAATAGAGCCCGATAAGACTACCGGGCTCTTCCCTTGGCAGGGAACCTATAGAAAACAAGAGAGATAAAGAATCACTTCATCATTCCATATTTATCATTGGATATTGTTCAATTGTCAAAGCCTGATACCGGCAGAAAGATTCAGATAGAACATGCTTTTTCCCCGCTCTGAAAGATCTGGTCTTCCTGCCGTTGTTATCAGGTTTTGTGGCATTACATAGGATGGTGTAATGGCCAGATTGCATTTGCCCTTGACAAATACAACAGGTACGGCTATTTCATAGGAAAGTATATTGAATTGGGTAATATTCTCTGTTGTTCTTTGTGTTACAGGAATACCCAATACATTTTTTCGTTCGAGGTATGTATTACTGAATTGTTGTGTACCAATATTAGCGGTAAAAGAAGGCGCTACTGCAATGGCTGCATTATTCATTCCCTTATTAAAAATGAAGAGATGATCTACACCCAAACTGGCATTCACATCTGTCTTGTCACTGAACAACAAATTCAATCCTCCATTCAGGTTGAGTATTTTATTCAAATAACTAAGGTTAGCTCCCGTTTGTGATTTGATGGCTGATTGTACCAATGTGCTCTCATCCTTGTATAAGAAGCGAGACAAAAAAAGATTCCCGGAAAAATGTTCTGTCTCAGGAAAGCGATACCCCGCTTCGATCGTAGCACCTGTATAAGCCGTCGATTGCATACTATTCTGAACAAAGATGAAATTTCCCTGTGCATACAAACCTCCTTTGAACTGAAACCCTAATATGGGAAATAAACCACTGCTTCGTAAACTATCGGTCCGACCAAAAAAATGTAAAGCCGATTGATAATTGATAGACGCACTGAATTCATTTTTCTTATTGGCTTCATCTCCGGCTTCTTGTGCCAGGAGGAATAAGGGACAAAACATTGCCAGCAAAAGCAATGCGTTGCTTTTGAACTTTTTCATAACCATTAAGTTTTAGTATGTTTTTATCGACGGCTTATCAGGATACTATCTGCGATTTAGGTATCGACCTTACTTTTTAGCTGCCGGATTTTACAGAACCCTTGGCTTTTACTTCACCTGATGCTGATACAGATGGTTTTGCTTCCTTTGCTTTTGTTTTTACTTCTGCGGCTTTGTTCATGCCTGCTTCTTTTGCAGCTTCAGCCTTCGTTTTAGCATCTGCTACTTTTTCTTTCGCCATATCTTTTTGCTCACCAGCCATCTCCGCTCCTTCACGCAAAGGGAGTTTAGCGTTGGCATTGGCATGTAGATCAGCTTCAGAACGAGAAGAAGCTCGAACCAAACCTCTTTCTTCTCCACCTGCATTACTATTCAGGTCTGCCTGACTAGATGCTTTTACACTCGCATTGGCATTTACATCTGTATTGGCTTTTACGCGATTTACAGAACCAACGGTTGCCGCAGTGGTGGCACGTGTGGCATTAACAGTAGCTGAAGTTAGCTTACCCGTAGTGGCTGTTGCCCTTACTGCTGCATTACTTGCTGCTGTAGTAGCACGTGTAGCATTAACGGTAGCTCTGGTAGCTGTACTGGTGGTTGCTCTTACACCGAGTTGTGCCTCTGCGGTCTGTAAAAAGAATAGACCCGCTAAGGCTGCTGTTGCTTTCATCATTGTTTTCATGATAAATGGATTTTGGTGAATAATCGGATTCCTGCTTTATCCTTTTCAAGTACTGTGCCAAAAAATTATTTTCACCTGAAATCCTTTATTATCAATGGTTCTAGGATGATGCAAAAACTTATATGTACGATATCGACAACATTTTAGATTGCCGAAATCGTTAAAATTTTGCATTGTGAAATTTTGAAAAACAGATTTTTAAACAAAATCGGGAACCCAATATGTATTAAATTGGATGACCTAAAACTTCCTTATGAAAAAAATATTCATCGCAATCGCTTGCTTGTTTTCTTCTGTTGCTTATTCGCAATACCAACAGGATGTTATTTCCGAAGATGCCATTATCAAAGCATTGTACGATGTGATCTCCGGGCCTAGTACTCAGAATCGTGATTGGGATCGTTTCAGAAATCTTTTTACAAAAGAAGCGCGAATGATGACCGTTGCCTTACACAAAGACAGTGGTAAAGTGATACGCACCATTACACCCGAACAATACATCGAAAGAAATGGAAAAAGATTACAGGAGATCGGCTTTGTAGAAGCAGAATTAAATCGCATCACTGAAAGTTACGGTGCAGTCACACATGCATTCTCAACCTATAAATCTGATTATACCGTGAATGGAAATCCTATGAAAGCTCAAGGCATCAACAGCATTCAATTATTCAATGATGGCAAAAGATATTATATCGTTTCTGTGTATTGGGATGGTGATAGTAAACTCATCATGCCAAAAAAATACCAAGGTCAATAATTGAACATATCATCTTACTACCCTGAACAACCGATCTTATGAGTACTTTAAAGAAAAGATCTTTATTCATTTTTATACTACTGCTTGCGATTGCTGCAATAACTGTATTATGGAGTCCTATACTTGCCAAAACCCAAACCGGTATACGTGTATGGAATTGGAACAGCTGGCTTATTCTTTTGGCAGGTCTTCCATTTATTTTAATACAAAGGGAAGCGGGTTTACCTGAATTAACCGATCCTTCTGTTAGTAACCGTCATCGTATTTGGCAGCCGTTATTGATCGGTTTTCTGTTTGCCATTCCTGATGTGATCATTGTTGGCTTCCTTATGCATCCTGAGCCTTACACTGATTTACCTCCTTTTTTGCAACCTTTTCCCTACTCTTTATCACTGTACAGTTCCGGCGCTTTGGAAATAGAAATCTTTTATCGCCTTATTCCAATCACTTTACTATTATGGCTGATCTCTGAAAAACTCCTGAAAGGAAAACATCGTGCAACTGTTTTTTGGTGTGTGGCCATTCTTACGGCTATTCGAGAGCCGCTTGAACAGTGGCCTTCAGGAAATACCTGGTTCATACTCTATGCATTAGCTTCCGGGTTTGCTATGAATCTTTGGCAAGCATATCAATATAAAAAAGCGGGATTCCTTGGTGCATTGATGATTCGTTATGGACACTATCTTATTTGGCATATATTATTGGGTGTATATATAGAGTTTTTTGTATTGCAGTGATTTTTAAACCGCAGAGAAGAGGAGCAAAAGAGATAACACAGGGGTATTTCCGTGTATATTTAAACTATGTCTGCCATTCATTCATATCAGTGTTATACAATCGGTGATCATGGACTGACCTTCTGCTTTGGCGATCGTATAGATATCGCCGTGAATGAATACGTTCTGCAATTATTCCATCAATATCAAAAATTAAAACCTCCCGGTATCAAAGATTGTATCCCTGCATATACTACACTCAGTTTTGTATATGATGCCTTGTATTTTCTTGACAGAAAGATAGATCCCGTTGTTACCATTCAACAGTTTGTAAATGAATTATTAATTCCTAATGCAGTTACGCATAAGAGAAGCTCAAGCAATATCATTCGTATCCCTGTTTGTTATGACGAAAAATGTGGACCCGATCTTACATCACTTGCAAGCATCAAAGAAATATCAACCGATACACTGATTCAACTACACACGGCAGTTACCTATCGTGTGTTCATGAATGGATTTTTGCCCGGCTTTGCATATATGGGTAAAGTAGATGAAAAAATAAATGCGCCTCGCTTAACATCACCCCGACAAAAAGTACCCGCCGGTAGTGTAGGTATTGCCGGTGATCAAACAGGTATCTATCCCCTTGAATCACCCGGTGGCTGGCAGTTGATTGGGAGAACACCCCTTTCACTTTTTAATACTGAAGCTGTCAAACCCTGTTTGCTGGAACCCGGTGATGAAGTTCAATTCTATCCGATTTCATTGACTGAATTTCAAAACTGGTCTGACCAATGAGCATCCGTGTCATCAAAAAAGGATTACTGGATACCATTCAAGATCAGGGAAGGTATGGCTATCAACATCTGGGTATCAATCCTTGCGGTGTTATGGATACGGTAGCGATGCGCATCGCTAATGCATTAACAGGCAATACTGCTCATACACCGGTTTTAGAAATACATTTTCCGGGACCCGTATTATCATTTGAAACAGATGCAATCATCGCAATTAGTGGTGCAGATTTTAGTGCAAAATTGAACAATGATCTATCGATCCCAATTAACCGATGTGTAGCTGTTAAAGCAGGCTCACAATTGTCTTTTCAAAAACAAATCACAGGAGCCAGAGCATATATAGCTGTTCATGGAGGTTTTCAAACTGAACAATGGCTGAATAGTGCTGCAACTCATATGGGGCTTTCATCGGTGGGTACACTATTACAAAATGAAATGCTCCTTCCGATCAAAAAAATAATTCAGGTCTCTGAAAATAAAATACACAGCTGGAGTGCCATCTCTCCCGTTGTTGAAAAAGATCTTGTGATTCGGTATACTGCCGGACATGAGATCAACAGGTTGAATGATACAATGCAAGCAGTACTACACGATCATTCTTTTACCATTGATAAAAGCAGTAACAGAATGGGTTATCGTTTACAAGGACCTTCACTTATTCCGGATACAACAAGCGAGATCCTTTCTGCTGCGGTCACCAGAGGTACCATTCAATTGCTTCCCAACGGACAACTCATTATTCTTATGGCTGACCATCAAACCACCGGTGGTTATCCGAGGATTGGACATATCATTACGGCAGATTTTTCAAAACTGGCACAACTGAACGCCGGAGCATGTTTTCAATTACAGCAGGTTTCTCTCTCAGAAGCACATCAAGCATTACAAGCACAAGAATTACATTTGAAACAATTGGAAACAGGGTGTAAATTGAGGATCGCAGATAGCAGATCTCAGATGTCGGATATCTGATTTCTGATATTAGATATGGTATTTTGTATTGTATTCCTGAAAAGATATTACATCTGAGATCTGCCATCTGACATCAATAAATCAGCAATCCGACATCAGAAATAACAAAATGGTCATCGATATCAACTGCGACTTAGGTGAGGGTATGCCCAATGATGCTGCACTGATGCCTTATATCAGCAGTGCTAATATTGCTTGTGGTTTTCATGCCGGTGATGAGGATACCATGAGACGCACGATCGCATTAGCCGTTGAACATGGTGTGTCCATTGGCGCACATCCCGGATTCCCGGATAAGAAAAATTTCGGTAGAACAGAAATGATGTTTCCGGAAGAAGATATTGTATCGATTGTTTCGGAACAAGTATACATCATGCTTGACCTGGTATTTGCATTGGGCGGAAAATTACAACATGTAAAACCGCATGGTGCATTGTATAATATGGCTGCAAGAGACCTCTCTTTAGCAAGCGCCATTGCAAACGCCATCAAAGATATTGATGAGCACCTCATTCTATTCGGACTCAGTGGCAGTAAAAGTATTGAGGCTGCACAACTCATTGGATTAAGAACAGCCAATGAGGTCTTTGCTGATAGAACTTATACAAATGAAGGTACACTTACACCTCGACAGCAATCCGGTGCCCTGATCACAGATCCCGCTGCCATGGAACAACAGGTTTTACAAATGATCCGTGAACAAAAGGTAACAAGTTTGCAAGGAAAAACCATTCCTTTACAAGCTGATACTATTTGCATTCATGGTGATGGAGAACATGCGATCGTTTTTGCGCAGCAAGTTCATCAGTTATTACAGAACAATCACATAACCATTCAATCTTTCAATCGTTGAAACAAATTGCGAAGAATAGTGCTATTACCGGTGCTGCATTTTTAATGGCAACATCTGCTATTGGCCCGGGGTTTTTAACACAAACCACGGTATTCACGCAGACACTACTAGCTAGTTTTGGTTTTGTGATCTTGATCTCTGTTCTGCTGGATATCATTGCCCAACTCAATATCTGGCGCATACTGGCTGTTACCGGTAAAAGAGCACAGGATATTGCGAATGAAGTGATACCGGGTCTTGGTTATCTTTTATCCTTACTGATCGTATTGGGTGGTTTGGCATTCAACATTGGTAATATCGGCGGCTGTGGTTTAGGATTGAACGTACTCACAGGTATCTCTAATACCAGCGGTGCGCTCATTAGTTGTGGTATTGCCTTATTCATTTTTTGGATGAAAGAGTTTAGCAGTATCATGGATGCTTTTACCAAACTATTGGGTATACTCATGATACTACTCACATTATATGTGGCCATCAGTTCTTCGCCACCGGTATTAGATGCCATACATCATAGTTTTATTCCGGAAAAAATAGATGCTAAAGCCATTGTTACACTGGTGGGCGGTACTGTGGGTGGGTACATTTGTTTCGCGGGTGGACATCGATTACTTGATGCGGGATTAACGGGTGTTACTTCCTTACCTCAAGTCAGCAAAAGCGCTGTCACTGGTATCTGTGTGACTGCGGTAATGCGTATTGTATTATTTCTGGCCGTGTTGGGAGTGGTGACCAAAGGACAACTACTCGACAGTACAAATCCACCGGCTTCTGTTTTCAGGATTGCAGCCGGAGAGATCGGGTATCGATTTTTTGGTGTGGTGATGTGGTGTGCTGCCATTACATCTGTCGTAGGGGCGGCATATACTTCTGTTTCGTTTTTAAGAACTTTTCATCCCTGGATAGAAAACAATTATCGAATACTCATCAGTGTATTCATCGTGTCATCTACATTGATCTATATCAGCATGGGTAATCCGGTGAATATATTGGTAACAGTCGGGGCTCTTAATGGTGTTATACTTCCGATAGCCCTTGCTGTGATGCTCATCATTATGCAGCGAAAAAAAATAGATGGGTATCAACATCCCGTCTGGTTAAGTATTAGTGGTTGGATGGTTGTAGCCGCAATGGCTTATATGAGCTTTCTAACGATCAAAGACTGGTTGAACTAACAGGCATGTCTTGTTGATAGACCGCCAAAACTTTTTTTGCATTCGCGATCATGTCTACCGTTTCCAAACTGATCTTTTTAAATACCATTTCCGGATTTTCACGCATATTGTTCATGCTTTTGGTATAAAAGCGATCATAGTAATGAAGCAATACTCCAAAAGCGCCATGAAGATCATTTTCAATTAAATAATTCACAGCCGTTTTTGCTTCTAGTCCGCCTAATCGTTTTTGTATTCTGACGGTTGCGTTGATCAGGTCTTCTTTTTTAAACTTACCATAAGCAGTTACGATATATTTCAATCGTTCTTCAAAAGGTATATCCAAAAAATAAACCCTACATGTTCGCATGAATTTGAAAAGCGTGATCGGAATATTCACTTCACCGATACGCTGACTTTCATCTTCCAGCCAGATCGTGCTGTTCTTTTCTGATACAACGGATAAAGCATTGGCCAATAAATTCTCAAACATTTCCTGCTTGGGTTGTTTGGGTTGTCCGAGATTACCAAATGCCGATCCTTTGTGACAAGCTAATCCTTCAAAATCAATAATTGCTTCTCCTTGTTCTCTTAAAGCATGTAATACTTCTGTTTTACCGCTTCCTGTATATCCACCGATGATTTTGAATGGATATTCCTTTTCAAACTGCTTCAAGACCCAAGTGCGATAAGACTTATAGCCACCAACCAATGTATACACTTTAAAACCATACAGGTCCAACAACCAGGCCACACCCGCACTTCGCATACCTCCACGCCAGCAATATACCAGCACCGTTTTATCGGTTATCTCTACTGGCTTATTCTCCTTCTTGCCATTCATTTTCCCGTTAACTGTCATCTGTTTACTATCCAACACACTCTCCACTTCCTCTACCATCTTCACCATCTTTGGACCAAAATATTCGAGACCCAGTTTTATGGCTTTTTGTTTGCTTTCTTGTTTATAGGCAGTACCTACTACTTTTCGTTCTTCATTATTGAATAAAGGAAGGCTGTGTGCACCGGGGAAACAGGCATGCTGAAATTCACCTTCACTTCTTACATCGAAGACAGGATGTTGCTTTGCCAGCGTGATAAAATCTTCTATGAGTAGTCGGGTTATAGGCATGGATACAAATGTAAGTGGACTTTATTGTAACTTTTCAGCATGAAAGAACTTCTTGTGATCAGACATGCCAAAAGCAGCTGGGCCAATGCCTTTCAGGGCGATTTCGAGCGCCCCCTGAATGATAGAGGACATCGTGATGCACCCATCATGGCTGAAAAAATATTGAAACGGGGTGTATCCGTTCAATGTTTTGCATCAAGTACTGCCAACCGCGCACTGACTACAGCTATCTATTTCGCAGAGGCGTATGGTAAAAACAAGAAAGACATTCTTTTGTTCCCTGAACTATACCACGCACCGGAAGAAACATTTTATCAAGTCATCACCAAATTGCCCGACAACTATAACAGCGTTGCCCTCTTTTCTCATAACCCGGGTATCACTGATTTTATCAATGGTCTTACCAATACACGTATCGATAACATGCCCACCTGTGGCATCTTCGCCATCAAAGCTGTTACGAATGAATGGAAACATTTCAAGCGTGCTGAGAAAGAATTTTGGTTCTTTGATTACCCGAAACTAGATCTGTGATTTTTTGAATTTTGACTTATTCCTCAAGTCAAGAAATCAAAGATCAAAAATTCAAACATTTCTTTTCCGAAGATTAACGAGATAAACACCGCTAAAAATACAGATCGCTGCCAATGCTTTTGTAATGGTGAAATGCTCTCCCATGAATACCATGGCAATAATGGCTGCAAAAACGGGTTGTGTATAGATATAGGATCCTGTTGCTGAAGAACCAATCACAGAGAGTCCGTACACATTGAAGAGATACGCAAAGAAGGTAACAAACAAAGCCACAAAAGTCAATGCGATCCATTGTGAAGTACCAAAAGCTGCCCAGTTGGTATCTATGAACTGTTCAAGTCCGAAAGGAAGGATCATGAATGTGCCAAAAGTGAAAATCCAGCGTAGCACATGCACGGGTTTATAATGTTCCATCAACGGGCGTACCAATACCAGATAAGATGCGTATGAAACAGCATTGATAATGATCATCACATCACCCAACAACATATCTTTTCCGGTAGCACTATTATCTTTCATCAGTATCAGCATGGTTGCTCCTCCAATACCCAATGCAAGTCCTGCAACTTTGTTGATCGTCAGTTTCTCTTTGAGTAACCAGGCTGCAATGATGGTAATGAAAATAGGTGTGCCTAGTGAAAGCAATGAACTGTGTATCGCTGTTGTTAAAGACAAGCCCTTGATAAAAAATAATTGATTAATGGCCACACCCGTTAATGCGCATAATAAAAATCTGGAAAGATGCTTTCTTTCAAATCCGGCCTTACCGGGCTTCATTAAAAACAGCAACCAGAACAATAATAGGCTGGATAATACGCGCACCACATTCAATGCAAATGGTGCAATAAATTCAGGTGTAATGGTCTTCACCACAGCATAACCGGCCCCGAATATGAAATTGGCTGCCAATACTGCGAGATGTGCTTTGGTGGTTCTGTTCATTCCTTTGCAAAAATAAGAGACCTCAAGCCGATTTAAGAAGAAGCTTTTATCGGTAATGCCGCGATCAATCTTTGCAGGTCTGCTTCTTCAAAAAAATGGAAAGAAGGAAAGACAATATTTTGATCAACTGTTTTTGTTATTGCATTGATCAAATCAAGATCTGATTGATCCGCATAAACCGCATAACCCTTCTCCGCACAACGTTTTGCTAAGTAAACTTGTTCTGTTTGTCCGGGTGTAGGAATTAATATAGTAGTACAATGCAATCGTGAAAAGTCCATCAAACTACTGTAACCGCTGCGTGCTATCACTAAAGCACTATTCTGCAATACTGTTTGCATGTCTTCTGCTGTTAGATGATTCACTGCCTTGATCGTTGACGGAACCTTGATACTGTTTGTAGCTGCTGGTAGCCCTCTCACCAACAATACCGATTGCTGAACAGATGATATCTGTGCGATGATTTGCTCTTCTAAGATGGTTCTTTGAGGCTCGGGACCTGATAAAAGCACTGTGATCTGCTTTTCATTGGAATGATTGCCTTTTTGAAAACGTGAAAGCAATCCAATATAAGTCACAGGTATGGCCGGTTTTTTGATCGGATGTGACAGTGTACCTGCTAATCCATCTCCTGATTCCTGATCAGGAACCCAACAAGCGCTAAAGCGTTCAATAAAACGATAATGTATTTTTTGGATGAGGCGCTCAAGCCATGCAAATGGCGCTTTGATCTGTAATTGATGGGTAATAAAAACTGTCGGACATTTTTTCGTCCATAAACCATACCGGTTGTCGGAAATCACCAGATCGATGCCATATTGTTCAATCGCCTTATCTAACCAGCGGTGTTCCCATTGAACAATACGTAGTATGGCAGGCAATTGTTGCATTATTTTGAAGGGCAGCCAACCTTTGGATCGACTGTAACGTACCTGATAACCGGGAAGTGAAAGGAATGTATTCTCCGGAAATTCTTTTTGTAAAAGGGTTTGCTGAGGTCCGTGGGAAGCAATGTATACACGGTATCCCGCACGATTCAATGCACGAATCAATGGAATACAACGTGTTGCATGACCCAGGCCCCAGTCTAGTGGAGCGATCAGTACGTTTTGTATGTTAAAATCGGTAGACAGCTGGAATGGTTTGATTCATGAAATGATTGAAAAGTGTACTTTAGATCATCATATGAAACTCAAAATAAACCAAATAATCGTTCTGCTGTTACTTATCACGATGGCCAGTTCCTGTGGTATATTCCAAAAAGGAAGGAATGGCAGAGGGGGCTGTAATTGTCCCAACAATGTTCGTTAAACCGTTGAGGTATGAAAGACATGAACCGTGATCTCTGGCTGTTGTGTAAAAATGATTACATGACACAGTCTGAACTAGATCGTCAGGTAAGCCTGTTAAATACCCTTTTATACTATGCAGAAAACTGGAATAATTTCTGCGCCTCTCACGAAATTCTAGACATCAACCGCCGCAAGATCATCCGCAAACCCCATCTGATGCAAAGTATTCTGCATGAAAGAAGGTTGAAGGCCTTTGTGTTTGTGAATAATCTGAATTGAGCTGTAACCCACAAGTTTCAGGCATCAGGCTTGATTTATCATACCATTCAGGCCTTTGATTCAATATCAAAATTAGTAGGAGCTTAATTAAAAAAACTTGCAGCTTGTAGCCTGAAGCTTAAGGCTTATAAGAGCTTTCCTAAAGCGCTCTCTAATTTCTCCAACATCTCTCCAATCTCTTCTTTCTTACAAGTACCAACACTTAAGCGATACCATGAACTGTTGGATCCGGCGCCGAAAGCGGAGAAGGGTACTACCGCCAGTTTTGCTTCTGCAAGAATATAAGATGTTACATCAGATTGTGTTTCCAGTTTTTTACCGTCTGCCGTGGTTTTACCTACAAGATCAATTTTAATAGTAAGATAGATGGCCGCTTGTGGTGCAATGGCATCAACAGGATAGCCTTTCTGCTTGAGCGCAATAAAACCATCATGAATATTTCTTAAACGAAACTCTACTTCTGACTTGAATTGAGTGAGGTAGCGTTGAATATTTTCTTTCTGTAATAAATATTGTGCAACAGCTTTCTGCTCTGCCATCGGAGCCCATGCTCCAACATGGCTTAAGATGGCTTTCATTTTAGCGATCACAGTGCTAGGACCCAATGCCCATCCCACACGTACACCTGTTGCCGCAAATACTTTAGAGATACCATCTATGAAAATGGTATAGTCTTTCATAGCAGGTCTAAGGTGCAGCGGGTTGTAATGAACAGTAGTGCCATAAGTCAAGGTCCAATACATCTGATCAAACATCAGGTAACACTTCTTTTCACCCTCACCTCTTTTTGCATTCTCTTCCAGTATCAGATCACAGATGGCTTCCAGACTTTCTTTTTTAAGTGTAGTACCTGTTGGATTCTGTGGTGTGCAAATACAAATAAGCGTAGCACCGCTGATATTCTTTTTGATGTCTTCTACCGTAGGCATGAAATCATTCTCTGCCGTACACTCTACCACACAATGCACTGCATCGGTTAAATGTGTATAGTGATTGTTATTCCAGGAAGGAACACCATAGATCACTTTATCACCTTTGTCAACAATCGCTTTGAACAAAGTATAGATCAATGGGCGACCACCGGCTGCTATTTGAATTTCATTGGGTTCAAAACTCAATCCTTCCCATTCTTTGATGAATGTTGCTACCGACTTGCGCAGATCCAACACACCTTCTGCTGCAGGATAACTGGTATTTCTGTTGCGATAAGAATCGATGATGAGTTCTTCTAACTCTGCAGGAATAGGAAATACAGAGGGATCAAAATCACCGATGGTAAGGTTGTAGATCTTCTCACCATTACGAATACGCTCACTGATGGCATTACCCAATTTCACGATCTCACTGCCCGATAAAGTTTCTGCTAAATGACTCAGTTTTGGCGTACTCATACATTTGGTTTTGTTCCGGCCGCAAAATTAAGATTTTCAATCGGAGAAGAGGGGGAAATGTTGAATGTAGAATGATGAATATAAAATATCGAAGGAAAATTGACGGTTAGGTGACAAGACAAGGCTAAAGCCGCAGATTCGCTGATTATTAAGCAAACTAATCAGCGAATCTGCGGCTTTAGCTATTGCTAAGAAGCTTTGTGAAAGTTATCGATCAAACCACGCTTTTTCAGGTCTGTTTTTGGGATAGCCATTTTCATCGCGAAACTTTTTTCGTTCTTCGGTAAAGTCCCACCAGGTTTTTTTTGTGTCATTTGTATTTGCAAAGTTCACGACTAATCTGAATTGGTCTTCAACGCAAGGATCAATCCAATAGCCTTTTTTTTGTTCGTATTCGTCTGTGAGTTTGGCGCCGTCTTTTTGTTTGAGTTCCTTGAGTGAATAATAACCCAAAAACACAAGGTCTTCAGCAAACTTTATTCCGACTGACGGAACGGTTTGAAACTCTGCCAACGCATAAATTTCTTTTGCGCGTTCATTTGTAGCGTTTAATAAGACTTCTAATTCGTCAGGTGCGAAATCGAGAATATCAGCAATTTTGATTTTGTTTTTTCTCAAACTAGCTTTCTCTATTTCCGTCAAAGGAAGTTGTATATTTCTTTTATTTTTCATCCGCAGCAAAAGTTAGTGAATAATTTTTATCACCTTCTACTAAGAAGAATCTTGGGGAAAGATTTAAAACCTTCCAAAGTTATTGATCAAAAAAATCTGCGAATCTGCGGCTTTATGATTAGGCTATACCATAAAAGAAAAGAGACAACTGTTAGTTGTCTCTTTTCTTTTATGGTTTGATAGAAAATTTACTCTATCGCCTTATAATCCTTAAATAATTTCAACTCAATCTTATCCGCCACCGCTCTGAATGCTTTCCACTTGGTATCGAATAATGTGTTGGCACGGCTGATGACTTCTGAGATTTTATCTTCTGCTGTTTTCATCAGCCTTTCCTCTTGTTCTCCCGGTATGGTTGTTTTGCCGGTTACATTTGAGCGCGCTTCGTTGAGATAGCCATTGATGGTTACCTGTGGTATATTACCATAACCTTGTTTGGTTTGTGGTTTACCATTCAGCATTTCACGAATAGCTTGTATTTCTTCACGAACAGGTTTCATGGTTTTGCGGATCGTGTCTGCTTGTTTTGCATCCATATCACGCAATGCTGTTTCTACTTTATTCATGATACCTTCTGCATCGCTGAAACGTTCATTCAGATTACCCAATCTGATCGAGCTTTGATTCAAACGATCCACTGCTTTACGTAATGCATCACGCACTGCCTTTGGTGTTGGTGCATATGGATCATCATTCACAACGATCGTGGTACTATCACTGATATTTCTTCCCAAATTCATCACCACTTTGTAAGTGCCCGGATCTACTGGTAATCCCGGAGGCTCTGCAGTAGCTCCACCGCCTGCACCACCAAAGCGTCCGGCGCCACCGCCGCGACCACCGCCGCCGCCAATGCGTACACCTCTTCCTTCCATACCCCAGTAGTAACGGTTAAGGCCTGTATCTGCTTTGGCAGTCAGTGTGCGAACCAACACATTGTTGGCATCATAGATACGCATGGTCACTGTATCACTGAGTTTATTTTTTCCGGTATCCGCTGCTGTTTTATTGACGAAGAAACTAATGGGTGCGCCTGATCTTCTGTTCTCTCCTTCATAAGTTCCCCAAACACTATACTCAATACCCGATGCATTTTTACGCTTAGCCTGATAACCATCAGGTAATGCAAAAGCTGTGAGTTTATTGGTGAAGAGTTGTCCTTTATTAGCCGCTAATTTGCGAAGCGGACGAATATCATCCAGGATCCACAATGCACGACCAAAAGTTGCGATCACCAGATCCGCTTCTCTCTCTTGGATCACCATATCATAAGTAGATACTGAAGGATATCCATTTTTGAATTGCTGGAAAGTGGTTCCATAATCCAAGCTGATGAATAATCCCTGCTCTGTTCCAACAAAGATCAAATTTGGTTCTGTTGGATCTTGTACCACACACAATGTATAACCGGTTACTTTTTTCTCATCCACCAGATTGGTCCAGGTTTTACCATAATCAGTTGTACGGAATAAATAAGGTTTGTTATTACCACGACGATAATCATTCACCACTACATAAGCTTCTCCGGCATTGTGTCTGGATGCGCGGATCTGTGGAACCCAAGCTCCTGTTGGCATTCCGGGGATCTTACCGCGGAAGTTGGTCCAGGTTTTACCACCATCTCTTGTGAGTTGTACATTACCATCATCGGTTCCTACCCAAATCACACCTCTTTCTTTTGCTGAAGGCTCAATGGCCAAAATAGTACAATGGTTTTCAGCACCGGTAATGTCTACTGATAAACCACCGTTATTGCTTTGATCAATTTTTGCACTGTCATTGGTAGTCAGATCACCCGAGATCTGTGTCCATGAAGCACCTTTATCTGTACTCATGTTCACTAGCTGACTTCCATAATAAATGGTCTTCTTATCAAAAGGATCTTGTGCGATTGCTGCATTCCAATTGAATCGCTGACGAACACCACTTGCAGTGGTTGGTGGACGAATGCTCCATCTTTCTCCGGTTGCAATATTGTAACGTCCTACACTTCCTCCCTGACTCATGCTGTACACCCAGTTTGGATCTTCCGGATCAGGCATCACATCAAAACCATCACCACCACCAACTCCTTCCCAGAATGCATTACGGATACCGCTTTGTCTCCATACATATGCCGGACCATGCCAGCTACCATTATCCTGTAAACCTCCCATTACATTGTATGGGATATTATTATCGACATTGATGTGATAGAATTGTCCGAGTGGTAATTTTTCATCAAACTGCCAGTTCTTTCCGCGATCGCGTGTAATTGCGATACCGCCGTCATTACCATCAATGATGAAGTTGCCATCTTTCGGATGGATCCAGAAGGCATGGTGATCAGGGTGAATACCTGCATAAGGAATCACCGTCTTGAAAGTTTTGCCTGCATCTTCACTCACGGTGATGATCTGATTGATATTGTACAATCTATTTTCATTCGTAGGATCCACCGCTATGTCCTGAAAATAAAACGCACGATTGGTCACTACTGCTGCATCGCTATTCACGAGTTCCCAGTTATTACCACCATCATCACTTTTATACAAACCATTTTTGGTTGCTTCTACCAGCGCATATACTCGCTTTGGATCATTGCGAGCAATGGTAATACCGATACGGCCATAATCGCCATCCGGTAAGCCATTGGTTTTGCCCAGCTTGGTCCAGTTTTTACCGCCATCGTAAGTCACATAAAAACCACTGCCTTTACCACCACCCTGTAAGCTCCAGGGTGTGCGCTGATGCTGGTACATGTTCACAAACAATTTATTCGGATTAGCAGGGTCCATGACCATATCACCTACACCCGAAGTATCATTGGTATAGAGAATCTTATTCCAGGTAACTCCACCATCGGTTGTTTTATATACACCACGTTCAGGATGCGGCGCAAAAGGATTACCGATCACACCTACATACACGACATCCGGGTTATTCGGATCGATGATGATGCGATGAATGTTACTGGTTTTTTCGAGTCCCATCATTTTCCAGGTCTTACCACCATCGATACTTTTGTAAATACCGCCACCCAAACTGATTGAGTTACGGGGATTACCTTCACCGGTACCGGCCCATACCACACTAGGATTGCTTTGTGTGATGGCAACAGCACCAATATTCAATATGGGTTGGTCATCAAAGATCGATTCCCAGCTGGCACCGCCATTTTCAGTTTTCCATACACCACCACTCGCTGTTCCGAGATAAATGATGTTGGGATTGGTCCATACTGCATCGATCGCAGTTACACGTCCACTCATACCGGCCGGACCGATATTGCGTGGTTTCATGTTTTTAAAATGTTTTGAAAGATCTGCCTGTTGGGCAAAAGAAAGAATTGCAGTGCCTAGTAGCATTGCAGCAAACAGTAGTTTTCTCATTCCATTGGTTTTTGGGATCGGGAATTTCTGCAATTAATGGTGGATTGCCAAATTAGATGGATAATTGGGTGAGGAGGCTACGTGCTTTGAGTCAAGAGCGGCAAGCGACAAGCTGCAGGCTGCAAGTTTTAAATAATCAATTTCCCTGTGTACTTCTGTGTCTTCAGTGGCAACCAATCAACAAAAAAGATATTGCCACTGAAGACACAGAAGAGCACTGAGGTTTTGTTTGGAGTTTGCCTATATTTATTGCAAACAACCAACGCTTGAACACAAAATCAGTTTTCAAAGGTTCGCCGATACAAATAGGAATCTATGCTGCCGTTGCAGCTTTTCTTACCTATACCATGATATTCGGATTTCGCAAATCATTCACCGTTTGCACATTTGATGGAATGACTGTGGGTTCTTTGAGTTATAAAACAGTGTTGGTACTTAGTCAGATGATGGGGTATCTGATGGCTAAGTTTTATGGTATCAAATTCATTTCCGAATTAAAACGTTTTGGAAGAAATAAGATCATTCTCCTTCTAGTGGGTATTGCATGGATGGCATGGCTTTGTTTTGCGCTGATACCCGCTCCCTATAATATTGTCTTTCTTTTCATCAATGGTTTTCCCTTGGGTATGTTATGGGGCGTGGTTTTCTCTTATGTAGAAGGAAGAAGAAGTACTGATTTTATTGGTGCTGCACTTGCAGTGAGTTTTATCTTCTCGTCAGGTTTTGTGAAATCGGTGGGAGGATGGTTGATTCAATTGGGCGTCACAGAATTTTGGGTGCCTTTTTGCACGGGATTGGTGTTTGCATTGCCTTTATTATTGTTCATCTATCTCATGGAACGCATACCTGCACCAGATGCTGAAGATGAAGCCGCACGTATGAACCGAACACCCATGAGTGCTGAACAGCGCAAAGCTTTTGTTCGCTCTTTCTTACCCGGTATCATTGCCTGTATCTTTATTTATGGTTTTGCAACCATCTTTCGCGATATCAGAGACAATTTCAGTGCTGATATGTGGAAGGAAATGGGGTATCTAAATCAACCTGCTATTTTTTCTAAAACAGAAACACCGATTACACTGGTTATTCTTGCACTCATCGGCAGCATGGTCATCATCAAAAATAGTTTCAAAGCATTGATGATCGCTCACTTGTTCATTGCGATTGGATTTGTGGTTGCAGGCGTGAGTACGTACTTGTTTACCAAAGGACTTGTAGCACCGATCTGGTGGATGACATTGGTGGGACTGGGTCTCTACATGGTATATATACCTTTCAACTCTGTATTTTTTGAAAGAATGATCGCTGCATTTCGGTTTACAGGAAATGTCGGTTTCCTGATCTATCTCGCTGATTCATTCGGATACCTGGGCAGTGTGACTGTATTATTAAGCAAAGAAATTTTCAAAGTACAATTGAACTGGGTTCAATTCTTTTCAAATAGTGTGATGATATTATCTGTAGTAGGCGTAGGAATTACAGTATATGCGGCCTGGTATTTTAATGCCAAACAAAAACAGCTATAAAATCAGTGTAACTGTTCTTGATATTTATTGAATGTATTAGCTTTATAAAGAAGTTGTTCATGTGTTGTATTCACTGACTTGTTTCACAGACATGACTATTGTACTGAATAAAAACAACTAGATACCGTTTTAAAAAAATTTATGAAAAAATATATTTTACTGTGTTTTGTTTCCTTCCTTTTTATTTCTGCTTCTGCGCAGAAAAAAGCGATTACAGATACTGGCGAGGAAGTCATTCTTTACCAAGACGGCACTTGGAAATATGTGAATGGTGCTGATTCTGCAAGAGCCGTTGAAGTTAACAAAACACCATTCGTAAAACCATCTACCAATACCTTTTTACTTAAGAGTAAAAAATTCAATATCGGTTTCTGGATCAATCCGAAAAAATGGAAAGTACAAACTGATAAAAACAATGACGATGCAGAATATGAGTTGCATGAAGAAACCAATGATCTGTTTGCTATGATGATCACTGAGAAATCAGAAATTCCGGTTTTAACACTAAAAGATATCGCGATCAAAAATGCGAGAAAAGTTGCTCCAGATATCACCATTCAAAAAGAAGAGTTCAGGATCGTAAATGGACAAAAAGTATTGCTGGTACAAATGAAAGGAACATATAATGGTGTTCAATTTATCTATTATGGATATTACTACTCGAATAAAAACGGATCTGTTCAATTCGTAACCTATTCTACAAACAATCTGCTGATAGAAAACATCAAAGATTGTGATGATTTATTGAACGGCTTTGTGGTACTACAAGAGTAAAAATTTACAATAACACAGACTCCAGTTATGCCCATAATTAACAGAAGAAATTTTCTCCGTAGCTCCGGTAGCTTTGCCATTCCGGCCGTTTTTCCTTTGTCGGGTTTAATCAGTAATGATACTTCTGTTCGTAGCGACTGGCCTGCTAAGCTTATTGTAAAGTTTTTTGGTGATGGTGAAATGTATGAACCCACTGATTATATCCGAGTATTACAGGAAGCTGATAAAACTACTGCTATTGTAAAAGATCGTTATGGTGTGGGCGGTGTTGTAGAAGCACTGGAAAAAAAATTCGCTGATATTACTGGAAAAGAAAAAGCCATCTTCATGCCCAGTGGTACTATGGCCAATCAACTGGCCATTGCTGTATTAAGTGGCAACAAAAGCAAAGTATTTGTTCAGGAAACCAGTCATGTCTTTCGTGATGAAGCAGATGCGGCACAATCTGTGTTTCAGAAAAGGTTGATACCACTTGCTAAAAATGAAACTCATTTCACTGCTGATGAGCTTAAGAAAACAATCGAGGAAATGAGTACAGCAGAGGCTTTTGATACAGGTATTGGTGCCGTTTCAATTGAAAATCCGGTAAGAAGAAGTGATGGAAGAATGGTTTCCCTTGATGAGATCAAAGCCATCAGGAACTATTGTATCACTAAAAAAATACCGATGCATTTGGATGGTGCTCGCTTGTATGTAGCATCGGCATGGTCGGGTGTATCGATCAAAGAGTACAGCCAATATTTTGATACTGTCTATATTTCTCTTTACAAATATCTTGGTGCTACTGCAGGCGCTATTCTTTGTGGCAACGCCACAATCATCGATCAAATGACCCATCTTATTAAAACACATGGTGGCTCTATGTATGGTAACTGGACCAATGCTGCCATGGCTTTGCACAGACTCGAAGGAGTGGAAGAAAGATTCAAAGCTGCAAAGGAAAGAGGTGAGCAATTATTCAAAACACTCAATTTGAGTAATCATATTCGTATTGAGCCTTTGAATCAGGGAACCAATATCTATCGATTAACATTAGCGAAAAATATCAATGGTACTGCTTTTCAGACCAAGCTCAATCAGCAATTCAATATTCGATTGGCAAGGCCCGATACAAATAATCAATCATTGATCAATGTAAACGAAACAATCTTATACCAATCGCTGAATGATCTTGTAAATGCGTTTGGTAAGGCCTTAAAAAGTTAAGATCTGAAGTCGTGCTTATATAAAAATGGTTCATAACAAACAGTCAATACCCATTTGCCATGAACCATCCGCTATAAGCTGCTTACTATCCCTTCTTCCCTTCCTCGTATTTTTTCTTAGCAGCTTCTGCTTTTTCAAAATCAAGGATCACACCATTGATGCAGTAACGTAATCCGGTAGGAGGTGGACCATCTTCGAATACATGTCCTAAATGACTTTTACATCTTCCGCATTGTACCTCTGTTCTTACCATACCGTGTGAGTTATCTGGCAGGTAGATAATTGCGCTTTTGCTGATGGGCTCATAAAAACTTGGCCATCCACATCCGCTATCGAACTTGGTATCGCTTTTGAATAAGGCATTACCACAAGCAGCACAATAATAAGTACCTATCTCTTTGAAATTTTCGAACTTACTGGTCCAGGGACGCTCTGTTCCTTTTTGACGAGCGATATAATACACATCGGGAGAAAGAATCTTCTTCCACTCATCTTCTTTCAGGTTCACTTTTGATTTGTCGGTTCTTGAATACACCGGATTGTTCTTTTCTGTGCTGTCCATTTTTACCTCTTTCTGTTTAGTTTCTTGGGAATAACAGCCCTGCACTATTAAAGTTGCAAGGAGTAATATCTTGAATCCCTTCATATGCCAATACTTTTGATACATTAAAATTACGTTTATCGTGGCCGAATAGTTTACTGTTAAACTGACGAACAGTCGTTTTTTGCCTTACAATTTGCAGTTATTCAATGTTTTAATGTGTTGTTAAATGTTTTTTAAACGATCGGGCTTATATTTGTTCTTCACGTAAGGTTAGTTAGTACATGTTTAATATTATTCTGTTTGGACCTCCGGGCAGTGGAAAAGGAACCCAAAGCGAAAAACTGATCGCTGCTTACGGACTGAAGCACTTATCTACCGGTGATTTATTAAGAAGCGAAATTGCAGCCCAAACACCGTTGGGACTGGAAGCCAAGTCTATCATGGACAAAGGCCAGCTGGTGCCTGATGAAGTTGTAGTAGGAATGATCAGTTCCGCTCTTGATAATAATCCGCAGGCCAAAGGATTTTTATTTGATGGTTTCCCCAGAACAGAAGCCCAGAGTATTGCCCTGGATAAGCTTTTGAAACTAAAGAATACTGAGATCGGAGTGGTTCTGGCATTGGATGTAAGTGAAGAAGAACTCGTAAGTCGCTTATTGAACCGTGGTAAAACCAGCGGCAGAAGTGATGATACCAATGAAACCGTGATCCGTGCCCGTATTGCTGAATACAAGGCTAAAACCACAGTCGTAGCCAACTACTATGCTAACTTTGATAAAGTGGTTCATATCAAGGGAGAGGGCTCTGTGGATGAAATTTTTGATTCGCTGCGCAGCGAGATTGACAAAAGAATGTCTTAATCTAATAATACATAAGCATTTAACAACCAATAACCAACTGCACCCGCTCTGTTTTTTGAGCGGGTTTTTTTATGTCCAAATGCTCCCAATAAGCTGTTAAACCTGAAACAGCACTACACTTGCTTTCCGTTAACAGGCTTAGTTTTGCCGTCCCCCGTGCTGAAGTGGCGTGGAAAATTGGATGTATGATCAGCAAAAAAAGTCAACTAGTTCTACTCTGTCTTGTAATCGCTACCGGTTTTTCCTTTAAAGAAAAGCCTGTGATGCATATTGGTACTGCACCCAGTAACACACTCACAGCTGTATATGAAAACCTGGATCTCGCGGCTCTTGGACTTTCCAAAAAAGCCTATGAATTTGCCTTGTCCGGATATGAAAGTCTGAAGTCGAGCGGGCAGCTTATTCAGGACCATATTTTGTCTGTCGTAGATTTTAGTCTGCCTTCAAATCAAAAAAGACTATTTGTGATCGATCTGCTGAAAGGGGAGTTGTTGTTTCATACGTTTGTTTCGCACGGAAAAAATTCAGGCAAGCTGATCGCTAAAAAATTTTCCAATAAAGCCAGTAGCTTTCAAAGCAGCATTGGTTTTTACACCACCGGTGAACCTTATCAGGGAAAACATGGTCTTTCGTTACGACTGATCGGAAAAGAAAAAGGCATCAACGATAAGGCCCTGCAAAGAGGTATCGTGATTCATGGCGCTGATTATGCAGAAGAAGTGGTGGCAAGCAGACAAGGCTATTTAGGCAGAAGTCTGGGATGTCCGGCAGTACCTCAGTCTGTTCATCGCGAACTGATCTCAACGATTCAAAATGGGAGTTGCTTTTTCATCTATGCACCTTCTTCGGGGTATCCCAAACAGTCAAAACTCATTTAATCATTTGTTCTGACCGTACAACATTTTTTAACAAGTAAATGCCCTTGCACGCTGTCTATCTTTATTGCAAGGTGCAACACGTAGAATTTTTTCATACCGACCATTTCAACCAACATTACAAGCGGCAAAAAGCAGCTTCGTCCATTTCCTATTTCATAGATTTTTTCTGGGAGACAGATTTTGATCACCTGTGGGATTCATATCCCAAAGGGTTTTCAGATGCTTTATTTCCAAACACGGGTTACACATATCTCATTAACCTCGGTACTCCTTTTGTTATGCAGGTTGGTGAAAAGAAGTTTGATATGAAGACCGACGGTTTTCTTCCTCGTCACCGGGCCATTGAGTGTTTTCATCAAAAAGGGAATAAGCTGTTTGGTATCAAGTTCAAAATATCACCGGTTATTTTTGAAAAGAAGATCAATTTCTCAGAATACCGTGAATACATTTTTCCATTGAGTTATTTAATGGATTCGGGTATGCTGGTCAAGATCAAAACATCTACTTCTT
This sequence comes from Sediminibacterium sp. KACHI17, assembly GCF_040362915.1. Classification (NCBI taxonomy): domain Bacteria; kingdom Pseudomonadati; phylum Bacteroidota; class Chitinophagia; order Chitinophagales; family Chitinophagaceae; genus Sediminibacterium; species Sediminibacterium longum. The sequence goes on along the minus strand of NZ_AP029612.1, from coordinate 2,282,676 downwards.
TTGAAGAGCGTGTGAGCATACTCACTGATTATTTTGAAAAGATCATTGATCAATATTCCGGCTCTTTAAAGCCGATCGAAATTGTTTCTCAAATTTTGGCACATTGTGAAAACAACAGAGATTTTATAACCCCCGTAGAAGATTTCGCTAAACAATACAATATCTCTTCTCGAACACTACAGCGTTATTTTGAAACGGCTACCAGTATCAGTACCAAAACTGCTATACAGATCATGCGCATCAGAAAAGCCACAGAACACCTGGCCACTGATCCGGATACTTTCAATAGTGCAGACTATGGTTACTATGATCACAGCCATTTCTACAAACATCTCAAAAGTTTCCTCCAAAAAAATACACTCAAAAAACTGCAACCACATTTGAGGTTGCTGGAGAAGTTACATGGGAAGTAGTTAATGGTCGATGGCCCATAGTCCATAGCAGAATCGATATTTTTCTTGCTATGGACTATGGGCCATAAGCTATTAACTACATTAATTCCCTGCTCTGCTTCTTTCTTCTTCTGATGCGGTTGTTCTTCTGCGGGCGGCTTGTACGGTATTTTTACCGAATCGATAAGTGAAAGTTATATTAGCAACACGTGTTTCACGGTAAGCTCTCCATATCTCGATATAATTATTGTATGTGATGGTTGCGCGTGGTAGGTTGGTCCAGAAGATATCCGTTACATTAAAACGAATGGTCCCCTTTTTATTCAAGATCGATTTCTGCACACCAAGTGCCAATCCCCACTGTGGGCGGGCTACCATGAAGCCATATTGTCCACCTGAATTATAATTCACGTTCAATTCACTGATCCATCCTTTACCCATGGTAAAATTGTTATTAGTTCTGATATCAAAAGCCGGTTTACCATTGTTCAAAGTAGTACTGCCTAATTTTCCGTTGAAGTGATTATAAAATACATTCCCATTGTTCACCATATTCCACCAGCTGTTAACGCGCAAAGGCGCTGAAACGGTGAGACCATAATAATCCTGTGAGCTCAGGTTGATCGGTATCTGCACTGTTACATTATCATTGGACGGTAAATTTGGAAACACATCTTTGAAACGCGCAATAGCAATATTCTGATTTTGTTTTGTATGACTATACCCAAATGTAAAATTGATGTTCTTCATGGTATAACTCAACTCATAAGACCAGGTAAGTTGTGGTAACAGACCCGGCCGGCCGGTTGCATAAGTTGTTACATCAATCAAAAACAAAAATGGATTCAGTTGAGAATAACCCGGACGATCAATTCTTCTACTCACTGATAATCCCAGCGTTTGATCTTCTTTCAGTTTATAGTTGAAAAATGCACTCGGAAATAACTGGAAATAGGAAGAGTCGAATTTTTGATTGCCTTTGATCTGATGCGTATTGATCTTGGTATGTTCACCACGTAAGCCAAGCTGAATATTAAACTTCTTGAACTCTTTACTAAAGTTCACATACACAGCATTATTATATTCATTGTACTTAAATCGATTGGTTTTATTGACATCATCTTGTGGAATTCCAGTACTCATATCAAAGAATTTCGCATCATTATCCGCAGACACATAACTGGTCTTTGCACCTAATTCAAACTTGCCCCCTTCTTTTAAAGGATTTGAATAATCGATCTTTGCTGTGCGCAAGATCAATTTTCCATCCTGATCACCATCTAATATATAATCAGGTTGCAAGGGTGTTCCATTAAGATTGTAATACTTAGTAGCAACTCTCGAAAGTGAAGAAGAGTTGTACTCACCATAGTCAACATCCGCAGTAAGTTCTTTACCATTGGTGTTGAATGAATGTTTAAAATTGATATTGGCAACTACATTCTGCGCATCATCATTATTATTAGCGAGTGTGGCGAATGTGGATACCTTCTGCTTTTGCGCATCAATTACATCAGATGCATTAACTGTTTTTCTTCCGAAGTTATTGAAGTTGGCACTGACCACTGCACCAATAATGGTTTTCTTTGATGGAAACAGATCAAATCCAAAACGAGTATTATGAAAATGAAAAGGAGATGTGGTATAATTATCTTTTAGATCACCTCCTGTGTACACTTTACTCTCATTAAAGAAATTACGATCCAAGATCAGGTGATTCATGTTCATTCTGTAACCATAAGTATAATTACCAAACAGATTTATTTTTTTGTTGCGGTGGTTGAATGTTAGTCCGGCATTCGATTTAGGGTACACACCTTGACCATAACCCAGCGTTAATGTTCCATTGGTTCCCAAACGTTGGTCTTTTTTCATTCGGATATCAATGATGCCGGAATTACCCGCAGCATCATATTTAGCAGAGGGATTGGTAATAATATCGATCCGCTCAATCGTATTTGCCGGTAAGCCTCTTAAATAGTTGGCCAGATCTGCTCCAGACATCGGTGTTGGTTTTCCATCGATCATAATGATAACACCTTGTCTGCCTCTCAAACCAATCACATCATTCTGATCCACACTAACTCCAGGCGAGCGCTCCAGTACATCCAATGCAGAACTGCCCGCACTAACAATACTGCTCTCTACATTTACTACGATACGATCTGTGAGTTTCTGAATAAAAGGTTTACGACTGGTCACGGTTACCTCACTCATGGTATTGGCCGCTGCCTGTAAGGTTATAGTGCCTGCATTGACTTCGCCTGCTGATTCAGTAACAGTAATGGGTGCTGTATACGAAGTCGTATACCCCATCATTGAAATGCGGATGCGATAGTTTCCTGATAATAGATTTTCAAAAACAACAACTCCTGTTTTGTCACTGATCGAAGCTTTTATCAGCGAAGAGTCTTTCACGCGTAATAACTCAGCTGTTGCATTTTCAAGCAATTGCTGTTGCTCATTACGAAGCGTGAGCAAGATCTTTCCATTCTTTGAAGACTGAGCAAGAGATGAAATGCTCAACAGGATCATACCCATTAAAAACAGGTGCAACTTTCTCATTGTTTTCCTTTTAGCATTCAAATATGAAAATGTTCGTAGAAAAGAATTTTGGTTTTCATTTGAACAGTCAAACAAGAACAATGAGCGGAGTTTAGTCAAAAAATCAACGTCTGATTTTTACATGATTTCTTTGTATTCCACTTTGAGTAAGGGTCAAGGCCTTGTTTTATATTTGTTAGATGCAACCACTATTACTACTACACGGGGCTATTGGATCGATGGATCAGCTGTTATCACTTAAAAGTGAACTCAGTCCTTACTTTGACGTGTATTGCTTTAATTTCCCCGGTCATGGTAATAGCGACCCTGTTGAGTCTTTTTCGATGCAGGCTTTTGCAAAAGCAATCGCCGATTTTATCGAAAAGCATCAACTTGATAAGCCCATGGTATTTGGTTATAGTATGGGAGGATATGTTGCTGTTTATTTAGCGTCGCTATATCCCGGCATTTTTCAAAAGATCATTACACTGGGTACTAAATATGAATGGAGTGAAGAAATAGCCGCCAAAGAAACCAAAATGCTGCGACCGGAAGTTATCGAAGAAAAAGTACCGGCATTTGCTCAGCAGCTGGCAGAAAGACATGGTCATACGGAATGGAAAAATCTACTCCACAAAACAGCCGCCATGTTATTAGCACTAGGCAAAGATCCATTACTTCCTGTTGCTGTATTGCAAAAGATTGATTGTCCTACACTGGTATTACTCGGTGAAAAAGATAATATGGTATCATCCCAGGAAACACAAAATGCTGCAACAGCATTAGTGAACAGCCAGTATCAGATCTTACCCAATACCGCACATCCGATAGAGCAAGTGGATGTGAAGTTATTGGCTGAAAAAATCAAGGCATTTTTATTGGATCATTGATGATGGATCTTGATCAATAATTTCAGAAACTCATCCGGTTCAAAAGGTTTGGTAACGATCGCATTGATAGAAAGATCGCGTGCACGTTCTTCTACCTCTGATGGTAAACTCGCTGTTAGTGCGATTATAGGAATGTTGATCCCCTTACTGCGAATGATCTTCACTGCTTCATATCCATCCATCACAGGCATATGCATATCCATTAAGATCATTTGATGCTTATTTGTATCAAGCTTGCGAATGGCTTCTTCTCCATTGGCCGCCACATCGATCTTTGCTCCCCATTTCTCGAGGAACGTTTTTGCAACCAACACATTCAACTCATTGTCTTCTGCCATTAATAATGAAACGCCTGAAAGCGGACGGCCTTTTTCGATTTCTTCTAGTACGGGTTCTCCTTGTGAGAAATTAAACACTTGTGATATTGGGAAAGTCTGGGTGAAAAAGAAAACAGATCCTTTACCCGGCTCACTTTTTAATTGCAATTGTGACCCTTGTAGCTCCAGAATTTTTTTGCAGATGGCAAGACCCAGTCCGGTACCACCGAAACTTCTTGATGTTGAAGTATCCGCTTGTGTAAAACGATCAAAGATCAGTTTCTGTTTTTCAGCTGCGATACCGATTCCGGTATCTTCTACTTTGATCGTTAGTGTGATATGTTGTTTTTGGATCTTCTCCTGTTTTATGATGAGCTTGACATGACCCGATCTTGTAAACTTAATGGCGTTTTGCAAGAGATTGCCAATCACTTGGCTGATGCGTGTTGGGTCTGAGATGATACGATGATTAAATGCCGGATCCTTTTCTAGGAGTAATACAATCCCTTTTTCATCAGCCAGTGTTTTCAATCCGGATAAAAGATCTTGTGATACCTGAACCAGGTCCATATCAATGTATTCAAAATTGATCTTGCCCGCTTCAATTTTATTGTAATCCAGAATGTCGTTGACAATATTCAAAAGATTATTAGCAGAAAAAAGTAACACATTCAGTTGTTCTTTCTGATCCTCACGCGGCTGATTATCCAATAATATATGTGAAAGACCGATCACCGAATTCAGCGGTGTTCTTATTTCGTGTGACATATTGGAGAGGAAATCACTTTTTGCAACAAGTCCCTGCTCCGCTTCCTTCCTGGCTTTATTGAGCAGGTATGAATATCGATAAGAAAGAATCAATGACTGCAGAAAGAAGAATGATAAATAACCGATGAATAACAGTTCTTTTTGAGGAGCAACAAAGTCAAAGTATTGCAAATTAATGATCACAAAAATGATCATTACAACGCCTGTACTTAATAATGCATATCCTGCACCGAGTCTTTTTCTTCTATAGGCCACGACATATACATAAAATGCATGCGCAATCACAAAAAACATAACCACTAAAAACGGATTGATCAGCTGTGTAAATACCGAAGGAGGGAAGAACAGTGTGATCAGTGACAGGATGATACATGCCCACATTTCCAAAGTAGTAATGAGCTTGTTAGAATCTTCCGGATAAAGATTTTGTGTATACTGTGTAAAAAAGATAACACTTACAAACAATGACAGGTATTCCATGTGAATGGTGAACGCCCAGGGAAGATCAGGAAAGATCGTGTGCAAAGAATACTGGGATGTTCCAATGATACGATAACTGTAAGTGATACAGAAAAGAGCAAAGTAAAGAATGGTTTTATCGTAACGACCAAAGAAGTACAGACCAAAGAAGAAGAGTCCACACATAATGATACTTCCGGTAAGAATAAAGTTGAAGGCATTGTCTCTGTTTCTCTTACTGAATAGTTTGTCTTTATTCCCGATCGTAATAGATTTATAAGGACCTCCTTTAGAGTGTAAAAAATTCGCTACTTGAAGTATGAGTTTTACGGTATCTCTTTTTATGAATAGCTCCCGTGTAAATTGTTGCCACTTCGGTTTGGTCGTTTCCGCAGAAGTGCCGGGTATTCCTGATTCAACAAAAACGGCATCATCCACAAACATTTTATAGCTGGTATAAGTATCCGGAACATCCAATGCCAGATTTGAAGCGTTTTTGGGAAGTAAGATGGTAAGCATATAGGATGCATACCCTTGGGCTGTGATTTTCTTCCCACCAACAACTGTATTATCCCATCGCTTGGGGAAGGTGGTCATACCGGTCATTTCCTTAGAAGTGTCTCCCGGCACACATAATTTTTCCCAGCAGAGTCCCCATTCGCCATCCAGTGGAACAGATTGTTTTGATAGATCTATATTTCGTAAATCAATAACACCGTGTTTGGCAACCGGTAGTTGCGCGAAAGAAGAAGAGGGAAAAAGAAAACAACAGAAAATAATGACGGAAAAAAAGATACCAGTTCTCTTAAATATTGAATACATACTTATCTGCTTGCTTGTTAAAATTCGCTGCAGGGGTATCAGCGTTTCCGTTTCTTAAATGTATTAATTCTTCTGCGAATTAATACATTTTATCTGTTTATACAGAAACCGGAGGACCTTCTTTCTTGTAAAAATAGTGCCGTCATCATTGGTTTTAAGCCGCTCATCCGCAACCACACTTTTATGTGATTGAGCTATATAAACCGTTAGTGCAGTTTTGCGCAAACACTAAAAACGACCATATGAATCAATTATCACGTTACAACCCCTTTCATCAGATACATCAGGGGTTAAGAGCCCTGCTGTATCATTGCTCTTTGCAGGTGCAGCATACAGATTTTACAGAGGAGGAAGAAGCTTCCAAAACAATTGCACAACTAAAAGAGCTGATCTGGCTTTTTGATGGGCACGCGCATACCGAAGACACAAAAGTATTTACATTGATTGCAGATAAAGCACCACAGGTGATCGCAGATTTTGAACAGCAGCACGATAAGGATCATATGCTTGCAGCACATTTGCAAGGATGTATTGAACAGTATGAAGCCGCGGTTAAGCCCTCCGATAAAATTTTTGCTGGAAGACAAATACAGTTCTCGCTTGCCGAGTTTACTGCATTCAATTTATCACATATGAATATGGAGGAAGTGATCATTAAAGAATTGATCTGGCAACATTATACGGATGAGCAATTACACAACCTAACCATGGAGATCGTAGGCTCTCTTCCTCCTGATAAAAACGCGCGATATAGCTACTGGATGATGAAAGGATTAAGTATCAGAGAAATCGCTGAATGGTTTCGTGCCATACAAGCTTCTGCACCTCCATTTGTAATGGATCAAATGATGGAGTTAGCTGCAGCTGCATTGGATTGTACAGATTTTAATGAAGTTCAAAAATCTTTGGCATTAGAAACGGTCTAAATTTTCTAATAACTACAAATAGAAACCCCCGCAATTGCGGGGGTTTTCTTTAGGCGTATATGGTTGGGTTAGTATGTACTTTATTGCTGTGGTTTTGTCTCTAATAATTTGAAGAACTGATCCAACATTGGCTGGATCACAATACGCGTTCTGCGATTAGCCGCACGTCCTTCCGCCGTACCATTATCTTTCAAAGGAATATACTGACTTCTTCCCGCTGCTGTCATACGCTTAGGATCGATTCCATAGGTCTCTTGCAAAATGCGAACAACTGTAGTTGCTCTTCTCACACTCAGATCCCAGTTATCCTGGATCGCTGCTGTTTTGATCGGGAGAGAATCGGTATGTCCTTCTACGATAAATTCTATTTCAGGTTGCGCATTCAACACTTTAGCAACTTTACCCAGTACCTCTTTGGCTCTGTCTGTTACTTCATAGCTCGCGCTTTTGAATAAAAGTTTATCAGAAATATCAACATACACTACTCCTTTATCGACTTTGATATTGATATCTTCATCATTCAAATTACCGATAGCGCCTTTCAGGTTCATGACCAGAGCCATATTCAATGAATCTTTACGGGCGATTGAACCTTGCAGATCACGGATATACAGGTCTTTTGCACCGATATTCTCTAGCGACTTTTTAATACTTTCTGCCTGAGCACCCGTTACTACAGAAAGATCTTTCAACTGATTCAATACAGTCGTATTGTTTTGTTTCAGAAAATCAATTTGCTTATTCAGGTCTGCTATTTGATCTTCCAGTGCTTGCTTACGGGTGTTAAGTTCGCTGTTTTGTCCTTTTGATTTGGCCAATTGGTTTTCGAGGTCTTTGATCTCATCTTGTAGTTCACGGTACTTGCCCTGCATTTCAAGATAAGCACCACTTAACTGTGTATACTTGGCTTCTGAATCTTTGAATTTTTTACTGCTCACACAGGAAAAAAGCAGTACAGAAGACGCGAATGCGACTATAAAACGATTGGTTCTCATGCATTTACAATTTGAAATATGATCATTCGATAATTATAACGAAAGAACCATAACAATATTGTGCCAAAAATGAGAGATGCCCAAACTCTTCCTATTCAAAAATAATTATTTGCTCCGCGCGTAGCCAATCCGGATATGACTGTGCATATTGCTGATCGATATTTTTCCGCTTGATCTTAAGCGTTGGGGTCAGTAAGCCATTTTGAATACTCCATTCTTCTTTACACACGACCATGCGTGCCAATTGTTCATGATGCTCTAACTGTGTATTGAGGCTTCGCAATAAATTTTCCAGTTCTTGTTGCACATCATTGACCGGTACCGCTTTTGCCTGTTCCGACAAAGTACATAAAACCAGTGCTGAAGACATTCCCGATCCAACAACACAAGCCTGCCCTACATATTCATGAGCTCCCAATGTATTTTCCATTGGTGCCGGTGTGATATACTTACCCTTTCCGGTTTTGAATTGATCTTTGATACGGCCGGTAATAGTCAGGTATCCTTCTGCATCAATAGATCCCTCATCACCCGTTTTTAAAAAACCATCTTCAAAACATTGTGCCGATAACTCGGGCTCCTTATAATAACCCAACATAGAAGCCGGGCTCTTTACCTGTACCTCATTGTCTTTACCCAATCTCACTTCAACAGATGCATAAGGTTGACCTACGGTTCCAAATTTTGCGGAATGCTTTTTATTGACATGAGATAAAGCCACGTTCTCTGTCATGCCATATGCTTCCTGAATAATAATCCCCAATTTCGCATACCACTGTAATAATGCGGGATTGATGGGTGATGCTCCAGTGAAAATATGTTGCGCTCTTCCTAAGCCTAATTTCTTTCGGATCATTTTTTTGATCAATCCACTGATCAGGGGAATTTTTAACAAGCGATCCAACTTTGCTTGTGGCATTTTTTTCAATACACCTTCTTGCATCTTTTCCCAGATACGCGGTACCGCGAGAAAAACTGTTGGTTGTGTATGTGCAAGATTGGTAGCAAACGTATCTAGTGACTCCACAAAATAAACCGTACTACCCGTGAAAACAGTGCCACACTCTACCAACATCCTTTCGGCTACATGACAAAGGGGTAAGTATGAAAAGAATATTTCCTTTTTGATCTCTGGAAAATTGTCCAGGAATGACTGAACTGCAAATGACATGGCATGATAGGTATGCATCACCCCTTTTGATTGTCCTGTAGTTCCGGAAGTATAGACAATACACGCCAAAGAAAAAGGGTCTAGCTGTGGCACGCCTTGCAAAGGTTCGTGACTTTTTACCAGATCATTCCAGTTGATACAATCTGCGTTGGGATAAAAAGGAAAAGTGATCTGTAATAAGGAATCAGGAACTCCTTGACGAATAGCGTCCGGGTTATCCAGTTTTCCGATAAAAATTGCTTTGCTCTCGCTATGAACAATAATATCACGCAAAGCATCTGCAGTAATATTTGGATATAAAGGAACTGACACACAACCGGCCATGGCAATGGCCAGATCAGCCATGATCCAGTGAGCGCAGTTTTTACTGAGTATGGCTATCTTATCATCTTTACCATATCCGAAAGAACGCAAAGCTGCAGCCATGCTTCTGATCTGTACACCTGCTTCTGCCCAGGTAAAATGTTGGTACACGCCTCTCACGGGTTCAGCTAAAAATAAACGTGAGGGTGTTGTTTTTTCGTACTCACAAAATTTTTCAACAATGTTTGGGTAGTTCATGTTTCGGGGGGTTATCATGAATTAAACAAATGATGATTCTTTCAGGTGTGCCAATCCTTGTTCAGGAATTTTTCCCTGAACAGGTGCATAGAAATCTATGATCTTTCTAAAATCAGCTTCTTCATTATCGGATGTAAGAAAGGGTTCAGAAAACCAGGCTTCTTTTTTAGTGAAATCCATCGCCGCCATTACGATCGGAACATTTGCTTTTTTGGCGATGTGATAAAAGCCGGTTCTTAATCGGTCTACTTTTTTTCGGGTTCCCTCCGGAGAGAGCGCCAATACAAATGTCTCATGTTGATCAAATAATTCTGCTACCTGATCTACCATATTCTTATTATTGAAACGATCGACCGGATAACCACCTAGTCTACGAAAGAAAAACCCAAATCTTCCTTGAAATAATTCTGCCTTCCCTAAATATTTTACATGTGTGAGTCGAAGTACGCTTCGAATGGCGAGACCAATTACAAAATCCCATGCGCTCGTATGCGGCGCAACGATCACGATGCATTTTTTCAGATGGTACGGGAAATTATCCCGGACTTTCCATCCCGTGATCCACAGGTAGATTTTCCAGAGTATTCTCATGGCAAGCAATGGATAACAAGATAATTTGAAAATTTGAGAATGTAGCAAATTGATCAGTCTTAGGCAGACAAATTTTCCAGCTTCTTCTTTAACGAAAACATTTCATCTCTCAATCTTGCTGCTTCAATGAAATCCAGATCGCGGGCAGCTTTTTCCATTTGCTTTTTGATGGCATTGATTGCTTTCTCTAATTGCGGGATCGTTTTATATTCTACCTGCTCTTCTGCCGCTGTTTGTATCAATGGCTCATCTTTTTGCAGTGCATATGGATTGGATGGATCATATCCTTTAATATCCAGCACAGAAGTTTGTGCAAAGACCTGCTCCTTACTTTTTGAAACGGTTTTTGGCGTAATGCCATGTTCAATATTATAAGCGATCTGCTTTTCTCTTCTGCGGGTCGTTTCATCAATAGTACGCTGCATACTTTCTGTAATGGTGTCTGCGTAAAAGATCACCAGACCATCTACGTTACGGGCAGCACGTCCTGCTGTTTGTGTCAATGATCTTTCATTACGCAGGAACCCTTCTTTATCTGCATCCAGAATCGCTACCAATGAAACTTCCGGAAGATCGAGTCCTTCTCTCAAAAGATTGACACCGACCAATACATCAATCACTCCCAATCTCAGATCACGTAAGATCTCAACTCGCTCTAGGGTATCTACATCACTATGAATGTATTTGGATTTGATGTTGATACGACCCAGGTATTTATCCATTTCCTCCGCCATTCGCTTGGTGAGTGTGGTCACCAGAACACGATCTCCTTTTTTTACACGTTTATCAATTTCATCCAACAGATCATCTATCTGGTTCACACTTGGTCTGATCTCAATGGGCGGATCCAGTAATCCGGTAGGTCTTACAACCTGCTCCACCACCACGCCACCCGTTTTTTCCAATTCATAATCTCCGGGTGTAGCACTTACAAAAACCGTTTGTCCGATCAATGATTCAAATTCATGAAAGTTCAGCGGACGGTTATCCATGGCACTGGGTAAGCGAAAACCATAATCAACCAATACCAGCTTCCGACTTCTATCTCCGCCATACATTCCGGCTACTTGTGGAATGGTCTGATGGCTTTCATCAATCACACATAAAAAATCTTTGGGAAAATAATCCAATAAACAAAACGGACGCGTTCCCGGTTTCCTTCGGTCAAAAAAGCGGGAATAGTTTTCAATACCATTACAATATCCAAGTTCGCGGATCATTTCCAGATCATATTCTACTCTTTCTTTGATACGTTGTGCTTCAATAAATTTTCCGGTATTCTTAAAGTATTCTACCTGTGCCATCATTTCATCCTGTATCTCATTCATCACCTGTTGTATCATGTCTTTGGGCGCGAGATAAAGGTTCGCAGGAAAGATGGCTGCATTCTCCATCAGTCCGATTCTTTTGCTGGTTGCTGTTTCTATGCTTTCAATTTCTTCGATCTCATCACCAAAGAAGGTAATTCGATATCCAAAATCTACATAAGGCAGATTGATATCTACCGTATCCCCCTTCACACGAAAAGTACCGCGCTTGAATTCTTCCTGACTTCTGTTATACAATGCATTTACCAATTGATGCAAAAAACCCTGACGAGATATGACCTGACCTTTGTGAATTCGAATGATCCCGTTTTCATATTCCGTAGGGTTACCCATACCATAAATACAACTCACACTCGCTACTACGATGATATCTCTTCTACCACTCAGCAATTGTGAAGTGGCTTGTAAACGAAGCTTGTCCAGCTCCTCATTGATGCTTAAATCTTTTTCGATATAGGTATCGCTCACCGGCATATATGCTTCCGGTTGGTAATAGTCATAATAGCTAACAAAATACCCGACCGCATTCTCCGGAAAGAATTGTTTGAACTCTCCATACAATTGCGCAACCAGTGTTTTATTGTGTGTGAGTACCAATGTGGGTCTTTGCACCTGCTGAATCACATTGGCCATGGTAAATGTTTTACCACTGCCCGTCACCCCCAATAAGGTCTGATACTGCTCTCCATTCAGAAGACCCTCTGTTAATTGTGCAATGGCGGAGGGTTGATCACCTGCAGGAGAATAAGATGAATGGAGTTTGAATGGCATTTTTTTACACTTAAAGAAAGCTGATAAAGTTACGAGAGATAATATTTAAACAAGAGAGAATTTTGTTGGGTTGTATCACTCAATTATAAACAAGCGATACATTATATTTACAATGAAAGTTTGTATCAATTCTTCATTCTATGGACTTGAATTCAAGATCCGATATCGATATTTCAGCCTATCACCTCGAAAATTTTTTTGAGCTCTCCGCAGACCTGTTTTGTATTGCCGGTTATGATGGTTATTTCAAAAAAATTAATAGCGCTGTTGCGAAGGTATTAGGCTATTCAGAAGAAGAGCTGATGTCGCGTAGGATTTCTTCATTTATTCATCCGGATGATCAGGATAAGACCGCACAACACAGAAAAGAATTATTAAACGGTTCTCCGCTGTATCATTTCGAAAACCGTTATATCACTAAAAGCGGCGAAGTGGTTTGGTTGTATTGGACTTCCATGCCGGTTGCAGAAGAAGAACTGGTATATGCGATCGCCAAAAATATTACCCACAAAAAGAAAGAAGAAGAAGACAGAAATAAACTCATTGCTGAACTATCTGCGCTGAATGCTGATTTGAAGCGATTATCCTATACTACTTCTCACGACCTGCGTTCACCGGTCAATAATCTCTTGAATGTTTTTAATCTGCTTAATAAGAGAAAGATCGATGATGAACAGGTACAACAATTTTTATCGATCCTGAAAACCGGTACAGAACAGTTGAAGAACACTTTGAATGATTATGTAGATATCCTGGCGGAAAATGATCGTATCAATACAGAAAAAGAGTCTGTTCTTTTTGAGGATGTGTTGAAAAAAGTTACCCAATCCATTAGCAGCCTTATCATTGATTCTCGTACGATCATTCAAACAGATTTTGAGTCGCTTCCAACCGTGCTTTTCAAAAAAAGTTATTTAGAAAGTATTTTTCTGAACCTCATTACCAATTCCATCAAATATGCTATGCCGGGTAGAAACCCCCTCATTGATATTCATACCTGGGTAGAAAATGAAAAACAATATTTAAGTATTACCGATAATGGAATTGGCTTTGATATGGAGCTGGTAAAGGATAAAATCTTTGGCAAACACCAACGCTTTCATGATCATGCAGACAGCAAGGGTATCGGTCTGTACCTCGTTCATAATCACGTTACCAGTATGGGCGGAACCATTCAGGTCAACAGCGAGATCGGTAAAGGCACCAGTTTTGTTATTTGTTTTTAAATCCATTCCTTTTATTTATTCAACATGTTAATGCAAAAACGCTTTATTCTTTTTTATGTTTTCGTTTGTATGCTGTTGGTGACAAACGCTCAAAAATCCAATGAACAATTCTTTGCGTTTAAAGAAGATTGGTCACCGATTAATAGCATCGACAAGGCCACTTATTTCATGTATAAGTTACGAGAGAATGATACCACTTATTCCTGTCGCTTCTATCATAAAAACGGACCCATGATCCGATGTGAAACTTACCGCGATAATGAATTACAAATACCTCATGGAAGATTTGCATGGTACAATAGTAGTGGTCATATAGACAGTACCGGACTAGTAAGCTATGGCAAAAAAGATGGTTTTTGGGAGTACAAAAAACCGGATGGCTCTACACTTGCTTTGATACAGTATGAAAATGGCAAAAGAGTTTTGACGAGAAACTACGAAACCAAAACCATCTATTATTCAGATGGAAGACCTGAAGAACCAATGGATGCTCTATTCTTTATGAAGAATAATTTTACAAGTGATAATAAACCACCCGAATTCAAAGGTGGAGTGGAGGGCTGGGTCAAATACCTGGAGAAAAATCTGGAAACACCAGGGCGATTCAAACAAATTTTTCCACTCGGTAGCAAAGAAAGGGTTGTGATCAGCTTCAAAGTAGATACAACCGGTGCCGTTTCTGAACTGAATATCGATAAGTCTGTAGAATGGTCTGTTGATATGGAAACCTTACGTGTTTTCAGACAAAGTCCCCGTTGGATTCCGGCGGTACAAAATGGCAAAGTTGTTTCTTATTACCATAAACAAGGTATCACACATGCTTTAAGAAGCTTCTAAATCAATGGTTTAGCTAATCCTAGAAGATTTAATATTAAATAATTGTTACCATTTCGTAAATTCAGTAAGCACAAACGCATTGAATTTGACGAAAAAGGGGTTCATATTATTCATAATCACGGTTTTATACATTTCCACCGGTTTTTCACAAGATCGCTTGGATCGTTCTGTTACCGTGATCGATTTTTATGGAGACAGTCTACAATTCCCCGTGGATGCTTCTATGAATGTGCCTTTTGAAGAACAACTATCTAAAAAGAGTATCAGTGGTTTTTATGAGCACTTAAAGAATAGCCTGTATCAACCCATGATCCAGACCCTTATTCAGTACCGTGATCAGAAAAAATTAGATGATTGGTTTTACTATCAACTCATCAGAACAACTGCGGAAAAATTGAGTCCGAAAGCGGTCAACTATCATCGCTATACTTTATTCAAATGGTTTTTATTGAATGAATCAGGTTATTCATCTACTACGCGCTTCAGAAATGATACCCTATTGTTGTATGTAAGAAGCGAAGAAGTGATCTATGATGTGCCCTATTATATGAAGGATGATCAGCAATATGTTTGTCTGAACTATCATGATTACAACAGCAATGTAAACTTTGATGCCATGTCTTTCACCACACTTGCATTGGGTGTAGGTGGCACCAATCGTTTTTCATATAAGGTAACCAGTCTACCCATTCTGAAAAAGAACAACTATACCGTTAAGCAACTTCAGTTTGATTATAAGAATAAAGACTATCGTTTTAATGTGGTACTAGATCAGCAAATGCAGAAGATCTTTACCAATTATCCGGTGGTGGAATATGCTTCTCAATTCAGTATTCCATTGAGTCAGACCACATACAACTCTTTGATCCCGGTACTTCGTGAAGCCGTGAAAGGTATGACACATCAGCAAGGAGTAGATTATCTGATGCAATTCACTCGATCGGCATTTTTATTTGAAACCGACACAAAGGCTTATGGTAAAGAAAGAAGATTGTCTGCCGAACAAACGCTGTTCTATGAGTATAGCGACTGTGAAGACAGGTCTGCTTTCTTCTTCAATATCATTAAAGAGATCTATAACCTGCCAATGATCGTTTTATCATATCCCACACATATTACTGTTGCTGTACATTTTGAACATGCTACCGGTACTCCGATCGTTTATAATGGAGAACAATATTGGGTTTGTGAACCAACACCCCAAAAAAAGAACCTGAAAATCGGAGAGATCCTTCCCGCATTGAAAAAGCAGCCCTATGAAGTAGTGTATGCTTATAAGCCTTTTTAATTCCGTTTATCCTTCTTT
Organism: Sediminibacterium sp. KACHI17; assembly: GCF_040362915.1. NCBI lineage: Bacteria > Pseudomonadati > Bacteroidota > Chitinophagia > Chitinophagales > Chitinophagaceae > Sediminibacterium > Sediminibacterium longum. The sequence goes on along the minus strand of NZ_AP029612.1, from coordinate 2,266,772 downwards.
CCAATAGCTTAACCCTTCTTTTTCTTTTTCCGCAGAAAAAAAATTTATCTTTTTTGTCTGATTCGGTCTGCGCTATTCGTCTTGTAATAGTTAATCGTTTCATTCATCTTTAAAACAACCGGTATGAGCAATTTTATGTTTGTCTTCCGCGGAGGACTGGATCCCTTTACTGCATCTCCAGAAGAAATGCAGCAGAATATGGAAAAATGGATGGCCTGGGTAGGTCAGCTACAAGCTAACGGAACCTATGTTTCCGGAGAAGCCTTGATGCCTACAGGTAAAACACTACACAAGGGCAATGTGGTGACCGATGGACCTTTTATTGAAAGTAAAGAAATGGTAGGCGGCTTCTTTATTGTAAAGGCAGATAATATTGAAGCTGCTGTAAAGATCGCACAAGACTGCCCTGATCTACCATTGGGCGGATCTGTTGAAGTTCGAGATGTTGTTGTATTTCAATAATGAACCTTCAACAACATACTGAACAAACCATTGACCATCTTTTCCGGCAACAATCGGGAAAGATGGTTGCTGTTTTATCACGTCTCGCAGGTTTCAAACACCTGAATCTTATTGAAGACATTGTGCAGGAGTCTTTTATCAGTGCACTACAGCATTGGAAGTTAAAAGGCATTCCGGACCAACCCGAAGCCTGGCTAATGAAGACGGCGAAGAACAAAGCAGTTGACCTGCTGAGAAGGATCAACTATCATGCTCGCTTTGTTCAATCACAGGATAACGCTAATTATAGCGAACAAGTAGCGTCATTTTTCCATGATCATGAAATCAGTGATAGCGAGTTGCGAATGATCTTTGCTTGTTGTCATCCCTCTTTAAAAAAAGAAGACCAGATTGCACTTACATTAAAGCTTGTTTTTTCTTTTTCAATAAGCGAAATTGCAAAAGCATTGGTACTAACAGATCCAGTTGTTCAGAAAAGACTGAGCAGAGCCAAAGAATTTCTGGTAAGTGAACATATTGAATTAGAAATCCCATCTGGAAAAGAATTGTCTAACAGACTCGAAGCTGTTCGAATCGTACTCTATCTTTTATTCAACGAAGGTTATTATGCACGTAAAACCGACGAATTGATCCGTCGCGATCTATGCATGGAGGCCTTGCGCTGCTGTAAGATTTTATGTGAACATACGGCTGTAAAAGATCCAATCAATCAGGCACTATTGGCACTGATGTGTTTGCATGCTGCAAGATTTGACAGTCGTTTTTCAGATACACAACAATTCATCCTGCTTGAACACCAAGACCGTTCTTTATGGGATAAAGAACTTATTCAGGTTGGATATTATTATTTGAATGCGGCTGCGGAAGGAGATAAGATCAGTAAATACCATATTGAAGCCGCCATTGCTGCAGAGCATTGCAAAGCGACGCTTTATAACGAAACCAACTGGGGGCAATTGTTATATTGGTATGATCTATTGATACAAACAGATGCTTCTCCGGTTATTTTATTAAACCGTGCACTTGTTATACATGCCAATGGTGATACTGAAAAAGCCATTGGTGAAGTACTTTCCATTCCCGGTATTGAGTTGTTGTTGAAAAATGATCATCACTATAGTTCGGTGTTAGGTTATCTCTATATGAAACTAAGCGACCGTATTCAAGCTAAAATATATTTTCTGCAGGCGATGTCTATGGCGAATTCCGAAGCCGAGAAAATACTTTTGCAAACGCGTATCGATCAACTATCTGCCAAAAATTAAAGCCGCTTCTTATCAGAAGCGACTTTGTTCTCATTCATCAATACTTATTCCTCTAGTTTTTTTACGATTGCTTTTACTTTACTATCGATTTGTTTGTCACTTAATTTTCTTCCGTTTAACTCAGAAGTAGTCCATCCCTGCCAAATGGTTTTATCGGTATCAGCGTCCATCATTGTCAATGTCAGTGTTCCTTCATTCACCGTTCTGGTATTCTCATCAAATCCCAGGAACCTTGATGGATAAAATACAGGTACCCATCTTCTGCTAGCCGGATTAAAGAACCATCGAGTAAAAGATTGTGAGTATACCGCATTACGATCGATCTTGTTTTCCTTTTCGATCATCACATCATAAACCAGGTATACGTCAGGATTATTTTTTACCTCTTTCCATCCCTTTTCCGCGAGATTGCGGTCAATGGACTGTCTGATCTTTCTATTTGTAAGATCATCGTTTCTGGTTGATGCATTCGCCGTTTCTTTATCAGCCTGTGTTCTTACCCAGCTGTACGTTTTTATTTTACTAAAATCAACATCACTGTCTTTTTGAACATAGGCCGTACGACTACAAGATATCAGCAAGAATATCGCTGATAAAAGTGTTGCTGTCCATTTCATTGTTTTCATAATAGTAAATTTTATGTTCAGGATTCTTTACACTATTATGTATCCAAGCTTCGTGCCTGTGATTGCGAAAAGGAATATAAAGTTTTGTCAATCTGCTGTTAAAAAGTTGCTGTCATTTGCTTTTGTAAAAGTTTAATTCGTGAATAAAAAAAGCCGCAATGCTGCGGCTTTCATACACATGAGAATAGTGAGTGAACTGTAGAAACAGTTTACGTGGTTATTTAACAGATTTTCGCAGGTAAAGATTACCGTAAGTTGATTTTAGCGAATATGCAGGACCTTTACCCGGTGCCATTGTTATTGACGTATAAAAATCTTTTTCTTCTTTTTCGGTGATAGTCAGTTTCAGATTTGTGTAGATCTGTCCATAATGTGTGGTAACAGAAAGCTTTCCGGTATTCGCTTCATTGATTGATGCATCAATTCCTCCGTAAGTAGCATCTGCTTTTAGTTGTCCATTAAAGTCGGCCAGCTCTACAATACCGTAAGTTGATTTTACATACGTAGTCGCGAGATTTTCCGGTACTTTAATATCGAGTGTGATCTCTATTTCTACACCTTCTGAATAATATTTAGCGCCTTTCAGGTCTGCGGTAAATTCCCTATACGCTTCTTTGGAAGTAAACACTGTTTTCTTTCCATCTTTCATCACAGTATAACGTTTGGGAAGTTTATCCATATCCTTGATGATATTCTTGATGGTAAGTGTATTGCCTTCAGAACTTTCGATCAATTGAAAAGCATCATTATTGTCGCCATTGTTAATGCTCACTGATGCAGTTATCGAAACTTCATTTTTATCCCAGGTGCTTAGCTTTACTACTTTCGGATAATCAAATGAAAGGTTTAATTGCTGACCTGCTTTTACCGGATAGCTTTTTGTGATGGTCTGTTGTGCCTGAGCAAGGCACAGCAGGGTACAGCACAATACGGTGAGTATTGTTTTCATACAAGTATGTTTGATAAGATGAGGAATTAGTTAGACTTGCGGAGGTATACTTTTCCGTAGTTAGAGGTTAAGGTCATATCAATACCACCCCCGTTTAATTTTCCTTTGATATTGTTATCGCTGTACTTCACCATATCGCCAGACTTTTCAATATCAATTTTAAAATCAGCAGAAGCCAGTATCTCACCCCAAGAGGTATTCATCTTTAGGTTGGCTTTAGTAGTTACAGGCATTGCAACATCAACGTGTTTATAAACGGATATGAGTGATACAGGCCCTTTGATATTCTGACCCAGCTTTACTTCTACACTTCCATAAACAGATTTAACGGTAAGTGGTCCGGTTGTATTTTCAAGCTCTACATCATTATATAATGCAGATACTTCGATTTCGCTCTCTACATTTTTAAATGAAGCAACAGAATGGTTCATTACTTTATTGAATGAATAAGAGATTGCAACTCCTTTAGGTACTTTGATCTTGATCTTGTTATCACCTTTACCTACAGGATTCACTTCTATATTCCCGCCTTTATCGGTTACATTGATTCCGATACCGGTATTATCCTCCAAGCCAGAGCCGCTGATCGGACGTAAGCCTTTTGCTCTTTCATCGTCTTCTGACTTCATCTTGCTGGAAGAGAAGATGATCTCATTGCCATCATATCCTTCAACCAATACGCCAGGTAGATTGATGATGAGTTTTCCTGAACTTTTTGCGATCTTATAATCCTGCGCAAATGCTGCTGTGGTTGCGATCAGCGCTACAATTGTGGTGAATATGAACTTTTTCATTTCTTTCGTTTTCTTTTTTATGATTTTATGATAGTGATTCAGACCTAACTGTCATGCATGAACCAGTATTTGTCTGTTTGTATTATGAACCAAGGGTTAAAATGCTTGAATAGGCGCGTTCTTTTACTGCATCATTTGTATTTGCATCCTGCACCATTTTCTGTAAATCGTCAAGAATTGATTTTTGTTTCATTTCTGTGAGTACTTGAATCAATTCTATCTGTACCATCGGATCTTTTTGCTTTTTCAAAGAAGCGATGAGCTTTTTCTTCACATAATTTTCTCGGTGAAAACGAGAGAGCGCTTCTAGTGCTGCCAGTCTTACATTGGTACTCGGATCTTCATTCATTGTTGATACCAGTGCGTCTATAATATCTCTGTCTGCTTCCTGCATCCGATAAGCTTTCATCGCTGCTGCAATTCTTGTGCTGGGTGATTCCATATTTCCCAGACTAGCGAATAGCAATTGCTTTTGTTGGTTGTTTTCCTTGATGAGTTGTTGTGCTGCTTCTCCTGTTGTTTTTTCAACTTCAGGCAATGCTGCAATAGCATTCTCCTGAATGATCTCTTCTTTCGGTATTGCTGGCGTATTCTGTTGTTGCGCTACTGTTTGTGTGGAGGCTACCACTGTTGCTGTATCTTGATTCATCCACCATATCCCGAACCCCCCCAATGCCAATACACAAGCTGCCGCAGCGATACGTAAGGTCCTGAAAGAGATCACCAATGCTTTCGGGCGTTCTTCTTTTACAGGTGTTTGTGCCATTCGTTCCTGAATGCGAGACAATACATCTGCTCCGGGAGTGCGATCATCAAACGCTTCTCTATTTTGCTGTATGAATTTTTCCAGTTCACTGCTCATGCAACACCTCCTTCTTTAAGGCTTTTTAAAATTTTTTGTTTTGATCGATGGTATTGGATCCTTACATTATTATAAGAGATCCCCAATATTTGTGCGATTTCTTCCTGTGGAATATTTTCGAACAGGTATAATTGCACAATGGTTCTATTTGAATCCGGAAGTTGATCGATCGCTTTTTTCACTTCTGCTACCTTGAACACAAATTCTGACTCATCGATGCTTTCCTCTTCTTTCAAATAACTGTCTTTATCTTCCAGCTCTACCCATCTTACTTTCTGTTTCCTGATCCAGGAAATAGAATGGTTGATGGCAATTCTTTTGATCCAGGCCCTGAATCCACCCGTATTCTCAAAGCGATGAATGGCCTGAAAAGCTGCAACAAATACTTCTTGTAAAAGATCCTCTGCCTCACCTGTATGGGGCACGAGACGATAGATCGTGTTGTACACTTCTTTGGAATGCAAGTGATAGAGTGCAGAAAAGGCTGATGTTTCGCCCTTTTTACACCGTTCCACAATTTCCTCGCTCGTTATTGTTTTTGCCGGTTCCAAAGATGTTTGCCTGTAGTCTTGTTATATAATCGCAGTTTCTGCATTCATGTTACAAGATATTCTCAATTTTTTCTTTTCGGGCATAAAAAAGCCATCCGCCTGAGGCGGATGGCCGTATTTGGGATAGGTTATTCCTTGGTTTAGTACTTCTTCTTCTCGCGGATCTCCAGCACTTCCTTCTTCAGAGGTGCCAATTCATTTGGATCCAGGTGATTCCAGGATGTGTTGAATACCTGCTTGTAATAATCCTGTAAGGCTTCGATCATGGGGTTGATAACACCGGGATCGCGGCTAAAACCAACATTGAAGCTTCTTTCCAGGGTATTATATACCGGAGCGATGTATACCTGCTTTTGCTTAAGCGGAATACTTTTCGCCCATAATTTTTCTTTGGTCAGCGGCTCTGCTGCAACCAGGTTTACTTTACCCGACAAGATAAAAAAGCCGGCGTACTTATAGGCTGTTCTGTAAGTAGCATAACGTCCTTTACCTGATACATACTCAGAATACGTATTCCAGTTTACATTAGAACTATTGATATCAAAATCAATTTCCACTTGTAATAACAGATCGCTTTCCTTTTTGTCGTTGTACACTACCTGATCATAGTATTCAAAAGGTCCGCGAACAGAATATCCTTTTGCGGTCAATGATTCGTTATAGTCAGCAGCCATGGCTTTAGAAAAGTCGCTGAATATTTTATAATTCGAGTACGCAAATTTTTCCTGATACGCCGGGTCTACCAGAAGAAATACGACCTGAGCTGATTTTGCGGGTGCTTTTTGTGGTGGTTCAAAGTCATAACTAGGCGCCTTGATCGTTGGGGCCGGAGGCGGTGCTGTAACTTTTGGTCCGGAGCTTGCCACATACAATACTGCATAAGACAATACGACCAATATTGCCATTAGATTTCTTTTGTTTCTCATATTCGTTTTGTTTTGTGTAGGATATATACGGTTAAAATCGCCATTTGGTACATCAATACATCTATCCAATCTCCTGTTCCATGCAACCATCCCAACCATTGGAATAATTCGGTTGCAGAAACCATTACTGCTATTCCTATTTTCCAGCTCTTTGGAATCCGATCCCAACCATCCCAAACCATTACCATCGCCATCCATAGTGAAACACACCATAAATAATCAGGTATCCATATTGAGCCGGGAAAAGAGCTTGTCTCTTTTGAATTATACAATAACCATCGTTCAAATAAGACCGGAACCTTTCTTCCTTTTAAGTACAGTGCCGTTCCTATGATAATGGGTACGACCACCCATATCAGTCTTACCATCAAAAGCCTTCTATTCGCGTTCAAGCTCTTCTGTATTAATGCGATCATCAAAAAAGACGACCACATAGTTTTCAGACTTCAGTTTTGCGATCAGATCATCTCGGTATTCTATAATTTCTTGAAGCGTTGCAAACAGCTTGGGTGATTTCCATGTTTGCGTTACCTTATCTTTAAAGTAACCCAGTTTTTCAAACTTGTTTTTAAAATGACCGACAGATCGCGTTGCCACTGAACTATAAAAATCTTTGGCTTTATAAAAACCACTGATGATCGCAAATTTTTTATAGTGCGCAGAACCTTTGGGATTACATTCTATACAGGTAGTAGAAAGATACATAAAGCCATACCCACCGGTTGTATCGGCAAATTTATCAACCTGTTGTTGGGTTGAATCAGGTTCTTGGGCCTTCAATTCCGTAATTCCGAAGATGAATAAAAACAATACCAATAACCGGCGATAACAGAATACTTGTTCACGCATTATATAGTAAAATTAGGCTTGTTTAAATCTATAAAAAATACCTGAAAATGAGTAGTTTATCTTCTTTTTTTTGATATTCTCACTTTCTTCTGACATTATAAATCGCAATCGGAGGATCGAGGTACTGATTTCTGTCATTCTGCATATAAATCTTTCGTACAACACTCATCCCCTTGATCACTTTTCCAAATGCGGCATAGCCTAATTTGTCTTCAACATTCTCGCCGCCTTCATCTAGTCCGGGTTGATCATCAATACAAATAAAAAATTCGCTTCCCGCAGTGCCGGGTGCCAATCTCGCTACAGATATCACTCCATCTTTATGTTTTACGCCTGTTTTGCCGGTACTCTCATGAGGTATCCCTGTAATGCTTCTTGCTTTTTCGTTTTTGGTGCGCCACAATCCGCCTTGTAAAATCTCTGTCTTTGGCGCGTTCGAAGGTTGATTGTTTACATTCAAGACCCTGTAAAAAGATGTGTTCTCATAAAAACCCGAATCCACATAACTTAAAAAAGCAGCAGTTGTTGCAGGGGCCTTATCGGCATAGAGCTCCAATTCAATTTCACCATATTTTGTTTCAATGACCACATGTGGATTTCCCGAATTTATCGTCTCGGTGCATGCAATCAGCGATATTAAAAGAAAAAGAAAGATCAGTTGCTTCATAACGATTCATTCACTTCAAATAAAAAGAGTTGTGATCTTTCCAAAGGTGAGAAATTATTATCAGCGATCATCCATAAAGATCGTTTTCCGTTTTTTAATCTGGGCCCCAGGCACATGCCTTCTACATTATCAGTATAGATTCCTAACTCATCCAGATTCAGCAATAGTTTTTTCCGAAGTGGCTTTTGGGGCGGAGCATTTTTCAAACTCTTCACCGCGCTGATATCTTCGGCCCCATTCAGATCAACCATAAAAATTTTGATCGTGCAGGCAAGTCTGCCAGTAGAAAAAGAACGCTCCATCACCAACAATCGGTTGTTACCAATATCCATGATATCGGGTATTCCATTCACCATAAAACTTCCCGCCGGATTCGGCGCATATGCAACCGGATCAAGTTTATAAGCATATTGTGCAACCGCTTTTCCATAGGCCATATTAAACTGATACAGACGAACCCACGCATCATTCGGTTCCAATGCTGCTTGTGGACCATCTTCATATCTTGGTTCTTCCAGACTAACGAATAAAGTTTGATAATTATTCGCGAATGTCGCTCCTTCTACAACACCGTTTCTCCGTGGACCTTTTTCCATTGCTGACATGCGTAAATTATCCGGCAATGAAAGACTGCGAATATATTTTCCGGTCTTATCGACCAAATGAATAGATGGATCTGCGATCACGGTATCTTTTGCTGTTACGATTCTTTCTCCTTCACTGGTCCATATCAATTGCTTTTGGATCGGATCATAACGAATGGCTTCCGGGTCGGGTGTTTGTTGTGGATTTTCTTTGGAAGAGGGATAGGGTTGTCCGTTCGGTTGTTTCAATGTAACAACCTGCTGAAACAAAACTGTGTCGATCTGCTGATCATTGAATAAGATCTTCATCGAATAAAACCGCGCAGGTTGTAAAGAAGATCGGTCATCGCTGATCGTGTAGAAAATTTGCTGTTTATGATCATAATCAATGCCTGATAAGCCTCCTACAGTTGTTTCACGAAACGAAAACTGATAAGGGATATCGTACACGTCTATTAATCGCAGTGATTGTGGTGTTACTTGTACCGTTACTTTTTTGAACGGAGAACACGCATACATAACCAATACAGCACAGGCAAGGATAAATGATTTCAAACGCTTTTATTGAGATCTAAAAAAATTTCAGTATTCATCGTAGTAATCCATTCACGCAAAGTTTGTCTTAGTTCTTTTTCATCTTCTTCTTTTGTGAAAACAACCAAGGCAATAATTTGGGTTCCGCGAACGCGTTATTCCAACTATCGTGTGCCACTCCGGGATATTCTGAGTAGGTCACATCTTTAGCACCTGCTGTCATCAAAGCTTTATACAATTCGCGGTTAGGCTCTGGGGATACAACAGGATCTTTTTCACCATGGAAGATCCACATAGGAACATCTTTTGCATTATGCACTAACAATGGTATGTCTGCGATGCCACAAATTGGAAATGCAGCCGCAAAAAAGTCGGGATAGCGACGTAACAGATCATAGGCTCCAAAAGCTCCCATTGATAATCCACCGAGATATACTCTTCTAGGATTTACATGTCTGGTATCAACCAGACTATCCATTAATGCTTTCACAAGTTGTTGTGAAACCGGGGCATCACCTTCAGAATCTACGGCTGCCCATTGTCTTTCTGCAGATCGCTTGTACTTAGACCATGTCATATTTTTCGGGCATTGCGGGAAGATAACGATGCTTTCAAAATATTTACGATTGGTAGGTTCTAGAAATAGTTTGGCGCCATGTGTAAGCTGTGCTTCATTGTCGTTCCCCCTTTCGCCAGAGCCATGCAAAAACATAACAAGTGGATATGCTTTGTTCTTTTTATACTTAGCCGGATACAAAATGCGGTAGTGAAGCGTATCGTTTCCTCGGATCAATTGCTTCTTTTCATAAGCAGAAAAGTCCTGTGCGGTCAATGCAGTAGAAAAGGGGATAAGAAACAGCAGTGACAGGATGTTTTTCATATGGAATCGTTTGGATAAATATACAAACATCCTATAAGTTAGCTTTGGTTTTGTGGTCGTCTTTTGTGCGGTTTTTGTAGTTTTATTTTATCCTGACAAAAGACCCACCTATGAAACATCTCTTTTTATTCTTGATGCTTTTCTTTTCAGCAACAGTATGTCTCTCACAAAATGTTCCGATTCCGCGCAATTATTCTATTGTTGACTCTATTCGTGGCGATCTTGATAAAGATGGGGTGGATGAACTTGTTGTTGCCTATAATACAAAAAGCGATGAAGAGGCGATAGATGATGGTGTTCCTAGAGAGCTGATTATATATAAACTGGTCAATCATAAATGGTCCGTTTGGCAAAAATCTACACAGGCATTGATGGGTAGTCGTGATGGAGGAATGATGGGCGATCCATATGGTGAAATGGTTATTGAAAAAGGTATTTTAAAAATTTTACAAGAAGGAGGAAGTAGCTGGAAATGGAATATCACTGACAAGTATCGCTATGATGGAAGGGAGTTTAAATTAATAGGGTGTGAAAGTCATTACGGTAAACCCTGTGAATATTTTGGCTCTTTTGATTTTAATTTGGTAACAGGTAAAATAGATGTCCAAAAAGAATTCGAACGCTGTAAAGATGATGCTGAAGATCCGGTAATTTATAAGAGACAAAACGAAATCTTTTTTAAAAAGGGGATTGTGCTCTCTTTACAAAACCGTTCTGCTAAAGACATCATGATTGTTAGTCCAAAGTATCGACACGAAATTTATATTGCTTCGAAACAAGATTAAACGTCCGCTTATTCAAACACTTCACAACTGATGTTGCTGTGCATATAACACCATCATTGCGGTATTTTTCAAATCCAGTTTTCTCAAAATGTTTCTGCGATGGGTGTCTACGGTATAGGTGCTTAAGAATAATTTTTCTGCTATTTCCTGGCTGGTCAACCCTTGTGTGATCAGTCGTATGATCTCTTTTTCTCTTTTACTCAGTACGTCTGCATGTTTTGCAGTCGCTGGTTTTTCGGGCGCCCACATAAAAATTTCTTGTCCATCCACAGATTGCTGAATAGCTTCCAGCAGTTCATCAGAGGAAAGGTTTTTGATCAGGTATCCTTTCACCCCGGCTGTTTTACACTGATAAATAATATCATTATCGTGCTCCATGCTTAGAATCAGAATAATTGCTTTCGGAAATTCTTGAAGGATCGTTGCCGCAACTTCTGATCCTTTTCCATCGGGTAAATGATAATCCAGCAACAATACTTCAGGCTGCTTTGCTTTGAATAAGGCAATGGTTTCTGCTGCGCTATGTGCCGCTCCCGCCCATATGATCCAATCGATCTCTTTGGTCACACTTTGTATGCCTTCTGCAAATATTTTATGATCATCTGCAATGGCAACACTTACTTTTCTCATGTTATCTGTTTTCGTTTTCCAAGGATACATCTATGATCACTGTGGAGCCCAGGTGACTGGAGTCCAAATTTACTTTTCCATTCATATACTGAACACGCTGTCGAATACTTTTACATCCGATTCCCTCTTCTTTTCCCATATCGAATCCTTTTCCATTGTCTTCTACCAGCAAAGTTAGTTTCTTCATTTTTTCATCTTCCCAAATCTCAATGGTTACTTCTGTTGCTTCTGCGTGTTTTTTGATATTGTGCAATAGCTCCAACACAATCCTATATAATGCCGCCTCTGTTCTCAAAGGGTATCTGTTGATGAGTTGGCTGCTATAACGGATCTTGATTCCTTCACCGCCATTCCATCTTGATACTGTTTTTTCCAGGATTTTATCCAATCCCTGTTCCTGTAATTGCACAGGCATCAGATCATGAGCGATATTGCGCAGGTCGGTTACTGCCAGATCAATCTGTTCTCCTATCCAATTTTGTGTTTCGGGATCTGATTTTAAACGGTGATGCGCTCCGATCCTGATCCCACCCAATAATCCTCCTAATCCATCATGCAATTCCCGCGCCAGTCTGTTTCTTTCTTCTTCCTGGGTTTGGATCATCTTATCGGCTACTTCTCTTTTTTCTTTTTCCAGCGCCTGTGTGATCAGTTCTTTTTCTTTTTTATACACGTTATAGCGTTGTGAAAGACCAAAAGAAAGAATCGTACTCTCTCCTAAAAATCCAACTGGTGCTCCATATACATTTGCAAAGAACATCCATTGTCCTCCCAAATTGTATTGTGATAAAAGCAGCAAGATCACATACGCCGCGAAGAAACCAATGGCGGCAAGAAAGAACTGTGATAATGTTCTTTGTTTTTTATAACTCTTGGCAATGAATAGAATAATCAGTATCGCTGCTACGATCCAGATTATATTCATGCTCGTTAAAAAAACATATCGCAGCAATGTTGAACTACTTGCATAATCGATCAGTAATAATCCTATACTTGAAATGACCAATAAAGTCTGAACGATCCTGATCGCTCTTGTAAATAAAGCCTGTGTATTGGGTATGGTAAAAAAGCGGGCGGTTAATTCCAGTAAAAAAATATAGGAAACATTAGAAAAGAAGGGGCGCGCTTTTGCGGTGAAGTCTGTCCATTCCGGCCAAAAAAAACGAAACCCGATTCCCCACTGTGCGATGATCCAGCAAACAGAAAAGGAAACATAGAGAATATAAAACAGATGGATGTGGTCTTTGAGGGAGATCCATAAAAAAGCGTTCAGCATCAACAATAAAATGATCCACCCGAAGAATATTCCATGAAAGAAGTTTCGGTTGGCGAGATAAGGTGCCAACGCGCTTTCACGGATCATTCGTAAGGGTATATTGAGTGATTCGCCTTTTTTATCTACAAGCATCAGAATTCGTTGCTGTTTGGGTGATATCGGATACCAGAAATCAGGGTCATCAAAGACCCTTTTTTCATAAGGATAATAATCCCCCGATACATAGTTTTGCCGCCACTTACCTTCATCCTCCTCATAAATACGAATATCATTGATGTGTGGATTTGCGATCTGTAGCCAGCTTTTCTCCTTTGGTGAAACCGTTATCAATACCCACCAACGGTATTGTGTGAATCCTGCATTGAAAAAACCATCCGTGATCTTTTCAGGATATTTTTGAATTTGAGTGAGTGCTTTTTCAGGTGAATAATCGGCAGAATCTGCCGTTATAAAAAATTCGGGAGTAGAAAGATCATTGCTGAAATGCGTAAGGCGAAATGCCCCGAGCATGGTAAACACAAAGAGCAAAACAGCTCCCGTTATTAGGATGATGATGTTTGTATTGGATCTTAAAGCCATAAGGGGGTTTACAACCGTTCTATAACAATACGAAAAAAGCCCGGAATCCGGGCCTTTTGTTTTACTGTTTTTTATTGATAGGCAGGTGGGTGCATTTCATCCCAGCCCGTTACTTGCTGATATGCTTTTGCGGCGGCCAGTATACTTGCTTCATCAAATAATTTTCCGATCAATGTAATACTGGTGGGAGTATTGGATCTTCTGTCAAATCCAGTTGGAAAACAGATAACCGGATGTCCGGTAAGATTTGTGATCGCTGATTGATTGCCGCTTCCTCTTGTCGGACAAATGATCACATCGAACTGACTAATTACTTCATTTACTTTTTGCATCAGCAGTAATCGGTGTCTGTTTGCATTGATATATTCTACTGCAGGAATCAGTCTTGATACACGAAAAGTATTTGGCCAGTCGAAAGAAAATTGTCGGGTCATTAAATCATCAATGTCTTTTCTGGTAAAATCATCAAACGCAGCAGCACATTCTGCGCTGATCACCACATCCATGATATTGAAAGGATATACGGCACTATCCGGAAAATCTACCGGTATTAATTCTATGCCCATGTTACGATAGGCTTCGAGTACTTTTAGTTCTGTTCTGCTGGTATCGGTGATCCTGTCGAAATAATTTTTTGCATAACCGATCCGCATTTTTTTAATGTCTGTATTGGGTTTGTAATTAAACGGCATATTTACCGCACTCTTATCTTTTCCGTCGGTTCCTTTGATATAGTAATAAACAATGGCCGCGTCTTCAGCACTTCTGCATATGGGGCCCACTTTGTCTAAACTCCAACTCAGGGTCATAGCACCAGAGCGACTGATGGCGCCGAATGTGGGTCTCAGTCCTGTAGCTCCGCAGGTTGATGAAGGAGAAATGATAGAGCCCCAGGTTTCTGTACCGATGGCAAAAGGTACCAATCCGGCAACGGTTGCTGATGCTGATCCTGCCGATGATCCTGATGATCCGAAGCGCGTATTCCATGGGTTCTTGGTTCTTCCGCCATACCAGTAATCACCCATCGCTAATGCACCGAGCGTAAACTTGCCAACCAAAACGGCTCCCGCTTCTTTTAGTTGTGTATATACAAAAGCGTCTTCATCTATTACCTGATTTTTATACGGCTCTGCACCCCAGGTTGTTTTGGTTCCTTTTACAGCAAACAGGTCTTTGAGTCCATAAGGAATACCATGCAAAGGACCGCGGTATTTTCCGGATGCTATTTCTGCATCCGCATTCGCAGCCTGTTCAAGTGCAAGGGATTCAGTAATAGATATCACACACTGTAAACTATCACCATACTTTTTGATGCGTTCGATAAAGAATTTTGTTAGTTCCGTAGAAGAGATCTTTTTATTCTTGATCAGTGATGCCAGCTGTGGTATACTATACCAGGCCAGTTCATTTTTATTGGCCGGCAGCGCAACATTTTTGGGAAGGCCCCAATCTATTTTTTCTTGTTTGGTATTGAATTGCATTCCCGGTAAAATAGCACTGTGTGCAAATGCCGGCTGGGTGCTATTATTGAGACTTTGCTGATGCATTCGCTGAAACACGCCAATATTTTCTTTCACCCCGGCGTACATCGTGTCGATCTCTTTTTGTGTAAAATTCAGGTCGAATAATCGTGCTGCTGCTGGAATGTCTTTTTTAGATAACGTGTCCTGTGCTTCTACACTAGCACTTACAATGAGTGCAAAACAAATCCACAAAATTCTCATAGTGTTCTGGTATTGGTTTAAAAACTTTTTCGCTGACGATTGTGTTCTATTATTTTTTTTGCTTGATTTCTTTATCCCTTATTACCCATTCGCTTCACCCACAAATATTCATCCAACAACTGATTGTTTTTAATGATCGCCTTTTGCTTGATGGCTTCCAAGTAAAAACCATTTTTTAATAACACCCTCATCGAGGCTTTGTTGTGATGAAACGTACTGGCTTCTATTCTGACCACATCCATTTGTTGCTCGACATAACTGCATATAAGTTTACAGGCTTCTGTTGCGATTCCTTTTCCCCAATAGGCTTCCCCGATATAATAACCGATCTCAATGTTCTTTCGATAGATATCTTGTTTGGTTACTAAACCAACTCCTCCAACCACTTGTCCATCATAAAGAATCGCAAAGTTCAATGCCGGTGATTCTTTTTCGGTCATACCGATCCATTGTATGGCATCGCTTACTGTATATGGACTCGGGAAAAAATCCCTCACCTGGTTCCAGATATTTCGATTGTTAGCTACAGCGGCCAGCGCTTGTGCGTCCTGCATGCGCCATCTCCTCAATTCAACCCTCATCTTCTTGTTTTTTGATAGATCGATTTAAATAATCGCTGTAGTCGGGTAACTGTGATTCGTATTCTTCGTGCATGAATGGTGATGTGATGAGAAAATCAGCAGTAGCTCTATCACAAGCCATCGGTATATTCCAAAGCACACATAAACGCAGTAGTGCTTTAACATCGCTATCATGAGGTTGGGCTTCCATCGGATCCCAGAAGAAGAACATCATATCTATTTCGCCGTTGGCGATCATGGCGCCGATTTGTTGATCACCACCCATTGGACCGCTCATTAATTTTCTTACCGGTCGATCTAATTTCTCTTCAATGATTCTTCCCGTGGTTCCCGTAGCAAACAACTCGTGTTTTGATAGTACAGTTCTGTTATGAACTACCCATTCCATGAGATCTGCTTTCTTATGGTCATGGGCAACCAGCGCAATTCTTTTTCGTTTGCCGAGTTTTTTAATGGCTGTCATCTTTTCTTCTTGATACGTTTTAACACATTAAGGTAACCGATTTTTAGTGGTTTACACGTTGTTGTTTCGTGTTATTTTATATTGAACTGCACACCAGGCTAAAAAAGGGTGCAATAAAATGACCGGACCTATGATCGAAAAAGGTAGGTGGAATAACGACAAGAGTACGATTAATAAAATCAGATACAGGGGATATAAAATCAATAAGACACCAAACATCACTGAATCAAAAAAAACGGTTCCTTTTGTTCGCCGATAGATTTGTTTTTTTATAAGCGTGTAGATCGGTATATGCAAAAAGAATCCAATGATGGCAGGAAGCGCAAGTAGTATTCGTTGTTGATGCCGAAAGGCTTCGGGAACGTGTATCATACCGGATAGTTGTTCATACATTCTTTCATTGAAATATTGAAAGTTTTTAGCATCATCCTCATACGGTAATAATTGTTCTGCCGAAATGGGTGCAGCCAGATGAATGCGAATGTTTTTACCGAAAGAAAGAAAGCTGTTGTATGCAATTGTAATTGGCATAATATTCAGTGGGCGTTGTTCTTTTAGTAATGCTAAGGCGATTCTCGCAGCTCCTTTTTTAAAAGGTTGTAATTGATGTTTGTTCAAACAGATGCCTTCTATAAAAATCAATACGATCTGATTTTGCTGTAATAGTTCTGCGGATCTTTTAAATGCATCTTCATTTTTGTGCAGGTTTTCTCTACCCTCGCTGATTCTGTAAATCGGTATCATATGCAAAAGTCGAAGCAGGGTATTGTGCCATGGTTTTCGAAAAGCATCACCACGGGCAAGAAAATGAATCGGGTGCTTAAAATGGGCTGCTATGATAATGGCATCGAGGAAAGAGTTGGGGTGATTGGCCACCAGCAGCAAGGGGCCTTTTTCCTGAAAATATTGGGGGTGAATGATTTCTTTGTTTACACAAAAAATGTGTAGCGCTAGTCGTATTGGCAGTTTGATCAGGAAATACAACAAAGAATGAATTTTCTATAAAGTACGTTCATGTTCTATTATGAAGCTTGAAAATCAGCATAGAATCAACAAATAATTAGTTTTTTTCTAATTTGAAACAGTATACCCCTAAAAATAGGGGTATAGATAAACAAAAGCCGCTTTTTTTCAAAAGCGGCTCATTTACTAACCCATCTCAAAAAACAGATTTATGCTTCCGTCGTGGCCCTGGCTTCTGCCACTTTGGCCCTGATCTTTGCTTCAATTTCATTTGCGAGTTCGGGGTTGTCTTGCAGGAGTGTTTTCACTGCGTCGCGACCCTGACCCAATTTATTGCTCTCATAGCTGAACCAGCTTCCGCTTTTCTGAACGATTCCAAGTTCTACACCCATATCGATGATCTCACCCATTTTGCTGATTCCGCCACCAAAGATGATGTCGAATTCCGCGGCACGGAATGGAGGTGCTACTTTATTTTTTACCACTTTTACTTTTACTCTGTTTCCTACAGCTTCATCACCATCTTTGATCTGTGTCATTCTACGAATATCAAGACGTACCGATGCATAGAATTTCAATGCATTACCACCGGTTGTGGTTTCGGGGTTACCGAACATCACGCCGATCTTTTCACGCAGCTGGTTGATGAAAATGCAGACTGTATTTGTTTTATTAATGGTTGCTGTTAATTTTCTCAGCGCCTGGCTCATTAAACGAGCCTGCAGACCCATTTTGCTGTCGCCCATTTCGCCTTCAAGTTCTCCTTTAGGAACCAGTGCTGCTACAGAGTCGATCACAACTACATCCAATGCTCCGGAGAGAATCAGACGATCAGCAATCTCTAATGCTTGCTCACCATAATCGGGTTGAGAGATCAAAAGATTGTCGACATCAACACCCAGCTTTTGTGCATAGCTGCTATCAAATGCATGTTCCGCATCAATGATAGCACACATACCTCCCTTTTTCTGTGCCTCGGCGATCACATGAATGGCAACCGTTGTTTTTCCGGATGATTCCGGTCCATATATTTCAATGATCCTTCCCTTTGGTAATCCACCAACGCCTAGCGCTGTATCTAAACCGATAGAACCGGTAGAGATCACTTCCATCGCATCCTGTGTGCGTTCGTTCATCATCATCACACTTCCTTTTCCAAAATCCTTGTCGATCTTGTCGATCGTCAGCTTCAGCGCTTTTAATTTTTCTGCGTTACTCATGGTTATTTGTTTTTTGAGATAAATGGGACTGTAAAAGTAATGCTTTTTTTGAAATAAACTAATTTTTTTAGTAAAATTTAGCTAATTCATTTAGTTTGTCCTTTTTATTCCTTGTGAGGCAATAAAAGTAGGGGTTTCAGACCTTACTGTTCTAGCGTATTTATACGCATTTTTCTGACAGTGTGCTGAACGCAATCAACAATGTGGCCTGGGTGTTGTTAATGCGCCGCTGATGTCTATGACCCTTGTAATCAATGCAGACTGGGTAAACACAATTGCGCGCTGATCGCTTGCGGCTTAAGTCTAATACGTGTTCGTCATATCCTCATCCACACAAATGATAAAATCGGCTTTGCCCAAGTGTTCTTTTTCTAGTTGGTGGATATTCTTTTGTGATACCGTACTGATGGTTCCAATTTTTAGGCCGGGATTTTGTCTTTTCAAATACCAATTAATACCATCATAATAGTCAGAATGATAGGCTCCGTTATAATGGATCAACATGCTGCCCTGACGAAGGTATTTCAATATAAAATGCGCCATCGTAGCATCCTTTAATGCCTGTGCCTTGGGCAGGTTTTCTCCTCCGTGTCCTCCCATCATTTCGATCATTTTTTTATAGCCCGGTAATTCGGCGTCATAAGCAATGGGGAGTGGGGCCATCCATGTTTTTTCTTTTGCCGATATAGTATCCAGTACCGTAAATCCTCCGCGCGACACCATCGATGCATATCTTCTCGGCACATTCGTGGCCGCAAAAGCGATCTTATTTTCTTTTGCAAAATTCACCAGCGGCGCATAATCTGTTGGATAGTTTTTCCAAAGTCTTGCCATTGAATCCAACTGCTTTTGTTTGATCGTTCCGGCAAGGTATAGATCAAGCGCCTCCTGATTATCTTGTTCAAACATTTCTGCTCCCAACACCAACGCTCTTTTTTCTTTAAGATCCTTGGTCACTTCCAGCTGCAACCAGTGTGCGATGGCGTTGTTGTGGTATTCGCCAAAAAGCAACACATCTTTCTCGGTCAACCGCTTCACCATTTTTTCATAGCTCACTTTTTTACCCTTGGCATCATAGATGATATATGGCTGCTTTTTCTGAGCATACAGCGAAAGAGAAAGCAAAAGCGTTGTTATTAAAATGATGTGTTTCATACGATGCAATGTAAATAAAAAACTCCGTGAAGCGCTGTAGCAAAAAGTAACAGCGGCTCACAATGTTCAGTCGTTTTTTTAGCGATTGTATTCACTTAACCAATGGAATTGTTTCTCTGCTAACCGATATTGTTTGTTGGTTCTTTTAAGTCTTACAAAAAGCGTGTCTCCTTTCACCGGACCGCGTAACAAGATCGTGCTGCTATCCGGAATAGTATACTTGAGCGTAAACAAGCTATCTGTTTGTTTACCGGCCCACCTGAATTCGATCTGTTGTTTGGTACTATCTACAAAATATCCAAAATAAGATCGTCCATATGCTTTTCGGAATACAGTATCTGAGCTGATCAAACTGCCTGTTGTACCCGGTTGTAAAATAAAGTGGGTCCATCGTGTAGAATCGCCTACAATGGCCGGAATGGTGTCTTTATTGATCACAAAATCTGCCACATCATAAATACCTGATCGTATCGGATCCTGATCACTCATTTTTTTTGCATCTACATAGCGTTCATAACTATTGTAAAATGGAAAAATAATGATGCAGATCACAAACAAACCCTTTAGCACATATCGAGTAATGCGTTGCCATTTTTTTGTGAGAGTGATCTCATACAAGGTTCCCGCTGCGGTGGTTTGATTGAAAACAAAAAAGGAGAGTATTCTTTTGTATTCCTGCAACACCAAAAACAGCGACATGAGTACGAGATGTGTTGAGAATAATTTCACCGGTATATCATAGCTCAGGTTCATGGCCATAACATTGGTAAAAACCGCCAATGCAACCAACGCACCCAATGTTGCTGTTTTGCGATTGAATAAAAGCAATCCCGCCAACACTTCTGCCGCGCCGGAAAATATTTGATAGGGGGCCGAATAGCCAATGAACATCCACGAAAATCGCATGGGTAAGTATTCTCCGAGAGGGGTTGCGAGTTGACTCAAAGAAGGAAACCACATTTGCAATGCAAATAGTTTGATGATACCATAACCAAATGAAACCATCGCTACATTATAACGAACCACAGTTACCAATAAATAATTCCATCTTGGATATGCAGGCTTGTTTCTGTCTACGGCAGACCAGATTGCGGCTACAATGAGAGAAAATAAGGTGAAGAACCAAAGATGTGTCCATGCCCATGATGTGTCTCCGCTTCCATTGAGTGGTACCAACTCTTTGTACACTTTGAAAATTGATCGATTGGCAATTTGAACGATCTGATCTTGCAGCCAATACCAGGGAACGGTTGCTTCTGCTACATATGGAATGTTCTCCAGCCATGTCCATGGTGCGATGGAGATCATGAAATAGATAAAGAAAAAACGGAAGAGGAATTTTTGCGTAAAATTCCATTGGGTGTTGACAGTATTCATGCTTATTGGTTGGTTGTATGAATTTATTAAAAAAGCGGAGGATGATAAAACATCTTCCGCTTTCTCTTTATTTATTTATTGCCACTGAGGGCACAGAAACTTATGCTACCAACCAATCCCATAATCCTCCCCATGATTGCTGCTGCCTCCCCAGAAACTGCCATGTTTCCAATCGAACCAAATCGCATTGATAGGACCGCTGGTTCGGTCTTCGAAACTGAGTGTGTAGCCCATACTACGCAATTCTTTTCTTACCCAATCCGGTGTATTACTGTGTAGTAAAAGATTTCCCGCACGTGGTGCGCGATCTGATGTTTTATTTCCTCCAAGAGATAACCACAATTGATTGGTATTAATATTCGCTGCTTCACTTGCTTCTTGTACGGTCATTCCGAATTCTACCATGTTCAGTAAAAATTGCAACAGGTTTTGATCTTGTGTATCTCCTCCTTGTACCGCAAATGACAACCAGGGTTTTCCATCTTTTAATGCCATCGATGGTGTCAGTGTTACACGTGGTCTTTTACCAGGCGCTACCACGTTGAATGGATTAATGGTGGAGTCCAACACAAAGCTCTGCATGCGTTGACTCATACCCACACCCGTTCTTCCTGCAATGCATGCGGGCAACCATCCTCCACTGGGTGTAATAGAAACAACCCATCCTTCTTTATCCGCCGCTTCTACCGAAGTGGTTCCTAACCATAATGCTTCTTTGTATGCTGCATCTGTAAGCATCGCCGTTTGTCGTTGATCGTGTGTAGGAGCAAAGCCTCTTTTGTTACTCGTATCTTTTACATCATATCCCCTGCTTTTCAATAAGCTGATGTATGGATTGGTCTTTCCTTCAAACGGATACGGATCTCCCGGGCCCGCATTCGCATCGTTTCTGTCCATGCGAATCTGCGCTGCTCTTTGTTTTGCATAGGCCTTGCTTAACAACCCTTTCATGGGCTCTTCCGGCGGGAAATAAGAATCACCATAATAAAAATCTCTATCCGCAAAGCTTAGGTTCATCGCCTGATAGATGGTGTGTATATATCGTGCTGAATTATACCCCATACTTTTCAGATCAAAATTCTCCAGTATGTTCAATGCTTGCAGTAACATCGGACCTTGCGTCCACTGTTTTAATTTGTAAACATCTATTCCTTTATAATTGGTTTGTAAGGGCTCTTCTTCTATCGGTTTCCAATTTGCAAGATCCGCTTTGGTGATGAGTCCGCCTTGCTCCTGCGCTCCTCTTACAAATTCGTCTGCGATATCTCCTTTATAAAAACGATCGTATGCAGCATAAATCGCTTCTTTTCTGCTCTTGCCCGCATTCAATGCATTCTGCTCGGCTTCCACCATCTTGGTCAGTGTATTCAACAGATCTTTTTGTACAAATATTTCTCCTGCTTCGGGTGCTTCTCTTTTTTCTCCGGGATGTGTCAGAAACACTTGCTTACTATATGGCCATTGTTTGATCTGGTCTTTTCCTCTTTCGATACTATTCGCTGTTTGTGCTTCAATCGGATAGCCTGCTGCCAGGTCCATCGCCGGTGCCAATACTTCTTTTAAACTCATGGTACCATATTCTGCAAGCATATAACAAATTCCGCCTGGTGTTCCGGGAGTGGTGGCGGCTAATGGACCGTATTGCGGTGGAAAATTCATCCCCTTGCTTTTGAAAAATTCGGGTGTTGCTCCGGTTGGTGCTACGCCCATCGCATTGATGGCGATCACTTTTTTCGTTTTAGGATTATAGATCAACGCCTGTGTTTCACCTCCCCAACTTAATACATCCCACATGGTACAAGTAGCAGCAAGCATTGCGCAGGATGCATCTACTGCATTTCCTCCTTTTTGAAAGATCATCGATCCTGCAGTGGCGGCTAATGGTTTACCGGTAATGGCCATCCAGTTTTTTCCATGTAAGGGTGGCTTCTGTGTTTGTTGTGCAAAAGAAAAAGATGAAATAAATAAGGCTGCGAAGAAAATTTTTTTCATGTGTAACTATTGATGCATAAATATAAGCATATCCTCTGTTCTTCTTTCCCTACGCCATCACCGCTAACATCGATAACAAATGTTCTCCCGCCATCTTGTTTCCTTGTACACTTATTCTTGTTTCTTCTCTACTAATTCCTTTCGTGAAAAGTCGCCACGCAATTTCTCCATCGATAGTAATCAGGTTTTCTGTCACAGCTATATCTTCTACTTGTAACCATTGTTGTCCATCAAAGAATAAATGCCAGATACCACCACCTTCACCTGTGATCTGAAATGATAATACCTCTCCTTTTGTTCCGGGAAAATTTTTATAATGATGGGGTAATGCCCGCATCGATGTATTTAAATGCGGATAATAGAATGCGCGACTATACAATTCTTTTTCTTTCCCCACCGCAAGTCGGATCTGTTGTTGATGGTGCCATTTCTCTGTATACTCTCTAGCCCAATGAAACCAATTCGCAGACTCCTCTTCTCCCGCCCAAGCAACAGAAAATAAAGCTTGTGAAAAAGGATCTATCGTTTGTAAATAATCAGCCACTGATACACTGGTCTGTTTCAATAGATCCAATACTAATTTTGGACTCATTCTTTTTGCTGCAGTGATCCAATCTGCATTTAATTCATTCAGGTAATTCAATAAGTCTTGATAACTATGGATATTTTTCGGCGGCACACCAAAATATCCATCTCTTTGAATAGAGAGTATTCTGATATTTCCATCCAATAAATGCAATATCACATCTTCTACTTTCCACCTGGGTGCAATGGTTTGTTTTTTCCAGTCTTCAGGAGAAAGTGTTTCGACTAACTCGATCAATTTAGTGTCCAACTGTGGAATACGATCAATGATCAATATTGGTTCCGGAAATTTCATAACAGAAAGATAGTTAAACACAGAAACAAGGAATATGAAATCATTCTGTTTTCTTTTTTCCGATGTCTCTGTTTCCTACCCGATCAATCCAGCTGCTTTACTGATTTCCAGCATTCTATCCATTGGTTTTTTAGCCGCGAGACGCAATGTTTCATCCATGATGATCTCTGGTTGTTCATACATCATACACAGGTATAATTTTTCGAGTGTATTAAGTTTCATGTGTGGACAATCATTGCAAGCACAATTATTATTCGGAGGTGCGGGAATAAAGGTTTTATTTGGGCTGGCTTGTTGCATTTGGTGTAGAATTCCTGTCTCAGTAGCAACAATATATTCCTGATTATTATCTGTTTGAGAATATTTCAATAATTGTGTAGTACTTCCAATATAATCAGCTACTGCCAGCACCGCTTCTTCACATTCCGGGTGAGCGATGACTTTTGCGTTTGGATGTCTCACTTTCAGTTTAGTGATCTTTTCCAAACTGAAAATCTCATGTACCATACAAGCGCCATTCCAAAGAACCATATCTCTACCGGTCTTTTTAGCGAGATAAGCTCCCAGGTTTTTGTCCGGTGCAAATATGATGGGTTGATCTTTTGGAACACTCTCAATGATCTTCTCTGCGTTACTACTGGTACAAATGATATCAGATAGGGCTTTAATCTCTGCTGTACAGTTAATATAAGAGATGACGATATGATCCGGGTGTTTCTCTTTGAAGGCCTTAAATGGTCCCGCAGGGGCACTGTCGGCTAATGAACATCCTGCCTTAAGGTCGGGGAGAAGTACTTTTTTGGTTGGATTTAAGATCTTGGCTGTTTCGGCCATAAAGTGTACGCCGGCAAAAACAATAAGATCGGCATTTGTTTCGCGGGCTTTTTGGGCCAGACCCAGACTATCACCGATATAATCTGCCACATCCTGAATATCGGGTTCTTGATAATAGTGAGCGAGGACGATGGCATTTTTTTCTTTCTTTAGTCGCTCAATCTCGGCAAAAATATCCAGACGCGCATCTATTTCTATGTCAAGAAAACCTTTTTGTTGAATTTGTTCTTTCGCTTCAGAAATGTTCATAATCACGGTAATAATATTTAATAATACTTATTTATATAAAAGACCTATTACTATTACGGGTGTGGATTTCGGGATAACTTACTTATCCCCACCCTGCAAAGTTAACCTGTACAGATGTATCCACAGGGAATTAACAGGTTTTTCCACGTCATAAGATTCGGTTAATGCTGAAAAAGCTGTAATTCAGTCACATCTGTGGAAATAGGAATACACAATCACCATTTTTCACAATCCACTTTTCTTCCACTGTGCGTTAACGTGTGGTAAAATGAGAAGAATTTGAGAGGTCGGCAGTCTAACCCCAGATTTCGGGGTATTTATTCGAGCTCTTTCCACATTTGAAAAGGTAAAATGCGGGGTTTTCCACCCAAAATGGAGGTTTTTCACATGCGTATGTGAATTATCTAGAATGTCTGATTTCTAATGTCGGATAATAATAGGGATGATGAATTATTGTGATTATCAAAAATCAAAAAATCAGAAATCATAGATCAGACATCCGAGATTCCCTTCAGCCTTTGTCTGGCTTGCACCGAAAAGGGTTTTCCACAATTTGTTCAAATGCTTTAAACCCCTATTTTTGCCTCCCGCCATTGGGCGGATTTTATTTATTAGACCAATTAAACTGTATTATGTCTGTTATTCAAAGAATTCGTGACAAAGGTGCCTGGATCGTATTTGCGATTATTGCGTTGGCCCTGATTGCTTTTATACTTCAGGATGGAGTGGGTCGTGGTGGTAGTGCCTTTTCAAATACTACAACGATCGGTAAAGTGAACGGACAAAACATCGAGCGTCTTGATTTCGAAGAGAAGTTAGCGATGCAAGAACGTATGTATGGTGCACAAGGTGCTCAGCGTGATCAATTGATCGGTTCATTGTGGAACCAGGAAGTTGAGCGTATCGTATTAGAACAGGAATATAAAAAGTTAGGTCTGCAAGTTTCAGGTAAAGAATTATCTGATATCTTATTCGGACCAAACTCTCCTTTGCGTCAAGAATTTACAGATCCTAATACCGGTGAATTCAAAGTTGCAGAAGCAAAACAAGCGTTTGCACAAATCAAGAAGAGCACCAATCAGGAACAAGTGAACATGATTCAGAAGGCTTATATCGAGCCTACTATTGAACAGACATTAAGAAATAAGTACTTGTCATTATTACAACAAGCTGCTTATGTTCCAAAATGGCTTGTAGAGAAACAACAGGCGGATAACAATGCGATCGCTAATATCTCTTATGTTTACTTTCCATATGCTGCCATTGCTGACAGTGCTGTAAAAGTAACGGATGCCGATATCAGCGCCTATTTGAAAAAGCATAGTAAAGAGTATCAGAAAGAAGAAGAGACCAGAAGTATCAGCTATGTAACATTTGATGCAGCTCCTAAAAAAGATGACAGCCTGAATACGCTGAATCAATTGATGAGCCTGAAAGAAGAATTCAGAACAACTACTGATATCGCTTCTTTCCTCAATCGTGCAGGTACTGAATTACCTTATTATGATAGCTATTTTGGTAAAGCCAGAATGCAGCAACCGAATAAAGATTCTATTCTTAACACACCGGTAGGTGGATTGTACGGTCCTTACATCGATGGTAATAACTATACCATTGCAAGAATCGTTGGTGCTAAGCAATGGCCTGATAGTGCCAAGGTTCGTCATATCCTGATCTCTACTTTCAACCCACAAACCAATCAGGTATTAAGACCGGATAGCATTGCTAAAAAACTGGTAGACTCTATTGAAACCGCTATTAAAGGCGGCGCTGATTTTGATGCATTGTGTAAAAAGTATTCCGAAGATCCGGGTAGTAAAGACAAGGGTGGTGTTTATGATTATTTTCCTCAGGGACAAATGGTGATACCATTCAATGACTTTGCATTTGATAAAGCAGCTGGTTCAAAAGGTGTTGTAAAAACAGACTATGGTTACCACTACATCGAAGTATTGGGACAAAAGAATTTCAGTCCTGCATATAAGATCGCTTATTTGTCTAAGCCGATTCTTTCTAGTGGAGAAACGATCAGTGCTGCAAGCACTGCAGCTGCTCAGTTTGCTTCGGGTGCAAAAGGAAAGAAAGAGTTTGATGCAGCAGCTATAAAAGGAAACTTGCAAATACTTACTGCAGCTGAAATCAAACAAAACGATTTCAGCATCAACGGTATTGGTCAAAGCCGTACGTTGGTTCGTTGGTTATATGAAAATAAAACGGGAGCTGTTTCTGAACCTGTAGAAGTTGGCGATAAGTATGTGGTTGCGATCATAACAGCGATCAATCCTGCCGGAACATTATCACCATCTGAAGCAAGACCTTTGGTAGAAGGTTTTGTGCGCAATGAAAAGAAAGCAAAGCAAATTCTGGATACCAAGTTCAAGGGAGCAACATTGGAAGCGCTTGCAACAGCGATCGGTTCTACTGTTCAGCGTGCTGATAGCATCAGTTTCTCTACCCCATTCATTCCGGGTATCGGAAGTGAGCCAAAGATCATTGGTGCATCATTCAATAAATCATTGATCGGAAAAGTTAGTGCTCCAATTGCTGGTGGAACAGGTGTATTTGCTGTGAAAGTGGAAAGCAACGGTGCCCGTCAGGGTACTATGGATGCTGAAACCGTGAAGCAGACCTTATTACAAGGAAACAGAGTTGCTGTTTTCCGTGGCGTTCAATCACTTAAGAGTGCAGCGAAGATCAAGGATAACAGATTTAAATTCTATTAATAGAAATAGCTTATCGCAAAGAAAACCCGGCCAATAGGTCGGGTTTTTTATTGCCCGATACGATTCCGCTTACCGAAAGCGAAGAATGAACAGGATATGGTAATTTTGTGTTTTAATCCCATGTTATGGCAGATGTGATCGTAAATAAAGTAGCAGAAAGCGGATTGATCAGTTTTGATCTGGAGACCTTATACCCTCAGCAAACCAGAAAAGTGTTTGACCTGAAGGATCATCTTTTTATGGGTCTTATTCTGAAAGAGAAGGATTTCAGGGCGGCGTTATTACAAATAGACTGGAATGAATACAAAGATGCCGCAGTTGCCATTACCTGTTCTGCTGATGCAATCATTCCGATGTGGGCATATATGTTGGTGGTCAGTTATTTGGAGCCGGTGGCATCCACCGTTTTCTTTGGAACAGAAGAACAAATGATCCAGTCATTATTATTGAAAAATATTGATGGTGTGAACGCAGAGGAGTATGCTGATAAAAGAGTTGTAGTTAAGGGTTGTGGAGATGTTGCGATTCCAGAAGCTGCTTATGTTGCCATTACACAAAAACTTCGTCCCGTTGCCAAGAGTATCATGTATGGCGAACCCTGCAGTACTGTACCCATCTATAAAAAGAAATAAAGCTTCTGTGTTTTCTGTGGCATTTTATTGCCACTGAGTACACAGAGAAGCACAGAAATTATTTTGAAGGAATGACCCTTTCTTTTACTTCATCAAATCGCGCTTCGTAATCTTCGCGGATGGTACCAAGAATTCTGTCCCAGAACAGAAAATACAAACCATAGTTCCCTTTAAAATATTGATGATGTTGGTTATGGTTTACAGATGTATTGATCCATCTGCCAAACCAATGTTTACCAAACCCTTTTGGATATAATTCATAACCGAGATGTCCATACACATTGTAAACGATCATGAATAAAAAGAAGATCAATAAATGTGTTTTATGAATGGGAATGGTAAATACAAACACAAACAGAATTCCAATTTCTATAAATGCTTCTAATGGATGAAACGCATACGCTGCCCAGGGAGAAGGGTTGGTAGATTGATGATGCACCAGATGTACATAATTGAAAATCTTTTTATGGTGCATCAATCTGTGACACCAGTAGAAATAAGTATCATGCATGAATAACATGATGGGGAAAGCCGCAAAATAATAGACCCAACCATATTCTGAAATATTTGTGTACATGGTAGTATGGGGCCGAATACGCGGATGTGTAAATACAATCGATGAAACCAATGCAAAAATGATCATCGTAGTAACTGAATAGAGAATTTCTCTCGCATAATCTTTGTTCTTAGGAAAACGCTGTTGAATTTTTTTATACAGCCACTTGTTTCTGAACAAAACATAAAACAGCATAAATGCAATAAGTGCCAGAACAAAATAGCGGGTGCCGATCAGCTGCAGGTTTCTGAAGAAAGCTTCCCAGTTCATAAGGTGTAAAATGATGACTATAAAGTTACCCTCTTTTCTGTGTTCTTCAGTGTTCACTGTGGCAATTATTGCCACTGAACGCTCAGAAATACACAGAAAATTATTGGTTCATAAACTTTTGAAGCCCCGTCTTGGCTTTCAACTGTAGTTTTTTATGAAAGTAGCCGGACCATCCCAGCAATAAACCTGTAAGACCAAAAGCCTGTCTGCACCAACGATATACAGGAAATGCATCCGAGTGTTCGCAGATGAGTCCGTCATTGAAACGCATATGCGCTTTGATCTTGTTCACTACTTTTCTACCGGTTTGAGTGAAAGTGTAAACGGCGACCCATTCCACAGTAGCATATTCATCATCTAAAACCTGGATATTACCGTAAGAGAGTTTTAGATCTGTTGCTCTTTTGCAAAGCATTTCCCACATGGCCCGAACTTCATTCCCATCCAATAGTCCAAATACGGGATCACTGAAAACAGCGTCAGGCGTATAACAGGATTGCATGGTGGTATAATCAAGTTGCTGAAAGGCGGTATAAAACTTATGTATGGTTGCTTCCATAAAATAATATGTGTTCAAGCATGAAGAAACAAGGTACAATGAAGATCCAAGAAACCAATCCTTCAAGATTGGATATCCAATCTTCCTTATTTTAATGTGCTTCCAACCAGTTGTGTCCCATTCCTACTTCAGCTTCTACAGGAACTTCGTTGGGCAAAGGCATGGCTGTTGTCATACAGTTGATGATCAGTTCTTTTAGTTTCGGAACCTCTGGTTCTACCGCATCAAACACCAATTCATCGTGCACTTGTAAGATCATTTTTGATTCCCATTTACCTACCCCCATTTCCTGGTGGATCTTGATCATTGCTAATTTGATCATATCAGCTGCGGTTCCTTGAATAGGAGAGTTGATGGCATTTCGTTCAGCATAACCACGTACCGTGAAGTTGCCGCTGTTGATATCTTTCAACCAGCGCTTTCTTCCCGCAAGTGTTTGTACATAACCATTCTCCTTTGCAAAATTTACTTGCTCATCCATGTAACGCTGGATATTGGGGAACTCTTTTTTATAGTTGTCAATGATTTCTTTCGCTTCTGTTCTGCTAATACCCAGATTGTCTGCCAGACCAAAAGCCCCTTGTCCATAAATGATTCCGAAGTTGACGCTCTTTGCTTTGTAACGCATTTCTTTGGTGACTTCATTTTCAGGAACACCATATACTTTTGCGGCTGTTGCTGTATGAATATCTTTATGTTGTCTGAACGCCTCACACATATTCGGATCACCACTAATGGCAGCAACAATGCGTAATTCGATCTGAGAATAATCTGCACTCAACAAAACGCGACCGGTCTCTCTTGGAATAAATGCTTTTCTGATCTCTCTTCCTCTTGCGGTTCTGATGGGAATGTTTTGCAGATTCGGGTTGTTACTACTCAATCTGCCGGTAACAGCAACTGCTTGCGCATAGCTCGTGTGAACCCGACCTGTTTTTGGGTTGATCATTTCCGGAAGCGCATCTACATAAGTAGACTTCAGTTTTGTGAGTTCACGAAAACCAAGAATATCATCAACGATCTTATGTTGATTCGCCAATTTTAATAACACATCTTCTCCTGTTGCATACTGACCCGTTTTTGTTTTTTTGGCTTTTGGGTCCAGTTTCAGTTTTTCAAAAAGCACTTCGCCCAATTGTTTGGGAGAAGCGAGATTGAAGCGAACACCCGCTTGTGCATATACACTCTCCTCACAACGCTTGGCTTCTGTTTCTAGTTCTTTGCTATAATCTTGTAAAAAAGGAACATCAATTTTAACGCCTTCAAACTCCATATCTGTTAACACACGAACAAGGGGATTCTCTACCTTTTCGAAAACCTGTACCACTTCTTTTTCTTTCAGTAGCGGAACAAACACTTGCTTGAGTTGAAGGGTGATGTCGGCGTCTTCTGCTGCATATTCTTTGATCTTTTCCAACTCCACATCACGCATACTTCCCTGGTTCTTCCCTTTTTTACCGATGAGTTCTTCGATATGCACCGGCTCATAACCCAGGTATTGAGCACTTAAAAGATCCATGCTTCTTCTTCCTTCGGGTTCAATCAGATAATGTGCCAACATGGTATCAAACAGCTGACCCTTGATTTCTATACCATACCATTTTAATACGAGCAGATCATACTTGGTATTTTGTCCTACCCACGTGATAGTAGTGGCATCAAATAAGGGTTTGAAACGGGCCAGTATATGATGTACTTTCTCCTGATCATTCGGACAAGGAACATAATAGCCTTCGCCGGGTTGATAAGAGAAGCTTAAACCAACCAATTCCACATTATTCGCATCGGTGCCGGTTGTTTCTGTATCAAAACAAATTTCAGATCGTTGTAATAGATCTTTGACAAGCGCATCAATTGCTGCATCATCATTGACCAGATGATATTGATGTGGTGTGTTTTGAATGTTTTTGTCTGCAACCAAACCTGATTGCTCAGCCGCAGATCCGTATACTGATTCTGTTTCGGGCTCTTTTTCTTTTGCGGATTTTGTTTTGGGTGTATCAACCGCATTGCCGAACAGGTCGGTTTGAACGCCTTGTGGTGCTGCATGAAAAGCATTGAATTCATCTCCCAGAATTCTTTTACCCAGCGTTTTGAATTCGAGCTCTGTAAAGACTTCTGTGAGTGCTTCGCGATTCCATTCTTTCAAACGATAATCTTCTTCATGAAACTCAACAGGTACATTGGTAATAATGGTTGCCAGTTTTTTACTCATGATGGCGAGGTCTGCGCCGTTTCTAACTTTCTCACCCAAAGCGCCTTTTATCTTGTCTGCGTTAGCCAATACATTTTCAAGCGTATCGTACTCTTTCAACAATTTAGCAGCGGTCTTTTCACCCACACCCGGTATACCCGGAATGTTATCTACTGCATCGCCCATCAGCCCCAACATATCAATCACTTGTTCTACTCGCTGTATATCCCATTTCTCACAGATCTTGGCCGCGTCTACAATTTCTTCGGGATTACCATAGGCAGGAGGTTTGTAAATATATACTCCCGGATGAATGAGCAATTGCCCATAATCCTTATCGGGCGTTACCATATACACTTCATATCCTTTGTCGGCGGCTTGCCAAGCTACTGTTCCGATCACATCGTCGGCCTCATATCCATCCATTTCCACAACGGGAATATTAAACCCGCGAATGATGCGCTGAATATCCGGAATAGAGTCTAACAAGTCTTCGGGAGCTTCTTGTCTGTTGGCTTTGTAATCCGTAAAATCAGTATGACGCTCTGTAGGTGCATGTGTATCAAAACATACGGCTAAATGCGTCGGCTTTTCTTTATTGATGAGATCGAATAAAGTATTGGTGAAACCAAACTGTGCATTGGTGTTTCTTCCCTTTGAAGTGATGCGGGGATTGCGGATGAGTGCATAATAGGCACGATAGATCAATGCCATTGCATCCAGCAGAAATAATTTCTTACTCATGAAGCTAAGGTAGTGAATTGTGAATGGTGAATTGTCAATATCAATATTTCTAATTGACAATTCACCATTCACAATTGACGGCTTTTATCTCTTCTTCCTGAGGCTTAAATAATCCAAGAAATAAATTACCCGAATAGAAATACTGTTTTGCTGATCAGAGCGTAACGTATTACCAAAGTTTTTGAAATAGTTGGTGTTTACATCTCTGTTGAAACTGCTGATCGCGTCTTTCCAAACCACATTGATAAAACTACCCAGTGCAAACTGCCAAGTATATACCATGTCGATATTGAAGTAGTTCACATTAAAATCTACATTGTTGCTGATGCCGCCGGGAATATGGTTGAGGTATCCGTCTTCTCTGAGTTTATAAAACTCTTTATTGGCAACCTTGCTCCAATAGTGTCTGGCCCTGAATGTAAGACCCATCTTATTGTTGAAATTGTATTTCACATTGAACACATTCTCAACTGTGTTTCTTTTGCGCAATGCGAAGATGATACTGTCTTGACCATACATCGTCGCATATCCCAGATTATTATGCGCGAATTGCAAGAAGGTATTGATGGATAAGGTCAGCTTCTTATTGAAACGATAGTTATGACGCAAGAAGATATCTTGTCCGTTGCTACCATACTGGTTAAAGGACCTATTGAAGAATTCAACGACTGCAGAATATTTCTTGGCATTATTGGTTTCGAACCAGAATCCGGTAGCCCAGCTGGCCGGACGTTTGAAAACCTTTCCATTGACACGCGGTTCAAAAAAGTCGTTTTGTTCCGGATTGATGTTGATGTTAAAACCGGTCCACCACAAATTTTTCAACTGTGAGTTCACGTTGATATTGAAATTGAAGCGCTGATAATCCATCGGCTTGTAGCGCATCGAATAATTGATGTTCATATTTGCCTGGATCCTGTTGTACCATTTTTTCGGCTGTAACCAACGATAGCCCATCCACAAACCATTATTGAAATAGTTGTTATTGGTGAAGTAGCCCATATCATTGTGGTTATACTTGTTATCGGCCAACTCCTGCCAGATATTGAAGTTGAATCGACCACTGGTTTTACCAAAACCCAGCGTGTGATTATAACCTGTAAGTGTTTTACCCGGCGCCTCATAACCAATCAACTGGCTCACGCCGACTTGTCCGTTTACATTCCAGGTATTCTTTTTATCGTAGATATCCCAAAGCGCGGCTGTTACATTGGCGTCATAATCAGTACCGCTTCTGGTGACATTGGTATTGATCAATGAAACACTTGAATTGTTTTTTAGTGATTGATCAAATACCAAAATGTTATAGTTCGTAAGTGGATTTGTTTCTATTCTTCTACTCTCTTTGCCTCCATTTTCAATGGTTGCATACTGTGCTTTCGTTACCGCGTTAAAGAAACCAATGCCTAGGCCGCTGCTTGTTCTTCCGCTGATCTTACTGGCATTCAGCAATCTTGTTTCCAAAGGATTGTTTGTGATCGATTCACCGGGTTGCAATTGTCCTTGAACTTTCCCCAAATGCATGGGTGTTCCACCAATTCTTCGGCTATAAAAAAGATTCCCCTTTCCAAACAGTTCTGTCCCCTCTGTGAAGAAGGTTCTGTTTTCGTTGAACTGTACTTCAAACGGTGTGAGGTTCAATACCTGATTATCACTTTGTACTTGTCCGAAATCCGGAACAAGGGTCATATCTAAAGTAAATGCCTGGTTGATACCATATTTCACATCCATACCACCATTGATAGATGTGGTAGTATTTTTTACACCGGGTGTGTTATAAGGAAAGTGATTGGCATAGGTTGATAAATATGGAGAAAGTGAAAGACGCACCGGAGGTTTGATATCACGAATGCCTGTCCATAAACCAAACTGAGCAAGAAAGTTTCCGCCAATGGCCGGATCGGTTGGATTCCACATTAACTGTTTACCACTTTTGCTTCTTCTTCTGGTGATATTGATACCCCAGTCCTGAATTTTTGTATTACCAAAACGAATGGCCGCATAAGGAATTTTCATTTCAAAGGTCCATCCGTCTGATTGTAACTGCGCATTGCTTTCAAAGACGCTGTTCCAGCTGCCATCTTCACCATTTGATGAATACTTTGCATCAAACTGCTCACCCAATGCTGTTACATAATACCCGAAACCATTGATCTTGTCGTTATACGTGTCGAAGATTACGCCTACAAAATCATTTACACCCACCACATCACGACCTACTAATTCTTTTGTAATGCTATCCGGACTTGCTTCGTGTGCATATCCGGCAATATAGATGGCATCATTATCGTACAGAATACGGATCTCGGTTCTGTTCTTTTCGTCTTCTTTGTTACCAAACGCAGGACGCCATTCCACAAAATCTGTGGCCACAGGAGCAGATAACCATGCAGAATCTTTCAGGTTACCATCAATGACGATCTTTTGGGTGGTTCTTGTGGCTTCGATCTTTTTCACCACACGAGTACTGTTTTGAGCATGCAGCGTAAATGCCGATGATAACAGCAGTATTAACAGGGATACGATTCTCATACAGTTGTTTTGCAGGTAATGGTTTTTCTTCATCTTGTTTCTTTTCGGGTTGTTCATGCGTTTACAACAACCACGCTTACGAAAAGAAACGTAGTAAAACTAAGAACGTTACATACCGGGCACTGTTAAGGACTGTACAAGAAAGATGAACGGTAATTGACGCAGAAGGATGGTGAATAGCAAGGATGCCGCTGTAAATATTTTGTTAAGCGAAAACAAAAAACCCCGATCAGATTTGACCTGATCGGGGTTTTTCTTTTGCAACAATTATGTCGCTTTTTTACTTGATACCGTATTTGTGTTTGTATCTTTCGTAGAGCTGTGTGTGTTTACTGCTCAGGTTAATACCGCGACCCTGGATATAAGCATTCGTGATGATGCTACTCTTCATATCAAGGATATCACCGGCGCTGATAACGATATTCGCATCTTTACCAACTTCCAGTGTTCCGGTTTTGTCATCAATACCTAAGATCTTAGCGGCATTGAGTGTGATCGCTTTCAGTGCTTCTTCTTTACCCAAACCATAAGCCGCAGCAGTTCCTGCATTGAAAGGAAGATTTCTTCCTCTGTTCTGCGGATCGTCATCATTCAAGCAAAAGAGCACCCCTGCTTTGTGTAATGCTGTAGCAGCTTTGTAAGGCTGGTCTACATCATCATCATCCAAAGTTGGCAAGTTGTGTTCTTGTGTGAGGATCACTGCAATATTGTTTTGCTTTAACAGGTCAGCAATTTGCCAGCTGTCAGATGCGCCTACTAATACTACATCGAATCCGAACTCTTTTACAAAGTCAATCGCCACCAGCATTTGTTTTACTTGTGAGCAATGGATGTAGAGTTTTTGTTTTTTCTCGAAGAGCGCTTTCGTAGCTTCAAATTTCAGGTTGATCTCTTTACCTGCATCTTTTTGATGATACGCTTTTGCTTCTCTGAAGAAAGCTTTCACTCCTTCAATACGGTCTAATGCTGCTTTCACAGGATCGCTGGGCTGTTGTGGTCCCAGTAATGCCAATAACGCAGCAAAACGACCACCACCCGGACGAGCCAACAAGCTTGGCATATAGAAGTGCATACCGTTATCGATCTTGTAAGCGGCATCTTCATAATTCCACGCATCAAGCTGAACAACGGATGATTGTCCGGCAACGAGTTGTCCGCCCGGTGCCACATGTGCTAACAGAATACCATTTGCACGCAAGGTGTTGGTAACAATAGATTCTGCTTTATAAGCAACGATAGAATGGATCGATGGATTCAATTCACCGAGTTCATTGATATCTGTGCTTCCGCGCACACCTGAAATTTCCTGAAGACCCAATGTGGATGCAGGAAGAATGATGCCTGGATATATGTGTTTTCCTTTTGCGTCAACGATGGTTTCAGCAGAAGGAGCGCCAGCAGCAGCACCGCTGTATGTGATCTTGCCATTATCGAAAACCAATGTACCGTTTTCAATCACGGTACCGTTTCCAACATGGATCACCGCGTTGGTGATGGCTGTTCTTTTGTTTTGTTTGGGAGCAGGATAAACATCATCCTGCGCTGTTGCAGTACTCAGCACCAGCGAAAGAAGTCCTGTATATAAAAGTGTTTTTTTCATGATGCGGTAGTTTATTGGTTATCTGCATGGATGTCTTCTGCCTCAATTTCCAACATGCCCAGTTTA
Source organism: Sediminibacterium sp. KACHI17 (assembly GCF_040362915.1). Classification (NCBI taxonomy): domain Bacteria; kingdom Pseudomonadati; phylum Bacteroidota; class Chitinophagia; order Chitinophagales; family Chitinophagaceae; genus Sediminibacterium; species Sediminibacterium longum. The sequence continues at coordinate 2,230,239 of NZ_AP029612.1, read as the reverse complement.
TGGGAGTGATCCAGACAGGTATGAACATATTTATAACTAGGTGTTGCAGGCATGGTTGGACGACCTCCGCGCTTTTCACCTACCATTTTATTAATGAGGCGCATACGCTCTGCTAATACTTGCTTACGCATAGCAGCATCTTTTTCACGATCGAAATAGATGATACCATCTACCATTGTTTTTTCTGCTTTCGCATAAATACTTAATGGATGATCGCTCCACAGAACAAGGTCAGCATCTTTACCTACTTTGATACTTCCTACTTTATCATCTACGTGCAGCATCTTTGCAGGATTGATGGTAACCATCTTCAATGCTTCTTCCTCTGTTAAACCGCCATACTTCACACTCTTCGCCGCTTCCTGATTCAGACGACGCGCCATTTCTGCATCATCAGAATTAATGGCAACATTCAATCCTACTTTATTCATGATAAAGGCGTTGTAAGGAATTGCATCGGTAACTTCAACTTTATAAGCCCACCAATCAGAGAAGGTAGAAGCAGCAGCACCATGTTCTTTCATTTTATCTGCTACTTTATATCCCTCCAAAATGTGTGTGAAGGTGTTGATGCGGAAACCAAATTTTTCTGCTACGCGCATGGTTGCAGTGATCTCATTCTGTACATAAGAGTGACAAGTAATGAATCTTTTCTTATTCATGATCTCTACCAATGCATCCAATTCAAGATCGCGACGTGTTCCTTTTGGATCTGCTTTCATGGCTTTCTCATAAGCAACTGCACGAGAGAAAGCGTCTGTCAGGACTTGCTCTACACCCATACGTGTATCAGGGAAACGATTGTTGCTGGTAGATGAAGTACGTTTTACGTTTTCACCCAATGCGAATTTGATGAAAGGATCTGCACCCTTGAATTTCAACCCTTCATCATCTGTACCCCAACGCAATTTGATCAATTGTGTTTGTCCGCCAATAGTGTTCGCAGATCCGTGCAGAATATGAGAAGTGGTAACACCACCGCTCAGCTGACGATAGATATTGATATCATCCGGATCCAGGTTATCACCCATGCGCACTTCTGAAGTTACACTCTGCGCTCCTTCATTGGTAGAAGCAGAAGCAATGTGTGAATGTTCATCAATGATACCCGCTGTCAGGTGTTTGCCTGTTCCATCGATCACAGTAGCTGCTGCATCAGAAAGATTCTTTCCAACACGGGCAATTTTACCACCTTTCACCAATACATCTGTTCCTTCAAGTTTACCTTCTTTTTCGCTGGTCCAAACGGTAGCGTTCTTGATCAGATAAGTTCCTTGAGTTGGAATGGCGTTTTCAGCAGCACCAAAAGCAGTGAAAGGGTACATTGTAGCGCCGATCAGATTTCCTCTGGTGTTCATTCTGCTTGCAGAATCTTTTTTAGCAACTGGAGCAGCACTCATTTTTGCTGTCCAGGTCATTCTGTTACCTTCTGCATCTTCGGCAGTACCATTCCAGCTATCACCATTACTGAATCCGCTGAAACGAATATTATTACGTGAACGTTTTTCAGGAGCGAAGCTGAATTTCACTGCTTTGCCATCAAAATTAAATGTGGCATTAACAGTATCTTTTGCGATCACAGTAGCAGCGCTATTGCTCTTCACATCCATGGTGTAAGCGGTTGTGCCGTTTGCACCTGTAATAGACAATTGATAAGTACCGGCAACATTGTACCAGTTGCTTTCGTTCACTGCATATTTTTTGCCCTGTACCCAGTTTTGAAGAATGCTTGTTCTCTCTGCAAAAACAGGTCCGGTTGTGATCACGAAGTTGGCCATCTTGCCGTTATCGAGACTACCTACTTTATCATATACACCCAACCAGGTTGCAGGTGTTTTTGTAAGTGCTTCCATAGCCGCTTTTTCAGACAGTCCCATTTCCATGGCTTTTCTGAGATTGGTCATGAAGGTTCTTGCATCACGAACATCAGCTGCGGTTAAGGCAAAAGAGATACCTGCTTTTTCAATCGCTGCTGGATTTGTAGGCGCGAGTTCCCAATTCTTCATGTCTGCCAGAGAAACCAAACGAGCATCGTTCGGATCTTCTACATCCATCGCAGCAGGGAAATTCAATCCCACGATCAGCGGAGCTTTGGTAGCCGCTACCTCTTTGATGCGCTGGTATTCTTTACCGGTAGCTTTTAAGATATATTGAACACCAAACTCATCACCCACGCGATCAGCACGCATGATGTTCCAAAGTTCCACACCGGTTCTGTCTGATGGATCCATGATCTGCGGAAGACTTTGTTGATCATTAAAATATTTCAAAGTGATATTGACGCCATCACCTTGTTCAGTAGTAGCTGTAGGATTGTTTTTATACCATTGACCATCTAAGTAGGTCTGGCGCAACAAAGCGATGGTTCCCATCAATGAACTTGGATACGATTGAGTGGATGTTCCTTTGTTGAATGACAAATGTGCCGCAGCTTTTTCTTTTACGATAAGGAAGTTGTCTGCATCGTTGGCCAATGTTACCACTGTTCCGGTTCCGCGGAGGATACCATCTTTCTGGTGCGACAATACTGTGCCAAAACCCATCTCACGAAGTGGCTTTGCACGCGCATCATCTGCAGTAAACATTTTGTAAGCATGCACATCTGTTCTTAATGCCTGATTCCAACCATAAGCCCCTTTTTGATTGGAGGTCAACTGTGCAGGTGCGTTAAAATTAAAGCCCCCTGTTTGTTGTCTTTGCTGGGGCATACCGTAATCTGTATAAATGTCAATGAAAGAAGGATAGATGTATTTATCCTTACAGTCAACCACTACTGCATCTTTTGGAATGGCAACGCCATTGCCAACCGATACAATTTTTCCATCACGAATAACCATTGTGGCATTGGTTAATGTGGTCTGTGCATCTTTCACAATGGTGGCATTGGTAAATGCGTAACAGCCGTCACGCTTATCTCCAATACCATTGATGTGAAATGTTTCCTGAGCCTGTAGCAATGTTGCGAACAGTAGCCCCGAAAACAGGAACTTGAGTCTTCTCATGGTAAGTTAGATTGGTTTTAGGAAGAGTTTAAAGCTACTGAATTAGCCGAGCCAATTAAACAGCAATTTTATTTTAAGGATGAATGGATGAAAACAATCGGTAAATCCCCGATCGGCTTATAATAGCTCCGGGCTTAAACCTGGAGCTATTTCAAAGAATTATTTGGCTGAGTCGGTTTCTTTGATGAATTGGATCACGCCATCCATGAATATTTTCTGGTCATCCCACATAGATAAATGACTTCCGTTGGGACAATACAAATATTTTCCATTTTTCACTTGTTTGCTCATCCATTCCATATGTGCCGGATCCATGGTGTCATATTTGGCGCCAACGGTCAGGGTTGGTACGGTAATTTTGGGTAGATCTGCCTTTCTATCCCAAGTCAGCAAGCGACCCCCTACTTTAAATTCACTCGGCCCCTGCATCATCACATAAACGGTTTCGTTGACATGCTTAAAGGTTCTGTTCACGGGTTCGGGCCATTCAGGTAGGCGACAAAGATGTTTTGTATAATATTCATTGAAGACCAGCTCCTGGTAGGTTGGATCTTTGAAGAGTCCTTTTGCTTCATACTGCTGTAATGAATCTACCAATGATGGACGCATCTGTGAACGAAGTACTCCATTGTACTTTTCATAATCAGGAATACTAGCCATCATATTGCAGATGATAAGACCTTTTAGATTTTGCTGATACTTCAGTGCATATTCCATTGCGAGAATACCGCCCCAGGAATTCCCTAACAAATAGAAATTGTCTTTGGTCAGTCCAAGCGCCGTTCTTACCTGTTCTACTTCTTCTACAAATCTTTCAGTAGTCCATAAGCTACTATCAGTAGGTTGGTCGCTATAGTAAGAACCGAGTTGGTCATATTCAATGATCTCAAAACCCTCTTTGGGAAAGAAGCTTTCAAAGGCTTCCATATACTCATGGGTCATAGCCGGACCGCCGTGCAGCAACAATACTTTTACGCGAGGGTTATTACCAATGGTTTTGGTCCACACTTTAAAAGTACCAATCTCTGTTTTAATGGGGATCATTTTGATACCGGCCATTTGCACACCGGAATCTTTGGTGGCAAAATACTCTTCAACCGTAGTAGATTTTGGTTGACAGGAAACAAGGAATGCGATCGATAGGAAAGCAATTAAAATTCTCATAGCAATAGATTTTATAAAAAAGGCTTATCCTTAAAGATAAGCCTTCGGTATAAAATTTGCGAATCGTGAAATCTTATCTACCCATATACACCATCAAAATCTGTACATCACTGGGATTCACTCCGCTGATTCTACTAGCTTGCCCGAGTGTACGAGGACGAATGCGTTTGAATTTCTGCAAGGCCTCGTTGGATAGAGCCGCTACACGATCATAATCAAAGCTATCCGGAATTTGAGTGTTCTCCATTTGACTCATGCGTGTTGCGATCTCTTGTTCTTTTTCGATATAGCGTTCATACTTGATCTGTATCTCCGCTTGCTCGATCGTGTCTTTGTCAAAAGCATTCAGTACATTGGCTAAACCGGGAACATGTTGCATCAAAGAAGGTAGATCCACATTTGGACGCAAGATGATCTTCGCAGCTTTTTGTTTTTCTGAAATACTTGCCGAGCCAATGCTCTCAAAGAAGTTGTTGATATGATCAGGTTCAATATTGAACTCCTGTAAGATCTTTTTGATCGAAGCAACACCGTCTCTTTTACTGATCACTTTATCCATCCTATCCTGAGAGGCAAGACCGAGTCTATAGCTCAGCTCTGTCAAACGCAGATCAGCATTGTCTTGGCGTAAGAGTGTTCTGAACTCAGCTCTGCTGGTGAACATGCGATAAGGTTCATCGGTTCCTTTGCTGATCAGGTCATCTATCAACACGCCGATATAAGCTTCGCTTCTTTGCAAGATCACTGGGTCTAACTCTCTTGCTTTTTGGTGTGCATTGATACCTGCCATCAAACCTTGACAAGCCGCTTCTTCATATCCCGTTGTGCCGTTGATTTGTCCGGCGAAGAATAAATTGGAGATGAGTTTTGTCTCCAGAGAATATTGTAATTGAGTAGGCGGAAAATAATCGTACTCGATGGCATAGCCGGGTCTGAAAATTCTACAGTTCTCAAAACCCGGAACAGTACGAATAGCTTCGTATTGCACTTCTTCGGGTAATGACGTTGAGAAGCCGTTGACATAGATCTCAACAGTATTCCATCCTTCCGGTTCCACAAATAGCTGATGTCTTTCGCGATCTGCGAAGCGGTTGATCTTGTCTTCAATACTCGGACAATACCTCGGTCCCGTTCCTTCAATTCTTCCCTGGAACATTGGACTTCTGTCGAATCCGGTTTTTAGAATATCGTGTACCTTTTCGTTGGTATAAGTAATATAGCAGCTGCGTTGTTCAGCGGCTTTGATACGGGGAACATCGGTAAACGAAAAGCCAACGATCTCATCATCCCCTTTCTGTTCCTCCATTTTGCTGTAGTCCAAACTACGGCCATCGACACGAGGCGGTGTTCCTGTCTTCAAACGATCGCTTTCAAAACCGAGTTCTACCAATTGCTCGGTGATACCTGTGGCAGCTTTTTCAGCGACACGTCCACCACCAAATTGTTTCTCACCAATATGGATGATGCCATTTAAGAAGGTACCACTGGTCACCACCACCGTTTTCGATTGGATCTCGTGTCCCAATCCGGTTACCACTCCACACGCTCTTCCATCTTTGATAATAAGCGAACGAACCATGTCTTGATAGAAATCTACATTCGGAGTATTCTCCAGCATCTCTCTCCACTTGGCAGCAAAGAGCATTCGATCGTTTTGGGTACGAGGACTCCACATGGCCGGACCCTTACTGCGGTTCAGCATGCGGAACTGTATGGTGCTGAGGTCGGAGACAATACCACTGTATCCACCCATGGCGTCGATCTCACGAACGATCTGTCCTTTAGCGATACCGCCCATGGCCGGGTTACAGCTCATCTGGGCAATGGTTTGCATGTTCATGGTTACCAATAAAACCTTGCTACCCAGATTGGCAGCAGCAGCGGCAGCTTCACAACCGGCATGTCCGGCTCCAACTACAATGACATCATATTGCGGAAACATAGTTTGCAAAGATAGTTCAGGCTACAGGCATTAGCTGAACTTTTTGAGTATTTCCCTTTCTAATAATAGGTCTTCAATGCTCATACCCGCATTATACCGGGCAAACTCCTCCCGGGTTAATTGAGTGATTTGTTCAAGGGCTGTTTTGTTTTCTATAATAAAGGCTTCTATCGAAGGACTACTTTCTATCTCTGATATTTCAAGGGTAGCGATTTTATCCAACATCTTTTGACAAAGGAAAAAACCTGTTTGCTCATAAAGCTTTTGAAAATAAGGCCTTACAGAAATAACATCGATTCGATTGCCCCTGTTTTTATGCTGATCTATCGGCTCAACCCTCAGGTTGATAAAGCTCCAGCATAGCTTTAGATCTTCCTCAGCGGAATAATCGAAGTAGGCGGCGGGAACGATATGGTCAAATTGCCAATGCGTTCCGAAATTGTCCCAGCCCAGCCCATCGGTAAATTGTATTTCAAACCATCTTCTAAGGGTTGAAGCGCTTAAACCAAAGTATGGCGCATAGAATTCGCTGGGGGCGCCTTCTAAAACATACCTTCTGTAGGCAAGCTGCCACTTTCTCTTTTCCCTAAACTTTAATAGAGAATCCGTTACCTCCTCCTGTGGAGTCCATCTTTTTCTAGCCATATCCCAAAGTTAGGCAATGTTTCAACCTGAAACTGGGATACGTGGAACAAATCAAGATTTAATGTTTCAGCATGAAACTGTGTTTTGTGGAACATCTTCGACTTGATAAAAGCTTGATTATTATCTGAGAAGGCTATCTCAACTCTAATTTTCTCCTATGCACCATCTCCGCGACCATTTGTTTTCTGTGGGTCATCAGTTCACCTTACCGCAAGAACGAGAGGGCGCGTAAGTTTCGCAGAGGAAGGTCTAATGTTTGGTGAGATAAGTAGAGAGATAGTGGTTTTCTTTTTCCCGCATCAAGGTGATGTCGCTTTTCTTCTTGTCTTTATAACCACATAAGTGCAAAGCGCCATGGAAGATCACCCTAAGCATTTCTTCCTTGAAAGAAACACCGAGTTGAACGGCATTGTCCTTCACGCGGTCTACACTGATATAGATCTCGGCTTCTACCGGCTCGCCAGGTTCGGAGAGACCGAAAGTGATGATGTCTGTATAATAATCGTGCGATAGAAAATCACGGTTGATATTTAGGAGGTAGGCATCGGAGCAAAAGACATAGTTGATATGCGCCAGCTTCTTTTTCTCTTTCTTAAAGATGGTCTCCACAAAAGCCTGAATGGCCGTCTTCTGTGCCAATACTAATTTCCTGTCTGCATATCGAAACGTTACTTCCTTCATAACCGTATATCTATTACTCCAAAATTCGTAACAAAAGCCCATTATGCCATGCTACCTTTATATAATATTTATAATCAGACGATGAAAAGACTCTCAGAGTTAGAAGCCGGACAAAAAGCCATCATTAATTCCTTTGAAAAAGATGAGATATTTATCAAGCTCATGGAAATGGGATGTATTCCGGGTGAAGTAGTTCAGGTAGAACAAGTGGCTCCACTGGGCGATCCGATCTCCATTTCTGTGGCCGGATACCATCTCAGTCTTCGTTTGAGCGAAGCCAGAAGTATTTTTGTGGAAGACGCAATATAGCATAATTAATTGATAGTCAATATATTAGATGAATATCGGACTCTATTTTGGCTCTTTTAACCCCGTTCATACCGGACATTTGATCATCGCATCTCATGTTGTGAACTATACCGATGTACAACAAGTATGGCTCGTGGTTTCTCCGCAAAATCCTTTTAAACAGTCTGCCTCTCTGTTGAATGAATACGACCGACTTCATCTGATGAACCTGGCCATTGATGATGAAACACGCATCAAAGCGTCTGATGTGGAATTCAAATTACCACGCCCTTCTTATACGATTGATACACTCACCTATCTGAAAGAAAAATATCCGCAACATTCTTTCAGCATCATCATGGGTAGTGATGGTTTTCAAAACCTGCCCAAATGGAAAAATGCAGAACTGCTCATCAAAGAATATCCCATCATTGTGTATCGTAGACCAGGATTTGAAATCACTGATGAATGGAATGCACAACTCACGGTACTCGATGCTCCTATGCTGGATATTTCTGCAACACTCATCCGCAACAATATCAAAGAAGGAAAATCCATTCGTTATCTCGTTCCTGAGAAAGTAAGAGAAGAGATTGAGCGGAATAATTATTACAAATAATTTTTATTGCCACTGAAGACACAGAGAAGCACTGAAAAATTTCAGTGTAATTCAGTGCTCTCAGTGGCAATACTTTTATCCGCCCGTCTATAAAATTCATTTCTTCATCCCCCATTGTTACAATAGATTTATCGGATTAAAATTTCCGAATGAAACATAAACTGCTTTTTACAGGGCTGATGTTGGTATGTCTTTCCTCATTTGCCCAGTTGACCGTTGAGAAAATCATGCGTGATCCAAAATGGATCGGCACATCTCCCTCCAATATTTTCTGGAGTGCAGACAGTAAAAAAATCTATTTCAGTTGGAACCCGGATAAAAAAATGTCCGACTCAACCTATGTCTACACGGTTGGCGCTTCTGGAACACCTGTACGTGCATCATTACAAGAAGTACAAGTTGCGCAAGCACAGAACAATGCCGTGTTCAATGAAGCACGCACCAAAATGTTGTATGTATTACGAGGTGATCTGTATCTCGTAGAGATCGCTTCCGGAAAAACCATTCGTATCACACAAACACAAGAACAGGAATTTGCACCACGCTTTATCCTGAACGACGAGTGGGTGGTATACAACCGCAATCAGAATTTATTTGCTTGGCACACACAAAATGGAAGTACACTGCAATTGACCAATATCATTCGCGGAACAGAAACAGCTGTTACTGCAGTTCCCTTTGGCGGAGGCGGTCGCGGTGGTGCACAATTTGGTGGAAACAGAAACGCCGCTCCTGCTATTGCTGCATTGGCACAATCACAAGAACAATGGTTACGCGATCAGCAATTGGATCTCTTTGCTGTATTGAAAGAAAGAAAAGAAAGAAGAGATGCCCGTACAGAATTTTTACGCGCCAATCGTGATACCGATACTTTAAAAACGATCGGTATCGGTGACAAACAATTACAAAATTTACAGATCAGTCCCGACGGACGTTTTGTTACGTATCGTTTGTATCAGGCTCCTGCCAATGCAAAGAATACCATCGTTCCTGATTATGTAACGGAAAGTGGATTCACTACCGATATTCCTGCCAGAACAAAAGTGGGTGCTCCCTTGGGTCGATATGAGTTTTATGTATTTGATAAAACAAAAGACAAACTCATGATGGTGATGATCGATTCTGCAGCTATTCCAGGTATCATGGATCAGCCGGATTATGTAAAAGATTATCCGAAACAATTTGGCAATCGTCGCGCACCGATTCGTGGCGTGATGATCAATGGTCCGTATTGGAATGCATCAGGAACTGTTGCCATTGTTGATATCCGTTCTCAGGATAACAAAGACCGCTGGATCATGCAACTGGATGCAGAAACCGCCAAACTCAAACTCATCGATCGTCAGCGTGATGAAGCCTGGGTCGGTGGTCCGGGTATCAGCGCCTTCGGTGCAACCATGGGTTGGATCAACGACAGCCAACTGTATTTCCAAAGTGAAGCCACCGGATATTCTCATTTGTATGTCTATGATATGGTATCCGGAAAAAAGACAGCGCTCACACAAGGGAAGTATGAAGTACAGTCTGTTTCACTGAGCAATAACAAACAATATTTCTATTTACTCACGAATGAAGAACATCCGGGCAAGCTCAACTGGTATCGAATCAATAAAGACGGCAGCGCAAAAGAAAAGATCACTTATATGACCGGTGGTTATGAAGTGAGCATGTCGCCTGATGAAAAATGGATCGCGTATCGTTATTCCTATAGCAATAAACCCTGGGAATTATTTGTTCAGGAAAATACAGCCGGAAAAACAGCAGCACAGATCACCAACAAAGCAGTGACCGATGAGTTCAAAGCGTATCCTTGGAGAGATCCGAAAATGATCACCATACCCGCACGTGATGGACAACAGATCTATGCACGTTTGTACGAGCCTACCAAAGCCAAGAACAACAAAGCGGCTGTGATCTTTGTACACGGCGCAGGATACTTACAGAATGTACACTATTGGTGGAGTTCTTATTTCCGTGAATACATGTTCCATAATTTATTGGCTGATCAGGGATATACCGTCATTGATATCGATTACCGTGCGAGCAGTGGTTATGGCAGAGATTGGAGAACTGGGATCTACAGACATATGGGCGGAAAAGATCTCGATGATCATGTAGATGCCGCTCAGTTCCTCACAAAAAATTATGGAGTAGATGCCGGAAAGATCGGTATCTATGGTGGCAGCTACGGTGGATTCATCACACTGATGGGACTCTTCACCACTCCGGATGTTTTCAAAGCGGGTGCTGCATTAAGACCTGTGACAGACTGGGCTCATTACAACCATGGTTATACCTCTAATATCCTGAATGAGCCGGTGAATGATAGTATTGCTTATGCAAAATCATCACCGATCAATTTTGCAAATGGATTGAAAAATCATTTGTTGATCTGTCATGGTATGGTAGATGTGAATGTTCATTTTCAGGATGTGGTGCGACTCTCACAAAAACTGATCGAACTTGGAAAAGACAACTGGGAGCTGGCAGTATACCCCATGGAAGACCACGGTTTTGTAGAACCCAGCAGCTGGACAGATGAGTATAAGCGAATTCTGAAATTGTTTAATGAGCGATTGTTGAAGAAGTGAGTAGGGTGAATGGTGAATTGTCAATTGTGAATATTGAGTAATCAATGATTGGCATTTAGCTAAAAAAAGCGAAGTGGTTTCTAATCACTTCGCTTTTTATTTTGTAGTCACCCCTTATTGACCATTGACCATTCACACCGAACTAACGATTCATCGACGCGAGAAACTCTTCATTGTCTTTCGTTCCTCTCATTCGTTTCAGCAATTCGTTCATGGATTCTTCGGTATTCATATCATTGATATAAAGACGAAGAATGTTCATGCGTTGTAACACTTCTTTATCGAGTAATAGATCATCTCTACGTGTAGAAGAACCTACCAGATCAATAGCAGGGAATATGCGCTTGTTGGCCAAACGACGATCAAGCAACAACTCCATATTACCGGTGCCCTTGAATTCCTCAAAGATCACTTCATCCATTTTACTACCGGTTTCGATCAAAGCGGTTGCAAGAATGGTCAGTGAGCCGCCGTGTTCAATTTTACGTGCCGCACCAAAGAATTGTTTGGGTTTTTGCATCGCATTGGCTTCCACACCACCACTCAGCACTTTACCACTGGCAGGTGCAACGGTATTGTGTGCACGAGCCAAACGAGTGATAGAATCTAATAAGATCACCACATCATGACCGCATTCTACGAGGCGCTTTGCTTTTTGTAAAGCGATAGTAGATACTTTCACGTGTTTTTCTGCAGGCTCATCAAAAGTAGAAGCGATCACTTCTGCTTTTACACTGCGCTCCATATCGGTCACCTCTTCCGGACGCTCATCGATCAATACCACCATCAGGTAACATTCCGGATGGTTGGCTGCAATGGCGTTGGCCACTTCTTTCAGCAACATGGTCTTACCCACTTTTGGTTGGGCAACGATCAATCCACGCTGACCTTTACCGATCGGGGTAAACAGGTCCATGATACGTGTGCTGTAATTATTGGAAGTGGTGAACAGGTTCAATTTTTCGTAAGGGAACAATGGTGTCAGGTAGTCGAAAGGAACGCGGTCGCGCACTTCATCCGGACGTTTACCATTGATATGATCCACTTTTAATAGGGCGAAATATTTTTCTCCTTCTTTTGGCGGACGAACAGATCCCGAAACGGTATCACCGGTTTTCAGACCAAATAATTTGATCTGAGATGGAGATACATATACGTCATCGGGAGAAGATAAATAGTTGTAATCAGAAGAGCGGAGGAATCCATAACCATCTGGCATCATTTCCAATACACCTTCACCGGAGATCACGCCTTCGAATTCGATATTGAAAGTAGGCTCTTTGCGCTGGTGTCTGTGTTGAGGCGGAGCAGGTGCTTCTTGCGGCAAACCTGTTTCAGGAGCTGTTTCAGCAGTAGCATTCGCATTGCTGTTGGCTTCTGTTGGCTCCTGCATTGTTTCCTCTGTTTCGGTAGGTTGTTTATCTGTGCGGCCTTTTTTAACCGGACCACGTTTAGCGGCTGCGGCAGGTTTTTCAGGTGCTTCCTGCATCACTTCTGCCTCTTCCGTACCATTCGCAGTTTTCACCGTTACGGGCTTACGGGCACGAGCCCCTTTTTTGGCAGCGGTATCTTTTGTTTCACTGGCCTGAACCGCCTGGTTGTCCAGGATCTTATAGATCAGACCTTGCTTGTCTAATTTCTTAGCACCCGTGATCTTTAGTTGCTCGGCGATATCGAGTAACTCGGGCAACAACATGTCATTTAATTGCAGAATATCGTACATAAAGTCTATTGTGGAGAAAAATCAAATTGTCATCATTCAACATCCAGTCTAAGGAAAAGTAAACTCAGATCGGAAAATCTATTGGGTATAAAACTGATTGGAAAGAAGATAAACTGATGTGTCGAGAGCTAAAAGAGGACCGTATCAGCTTGGTTTCCGATGCAATGTTAAGCGAATTTTCTTAAAAACAAAACAAAAAATCTTTCCCGGAATCGTTAAAAATCGGCTTCATATTGCGTTTTATCAACGATTCGACTGATCAAACCATCCAATTCCAACACGCTCTGCCTGAGATATTGCAAAATTTGTTCATTTTCTTCCTGCGTTTTTTCTTTCAGATCAAAAAGATCGGTCAGTCCCATGATATTGGCCACGGGTCTGCGGATCTCGTGCGACTGAATCTTAGCAATCTCTCGGAGCGAGTCAGCTTGTTTTTGGATTTGTAATTCCTGTTCTTTTCTATTCGTGATATTAATGGAGGCGATCACAATTCCGGTCAATTCACCACCATCATCGAAAACACCGTAATAACGTCGAAGAAACCAGCGGTTCTCACCATCCGGATATGTCAACTGGTGCTCATGAGAAATGGTCTTTTTTTCCTTTCTCAATTGACGAGCATGTTCCAACGCCCTTTCTCGTTCAGATTCAGGATAATAATTGGTCAGCTTCTCGCCTACAATAAACTCTTTCCCAAACAACTTTCGGGCATGTTCCTGCGCTCTTCGATTTGCATATCGGATCTTGAAATCATTGCTCATATATATAAGCACATTATCAGAGCTATTGATGATAGATTGAAGCGTTTGCTCTGACGCTATGAGCTGATCTCGTTTCGCTTTTAATTCAGTGATATCTTTTGAAACACCAACAACATATTCAATGGCACCATCCTCGCTTGTGATGGGAAACAATTCGCTGAGACTGGTGGTTTGATCTTCAAAGCTTTCTTCAAAACTGATATTCGAGCGAAGGCGTACGCACTCAGTAAAACGTTTACGGATATCTCCTACAATATTGGGCTGAAGCATGTCCCGGAACTCCTTGCCTACAACAGATTCCGGGGTAACATTGAATTTGCGGAGATATGCATCGTTTACATATTCCATCACAAACTCATCACCACTCGGCTGCACCCGCACAATGAATACGGCATCTGTCGTTAGTTCAATCAATGATCGGAACAAAGATGGCTTCATTGCTTGCTATTGGATTTGAGAGTAAAATGCCATTAAATATAGCGAAAAAGGGTATTGGGTGATCGGGGTATCGGGTAATTGGGATATTGGGTAATCAGGTAATTGGGAAATTAGGTGATCGGGTGTTTGGTAGGGAGCTTTTTTTATGGTGGGTTCTGATGCTACAGGATTCATTATATACACCTCCAATAGCCCTATATCCTGATTTCCCAATTACCTGATTACCCGATACCCCGATTCCCCAACCCCATTCCTTCTTATCTTTGCCGCTCAAAGCCCGAACGATGGGCGTTTCAAAACAGCAAGCGATGTTTAACAAAAGAACCAAGATCAAAGACCTGCTGAGTAGCGGGGTGGCCGGACAAGAAACCATTGTCATGGGATGGGTGCGAACTTTTCGCAACAATCAGTTCATAGCATTGAATGATGGAAGTACCAATAATAATTTACAGGTAGTAACAGAACTCGGCTTGTTGGATGATGCTACATTAAAAAGAATTACTACCGGTGCTTCTTTAAAAGTAACCGGCACAGTAGTGCCCTCTTTAGGAAAAGGACAGTCGATTGAATTAAAAGCAACACATGTAGAAATATTGGGTGACAGTGATGCAGAAAAATATCCGTTGCAACCCAAGAAGCATAGTCTCGAATTCTTAAGAGAGATCGCACACCTTCGTTTTCGTACCAATACATTTGGTGCTGTATTTCGTATCAGACATTCACTGGCATTTGCGGTACACAAGTTTTTCAATGAAAAAGGTTTTGTGTATTTGCATACACCCATCATCACGGCAAGTGATGCAGAGGGTGCAGGAGAAATGTTTCGTGTGACCACATTGCCGTTTGATAACCCACCACGCAAAGAAGATGGCAGCATCGATTTTGCAGAAGACTTTTTTGGGAAGAGTACCAATCTCACCGTAAGTGGACAATTAGAAGGAGAGTTGGGTGCGATGGCATTTAGTGAGATCTATACATTCGGTCCTACTTTCCGCGCAGAAAATTCAAACACGACCAGACACCTCGCAGAGTTCTGGATGATAGAACCGGAGATGGCGTTTTATGATATTGAAGACAATATGAATCTTGCTGAAGAGTTCATTCAATATTTGATTCGATATGTGATGGAACACAATGCCGATGATCTGTCCTTTTTGGATCAGCGACTGGCAGAAGAAGAAAAACAAAAACCACAGCAAGAACGTCAGGAGTTTGGATTGTTGGAGAAGCTGAAGTTTGTTACAGACAATAGTTTTGAAAGAATCACTTATACTGAAGCGATACAGATATTACTCGATTCACCTGCGTACAAGAAAAAGAAATTTAAGTTTGATGTGAAGTGGGGTATTGATATGCAGAGTGAACATGAAAGATACCTGGTAGAAAAACATTTCAAGAAACCGGTGATCGTAACGGGCTATCCTGCAGCCATCAAAGCATTTTATATGCGCTTGAATGATGGATGTGAGCCGGGTAAAGAAACGGTAGCCGCCATGGATATTCTGGCACCGGGTATCGGAGAAATTGTGGGCGGTTCACAAAGAGAAGAGCGTTTAGAAAAACTGGAAGCGCGCATGCAAGCGATGCATATACCATTGGAAGAGATGAGCTGGTATCTTGATACCCGTCGCTTCGGAACCGTTCCACACGCAGGTTTCGGCCTGGGCTTCGAACGCATGGTACAATTCGTAACCGGCATGACCAATATCAGAGACGTCATTGCTTTTGCGAGAACGCCGAAGAATTGTGAATTTTAATTAGCTACAAGCCACAAGCTGCAAGAAGAAATTAAATGTTCACTTGCAGCTTGTACCATGAAGCTTGCAGCTTACTCCCTTCAACCATTTCCCCCCTCCACACGTATATAATGCATGGAAAATGAAAAAATAGTTCAGCTGAAACAAAGGCTGGAAGAAGTAAGACCTGATCTTGTTGATCATTCTCTATATCATAGTTTGGTAGATCTTGAACAACTCCGTCGGTTTACGGAGTATCATGTGTTTGCCGTCTGGGATTTTATGAGTTTGTTGAAATCATTGCAACAAAAATTGACCTGTACAACTACGCCATGGATACCGGTGGGTTCGGCGAATACACGTTACCTCATCAATGAAATTGTATTGGGCGAAGAGAGTGATGTAGATGAAGCGGGCATCAGAACCAGTCACTTTGAATTGTACCTGAAAGCGATGGAACAGATGGGTGCTGATACAACGGCCATCACACAATTGTTAACCTATATACACAATGGTGTGCCGGTGCAACAGGCATTGCAACAATTACAATTGCCCAGGGCTATTTGTGATTTTGTAGGATATACGTTTGAGGTCATTGAAAAAGCACCGGTACATGTACAGGCAGCCGTATTTACATTTGGTCGTGAGGATCTGATACCGGATATGTTCATGGGTCTAGTGAAGGATCTGTCTGTGCAGTATCCAGCACAATTGGCCGTTTTCAAATATTACCTGGAACGACATATTGAAGTAGACGGCGATCATCATAGTCATCTGGCGATGGAAATGGTTAGTGAACAATGCGGACAAGATGCTTTGAAATGGGAGCAGGCCGCGGAAGCAGCACTCACAAGCTTGAAATATCGGAAGCGATTATGGGATGCGGTATATGCAACGGTAGTATAAAAAAGAAGAAGCCTGTTCAAGAAAGAACAGGCTTCTTCTTTTTTCGAAGTGTCATTACAGCTTTGTGGCTTTATAAATTTTAACGAGGCCATCATTCTCACTACTCACTACTAAAAGACTTTGTTGAATGGGACTTTTAGAAGCGGGAATGAATAAAACGCCTTCAGGTGCATCACCTGTTTTGATCATTTTCAGAAAAACAGGTGCAGTAGGAATGGTAACATCATAAATGGCAATGGCATCCGCTCTTTCTAAACCAACAAAAGCGATCATTTTGCTACCTACTCTGCCAATGGTAATGGCTTCCGGTTCTACTGATTTATCATCACTTCTGCCATCATCGTATACGGCCAGGTCTTTGGCTTTTACATCGAGTTCATTTTTACTATCGAAGATCAATGCGCCATTAGAAGCATCCCAAATACTGAAAGATCGTCCACCCATACTATACAGCGCATCGTAATCACCATCATTATCGGTATCACCATTGGTGGTGAGTATATTCAAACGACCCATCTGAGCATCTGTTTTTAAAGTGGCAGCATTAGGAAACGCAGTGGCATCTAAGTTCACAGAAGACAATCTTCTAACGTCAGCAAAATTGTTGTACTCTCTAGAGTCACCTTCATTGGCGGTGAATAAATAGGTTTTACCGGCCATAGAGAAATTGGCAATGGCATCTGGCATATAGATACCGAAGATCTTCCAGGGAGCGAAGTTGATACCATTGTCACGATCAGAAATATCAATCGCATGGGCAGTACTATTAAAATCTTTGAAGCCAAGGGGTAAAATATTGGTGAAGGTTTTAGAAGCCAGGTCAATGGTAGCAATGGCATTGGCTTCCTGTAAGGTAACCCAGGCTGTTTTAGAATCAGCAGAAACGGTGATGTATTCGGGTTCAATGTCTTTCAGGAAATTTTTATTGGGTCCGCTGATGCGTAACCCTTTTTCAGCCAGTGTAGTTTGTTGAGCTGTAAATGCAGCGAAGTTGAGTGTGGTAACAGCATAATTATTATCTACACTGATGATAGAAACCGATCCTTCGGGGTCATTGCTGTAGTCGGCACTGGGCTCACCTTCATTGGCGGTGAGAATAAATTTTCCATCAGGACTAAAAGTAACCATGTCAGGCAAAGCGCCTACTGTTATTACTTTTTCTTCCGCATAGGTAGTGGTGTTAAAGATCACCACTTTACCCGGATCTTGTTTGTTGGTAGATTCGATGGCGGCGGCCAGTTTACCATTGTATACATCCACGCTATTGACGAAACCACCATAGGGCGACATGCTTATGGAGTGAATAATGCTGATAGCAGCCGGATCGGCAATATTGATGACATCTATTTTATTGGTGGTGCCGTTGTTAACAGCAAAGAGTCTTTTGGTGATGGGGTCATACGTGGTGATTTCTGCAGCACCGAGACCGCCAAGGTTAATAGAGGCGATCTCCACATAGGAAGCGGGGTCTTCATTGACGAACTTTTCAACCGGATCGGTATCTTCTTTTTTACAGGCAACAAAAGCCAGTAAGCAACAGGCAAATGCGATGAATCTCATAGTCGTTTAGTTTTGGCTGCAAAACTGAAGGCGCAAGGTTATCGCAGAATTATGGAGCTGTTACCGAATTGTTATGGAGAAGGTTCGCAAAAAAGCAAAAAATTGTCATTTCCTGTGGATTATATGTGAAAACCCCCTATTTTTGCTGCCCCGAAAGGGGATAGTAAGCTTCAAGTATCAGGCTTCAAGCCACAAGTATAACCTTGTATCTTGTTTCATAGATCTTGAATCTTCACCGAAGGTGCGGTAGCTCAGTCGGTAGAGCAAAGGACTGAAAATCCTTGTGTCGCCGGTTCGATCCCGGCCCACACCACAAAGACCTCAACAGAGATGTTGGGGTCTTTTGTTTTAGGAGAAGTCATCAACAAAGGATAAAATTTTTTAAATAAGAAGCTATTACTAATAAAAGCCGCTCTCATTTTACTACACATGCTATTGCTGCATAACCGGAAATGGTGATGACCGCATCCGAAAATATTACGGATGCGGTGAGTATGGCGGCACTGATCTCTGCCAATCCAACAGAGATCTTCTTTAGTGTGCGGAAAATGAGATAGTTTAATTGAAGCGTATTGAATATATAATGTAGTAAGCAGGTATGAATATCTACCGACAACATTCTTTGCTGATTTACTCAGCTAATAAAAGAAAACACCACTCCTTTGTAATTTTTTCGAAATCGTTTCATCAAAAAATACTGATGTGTTATCAATTGTAATTCTCTATATAATGTAAATCCTCCATCAAAATATTAAACACGCTATCTCATTTTTACGCGATCACTTCTCTTTAATGATTTATCCCCCTCATTAAAGGGAATTTCAATTTAATAAAATCGGCGCATGTTTATTTACTGATAAATAAACCGCGAACAGCTTATTTAATTATATACAACTGCAGAATAATTGACTCCTCTTGCTTAGTGTATTAAACCCCATCGATTGTCTGAAAAGTAATTTCGACACTATTTTATAGCCATCGTTTTGGCATTTGACATCAATACATTTAGACAAGATCATATGAAGAGTTATTCCTATTTACTCAACAGAGTATTTGTTTTTTTATTTCTGTTTTTCATCGTTGAAAAAATATCTGCTCAAATTGAGATAAGCGTTCCTTTTAATAATGGTTTTGTGGGGCTTATAGACAATAACCCCCAGCAAGCGAATAATATTCAGCAGTTTTCAACTCTTTCTATTGCAAAGATATCGTTCGTTCAATCGACCAACTCTGGCAGGTTTGAGCTTACCCAAGGAAATGATATCGCAGGTTTATTAAGAGTGCAAATGTTGAATGGTCAAAAATTTGATATCGCCGGTTCATTGGTATGGCGAGTGAACTCGGGTAATACGAATGTTTTACTTGGCTTTATTGCTGGATCCAGCGTTTCATTGAATCTTTCTTCATATGGTGGTCCTAATTATTTAATTCAAGGTGGGAATGTTTCTGGTAAATCAAATTTTGGATTGAAGCTGAATGGAGCTAATTATACTTTACCCAATAGTGGCGGTAGTGTTTCTGGTAATGCCGCTACAGGAAACACGGCGCTTACTGATTTGAATAATTACTTGGATGCACTTCCAAGGGTGGTTTCACCTAACCCTGCAACTTTCCCATTAAGTGCAACCAACAATGATCCGGGTGATTTCTATTTAACAGGATTTAATCAGTCAGCTACTTTATTATGTGCGATCGGATTGGTCAATCCTCCTAATAATGTCACTTTTAATATCACAACAACAACCGGGTTAACACCCGCTACTGGTTATACCCTGACAGGCGATAAAACTCGTTTGGCTTTTACAGGTACGCAAGCAAACATTAATAACGCTCTTGCATCTCTTGCTGTTAAAACAGGAACATCAGCCGGTGATATAAAGATTTCTGTATCGGCTGCAGTAAATGATCCGGGTTATTTTTATAACCCCATTAATGGACACTTTTACAGACCGGTTTCCTGGCCTGCAAGCGGGAGATCTGGTGGTGCGAGTGTATACGATCAAATTTTATCAGATGCGGCAGCGCAAACATATAAAGGAGCTGCGGGATACTTAGTAACGATCACCTCAGAAACCGAAAACAGCTTTGTTTCGTCGAATACAAATGCAACCAATGTTTTAATCGCATTATCAGATAGAGAAGCAGAGGGTGTATTTAAATGGAATGCGGGACCCGAATCTGGTACCATAATTCGCAATGGTGCAACTAATGTATCCGGTAAATATAATAACTGGTGTGGTGGCGAACCGAACAACTGGGGCACAGGCGAAAACTATGTAGTAACCAACTGGAATGGTGGAACCTGTTGGAATGATTTTGGACCTCCGGCAACAAGTTTTCCCGGATCAATCAGTTCTTATGTAGTGGAATTCGGAACCTGGTCTGATCCTGATGACAATGCGTTTCTGGATTTTTATACTGCCAGTACAACTTATACAGCATTATGTCCTGCAAACCAATCACCAGCAGCCCCTACGCTTGTAAGCCAGGGTTCAACAGTTGGTGCGGGTTCAGTGCAACTGGTTGTTTCAACACCAGCTGGAACAACGGCTGACTGGTATTCTTCTCCTACAGGAGGGTCCGTAGTTGCAGGTGGAACAGGGGTAACAACATTTAACACGCCAGCCATCAACTCAACAACAAATTTTTATGCTCAAACCAGAAATACAACAACCGGTTGTTTGAGCACATCTCGAACATTAGCGGTGGCAACATTTGCTGCATGTCCAACAACATTGCCCAACATTCAGTTTAATTTATCACCACCCAACGTTACAACATCTGCTATTCAAGGACAAGCAGGTTCTAGAACAGAGAATTTTAATTCCGGATCAGTGGGTACTATCGCGAATTCCGGTTCATTCACGATTGGTAACTATACAACAATCAATCCCGGGAATATTAAAAAATTAGCAAATGATGTTTGGGGTGGTTCTGGATCACAGTATTTAGCAATACATAAAACAAATAACCAAGATGCATTTGTAAGTATAACATTGACAGATCCATCAAGATATGTTGGTTTCTGGTGGGGGGCAGGTGACGCAGCAAATACTGTTACCATTTATGGTTCATGCGGAGGAAATGAAATTGAATTGGGTCGTTTTACGACACAAACAGTTATCAATCTTCTAAGTCAGCAAACAGTTACGGCTGTTGATGGAAACAGTTATACCTCTTCATTGTATAGAAGATCTAATGCTGCGAATGAACCATTTGCATACATAAATTTACAGCTAGATGATCCCAATATTTATTTCACCAGACTAGTGTTTGGCGGGGGCGGGTTTGAGGTTGACAATATAACAACTGCAACTGGCTATGGTGCTGCAAGTGCCACTACTCCTTCTGCTCCAACCATTACTTCTATTACATCTTGTAATGCAAGTGCAACCGTGAACTTTACTGCACCTTCTTCAAATGGTGGATCTAATATTATTAATTACGAGTATAGTACAAATGGTGGTACTTCCTGGACTTTACTTGCTCAGCCAAGTACATCCTCTCCATTACAAATAACCGGGCTTACAAACGGTACTTCTTATAATATATTAATAAGGGCGGTAAATGGTATTGGAAGTGGAGCATCTTCAAATACTGTTTCTACAACGGTAATTACTTCACCAACAGTAGGAGCTATTTCCAATCAAGTAGTTTGTAATGGATCACTTACTGTACCTATTAGTTTCAGTCCTCCCAATACGGCTGGTTTTCAATGGATGACCATGAATAGTATTGCTGGAACTACTGCTTCAGGAACAGGTCAAAATGGTATTACTGTATCTATTAACCAAAGTGGCGGTGGGATGCAACCCCAACCTAATGGAATGTATTCAGCAAACAGATTCCCTGCTCGATACAATGTACCATCAACCGGCATTCAAATTCAAAATAACAACCGAGGTGTCTTTACTGCAACATTTAGTCAGCCGGTAACGAATCCAATAGTAGCATTTGCAAGTGTTGGTAATCCGAGTTTACCAGTTCCTGTAATTGTTTCCAGACCGTTTACACCCATATGGACAGACAATGCTACTCCAGGATGGTCTACTACTTATGATCTAGCGAATAATACATTCACTGGTAGGGAAGGGTTTAATATTATCAGATTAGATGGAACCTTTACCTCTGTTAGTTTTGACTACACAGTAGCGGAATCGTATTGCACAGTAGCGTTTGGTTTTGAAGATCAAAATGTAACGTATAACTGGACAAACAGTTTAACATCTATTGGACTTGCCGCATCTGGTTCGAGTAATATTCCTTCATTTACAGCCATCAATACCGGCTCTTCGCCAGTTATTGCGAACTTATCTGTTACTGCAACAAATGCTTGTGGTGCCGGAACGCCTCAACTGTTTACAATTACAGTTAATCCTTCTTCAAGTATAGCATATAGTGCTTCTACTTATACATTTGAGCGTAATAAAGCAATTACCTCATTTCAGCCAACATCTAGCGGAGGGACTCTTAGCAATTATAGAATTAATCCGGCGTTACCGACAGGTTTGTCTATTAATTCTACAACAGGAGCCATTAGTGGTACACCTACTATTTTGTCAGCAGCTACAACGTATACCGTTGCAGCCACATCTGCTATAGGCTGTACTGCCACAACAACATTTACGCTGTCAACATTTAATTCAACAGCACCGACCAATCTCACGTATAACCCCTCGTCACAAACTGTACGCCGTAATACAACTATTGCTAACATGCTGCCAACGGTCTCTGGCGGCACTGTTGATACTTATACCATAAGTCCATCATTACCGGCCGGTTTAACCATTAATCCTACAACTGGTATTATCAGCGGTACATTAACGACGCAGGTAACAGGCTCTGTAACTTATACGATTACTGGATCTAACTCCGGCGGTAGTGCGACAGCAAGCATTGTATTGATCTATAATAGTGCTCCTACCAACATTACTTTAAGTAGTTTATCTATTAATGAAAACAATACGGCGAATGCTATCATAGGCACATTGAGTAGTACAGACCCCGATGCTGGTGATACACATACGTATACATTGGTAGCCGGAAATGGGGATAGTGATAATGCCGCATTTAACATAAGCGGTAATAGTCTGCGCGCAAATGCTGCATTTGATTTTGAAACAAAAAACAATTACAGCATTCGCATCAGAACCACAGATGCAGGTGGATTGAGCTACGAGAGAATATTTGCAGTTGCTGTAATCGATGTGGATGAAGACAGAGATGGCGATGGTGTAATAGATAGCCAGGAAATACTGGATGGTACCGATCCACTGAACAGTTGTTCATTCAAACTGAGCAGTCAGACAGCAACACCAAGTACTGCATGGCAATCTGCGGATTGTGATAATGATGGATTAACGAATCAACAGGAAAAAACATTGGGTACTGATCCGGTGAAAGGAGATAGTGATGGAGATGGTGTATTGGATGGCAAAGAAGTGAGTGATGGTACAAGCCCATTAGATAGTTGTTCATTCAAGCTGAGCAGTCAGACAGCAACACCAAGTACTGCATGGCAATCTGCAGATTGTGATAATGATGGATTAACGAATCAACAGGAAAAAACACTGGGCACCGATCCATTAGTTGAAGACTCAGATGGTGATGGGGTACTGGATAGTAAAGAAGTGAGTGATGGTACAAGCCCATTAGATAGTTGTTCATTCAAACTGAGCAGTCAGACAGCAACACCAAGTAGTGCATGGCAATCTGCGGATTGTGACAATGATGGATTAACAAATCAACAGGAAAAAACATTGGGTACTGATCCGGTGAAAGGAGATAGTGATGGAGATGGTGTATTGGATGGTAAAGAAGTGAGCGATGGTACAAGCCCATTAGATAGTTGTTCATTCAAACTGAGCAGTCAGACAGCAACACCAAGTAGTGCATGGCAATCTGCGGATTGTGACAATGATGGATTAACAAATCAACAGGAAAAAACATTGGGCACCGATCCTTTGAAAGGAGATAGCGATGGTGATGGCGTGCCAGATGGAAAAGAAGTAAGCGATGGCACAAGTCCATTAGATAGTTGTTCATTCAAACTGAGCAGTCAGACAGTAACACCAAGTACTGCATGGCAATCTGCGGATTGTGACAATGATGGATTAACAAACCAACAAGAGAAAACATTGGGCACTGATCCGTTAATTGGAGACTCAGATGGCGATGGTGTGCCAGACGGCAAAGAAGTAAGTGATAAAACAGATCCTAAAAATAGCTGTTCATTGAAGCTGGAGAGCCAGACAGTAACTCCGTCTACAGCATGGTTGAATGCAGACTGTAATGGCGATGGTATTAAAAATGGACAGAATCTGGTTGTCATTATGTATGGTACCAAACCACAGTTATTGGCTGATGGTACTTTTAAAATGCAATACATCACATCGGTGCGTAACCTTCGTCCGGAAACAATTACGCTCAATACTGTTCAACAAAACCTGAGTACAGTATTTACGATGCCGATGACTTATCGGATAACAGGTGTACGATCAACAGGTCGACTAAATACAGTATCCGGTTATGATGGACGTACACAAATAAACCTGATCAGTAATACCAGTACTCTAGCCGGTTATGCGAAAGATTCGGTTGTGGTAGACCTTATTGTTACACCCAATGGTTTCTCGGGAATCGTAAATGCACAGGCGGTATTGACTGGAACGGGAGCCTTCTCGCTACCTATCAATACTACTTCAACAGATACCACGGCATCGAATGGGGCAATTCTATTGAATGGCTTACCTGCTCGTACGAACATTCCAAAAGTAGGCTATATCATACCTGATGGATTTTCTCCTAACCGCGATGGTATGAATGATGTATTTGTGGTCATACGTCCATACCAGACAACTATTTCCATTGAAGTATTTAATCGATGGGGAAATGTGGTCTATCGGAACAGTAACTACAATAATGAATGGGATGGCAGGGCTATGTCGCAATATGGTGGCGGTGATTTACCTCCGGGTACGTACTACTATATTATCAATGCGAAAGAATTAAACGGACAAGTAAAACAATTCAAAGGGTTTATTACACTTAAACGATAAAAGAATTCAGTGTTTATGCATTTCTATAAAAAAAGATTTCTGATGATACTGTTCAGCAGTATTGCAATTTCCATGCAAAGTGAAATACATGCGCAAACAGAGCCTATGTATTCTCAGTACATGTTTAATATGTTGAACGTAAATCCTGCTTATGCAGGTTCAAGAGGTACTACTACGGCTTCTGCATTGTTCAGAAAACAATGGATCGATATGCCTGGTGCACCACAAACAACGGTTATCTCTATTGATGGCGCTACTCGTGAAGGTCGTATTGGTTGGGGACTTCAACTACTGGATGATAAATTGGGTGTTGAGAGAACTACGGGATTGATGGCGAGTTATGCTTTTCGAATTCCTGTAAGCGATAAAGGAGTGTTATCATTGGGACTGCGTGGTGGTTTATTGAACTATCGTGCCAACTTCACAGAGGTAAATACATTTTCGCCCAACGATCCAACGTTCAACCAAAATGTAAATGGCCTTCTTCCGGCTGCAGGAGCAGGTATACATTATACTACTGACCGTTTTTATTTAGGTCTTTCCATTCCTTCCTTGCTGGAAACAAAACTAAATGCACAAAAGCAGGCAGATGTACAATCTGGCAAGTTGAAAAACCTGCATTTCTTTTATACCATGGGTATGGTGATGGACCTGAGTGATCAGGTAAAGCTAAAGCCATCAATGCTGGTAAAAAAAGTAAATGGCGCACCTGTTCAATTTGACCTTAACGCCAATGTATGGCTTATGGATAAACTTGCATTTGGTGCTTCTTATCGTACTAAAGATGCAATAGTCGGTTTGGTAGAATGGCAGATCAACGAGCAGTTGCGTTTTGGATATAGTTATGATCATACTATTTCAAATCTGAAATCTTTTACACAGGCAACGCATGAAATGATGCTTCGCTTTGAGATTGGTTCATCAAGATCTTCATTTGTTTCACCACGTTATTTTTAATACATGTATTATTTGTTACTTCCTTTTTTGTTATTAATATCAGCCATGTCATTTGCAGGCAATGAACCTGTGAATAAAACATATGAGCAATTGCGTAAGCAGGGCGACAAGCTGTATGCGGCAAAAAAATATTATGAAGCATTACCGTTCTATCAAAAATATCAGACCCGTTATCAGGATGATGTATTGAATTGGAGTATCTCAGATTGTTTTTGGAATATAGGTCTGTATGATAGTTCGTTGATCTATTTGGAAAAGCTGGAAAAGAAAAATGCACAGATGACAGAAAGGATAGCTGAGATCTATGCACGCAAAGGCAATTACGCATCAGCCATACAACAATATCAAACATTACTATCTGTAGGCAATGCCGATAGTAAAAAGGCTTACAATACAAGAAAGAAGGGTTTTGAGCAAAAGGACTTGTTTTTGAGAGACTCTTTAGATTGGCATCTGGAATATCTCTCCATCAATACTGCCGCTCGAGAATTTGCTCCTTTTGTACTACAGGGTCAATTGTATTTTGTATCAAATAGAAATCCCGGATTCATAATACCCAGAACAAACGCTTGGGATGGAATGCCCTATGACGATGTTTATGTAGGAGGAAACGTATCCTATTTACAAACAATGCAACCTGTACTTGCTAAGACTGATTATAATGTTCAGGTCAGTAGATTTTTATCAGACCTTACACCTGCAACCAGTAATGATAACAATACCCTGATGCCATCTAAATCAGGACCGGCGATGGGACCGTCTTCCGGCTCTTTAGCAAGATTATTGGGTAATGTGGTATTCAAAGGTCATACAGGTCCGGTGAGCATGACTGCAGATGGCAAGCATATTTTCTTTACCCGAACCAGTGTTCACAAAAGTCAGGGAGTATATTTACTTGAGTTATGCAAAACCACGAAAACTACATCCGGTTGGTCTAAACCACAAGTGCTGTCAGTGAATACAAAAGAATCATCTTCATTCCATCCGTTTTATGTTGATTCAGAAAAAGCCTTGTTGTTTTGTAGCGACAGAGCCGGCGGTAAAGGCGGAGCAGATATTTATCGTGCAAATATGAAAGAGGATGGAAGCTTTGAAGAACCCGTGAATTTAGGAGATCGTATCAATAGCATGGGAGATGAAGGATTCCCATTGGTATACAATGACAGATTGTATTTTTCTTCTAATGGTTGGCCGGGTTTAGGAGGCGTTGATATGTATGAAAGTGCATTGAAACAATCCAATAATCAACCCAAAAACCTAGGCTATCCGATCAATAC
This sequence comes from Sediminibacterium sp. KACHI17, assembly GCF_040362915.1. Lineage (NCBI taxonomy): Bacteria > Pseudomonadati > Bacteroidota > Chitinophagia > Chitinophagales > Chitinophagaceae > Sediminibacterium > Sediminibacterium longum. The sequence continues at coordinate 2,202,891 of NZ_AP029612.1, read as the reverse complement.
ATCATCGGATGATTATTCGATCAGTTTTGCAACGAATGAATCAGGGTTCATTGCGAGCAATCGTTATGGAAATGATGATATACTACGTTTTAACTATGCTTATAAAACAGTTACAATAAAGAGTGCCGTGACCAATGCAAGTAATGGTCTTCGTCAGGAGGGCGTCTTAGTTAGCTTAGAACAACAAGACGAGCAGGGTAACTGGAAAACAATCGCATCTCAGACCACAGATTACAAAGGGGTATATTCATTTCAAGTAAGACCTAATCAAACAAACTATCGAATCAAATTATCCGGAAAAGATTTTCAAGAGCAAATACAGTTGTTTGATAGTAAGGGAGTAACTGCTTGGAAAGAGCTCGATCCGATAAGCTTGCGTTTGAATGCTGAATCAAACTCGACATCGACAAGTTTAACTACGAATAAAGGAAATAGTGCAGCAACGTCGACTCATGAAAATGCCGCTTCGAAGACGATACCAAATACAAATGAATTGTCAACAAGTGGATATCGCTTATACCATTATTTTGATGGTCAGGGATACATTCCAGAAAGCCATACGGTATTACTGCAAGTCATAAACCTGATGCGTCAACAAAAAGAGTTGAATGTAGAAATTATTTCAGCAGCTGATTGTATTGGAAGCAGTGCTTACAACATTGCACTGTCGCAAAAAAGAGCTGAATACATTGCTTCTCTTTTTCCAAAAGAAATGAGATCTCGTATCAAATGGAATGGTATAGGTAATACAAAACCTGAAGAGCCTTGTATACAAGGAGATCAAGCCAATCCTGAGGCGCAGCAAAAGAATAGATATACGCTGTTGCGTGTGTATCAGTAATGATACGTATAGATGTTACAATTTTTTTTTCTTGAATGCGATCAAAGCAAAAACCCATCCCCCCATGGGTTTTTGTTTTTTATTTCCATTGAATCCTTTTAAATACGATCTCTTTATAACCCTTTCGTTCATACAAAATGCCAATGGAATTTTTATGGATGTAAACCAGATCCGAATAAGCAGTGTAGTCATTCTTTGTCTGGTCGGGTGCAGCATCAATGAGTTGTTGGTAGGGCCAGGTTTTTCCTTCATCCCAACTAATGCGCAAAGTGAGAGAGTCTCTTCGGGTGGTACTGGCTGCATTGCTAAATGCGAGGATGGCTTTTCCTTTTTTACGACCGATGGTCAATAAAGAAGCTTGATTCACCGGGTCAGGCAATTGTGTATCGAAATAACTCGTATCCCAATTTTGTCCGCCATCACTGCTGATAGAAATGATTCGCGCACGAATGTCTCCTTTTTGATTGCGACTGTTCATCATCAGGTTACCATTGCTTAATTCTGTTGCAATGGATTCGTTGCTTCCTTTTATAGTCAGTGATGATGTAAGCCGGAATGTTTTACCATGATCATCTGAATAAAACCCATGCGCCGTATAATCTTCGAATTGATTTTGTGGTGCACCAGCTGAATGATTGGCTGCAATAAAAATGCGTCCACGATATCGTCCTTGCTGAAACTGTATCGCATGTCCGGGTGTATTGGCATAACTTCTCCAGTCTTCCTGAAATTGATAACTTGAATTCCTGTTGGACTGAAGTGGTCGATGGACTTGCGTAGTGATATTTACCGGCGCACTCCAATTCAATCCATTGTCTGTTGAAGTAATATACCAGACTTCTCTGAGTCCATTTCCTTTACGTACTTCATTTTCATGATGATCACCGGTATTGTAAAACAAAAAAATGCGACCCTTAGGAAATGCAGGATCTGTTTGATCTACGACAGGGGCGGGATTACCTACTTGCAAGTTTCCCATGGCTGCCACCACTTGAATCGGTGACCAGGTTTTACCCGCATCCATACTTCTGCGCATTACAATTTTGATAGTACCATAATCACCGGCATTGTTCACGCGGCCTTCACAAAAAGCCAATAATGATTGATCGGGTGCGCGAATGATCGCAGGAATACGGAAAGTATGATAACCTGCTTCACCGGATTTGAATACCACCGAAAGACTATCTGATGCCTGACTAGAAAAGCTGCAGCAACACAATAAAAACAGAGATAACAAGCGCATACTGAAAGGTATGTTTTCTCATCAAATTCTAATAACAAGGCATCAATTGCGGTATAAAAGCCTGTGGATGTAACTTTCGTACACATTAAAATAAATTTATTTTAATGTTATATTTATGCAACGTTTTTATTAAACCAATTGCCTTCCATAAGAAAGGCCAAATACTGCCTATGAGAAAATTGCTCAACCTTGTTGTGTGCGTAATGCTTACGTATGCACTCTCCGCACAAGACACCGCCGCTATTTACCTGAAACTTCAGGAGATCGCTATTATCGATCAGAAAGTGATGATGCCAATGCGTGATGGTATCCGATTGGCTACGGATATTTATCGTCCTAAAGGCGATCAAAAAGTACCGATCGTTTTTTCCAAGACCCCTTATCAATTCAATACCTGGGTGGATGGTAAAATGACTACCCGCACCCTTGAGGAAGCCTATAATGCGGTTTCCCGTGGCTATGCTTATGTGGTTCAAAATGAACGCGGTCGTTATTTCTCGGAAGGCGAATGGGATATTCTCGGCGCTCCGATCACGGACGGTTATGATGCTTTTACCTGGATGGCTGCTCAATCCTGGAGCAACGGTAAAATCGGCGTCATCGGTTGTTCTTCGACTGCAGAATGGCAAATGGCTGTTGCCTCTCAAAACCACCCTGCCCTTGCAGCCATGGTAGCTCAGGGATATGGTGCCGGTATCGGTCGCGTAGGAAAATTCATGGAACAAGGCAACTGGTATCGAGGCGGGGCCGGACAAATGCTCTTCACTGCATGGCTCTATGGTACACAGAATGATAAATTCAAACCCACTTTCCCTAAAACCGTACAACAAAAAGACCTGCAGCGTTTACAACGCTTTTATGATATGTCTACCGAAATGCCTCGTGTAGATTGGTCTGTTGGTCTGCGTCATCTTCCGATACAAGACATCATTAAAAATGTAAAAGGACAAGAAGGTGTATATGAAGACATGATTCGTCGCAAACCCAATGATCCTAAATGGTTCAAGGGCGGATTGTATCATGACAATATGCCCTTGAATGTTCCTGCATATTGGTTTGTTTCCTGGTATGATGTTTCTTCTGCTCCCAATATTGCACTCTTCAATCATGTTCGTAACAATGCCAAAGACAAAGCCACAGCAGATAATCAGTATCTCGTAATTGCTCCGGTATTACATTGTTCTTATAAACGAGCAACAGAGAATACCATTGTTGGTGAAAGAAGTGTAGGTGATGCGAGATTGAATTATGATGAACTCACCTGGGGTTGGTTTGATCTGTTACTGAAAGGCGAACAAAATGATTTCAAACAAAAGAATCCACGTGTTCGCTACTATACCATGGGTAGTAACAAATGGCAACAGTCAGAAACCTTCCCTCCTGCAGGCGCTGAAATGCAATCTTTTTATTTGAGCAGTGCCGGTAAAGCGAATACCAGAAACGGTGATGGACAGTTGACAGCAACACCTCCTAAAGAAAACAAGCCGGATGCTTTTCAATATGATCCGATGAATCCTGTACCATCCTATGGTGGTAATGTTTGCTGTACCGGCAATGCGGTACAAGGCGGTTCTTTTGATCAGTCTACAATGGAGTTGAGAGAAGATATCCTCGTGTATACTTCTGATGTATTAAAAGAAGGCGTAGAAGTAACAGGTTTTATTGAATCTACACTGTATGTTTCTTCTTCGGGTCCTGATACCGATATCACATTGAAATTGATCGATGTACATCCGGATGGTAAAGCATATAACCTGGATGAAACCATTCAGCGTTTACGATACAGGGAAGGATATGATAAAGAAGTATTCATGGAGAAAGGAAAAGTATATAAAGTAGATCTTACTCCGATGGTAACGAGTAACTATTTCGCACCCGGACACAGAATTCGTATTGAAGTATCGAGCAGTAATTTTCCTCGCTTTGATAGAAACATGAATACAGGCGGAAATAATTATGATGAAGCAACGGGTATTAAAGTGGAGAATAAAATTCATCACTCTACCCAATATCCATCGGTGATCAAGTTGCCGATGATCAAAAAATAGTCTCTATATCCATTTCAAATAACCATTTCAAAAACCCAATTATTCACAAAACAAAATGCTGAGTATGCAGAAACGTTATCTACTGAAAACGCTGCTTCTGTTCTTCTTCTTTATGAAGATGATAGATGCAGACGCTCAGGGCTTTACCGCCTCGGGCACAGTTAAAGAAAGCGTAACTGGGAATCCACTTGCAGGGGTTTCCGTTACTATCAAAGGCACCAAACAGGTGACCACTACCGACGCGAGCGGTAATTTCTCCATTAAACCTGCAGGAAAAACGGCCGTGCTGGTACTGAATTATGTTGGTTATAAATCAACAGAGATCAGTGTATCAGCAGACAGACCAACCGTAAACATTATGATGGAAGAAGAGATCAATCCACTGAAAGAAGTGGTGATCACGGGTCTGGCTTCTTCTATCAAACGTTCGAATCTTGCCAATGCGGTGACAACTGTTTCAGCCAGAGACCTTACAGGAACTACACAGATTCAAACAACCGATGGAGCACTGTATGGTAAAGTTCCGGGTGCTACCATTCGTATGAACTCCGGTGCTCCGGGTGGTGGTATCAACATTCAATTGCGTGGTTTATCAAGTCTGACACAGGCTTCTGCGCCACTCATCGTATTGGATGGAGTGTATATCAGCAATGACTTTCAGCGTACCGGTCGTGCCTCTGTTACCGGTGCGGGTGCTGCCAATCAGGATGATGGTGCCAACCGTTTGGCAGATATCAACCCTGCAGACATTGAAAGTATTGAAGTATTGAAAGGACCATCAGCAGCTGCTATGTACGGTACACGTGCAAATGCAGGGGTATTGGTGATCAACACTAAAAAAGGTGCTGCCGGAAAAACAACGATCAGCTTTGCACAAGACATTGGTTTTGCAACTCCATTGAAATTGATGGGTGTTGACAATTGGAGCGAAGCAAAGATCAACACCTTCTTTCCTGCTGCCAGAAGACCGATCGAATTAACACGTTATCAGAATGCAGTTGCTTCAGGAACATTTATCGACTATGAAGATTATTTCTACGGAAACACAGCGACCCTGCTGAATAGCCGTTTGAGTCTTCGTGGTGGTGATGAGAAAACCAAATTCTTTATTTCAGGATCACTGACCGATGAAGGCGGTACTGTGAGAAGAACCGGTTTTGAGCGTCAATCGATTCGTGCCAATATCGATCACAAACTCACTAAAGACATCACGCTAACGGTGAACTCTAACTACAGCCGTAGCAATACAGATCGTGGTTTCACCGGTAACCAAAACAACTCCGGTGCAAGTATTGGTTATAACATCGCTTATGTACCCAATTATTTCGATCTGAGACCAGTAAATGGTATCTATCCTGCGAATCCTTATTTCGCAGAGAATCCGGTTCATGTAACCGATAAGGGTGTCAACAATTCCTTGGTGAATCGTTTCATTCAATCATTCGGATTAGATATCAACCTCCTGCGTACAGAAAGATCTCAGCTGAAATTCAAAGCCAATGGTGGTTTGGATTTCTTCCAGAATTCAACCAAAGTGTATTTGCCGGATGATCTTCAATTCCAGCGTGCACAGGCGAATCCGGGTGATGTTCTCGTAGGTAGACAACAAACCATGAACACCAACTTCCAGGCTGCGATGGTGTACAACTGGGAACTGAAAAAAGTGAACATGACCACACAAGCCGGTATGGTTCGTTTGGATTTTAAAAACGATGGACTCTTTAACCGTGGTCGTGGTTTAGCTCCGGGACAGTCTAATATCAAACAAGCAACTGTACAAGAAGTAGAAGCGCAGTTTGAAAACTCTCAAAGAGACGTGGGTATCTTCTTACAACAGGAAGCGAATTTTGAAGATAAGATCATTGGTACAGTAGGTATCCGTTGGGATAAATCCAATACCAATGGAGATCCCAATAAATATTATGCATTTCCCAAAGCATCATTGGCTGTGAACCTGACCAATTTTGATTTCTGGAAATCACGCACCATCACACAGTTGAAACCACGTGTGGCTTATGGTCAAACAGCGGGTCCTGTTCCTTTTGGTGCTACTTTCACTTCATTGGGTGGTGTGAACATCGGTGGATTACTGGGTTCTACTGTTGCAGTGAATGTAGGAAACTTAAACATCAGACCTGAAAGAGCGGAAGAAATTGAATTTGGTTTAGATGCGGGTTTCTTCAATAACAAAATTTTGTTTGAAGGAACTTATTACATCAAAACAACCAAAGACAACTTACAGCCGCTGAATCTTTCTCCTTCAACCGGTGTGGCAACTACGCTGAGCAATGAAGCAGAGATGAGAAACAAGGGTATTGAGTTGGCTTTATCAGGTACCGTGATTCAGAAACAAAATATCAAATGGTCTACTCGTTTGATGTGGTGGAAGAATGATGTTGTATTAACAAGACTGGGCATTCCTTCTTATACAGCAGGTGCATTCGGTACAGCACTGGGTACCTTCCTGTATCAGCAAGGTGTAGCACCTACTACGATCGTTGGTACTCCTGCAATTTCTCCGGGTGTATTTACTGTATGGGGTAATGCGCAGCCTGATTGGACTTCATCTTGGTCAAACAACATTACTTTCCTGAAAAATTTTGATCTGAACTTCCTGATGGAATACCGTAGTGGTGGTGATAACATCAACCTGACTTCATTCCTGACCGATGGTGGTGGTACTACTAAAGGTTGGTTTGATGATGATAACAAAGATGGTATTCCGAATGGACGTCAGCGTCCGCCAGCACCGTATAACAATGCCGGTCGTTGGGTACAGGATGCTACTTTCCTGAAAGTACGTGAGATCGGTTTGTACTATACTGTTCCAAAAGAATTCCTGAGCCGCACATTCGGAAGAGTGATTCAGCGTGCAAGAGTTGGTTTCTCAGGAAACAATGTCTTCCTGGCAACAAAATATGTTGGTTACGATCCTGAAACATCCACATTTGGAGCACAAGCTGTTGCCAATAACGTAGATGTGGCTCCTTATCCAACAGCCAGAAGATTATTCTTTCACTTACAAATTGACTTCTAAATCACAAACACATGAAATGAGCCATGATGAAAGTTGATATCAATTGATTTTTTGGCGAATTCCATGTGACTAAAATCAATAAACAGAGACACATGAAAAAGCTTCAAATACTATTAATAGCGGGTGCTGCAGCATTTCATTTTGCATGTAACCCACTGGAAGTAAAAGAGCTGGTTGATCCGAATAATCCAAGTGAGGCGAGTGTGTTGAACAATGCTACTCGTCGCCAGGTTCAGTTTCTGGTTACCGGTCTCGAACAAAGACACAAAGGATATGTCACTAATATTTGTCAGGCGTGGAATACTTTCGGAAGGGAAGTATGGTACCTGAATGGTTCTGATCCTCGCTTTCAAACCGATTGGTTAGGTCAGGCAGGTCGTGTACCTGATGCTGCTTACTTCGGATTTGGTGCAACAGGTGGCGGATCTTATGCAACACCTTATCAGTGTATCAAACAAGGCTATGTTTTGATTGATGCTGCAAATAATTCCGGTGAATTAACGGCTCCTGAAAAAAGAGCGGTTGCCGGTTTTGCAAAAACCATCATGGCATATCAATTCATGATTCCTGCCAACTGGCAATATGAAAACGGTATCCGTACTGATGTAAAAGATCCGTTGAAACCCGGTGGTTTCAGGTCTTATACTGCTGCAATGGGATTTGTTGATTCACTATTGAATGCAGGTTATGATGACCTGAATAATGGTGGTACTACTTTCCCATTCACACTAACAGCCGGATTTAATGGTTTTAATACCATCGATGGTTTGAAAAGATTGAACAGAGCGATAGCAGCGCGTTGCGCGATTTATCGTAAAGATTGGCAAGGTGCATTAACTGCATTGAACCTGTCGTTCATGAACCTGACCGGTGCTTTGGGCGTAGGTCCAGCACACACGTTTGGTGCACCACCGGATGGTTTCAATCCGATGTTTTATGTATTGGATGCAAATGTGAATACCATCATCGTTGTTCATCCTTCCGTTCTCGCAGATGCTACACCGGGTGATGCACGTGTTGCTGCTAAATTCCATCAGCGCGCTACACCGGTGACCATTACCACAGATGCGATGCCATTGGTTGGAACACATCAGGATAAAAGATGGGCAAGCAATACTTCACCCATGCCTTTCATTAAAAATGAAGAATTGATCTTGATCAAAGCTGAAGCGCATGCACAGTTAAACCAAACCACTGATGCCGTTAATGCGATCAATATCATTCGCAATGCTGCAAACATTGGTAACTATGGTGGCGCTACAACACAAGCCGCTTTGATCGATGAGATCTTGTATCAGCGTCGTTATTCACTGTGGGCTGAACCTTGGGGTCACCGCTGGATCGATGCGCGCAGATATGACAGACTCAATACCATCCCTACTTCATTTGATCAGGGAACGATCTTCAAACAATTCCCTCGCCCTCAATCTGAGATCAACTGGGATCTGTATGCGGGTGGATAGTTTATAGTTCATAGACCATGACCCATGGATAAAAAAGAGAGACCATCTGTTAAGTTGGTCTCTCTTTTAATTTTAAATGCTCAAAACTGTTTTCTTTAAGAGCGTCTCTTTAAATTGGACTTCTAAAACTTGGACTTGAAAAAAGGTGATCCGGTAAAAGTATTTACACATCAGTATCCAACATGGCTATTAAAACACCCTCGATGGATACACCTGATCTATACATTCAACTATCTGATACAACTTCGTAAATGGTATCTGACAAGCCGACTACAAAAAATGTTAGCTGCAAGAGCCCATTCATTTAATCTGCTTGATGCGGGCTGTGGGGAAGGGCAATTTCTTCTCCCTTATGTTGCCTCCTATAAAGATGCGCATTTCAAAGGGATTGATCGAGCAGATAGTAATATTTCATTCTGTAATAGCTACGCACAAGTCAATGGTTATGCCAATGCTGTTTTTGAGCAAAAGGAGCTGGAATCTTTACAAGAAACAGAAGTGTATGATATTGTTCTATGTATATCAGTGCTTCCTTATTGCAAAGATGACCATGCTGCTCTCTATGCACTATATACTGCCTTGAAAAAAGATGGTGAGCTTTTATTGTATGTTCCGGTGAACAATACCAGTATACTTCCTTTCTATAGAACGATACTGAATACGTATGAAAATTATGAGCGCATTCAAAACAATCAAAGAGTATATACAAAGTACAGGGTATTGGAACTTTTAGATTCCAATGGTTTTAGGATCTCTGACATGACCCTCACCTATGGCTTTTTTGGTAAGATTAGTAATGAATTATACAATACGCATCTGATTCTCTTTAATGCCTGTTCATTACCCTTGAAGATTATTTTGTCAGTATCTCTTCTTCTGTTTTACCCACTCATTTTACTTTGTATGATATTGGATTTCATACTGCCTGTTACCAGCGGGAACGGATTGATGATCGTTGCAAAAAAATGACTGTTATATATTTTATCCAGACTTATATAGCAGCTCAAAACATACTTTCTTATCTTCAACATTCAAACAGCGCCATATGAAAACAAACATGAATCGCATTTTTCTGTTATTGATCGTCACCGCAACATTCATCACTGTTACCGCATTTTCCTATAAGAAAACAATAATGGCGGATAATGACGTCATTGGTCGATGGGACCTCACTGTGAATATGGGTGATAGGATCGCACCATCTTGGTTGGAGATCAAATTGTCTGGTATAAAAACATTGGTTGGACAATTTGTTGCTGATGGCGGTAGTGCCAGACCTATTGCACAAGTGCATGTGAAAGAAGGAAAGATCACCTTCTCAATTCCACCACAATGGGATAGAACAGATAAAGACATGGTCTTAGAAGCAACATTTGCAAATGACCAACTTCAGGGAACCATTCAGGCGAGCAATGGTAAGACCTATACTTTTACAGGAGTAAGAGCACCATCCTTAAAAAGAACCAATGCTGTTGTATGGGGAGAGCCCATCGCCTTATTGAATACAAAAGACCTGAGTGGTTGGCATGGACAAGGAAAAAATAATCAATGGCAAAATATCAATGGCATATTGACCAGTGCTAAATCAGGTACGAATCTGATCACCGATCAAGCATTCGCAGATTTCAAATTACATATTGAATTTCGTTATCCCGCAGGAAGTAATAGCGGCGTGTATTTGCGCGGGCGCTATGAAGTACAGGTAGAAGATAATGCCGGTAAAGAACCTTCTTCCACTTATTTTGGTGGTATCTATGGGTTTTTAACACCCAATGAAATGGTTGCCAAAGCACCGGGTGAATGGCAGACTTATGATATCACGCTGATAGGTCGCAGGGTAACTGTGGTGGCCAATGGAAAAGCCATCATCGTTGATCAAATCATTCCAGGAATCACAGGTGGTGCTTTAGATAGTAAAGAAGGAGAACCGGGACCTATTATGTTACAAGGTGACCATGGTCCGATTGAGTATAGAAATATTATACTTACACCGGCTAAATGATCGTCATGATTGCTTTATCTACTGAATTCGTTTCTTGGTATACATATCGATATCCCTAATCGAAGTGATTTTATAGATCGGATACATACGGGTACTTTCGCCATAGAAATTATTCATTCAGAAAATAAAGAACGATCAGCTATTATCCGGGGGGATTTTTATTGACTTGTTTTTATAACCCTAATGAATATCTGGATCCGCCATCGGCGGATCTTTTTTTGATATGATCTGAGAGAAACGACTTCCGTTTCTTTTTCTCTTTCGTGAATCTGCAATGATTTTTTATAGTATCTTATGTGGTCAATACAACTGATTATGCATAAGAAGCTTGCTCTATGGTCCATCACGGTAGGATTAGGTGGATTATTATTTGGTTTGGACGTAGCTGTCATCTCAGGAGCTGAACAAGCCATTCAATCTTTATGGAATTTAAGTGATTGGATGCATGGAACTGCTATTGCCATGGCATTGTATGGAACGGTGTTTGGTGCAGCATTGGGAAATATTCCCGCCAATCGTATCGGAAGAAAAAAGACTTTGTTCTGGATCGGTATTTTATTTCTAGTAACATCAGTTGGGGCAGCATTGGCACAGGATGTGTATACGTTTATGGTCTTTCGCTTTTTGAGTGGATTAAGTATTGGTGCTTCTTCTGTTGTAGCACCTGTTTATATTTCAGAGATCGCACCTCCTAAGTATCGCGGACGAATGGTGATCTCTTTTCAGTTGAATGTAGTGGCAGGAATTCTGCTAGCTTATTTTTCTAATTATTTATTGCAAGGCTTGGGCGGAGAAAATGACTGGAGATGGATGTTAGGCGTTGTAGCGATACCCTCTCTTTTATTTTCAGTGATGATGTTGTTTACACCGGAAACACCGAGATGGCTTGTACTATATAAGAATGATCCTGCAGCAGCAAAAAAAGTATTGGCAATCACCGGTGAAGCAACAGATGCCATGATCGATGCTATTCGAAATTCTGTATCGAAGGCCAAGGAATCTTTGTTCTCAAAAAAATTCATAGTTCCTCTGATGTTGGCTTTCTTGATCGCTTTTTTTAATCAAATGTCAGGTATCAATGCCATCATCTATTTTGCTCCCAAGGTTTTTGAAATGGCGGGAATTGAACGAAGTGGTGCGTTGTTATCTTCAGTGGGTATTGGTGTGGTAAACCTTGTATTTACAATAACGGGCTGGTATCTCATTGATCGCTTTGGTCGAAAACTGCTGATGTATATTGGTTCCCTTGGTTATATCATTTCTCTCTCTCTGATAGCGATTTCTTTTAATGCAGCCGATAAAACCATGATTGTATATTATGTATTTATGTTCATTGCCGCACATGCTGTTGGACAAGGAGCCGTGATCTGGGTGTTCTTATCAGAATTGTTTCCCAACTCTGTTCGTGCCAGTGGAACATCTTTTGGATGTCTGACCCATTGGGTGTTTGCAGCATTGGTAGCACAGGTGTTTCCGTTCTTTGCGGCCAATGTTCCCGGGACTTACATCTTCGGTTTTTTTGCCTTCATGATGTTCCTTCAATTGCTATATGTATGGAAGATGATGCCTGAAACAAAAGGAGTGGCATTAGAAGACATGGAACAAAATATTGTATTACACTGAGCCGCTTCAGGAAATCATGGATGACACCTGCTTTACCTGATGTTTTTCTGAATGATATGCATCTAGCCTGTCTAATAAATGGTACAGGGTTTCTTGTTCCTTTGAATTCAATGGCAGAAGGATGTCTTCAATATCATCCAATGTTTGCATGCATGCAAACATAATATGCTGTGCTTTTGCACTCAATGAAAGCCTGGTGATTCTTTTATCATTTTTATCTCGTTGCTCCAGTAGCCATTTTCTCGCAACATAACGCTTTAGCATTTCACTGCCTGTGGTAATCTCCATCAGGTTCTGTTTCAATAATTCTGTTTTAGTCATACCCGGGTGTACCAATAAAGTTGCGAGCAAAGCGAATTCATCAATGGATGCAATATCATGTTTTGCCAACAAATCTTTGCTGGCCATTCGAATAAAGCGGTAGAGTCTGGAAATGAAAACCCCCACCATATCCGTAGAAGTCATTTTGCCGGATACTTTTTTCTTTGCAGTACTGTTCTCCTGATCCGTATTTTGTTTGACAGACTCTTTTTCCGGTGTATCATTTTTGATCAGCCATACGCCAAAATCTGTCAGAGACCCTTTTGGATGCTGATTTTCAAAGCTTTTCCATAATTGTTCTATCGGCTTCATGTATTAAAGTTACAATTTTGGAATAATATTATTTCAATTTTGAACAATTTTTTTATTTCTTTGTTTTTCGAAATAAAAGCAAGCATATGTTACTTCGTTTAGCACTTTTATGGTTGGGATTAGTTACTCTTTTCTTGTCTGACTTACAGGCTCAGGGTACTCAGCAAGGAAGTTTGACGGGAACCCTTATTGACAAAAATACACAGCGACCGGTTGTTGGCGCAGTGGTTTTGCTATCTCCTTCGGGGAAAAATACGCTTACCGACTCAACAGGTACTTTTCGTTTTATAGGTTTGACACCGGGTACTTATAATATCAGTATCAATACCCTTGGATATAAACCCTCGAACCTGAATAATGTTCTGATCACCAACGGAAATATCAATGTGATCACCCTGGAAGCAGAACCTACAGCTTCATCATTGGCTGAAGTAACCGTTTCAGGAAGAAGAGCTACAGCCAGAGCCGCCAGTATAGAAACGCCATTGAGTGTTCAAAAAATGACCACAGAAGAGATCAAAAGAAATCCGGGCGGAAACTTTGACATCAGTAAAGTTGTTCAATCGCTTCCCGGTGTAGGTGGTGGTGTTGGTGGCGGCGGCTTCCGTAATGATATCATCATTCGTGGAGGAGCTCCCAATGAAAATGTATATTATTTAGATGGCGTTGAAATACCCGTGATCAATCACTTCGGTACACAAGGAAGTGGTGGCGGACCACAAGGTATTCTAAATGCAAATTTTATTGAAGAAGTGAAACTCAGTACCAGCGCATTCGATGCGCGCTATGACAATGCATTGAGCAGTGTTTTACAGTTCAGACAAAAATCGGGGAATGATAAGAGAACACAAGGGAATGTGATACTGAGTGCAACGGAACTGGCATTGACATTGGACGGTCCGATGGATAAGAAAACCACATATCTCGCTTCTGTAAGAAGAAGTTATTTACAGCTGTTGTTTCAAGCCATCGATCTGCCGATCAGGCCGAATTACTGGGACTTTCAATTCAAGACAACAACTAAGATCAATCCTACTACTACCTTAAGTTTTCTGGGATTAGGTGCGATTGATGAATTCAAATTTGCTGCACCCAAATCCGCAACGCCTGAGAAATTGTATGTGATCAATAGCAATCCTATCATCAATCAGTGGAACTATACCATTGGCGCCAGCTTACGCAAGCTCACTAAAAAAGGATTCTGGAACCTGGCTTTGAGTAGAAATACATTGAATAATAATGTAGAGAAGTTTGAAGACAATGAAAAGCCATCTCCTGCAACACAAACCCTGTTAACAGATAGTCGCGAAACCGAAAATAAACTTCGCTTTGATATGACCGCCAACAGTGCAAACGGTTGGAAGATCAGTTATGGCGCGATGTTGCAGTATGTTGATTTCAATAATCAGTTCAACAATCTTTTCAGAAAAGAACTACGTGATCAGAATGGAAATATCATTCAACCGGAAGTCAGGATCTTTGCCAATAGCAATACAGATTTTATCAAATACGGAGCTTTTATTCAGGGAAGTAAAAAAATATTCCGTGATAAAGTGGCCATTAGTGGTGGTATCAGAATGGATGCAAACAGTTTGAGCACCAGCGAGTCCAATCCATTCGATCAGTTGTCACCGCGTGTATCACTGAGCTATGCTGTTGCACGTCAATGGAATATCAATGCAAGTGTGGGACGTTACTATAAACTCCCTTCTTACACACAATTGGCTTTCAGAAATGGAGGTGTCAGCAATCCGGGTAACTATATCCAAAGCACACATTATGTGGCTGGTGTTGAATATATTCCCAGTAGTACATTTCGTTTAACCGTTGAAGGGTTTTATAAAAACTACACTGATTATCCTGTAAGTATTTTAGAAGGGATCAGTTTAGCAAATAAGGGAACAGAGTTTGGCAGTATCGGTAATGAGGCAGTGGTGCAGTCGGGCAAAGGAAGAGCTTATGGTATGGAAATTTTCATGCAGAAAAAACTCACTAAACGATTCTTTGGTATCCTCAGTTATACTTTGTACAAATCAGAGTTTACCAATCGCAACGGTGTTTATTTACCGGCGGGTTGGGATAATGGACAACTTTTAAGCATCACAGCCGGATATAAATTGCCGCGTAACTGGGAGCTGGGTATCAAGTTCCGTTATCAAGGTGCTGCACCTTTGACACCGTTTGATCTGACTGCTTCTCAATTGAATTATCTGAGTGTTGGAACAGGTATTCTGGATTATTCCCGCTTTAATGCTAATCGTTTGCCGGCATTTAATTCAAGTGATATTCGTATCGATAAAAAATGGAACTATCGAAAAACAACACTCAATGTGTTCATTGATGTTACGAATTGGTATGGCTCAAAGATCAGTGGAGTACCACAATATACTTTCCAGCGTAATGCGGATAATACGGCCTTTCTTACTACGAATGGTCAACCTATTGCAGCCAATGGAAGCAATGCCATTCCTTTGATCTTATCAAATGCAGAAGTACAGATCACTCCTACTTTCGGATTGATAGTAGAGTTTTAGCTCCCTACCAGAATTTTATAGGAAGCAGCGTTCTTTTGATCGTATTAAAAAGCAAATTTTTATCTATTCGACGGGTGTATTTTTTGAATACATCCAAAGGAATATTTAAATGAAAGGTATCAAACTCACTGCCATTATTAACAATGACTTCTCTGAATAAAACAGGTTGATCTTGTATAAACAGATTCATGTATACTCTGTAATCAATCTTTGAATTATTATGGATGTGTACTGAAAATTCAGGCAAACTCCTGTCTGAGTTATATACTTTATCGAATGAACAGTGGGTCCCAAGTAATATTTTACTTTCAAATTCCTTTTCCTCTTTATAAATAAGATTTGCCTTAATGGATAAAGGATAAGAAACATGTACTTCGTACCTAAAACGTATATCTTTCTTTGTTTGCTTCATAGGTTGATGATTGTGTGTCATGCTGGTTGAAAGAATTGAATCTGCATTAGACTGTGATCTTTCCTTTGCGCGTAATGTTACCTTTTAGTAAAAAGAAATGTTTCTTGGCCCTTTTTATGGTAGATGTTAATAGCATAATATCCGGGTAAGTAGTTGTGACCAAACTCAATGATATTTTTATTGGCAATTAATGTTTCTACTTTTTGCCCGGAAATAGTATAAACATTGATGTAAATGATTTCAGAAATAGGAATCATCAGTTTCAGTGAAAAGTATTTGGTAGATGGGTTTGGATAAACAGATGACCTGGCAATGATTCCGGTTTTCGTAAGATTTTTCCCGAATGGTAATTTCAAGTTTATGCTTCTTTGTAAAAAAGTGATTTTCAGTTGTGATGGCTCACTGAGTTCACCATTGATCGACTGTCTCACCCAGAAGTTTTTGGTTTCATTGGTAAATGCTTCGAAACTGCTTACGGTATCAGTGGTTGTATGATCTTTAAACAAAAGCACTCTTGCATCTGACAGCGTAGTGACTTGTTGTAGTAGCATTTGTTTTGTCACCCACTGATCATAAGCGAAAGAAGTATCTCTTGTGATTGGCGGAGTGGGTACTATTTTAACTGATACAGATTCTGAAAAAACGCATCCCGCATCATTTACGGAGGTCATTACTAGATTTGTAACACCTGCTCTTTTTGCGATAAGAAAATCATTATTGTGAATGCTTGCCAAATCATCATTCACTTTCCACTGTATAGCTATGGGTTGATCTCTCAATGAGATAGAATCACCTATGGTCATTTTTGAGTTGATCTTTTCACTGATCCCTTTTAAAGCTTCTTTTGTTTTTTGAAGAAGCATAAGGCTATCAATTTTAATTTCATTCGTGGTAAGCTCCATTCCATTTTTAAGAATAACCTTTGCTTTATATAAACCCGGCTTCTTTACCTCTTGCACTAAATCAGCATCCGTCATCAGTCTTTTTTGAATGATTCTATGGTTGTGTTGATCAGTAATGAAGAGGCCCTGTTCATTATCCAGGAAAATATTTCTTGGAAAGTTCAATAATAGCGAGTCTTCAGTATCAAAGCCATTACCAGCAATCGTTATTCCATATTCGCTTTCTTTTGGCCATACCTGTATACGATGATTACAGAAATCAGCTACATAAATATCTCCGGCAGCATTTACAAACAGAGCTTTAGGATCTCGCAATTGATGGTTGCCATTACCTCTTCCATTTCCTCCGGCTACGGTAATGCCAAAATCCCCATCTTTTTTCCATAATTGTATCCTATCGTTTCCTGAGTCAGCGATGTATACGTTCTCTTGCTCATCTACAAAAATGCCGGTGGGATTTTTTAACTGATCATGCTTACTACCCAACCCATTTCCTCCTGCTACCGTGATTCCCTGCTTAGCTCCGGGTATCCATTTTTGAATACGTTGATTATAGGTGTCTGCCACATATATATTGCCCGTCTTTTCATGAACAAAGACATCTGATGGACTTCTTAATTGATGGGTACCATTGCCTCTTCCATTTCCTCCCGCTACGGTGATTAAGGATTTGGTTTTGTTATCGAACAATGCGATGCGATGGTTTTCCTGATCTGCTATATAGAGTTGATCTTTTGAATTGATGAAAAGATCTGAGGGATAATACAGCAATGGATCTTCAGCATCATTGTTGCCAATTAGTGTTGAAGCTTTTTTTTCATCAACTTTCCATGACTGTATTCTGTGGTTAAAAAGATCAGCAATATATATATGACCTTCGCGAACAGTGCTTGCTGAAGGAAATTTTAAATGTGTATCATCAATACCCTCTCCGTCTTTTCCTGCGTACAAAAAGGAATTCCCTCTTTCAGATTTGCTTACTAATACAGTATCGTCTTTCAACCAGATAAGCTCTTTGATTAAATGCTTGTTAATACTGGTGATACCTAGTTCAATAGATTCACATGAATTAACCCGTAAGTGAAGTGTAGGAACAAATAAAGGATTACCGGGAGCTTGACTTATTACTGGTGCATGATAGAAAAACATTTGTATGCAGAACAGACAAATGAAGGTATATCGGATATCACGATTCTTTTTTAGCGAATGCTCAAACACTTTGTAAAACTCCTAACCAATGAAAAGAGTTTGTAGTACAATTCGCGCATTCCTTGTAATGGAATCGTCAAATCTTTTGTCGTTAAAAATTCGGATTACAGATTCTTTACTGATTTTCTGATGATGCATCAGAAATATCACATTAGAAAAGTCATGTAAAAGTAAAATGTCTTGATGTTTCTGCATTGCAAACGATTGCAATTTAAAATTTACTTAACCCCTATTTTCAGGGATTTTAATATAACTAATTCGGGTGGATATTTGTAAAGATTGTTTTTTAATCAAACTGCTCATTTAATAAAATAAGTATAGCAAGATTTTAGCTACGAATATGAGACAAATAGGAATCATCGAAGATGATAATAACTTGCGAAGCAGCATAGAGGCATTCATTGAAATTGATGAGGATCTTGAACTCATTTTTTCATTTGAGAGCGTTGAAAAATGGCAAGCTGAATATGCTGTAATGAAAGAGCCGCCTTCTTTACTATTGATTGATATTGGCTTACCCGGTTTATCAGGATTGAATGCCATCTCTTTATTCAAGAAAGTATATACTGAAGTAAAAATTATTGTTATTACTGGTGATGATTCCTCTAACACTATATGGACCGCTATTTCCAACGGCGCTGATAGTTATGTGTCAAAGCCTTTTTCCTTAAAAGAGTTAAAGGAGCAAATCTCTATCGTTTGTTCTGGTGGAGCGGTTCTTTCTCCTCAAGTAGCCAATACGGTATTGGAACAGATCCGGAACCGATCGGGTTTAACGAATGAACAATTAAAGATTCTTACAAAGAGAGAACGTGAAGTAGTCGATGAACTTATAAAAGGGCTTACTTATAAAGAGATTTCCAAAATACTGAATATATCTTCTTCAACGGTGAATGATCACTTGAAAAGTATTTATCAGAAGATGTCCGTGAATTCTAAAGCGGAGCTGATCGCAAAAATCTTGACCAATTAATTATCCATCATTATAAAGTTCAATGAATACTCTACAGCTTTCAGATTGTCTGATACTTATTACAGACGATGATATGATCAATCGTGTTGTTTTAAAACACATGTTAAAGGAAGTCGGAATACAAACTGAAGAAGTAACAGATGGTGCTGAATGTCTGAATGCAATCAAAAATTCAAATGCCAAGCGTATCATTATTCTGCTTGATCTGAATATGCCTGTTATGGATGGCTTTGAAGTCATTGAACATATCAAATCTCGGCCATCAGAATTTGAACATACCCGAATATTAGTAGTAAGTGCAAGCTTATATAGTCATTTTTTAAAGTCTGGTCTGGGCGATCATATCCATGGATACATCGAGAAGCCTGTTGATCGAGAGCACTTATTGACCAAAGTAATCGAATGCAGCATTTGATAAAAGATATCGAAACCGATCTCAAACTAATACTTGAGAGCATATCTACTGCTGTTTTGTTCGAATCAGGAAAGCGGGAGATCATTTATGTAAACAAAAATTTTTGTAACCTTTTTTCAATTCCGGTTGAACCCGAATTGATGATAGGGGCCGATTGCAAAAATGCCGCAAAGGAAGCAAGACACTTCTTTAAGAATCCACAATACTTCATGGATTTGGTTGAACAGATCCTTGATGAGGGGTTACCCGTTTACAATCAGGAGTTGATCTTAGTGGAAGGGTCATCTGTATTCCTCGACTATATTCCGGTACAAAGAGAGCATGAGCCAGAACATGGACATTTGTGGATCTATAAAAACATTCAGGAGATCAATCATTTTGTTCAATCAGCCAATGAACAAAAAAGGCTTTATGAAAACCTACTGAATAATATACCTGCTGATATTGCCATTTTTGACCATCACCATAAATACCTTTTTGTCAATAAAAATGCTATCCAGAATGAGGAGAAAAGGTCTTGGATCATTGGCAAAGACGACTTTGAGTACTGTGCAAAATTTGATAAAGCTACCGATGGAGCAAATTTGCGAAGAACGGCATTTGAAAATGCAATCAATACCAAAAGTACGATCGAATTTGAGGAGATCAACTATGATACCCAACAACAACCGATCTATAATTTACGTCGTTTTTTCCCGGTGATAAAACCGGATGGAGATATTCATCATGTCATCGGGTATGGTATCAATATCACAAAGATCAAACTTCATGAACAGAATCTTATAGCGCGCGAAAAGGAATTCAAAAATCTGATCGATTCTATGGATCAGATGGTAGTTTCTGTAGATGATTCACTATCTGTACAATATTGTAATCCTAAGTGGACAAAGATCACAGGAAGAAAATTGGCTGATTGTAAAGGGAAAAAGTTAGATGCTTTTATACATTTGACCAGAGGGTCCTTTGAAGATATTCTTGTTTCATTTATAAAAAATGGCGCGCACAAAAAAGGGAATAGACGCGCGTACCTATTTGATTACAATGGTGGAAAACGAACGGTCAAATATTATATTTCACATTTCGTAGATAATTTGACACTATCAGATCGATATGCAATATTCATGACTGATATTACGGATCAAATTCTTGCAGAGACTAAGCTTAAAAAGATAGCCAAACAGGAAAGAAAGTTGAATGAACTGAAGTCGAACTTCATGAATATGGTGTCTCATGAACTGCGAACTCCACTGTCTGTCATCCTTTCTTCAACGGAACTGATAGAGCTAAAGTTGAATAATGATAACCAACTTAACTCCTCTTTATCTACATATACGGAAAGAATTATTGCACAAGTAGATAGAATGAGTCAGCTAATGAATGATTTCCTATTTATTAGCAAGATAGAAGCAGGAAGAATTGGCATCAGACCCGTCACGATCAATCCTAAACACTTTTTGGAAACAGTGATAGACGAATTGTATCGGCCGTGGAAAGATGGTCGTAATGTTCTCCTTGATATTAAAGGTGAGCCATTTGATATTCAGGCGGATGAAATGATGTTAAGGCATATTGTCGTAAATATCATTAACAATGCATTCAAATATTCGATGGGTAAACCGGCGCCGCGTGTCAGGCTGATCTTTAAAGCTAAACATTTCCAGCTACTCGTTATTGATGATGGAATTGGTATACATCAAGAAGATTCTAAGAATTTATTTGCGCCTTTTGTAAGGGGTTCGAATGTAGGAGATGTAGAAGGAACAGGGTTAGGTTTACTTGTTGTAAAATATTTTGTAGAACTCCATAAAGGAGCAATCGAAATTAAAAGTGTTCCCAATCGCGGAACAGCAGTATTGATCAGTTTTCCAATAAAACAATAAACATGTACAAGGTATTAGTAGTCGAAGACGAAAAAAATATCCGATACTCAATACAGGAGATCCTTCTTTTTAGCGGGTATGAAGTAGAATTGGCGGAGAATGGATTGGTAGGCTTGCAAATATTGAAAGCTAAAAAATTCGATCTGATATTATGTGATGTGATGATGCCTGAAATGGATGGATTTGAATTGTTGGCAACATTGAAAAAAGACGAAACCTTTAACACTCCATTCATATTCCTGACTGCAAAAGCACAATATGATGATCTGCGAACCGGAATGAATCTGGGCGCTGATGACTATATTTTCAAGCCGTTTAAAAGCAAAGATCTTATCACTGCTATTGAAAGTCGAATATCAAAGAAAGACAAACTCGTAGGTGCTTTGATTAATAAGTCACAAGAGCTGGAAAAAACGCTTGAACTAATGGTTGGGCATGAGTTCAATACTCCGATGAATGGTATTCTTTCTTTTTCAAAAATGATACGAGAGAATGCACAGAAGTGGAATGATAAAGAATTGGTAGATTTTTGTGATTACCTGGATAAAAGTTCTCAAAGGCTACATCAGACATTTAATAAGGTCAAACTCTTATTAGAGTTACAACAGGGCGGAACACAAGTACAACAGTCTACTGAAAAAAGGTTTGATGCGGAACATATCATTACTCGCATTTCGAATGATATAGCACTGAGGTCTAATCGTACAGCAGACCTTATTTTACAAAAGATCGATCATGTTCTTACTGCTGTTGATGAAGAACTTTTTACGATCCTTCTTTCTGAGATCATTGAAAATGCTTTCAAATTTAGTGACGCAGGAGATAGTGTTACCGTGCAATCGGAAAAACAGGCTGATGTGTACGTTCTGCAAATTACAGATACCGGCAAGAAAATTACGGCTGAGGAGTTGAGTAGCTATGAATCATTCACACAATTCAACAGGAACAAGTATGAGCAACAGGGATTAGGAGCCGGACTTGCTATTGCAAAAGCAATTATTGGATTGTACAAAGGAGAGCTAATTTTTTCGGACAATAAGCCTTCGGGTATCTGTGTAACCATAAAATTGAAGTTATGATGAGGCCAATACAAGAATCGCGTTCTCAGATTTTGGTTGTAGAAGATAATAAATCACTCAGGGAATCTGTCTCGGAAGCCTTATCTATTACGCATAATGTTAATGCAGTAGAAAATGGTATTTTGGCATTGGATTATTTAAAAACAACCATTCCCGATCTTATTCTCT
The DNA here is from genome assembly GCF_040362915.1 of Sediminibacterium sp. KACHI17. NCBI lineage: Bacteria > Pseudomonadati > Bacteroidota > Chitinophagia > Chitinophagales > Chitinophagaceae > Sediminibacterium > Sediminibacterium longum. The sequence continues at coordinate 2,180,429 of NZ_AP029612.1, read as the reverse complement.
TAGATGTGATGCTGCCATTTCCAATTGATGGCTTTTCCATTCTACGTATTCTTAAGAACGACACACGATTGTCATCTATACCGGTGATTTTAATGTCTGCACTAAATTCTGATGAAAAAATAACGACCGGACTTGAAATGGGTGCTAATGATTATATCGTTAAGCCATTTCGCATGCAAGAGATGTCATTGAAGATTCGTAACCTTATAACCATAAAGAATTCCATTGTCAACAAAATGGAAAAAGAGATCGTTCTCAAGATGCCTTTTCAACATCAAGAAGGATATGAAAATGTCTTCAAGCAACGATTCGAATCTATTGTTGAGAAAATCAGTGACGACTCTGTAATGTCTATTCATGATATAGCCAATGAAATGTCGATGAGTATATCAACTTTGGAAAGATGGGTGAAAAAAATGTACAATGTCACTCCCAAGAAGTATATACTGAATCATAAGCTATTCAAAGCAGAGATCATGCTCCGACAACAGATGGGTACTGTAAAGGATATTGCTTATCTGCTTGGCTTCAATTCTGTGCCTTATTTCTGTCTTTGCTTTAGGAATTTATATGGCAAGAGCCCGAAAGCGTATACGCAGGAAAAAAAGCGAATCATGGAAAAGGCGTAATGACTGCGGTTTAGTGATTTTGTTATACTGTTTGCGCAGAAGATGTAATGATACTGTTTACAGGCGATCTACCTTTAATACGTTACAGTTTTGTGAAATATCCTAGGGAAAACTTTAAGTTTGGTCTTAAGCAACTTCTTTTTTGCTTACCCCCCAAAAAGGAATGACTCGTAAGAGTTATTCCTTTTTACTTTATTGATAGGGCAGTGATATCACAAAGATCGATCCGATGTTTTCAATACTTTCAAAAGAGATCTTTCCGTGATGCATGTCAACGAACTTTTCAACTAACGCAAGTCCAACACCCGTGCCTATTATATCCTGTGTATTTCTTGCTCTGAAAAACATATTGAATATTTTACACTGATCTGCCTTAGGTATTCCTATTCCATGATCCCTGATATGTATTTGTAAATCAGCATCGTCAAAGATGAATGTAATGCTCGGTTCTTTTCTTCCTTCCGAATATTTAAGGGCATTGGATAAAAGATTGTCTATGATATGTCTGATCTGCGTTTCGTCAACCATCACTTTCTTGGGCTGACCAATGATCTCGATCGGAATCTTTCTGCCATCATTCTGTTTGGCGATCTGTCTTTCACTACAATCTTTTGCGATCTCAATGATGTCAGACCATTCTTTCTTTATGAAATAGTTTCTCCCTTCGATCTTACCAAGATTGAGGATCTCATCAATCAGTTGAGACATTCTGTCAACTTCTTTATCAATCGTTTTAAGGAACCCCCCAATTTTAATGATATCGGGTTGTGAACTAGATAATAACATTTCAGCTATTTCTGCGCTGGATTTGATGGCGGTCATTGGAGTCCGGAATTCATGAGAAGCCATGCTTACGAACTTTGATTTGAGTTCATTCAGCTCTTTCTCTTTTTGGTAAGACTCCATTAATTTTTGTTCAGCCTCCATTCTTTCATCTACAACCCTCGTAGAAATAATGATGATCTCTTTGTTATAAAACTCATCAAATACCGCTTTCGTATTTGACTCAAGCCATTTGTAAGTTCCATTCAAATGCTGAAAACGGTATAGCAGATAATTTTTCTCATTGTTATGTTCATTGTGAGCGAAACGTAAAATGACCGGCTCTCTTTCATCAGGGTGAATAAATTCAAATGGTTTTATGCCAATTAATTCTTCCTGTAAGTAGCCTAGATGTTGATACACGGCAACACTCGCGTAAAGAATGGTTCCATCGGTTTCATGCAAGGAAAGAATATCTTCAATGTTATTCGACAACAATTGATAAAGATGTTCATTTCTTTTAGCATCGGTAACATCTGTTAATATTCCGGATGTTCCCGTTATAACTTCAAACTCGTTGGTGAGTACGGTAATAGAAATCCTGATCCATTTTATACTAAGGTCTTTTGATACCATCGGCACTTCATAGGTACATGAGCTGCCTCGATTATTGATGACCGTATTGAATAGTTCAGTACAATGTTCTACTTGTGCAGGAGCAATAAAATCAAAAATAGATTTCCCGATAGACTCTTCTAAGGAGAATCCCACTGTTTTCTCCCAGGCCTGGTTAAGATAAATGATAACCCCTTCAGCAGAAGTGCGGAATACAATATCATTGATCGTATCAATAACCTTCTTGAATTCTTCCTGAGAATCTTTTAATTTTTTTCTTGATTCGATGGTTTCGGTCATATCAATTGAATAGACCGCAATACCGAAAATGGCATTTGTATCATCAAATAAAGGGCTGGCTCTTACTAAGATCTGTCGGCCACTAATATCTACCAGTCTTTCAGCTTTCAAACCTCTAAATGCATCCTGATATGCTTCTGACAATGTTTGGGATACTGTTAAAGAGTGATACGGATACTCTACTTTTTCACCAATCACAGGAGCTTTGCCCAATGCTTCTACATACGCATTAACAAACGACTCATTGAATCCAATAAAACAATGTGCTGTATCAAGTGCAAATATTCGATCCTCATTGGAATTGATGATCCCTTCTAGGTACTTATTCCGGATCAGAATATCCGACAGGTTTGTTTCCGCGTTTGCAGGCAATGGGGGGTGCATTTTATAGGTTGATAAAGATTATTTCCTTCAAGGGAAATGCCTTTCTTCAACTATAAAATTATTCGATAATCAACAGATTTAGTATAACAAATTAGTTAAGATTACGGGTCAGAGAGCTACAGACAAATGATACCATGTGTTTTTAAACGCTACTTCTGTATTTATAGTAAATACTTCTTCTACAGGAGGTTGTTCTTCTACCTGAATACTTAGCCGTACTGTTTCATTCGCTTTTTTTAGTGGATTCGTAACATAAGCTTTCAAAACAACTTTATCTATTGAAGGATGTAAAAAGGTTTCATATAAAAAATGATCCCCGAAAAACTCTTTAATGGTAGATTGTCCATTTTCATCATAATACCATACCTGGAAAAAGGCTTTAAAACTTATATTGATTTCATAATAGATGGATTTCTTTTTCGGAAATCCCAATATGGCTGAATTTTGTTTTTTTTCCATCAGTTTTTTAAAACTGTTGATCATAGGAAATGCTTTTTTATTTAGAATAAGGGATCTTTAAAAACACCTGTGTTCCTTTTCCCAGATCACTATGAAGCTGAATAGAACCATTGTGTAATTCAAGGAACTGCTTTGCAACTACAAGACCTAACCCGGATCCTTGATAGGTAAGCGTATTCGTTGCTCTGTAAAAGGAATTAAATACCTTCTCGATCTCGTTTTTAGGAATACCGATACCATTATCGGAAACAAGTACTTCTACAACATTATCCAAGTAGTTTACATCAATCTGAGGATCTGTGGAACCTTCAGAATACTTGAATGCATTGGAAATGATATTTGTAAGTACGTGTGTAATGAGCATTTCATCCATCATCACTTCTTGCTCTTTACCATTGATATTGATATGGATCCTTCTTCCGTCGGGTTGATTAGAGAAGTAAGTGTGTATGACTCTGTGTATCAGACCTGTGAAATCTGTTTTTCTGAAATTATAATTGAACTGCTTTGCATCATAACGACCCATCAAAAGAATATTATTCATCAGATCCGTCATTCTATCTATTTCATTTCTGATCAATTCGGCAGATGTATTGATTCTGGATGCCAGCTGAGGATCTGATTTTGTAGCATACAATTCGATCAGCTCGATATTGGAAAATATTACCGTCAAAGGTGTGCGGAATTGATGCGAGGTAAGAGAGACGAAATGCTCCTTCATGTCGGATAGCTCTTTCTCTTTCTCTTCGCTTAATTTCTTTTCATGAATATTGATGATACTTCCTGCGATGAATACGCTGTTGTCTTCATCAGACCCATATTTTCTCAATATTAGCTGAACCCATATCACTTTCAGGTCTTTCCTGATCAATCGAACGTCAAGTGCGATGCTTTCTCTGACTTCTTTTTTTACATGTTCCAGGGCATCCAGTATTGCGTCTCTGTCTTCAGCTACAAAGTAGTTGATGATTTTACTTTGCATGGAATCTTTGATGCTATAATCAGACAGGCTGGTCCAGTATTCATTTAAAAATGTAATATTATTATCCAGGTTTAATCTGAAAACAGCTTCACCTAATCCATTGATCAGGTTATTGAATTCATTACGCTGTTTTTGAAGTTGTTCCTGTTGTAACTTGATCTCTGAAATATCAATATGAGAACCTACCATGTAAACCGGTAAGCCATCTTTATTTCTTTTAACGATACCTGAACTTTGGATCCATACATAATTGCCCGTTTTGTGTTGTAACCGAAATTGAACAATGTATTTTTCTTTTTTTCTGGTCAAGTACAGGTTCAATTGTTCTAAGGCATATTCTCTATCATCAGGATGTAAGCGTTCTTTCCAGTTTTCGAAATCGTGTGCGAATTCGTAATGCTTATAACCCAGCATTTTCATGAAGATCTCTGAAAAGTAAACCTTATTGATATCTATATACCATTCCCAAAGACCTTGCTGAGAAGCTTGAACAGACATGTTAAAGCGTTCAATGATCTGCAGATGGTCTTGTTCTATTCGGTCACGGCTAAGTCTTAATCCTATATTTCTCGCTACTGCAAATAATACATCTACTTCATATTGAGTCCATGCTAATTCTGTAGAACAGTTATCATATCCCATCCATCCCCAGAATTCATTTTGAGAGAAAATAGGAACGAATAAATATGAGATGATACCCTGTGACTCCATGATCTCCCTAAAAAAAGGGTTGGGAGAATCTTTGACCATACCATACATGGGTTGGTTCTGAATCAATTGCTCATACAATCCCGGGAAAACTTCATAGCTATGACCACTTAAATCAGGGTTGCCTAGTTGAACTTCTATGCCTTCATTGCACCATTCATTGATATAATATAAGCGTAAAACACCTTCACTGTCTTTCTCATTTTTGAAAATGTAACACCTGTCTACACCGGTAGCTGATCCCAATGCCTCCACTACATCATGCAGGGCCCTATTATAATCACCACTTTCGAGTAGTATACTGTTCGCGTTTGATATACCGGTTAATAGATTGTTCATACACTCGGGTTTATGTGCGAATGTATTTTATGTGTATTTACCGATGTTTCACGCATTCGTCAACATGACGATTTTGAAACAGTTTTCGATTAAAAGTAGCTGAATTTTACGTGAATGGTTGGTATCAGGCCCTGGGCAGCTGTTTTAATAGTGTAGTTCCGTAATAGCTGTTCAGCCCCAACGAGGTGATCGACTCATATTTTTCAAGTGGAATAAAACCGGTATCATCTACTAGGTTTTCACTTAAATAGACGTCCTGTAATTGGCCTATTACCAAAAAAGTTCCATTATGTGGTATCGGTATGATATCGGCTAACTGTAAAGCATATTGAATACGACTTTCTTGTACAAAAGGTGCTTTGCAATCATCGCGCCACAACATATGTAAACCCACTTCCTCAAATTCATTGATGTTTGTATCATATTTAGCACTTGTTTGATGTGCTTGCTCAATGATACTCGGATGAATATGATTCATAGTGTATACGCCTGTTTCTTCGATGTTTCGAATGGTGTCCGGTGCTGCTGCTTTTGGTCTGTTAATGAATCCGATCAAAGCGGGATCAGCGCCTAAGTGAACGATATTGCTGAAGATGGCCAGATTGGGAATGCCTTCCTTACTCTGTGTGCCGATCAGACAAGCACTTTTGAATCCGCTTAAACTATTAATGAAATTGGCACGGTAAAATCGGTCCCAGGATTGAATGGAATCTTTTGTAATCGTTATCATGATCGACTTATATCCTTTTTACGCAAATGGTTATACATATCACTCATCACTTCCAGATGAGGTGCAGTTAGAATAGCAATACCTACAAAAAAGAAAAACAAAAATACTGACTCTGTTTTTAAGTAAGTCGCCATAATAATGAGTATACCTATTCCTAAAAATGCAATGATCGAATAAGGCACACATTTTTTCAAAAGAGCTGTAAAGCTGATAGTTTCAGATCCGGAATCCGAAAGATATTTTCTGATATTTTCCAGTGAATGTAAAGAATGCCAGCCTCCGAAGTAGAAAGCAAAAGCCAATGGTAAAGGAAGACAAATAATGATCGCCAAAATGATCGAGGTTCGAATGATGATATCCATATACCATTTATAGGGTAAAGCTTGAATCCTATGTAGCCAAATAAAGGTTACAATCAAAATGAACAGCGTTATAAGTATGATGAATATGGAATTGCGTGTTTCAAAAACAATAGATAAAATATCGGCATTTTGCTTTTTGATGATCGAAAGGATCGGTAGTACCTCTTGTGTATGTGTTAGTAGTAATAGTAACACGATCAATAACCCATAGATGGTTTGTGCAGTAGCTGCTAAGTTTTTTTTCAGTGAAGTGGGAAGTAATAAATCTGTTTCCCCAAAATGAAATGCCGATAACAGGATAAAAATCAACAAAGAAAAAGAAGGAAAGAAAAGCCAGCAAATTCCAAACAAAGCCATTCTGGATAAGTAGGTGAGATAGAATTGCGTACTTGAAAATGGCTTTTTTTGAAGCATGCTGTTTTGTTTGGCAACAATATGATCTAAAGCGCCATGTGGTACGCCGGCTATTAGAATGGTGATCGCAAAAATGATCCATTGTAGGGTTGCCGGTATGGGAAGGATATAATTATTCCAAACAACCAGTAAGACACCAATGGAGAGGAGTACTTTACTTAGGACTGTATTGCCGGAATATTGTTGAGTGGAACTGGCTTCCATAATTCAGGGATCGTTAGAAGAAACGACTTTTTGGGTAGTTGAGCAAACATAACCGCTTCTTGCCAAAGATTTGTATCCTCATCTAAGAATTGTAGAATGCGGTTAAATGAAATCTTTTCAAACAAGGTCTCGAGTATGAATCGAGCGTTTTTCGGATCTTTTTGAATGATCTGTAGCAATAAGTTATCATAAAAGTGAAAACGGCTCTTTTCAAATCCGGTGATATTTTTTCCGGTAAGAATTTTTGATGCAAGTTGTAAACTATCTTTTAATATTCTGTTGAATGCATATCCCGTTGTCGGCTTTACCATACCTGCTGCAGTTCCTATTGCGATCGCCCCATCTGATGTATGTCTTTTAAACATATGGTCTGTCATTGGTATGATGGCTTGCTCACATTTTATGACTTTGAAAGTTGTATCGAACTCTTTATGTATAAACTTAGAGAGTATGTTTTCAAAATACTGTTTGTCAAATGCCTTATCTGTGAAGCTGGTGAACTCTATCAATGCGGTATTTCCCGAGAAAGGTAGTGTGTAAATAAAACTGACACCTTGGTGCTGTTCTGTTCTAAAATCCATAAGAGTTGCAGCGCTTTCATTGAAAACCTCTTTTGCTGTTTCAATCTGCCAACCATAAAACTGCTGTTGTAAGTATACTCGAGAATGTTCAGCCACCATTTTATGATCCCAAGAACTGGAAAAAACATGTTGGGTAAAATAGCATTGTTTATTGGTACTCACATAAAAGCCTTGCTCTCTCTTTTCCGTAAACAATACTTGCTCTTCTAAATAATGTATCTGTGGATTTTGTTGAATCAATGAAAAATGGAAATCAAAAAAGTCAGTACTATCGATATGTCCGTAAACATAGGGTGTAATGACTTTTGTTTGATATTTTGATCTTGTACCAATGGATAGCTGATCCCATTTTTTACTGATCAAATGTTGGTAAGGATGCGAGTCTGGTTTAAACCAAAAGCACCATGTTTTTGATTGTTGAATTGATTTTCCATCATCCAACATCAAAATGCGCTGACCATCATACAAGGGGTGATGCAGTAATGCTTTCATAAGTTGCATGCCTGCACAACCTGCACCAATGATGATGATATCGTATTCTTGGGTGATCATAGTAAAACGGGTTGCGGATGATACCGCAACCCGTTGATATATATTTATTAAGCTTTTTCTTCGCTTCTGCTGAGTGCATAGATCACAAGACCGAATCCGATCTTATTAATGGCATCAGCAATATTGTAAACGATATCCATTGAAGCTTGAGCGGCTTTCGGATCTGTTACTAACTGCATACCGAATAAACCACCTTGCGTACCAAGTATGTAGCCTAAAGGATAAATAGCCCAACCTACCAATACGAACCAGGCTAATACTTTGTTGGCTTTTGCAACAGCAGGACCAGCACTACCGGCAAGTTTAGCTACATCACCAAACCAGATCAAATACACAATATAGAAATAGGCAACACCACTGATGGCGCCCCATACCCAGCTTTGCGTTTCTGTGCCATAGATGGCTTCACCAATATAACCGGTAACTAACATAACCAGTGATGCAAAAATGAGTTTCCATAACAAGCCTTGTGTTGCACCCACTTTTTTGGTGATCAGATAAAACTCAACACACATCAGAGGTACAGTAAGAATCCAGTCTACATAGCGAAAGAATGTAGGAGATTCGCCTGTCTCCAAATTGTAACCGCGCATATAATAATAATGCACAGCTGCAATGAATGTAATTAAACCAGATACCAACAATGACGTGCGCCATTTTTTATCGGTATTGTTTAATTCAAAAAAGAAAAACACCGAAGCGGCCATCATGGCCATAGTGCCGATGAAGAACGTGAATGCAACGTAATTGTCACTCGCAATGACTGTTGCATTGAGTAAGGTTTGTGGCATAGTTAAGGTTTTAGTGAAAAATTTGTTTAACCGTTGTACGGTCAAGGTCAAACAAAAATTTTTTAAAATTGGTTCAAACCCTTACCTGACAAGGGTTTCAAAGCATATCAAAAAATAGGCGTTTCGTGGATTCTTTTGTCGAATTATTACATTGATGATTCAACAAACAGACGTAGACCTGTTTTCAAAAAATTTTTTAAAAAAAGAGGAAAATTTTATGCTTTTTCATCCCCTGTGCAAGTTTTGAGGAAGCGAGTCGTCCCCCATTAAACCCCCTTCCGGTTCCGGCGTCTGAATAGTATATAAATAAAGCAATGAAGCATCATTATATCTGGATACTCTGTTTTCTGTTGTATGGATGTTCGAAAGAAACACCTCAACCCGTAACGATATCACCCAATACCAGTACTTATTATTTTCCATCTGCGAGCTCATGGGAAATGATGAATCCGGCATCGCTCAACTGGAACACAACAGCACTGAATGAAGTGTATACTTATCTGCAACAGAAAAATACCAAAGCATTTATCATCTTAAAAAATGGTAAGATCGTTGCTGAAAAATATTTCGGAACATTCACCGCAGATAGCAACTGGCAATGGGCTTCTGCAGGAAAAACCATGACAGCATTATTGGTGGGTATTGCGCAAGAGCAAGGGATACTTAATATCAACCATAAAACATCTCAATATATTGGAACAGGCTGGACCTCTCTTCCACTTGCAAAAGAAAATCTCATCACTATCAAACATCAGTTAACGATGACCACCGGATTGGATGATGGTGTTACCGATAATCATTGTACTACTCCCGATTGCTTACAATACAAAGCAGATGCCGGACAGAGATGGGCTTATCATAATGCACCCTATACATTATTGGATCGGGTGATTGAGAAAGCAAGTGGACTTACCTACAATCAATACTTTCAACAAAAGATTCGTGATCGAATTGGTATGAATGGGCTTTGGATCAAGTTGGGATATAACAATGTGTATTTCAGCAATGCCAGAAGTATGGCTCGTTTCGGATTGTTATTATTAGCAAAAGGAAAATGGAATGATACTCCTATTCTCGCAGATACCAATTATTTAGCCGCTCAGATCAATAGCTCTCAAACCATCAATCCATCTTATGGATACTTAACCTGGCTTAATGGTAAGAGTAGTTATATGTTACCAACACTTCAATTTAGTTTCAATGGTAGTCTGGTACCCAACGCTCCTGCTGATCTTTATGCTGCTTTAGGAAAAGATGATCAGAAAATATATGTAGTGCCTTCACAAGGATTGGTTGTGATACGGATGGGTGAATCAGCCGGACAATCACAATTGGCGCTGAGTAGTTTTGATAATGAACTGTGGGGTAAATTAAAAGCGGCCGGGGTTTTTTAATTGAACCCAGATCAATGAGCCGGGTTCGGGAATATTTTCTTGTGTATGTATTACCAAGGAATAATCACCATGTTTCGCAGTAACAGCATAGTAAGAACCACAGAATAAAACTTTTTCCACTACACAATCGATCGCATGAGTATGATCCTCTGTTATGATCAATTGCTCGGGTCGAATACAAATTGTAGATGATGTATCAGCAAGCGGCCAATACTTTCTAAAAGGATGTCTGCTTCCTTCTAATAGTGTATAAGCGCCAAAGAGCCCGGCAACATATGCATTTGCAGGACGATAATAGATCTCTTCAGGTGTATTGTGTTGAATGAGTTGTCCATTTTTCAAAACCATGATCTCGTCTGCCCAGCTCAATGTATCCACGGGGTCATGTGATACCAGTATGCAAGTGGTCTTTAACTGTTCACTGATCGCATGAACCACTGCATTAATGATCTGCTTATGCGGAATATCTAAATTGGAAAAAGGTTCATCGAGGAGTAATAACTGAGGCACACCCACTAATAATTTTGCCAACGCAATTCTTTGACGCTCCCCTCCGGATAGCTCATCGTTTTTTCTTTGTAAGAGATGATCTACCTGACAAACTTTGTACAGCTGTGCAGCTGATTCAGGTGATAAAGCATTTTGATAACTCAATAATTCATGCACTTTATAATTATTGCGCAACTCATAATGCTGAGAAAGATAAGCAATGCCTTTGTGTCCGGGTAACAATGTGATCGGTGGACTCCAGACTCTTTCCTGTTTGAAATATACTTTACCGGTGTCGGGAGCAATATGTCCACCAATGATGCGTAATAAAGTGCTCTTGCCGGATCCTGTTTCTCCCACAATGGCCAATTTTCGCAGTGCAGGTAACTGAAAGCTGATCGGATGAAGCACTTGGTTATTACCCTCAGTCTTACTGATATTCTCAACACGTAACAATGTATTTGGGTGAACCTTTTCCTGCTGCACGATGAACTGATTGTAGATGTGTCAAAGGTAATGATGAAAAGTGAACAGTACTAGGGATGAGTAGCTCTTTGGAGACGATCGTTAATCGATCTTCCCAAACCCTTATCAGGAAAGCGTTCTGCTATGATGATGTCGAGTTGATGATGATCCAATCTGTGCATCGCTGCATATAAATTGGAAGCTGCTTCTTCCATGGAGCCGCTTGCTGATAAAGTTTCAACAACGGTTACTTGCCCATTGGTGTAGGTATCACGGAATAACATCAATCCGATCTTCCTGCCTGTATTTTCAGCAATGCTTTTTTTAATGTCACTGCTCAGTATTGTTGTTGTAGCAGGTGCATAATGACGCAACAACATGCCCGGGGCATCGGGATTTTCTTCATTACGGATATATTCCTGTAAAGGTCCGGTGATGTTTTCTATTTCTTCGATGGCCAAAGATCCATAGCGATAAATGATAGCGCCATCTTCATTGAAGCCAATGATGGTAGATTCTATGCCTTTCTTACAAGCACCGCCATCTAATATGTAGGGAAACTCATCTTTAAAATAAGATGCTACATGTTCTGCAGTTGTTGGACTGATACTTCCAAAAGGATTCGCACTTGGTGCTGCAAGTGGAAAAGGTAATTGTTGTAATAGTGATAAGGTAACCGGATGGTTGGGAACACGTACGGCAACAGTATCTTTTCCTGCGGTAATGAGATCCGGAACCGAATCTTTTTTAGGTAATAAAAGAGTGAGCGGTCCGGGCCAGAACTTTTCTGCCAGTGCCTGAGCCAAAGGTGGGATAGCTGACGCTACTTTTTCCATTTCACTGACATCATGAATGTGCACGATCAATGGATTGAAAAGTGGTCTTTGCTTTACTTCATAAATACGTCTGATGGCTTTTTCGCTGAAAATATTACCTGCCAGTCCATACACGGTTTCTGTAGGAATCGCAGCAACATCATGCTGCATCAAACTATCAGCAACCAGGTTGATATCATTCGTAATAATGGGCATATAAGCTGTTAGCTTCAAGCCGCAAGCTACAAGGAAATTCAATTCGATGCGTGGAATTGAGCCATCAGCTTCAAGCCGCAAGCTACAAGGAAAATATATTTACTTTCTCCACCTATACTTGATACTTGAAGCTTGTGGATTGAAGCTTCAATCTTTCTACTTATAAACTCAATACACTATTACTGCTCCCATATGTATTTACTACTTCTCCATCTGCCTCGGGTTCATTGATCCATTCTGTTTCATTGAGCAGGTAACGGAATTCGTGTTGTGAAGCTTTGGGTAATTGAACTTCTGCGATGAAACTGCCGTCCTTTTTCTTTTTCATGGGGATCGGGTTTTTCCAATCTCCATTCAAACCAAGGATCGCTGCACTTTCTTTATCTTCTATTGAGAGGGTGAATTTTACTTTAGAGTAGTCTTTTGTTTTGTAGATGGTTTTCTGAATCATAATCGGTTGTTTGCTTGCCCTTAATACGAAAAGTTGGAAATGGTAACCCAAAAAAGCTTCAGGCTGCAAGTTTCAAGCTACAAGCGCTATGCAATTGGATTAACAAATGTTCGTTTACCTTTTTCATATTATCCATAATCCCTAAAATTTGATTGTTACCACGTGTAGCTTGAAGCCTGTAGCTAAAAGCTAAGCCTTATTCACGATCATCAATACAAATCCAATCAATGTAATACTCACATGAACAAACAGCCAAACACGTTGGTAGAGTGGTCTTTTGGCGAAGGGAACTTTTGCATCAAAGGGTTCGAAGATGGGTGCTAGTCCCCAGAACACGATGGCGTTACTATAATCTTTTCGGATCAGAAAATATATACCGGCGATGACAAATACGGCGTAAGCTATTTTCTCGAATTTTCCCGTTGAGGTTTTTGTGTTTGCAGAAGCTTCCATGGTTTTAATTTCTAAATTGGTTGCAGGAAGCTTTCAAAAATTACAGGGTCAGCTTTTTTCTTTTAAGTCGTCAATATTTTGCTTGAGTGTTTTCAGGTGTTTACCAAATGCTTTATGGCTTAACCATTTTGCAAGCCAATAACCAATCGGTGTTAAGACTGCCATACAAATCAATAAAGCCCATATCATCACCGGCTTAGACATGATCTCATCAACCGGCTTTCCGGCGCCGATCACACCACCCAACATAAAGCCTCCGGCTGCACTAACCGGATAAATAATGAGTCCCGCCCACTTTTGTGAGTTGATCCATTGAAGAATATTTTTGTAATGACGTTCCATTTCTTCTAATACCGGCAATGATTCTACATTACCATCAATGGCAGAACGCAAACGAAAAGCACCTATGGTTGCCCAGAGGGTGAAGATTAATACCGCACCGATACAGGTTTGTATTTGCCAAAAAGGAAAAGCAATGATGCAGAAAATATAAAAGCAGGCAATGATGATTCCTATGATACCATTGCGTAACAGATTTTTCCGAATTGTGTGAAGTGGATTTTTAGATTGTAGCTTTCCCAATGTCTTTGGTTTTAGCAAAGACAACAATGCTTCATCCGGCTGTTCATCTATATCTCTCCAGGTTTTCTCTATGCTCATGATCATTGCTTTAATAGGTTGGCTAATTGTTGCTTGCAACGATGCAGTTTTACCGCAACATGATTGACTGTAATACCTAAAACTTCAGCTATCTCTGCATTTTCATAACCATCGAGATGCATAGATATCAATGCGCGGTCTGTTTCAGATAATGTTCGTATGGCTTTTCTTAATCTTTCTGCTTCTTCTCTTTTATGTGTTTGATCATTTGTTGCACGATCTACTTGTTCCAATGATTCCACATAATCTATGCGGGATGATTTTCTTTTTTGTGTGAGAATGGTATTTAAAGAAATACGGTATAACCAGGTGCTGAACTTTGCATCTCCCCGAAACCCCGACCATGACCTCCAGGCTTGCAATAAAATTTCCTGATACAGGTCTTTCCGTTCTTCTGCATCATTGGCATAGAGTCCCACGAGCTTATAAATAATGCCCTGACTATTCTTCACCGCCTCTAAAAATTGTGCCTCGCTCAAATGACCTTTTTTCTGGTAGTACAATTGTATGTGAAGTTAGTTGCAGAAGACGAGGGGAAATTACAGGGGGTAAGCTTCACGCTACAAGCCGCAAGCTACAAGCGGTCTAAATTATTGATAATATATTGGTTATCAATTTCTTGTAGCTTGCGGCCTGCAGCTCTATTCCCCCTTATACAATCCTTTCTCACAAGCATACGCCACCAAGCCTGCAATACTCTTGACGTGCATTTTTTGCATGATGCGGGTGCGGTGTCCTTCAACGGTTCTTTGGCTGATGAACAGCGTACTCGCAACTTCTTTACTTGTACATCCCTGACAGATCAACTGAATGATATCTTTTTCTCTTTCGGTAAATACAACCAGGTGATTACGATAACCGGATTGGTATTTTTCGATCAGGTCCGTGATCTGTCGTCCACTTTCTGTACAGAAATATGGGCGGTGTTCATATACCGATTCAATGGCTTCAACGATCTCTCGTCTGCCGGCACTTTTCATCACATAACCAATGGCGCCGGCTTCCAGCATTTCCATGATATGTGATTCTTGTCCGAAAACCGATAAGGCGATGACACGTGGGTTGGTATATCTTTTACAAAGTTCTTTGGTAGCCATGACGCCATCCATTACGGGCATGGAAACATCCATTACGATCACATCCGGGTGCAATCGGCTTACACCGGATAGTAATTCGAGACCATTTTCAGCCTCTCCGATAATGTTAAGTTGTGGAACGGTTTCCAGTATTTTCCTGAGCCCTTTTCTAAAAATGATGTGATCATCTGCGATCATGATCTTGATCCTCGTTTTCTCCATGCCTGATAATTAATATAGAAATGGGGGGTGACAACGATTGCAAGTTGTAATAATTACAGCAATAGAATTACTGTATTTCTACGGAATTTTTCTTGCGTTTTTTCAATCCAAAATGTGATTTTACGAAAAAGGCGTCAGCGCCGTTTTTTACTTCAATTATTACGGAGTAATGAAGCCGGAGAAGAGTTCTTCCAGGCTCATATCTAAACCTTGTGCCAGAGATGACAAGGTGGTAAGCGCAACATTTACTTTTCCTTTTTCGATGCGCTGAACATGGCTGTATTCCAGATCTGATGCATGTGCCAGCTGATGAATACTCAGCTCGCGCTCCTTCCTAAGTTTAGTCAGGTGTTCACCAAATGCAATTTTAATTTGATCCTTATCCATGCGATGACAAGGTCAAGTGAATCGATAAAAAAGTTGGCGTATGATTATACGCCAACAGATTTTTCTTATTATTTTTATCAACTAAATTTTCTCTTATGGTTTCTTCGAGCGATACGATCATGCAAAGTATACCCGGCTGTTCCAAAAAAGTATCAGATATGATCTTATATGCTGTTGCAAGAGAGATGGCTACGAGATTACTCTCTGATCAGCCGGAAGAAAATCCAAAACATACCAACACAATTGTTAAACGAAAAAAAGTGATCGGTAATAGGCATAAAAAAATGTTGGCTGTTTGATATTTCATGGCATAGAACTTATCAACGACCTCACCACATACCCGCTCAACTGATTAACTTGCGCCCATGCAAGATTACCTGAATGGATTGAATGAACCCCAGCGCGAGGCAGTGACACATATCAAGGGTCCGCTCATGATCGTTGCCGGCGCCGGTAGTGGAAAAACAAAAGTACTCACCACCCGCATTGCTCACCTGATGAACAATGGTGTGGATTCTTTTAATATTCTCGCACTCACTTTTACCAACAAAGCTGCCGCTGAAATGAAGGAACGTATTGAACGTATCCTTGGCAATGCGGAAGCACGTAATTTATATATCGGTACTTTTCACAGCGTATTTGCACGCATTCTTCGTGCAGAAGCGCATCGTATCGGTTATCCCAACAGCTTTACCATTTATGATACAGATGATAGTCGCTCAGTGATCAAAACCGTGGTGAATGAACTGAACCTGGATGACAAACATTATAAACCCAATGTAGTAGGCAATCGCATCTCTTCCGCAAAGAATGCATTGGTAGGCCCGGCGGAATATGCTACTGATTATTATATTCAGCAGGAAGATATGCGGGCAAATCGTCCGGCCATTGCGCAGATCTATGCTGCTTATGCCAACCGTTGTTTTAAAAATGGGGCTATGGATTTTGATGACCTGCTTTTGAAAATGTATGAGCTGCTGAAGAATTTTCCAGAAGTATTGCATAAATACCAACATAAGTTCAAATACATTTTAATTGATGAGTACCAGGATACGAATCCGGTACAATACCAGATCACAAAACTGTTGGCAGCGGTTCATGAAAATATTTGTGTGGTGGGTGATGACGCACAAAGTATCTATAGCTTCCGCGGTGCTACCATTGAAAACATTTTACAGTTTCAGAAAGATTATGATGATGTGAAAGTGGTGAAACTGGAACAGAACTATCGCAGCAGTCAGAATATCATTCATGTAGCAAATGAAGTGATCAAGAATAATAAAGGACAGATCCCTAAAAATCTTTGGACAGAAAATAAAGAAGGTGATAAGATCAATCTGGTAAGAACGATGACCGATAACGATGAAGGTCGTTTTGTAGCCGATTGTATCCAAGAACAAAAACTGCGCAACCATTTTTATAATAGAGACTTTGCCATCCTTTATCGCACCAATGCACAGAGCCGTTCTTTTGAAGAAAGCCTACGAAGAATGGGTATCCCTTATCGTATCTATGGTGGTGTAAGTTTCTATCAGCGTAAGGAAGTGAAAGATTTTCTGGCCTATCTGCGTGTGATCGCTAATACCAGAGATGAGGAAGCATTAAAGCGTATCATCAATTATCCGGTACGTGGTATTGGTAAAACCACGATCGAGAAATGTGTCATTGCAGCGAATGAGCAGAATATCTCTATGTATGAAGTGATTGCTCGTGCCGGAGAATTTGGATTCAAGGCAGGCACGTTGGAAGCGCTGCAGAATTTTGTGACGATGATCCGCTATTTCCAGAGCCTGCTTACGGGTACCAATGCTTATGATGTAGCGGTACAGGTTGGCAAACATACCAATCTGGTAAAAGAGCTATTCAATGATAAGACCACGGAAGGACTCGCACGCTATGAGAACGTTCAGGAATTATTGAACTCTATTAAAGAGTGGACAGAAAGTCCGTCGAATGAAGATGGTGAACTGGGCGATAAATCATTGGGATCTTATTTGCAGCAGATCACCTTATTAACGGATGCGGATGATGATAAAGGTGATAATGATGTGGTGAAGCTCATGACCATTCATGCTGCAAAAGGTTTGGAATTTGAATGTGTATTTGTAGGAGGTGTGGAAGAGACTTTATTCCCTAGCGGTATGTCTATTAATACGCGCGAAGAATTGGAAGAAGAGCGAAGATTATTTTACGTTGCCGTTACCCGTGCCAAACAAAAGCTTTGGTTAACACATGCGAATGCGCGCTATCGTTTTGGTCAACTGGTACAGAATGAGCCCAGTCGCTTTATTGAAGAAATGCCGGAACAGTATATTGATAAAAGTTATGCCGGCGGCGGCGCACGTAACCATGCGGGAAGTGACATGGGTAGTGCTTTTGAACGTATGCAGCGTGGTTTTGGTTTTGGTGGTGGCAGCGCAGCCCAAGCTGAAAAACGTTATGGTCCCCCACCCGCACGTAAACCGAATGCAAAACCGGAATATCTACCGGTACAACCACCGGCACCCAAAGTAATAGCACATACACCTTCTCCGAATTTTGTAGCAAGTGATACTTCACAACTCCAGGAAGGACAACAAGTAGAGCACCAAAAATTTGGCTTTGGTAAAGTGATGAAGATCGAAGGCTCAGCTCATAATCCTGTAGCCACGATCGTATTTGACCAGAATGGCGAAAAGAAGATCATGCTGAATTATGCGAAGCTTAGAATTGTAGAATGAAGAAACAAGAAACAAGAAAGGTTCGAGTAACCATACATAAGCTTCAATAGCGCCGGACTTCAGTCGGGCGAAAAATTCGAAGCAATTGTTTGTTCCTTCATTTCATATTCATGACTCGATATTCTTTTGTTTTGCTAAATTGTATCATGCAAAAATCCATCCTCTCTTTTTTCGGGCTTCTTCTTTTTGTTTTATTGTCTTTACCGGTTCATGCACAAAACCTATCTGTACAAAAGGTGAAAGCCGCAGACATTACCTATGTACTGAATAATATCAGGTCAACGCATAAGACAGAAACGGCCAATTTCATCGTGAATGTATATGCCGTAGCTAATAAAAGAGGCAGTGCAAAGCAAAGCGGCTCTGATGAGGTAACAGATCATTTATATATTGCTATTTCATCGTTTGATGAAAATCCGCAACAGTTATTGTTTGTGATCAAAGATGTATATGGCCCATCAGCAATTAAGATGATCAAACAATCGGAAGAAGCCATTCAGCTTTCTTTTTACTATATGCAGAAAGGAAAACGAAAGTTTTTCACCACAGTAATAAAACAAGATGGACTGCATCAATAGTATAAATTTTATACTTTTTTTATACCTGATGACCTACCTTGGTTCTTAAATGACGGGGATACTTCCAAAACTATCAATAAAGATTCAATTTTTTATCGCTACGGCAATTGTATTGCTGGTATCGGGTTTGTGTTTTTTGGCAACAGGATTAATCGGATATAAAATTGTAGCGCTGATTTTATTAGTTGTAGTTTCCTTACAAGCACTTTTATTTGATATTATACCGGTTGTGTTTTGCGCATTGCTAAGTGCGTTCATTTGGAATTTTTTCTTTATCCCTCCACGGTTTACTTTTCATATTGCAGATACAGAAGACCTGTTGATGTTTTTCCTCTATTTTTTAATCGCATTAGTGCATGCGGTGTTGACTTTCAAAATTCGGCAAGCTGAAAAGAGGGCTAACCTGAAAAAAGAAAATGAACGAGCGGTTAAATTATATCATGCAGTATTCAATTCATTGTCACATGAACTGAGAACGCCCATTTCAACACTTATAGGTGCGGTTGATACTTTAAAAAATCCTTCAAACACACTCAATCCTCATCAAGAAAGTGTTTTATTGGGAGAAATTGAAACAGCGGGACTTCGTTTAAATCAACAAGTAGAAAACCTTTTAAATATCAGCCGATTGGAGTCGGGTATGATTCAGCCTAAAACAGAGTGGTGCGATATTCAAGAGTTAATAAATTCAGTGATTCAGGAGTTGAATTATTTATCCTCTAGGCAAATAAACGTATTGATGGATAAAGATTTCCCACTGATCAAAATCGATATAGGTATCATGGAGCTGGTTCTTTTCAATCTAATACACAATGCGATTCAACATACGGAAACTGATACCCGAATTGAACTAGAAGCCAAAATAGATGAAGAAAACATTTTTTTCTCGGTTCGAGATTATGGCATAGGGGTGTCAGAAAAGGATTTAGAGTATATTTTTCAAAAGTTTTATCGCTCATCCGATAATAAATCATCCGGTGGTATAGGTTTGGGGTTATCAATAGTAAAGGGCTTTATTGAATCGTTAAATGGTACTGTTACAGCTTATCGAACAGAGCCTAATGGGTTAACAGTTGCAATTACTGTGCCTTGTGAAATCTCTTATATCAACAGACTCAAAAATGAATAAAGCTACTATCCTAGTCATTGACGATGAGCCTCAAATCAGAAAGCTGCTTGAAATAATATTTGAGAGTAATGACTATCGTTGTATTGCAGCAGCCGATGCAAAGTCTGGAATAGCAATGGCAGCGAGTTATCAACCTGATCTCATATTGCTTGATTTAGGATTGCCGGATAAAAGCGGTCAGTTTGTATTACAAGAATTGAGAACTTGGTTTGATAAAGCCATCATTATACTATCAGTTCAAAATACGGAAGAAGATGTCGTAAATGCACTTGATAATGGTGCAACTGATTATCTCACGAAACCTTTTCGTACTGCAGAATTGCTTGCCAGAATCAGGTCTTCATTGAGAAGAAACATTGTAGTTGAGCAGAAAGAGGTATTAAAAGCGGGCGATTTAGATGTAGACATTTCTTCTAGGATCGTGCATAAAGGGGGACAACTTGTAAAACTCACTTCAACAGAATTTAACCTGCTTGTTCTTTTAATGCATAATGAAGGTCGCGTATTAACCCACCAATTTATTTTAAAGTCGATTTGGGGTGTGACTTACCAGAATGAAACACAATATTTGCGCGTTTTTATAGCGGCACTTCGTAAGAAAATTGAAACACACCCAGAAAAGCCGACTTATATCATTACAGAATCTGGAGTCGGGTATCGTTTTGTTTCCTGATCATCTTTATACTTTCTTTATAAAGCATCGTACATTCTTTATAACTAACTGATGCATCATACGACAATTTTGCTGAGCAAATCAGCAAGATGAAAAATTATTTTTCCCAGAAGCAAAACACAATCACTGCAGGCTCATTATTAGTAGCCCTTGGTATCATTTATGGGGATATTGGTACCAGCCCACTTTACGTTTTCAAAGCTATCATCGGTAACAGATCTATCGATGAAACACTTGTTTATGGCGGCATATCCTGTATATTTTGGACATTGGCTATTCAAACTACTTTGAAATATATCTGGCTGACGCTTAAAGCTGACAATGATGGTGAGGGCGGTATATTTTCTCTTTATGCACTTGTTAGACGTTATGGTAAATGGTTAGTGATTCCAACCATCATAGGAGCAACAACACTTTTGGCAGATGGAATTATTACTCCACCTATATCTGTAGCATCTGCAGTTGAAGGTTTAACAATGGTAGAGGGGCTTCAGGAACTTCCAACAGTTACAATTGTCATTATTATTTTGTCATTTCTATTTTTCTTTCAACGATTTGGTACGCAAAAAGTAGGGTTTGCTTTTGGGCCAATAATGGTTGTATGGTTTCTTATGTTATTTGTGTTAGGGTTGAATCAATTATTGAAGCATCCGCAAATACTGATGGCTTTAAATCCTGTATATGCATATGAATTACTGGTTCATTATCCTCATGGTTTTTGGTTATTAGGCGCAGTCTTTCTTGCTACCACAGGAGCTGAAGCCTTGTATTCAGATCTTGGTCATTGTGGCAAAAAGAATATTCGAATTACATGGGCTTTTGTTAAGATCTGTTTACTTATTAATTATATGGGTCAGGCTTCATGGGTGTTGACACAGGGGAATGATTTTTTGCAGGATAGAAATCCATTTTATCAAATCATGCCATCATGGTTTTTGATCTCAGGTGTTGTAATCGCAACTGCTGCAACTATTATAGCGTCTCAGGCACTTATTAGTGGAAGTTATACACTCATAAGCGAAGCAATGAATCTTAACTTCTGGCCTAGAGTGGCAGTTCGTCAGCCTTCAGAAACAAAGGGTCAAGTATATATACCAAGTGTAAATCTAATTCTTTGGTTAGGCTGTATTATGATGATTCTTTACTTCAGAACTTCCTCTCATATGGAAGCTGCCTATGGCTTCAGTATTACATTGGCTATGATGATGACAACTATTTTGTTATCCTTTTTTCTTCTTTATAAACTAAAATGGAATAAGTGGTTTGTAATCATTCTACTCTTGGTTTTTAGTACTGTTGAATTATCTTTTTTTGTAGCCAACATTGCTAAAATAAAGGAAAGATGGATGTTTTTGTTTTTCGAACTATTTATTTTTCTGGTGATGTATGTTTGGTTTTTTGCAAGAAAAATCAATAATAGATTTACTCGATTTGTTGATTTAGGTAAATATGCTTTATCTATCAAACAATTAGCTCAAGATGAAGGAATACAGAAATATGCAAGTCATCTTGTTTACCTGACTAAAGCAGATAGTAGAAATGAAGTAGAAGAAAAAATCATCAAATCTATTTTCGCGCCAAAACTTAAACGAGCAGAAGTTTATTGGCTGATTCACATAAATAGAACCGAACAACCTTACGGACTAAGCTATAGTATAAATGAACTCGTTGATCAGTGTTTATTTAAAATAGAAATTAATACTGGCTTTAGAGTTATGCCCAAGACTGAACTTTTCTTTAAAAAGATCTTGCAAGAAATGACTCATTCAGGGGAATTATATTTCAAAACGAACACCACCACTAATAATAGGTATCCTATCGAACCCGATATCCGATTTGTATTTATTGAAAAATTTTTATCGGTTGAAAATGAGTTTACTTTAAAGGATAGTTTGTTATTAAATGGATTTTTCTTCTTAAAAAATCTTGGACAAAGTGATGCAAAGGCATTTGGTATTGATAAAGGAAACATTGAAACTGAATTTTCTCCTTTAGTATATCATCCCGTTTCGTCAGAAATATTAATTCGAATTCAATCATGAAACATATAGTTATTATTTTGTCATTGCTTATTTCAATCAATGCAAACGGGCAAAAAGACAGTCTATCTCTGCGTAAAGATCAAAAAATCAAAGAACTGGATTTTAGTTGGGCAAATGGAAGTGACAGAAGAACTGAAGCATTATTTGGGGAACTAAAATATTTTTTGCCCAGTCTTTTGATGGATATTAATTATACGCATTCTTTCAATCAACCCAATGACAATACAGTAGTTGGCTCAACCGCACTAGCTAGAAACAATGAAGTGCAACTATCAGCATTACATTTCGGGGGAGATTTTTTCTATAAGAATGCACGAGCCAGGGTAATGACACAATTCGGAACAAGATCAGTAGTGGTTCCAAGAAATGACCTCAGCCCATATAGAGGGCAATATCAACTGGCAAATGTTTATCGCTATTTAAGTGAAGCGTATGCCGGTTATCATATCCCCAAATGGGAAGGAATAAATATTGATGCAGGCTTATTTATGTCGTACATCGGACTCAACTCTTTTTATCAAGCAGAAAATTGGGAATATCAGGCTTCGTTTACATCTGATAATACGCCTTGGTTTTTTAACGGACTCCGTATTCAGATCTTTCCAAGCAAGCATCTGAAGATTGAACCTTGGATTATTAATGGATGGCAGAGTTATGGCAGGTTCAATGCTATGCCCGGAATCGGAGGGAATATCACATGGACACCCAATAGCAATTTGAAATTATTGACTAATAATTATTACGGAACAGATGCTGCAGGAATACCTGATCGAAAACGTTTTCATAGCGATAATAGCTTATTGTATCGATACTATGATAACCCAACAAATAATGGTGTTTCAAGACTAGCTTTTTCAATTACAGGCGATATTGGTTTTGAAAAAGGAGGAGGGGTAAATGGATTTAATAATAAGGATTCTATCAAAGGACCTGCCCAGTATTTTGCCAGTGCAATGATTTATCATCGGATGTGGTTTGCTAAAAATAAGTTTGCATGGACCCTTGGAGGCGGTATCATGACCAATCCGGGTAGATACCTTGTCTTATATCCAACCGGAGAAGCGAGTCCGTTACCCAATCCACAAAACCCACAACAAACAGAAGGAAGATTTCCTTTTAGTGCTAATCCAGGCGATCAGTTTAAGGGATGGGATGTATCAACCAATCTTGACTATATGCCTAATCAAAGCATTACATTTCGACTTGAATGGGTACACCGAAACGCCAGTGTTCCTTATTTCGCAGGATCGGGTGGCGTAACTTCTTCCACCGGATATTCTACTACGCAAACTGATCCTCTATGGAGACCGGATCTGGTAAAGTCTGAAACTAGGGTAATTATGGCAATATTGTTTCGTTTATAAACAAAGAAATAAAAAGGGGATGCGGAAATACGAAACAAGAAAGTTTCAAGTAACCACTATTCAAGTTTACATAGCGCCGGACTTCAGTCCGGCGAAAAATTCGAAGCAATAGTTTGTTTCTTCATTTCATATTCATGATTCGATATTCTTTTGTTTTGCTAAATTGTATCATGCAAAAATCCATCCTCTCTTTTTTCGGGCTTCTTCTTTTTGTTTTATTGTCTTTACCGGTTCATGCACAAAACCTATCTGTACAAAAGGTGAAAGCCGCAGACATTACCTATGTACTGAATAATATCAGGTCAACGCATAAGACAGAAACGGCCAATTTCATCGTGAATGTATATGCCGTAGCTAATAAAAGTGGCAGTGCAAAGCAAAGCGGCTCTGATGAGGTAACAGATCATTTATATATTGCTATTTCATCGTTTGATGAAAATCCGCAACAGCTATTGTTTGTGATCAAAGATGTATATGGCCCATCAGCAATTAAAATGACCAAGCAATCAGAGCAAGTAATTGAACTCTCTTTTTTTTACAAGGAGAAAGGGATAAAGAAAAAGTTTATTGCTTCTGTACAACAAGATGGTGTTGTAAAAAAATAAAGAATGGAGAATATCCAATTGAAATATACCAACAGTTCAATATTGGATATTCACCATTCACTTTTTTGTTGTTAGTTGCCCACTTCTATCTTTACGGATGTAGCATATTTGAGTGCTGCCATTTTTAAACAAGAATCCATACCCAATGCTCTTACTGTAGCAGTATCACAACTGACTTTTTTTAAGTCTGCAGTAACCGTATAACTACCGGCCGCTGAAAAAGAGATCGTGTTTTTCTGGTTACTGGAATACTTCTCTGATAAAGTGGCTGAAGAAGCCGGTGTGACATTCCAAACAGCTACTAGATCTGCATCCGCATTTTTAACCTGAATTGTAACAGACTCACCTACTTTGGCAGTGGTTTTACTGGCTTCAATTTTTAGTGCAGTGGGATCATCTTTCTGCGTATCTGACTCATTTTTTTGACAAGAGATGACAGACAGAGAAGCAGCAGTCATAATGCATGCTGTAATGACAATTTTTTTCATAAACGATGGTTTCTTGCTTAGATACGTTTGCAGTCACATCTGTGGTACAACATTTTGCGTGTGACCGGTATATTCTACATATAACAAGTAACCGTGTATGAAAAGATAAATACTGTCTATGTAAAGATGATTTTTTTAGAACAAGTAGTGTTCAATCATGAGTTCTTGTGATCTCCGTTCTTGAATTCAACATGGAGGAAAGTTGTTCTTCGGTCAAATACTGCTCCAAGTTCCGTCATCGGGAATCCATACTTGTTTTTCCAATCGATTTTGTACAACCAGTTCACGGAAGTCTTTTCTTTTTTCCAGACAATGATTCACTGTTTCAAGATGTACTATACTAATCTTATTTTTAGTGTATCTACTTACTGCCAATACATCTTTTCCTGTCATTGTAATAGCATCTCCTTGTAAAAAACGGGCTCCGCCTCCATTCACGATGATATGATCAGGGTTCATCACTTCGATCACTTTTTTCACCTCATCACACCAAATCGTATCTCCTGCGATATATAGTGATTGCTTTTTGTGTGCGATCACATATCCTGATACCTGTCCCATTCTTTTCCCAATTTCTCCGGTGCCATGCTGTCCGCCGGTTCGGGTAATACCAATACCTTTCCACTCCATGTGCTCGCTCAATGGAATGATCTCTTTAAACCCTTGTTGTTTTAATCTTTCTGCGTCTCCAGGTTGACAAATGATCGGTATTTCTTTGTTGAGCAATTCTCTTGCTTTTACATCCCAATGATCTGCATGTAAATGCGTGAGTAAAATGGCATTGACAGTATTTAGTTTTTTCTTCAATTCCTCTTCACTAAAAGGCAGATCTACCATGGGTATCCTGAAACTATTCCCTGCATTTTGAATGGGATTCATGGTTTCTTTGGCACTGAGCATAGGATCTACCAGTATATTCAGTTTGTTCACTTCTATAAACAACGTTGCATGTCGCCACAATTGAAAACGAAAACAGTTCCTTCTTTTAGGTGCTGCATACAGCTTGTTAGTGGCCAATGCCATTAATGCCAGACTACTTTGCTTTAAAAAAACACTTCTTTTCATATGGCTTCAACTACAAATTGAGGAAACAAAATGTTCAGGCTGCAAGCTACAAGTTTCAGGCAATAGGGATCAGCTGTTTACAAATTGGATAGCTCTTCTTTCCGGATACGTTTCTTTTGTGCCCGCCAGCATAAACCCACAATGACCACCTGCTGCAGTGGTTTCAAGCAAAATATTTGGATTGCTTTCTGCCGCTTCATACCCCATGCATTCCGATGTTAAAAAAGGATCGTTCAACGCCTGTATTAATAAAACAGGAATTTGTATTTGCGGGAGCAGCGGTTTTACGCTGGCTCTTGTATAGAAATCGATCGCGTCTTGATAGCCATGTAAAGGAGCGGTATAGCGATTGTCAAATTCGATAAAGGTTTTCATTTTTTCATATCCCTCATAACTGATCTTATCTGGATAGCGGGTCGATTTTTCTCGGATCTTTTTTCCGAGCTTCTTCAAAAATCTTTTTACATAGATGCTATTGCCCGGTTGTGAAAGTGATTGCACACTGGAATAGAGATCGCAAGGCACAGAAATACCGATCACTTTTTTTACTGCTTCGGGAACCTGATCCGGATTTTCTCCTACAGCCCGTAAACTCAAACTACCGCCCATGCTAAATCCTACAAGTACAATTTCTTTATACCCATGTGTGTCAATGGCATGTTGTATCACAGCCCTTAGATCATTTGCATCGCCATGATGGTAAAAGCGTAACAGTCTGTTGGGTTCACCACTGCAACTTCTGCAATTCCATCCCAATGCGTCCCATCCGGCAGCAACAAATTTTTTCGCCATACCGGTTACATAATGCCTACCGGAATCACCTTCCAGCCCATGCGTGATGATGACCAACTTTTGATGAACAGTATTTTGCTGATGCCAGTCCAGGTCAATAAAATCTCCATCCGGTAATTCAAGTCTTTCCCGACGATCATATTCAAAAGATATTTTCCGAAACATACTCGGATAAATAGATTGTACATGTCCATTCCATTGCCAAAAGGGAGGACGATACGAAGCAGTGGAAATAAGTGGCATGAAAAATTTTGGTAAAAATAATGGGAAATAGGAGATGAGAAAGAAGGAACAAGGAACAAGAAACATGAAACAAGAAAGTTCCAAGTAAACAAAACACAAGTTTAGATAGCGTCGGACTTTAGTCCGGCAAGAGGTAGAAATAAGAAATTTAGGATGAATATAAGTCTCTCTCTTTTTCATTTCTTATTACTTATTTCTTGTTTCTTATTTCTTATTTTTAAGTCATGACCGGTGCCAAATACCTTAAATACTTAAACCCTTTATCACTGTTTGATACCAAGCGTACAAGGGATATTTTTCATGTGAATCCTACTGTTATTCCTGAGCGTATCGAAGCCAGTGAGATCAAGGTGAAAGTATATGATTATAATGCTTCATCATTTTCGGAGACACAATTAACTGATATCAAGGAATGTTTTGCCTATCGTGATAACGATCATATCTCCTGGATCAATGTAGATGGTATTCGCAAGGCAGATGTGGAAGCTATTTGTCATCATTTCGGCATACACTATCTGATCGTTGAAGATATCATGAGTGTGAGTCAGCGTCCTAAAATGGATGAGATGGACAATGTGCTGTTTTGTTTACTGAATATGTTGTATTTCAATGAACAAACCGGGGCTGTAGAAACAGAGCAGATCAGTATCATTTTAGGGAAAGGGTTTGTACTGTCTTTTCAGGAAGATGCAGGAAGAGATGTATTCAATCCGATTCGCGATAAGCTAAAACTCAATGGTAGCAAGCTTCGCGTGAGTGGTGCTGATTATCTCTGTTATGCTTTGTTGGATATGATCGTTGATAATTACTATTTAGTGATGGAGAAGCTGGGAGATCGTATCGAGTTATTGGAAGAAAAAATTATTCGCGGCAGTAATACGCGCACATTGGCTGTGATCAACAGTTTGCGGAAAGAGCTCATTGTATTGAAACGAAATGTGAGTCCGGTTCGTGAGCTCATCAATGGTTTTATCAGAAGTGAAAGTGATCTGTTGGAAGAAAGAACTACTAAATATTTTAAGGATGTATATGATCATATCCTGCAAGCAAATGACTTGGCAGAGAACTATCGTGATATGATGATGAACTTACAAGATCTTTATCTCAGTAATGTGAATTTGAAGACCAATGAAGTGATGAAGGTGATGGCCATCGTAACCTGTTTACTGGCACCGGCTACTGTTATTGGTGGCATCTTTGGTATGAACTTCGATCGTATTCCTTATATCCACCATCAATACGGCTTTTTCATCGCCGTAGGTCTCATGCTCATCGTTCCTGTTTGGATGTTGGTGGCGTTTAAGAGAAGAGGTTGGTTTTAGTATTATAGCTGCAAGTCACAAGCTACAAGCCGCAAGTATAAATTCCTTGCAGCTTGCAACTTGTAGCTTGCCGCTCATATCCTATACTTTCACCAACTTCCATTTCCCTCTTTTGAACAGTATCACGCTTGTAATGGTGATACAGGTTTCTGTGGTTACGATGGCGATGAAAACGCCGGTGGTTCCCATATTGAATACTTTGGACAATAGTAGGGCGAATGGAATTTGAAATACCCAGAACCAGAATAAGTTGATCCAGGTAGGTGTTCTGCTGTCACCAGCGCCATTGAAGGCATTGATCATGACCATTCCAACACCATAAAAAATGTATCCCAAGCTTACAATGCGTAATGCTGTGACGGCTGTTTTAGTAACGGCCGGATCATGAGAGATCAATCCCACAAAAAATTCAGCACCCACTACAAAGAGTACGGACACAAATGCCATGAATATTGCATTGTATCGAGCCGTTTTCCAAACAGATTGTTCTGCCCGATCAGGAAGTTGTGCGCCGAGATTTTGTCCGACCAATGTTGCAGCTGCATTACTCAATCCCCATGCCGGCATGATGAAGAAGATGAGCAATCGAATTGCGATGGTATAACCTGCAACTGCATCGCTACCAAAGCCGGAAACTATTCTGGCCATAGCGATCCAGCTGGCGGATCCGATGATGAATTGTAAGGTTCCTGTTGATGCGATATTGGCGATCGAAGAAAGGATCTCTTTATTCGGAATAAAATGTTTACGAACAATGCGTATGATATTTTTTCCATTGAATAAATGATAGAGCTGATACAATACACCAATACCTCTACCGGTAGTAGTGGCCATCGCCGCACCTGTTAAGCCAAACTGATCGATCAGTATCGGACATAGGATGATGTTACAAATATTGGCGAGCCATAAACTTTTCATGGCCATTGCTGCATCACCTGCGCCACGAAAGATACCATTGATAAGGAACAGTAACATGATCACCAGATTACCCACTAACATGATGCGGGTATAATCGGTACCCATTGCTACAACAGAAGCATCAGCACCCATGAGAGCCAGTACATCAGATGCATAAAAAATGCCGACGATACTGATGAGTATCGAAATAGCAAAGGATAATAATAATGCTTGAGCTCCTGCCTTGGCGGCGCCTTCGGGATTTTTTTCTCCGACCCTTCTGGCCACCATGGCTGTAGCCGCCATGCTTAAACCAATGGCAACGGAATAAATAAGGGTGAGACAAGATTCTGTGAGCCCTACAGTAGCAGCTGCGCCGGCACCGAGTTTGCTTACAAAGAAAATATCTACCACCGCAAATACTGACTCCATGCACATTTCAAGGATCATGGGTATGGCCAGCATGAAAACTGCTTTGCGGATGCTGCCTTGTGTAAAATCCTGATGTTCGCTATTGAGTGCTTCACGGAAATAGCTGAAAAAGCCCTTTTTGGGCGTATGATTAATGCTAGTATTCGTCATTACCTGATTGAATTATGTAAATGAAAGATGGTACGCTGATAGCGTACGTTTAAGGGTTTCGAAGAGAGTGGGTAGCAGTGTTCAATTCTGGTACCCTGCTTAGATGTTCATAAAACAGGTATTCGTGTGCGAATGTCTTTCGGTGATGATAGATATTTTGTAGACCGAAAGCATTGCAAAATTATTCTTTTCCTACATATATGCAAGACAAAAAAATAGATGAATGGTAAATCTGTGGTATAAATTCTTTCTGTATATTGAAACTGCTTAATAACCAACAAATACCCAAAGAGATTTGGTTCGCCTAAGACCAAACCCTGAGAAACAGCCCCGACGGTAACGTCGGGGTTTTTAATTTTTTCAATAGCAGCATACTAAACATAGGTTTTATACGTATATAATGCTGTTACCCAAGTATGAACTTTTAAAAGGATAAGCTGTTGAATATCATATTCCTATATCTTTATTACAAAGTTCAATATCCCCCAAGATGAACTGTTTGAGATTGATATGGTCCAATGTCTGCCTTAAGGTGAGCGGAGTGCTGCGTAGTTCAGCCTTAATTAAATTTATACTTCTAATATCATTTCTGAATCTTTTTTCTACAACATCCTCTTTTGCACAATTGACAGGAGGGACGATTACAGCCTCAAAATGTCAATTTTGGAATTTAAGAAGTATAGGAGAAGCCGCTAGCATAACGGGTCAGAATCTGGGAGAACCAATTTTTTACTATTGGGAAAGATCGCAGTCAAGTGATATGTCTGGTTTTGTTGATTTTTTAGGCGGTCAAGTTTTGAATAATAATACTACACAACTAAGAGGAACATGGTATTATAGGAGAAGAGTTGAAAATGATGGTAATATTGCTTATAGTAATATTGTTCAAATTGTAATGATGCCGACAGTTTCAATCACCGGTTCATTAACAGTTTGTGAAAATGCAACGAACCCAACATTAACCATTACGGCCGTAGGAGGAACTGCACCTTATTCGGTTACCTATTCTATCAATGGTGCTGCCCCTGTTACTGCTACTACTACAACGGGTTCGGGAACTATGACGGGTACGCTAACGCTTACTGTACCTACATCAACAGCGGGTGTGTTTACGTATAGTTTAACTTCTGTTGTAGATGCCAACTCTTTGTCTGAGAGTTGTACGAACACAAGCGTAACCAGTAGTGCAACAATTACTGTTACAGCGCTACCAACTGCAACTATTAACGCCAATACACTAACGGCGTGTTTGAGTGGAATATCTCCAGTTGTAACCATTACAGGGTCTGGAGGTACAGCACCTTATACCTTCGTTTATACGATCAATGGGGGTGCAAATCAAACTATCACGTCAACTGGGTCATCGGCTGATATCACAGTTCCTGTAAGTTCTTCTGGTAACTTTATCTATCAGTTAGTATCTGTTCAGGAGAGTAGTGCCACCGCTTGTATTAATGCGCAAACAGCTTCATTGACGATAGTCGTTAATCCTAAACCAATATTTGCAAGTATTGATCCTCTTGAGCCAACGATCTGTTATGGATCTTCTTTTTTTAATGTAACACTTACTTACTCAAATAGCCCTACAGAATATAAATTAGACTGGAGTCCCTTAGCTATTAGTCATGGCTTTACAAATGTTGGATATACTACAAATAATTTTTCTTCAGGTTCTCCACTTACTGTTGCTGTTCCAACAGCTACAGCTCAGATTACTACTTACTCAGGTACCTTAACAGTTCGAAATGCAGTAACAGGTTGTGAAAGTGATCCGGGAACAGCACAATTTAAAATCAATCCAGTTCCTATACTAGGAACGATAACGGGTGTTAGTCCTGTATGCGTTGGTTCAACCTTGAATTTATCTAATTCATTAGGGGGTGGAACTTGGACGATTGATAATGCAAATGCAACGATAGGATCATTGACTGGAGTATTAACTGGATCAGCAGCTGGAACATCTGTCGTTACCTATTCGGTTACGAATGTACAGGGTTGTTCAAGTCTAACAACAACAAGTGTAACGATCAATGCTTTGCCTGTACTAGGAACGATAACGGGTGTTAGTCCTGTGTGTGTAGGTTCAACCTTGAATTTATCTAATTCATTAGGGGGTGGAACTTGGACGATTGATAATGCAAATGCAACGATAGGATCATTGACTGGAGTATTAACTGGATCAGCAGCTGGAACATCTGTCATTACCTATTCGGTTACGAATGTACAGGGTTGTTCAAGTCTAACAACAACAAGTGTAACGATCAATGCTTTGCCTGTACTAGGAACGATAACGGGTGTTAGTCCTGTGTGTGTAGGTTCAACCTTGAATTTATCTAATTCATTAGGGGGTGGAACTTGGACGATTGATAATGCAAATGCAACGATAGGATCATTGACTGGAGTATTAACTGGATCAGCAGCTGGAACATCTGTCATTACCTATTCGGTTACGAATGTACAAGGTTGTTCAAGTCTAACAACAACAAGTGTAACGATCAATGCTTTGCCTGTAGCGGTGATTACAGCGAGTGGTTCATTAACATTTTGTGCTGGAAACTCTGTGGATCTAACTGCTGCGGGAGGCGTCGGTTACTTATGGAGTAATGGAACGAATGTAGCACTAACGAATATCACAACATCTGGAACATATAGTGTTACTGTTACGAATGCTGCGGGTTGTACGGCTGTTACATCAACAACTGTAACAGTAAATGCATTACCTGTGGCTGGGATTACAGCGAATGGATCATTGACATTTTGTGCTGGGAATTCTGTGGATTTAACTGCTACGGGAGGGGTCGGTTACTTATGGAGTAATGGAACGAATGTAGCACTAACGAATATCACAACATCTGGAATATATAGTGTTACTGTTACGAATGCGGCGGGTTGTACGGCAACTACATCCACGACAGTAACAGTGAATGCATTACCTATTGCTAATATCAATGCAAGTGGCCCACTAACTTTCTGTGCCGGTAATTCTGTAACGCTTACAGGCATAGGCGGAACAAGTTATGCATGGAGTAATGCAGCTACTACTGCATCAACTACAGTAAATAGTTCTGGTACTTATACGGTAACTGTGACAGATGGAAATGGATGTCAAAATACAGCATCAAGAATCGTTACAGTAAACGCATTGCCCGTTGCTAATATCAATGCAAGTGGACCATTAACTTTCTGTGCAGGAGGTTCTGTAAACCTCACAGCGAGTGGTGGTAACACATATGCATGGACTGGTGGTCCAAGTACTGCAGCGTATAATAATATCACCACATCCGGTACTTATAATGTTATTGTTACAAATGTGGCGGGTTGTACGGCAACTACATCCACAACAGTTACAGTAAATGCATTACCTGTTGCCAATATCAATGCAAGTGGCCCACTAACTTTCTGTGCAGGAGGTTCTGTAAACCTCACAGCGAGTGGTGGTAATACATATGCATGGACTGGTGGTCCAAGTACTGCAGCGTATAATAATATCACCACATCCGGTACTTACAGTGTTACTGTTACAAATGCGGCTGGTTGTACGGCAACTACATCCACTACAGTGACAGTGAATGCATTACCTATTGCTAATATCAATGCAAGTGGCCCACTAACTTTCTGTGCAGGAGGTTCTGTAAACCTCACAGCGAGTGGTGGTAACACATATGCATGGACTGGTGGTCCGAGCACTGCAGCGTATAATAATATCACCACATCCGGTACTTATAGTGTTACTGTTACAAATGTGGCGGGTTGTACGGCAACTACATCCACAACAGTTACAGTAAATGCATTACCTGTTGCTAATATCAATGCAAGTGGCCCACTAACTTTCTGTGCAGGAGGTTCTGTAAACCTCACAGCGACTGGTGGTAATACATATGCATGGACTGGTGGTCCGAGTACTGCAGCATATAATAATATCACCACATCCGGTACTTATAGTGTTACTGTTACAAATGTGGCGGGTTGTACGGCAACTACATCCACAACAGTTACAGTAAATGCATTACCTGTTGCCAATATCAATGCAAGTGGTCCACTAACTTTCTGTGCAGGAGGTTCTGTAAACCTCACAGCGAGTGGTGGTAATACATATGTATGGACTGGTGGTCCCAATACTGCGTCGTATAATAATATCACCACATCCGGTACTTATAGTGTTACCGTTACAAATGCGGCAGGTTGTACTGCAATCACATCAAGAACAGTAACTGTAAATCCATTACCTACAGCTACCATCAACGCCAGTGGTCCATTAACTTTCTGTGCTGGTAATTCCGTGAACCTCACAGCTACCAATGCAGTTAGCTATGTATGGAGCAGTGGCGCTACCACTAATGCGCTCTCAAACATTAGTAATTCAGGTACATTCAGTGTTACGATCACGGATGTAAACGGATGTTCCAATACCGCTGCACCCGTTACAGTCACAGTGCATGCACTACCTTCTTTGAATATTACCAACCCGGCATCTATCTGTTCTCCGGGTACGGTGAATCTTACGGATGCTGCTATCACCAATGGCAGTACTGCAGGACTGCAACTCTCTTACTGGACCAATGCAACTGCTACCACACCACTCTCAGCACCATCTTCTGTTGGTACAAGTGGTACATATTATATACGTGGTACCGAAACCGTTCATAACTGTTCTGTCATTCGTCCGGTTACTGTATCCGTTTTACCACAGGCTGCAATGGTGGTGAATACTCCAGCTGCGGTGTGTGCTCCTAATACAGTGGATATTACTGCTGCTGCTGTTACCAACGGCAGTGCTGCAGGTCTCACGTATACCTATTTTACAAATGCACTGGGTACTGTTGCACTAAATAATGCCAATGCGATTTCACAATCCGGCACTTACTATATCAAAGGAACACCCGCAACAGGTTGTAGTGCGGTAGTGCCTGTTCAAGTAACCATCAATCCACCACCGGTATTGGTTGTCAATAATCCTTCACCTGTATGTGCACCATCATTGATCGATCTTACACGCAATGAAATCACATCCGGTAGTGAAAATAATCTTCGCTTCAATTATTATATCGATGCGGCGTTGGCGGCTGAGATCGGAAATCCGGCACAGATCAATAATTCCGGTACCTACTACATTCGTGCAACCAGTAATGCAACCGGATGTCGCAGTAGTCTGCCCGTTACGGTTACAGTAAATCCGCTGCCTGCAGGACAACTGCAAATACCTGCGGTTAATTTTATTTGTGAAAACAGCACACTGACCTTATCTGCATCCGGTGCTAATAACTATCAGTGGTTGCGGAATGGACAGATCATTCCGGGTGCTGTAGCTGCTACTTATAATGCTGCAACTGCCGGAACTTATACGGTTCGTTTTACTTCAGCACAAGGGTGTAGCAGACAAGCATCAGAAAATATTGTATTAGAATTATTATCACAACCGGTGGTTGATTTTTCTGTTTCCAATGCATGTGTTGGCGTAACAGCTTCTTTTCAAAACAGATCACAAACAAATAATTCAGGAGGCATTAACTGGTTATGGGAGTTTGGTGATGGATCCAGCTCTAATCAATTCTCTACACAGTACGCATATCTTACGCCGGGTGTATATCAGGTGAAGCTTTCTGCCAGCAATCCGAATTGTTCTGTAAGTGCCAGTAAAACGATGGAATATATTGTGCGCAGTGCAGCCCCACCTGTTCGTTATCCGGATGTAGAAACACTGCGTGGTATAGGTGTTACTGTGAGTGCAAGAAGTAATATCGGCAATCAATATCGCTGGTCACCGATCACCGGTGTGAACCTGCCCGGTATAGCATCACCGGTCATCACCGTGAATGAAACCACTTTGTATACTGTTGCGATTACATCAGATATTGGTTGTGTTACAACAGATACGGTACTCGTGAAAATCATTCCGGGTACGGATATTTTTGTACCACAAGGGTTTACGCCCAATAATGACGGACAAAATGATCGACTGTTCCCGATACTGGTTGGTATGCGTCAGTTGAATTATTTCAAAGTATTCAATCGTTGGGGTAATATGATCTTCTCTACGAATACAGCAACTCCCGCTGAAGGATGGAATGGTGTGTACCTGGGCGTAGCACAGCCCACAGGTGCCTACACCTGGATCGCTGAAGCGACAGACCTGCAAGGCCGCGTAGTGAGAAGAACAGGAACGGTGATGTTGTTGAGGTAGCGAATGGCTGATAGCATATTGCTAATAGAATAAACGGTTCTTCTATTAGCAATGAACTATTAGCTATGCGCCAAAAAAAAGATAATGAGAAAATACCTACTAAGCATTTTACTATGTCTATCCTTCCATATTGTGGAAGGACAGGATCCTTATTTTTCTCAGTATTTCAGTTGTCCTTTGAGTTTTAATCCTGCGTTAACAGGATATATTGATGGGTCGCATAGATTGGCGGTGAATTTTAGAAACCAGTGGGCGAATATTTCAACACCTTATCAAACGGCGGCCGTTTCTTTTGATACGAGGATATTGCGCAAACAATTACCACAACGAGACCGATGGGGTCTGGGGGTTCATGCGATGTATGATGTAGCCGCCGGTGGTATTTATAAGAATAGTTATATCGCCCTTTCAACCGGGTTCAATAAGGGGTTGGATGAAGATGGGAATCAGTCGATCGGTATTGGTATACAAGCGGCGTTAGGGAGAAATGTAGTAGACTTTAATAAGATCAGTTTCGGTAATCAATTTACCAGTAGTGGTTTTGATCTTTCAGTGCCTAGTGGTGAAAGTATCAATAACCGTTCGGTTTCCTTTGCGTCTGTGAATGCCGGCATCTTATACAATTATGCTGATGAAGCAGGCAATGCCTTTAGTTTTGGGGCATCTGTCTTTCATCTTACCAGTCCGCGATTGAATTTCTTTACGGCACAAAACAGTCGGCTCTCTCGTCGCTATGTATTACATGGCAGTGCGCTGTTGAAGACAAATGAGCAGGATGAGCTTTTCTTTAGTGCCAACTTTATGCAACAAGCCAGGAATACACAGGCAGTTATTGGAGGCGCATATGGTTGGGGTGTGGGTAATAGCGGCTATCATTTATATACAGGTGCCTGGTTAAGGGCAGGAGATGCATTGTATCCTTATACCGGATTGAGAACGGAAAGTTTTCAGGTTGGGATCAGCTATGATATCACAAATTCTGATCTAAGTAAAAGCAATGGCTTTACAGGCAGCAGCGAAATTTCATTGATCTGGTTCTTTGATCAACGCAATAAAGGAAAGATTATTCCTTGTTTCTTTTAGTGAAAGATTGATGGGTCGCAGATTTTCATGGTCGTCATGATGAACGCGAATAATTTTTTTATTGTTAACCACTAAGCATTCCAATACTGTTAGGTAACAATCATGATAATCTGTGTTCCATTAACGACCTAATACAAATAAGCTAATATCATTACTGATTACTTCATGATGTTGCTGATAGCTTATCCATTTCTCAATAAAAGCTTTACCCATGATACGTTGAGGGGTGCTTAACAATATCAATGTTTGCTGATCAAGAAAATGCTGCAGCATTGTATTCAGCGCGTCAAAATCTGAAGGATTGTAGTTGATATCACTCAATAACAATACATCAGCACTTAGGTCTTTTGGTAGCTGTTGCCAGTTAATGATCTTTGTGCGTAGATGTTTGATATGATTGAGTTCAGCAGATGCTTGTATATACTGAAGAGGTTCAGGCAAAAAATCAGAGCAGCAGACTTCTGCCGCGAATGTTGCCGCCACTAGTGATGGTAATCCTAGTCCACCAGCCAGCTCTAATACTTTTTTGTCTTTTATATAATGAGGGTTCGCGGCGAGAAAACCGGCCAATGCTTCAGCCGCAGGCCAGCACTTACCCCAGAAGGGGAAATGTGTTAAACGATCTTCTTGCCAGTCTTTGCGTAGCTGATTTTGTTTTGGCGTTACCAATGTAACTGCAATTTCCCCGAACTTATATACTTGATGCTGTTGGTGCAATCGTTGAATCGCCGCTTTTTATTTTATCAGTTGCATGAGTTTTTCGATCACGGGATCTTTTTCTGATAAAAGTGCAGACGGCCGGAAAGGTATAAAAATAGTAGGCTGCACTCCCTTTGATTTTTTATCTGCGATGGCACCTTCATAAACTGCTAAAGAGCAATAGCCGTATAATTGGGTATTGGGTAAAGTAAAGCTGGCATTTTCTCCCGTAAGATCAATGCGCTCACCGGTGGGTTCACCAATAATAGTACCCATTCCAGAAGATTTTACAGACAAAGCGGTCATATGTGCTGATGAGTAAGTGACAGGCCCTGTGAGCAAATAAAACTGACCACGGAAAATATTTTCTTTTTTAATCGTAGTATCCAACCCTTTTGTTTCAAAACGCATGGTGTAATGATTCCCATGCTGTATTCCATTCTTGATGAAATTTTGCATCACCCGGTACATACCACTGTTCTCTTTAAAACGACGCATCATAGAACCATTGCGTAAGGTTTTACTATACACATCCATATACGGTTGTTGTGCGATATATGCCAACAGGTGATCACCGATAGAAGAGTTACCTCCTCCATTATTACGAATATCAAATGCCAGGTGCCGGATGTTTTCTTGTTGTAGTACTGCAAATGCAGAGTCGATGAATCGAATGGCTTCTGTGTAGTTATTATAGGATGAACAACTGATCACGGCAAGCTGCTGTTCTTTGAATAGTTGCAGATTCCATTTTTTTCTGGGGAATTGACGTTGAAAGAATCCATTCATCGTAATGCCTTCGGGATGGATAGTGGTGCTGCTTTGTTGGTAAGGATCCTGTAATACTATTTCATACTTATTCTCCCAACCATATAATGACCATAATAAAAATGGGAATAAACGCGATAATGATGCTTCTCTCATTCGATGATGATCTGCCGGAACTACGGGTAAAATACGTGCTACGATATCTTTTGTGGATATGCCATTGATCGACATTACCATCATGCCTCGATATAAAGAAGAGCTGTCTTTCCAGTTTTCAGTGATCCATAACGTATCATCATATAGTTTCACGCGATAAGGAAAAAGCTTTCCGTTTCTTGCGATCAGTTGCTCTACTTCTTCAAAATCGAAATCATAAGTGAGCGCAGTATGTCCATCATTGTACTGGGTAGTTGCCGGAGCTATCAATTCTATGAACTCCCATCGCTTCATAGGTCGATTGATCTTTTTTCTGATCTCTTTCCATCGTTGTTCTGTAGCTAAACTATCAGCATCTGCCCATAGTGCAGGGTGGTTATCAGTGATGATCTTATGCAAGCTATCATAGTCATTCAATAATTCCTGTACTGAAAAAACACGCAGGTGTGATGAATCTTGTGATGCTTTTGCATTTGTTGCAGTGATCATCAAGCACAAAGATGAGAATAGGGTGATCAGATATTTCATCATTATTGAATTAGATCATTGGGGATGGTTGTTGAGTGGACGGAAGAGCGGTTGCTCACTTTTTCCATAAACTTATATTCTTCATCCGGACTTTTAAATACTTCAATGGTTTCTGGTGAGGATTCGTTTTCAGTGGTATAATGTTTTTCTACCGTCTTCTGCAACATTAGTAATAACACCACCAATATACCCATTGTTACCACTGCAAAAAGGATCAATCGTAACAACTTTTTTTTAAAATGTGAATTTGATGATTGCATATTACCAATATGTATAAGAGAAAGTAATAGGAGTTACCGGATTGGGCATGTTTTCTACAAAGTGCTTTTTAGTGAGCACATATCCATCGCTGTCATAGGTATATTCAAAACGATCGACCCTGCCTGTAAGTCCCATTTTATCTACTGTGATGATTTTTGTAGGATTGTTTTTCATTAATACAAATCCAGGCAGAAAATAGTCGGTGCTTACCTCTTCCGGAACTGCGATTTTATTATCGTAGGCTTCATACAACTGTTTGTAATAAAACTCAAAAGGATCATTCAGGTCTTGGCGGGAATAATATTCTCTGCGTATCAGATTGCCTTGTGTATTGTAAAAGAGTAATGTTTTGGTTTCTGCCAGGTGATTTGATACGGGCACTTTGAACTGCTCAACTATTTCTGTGATTTGATTTTTTTCATTGATGGTCAGAAAACTGGTGGCAAAGAGACTGTTATGCTGGTTATAACTTTGAATGGTATGTGGCTTGCCATCTTTATAGTAGTAGAGACTATATCCATTCGCTGCCTGTAATTTTACCAGCCTTTTATTGTCATACTGAAAGCCAAGGTTGTACTGACTGATAGCACCATCTGTTCTACTGGTGAACTGTGCAGCATATTGTTGCAGGCTACCATCGGCATTAAAGGTATAGGTCCTGAAATCATTCGGAGAATTTCTGATTTCTTTGATCTTTTTTACAGCAACGGGCAAGTTAGGCTGAGGTGTTTCTATGGGTTTACTACAGGATATCACCGTTATGCCCGCTATAAGCGTCCACAATACATATTTCATATTCGTCTTGTTTTAAATGAACATCCAAAACTCACGAATAGTAGACCTTAGAACAACCGCATGATAGTGTGAACTGACCGGTGAAAATTTTGTTGAGTGGTGAATATGCTCATCCAATGGTAGGCAGGCATGCAACGTCACATATTTATGTGATATCGGGTTATTGAACAGGGATATTCAGTGTGATCTGTGTGCCTTCTCCGGGCTTTGATTGTATCTGTATGCGCCCTTTTAATGATGCGGCTCTTTTATACATGTTTCCGAGGCCATTGCCATCAGCTTTATCAATATCAAAACCAATTCCATCATCCTGAACGATCATGATCAGTCTTTGATGGTGTAATGCCAAATGAACCTGGGCCTTGGATGCATTTGAGTATTTAGCAATATTATTGATAGCTTCTTTGAATACGAGGAAGAAGTCGCGACGTGCCTGCATATCCATCTTTACTTCTTCAATGGAAGGATCTGTTCTAAAATCAAGGTCAATATCTTTTGCCTCCAATACACTGGTTGCGATTTCACGCATTCTGGCTGTTATTTTTTGCATGGAATCATTCATGGGTTTGATACTCCATACAATATCATCCATTGCTTCCATCATGCGCTGACTATTGTCACTGATCTTACCGAGGTATTCACTTACGCGAACGTTGTCTGTATTCAATTTACTTTTTGCCATGGTACTGAGAATATTGATGGTACTCAGTGTTGAACCCATGTCATCATGCAGATCCCTTGCTACGCTGTTACGCAGATTTTCAACCGCTAATATTTTATTGATGCGTAAGCGATGGATAAAATACAATAGTCCAAAAAAGGCCAAACTCAATAAGCTCAGGAACCACCATGTTTTCCAGAATGGCGGTTTGATATGAATCATGAGTGTTGTGATATTCTTTGATCTAACACCATCAATGTTTTCACAATACACGTTGAATACATATTTTCCCGGAGGAAGTAATGAATAGTTGACCAGCTTTTGACGGTCAGCTCTTTGCCAGTTATCATCAATGCCTTCCATTTTATAATAATAGATCAGCTTATCGCGATTGATATAACTCAGCGAAGAAAAATAAAGACTAAAAGAGTTCTGATCGTATTTCAGTTTTACCTGATTCTGTGCTGCAAGAGAGTCAATAGGAAGGTATTGATTGAACAGCTTAAAGTCTGTGATGCTAACATCCGGTGGTTGTTGATTGGTTTCAAACATCTCGGGCTGAAAGAACATCAGCGAGTTAGATCCCGCAAACATCACAAAACCTTCACTACACAGATAGTCGGCTGTTTTTACTTTCTCACTCATCACCATACCGTCTCTGCTAGAGTAGGTGGTGATATTGTTGTTATAAGGATTGTACCTGCATAAACCGTTATTGGTATTGATCCACAAGTATCCGGATCTGTCTATTCGTAAGCGCTGTATAGAGTTAGATGGTAGCCCTTGTTCGTAAGAAATTACTTTTACTTTTTTTGTTTGTTTATTGATCAGATTCAATGCGCCTGCTCCAAATGCAATGATACTGTCGTTCAGCTGATCAATATCGTTTCCGGTAGAGGAATACAAACCATTATCTGCTTTTGTATACTGTTGTAATATTTTTCCATTCTCACTATTGATAGCTACTATTCCGGTTCCTTGAACTGCAGCCCATAGCCATCCATCTTTGTCAAACATCAGTTTGGGGATGATGGCAGTTCCAAAATCTTTTACAACCGTAAATTTTTTATTGTCATACACAATGATCCTTCCTCTTTGTGTACTGAACCATAAACGTCCTTTTTTATCTTCTGTGATATATCGAACAGTTGCACTGGCGAATTCAGGTGGATTGTAATACGTGGTTTTATTGCTTACAGGATTATATCGCGTAAGGATACCG
The DNA here is from genome assembly GCF_040362915.1 of Sediminibacterium sp. KACHI17. NCBI lineage: Bacteria > Pseudomonadati > Bacteroidota > Chitinophagia > Chitinophagales > Chitinophagaceae > Sediminibacterium > Sediminibacterium longum. The sequence continues at coordinate 2,138,135 of NZ_AP029612.1, read as the reverse complement.
CCATTTGATCCGATCCAAACATCACCACTTGCTTTTTCCTGATGCATACACCAGGTAAGTGTTACAGCTGCTTGTGTTGCCTTTGGCCAAGAGGAGGGGGCTGATTTGAAAATATTATAGGGTTTCTTTTTAAAAGTTCGATCCAGTGTTACTACCCCTCTTCCCCAGCTGGTCAACCAATAATCGCCATTGTTCAACTCCAGGATATCAGTGAATTCGTGCACTCCATTTTTATCCATCACCATCATATTCTGCACGCCATTTCCATCAGTACCCGGAGAAGAAAAATACAAGCCTTCATTGGTAGCTACCCAAATACCACCCTCTCGGTCTTCCATTACCTGATGTACAACTTCATAATGGATATCAAAATTCCTAAGTGGATCACTCTTGTAAAAAATGAACTTGTTGGATCGTTTATTGAAGCTGAATAATTTATCCAGTCCAAACACCCACAGCCCGCTTTTCGGAAGCTCAGCCATATTTCTGTATTCCCCGTACTTGCCGGTGAATACCACCAGTCCGGCAGTATCTTTTAAATAACGTGTTCCCGTAGAATCCAGACAGTGGATGACTTCCCCGCCGCCTGCCCATACAGGCCAGTTATACAACCAATACCTTCCACTTTTATCAATGAATATATTGGCAATATTTTCTTGTACACGCCAATTCTTCAGTAGCGGAATATTTTTCGGATTGTATACGTGTGTGTAAGTTTCACCTGTTTTATAATCATAGGCGGCCAAACCTTTATCGCCAAACGTAAGCCACAGTAAACCATTGCGTGTATCTTCTGCGGATCGGATACCAAAACTCCAATTCTCCGGCGCACGAAAAGGGGCAGAAGAAGTAAATGCATCTGCAGTACTATCATATTTTAAAATGCCGGTAGGTTGAATGGAAAGATAGATACTACCCATTTTGTCTTTCCATAGTCTTGCATTGATTCTTGGCGGGATCTGTTTATTGGGTTTGATAGCAACTTTTCGATAAGTGAATTTAGCCGGATCAAATACCCCTACTTCCCTTAATTCAGGAAAATACAGCCATAAAGTTCCGTTCTTTCCCGGTACAATATAATCGAGTGTTGAGATCGGTAATGCATCACTTCCTTTTTTACCGGGCATAAAAAAGTTGACAAACTTGGTACCATCAAAACGTTGTAATCCATTCGAGCTTCCTACCCAGATAAATCCTTTCTCATCCTGATGTAAAGCATGCACATCATTACTGGCTAGTCCGTCATTGGTGCTAATTTGTGTAAACGTGTAGCCTATTTGTGCAGTGGTAGGAGCTACACAAAGAAAAGACAGCAGTATATAAAAGGATATACGAAGCAACACATTACAAATCTACTACCTGCTAAGGGTATAAAAAACAGCATATTTATGTGAGTGCGGGAGGTTGTAGTTCACTCTTTGCTAGCCTCTAATAGTGCTAATGCTTCAAATAGGGTCCTTGAAATACAATCTGAATCATAGCTGTTGAAAACAACATCATCGATACCGGTCACGGGTATCAGCCTTTTCGTAGAGCTGGAGATAAATGCCTCTTTCGCAGAACGGATGTCTTCCAAGCTTACCGCTCTTTCCTCTACTTTCATTATTCCCTTGGCTACTTTCAGAATATTGGAACGGGTCACTCCTTTTAACATGCCTTCATGAGGGGTTACTAGTACGTTTTCTTTTGTGATGATAAAAAAGTTAGATCGAGGACATTCGCTTACCCATCCATTGTCATGGTACAGTACATCATGCGCACCCTGCTCCTTGACCCATGGCTGTAGCCAGATGGCCATCAGGTAATCTGTGGTTTTTACTTCAGGTAATTGTCTGCGATACTGATAGGTCACTAGTTTATACGGACCCGTAAGCATGGCTTGGGGTGGTTCAGGAATAGATTGTTGAACAATGATGAGATGTGGGTCAACGGGTGTGTAGCCATCCGGTGAAGCCCCGCCGGTAACAGTAATACGAATGCCGGAATGAGATAATTGATTTTGATCGATCAATGATTGAATGATGTTGATCAGTTCTTCTTTGCTGTAAGATAAATGCAATCGCATCAGTTCCAATGAACGATACAAACGATCGATATGCTGCTGAAGAAAAAAAGGTTGCTGACCTTTGACACGCAAAAAATCAAAAACACCATAACCACGCTGCAAACCCAGATCATTTACGGGAATGCTTGCCGCTGTTGATTCAATAAAAGTTTCGTTGATATAACTGACCATGGTGCAAGTAACAATTTTTATATAATGGAACACGGATTGTCATGATAATAGAAGATCTTTTTAATAAATCATGACTTATCATGAAAATCTGTCTTCGATCCTGCTTATTTAATCTTGTTATACTTTCTTAAGATCTCTTTCACTTTCTCTACCGGTAATCCTGGTATTTCGCGATTGTCTTTTCCTTTCATGGTAGTAGACATGAATAAGGAATTCAATACAGCTTCTTCTGTTGCTTCAATGGCTGCCAGGAATAAAGGTGTAACGGCATCGTTCACCAATAATGAAGTACTCAATGTTTTTGTACGAGCTACATGAGGAATACGTAAACTGCTATCTGTAGAAAAAGCGATCACATAATCACCGCTGCCATTGGATGCAACACCTCCTGTTTTAGCTAAAGCCATAAAAGCGCGTTTGGCCAAGCGCTCGAGATTGCGACCATCCAAGGGTGCATCAGTAGCTACAACGATCATACAAGAACCATCAGATTTTTTACTCAACTCCCGACTAAAGCTAAACTGACCAAGCGCTTGTCCAACAGGCACACCATTGATCTCTAACACCCCACCAAAATTTGTTTGCACCAATACGCCAACAGTATATCCTCCCAAACTTTCGGGTAATTTTCTCGATGAAGTACCAATACCTCCTTTAAATCCAAAGCAGATGGTTCCGGTACCCGCTCCAACAGAGCCCTCTGCTACCATTCCATCTGAAGCAGTATTGATGGCATGCAATACATCGGCTTTTTGAATATGTCTTCCACGAATGTCATTCAATCCACCATCATTGGTTTCGCCAACCACTGCATTCACAGATTGTACTTGTTCATTGCCTTTTTGTGAAAGGGTGTGTTCGATCACTGCTTCCATAGCAGTGGCAACACTTAAGGTATTCGTGAGAATGATTGGCGTTTCTATATTACCCAGTTCTTTCACCTGTGTGCTACCAGCCAGTTTGCCAAATCCATTGCCTACATAAATAGCAGCAGGCACTTTTTCCTGAAAGAGATTGCCGGTATGAGGCAGGATAGCGGTAACGCCGGTACGGATATCATTACCCTTAATCAATGTAGTATGTCCGACTTTCACACCTGTTACATCGGTTATGCTATTGAATTTACCCGGTTCCAGTACCCCTATCTTTAATCCGATTGCACATGCTCTTTGTTGCGCAATAGCACTGGAAAGACCAAAAGCCAATAATAGTAGAAAAGGCAATTTCATGGGTGTGTATTTAAAGACCGCAGACTTTTAATTCATGATGATAACCGCAGATCGTAGATCGAAAATCATAAACCGTCATCAAAATCTGCGTCCCATCCTCGGCAAACAAGATACTGAAAATCCTCTTTTACCGATTTAGTCGCTCACTTATCAAACTCCTGAAAAATCTTAGCGGTTCTTTCTTAAATTACCGGTTCATTTAAATACTGTTATGAGAAAACTATCACTTGCATTGTTTTCGCTGATCGCTTGTTTACAGTCATCAGCACAAACCGAACCCAATTGGATGCGTTATGCTGCCATCTCTCCTGATGGTAAAACCATTGCCTTTACCTATAAAGGAGATATTTATAAAGTGCCGACATCAGGCGGTAATGCAACCATGCTTACGCTGCATGAGGCCAATGACATGATGCCTATCTGGAGTAAGGATGGCAAACAAATAGCATTCGCGAGCGACCGTTTTGGCGATTTTGATGTATTCCTTATTCCGGCTGAAGGTGGCGAAGCAAAGCGACTTACCTACCATTCCGTACCAGAGTTTCCATATAGCTTTACAACCGATAATAAGTCGGTACTATTTGGCTCTACACGTATGGACGCAGCCAGTAACCGTACGTTTCCTACCGGATCACAACCTGAGTTGTACAAGGTTTCTGTAAATGGAGGTCGTATTGAACAAGTGCTGACCACTCCCGCTGAATGGGTAAGCTTAAGTAGTAATGGACAATTGATGTTGTATCAAGATAAAAAAGGTGGTGAGAACCAGTGGCGTAAACACCATACTTCTGCTATTGCAAGAGATATCTGGATCTATGATAACAATGCGAAAACACATAAGAAGATCACAACGTTTAACGGAGAAGACAGAAACCCTGTTTTCACAGATGCAGACAAAGCATTTTATTATTTGAGTGAAGAAAGTGGATCATTCAACGTTCATAAAATGGGTATTGAAGGTGGTAAATCTCAACAACTGACCAGCTTCAAAAAACATCCTGTTCGTTTCCTCAGTTTGTCGAATGATGGCACGCTTTGTTTTGGTTATGATGGTGAACTGTATACCATGAAAGGTAATGGACGCCCGCAAAAAGTAAGTGTAAATATTGTAGCAGATGTGCGTAGCAATAATACACGTGTTGTACCTGTAAATGGTGGCGTGAGAGATATGGCTGTTTCTCCCAATGGAAAAGAAGTGGCGTATATATTTCGTGGTGAAGTGTTTGTCAGCAGCGTAGATGGTGGCGTTACCAAAAGAATCACCAACACCCCTGAGCAGGAAAGACTCGTAAGCTTTTCTCCGGACGGAAAAACATTGTTGTATTCTTCAGAGAGAGGAAACAGTTGGAAGATCTTCGAAACAAAAAAACAGAGAAGTGAAGAGCCTTATTTCTATGCTTCTACAGTATTGAATGAAACAGCTGTTATTTCAAACAACAATGAAAACTATCAGCCAGCCTATTCTCCTGATGGAAAAGAGATCGCTTTCATAGAGAATAGAATGACACTGAAAGTGTACAATATCGCAACCAAACAAACCAGAACCATCCTTACCGATAAAGAATTATTCTCTAATGGTGATAATGATCAGTACTTCCAATGGAGTCCTGATGGTAAATGGTTCTTATTTGATTATGCAGTGCCCGGTGTTGCTCCCGGTGAAGTTGGATTGGTTGCTGCTGACGGAAAAGGCAAAGTGATCAATCTTACTGAAAGTGGTTTCAATGATTCTCGTGCAAAATGGATCATGGGTGGAAAAGCCATGATGTGGTTCAGTAACAGAGACGGTTTGAAAGCAGTAGCACAAAGCGGTGGTGCTCAGGCCGATGTTTACGCTATGTTCTTTACGCAGGAAGCTTTTGATAAATTCAAGTTAAGTAAAGAAGATGCTGCATTGCAAAAAGAAATAGAAGACAATAAAGCAAAAGCGGATACCAGCAAAAAACAGTCTGCTAAAAAAGACAGTGTTGTAATTGAGTGGGAAGGATTGAGTATGCGCAAAGCCAAGCTCACGATCCATTCATCTCAGATGAGTGATGCATTGGTCAGTAAGGATGGCGAAACGCTTTATTACCTGACGCGTTTTGAAAGAGGAGTGAATCTCTGGACCACCAATCTTCGTACCCGTGAAACCAAAATGCTGGTAACACTGAATGCACAAGGTGGAAATATGGTATGGGATAAGGATCAAAAAAATATCTTCCTTTCTGCAAATGGCGGTATTTCTAAGATCGAACCGAACAGCGGTAAGAGAGATATGGTAAGTATCAATGGTGAAATGACCTTGGATGTAGCAGCAGAAAGAGTCTTCATGTTTGAGCATGTATGGCGCAGAACCAAAGAAACTTTTTACACCAGAACCATGCATGGTGTTAACTGGGATAGCTATAAACCAGATTATGAACGCCATCTTGCACACATCGGTAACAACTTCGAATTTGCAGAATTGCTGAGTGAGTTATTAGGTGAGTTGAATGTCAGTCATAGTGGTGCTACTTATTCAGGATTTAATCCAAATGGAGATGTTACTGCTTCGCTGGGTGTATTCTATGACCAAAACTATAAAGGTGTAGGTTATAAGATCGAAGAGATCATCAAAGGAGGTCCATTGGATCGTGCAGATATCAATGTTAAAGCAGGTATGATCATTGAAGCGATCGATGGACAAACCATCGCTGCCGATACAGATATTGCACAATACCTGAATCGTAAGGCGGGACAAAATACTTTATTGACTGTGACAGATGGCAATACCAAAATGGAAGTAACTGTAAAGCCGATCTCTACAGGTGAAGAAAATGGATTGTTGTACAGAAGATGGGTGAAGAAAAATCAGGATGAAGTAGACAGACTAAGCAATGGTCAATTGGGTTATGTACATATTCCAGGAATGAGTGATGGTGCTTATCGTACTACTTATGAAGAGATCATGGGTAAATATGTAAACAGAAAAGCGATCGTTGTTGACGTACGTTTCAACGGTGGTGGTGATCTTGTTGCAGACCTTGCTATGTTTCTGAGTGGTAAGAAATTCTTTGACTATACCACTGACACCAGAAGCAATGGCTATGAACCAAATTTCCGCTGGACCAAGCCAAGTATCTCTATCATCAATGAAGCGGCATACAGTGATGGACATTGTTATGCATATGCATTCAAAGAGTTAGGTATTGGTAAATTAGTCGGAATGCCGGTGCCTGGTACTTGTACTTTTGCAGCATGGGAGCAATTACAAGATAATAGTATTCGTTGGGGTGTTCCGCCGGTGGGTGTGAAAGGTTTGCAGAATCAATACCTAGAAAATGCACAAACCGAACCGGATATTAAACTGATGAATGAGTACGATGTCGTGAACAAAGGACGTGATCAACAACTGGAAGCTGCGGTGAATGAGTTGTTGAAACAGTTGAAATAAAACTTCAGGTTGTAAGTGATAAGCTTTAAGGAAGAAATAAGAAATCAATTTTATATAACGCCGGGCTTCTGCCCGGCGTTTTCTTTTGAGAATGCAGCCATTGTCTACCGTATAAATAATATTAATCATCACTCCGAACCTTTCGTGAATTCTGTTGTATACGGTTTTAAGTGTGAGATTTCTATGTAATAGACGCTTGCGCTTAGCAATTATTTCCCTGCTTAATAACAACACATGCTTAAGAAAATCACTAAACCCCTGGTAATGCCCTATTGGTGGCAGGACCTGATCCTTACCATCCCCCGCGTGGTATATGGTTATTTATTAGCCATTGAATTTGGCGCTTCAAAATTTGGCATGCCATGGACTCCCGACGATAAAAACCTCGGCTTATTCGAAGTGGTCTTCTGGTTCCCAGAAGATGTAAAAGCGTATGGTGGCATTTTTGCCATGTTCCCCGGCTTCTTTGCCTGGATGGGCGCATTCAGTGAAGCTGTAGGTGGAATCTTTCTGGTATTGGGTTTACAGACAAGGCTGTTTTCTTTTCTGATCGTTTGCACCATGATGGTTGCTGTGTTTATACAACAAATAGATAATGGCTTATGGAGCATGTTGTCTGGTATGGGCTTTCTTTGGGTGGCCGTATATACGATGATCCTTGGATCTGGCAGATTTGGATTTGATTATCTCATAACCAAAAAACAATTGACCCATGCGCAATAACATGTTATACTTATTCTTATTCGTCTGCACGCTTGCATCCTGTGTTCAAAAAACCTATAAAAAAACGGTAGTGTTTGAACTCGATGTCAGTCAGCTAAAAGATATTCAAACGGTTGGCTTACGTGGTGATGATAAACCATTGGATTGGGATGCCGGCATTCCCATGACAGCTATCAAAAAAGATACTACCTATACCGTTACTGCAACTTTTGTTACAGGCTACAAATTCACAGAAGTGAAGTTTGCAGTGAATGATGAATTTGAATTGAAAGGGAAAAATAATCGGCGGATCAATTTTTCAGAAAAAGATACTACTTACTACAAAGCAGTTTTTGATAAAGAATAATGATATTCCGAGTTAACTTTTGGAAAGTTTGAAAACTTTCCAAAAGTTCAAAATTAATCCACTAAGCGTAGTTTCCACTGAAATTGAGATTCTGTTTCTCCTACTTTGATAAAATTATTTCTGAGTAAGACTTTGAAAGAAGCTTCATTCTCTTTATTTGTAGATGCCGTTATTGATTTAACGGCATTTTGCATTTTTGCCCATTCGATTATGGCACTAACCATTTCAGTCATATAACCGTTGCCTTGAAATTCATCATAGGTGCCATAACCAATTTCAATTTCCCCTTTTTCATTGGGCTCTCCGACAATGCAAAGATCTCCGATCATCTTATTATCTTTTTTGGATATAGCAGTCCAAAGCGTTGAATACAAATAGTTCTTACTCGTATCAGCAACATTGGGTACGATCGTTTGTTCAAGCGCTTCTTTTAGTTCTTCACTAATAGTTCTTGAGGTGGGATTAAGATTCAACTCTTCCTCCAATGAACCATCGCACCGAATATATTTGATCAGTTGATCAAGCGTTAGTGGTTTAATTACCAGTCTATTGGTTTCTAGCATACAATCTATTTCTTACATTCTCCTTGGAGAGTAAACTTTTGTTTCTTGACCCATTTGTTGTTCCTTGTATCTTATTTTTTGTCTCTTTCCTGTCACTCTCCCGGATGATAGGTCTTGACTTTATTTTTCATCACATCTTCTTTATAAAAGAAAATGTCTTTGAATTTACCATTGATATAACCTTCCACCTGATCGGTAAAATTCGGCGACTTAGGATCAGTAGATTGTCCACCAGTAAGAATGGTTTTAGCTTTTAGTCTTTTCCCAAATTCAACAGCTGCGATAAAACTGTTACCTGAAACGCCATAACGCTTATTGTATCCGCTTCCTGATCTGCTTTCATAAGCAGGTAAAGAACCCCAACGTGATGAAGCCAATGGTACGGCGATACTAGGTTTACTGTCATCAAATCTTTCTCCATCAGCCACACGCTGGTAGCGATTGATATCTCCCCAAGGCTGGCGCCAGTTTCCATAAGTTTTAGTTAGCTCATCCAATACTCTTTTAAGCGTTTCCAGTTTTTGATTGGCTGATAATTTAGCCATGTCTTCATAGCGCTTTATCGAATTCGTGCCTTCTTCCATGGTTTCGGGACGAGGTAAAAATTGGCCGAGTTGATTGGCCCAATCAATAGCAAGAGTGGTTGCTACAGAACTGATGGAAGATGTTTTATCCCAATTACGTAATAATTCAATCGGCTCTTTCAATGCTGTTTTGAGCGAGCCATCTACATATCCATCATAATCTTTGATCAACGCTGGAATCAGAAAATCGAAAGCAGCGAGATAACGATTGTATCCCAGTTCAATCACTTTATCTAGGTTGAGGTTATTTGCAGTTGATAATAATCGAACAGCATTGATACCTCTTGCATTTTCACCATCGGGTGCCATATAAGATGGATACTTATTTTTATCAGGGCTATCTTTTCCTGACGCTGTGAAAGGTGTAGAGTTGCAATTTTGTATCCAACCAACAGATGGATTGTGAACTTGTACGATCTCCTCTAATGCATGAGTACCTTTCCATTCAGTGGCTTTGATACTGCCATCAACAGGTCTTGTAAAATCAAATGATGGATCGCGTTTCGGAACAAAATCTCCATGCCAATAAGCAATATTACCCTTGTCATCTGCATATACAGTGTTATTGGTCGTATTCGACAACAAACGCATCGCCTGTTTGAACTCATCCAAATTATTGGCCTTGGTACTTACCCATGATTGTATCAAAGCACTTAATGACCGATTGAATTCTTTCAGTGCTAGCCACTTTCCATTTCGATTACCCATCACAGGTCCATGATGTGTGAAATAACCGGTGAATGGAACAGCTATCTGCTTTCCATCTTTCAAATAACTGACAGTGATATTTTTAGTTGTTACTTTTTTTGATTCTTTTTCATATTCATAGACCCAGGTACCATTACGATTGCTTACTTTCTCTTCATACAGATCTGCTACATCCGCATAACCTGTGGTGTGCATCCAGCCGCAGTGTTCATTGAATCCTTGGTATACAAACATTTGTCCCCACGTCACTGCACCATAGGCATTCAGTCCTTCTTCACTAACCATATGCATTTCCGGACGGAAGTAAAATGGTACATGTGGATTGATATATAAAATGGCATTGCCACTATTAGTGAGTTTAGGCGCAATGGCAAAACCGTTAGAGCCACGTGTTTCAACATCTTGGTGACTCACGGGTTGATAGGCGCTTGCATTTTTATTACCGTTGTAAAAATTTCTTACTTCTTCCAATGCGATACCACCGGTACGAGTAGCAGAGACACTGCCATCCGTAAACATGAGGTGAAACCAAGGTTCGAAGCGAGTCAATACTTTTGGTTTTGTTTGCGGATGTTTGTACAAATAGTAGTTGACACCATCAGCAAAAGCGTTCAATAACTTTTTGAACCAATCCGGACTGTTGTTATAATCTTTAATAGCTTCAGCACTGTCTACGATCAGACGCATTTGTAAATCGGCGTACAACATGCGTTCTCCATCTGCTTCTGCTTGTCGACCGAGTACTTCCAGATAATTTCTTTCAACACGCGAAAAGTTTTCTTCGCATTGCGCATAGAGTAGACCAAATACAGCATCCGCATCTGTTTTACCATAAATATGCGGGATGCCCCAGGTATCTTTAATGATGGTTATATTTTTCGCTTGTTTCTCCCAGCGCTGTATTTCGGTGGGAGTAAAGTTTTGCGCATAACTAAAGGAGGAAAGGAGCAGAAGGCAAAGCAGTAATCGCATGGTATTGGTTTTGAGTAATACCAAATATAAAGAAGCTTTTTGATGATTATATTGGTTACGTGACTACCATTAGCGAAAGCTAAATTTTATCTATGAAAAACTATTACTGATTTGCTTTAATTTAATGCCATGATATCTTCAATTCGCAACTACATTCGAAATCACCCCTGGATTTTTTTGTTATTCATAGTAGGGTTGGTGGTTCGATGGATAATGGCTGCTGCTGATCCCTTCTTGCATCCATGGGATGAGCGTTTTCATGCATTGGTAGCAAAGAATATGATGGAGTATCCATTTCAGCCCATGCTTTTGGTTAACCCAATACTTCCGTATGATTATACCCATTGGTGGTCGAATAATATTTGGGTTCATAAGCAGCCATTATTTATGTGGCAAATGGCACTGAGCATGAAGATTTTTGGAATTTCAGAATTGACATTTCGGATTCCTAGTATAATAATGGGGAGTCTTATGATATTACTTGCACATAGAATTGCATGGTTATTTTCCAACCAAAATCAACGAATAAGTACACTCGTAGCTGTCATGATGACGTTCTCTTGCTTTCAGATTAAAACGATAGCAGGCATACAAACAACAGATCATAATGATATTGCTCATCAATTTTATATTTTATGTAGTCTTTGGGCTTTTGCTGAATATCTCAAAGAACCTACTATGAAATGGGCTTTTTGGATGGGCTGCTTTGCCGGGGCTGCTATACTCAATAAATGGTTAACGGGTTTATTAGTATTTCTTGGATGGGCATTTTTAATTGTAGTATTTAAAGAATTCCGAAATAAAAAATCTGTACTTCATTTTTCATGGGCGCTTTTTATCTGCTTTATTGTTTTTATTCCATGGCAGATATATATTCATACGGCATTTCCTAAAGAAGCTGCCTATGAGCTTACATACAATACGCAACACTTGTCAAAAGCTTTAGAAGGACATAGCGGCACCTGGTATTATTATCTCCATTTATTTGATCAGTATTTCGGCTATTTCATATACTGGCTGATATTGCCGGGAATACTATTTACTTTGAAAGACAAGCTTTTGAATACAAAGTTAGCCCGCGCATTGACGATCAACTTTCTGTTCACATTTATCTTTTTTTCTTTTATTGTGCAAACAAAAATGGAAAGCTTTTTCTTTTTTGTGGCACCTATCGGGTTCATTTATGTTGCAGTTGTGATTGATAAAGTCTTGAATTTTGAAAGATTTAAATACTTATTTCCTATTACAGCTATCGTAACAGCTTTGGGGATTATGAATATTCAGTTTTACACGGGATACTTTTCAAAAGAAAATACAGATAGAAATAAGCGTATCGAGAATGCAAGGGTATATAAAGATTTGTCTAAATACATAGATGCTGATACCAAAGTAGTGATCAATATGAATAGTCATGACGATAAAAACGTTATGTTTTACAATCCATCAATCACTGCGTATCATTGGTGGCCATCTAAAGCAGATATGGAAAAACTCTTATCTCAAAGAATAAAAGTGGCAGCTTTCCGTGATCATGATCAATATGTATTACCCGATTATGTGCGGCAATATCCATATCTACAAATTATTGAAGTAAATCTTTTTTCTTTTGAATAGTGTGTTTTATAGGCCACAGATTTTTATGATCACGCAGAAGAGTCTCGATGCTGATGCGTTTACTAAACTCAATTCTCCTATTGATCAGCAAGCCAACATCTACCCTTGTTCCTTGAAGTTTGAAGCTTGTTGCATGTAACTCAAAACTCACAGGCCTCTCAATACCCCCACTGCTTCATCACTGCTAAATCTTGTCTTACACATTCAATAGGATCCACGCCTTGATAAGCTTCTTGCTCAATGATAAAATGAAGGGTTCCTCCTTTTGATTTGCAGAGGTCAGTAATGGCTTTGGTATTGGCTACACCTTTTCCAAGTATGGTACTTTCAAATGATTTACCATCAGCTGTTTTGGTCTCATCCTTTACGTGTACAGAAACAAAACGTCCGGGATAGTTATGTACAATTTCTAATGCATTTACACCAGTATGGTACAGGTTACCCATGTCTAATTGTTGTACCACTAAAGATGGATCCGTATTTTTTAAGATGATATCATATACGGTCATGCCATTGAGTTTGGCTGTAAATTCAAAATCGTGGTTATGATAACCGAAACGCATGCCTGCAGCTTTACAGAGCTCGCCACTCTTGTTGAAGACTTCCATGTATGCCAACATCTCATCCAGCGTCTTGCGAAGATCAGCATCTAACCATGGACTGATCACCAGCTCTTGTCCAACTTCAGCTGCATCTTCAACGGTATATTTCCAGAGGTCTGTAAATTCTTTTTTACCGGCATCCCAATGTTGTTTACCCATAACGGTATGTCCGCTGGGCATTTGCATACCAAGATCAGCTAATATCTTTTTGAATTCTTTAGCTGTGTATCCATAAAACTTTCGATTCACATAGTTGGCATGTTCAACATAGCGATAGCCCATGTCAGACAAGGCTTTCAAAGTGCCCAACGGATCTTTACGCATCGCTTCACGCACAGAATACAACTGAACACCTGTCAGCATTTTGATATTGCCAGCGGCTAATAGGCTGTTGGGTAATAATGCAACTGCTGCTGCAGCAAAACCTGTGTTTTTCAGAAAGGATCTTCTTGTTGTATTCATATGGAAAGCTTTAAAGAATAAATATAAGCTGTTTTCTTCAAGCAAATACCTTGTAGCTCGAAGCCTGCTGCTTGTAGCTTTTCCCTAATTCTCTTCATCGAAGTATATCTTATAAAAATGCTTCCCACTCATTTCATCGTAACCTTTTTCAATCAGGTCTCTTCTGCCATGAATATAGATGTGAAAGTTTTTATCCAGCTTCAATACGCTTTTAAAAACACGTTGTTGTTTTTTGACAGCAGCCAGGTGAATATCGAAAGTATCTTCAATATTAACTTGTCTGGCCACTTCATATTGCTGTTTGTATTGTGTGAAGCTGTCGATCACTTCGGGGTGGTGTAATACTTCAGTAGCAAATTCATTCAGATCAAATGATTCTTTGGTGCTGAAATATTCTATGCTCTTATTCAGATAATCGATTTGGTCTGCTTTATTTACTTCAAACTTTTCATTGAGCTCATTACTGATGAATAATTTACACATACCCAGCGCTGCATCTGTATGGTGGTAACTATTCGATGTTCTGATTACCTGTAAAAAGTCATTGACCCAATATTGTGTATCCTGTTTATTGGTATTATCTACCACACAAACCACATAACCTTCTTCTTTATTCTTTTTAAAGATCAGACAGCCCTTGTCCAGCTTATTGATATTAACACCATCTTCTGCGATCACTTCCCAGCTTTGTCCATGTGGAAACACTTTTAAAAAAGTTTCTTTTGTTTCACTTTTGAATAAACCAATGGCATCAATGTATTCTGTTCCAAACGGAACCTGACCAAAGCGGGCAACATATAATTCACCTTCTTTTACCCTGGCATGAGTGCTTTTATTATATAGAAAAGAAGCGAGTAAGGCAGACTGAGATACAAAGCTTTTAGGATCTTCAAAGATGCCGGTGATATATTGATATACTTCATTCAGTTCTAAACTGCTTAAATGAGTGAACTGGTATTGCTCATGTTCATTGAAAGGCGACAAAAAATACTTGGTCAGCATACCTCTTACAATCTCGTCATTCAAAGTGAGGGCATTGGCTGACAGTTTCAGTTCTTCACCACGTGTCGGATTTCCGACTTTGTGAATGATCACTTGTTCTAATTGAACATCATTTATATTGGTCATGCTGCAAAATAATGGTTCTATAGTGTGACCAAGAAAAAAACTAACGGTCATAAGGAAAGGATTGCCAATTCTTTTATAAAAAGTCTACTTATTTTGTAGGGAATATGAAATTGCCTTTATATTTGTATAGCATATACGTTACTTATCCAGAAAGGCAGAGGGAATTGGCCCTATGAAGCCTTGGCAACCATCCATTTTTATCAGGAAAGGTGCCAAATCCATCCCGATCGAGATCGGGAGAGATGAGTCAGATTATATTATATACAGCAACTGTAGATATATAAGGCACATCTGACTGAGCATCGGAAGTGCCTTTTTTGATGGTATAAAGAATAAGATATAGACGATATGAACATGATTCATAACCATAAGACTTTCTTTCCTGATTTAGTAATATGACAGAAGAACAATTCATACAAAATTTGTTTAAGCGTAATAGAAAGGCATTGAATTATTTTCCTGACAAAGTCTTGTCAGAAAATTTTACAAATGACTTATTCAATTTTTTGTTTGGATCTTATCAGCGGGAATTTGATTCTGAAAAGAAATTAGCAGATGCGTATCAGGATTTGAAACATACTTTTTCAGTCATACTCTTTGAATTATTGAAAGAGGAATCGTCAGTAAAAAAGCATACAGAAACATTCTTTGAGGCTTTACCTGCTATTTATCAAGCATTACTCATAGACGCAGATACCGTATTACGTTTTGACCCGGCCGCACAATCGATAGAAGAGGTATTGATTGCTTACCCGGGATTTTATGCTACTGCTGTATATCGATTATCACATCAGCTGTATATACAAGGCATTAAAACCTTACCAAGGCTGCTTTCCGAATATGCACATAGTAAAACGGGAATCGATATTCATCCAGGTGCTACCATTGGTGCTGCATTTGCGATCGATCATGGAACCGGGATCGTTATTGGCGAAACAGCTGTGATCGGTGAAAGAGTAAAGATCTATCAAGGGGTAACATTGGGAGCGTTGAATGTTTCTAAAGAGCTTGCTAGTATGAAGAGACATCCGACCATTGAAGATGATGTGATCATTTATTCCGGTGCTACTATTTTAGGCGGAGAAACGATCATCGGCAGCGGGAGTATCATTGGTGGAAATATCTGGTTAACACATAGTGTTCCCCCCAATTCAGTGGTCTATCATAAAAGTGAAATACGCATCAAAGACAAAGACCCATTTCCTGAACCTTTAAATTTTGTGATTTAAAAATATAAACAGATGAAAGTAAACAATATTTTAGCGACGATCGGGAATACACCACATGTCAGACTGAATAAGCTTTTTGGTGATCAGCATGAAGTATGGATCAAGCTTGAAAAAAATAATCCGGGTGCAAGTATCAAGGATCGGATAGCCTTGGCTATGATCGAAGATGCAGAGCAGAAAGGAATCCTTCATAAAGACAGTGTGATCATTGAACCCACAAGTGGTAATACGGGCATTGGTTTAGCATTGGTAGCGGCGGTGAAAGGATACAAGATCATTTTAGTGATGCCTGAAAGTATGAGTATCGAGCGGAGAAGATTAATGGCTTTATATGGTGCTGAATTCGTACTCACTCCCCGTGAAAAAGGGATGAAAGGAGCCATTGAAAAAGCTACAGCGTTACTACAGGAAACCCCGAATGCTTGGATGCCGCAACAGTTTGATAATCCAGCCAACACCGCTATTCATAGAACTACGACAGCGCAGGAGATTTTAGCAGATTTTCCGGATGGACTTGATTATATCATTACGGGAGTAGGTACAGGTGGACATATCACGGGTGTTGCCGAAATTTTGAAAGCGAAATTTCCTCAACTGAAAGTATTTGCTGTTGAGCCGGAACTATCGCCGGTATTAAGTGGTGGATCTCCATCACCACATCCTTTACAAGGAATCGGAGCAGGTTTTGTTCCATCTATTTTGAACACTAAAGTATTGGATGGCATTATTCAGGTATCCAAGGATGAAGCATTTTCTTTCGCACAGAGAGCTGCTAAAGAAGAGGGTATATTATTAGGGGTTTCATCAGGTGCCTCTTTAGCGGCTGTCGCAAAAAAGCTTGCAGCAATTCCCGCAGGATCCAAAGTGCTTACTTTTAATTATGATACCGGAGAAAGATACTTGTCAATCGAAGGACTATTCTAATGTACAATCCAAGCATCCCTGACCATATCATCAAAGAGTTGAAATCATGGCTGAGGGTTTCAAGTAATGGTATTTTGTAGCACCCGCTATAAACAAAAAACCTTTGCTGGAAAATATCCTGCAAAGGTTGGTAGCGTTTGGTTTTTCTTTTCGGATATTACCTGTTCAACTTACACTACAAGAGTCAACAGGCTTGCTTGGATTTTCTTAAGATGTTTGGATTCTAAAAAATTCCTTTTAAGGAATAATTTAATGATGTAAAGAAACAATAGTAGTAAAAAAAGACCAATAGTGCTGACTATTAAATGAGTGTAGCGACATCACTACATGTATACGGTGTTTTCAACCGTTTTCTGATTATTCTGATGTGAGATTCCCGTAGCGAATGTTACGATAAAGGTCTTCATGAATTTTTCTAACACTATTCATTACCTGAGGAATAATGTACTGTTGAACATGATCCAAATGATTCAACTGATTACTATTGTAGGTTTCTAAATCAAACTGTGGTGGTCGCATTCCATTCCTAGTAGTAGCGGTAGTAAAGCATTTCAGGTCTGATACCCTGCTTTCAAAAGCGCTGTCTTTGAAATTTACCGTGAGTGTGTACATCACAAAAGTCTGTTCCATATTTAGCCCTGATCGATCTTCGATCGGATACATGATATAAAATCCATATTTCCCGGATATACTCCTCATTCTTTTATCTTCTGATAAATAAACAGGTTTACCGTTTTTGCTAATATTAAAATGGTCATCGAATTTTGAAGTAGTATATTGATAGAGTAACCAGTTTCTGGTTCGTTTGTACATTTCTGATCTTGGTAATACCACTGAAGACACTTTGGTGAAAACGATCTTTCCCGAATTATCGTCTAGCGGAAATCGTAATTGTGCAAATATTTGTTGCAATGAAAATAGTAACAGGAAAAAGAACAGGGTTTTCTTCATGATTCAGTCTTGCTTCAGTATGCTCAAAATAGATAAATATTTTAATACACAGCCGTCTCTGAACATATATTTGATTTCCAGAAATTGCGAAGGGTACAACACATTCTGGTTTCAGCTAAAACTCCTCCCAGAATAGTGATCATGGAAATGATGATGAGTGTAATTGATAAGCCAAATCGATCTGCTAGTATTCCTGCCAGTATTGCACCAAATACATAGCCACTATCTCTCCAGAATCGAAAAATACTCAATCCCTTGGCTCTTTGTGAGGGATGTAAATGCTCTGCGATCACTGTCAAAAAGTTCGGATAGACCAGAGCGGTTCCAATGCCAAGTAATGTAGAAGCTGCTACCGTTACTATAAATGAATGGAAAAGAACAAACATGAGTATGGCCACACCTTGTAAGAACATACCCGCACTGATGATCTGTTTTTTACAAAACCGGTCTCCCATTTTACCACTGAATAATTGTGAAAGACCCCAAACAGCCGGATAGATACCGGCTACCCAAGCAATCTGTTCGATAGTAAAATTACGTTGCATCAATAATAAAGGAAGCAGACCCCATACGATCGCATCATTCATATTATTGATCAAGCCATTCAAAGTAGTTGTTCCCATATTATGGTGTTGCCAACTTACTTTAGTCCAAAGATCTGGATGTTGCTGAAGATTGCTTTGACCTGTTTCATGTATCACAAAATCTGTGGTGTCTTTGACTAAAAAGATGGAAACAAGTAAACCTGCCAATACAAAGAATACACCAGGTAAAAAAGGATACCACTTATAGCCCCATGTTGCTGCAATATTACCGGCTAATAATGCCGCCAGTCCAACGGATAAATAACCCGCAAATTCATTGATGCCCATGGCAAGTCCTCTGTTCTTGGGTCCTACCAGATCAATTTTCATGATCACTGTAGATGACCAGGCAAGTCCTTGGTTGATGCCCAATAAAATATTCGCTAGGATCACCCATTTCCAGGAGCTGGCATACATGAGTAAGAATGGAACGGGCAGTGCAAACAGCCATCCAATGATCAGTATCTTTTTTCGGGTGAGTGTATTCGATAAAAAAGCGACAGTCAGATTCGCCAATGCTTTTGTAATGCCAAAGGCGAGAATAAAAGAGAGAATGACTGCATATTCACTGAGATCAAAAACCTCTTTACCCAATCCTGATAATACTGAACGCTCAAGTCCGATCATCGCTCCGACAAAAGCATTCACCAATACCAAGAGGAAAAACTGATGCGCATTTTTTTGGAGACCCTGCATAGCTATAGCTGTTTAGTGTGGCAATCGGTCTCTGAAATACCCATATACCCAAGTGCCCGCGATAGCACTTAGTAATACTATGATCATGACCGTAATGCCCATACCGATTTGTGCAAAAATGGGACCCGGACAAGCACCGGTTAAAGCCCATCCCAAACCAAAGATCAATCCGCCAATGATTTGTCCTTTATTGAATTTTTTGGGTGTAAAGTGGATCTCTTCTCCATGAATCGTTTTCACCTTGAACTTTTTGATCAGTGCAACAGAGATGGCACCTACAACTACAGCGGTACCGATTACCCCATACATGTGAAAACTTTGAAAGCGAAACATTTCCTGCATTCTGAACCATGAAATGATCTCTGCTTTTACAAATACAATTCCGAATAAAATACCCACTGTTAAGTATTTAAAGTTATACCACCAGGGGTGTTGTTGTGTGGATTCATTCACACAAACAGTATCAAGTGAGCGTACTTCAAAATCTGTTAATGTCTCTTGTATATTTTTTTCAGAAGCCATGTGGTATCAAATTATAATTTCATAATGAATGGGAGAATCAGATTGGCCATGAGAAATCCGCCGGCCATGAAACAACAGGTAGCTACCAATGATGGCCATTGAAGATTGCTCAATCCCATGATTGCATGTCCACTGGTACATCCGCCTGCATAGCGAGAACCGAAACCTACTAAGAAACCACCGCCTACCATCATAATCAGGCCTCTAGCTGTAAACAATGACTCCCAAGACACCAATTGTTTTGGTACCATGCTGCTGAAATCATTGATGCCGTAGGTATTCAATTCACTAACGAGATCCGGATTCACAACAACCGGGTTGGGATCTGGCAATCCGAATATGGCGATCATTGCTCCGATCAATATGCCACCAACGAAAAATAAATTCCAGCTTTCCTTTTTCCAATCATAATTAAAGAAATTGATATTGGAAGGAAAACAGGCGGCACAGGCATGACGAAGATTCGCTGAAATGCCAAAATGTTTGTTTCCTAAAATCAATAATGCGGGAACGATCAGTCCGATCAAAACACCGGCCACATACCAGGGCCATGGCTGTTGTAAAAATTCTTTCATTGTTCTAAATGATTGAGTAGCAAAAATGAATGGTTCTTATACATTGAAACGTGATTGATGTCACGTCATTTAGTTTTTATCTCTTGCAAAAAGAATCGGTAAAAATGGACCGTATTTATGTTGTTGCTCACTAAAGCTGTCTGCATACGGACCAAAAGGATGATCTATGGGTTTTTTGTTGAGATGCGGCCAGTCATGGTTCTCTTTCATGACAGGTCTGGGTTGACTATTCACGTATGCTGCAATATCCCAGGCTTCTTCATCTGTAAGTTTATGCTGATCTGTTACCTCATTAAAAGGCATATTTTCTTGAATGTATCCGGCGAAATTGCTGAGTCTGTACAAACCTGCACCGGTATTATAACTGTTCTTGCCCCAGAGTGGTGGATAGCTGTATCCTGTATTCTCCGGATTCAATTGACCTTCACCATTGGATCCATGACAACGTTCGCAATGAATGGCGTAAACTTTTTTACCTTTTTCAGGATCAGCAGCTCGTTCTAAGTAATTCGGCCTCTTGATACCACTTCCTTTTGGATGTGTTCCTTTAGGTACATCTTTTCCAACCCATTGAATGTATGCATGTATGGCCTGATACTCTCGGCTATTACTATCCGGTGTAGTACCATTTAAACTTCTTTCAAAACAATCGCTGACTCTTTTATAAATGCTTTCCACTTTACCACTGCGCTCTCTGAATAATGGATAATTAGCATACACAGCACTGAAATTATTGCCATTGGGCTTAGTACCTGCATCCAAGTGACAGTTCTGACAATTCATGCCATTACTGATCTGCATCACGCTTCCTTTAGGCCCCAGGTATGCGGAGGTATTTGCGATCAACTCTTTACCATAAGAGATCAAATCTCTTTCCTGTTTATCTTTTATAGGATTAAGATACATGCTAGGGGCATGCCAGGTACTATCATTCGATACAGTAGGTTGTTGTCTCTGATCCGTCTTTATTGCTTTTGTCAATATGATCAATAGCACTACGAAGGATAGTAAGTATGCAGGCCAATCTGATTGAATCTTTCTCCACATAGCACACAAATTAAAAATGGTAGTTTAAAATTAAGTTGAATAATGATGTGTTCACTTTATGAATAACATATTTGTTATTGTCATAACTATTTCCTTCTTGTCCTTTATATACATATAACAATTCAGCACTCATGCCATGTAATGCGCCTGTAAAAGAATATTGGATGTCTATATTGATCTGAGAATATGAGGGCATTCCATATTTGTTGAGCCTCGTATCCGTTACATCCGGCAAAGCATAGTAACCTAAGCCGATCATTGTCTGAAAATGTTGACGGGGGAATATTTGCTTGAATTTGAACATAGTGGCATGTACATCCCCAAATCCCTCATTCCTTTCCCTTGGAAGAAAGGTATAAAATGGATCTCTTCCCCATTCTCTCGGCATTAGATAACGTCCTCGTTCCGTAATTCGGTTGTAGTTGAAAGAGAGGTCCGTGTTTTTATTTTTCCAACCTGTTGTTGCACCGAAACTAAGTGCTGTATTTCCTTTTTGAATATAAGTTTTACTTTGATCTGCGTTTCCTCCATCATTGATAGCATGTTGCAGGATTCCTTGTATACCAGTATAGAAAGAAGAAGAGCCCCATTTTTTATCCATTTGCAGCAAAAGCGTATTGAAAACATTTTCTGTCCACTGTTCCCATAGCTGCACTTTCAGTCCATTGTTAAAATCATGTGTAATACCACCAAGAAGAACAGCTCTGCTATTGATATGGTCTTTATAGTTGGCTGCTTGTCCGTTCTCACGAATGCCTTGCGGATACACTCCAATAGATGCACCGATATTGAACCATCTCACAGTACTTCTTGGACTTATTCCCCATAAAATCCCTCCTTCCCATTTTGTTTTTTTATGGGTAGCATTGAGCCAGATACCTTCTACGCCGGTAGGTCTCATTCTGCCATCTTGCTGATTGATAAAAGGCGTATTTATGATTTGCTTGCCTGCGCTGACCGTTGTTTTTTTGAAATGAT
The DNA here is from genome assembly GCF_040362915.1 of Sediminibacterium sp. KACHI17. Lineage (NCBI taxonomy): Bacteria > Pseudomonadati > Bacteroidota > Chitinophagia > Chitinophagales > Chitinophagaceae > Sediminibacterium > Sediminibacterium longum. The sequence continues at coordinate 2,116,047 of NZ_AP029612.1, read as the reverse complement.
ATTTCAGATACAATTCTTCTAATCGGTCTATATCATTTTTATTGGATGCATTTTCAATATCAAATAAACCTATCTCATACCTGTTCATTTGTTTGGTGGCTGCATCTGGTTGGTTGAGATTGGAAGAACCGATATTGAATATAAAAAAACCGCCTACACCGGCCTGAAACCCATGGAACTTAGCGGTTTCATATTTTAATCCACCGCCAACTGCATTTGCGTAATAATCTGTAAGCCCTTTTTTATTATCTGTTATCATCAAAAAATAACGAAAACGAACTTCTGTTTTCCCATTGATGAAAGCGGCTCTCAGACTATTGCTATCTATTACGTTAGCTTCTTTTTCCGGCATAGCTGATGCGGATGAGCTTAGCAAACAGAATAGGAGTATAGCTGCAGTATTTTTTACTAGCATTGATAATGAATTGAACGATATAAATGATTATCGACCGGCTGAACAGGAAATGAACGAAGTAGCTTTACGGAAAAGCGAATTATGCCCCGATAAAGGATATCCGAGTTTAGCAAGGGTTGTAATGATCACATCTCTGTTGATTCCTATTCCCATCACACATACTTTCTTATCGGTTAAAGAAATAGTGACCCCTTGTATACCGGGTATTTTGATGATTGCCGATTCAATAGTGTTGGCACAACCATTACAACGCATGTTTTCAACAAAAAATATCTCTGTACTTGTCATGATGTATGTGATTGTAGGATCTGTTGTAATTGCGATACATTTTTTACACCAGGCTCTCTCCATAAAAGATTGCCCTGCTTGAATAACATCAGTGTTGGAATACTGCTAACCTGAAAATGGGCAGCTACATCATTGTGCTCATCTACATTTACTTTGAAGATCTTTATCTGATCGCCCATTCTGTCTTTTAACTCTTTCAAAACTGGGGGCATCATTCTGCAAGGGCCACACCAATCTGCATAGAAATCAACCAAAACAGGCGTCTCACTATCAATGATCTTTTGAAATGAATGATTCAGCATGATTTTTTTCTTTTGAATTCTTTTTGAATAAGCTAAATACCACTGCTCCAATAACAGCGAAATAGATCGTGCTATTCATCGGTTTTGAAGTAATAGCACAGGTGCCGCTTAGGCAGCCAACATATTTCCAATACAAATAGCCGCCTATCGCTCCGGTGAATGCTCCTATGATGATCAGCTTATTGTGTTTAAACCACTTCTTCATATACGGGATCCTTTTCTGAAGATTTTTTAACTGGATGAAAAGATTTACTACAACCGCCAGCCCCACAACATCCTACATTAAAGACAGCACTTGCGAGTAATACTACACCCAACACAGCAGTAGTAGAATCTCTCATGTACCACGACTGTACTACAATAGCCATCGCTAAGATCAGTCGAATGATACGCATCATATGCCAATTACTTGTAAGTACTTTCATTTTATTTTATTTTCTGTTCTAGACTATTCCAGGCACCACCATTGTAAACCTCTATGCCATCACTTTTCAGAATGCTTTTGGCAATACTGCTTCTGTTACCACTTCTGCAAACGACAATAATGGGTTTATGCTTTTGATGAAGCTCTCCAAGCTTTTTTGGAAGTTCATCCAGTGGAATATTTAAGGAACCTTTGATGTGTCCACTATCAAACTCGGCTTTTGTTCTTACATCAAGGATTAAAGCTCCTTTCGCTATTACTTCTTTGAAGTTCACTGGAGGCGCAAATAGTTTTTTAAATATTGATAGCATGGTTATTTGTTTTGATAAAACAACATGTCGTTCAGTCCTCCGCCATTGTACACATCCTTTAATCCTTGTTGATGCAAGAAATTCATACCGATACCGCTTCTGTTACCACTTCTGCAATAGAGAAGAATGGATTTGTCGTCCGCCTTCAGCTCTGCGAGATGTTTCGGTAATTCATCCAGGGGAATATTAATAGCACCCGGATAATGTGAAACATTGTATTCACTTGAGGTCCTTACGTCAATAATGATTGTGTTTGAATCGTTGATCAGTTCTTGTATTGTTTTCATATTTATAATAAAGTTGTTGGGCATACATAATCACTCACAGGAAACTTTCCTGACTCTTTGATGGCTTTGAACCCCCCTTTTATATCGGTCAGATTATTAAATCCTCTTGCACGAAGAATCGAATTGAAGATCATCGAGCGGTAACCTCCTGCACAGTGTACATAATAGGTCTTGTTTTTATCGATCTGACTCATACTGTCATTGATAAAATCAAGTGGCGCATTTTCGGCATTGATCACGTGCTCGCTAAGGTGTTCACTGTTTTTACGAACGTCAAGTATGTGTACTTGTTCATTTGCTGCAATGACTGCAAGTTCTTCGGCTGAGATCGAACGAATCTGATCTACTTCTTTGCCGGATGCTTTCCATGCTTCAAAGCCGCCTTTCAGATAACCGATGGTATAATCGTAACCGACTCTTGCCAAACGTGTGATCACTTCCTGCTCCCTGCCTTCATCGGTCACCAATAAAATCTCTTGTTTGATATCCGGTATCATTGCACCTACCCATGGAGCGAAGTTTCCATCGATACCGATATTGATCGAATTCGGGATAAAACCACCAGCGAATGTTTGAGGATCACGTGTGTCAAGGATCAATGCACTTGTTTCATTGGCAGCTGCTTCAAAAGCCTCAGGACTCAATGCATGCTGACCTCTTTCTAAAACAGTATCAATACTATCATATCCATGGATATTCATCATGACATTCAGTGGGAAATAAGCGGGTGGAGCAACCAAACCAGTAATAACTTCTTTAATGAATTCATCTTTGGTCATATCAGCTCTAAGTGCATAGTTGGTTTGCTTTTGATGACCCAGTGTATCAGTGGTTTCCTTACTCATATTTTTTCCGCAAGCACTACCTGCACCATGAGCCGGATACACGATGATATCATCAGCGAGTGGCATGATCTTGTTACGTAAAGAATCAAACAGATATCCTGCTAACATTTCTTGTGTGAGGTCTGCTTTTACTTTTTGTGCCAGGTCCGGGCGACCTACATCTCCGATAAATAAAGTATCACCGCTGAATAAGCCTACTGCTTTACCTGTTTCGTCTTTCAATAAGTAGCAAGTACTTTCCATGGTATGCCCTGGCGTGTGTAATACCTGAATGGTAGCATTACCTACTGTTAATACTTCACCGTCTTTAGCAGCATAAAAATCAAAATCGGGTTTTGCATTGGGTCCATAAACAATCTTTGCGCCTGTTTTCTTTGCTAAGTCGATATGCCCTGATACAAAGTCGGCATGAAAATGTGTTTCTAATACATACTTGATCTTAGCACCATTGCGTTCTGCTTTTTGAATGTAGGGAGCTACCTCTCTCAAAGGGTCGATCACTACAGCTTCGCCATTGCTTTCAATGTAATAAGCACCTTGTGCTAAACATCCCGTGTAAATTTGTTCTACTATCATGGTATTATTTTTTTTGATTTGGTAAGGCAAATTTCAAATCGGTTATGCTCTTTTATCGTGACCGTTATCACGTTGTAACCGCTTTAACATTTCTGTTGAAAACCTTATCGGTATTATGTAAAACTGCAAATGAATGATCGAGAAAAACGTGACATTCGTCACATCAGGAACTGTTCTTTGTCATAAAAGGCGAAAGGCCTGCATTGCTGCAGACCTTTCTTTATTGGGGGGTATAAGAAACGATTTTAATGACCGGCGCCGGGTAGTAACAATTCTTTTGCGATAATATAAATGCCCATTACGAGTACGAACCAGCCAAAGCCTTTTTTGAGTTTATTGCCATCAATTTTTTTACTGAGTTGATTGCCAATGAAGATGCCTACAATCGCTAATGTTGTAACCAATCCCAGCAAAGTCCAGTCCATCTTATAATTACTGATGTCTCCTGTAAATCCGATCAATGATTTGGCAGCGATGATAAGTAGAGAAGTGCCCACGGCTTGCTTCATAGGCAGTTTACTCAAGAGTACCAATGCGGGAATAATAAGAAAGCCACCTCCTGCACCTACCAAACCTGTTAGAACACCTACCACAGCTCCTTCTAAAAGGATAACAGGGTAGTTGAATTTTTGTTCCTCGTTTTCATTTTTAGTGGATTTTCCCTTTTCACGAATCATCGAAACAGAAGCAAAAACCATCAATACTGCAAAGAGCAGCATCATGAGGATGGGTTTTGTGACGATAAAATCTCCTATTTGAAATACCTCGCTGGGAATATGTGGTACTATGAATTTTCTGGTAGCAAAGACAGCAGCAATAGAAGGGATACCAAAAATCACAGCTGTTTTAATATTTACAAGTCCTTGTTTGTATTTAGGCAAAGCACCTACTAAACTGGAAGTACCTACAATAAATAATGAATAGGCTGTTGCCAAAACAGGCTCTACACCAAACAGATATACCAATACCGGAACAGTAAGGATTGAACCACCTCCGCCTATCAATCCTAAAGAGATACCAATAACGAGGGATGCGATATAACCTGCAATTTCCATTTATACGAATTTGACCGCAAAACTCAGACCTTGTATCTGAATCTTTCGTGATTTATATCACGATAGTAGTTTTTGCAGGTTAATGATTTCGATGTGTGATTTATGTTGTTTGATCATTCCTTTTTCAGCTAGCTTTTTCATCAGTCTTGAGATCACTTCTCTTGAGGAATTCAACTCCTGTGCTATTTCAGTAAAACTGACGGATACAATATTTGATTTTAGTGTGTTCTGATGCTGTTGTAAATAAAACACCAAACGTTCATCCATATTGCGGAATGCGATATGATCGATCGTTTGTAACATATCCTCAAAACGATCTCTATAGCTGCTTACAACAAAATGATACCAGGTTTTATAACCGGCCATCCATTGATCCATAAAACTCAGCGGGATGGTAATGACCTCTGTCTTCGCAGAGGTTTTTGCCATGATCTGACTGGTCTCTTGTTTGATGGCACAAACCATTGAGAGGGCGCAGGCTTGTCCGGGTTGCAAGTAGTACATGAAAAACTCATTCCCATCTTCATCCTCTCTGAATATTTTAATGAGTCCGGATATAACGAGCATGGTTGAGCGAATATTCTGCCCCGTTTTCATGAGTATTTCTCCGGCGTCAAATTCCCGCACATCTCCTGCTTCAGCGATCTGCTCTTGTAAATCTTTTTCAAAAAAAGGAAAGTGCTCACGTATGATGTCGATAGGTACCATCGTCACAATTTAGACAATCTGCAAATTTATTCCGATAAAATAACCCGTGCGTGATATTTGTCACGCCTTATTTTTTACCCTCGATCAATAAGCGATAGAATTTTTCCAGCTCTTGCTGCTCAATCAGTGAAAATGGCTTTCGCTGCTTGAGAAGGGTCTCAAAATAAACCACTCGCTTGTGAGCCGGGTATTTTTCCAGGATCGCTTCACATTGACCGATCCATTTATCGTAAGGGTCTGTTTCAGTATTTTTTGTGAGATCTATTGGCGTTTTATCCCTTGTTGGCATTTTTAAAATGATGGCTTCTACGGCTGCTAGCCATCCCACAGGCATATCGGGTACTTTACGGGCTTTGGCAATCAGTCCTTCCAACTGTTTCTTACTCAGGCTACCCCTTTCTTCATACTGATGCATCAGGCTCATAACAAATAATGCGTCTTTATTATATTGATAGCAGGCTTCCAAGACCTTATCAATCACATCGACTTTCTTTTTATTCCCCTGTAATGGCATTTTAAAAAATATAGATGTGGGAAGGTAGAAAAACTAAGCTATTCGAGTAGTTTTATCTTCCTTAAAACAGAAAATACATGTCCAGGAAAATTGTTTTGTTTGGTGTGCTCATGCTGACTGCATTCGTATTTCAGCATTGTAAAGTCTCGCAAAAAAATCAATCAGTAAAAAACCCTGTAAATACAACATTCCAGGCAGACAGAGAATTCAGGGCTGCATGGATCGCAACAGTAGCGAATATCAACTGGCCATCAAAGCCGGGTTTAAGTGTTGCTGAACAGCAACGTGAAGCCATCGAGCAATTGGATTTTCTAAAGGCACACCATTTCAATGCTGTGGTATTTCAGGTACGACCGCAGGCTGATGCCTTGTATAACAGTGAGTTGGAGCCTTGGTCTTATTATCTAACCGGACAACAAGGGAAAGCCCCGGATCCATTGTATGATCCGCTGACATTCTGGACAGAAGCTGCACATGACCGTGGAATGGAAATGCATGTATGGCTGAATCCCTATCGTGCGCATCATAAGGATGGTAAAGAGATCAGTGAGCAATCCATTGTTAAGAAGAGACCCGACCTTGTGATGAAATTGAAAGAAGGATATTGGTGGATGGATCCGGCACGTAAAGCCACACAAGATCTTACTTCTGCTGTTGTAAAAGATTTGGTGAAGCGCTACGATATTGATGGCATTCATTTCGACGATTATTTCTATCCATACCCTTCTTATAACGGAACGGATGATTTTCCGGATGATGAAAGTTGGTCGGCCTACAAAGCATCCGGTGGACAACTATCCCGCGGCGATTGGCGAAGGGATGCAGTGAATACTTTGATCGAGAGATTGTATAAAGAGATCAAAGCAGAAAAGAAATATGTGAAGTTTGGATTGAGTCCATTTGGTATCTGGCGTCCGGGTTATCCTGCTTCAATAGAAGGCTTCGATCAGTACGATCAGTTGTATGCTGATGCAAAGCTTTGGTTGAATAAAGGGTGGATCGATTATTTCTCTCCGCAGTTATACTGGCCTATCAACCGAATGCCACAGAGCTATCCCGTATTGCTGGGTTGGTGGCAAGGTGAGAATACCATGCAGCGACATTTATGGCCGGGGATCAGTGTTGGCAGAGATACCAGTGCTAAAAATGTAAATGAGATCATGAGTCAGATCATGATTTCTAGAGGGATGCTTCCACAAAGTATGGGCGTGGTTCACTGGAATATTTTTTCAGTGTCTAAAAATCCACCTATGGCCAAAGCACTGATCGATGGGCCTTATAAAAAACAGGCATTGATACCTGCAAGTCCATGGCTGGGATCAGAGCCACCTGCTACACCAATGGTATCACTGGAAACACTGACAGATAAGATCAAAGTCAGTTGGACACATACCAATGAAGCATCGGTTTTCAGATGGGTTATTTATTATGAATATGGCAATCAGAAAAGGTATCAGATACTCAACCGAAAAGACAGATCTATTTTACTCGACAGATATATTGCCAATGGAGGAAACGAAAAACTGGTTGTTTCAAATATTAAAGTAACAGCTGTTGACAGATTAGGAAATGAAAGTAAACGATAGCTCTTTTTTGCTGCTAAACATGTAAATTGATAGACAATCGAAGATCATGAAACAAATTTTGATGCTTATGGCATGGCTTGCTTTTTCTTCAGCAGTTGATGCACAATATACATTTGATAGATATCCTACCTATAAAGGGTCTGACTTGGGGTTAACTTATACGCCATCATCTTCTGTATTCAGAATTTGGAGTCCGCCTGCATCAGCAATGGAGTTGAAATTATATGAAACAGGAACGGGAGGTGTTGCAAAGCAGACCATTCAAATGCAGAAAAATGTATCAGGCACTTGGGTGGCTATTGTAAATCGTGATCTAAAGGGTATGTTTTATACCGTTCGTGCTAATATAAATGGCCGGTGGAGTAATGAAGTAACAGATCCCTATGCCAGAGCAACTGGTATCAATGGACAAAGGGCACAGGTACTTGATTTAAAAGAAACAAATCCTGTTGGTTGGGAACAAGACAAGAGCCCGAATTTTTCGGAGAAAAATTTACCTACCGATGCTATCATTTATGAATTGCATATTCGGGATGCTACTATCGATGAAGAATCGGGAGCAAAACATAAAGGGAAATTTCTTGGGCTTGCGGAAACGGGAACCAGAAATAAAGCCGGACTTTCAACCGGATTGGATCATATCAAAGAACTGGGTGTAACGCATGTGCATTTATTACCCTTCTATGATTATAACTCAGTTGATGAAACCAAGACCGGTCAGTACAATTGGGGTTATGATCCGGTGAATTACAATGTACCCGAAGGTTCTTATAGTACAGATGCAGCTGATGGCAGAACACGCATCCGAGAATTAAAACAAATGATCCAGGCATTTCATCAGAATGGATTGCGTGTGGTGATGGATGTGGTGTATAACCATACAGCATTAACAGAAACATCCAACTTCAATCAACTGGTGCCGGGCTATTACTATCGCCAAAAACCTGATGGTAGTTTTTCTGATGCTACGGCTTGTGGTAATGAAACGGCAAGTGAAAGAGCCATGATGCGCAAGTTTATGTTAGAGAGTGTGGTGTATTGGGTGAAGGAATATCATATTGATGGATTTCGTTTTGACCTGATGGGTGTTCATGATATTGAAACCATGAATTTGATTTCAGATACACTGCATAAGATCAAGCCGGATATCTTATTGTATGGTGAAGGATGGACAGCCGGTGCATCTCCTTATCCCGAAGAAAAAAGAGCGTTGAAAAAAAATGCCCATCTGTTAAAAGGGATAGCAGTATTCAGTGATGATATCCGTGATGGAATCAAAGGAAGTGTATTTGATATTAAGGATCGGGGTTTTGCAACCGGTAAGGCTGCAAATACTGAATCAGTGAAATTTGGGATCGTGGCTTCCTTACCACATCGGCAAATTGATATGAGTAAGGTGAATTATTCTAAAGAAGCATATGCTAGTGGTCCATCGAATGTGATCACTTATGCAGAGTGTCATGATAATAATGTTCTGTGGGATAAAATAGCATTATCGGTACCCGAGGCCTCAGAGGAAGAAAGAAAAAAAATGCATGAGTTGGCATTAACGATCGTGTTGACTTCACAAGGGATCCCTTTTTTGCATGCGGGTTCTGAATTTTTGCGTTCTAAGTTTGGAGAAGAGAACTCCTATAATAAAGGAGATAGTGTGAATGCGATACGATGGGGATTGAAGACAAAAAATAAGAGTACCTATTTTCTTATCCAAAAACTGATCAGCTCAAAGAAATGGCATTCATCTTTTAGACTGTCTTCAGCCGACGATATTCTTAAAAGCATTCAATTCATTGAAAATAATCCAGAGGGCGTTATTAGTTATATGACCCATGAAGTGATATCGAATCCTTCTATGAAAACGGAGCAAAAAAGGAACATTTTTGTGGTCTACAACGGAACAAGAAATAGTCAAACCATACAGATGCCGAAAGGTTTATGGATGCCGTTGGATGTAATGTGTTTAGAAGGGGTGCTTTCGCCAGCAAGAATAGTAGAGGGGGCTTTCGATTTAGCAGGATTTAGCGGTGATATTTTAGTAGAGGTTAGTCGTTAACCCTATATTTGCACAAAATCAACAAGGTATGACCATTGAAAGTTTTAAAGAACTGAGCCATGAAAAAAAGCTGTTGGAGCTGAAACACAATGGCGAAATATTGGGTGCATATGAGCGCAGAAGTGAGAATGGCGATAGTAAAACCCCCGGCGACATCTTCGCACTGTATGAATTCTGGGTATTTTTGAGTGAAGATGAAAAAATGATCATCCCCACTCGTCGTAACCCGCTTCATAAAGAAGAAGAGTAATCCGGTAGCCGATCGATACAATAGCCACAGAGGTATAGGATCAAAAGATAGTATGTCTTATTCTTATACATCTGTGGCTATATTTATGCTATAAACTCAGCTTATGCAATTTCGTTTATCAGCCAAATTGGTCAAAGCCCAACTGACCTATGATCTGATTGGTAAAGATTCGCAAAGGGGTATTACACTTAGTTATGGATGGCTGGCCAATCAGTGTGGACATTGCATGTTAGGGTATATTCCCACACACCTGATCTATTTGTTATTGCATTATTGTTTGAAACTGGATGGTGCCACTTGGATATCGGCACTCATTGTTTCATTGATCTGGACCATCTTTGAATATATCAATGTTCGTAAACCGCTCAAAAAACAAAAAGAAGAAGGCGCATTATTTGAGCCGGATTGGAAAAATATCATTCATGATACAGTAACAGATCTGGGATTTTTTATTTTCGGAGCATTATTGGCTGCTATTGTTTTAGGTGGTAGCTGGATCTTATCTATCATCATATTGATATTGGTTTTGTTCTTATACCCTGCATCAAAAAAATGGTATCACACGAAAATATTTCAACAAGCTGCGGAATATCCTATTCAATTCAGATTGAGTCAGTGGAAATGGAAGATGCAGGAAGTCGATAAGGAAAAAGTATTGGTATTTCTCTCTAATCGAAAACCTGTAAAACATCTACTGATCTCTGGTGAGTATAAAACAGGAAAAACATCTTTAGCGGTAGCGATCGCCAATGAGTTGTCGATACAGCATTACGCTTGTAAGTATACTACCGCTATTAAATTATTCAGTTCATTTATTGAGTCTGATCCTGCACAGCCACAAGTGCCGGGTAATATATGGGGTTGGCGTACATCTCATTGTCTGGTGATTGATGATATCAATACCGGATTACCCGGTACATCAGAGTTGATCTCAGCTGAAGCATTTCTGAAATATGCACAATCGGGTAATTACGGTACAGAAAATATCAATGCCTTGAAACAATTAAATGTGATTTGGGTATTAGGGGATGTTGCTGGTGTAGGCGCAATGAAACTGCAAACAACCTGGACACAAATGTTGCATCAATTAGGCATAGCAACTGAACAGATCACACATATTCATCTCAGTCGATCCTGACCATTTAAGGCAGGATATGATTTTCATAAGCAAAACTCACTAAGTGTGTCAAGCTTTTTACATCAAAACGTTTGTATAACGGAATGATTCTTTTTTCAATTGCGGATTGGGATACATTAAAAAGGTTTGCGATCTCTTTGAAGGAGTATCCCTTAGCAACCATGGCCAAAGCTTCTCTTTCTTTATTCGATATCGCATATTTATAAAACAGTGTTTTATTGAGTTCTTCTTCAAATTCAACTTTATCAGGACCGAATGCAGCATAGCGCATTACTTTTCCAAAAGTCAGATTTCTATTTACCTGAAAGCGACCAATGATCGATTTCAATTTTCCGTTTTCGTGTTCAAATACTCCTACTCTTGCAACGATGGGAACTTCAGAACCATTTTTGTGTAGTTTTTTTGACTCGATCAAGAAGCTGTATTTGTCGAGATCAGTAGTGGTCTTGTGAATAAACATCAATGCTTTATCGTTCAACTCATCTACAAAAGGTGCATAATCAGGTGCTGTCATACTTACTATTTTCAGCATCGTGATTTCATCATCCCGATAACCCAGCACTTCTTCCCATCCATGGGCATAGATCATTCTGCCTTCTACAAAAGAGTAGATATAAATACCTTCTTCCGGAAACTTTGGGATGGTTTCATTGAAATACTTGAACTCTTCAGAATGAAGATCAGCGGGGATATCGGTGACAAATGAACGCGTGTACTTGCCTAAATCTCTAGGTTCCATATCTGCATTTACTTTTCTAATCCCCTCTTACCTGTACCTGCGAATTTTCGCAGTTGACTTGCATAGCAGACAACCATAATTTTGGCCATAAGTAAGAAGAGGTATATTAAACTTTCGACCGTTTAACAGTTTAAAATTAACACTCATCTGTTAATACACCAAAACTGGCACTTCTTCTAACTTACTGATAATCAGGCGAAAGCCTTTATCGATATACCTGGTGGGACTGTTACTGATCATATCGGGGGGTGTGATTCGGTAACAGCCCCGGGTTTAAGCAAGCAATCTGATTGGTCCTATGAAGCCAAGATCCTGCATTCCAATCAGAGGAATGTTCAATGATCCGGGTACATACTATCCGGATCTTCTTTTTCTCCCCCTCCCCTAATAGCTGGATTCACACTGAGAAAGGATGTATTCATTCATTTCAACATAGAATACCATGCCACTAGCGCAATTCAAAATTTTTTCAGCGGATGATTTTGAAGCGTACTTGCAAGCAACAAGTTTTTCCAGAACCATCAAGATCATACAAAACCATCACACTTGGAAACCGGGTTATTCGCACCTAAAACACAGTGAATATTTCATTCATACCGAAAAGTGTCAATGGTGCAATATTATTAATGAATTCCATAGATGATCAGGCAGATACTTTTTTCGGGAAAAATATACCCTATGGCATTTATATATTAGAAGTACAACTTTCACATCAATCCGAAGCGGCATCTATTATTAATTTGTCTGCATCGAAACAGATCGAAATCAAAAAGAGACAAGAACAGGTTCATGTTTTATTAGAAAAGCTGGAAGGAGAGGGATAAGCAGAAAAAAACTATATTTGGTTACATCCATTTCCAGACCGAACAGCCTTCGATGCAATTTAACACATGGGAATTCTTATGGTTTTGTAGCGCCGTATTGTTGCTTTATTGGTGTTGTTATAAGTCTGTACGTCTACAGAATATTCTTTTACTGATTGCCAGCTTTTATTTTTATAGTCGACTTCATTATAGTTTTGTTTTTTATTTAGCTGGTCTCATTCTCCTCGCTTTTTTTTCTGGATTATGGATCAGCAAGATCAAAGCACTCAAAAAGCCGGCGCTAATTTTATCCCTTGTACTACTATCTTCTTGTTTGGTTATTCTGAAGTATACCAATTTTGGTATTGATATTATCAATGGAATGGGGGCTCGTTTCGATAATTTGAAATTTTTGGTACCCGTTGGCCTTAGCTTTTATACGTTTAGCACCATTGGATATGTAACAGACGTATACAGGAAAAAGATTGAGCCGGAGAAAGATATCTTTTCATTTAGTGCCTATATCAGTTTCTTTCCCCATCTTTTAGCAGGGCCTATTCCTGCTGCAACAAAACATCTGCGACAATTTACATATCCAAGAATATTTAGTGTATCGAATGTTGAGCCCGCTATTCGTAAGATCATTTGGGGCTTATTCAAAAAAATGGTGATCGCTGATAATATTAGTATCTCAGTAGATTATTGTTTTGCAAGGGCTGACTCATTGAATAGTCTCTCCTTGTATTTGGGTATTGTATTATTCAGCTTTCAAATTTATGCCGACTTCTCTGCTTACTCAGATATAGCTAGAGGGGTAGCCAAATTTTTCAGTATCGATCTTTTCCAAAATTTTAAATCTCCCTTTTTTAGTAGAAACCCGGGTGAGTTTTGGAGGAGATGGCACATCTCACTTACAAGATGGCTTACTGATTATTTGTATAAACCAATGGGCGGACGCTCTTTAGGATACGGGGGTTTTATAGTTGTTATTCTTTTTATTTTTCTGTTCAGTGGCTTATGGCATGGTTCGAGTATCAACTTTGTATTATGGGGATTGTTGAATGGGATCTATTATGTCGTTTATCTGCTTTTTAAACAGATCAAGCATTATGATGAACCCCCAGATAAAAATCGATGGTTACCCTCCTTTGCAACGTTGGGGAAGGTCATGCTAACATTTCATCTGATCACTTTCAGTCGTATCCTATTCAAAGCAGAAAGTCTGGGAAAAGCAAAGTTGTACTGGAATAGTATGATCAATAATCATTCCTTGAATTGGCCTCCCTCTTTTTTATATGCTCACATTCATTGGTGTTTGTTGTTAGTACTGATGGAGTGGATGCAACGTTTTAGGCAACATCCGCTGGATGTTTCAAATAATAAGTGGATACGTTATTTTCTCTATGCCATTATTTTTTTGATCGTGATTCTTTATCATAAGAAATTATCTTTGCAAGAGTATTATTACTTCAGATTTTAAAATTCCAATATGCTTCAGAAGCTAGCACTGCCTTTCGTTGTTTTATGTATTGCTGTCTCTTGTAAAGATGGAGAGAAGAAAGATACAATGGTGATGGACCCTGTTGTAAGTGAAACAAAAAATGAACAGCGAGAAGAATACCTAAGTCAATATCCTAAAGTACCCGAAACGCCAGACATACTCAATGCAGGTGATACAGGAGCTGCTGTTTATAATATTTGTGCTGAACGATATGAGCAATCCCTTGCGGCACTGAAACAACAATCAGATGAGCTAGAAGCAAAACTCATTGTCACGATTTTATCTCCGGAAGTAGGAGATGCTACAACAGTAAGCGGACAAAAAGGCATTCCACTCATCAATTCAATTAGTAAAAAATTAGGACTGGATGTATATGATTGCATGAAACCGCTGGAAGCCTTCGTTGGACAAAAAATCACGCAAATGCCATTGGATGGTCATTGGTCTGTAAATGGATCAAAAGTTGTTGCTGATCTATATCAACCAATTATTGGCAAATATGTTGCCCACCGCTCTACCAAAACCTTTGCTGAAAATGAAAGACCGGCTGTTTTGGGTGATCTGGATCCGAATCAGGATGTGGCATTGGATGGAGGAAAGAACCTTCCATATCAGTTGATCACCAATAAGCAAGGATTCAGGATGAATACAGATCTTGTTTTTCCGAAGGCTAAACAACGGATCTTATTAATAGGAGACTCACAGCTCTATTCTCCTTTTCTTGATAACAGTCAGATTTTTACTGCATTACTACAACAGCGTTTTCCGGATGCAGAGATCATCAATGCAGGTGTGATCGGATATACCATCGATGACCAGGTAAGTTTAATAGCAGAACGTGCAAAATATGCTGAGCCTGATCTGATTATTCTGGTAACCAATCCGAATGATATCGGAGATTTTTATTTCACCCAACGAAATAGGATGAATCGTGCTAAGAAAGCGTATGATCCCACTACAACAGAATTGGCTTTGTACCAACAATTGTATGGCTCTAAATAAGTGATCTCTAAAAAGAAATAGCAGCTACAAGCTGCTATTTCTTTTTAGGAGTATTCAGTAGAAACATTCGCATTCTCACGTCATTAATAGGTCTGTCACTCTTAGTGGGTGTTGTTGCAATTGAATCCAAGACATTGAACCCTGTAATAAGTTCGCCGAATACCGTGTATCCACCGTCAAGATGTGGCGTGCCCCCTTCTGTAGTGTATAGATTTTTTTGGTAATCATTCAGCGTAAGATTTCGCGAGCGAATGGTACTGTCTAATTCTGATCTGCGCCATGCAGGTCGTTGAACGATATAAAATTGACAGTTACTGCTGGCTTTTTCCGGATTATCTGTTCTGGCTGCAGCCAATGCACCTCTTTTATGGAAGATATTTTTTTCTGTTCTGAACTCAGCAGGAATACGATCTCCGGGTGCAGATCCACCACCAATTCTTTTATCAGCAGTAGCATATTTACTTTCAGGGTCACCACCCTGGATCATGAAGCGATTGATGACACGATGAAAAAGAAGGCTGTCATAAAATCCTGCCTTGACCTTTGAGATAAAATTATCTCTGTGCAAAGGTGTTTCGTCATATAATTTCACTACCATTTCTCCCTTGCTGGTCATGATGAGTACATGCGTTTGTTTCGGAGACAGATCGACCCATTTCTTTGCTTTTTTTACCGCCGTTTTTTCCTCTTTATCCAGCTTTCGGAAATACTTAGGGGTAGAGCAAGCCGATACAGCCAGTAAAACCAATAAGCAAAATTGTTTTATATACATATTCATAAGATTAAGCTTCTCCATTCCATTCTGCATAAAATTGTTGTAGATATTTTTCCATGAAACTGTGTCTCTCTTCGGCGATCTTCTTACCGGTATTGGTATTCATTTTATCTTTTAACAACAACAATTTTTCATAAAAATGATTGATGGTAGGCGCAGTGCTTTTTTTATACGCTTCTTTGTCCATATGGAGATCGGGTGGTATACCCGGGTCATAGATCTCGCGGTTCTTATAACCACCATAATGAAAAGCCCTGGCGATGCCGATTGCACCAATTGCATCAAGCCTGTCTGCATCTTGCACTACTTGTAATTCCGGGGATATAAAAGAAGGTGTATCGTATCCGGATCTGAATGACATGTTTTCCATGATATGAATAACATGCTCAATAATCGCAGTATCCGCACCTTGGCTTTCTAAAAAATTCCGCGCCATCTTAGGTCCGATGGTTTCATCTCCATTATAAAATTTTGAATCTGCTATATCATGTAAAAGCGCCGCTAGTTCAACAACAAGCATATCTACAGGCTCATATTGGCCTATGTGTTTTGCGTTTTTCCAAACACGCTCGATATGAAACCAATTATGTCCGCTTTCGCTGTGTTGTAAAGTATCTCTAACGAACAATTCTGTTTTTTCAATAATATCTTGTTCCTGCATCAAAAAGAGATTAATATTTTTTTTAAGGCATCTTTTTACTGAATTTTTTTTCTTAACCAGTAATCGTATAATCTGTAGATGCTCAGCAAAACATTTGATCAGCAAAACAAACAAACCAGCAGAGTAGGTTGTTTTTATGGTTTTGATTATCGGTTAAATATAGAAAAATTAATACAGTATCATACTTACTGTTGGCGCTCATATATAAAATGTAGTGGTTTGTATGACAAGCTTGTAGCATAATTATTAAATAGCATTAACTTGATCATTATTTCCTTCCTGTTGGTATCTTTATTACCCAAAAATATCTTAATGCCGGCCCCATTACCAGAAAAAGAAATGCAACGCGTGATTGAATTATCTGAATTCGATCTGGATTATTCATCGTTACAAGAAAATTTTAAAGATTTAGCCAAGCTTGCAGCTAAAGTAGCAGGTACCAATATCTCATTGGTGAATATGATTGATTCGTTCACACAGTGGACTGTCTCTAATTTCGGACTAGAGATTGAGCAAATGCCAAGGGAGGATTCTGTTTGTCAATATACGATTGTATCAGATCAGTTCTTTGAAGTAAAAGATCTGTCTGCTGATGATCGCTTCAAGGATAAGTTTTATGTAAAGGATGATCCAAACCTCCGCTATTATTTTGGCGTGCCATTGCAAACGAGTGATGGACTTCCATTGGGGGCCTTGTGTGTATTGGATACGATCGGTAAAGAAGTTAGCCCCGAAAAGGTAGAAATGCTGAAGATCATTGCTGATGAAATTGTGAATCGACTCATGGTAATTCGGGTAATCAATGGCTTAAAGAACCGAGTGAAAGAAGCAAAAGAGACTCAGAAAAAAATTGCACATGATATCAGAGGTCCATTGTCCGGTATCGTAGGTTTGGCACAGTTGATTAGCGAACAAGGAAATGATAATAAGCTGGAAGATGTATTGCAATTGGTGTCCATGATCCAGAAAGGCGGCCACTCTTTATTGGAATTGGCTGATGAGATATTAAGTGCCGAAAAGAAGATAGATAATCCTTCTCATGAAGCAGGGGCTAATGAATATAACCTGCTTAGCTTTAAAGAAAAGATCGAAAAGTTGTTCGCACCGCAGGCGGCAAATAAGAATATCACATTCCGAGTGGTTACAGATAGCAAAACAGAAGACATTCCTTTTTCGAAAAACAAATTATTACAGATCACCGGTAACCTCATTTCAAATGCCATCAAATTCACACCGTTAAACGGTCAGGTTACTGTTCAATTATCGATTGTTATAAGCAGGACCAAAAAATTATCGATCAAAGTCACAGATACCGGATCGGGGATGGATCAGGATACAATTCATCAAATATTATACGGAGAACAAGAATCAACCGAAGGTACTTCCGGTGAAAAGGGATATGGCTTTGGTCTAATGTTGGTCAAACACCTGATCATTAAGTTGAACGGATCACTGAATATTGAATCAGAACCTAATAAGGGAACTACATTCAGTATTGAATTGCCTATCGTGTAACTTATATTGTTAACCCCAAACAATGTAAAAGTAAAAGATAGCAGCTATCAATGCACTCCAGAATATGGCGGTACCTGCAGCAACTAAGAAAGCTTTGACTTTCCCTGCCAGGTTGTACTCGCCCATAAAGCGGTAGTAGAAAAAGGTCCTGTATACAACTTCGAATAGCATAAATCCGAATTGCAGGCTTCTGTTTTCAGTTGGGATACTGAAGAGTATTGCAATTGGAGAAATGATCATACATCGAAACAGATTCGTGAAGCCGATGAGGTATAAGTTAGCAACAAGATGCTCTGTAAAGTTATATCGGCCTTTGAAGTATAAGAGCCAAATCAGTAAACTGATCAGTGGCGCAGCAAACATGGCTACGTAATTGGAATACTTGGAAAAAAAGCGACCAATTTTAACCATTTTTTCCATCCGCTTGATACCTTCTGCTTGCTTTAAAGCATCGGGCTTTGTTATTTGCTGTGCAGATGCATAATTATTACTGCGATATCTTTTTTGAAGAGCTGTATTGCCATATTTTGTTGTAATACTTCCTAAGATCAGATAGACCGCAGCTACGATCAAGAAGAAGTTCAAGGGCGGGAAATGTTTCTTTCTTTTCCCTTCAACATATTCTTTGGCTACTAATCCGGGTTGTAGCACAAGTGATTTCAGTAAGGTAAAAATACCTTTATCGGCATGTGTGAAATAGTGAACAGCATCATGTAAGACATCATGTAAATTCACGCGCTTCAATGCAGTCTTTTGACCACACTCGCCACAAAATTTTTGTGTAGCGGTAAGAGCAGCGTTACAGTTTAAGCAGTTGGACATTTTATATCTGCAATATAAAAAACAAAGATTGCTTTTCTATGAACTTTTGCTCATTACAATACCATTACCTTAGCAGAAAAAAATGGATCAGCAGAAAGCCTTGTATATCAGAACCTCTTTTCCTGAATCGGTGGCGCATTTATCAGCAGATACCGAAGCTCTCTGGGGGAAAATGAGTGTTCAGCAAATGGTAGAACATGTTACCGGGTTCTTCAAAGTATCCACCAATGAGCTGCATTTCCCATTGGTTACACCAGAAGAACACTTGCCAAAATTCAAAGAGTTTCTTTTAAGCGATAAGCAGTTTCGAGAAAATACAAAAGCTCCGGTATTACCTGAAGAGCCCTTACCTGTTACAACACCGGATCTTTCAACGGCCATTTTACACCTGAAAGCAGCAATCGAAAAGTTTTTCCAATTTTATGAACTTCATCCGGATCTGAAAATCGCACATCCTGTATTTGGTCCACTCAATTTTGAAGAATGGATACTCTTGCATTATAAACATGTCACTCACCATGCCAGACAGTTTGGTTTGTTACCGCGTTAAATATGTTGATCCGGTCAACAAACAAAGCGATCAATCGTTAGCTTTGTTGTTCTAAACGATTGCTATGGCTAAGCTTGAAAATTTTATTCTGGGACGATGGATCACCGGAGATGGGGAAGGACAACCCTTGTTTAATGCAGTTACGGGCGAACAGATCGCTACCGCTTCTACTAAAGGAATCGACTTTAAAGATATTTTACGATATGCCAGAACAACCGGCAATCCTGCACTCCGAAAAATGAGTTTTCATGAGCGCGGGTTGATGCTGAAAAATCTGGCACTATACCTACGCAATCATCTGGATAAATTTTATCAGATCAGCTATCAGACAGGGGCAACCAAAGCCGATAGCTGGGTAGATATTGAAGGTGGAATTGGAAATCTATTTTCTTATGCCTCACTCAGAAGAAAGTTCCCTGATGAATCATATTGTCTTGATGGAGAACATCATGTGCTGGGTAAAGCCAATACATTCATGGGTCATCACTTACTGGTACCCAAAGAAGGTGTAGCTGTTCATATCAATGCATTCAATTTTCCGGTATGGGGTATGCTTGAAAAAATTGCGGTGAATCTGCTGGCCGGAATGCCGGCAGTTGTTAAACCTGCAACAGTTACCTCTTTTCTAACAGAAGCAGTGGTCCGCGAGATCATTGCTTCGGGTATTCTCCCTGATGGGGCATTACAACTGGTGTGTGGAAGTGCAGGCGATATGTTACAGCATGTTACCGAACAAGATGTGGTAACATTTACAGGTTCTGCTTCTACAGGGCTGATGTTGAAATCAACGCCATCTATTCTATCGCAAAACGTACCCTTTACGATGGAGGCAGATTCATTGAATTGTATCGTTTTAGGGAATGATGTAACTCCCGATATGCCAGAGTGGGATATCTTTCTGAAAGAGGTCAGAAAAGAAATAACGACCAAGTGCGGACAAAAATGTACAGCTATCCGTAGAATTTTTGTGCCTGCAGATAAGATCGAAGATGTACAGATCGCACTAGGTAAATATTTATCACAAACAACGATCGGTAATCCATTGAATGAAAAAGTAAGAATGGGATCGTTGGCAGGTGAATCGCAACGCGCAGAAGTAAGAGCACAAGTTCAAAAATTATTGGCTTCTTCACAACTGATCTACGGATCATTAGATAGTGTACAAGTCATTGATGCAGATGCGCAGAAAGGAGCATTCATGAGTCCCTTGCTATTACTGAATGAACATCCATTTCAGTCCAAAGAAGTACATGAGATCGAAGCATTTGGTCCGGTTTCAACACTCATGCCTTATGACCATTTAGAAGATGCAATACAACTCGCTAAAATGGGTAAGGGGTCTTTGGTGAGTTCAATCGTTACTGCCGATAAAAAAATTGCTAAATCCTATGTCTTAGGAGCGGGTATGTATCATGGACGTATCCTAGTGTTGAATGGTGATTGTGCCAAAGAGAGTACCGGACATGGTTCGCCGTTGCCATTATTGGTGCATGGGGGTCCGGGCAGAGCCGGAGGTGGTGAGGAAATGGGTGGAATCCGGGGTGTGAAACATTATATGCAGCGAGTAGCTATCCAGGGCTCTCCGGATATGATCACTGCGATCAGCAATATTTATCAGCCTGGTGCGAAGGGAAATACCGGAGGGATACATCCTTTCAAAAAGTATTTTGATGAATTACAAATAGGAGATCAGTTATTGACTGAAAAAAGACTGATCACCGCAGAAGATATCGATCAGTTTGCTGATCTAAGTGGGGATCATTTTTATGCGCATTTAAGAGATACTGATTTTTCAGGTACAATGTTCGAGAGACAAGTTGCACATGGTTATCTGATCATGAGTTTAGCAGCCGGACTCTTTGTAAGCAGTTATGATAAAAATCCGGTATTACTGAATTATGGTATTGATGAGTTGCGATTTACAAAGCCCGTATATCCAGGATCAGAGATACAGGTTCGTTTTACTTGTAAAGAGAAAACAAGGCAAGAAAAAAAGGAACCTACGGATATTGATAAAGGAATTGTGAAATGGCTGGTAGAGATCATGGATGAAACCGGTGAGATCACCGGAGTTGCTACTATTTTGACGATGGTGGAAAGAAAAAGCTAACAAGCCTAATCATTAACTTGAAAAACTATTGTTATGATCGAAGAAATTAAAGAGGGTTATGTAAAAGTGGAACGTGAGCATGGTATTGCTACTATTGAGTTTTATCATCCGCAACGCAACTCGCTACCCGGAAAGATCCTGGATGCACTTGCAAAAGCAATTCATAGTGAAGGATTGAATCATGAAACGAAAGTGATTGTACTTCGATCTGCGGGAGAAAAAGTGTTTTGTTCTGGCGCTTCTTTTGATGAGCTTTCATCGATCACAGATGAAGCAACCGGATCAAAATTCTTCAATGGTTTTGCTCACGTCATCAATGCGATGAGAACAGTTCCTCAATTGATCATTGCTCGAATTCAGGGAAAGTGTGTGGGTGGAGGTGTAGGTATTGCGGCAGCAGCAGACTATGCAATAGCTGTGGAAGGTGCAGACGTTAAACTAAGTGAACTTGCAGTAGGGATAGGTCCTTTTGTAGTAGGGCCAGCTGTGGAAAGAAAGATCGGCACTTCGGCATTTTCCCAATTAGCCATTGACGCATCGATGTGGAGGCCGGCAGATTGGGCCAGACGAAAAGGATTGTTTGCTGAATTACATGCAGATGTAGCGGGCATGGATGATTCTATAACCAGAATGACAACCACACTATCTAATTCCAGTCCTGAGGCTATGCACGAAATGAAGAAAATATTTTGGGCGGGTACCGAGCATTGGGATGAGTTGTTGAAAGAGCGTGCTAAGATCAGTGGACGATTGATCTTGAGCGAATACAGTAAAAAAGCGATCGCAAAGTTTAAGGAAAAACAATCATGACAGCAGGATCAAGGTTTAATGAAAAAGACCTTGTAGTGATTTGTGGTCGATTATCTGAAAAAGACCCACATTTATTACAGATACTGGAGAACTATGGATATCCTCCATTTTGGAGTAGAGAACCTTCATTTGCTACATTGATACATATTATCCTGGAACAGCAAGTCTCCTTAGCTTCAGCGAAGGCAGCATTTGTGAAGCTGAAAAGTTTTATCGGTGAAATTCAACCCGAGAAAATCATGAAACTGACAGATGAAGAACTAAAAATGTGTTATTTCAGCAGACAAAAAACAGTATATGCACGTTGTTTAGCCCAGGCTTTTATTGAGGGGTCTATTACTATCGAGCAGCTTACGAATTCTTCTGATGAACAAATTCGAGCTGCACTCACCCGTATCAAGGGTATTGGTCATTGGACAGTAGATGTTTTTTTGATGATGTGCTTGCACAGTACTGACCTCTTTCCTTTTGGAGACATTGCTCTGATAAATAGTTTAAAGTATGTCAAACAATTACCTGCTGATACGAATAAAGAAGAACTGCTAGCAATAACAGAATCATGGAAGCCTTATAGAACGATTGCCTCATTCATGTTATGGCATGCGTATATCCGTCGGAAAAATATTGTTTTTGAATCAGCGTAATAATCCCGAAGCCCAATCAATTGCGTAACGTGATTTGAGATACTTGATACGAAGTGAGATCATTTTTTCAGCTGTCTCGATCACTTTATTTTCTCGTGTATTTACAAGAAACAATGAGCTCTCACCATTACGAAACCTTAGATACTCTGCATTTAGTAAGCTTTGAAAATTCTTATAAGCACTCTGAGCAATGACAAGCTGTTGTTCAAGCTGTGTTGTTTCATTTAGATAAGATCTTACTTTGTTTTCAACTTCTCTTCTTTTCAATGAAAGCTCATAATTGGTTTCTTTGATCTTCAATACAGACTTCTTATAGTCTCCCCTTCCTTCTCTCAAGAAGATCGGAAATTTGACATCAATGCCCCACAAATAGTTGTTTTGAAACAATGCACTATTCCAGCCCTTAAAAACATTGTATCCGCTGTTAAGCAGATTGGCTTTCAGGTTGATGGTAGGCAGTAGATTTTGTTGCTTGAGTCTTCGATCAACTTCCAGTGCATTCAATTTAAAATCATACGATCTGATAGAAGGGTTGATCGTAAGTGCCTGTTGGAGAATTTCATTTTCTGCAGGAAGCTGTGCGTATTGCATGAACTGCAAAGTATCAGGTACAACTCTGGGTGGTAATAAATAAACGCTGTCTTGTTCATCCCATAAATAGTTTGATAATTCCAGTGTCGTATTGGTCAATCGCAAGAGCGCTTCATTTTGTACCAGCTGAAATTGCTGGAGTTGCGTTAAAGCTTCGATAGTATCAATGGTAGCTCTGTCGCCATTTTCAAAAGCGATCTTTACTAAACGAAAACGGTCCTGCGCAATACTTACAAATTTTGAATAGATATTGTACAACTGATAAGAACCGGCCCATTGCCAATAGATCTGGTAAGCGTCGAATAATAGATTGTTTAGCGCATTCAATTGTTCTTGCTCGCTCATATCACGATAGATACGCGCTTGCTGAAGTGTGGCTCTTCTTTTATCCAACAACAATCCTTTTGCAATCGGCATTTCAATTCCGAGATAACTGGTTTGTCCGGCAGTTGTTTCTCTCGCCAAAAACTGACCGCCATTATTTTCAATACCGGCTTTGATATCAGCACCGATCCAGGTAGGAATTTTCACTTCAGGATTGGTATAGAAATAGTAGTTCTTACCATCAAATGTTTTTCTGCTGGCATCCATACCGATCAATGGATCAAATCCGCCTTTGGCACTTAAGAGATCAGCTTCTGCCTTACGAATTCCGATCAATGCCTGTTTAGCGATCGGATGATTGTTACGCACCAATTTGATGAATGCATCCGCATTCAATACCTGCGCTGTACTTTGAAGCGTGAAAACCAATCCTAAAATGAATACAATTCCTTTCATGAACATGCTTTATTTCGCTGACTCTTTATTCTTTGTTGTAGTGGTACTGGTAGCCGGTTGATAATACTCTGGCGGGAATCCATTGATATTTCGCCATAATTCATAACCAACAGAAACATCTTTCAACAATGCAATCCCGTTGGCTCCTCCACCTATTCTCAAAAGCTTAGGCCATGCTTTATCAGAAGGATCTTCAGTTACCAATACCCTGAATTTACCATTGGTACTTACTGAATTTTCAATAGCAGTAACCAATCCTCCGAAAGTTCCATACGAACTTGCAGGCCATCCACTAAAGACGATAGCAGGAAAACCGTCAAATACAAAACGTATTTTCTGTCCTTTCGATAAAAGTGGCATATCCATTGGCTCTACAAACAATTCAACTGCATATTGAATATTATCTGGAACGATCTCGACGATCATATCTCCTTCTTTCAATATTTCGCCAATACCCGCTTTTCTGGCTTTTGTGATTTGTCCACTTTGAGGTGCAGTAACATAGTATAGCTTGTTACGCATATCATAGTTTGAGTAGGCGTTTTTCAATTTTGCTACCTCTGCATCACTGGAAGCTTTATCTGACATGGCACTGAACTGATCACCTCTTGCTTTTGCGATCTTATCAGTATAATCCTGTATCACCGTGTTTTTCTCGATCCTTAAGGCAGTAAGCTCTTGTTTTGATTGCAGGTATTTATTTTCTGCACCGATTCTTTTGGCTGTAGCATTTTGAAATGCAATTTTTCGTCTTTCAAAATCAACCAATGAAATAACGCCACTATCGAGCATGGCTTTGGCAGCATCAATCTGTCTTTTAGCAACGGCTAATTCATTTTGTACCGCACCCAGATCCATGCTATCGCTCTCTACTTTGAGTTGTTGTTGTTTGAGTTTGATATCTATTTGTGAAAGCTTCAGTTCTCTACCCTCTTCTAATGCTACTACTTGTTGTGAAGCAGTGAGTGCTTTGTTCTGATATCCTTCTGCTGCATTTTGTTTGGCGTCGATCTGTAATCCTGTTCTTTCCAATAATGCAGGATCGAAATATTCAACTTTTACCTCTCCCAGTTGTAAAATAGTATCCCCTTTTTGTACAAAGTCACCTTCTTTTACATACCATTTTTCAACGCGACCACCAATGATTGAGTTTAACTCCTGAGGTCTTTGTTCTTGCTTAAGTGTTGTGATCAATCCGCGCGCACGAATATTTTGTGTCCATGGAAGAAACATCACAAGTACTACCAATATCAATGACCCCCATAACCACTTACGCACTCTGCTGGTACGGTTGATATGATAAATATTACGAAACGAGGGTAGTTCGTTTTTTTCTAGCTCTTTTTCAGGTTCACAAGTCAGGTATTTGCTCATACGATTATGCATTAAGTTGATTAGACACCGCATCCCAGCTGCCAAAAGATTCAGCAACTCCGCGATTCAGGTAAAGCACTTTATCACAATTCTTTGCTACTTCACTGTCTGTAGATGTGATAATGATGGTTGATTCAGTATCATTTCTCAAGAAAGACAATACTTCTTGTTTATTTTTTTCTTCCAAACCGTGAAAAGGATCTTCCAATAACACTAGTTTTCTATGTCCTACCAATGCCCGCGCTAATAAGATCCCTTGTCGGATCTTCATCGGTAATCTTTTTCCGGTAGGATCTAATGATGTATCAAGTCCATCAGGTAATGATTCCAGAAAATCACTGAGTCCGCAAAGCTTCAATGTATCTGTGATCTCTGCGATAGAGATGTCTTTATTACCCATGGTGATGTTTTCCCATAAAGTGCCCTGGAAGATATCCTGCTGGCTCAATAAAATACCAGTGGACGCTCTTAGAGATCCAACGTTGTAGTTGCCGATAGGAATATCATTGATGAGAACGCTGCCTTCAAAATTTCTGAAAGCGCCAGTCAATAATCGGAGTGCAGTAGATTTTCCTGATCCGGAATTACCCATGATACATAGTTTCTCTCCCGGATTCAAAACGAAGTTTACGTTTTGTAAAACATTCCCACCATCAGGATAACGGAAACTCACATTGGAAAAACGTACACGAATAGCTTCTCCGGTTTTACTGATCAGTTCTGTGCCTGATTTTTCAGTTTCTGCACCCGTTACCTTATCCATCTTTTCGATAGATGTTAATGCGTCATAAACATTATCGAGATTGATGATCAGTTTTTCGATGGAGTTCATAACAGTGATGATCACAATATCTGCAGCTATGAACTGACCGATATTGATTTGTTGATCAACCAAGAGTACCACACCTACGATTAACATAGCAGCGGTGATGATCACTTTAAATCCAATCAGACTCCAGAACTGGGCCAATAAGATATTAAAGTATGTTGTTCTTGAGTTGAGATAACTTGTAACAAGGATGTCCGTTTTTTCTACGTTGAGAGAAGTACCACGTGAATACTTGAATGATTTGATTGATCTGGAAATTTCTTCCAGCCAAGAAGCGGTTTTGTATTTGAAGTCACTGGCCTGCATACTTGCTGAAAATCCATTGGGAAGTGTGTTGCGTAAAATGATATACAACAACAGCAGCAATACAGATCCAAAGCCAATGAATACAGGATGATAGAATGAGAGTAATACGATACCAAATACGATTTGTATCAGTGCTGTAGGGATATCCAGCAATATCTTCTCAATACCTTTTTGCAGAGAGATGGTATCAAAGAAACGATTGACCAGTTCCGGCAGGTAGTAGTTATCGAGTTTTTCAATATTGAGTTTAGGGATACGATCAGCAAATTCAAAAGAGTAGCGCGTAAATATTTTTTGCTTGATTTTTTCAATGATCTGCATTTGTCTTACCTGGAGCAGACCATACAGAAAAACACCCGCCACTACTAAAACAATCAATACCACAATGGATGTGGAAATAGATCCAGCCATTACGAAACTGATAATGGTTTGAATTCCTAAAGGAAGTGATAGCTGAACCAATCCGGCAAGGATGGCGAATGCGTATACGGCAGAAACGTCCTTCCTGTCCAGATTCAACAATGCAAAAAATTTCCGTGCTGCACCCGCTGGTGAGCTGTTTGCCTCTTTGGCCATAATGATTGTTTGTCAAAGAAAGTTATGAATAATTTAGCCCGTTCTATAACAGAACTTTAAGCGTATTGTTCTCTCAAAGCCTGATAAATAAGGTCTTTAACGCATATTTAAGAACCAAAATCGGGAACAGGACAATAAATATCCTGTCCCCTAGATAATTTACAGATCATCGTACTCATACAAATGATCAATATTGGTATTGGCAGGCATTTCAAATACAGGTTTGATCAGACCATCTTTCAAACCATATACCCAGCCATGTAAGTGTGGTCGTTGTTCATTTTTCCAGGCCCTTTGAATGATGGATGTTTTGGCCAGGTGAATTACCTGTTCCTGAACATTCAGTTCAACCAGTCGGTCAAATTTTTGCTGCTCATCAGCCATGCTATTCAATTCGTCTCTGTGAATTCGGTATACATCTTTGATATTACGTAACCACATATTCAATACCTGCTTATAGTCATGATTCGTCATAGCAGCTTTAACGCCACCGCAACCATAATGTCCGCAAACGATGACATGTTTTACTTTCAAATGCGTAACGGCGTAATCTAAAACGCTTAACAGGTTAACATCTGTATGTACCACCATGTTGGCGATATTACGATGTACAAATATTTCACCCGGTTGCGTATTGGTGATCTCATTGGCAGGTACGCGACTATCACTACACCCGATCCAGAGAAAATCAGGTTTTTGTATATCGGCAAGACGACTGAAATATTCAGGATCATCCTGTATTTTCTCAGTTGCCCAGGCTTTGTTTTCTAAGAGTAACTTTTCATAAATTTTCATCTTCAGTGATTTGAGGGATGGTAAATATATTTTTTGAGGCTCTGCCTTGACCTGTTTTCACTTCAACCCTGATCTTCTTCAAGTGAGCGTGGCATAAGAAATTATTCACTTCTTCTATCACATCCTTATCAATAAAATCAGCTCTTTCAGCATCTATGATTACAAAAGCATTTTTAGGAACTTCTTCCAGCTTCTTTTTTACAATGGGTTTATTCAAAAAAGAAACATCTTTTCTGAAACGAATGAGATAATTATTATCATCATTCACCACCATTACAGCCGATCTAAAATTACTTCTTATTAGGAAGAATAATGCCACACAAATTCCCACAAGGATACCGATCAGGAGATCTGTGAGAAGAATTGCTGCTATTGTAGCAACAAAAGGCACAAATTGATTCCATCCTTTTACATAAAACTCTTTGAACAAAGAAACTTTGGCCAGTTTATATCCTGTAAAAATTAATACAGCGGCCAGTGCACATAATGGGATCTTAT
Organism: Sediminibacterium sp. KACHI17; assembly: GCF_040362915.1. Classification (NCBI taxonomy): domain Bacteria; kingdom Pseudomonadati; phylum Bacteroidota; class Chitinophagia; order Chitinophagales; family Chitinophagaceae; genus Sediminibacterium; species Sediminibacterium longum. Next base: position 2,087,614 of record NZ_AP029612.1, on the reverse strand, counting down.
TCAGAATAGTTGGTACGAACATGACGCAGAGCAACATCATGGAACCATGTAAGATGGTAGACATTTTTGATTTGGCACCTGCAGAAATATTAGCAGAGGTTCGTACAACAACAGAGGTAAGTGGTAGACCACCGATCATTCCTGAAACCATATTGCCAATGCCTTGTGCTTTGAGTTCTCTGTTGGTTGGAGTAACTCTTTTCAGGGGGTCTAGTTTATCTGCTGCTTCTATACCCAATAAAGTCTCCAGACTGGCAACAATTGCCAATGTGATTCCTGACATCCATACGTCTGGATTTTTCAGGAATTGAATATCAGGGAATGTAAAGAAGGATAAAAATGATCCTACATTTTCAGCAACAGGTAAGGTCACCAGGTGTTTTTGTTCCAATGCATAACTGCTGCCGGATAAGCGCAGGTATTCATTGAATAAAGTTCCAACCAATACCACGATCAATGCACCCGGAAATAATTTCAATGACTTTTTTGTTTTGATGAATTTACTTTCCCAAAACATCAGCAGTAAGATGGATATTACTCCAATGACCAATGCAGTTGGAGTGATATATTTCACTGCTTCAAATAAAGCCGTAAATGTATTTTGATGATCTGCTTGTATAAAGGATTCATCTCCTTCAAAATCGGTATCGTAGCCAATGAGGTGCGGGAATTGTTTCAGAATCAAGATCAAACCAATCGCTGCTAACATTCCTTTGATAACAGCATTGGGTACATAATCCCCAATTACACCTGCTTTCAGGAATCCCAAAATAACTTGTAACAAACCTCCAATCACAACCGCCAGTAAAAATGCTTCATAAACCTGAAGCTTAGTGATGGCTGTTGCAACAATAACTGTTAGTCCGGCAGCCGGACCGCTCACGCTCAGTTGTGACCCGCTCAAGAAACCGATAACGATACCACCTACTACGCCCGCAATAATTCCGGAAAAGAGGGGAGCTCCGGAACCAAGTGCAATACCTAAACACAGTGGTAATGCTACCAGTAGTACAACAATTGATGCAGATGCGTCGGCACCTGCATGCTTTAAATATTTCTTCATGCAATGATTGAATTAAGGAAGAGGTAAAAGTTGCTAATCTTAGAGGATAGGATCAGCAATTCGGTGGGGGAACATGAATCTCGTTCGTATGGTTCTGCGGAATCACATCTGATGTAATTGGACGAATTAAGTTGGAAGAACCATTCACATATAGTAGTGCTAATTCAGGAGTAGAAATGAAATCGCTTTTTGATTCAGATTGTTTTGCGTTTTCCTGATTATGATCTAAGCTGTGTGGAATTTCCTCTGTAAACTGGTTGCAGTACAGCATTTTTCCCATTTGTTGAACAGGAAGTATCTGTACTGACAAAACGAGTATCAGAAAAATATTTATAATTCGCTTAGCCATAGAGAGTTGCAAATGTAACAGGCGATTAAACAAATTGCAAGCTTAAACATTTGTTTAACAAAAAAATAAGCCGAAACAATTCCTCTAAAATACTGAAAATCAGGGAATTAAAATTATTTCTAAACCCGTTTCGGTGAGAAGTCTATATAAATAGGGGAATAAAGCCGCTATCTTGAGTGGATCGATAGCGGCTTGAAAGATATCAATTCAGTAAAAGGATTAGATATTCAGACCACCACAAGCACTCAATACCTGGCCTGTGATATAACTACTCATATCACTTGCCAAAAAGAGCGTGGTATTTGCAATTTCTTCTGTCTTTCCAAATCTTCCCAAAGGAATCTTCTTTAAAAACTCGGCTGCTCCTTCACCATCTTTCAGGTAATGGGTCATATCGGTTTCAATAAACCCCGGTGCAATGGCATTGCAACGGATATTTCTACTGCCGAGCTCATGTGCAACAGACTTTGTAAAACCAATGATACCAGCTTTGCTGGCCGCATAACTGCTTTGTCCGGCATTACCTCTGATACCGATGATTGAACTCATGTTAATGATGCTGCCATTTTTGGCTTTCATCATGGGACGTATAACCTGCTTGGTCATATTAAAGACACTTTTGAGGTTGATATCCATGACATCATCCCATTGTTCAGCTGTCATGCGAAGCAAAAGATTGTCTTTTGAAATACCCGCATTGTTCACGCAAACATCTACCGTACCAAATTCTTTGATGACTTCATTCACAAAGCTTTCGCATTCTGCAAACTCACCGGCATTACTTTTCCAGGCTTTGGCATTTACACCCAAAGCTTTTAATTCTGCTTCCAAAGCTGCGGCTTTTTCTGCACTACTGTCGCTAACATACGTAAATGCGATATGACTGCCTTGCTCAGCAAGTTTTAATGCTATGGCTGCACCAATTCCTCTTGCAGCACCGGTAACAATGGATACTTTTCCTTCAAGTAGTTTCATGTTGATTCTTTTGATAACAGCTACAAATAAAATGAATTTATCAGAGATGTTGTAAGTGGGTTCTTTGAATATTAGTGTTGATGCATCATCATTTTGATATCATCGATGTATTTTCTGTCATTACTCAAGCGAGGCACTTTGTGCTGTCCGCCCAGCTTCCCTTTGCTTTTGAGCCATTGATGAAATAATCCTTGGGGAACTGCAATTACATTTGGAAGGGTTAATGCTATGTCTTTATATCGCTTCGCTTCATAATCGCTGTTCAATGCTTTCAATGCACAATCCAGTTCATACGCAAACTGATCTGTAGAAGAAGGTGATTGCTCAAACTCGATCAACCATTCATGCGCACCTTTACTATGATCACCAAAATATACAGGCGCAGCAGTGTAATCCTTTACAAATAACCCTGTTTTTTCACAAGCCATAGCAATGGCTTTATCGCTATTATCAGCGATCACTTCTTCACCAAATGCATTGATGTATTGTTTGAGCCTGCCACTTACTTTGATTCTAAAAGGATATAGTGAAGTGAACTGAATAGTATCTCCAACGAGGTAACGCCACAGACCACCATTGGTACTGATGACCAATGCATAATTTTTTCCGATCTGAACTTTATCCAGACCAATGGTCATCGGATCTTTTTTGCCGTATTCTTCCACCGGCATGAATTCATAGAAAATACCATGATTCAGAAACAATAACATTCCTTCTTCCTTCGGATCATCCTGCGCTGCAAAAAATCCTTCGCTGGCATTGTACATTTCCAAGTAAGTACAACCGTCTCCAATCAATCTTTCAAACTGTTCACGATAGGGCGTAAATGAAACACCGCCGTGTATGTAGAGCTCTAATCCTGGCCACACTTCCTTAAGGGTTTGCTTACCCGTGATCTCTAATATTCTTTTGATGAGTACCAATGTCCATGTGGGTACTCCAGATATTGAAGTAACAGGTTCGGGTATCGTAGACTGTGCTAATTTTTCAATTTTCTCTTCCCATTCATCCATCAACGCAATGGATAAGTCAGGTGTTCTGATCCAGTTGGCCCAGATGGGTGTATTTTGTAATAGTACGGCGCTAAGGTCACCATAATTTACTTCTTCATTCACCTTACTGATCTGATGACTGCCACCGATGACCAATCCCTTTCCTGTCAACAGATCACTTTCATTTCGCTGGTGATAGTATAAAGTCAAAACATCTTTTGCGCCCTGATAATGGCAATCTTCCAAACTTTCTTGTGTGATAGGGATGAACTTGCTTTTATCACTGGTGGTACCACTACTTTTTGCGAACCAGTTCACGGGTGTATTCCATAAAAGATTCTGTTCGCCCTGCATCAATCTTTCGATGTATGGTTTCAGGTCATCATATTCATGGATGGGTACTGCAGCCTTGAATTTTCGAATGTTAAATAGAGAGGTGAAACCATATTTTCTGCCGATCTCGGTATATTGTCCGTGTGTGACGAGGTCTTGTAACACTTCACGTTGTGCTGCTATTGGATCAGTCACCCATTGTTCAATGCGCCAATGCCTGAAGCGGGCCAAACGGGATATCGCGGGACTGAGCAGTTTCATGGTTGATGTCAGCAAAATAAGGAATACCCGTGAAAAATGCTAATGTGTGATGCTAAGTTGACAATACTATTCTGCAGGAGCTGTATGTGTTTTGCCCATTTCAATGATCCAGTCTTTTCTGCGTAACTCAAAATTTGTACCCAGATAGAGACGCCTCACTTGTTCATCATCCGCCAATTGTTCTGCGGATCCGTGTTTAAATATCTTACCCTCGATCAACAGATAAGCACGATCGCAAATAGAGAGGGTTTCATTCACATTGTGGTCTGTGATCAGAATACCAATATTCTTATACTTCAATCGGGCTACTACCCCTTGAATATCTTCCACGGCGATCGGATCGACACCGGCAAAAGGTTCATCCAATAAAATGAATTTGGGGTCTACTGCCAAAGCACGGGCGATCTCTGTTCTTCTTCGCTCACCACCGCTTAAACTGTCACCATTGTTTTTTCTGACATGATGCAGGTTGAATTCATCCAATAACTGTTCCAGCTTAGTGAGACGCTCTTGTTTGGTGAGCTTGGTCATTTCCAGTACAGATAGAATATTGTCTTCTACACTCAGGCTTCTGAAAACACTGGCTTCCTGCGGCAAATAACCTATGCCCATTTGTGCCCTTTTGTACATGGGCAAACGTGTAATATCTATATCATTCAGGAATACACTTCCTTCATCCGGTTTGATCAGGCCTACTACCATATAAAAAGTAGTGGTTTTGCCGGCTCCGTTGGGCCCCAGTAACCCCACGATCTCACCCTGGCGAACTTCAATACTTACATTGTTTACAACGGTTCTTCCTTTGTAACTCTTAAGCAGGTCTTTGGTATGTATCGTAATATTCAAGTGGGATGATTTTCTACAAAACTAAGGCATCTGTTTTGCATGCCATAAAGCATACTAGGTATTAACAGATGTTTTTGTAACGCTGACAAGGCTGTATATTGCAGCAGTTTAATACCCAGCAAGTAAGCAATCATGAAAATTACAGAACATATACAGCAGGCAAAAGATACGCTGATTTCTTTTGAGGTATTGCCTCCATTAAAAGGTAAGACCATTGTATCGCTTTATGACCATCTGGATCCTTTGATGGAGTTTAAGCCATCATGGATCAATGTTACCTACCATCGAAGTGAAACCATGTTCAAGAAAAAGGGAGATGGCACATTCGAAAAAGTAGAAGTCAGAAAACGTCCGGGCACAGTAGGTATTTGTGCGGCCATCATGAACCATTATCAGGTAGATGCAGTTCCCCATATCATTTGCGGTGGTTTCACCAAGCGTGAAACAGAAGATGCCTTGATCGACCTTGATTTCTTAGGTATTGATAATGTACTGGCACTAAGGGGCGACGCTGCTAAAAATGAAGCTTCTTTTGAACCTGAAGTAGGCGGTAATCATTATGCGATTGATTTGTTACAGCAAATCAATAATATGAACAATGGTATTTACCTAGACGATGATATAAAAAATGGTGGTAAAACAAAATTCTGTATCGGTGTAGCAGGGTATCCTGAAAAACATTTTGAAGCACCCAATCTGGATATCGATCTGCAAAAATTAAAACAGAAAGTTGATGCCGGAGCAGAATATATCATGACTCAAATGTTTTTTGATAATCAGAAATTCTTTGATTTCGTGAACTCCTGTAAAGCAATGGGGATCAATGTTCCGATCATTCCGGGCTTAAAACCATTGACGAATAAAAAGCAATTGTCAGTACTTCCCAGAATATTTCATGTCGATATTCCATCAGATCTTTCCAATGCTATCATGAAATGCAAGACCGATGCAGAGTGTGAGCAGGTAGGAACTGAATGGCTGGTTCAGCAATCTAAGGAATTAAAAGAATTTGGAGTACCTGTACTACACTACTATACTTTAGGAAAACCTAAAGTGATCTGGAATGTTGTAAAAGAATTGGTATAAAAAAAGGGCTGATTTGTATCAGCCCTTTTTTTATAGTGCTACTTCGATCGCTGCATGAATATCCAGCACCTCATTTTTGTTGGACTGAATTTTATATCTCAACTCTGAAAATGTTTGCTGCAATTGCTTGATCTTTTTTTCAGAGTGTTTGATATCTTCTTCATTCATCTCTGTAGTTCTGATCTTCTCCTCATGAAACCCGATCTTGGCTCCATACAAAGCAGATAAGATATGTAGAGCTTCTTGTTTTGTGAAACGACCATCCATTAATTGTTGTTTCATATAAAGTGATTTGGTGTGTGTTATTGTCCTTGTGCAGCGGTATATCCGGCAACACCATCGAATTCATACAGATTTTCTGTTTTGATGATCTCAAGATCTGTTTCATGGATACTTTTCATCAATGTGAGTACATCTGCATAGTTGATCTTGGAAGCGTTATTGGGTTTGAATCTGCAACGCCAGTGGTCAGTACAGAATGTTTCCGGGAATCCATCGGGCCATACTTTGGTACCTCTGTTGGTTATCATGCTTAGTTTTAGTTCATCGCTGTTGGAAACCTGTAATCGTTTTGCAAGTGATTCAGGGTCTCTTTGTTTTGAGCAGATGAATACATCTACACCTACCAGTTTCTTTACAACTTCCTGCTGTGGTTTCAATGTGATCTTGAAATTGGCGGATTGATTTGAATAGCTGATGGGCTTCAGTTGCTGTGGTTTTTGTCCTAGTCGCTCAATGACAGCATCTGCGAATTCTTTGGTCCCCAGTCTTGCCTTTGAAAGATTTTCTTTGAAAATATCATAGGTATGCATTCCATCTTCCAGTGTACGTAACCAGGCATTTTGAATTTTTTCAGCCACATCTTGTTGACCAATATGTACCAACATTTGAATGGCTCCTAATAAAAGACCTGAAGGATTTGCTTTATTCATTCCTGCGATCCTCGGTGCTGATCCATGAATGGCTTCAAACATGGCAAATCCATCGCCGATATTGGCGCTGCCTGCTAAGCCTACAGATCCTGTTATTTGTGCAGCAACATCGCTGAGAATATCGCCATATAGGTTGGGCATTACAATGACATCAAACTTTTCAGGGGTATCTGCCAGTTTAGCCGCACCAATGTCCACGATCCAGTGTTCTTTTTCAATATCCGGATACTCGTTGCCAATCTCATCAAATACTTTATGAAAAAGACCATCAGTCATTTTCATGATATTGTCTTTTGTGAAACAGGTCACTTTTTTTCGGTTATAAGCTTTCGCATATTCAAAAGCATAACGAATGATCTTTTCTGTTCCCGGGCGTGATATCAATTTAAGACATTGATATACCTCATCTGTTTGCTGGTGCTCAATACCTGCATAGAGATCCTCTTCGTTTTCGCGGATGATCACAACATCCATTTCCGGATGTTTGGTATCTACAAAAGGATGATAAGAAACACAGGGTCTAACATTGGCGAATAAACCCAGTACTTTTCTGGTAGTTACATTCAGACTCTTGAATCCGCCACCTTGTGGTGTTGTGATGGGTGCTTTTAAGAATACCCTGGTTTTTCTCAAACTGTCCCAGGCTTCAGGTAGAATTCCTGCTGAATGACCTTGCTGATAAATCTTTTCACCTATTTCAATCTCTTCAATTTCAAGATCAGCACCAGCGGCTGTTAAGATTCGAAGCGTTGCGTCCATGATCTCCGGACCGATCCCATCGCCTCTGGCAATGGTGATCTGAGTAGGCTTTTTTGTATTCATGCCGCAAAAATGAAACAATCATACAGTATAATTTTATTTATGTTTTTTATAGTTTCAATAAATAAAATTTATGATTAGATGTAGAACGTCTTACTGCTTGGTATTGGTTAATGTCCCTGCTTGTATTTTCTGACGGCTATTTCTGTTTCGATTTTGTAACGATCAAATCATCAAACTGCTCCAGACTTAGTTGCTTGGCGATGATTCTTTTGTCTTTATCTAAGAGGTATAATGTCGGTGTCTTGAATATGTCATACAGTTGCCTGTAATTAGGCGCTCCTGCTCTCTCTTCTGCTTCTTTGGCAGCCTTTGTCTGATAAGTATGTGTCCAGCCTGCTAACTTTTTCTCTGCAATAAATTTTTTCCATGCCGGCACTTCATTTTCATAAATATTCACAGCATAAATGGCTACACCCAATGCTTTCCATTTACTTCTGTAGAAAGAATCCAATCTTGGCATTTCTTCTTTGCAATGTCCGCAATTGGGATCCCAGAAAGCAACAACAGTAAAGGCCGATTTCAATCCGTATAACGATACGATCTTTCCGGTAGTATCCGTTAAATTCAATACCGGTGCAGGTTTGCCCAGTTGATTTGCCATTAGACTATAGGCCCTTTCTGTCACCGTTTTTCGTGAAGCAGGATTTAGGATCATTGTGTCTCCCTTCGCATAAAAATTCTCAAAGAGGTATACAAAGACTTTATCCTGTCCCATGAATTCAGGATTCATATACTTATTGGTGAACTTGGTCAGCAAATAAGGATAGATCTCTTTTCCTGTTCTGGCAGATAATAACATATACTTTACCTCTTCAATGATGGAATCAGGCTCAGGTGACACATAATACCTGAAATAATCGTCAAGTTTAGGCTCAAAGAAGGGTGTGCGTAATAAGCGATCATCATTGAAAGCTACATCATCCCAAAAATGTTCTTTTACATAGCGGAATGGATAAGTGGAATCCGGTTTACCATTTATAACAGGAATGGCCGGTGTTTCCGGAGTTTTCATGGTATTGAAAAACATGGCCAGTAGAGAGTTCGGATGTTGTTGAACAATATTCATCCGATACTGCTGCACTTCTTTATCTAATGCTGTCAATGAATTATATAAACGCGTAGAATCTGATTTATTCGTAGCTGCTTTATAAGCATTGCTCAATTGCTGTCTCAATTGTCCCTTCTCGATCGAATAAGCGGTATAACTTTTAAAAAGATCATTGTCTTTTGAGCCGGTGATTTCAGCCTGATCTTTTAAGGTAGTATCACCTTTAATTGAGAAATGCTGAATATCATCCATTAACAATTCAAACTGAATGGTCATTTGTGGCGATACCACGAAATAGATACCTCCGGGCAATTTTTTATCACCTTTGAACACACCCTGACTCTTATCATTCAATATTGCAGAATCAACCAGTGTTCTTCCCGTACCCAAATAACTGCCTAGATATACTTTACAGTTTTTTAATGGAGTGAGTGTGATAGGAATATTCCGTCCGTTTGCTAGTGCTGTAGGCGATTTAGTGGCAGTTTTTGTCTGCGCTGCAGATACTAAGAAAGCAAGGATCCATCCGGACAACAATACATATTTTTTCATAACCCAAAATTCGCAACAAGTTAGTTAAATACTAAAAGCCATGATACCTATTTAACAAACACTCCGTGTATTCTTAAATAAATTGATACTCATTTCTGATAGAGAACAGTGGTCTGACCGATCATGTTTACCTTTGCAGGGTGAGAAAACAAAAGAAAAGAATCATTCTGGAAAATATCCTGGTGGAGGATTATGCCGCTGAGGGTCGCTCATTGGCACGCGTGGATGGGAAAGTGGTGTTCATAGAAGGCGCCGTACCCGGCGATCAAGTAGATGTACAGCTGACCAAAAACAAGAGTGATTGGGCAGAAGGTCATACAATTGCCATAAAAAGCTTTTCACCCGATCGTGTGCAACCTTTTTGTAGTCATTTCGGTGTATGCGGTGGTTGCCAATGGCAAATGCTGCCGTATGAGCAACAATTGAAATACAAACAAAAACAAGTAACGGATAACCTTACCAGAATAGGGCGTATCCGATTACCTGAAATATTGCCGATCGTTGGTGCTGATGAAACCAGGTATTACCGGAATAAAATGGAATACACATTTGCCACTCGTAAATACATTCCTTCTGATGAATTCCGTAGACTTAAAGCGGAAGGAATTGATCCCGATGCTTTACCGGGTGCAGCCGGATTTCATGCCCGTGGTTTTTTTGATAAAGTAGTAGAGATCGATACCTGTCATTTACAGGAAGAGCCAACTAATTTGATCCGAAAATTTGCAGCCGCGTATACGATCGAAAAAGGGATTCCTTTTTATAACATCAAAGAACATCAGGGTTGGCTACGCAACATGTTTGTACGTAATACAAGTACGGGAGAGCTGATGGTAAACATCATTTTTGGTTATGAAGACGTAGCATTACGTGAAGAGCTGTTGAATTCATTACTTGAGCGTTTTCCGCAGATCACGACTTTGTTATATACGATCAATATCAAAAAGAATGATAGCCTTTTCGATCTGCATCCTCAGATCTATACTGGTAAAGGATATATCATTGAGAAGTTGGAAGATTTTCAATTCAAGATCAGTCCTAAATCATTCTTTCAGACAAATACCAAGCAAGCTGAAAAATTGTATCAGGTAACGCGTGATTTTGCTGAGTTGAATGGAACGCAAACTGTTTATGATCTTTATTGTGGAACTGGCAGTATTGGTATTTTTGTGAGTAAACAGGCGGCCAAGGTAATAGGGGTTGAAGTAGTAGCTGATGCCATTGAAGATGCAAAAGAGAATGCAGCATTGAATGGACTCGCCCAAACCGCTTTCTTTGCCGGAGACGTGATCGATATTTGTGATGATGCTTTCTTTGTGGAGCATGGTCGTCCGGATGTGATCATCACCGATCCGCCAAGAGCCGGAATGCATGAGAAGCTTGTAAGAAAGCTGTTGGATATCGCAGCTCCGTTAATAGTGTATGTGAGCTGTAATCCGGCCACACAAGCAAGAGATCTGGCATTATTGGATGAAAAATATGAAGTAACAAAAATTCAACCGGTTGATATGTTTCCGCATACCTTGCATATCGAAAATGTAGTTCAACTGAGATTGAAAAAAGAAGCCTAACTATTCACTATAAATACGCATAAGCGTTGGATGCATGACAGAATTCAGACCCAGTAGATTTGAGATATTACCGATCATCGTTAAGAACCTGCTTATCATCAATGGCTTGTTCTATCTGGCACAGGTCACTTTCTCTAAAGGTGCGGTTCCGATCTTTTCTTTTGAAGACACATTGGCTTTACATGCTTGGCAGAGTGATCTTTTCAAACCCTGGCAACTGATCACACACATGTTTTTACATGGTGATTTCTATCATATTCTGGGAAATATGTTCGCTTTGTGGATGTTTGGATCTATTCTGGAAAATGTGTGGGGTGCAAAAAGATTCCTTACGTTTTACTTGATCTGTGGACTAGGCGCTGCATTGATACACCTGTTGTTTCTTTCTTATGAGCTAACACCCATCATGAAAGATTATGCATTGGTTTTACAACAGCAAAATGATCCGATCGCTTTTGTAGATGCCATGGCAAGCTTTGGTCGTAGATACAATATGGGTTTTAATGAAGAAGCCTTGGTTTTCCTGAAAGCGGATCCATCCAATACCCTTATGACCGATAAGGTTTTGGAAGCAGTGACCACCTATTACAATAACAGGATCAATACGGCCACATTAGGTGCAAGTGGTGCTGTATTTGGTATTTTGGCAGCTTTCGTATACCTGTTTCCCAATACGTATATCTATTTGTATTTCTTGGTACCGGTTAAAGCAAAATGGCTAGGCTTATTGTATTTTTCCTATGAACTGTTCTTCGCCCTTCAAAACTCAGCCGGAGATAATGTAGCACGATGGGCACATATCGGAGGTGCGATTGTAGGCTTGCTGATTGTGATTACCTGGAACAAAACCAACAAAAAAACGTTGTATTAATAGTCACCAAGAACCGTGTGTATGGAAACCAGACCGTATAAAACAAACAAAAAGATATTACTGGGGCAGGATAATAATGCACTTGTATTCCTGTTTGCCGTTAATGCATTGATGTTTGTGATCGTGAATTTCATAAAGATCGTGTACTATCTCTCCGAAATTCCCGATGAATTTTTTTACCGTCAGGTACTGAATTGGCTAAGCCTGCCACCACAAGCAGATATCTTGCTTACCCGTCCCTGGACCTTTATCAGCACCATGATCACGCATCATAGTATCTGGCAACTGATCAGCAGCATGTTATGGTTATGGTGTTTTGGATATATTCTGCAAGACCTTGCCGGAAACAATAAATTGATTCCCCTTTATATCTATGGGGGTATTACCGGCAGTGTATTTTTTGTGGTGATGAATAATATGGTTCCGGTTTTGGCCAATCAGGTCGAAACAGCCGCACCCTTATTGGGCGCTGGCTCTGCGGTAATGGCCATAGCAGTTGCTACAACCACATTGGCCCCTGATTATCGCATCTTCCCTTTGATCAATGGAGGGATTCCATTGTGGGTCATCACGCTCATTTTTGTGGCAATTGATTTTGCAACCCTTGCCGGTAGTAATGCCGGTATTGGTGCCGGACACCTCGCAGCGGGTATGGTGGGTTATTTATTTATCCGCCAATTACGCAGAGGCAGTGATTGGGGTGCATGGATGAACCGATTCGCTGTTTGGGTAGATGATCTTTTCAATCCCGAAAAAAAGCATCGAGAAAAAAATAGCAGCGAACGTCATTTCTATAAAGCCGATGCAAAACCTTTTGATAAAAAACCCAATCTCACGCAACAGCGCTTAGATGAGATCTTGGATAAGATCAATCAACAGGGCTATCAGTTCCTGACAGATGAAGAAAAGGAGTTTTTGAAAAAAGCCAGCAAGGAAGATCTTTAGTAGGATGCCACTGAAGTATCCTGTATAGACGCCGGTATTTTTCTATATCAGCACGTCTTTTTTATCAGTATTTTAGCTCATGGCCAAGAGCATCTTTCGACGCATTACTAAAACAGTATTTCTAATACTGAATCTGGTGATCGTTATTCTATGGCTGACCTCTTGTTTAACTCCGTTTTTGAACCCCGCTAAATGGTGGATGATCGGATTTGTTGGACTAATGGTTCCATACTTGATTCTAGCACTGATCCTTTTTCTTATTTTCTGGTTGTTCGTGAAACCCAGACTGGCATTGATTCCTGCGATTGCCTTACTGATCGGGTATCAACAGTTGAATGTGGTATTCGCCTGGAAATCCGGTCCCTCGGTCACTGAAAGCAAGCCGGAAAAAGTATTACGTGTGATCAGTTGGAATATCCAAAGTTTTAATGGCAATAGTAAAAGTCGATCGGCCAAACAATTGGCCAGAACTGAATTGGCAGAAAGTATTCAAAAACTGGATGCAGATATTGTTTGCTTGCAAGAGTTCAATCATACCGATGGACATCAATCCGAATCCAATAATCTTTCTCTCTTTAAAAGTAAATATCCGTATCATTTTTTTTCAAAAGACTATGAGCGAAACGGGGGGAGTTATCAATCGGGATGTATCATTTTTTCAAAATATCCCATCATTCATCAGGAAAAAATTAAGTTCCCGATAGCGGAGAGTCTCATCTATGCAGATATTGTAAAAGATGAAGACACCATCCGCATTTTTAATACGCATTTGCAATCTTTTAAATTCAAGCAAGCAGATTATACAGATCTGGAAAAGATCAAAGAGCAGGATGATGAGACATTGAGAGCATCTAAAAATATTATCCGTAAAATGAGACTTGCCTTTAAAAGGCGTGGGGTTCAGGCGGGTATTGTCAGAAACTCAATGGATCAAAGCCCTTACCGATCGCTGATCTGCGGGGATTTTAATGATGTGCCGAATTCTTACACCTATTTTCATATTCGTGGTGATTATCAGGATGCATTTCTGAAAAAAGGCTTTGGTATCGGTCGTACTTTTATCTCTCTGGCATCCACTCTGCGAATCGATTATATTCTTCCGGATCCATCTTTTGAGGTTAAAATGTTTGATATGATCGATGAAGGGCTAAGCGATCATATTATGCTGGTCGCAGATTTACAATTGAAAAATTAAATATCTTCGCCACAGAATGAAACGAATATTTAATTCTTGCTGTTGTTGATGCTGTTAATGCGGACTTTTCTGGTCCAGCTGTTTCTTTATTTTCGGTATCGTTTTTTATTTTCTCTAATTCGCAAGCATGTCACTAAAAGTTTATAACTCATTAACCCGTAAAAAAGAAGTTTTTGAAGCCATCAATCCACCTTATGTGGGTATGTATGTGTGTGGACCAACCGTGAGTGGAGAGAGTCATCTCGGACATGCGCGTCCATTCATCACATTCGATGTCGTGTATCGTTATCTGATGCACCTGGGTTATAAAGTTCGCTATGTAAGGAATATCACTGATGCCGGTCATTTTGAAGAAGAAGGAAGAGAGGCAGAAGATAAGATCAGTAAAAAGGCGGTATTAGAAAAGCTGGAGCCTATGGAATTGGTGCAGAAGTACACAAATCTGTATCACTGGGCCATGGCTCGCTTTAACAATTTACAGCCAAGCATTGAACCTACTGCTACCGGACATATCGTTGAGCAAATTGAAATGATCAAAAAGATCATTGCAGACGGCTATGCTTATGAAGCCAATGGCTCTGTTTATTTTGATGTTGAAAAATACAATACTGACTTCTCTAAAAAAGGAATGCCTTATGGTATGTTGAGTGGAAGGATACTCGATGATCAGATGGATACCACTCGCGAACTTGATAATCAGGAGGAGAAAAGAAATAAAAGTGATTTCGCCTTGTGGAAGAACGCGCCCCCTGAACATATAATGCGCTGGCAAAGCCCATGGGGAGAGGGTTTTCCCGGATGGCATATCGAGTGCTCGGCGATGAGTAATAAGTATTTGGGAGATCAGTTTGATATTCATGGAGGTGGTATGGATCTTCAGTTTCCGCATCATGAATGTGAAATTGCTCAGAGTACGGTTTGCAATCATAAAACACCGGCTCGTTATTGGTTGCATAATAACATGATCACCATCAACGGAAAGAAGATGGGTAAGAGTTATAACAATGTGATCAAGTTGAGTGAGTTGTTTGAAGGAACACATCCGATCTTAACACAGGCATATCATCCGATGACGGTAAGGTTCTTTATCCTGCAAAGTCATTATCGTGGTACGCTCGATTTTAGTAATGAAGCGCTGCAGGCTTCTGAAAAAGCGTTGCGTCGTTTATGGGAAGCTTATGAATGGTTAATGAAGCAAAACTTTGATGCTCAGGTAGCCGCAGGTGATAAAGCGTTGGATGAGAAAATGGCTGCTCAGATCCGTGAATTCGATGAGTTTATGAATGATGATCTGAATACAGCCAAAGTACTCGCCAATATGTTTGAATTGAGCTCAGTGATCAATTCTATCAAGGATAAACATATTGCCAATACTGCCATCAGTGGTACTACGCTTCAATTGCTGCAACAGCAAATGAAAATATATATTGAAGATATTTTTGGTCTCACCGGTGAACGAAGAGCCGATGACGGAAAACTCGATGGGGTATTACAACTACTGATCGATATTCGAAAAGAAGCTAAACAACGCAAGGATTTTGTGACAAGCGACAAGATTCGAAATGAACTAGCAGCATTGGGTGTGCAGTTGAAAGACGAAAAAGATGGTGGCGTGAGTTATACGATTCAGTAAGAGTTTAATGATGTCAGATCTCAGATGTCTGATTTGTTCCAAAAGTCTGTGTTGGTTACTGACCAATACAGACTTTATCATTTTATTGAAACTCTCATCCCAAAAAAGAATCGAATTCCCTGATTGGGTGCATACACATAGGTTGGATCAAAACTCAATGCATAAGGGTTATCAGCGGTAGCTTCCACTTGTCCGTTGGTATTGTATACGACTTGTTTATCAAACGGGTCATTGGTCCGGGCAATGATGAAAGGATTGCCTTTATTGGGTGTCCAGTTCAATAGATTTTTTACACCGCCATACAATTCAATCGAACGCATACCTGAGAATACCAATTGAATATTCTGAATACTCCACAGCGGTGAATGTGCACTGCGTGGATCTAACGGACCTAGTAGTGGTAATCGCATAGGGCCATAAAAATTTCCTGTATAGTCAATGCCCAGGTTCCATGGTTTGATACGGTATGAAAGAGACCAGGTTCCGGTTATTTTTTCCGTAAGAATTTGTTGGGTTTTTATTCCTTGATTAACAGTAGCTACTTCCTGTAATGTGATACCTGCCATGCCTTTCAAACCATTCAGCAAACTCAGTTCTGTATTAAGGGTAATGCCTTTACTGATGGCATGCCCATTTAAATTATCATAATTGATCTCATTAGGATTGCTTTCATAATCAGCAATGATGCGATTATTGAAATAAGTGTACCAGGCTGAAATATCAAAGTTCCAGATGACGCCTCTTGTTGTCAGTAATTTTTTGGAATAGTTTAGATTGATATTATAAGAGCGTTCAGGTTTCAGTTCATTTTTGATCACCACTTTTCTGGCACCTGTTAATGCTGCATGATCTTCCGTAAAGAGGTTTACCACTCTAAAGCCACTACCCGCATTGATACGAATACTCTCCTGATCTCCTGTTTTCCATTTGAAAGCAAGACGTGGCGTGATGATGTTTCCATGAACATCATGTTTATCGTAACGTAGCCCTAATAATAATTGCTGTTTTGCATTCAACCTGATTTCATCTTGTACAAAAATGCCGGGCAACCAATTTCTGTTAGGAATATTTTTAGATCCGACCGGATCGGCAGTTGCAGGAGTATTGTCATCATAAAAAGTATAACGTGCTGTGATACCGGCCAATACATCGTGTGCACCTGATTTTTTATCCCAGGTTAATTGCTGAAAGAAAATTTTTTGTCGGGCGATGTAAGAGGTCGTTCCATACCTGCTATCCTGATCATGATCATTGTATGAAACAGCGTAGAGGATCTTTTCTTTAAATGGTAATTGATATTGACCGGTCAATTCCCATCGTTTGGTGTAAATGCTCTCTCCATAAATACTGTCTCCACCTCTGAATCTTTTATTCCAGTTCATCTCACCGCCCCATCTGTCTTCATAATAGTAACGTAGGGCTACACTGAGTAGTCTGTTTTCTTTTCGTTGGAAATTCCATTTTTGAAAAACAGAGATACGCTGCTGTAAGGTTACATCTGTAAATCCATCTTTATTCTTATCGATAGGGTCATTATAGTGATAGAGATTAATACCGGTTAATACTTGTGCTTTCTGTAAAGGCTTCCAGACAAAACCCAGGTCAGCATTTTTTTCTTTCCAACTTGTTTGCATATAATCTACATATACCGATGGCGCATGCTGTGGCTTTTTTGTGATGATGTTGATGAGTCCGCCAACTGCTTCACTGCCATATAAGGAAGATGCGGGTCCTTTTACGATCTCTACTCTTTCAACCAATGCATTGGGGATACCGGATAACCCATACACAGAAGCCAAACTGCTTACGATCGGCATACCGTCAATTAATACCATGGTATAAGGCCCTTCAAGTCCATTGATATGGATATCACCGGTATTACAAATATTACAATTCAGTTGTGGTCGTACTCCATTGATCTGTTGTAAAGCATCAAAAATATTGGGCGTCGGATTTTTTTTGAAGAAGGTCTGTGTATAGACTTCTACCGGAACCGGGCTTTCTGTTTTTCTTACTTCTTTCAAAGTGCCCGTTACTACCACATCCGAAACCAGGGAAGTGATTGGGGTCAATTGGATGTCAAGTAATAATGACTGTGTAGATACGAGTTGAATTTTTTTACGAAATGATTGATAGCCGACCTGGTCTACAACTAAAGTATAGGTACCGGGATTCAGGTTTTGTAATTGATAAAATCCATTCACATCTGAATGAATTTGTATATCAGTATTCATCAAACGAATAGTAGCCAGCTCAACCGGATTACCGGATTCTGTTATTCTTCCCGCTACCGATGCATACTGGGCATTGGCTGAAGTGGATAATAGTCCTAAGAAAAAGGCATACAAAAACTGTCTCACAAAATAACATTTACGCTGTTCGGTTTGTAAAAGTAAAAAAGTTAGGTCTATCTAACAAAATAAGTTTGTCAATTCAGCTATCTTTGTAAGATGTTATCGACCACCGAAGAGAATTATCTCAAGGCCTTATTGCAGCTCACGCTGGAGCAATCACCTAAAACAGAAGCCGGTACCAATGAGTTGGCGGCACATTTGGGTGTAAAACCTGCTACTGCAAATGATATGTTGAAAAAACTGAAGGAGAAAAAGCTGATCAATTATGAAAAATATGGGAAGTCATCTCTTACAGCACAGGGACGAAAATTGGCTATCGAAGTAGTGCGGAAACATCGTTTATGGGAGACTTTTTTGTATGAAAAGCTAGGGTTTACATGGGATGAAGTTCATGAAGTAGCAGAGCAGTTAGAACATATTCAAAGTCAAAAGCTGATCGATCGGTTGGATAAACTTTTAAACTACCCAAGTTTTGATCCACATGGTGACATCATTCCAACTGCTGCCGGCGAAATGAAAATGCCGGTGAAGAAAACATTGAATGAAGAAGAGGTGGGGCATAACTGTAAGATGATTGGTGTGAAAGATAATTCCGCTGCTTTTTTGCAGTATGTCGATAAAGTAGGGTTGAGTATGCACAATCATATCAAAGTATTGGCCAGACAAACCTATGATGAGTTGATCGAGATCGAGGTGAATGGTCGGAAATCCAGTGTGAGTCCGCGTTTCGCAGAGAATATTGTGATTGTATGTGAAGACTGTGAAACAAAAAATAAAAAGTCTTCGAAGAAAAAAAATCAGTGATTACAGTCATCACTATGCGCATGATTGTGAACCCTACACATGCGATAATTGAGATAGTGTGCGGTAATGATGCAGGCAACGGAGGGAATTAATAACCATAGCTCCCATTTATGCCAGATCACTTTGCTGAGCAAGAGAAGTATTCCTACTGTGAAAAAGATCATTGGAATCCAGCTGTGGTGGTGTTTCTTTCTACCATGATATAAAGAATAAGTGCCCACCCCAAACGCTAGAGCGATCATTGCATATTCAAACCAGTTGTTATCAATGATATTATAACCAAAAAGCGGGAGGCTGCTGATGAACAAAGGCAATAATGCACAATGTATAGCACAGGCTACCGATGTGGCAATTCCAAAAGCATCCCAATTGATCTTAAAATTCATGAGGCGACAAAAATACGACTATGCAACAATGTTGCAAAATTAATTTCAATATTTTTTAGAGCACCCCGATTGAACAGAATGGGGTGTAACTTTGTCCTTTAGTATTGATTATGAGTAAGAAGTTAATAGGTTATCTGTTGTTTTTTGCGGTTTTGGTCGCCGCCTTTTATTATTTCCTGTTTCGAGGAACTGATAACTGGAAGGTGAAATTACCGCAGTTAAGTTATGTGAAGCCTTTTATGTTCCGCAATCAGGATGGGGTACCCTTTACTGAGAAAGACATGTTGGGCAAAGTATCGGTGGTAGAATATTTCTTTACTACCTGCAAAGGGATATGTCCAAAAATGCATGTGGGTATGAAAGGGATCTATGAAGCGTATAAGGATAATCCAGACTTTATGATCGTAGCGCATACCTGTGATCCTGAAACGGATTCTGTTCCAAGGTTGAAATTCTACGCAGACTCGATGCAAATCAACACTAAGAAATGGGTGCTACTGACAGGAAGAAAAGACAGCCTATATCAAATGGCCAGAAACTCCTATTTATTAGATGATCCTAAGAATAATTTTGAGAAGATCGAAGATCAATTCATTCACACGCAATTTTTTGCATTGGTTGATAAATCAGGTAAAGTTCGTGCACAGATCTATGATGGCCTGAAAGCGGATGAATTGGAAAAGCTCAAAAAGGATATTGGTATTTTATTGAAGGAGAAAGCGACCGGTAATTTTGTGAACGGTATTTTTACAAACAATCCACAGTAAATCATAAGATCATGCAGGAGCGTATTGTAGATCTGTTGAAAAAAAACCACTTAAGTGTTACGGAAAGCAGGAAGAAGATCCTGCATCATTTTCTGGATGCAAATGGTGCGTTGGCTCATGCAGATATTGAAAGTAAGAGTGGTACTGAATTCGATCGGGTAACAATTTACCGAACCTTACAAACCTTTGTAGAAAAGGGGATCATTCATACCATACCCACTGCGGATAATTCTGTGCGCTATGCTTTATGTAAGGATGAATGTTCTGCCGGACATCATCACGATGATCATGTTCATTTTATGTGTGATGCATGTGGAACTACTTATTGTCTGGATCATGTAACAGTTCCAAAAGTAGCGCTACCCGATGGATTCAAAGCGGTACAAAAAGATCTGGTAGTGAGTGGGCTTTGTAATAAATGTTCTAAATAGCGTATCATATCAGGGTGTTTCGGTTATCCGTATCATTAGGTTAACTTCGTTCAAATCAATTTCATGATTCTTGTTACCGGGGCAACAGGTTTGGTTGGATCACATTTGTTACAGGCATTACTGAACAAAGGTGAGCAAGTGCGTGCTTTATACCGTTCCGTCATTCCTCAGATACCCGGTGCAGAAAAAATTGATTGGGTCAAAGGTGATATCCTCGATATCCTTTCATTGGAAGAAGCCATGAAGGGGGTCCAACAAGTTTATCATTGTGCTGCAGTTGTTTCATTTCATCCATCACAAAGAAAAAATCTGCACCATGTAAATACAGCAGGTACTGCCAATGTGGTCAACGCCTCTTTGGATGCCGGTATTACTAAAATGGTTTTCATGAGTTCTGTAGCAGCTTTGGGCCGCATACGTGAAGATGTCATGATCGATGAAACCATGAAGTGGACACCCGAAACCAGTAACAGTGAGTATGGGAAGAGTAAGTATATGGCCGAAATGGAAGTGTGGAGAGGTATTGGTGAGGGATTGAATGCTGTGATCGTGAATCCGGTGATCATTCTTGGTGCCGGTGACTGGAGCAGTGGTTCAACTGCCATCTTCAAATCAGCATATGATGAATTTCCCTGGTATACGGAAGGTATGAGTGGGTTTGTAGATGTAATGGATGTAGTGAATGCAATGGTAGCATTGATGGAAAGCAAGATCAGTGCGCAAAGATTTATCATCAGCGGGGCAAATCTGCCCTATCGTTCTGTTTTTACCATGATCGCTCAGGCTTTTGGAAAAAAACCACCACATAAAAAAGTAACAGCCTGGATGGCCGCGATCGTTTGGCGTCTGGAAGCGATCAAATCAAGATTTACCGGGAAGTCGCCCTTGCTGACCAAAGAAACAGCCAAAACAGCCAGAGCTAAAGTGCGATTCAACAATACCAAACTATTAGAGGCAATTCCGGCATTCCAATACACGCCTATAGAAGAATCGATTATTCGTATTTGCAGGGAGTTGAAAATAAAATACCACTTACCCTAAATCTATTCCTCTCATTCAGAAAATACGGTAAATTGTACTGCTTGAAATACATAGTAGCAGTCATATTATCCTTTTCTCTTTATGCGCCATCGGTAGCGAAGTTTCTTGCATATGCAGAATGTTCTGCCCTTGCCGTTTCGCAGGCTGATCAAAATTGGTGTGATTGTATGTTGACAGCGGATACTGATACGGACGGAATACCTGCCACTGAAAAACAAAAAGATATTGCCTTCAAAACAGACTGGAAGTATACAACAGCAGTAGCTTATGAGCAAAGCACTGATTTTATTTCTTTAGATAGATCCCATACAGATTTTATAGCTGATGCACTTCTGCATCCTTATCAGAAAGCTGTTTTTCATCCTCCGCTTTATTGATTACATACACTAGATCGTTATGCTCCCACAGCAGGGGGCTATCTGTTTATTCATGTAATCAATTCAACAATATGAAATCATTTTCTTTGATGTTCACTGTGTTGTGCATAGTGACCATCCAATCATCTATTCTTGCTCAGACAAGAACTCCATTTGCCAATATAGAAGTTAAGAACAGTTATGGTGAGCCTATGTTACTGGGTCACTGTGATCTTTCTTTTTTACAACAAGGGGTTTATAAAAGTTGGTATCAGCCAGGATACGATAGCTATGTTCCTGATTCCTCAGTCATTCGATCACTTAATGGATCATTGAAAGGAAAGCAAATCGATATTTTTCTGGGCACCTGGTGTGGCGACAGTAAACGAGAAGTGCCTCGTATGATGAAGATATTGGCACTATCAGGAATGGATCTGCAACAGGTCAGACTCATTTTTGTGAGCAATGAAGCTAACAGTTACAAGCAAAGCCCGCAACATGAAGAAGCCGGAAAAAATATCAAAAGAGTACCAACAATGATCATCTATGAAAATGGTATAGAAATAGGACGTATCGTGGAGTATCCAATTGTTTCTCTGGAAAAAGATATGTTGTCCATTATCCGACAGGAGAAGTATGTGCCGAATTACGGGTTGATGAATTAATGTGAATGGTGAATGGTGAATTGTCAATTATCAATAGTTTAATCCATTATTGACAATTCACCATTCACCATTCACTACCAACCTACCCCTCCATCACTTTCTTCCACAATTCAGGAATTCGTTTGATCCAGACAAGTTCCCTTCTTTTGAGTGAAGCATCTTCCGCAGGGTATCCGAAATATGTTTTTCCGCCTTCCAGAGAAGAAGGAACACCGCTTTGAGCTAATACTACCGCATTGGCACCAATGGTCAATGTTTTACTTACGCCGACCTGTCCCCAAAGTGTTACACCATCTTCGATTATCGTACCCCCTGCAATACCAACCTGTGCGGCGAATAAGCAGTTCTTTCCTACAGTGGTATCATGACCGATATGTACCATGTTATCCATACAAGTTCCTCTGCCAATTCTTGTTTCTGCGGTAACACCTCTATCAATGGTACAACCGGCACCGATCTCTACATGATCTTCGATCACAACATTGCCACAGCTTTGCATTTTCTTATACCATACTTCACGATTTTTTTTCGTGTTATAATAAAATGCATCACTTCCAATAACTGTTCCGGCCTGAATCGTAACATGGTCTCCAATGATGGTATGATCCAATATGGTTACACCTGGATGAATGATACAATGCTTGCCGATCTGCACATGATTACCAATAAAACAATTGGGCATTACGACCGTTCCTTCACCAATCACAGCAGAATCACTGATCGCTTTTTGTGCAGGTACAAAGGGTCTGAAATGATTGACGATGGTTAGATATGCTTCGAAAGGTTCGGATGTTACAAGAATGGTTTTGCCTGAAGGAATATTCACTTCAGCAGTATTAATGATAATAAAATCAGCAGCGCTGCTTAAACATTTATCATAGTACTTGGGATGATCAACAAAAACAAGATCTCCTGTTTCTACTTTGTGAATTTCATTAATACCGGTGATCAATGCATCACTATTACCAATCAATTCGGCATTGATCAATGATGCGATCCAACCGGCAGAAACAGGTGCAGGAAACTTCATAACACGCTTTTTTGTTAAAATCAAAGGTAATAAGAGCCGGTCAGCCTTAGGTATTTTAGTTTTTTTTAAGGCGGAAAAACCAGGTTAAAAAGAGGCGTCCATTCTGTAATTATAGTCGATCGTTTTGTGATAACAGTAAAACACGATCTTCTGAAACCATTTATTCATCAATGTTTCAGCGGTTTTATTTTTTTATATCACTTTGTATTTCGTCTAAGATTCAGTGCGTATCAATGTCAAAAGCTGTTGAGGTATTCACAAGGGCATCTAAAATGTGAATAAAATTGTTTAAAAAATTTTTTGCTTTCGATGAAACTCTTTTTAATATTGTGTAGGGAAATTTATTTCCCAGTACTTACTAACCCATCCATATACAAAGTCTCGCTTCTGCGGGACTTTTGTTTTGTATGAATCACTACTACATCATCTACAAACCATATCTCGTACAATCGCAGTTTTCTCCGGTTGAAGGAAAGCGAACACTCGCTGATTTTTTTGATGTTCCAAAAGATGTTTATCCGGTAGGCAGACTTGATCACGATAGTGAAGGATTGTTGATCCTTACCAATGATAAGCAACTTAATCATCGATTATTGCATCCTTCTTTTCAACATGAAAGAGAATATTGGGTTCAAGTAGATGGTGCAATTACTACAACTGCTATTCAGGAATTACAAAGAGGCGTAAACATTTCTATTGACGGAAAGAAGCATCGTACGCTACCTTGTAGTGTTTCTGTTTTTTCTAATGAACCGCAAGTGCCGATTAGAAATCCCCCCATCCGATATCGAAAAGAAATTCCGGCACCATGGATCCGAATGGTTTTGAAAGAGGGAAAGAACAGACAGGTCAGAAGAATGACAGCCAGTGTCGGATTTCCGACCTTACGATTGATCCGCTACCGTATAGAAGATATTACCATTGATGGATTACAACCCGGTGATATAGTGGATCTTTCGCGCAAACAATTGTACCAACAACTTTTTCATGAATAACTACAAATTTTTATCCAACGAGGGATATACCATCAGTACCGAAAAGCATAGGTTGGACATCTTTTGTATTCATCAATTTTTATCAAAGTCTTCTTATTGGGCTAAAGACATACCGATTGAAGTACTCCAGCGTGCCATTGAACATTCTATCTGTTTTGGCTTATACCATCAGGATAAGCAAATAGGCTTTGCGAGAGTGGTTACCGACCAGGCAACATTTGCTTATCTGGCAGATGTATTTGTATTGGATGAATACAGAGGAAAGGGTTTATCAAAATACCTGATGGAGGAAATTCATCAATATCCGTTGTTACAGGGACTAAGACGCTGGATGTTAGTGACCAAAGATGCGCAGGGCTTATACCAGCAATTCGGGTGGGAGCTCATCCCGGAAACGGTCATAGGGAGGTTTATGCAGATACATCAGCCTGATATTTACCAAAGAGGGAAAGCTTCCGAACAAAACGGCAATAATCAGTAGCAGATTATCGATTCTTCCTCGCTAACCTTTAATTTTGCTGCTCTTCACAATTGAGTATTTATGAGTCAAGCACATTTGTCAGAGCAGGAACTGATTCGCCGTGAGAAACTGGCCAAATTACAAGAAGTGGGTATTGATCCATTTCCAGCTCCGTTATATCCCGTAAGTCATTATTCAACCGATATCAAAGAGAATTTCAGTGAAGAGCATAAAGACAACTTTGCGAATGTCTGTGTTGCCGGTAGAGTGATGAGCATCAATGATAAAGGCAAAGTATTTTTTATCAAGATTCAGGATAGTAAAGGAATTATTCAACTCTATGTAAAACGCGATGATATTTGTCCGGAAGAAGATAAATCCTTTTGGGATCATGTTGTCAAGCATGGACTGGATCTGGGAGATATCATTGGTGTAACCGGATTTGTTTTCATTACCAAAACGGGTGAAACCTCGATCCATGCACAGACCTTTACCTTACTGACAAAATCATTGAAGCCACTTCCGGTAGTTAAAAGAGATGAAGAAGGTAATGTCTTTGATGCTGTAACAGATCCTGAATTCCGCTATCGTCAGCGTTACGCAGACCTGATCATCAATCCGGATGTAAAAGAAACATTTGTAAAACGCACGAAACTGATCAATACCATCCGCGACTTTTTAAATGAGCAGGGTGCATTGGAAGTTGATACGCCTGTATTGCAAGCGATACCGGGTGGTGCAGCTGCAAGACCTTTTATCACACATCACAATGCATTGGATGTTCCTTTCTATTTAAGGATCGCCAATGAACTATACCTGAAAAGACTGATCGTTGGCGGTTTTGATTGGGTGTATGAGTTCAGCCGTAATTTCAGAAATGAAGGAATGGACAGAACACATAACCCGGAATTTACTGTGTTGGAATGGTATACGGCCTATAAGGATTACTTCTGGATGATGGAAACAACGGAGCAACTCTTTGAAAAAATCGCCATCGCTTTACATGGAACTACAGACGTGCCTTTGGGAGATAAGATCATTAGTTTCAAAGCACCCTTCAAGCGTATCAGTATTCATGATGCGATTCAAGAGAATACTGGAATAGATGTTAGTGGAATGGATGAAGCAGGTCTTAGAGAAGTATGTAAGCAACTCAAAATCGATGTTCCGGGAAATATTGGTAAGGGTAAACTGATCGATGAGATATTTGGCGCTACCAGTGAACATACTTTTATCCAACCAACATTTATCATCGACTATCCGGTTGAAATGAGTCCATTGACCAAGAAACATAGAAGTAAACCCGGACTCGTAGAAAGATTTGAATTGATGGTGAATGGAAAAGAAATCGCTAATGCCTATACAGAATTGAATGATCCGATTGACCAGCGCGAACGTTTTGAAGAACAATTGAAATTGATGGAGCGTGGAGATGATGAAGCAATGTTCATCGATCATGATTTTCTTCGTGCATTGGAATATGGGATGCCACCAACTTCAGGGATTGGTATTGGTATCGATCGTTTGTGTATGATGATGACCAATCAGCCTTCTATACAAGATGTGCTGTTATTCCCACAAATGAGACCTGAGCGTTTACAGGATACACAAGAAGGTTAGTATTTATAAATGGGAATTTGCTGTTTCAGCTCATTTGAAAAATTATTGGCAGTTCCTTCATTTCTGAATGATATCAACAAATTATTACGGACCCCATAAGTGGGTCCGTTTTTTTTCTGCAAATAAGTCGTTGTAAAAAAGAAGGTTTCCTTTTGTGACAACCGAACTTTAAGTGTAAAGGGATCAACAGCAACGGATTCTATACAGGAAGTATCGATCTCAGATAATCTAGCCCACATGGAGATAAACTCATTTACCTGTTGATTGCCGGGCTCAAAAATTTCTTTCCAAAACCAGATGTACCCGGATTTTTGCTCAATAGAATAATAAGTTTTAGTGGTAACGTCGTTGATTTCTACGGTGCTCACGAGTTTTCCCTTGATGGTATACCTAAAATTGCCACATCTCCCATTATATTGGGCTTGGGTATACAATGTCATTATCACCAACAGAGTGGTAAGCAGGGATATCGTTCGCATAAGGGGGTATGTAATGTTACCCCGTTTTACCCGTATTAGATAATGAACGACCTTAAAATCTGTTTAAACCTATACAAACAGGTCATTATAGAGTATTCCGCCCGGTACAACGGAGTACTTTTCGAGGTCTGTAATGCCTTCTCCGGCCAGAACCTGCTCATCGATAAAAGTATTACCGCTGCATTGATCTGCTGTTTTTTGTAGGATATAATAAACAGCATCAGCAATGATCTCAGGCGTGCGGCTCATTTTTGCCAAAGCCTCACCTCCCAACAGGTTGCGAACAGCTGCGGTATCGATCGTCGTTCTGGGCCAAAGTGCATTTGAGGCAATACCCATTCCTTTGAATTCGGCAGCCCATCCTAATGCCAGCATGCTCATATTATATTTTGTAAGTGTATAAGCAATATGTCCGCCCATCCATTTCGGATCCAGGCTAATCGGAGGAGATAAAGTAATGATATGTGGGTTTTTACCCTTCTTAAGCCATGGTAAGCAGTTTTTTACCACCAGAAAAGTACCTCTGACATTGATGCTATGCATCAGGTCGAAGCGTTTTGTATCGGTTTGTTCGGTGGGAGTTAGTTGTATAGCTGAAGCATTATTGATCACAACATCAATGCCTCCAAATTTTTCTACAGCTTTTTGAACGGCAGCTTGTATTTGGTCTTCATGCCGAATATCTACCTGAACAGCCAAAGCCCTACCACCGGCTTTTTCTATTTCTTCTGCAGCAGAAAAAATGGTACCGCCAAGTCTTGGATCTTCTTCCACACTTTTCGCAGCAACAACAATGTTGGCTTTTTCTTTGGCTAAACGAAGGGCAATGGCTTTCCCGATGCCTCTGCTGGCTCCGGTAATAAAAATGGTTCTGTTCTCAAATGACATGATCAATGGTGTTGCTGAACCTTAAATTTCAGGAAAACTGTCTTACCAACCTAAGAATTCTTTGATAAGATCTTCTGTCTGCGCACAGGCTTTATCTAACTGCTCGTTTACTACTATATGATGGAAATGATGATTGAAAGACAATTCATAGCTTGCCTTGTTCACGCGAGTTGCAATACTTTCCGGTGTTTCTGTTCCTCTACTTTCCAATCTTCTTTTTAGCTCTTCAACAGATGGAGGTTGAATAAATATTGATAAACACTTACCGGGAAACTCTCCTTGTACATGTATGGCGCCCTTTACATCAATATCCAAAACAGGAACGCGTCCATCATTCCAAATACGCTCTAATTCTTCTTTTAGGGTACCGTAATACTTTCCTTCATAGACCATTTCCCATTCAATGAATGCATGTTCATTGATCTTCGACTGAAATTCTTCAACTGACAGAAAATAATATTCTACGCCATGCTGCTCGCTGCCTCTAGGAGAACGGGTAGTAGCTGAAATGGAAAAACAAAGTCCGGGATATTTATTCAACAGATAATGCGTAATCGATGTTTTCCCGGATCCTGATGGAGCCGTAATAATAATGATCTTGCCTTTGTTTTCCTGCATGCGCAAAGAAACAGAATTTTAAGAAGGCTTAGTCTTTCCAGGTGATTTTTTCTGCCAGCGGAATATTTCTCTTAGCGACTGGTGAGGCATCATCTGTATAGCCGAGATACAGTAACCCCATCATCAGATCCTGTTCTTCCAGTCCGAGTAGTTGCTTCATGCTGTCGTGATATGTCATACCACCCGTACTCCAAAGCGCTGCGATACCTTGTTCCTGAGCACCCAACAAAATATGTTCAATAGCTGCTGCAGTAGCCGCAATTTCTTCGATCAGCGGAATTTTCTGCGTAGCCTGTCTTTTCATATATATTGCTATGATATGTGAAGCTTTTTCTCCATTCTGAATGATATTCTGGTACTTAGCATTGGTAAAACTTTCTTCTGCGGTGTGATTTTTGTACAAGGCTGCATGTTGTTGTGCAAATGTTTGTAATCCTTGTCCACTGAATACAATAAAACGCCAAGGTTCAGTTCTGCCGTGTGTAGGGGCCCAATCTGCTAATTCCAGTAAATATTGAATCAATGATCGATCGATCTTTTTTCCATTCATGGAAGAAGGTTTGATGCTTCTTCTTTCATGGATAATTTTTTTAAGTGTACTCATCTTACAAAATTAGCGGCGCAGAACTGAACAATTTCGTTGAATGACGAAAATGTTTTATATTGATGATCGTTTCTTTTAATCCGCAGGTTTCTTTTCAAATTTTCATAGTAACGATTGTAATGACGATAAAAGAATTTCAATCTGTTTTTGATAACCTGCCGGGGATGTACCTTCTATTACAACCCGATACGCCCAATTATACGATCTTATCAGCGAACAAATCTTATTTACAGTCAACCTTTACGCAAGAAGCGCATATTATCGGCAAACCGGTATTTGCCGTTTTTCCGGACACACCCGGCCTTGATACCAAAGCCAGCAAAGAATTACTACTGGATCTTTTTGCAGAAGTGATTCGTATCAAGCAAACAAATCGGGTAGAAGAGTTGCGTTATGATATCCCTTTAAATGATGGCACAGATAATTTTTTAGAAAGATATTGGCGAGTGATCAATACGCCGGTATTAAATGAAGAGGGAGATGTCATTCAAATCATCAATTCAGTAGAAGACATCACAGATCGTGTTTTTGCACAGAGAAGTATTCAGGAAAATCTGCAAAAAACCCAATCATTGATCACCAATCTGTTGACCAGTATTTCAGATGGTTTTGTAGCATTGGATGTCAACTGGAATTACACATATATCAATGAACGTGGTGCTGCATTGTTGAATGGACTTCGGCCTGAAGACCTGGTAGGCAAGCATATATGGACCTTGTTTCCTGACGGCGTGGGTCAGCCTTTTTATTGGAATTACCAGAAGGTGATGAAAGAAAGAGTACCCATCGTTATGCAGGAGCATTATGCACCCTGGAATCGATGGTTTGAAAATCGGATCTATCCATCACCAGATGGAGGCATCACTATTTTCTTTACAGACATTACCGATTCCAAAAAAGCACAAGAGCGGTATCGTCAGTTGTTTTATGACAATCCCATGCCTATGTGGATTTATGAGGAACATTCATTTAAGTTCCTTGAAGTGAATGATACGGCAGTTCGTCATTATGGTTATAGTAGAGAGGAGTTCCTGCATATGACCATCAGGGATATAAGACCTGTTGAAGATCTTGAAAAGTTGGATCGATCACCCAAAACTCGAAAGGGTGATATTTTAACACACAAAGGAATCTGGCGCCATTATAAAAAAGACAGAACCCTGATCGATGTAGAGATCACAGCACATCATATAGATTTCAATAACAAACCCTGTGTACTGGTATTGATCAATGATATCACTGAGCGATTGCAGAATGAAAGAGCACTTACCCAAGCTTTTAAAGAGGTATCAGATTACAAGTTTGCCTTGGATCAATCCAGTATCGTTGCTATCACAGATCAAAAAGGGATCATTCAGTTTGCAAATGATAATTTTTGTACCATATCCGGTTACTCCAGACAGGAACTGATCGGTCAAGACCATCGTCTGATCAACTCAGGGTATCATAGCAAAGAATTTTTAAGAGAGTTGTGGGTAACGATCGCTAATGGAAAGGTTTGGCGCGGAGAGTTAAGAAATAAAACCAAATCCGGCAATTATTATTGGGTTGATACTACCATTGTTCCTTTTTTAAATGAGCAGGGTAAGCCTTATCAGTACGTGGCTATTCGAACTGATATCACAAAAAAGAAAGAAGAGGAAGAGAGATTGAGACTCATGGATATGGTGATCACAAATACAAATGATGCCATACTTATCACCGAAGCTGAGCCCATTGAAGAGGAAGGACCAAGAATTTTATATGTAAACGCTGCGTTTACAAGAATGACCGGTTATACTGCCGAAGAAGTGATCGGGAAAACGCCCAGGATACTACAAGGCCCTGATACAGATAAAGGAGAATTGGCTCGTTTGAAACAAGCTTTGCAAAGATGGGAGCCATGTGATATAGAAGTGTTGAATTATAAAAAGAATGGAGAACCTTTTTGGAACAATTTTACTGTTGCGCCTGTAGCCAATGAATCGGGATGGTATACACATTGGGTAGCCATTGAAAGAGATGTGACAGAAAGGAAGAAGACAGAAGCCTTGATTCGTGATAGTGAACAAAAAAGAAGGCTGATCATGAATGCGGCGCTTGATGCGATCGTTTGTATCGATACTGAAGGAATGATCACTTTCTGGAATCCACAGGCAGAAGTTGTTTTTGGATGGAAAGAAGCAGAAGTCATAGGAAGAAGACTATCGTCTATCATTATTCCTGAGCCTTACCGACAAATGCATGACCATGGTATGGAGCAGTATAAGGTAACCGGCAAAGGACCTGCATTGAATGTTTTACTGGAGTTGAATGCGATCAACCGTGAGGGTAATATGTTCCCCATAGAACTTACCGTACTACCGATCAAGCAGGAAAGTGAGGAATTCTTTTGCGCATTTATCAGAGATATTTCTGAGCGAAAGAAATCAGAGACATTGATCAGAAGAACCAATGAGCGATATGAGCTGGTGGCTAAAGCTACCAGTGATGCAATATGGGATTGGGATCTGCGTACACATGCAGTGGTTCGTTCAGGTGATGGCTTACAAAAACTATTTGGATACAATACATTAGAAGCATCTCAGGATAATGAGTTCTGGCGCAAACATGTACATCCCGTCGACCTCGAGAGAGTGATTGAGAAGAGAAGAAGATTATTGGAAGAAACCAAGGATCAATTTTGGGAAGATGAATATCGCTTCGAAAGAAAAGATGGTTCTTATGCATTTGTATATGATCGAGGATATGTCATCAGAAATAAAGAAGGAGTAGCGGTTCGTATGATTGGTTCTACCCAGGATATTTCGGCATTAAAACAATCAGAACAACAATTACAGGAGTTGAATCAGGTATTGGAAAAACGCGCTGCAGAACTAATGACCTCGAACAAAGAGCTGGAAAGATTTGCATATGTGGCTTCACATGATCTTCAGGAGCCTTTGAGAATGGTAAGTAGCTTTTTGCAGTTGTTGGACAGACAGTATGGAGCGAATTTGGATGAAAGGGCCAGAGAGTACGTCAATTTTGCCGTGGGTGGTGCAGAAAGAATGAAACGACTGATACTGGATCTGCTTTCTTATTCCAGGGTAGGCACTGTAAATGAACCTTTTCAGCCAATTGATATGAACAATTTGGTGAAGAGCGTGATACAAATATTTGAATCCAGATTTGAAAAAGAACAAATAACTTTAAGGGTAGATACATTACCTGTTATTCTTGGAAATACATCACAATTACAACAATTGATGCAAAACCTGATAGGGAATGCATTAAAATACAAAAGCGACAAACCCCCGGTCGTTGAAATCGGATGTATTGAAGAAGCGAATCGTTTTGTGTTCTTTGTGAAAGACAATGGGATCGGGATCAATTCTAAATATTTTGAAAAGATCTTCGTTGTATTCCAAAGATTACATCCGATTGATAATTACTCTGGTACAGGAATTGGGTTGGCTATCTGTAAAAAGATCGTAGAAAGGCATCACGGAGAAATATGGGTGACTTCTGAAGAAGCGAAAGGAAGTACTTTTTATTTCAGTCTGCCTAAACCATAGACCCCTAAAATTATTTTATGTCAGCATTTCAAGATCTGGAAATTCTACTCGTTGAAGACAACGAGGGAGATATCCGACTCACAATAGAAGCTTTTAAAGAAGCCAAGATCCGAAATCATATTCGTGTAGTAAGAGATGGCGAAGAAGCGATGTCCTACTTAAAAAAACAAGGTGCATTTGTGGATGTACAAACACCGGATATTATTTTACTCGATATCAATCTTCCTAAAGTAGATGGCAAAGAAGTATTGCACATGATGAAAACAGATCCTTTGCTTAAGAGCATACCGGTGATCATGTTAACGACCTCTTCTGCAGAAACAGATGTACAGGAGTCTTATGCAAATCATGCAAACAGTTATGTCATAAAACCTGTAGACCTGAATAAATTCATGGAAGTGATACGCAGTATTGAAGAATATTGGATATCTATCGTAAAACTGCCTTCGCGATAAATATTTTAAGGTACTCTTTTGATATCAGCACCAATACTTCTCAATCTCTCATCAATTTTCTGATAGCCTCTGTCGATCTGTTCAATATTTTGAATCGTACTCTTCCCTTCAGCACTCAATGCAGCGATCAGCAATGCCTGTCCGGCACGGATGTCGGGACTACTCATCGTAATACCTCTCAAATTATTCTTTCTTCCCAATCCGATCACCGTTGCACGATGCGGGTCACAAAGAATGATCTGTGCTCCCATATCAATGAGTTTATCTACAAAGAATAATCTGCTTTCAAACATTTTTTGATGAACGAGTACGCTACCTCTTGCTTGTGTAGCTACTACCAATACAATGCTTAATAGATCCGGTGTGAAACCCGGCCATGGATGATCTGAAACAGTAAGGATGCCACCATCAAGATAAGTTTGTATTTCGTAAACATCTTGTTGTGGTACATGAATATCATCTCCCTGAATATCTAATGCGATACCAAGTTGTCTGAATTTCTCAGGAATGATACCCAGGTGATTCACACCCGCATTTTTGATGGTAAGTTCACTTTGTGTCATCGCTGCCAGTCCAATAAAACTTCCGATCTCGATCATATCCGGCAACATTCGGTGAGAAGTGCCATTCAGTTTACTCACTCCTTCAATGATCAATAAATTACTGCCAATACCGCTGATCTTTGCACCCATGTGATTGAGCATAGCACAAAGCTGTTGCAGGTATGGCTCACAAGCGGCATTATAAATTTGCGTAGTTCCTTCTGCTAATACTGCTGCCATTACGATATTGGCTGTTCCGGTTACAGAAGGTTCATCCAGTAACATGTACGTGCCTTTCAATGAAGGTGAAGTCAGTTTGAAACAACTATTGTCTTCATCAAACTCAAACTTGGCACCTAGTTTTTCAAAGCCAATAATATGGGTATCCAATCTTCTTCTGCCGATCTTATCACCACCTGGTTTTGGGATGTATGCTTTTTTAAAGCGGGCCAACATAGGTCCGGCCAACATCACACTACCTCTTAATCTTCCTCCTTTTTTTCTGAAATCTTCGGAAGACAAATAATCAATATTGATATCATCGGCGCGAAAACTATAGGTATCATCGTTGACGCGATGGGTTTTAACGCCCATATCTGTAAGTAATTCTATCAACAGATTCACATCAAGGATATCAGGAATATTGGAGATGATCATTTCTCCATCCGTTAATAAAACGGCAGAGAGGATCTGTAATGCTTCATTTTTAGCGCCTTGAGGAATGATCTCCCCTTTCAATCTGTTACCACCGCGTACTTCGAAGGAACTCATAAGAATAGTTTGATTGCTTATTGATACGAATGTAATAAAACGAAGTGGTGATTTTTTTTATTGTCTGCATACAGTACATAAAAAAAGTCCACCGAAGTGGACTTTCTAAACAAAGTATATGGATCAATATCTTTTCTTGAATTGACCACCGCCACCATTACGGTTGTTATTGTTTCTTCCGCCGCCACCATTGTTGCGGTTGTTATTGTTTCTTCCGCCACCGCCATTATTGCGTCCACCACCGCCACCATTATTACGGTTGCGTCCACCAAAGTTTT
The DNA here is from genome assembly GCF_040362915.1 of Sediminibacterium sp. KACHI17. Classification (NCBI taxonomy): domain Bacteria; kingdom Pseudomonadati; phylum Bacteroidota; class Chitinophagia; order Chitinophagales; family Chitinophagaceae; genus Sediminibacterium; species Sediminibacterium longum. The sequence goes on along the minus strand of NZ_AP029612.1, from coordinate 2,053,060 downwards.
GTTGCCAGCGACCACCACGTCCACCGCTACCATACTCATCGCGCTCAAAATTCTGATTGCGATGTTTGATGTATGGGGTATTGCTGAACTCAAGTTCACCGCCTGTGATACTGTTGAGCTCACTGCGGATCGCATCATCATGCACCAACTCCTTATGCCAGTTACTATACGCAAGTTTCATATAGTAAGCAATCGCATGCGCAAAACCGGCTTTCTTCTCCGGATCTTCCTCTTTTAATGCCTTATCAATCACAACTTCAAGGTTTTTACCCAAGTGCGCATACTTAGGATGACGCTTAGGGTAAGGAAGTGGATCGGGTTTTAACTTGTACGTTTCTTTAGTAGGTATCGGATATGGACTATCTACATCCAATTTAAAATCACTGATAAAAAACAGGTGATCCCATAATTTATGTCTGAAATCTTCTACATTCTTTAAATGTGGATTCAAAAAACCCATCAATTCAATCACAGCCTGTGTCTGTTGCTGTCTTTTTTCACGGTCTTCAATGGTCAGTAAATAGTCCACCATTTTGTGTACATGACGACCATATTCACGCATTCCCAGATAACTTCTCGAAGTATTATATTCCATGTAACGATAATAAGTAAGACAACAAATGTAAGTAATTAGGGCTTTTCAGGAGGTATTTTAACGTTATGACCGCTAACAAATCATTTTTTTGTCACTCCTCTCCGCTATTTATCTTCGCAATATGGAACAGATCGTGCAAAAGATTGAGCAGTATAAGCTGGAAATGCAGGCTTTCGAAGCTACCACCCCCGATCAGGTAGAAGCCTTTCGTATCAAATACCTGGGTACCAAGGGATTGGTAAAGACCGTTATGGGTGAGATGAAAAATGTGCCCGTAGACCAGAAAAAAGCATTCGGACAAATCCTCAATGAGTTCAAAGAGTTTGCAGAAGCCAGATATGCTTCTTTAAAAGACCAGACAGGAGATCAGTCTGCAGGTGGAGATCTGCAAAGAGATATTAGCTTACCGGGTGAAATTTTCTCAGTAGGTACAAGACATCCGCTGAATATTGTACGCAATCAGATCGTATCCATTTTTGGTCGATTGGGTTTTGCAGTGGCTGAGGGTCCGGAGATTGAAGACGACTGGCATAATTTCGGAGCGATGAATCTTCCGGAAGATCATCCTGCTCGCGATATGCAGGATACTTTTTATATCAGTCAAAACCCGGATTGGTTATTGCGTACACATACCAGCAGTGTTCAGGCCCGTGTAATGGAAACACAAAAGCCACCAATTCGAGTGATTTGTCCCGGTCGTGTATATAGAAATGAAACCATCAGTGCCAGAGCACACTGCTTCTTCCATCAGGTAGAAGGTTTGTATATCGATGAAAACGTAAGCTTCGCCGATCTGAAACAAACACTGTATTTCTTTGTACAAGAATTATTCGGTCAACATGTGAAAGTGCGTTTCCGTCCTAGTTATTTTCCTTTCACAGAACCTAGTGCTGAAATGGATATCAGTTGTCAGATTTGTGGTGGTGATGGTTGTAACATTTGTAAACACACCGGTTGGGTAGAGATATTGGGTAGTGGTATGGTACATCCGAAAGTGTTGGAGAACTTTGGTATTGATTCCAATAAATACACAGGTTTTGCATTTGGTATGGGTATCGAAAGAATCACCCAGCTAAAATATCAGGTAAACGATCTACGCCTTTACTCACAGAATGATGTGCGGTTTTTGAAACAGTTTACGGGAGCGATTTAAAGTTGGTCCATGGTACATGGTCCATGGAATGGTAACTATATCCATTTTAAAATCAAAATACTATTGACCATGGTCTAGGGACTATTGACTATGGTCTAAACGCATCATGGTTCACTCCACAAAAGGCATTGTACTAAGAACAGTTAAGTATGGCGATACGAGTGTCATCACAACCGTGTATACGGAGTTGTTCGGCATACAAAGCTATTTGGTGAAAGGAGTTCGACAGTCGACCAAAACGTCTGCAGGTAAAGCAGGATACTTTCAACCTTCAGCTTTGTTGGATATGGAAGTATATCATAATGAGCTCAAACAATTACAATTCGTTAAAGAGTATCGATGGAGTTATTTGTATGATCATGTTCTGTCAGATGTGGTCAAACATGCTGTTTCAATGTATATGATTGAAATGGTGCAACACAGTCTGAAACAACCGGAAGCCAACCCTGAATTATTTTATCTTATTGAAGACAGCCTGAAACAACTGGATAAAGGCAATGAAACCTTAACAGCGAATCTGCCTCTTTATTTTGTGCTACACCTTGCATCGGAACTGGGTTTTCGTCCGCAAGGGAGATACAGTAAGGATACCCCGGTATTGGATCTGCAAGAAGGTGTCTTTACAAACACGATACCTCCGCATCCCTACTTTCTTGATGAACAAATGGCTGAATTAACATCACAACTCATCGATCTTTCTTTTTACAATGAACTGGAACATCTAAAATTGAATCGTTCAACCAGAAGAACTTTATTGGAGTCTTATCAAAATTATATGGCATTGCATATTGCTGATTTTGGGGAGCTGAGAACACTTGCGATTCTTCAGGAAATATTGAGTTAGTGATCTTACAATATTCGTTGCACAAAAGCATCGGGTCCGATCTTATCAGTGATATGCTGCAGTAGCAATACACCCGGCTTTTTTCCTTTCTCAAAACTGCCCAATTGTTTTTCCATTCCTAGAGCGATAGCTCCATTGTAGGTAGCGGCTTGTAATAAAAGAGAAGTAGTTAATTGCGGAAAATGATTGTGTAATGTTTTTAATTCCTCCAATACACTCAATTGATGATTGCTGGCGAGGCTATCTGTTCCGATAACCAAGGAAACATCATTCTTGACCAATAAATCAATAGGTGGCAATGTTTGCTCAATGTATTTATTAGCGTTGGGGCATAAACAAAAAGAAACGGATGTTGGTGAAGATCGAATGAGATCGATATCTGATTGCTCAGTAAAACTATTATGTACTAATAATACATGCTTGGCTGCTTCAAGATAATGAAACACAGAAGGCAAGCTATTCTTTCCTGTAGCAACGAATGAAGGATTATCAATTTGCATTTGTCGATACAATCTTTGAAAATCACCCTCACCTGATATGAACAACTCATTTTCAGCCGTTGATTCCTGATTATGTATCGTGATGATCTGATCGGTAAAATATGGTTGCATTTCCTGCCATAAAGCATCGGAAACAGAATACGGAGCATGTGGAGAAATGCTGGTATGCTTAGGAAACAATTGATCAAATGCTTTAAAATAACCCAACGATTTTTCCATTCTGATTTGAGCAATGGAAGGGTTCCATCCACTGATCTCGATAAAATGATGGTAATCTAGTCGTTGAAGTTTTTTTTGCGGGATCGTGAGTGTATTGTTGCAAATATCTCCCACCGCTACGATTCCGGCTTGTAACATCTCATCTTCAGCCTTACTGATCGCAGCCAAAATTTCTTCATCCGGAAAATGTCTTTGTTGCACAACCTGCAAAATAAAATCTACCAGACCTGTTCTTTCCGGAATACATCCTTTCAAATGACTCAATTCCAGATGACAGTGTGCATTGATGAAACCCGGACAAAGAGTGCCCTCTAATACTTGTACATCTTCGCCTGCATCTTCTTTTCCAACAATGCTTTCGATATTACCCAGATCATCAGTGATGAGTACGGCATTTGTGTCCAGCATTTGTTCGCCGGTAAAAACCTGGGTTGCATTGAATTTCTGATAAGCCATTGATGTCGGCGAAGTTATTACATAAGTAAGTTGTTCTATTCAAGCAAGACTCACTTTCTGTCGTAATAGTTTAGTAACTTGAAAGTGAATCTATATAAAACCGGATCTTATGTCAGCACATATGCATGATTATCTCGCACCTCATTATATCAATAGAAGTAATTGGCTACGAGCGGCCGTATTGGGAGCCAATGATGGAATATTATCTACAGCCAGTATTGCGATAGGTGTGGCGTCAGCCAGTATCACAAGAGATCCGATTGTATTAGCAACGGTTGCCGGACTGGTAGCCGGTGCTTTGTCGATGGCAGCAGGAGAATATGTTTCTGTGAGTTCGCAGACAGATGTAGAGAAAGCAGATATAGAACGTGAAAAGCAAGAACTGGAAGAAATGCCTGAATTAGAGTTGCAAAGACTGGCGGAGATTTATGAGCATCGTGGATTAAAAAAAGAAACAGCGATGTTGGTAGCAAAAGAATTGACCGAGCATGATGCACTAGGTGCACATTTAAGAGATGAGTTGGGTTTGAATGAGATCAGTCAGGCCAATCCCATTCAGGCTGCACTAGCATCAGGCGCGGCTTTTACAGCAGGGGGGGTACTTCCCTTATTGGCCACTTTGTTTTTACCACTAGAATCACTGCGTTATACATTGTACGGGTCTGCCATTCTTTTTCTCATTATCTTGGGTGCATTGGCAGCAAAAACAGGTGGTTCCGGTGTGCTCAAGGCAATAGTACGAGTGACTTTTTGGGGAACCATCGCGATGGGCTTGTCTGCATTCGTAGGTTATTTGTTCGGAGTAAATGTAGCCTGATACGAACAAACGATCGTAAGATCATAGCTCGCTGATGATGCATAACTCCATGTGCGATAAGCTTTATGATTCTTGTATGACAATCACCTCTTGCGAATGAAATGTGAAAAACAATGGATTGATCTTTCTAAACACATTAATAAGTATTTTTGCTCAAGCAAGATGTATACCCAAAAGCAAAAAGCACCTCTTACAAAGTTGATCAAGACCGGCAAGAACATTGCAGGTTGCTTTCTTTTGGTATTATGGTTACTGGTCTTTTTTACCAGCCCGCTGAAACTCAGTGCAAGTAAAACTGGGTCTTATCCATACAAAAGCAATGTTACAGCCAATGTAGAAGCGGGTGCACACCAGCATACTCCTACTTCTCCTCATGATCCGCTACCCATACCTGAAGATCCGGAAGCGGTTTCAGAAATTGAGAACATCATTGATGCTGATAAAAAAGCAGCCATTACTGCGTTTATCATCCATGTATTGTCGATCACAGAAATACAATCTGTACAATCGGTTCGCTCTTTTCATTACAATCAGGCAATCTTACAAAGATTAGCCATCCCTCTTTTCGTACTCCATCACTCCTGGAAAAGTTATCTTATTTGATTCTCGTTTGAGTAGTTGTATTTCCTAAAGATGCTACAGCTATTGTGTGTCCATAGTTCAATTGCACTATGGTTTGCTTTCATTTTATTATCAATCAGAGAATCATGAAGATGCGTTCACTTTTTTTCTTTCTTATCGGTATATTTTTAATTACGAGTTGTAAAGAACACCATGAACAAAAGCAGGAAGAAGTTGCTTTTGTAGTTACCAGTCCTATTCAAAAAGATACGGTCATTTACCGTGAATATGTTTGTCAGATACAATCCCACCAACATATAGAACTAAGGGCACTTGAAAAAGGATATCTACAGAATATCTATGTTAACGAAGGGCAGTTCGTTAAAAAAGGGCAGCTGATGTTTCGTATCATGCCCTTGATCTATCAGGCAGAAACAGAAAAATCAGAAGCGGAAGTCAATTTCGCAAAGATCGAATACCAAAACACGAAGAAGCTGGCAGACAGCAATATTGTTTCTAAAAATGAATTGGCTTTAGCCAAAGCAAAACTAGATAAAGCACAAGCCGAATTATCATTGGCCAAAGCACATTTAGCTTTTACTGAAATACGTGCTCCCTTTGATGGTATAATGGATCGCTTTCAGGTTCGTTTAGGTAGTTTGGTAGATGAGGGTGAGTTATTATCAACCTTGGCAGATAATAGTAAAATGTGGGTTTACTTCAATGTTCCGGAATCTGAATATTTGGATTATATCACCCAAAAAAAATCAAATAAACCGGCAGAAGTAAAACTGCAGATGGCCAATCACCAACTCTTTGATCAGAAAGGCATTGTTGAAACCATTGAAGCAGATTTCAATAACGAAACAGGGAATATCGCATTCCGGGCAACTTTCTCCAATCCACAACGCATACTGCGTCACGGTGAAACAGGTAATATCTTGATGCCGGTGCCGCTTAAAAACGCGATCATCATTCCGCAAAAGTCAACCTTCGATGTCTTAGATAAAAAGTTTGTGTATGTAGTTGATGGTAATAATATCCTTAGAGCCAGACAGATCACTATTGCACAAGAAATGCCGCATGTGTATGTGGTGGCTTCCGGACTTGGTCCTAATGATAAGATACTCGCAGAAGGATTAGGCAAAGTGAAAAATAATGAGCGTATCAAATTCTCTTTTATTCCTTTCGAGAAAGAGCTCTTTGACTTAAACAATTTACACGCAGAATAGCGGAGAACCCCAAAATATTGAATGATGTTTAACAAGTTTATTAAAAGACCGGTTCTTGCTATTGCATTATCTATTGTGATCGTGTTCATGGGTCTGTTGGCGATCAATACATCACCGGTTGCACAGTTTCCTGAAATAGCACCACCGCGTGTGAATATATTTATTGAATTCCCCGGATCGAATGCGGATGTATTGGTGAAATCAACCTTGACCATTCTCGAACGAGCGATCAATGGGGTGCAAGGCATGCAATATATATTGTCTGATGCCACCAGTGCTAGTGAAGCAAGTATCGAAGTGATCTTTGAACCAGGTACCGATCCTACGCTTGCTGCTGTAAGGGTGAAATCAAGGGTGGATCAGGTGATGACGAATTTGCCACCATTGGTACAAAGAGAGGGTGTTATCATCTCTCCATTACAACCCAGTATGTTGATGTACCTCAATCTGTATAGTGAGGATAAAAGCATCGATGAAAAATTTCTATTCAACTATGCCAATACATTCATACTTCCTGAACTTCAGCGTATCAAAGGAATGGGCTTTGCACAAGCCATCGGTAGCCGCTCTTTTGCCATCCGTGTTTGGCTTGATCCGGAACGTATGCGTGCTTATAATATTTCCGCAGAAGAAGTATTAAAGTCGATCGATGAACAAAGTGTATTGGCTCGTCCCGGACGAGTAGGATTGAGCTCCGGTAAAAAAGCGCAATCACAAGAATATGTATTCACCTATAAAGGATGGTACAATACTCCCGAACAATACCAGGATATCATTATCAAAGCCAACGCCAACGGTGAGATCCTGAAACTAAAAGACATTGCACAGGTTGAAGTCGGAAGTGAATTTGTCGATATCTATTCCAATAAAGACGGACACCCTTCCGCTTCATTGGTACTCAAACAAAACCCGGGAAGTAATGCCAGCACGGTTATTAAAGATGTAAAAGCAAAGCTGGAAGAGTTGAAAAAAGACTTTCCGCCGGGAATCAATTATGAGATCAACTATGATGTATCAAAATTTGTGGATGCATCAATTGAAAAGGTATTACATACGTTGATCGAGGCATTTGTACTGGTTGCCATTGTTGTATTTGTTTTTCTGGGCGATTGGCGCTCTACATTCATTCCGATACTTGCAGTTCCTGTATCATTGATCGGCGCATTTGCATTGATGAAGTTCTTTGGATTGAGTATTAATCTGATCACACTGTTTGCTTTGGTACTCGCTATCGGTGTCGTCGTCGATGATGCCATTGTGGTGGTTGAAGCTGTTCACGTGAAAATGGAAGAAGAATACCTTTCACCTTTTGCTGCTGTTAAAAAAGTGATCCGAGAGATCAGCGGAGCCATCATCGCCATTACACTTGTAATGACATCGGTATTCGTTCCGGTGGCTTTTATGACAGGTCCTGTAGGTGTATTGTACCGTCAGTTCTCACTCACCATGGCAAGTGCGATCGTTATCTCCGGCTTTGTGGCATTGACACTTACCCCGGTATTGTGTGCGATGTTATTAAAGAATACACACGGTAAACCAAAAAGAAAAACACCGATCAATCTGTTCATTGACTGGTTCAATAAAACCTTTGAGCGGGTTACTGGTCGGTATACAGGATTCCTTACAAAGATCGTTGATCGAAGATTGATCACTTATGGACTATTGATCGTATTTGCTTTTGGGATCATGAATGTCAATAAAGTACTTCCTGCCGGATTTATTCCAAGTGAAGATCAGGGACAAATCTATGCTATCATTCAAACTCCACCGGGTACTACATTGGAGAGAACGAATGAGATCTCCAGAAAACTTCAACTCATCGCTAAAAAGATGGAAAGCGTTTCATCTGTGACTTCTTTGGCAGGGTATGAAATTCTTACGGAAGGACGCGGATCCAATGCCGGTACTTGTTTGATCAATTTAAAAGACTGGGCAGACAGAAAACAATCTGTTAAAGAAGTGATCGAAGAACTTGAAGAAAAATCAAAAGATCTTCCTGCGAATATTGAATACTTCGAGCCGCCGGCTGTTCCCGGTTATGGTACATCGGATGGTTTTTCATTGCGATTACTCGATAAAGGAAGTAGTGTAGACTATCAGGAATTCGACAGAGTCAACACAGAGTTTTTAGCAGCATTGCGAAAGCGGAAAGAGTTGACAGGTTTATTCTCATTTTATTCTGCCAAATATCCGCAGTATGAGATCACGGTTGATAATGAGTTGGCCATGCAAAAAGGTGTTTCGTTGGGGAATGCCATGGAGAACCTGAATATCATGATCGGTAGTACTTATGAGCAAGGCTTCATCCGTTTCAACAATTATTATAAAGTGTATACGCAGGCCGGACCTGAATTCCGGAAACAGCCTTCTGATCTGCTGAACATGTTTGTGAAGAATGATCATGGTGAAATGGTTCCTTATTCGTCATTCATGAAGATCACGAAAACACAGGGGCCTAATGAGATTGCACGTTACAATCTTTATATCTCATCATTGATCAATGGTATTCCTGCAAAAGGATATTCTTCCGGAGATGCGATCAATGCGATCAAAGAAGTGGCGGCACAAACATTGCCTCGAGGGTATGATATTGCCTGGGAAGGTCTCTCTTACGATGAAGCCCGCAGAGGAAATGAAGCGCTGTATCTTTTTATCATCGTTGTATTTTTTGTGTACTTGATCCTTGCTGCACAGTATGAAAGTTTCTTACTACCGATGGCGGTTATTCTCTCCTTACCACCCGGCATCTTTGGGTCCTTCCTTTTATTGAAATTAATGGGACTTGCAAACGATGTGTATGCACAGGTTGGATTGATCATGTTGGTCGGATTATTGGGTAAGAATGCAGTATTGATCGTTGAATTCGCAGTACAGAAACACAATAAAGGCGCTACAGTATTGGCTGCAGCGATTGAAGGTGCAAAAGCAAGATTCAGACCTATCCTCATGACATCATTTGCATTCATCGCAGGATTGATACCACTTGTGATCGCTACTGGGCCCGGAGCAGTAGGTAACCATACGATCGGTGCATCAGCATTGGGAGGTATGGTCTTCGGAACTGTGTTTGGTGTGATCGTAGTACCCGGACTGTATTTCATTTTCGGAAAACTGCAGGAAGGAAGGTATTTGATCAGGGATGAAGATAAAAATCCACTCAGTGAAGATTTCGTAGAAAGCAATGATGGAAAATCACTGACCATGAAGATCAAACGAATTATTTCACGAATCAGAAATAAAAAAGAAGATGAAACGAACGTATAGTTATATATCACTCATCGGTTGGATGATCATATTGTTCGCTTGTAAAGTGCCTGCTATCACCAGCAAGCAAGAGAATACCACTGTTCCGTCTACCTACGGAAATACAAGTGATACTGCTAATATGGTTACAATACCATGGAGAAATTATTTTGATGATCCCGATCTCATTTCACTGATCGATACCGCATTGCGGAATAATCAGGAACTGAATATCATGCTTCAGGAAATTGAGATCAGCAAGAATGAAGTGATGCAGCGAAAAGGGGAATACAAACCCTTTGTAAATCTAGGTGCAGGTGTAGCAGCCGACAGAGCGGGCAAGTACACTTGGGATGGATTTTCAGAAGAAGACCTGAAAGCTAATCCTGATAAAGGTCCTAAGTATATCGGTGATTTCAGGGTCGGTGCTTTCTTTTCATGGGAGCTGGATGTATGGAAGAAATTACGCAACGCACAAAAATCAGCAGTCATGCAATTTCTTTCAGCTGTAGAGGGAAGAAATTTTATGGTGACGAATATCATCGCCGAGATCGCAGATGCTTATTATGAATTGATAGCACTGGATAATCAGTTAGAGATCATTCAACAGAACATCGCGCTACAAAGCAATGTGCTAAAAGTGATCAAACAACAAAAAGAGGCAGCAAAAGTTACGCAGCTTGCGGTGAATCGATTTGAAGCACAATTACTCAATACTGAGAACCTACGTTTTGCTATTGCACAACAGATCACCGAAAATGAAAACAGGATCCGCTTTCTTACCGGTTCTTATGCACCTGTGATCAAAAGAAACGCAGCTCGTTTCAATCAGATGGAGTTTAAGGAAATGCAAACAGGTATTCCTTCACAGTTGCTGGTGAACAGACCAGATGTTCGGCAAGCAGAACTGGAATTGGAAGCTGCTAAGATCAATGTACAGGTGGCAAGGGCGAATTTTTATCCATCATTCAGAATGGAGGCTGGACTTGGGTTTCAGGCTTTTAATCCATTGTATGTGATACAACCTGCATCCATTGTTTACAATCTGGCGGGTGATATGGTAGCACCGTTAATAAATAAGAATGCTATCACCGCCACCTATTACAATGCCAATGCACAACAAATACAGGCTGTTTACAAATATGAACAGCAAATAATCAATGCTTATACGGAAGTCCTGAATCAATTGGCAAAAGCAAAAAACTATGAGAAGAGCCATGAAACAAAAGCAAAAGAAGTAGAGATCTTATTGCAGTCTGTCAATATCTCTAATAGTCTTTTCAATTCGGCAAGAGCTGATTATCTCGAAGTTTTATTGACACAGAAAGAGGCATTGGCTTCAAAGATGGAATTGATCGAGATCAGAAAAGAGCAATTGAGCGCTAAAGTAAATATGTATAAAGCCCTCGGTGGAGGGTGGAATTAAAGAAGGTAGAAAACCAGCAGACAGGATAGATGAATAATTGACGATTTGGTTTTTGAAATGGGCGGTCGGGTTTCTACCCGACCGTATTTTTTGATGCATAGTATTATTAAAGTATCTTGATAAAAAAATGTTATGCGTATAAAAAACTTTTTAGCAATGGCTTTACTGGCATGCATGATTCATGTCGTAGAAGCGCAAGAAGTGATCAAGCTTTATGAAGGCAAAGCACCCGGCTCAGAAAGCTGGACCTGGTCTGAAGCGTATATCGAAAAGACAGCATGGAATACGCCTGTTGTATATAATGTGTCAGAGCCCACACTTACAGTGATTAAACCGGAAGCAGGAAAAGCGAATGGAACATCGGTAGTGATTTGTCCTGGAGGAGGATTTTTTGCATTATCGATCGAAAATGAAGGGTTGGGTGTGGCAAGATGGTTGGCTTCAAAAGGAGTAACCTGTTTTGTTTTAAAATATCGATTGGCAAAAGCATCAGGTGATGATCCGATCAAAGATTTCAATGCTTCATTTGGCGATAAGGATTTGCAAGCTAAACAAATGGCATCCGTTCCGATGGCCATTGCTGATGGAAAGCAGGCGATCACTTATGTAAGAAAAAATGCAGCACAGCTAGGAGTTGATCCCAATAAAATTGGGATCATGGGCTTTTCTGCGGGTGGAACCGTAGCCGGTTCAGCAGGTTTTGGCTATACTCCCGCCAACAGACCCGATTTTGTGGCTCCTATTTATGCCTTCCTTCCTCCGGAAATGCAAGGAACAGTTGCGGCAGATGCGCCACCTATGTTTATCGCAGTGGCATCCGACGATCAAATTGGACTACAAACACATAGTGTAGCATTATATACAAAATGGAACAATGCCAAACGATCGGCTGAGTTGCATGTATATAATAAAGGTGGACATGGTTTCGGCATTCGAAAGCAACAACAGCCTTCCGATGCATGGGCAGATCAGTTAGCAGCATGGATGGAGTATCAGGGGCTGCTTAAAAAATAGGATATTAAGCTACAGGCTGCAAGCCACAAGCTACAAGTCATTGGTCCAGAAATGCCGTAAAGTGGTGTTATAATAAGCCACAGATGCACAGATTTTGGTGGCATAATCTATGCATCTGTGGCTCATTTTTTACTCAATAGAAATTTTCATTCAAATTTTTTATTGATAATCAATCAATTACAAAGGTTCGATTAAAAATACATCTCTTTTTCTTTGGAAAATCATGTATAACAGACCTACCTTTGCCGTCCCAAATTTCTGGGAACATTATAAGTCCGGTGGGATAGCGCCGGGTTCACTTAAAAAGAAATATTATGAGTAAACTTCATTTCACTACGAAGCATGCGAATGCGGCTACCGTACAGCACAACTGGTACGTTGTGGACGGTACTAATCAAACCGTAGGACGTATTGCCTCAAAGATCGCTTCTGTTCTTCGTGGTAAGAACAAGGCTTATTACACACCACACGTTGATTGTGGTGACTACGTAATTGTTATCAATGCTGAAAAAGTTGTTTTCACAGGTAACAAGTTCGAAGACAAACAATACATCAACTTCTCTGGTTACCCAGGTGGTAAGAAAGAAGAAGCTGCACAGGATTTGATCAAGCGTCGTCCGGAAGTTATTATGGAGAGAGCTGTAAAAGGTATGCTCCCTAAGAATCGTCTGGGTCGTAAAATGATCAAGAAATTGTTTGTGTATGCAGGTAGTGCACATCCGCACACTGCTCAACAGCCAAAAGAACTGAAGTTCTAATCAACAACAAATTAGCTAATTACAAATTCCTGATAAATGGAAAAACAAAAAAACGCAGTTGGTCGCCGTAAAGAAGCTGTTACCCGTGTCTTCATCAGCAAGGGTGATGGTAAGATCACTGTAAACGATAAAGATTACAAAGAATATTTTCCGCTGGTATACCTGCAGAATCAGGTAGAAGCTCCTTTGAAAACTGCTGAAGTATTTGGTAAATATGATGTAGTGATCAATGCACAAGGTGGTGGTCTGAAAGGCCAGGCCGAAGCAGCTAAATTGGGTATTGCTCGTGCATTACTAGAGATCAGTGCTGAGTTCCGTCCTTCATTGAAGGCTGCCGGACAACTGAAGCGTGATCCACGTGGTGTTGAACGTAAGAAATTCGGTCACAAGAAAGCACGTAGAAGCTACCAGTTCAGTAAGCGTTAACAGAAGAGAAGCCACAAGTCTCAAGCTACAAGTTACAAGCAAGATATCGCTTGCAGCTTGAGGCTTGTAGTCTGAAGCTGATAAATAATTTTAAAAAATTACAACAATCATACAAGATGGAAAATAACACTTCATTACAGCAACAACTTCTGGAGGCCGGCGTACACTTTGGTCACCTGAAAAAGAAGTGGAATCCCAAGATGTTGCCTTACATCTTTGCTGAGAAGAAAGGTATTCACATCATTGATCTGAATAAAACTGTTGATCACCTGCAGGAAGCTGCAGCAGCTGTGAAGCAGATCGCTAAAAGCGGTAAGAAGATCATGTTCGTGGCCACCAAAAAGCAAGCAAAAGAAATCGTGAGTGAATGCGCTAAGCGTGTGAACATGCCTTTTGCTACAGAACGTTGGTTAGGTGGTATGTTGACCAACTTCAACACCGTTCGTAAGAGCGTAAAGAAAATGCAGAGCATCGAAAAAATGCTGGCTGATGGCAGTGCTGAAAGCCTGACCAAAAAAGAACGTCTGACTTTGAGCCGTGATAAAGACAAAATGGAAAAAGTACTGGGTGGTATCGCACAGTTGGGTCGTCTTCCAGCAGCTTTATTCCTGGTTGATATCGGACATGAGCACATTGCATTGGCTGAAGCTAAGCGTTTAGGTATTACCACTTTTGGTATGGTTGATACCAACTGCGATCCTAATAAAGTAGATTTCGCTATTCCTGCGAATGATGATGCTACTAAGTCTATTGCTATCATCACCAACTATATCGTTGCAGCTATTGCTGAAGGTCTGGCTGAACGTCAGGCTTCAAAAGATGAAGAAGAAACAGAAGACAGCAACAACGAGAATGAAGCAAAAGCACGCAGATTAGAAGCTGAAGCGCAAGCTGAAGCTGCACGCGGTGGCCGCCGTGGTGGTGCTGGTGCTGGTGAAGGAAGCGGAGCTCCTAAGCGTCGTGTTCCGGGAAGCCGTCGTCCTGCTGGTGGCGGTGGAAGCAGATAATGAAGTAATCAGATTGGGTCATTGCGTCATTATCTGTTCGGATAGTGACATAATGACCCAATTTATATATACACTTCAGTCTTTTGAAGATCAGGCATTGTATTTGACAATACCTGTTCATCATTTCATAAAATAAGTATTCTGAGACAGTCATTTATTTTGCACGTCATCAGATTCATATCAATTAACATTCAAAATTCAACATACCATGAGTACTGTAACAATTACAGCCGCTGATATCAACAAATTACGCCAGGCCACAGGTGCTGGCATGATGGATTGCAGAAAAGCTTTGACTGAAACCAATGGTGATTTCGAAGCAGCAATTGACTGGTTGCGTAAGCAGGGACAGAAAGTAGCTGCTAAACGTAGCGACCGTGAAGCAAAAGAAGGTGTGATCATCGCAAAAACTTCTGCTGATAACAAAACCGGTTTTGTGGTTTGTATCAGTTGTGAAACTGACTTCGTATCTAAGAACGCAGACTTCGTTGCATTTGCACAATCTATTGCAGATGCTGCTGTTGCAAATAATGTAAAGAGCGCAGAAGAACTGAGTGAAGTAGTGATCAATGGTTCTAAAGTTGCTGATATGATCAATGATAAACTGGCTGCTATCGGTGAAAAGATCGGTATCGCTAAGTTTGAAAGAGTAGAAGCTCCTTATGTAGCATCTTATATCCATGGTGCATACCGTATGGGTGTACTGGTAGGATTAAGCAGCGAAGCTGCTGAAGCTGGTAAAGATGTAGCGATGCAAATTGCTGCGATGAATCCATTAGCAGTTGATGCAAATAGCATTCCTGCTGAAACCATTGAAAGAGAAAGAGCGATCGTAATGGATACCATGAAAGCAGATCCTAAAATGGCGGGCAAACCTGAAGAGATGATCGCTAAGATCGCTGAAGGTAAATTGAATGCATTCTTCAAAGAGAATACATTGTTGGCTCAGGCTTTCGTAAAAGATGGTAGCATTACCGTTGAAGCTTACCTGAAAAATGCCGGTAACGTAACTGTTACAGGATTCAAGCGTGTAGCTTTAGGTTAATTACAATTCATGAATTGATATAATGAGGGAGATGAGTGATCATCTCCCTTTTTTTTACTGAATTTTTTCAATTAATGACCAGTAGGCTCACGATGATCATAACTCAACACCTCACTCAGTTTCCAAATACCATCCTCCATTAACCATACATGCGTGAATTTCGCGGTACTGGTATGTACATCATCTTTGCCCTGTTCTCTGATATAAAAATGATGAACACCCATTTGAATCGCACCATATAATTTTCCATTATTATATAGTGGAAAAACTTCTAAACTATTCGCCTCTACTTTCCGGATGGGCTTTTTATTCGTTGGAGCGCAGATATACTGTTTGATATTCTCAAAAAATTTCGTTCTGTCCTGAAATCCACTTTGGTCATGATAAAATTTAAGATCGCGTGTCATACGACTTTCCAGATAAGCGATATCACATTGGTTGAAGCTGCGTTCAAAGAATAAACTGTCTTGCTGTTTAAGCTCAAGAAAGAGGGAAGATTTTTTATCAGTTTGTCCTACAACCGTGCTCGCTGTAATTAAGAGTAGTAAAAATATATTTACAATTCCTCGTGTCATATGTATCAATTTTCTTGAAAGAATACTTTAAGATAGTTTTTTATCGACCAATGACGTTCAATAAAAATTGATGATCAACGATTATTTTTTTTCATTGCACGAACTATTTTATCTGTTCGCTTGTCGGCTCTTGCATTTTGCAGCGAAATAACAGCCCAAATGGCAGCGGGAATCCAACCTAGTATGGTGATTGGTAAAATCAGACATAGGATACTTGTAAATAGTTTACCTCTTAACAGGAAAGAAAGGAAAGGGAATAAAATAGCAATGAGTGTCATAAGGAATTAGCTGCTTCAAGTTAAGGACTATGAATGATATTTTTTACTACACATCTGCAGCTAGAAATTACACAATCATTTTTTTAAAAGTAAGGGTGTATATGCTGGCTATGCGATTTTTACATTTAATATGAACGACGCTTTGCGAAAGATGAAATTATGCGAAAACACATATAGTATGCTTATTTGAGTTAAACATATGAATTGTAGGGCAGACTCACATAATCATGTGATTGCGGTAACCTTTTGTAACATCTAAGTTCGAACTGCGTTTTATCACAAAATCCTTTGCATGAAACAGATCCTTACACTGCTTATTTTATTACTGTTGGGCACGCAGGCCTGGACTCAGGTTCAAATTCGTGTGCTGACTGATCCTTCTTTAAAGAAAACTTATACGGGTAAGCTCTACATATTTACCCAAAGTGATACGGCTAAACGAATTCCGAATAATCCTGATCCTTCTCAAGCCATGTTTGCATGGATGGTAAAAGATGTAAAAGACGAAATCACGGTGAGTACCGATCAGGCTAGCAGCAGCTATTTTCCCAATGGCTTAACTGCATTAAGACCCGGTTACTATAAGATTGCCGGCATTTTGGATACCGATTTTGAAGAGAGAGGAACTTTCAATGCAGGAAATATCTACGCAAGAAAGGAAGTTCTTTTATATGTTGATGAACAAGGAAAAGGTACTGCAACAATTGCATTCACTTCTTTTATCGCTTCTCGTGTTCTTCGTGAAACCGATCAGGTGAAGGAGGTAGTGGTAAAAAGTAAGTTGTTATCTGACTTTCGTAAAAAAGATATTTTCATAAAGGCTGCAGTACGCTTACCTGCTTCTTATAAAAATGATAGCACTCGATCTTATCCTGTTGTATTTGTAATACCTGGTTGGGGTGGCACACATTATGATATGCAAGGCTCCATGCCGGTTAGACGCTATGGAATGGATATGGGGAAGGATAAGATCTTTGTATACCTGAATCCTGAAACACAATCTCCTTTTGGATTACATGCTTTTGTAGATTCCAGAGTGAATGGTCCATGGGGTAAGGCATTAGTCGAAGAATTGATCCCACACTTGGAAAATAAATACCGCATTGTAAAAGATGCAGGTCAGCGGTTTTTAATGGGACAAAGTACCGGGGGCTATGGCTCTCTTTGGTTACAATTGAATTATCCGGATGCCTTCGGCGGTTGTTGGTCAGTATCTCCGGATCCAGTTGACTTTACTTCTTTTATCGGCATCAATTTATACGAAAAGAATGTAAACCTCTATACCAATCAAGAAGGAAAAGAACGCGGTATCTTTCTTATGCAAGGAGTTCCAACCATGACCACTCGTGTTATGGCTGCAGTAGAAAATTTCACAGGCGATGGAGAGCAGCTGCAAGCATTTGAAGCAGAGTTTGGAGTGCCTGATAAAAACGGGAGACCCAAACAGGTGTATGATCATACCACGGGAAAAGTAGATGTTGCAGTGGTAAAAAGCTGGGAGCCTTATGACCTAGGTAAATTCATTCAACGAAATGCATCTAAGTTATCGGGCAAGATCAATGGTAAAGTCCATGTGTATGCAGGAGCTGCTGATAATTTTTTATTGAATGAAGCAGTAGCTGCTTTCGCACAAAAAGCCGCTATGGTAAAAGTGCCGGTTACTACAGAATTAATACCTGGTGCAGATCATTGGAGTATCTGGTCGGAAGCCTTTACAAAAAGAGTAGTGGCAGAGATCGATGCGAAAATCAAATAAAAAAATGGCTCCGGACTTAAATCCGGAGCCATTTTTTTATTCAGGAAATGATCTGTATAAAATATACCAGATGATATCAGCAGAATAGTTGGCGACTAATGACATGAGAAATGCGATAACGAGTCGCTTCATCTTTGAACTACCAGGCTGAAATACCTTTTCAAAACTATAGATGAACCATGCTATTGAGATGAAATAGATCAATAAGTAGAAATCATTCATTATACCTGTTCGAAGCGGCAGCTGAAAGATTCGACAAATAAAACCGAATGTTGCTAATAGGGTAGAAATGATGGTAGTATAGGCAGAGCCATATATAAGGGCTACCCATCTTTCAATAAAAGAGGTTTTAGTATTTCTAAAAACTATCCACCCCAATAACACCAGTAAGGGTGCAACGATGAGGATGGTAATAAAGTTTTCATATTGAATAAGGGTTTTATTTTTCGTTCCATGCCATAACACCCTTAATGCTGGCTCAGAACGCGTGAATTTTTCAAGATCAAGCCATAAAGACAATGAGTCGTAACCGGCGGTAATGATTTTATAGATCGCGAACCAAATTAAAACAAAGGTTATCGGCTTATGAACTTTCTTTCTTTTGCCGTCTAAAAATTCTTTTACAATATGTCCGGGTTGCGTAAAAAGGGAGCGGGATGTATAAATGAAACTATGCTCTGCATGCGTAAAAAAGTGAATAAATTCATCACTTAAACTTTTCCAAGTGAGTTTTTTCACTGAAGCTTTTTGTCCACATGAAGAGCAATAGTTTCCTTGAAATGAGTAACCGCAGTTCAGGCAATGAATCATTTTTGAGTTACTCATGGTGTATCTTATTTCACTGGAGGTAGTTAGTTTTTGGCGAAATACTTATCATTATAAATATAAGAAGTAATCGCAACACCAAATACGAGTACCATCATACTCATGCCAGGATCTACACCCCCAACGCTGATAATTGAGTATACTGCACCGATGAGGTCAAAGAACAATCCTGCATAAGCCCACTCTTTGATCTTTTTTAAGAAAGGCATCAGTATGGCAATGGATCCTAACAATTTCGCAATACCAATAAAGCGAATAAAATATTCGGGATAACCAAGGTATCCTGATAGAAATTGTTTAGACTCTGCATTCACCATGATATTGGGAATCGCAGAGAAGATCATAAATCCTGCAAATAATACAGTCGTGATCCAGTAGATGAGTTTGGTTGATTTGTTTGGCATAGTTGGGTGTTTTATAAGGGTTCTTCAGTGTATTTCTGTGCTTTCAGTGGCAACCTCCTGATACAAAAACTATTTGTCACTGAAGACACAGAGGAGCACTGAAATTATTTTGCAAGACAATTGATCATCCAGTTGATACCATATTTGTCTGTGAAGCTACCAAAATAAGCGCCCCAGAACATATCCTGTAATGGCATTGAAACATTACCTCCTTCAGACAGCGAATCAAAAATTCTTTTGGCTTCAGTTCTTGAAGATGGCTCTAAGCTGATATGCATATTGTTTCCTTGTGTAACAGTAAAGCCCATTTCTTTAGGCGCATCGGTACCCATCAAAATATGATTAGCGGTGATCGGTAATTCTACATGGAGGACCATATTTTTTACAGCATCAGCTATCGCCGGTTGACCAGCCGAAGGTGGAAGTTCACCAAAGCGTTTGATGCCTCCTGTTGTAAATTCTGTTTTAAAAACAGAACGATAAAAAAGAAAAGCTTCTTCTGTATTACCCGGGAAATTCAGGTAGGTGCATACTCTCTCTTTAGTTGAATTTTTTATTTCAGCACGTAGTTTAAATTGTGCTTCAATGTATTGATCGAGATTCTGCAATGCCATTGTAAATCCTTCTTTGAATCCGAGTTCTACAATTTTTTCAAGATCTGCCAGTGATTGATAAGCGATCACAATATTTACCGTGGTGATATCTTCATTCTCACTAAAACGGTTGGTCCAATGTGAGCGCGGGAAATCAGTATTGACAGTTCCTGCTTCATCGCAGAATGCATCTAAGCCAGAGAATACGACGTGTGTATCAATATGTTCAAAATCTGCGCGGCACCAATGACAATCATTTTCCGGACCGATCATTCTGTAGTGCCAATAACCCCCTTCTCTGAAATCCATGGATTTAGTTTCGGTACGATACGGTTTGGGCGCCCACCAAAGATCAAGTAGCTCCGGTTTTGTCCAGGTATCCCATACAAAATGAAGATTAGCGGCAAATTCTCGCTTTACATGAATAGTGTTGGTTTCTTTATTCACTGTAAAGTCGAATAAAAGATTGGTGTTCATTTCTTTTGTGTTTTAAGGGTGTGTAAGACTTTATCTAATTGATTGAACCTGTTTTCCCAAAGCTGGCGAAACTGTTCCAACCATTTATCTATCTCTTTCATTTTTTTTGCGTTAAGGGTATAGAAGATCTCTCGTCCCGATTGCTCTTGTTCTACCAATTGGCATTCTGTTAATATGCGTAAGTGTTTGGAAACCGCTTGTCTGCTCGATTCAAAATGTTCCGCAATGGCATTAGGCGTCATTGCCTGAAAAGCAATCAAAGCAATGATGGCTCTTCTGGTCGGATCTGCAATAGCTTGAAATACATCTCTTCTCATGATAGGCTAATTTATGAAACTATTCGGTTGCAAATATAAATGCAACCATTTGGTTTCTCAAAATTTATTTTCTAATTCTTTAGGGGAGCTTTTGTTGTTGGTAGTTTTTCTAGGGTGGATAAAAGAATCTATGCCTCACCGGCTAAAGCGGGAAAAATGATTTCAGGGGTGTTGAGTACCAAACAGAATTAGTAGGGTATACAATCTGAGGGTTTAAATGCATTATTTCATCATAAAATATTCTTTTACTCTCCATACTTCTCTTCCCCAACGTACTTTTGCACCAGCTAAGCATCTGTTATGAAGAAAATTCTGTTATTATTGGTTCTTGTTCCTGTTTTTTCGTGGTCTCAGAGTAAACGTAAAAAGCGAATTGCTGAAGAAAAAGCCAATATAGCTTTGGTAACATCGCTGAAGAATCATGTTCAATACCTCGCCGATGATCAGTTGGAAGGCCGTTTAACCGGTAGTAAGGGGGAAGAACTGGCCATGCAATACCTGATCAGCCAATACCAACAGATGGGTATTACAGCTAAAGGAACGAACGGATATGTACAGGAATTTGAGATCAAAGAAGGCAAACAGATTGATGCCGCTACTATTTTAGTGGTAGAGGATCAAACACTCACCCCCCGTATTGATTATTTCCCCCTCCCTTATAGTGCCAATAAATCAGCACAAGGAAAACCGGCAATGGTGCTTACTGAAAAGGGGCAGCCCTGGTTTTTTGATCTACAAGATGCATTGGAAGACAATCAAAACAATCCACATTTTGATGTAGAGGGGCTTATCAAACAGCAAGCAACACTTGCGGTAAGCAAAGGAGCCACAGCTTTGTTTGTATATAATAGTTCCAAGCGTGTTGACAATATTCAATTCAATAAAAATGACAGTTCAGCATTGCTGTCCATTCCTGTAATATATATCACGAAAGAAGGGATCAAAAAATATTTTGCAGATGAGTCTGCGAGTTATCATATCCGCGTCAATGTTTCTTTATCAGAAAAAAAGCGAAAAGCCAGAAATGTGATTGCATTTTTGGATAATAATGCTGCCAATACCGTGATCATTGGTGCACATTATGATCACCTAGGGTATGGAGAAGACAAATCCGCCTTAGATACTTTTCATGCCATTCACAATGGGGCTGACGATAATGCCAGCGGCACTGCGGCGCTACTGGAACTTGCTCGTATGTTGAAAGCAAAATCACCTGTTAACAATAATTACCTATTCATTCATTTCTCAGGCGAAGAACTGGGATTGTTGGGAAGTAAATACTGGTTGGAAAACCCTACTGTAAAGATCACACCTAATTATATGATCAATATGGATATGGTGGGTCGTTATGATACTGCTCATAAACTAACCGTAGGTGGTTATGGTACGTCGCCGGTTTGGGGCGAAGTATGGAAGGGATTGAATACTCCTCTCATTGTTAAGTTTGACAGTACCGGAAGCGGGCCGAGTGACCATGCCAGTTTTTATCGTGCAAATATTCCTGTACAGTTCTTTTTTACAGGTAGTCATCCGGATTATCATAAGATCAGTGATGATGCAGACAAGATCAACTACGATGCACAGAAAGATATTGTGAAACTGATCTATGAACTTATTAACCGAACAGATACCAAGGGTAAACTGAGTTTTGCTAAAACGACAGAGCCACAAATGGGACAAACACGCCGATTCACAGTAAGCTTAGGTGTGATTCCTGATTATGGCTATTCCGGCACCGGTATGCGTATTGATGGTGTGAGTCCGGGTAAGTTAGCAGAAAAACTGGGCTTGCAAGCCGGAGATATTTTGTTGCAGTTGGGGGAATTTAAGTTTGTGGATGTTATGAGTTATATGCAGGCATTGGGTAAATTTAACAAAGGAGACAAAACACAATTGCGGATCAAGAGAGGGAATGAGGAGAAAGTGTTTGAAGTGGAACTGTGATGTGGTCCATGGTCCATAGTCGATGGCCCATGGTAGGAAAAGAGTAAGTTATCGAAAAAATGCCCTGGTCTACGGACCATGGACTATCAAGTATCACCTATGGCCACTACTAAACTAAGACTGAACATTGAAGAGTTGAACGAGGATTTCTTCGATGATACACGGTTGTTGGGTATAACGGCACCGGTAAAGAATTATCAGTTTTGTTTACAATTGAATCATCTACTGGGATATCAATTCAGACTCAATCCTTCATTAGAAATTCACTTGAGAAGAAAGGAAAGGAGTTATTATTTCAGCATCTATGAATCCAAAGAGCCCAATAGTTTTTTGGTACACTATTTATACCATAACCAATTTGATGGGGAATACCTGTTACCTGAATTTAAGCATATGGATTTCTTATGGCTGATGAAAGGTGATCTGGTTGATGATACCAAATGTAACTGGATCAAACAATCAGTGAAAAACTTAGTAGGCGTTCAGTTGGTAGCTGAGCTAACGAATGAACAGATCAAGAACAAAGGCAATATGGTCTTTTAAATCATGGAGAGTGAATGTTGAATGACGAGTCATTCGCTTCATTATTCAGTATTCATCATTCAAAATTCATTTATCATCATGTGGGTAGAAGAAAATAATAAACTGTATAAGAAGTTTCAGTTTCAAAATTTTTCCGAGGCTTTTGCTTTTATGACCAGAGTGGCCATCGAAGCAGAGAAATTGAATCATCATCCTTATTGGAGTAATGTGTGGAATACTGTTGAAATATGGTTAAGTACGCACGATGCAGGAGATATCGTGACCGACCTTGATCATAAACTAGCTGAACGAATTGATAAATTGTGTTGATATGGCCACACCCGCTGAATTAGTATTAATGGTACGTCCGACAGAAAATGCTGACAAAGGAGTGTTACAGGATTTTGATGCACTACATACTGCATTCAAGAAACATGATGTTCAGGCGGTAGTATTTGAGCAGGATATGGATAGTTCTATCGATGCTATTTTCCCATCTTGTTGGTTAACGACCTTGCCTGATGGTACGGTAGCAGTACTGCCGATGTATCGAAGAGAAAGAAGACAGGAAAAAAGAGATGATGTTCTAGAATACCTGCGTAAATATTTTCTGGTGAATGATATCGAAGACTGGAGCGAGTTTGAAGTGGATGGGTTTTTTCTCGAGGGTACAGCCAGTATGGTGATGGATCATGAAAATAAACTGATTTATGCTTGCATGTCGCAACGTACACATACAGCTATGCTGGAAAAGTTTGCGGCAGCGCATCGGTATAAAGCCATCACATTTTATGCAACCGATACTGCCGGTAAATTTTTATTGCATACGAATCGATTGTTGTGTCTGGGTAATGATTTCGCTTTGCTATGTGAAGATGCTTTTGTTGATGATATGGATCTGATGGCCGTAAAGCAATTACTATTGTCTACCGGTTATCGAATTATTCCGTTCTCGCATGATCAGCTCGAAGCATTCATGGGTAATGCGTTTTGTTGCACCAATGCCAAAGGAGAAACGCTTTTATTCCTTTCCGAAACAGCTCTATTAACCACAGAGCAACGTACAGCCATTAATGCATCAGCAACGATTGTTAAAGTTCCATTGAATGCTATCGAACAACTGGGTGGGGCTAGTATAAGCTCTATTGTTACACCTGTTTTTATCCCTGTTGCATAAAGTGCTATGAACGAAGGTTGTATCCTTCCTGTTCGATCATCCGGCAATAACGGTTATGGTTTTCTCAGTTTTGCTGATCATTTTACCAACAGGTGTAGTGAAATTTTCAAGCCCATTTTCACGTAGCGTATTTTGTACTTGCTCTAATGCATCGGGTGCAACGGCAATAAGTAGTCCGCCATTTGTTTGTGGATCAGGAAGTATATTGAATGCCTCCATTACATTGACACCTGCACCAAAACCTGTTTTACTGCTATAGCTGTTCCAGTTGCGGTACGTAGCATCGGGAACAATTCTTTGTGCCAGATATGTTTTAGCGGCATCGATCACGGGTACTTTTGAATAATAGAGTTCTGCTGAAAGTCCGCTGCCTTCCGCTACTTCGAGTAAATGTCCAAGTAATCCAAAACCGGTAACATCTGTCATCGCATGTACGCCATTGATCTTGCCCAATGCTGCACCAACTTTATTCAACTGCATCAATTGTTGCAACAAAATGTTTTGGTCATCACTGCTTAGCAATTCTTTTTTCTGTGCGGTCGATAATATTCCTACACCTAAAGGTTTGGTCAGTAATAACCAGTCTCCTTCCTGTGCAGTATTATTTTGTTTGAGTTGGTCTTTATGAACGAGTCCATTGACCGATAGCCCAAAAATGGGTTCAGGAGAATCAATACTATGTCCGCCAGCCAGTGGTATACCTGCTTCAGCGCAAATGGCACGTGCACCTTCGATTACCTGTTGCGCCAGTTCAGCTGGTAGTTTATCCACCGGCCATCCAAGAATGGCGATAGCAAGAATGGGTTGTCCACCCATGGCATACACATCACTGATTGCATTGGCTCCTGCAATTTTTCCAAAAGCAAATGCATCATCGACGATCGGCATAAAAAAATCGGTGGTACTGATGAGTGCTTGTCCATTACCCAGATCATAGGCTGCAGCATCATCCTTACTTGCATTTCCTACCAATAACTGCGGAAACAAAGCGGTAGGCTGATCAGATTTGAGAATGGTATCCAGAACAGCCGGTGCTATCTTACAACCACAGCCTGCACCATGAGAAAACTGGGTAAGACGAATATTGTCCATAGTAAAAATTAAATCTGCTGCAAGTTACGAGGCGGGGAATAAGGAATGAGATATCAGCAATCAGAAAGTTTCTCCACTTTCCTTTGTTTCTCACCCCCAACTCACTTCGCCAAACGCAAAACGATCAGAAGGACCGTCTTTTACGAGCAGTTCTCCTATCTCATTAACGCCAAGAATGGTACAAGTGAAGCGGGTATTTTGTTTTTTTAGGTGAACGGGTTGATTTCTTTTGAATAAGCATTGATTGTATTGCTCCAATAGAATTGCGAAAGGAGTGTTGAATAGCATATCGATGCGGTGTGTAAGGTCTTTGCACAGTTCTTTGGCGAGCAAAACAGGATCAAAGGTTTTGCCGGTGATCTGTTTGAGAGAAACAGGATTGAGTAGTACAGGATCAAAAAGGGTTTGATTGATATTGATACCCATACCCGCTACGGCCCACTGCCATTGTTGACCACGGATCTGGTTTTCAATCAAAATACCCCCTGCCTTTCTGTCACGCCAATAAATATCATTGGGCCATTTAATACGAGTTTCTTCCCCAGCATACCTGCTGAAAAAATCATAACAACCCAATGCTACCGCAACGCTTAATCTGAATTGCTGCCCCAATACCAATGGATTTGGGTCGATGATCGTTGAAAGAATGATGTTTTGTCCCCCCTCGGTCACCCAACTTTTACCGTGTTGTCCTTTACCGGCTGTTTGCTGATGCGCAAAGAAAACTGAACCATGTGTTGCCATATTGTGTTGAATATGGGTCATGGCATAGATGTTGGTACTATCCGTCACGGATAATTCCACGAACGGCTGTCCGATTGGTGTTTTAACGATGTCTGATGGCAAAGAATTACTATTTTTGACGAAGTTACCGATGTCAAAGGTAAGCCGACCGTTCAACACCTGTATTGGGTAGGGTTTAAAGGACCCGGATCATTGTTTAATTTAAATCAACGCTATTATTGGAACCGCTTTCAGTTTTACAGGGCCGCACGAAGAGTTCAGTATCTAGACTCACCAGAAATTCTAAAATTTTTAAGGCTATTATTAAAGCCATTCAGGATAAAAAAGGTGAAAATATCATCAGTCTTGATCTCAGAAAAATACCGGAAGCTTCCGCTGATTTCTTTGTGGTTTGTCAGGCTTCCAGTACTACCCAGATCAGAGCGATCTGTGATTCGGTGGAAGAGGAAGTGAAAAAAAGTTGTGATGAGCATCCGTATAAACATGAAGGCAGACAGGCATTGCAGTGGGTGTTGATCGATTATGTGAACATTGTGGTGCATGTGATGCATCCGGATGCCAGAAAGTTTTACAAATTAGAAGAAATGTGGAGTGATGCGGCTTCGCAAATCCATGAATAAATAAAAAATACAGGATCACTGAATATATCGGATCCTGAATCGTCAATCCAGAGAGGAATATGTCACAGGAAAACAAGCAATCGAAAATGGAAAAAGGAGATGGTCAACGTAAGGGACCAAAATTCAATATTTATTGGGTATATGGTATCATCGCTATTGTGCTGATCCTTGCACAGGTCATGAATTTTTCACCCGAACTCAAAGTGATCTCTGAGCAGCAATTCAGAAATGAAATATTACTGCCCGGTGATGTACAGAAATTGGATCTGGTGAAGAACAAAGAACAAGTACATGTATATATCAAGCCCGACAGGCTCTCCAAAGAGTTTTATGTAAAACAATTCAAAGGACGTTTGTCTGCCGATAAAGTAAAAGGTACTCCACTGTTTGCTTTTGAGGTGGTAGACTGGAAAGCATTTGAAGAGCGACTGGATACTTTCTGTAAAGCCAACAATGTAGCAGAAGTAGAAATGCGTGTAGTTAAAGCACCGGAATGGTTTGGGCCATTGTTGAATACGGTATTCACTTTACTGATCATTATTGTTGCATGGATACTACTGATGCGTAAGATGGGTGGTCCTGCCAGTGGCGGCGGCCCGGGTGGTATTTTCAATATTGGTAAATCAAAAGCGACTTTATTTGATAAAGGCGCGAAAGTGAATATCACATTTGCAGATGTAGCCGGATTGGATGAAGCGAAAGTAGAAGTGATGGAGATCGTTGACTTCCTCAAGAATCCAAAAAAATATACTTCACTGGGCGGTAAGATTCCAAAAGGTGCTTTGCTGGTAGGTCCTCCGGGAACCGGTAAGACCTTGTTGGCAAAAGCCATGGCCGGTGAAGCACAGGTTCCTTTCTTTAGTTTGAGTGGTAGTGATTTCGTAGAAATGTTTGTGGGTGTTGGCGCCAGTCGTGTACGTGATCTCTTCAAACAAGCAAGAGAGAAAGCACCTTGTATCATCTTTATTGATGAGATCGATGCCATTGGTCGTGCACGTGGCAGAAATGCCATCATGAGCAATGATGAAAGAGAGAATACACTGAACCAGTTACTGGTAGAGATGGATGGTTTTGGTGGAGATACCGGTATCATCATCCTTGCTGCTACGAACAGACCGGATGTATTGGATAGTGCCTTATTGCGTCCGGGTCGTTTCGACAGACAAATTTCTATTGACAGACCAGATGTAAAAGGTCGTGAAGCGATCTTCAAAGTACACTTGGGTCCGATCAAGATCTCTGAAACCTTGGATCTGCATAAACTGGCGGAACAAACACCGGGTTTTGCGGGTGCTGATATCGCCAACGTTTGTAATGAAGCGGCATTGATCGCTGCACGGAAAGGCAAGGAAGCAGTTGATATGAGTGACTTCCAGGATGCGATCGATCGTGTGATCGGTGGACTGGAAAAGAAAAACAAGATCATCGCCCCACATGAAAAATCTGTGATCGCATATCACGAAGCAGGGCATGCAGTATGTGGATGGTTCCTGGAACATGCCTACCCATTATTGAAAGTAACCATTGTGCCAAGAGGTACCGCTGCTTTGGGTTATGCGCAATACACACCTACTGAACAATACTTATACAATACAGATCAGTTAATGGATCAGATCTGTATGACACTGGGTGGTCGTGCAGCTGAGCAGATCTTCTTTGGAAAAATTTCGACCGGAGCTGCCAATGATCTGCAACAGATCACACGTATTGCATACAGTATGGTCACTGCGTATGGTATGAACAAGAAAGTAGGTAATGTAAGTTTCTATGATCCTTCACAAGAAAATACATTCACAAAACCATACAGTGAAGAAACCGGCAAGTTGATCGATGAAGAAGTGAGAAGTATTATTGATGAGGCTTACCAGCGTACTATTCAGTTGTTGACAGAGAAAAAAGAAGAAGTAGAAAAACTTGCAAAAGAATTGTTGGATAAAGAAGTATTGCATAAGAGTGATGTGGAAGAGCTGATCGGTAAAAGACCTTTTGAAGAAAAGAAATTACTAGAGGTGGAAGAAACCACTACACCTGTGGTAACAGATGCTGCTACTGAAGAAACAGCAGCACCTGATGCGGAAACAGCAACAGATTCAAACGAAACGGTATAATGTCACAATCAGCAAGAGATACCATTTTAAAAAAAATAAAACAGGCACTGACTCAACCGGTGCCTGTTCCCTTTCCTCAACAGACAGACCAGTCATCAGTGTTTCATACACCAACGGAGGAATTAGATCTCTTATTTGCAGAAAATTTCACCAAACTACAAGGTCGCTTTTCTTATTGTGAAAATGAAAAAGAACTGGCCTCACAGCTCAATATGCTTTTTATTAAGCGAGAGTGGAAGGAGTTGTATTGCAGAGAAGATGAACTTAGGCAAGTGTTGACAGATGCCGGCTTCCATGCCATGACATCGCCTGATGTAGAGAGTTGTGATGCTTCTATTACTGGTTGTGAATACCTAGTAGCAAGAACCGGAAGTATGGTATTATCCAGTGGACAGCAAAGCGGCAGAACAGTAAGTGTTTATGCGCCTATCCATATTTGTATTGCATATACAGACCAGCTGGTGTATGATATAGACGAAGCGCTATTGTCATTGCAAAAAGAATATGGAGAGCAATTGCCATCTATGATCACACTGGCAACCGGACCGAGCAGAACGGCAGATATCGAAAAGACCTTGGTTGTAGGAGTGCATGGTCCGAAAGAAGTATTTTGTTTTTTAGTACAAAGAAGTAACTAAAGTATATATGTCCATTACCGTTTTGCCTTTATTTGTATATGGTTCACTGAGGAGTGGTTTTCAGCACCCAGCATATGCGTATATCAGCAAATATTTTGAATTGGCAGGTACTGCGAAAGTCAAAGGTCAGTTATATGATATGGGCGATTATCCGGCGGCGGTTCCCACCGATGAGGAAAACTGGATCATCGGAGAATTATACACCATCAAACAAGATGCTGAATTTCCCTGGGCGATTGGTCAGCTAGATGATTATGAAGGTATCAATGGTGAAGCAGATGAGCCGGTATTGTATGCAAGAGAAAAAGCAACCGTATATCTGAATGATGCAGCCGTTGAGGCATGGATTTATTGGTATAAAGGTGATGTGAACGGCAGACCCCGTATTGAATGTGGCGATTTGCTGGTCTATATTCAGCAGAAAAATAAACAGTAACTTCATACATCATTCATGCATCCATTAAGATGCACAATTGTTATATAACTGATGCCATCCATCACACCCCAGCAAAAAATATATTTCCTTTCAGATTTTCATCTCGGCGCGCCTGATCATGAACAGAGTCTTGTTCGTGAAAAGAAAGTAGTGGCATTTTTGGACAGCATCAAAGACAGTGCTGCTATGATCTTTATTGTGGGAGATATCTTTGATTTTTGGTATGAATACAAACAAGTAGTACCCAAAGGATATGTACGCTTACTTGGCAAACTCGCAGAACTCACCGATCGGGGTATTCAGATTCATTGTTTTGTAGGGAATCATGATATGTGGATGCGTGGTTATTTTGAAAAAGAATTGAATATTCCTGTGTATCATCACCCCAAAGTATTTGAGTGGAATGGAAAACGATTTTATATCGGTCATGGTGATGGTTTAGGTCCGGGAGATCATGGTTATAAGTTTTTGAAAAAAATATTCCGCAACCCACTGTGTCAATGGTTATTTGGAATATTACATCCCAGTTGGGGAATTGGATTGGCCAATTATTTCAGTAGAAAGAGCCGTGAGAAAACCGGTATGTCTGATCAGCATTTTCTGGGAGAAGAAAATGAGTGGCTTATTGTTTATTGTAAAGAAATGTTAGAAAAAGAACATTTTGATTTCCTGATATTCGGACATCGTCATTATCCTATCGACTTCAAACTCAATGATAACAGTCGTTACATTAATTTAGGCGACTGGATCCGCAACTTTACTTACGCAAGCTTTGATGGTACTGATATGCAGTTGCATCAATGGCAGTCTTAATGGTTATTTGTAAATTGCAGCATGGAAAAATTGTTGCAACAAAAGGTACTGGACAATACCATTGAATCGTATTTGTATGTGTTAGGTACGATCTTGGTGATGCTTGTCTTAAAGCGCTTTATTTCCAAATACCTTGCGAATCAGTTATACAAAGCGATTACCAAGAAAAGAAATCAAACAGCTCGTCAGTCTTTTTTAGATCTGGTTGCTGGTCCGCTGGGTTTATTTCTCTTTTTATCAATCACCATCATAGCAGTAGATAAACTACGTTTTCCGGGCGTATTGGATTTTAAGATCTATCGTATTACATCACGTCAGATGATCGAGTCTGTTGCCAATGCAATTATGGTGATCGTTTTTATTCGTCTTTGTTTACGCATCATCGATTTTGTTGCGATCGTATTGGAAGAGAAAGCCAATCTCACCGCCGACCAAACAGATAATCAACTCATCATTTTTTTCAAAGATTTTTTTAAAGTGATATTAGTGATCATTGGGATATTACTGATGATGAAATTCTCTTTCAATAAGCCTGTAGGCAATGTATTAACCGGATTGAGTATTGTGGGTGCTGCACTGGCATTGGCTACAAGAGAGAGTTTAGAAAATCTGATCGCTTCTTTCATCATTTTCTTTGATCGACCTTTTGCAGTAGGTGATCTGGTGAAAGTAAATGGTTTTACAGGCAATATCGAAAAGATCGGGTTGAGAAGTACTCGGATCAGAACAGCAGAGAAAACCTATATCTCAGTACCCAATAAGCAGATGGTGGACACGATCGTTGATAATATCAGTTTGCGAACACAACGCAAGGCAGAGCTTAGGATGGAATTGGATCTGGCGGCATCTGCATCACAGCTGGAAGCGTTCACTGTTGCAGTAAAGAAAATATTGGATAAACCAGATGTGCTCAACTCTGTGGTCTTTCTTGCAGAAACCGGTAAGAATGCAAATGTGGTGATCATTGAATTTTTCACTTCTATGGATCAATCCATTGAAGCATTCAATCAATTAAGACAGCAAGTGAATCTCGAGATCATCACTTGGCTGGAAACACATCAATTACAATTGGCTGCTGCGAATACGGATGTCACAGTAAGACAGGGTTAACTTCCCAAACCTGCTCTTAGTTCTAATAAGAACGATTTGAACTTGGTCAGCGATTGTACGAGCTGTGCTTGTACATCTGCCTGGTGTTTATTTTGTTTGAGATAGGTTCTTGCACCTTCAATGGAGAACTTGCGCTGGCGTAATAAAAAATAAATCAGCTGCAAGTTGCGAATGTCTTCATATCTGAATAAGCGATCTCCTTTGCGCGTTTTGCGGGGCTGGAGAATATCAAATTCATTCTCCCAATAACGCAATAAAGAAGTATTCACTTTGAACCATTTGGCTACTTCACTGATGGGGTAATACAGTTTTTGTTTCAGTGTTTCTTCATCCGGAATATCAACAAGATCGATCTCAGTATCTATTTCACGAAACGATTTTCTACCGCGTTTGCCGGGTTGTTTGGTTACAGGCTCTGCAGCTACTTTTACGGGAGCAGGTGTTTCAACCGCTTTCGCTTCTGGGATCGTGTTCTTGGGTTTGATCTTTACCACAATACGTTCGTCGGCAAAAACAACAGGGTCTGTGGTAGGTAAAGTAGGAGTTGCAGCAACAGGAGTTTCGGCTTCAATAGCTGGTACTTCTATCACTTCTGCAACAGGTGCAGGAATAACAATAGGTTCAGGTTCTGCTACAACAACGGGTACAGGTTCAGGTTGCTGTTCCTGAACAGGCTTTGCTTTTGGCGCTGTTGTTTTTTTTGTAGGTGTACTCACCGGTTCAACAGGCATTCCAAACAGATCGAGTTGCTGCATTTTTTGCATGGCATAAAAGTAAGCCATCTGAGTAGCAGGATTTTACGACGTTTAGTTAAAGTGGAAAAGATGTAAGTATCTTGCGCTCCAATCAATCGAACACCGTATGAAATCGATTCAAACCATCTGTATCTGTGGTGCCGGAACCATGGGAAGCGGTATTGCACAGGTGAGTGCCCAGTCTGGCTACCGTACCATTCAGTTTGATCTGAGTGCGGAGATGATCGAAAAAAGCAGAAAAGGCATTGAGTTGAGTCTTAGTAAGCTGGCAGAAAAAGGGAAGATCAGTGTGGAAGAAAAACAAGCAATACTCGATCGTATCCTGTTTACTACCCGAGCAGAAGATTGTGTTGCAGATATGATCATTGAAGCCATCATTGAAAAGAAAGAAGCCAAAGTAGGTTTGTTCACGCAATTGGCTGCTTTGAATAGTGCTGATACCATTTTAGCTACCAATACCTCTTCGATCCCTGTGAGTGAGATCGCTGCTGCAGTTCCTTATCCTGAAAGAGTGGTCGGGATGCATTTCTTTAATCCTGCGCCCTTGATGAAATTGGTCGAAGTAATTCAGGGGGATGTTACGTCTCCCGAAGTGATGCAACAAACGATCGATACCAGTAAGCAAATGAAAAAAGTGCCAGTGGTATGTAAAGATGCACCGGGTTTTATTGTAAATCGTGTGGCCCGACATTATTATCTGGAAGCCATGCAACTGGTTGAGAAAGAGCAAGCAGATTTTGCTATGATCGATACAGTGATGGAAGCCAGTGGCTTTAAAATGGGTCCGTTCAAACTGATGGATCTGATCGGTATGGACATCAATTTTGGTGTGAGCAATATTGTATGGAAAGCATTGGGTAAACCCAAACGCTTAACGCCATCTCCTGTACAAGCCGCTAAAGTAGCTGCGGGTGAATTGGGAAGGAAAACGGGGAAAGGGTTTTATCATTACTGATAAGGAATACCGATTTTCATTCATTGTTATTGCTCACAAATCTCTTTCAACCTATTGAGTGCTTTTGGGTATTTCTCATTCATGTAATCTAAAAAATCTTCTGTGGTATCTAATTCAACAGTAACAGCAGTAGTGCCATTGTTTTCTTCGAAACGATAGTTCTCGTATCCATTGGCCCATTTTTCTACATCCGGTCCTTCTGTTATTTCCTTGTTACCTTGTACAAGACCATAATGTTGAATCGAAACAAATTGGTTGGGAATATTCTCAGCTATCTTAGAAACAATACCTCCCTTTTCTCCTTTCTCATCTACGCCAATAAATAAAATCTTACTTCCCTTATCCCAACTTCCTTCATAGGTGGACGTGGGATTGAACAAAGAAGTCCATTGCTCATAAGTTGATTTATTACTGATGCCCAGCATTATATTATATGCTTTGGTAGCAGGTGCATGGATACTTACTTTGAATTGTAACTTTTGCATGGCATGAATATTTTGGAGAACGACTATTTTACTTTAATATCATCTGTGATATTAAAACTACACAATTCATCAAACAGAATCTATACTAAAAAAGCGAATTAAAAATTTACTGCCAGATTGTTTCCACAGGGGTGTAGCCTTTTACGGTAAAGCTGTGTTTAAATCTATTCTTCCCGGCAAATTCACCTCGCTTCGTATAAATAGCAATGGCGCCTGCTGCTCCAGATAATGGTGATAACATTGCAGGCGGACGATACACTTTTACCATCGCCACATCAGATGGAGACACGATCCAGATATCCTGTGGTGTTACTCTAAATTCATCCAGATAAATTTCAGCCGGCTCACCTCGCCATCTGGCCATTTCAACCATGGTTTCCTGATCTTTTTCAATGATCAATCCCGGTACTTTCCCTTCTAAAAACCGAAGAATACTCATAGAGCGTGCCATGGTTTCATCTTCTATTCCATCAAAGATCATCGCTTCATCACGTTTGAATGGACCGCTTGAATAATAGTCATCGTATTGCTCTACTTTCTTTTTGTATTTGCCAACCACTGTTACATTTGGCAAGAGGTCTGTACCGGAGCTTGTGATCATGTTAAATGCATAAGCAGCAGAATCTTCTTTATTAATTGCTCGCTTTACACTGCCTACGCTGATCCATATTCTGCTTTCCATTTCAGGAATAAAAGAAGAATCGAGCGGTGTTTCAATACTAATATTCAAATTGTTCTTTGCATTCTTTTTTACTGGCGTAAAAATGAAATAAGCAGAGTCTTCAAACAAAGTGCTTTTCAAACGAAAAAAACCATCCTTGTTCAAGGCAATGGTTTCCATATAAGTTCGCTTATTCTTTGGAATCATCAAGTAATTAATACTGTTCTCGTCAGCGAATTTATCTTTTAGTTGTCCGGACAAACGGAAATACCCTTTTTGAACCATGAAGTTTACCGCGAAATGTCCATCAGGTAATGTTTTTGCCAATACCAAAGAAGCTTGTGCCTCACCGTTGATAAAAGGGTAGCGAAATTTCCAGCGGGTACCGGTGCTGATATGATCGATCCATACATGAAGAGATGCGGCATTTAGTTTTACTTTTTCAAAATCAGGTATGATACAAGAAAAATCAAGCGTATCTCCTTTTTTGAAACTTTGTTTATTGAGTTGAATGCTCAAGGAGTCAGCTGCTTGTATCTGCGACAACGATAAACAGGTGATCAATATGAAAAGTATTTTTCGCATAAGTGAATACAATAATATAATAAAAGAGGCAGGCGATATGCGCGATAATATAATTTAACAAATTTGGGTTGAGACCTGCTAATTTTGCTACCCATGCGCATCGCTATCAATGCTATATTTCTGCAGAACAATCCAATGGAAGGGTACGGGCATTATACCGCGGAGGTCCTGCGTCGCATGGTGGCCTCTCATCCGGAAGATGAATTTTTATTATTGTATGATCGGCCATGGACCCATTCTTTTATCACTGCGCCTAATATTCATGCTGTATTAGTACCGCCGGCAGCGCGTCATCCCCTGAGTTTTAAATATTGGTATGATGTGAAAGCTACACGGATAGTAAAAAAATGGAAAGCTGATGTATGGTTTCAACCATATGGCTTCTGTAGTTTGACAAGCACTATTCCGCAAGTATTGATGATCCATGATCTGGCTTTTTTGCATCACCCCGAATATATCAGTTGGTATCAGCGTGCTTATTATCGTTGGTTTACACCTGCATTTGTACGAAAAGCAAAACAGATCATTACGGTATCTGAGTTTTCAAAAGCAGATATCTTGAAGCATTATCACACTCCTGAAACAAAGATTCAGGTGATCGGTGGTGCGGTGCGAAATGGATTTCAACCCATGGAATGGGAAGAAAAACAAACGATAAAAGATGGGTATGCTGATGGCAGAGAATATTTTTTATTTGTTGGCGGCATTCATCCGCGGAAAAATTTATTGAATCTTCTAAAGGCATTTTCTCATTTCAAGAAATGGCAGCATAGTAATATGAAACTGCTGGTGGCAGGAAGAAAAGCCTGGCAATACGATGATCTGCTAGAAAAAATCAAAACCTACAAATACAGAGAGGATGTGGTGTTACTCGATTATTTATCTGAGGAACAACTGCAAAGAGTAACGGCAGCCGCATATGCCTTGATCTATCCATCTTGGTTTGAAGGGTTTGGCTTACCGATCCTGGAGGCCATGCAATGTGGTGTTCCGGTGGTTTGTTCGAATACCAGTAGTATGCCGGAAGTAGCGGGAGATGCAGCGCTACTCGTTGATCCCTCTGATCCGGATGCTATTGCGAAAGAAATGCTGAGTTTGTACCGCAATGAAGGAATTCGTAATGCCTTTATTGCCAAAGGACTAGAAAGGGCAACTCAGTTCAGTTGGGATAAGACCGCTGCCGCTGTACATGAATCATTATGTAAAGCAGCACAGAAGGGCTAAGTCCTTACTCGACTGCTGATTAAACCTTATTTTTGCGGCTTATTTAAAAATCTTCGAAAAACATATGCATACTTCAACAATAAATATTGATGTTCATTTGGATGAACAAAAAGTACCACAGGCCATTAATTGGAAAGCAAGTGACAGTACCGCGGATATGGCACAACCAGCCAGGGCCATGATGGTGGCTTTTTGGGATGCAGCTGATAAATCTGCTCTTCGTATTGATCTTTGGACCAAAGAAATGATGGTGGATGAAATGGCTGATTTTTATTATCAAACCCTGATGGGTATGGCAGACACTTACATGCGTGCAACACAGCAAAAGGAAATGATGGAAGACATGAAAGCGTTTGCAAAAGAATTTTATAAGAAATTCCGCGATTCTCAATTAAAAGAAAACCAATAAAATATATCGCTATGAGTTTAGAAGAAAAAGTAATGGCAGGTATGAAAGAAGCGATGAAGTCAAAGGATGAAGCGCTTCTGCGTGGCTTACGTGCCATCAAAGCTGAGATCATCAAAGCTAAAACAGAACCGGGAGCGAATGGACAAGTTACTGCTGAAGGTGAATTGAAACTGTTGCAGAAACTGGTGAAACAAAGAAAAGATTCACTCGAAATATTTCAGCAACAAAATCGTGAAGACCTCGCTAAAAAAGAACAGGAAGAGATCGCAGTAATTGAGCAGTTTCTTCCAAAGCAATTGGATGCTGCTGAATTGAAAAAGATCATTGCTGATATCATTGCCGCTACCGGTGCCGCAGGTCCTCAAGACATGGGCAAGGTAATGGGTGTTGCCTCCAAGCAACTTGCCGGACAAGCAGATGGGAAAACGATCTCTGCTGTGGTGAAGGAATTGCTGGCATCTAATTAAAAAATCAAAAGTCAAAAGTCAAAATCATTTTGACTTTTGACTTCCACTTTTGAATTATCTCATGCTCATCGACATCATTTTCCTGCTATGTATGATCCTTGCTTGTATCAAAGGATACCGCAACGGATTGATTGTGGCAGTATTTTCTTTTGTGGCCATTGTGGTAGGTTTAGCCGCAGCCATGAAATTATCTGCTTATGTAGCGGAGAAGTTGGGACAACAGACAAGTATTTCTCAGTCTTGGTTGCCCTTTCTTTCTTTCGCAATTGTGATGGTCGCTGTGGTGATATTGGTGAGATTAGGTGCTACTGCACTTCAGAAAATGGTGGAAATGGCTTTTTTGGGATGGTTGAATAAAATAGCGGGTATGCTCTTGTATGCAGTGATCTACACGTTGGTGTTAAGTGTAGTCTTGTTTTATGTAGAACAATTACACTTGTTTGATAAAACCACTGTTGAAGCCTCACAAACCTATGGGTTTATACAACCTTGGGGACCTAAAGTGATCGACGGGATCGGGAAAGTAATACCCTTATTTCGGGATATGTTTGCTTCTCTTTCAGATTTCTTTGAGACGGTTGCGAAACCTGCAGCCACCGCTTCCGGTCAGGTTACACAGTAAAAGCATACACTTTTGCTTATAAATCAGTATTTTAGTGAAGATGCGGCACAATCCGAAGCCTGTTTCAAACGTTTCTTATATTGTTAATGGTTTTTCTTATATTTGTAACGGATATCATGCTTGCATAAGAAATTAACCCCATGAATTACGAGATCAAACATCAGGACAAGTTCAAATACATTGAAGAAGGGGAGGGTGAGCCATTGTTGCTGCTCCACGGATTATTTGGCGCACTCAGCAATTTCAAAGACCTCATTGAATATTTCAAACCCAAATACAAAGTGGTGGTTCCCATGCTGCCACTGTTCGACTTGGATATCTTTCATACTTCGGTGGGTGGATTGGAAAAACATGTCCATAAATTCATTGAGATGAGAGGGTATGAAAATATTCATCTCTTGGGTAATTCTTTGGGTGGACATGTTGCCTTGGTACATATCCTGAAACATCCGGGAAGAATCAAATCACTCATTCTCACAGGAAGTAGTGGTTTATTTGAAAATGGAATGGGCGATAGTTACCCGAAGCGTGGTGACTATGAGTACATCAAAAAGAAAACTCAACTTACTTTATATGATCCGAATACAGCTACCAAAGAATTGGTCGATGAAGTATTTGAGATCACGAACAATAGATTGAAAGTCATCAAGATCATTGCATTGGCAAAAAGTGCCATCAGAAATAACCTGGGTGAAGAATTAAACCAGATCAAACAACCTACATTGTTGATCTGGGGTAATAACGATACCATTACACCACCATTTGTGGGTAAGGAATTCAACCGATTGATCCCGAATAGTGAATTGCATTTTGTAGACAAATGTGGTCATGCTCCGATGATGGAGGTACCGGATGAATTCAATCG
Source organism: Sediminibacterium sp. KACHI17 (assembly GCF_040362915.1). Lineage (NCBI taxonomy): Bacteria > Pseudomonadati > Bacteroidota > Chitinophagia > Chitinophagales > Chitinophagaceae > Sediminibacterium > Sediminibacterium longum. The sequence goes on along the minus strand of NZ_AP029612.1, from coordinate 2,014,307 downwards.
TATACTCGATGGGTTCTTGCAAAAATTAAGTGTTGTTTCACAACCTTCCTAAGGGTTGACGCGTATATTAGTTGACGAAAGAATTGGATCTATCATGCTCGCAACGCAGCTCATCAATACCGGTTTTCCTGCAGTCAATTTGTTTGACAAAGTTTCTTTTGCGCTCCAATTAATGGAAGATTATGATCTGTTGCATTTGCCAGTACTGAGTGAAGAAAAGTTTGCAGGGATCATTGAAAAAGATGAATTACTGGATGCTGATGAAGATGCATTACTGGCTTCACTGGAGCAATCGCTAAAAAAAATATCTATAAAAGGAGAAGAGCATTTCCTTGTTGCGCTTAAACTGATCGCAGAACATGAACTCACCATACTGCCCGTTGTGAATGAGCAATCGGAGTTGGCAGGAACCATTTCTTCCCGATCGATGCTTGTACATCTTTCCCGCTTTTTAAGCACAGAAGAAAAAGGAGGTGTGATCGTATTGGAAACAGATAAAAGACATTTTTCTTTTGGAGAGATCAGTCGATTGGTAGAAACCAACGATGCATATATCACACAGCTGAACACATATCCGGAAAATGATTCAGGTCAGATCATTGTAACGATCAAGATCAATAAAGTGGAAGTATCGGATATCGTAGCTACTTTCCAGCGTTATGACTATTCAGTTCGCTACTATTTTGGCGAAGAGCAGTATGCCAATGAGCTGAAAGAGAACTATAATCACCTGCTCGCCTACTTAAACATGTAGTGGGATCATCTACCTGCTTTTCCCTATTTTTACAAGCTTACTATTGTATAAAGGGTTTCATGCGCAAGAGGTTATTCATTGCTTTTATAGTTGTTTTTGTATCCTCAGGCGCTTTGCTTGCGCAGGAAGATTCCACCACCAAAGAATCATTGAGTTTGGCTGAAAGGGTTGCTATGCGCAGTATCTATCAGATCGTTGGTGACATCAAACTCAATGGAAATAAAAAGACCCGCGACTTTATTATCCTTCGTGAAATGGCCTTTAAAAAAGGAGAACATATCGCAGACAAGGAACTAGATAAACTACTGGAGCTATCACGACAACAGATCATGAATACATTGTTATTTGTAGATGTGAATGTGTATGTAGCCGCAAAAAAGGGAAATGTATTGATCATCAATGTTGATCTCAAGGAACGTTGGTATTTTTTCCCGACACCTTATTTCAGATTGGTCGATAGAAATTTTAATCAGTGGTGGGTAGATCAAAAAAGAAGCTTAGATCGGGTGAACTATGGGATCAAATTCATACAAAACAATACTACCGGAAGAAATGATAACCTCAATATCTGGTTTATCAATGGATATACTCAACAGTTTACAGTCAGATATGATATTCCTTTTATCGATAAAAAACTCACGAAAGGATTTAATATCGGCTTCATACGGGCTACTCAAAAAGAATTGAATTATGGAACAGCAGACAATAAGCAATTATTTAAGAGACAAGAATCTATAGCGAGAAAGTTTACCAGAGTGGATCTGACCTATTCTTATCGTCCGGATGTTCGTAATCGTCATTACTTTAAGGTGTCTTATAATGATGAGAATTTATCAGACAGTATTCTTCTACTCAATCCGAATTATTTTCCTGGTCGCACCACAAGATTCAGATACATTGATTTCAATTATCAGTATAAATATTACAATGTAGATTATATCCCCTATCCATCAAAAGGTTTTCATCTCGAAGCAAACCTGTATAAACGTGGGCTAACAAAAGAATCCAATCTCTGGCAAACCAGTGTGCGTGCTATTTATGCACGTCCATTATCAAAAAATTCCTTTTTGCATTTTGAGGGAATCGGCATCGTAAAGCTTCCCAGAAATGATGTGTTTTTTAATCAGCGATTATTGGGGTATGGACTGAATCAAATGCGTGGATTGGAATACAATGTAGTGGACGGAATTGCGGGTGGCATCCTGAAAACCACTTTACACAAACAGATATTCGGCTTTATTCTGCGTAATCCCTTCCCTAGTAAAACACATGATAAAATCCCTATTCGCTTTTTTCTGAAAGCTTATGGAGATCTGGGTTATGGGCATCATATCAATCCGGTAGCATCTAATACCCTGAACAATACATTGTTACGGACATGGGGCTTAGGCTTGGATATGGTATCGATCTATGATTTTCTATTTAAAATTGAGTACAGCTTCAATCAACTGGGGCGCAATGGCTTATATTTACAGACAAGAAGAGAGTTCTGACAACCAGCTTGTAAGAACGGATGTATCTGGCGGGAGATGGAACAGACCATCTACCAAACACACAAAGCATAACAATGAAAATTGCCATCTATAGCCGAGGGCTTGATTCTGAAATGGGTAATCCCATTCTGATATTATTGGATGAATTGGCCCGTTATGAAACTGAGGTATATATCTATCGTCCACTGATCGAAACCATGCATATTCCCGGGCATCTTTCAGAGAAAATGATCCCATTTAATGGTTCACAAGACCTGAATGAAGAGATCGATTGTCTGATCAGTTTGGGTGGTGATGGTACCATGTTGGATGCAGTAACCATGGTGCGCGATTATGGCATTCCCATACTGGGTATCAACTTTGGCCGATTAGGATTTTTGGCAAGCATCAGTAGGGATGAACTGACCAGTGCAGTAGAAGCGCTTATCAATCGCACATTTGTTGTTGACAAGCGAACACTGATGCATCTTGATTCCAATGAACCTTTGTTTGGTGATGCTCCCTTTGCATTGAATGAGTTTGCAATCCATAAACGGGATACTTCACCGATGATCAAGATACACACTTATCTAAATGGTGAATTCCTGAATACTTATTGGGCAGATGGATTGATCGTAGCCACACCAACCGGATCTACAGGTTATAATATGAGTTGTAATGGACCGATCTTATTTCCTGAATCAGCCAGTTTTGTGATCACACCGGTTGCCCCACATAATTTGAACGTACGTTCCATCATTGTTCCGGATAATAATATCATTTCTTTTGAAGTGGAGGGCAGGGCCGATATGTTCATTTGCGCATTGGATGCGCGCCGAGAGATCGTGAGTAAATCTGTTCAACTGGCCGTGCGAAAAGAACAATTTTGTGTGAATCTTGTCCGCTTGAATGAGAATAGTTTTCTATCAACCCTTAGAACCAAGCTGACCTGGGGATTGGATAAGAGAAACTAGCACATTCTATAAATTCCAAGGTAAAACTAAGCGCAGGCATCATTTTTGTGTAACTACTTATCTAATCATAATACGGTTTCCTTATCGGTAGTATGGTCTTGTAGTGATAGTTCTATGTGAAATACCGTTAAATTAACTTTTATCGTAACAAAATTTGGTGCTATTTTACAAAGGGTAAAGACGCAAACGCTATGTTCAAAAAAGCAATCGTATCGGTGTTACTGGTATTGGGTCTTCAACAGACACATGCTCAATTGATGGAAAGTTTTGTTCATCAGGGAGAAGTAGGTGTATCTGTAGGGGCCGCACATTATTTCGGTGATCTAAATCCGAATATCAAGGTCAATAGACCAAAAATGGCTGCGGGTCTTTTCTTTCGTAAACAGATCAGTAATTATATCGGTGTCAGACTTTCGGCAGAATATGCCATGTTGGGCTATTCAGATATTTACAGTGATAATGCTGCGCAACGCCGGCGTAACCTGAGTTTCAATAGTAATGTATGGGAACTTTCGGTGTCAGGAGATTTTAACTTTTTCCGTTTCCAGCCAGGATTTAAAGGATATCACTACACTCCCTATGTAGGTATCGGCTTGGGCGTTTTTTCACATGATCCTTATGCTTTTCTGAACGGAGAAAAATATATGCTTCGTCCTTTAGGTACCGAAGGTCAGGGTAGCTCACTGTATCCAAATTTGCAACCTTATAACCCAATTGCCATCAGCATACCTTTTACATTAGGGTTTAAATATGCTTTGAATGAAAGGATGAATGTATTTGGCGAATTGACCTACCGCTTTACCAATACCGATTATTTGGATGATGTCAGCGGACAATATGCTCCGGATGCCTTTCCACCCCTACCTGATGGATCACCTTCTCCGGCCTTCCTTTTACAAGACAGAAGCTATGAAACAGGTACTTCTATCGGAATCAAGGGGCGTCAGAGAGGAAATAGTCCACAAAAAGATGCTTTTGCAAGCTTCAAAGTCGGTGTTTCTTTCAGTTTACAGTCGTATAAATGTCCCCCTACCAAGTAGTTTGATGGTCAACCATCGGCTTAATGGCTGTTTATTCCTGATTTTTATGGGAATTAAATCCCTGCAACCCATTGATTTTGTTAATTTCGCAGCCTTAATACCGTAGGGACGACCATGCAGGAAACCTTAATTACACAAATCAATAAAGAGCGTCTGCCCAAACATATTGCCGTGATCATGGATGGCAATGGTCGTTGGGCCAAAGAAAAGGGGCAGGACAGACTTTATGGCCATTTTCATGGTGTGGAGAGTGTTAGGAGTATTGTTGAGGGCACTGCTGAATTGGGTATCAGCTATTTAACCTTATATGCATTCAGTACCGAAAACTGGGACAGACCGGTAAAAGAAGTAGAGGGGTTGATCGCTTTATTAGTGGATTCGATCAGGAAGGAAGTACCAACGCTCAACAAGAACAATATTCGTTTGCATGTGATCGGGGATTTGAGTATGCTGCCTGATTTCGCTCGAAATGAATTGAATGAAGCACTGGAAATGACGAGTACGAATACCGGCCTCAATCTCATACTGGCACTCAGTTACAGTAGCCGATGGGAGTTGACAAATGCCGTGAAACAAATCGGATTGGATGTTAAAGCCGGAAAAATCGATCCAGAAAACATTAATCAGGATACGATTCAGCAATACCTGGCAACCAGTGAGTTCCCTGATCCGGAATTGATGATCCGTACCAGTGGAGAATATCGTATCAGTAACTTTTTATTATACCAGTTGGCCTATGCGGAATTGTATTTTACCAATACCCGCTGGCCTGATTTCCGCAAAGAGCATTTATATGAAGCCCTTATTGATTTTCAATCCAGAGAAAGACGTTTCGGTAAAACCGGTCAACAAATTCAGGAAGAAAAACAATTGGCCTAAACAAAGCTGTCATAATAGCCTACATAAAGGTGGTTGATTTAACAAAGACTTTTAATAATTCCCGTTAATTTGCCCCGTTTATATAACCCAAAACCATTGAAAAGACTGCTGTTTCAAGTCCAGCCAGTTGAAGAACAAACAGAATCCGGATGCAGAAAGTGTACAAATTTTTAGTCTTGGCTTTAGTATCATCACTGGTAAGCGTAGGAACCTATGCGCAAGAAACTACTAGTAAGGATACGGTAATTACTTCCGTAGATGCGGATCTGATCAATATTTTCAACCAGCGTACTCCCAGAAAATACAAAATATCAGCTATCAGAGTTACCGGTAATAAATTCTTTGATGAGAATCTACTCATCTCGATTTCCAATATGAATATTGGCGATGAAGTGACCATCCCGGGTGGGGATGCCTTCTCTAAAGCCATCATGAAATTGTGGGATCAAAAATATTTTAGTGATGTAGAGATCTATATCACCAAACTGGTGGATAAAGAAATTGAAATCGAAATCGCTGTTACAGAGCGTCCGCGTTTATCTAACTTCTTTTTTAAAGGTGTTCGGAAAGGTGAGTCAGAAGATCTTACCGGTAAGACCGGTCTCGTTCGTAATCGTGTGATCACTGAAAACATGAAGATCTCTGCGATTGAAGCGATCAAGAAATTCTACAGTGAGAAAGGCTACCAGAATGCAAAAGTGCGCATTGATGAAAGACCGGATTCCACCTTTGATAATACACTGATCCTCGATTTCGTGGTCAATAAAGGACCTAAAGTTCGAATCAACAATATCAACTTTGGAGGCAATACTGTTGATGCCACTAAGTTGAAAAAACAATTAAAGGGCACGAAGGAAAAATCAAGACTGACATTAAATCCATCATTTGATAGCGGTCAGATCGTAACGGTAAAACGATATGATTTTGAACAATACCTTAAGGAAAAAGGGTTCCTGACATTAAGTAAGACCAAAAAAGTATTGGACCCTTATGCACGTTTCAAATTGTCTTCTGCAAAATTCAATATCATCAAATTTGAAGAAGACAAACAGAGTTTATTGGATTATTACAACTCACTGGGTCATAGAGATGCAGTGATTGAGAAAGACACGGTTTATTACAACAAAGCCGGTCATCTCAACATTGATATCAAAATGAATGAAGGTCGTAAATATTATTTCGGAAACATTACCTGGAGAGGTAACACCAAATATTCCGATTCTATTCTTTCAGCGATCATCGGTATTCGCAAAGGCGATATTTACAATCTCGATGTACTCAACAAAAAATTAGGTAAATCTGCTTCACCCGATGGAGGTGATATCAGTGGATTGTATCAGGATGATGGTTATCTTTTCTTCCGTACAGAACCTGTTGAAACGGCTGTATATAATGATACCATTGATTTTGAGATCAGGATCATTGAAGGTCCGCAAGCGACCATTAAGAATATCCGCATCAGTGGAAATGACCGTACCAAAGAACACGTGATTCGCCGTGAGTTGAGAACCATTCCGGGAGAGAAATTCAGCAGATCGGACCTGATCCGTTCACAGCGTGAGATCGCACAATTGAATTATTTTAACCAGGAGAAAATTGGTATCAATCCGATCCCTAATCCTGAAGATGGTACAGTAGATATCAATTACAGCGTTGAAGAAAAATCGAGCGATCAGCTTGAATTGAGTGCAGGTTGGGGTGGAGTGATCGGTTTAACAGGTACACTTGGGGTGTCTTTCAATAACTTCTCTATCCGAAATATCTGGAAGAAATCTGCTTGGGATCCATTGCCAATGGGGGATGGACAAAAACTCAGTTTACGTGTACAGAGTAATGGTAAGGCCTTCCGTTCTTATAACTTCTCATTCACTGAGCCTTGGCTGGGTGGAAAGAAAAGAAATGCATTGACCTTTAGCATTTACAATACCCGATTCGGACAAACGTTCAATCCTAATACCGGACTTTTTGATCCAAATTTTGCAGATAGAAGTTTTATCTCAACCACTGGTGCAACCATCAGTTTAGCCAAGCAATTGAAATGGCCGGATGACTTCTTCTCGCTGTCGATCGGTTTGAACTTTACGCGTTATAAACTAAGCGACTATGCAATTGATCCGATCAATTTGCCTGGTTTCAACAATGGTAACGTACACAACTTTAACTTCCGTATTGCTTTACAGCGATCATCGGTAGATCAGCCTTTGTTTCCGCGTTCAGGATCCAACTTCATGTTGAGTTTGGCGGTAACACCACCTTATTCATTGATCAATCCGAATATCACGAGCAAGGTCAACCCGTATCGTTGGGTAGAGTATCATAAATGGCGCTTCAATGGTGAATGGTTTGTGCCATTGGGAAGACCGCATGGTGAAGAGAGAAATAAGCAGTTTGTTCTTCGTGCATCTGCAAAATTCGGTTTTCTGGGAAGATTCAATAAAGACCTTCAGATTTCTCCATTTGAACGTTTTCAGGTGGGTGATGCGGGCTTGAGTAACCAGTTTGCACTGTTGGGTTATGATATCATTGCACACAGAGGATATCCTGTTTATGATAACTCAAATCCTAAAGTGAACCCTGATCAGCAGACAGCCAGACAATATTTTACAATATTTAACAAATACACCATGGAGCTGCGTTATCCATTGAGCTTAAATCCGAGCAGCACCATTTATGGGCTTGCATTCTATGAGGCAGCCAATGGTTGGTTTAACATGAAAGATTATAACCCATTCAAGCTCAGAAGGTCTGTCGGATTGGGTATGCGCTTCTTCTTACCCATGTTCGGTTTGCTTGGATTTGATTATGGCATAGGATTGGATAGGTTCTCACCAAACGGTCCGTTGAAAGATGCAGCAAGGTTTACCTTTATGCTAGGATTCGAACCGGAATAGAAACCTGAACAAAAAATTAATAGTTTATGAAAAAAACCTTACTCTTCGCCTTTCTATTGGTTGCTACATCCTTTATGGCACAATCGCAGCAGCGTTATGCGATCATTGATACCAAATACATCCTCGAGAAAATACCAGAGTATAAAAACGCAGATAAAAAATTACAGGAGATCGGAGAACAATGGCAGAAAGAGATCGATGATAAGCAGACTGCCTTGGATAAAATGTACAAGAACTATGAGGCAGAGCAGTTCATGCTGTCTGAAGATCTAAGGAAAAAACGGGAAGATGAGCTGTTTGTACGTGAAAAAGAGATCCGTGACCTGCAGAAAAAGCGTTTCGGGTACGAGGGCGATCTGTTTAAGGAACGTCAGCGACTGATCAAACCGGTACAGGACAGGGTTTATTCAGCTGTTCAGAAAATGGCGCTTGCCCGTTCTTATGATTTCGTACTCGATAAAAGTGAAGGAATTACCGTTATATTTGCCGACCCCAAACTGGATAAAAGCGATGATATCCTGAAAGAACTGGGGATCAAATAAAACTCCTAAAACAAAACAAATATCTCAAAATCCTCTCTACAATGAAGCAATTATTACTTGTGTGTGTGACGGTGGCTAGCTTACTGTTCTCCAACAATGCCCAGTCTCAGGTTAAGATCGGTCACTTCGATGAACAAAGTTTACTGAGCCTGTTCCCCGGTTTAGAACAAACCATGGACTCTGTTATGAATACTTATCTCAGAGATTCTTTAAATGTTGAATATGCATATTCCGTTCAGGATTATCAGCGCAGAGACAGCATCTTCAAAAAAGATTCTGCTACCATGCCTGCTAAAGCAAGAGAAATGGCCCTGAGTGATTTGAATAGATTGTATTACAAGATCGCAAACTGGCAACAGTATTCTCAGGAAATGCAACAAGATAAAATGGAACGTTTATTGGCTCCATACAGACAACAAATGTTCACTGCTTTACAACAGATCGTTGCAGAACAGAAATATACCTGGGTATTGAAATCAGAATCATTGTCTCCTTACGTACAGCCAAGTATCCTGGACAACCTTACCATTCGAGTTGCCATGAAACTCAATCTGCCACTGAGCAAAGAGATCATGGATGCTTGGAAAGCCGCAGGTGGAACAGTTCCTGCAAATACCGGAGCAAAGCCAGCAACACCGGCTCCTAAGAAAAATTAATTCCATTCTTTGAATGATATTCGATCCCGTTCATGTTACAATGAACGGGATTTTTTATGCTCATTTCTTATTCCTTTGATGAGCTGATAGGTATTAACTTCGTAACATGTCTTCTGCAAAGCAACCAATTGGTGTTTTTGATAGTGGTTATGGTGGACTTACCATTCTCAAAGAAATGGTCAAGACCTTGCCAGCATATGATTATCTCTATATGGGAGACAATGCACGCGCGCCATACGGTCCACGCTCTTTTGATACCGTGTACCAATACACTTTGCAATGCGTGCAATGGTTTTTTGAGCAGGGTTGTGAATTGGTGGTACTGGCATGCAATACGGCATCTGCAAAAGCTTTGCGTACCATTCAACAAAAGGACCTGGCAAAGATCGATCCTCATAAAAGAGTATTGGGTGTGATCAGACCTACTACAGAAGTCATCGGTGAATACAGCCGATCCGGATCTGTAGGTATTTTAGGAACCACAGGAACGGTGGTAAGTGAAAGTTATCCCATTGAGATCGCTAAATTCTTCCCATCCTTGAAAGTATATCAGGAAGCCTGTCCTATGTGGGTTCCATTGGTAGAGAATCATGAATATGATAAACCGGGTGCGGATTATTTTATCCGACAACACTTGAATCGTTTGTTTGAACAAGCACCGGATATCGATACACTATTGTTGGCCTGTACGCATTATCCATTGCTAATGGATAAGATCCGGGCATTTGCTCCTGCAGGTACCACCATTTTATCTCAGGGAAATATTGTGGCAACCAGTTTGAAAGCCTATCTCGAGCGGCACCCGGAAATGGAACAACGCTGTTCCAAAAATGGTAGCCGTACTTTTTATACCACCGATTCCGTGCAGGATTTTAATAATCATGCCAGTCTATTTTTTGGAGAAAAATTAGAGTCCAAACATCTTGAACTTTTATAACTGCACTTTTTTATCACTGAAAATCAATGCTTTAAAATTTATAAAGCGAAATTTTGTCGATTTCTGACCGCTTTTCCTTACTTTTGCCGTCCTTTCACAGACAGCAGTATGGTGACTGCCGTAATGAAATGAAACAAAATTATAGGGTTAGTTAAAAAAACGTAATTATGAAACGTACATTTCAACCGCATAAGCGCCGCCGTAAATCTGTTCACGGATTCCGCAAGCGTATGCAAACTGCTAACGGCCGTAAAGTATTGGCAAGCCGCAGAGCGAAAGGACGCAAGAAGCTGACGGTTTCAAGCGAAAAAGGATTAAAATAAATCTTGTTCCGATCTATCGGAATAAAGGATGAAATATAAAGTCCCGCTTTACGGCGGGACTTTTTTAGTTTAGTACCCAACAAATGAAGGCAAACGGTTATCATAAGAAAGAAAAGCTCAAGAGCAGAACGGAATTAAAAGCTGTATTTAGTACCGGCAAGAGTTTTTCTGTGTTTCCGATCAAAGTGTTTTTTATTGAGAAAGAAATCAATGATGCTTCATTTCCGGTGAGTGCCGGTGTGGGTGTGAGTTCAAGACATTTCAAAAAGGCAGTAGACAGAAACCGTATCAAAAGATTATTGAGAGAAGCATATCGTCTGGAAAAGCAACCTTTACTGCAAGCAGTTGCATCACAATCAAAGAGTTTTGCTGTATTCTTTCTCTACCTCGATAAAGAATTGCCGGATTATACATTGATCAGAGAAAAAGTAAAAGAAGGAATAGAAAAGCTGATCAAAAAAGTAACTAATTAAACAACCTACTCACTATTCACAATTGCCCATTCACATCATGAAGCTTCTCCTTCAACTACTCAGCTACCCTTTTATTCTGTTGATCAGGTTCTATCAGTATGTGATCTCTCCGAATATAGGCCCTAAATGCAGGTTTACTCCTACTTGTTCCCAATATGCAGTAGAGGCATTAAAAATGCATGGGTTGATCAAAGGCGGATGGCTATCAGTCAAAAGAATCAGTAAATGCAGACCGGGAGGAGGACATGGGTATGATCCGGTGTCGGAATAGAAAATAGGAAATAAGAAACAGAGAAATAAGAAATCAGGAATAAGAAAGTATATGTTTTCTCACTTTCTGATTTCTTATTTCTCTGTTTCTTATTCTTCTGTTTTCTCCTCTCCTGTCATGCCTTGTAATTTGGCAATGGTTTCGCGGATCTCTTTGATGCTGTAGAAGCGGTATACTTCGGGAGCTTTACCGTCTTTGCCTTCGGCAGAACGCATTTTATGAAATGGTCCGATGATAATGGCGTCAAAGTTATCGGTGATATGTACTGCCGAATTAGGAAGGATGAAAAAATTGCGATTGGCTTTACCAACATTTTTATTGGCTACCAGGTTTTCCAAAGAATCGATCTTAAATCGCAGCGCTTCCTGTGTGATCACCTGATTGGCCAGTTGAGGATTAGTATAGTTGACCTGACTTCCGATGATGGTATCGCTCTTTACATTCACGATATAGTAACCATTCTCTGTCAAGGTAACTTTAGCATCTCCCGCAGGAGTATTTAAAGTAAGTTCTACATTCTTTCCTACAAAGTCAACCGTTTTATCTTCATGTCCGGCTCCATCTGTGGCTTTGATGGTTTTGTTTTCTGTATTGATCTCGGCTGTTCCTTTACTAAATACTACCACTCTTTTCTGATCAGAAGCGCAAGCAGTAAAGAATAAGACAGCAATGAGGATGGAGAGGATTGATTTCATGAGTTATGTTTTGGTATAAAAAGGCTACAAGCCGTAAGCCTCAAGCTACAACGAATATTTCTATTCCTTTCTTATAGCCTGAAGCTTGTTGCTTGCAGCTTCTATTATTATTTGGCAGCTGCAAAACGCTCAGCTACTTTATTCCAGTTCACTACGTTCCAGAAAGCGGCGAGATAATCAGCACGGCGATTTTGATATTTGAGGTAATAAGCATGTTCCCAAACATCGGCACCTAAGATCGGCGTTCCTTTTACTTCTGCAACATCCATCAATGGATTATCCTGATTAGGAGTAGAGCTTACTTCCAGTTTGCCATCTTTTACAATCAACCAAGCCCATCCGCTACCAAAACGGGTCATACCTGCGTTGGCGAATTTTTCTTTAAAAGCATCAAAAGAGCCGAATGCAGCATTGATGGCATCGGCCAGTGCTCCACTTGGTGCTCCACCTGCATTGGGTGCTAAACTTTCCCAGAAAAAAGTATGGTTCCAGTGTCCGCCGCCATTGTTGCGTACTGCGGGACTAATAGATCCAGCTGCAGCAACCAATTGCTCCAATGTTTTTCCTTCATGCTCTGTTCCTGCAATAGCTTTATTCAGGTTGTCGACATAAGCCTGGTGATGTTTACCATGGTGGATTTGCATGGTAGTAGTATCAATATGTGGCTCCAACGCCTCATGTGCATACGGTAATGCTGCTAAAGTAAATGCCATAACTATGATTTTTTAAATGATTAAATAGGGATAACAAATTTACTGCTGTTAGGGGGAATGGAGATGATTTGTTTCTTAAATCGAAAGTTGGTTTTAGCTTCAAGCTACAAATAGTGGATTTAAGCCTGACTTGTGGTATGTCGCTTGCCGCGTGCAGCTTTTCATCGCTTCTGCTGAAAGAAATTCTTCATCAGCCAGGCGCATTCATCTTTCAATATACCACTAATGACTTCTGTTTTGGGATGAAAGGGGGAGTGATTGGCGATGAGGTGTTTATGGAACCCATTTTTTTCATCACTAGCCCCATATACAATACGTCCGATCTTACCCCAATATAGAGCACCGCAGCACATCAAACAGGGTTCTAGGGTTACATAGAGTGTAGCATCGGGAAGATATTTACTGCCTATACTACTGTATGCAGAGGTTAATGCCAATATTTCTGCATGTGCGGTTGAATCATTCAATAATTCTACCTGATTATGCCCACGCGCAATAATCTTATTATTCATTACCACTACAGCGCCCACGGGTACTTCATCGGTATCAAAAGCCAATTGCGCTTCTTTCAGCGCTTGTTGCATGAAGTATTCGTGGGATTCTGGGATCATAGAGGGAGTTGAATAGTCCATAGACCATAGACCATGGTCCATGGACTAGTTTGGCGTAAAAGTACTATATATCGTGAAACATATTTTGCATCTACCATCTGCCATCCGCCATTTCACTTGTACTTCCAGTTTCTATCTTTTCCTTCTTCCAACCATTCCATCATGGTATTGAGGCGTTTGATGCGGGTGGGTTCTGTTTTGGCTTCTGTGATCCATTCGATGTATTCTTTTTTGTGCGATGGTGAGAAGGCTTCAAATATTTTTCTGGCTTTTGCATTTTTTTTCAATGCAGCGGTCACATCTGATGGAACAGTGATCTCTTTTTGTACTGTTTTGGTCTTGGCAGGCAACTTAACACCGTTTTCATTCAGTTGAACGGCTTCTTTGATATATGCGAGCATGATCTTATCAGCAGGCAGATCTTTAATGCTTGTTATTCGATCAAAATGTCCCATCGCCCCTCGGTCTTTGAGCTGCATGATCTTATTCGGATCTTTCATGATGGATGCTTTCCAGAAACCAAAAGCACAATGTTGTTTGAAGGCTGCCATACTACATACCACACCTTTGTATTCAAAATGAGGGAAGCTCCATTTCATGGTTTCAGTAATATCCGGACAGGCCTTGTGTACCAACTTTCGAATGTGTTGTAAAATGGGCTGTGCAAAAGGTGCAGCTTTTGCGATATAGACATCAATACGTGGGTCTTGTCTGGTCATTAGCTAATATAAAAAAACATCCGCTCTAATTAAAGCAGATGTTTTTAAAATCCTTACAGGTGGAAGCTTGCAGCTTATACTCAAAGCTTTTTCACCACAATGTTCTTAAACCAAACATTGTCTCCATGATCTTGTAAAGCAATATGTCCTTTGAAAGTTTTACCGAAGGCAGGCATGGATCTGAATTTGCTGTTTGCGATCAGATTATTCCACTGCTCATCACCATAGGTAGTTGATAAAATGGAACTGCCATTCAATTTGAACTCCAGTTTGCCTCTGTTGCAAATGATCTCAGCAGTATTCCATTCTCCTACCGGTTTGATAACCCCTTCTGTGGTCGCGATCAGGTCATATAAGTTACCTGCACGATGTTTTTGGATCTTTCCATCCGGATGTCCATCATTATCTAGCACCTGCATTTCAGGTCCGGTATACCAAACATATTTGTATTTGGATGGATCATTCTGTACCCAGAAAATAACACCACTATTACCGTTCTTGGCGATCTTCCAATCCAATTTCAGGTGAAAATTTTCCAGTTCCATTTCATGCACAATGTCACCACCGCCTTTCGATTGCCAGTCTGTTTTATCAGATGCATCTAAATGCAATGTACCATCCACTACTTTCCATGCTTGTCCAACAGATTCTTTACCATAGGTCTTCCAACCTTTGGTAGATTTTCCATCAAAAAGGGATATCCATTCTCCCTTTTGTTGAACACTGTTCATGGTAGTATCATGATTGGAAGGCGTGCTAAAAAACAACATAGTGCTTAACAATGCTGCACTGATCCAGGTTTGTATCATACTTATTTCTTTAAGAGCATAATGTATTTCACCATTGCTTTTGCATCCTCTTCGCTAATGGTTGGGTGAGCAGTCATAGGAACAGATCCCCATACGCCTTGTCCACCTTTGATGATCTTTCCTGCCAGCATGGTGATATTCTCTTCTGTATTCTCATACTTCTCAGCCACTTCTTTGTAAGAAGGACCGATCAGTTTATCGCCAACTTTATGGCAGGTCAAACAATCAGATTTTCCGATCAGTTCCAATCCTTTTACATAATCAGGATTGCTACTCAAGTCATCTGTTGCTGCGGTAGTAGTGGTAGCAGCAGTCGTAGTTTCTTTTTTCTCTTCATTGCCTCCACATGCAGCCAGAATAGCTAACATTGAAAGGGATACTAAATACTTTTTCACGGTTTATTTGTTTTGGTGATGAGTGTGAGTCGTCCATGGACCATGGTCCATGGACGATTAAGCTAAGTTATTCATTGATTCCCAGAATTCTCCGGTTAAAGTTTTCATCTGATCCGGTACCGGCAAAATCGTCGAAGGCTTTGTCGGTTACTTTGATGATGTGTTTTTTTATGAAGGGGGCTCCTTCCGCAGCTCCTGTTTCCGGATGTTTGATGGCACATTCCCATTCCATCACAGCCCAGCCTTTGTAATCATAGGCCGCCAATTTGCTGAAGATGGAACTGAAATCTACTTGTCCATCACCCAGTGAACGGAATCTTCCCGCACGGTCGATCCAATTCTGATAACCACCATAAACACCTTGTTTTCCACTCGGATTGAACTCCGCATCTTTTACATGAAACATACGGATACGTTCATGGTAATGATCGATATAACTGAGATAATCTAGACACTGTAAAACAAAATGCGAAGGATCATAGAGTAAACAAGCGCGCGGATGATTGTTTACTTTTTCGAGGAACATTTCATAGCTAATGCCATCGTGTAAATCCTCACCGGGATGAATCTCATAACAAAGATCCACGCCATTTTCATCGAATACATCTAAAATCGGTTTCCATCTTTTTGCCAATTCGGTGAAGCCTGTTTCTACCAGTCCGGCCGGACGCTGCGGCCAAGGATAGACTGTATGCCATAGCAATGCTCCGCTGAAAGTAGCATGTGCATTTAATCCGAGATTGGCAGATGCTTTGGCAGCATATTTTAATTGCTGAACCGCCCATTCTGTTCTGGCTTTTGCATTACCTCGAACAGTTTCCGGTGCAAATCCATCAAACAATACATCATATGCAGGATGTACAGCAACTAATTGTCCTTGCAGATGGGTAGATAATTCTGTGATCTCTAATCCGGCAGACTGTACAATGCCTTTGATCTCATCAGCATAAGTTTTACTCTCGGCAGCTTTTTGCAGATCGATACATCGTGCATCCCAGGAAGGGATCTGCACACCTGTAAAACCCAATGATGCTGCCCATTTACAGATACTCTCCAAAGAATTAAATGGCGCCTGATCTCCCATAAACTGCGCCAAAAAAATACCGGGTCCTTTGATTGTTGTCATGATGTTTAAGTCAAAAGTGAAAAGAGTGAGTAGTTAGTAGGGAGTAGTCAGTAGTGAGTGTTTGTATTTTTACTCACTACTCCCTATTCACTAAATCTGGTATTCCGTCCATTTTTCCGATGAAGCAGCTGATGCTACAACATTATCGATGAAAGCCATACCTCTTAGTCCATCTTGTGTGTTGGGGAAATCCAACATTTCTGCAGTGGGGGTAGTACCATCGATCCTTGCTGATAATGTTTGTGCAAAGTTGCGGTAGATATTCGCAAAGGCTTCCAGGTATCCTTCCGGATGTCCGCCAGGTGTTCTGCAATTAGCAGTAGCAAAAGAGCTGAGTCTATCGCCATAATTACCACCAGCTCTTAAAATCTGTGTTGGTTGGTCAAGCCATTTTACGATTAGGGTATTGGGTTCATGTTGAGCCCACTCGATTCCGCCTTTTTCTCCATAGATGCGGATCTTTAAAGCATTTTCCTCACCTGCAGCAACTTGTGATGCCATCAGTACACCACGAGCACCATTGCTCATGCGTAATAGAACATTGCCATCATCATCCAGTATTCTTCCTTCTACCATGGCATTGAGATCTGCGCAGAGATGGGTGATCTGTGCGCCGGTGACATATTCTGCCAGATGAGCAGCATGTGTACCAATATCACCCATGGCACCTGCTTTACCTGATTTCTTGGGATCTGTTCTCCAGGCGGCTTGGGCATTGCCTTCTCTTTCTGATAACTTACTCAACCAGCCCTGCGGATATTCCACCCATACTTTTCTGATCTTGCCCAATGCACCTCCGGTAACCATAGCTCTTGCTTGTTTTACCATTGGATATCCTGAATAAGTATGTGTCAAACAAAGGATCAATCCTGTTTCCTGTACTTTTTGATGTAATTGTCTTGCCTCATCAAGTGTAAAAGCAATTGGCTTTTCGATCACAACATGAAAACCATGATCCAATGCCATCATTGCAGGAGCAAAGTGGGCAAAGTTGGGGGTAACGATGGTAACGAAGTCCATGCGTTTGTCTGCAGGCAGTTGACTTTCCTTGGTGATCATCTCATCATAGGTCAGATAGATACGATCTTCCGGTAAAAACAAGGAGCGACCAGAGTCTTTCGCGATCTCGGGATTGATGCTGAGTGCTCCACAGCAAAGTTCGATCAGTCCATCCATGTTAGCGGCAAGGCGGTGAATGGCACCAATAAAGGCATCTTTACCACCACCCACCATACCCATCCTGAGTTTACGGTTCATGTCAATTAATTTTTGGTTTCGGTTATTAAGCGCTGAAATATTTTAGGAGTGTAAGGTTATTAAAAAAAAGGAAGCGGACGAAATTTTGCTGAGCAAAACGAAAAGATAAAAGTGAACAGTTGTTCGTTTTATACAGAGGGTGATACCAAATGTATTAAACATTTTGGTCGGGCATCTAAAAATAAAAATTACATTTAGTGGACTTTTCAATCTTCAATGCCAACGATCATGCAAGCCATCACAGTTCCGTGGATATACCGTTATTTATTAGCCTTTCACCGACAATCAATTTTTCTCACTCAACAGCTATTGTTTAAACACTAATTCCTATATTTATTACCCGCGAAAAGAACATCATGGGAACAGATCAGAACAGAAGAAAAACGATCAAACAATTGCTTGCCGGATCTGCATTACTTGCTACATCTGTGCCTTCTTTTGCATTGGAATCTGAAAAAAAATCTTCCCCTATGGCACTCAAAGGCAATATCAATCATTCTGTTTGTCGCTGGTGCTACAATGATATTCCACTTGATCAGCTATGTGTGATCGTGAAAGAAATGGGCTTAGTGGGTATTGATTTGGTTGGACCTAAAGATTGGGATACACTCAAAAAACATAACCTCATCTCTACCATGTGTAATGGTGCGGAGATCGGACTCGTAAAAGGATGGAATGATCCGCAATACCATGAGGTATTGATAAAAAATTATACAGAACATATTGACCTGGTAGCCAAAGCGGGTTATACAAATTTGATCTGTTTCAGTGGTAACAGAAATGGGATGGATGATGAGATCGGATTGAAAAACTGTGTCGAAGGATTGAAAAAGATCATGTCCCTCGCTGAGAAGAAAGGCGTGGTGATACAGATGGAGCTATTCAATAGTAAAGTAGATCACAAAGATTATATGTGCGATAGTTCTGCATGGGGTGTTGAATTGTGTAAACGTTTGGGCTCTCCTAATTTTAAGTTACTGTATGATATCTATCATATGCAGATCAATGAGGGAGATATCATTCGTACGATCAAAAGAGATCACCAGTATTTCGGACATTATCATACTGCAGGTGTTCCGGGCAGACATGAAATCGATGAGACGCAAGAATTGTATTATCCTGCCATCATGAAAGCTATTGTAGAGACAGGGTTTAAACAATATGTAGCACAGGAATTCATCCCAACCGGAAATGATAAAATAGGATCACTGAGGAAAGCGGTGGAGTTGTGTGATGTTTGATTTGGGATATAGTCCATGGTCCATAGTCCATGGTGCAGCATTTTTTCCATGGGCTATGGACCATGGACCATCAATGAAAACAAACAACAAACCTTCATAAACAAAAGACCATGGCCGATCAAAATTATGACGCAATTGTAGTGGGCTCAGGTATTAGTGGTGGCTGGGCTGCCAAAGAGCTTACTGAAAAGGGGCTCAAAGTACTGATGCTCGAACGTGGACGTAACATTGAGCACATCAAAGATTACGTGAACGCCAACAAAGAAGCATGGGACTATCCCCATCGTGGAAGAAGAACACAGCAGATGATCAATGATTATCCTGTGTTGAAACGCGACTATCCTTTGAATGAAACCAATCTTGACTATTGGGTGAATGAAAAGGAAAGCCCGTACACCGAAGTAAAACGTTTCGACTGGTTCCGTGGATACCATGTAGGTGGTCGTTCACTGATGTGGGGCCGTCAAAGTTATCGCTGGAGTGATTTTGATTTTGAAGCCAATGCCAAAGATGGTATTGCTGTAGATTGGCCTGTGCGTTATAAAGAGATTGAAAAATGGTATGATTATGTAGAACTGTTTGCGGGTATCAGCGGAAGCAAAGAAAACCTGCCTCAGTTGCCTGATGGACAATTCCTGCCTCCCATGGAATTGAACTGCGTAGAAAAAGACCTGGCAAAGCGACTGAAAGAATATTATAAGAATCAGCGTACCATGATCATTGGTCGTACGGCTAACCTTACCAAAGAACATGAAGGTCGTACCAGTTGCCAGTATAGAAATAAATGTTGGCTGGGTTGCCCATTCGGAGCCTACTTCAGCACGCAATCATCAACTTTGCCTGCAGCAATGAAAACAGGTAATCTGACATTGCGTCCATGGTCTATTGTTACCAAGGTCTTATATGATAAAGACAAAAAACGTGCAACCGGTGTTGAAGTGCTGGATGCAGAAACGAATAAGACCTATACCTATAATGCAAAGATCATTTTCCTGAATGCCTCTGCTTTGAACTCTGCATGGATACTCATGAATTCTGCAACCGATGTATGGCCTGATGGTTTAGGCAGTAGCAGCGGTGAGTTAGGTCATAATGTAATGGACCATCATTTAGGCGTAGGTGCAGGTGGACGAATAGAGGGTTATGAAGACAAATACTATTTCGGTCGCCGTGCCAATGGAATTTATGTTCCGCGTTATCAGAATCTATTTGGTGATAAGCGTGATTACCTGCGTGGCTTTGGTTATCAGGGAAGCGCTTCTCGTGCAGGCTGGGGAAGAGATGTAGCTGAGCTCACCATCGGTGCTGCATATAAAGATGCATTGACTGAGCCGGGTGGCTGGTCATTTGGTATGATGGGCTTTGGTGAAGTATTGCCTGATCATAGCAATAAGATCACACTCGATAAAAATGTAAAAGACAAGTGGGGACTTCCAGTACTCTCTTTTGATTGTGAGTTGAAAGAAAATGAGCTCAAAATGAGAAAAGATATGGAAGCTGATGCCGTAGAAATGTTGACCAATGCCGGCGTAAAAGATGTAAGAGGTTACGAAGGCAATGGTGTACTCGGTCGCGGTATCCATGAAATGGGAACAGCTCGTATGGGACATGATCCTAAAACATCTGTATTGAATAAATACAATCAGGTTTGGGATGCACCAAACGTATTTGTAACAGATGGCGCATTCATGACTTCATCAGCTTGTGTAAACCCATCATTGACCTATATGGCATTCACAGCAAGAGCTGCAGATTATGCAGTGTCTGAATTAAAGAAACAAAATTTATAACAGTGAGTAGTGAGTAGTGAGTAGTCATAAAAATGATTATTTACTCACTACTCACTGCTGACTTCTCACAAAAAATATTTACCATGAATAGAAGAGAAGCCCTTTCCAGCGTAGCATTGCTGCTTGGTGGAACCATCATCGGTTCCAGCGCTTTCCTGATGGGTTGTAAATCCAGCGGAAGCGAAAGTGGTATCAGCTTTTCCCCAGACGATATCAGTTTCCTCAATGAAGTTGGAGAAACGATCTTACCTGCTACCAGTACTCCCGGAGCTAAAGAAGCCAAAGTGGGAGAGTTCATGTCTGTATATGTAGCAGATTGTTATGAAACCAAGGATCAAACGATCTTTAAAGAAGGTATCAAAAAACTCGATGAAGCCAGTCAGAAAAAGAATGGTAAATCATTCATCGAAAGTACACCGGAACAACGTCATGAATTATTGGTTGAGCTTGATAAAGAAGCCAAAGAATACCAGAAGAATAAAAAAGAAGAAGACCCTAATCATTATTTCAGAATGATGAAAGAACTGACACTACTAGGCTTCTTCACTTCAGAAGTAGGCGCTACCAAGGCATTGCGTTATGTAGCGGTGCCTGGAAAGTATGAAGGCTGTATCCCTTATAATAAAGGGGATAAAGCCTGGGCGACTTAATTATGTAAAAGTTAAAAATCAAAAGTCAAAAGTGAAAAGGATTGAATCATACAATTTCTAGCTTTTGACTTTTGATTTTTGTTTTTCCATCACCTTAAACTTATCACCATGTCAACCAATCGCAGAGAATTTCTTCGGAATACAGGTTTTGCAGCACTTGCGGCTTCATTGCCATTTGCAGGCAAATCATCCTCTTTATTAAGTTCACTTGCTCCTTATAAACCTATTGGCTCTTTTGGCATTCAATTATGGACCGTAAAAGAAGCCATGTTTGCTGATGCAAAAGATACCCTTGCTAAACTTTCTTCTTATGGATACAAACAGATCGAAAGTTTTGAAGGACCCAAAGGTTTCTTCTGGGGAATGAAACATACTGAATTCAAAAAGTACATGGATGATTTGGGTATGAAGATCGTTTCCTCACATTGTAACAATACCGTAGACTTTGAGCGAAAAGCGGCTGAAGCTGCTGAGATCGGAATGTCTTATCTCATTTGTCCTTGGAAAGGTCCACAGAAATCGATCGATGATTTCAAAAAGTTCAATGATGAGTTCAATAAATGTGGTGAGATCGCTAAGAAAAATGGCATTCGGTTCGCTTATCATAACCATGATTATTCTTTTAAAGTACTGGATGGACAAGTTCCACAAGTGGTTATGATGGAAGGAACGGACAAGGATCTGGTAGACTTTGAAATGGATATTTATTGGGTAGTAGCTGCGGGAGAAGATCCAAAAGCATGGTTCAAAAAATATCCGAATCGTTTCCGTTTGTGTCATGTAAAAGACCTCACCAAGACCGCCAAAGGAAATGAATCTTGCCAGATCGGTAAAGGAACCATTGATTTCAAATCGATCTTAAGTGAAGGATCAAAATATGGAATGAAAACATTCATTGTAGAACAAGAAGCTTTTACCGGTACCAATCCAATGGATAGTGCGAAAGCGAACGCAGGGTACATGAGTAAGTTTGAAATCTGAGAAATAAGAAATAAAGAATAAAAAATAAGGAATGAGAAAGTAAAGACTCTACCACTTTCTCATTCCTTATTTTTTATTCTTTATTTCTCAGTTCCTACACTCCTAAACTCCAGCCCTCTCTGTACTGTCTCTTCACAAACTGATTGGCTTCATCGAAGTTGGTGATCTTCATGTTCGGACCATCCCATACAAGTCTGATATTACGACCCGGATATGTAATACGTCCATTTTCCATTTTCTTTTGAAGATCATAACTGCGGATCGCCAGGTTACCCATGAGAACACTTTCAGTGAGTGGTCCGGCAACATCGAAGTTCGAGCTGAGATTTTTAGCAGCAGCAGAACCATATCCTGCAATAGCTGCTTCTACCCATGCAGCATAGTGCCCATTGTCTCCATTCGGAACCCTGGCAATGGTTTGAGGAACTTGTGTGGTCTTGGTCAAACTAGTAGGCAACAGATTAGGAATCGCACCATAAGTACCACACATCATCTTTCCTTTGGTACCTATAAAGATGGTTCCGTTACCGCCATCACCCATCATTTCATTCGGACCTAATTCTGCAGGACGTTCTGGTTGAATACCACCATCCATCCAATGCATGGTAAGATCAGGCTTACCATTCTGTCCTTTGAATTTTAAGATGATATGTGAAGCGATAGGTCCGCACTCAGGAGCATATACCGCATTCCAGTTTCTTTCATAACGTTTGGCAACACTACATTCTGCAGATTCAGGATAACCAAGTCCTAATACAGCAAAAGCTGGCGCCATAATATGACAAGCCATATCACCTAAAGCACCGGTACCATAATCCCACCAGCCGCGCCAGTTGAATGGAACAAGATTGTCTACATAGTCTTTATAAGGCGCTGTTCCCAACCATAGATCCCAATTCAATTCTTTAGGAACAGGCAATGTATTCTTAGACCATTGAATGCCTTGCGGCCATACAGGTCTGTCAGTGTAACAATAAACCGTATGTACATCACCGATTAATCCGGCATTGTACCAGTCTACCAGTTGTCTCACGCCATCGCCTGATGCCCCCTGATTTCCCATCTGCGTCACTACTTTATAACGATGCGCTGCTTGTGTAAGCATTCTTGCCTCATAAATATCGTGAGTCAAAGGTTTTTGAACATACACGTGTTTCCCTAATTGCATAGCAGCCATTGCTTGTACGGCATGCATATGATCAGGTGTGGATACAGAAACGGCATCAATATTTTTATGTTCCTTATCCAGCATCTCACGGTAGTCTTCATACACTTTGGCTTTTGGATAACGTTCACGGCTTTTCGCTGTTTGTCTGCTGTCTACATCACAGAGAAAAGCAATGTCTGCTTTTCCGCTCATGAAGAAACTATAGATATCACTTTCACCTTTACCACCTGCACCAATACCGGCAATTTGCAGTTTATCACTCGGTGCTACAAAACCGCGGCCCAATACATTGCGCGGAACAATGTAAAAGCCGGCTAAAGCCGTAAGACCGTTTTTCAGAAACTTTCTTCTGGAATCATCCTGTGAAACAACTTCTTGTTGTTTCTTTTTGGAATTTTTTTTCATAAATCAGTTGTTGGTTGGATAAGCAATCGAGGTATGAATTTATTTAATTATTTTGATTGATGGGGTTAAAAGATTGAGCCGCAGATCCAAGTTCTTTGATAAAGAATCCGGAATCTGCGGCTCAAGAAACAAATGATCCAACTACCTTATAAGTTAGGGGGGCGTCTGTTCTCGATGTACATATCAATACCGGTATATTTTCCTCCGATTTTTTTCAATATACCCGTATCCACAAAACCATACTTTTTCTGTATGGTCAGGGAATCATCATTGATATATGTCACCATCAGCCATCGGTCACTGTCTAATCGAATGGGTAATACTTTGGATTGTTGTCCATTATGTGTATTGATCTGAAGTGCATACTCCCCTCTTTTAAACTGTGTAACAGGGATTTCCTGTAATCCAGGTTTGGCCTGATGCTTAATAGACGTTAGTACTTTATTATGTGATCTGTCATTCGCTACAATACTAAAATCTATTTTTTCTTTGCTTTCATTGTTGAAAACGACATAAGTAACGGGTCTGTAAGACCTGCATGCAAAAAGAAAAATACAAGCTAATAAAAAGGATACTGGATGAAGTTTCATAGGCGAATATTTACATCAAAATGTCAAAATTAAATATTGCTTCATCGATTGATGATGAACGCAACTAATGATGTACACAAAGAGTAAAACGTTGCCTCTACGTCAAATAAAAATCAACTTTTTATTGATTGAAAGTGCTGTCAGGAACAATGGCAAAACTGCCGGGTTGAATATTGAAGAAGGTGATATCTGTAAGATCTTGATTGGAGCGAAACCCATTCGCATATCTCCCTTTTTGTTTGTAAGGATAGCTCTGTATCAGTGTAACCGGTGTTGCAGTAAAAAACTGTGCGAGATTTTGATCCCAATACAATTCATCGCAATACAATGTATCTCCTTTTATATTGTAAATCACGACCTGATCTCTCAGGTATACTTTGCTTTCATTTTGTAAATAACGCCCGTATTTGGCGGATAGCTTGCTTTCCACCTTCATACTATCATCGTAAAATTCAACAAACAATGAATTAGGGAATTCTGTTTTTCTGGCACTATCACCTTGGTAGCGAAGCAATACCGGAGCAGTTAATTTCGCACCAATTCTTCCGTTCTGACTCAAAAAACTTTCGATATTCTTTCCTTCCTCAACCGCTGGAATTTTTTTACCTAATGCTTTCACATCATTTACATCATTTTCACAGGCCAATAAAAAAACACAGCCCAACAAGCAGGCTGTGAGTAGATGTTTAATATGTTGCTGATGATTAATCATACCTGCGTTTCTGGAACCAAATATCCGTTAAGCTGATACCCAAAGTAAACTGGGCATAACTCTCAGTAATATTGTTCACGCCTGAACCACGCTTCCCAAATTGTAAAGCAGTATTCAGAATCGTAAACTGACGATCATAATTATTCCACTTCTTGATCGGGAATCCTGCTCCCAATGAGAAACCGGTTGTTTTAAGACCATTGCCATCCGGATCGATGTAATCCTTACCAATGAAAGCACCCACGCGATAGTTTACATTGCTCCAATAGTTTCTGCCATTCAAAGGATCGGGAGCCAACTGAGCACCGATCTTCAGCTGCCAGCTATTCACTAAACGATCAGGCTGGTTATAAAAACGATACCTGCTCCACTGTGTTGTTGTGTATTCAGCACCAACAGACCACATTTCAAAAGTACCGCGATTATTGCTTGATGTTTTGTGGATGGTAATTCCCGCTGCATAAGTAGAAGGTAATACAACGGTACCTTTGATATCATTCACAACAGATACGGTATCAATGGTAATATCACCCGCTTGGGTTTCTGTATACGTTTCTCTCTTCTGATCCTGTGAGGCCGACATATTTTGATTCAAGCTGTACGTACCCCCTAATCTTAGGAAATAATTATTTGTAACACCCGATTTCTGA
Source organism: Sediminibacterium sp. KACHI17 (assembly GCF_040362915.1). Lineage (NCBI taxonomy): Bacteria > Pseudomonadati > Bacteroidota > Chitinophagia > Chitinophagales > Chitinophagaceae > Sediminibacterium > Sediminibacterium longum. The sequence goes on along the minus strand of NZ_AP029612.1, from coordinate 1,988,583 downwards.
TCGATCTGCTTTTTCAACAGGAATTCATATTGAAAACCCGTATTCAGAAAAACTTTATTGAAAGTTGTAATGGTAGAAGAATTCGATTGGAAAAAGAAAGCAGTATCACTTAAGAAAATCTTTTTAGTGGATATTTCCCTTCTTCCGAAATTAAATCCGGTATTGAAACCCACGCTAAAGTTTTTCCATTTTTTACCGAGCCCTACAAAAGCCTGATTCAAACCTCCGGATCCTTCATAGATAGTAGCTAAACTATCACCGGCCACTCTTTCTCTGTTCACAACAGAATAGTTGATACGAGTTACAGGTCTGATACCAAACGCCATACCCAAACCTTTGGTTCTTTTCAAAGGCATACCTACAGCTATGTATGAAGGGTAGAAATAATTAGATCTGAATTTACCGGATGGATTTTCACTTCTTAGATTTCTGGTATCGATCGTTAATCCAAGATCATAGGACACCATGAAATAATTAGAATAGGTGGCCGGATTCATAAAATTCACCGCCTGACCAACGTTATTATTGATACCATCAGAATAAGCGGCACTTAGTCCGCCCATGGCCCGATTGATCGCATGTAAGCTGTTGAAACTTTCACCCAATCCATAACGTGTGAAAGGTGAATTCTCCTGAGCGCTTGTTTGAAGCAGGGTAAATCCGGTGATCAGAAGGGTTAAACTAGATCTCAATAATGTTGTGCTCACAAATCGCATACAGGCCTTTAAAAATTAGATAAGGGTCGGCAAATATCCTGTTTTTTAGATGTGGGACAAAAAAAGCCATATCTCCCCCGGTTAATAGCACGTTAAAGTTGTTGAATTTCAATGCATAAGCATCAATAATTCCATCTATTTCCTTGGCCATTCCCATGATTACACCACTTTGGAGGTTGGTTTTGGTGTCAAAACCGATCAAAGGGAAGTGATGATCCGGTTCTACCATGGGCAATAAAGCAGTTTGTTCATGCATCGCCCTGAAACGCATGGTCATGCCCGGAGAAATACTTCCACCCAGAAATTCATGCGCTTTATTGATATAATTGTAAGTAATGCATGTACCTAAGCCAATGGCGAGATTGTGTTGATTTGGAAACAGGTCCACCGCCGCGGCGCAGATGGCTAACCTGTCGGCTCCAATCGTTTCAGGCTTGCCTACCGGCGTAGTAAAAGGAAGTTTACTGGTATGGCCGAGTTTATGAAAGCGCGTTTTTTCAGTTAAAAGCTTTTCTATGACCGGATTATGCTTGATCACAGAAGAAAGGATGGCTTTTTTCGGTTGATACTGATCCAGCACAGCATCTACGATGTCAATATCATCACTCTCCAGAACAAGTACTTCTTTGAGTTCTTTGCCTTCAAATACAGCACACTTAAGACGGGTATTGCCAAAGTCGAAACATAAACTGGTATACATAGATCGGTTTATAGGTCAAAGTTAAAGCCTTTCAGTTCTCTAAAATGACCATTGAGTTGTATACGCTCTTTTAATGATTCCATACCGGCAATAACTGGCAATACTTTTGATAAATGTTGTTTCAGGTATTCCAACCGCTGCGACTCATGTAATAAACTCAATAATTCATATTCTTCTTCGAGTGAAAGTCCGGCATGATGTGCCAGGTCATAACTGCACAATTCATCATCCGTTTTTTTGAAATCCTTGGTCACCTGGATCAACTTGTGTAATTCTCGGATACCTGAGATCACCTGAGCAGTTAACTTACTGTTTTGTCTTTCGTCATTTGTAGGATAATGAACAATAGCACCACTATAAAGCTTATCGGGAATGGTTTTCACGAGCTCAAGCATCCGGAATACTTTTTCACCACGCGTACGGATGTCCATCTTGCCATCTTCATGCACCTGAACGATCTCAGTGATCGTAACCAGTGTACCCATTTCTGATACATTGTTCTTGAGTACGATCGGAATACCAAAAGAACGATTTTCACTAAAACAATCCTGTATCAGTTGTTTATATCGAGGTTCAAAAATGTGCAGATTCAATTGTTCTCCCGGAAAAACGACTACACCTAAAGGAAAAATGGGAATAAAATTGGTCATATACTTTCAATACAATACGAAATAAGGGAAATAGGTGTTATCCGACAAATAGCGTGGAAGGATTAATATGTTGTTTTCTCAAACACTCGTGTTTTGTTTTCTTGTATCCCCTATTTCATCTTTACTTTGTACTATGAAGATCTCAGGGTTTACCATTATCAAAAATGCGGTATTGAATGATTATCCGATCGTAGAAGCGATCCGTTCTATTTTGCCTGTGGTGGATGAAATGATCATTCTGATCGGTGATTGTGAAGATGATACGATCGCTTTGATGCAATCTATCAATGATCCCAAGATCAAGATCCATCACTCGGTTTGGGATAAAACCCTGCGTACCGGCGGTACCGTACTTGCTGTTGAAACCAACAAAGCTTTTCAATTGATTGATCCAGAAAGTGACTGGGCTTTTTATATCCAGGGAGATGAGGCAGTACATGAACAATACCATGATCGTATTCGCAAGGCCTGTTTACAATATAAAGACGATAAGCGAGTAGAAGGATTGGTATTCAAGTATCTCCACTTTTATGGCACATATGATTATGTAGGTGACAGTAGAAAATGGTATGATCATGAAGTTAGAATTATCCGAAATGATAAGAAGATCAGTTCTTATAAGGATGCACAAGGTTTTAGAGTAGGTGAAAGAAAGCTATGGGTGAAACCGGTAGATGCATATGTGTATCATTATGGATGGGTGAAAAATCCGGAGCAGATGATGAAGAAAATGAAAAATTTCAGCAAACTCTGGCATTCTGATCAAAAGCTTGAAGAATTGATGAAGTCTCCAGACTTCTGGAACTATGATGATTTTGATTCACTGCAAAAATTTACAGATACACATCCTGCGGTAATGCGAGAGAGAATCGCCCGACAAAACTGGAAAACAGAACTCGATATCAGCAAAAAGAAATTCTCTTTAAAAGATAAATTCCTTTACTATTTCGAAAAACTGACGGGTATCAGACCTTTTGATTTTCGTAATTACCGGATCTTGAAATAGTGATTCCCTCGAGAAAAGAGTCAGGTAGATTCCACAATAAAGCCACTGACCATGCGTGTATCCAAACACTGTATTGATATGCAAGATTGGTTTCTATCAAACAAGAAACAATGACGGCGGCTGATACAGCACTAAGCGCTATATTATTTTTACGAATACCCCGAATCAAAGGATATATCAACCATGCGCTGAATAATAGTAAGCCCATAACACCGCTTCCCATATACCAAAACAACCATTGATTAAAAGGCCATCCGAAATCAAATGTTTGCTGCGGATAGTTCTTGCGAATACTGTTTCTGATTACATCATCGATGGCAGACCAGCCTATATTATTTTCTCCGGCTTGAATGAGCTTCCAGGATTCGCCATTGATCACCCTTCTGGTGGCATCTGATAAATTTGGATCGGCTTTACCAGCTTCAAATTGTTGCCAGTCGTATACTGTGTAAGCAATTTTTTGTTGTATGCCTGGTGATAGCAGATAGGTGATGGCAGTAAATGAAACCATAGCTAAGATCGCGGTCATCAATACTCTTTTTTGAAATGGAGTACCCTTTAGCAGGGTCAATAATGACACAACTATGATCATGATCAATAGCATGATCCATGCTGTTCGGATAGCAAGTATCAAAATTGCGAAGAGTAAAAAGACACCGATCAGTCGCATTGATTTTTCTCGCACGAATACTGCCAAACTGATCAAACAACTGATGGCTAAAAACATTCCAAAACGAACATGATCATCATCCATCCATACCGGTACTGTTTGTCCTGAGCCATACCTGATCAATGTTTCCTGATAATGCGTGATATACCATAATAGCGGATAACCCAATGCGATCAGACTTGTCCAAACCCAATATTTCAACAATACATTTTGCGTATATCTTGCTGAAATAAGCGCACCTGCTAAGGCAGCAAGTATATATGTACTTAAAGTGAGTAAATGATCAAGATCTTCTTTGGCAAAACCATTCTGCCAACAACCCAATAAGGCGATCAATACCGGCGATATTCCCCAGATGAGTAAGGATTTATTTTTGTCGTGGAAGATGTCTTTTTTTGAATGAGACAGCAGCCAAATGACCCATAAGGGTGCGGATAACGACAAGAGAGCACGGCTCCAAAGTAAACCTGCTAAGGAGATGATCATCAGTAGAACAGGTAGCCACGCTTTTTTCATGATATATCAATGAATCAGTGATACTCTGGAGGCAAATACTTTCTTTTGCAATAGTAAACTTAAATTTAAGCTACCTATCGCAATATGTGGGATCAATTATTACGACAAATAGCACATTCAGATCTGAAAGCTTTGGCCAGAAGTATTTCATTGGTAGAAAATGAAGTAGAAGGCTATGAAAAGTTTTTAGGTCAACTGCCTGCCGGACATGCTTTTGTTACCGGTATCACAGGCCCGCCGGGAGCAGGGAAGAGTACATTGGTAGATGTATTGATCCATCAATGGGTCAATGAAGGAAAGAAAGTAGGTGTGTTGTGTGTAGATCCTTCATCCCCCTTCAATTTAGGGGCTGTTTTAGGTGATCGTATTCGCATGAGTGATTGGTACAACCACCCCAATGTATTCATTCGGTCACTTGCTACCAGAGGTTCATTAGGCGGGTTGCATCCGCATATCATTGAGATCACTGCTTTGATGCAGGCTGCAGGATTTGATCAGGTAATTGTTGAAACCGTTGGGGTTGGACAAAGTGAAATAGAAATTGCAGGGTTGGCTGATACAACTGTTGTAGTGGTAGTGCCTGAGGCTGGTGATGAAGTGCAAACAATGAAAGCCGGATTGATGGAAATTGCTGATGTTTTTGTAGTGAACAAAAGTGACAGACCTGATGCCGATCATTTTGTAAAAAATCTGAGAATGATGTTGGCACCTGCTTTCAAACAAACCAGTTGGGAAGTGCCGGTAATAAAAACCATTGCCTCTGAGAAGAAAGGGATCGCTGACTTAGCAGCATCAATTCAGCAGCATCAAAGCTTACAAGAAGATCGACCAAGAAAGGCCTGGTTGTTAACGGAAAGAGCTTATCAGTTGATACAAAGATACCGTATGCGTGATGTGGAAAAGAGCGCGATCAAGGAAGCCATAGAAGTAGATTTGAAAAAAGGAAATTTCAATCTATTTACTTTCATTCAACATTACATATAAATTTCGTGAGCAATTCATCAACAACCTTGATCGATCAACCTTTGGTTTCTGTGGTAATGGCCACTTATCAGGGCGAACGGTTTATTGGAAAACAACTGGAAAGTATTCTCACCCAAACATATACGCACTTAGAAATCATCATTGTAGATGATGGGTCAACAGACAGGACCTATGCTATCCTTGAAGAATATGCTGCAAAAGATCCACGCATCCGATTATTTAAAAATGAAAAGAACATCGGCTATATCAAAAACTTTGAGAAAGGATTATTGCTGGCTACCGGTGATCTTATAGCACCCAGTGATCAGGATGATATATGGTTGCCTGAAAAAATTGAGGTTTTGATAAATAGTATTGGAAGCGCTACAATTGCTTATTGTGATTCTTCTTTGATGGATGAAAACGGTTCACTAATCGGAAAAAAACTTTCTGAGATCAAACGATTAGCAGATTTTAATGATTGTTTGAATTTCCTGGTGGGTAATTCAGCAGCCGGACATGCCATGTTAATCAAAAAAGAATTGATAAGAAATTCAATTCCTTTAGCACCTATGATCCCTCATGATCACTGGCTGGGATTTGTTGCTACATTATATCAAGGAATCAAATTCATCGATCGGCCTTTGGTACATTATAGACAACATAATAGCAGCGTTTTTGGAGCAGTGAAAGTAAAGGATTCAAGCGGAGAACGCAGAGCCAAAAAAAGAAAAGACCTGGATGCGATCAGACAACGAGTAGCCCTGATGTATGATAAATGTAAAATATTAGCGCATAAGGAAACTGATTTTTTCAGACGCTGTTCAAAAGCTTATGAATCTTTTACGCTTATTCATAACTTTAATCGAATGCTTTTATTTTTCTCTCATAACAAGAGAATTCTAGCCTATAAAAGAAGAAATCTTTTAAGAAGATGGCTGTATTGCATAAAACTATTTTTTACTATCCAATAAAGTGAGTACGATAAAAAGAATAACCCAAGAGAAACAACGGATCGTATTCGATTGCGAACGTATGAAGTATCCTCATACGGGGTTGTATCATTTTTGTCAACAACTTGGCAGTGCTTTACTTGAAGAAGTGAGCAACGATGAAGAGATCGTTTTTTATACTTCAAAAAAAAATATTGGAGCTTTTGGTCTGGATCATACTTATCTCACTCAACGTTTTTTTCATAAGTTGATAATGCCTTCAGTGGAACAGTACAAAGTCTGGCATGTTACGCATCAGCATAGTATGTACCATCCCTCTCCCAAAAACATACCGGTTGTACTTACTGTTCACGATCTGAATTTTTTAAAAGGGGCGCTAAAAAATGATGTAAAACGGAAGCATTATTTGAGAGAGTTACAAAATAGAATTAATCAAGCTCAATATATTGTTACGATATCTAATTATGTATTGAACGATCTAAAAGAGAATATTGATATTGGTACAAAACCTCATTCTGTAATTTATAATGGCTGCAACCTTTCTACCTTACAAACACCGGAAACTCCGTTGGTCATTCCCGAAAAGCCATTTCTTTTTTCCATTGGAACTGTTACCGAGAAGAAAAATTTTCACGTATTACCCAGGTTGTTGAAAAATACTGAGTTCTCATTATTATTATCGGGAGTAATTCAGGATGAGGAGTACAAGAAAAAAATTATAGATGAGGCACGGACATTAGGTGTGTTGGATCGAGTATATTTTACCGGACCCATTTCGGAAAACGACAAGCAATGGTATTATAAAAACTGCGTAGGTTTTGTCTTCCCGTCCATTGCAGAGGGGTTCGGGCTTCCTGTAATAGAGGCGATGGCGCAGGGTAAGCCTGTTTTTTTATCTTCTCTTACCAGCTTACCGGAAATAGGCGATCAGTATGCATTTTATTTTTCAGACTTTACAATAGAAAGTATGCAGAAAACCCTCGAAGAAGGGCTACGATCGTATGTACAACAAAATATGGAGCAATCGATCATTGCACATGCAAAGAGTTTTGATTGGTCGATCACTGCAAGGAAATACCTAGAGATATACAGGTCCTTTTATTGAAATGATCATTTTGTAGCATATCCCCATAACCCTGATGGCATGGTATGATTCTCAAATGATGTGTATCCTTTTTGATAGGTTGAATATTTCTTGTCGTTTTTAATGAGATGTTTATGAAAACAAAACAAGAAAAATTTCACTAGTAATCGAATAATACCCTTGCTGCCTGCTTGTTTTGCCCATAAACTCATCATGATGATCAGGCTATAATTAAATCCACCTCTTGGATAAATAGAATGACTTGAAAATTCATTGTCAGTAAAAAATCTGCTCAATGAATAAGGCGTAAAACGATGGTGATCATGCGGTACTTCATGTAGACTATAAATAAATGGTACTGAAAAGAAGATGCTACCGCCCGGTTTTAACACACGACGCATTTCTTTCAATATTGCATTTGTATCAAAGTAATGTTCTAAAAATTCGGTTACGATGATCCAGTCAACACTTTCTGACTCGAGCGGAATGGTATATCCATCCCAATACATATCTGGTTTCACCTTATTATGATACTCAGAGTATTCAAGATCCATTCCAATATATTGATCGATAGTACCTGCCTCAAGCAGGAAATCTCTGTAAGGCATTACCCCACATCCTAGATCAAGAACATTTCCTTTTATTTTCTTTTTTAAGTCTTTAACAGCTTCAATCAACGAGTGTTGAATAAGATAATAACCATAGCCCAATTTTAGCGTAGGTTTAATATAAACTTTTTCAATTTGTTGCTTGGTCATGGTGGATTTGTTTCTAATCAATCATACCTAGTATGTATTGCTATTTAAATTTCTTTCTTGATCTGACGATAGGGGAGTCAATTATTTTCAATAAATACAACGGATAAAGAATCGGAGTTAAGATAAACCTGAGCATATCAACCTCATAGCGCTCTTTGATGTAGGAAAGACGAATGATCTTTTCAAGATAGAAGTCCGAGTGTTTTTTTATGATGTATTGCTTATTTAGTTTTATCCGGTCTTCATTGGAATAACCGGTAATCACTGAATTATTGATGATGCGGTAATAAAAAAGTTCTTCGTCAAGAAAGTGAAATTTAAATCCGTTTGACGCTGCATGGATCCAGAACTCCCAGTCTTCAAATCCATAATAGGGGATGGCTGTATCATATCCGCCATTCTTTTCCCATACTTCTCGTTTATATAGGGCACACGCATCAGCACAGTTGCCGGTTACAATATCGAGGTCATCAAATTTTCTCACTTTATATTGTCGCTTCTTTTGAGAAAGATCACCAAAAAAAATAGGTCTTGCATAAACTATATCAATATCTTCTTTTAATAAAAGCGGCATCGCCTTATTGATATAATCAGGTGAGATTTTGTTGTCGGCATCCAGTGGTAAAATATATTGACCTTTTGCATTGGCTACCCCGGTATTTCTTGCACTGGCAGGCCCTCCATTTTTTTGGAAAATAACATGATAACCTGCGGTTTGAAGAGCTTCTAATTTAGCATGTGTTGCATTGTCACTAGAGCCATCGTCTACAATGATAATTTCAATGGGGTATGCAATTTTATCTACAGTGATACTATCAATGGCTTCTTGAATATAGGCTCCATGGTTATAACAAGGAATGACAATTGATACAAGCGGGTTATGTAGATCCATTATTTTGGGATGAAGCGATTAATGGTTGTTTTCCTTTTCATTCTTCCACCATCTCCATCCAATATACCCCATAATCGCCAATGGTGCTCCGGCAAGGTAAATAATAGCAGAATTCAATGCTTTGGCTGGTCCTTCCCCTAACTGTGAAGCTGTTTTGGTACAAATAGAGCATTGTGCATCAGCGAACTGACTGATCATTAGCAATACGAATACAAAAACCATCATTTTCCATCCCTGCTGTTTCATATCGGAAAGTTTGTACAAAGGTAGGGATAAGTTAAAAGCCAAAAGTGATAAGCGCAATGGTCTTATGAGTGTTTTTGACTTTTCACTTTTGACTTTTGAGTTTCCTTCATTATCTTTCTTGTTCAACCTTTTACCGTGAATCAACGCAGAGATTTTCTACAGCGTATGGGACTTTTGGCCGGAGCTTTTTCCGCCAATAGTCTGTTTCAGCAGTTACATGCTGCCGAATGGGCGTCTGCACAACAAAGAGTGGCGTCTTTTAGTCCGGAACAAACCGCTACGGATGAAGACTATTGGTCAGTGATCCAGCAGTCCTATACTGTTAATCCCAACCTGGTCAACCTGAATAATGGTGGGGTAAGCCCTTCGCCCAGAGTAGTACAACAGGCGGTGGAAAGATTCAATCAGTTGTCGAATGAAGGTCCTTCCTACTATATGTGGCGAATCCTGGATCAAGGTCGTGAACCACTCCGTTATAAGTTGGCAACATTGGCAGGATGTTCTACAGAGGAAATAGCGGTCAACAGAAATGCTACAGAAGCATTGAATACAGTGATCTTTGGTTTGGACCTCAAAGCAGGTGATGAAGTGATCGGTACCAAACAAGATTATCCCAATATGATCCAGGCATGGAGACAAAGAGCCTTGCGAGATGGTATTGTGTATACACAGATCAGTTTTGACTTTCCGATTGAAAATGATGATGAGATCGTAGCAGCATTTGAAAAAGCCATCACTCCCAAAACAAGAATTTTACATCTGACACATATCATTAACTGGATCGGACAGATTCTTCCGGTAAAAAAGATCGCACAGATGGCACATCGACGTGGATTGGAAGTGATTGTCGATGGCGCTCACTCTTTTGGCTTGCTCGATTTTAAGATCCCGGACCTGGAATGTGATTATTTCGGCACAAGCTTACACAAATTCCTCAGCGCTCCGATCGGTAGTGGGATGTTATGGATCAAAAAAGAAAAAATCGAAAAGATATGGCCGTTGGTATGTAATGATAAACCACGAAGTGACGATATCAGAAAGTTTGAAACCCTTGGTACCAGAAGCTTTCCAATTGAACAAGGGATCGGTGAAGCTTTGAATTTTCACAATGCAATTGGTGCAAAAAGAAAAGAAGAGCGGATTCGTTACCTGAAAAATTACTGGGCAGAGAAAGCCAGATCTATTCCCAAAGTAAAAATACATACCTCATTTAAGCCCGAATATGCTTGCGCCATTTGTGGTGTATCTGTTGATGGCATGACACCTGCGCAATTGGATCAGGCATTATTTAATACCTATAAGATTCACACTGTAGGTATTGTCTGGGAAAATATCAGCTGTGTTCGTGTAACACCACATGTTTATACCAGAATACAGGATCTGGATAAGCTGGTGTTTGCATTGGAGGAAATAGCGAAGAAAAAGATGTAAGATGTCAGATCTCAGATGTCGGATTTTGAATACAAATCTGAGATCTGACATCAAACGTCCTAAGAAGCTTTCGCAGCTGCTTTCTTAGCCTTTACTGCAGTTGCTTTAGCATTTGCAGGACGGCTTTTGCCGAAAGAACCTTTGAATCTTTTTCCTTTAGCGGTTTTTTTATCGCCTCTACCCATGGTACTATAGTTTTTGTTTGATGAATGGTGAGGTGCAAAAATAGAAAAACCCCGCGAAAGCGGGGTTCAATTCTTTTTAGAGGCTCAGATTAGATCTTTGCGCTCAGTTCTTTACCAGCTTTGAAGCGGGCAACTTTTTTAGCTTTGATCTTGATAGTCTCACCAGTTTGAGGATTACGACCTGTACGAGCAGCACGCTTAGATACAGAGAAAGTACCGAAACCTACCAGTGTAACTTTATCACCTTTTTTCAGGGTTTTAGTTACTGTATCAACAAAAGAATCTAAAGCAGCGTTAGCTTGAGTTTTGGTGATACCTGCATCTTCTGCGAGTTGCGCGATTAATTCAGCTTTGTTCATAGATGTGTTTTTAGATGTATTTTAATAAGAGAAACAAATTTATTCGCTTTTATCAAACAGCAAAATATTTTTCCAACTTTACCGTCTTTTTGTGATTCCTTAAAACCCTTCGCCAATAAGCATTTCAGCCGATTTTATAGAACTTGCATATTGCGTGTTTCAACACCGGTATCTCGTGAAACCCTTTATTATCAATGGTTTCAGATGATTTGTGCTGAAAAGCAGTCCCAAAGCGGGTTTCAGAGCAATATAGCGAAGTTTTGTGATTGACAAAATGAATTTGCAAAACTATCCACACTCAATTCACAACCTGCATTAAAGAACGAAAACCGGCAAATTGATTGCCCCAAACATCCAGTGTATCTTTACGTAAGGCTGATGCATGGTGCTCTATGTAGCGGTCATAATCTTCTTTGGTTGCAGCAAAATATTGAGTAGCATAAGTAGGTCCTTCTGTTTCATCCAGTTCAAGAACACGAACAAAACGAAATTCAGTAAAACATCCGGTGGCCATTACTTCCGGAATATGTTTGGTTTTCATCCATTCCAGCCAGTCTTCATGAATGCCCCAGGCCAATTGAATGGTTACATTATAGATATACACGGTAAAAAGTTTATCATTTAGAGAATATTAGCCGATCTCAGCATAGATCGGACAATGATCGCTGTGCTTGACATCCGGATAAATAGCTGCTGCTTTCAATTGCGGTTGTAAAGCATCTGTGATACTGATATAATCGATACGCCAGCCCTTATTTTGTAACCTTACTGAAGGAAATCGCTGACTCCACCAGGAATACGCTCCGGTTACTTCCGGATGAAGATGGCGAAAAGTATCTACCCATTTGTTGGCAAGAAATTGATCCATCCATGCCCGTTCTTCCGGTAAAAAGCCAGATGATTTTTTATTGCCTTTCGGATCATGAATATCAATCTCGGTATGTGCAATATTATAATCACCCGTAACGATCAGTTTCTTTCTTTTTTTTCTCAGGTCTTGTACATAGGTGAAAAACTCATCGAGCCACTGGTATTTATAAGTTTGTCTCTCATCTCCACTTGTACCGGATGGGAAATAAGCATTGATCAGGGTAATATCTCCAAAGTCTGCTCTGATCACCCTTCCCTCTGCATCACTTTGTTCAATACCATTTCCAAAGAGTACTTGATCTGGTTTTATTTTAGTGAAAATGGCGACGCCACTATACCCTTTTTTTTGTGCAGAATACCAGAAAGTCTGATACCCCGTTTTTTCAATCGAAGAGACATCAACATCTTCCTGATTGGCTTTTGTTTCTTGCAGGCAGATCACATCAGCAGGATTTGTTGCTAACCAATCTGTAAAACCTTTTTTCATGGCAGCCCTGATACCATTGACATTATAGGATATGATGCGCATAGCTTACTGGTTTATCGGAAAAAACGGGAGAACCCGATCATCATTAACTGGTTCAATGTTTCCTTGTCTAAAGATGCATCAAAAACAGCAATTCTTTCGGGTAAAAATTTTCCCATAGCAACCGCTGCTGTTTTTTTATTTAGATAAAACTCTTTGAGCATATTTCTGTCACTGCATATGATCATGAATGGCTCATTACGAATGGATCCGGAAATAACATATTCCGCAAAAATATTTCTGGTAACATCATCAGGTCTAAGTAAAATGATGCTAGTACTGTCGTAACCATTGCTTATTTTATTCAAATAAATCTTCCTGTCACCAATACCCAACGCTGTGTTCTTATTGATTTTGAACTTGGCAATGGTATCCTTATCCGATAAGAGAAAATGTATTGGATCAGGCATAAAACTCGTAAATGCTTCATCTTCATTTTTATAATTAAACAAAGGATTGATCTCTATGAACATTTTAAGTGTATAGTTTTTATCTCTCAGTACATCCCTGCTTTCCTGTCGTAGCTGAACAAAATCAGAACTGCTTTGCCTGTCGGTATTGATAATGGCTGTATTGATGAGAGAATTGTCTTCTATATTTTTATTTTTCCCTTTCACAATGAGCTGCTCATAAAATGAGTCACCCATTCTTATGAGCTCATCTGTCTGATCTCTTTTGTAAGAGGCAATATTGTTTTTGCCATTTACTTGTATGACCGGGTGATTGCCAATAATGGGGAGTATGAAATTGTCTGCATAATATACCGGAGCTGCTTTTACTTCCATCATAGCTATTTTATTCTCCGGGTCCAAGAGTCGCCCTAATCCAAGATTCAGCATATCTGTAAAACCTTTACTGCCGAGTGAAGGGGTAGCGGCCATGATACCGAATCCGCTACTATTACCTCTGCTGACACAAATGGTCATGATTTCGTTCAGTATGATTTCTTTAGCTGAATTGGTCAATAATACACCTAACTGGAATACGGACTCTGTTCTTTTGAACACCGCTGAGTCTTCTTTGTACTCGGGTTGTGAGAAATAAAAAGTATTGGTTTCAAATTCATACAGATCCAGATACATGTGCCATGTACTGCTATCTGCTAATGTAAATGGCACATTTGATGAACTGGTTTGTTTTAGATCCGGCAGCACGATCAAGCGTAAATCATGATCATTCAGTTGAGCATTTTTATGTTTTAATAAGTTATTGTTCAGTTGTTTCAGAAATACGGTTTTGGTTTCTTCATTGCTCAAGTACTTCATCACAGGACCTACCATAGAAAAGGTTCTGAATTGTTCCAATATCACTTTTGTTTGTGAAGCGGCAGACAGAAACATGATGGCGCATACAATGCTGACGTAGAATTTTCTCATAAAACTGTTAAGGATGGTTGGCTATTTATTATGACAGCAAATTTTGTGCTAATTTGAATTTTCATCAATATAAGGATAGATATGAATAAAACAGAAAGGATCATTCCCGCGCAGGAATCAGTGTATTTAGATGGACCGAAGCCAAGGATCAATGAATTGGGTTTTGCCTGGCAGATCTTCAGACAGTTTATCAAAGGATTTCGTACACTTCACTTTGTAGGACCCTGTATCACCGTGTTTGGATCAGCGAGATTTAAAGAAGATCATCCTTATTATCAACAAGCGGTTGCTGTAGGTAAAAAAATAGCTGAGTTGGGTTTTACAACCATGACAGGTGGCGGTCCGGGTATTATGGAGGCAGCCAACAAAGGTGCTTACGAAAATGGCGGACAATCCGTTGGTTGTAATATCAAATTGCCTTTTGAACAGTATCCGAATCCATACATGCATAAATGGATCACGTTTGATTATTTTTTTATCAGAAAAGTGTTGCTGGTCAAATACTCTTACGCTTTTATCATTATGCCCGGCGGATTTGGTACGATGGATGAATTTTTTGAAACGCTTACACTGGCACAGACAAAAGTGATCAATGATTTTCCGATAGTGTTGTTAGGTAAAGATTATTTCCAGCCTCTATTAGACAGTATTGATGATATGGCAAAACATGGAACCATTTCTCCGGAAGATAAAAAACTGATTTTTCTGACAGACGATGTAGATGAGGCAATGAATTACATCAAAACCTATGTCAAAAAGAATTATAAAGTGAGACCAAGAAGAAGATTGTGGTGGTTGTTTGAGAAAAGATGAGAAATGGGATTCAGAAATGAAGCCAAAAAAACATGAAATGGGAAAATCTTATAAGATCAATTTTCCCATTTCATGTTGCTTATTAATCAAATCGCTAACCTTCCAATACCGGTCTTAGCCATTTTTCAGCGGTTTCGAGAGACATGCCTTTTCTTTTCGCATAGTCTTCAAATTGATCTTGCTGAATTTTGCCTACACCATAATACTGACTTTGTGGATGAGCGAAATACCAGCCACATACAGAAGATGCAGGATACATGGCCAGGCTTTCTGTAAGCTCTATGCCGATATTTTGAGTGACCTGAAGCAGATCAAATAATTTGTATTTTTCTGTATGGTCTGGGCAAGCTGGATAACCGGGTGCCGGACGAATACCCACATATTTTTCTTTGATCAACTCTTCATTGCTCAAGGTTTCATTCTTATCATATCCCCAATATTCCTTTCTGGTTTTCAGGTGAAGGAATTCTGCAAATGCTTCTGCTAAGCGATCTGCCAATGCCTGTAACATGATCTTATTATAATCATCAAGGTTGGCTTCAAACTTCTTGATATGTTGGTCGATGCCCTGAATGGTTACCGCAAACGCACCTATATGATCTTTTTTTCCGCTGTCAGCAGGTGCAATGAAATCTGCTAAAGATAAATTGGGTTGTCCGGGTGCTTTTTTGATCTGTTGACGGAGGAATGAAAGTGTGGTCTTTTTACCTTCATTGGTTACGACCACATCATCATCAGTACTCGCTGCTTCCCAGAAACCAATGGTACCTTTTGCAGTCAACCATTTTTCTGCAATAATGGTATCCAATAAAGCATTCGCATCATTGTACAGTTTAGTGGCCTCTTTTCCTACTACAGTATCTGTTAGTATCTCCGGAAAATTGCCATGCATTTCCCAGGCGATGAAGAAGGGTTTCCAATCGATGTAAGGACGAATCTCATTCAAATCTACATCCGCAAATACTTGGATGCCTGTAAATTCAGGACTAACAGGCGAGAAGGTATTCCAGTCGATTTTGACTTTGTTCTGTAATGATTCATTGTAAGGAAGGTATTGTTTGATGCTCTTTTTGTTATCAAACCCTTCTTTCAACTTTACATATTCTTCACCGGTAGACTTCAGGAATACTTCTTTCTGTTCTTTATTCAGCAATGATCCTGCAACAGTAACACTTCTGGATGCATCCAATACATGAATGACGCCATTGTCATATTCGGGAGCAATTTTTACAGCAGTATGCATTCTCGAAGTAGTAGCTCCACCGATCAGTAGTGGTTGAGTCATACCACGACGTTTCATCTCTTTGGCAATATGAACCATTTCATCCAGCGAAGGAGTGATGAGTCCACTCAAACCAATGATATCTGCATTTTCTTTTTGTGCAGCATCTAAGATTTTATCTGCAGGTACCATTACACCAAGATCAATGATATCATATCCATTACAGCCGAGTACCACGCCTACAATATTCTTTCCAATATCATGTACATCACCTTTTACGGTAGCCAACAATATTTTTGCAGCACCTGCTGCTTCTGTATTGGCGGTACCGGCTTTGAGATGGGCTTGTTTTCTTTCTTCTTTTTCAGCTTCAATATAAGGAGTGAGTACGGCCACACTCTTTTTCATGACACGTGCACTCTTTACAACTTGTGGTAAGAACATTTTACCAGCACCAAACAGATCACCAACAATGTTCATACCATCCATCAATGGACCTTCAATGACATCCAAAGGTTTGGGATATTTTTGTCTGGCTTCTTCCGTATCTGCTTCAATATAATCTGTGATACCATTGATGAGTGAGTGTGCCAGCCTTTTTTCAACAGGCTCATTGCGCCAAGCTTCATCTTTCACTTCTACCTTGCCCTTCGCCTTCACGGTTTCAGCAAAAGCAATGAGTTTTTCTGTGGCTTCGTTGTTTTCATTGTTTCTGTTCAAAAGAACATCTTCACATAAATCACGAAGCGTTGGCTCTATTTCATCATATACCACCAATTGTCCTGCGTTCACAATGCCCATATCCATTCCGGCTTTGATCGCATGGAAAAGGAATACAGAGTGGATGGCTTCACGGACATGATCATTCCCACGGAATGAAAATGATACATTGGATACCCCACCACTCACTTTGGTCAGTGGCATCAATTGTTTGATCTCTCTGGTAGCTTCAATAAAATCGACAGCATAATTATTATGCTCTTCAATTCCTGTAGCTACAGCAAAAATATTTGGATCGAAAATAATATCCTGAGGTGGGAAACCCACTCTCTCTGTGAGGATCTTATACGCACGATGACAGATCTCTACTTTTCGCGCTTTGGTATCAGCTTGTCCTACTTCATCAAATGCCATCACAATGACTGCAGCACCAAAAGCTTTACAAATGAATGCTTGTTCTATGAATTTTTCTTCTCCTTCTTTCATGGAGATAGAGTTCACGATACATTTACCCTGTACACATTTCAAACCTGCTTCAATGATCTCAAATTTTGAACTATCGATCATGATCGGAATACGTGCAATATCCGGCTCACTTTGTAAGAGGTTCAGGAAAGTGGTCATGGCTTTAACACCATCCAATAATGCATCATCCATGTTCACATCCAAGACCTGTGCGCCATTCTCTACTTGTTGACGTGCAACAGACAATGCTTCTTCATATTTATTTTCACGGATCAGTCTTGCGAATTTTTTTGAGCCGGTTACATTGGTTCTTTCCCCAACATTCACAAAGTTGGTTTCCGGTCTGACCACTAATGGTTCAAGACCTGATAAACGTAGATATGGTTTTATGATAGTAGCTGAACTCATGTTGTTAACTTAAAAATTAAGCCAATGCTGTTTCAATAACAGGAAGTGGTCTTGGTGAAATGGTTTTAACGTGATCGGCGATATGTTTGATGTGATCGGGAGTCGTACCGCAACAACCACCAACAATGTTGACAAATCCTTGCTTAGCCCACTCTTCAATAAAGTGTGCTGTTTGATGCGGTGCTTCATCATATTCACCCATTGCATTGGGTAATCCTGCATTCGGGTATGCTGAAGTATAGCAAGCAGCGATCTGACTCAGTTCCTCAATATGTGAACGCATTTCAGCGGCTCCTAATGCGCAATTCAACCCTACACTTAATGGTTCTGCATGCATCACAGAGGTGTAAAATGCCTCGAGTGTTTGTCCGCTCAATGTTCTTCCGGATGCATCTGTAATGGTACCGCTGATCATGATCGGTAATTCGGGTATACCTGTTTCACGGAAAAATTGTTTTGCCGCGAAAATGGCACCCTTTGCATTCAGGGTATCAAAGATGGTTTCGATCAGAAGAATATCTACACCTCCATCAACCAGTCCTTTGATTTGTTCTTTATACGCTGTTACCACTTCGTCAAAAGTAACAGCCCTAAAGCCGGGATTATTAACATCAGGTGAAAGACTTAATGTTTTATTCAAAGGGCCAATGGCACCGGCCACATATTTAGGGGTTGTACCTGGATTTTCAGCCATAAATTCATTCACCGCATCTTTAGCGCATTTGGCGGCAGCTACATTTAGCTCGTAGGCGAGTGATTGCATATCATAATCAGCCATTGCGATCGTGGTACTGCTGAATGTATTGGTTTCAATAATATCAGCTCCGGCAGTAAGATATTCTTTATGAATTCCTTTGATGATGCCGGGTTGTGTAATGCATAAAAGGTCATTATTCCCTTTTACATCACAATGCCAGTCTTTAAATCGTTCGCCACGATAGTCAGCTTCTGTCAATTTGTGACGCTGTATCATTGTACCCATTGCGCCATCAATGACCAGAATTCTTTTTTCTAATTCTTTGCGTATACTCATAATACCTCATTTAGAACAATCAATTGTTCAGTGAACATTGGTGAACCAATAAAACGCAGTGAGAAAATTTGAGGGTGCTTTTCTGTACGTTTATTAGTTCGATTTGTCCCGATACCATCGGGATTACAGGCCGAACAATAAACAAATCCGCCTGTGAAGGGAACAAAGATAGGTAAAATGTAATAAAAAGCCCCTGAGTACAATACCCAGGGGCTTTTTAGTTATGCGGATCGGTCCTTATTTCTTTTTGTTTTTACCCAGCGTAAAAATACGAGAGATATTAAAGCCCCATCGGATATCTCCTTTACCCCATGATCCAAAAGTCTCATGAATAAATGTATGTTCGTTCATACCGATCGAATTTGTGAAATGCAGTTGGAATACGTGTCCGCCTGTTTGTATGTCTACTCCGATCGATAAAGGATTATACGTTCCATCAAAACGTTCTGTCTGCACGAAATACTCAGCATTGATGCTGACGCGCTTGCTTACTTTTTGTCTGGCCAAAAAGCCCACCGAGAAAAGATCTTTTGCTCCTCCGTTCAGGAAAAGAATTCTGTTATAACGGGTATAAGTTGGAGAGATCTGTAAAGAAGTGTGCTCATTGAATTTTCTGGCGATCATTAACTGTGCTGTATAGTAGGTTCGGTCTTTTGTTTTAACATTAAGGGTTGGATCAGCATAGCGCAATCCACGGTACATCACGGAGCCCAGCAAAGAGATCGATACAGGAACATTTTTCACGCCGCTGCTTTGTCTGAGTACTCTGTATTTTACAAAAGCATCCCCTTCTTTATTGGTACCTGTTCTTCCAATGCCGACCATTAGATTTTCTGCTAATCCGAAATCAAAGCCGATACGTGCGGAAACAAAATCAAGTCCGAATAAGTTATAAAACCCTTGATTCAAAGGGGCGAAACGGTGATTGATTCGAAAGTCCATACTTCCCTTACCTGTGATCTCCACAGTTTGTGTGGTCACGAGTCGGGTAGAATAAAATGTATTCAGTGTTTTTTCGGTCTTGTTTTTATCATCAGCTGCATTGGTACTGTCTTGCATTTTGAACAGATCCGTTTCTTGTGCAACAGAAATAAAGGTGATGAGGGTCAGGCATATGATGGCCAGTGACCTTGTAAATAAGATCTTCATACAGGTGTTTTTATAGTGATAATGATTACTGGTACTGACAGTTGATATCAACGGATACTTTTTCTGTAACCGAAGATGCATCGATCTTGAAGTCGCTCATATTGATCACAAATCCTGCTCTGGCACTAGGCTTTCCGCTTTTGATCTCAATATTGCCTTTTACGGTGATGTTTTTGGTTACACCATGCATAGTCAGGTCTCCCTTCACAGTAACGGCATAAGATCCGTCTTTTGCGAAGTTCACATCTTTCAGATTCACGATATTACCTTTAAAATCAGCTCTTGGAAACTTGGTACTTTCTATATACTGATCATTAAAGTGTTCTTGCATTTCAGCATACTTGAATTTGAATCCTTTCATCAACATGCTGAACGTTATTTGTCCATTATCAGCTATTCTGCTGGTTACTTCATTGTTTACAGCTTTCACATCAGCATCTGTTGGAGATTCGAATGTGATCTTTCCATTGCGTGTTCCGAATATTTTTTGTGCGTCGGCTTGAAGTCCGATCAGAAACACCATTGATACCAATCCAATAATTTTCTTCATATTCTATCCTTTCTTATTTTACTAAAATGCCATCATTGATCACAACATTTGCATCGGGAATATATCCTCTGCAAAATCCTTTGAACGTAATGTTTTGTCCGGCAGCTAAGGTTCCCGGGTCTGTTTTAAAAGTACAATTGATCACTACAAACGGATCATTTGTTTTTATATCTACGACAACCTGACCATCCTGGTTTGTATTGACAGCCAATATCTCTCCCGACAGTTCTATGGCTTTATCCAGATACAAAGCATTAGCGGCGTTTTCGTCTGCTTTGAAGGCATCAAATAATTGTTGTGCCGTCATCTTCACACCTTCTTTTTGACTTACATCTTCGTGTTTACGGTTATAGACAAAAAACACCGTGGCTGAAACCGATAGTAGTGCACCGACCACTCCAAACCACAGTAATTTTTTTGCCTTACTGAAATTGGTAACTACATAGATCAGTAAACCCAGAAAAGGAAGAATAGCAATCAGTATCATCCACTTTTGCTGCTGACGCTTGTCCAGATCTGTTCTCTTGGCTACTGCGATCAATGATATGATCATCAAGATCAACCAAATGATGCCTGTGCTGATCAATCCTGCCATTAAACCTGATATTTCCATACGATTGTTTTGAACTGGTTTATAGAAACACCTGTTTTTTGTTTTAGTTCAATGCCTGTTCAAGGTTAAAAGATAAAACAAAAGGCGTTTCCGGAAAAATTCAATGTTTAAACGGCAATTTAGTCGATCTTGTTTATATGAACTATTACGAAAAGGGAAAAGAAAGGTTGCTTTTAGCTAAAAATTAACCTATTTCACATATTGCTGTACGGGAAGTCGGTTAGCGATGCTTTTCGCGAGGGTCATCTCATCTGCATATTCAAGGTCTCCCCCAAAAGCGATGCCCCTGGCGATGGTTGTGATGCGACAAGGAAGATGGGCAATTTTTTTCTGGATATAGTAGATTGTTGTATCTCCCTGTATATTGGGATTCAAAGCAAAAACGATTTCTTCTGTTTTCTCTTTTTCTATTCGCTGAACGAGTGACTCAATGCTTAATTGTTCAGGACCGACGCCGTCCAGTGGTGAAATGATACCGCCTAATACATGGTAGGAGCCATTGAATTGCTGGGTGGTTTCAATAGCGATCACATCTCTAATATTTTCCACAACGCAGATCATTTGTTGATTGCGCATGGAATTTGCACAAATAGAACAGATATCGCCATCACTGATATTGTGGCAACGCTGACAGAACTTGATATCACGTCTCATTCTGGCAATGGTTTCGCCAAAATGCTGCACTTCATTCACCTCTTGTTTCAGTAAATGCAAGACCAGTCGCAAAGCGGTTTTTTTTCCAATACCCGGAAGTTTGGAAAACTGCTGTACTGCATTTTCAAGAAGTGAGGAGGGGAGTTGCATGATGCGAAGATAAGAGGGAAAAGCTACAAGCTGTAAGCTTCAAGTAACAAGTCATAAGAAAGAGAGAAGGTTCAAGGTACAGATAATGTATAATTAGGGTTGTAGATGACATTATAAGTAACTTGTTACCACTTATTGTAAAGCAATCGTTGTTTCGTTATCCCAGTTGGCTCGAATGTTTAATTGACGAGGTATGAAGAACACTTTTTCCGGCTGCTTTTTGATGGGGGTAAAACTACCGGTATCCCATTTGCCGTTTTTATTTGCATCATACAAAATCCTTAACTCATAACTGCCCGGTTTAAAACGGCGAATCTGAATATCATTTTGATTGATAGGATAAGAGGCCACTTGTTCTTCATTCTGGAAGAGTTGCAAGACCGCATGCTGTGCGGTATCAACATTCAGAAAACGAAAGCGTACACTGCCATACTCTGTTTCTTTTCTTGTACTTAACAGCAATGTATCTGCTCGCGAAAGCGATATGGCATTACTATCCAGTACTGCATCTTTTTGAATGATGAGTTTATAGGTAGTATTTTCTTTCCATGAATAGCGAAGTATCAGTGTTTTACGCAGACTGTCCAAACTCACCGTATAGCCATTTTGTACTACATCCTCATTATTAGTGAGTCTCACTTTCCCCGTATCCAATGAGAATATCTTTCTATTGAATACCATCTTAAAATCGCTTAGCAGATCTTGCATGCCATTATCTAATATGGTGAGATAGCGGAGTCTTTTATCATCACGCAATGAAGGCGGTAGACTGCCGGAAGGATCAGTAGCTTTTACATTTTTGATGATCGATTGTGTAAAAGCATAAAAAGTATCCAACTCATTGTAGTTGCCAATTTCTACCAAAGCATCCCTGAAAGCAAAAAGAGCAGTACTGTCAAAGATTTTATTATAGCTTTTCCCATCTACCACATATGCTGCAAAAGTTCCTGCTGGTAAATTATTGAACTTGAATTCGCCTTTGCCATTGATCCTGGTAAAAAAACGCGGACTTAATTTTTTGATCGCACTATCCGAAGTGTTCTTATGTAAAACGATGATCAAGGTACTATCGACTTTACCCGTTTCCGCTACCAATACTTTACCTTGATAGGTATTGAAATCAATAGAAGGGCCGGTAGAAAAAACGTATCGGAAATTTTTCGCCACATTGCTTTCATTCACATCGATGATGCTGTTACCGAAATCGATGGAATAAGTAGTATTCTCTTCCAATGAATCTCTGAACCGAACGGTAACATTTCGAAGTTTATAATCAACCTGTGGGGTATTCTTTGGAACAGGTGAATAGATAATATTCTCCGGACTCTGTAAACTCACAAACTCGTTAAAAGTGAGCAGGATATTTTTGGTCTTTACATTCGTAGCCGAATCCTTTGGATTGGCGATCACTAATCGGGGAGGTAAACTATCTCTCGGCCCCCCGCTAGGCGGTACGATATTGGCACATGAATTGGCCAACAGGATGGTCATGAAGCCAATGACGATGCAATTGATAGGAAGAATATGTCTCAAAAGATTTTTCATGCGTGTTGCAAACTTACAGGCTTTCTGCGGAGCGATGTGCCGGTTGAATCAAAAATCGTGTTAATCATTCTGTCTCTTCTTCATTTTCATCTGTTTCATGTAATGCAACAGCCATTTCATTGGTCTTTACAAATTCACACCAACGACAGTCTTCCTTACCGCAACCGGTATAGAAATCTCTTTTTTTGATCTTCTCCCAAACCATTTCGATCTGTGCCTTAACCGTTGCAATATCCTGAGGTGTGATGACTCTTTTTTCTTTCAGGTAGCCTTTCTTTTTATCAGGCTCTATAAAATCAAACTCTGCACTCACTGCTTCCCAGTTTTTGGATGGGTAGTGATCAACCAGGATTTTATAAAATACTGCTTGTCGCCAGTAATCACCTCCATTTGGATCCTTATCGCTTGGGGGGGTTAATTTTTTGATTCCCTTTTCAGCATCGCCTGTTTTGTAATCTACCACATTGACTTGTCTTCCCGTAAATTCAAGTTTGTCGAGTTTACCTTTTAAAGGGATGCCATTAAGGATCACATTGCGGATATTGGTTTCTATGGCCACGATCTTTTCCCATTCATGAATGTAGCGTTCATAATAAGCGGGTAAAACCTGTTCTCCTTGTTCTATTCTCCTTGCAAATTGTTCTTTGGTAAAATGTTCTTTATTGCGCTCCATATACCATTTAAAATCTGCCAGAAATTCTGATTGATCCGGGAACTGGTTATGATTCTGCTGCATTTTTTGGAATAGCTTCTGCAGTGCATGGTGTACGGCAGACCCGAACTCTGTAGCTTCGGACTTACCGGAAGGAACCCGTACGAGGTTATTGAAGTAAAACTGCAGCGGGCATTTCAGGTAGTTATTCAATGCTGTTACATTCATCACAAACTTATCGAGGAGCTGATCGATGAAGGCTGCTTCGGTATGTTCGATCTCCGGTTTTAGTTCTTTGCTCATAGCGAGTATCGCAAAATCAGCGATCGTTTCTTCCGGCAGACTGATCTTTTCATAAGGCAGTGCATGTTCTTCTCTGATCTCGGCAATGAACATAGACGGCTCTATTTCTTTTCCATCTCTGTTGGTTCTGGTATAAGAAATATATAAATGCTGAGACGCACGAGTCATTGCTACATAAAACAATCTTCTTAGTTCTTCTTCCTCACTATGCGCCGGCTGAGATGCGAAGATGGTATCCGGCATACTATATCCACCAGAC
Source organism: Sediminibacterium sp. KACHI17 (assembly GCF_040362915.1). NCBI lineage: Bacteria > Pseudomonadati > Bacteroidota > Chitinophagia > Chitinophagales > Chitinophagaceae > Sediminibacterium > Sediminibacterium longum. The sequence continues at coordinate 1,964,146 of NZ_AP029612.1, read as the reverse complement.
GGTTTCCTTTTCTTTTCCCAATTAGCGGAATTACATCCCGCAATAAATACGTACTCGTATTCTAATCCTTTGGAGCCATGTGCTGTGAGAAGATTCACAGCGCTATCTGTACCCGATACCCGAACAAGTGGTAACACCAAGGATTCTTTTTCCATTAGATCAAAAATGTTGACCAGCTTTTCTAATGTGAGGTTGGGATTGCGGTGTGTTTCTTTTTTAATAAAATCAAACAATCCAGTCAGTAATTGTAAAAGCCAGTGTTTATCCGGACTGTTCATGACATATGCCAATAAACCTGTTTCACGAATACAATTTTCAAATAACTGTTGTACGGTTACATTGGGAACATCTCCGATCAGTTTTTCCAAAATGGTCTGTGCTTTTCTTAGACCAGGGATTTCAGTGCTGAATAGATCCGGCAATGGCCCCTGAAGTTTTTCTGCGATCAACTGACGTAAGGAAATTTTTTGATTACTCAGATTTTTCTGCGCAGCTTCTGCACTCAATTTCGCGACTTCAATGGGGGGGATACCAAACCATTGATAATGGAGGATTTCAAACAATAATTCATCACCACTAAACGGAATATGATGTTCATCTTTCAGATATCTCAACAATTGTAATAACTGCCGACAGATTTGTTCATGAAGAATATTGACATCTCTTTTACTGTATACCGGTATTTGTTTTTGTTGAAAAAACTTGGCCAGTTCTTCATTTGGTTTATTCTCACGATAGATGATACAAATATGCCTGGGTTCTACACCACTTTGAATCAACTCCTCCACTTGTAATGTGAGATGGATCATTTCTTCCCGTGGATTCTCATACTCTCTTATTGTTGGAGGTATTGTACCCTCATTGATCTTTGTATTAGAAGCGGTCAGTATTTTACTGAGTCCTTCAATCTTATTCACCAATCGTTCTTTGTTTCTTTCGATCAATGATCTAGAAACATCCAGAATGGGTTGAGTAGAACGATAATTATTGGTGAGCACAACTGTATACAATGAGTCACTGAACTGATCAGCAAACTGCTGCATATTCTCCACATTCGCTCCCTGAAAACGATAGATACTTTGATCATCATCACCTACTACAAATACATTGGGTTCATCCCAGTAGCTGATCAATAGTTTTATCAGCATATTTTGAGTGCCACTGGTATCCTGAAACTCATCCACTAAAATGTATTGGTATTGCTCCTGATACCTTGCGAGTACATTGGGATGTGTTTTGAAAACATCGATCACCCAATTGATCATGTCATCAAAATCGTATAGGTTCTTACTTCGCATCATTTGCTGAAAACGGGTAAACTCGTTTACAGCTGCGCGAAGTTTTTCCATCTTTTCTTTTTCATCAGCGATCTTATTCTCTTTCAGGTCTCCCTTTTTAAAAGAGCCTTGGTTTCTTTTATAGATGAACTCTTCCCGATTGGGTAGATCATTCAGGTAGTCGTCAATACATTGATTGATATATTCCGGTTGCCAACCCTCTCTTTTCATATTACTGAAAAGATGTTGCAGGTTTTTGATCTCAAAATATACATCACCCCTGTATCGCTTTAGCAAATGATTTTTTGGAAAACTATCGATCAGCGATTTTAGTAAATCAATTCTTTCGAGATCAGATATTGGGTCCATCGCAGTTTTCTCGAAAAGAGATAAGTTATCCTGGATCACATCATTACAAAAAGCATGAAAAGTGCAGATATTTACCTTATATGCATCGGGGCCGATGAAATTCAATAATCTCTTACGCATCGCTACCACACCGGCATCCGTATAAGTAAGACATAAAATGTTTTCGGGCTGTGTGTCTGTTTCCAAACGAAGTTTTCCGATACGGGCTCCCAATATTTGTGTTTTACCGGTACCAGGTCCGGCGATGACCATTACCGGTCCTTCCGTTTTATCAACAGCGCTTTTTTGTTGTTCATTCAAACCATCATAAATCTTCTTGAATTGAGCCTGTTGTTGTTCGCGCGTAATCATATATATAAAGATAGAGGAATATTGGGTGCTGTATAATGGGTTATGAGCGTTTGGGAATTACAAAAATAGGTAGATGACCGAACGCTTGAACATTGCCTACCACCCATTCCCCTTCATATAACCTGAACCTTTTACGCTAGAATCTGTTATCACACAAAGTACTCGCATGTCAAAGGTTTATTCACTCAAAACCATTCAGAAAATACCGATCTCACTGGCAGAAGCCTGGGATTTTTTTAGTCGCCCACAGAACCTGAAAGAAATCACTCCTTCCAACCTGGGTTTTAATATCATTAGTAAGCATCATGGCGACAGAATGTATCAAGGGCAGATCATTGAATACAAAGTGAGTCCAATCCTCGGTATTCCTTTGTATTGGATGACCGAGATCACACATGTGGAAGATCAGAAATTCTTTGTAGACGAGCAGCGCTTTGGTCCGTATAGTTTATGGCATCACCAGCATCATTTCAAAGCTATTGATGGCGGAGTGGAAATGACCGATATCGTACACTATAAATTGCCATTATGGTTCTTGGGTGATATAGCCAATACCATTATGGTACGTGCCCAATTACGTGGCATATTCGATCATCGTTTTCAGGCCGTGGAACAACGTTTTGGCGCATGGTCTGGCAGTCAGGAAAAAAAGGTCATGTTCGACGGCTCACTGTAATAATCTGAGTGGGCTCACATTATTGTCTGTATCTACTGAAGCAATGAGTACATTTTTATTTTTTGCTTCTGGTAATTTAGTCAGGTCAATAACAGCTGTTTTATCTCCCGGAATAAAAAGAATGAGTTGACTATTTGCAAAATCAGCTTCTCCTTTTCCCTGATGCATGAATACGGCAAAACCTTTGATCTTTTCTTCTCCTTTATATGCTAACTTATAAGTATGCTCATTCGTCTTTTCTACCAAAGGTTGTGGTGGAATTGTATTGTCGATCCAGGGCATAGGAGGAACCAATGCAGGATAGCGATAATAGTTTTGCTGTAAACTATCATTCCATCCGTTTGGATTTCTATTGAAAGAGCTGCTGTTGTAATAAATACTTCCCTGTACATTTTCATAACTTCTCAATGCCTTGATCTGTTCAGGAATTTCATTTCTGTTCTTCCATGCAGTATTACTTCCTGCACGGTAAATACCATGTCCGATATATAAATGTCTTTCATAGCTGTGTTCATTCCACCAGCGGAGTAAGATATCATAACTCGCCAAGGGATGTCCTCGCTCCCAGTAGAGTTGTGGAGCGATATAATCTATCCATCCTTTTTGTAACCACAATAATACATCGGCGTGTAGCTCGTCATAATTGGTAGGACCCGATCTGGTCTCGCTTCCCATGGGGTCCTGATGTTTATTGCGCCATACTCCAAATGGACTAATGCCAAATTTTACTTTCGGATTTGTTTTTCTGATCGTTTGTTGTAACTGAACAATGATGCTATCACAATTGCTTCTTCTCCATTCATCTTTGGTCATCCCCTTTCCATATTTCAAAAAAGTAGACTGATCGGGGAATTCTCTTCCGGGTATTTTATACGGATAGAAATAGTCATCCATATGAATGGCATCAATGGCATAACGTTGCACGATATCTTTTACAACAGCTGAAACATGATCCCTCACTTCAGGGATGCCGGGATTGAAATATTTTTTGTCGCCGTAAGTAACAAACCATTCCGGATGCTGTTTGCTGATATGATTAGGGGCAATGGAAGATCGAAGAATATTGAATACTGCACGATAAGGGTTTAGCCATGCGTGAAATTCCATGCCACGTTTATGTGTCTCTTGAATCATGAACTGGAGTGGATCATAATAAGGTGTAGGAGGTAAACCTTGTTTGCCGGTAAGGTATTCACTCCATGGTTCCAATGTTGATGGATAAAATGCGTCTGCAGATGGACGGATCTGAACAATCAATGCGTTCATTCCATTCCGATGATGCATCTCTACCAATTTGATGAATTCAGCTTGTTGCTCTTCCGTTGATAATGTTCTTTTACTCGGCCAGTCAATATTTTCAACTGTGGCAACCCAAGCTGCTCTGAATTCATAATTCGGAGTGTTTTGTGCTGGTGACTGATAGAACAGAACAAGAAATAGAAAAAGGGGGAGTAGACGCAACAAAGATTTCATATCCTAAAGATAACCCAGTCATACACGAACCGGCCGGTTGTGGAAGAAATCCAATTGCGTAATGAGGAAATTCACATTTATGAAGCCAGCTCGCGCACTTTATCAAGCAGTTTATTGAGGGTGACTGCTTCTGCCTCTGATAAGTTCTGCATCAGTTGATCTATTTCGGCATTTTTCTTGTCAAGCTTGTCAAGAAGGGCCAAACCTTTTTTAGAGATGCTGACATCCACCAATCGTTTGTCGGCAGAGCAAACCTTTTTTTCAACCAGTCCTTTTTTGAGCAATCGTTCAACGATACGGCTGGTATCACTCATTTTGTCAAGCATTCTTGCACGTATCTGTAAAGTACTGAGTGGTTGTTGACTTCCCCTTAAAATGCGAAGAATATTGTATTGCTGCGGGGTAATGTCATCCGGATCAAGCATGGTTTTGATCTTTTCATTCAACCAGTTGGCAGAATAAATGATATTCACAGAAGCCTTCTGGTATTCATTCCTGAAATGCTGTTGTTGTATATCTTTCTCAATACCCATAGCTGTAAAAATAGGTGAAAACTAAGAGGTGAAAAGTGAAAAACATAAGAAATACGTTTCCTGTCACCTTTCACTGTTGAGTTTTCATCTCCTTAATCCTCCCAAACACTCAATCCTTCACTGCAATTGGCGCAGATATCTATATTCTTCCTGCTGGTCATTAACTCACTTCGAAACTGTTTATAGTTATCGTTTCGCCAGATATCTTTAAAACTTTGTGATTTCAGATTGCCTAATTGATGCATGGCATCTTTATCAAAACAGCAAGGAACTACCAATCCATCCCAGGTGATCACATTGGCATGCCAGAGTTTCCAGCAACGGTTATTGAGGCCACTCTTCACCTGCATTACACCATTTTTATCCTTTTTATATCGACTGTATTTATTCTTCGTAGGGATCAGTTGATGCGGATCGTTTTCATAATCATAAACCTGAGCGGTCTTAAAACGTACTTGATCAACCCCTATTTCAGCACCTAGTTTTTTTACTTCTTCGATCTGATGTTCATTGGGCTTTACTACCAGGAATTGAAAGAAGATAAAGGGCGTTTTACTCTTCAACTCTTTTTTCCACTTCACAATATTGCGAGCGCCTTCCAGTACTTTATCCAGTTTACCACCTACACGGTATTGCTGATACACATCCTGCGTAGTACCATCAATGGAAATGATCAGACGATCTAATCCGCTCTCAACTGTTTTTCTTGCTTTTTCATCGGTCAGATAATGAGCATTGGTAGAAGTAGCAGTGTAGATGCCTTTATCATGTGCATACTTGACCATATCCAGAAAATCAGGATTCAAGTAAGGTTCTCCCTGAAAATAAAAGATCAGATAGAGCAGATCTTTATGAATATCATCAATGGTTTCCCTGAAAAAATCCTTTTGTAGCATGCCGGTAGGTCTGGTAAATGCACGGAGTCCGCTCGGACATTCAGGACAACGAAGATTACATGAAGTTGTAGGTTCGAAGGAAATGGAAATTGGATAACCCCACTGTATTGGTTTTTTGGTAAACTGACTGATCTGGTAGCTGCTGTATACTTTACAAGCATTCCAAAACCTTCTTAAGGTAAGCTTACGCAAAAAATTAACGCTGTCGTTCCAGTTAAAATAGCCCATCAGTGTAAAATTAGGAAAAACAAGGCTTGTATGAGGTTTTCGTCACCTTCTGATGGGTATAAATATGATTCAAATAGCTTTTCAACGATTTTTGTACTCTATGGCACGAAAGAGACGAACAAAACTCAGCAGATCGTAACGTCTATGGTTGATTTTATTGAGCAGTGGGTTTCTGCTGATCTTATATTTTGCCTTACTGGAAAAATGGGAAGAAAGACAAACAGCCACAATCGCTTCTGTTCACTATGATGCTTTTGGCATTACAATGCCGCCGGGGTACTCGATACACGGTATTGACGTGAGTAGTTATCAGGGGGTTATTCACTGGCCTTCTGTAAAAAATAAAGTGTCGGGAGAAGTGAAAATGGGTTTTGTATTTATGAAAGCAACAGAGGGTTTGAATGATACAGATAAGCGTTTTCATACCAATTGGCAAAAAGCCAAAGAAGCAGGCATGATCAGAGGTGCATATCATTTTTTCCTGGCTACCAAAAGCGGGAAACAACAGGCGCTACAATTCATCAAACAAGTAGTGCTAAGAAAGGGAGATCTGCCTCCGGTTGTCGATATCGAAAAATTATATGGTGTTAAACCGGTGTTGATGCGACAAAGAGTGAAAGAGTTTTTGGAAACGATAGAAGCTTATTACAGGGTTAAGCCTATTATTTATACGTATGCAGATTTTTATGACAGGTATTTAGGTGAGCCTTTCAAAGAATATCCCTTATGGGTGGCGCATTATTTTCAGCCGGATAAACCAAGGGTTCAGCGCGACTGGCATTTCTGGCAGCACAGTGAAGATGCCACCATTGATGGCATTAGACACAAAGTAGATTGCAATGTGTTCAATGGTGACTCTGTAAGATTTAAACAATTGCTGATCAATTGATAAGATTAAAGGATTTTTAAAGAGGTTACATTAATTATAATTTATTTTTGTATCTCAATCCTTCTAATGAACGTTCAGTACGATCATAACACATGTCAAACTTGTTCTCAAAGATTCAACTCTGTTTTCTGTAAAGCAAGGGAAGAATATGTGAATGCTATCAACGAACAAAAGATCTGTAATAGCTATAAAAAAGGACAGGTCTTATTCAATGAAGGTTCTTATCCTTTTGGTGTATACTGTATCAATGATGGGAAAGTAAAACTCTCACATCAGGGAGATGATGGTAAAGAACAAATCATTCGTCTGTTGAAAGCGGGTGATGTATTGGGTTATAGAGCTTTACTCAGTGGAGACCGTTATGGTGCATCTGCAGTTGCACTGGAAGACACAAAAGTTTGTTTCATTCCCAAAGACCTGTTCGTAACTGTACTAAAAAATGATACGGGACTAGCATTTGAGATGATGAAATTATTGAGTGATGAGTTGCATAAGGCTGAAGTCAAGCTCACGCATCTTGCACAAAAACCCATCAGAGAGCGCTTAGCGGAAACTTTGTTATTTATCAAAGAAACCTATGGCTTTGAGGAAGATGGTATCACACTCAATGTGCGACTTTCCCGTGAAGAAATTGCCAATCTGGTAGGCACCGCTACTGAATCTACCATTCGTTTACTCTCTGACTTTAAAAAAGACGGGATGGTTGAGCTGGATGGTAAAAAGATCAAGATACTCAAACCTTCATTACTCCTGCAAACCGCTAATCTTCAAGATTAATGGCCGAAACATGATAAAAATCATGTTTACGGTTGAGTAGTATCATAGTTACCCTGTTTACCTGCCGCTACCTTGCATTCAAATTACCGGTAATGTTATTGCAGGCACGCGACCCTTTATTTTCAGGATTTAGTTCAGCACAGGAAGTTTGTTCTGTGATACCGGCAGACTATCATGCCCCTGTCTTAAAGTCGTGCACCATCATTAATACCTATCTGCAAAACAATGCATCAATCCGGGAGTTGCCGGAATCAGTTACAGAATTGGTTCAATTGGTATTTCAGCGTATTGAAGATGAATTGATACACACTTTCCGTAAAGAAACGGGTATTTTATTTCCATGTATTCATCAACAGAACACAGCATCTGCACACTTACAGCCTAAAGTCATTGAGACCATGATCTCTACTCATCAGGTTTTGATCGCTTTGTTCCGAAAGCTGCGTGAGTTGATGAATCAGTATATCGCTAGACCTGATTGGTCAAAAGAATTAAAAGATTGTATACACGAAATGTTTTTACTGGAAACCTATGTATTCAGATGGATCCAGTTTGAGCAAAGTGTTTTATATCCCCAATTGATCAGAATCGTTAAAGCAGGAAAAGAATGAAGCAAGATCCTGTCATCCCATCTACTGATATTGCATGTTTTCACTGCGGGGAACCTTGCAGAGACCGGGATATCATAATCGACGATAAACATTTTTGCTGTGAAGGCTGCCGATTGGTATTCGATATCTTGAATCAGAATGGGATGTGTACTTACTATGATCTCAATAAAACTCCGGGTCAGTCACAAAAAATAACTGTTCGAAAAGATAAATTCTTGTTTTTGGATGATACATCCATACAACAGTCACTGATCAGTTTTAAAGATGCCAGACAAACACATATCACGTTTTATCTCCCACAGATGCATTGCAGCAGTTGTTTGTGGTTGTTGGAACAACTACACCGATTGCATGAAGGGGTGATCAGTTGTAAAGTGAATTTTGAAAGGAAAGAAGCAGATATCATTTTCGATCATGATAAGATCTCTCTTCGTCAAGTTGCGGAACTGCTTACCGGGATTGGTTATGAGCCTTATATCAGCTACAATGATATGGGCAAAAAGAAAAGGGTCATTGATCGTAAAAAGATATTTCGTTTGGGGGTAGCAGGCTTTTGTTTTGCCAATATCATGTTGATGAGCTTTCCCGAATACCTTGGTATTGATGATAAAGAAGAAAGTCTGCTCATCTTTTTTCGTTATCTCAATCTATTCCTAAGCTTACCGGTTTTCTTTTATAGTGCAGGTGAATTTTATACAAGTGCGTGGAATGCTTTAAAGCAAAGATTCCTGAACATTGATGCGCCGATCGTATTGGCCATATGGGTGACTTTTGCAAGAAGTCTCTATGAAGTATTTACAGCAACAGGCAGCGGGTATTTTGATTCCATGACCGGTATTGTATTCTTTATGCTGGCAGGACGCGTGTTACAAGACAGAACCCATCGTCAGTTAAATTTTGACCGTGATTACACTTCTTATTTTCCGGTAGCTGTTACCAGGATCAAAGAAGAAGGAAACTCAACGGTTACGTTACCAGATATTCAACTCAACGATACATTATTGATCCACCATCAGGAATTGATCCCTGCAGATGGTATCATTACTCGAGGCAGGGCATTGATCGATTATAGCTTTGTAACGGGTGAATCATTGCCGGTTGCAAAAGAAATGGGTGAGATCGTATATGCAGGCGGGAAACAAGTTGGTGGAAATATTGAGATACTAGTGATCAAAGAAGTAGCACAAAGCTATTTGACCCGCTTATGGAATAAAGATGTATTCAATCAGTCTTCTCAAACAGAATCTTCATTTGTACATGGACTGAGTCGCTGGTTTACCTGGGTTGTTTTTGCCATTGCATTGATAGCTGGTATTTATTGGACCATTTTTGATACCAGCAGAAGCTGGAATGCCATCACAGCAGTATTGATCATTGCTTGTCCATGTGCGTTGTTGTTGAGTAATACTTTCACGAATGGAAATATCTTAAGGAGATTGGCGCGCAATCAGTTCTATCTGCGCCATGCTACCGTCATAGAAAAAATGGCATCCATTGATACCATTGTTTTTGATAAGACGGGTACCCTTACAGCAAGTACAGAAATGGAAGTGGTTTATGATGGAAAACCTTTATCAGCTTCACTGAAACAAAAGATCGCAACACTCGCTGCACAATCTACTCACCCTTTGAGTAAAGGAATCGCAGCTTGGGCGGGCGCGCCGTTGACAAATCCTTTTCTGGCATTTGAAGAAAAACCGGGAAAGGGAATAGAAGGTATGGTGGATGGTGATCTGATCACTTTGGGATCTGCATTGTTCATCACCGGAAAACCACAGCAGGACGATGCTTCAACTGTATATGTAGCTGTTGAAGGTCAATTATTGGGAAGGTTTCGATTTCGGAATCATTATCGTCAGTCTGTACCTATGTTATTACGCCGGTTGCAGCAACATTTCAGATTGGCCATTGTGAGCGGAGATAATGATGGAGAATTACCGTATCTCAGAAAGTTATTGGGACCACTGGCCGCATTACATTTCCATCAACAACCGGAAGATAAACTCGAGGTTTTACAACAGATGCAGCAAGATGGCCATCGTGTTTTAATGATCGGTGACGGACTCAATGATTCAGGCGCTTTAAAACAAGCTGATGTGGGTGTTGCGATCACAGATAACAGTAACAATTTTACACCTGCCAGTGATGCGATCATTGAAGCTTCTGCTTTACCCAAATTATTTGAGCTGATCCGATTGTGTAAACTGAATCGGAAAATCGTAATGGCAGCATTCATTATTTCGATCGTGTACAATATTGTCGGACTCTATTTTGCGGTGCAGGGAACGCTGTCGCCGATGATCGCTGCAATTTTAATGCCTTGTAGTAGTATCAGTATCCTTCTCATAACATTCGGCTTGAGTAATCTGGCAGCGAGACGATTAAAACTGAGCTGACAAAAACATGACTAAAATCATGTGTTCCCTTGAGTAATATCATAGACTGCCCGAGTAGCTCAAAATACTTTTACATCCATTACAGAACCATTATGAGTGTGATCATCCTCTTATTAATTGCCAGCATCAGTGTAGCAGGTTTATTTCTGGGAGCATTCATATGGAGTGTTAAGACAGGTCAATATGATGATGAAAATGCACCTTCTGTAAGAATGCTTTTTGAAGATAAACCGAAACCATAAAAGTTTAACTGCTTCTCAAAAACCAACATTCATGCAATCAGAAAAATTTTTCTACGACAACAAAACAGTAAAGCTTTTTGCCTATGCTACCATTCTATGGGGTGTAGTTGGAATGATCGTTGGATTACTCGCAGCTGTTCAGATCTATTTGCCAGCAGCGAACTTCGGTCTCCCCATTACTACGTTTGGCAGGGTAAGGCCTTTGCATACCAATGCGGTGATCTTTGCCTTTGTAGGTAATGGTATTTTCATGGGAGTGTATTATTCACTGCAACGTTTGTGTAAAGCACGAATGTTCAATGATACACTTAGTAAGATACATTTCTGGGGATGGCAATTGATCATTGTGGCTGCAGCCGTTACTTTATTGGCAGGATATACTACCGGTAAGGAATATGCAGAGCTGGAATGGCCAATTGATATTGCTATCACTTTAATATGGGTAGTATTTGGTATCAATATGTTTGGTACCATTTTGAAAAGAAGAGAAAGCCATTTGTATGTAGCTATCTGGTTTTATATCGCAACATGGGTAACTGTTGCCATGTTGCATATTGTAAATTCATTTGAGATCCCTGTTACCTTTCTGAAAAGTTATAGCTGGTATGCAGGTGTTCAGGATGCATTGGTACAATGGTGGTATGGTCATAATGCGGTGGCATTCTTCCTGACCACTCCATATCTGGGTATCATGTATTACTTTTTACCTAAAGCTGCTAACCGACCAGTATACAGCTATCGTTTATCAATCATTCACTTTTGGGCGCTGATCTTTATTTATATCTGGGCAGGTCCGCACCACTTATTATATACTGCCTTACCTGATTGGGCACAAAGTTTGGGCGTAGTATTCAGTGTGATGTTAATCGCTCCATCATGGGGTGGTATGTTGAATGGATTGTTCACGCTAAGAGGTGCATGGGATAAGGTTCGCGAAGATCCTATTCTGAAATTTATGGTGGTGGCGATCACTTGTTATGGTATGGCCACTTTTGAAGGTCCGATGTTAAGTTTAAAAAATGTAAATGCTATTTCGCATTTCACTGATTGGACCATTGCTCACGTACACGTTGGTGCTTTAGGATGGAATGGCTTTTTAACCTTCGGTATTTTATACTGGATCATTCCTAAAATATTCAATACACCACTGTATTCAACCAAGCTGGCGACCACGCATTTTTGGATCGGTACTATTGGTATCGTTCTCTATGCCATTCCGATGTATTGGGCTGGTTTTACACAAGCCATGATGTGGAAACAGTTCACTGAAGATGGTACTTTGAAGTTTCAGTTTCTTGAAACCGTTACACATATCATTCCATTGTATGTAGCAAGGAGTATTGGAGGCTTATTATACCTGGTAGGGGTATTCATCATGGTATACAATATTGTGAAGACGGTTAAAGCAGGACAACTTGTATCTGAAGAAGCTGCTGAAGCTCCACCATTGCCGGCTAAGATCGTTACCCACGGTAAGCAATATTGGCATCGTTGGATCGAAGCAAGACCTATTCAAATGTTGGTATTTAGCTTGATCGCAGTTGCTATCGGTGGTATTCTTGAGATCGTTCCTACATTCTTGGTGAAGAGCAATGTGCCTACGATCGCAGCGGTGAAACCTTATACACCACTTGAGTTACATGGTCGGGATATCTATATCCGTGAGGGTTGTTATACCTGTCACTCACAAATGATCAGACCTTTCCGTGATGAAGTAGCACGTTATGGTGAATACAGTAAAGCGGGTGAGTTTGTATATGATCATCCATTCCAATGGGGCAGTAAACGCACCGGCCCGGATCTGGCTCGTATTGGCGGAAAATATCCTGACAGCTGGCACTATAATCATATGCTCGAACCTCAGAGTATGAGTCCGGGTTCTGTAATGCCTTCCTATCCCTGGTTATTGGATGATGCGATCGATACTGCTACCACAGGTGCACGCATCAGAGCCATGCAAACTTTAGGTGTGCCATATCCGGAAGGATATGATCTGATCGCTAATGCTGAGTTGACAAAGCAAGCTGAGCAGATCCAAAAAAACCTGAAAGCAGATAAGATTGAAACAGGTACTCATAAAGAGATCGTAGCACTCATTGCTTATATGCAAAGAGTAGGTACTGATATCAAAGGAGAACAAAAACCACTGGCCGCAAAACAATAAAATCAACACACATGAAATTCATTAATTATTTAGAGAAGATCATTGGCGTAGATATCTATGCGATCAGTTCTTTTTCCATCTTTTTTACATTCTTTCTGCTGATGACCTTATGGGCATGGAAAGCAGATAAGAAAATGATTGAAGAGATCAGTCATTTACCACTTGAAAACTAACCTTCTGACCTATATAAAACCGACCGCAATGCAACAGCGTAAAAATCAATGGATGAAAATTTCAGGTCTTCTTTTCATGGGTGTCTTATTCGCTGCAATTCCCATGAACGCCTGGGCTGATGGCCCACCCAAACCTTCTGCTATGGCAAATCCATTGGCACAGGTACTGGTAGTCATTATTGGAGTACTCTTACTGGCCATTGCTTTATTGGCCCATGTAGTATTAGGGGCAGCCGAAATGAAGATGCAACGATTTCGTGATCAGCAAAAAAACAATGCAGGGGCAAAAATAATGAGCGTAATAGCATTGTTATTTGCTGCCAATAGTGTTTTTGCAGCGGAAGAACCTGCAGCAGAAGCTGTAGTAGCTACTTCTTCAGCAATTGGCGGATTGTCACCTACCGCATTTTATTCATTGATCTCTGTAGTAGGAGTTGAATTGTTGGTATTGCTTTGGTTATTGTATCATCTGAAAAGCTTGCTGGCAAAAGAGCCGGTTGCAGCAACCGCATCTGAAATTGTAATCAAGGAGTCTGCCTGGAAAAAATGGTGGGAAAAGGCAAACAGCTTTAGACCTGTTCAAGAAGAAGCCAATATCGATCTGGGGCACAATTATGATGGTATTCGTGAACTGGATAACAGATTGCCTCCATGGTGGCTCTATGGATTTTATATCTGCATTATTTTTTCCGCTATTTATTTATGGCGTTACCACGTTACACATACAGCCCCATCAAGTTTGGAAGAACTTGCCATTGTGATGGAAAAAGCTGAGCTGGATAAAGAGAATTATCTTAAAAAAGCAGCCAATAATGTGAATGAGAATACTGTTACTTTTTTAACAGATGCAACATCGCTCGAAGCAGGTAAAAAAGTATTTGTAACAGCCTGTGCTGCTTGTCATGCAGCGGATGGCGGTGGTACGGTTGGTCCGAACTTGGTAGATGATTATTGGATCCATGGGGGTAGTATCTCAGATATTTTTAAATCCATAAAATATGGCTGGCCTGAGAAAGGGATGAAAAGTTGGAAAGATGATTACTCTCCGGCACAGATCGCACAGATCGCGAGCTATATCAAGTCTTTGAAAGGAACAAAACCAGGAACACCAAAAGAACCTCAAGGCGAATTGTATGAAGAGAAACCGGTTCAAGATACTGCCAAAGCTGCACCGGTCATCAAAGCGGGACTTAACTAAGTAGAATGAGTGAGATAAAACATAGTAATGTTGTTGAAACTGAAGCATTCAGAGATCGTATTGCTACGGTTGATGAAACAGGAAAGCGAAAGTGGATCTATGCATATCAACCCAAAGGGAAATTCTATACCATCAGAACAGTATTAAGTGTACTGTATTTTCTGATCTTTTTTGGATTGCCCTTCGTAGAGATCGATGGAAGACCCTTGTTCCAGTTCAATATTCCGGAAGCAAAATTTATTTTGTTTGGGAAAATTTTCTGGCCGCAGGATTTTTTCATCTTCGGTTTAACAATGGTCACTTTTGTTTTCTTCATTGTTCTTTTTACTGCAGCATTTGGTAGATTATTTTGTGGTTGGGCTTGTCCACAAACCAACTTCATGGAAATGATGTTCAGAAGGGTCGAGTATTGGGTATTAGGAGATGCACCCGCACAACGGCAACTGAAAAATGCCCCATGGACAAGTAAGAAGATCTTTAAAGTAGGATTGAAGCATGTTTTATTTTTCTTGTTATCCTTCATTATCGCCAATTTTTTTCTGTCATACATTATTGGCATCAAAGAGTTGGAAAAGATCATCACAGAGCCCGTAACTGCGCATGTAGCCGGATTTGCTTCAATCATCGTGTTTAGTGGAGTATTCTATGGTGTATATGCTTTCTTCAGAGAACAGGCCTGTACGGTAGTTTGTCCATACGGAAGATTACAAAGTGTATTGCTCGATAAGAACTCCATGATCGTAGCGTATGACTATAAACGCGGAGAGCCTAGAGGTAATTTTAAAAAACAGGCCGAACTGAATCTTGGCGATTGTATCGATTGTCATCAATGCGTGAAAGTTTGTCCAACAGGAATCGATATCCGCAACGGAGTGCAAATGGAATGTGTAGGTTGTACTGCTTGTATTGATGCGTGCGACCATATTATGGACAGCATTGATAAGCCTAGAGGTTTAATACGTTATGCATCTGAAAACAGTATTGCGAAAGGAGAGCCGCTTCGCTATACAACAAGAATGAAACTGTATACAGGTCTGTGTTTTTTATTACTGGCAGTACTGAGTGTGATACTGATCACCAGAAAAGATGTGGATGCAACGGTAATCAGAACAGCTGGAATGTTATATCAGGAAAGAGGAACAGACAGTATCTCTAATTTATACAATATCAGAATGGTGAATAAAACCGCGAAGGATTTGAATATCGGAATACGACTGGTGGATACAAAAGGACGAATCCAAATGGCTGGAAATCCGGTGATCAAGATGGCAAAAGAGGCACAGGCAGCAGGAACTTTCTTTGTGGTATTGCCTAAAGAAGAGATCAAACAAAGGAAAACAATAATTCGACTGGTAATTTTTGAGAATGGAAAAGAGATTGCAACTACAAAAACGAATTTTTTAGGGCCCGCGCTCTAAAGAATGAATGATAATCCAATATCCCCGAGTCTCATGACCCTTAAAACGAAACAAAATGAACTGGGGGAAAGCGTTACTAATAATCATTTTGGTGTTTTGCGCCTTTCTGATTTATAGTATTAATAAAATCAATCATCGAGGGCACACTGATTTTATTGCACAAATCGATATAGAAAATTATCAGAGGTGTAAAGAACAATTGATTTCAATTGAAAATGCACAGAAGGATCATTCCTTTAAAGTTGTACAAGCTGATCCATTTGTGGTTATAGAATTACCCAAAAATGACAGTGATGAACATATTGTTGGGGAGATCTTGTTTTATTGTTCTTATGATGCTGATTTGGATAAACACATACAACTAGTCCTTGATAAGAATAGGCAACAACTTATACCTCGTAGTTGGCTTCAAGCAAAAGGATATCTTGTGAAAGTTGGATGGATTGATCATAATGAATGGCACTATGACGAAAAATATATCATTTTAAAATAGCTCATATGAATTGGGGAAATAAACTAATACTCGTATTCGTGGCATTCGCAGGATTGATGTTTGTGCTTGTCTATAAAGCCATGAACACACGCTATGAATTGGTGAGTAAAGATTATTATCAAGATGAATTACGATATCAGGATAAAATTGATGGGAAGGCCAATGCAGCTGCTATTAGTCAGATAGGAGTTCAAACAGACCAGGAGCATCTAATTCTGCAGATGCCCAAAGAATTGTATGGTCAACCTTTAAAAGGCGATATCTGGTTGTATTGCAAAACAGATGCAGTTAAAGATCTTCGTTTGCCATTAAGTGCCGACGCCGAAGGGCGACAATTCATTTCTAAAAAGCAACTCAAGGCCGATAAGTATTTATTGAAGCTAAGTTGGAGAGCTGCCGACAAGCATTATTATACTGAACAAGATATTGAACTGAATATACAATGAGTGCTGCATTACTCATATCATCCTTACTATTAGGTCTTGCCAGTAGCTTGCATTGTGTGGGCATGTGCGGACCTTTGGTGATGAGTGTTCCTGTTCATCATTTACCTCGCGATAAAAAAGTGACCGGTATTTTACTGTATCAATTGGGAAGAATCGGAACTTATGTTGTGTTGGGTGTAATAGCAGGGTTACTGGGTTGGCGAATCTATGCAGCAGGTTTTCAACAGTTATTTTCGATCACCCTTGGTGTGATAATTCTATTGATGCTATCAGGACGTTTTTTTCTCAACAAGCTACATGGAAATAACTGGTTGAATAAAAGCGTAACTCAACTCATGTTTTGGGCTATCAACAAGCAAACACCCGAAGGAATGCTCATGATGGGTGCGGCAAATGGTTTGCTGCCTTGTGGTATGGTATACATTGCACTCACAGGAGCCATGGCAAGTGGAACCATTGTTGGTGCGGCGTCTTTTATGTTTTCATTTGGAATCGGAACATTGCCTGCTTTACTCGGATTGGCATTTTGGGGTGTAAAATTAAATTGGCAAACCCGCCGGTATATGCAAAAAGCTGTTCCATATGTTGTTGCGGTAACCGGTATTTTATTGATTATCAGAGGACTTAATCTAAATATTCCTTACCTCAGTCCATTTCTTTCCGAACGTAGTGCTGATACGGTATCCTGTCATTGATCCTTTAACAAATCATTGTTAAACCATTGACATTTTCTTCTGTCTATTATATAGAACTTTGCACTAGGCAACAGTCCAAAAAGAATTAGTATCTATTTAGAAAGGATTAACAAATTCCTGAAATCTTTTGGCACTGAATTTGCGTTTATATAGATATAAGTAAGTAGTCAATTTTCTCATAAGCAGTTAGTTTTGGTTGCGTCCCCTGTTTCCACAGGGGACAATTTTTTGTATATACACCAAGTATTCTGTCTATGCGTATACAATCAGTTTTTCGAAGTTTGTTTTTGGAGGAAAAATGTCAAAGAAAAAGCCAATGCTGAGAAAGCTCCTACGCTATCTGCAAGAATATCAGCCTCTTCAAAAGATCGATTTACAATCAGTTCTCTTTGTACAAACTCCATGATCGTACCATAGGCAACGGAGAAACAAGAGATCATCCAAAACCACAGTTTTCTACGCGTATTATTCCAATTACTTTTCATAGCCGGCCAATGAAATAACAGACTAAGTAAACCAAAGAGGCCAATATGTACCAGCTTATCAAATTGAGGTATTTTCTGAAACCACCATGCTGCCGGAAAATTTTTTGTACCGGGTAAGCAAAGCAGGATCACACTGATAATAAAGAATAGAAAGGCGGGAATAAAATGGATGATTTTCAAAACAGGGACTGTTTTATGCAGTGAAGTACAAAAATATACTTCGCAGACAAAGAAACTGTTGTGATAAGGTTAATAAGGGGGAAGATTATCCATTTACCCCACCAAAGACCTGTAATTGGTCCAGATTAGGTGTAGGGCTGCCGCCACGTTTTTCCAATGTGATGGCAAAGGCAGAGGCATTGCTGATGTTCTTCATCTTGCAAAGACCATTGCAAATATCTACCATACCCGCATCTACAGGTTTACCGTCTACGATAGCCCACAGCTGGTATTGGGTATCAGTACTGGTTTTTGGTAAACGGTTGGTAAGCAAATACACTTCATTGTTTTTCTTATCCCAGAAAACGGTGGCTAGCTTGTTTTCTTCTGCTTTTACTCCAGGCATAGACACTTTGGTATAGCTAGGATCACTCATGATCTGCATTCCCTGATAGAGATCCAGTCCTTTCGCTTGTAAAGCTTGGTTTTGAGCCAGCAAACTGGTCTTTTCAAGGAGTAATGCCTGATATTGAGTAGAAGCATCACGGAATTGGCGATAGAAATAAACATTGGTAGCTGCACTAACAACCAAGAGAATCACAGAAGCGGCAGCTACATAACGTAACCAACCTGTGCTGGGGGCAGACATAGAAACCAGTTTGGCTGTAGATGCAGGAGCTGTCTTGTCAGAAAACTCATCAGCGATCTCAGCTAAGATATTGGCTTTTACATGTGCAGCGGGGTTCATGGCATTGGCCATGGCAGTTTGCTCGAGCGACAATTCAAACGCATCAATAGCAGCCCTGATCTCAGGGTATTGACGGCTTAACTGTTCAAGTTCGGCACGCTCCTGATCATCAGCCATGCCTAACACATAGCTTTCAATGATTCCGCTTTCTATGTATGCCTTTATATCCATTTATGGTTTAATAATTCCTCTTAATTGTGTTAATGCTGTTCGTAGCCTTGTTTTCACGGTACCCAAAGGTATATCCAACATTTTGGATATCTCATCTTGAGTAAAACCTTGAAAATAAGACAGGTCGATCAATACACGATGTTCCTCTTTCAGCTGATGCACCACTTTGCGTAAACCAATCTGGTCTACTTGAAGTTGTGCTGTACCGGCTGATACATATACGTCTTCTGATAACTCACGGTTTTGAAGATTATTCTGATAACTTTTACTGCGAACGGTATCAATAGATGCATTACGGGCAATGTTCAGCATCCAGGTGAATAATCTTCCCTTACTACTATCATAGCTTTCAATTTGACGCCAGATCTTTACAAACACCTCCTGGAGTACATCATTAGCAAGTTCTTCATCCTTGACAATGTTGCAGATGATGGATAATAAGGCGCCTGAGTAGTTATCATACAAATAGCTGAATACATGCTGGCTCCGCTGTTGAAGCAAACGGACCAATTCGGACTCGCTGTATTTTTTAGCTACTTCCAAAAGCAGGTTGGTGTTTAGTACAAGGTTATGTAACCAATATACGGGGAAATTGTTCGGATGGATTTAGCAGGTATAAAAGCTATCCTACCAGTGCTGCATAAGCTTCACTATTCATCAAAGCTTCTACATCTGCCGGATTATTTACCGTCATTTTAACCATCCAGCCGTCACCGTATGGATCAGAATTGACCAGTTCAGGCTGCTTTTCCAGTAAGCTGTTCACTTCATTGATTGTGCCTGCTACAGGTAAAAAGAGGTCACTCACGGTTTTTACAGCTTCTACTGTACCAAAAACTTCTTCTGAAGCCAGACTTTTACCAACGGTATTGATATCAACGTATACAATATCACCCAACTCATGTTGAGCAAAATCTGTAATACCAATAGTGGCAATATTACCTTCTAACTTGATCCATTCATGATCTTTAGTGTAACGTAATTCAGCTGGGAAATTCATATGGTGGTTTTTTTATTAGCTTTTTGTCCATAGACCATTCTCCATGGTCTAACAACGTGCAAATATTGCTTAATTCTTCAACATGAAAAATTTATTCCTCGGGAAGTTCGGATTGTTGGAAATATAATAAAACATGGTCTTTAATGAAGTTCTCCTGATCCGGCAAAGACATCACCGGTAACTCCTTTACCTGTCTGAAATGGGGCCATCCTTCAGTATCCTTTCCTTCAACGACATAATAACCACTCTGCGCAAGAACGGTACACACCGCCACATGCATCAGGTCTTGTTTTTGTTCTTTTGAAATTTTTTCCTGAATAAATCCGGTCTCTTGTAATCCGATAAGAAAAAGGACCGCTTCCAGATCAGGTTTTTTTCCAAAACGTTCTACCAATTGGGCTTCCAGTGCCCACCAACGCTGCTGCAGATCATCACTTATAAATTGCATGATGCAAAGGTAAACGCTGAAAGCCATCCTTCATCAGCAGCAAGGCTTTATCTTTGCGCAAAATTGACCCTTATGTTACAAGTGAGTGTTTTGAGAGCGAATCCTGAGGAAGTAAAGAAAAGATTGATCAAAAAGCATTTCAAACAACCTGAACTGGTAGATACGATCATTTCATTGGATGATGAACGTAAAAGAATCCAATTAGATTTTGATACTACACAAGCCAGTATCAATGCTGCTTCTAAGGAAATCGGCAAACTGATGGCACAGGGAAACAAAGAAGCGGCTGAAGCTATGAAAGCGGAAGTGGCAACGCTGAAAAGTGGACTGGAACCGCTGAAAGAGAAAATGGCGGTTACAGAACAAACATTACTGGATACATTATTACAACTACCCAATCTGCCTGCAGCAGAAGTACCTGAAGGAAGAACACCCGAAGAAAATGTGGTAGTGCGTGAGGGTGGCATTCATCCATCTTTACCGGCAGGAGCACAACCACACTGGGACCTGACAAAAAAATACAACCTGATCGATTTCGAGCTGGGTAACAAAATCACTGGTAGCGGATTTCCGGTTTATATCGGAAAAGGTGCGAAGCTGCAAAGGTCTTTGATTCAATATTTTCTTGATTTCAATACTGCTGCCGGATATACAGAATATCTACCTCCTTTTATGGTGAATGCGGCATCTGCCATGGGTACTGGTCAATTACCGGATAAAGAAGGGCAGATGTATTATATGCCGGAGGATGATTTTTATATGATTCCTACCGCTGAAGTGCCTGTTACAAACGTTTATCGCGATGTGATCTTAAAAGAAGATCAGTTTCCGGTAAAGATGACCGCCTACTCTCCATGTTTCAGAAGAGAAGCAGGTAGTTATGGAAAAGATGTACGTGGACTGAATCGTCTGCATCAATTTGAAAAAGTAGAGATCATACAAATTGTTCAGCCCGATAAAAGTTATGCGGCATTGGATGAGATGGTATTGCATGTAGAAAAACTATTGCAATCTCTGGAGTTACCCTATCGCATTCTTCGTTTATGTGGAGGTGATATGGGTTTTGCAAGTGCAATAACATATGATTTTGAAGTATTCAGTGCAGCACAAGAACGTTGGCTGGAAGTAAGCAGTGTTAGCAACTTCGAAAGTTTTCAAACCAATCGTTTGAAATGCAGGTATAAAGATGAAAATGGTAAAATGCAATTAGCACATTCACTCAATGGAAGTTCATTGGCATTGCCGAGAATTGTTGCCTGCTTATTGGAAAATCATCAAAAGGAAAATGGTATCCAGCTTCCTACTGCACTCATTCCTTATTTTGGCGCAGCAATGATCGACTAATACCCTTGTATATTTTAAAACAACCGCACATGTTATCTAAATGGCTCAAACGAGTTGGTTATACCTTTCTTGTTTTGTTCGTACTTGTGAATATTATCGCTGCTTTTCATGCATATAAATTCACACATTTTTATGTGGATGCTCAACCCGTTAAGAAGCCACAGGAGATGGGTTTAGGGGAAAAAACAAAAGCGATATTTTTTGGCATCAGCTATCCTAAAAGCAAAGTGGTTGATTCACTTAACATCCCGCATGAAACAATACAATTAAAAACTGCCGATAGTATTCGTTTGGAGAGTTGGTACGCACAAAAAGATTCTGCAAAAGGAACTGTACTCATGTTTCATGGACACGGAAGCAGCAAAAGCGGCATCATTGCTGAAGCACGTGAACTTTATTCAATGGGATACAATGTGATGCTGACCGACTTCCGCGCTCATGGAAATAGCGAAGGAACAGCAACATCCATTGGGATCTATGAATCGAAGGATGTTAAAGCAGTTTACGATCACATTGCTCAGAAAGGAGAAAAAAATATCATTATCTGGGGCATATCAATGGGCGCTGCTACAGCTTTAAAAGCAGTGGATGAATTTGGTATCAAGCCCTCTAAAATGATCATTGAAATGCCCTTTGGTTCTTTACACTTAGCAGTACAGGGGCGTATGAAAACCATGGGACTACCTGCAGAACCCTTAAGTACTTTATTGACTTTTTGGGGTGGACTGGAGTTAGGTACTTGGGCTTTTGCTCATCAGCCATCGGAATATGCCAAAAAACTGAATTGTCCGGTCTTACTCCAATGGGGAGCCGGCGACCAACGTGTTACAGAAGATGAGACCAATGAATTATTCAAAAATCTCGCTAGTCGTGATAAGGTCATGATCAAATATCTCCAAAGCGGTCATGAAAGCCTTTTTAAGAAAGAAAAGGCCAAATGGGTGTCTGTAATGAGCTTTTTTCTAAATAAATAGCGATTTTTAAGTGAGTAGTGAATAGTCAGTAGTGAGTAAAAAATAGGACTCACTACTGACTATTCACTACTCATTTCTCCCTCCTAATCGTAATCTGCGTTCCTACCGGAAGCACATCAAAGATCTCTTCTACATATCTGTTCTTGGTGCTGATACATCCTTCGGTCCAGTTTTGGAGTCCATCTACAGCAAAATCTTCATTGGGCCAGGTGCCGTGAATACCGATACTACCACCGATCTGGGCATTGGCAGGAATGAGGCCGGCAGCTTTTCTTTGATTGAACTTTGCAATACTTTCTGCATTGGGGTAATCGATCAACAAAAACCGACTCCATTTTTCATGTTTTCTTTTGAAGGAAATTTTGAAAGTTCCTTCCGGCGTTCGGCGATCGCCTTGCATCATTTTATCGCTCATGTCTTTGTTGCCAAATACAACCGGATATGTAGCTAAACATTCGCCGGTTGAATCAAAGATCTTCATCGCATACTTTGTTTTGATCACTAGAATTCGATACGTGTCTTTAGTTGCGTGGAGCTTGTTGATGTTAGTAGGTGTTTTGAATGAAGTGCTGCCAATGCATATGGACAACAACGTGGTGGCATAAATGAGGGGGCGCATGGTCATAGGGTTTTGATTCGACCACTAAACTAAAATTACGCTGCACCTAAGACTGTTGTTCTTCGGTTAATTGACAAAAGTTTTGGTTAACAAACTTTATGTTAAAGCTACAAGCTTCAAGTATGGGAATAAAAAAACAGAGTGTCTATTTAACACTCTGTTTTTAGTTTACTTGTGGCTTGAAGCGTGAAGCTTGTAGCTTCGCTGCTACCATCTACTAAATCTAATACCAAATGCATATGGGAACTGCTCTACACGTGTAATGTCTTTATGCAATTTATTAAGGCTATAACTTCCGTACAAGCGGATCGGGCCGAGTCCTACTTCACCAATTGCGGCAACACGGAAAGGTTCTAAGTTGAAGTCGCCCGGTGATTTTTGTTTACCTCTTTCACTGCTTTTTTGCTTGTTACGACTGCTGATCAGATAACCGGCACTCATACCAGCACTGATGCTGAAGCCCCTTCTGTTATTAGGTGATGTATTGATATTGATCATGAAAGGAACTGTCAGATAACCTGCATACAATTTATTCTTAGAGAAACTGATCGAGTCATTATACACATATGGGTTTGGATCTTTTCTGTAACTCAGTCTTGAATCAAATCTGAAATTATACATCTCTAATCCCAAACCATATTTCAAATTCACCACATGCTTGATCACATTCACTTTTTGCATGAAGAACCAGATATTGACATTGGTTGATTTGCCGGTATTCAATTTGAAACTGTTTTCATTTACAGGGCCATCTGCCGGACGAAGTGTTCTAAAATATCCGCCTGCTTGTGCAGCAGTATAGTTGGTCTGATCGCGGTAATTAGTAAAACCCAGATCCATGATCCACCAATTGGTGCTCACATTACGGTTGGCTCTGTTTCTGCGTTCTATTTTGATATCAAAATTGCGATCCCAGTCTTTCCATACACTGTTGCTGCTGCTGTTACCATCTTTATTTTTTTTGATGATGATAAAGTTGCCCACTTTAACAGTATCTGATTCTTGTGAATGGGTTGTACTGTCTGTTTGAGCCATAAGACTCCCAGAAAGCAGGATACCTGCTACTACAATTGCTAAACGTTTCATACAATGTGCTTTTCTTTTATTTTAATGGTCGTGAGGGGCCGGTTTCGGCTCTTTCTTCTTCAGTACGTTTACTTCTGAATATACTGGTTGCTTTTCTGAAGATACCACGAAGTTTATCTTTATTGATTTCAACAGACCCGATCAGTAAGCTTTTATTTTCACTGTCAGTTTCCGTATCCAATTCCTTGTATACTACTTGCTGCATCAGCGATTCGGGTTTTGTTTCTGCTACTTCCGGTGTTGCCATTTTGATCATTTCACTTTCCTTTACGGCTCTACTCGCAGTAATCGTTCTCAGATCAGGAACCCCAATGTCTGCTTTTGTTTCGGTATGACTTTCAACAATTCCTGCGTTATCAATAATAAGAGCAGGGCTGTTGATTTTTTCATTTGTTGTACTACTGATAGTATTAGCAACCAATAATGTTTGTGAAGAACGATTGTCGGTTGTAATTAATACTTTGTTGTTCTTGCTCACCTCATTCAATGCAACTGCCTGATCAGTGCTAATAACGCCATTTTGTGACGGCTTAGTATCAGTAGCTGGCAATTCGGTATTGTTTTTTGAGAGTACGGTATTATTACCAGATATGTTTTCAATATTATTGAGTGATAAAGTCCAAACCATAACAGCAAACCCGATCACTACTGCAGCAGCAGCTATACGCCACCAACTCATATATATCACAGGCTTTTTCTCTCTTTCTTCCGAGCGATACAAAGATGCCTTATCAGGAAAAGGAATGGTTTCGATCGGCAACTTGGTTTGCTTCAACTGAATGAACGATTCCTGCAATGAAGGATGCTGTAATACAAAGGTTTCTACTGATTCTTTTTCTGTTGCACTCAATTCATCATCCACATACATCAGGAATTGAGTGGTATGATTTTGTAAATTGATACCTGTTGCTTCGTTTCTATATAGTGAAGCTTTGTCAGGCATTTCAAGCATCATATCTTCGGTGAGCATGGTTTGTTGTAAGGCATCCAGCTCATGTTGCAGATCGGGATTCTCCTGAACAAACTGTTCAACAGCCACTCTTTCGGCAGCAGAAAGTTCCCTGTCTACATAAAGCAGGAAAAATTCTTCGTAATTATGTCTGTTGATGTTGATCACTATAACTGATTTATTTATAAAACATTTTCAGGGCTGACCAGATAATTTCTCAATGTAAGTCTGGCTCTGTGTAGGTACACTTTCACCTGACTCTCATTCAGATCCATGATCTGACCGATCTCTTCATAACTATATCCCTCATAATCTTTCAGCATCACCAGACTTCTTTGTGTTTCATTCAGTCTGTTTAATGCCTCCATCAGAATCTTCTTCATTTCTCGTTTATGACCACTGGCTTGTTCTGATCTGCCATCTTCCTGAAATTCATCTTTCAGATGGATTCTTTTTACTTTCCTGATATGATCGATCATCTGATTATAGGCAACAGTAAACAAGAATGATTTTGACTTACTGTTCTCTACATTTTCACGGTTTCTCCAGAGTTTTTCGAAAGCTGTTTGTACAATATCGCGGGCATCTTCCTCATGCCGAAGATTTTTAACGATGAAACGATATACGTTGTCCGCATATTGGTTCACACATTGATTGTACTCTTGCTCAGTCATAAACAGCGCGATAATTCAGTTGATTGCCTTGTATAGTAGTAATACGGACAGGCATTTGTTTTGTTACAGTGCAAAGAAAAAAAATCCTGCGTTTCTGGCGCAGGATCAATGATTATCGGAAAGTTGAGACGATTAAGCGGTTTAGTCCACCATAATGAAGCTCATCAGGGCTGCTTCCCTGGGGCTTTGTAAGTTGATTCTTCTGCTTTAGGGGGCAGTTCTTATTATTCACAGAACACATCTTTCGGCCAGTCAGATTATTGGTAACAATACCTGCAACAGCTAAAACTGCTACTGCCAAGCCGGGAACGATCAGATGTCTTGTTTTCATAAGCTCAGTTTAAGAAAGCATAAAGGTATAGCTCACAATCTTAAACAGGAAGGGTTAAAAGTTAAATGAAGTTAAAAAGTGAAAGTAGAAAAGCCCATTCCTACCATGGACTATGGACTATGATCCATAGTCCATAGTCCATGGTAGGAACACTAAAATAGCTTCTCCTCTTAATAATCAATCACTTGCTCCTGAATGCTCTCCGGAATCTCTCTCCAGTCATATTGCTGACTGCGTAGTTGAGGTTCAAAACCGGCTTCTCGGATCGCGTCTTGCATGGTTTTATAGGTAAATCTGTGCGGAGCACCGGCTGCACTCACTACATTTTCTTCGATCATGATTGAACCAAAATCATTAGCTCCGGCATGTAAACAGATCTGTGCAGTTTGTTTACCCACCGTTAACCAGCTCGCCTGAATATTTTTCACGTTGGGTAGCATGATCCGACTGATCGCGATCATTCTAATATATTCATCTGTAGTAGTCAGATTATGTACCCCTCTGATACGGGTCAGTAAAGTGTCCACATCCTGGAATGTCCATGGAATAAAGGCTAAGAAGCCTTTCGCATGCTCAGGTTTACGGCTCTGCACTTCTCTGATTCTGGTTAGATGGATAAAACGTTCTTCCAATGTCTCCACATGTCCAAACATCATGGTAGCGCTGGTTGTGATATCGAGTTTATGTGCTTCATGCATGATATCCAGCCATTCATCTGCCCCACATTTTCCTTTTGAGATCAGTCGGCGTACCCTGTCTACCAATATCTCTGCACCGGCACCCGGCAATGAATCCAATCCGGCTTCTTTCAATGCACTCAACACATCCTTATGACTCATCTTCTCCAACTTACAGATATGTGCTACTTCAGGTGGTCCGAGCGCATGTAATTTCAATTGCGGATATTCCTGTTTGATCTGTCTGAAAGTATTGGTATAAAAGTCCAGCCCCAGTTCCGGGTGATGTCCTCCTTGCAGCAGTAACTGATCTCCACCGTAACGAAGTGTTTCTTCGATCTTTTTGCGGTAAGTGTCCATATCAGTGATATAGGCTTCCGCATGTCCGGGTATCCTGTAGAAATTGCAGAACTTACAATTAGCGATACAAACATTGGTAGTATTCACATTACGGTCGATCTGCCAGGTTACTTTCCCGTGCGGGACCTGCTTTTTACGTAATTCATCCGCAACATGCATCAGTTCAGAAAGAGGCGCCTGTTCAAACAGGAACATCCCCTCTTCGATGCTTAAAAACTCAAAATTCAATGCTTTTTGATACAAATCAGCTAACTGCATACCCATTCATTTCAATTGAACAACAAAGGTAGGAGGATATGGTTGATTCCTGTTGCAACAAAACATGGCTTTTGGTTGTCCTTTCTCTTAGCCGATCATAAACTCGCTGTTTGCTTATCACTTAATCCTTCATCGAGTCCTAAAATCAGCGTATTTTCAAACTGCATGAAACTCTTTTTGTTTGCCGTTACTTGGATCGGCGTATTATTTGCCGGCAAACCTGCGTTCGCTCAGGAAGAGTTCATCATGCCTGAAGCCAAGCTACTCACCAAATTCCCTTTTACCCAGTTGAGTGGGGGTATTGTGATCATCAAAGCAACGATTGATAACCATCCCGACAGCCTCAATTTTGTTTTTGATACAGGCAGTGGAGGCATTTCATTAGATTCTACTACGGTCAATTATTTAGGTATCACCAAAACCATGAGCGATCGTACCATCCGTGGTATCGCCGGCATCAAAACAGTAGAATTCGCGTATAACCATACACTAAAACTGCCCGGATTGGATATCGATAAACTTGATTTCCATGTGAATGATTATGATTTGTTGACCAGTGTGTATGGAATGAAGATCGATGGTATCATTGGGTTCAGTTTTCTGAGAAGGTTTATCGTTCATATAGATTATGACAAGCAGTTGATGGAAGTATACACACCCGGTAGATTCAAATACCCAAAGGGTGGTTATTTGCTTCGGCCCGATTTCTCTACGCTTCCATTACAGTTGGCTTCTGTGAAAGATGAGAAACAGGTGACTGGTAGATTTATATTCGATACAGGAGCCGGATTAACTTTTTTACTGTCCAAAGAATTTGTGGAAGACAGTATCATTTTTAAACGAAAGCGGAAATTTTATCCTACACAGGCTGAAGGACTTGGCGGAAAGAAAATGATGGACATCACCGTAGCGTCAGAAGTCAGGATCGGTCCATACAAATTTCGAAACGTACCTATTCATGTTTTTGATGATGAATTCAACGTGACATCTTATCCGTTGTTGGGTGGGCTGATCGGTAATGATATCATGCGCCGGTTTAATGTGATCCTGAATTATCCTGAAAGATCCATTCATATCAAACCCAATAACCATTTCCCGGAAATGTTTGATTACGCTTATACTGGATTGGGGATTTATCTTATAGATGGTGAGATTCGGGTGATCGATATCATCAAAGGCTCACCGGGCGATAAGGCCGGATTCCAGCCGGGAGATATTATTTTCTCCGTAGAGAATAATTACACAAAAAACATTCAGGCTTACAAAACTTTGTTCCAGAATTCGATCGGTAAGGTAAAAGTCATCATTTTCCGTGATCAAAAACCGCTGATCCTGACCATAAATATCAAAGACATCCGTCGAAACCGATAAGCAGTATTCCGTGTTTCGGAATGACCATGATTTGATTTCACTTAATTTCGTCCTTTAAGCTGAACTATGATAACATTTGAAAGATTTGTGCTGGATAACGGTTTGAAAGTGCTGGTGCATGAAGATCATTCTACCCCTATGGCGGTAGTCAATATTATGTACGATGTTGGGGCAAGAGATGAAAATCCTGATAAAACGGGTTTTGCGCATTTGTTTGAACACCTCATGTTCGGTGGCAGCATCCATATCCCCGATTATGATGAGCCTTTGCAAAGAGCAGGCGGAGAAAATAACGCCTACACCACCAATGATCTTACGAATTACTATTGTCAGATACCTGCAGAAAATATTGAAACCGCTTTCTGGCTTGAGAGTGATCGTATGCTGAGCTTGGCCTTCAGTAAAAAAAGTCTGGAAGTGCAACGCAAAGTGGTATGTGAAGAATTCAAAGAGCATTACCTCAATAAACCTTATGGTGATGTATGGCATAAAATGCGCGAACTCGCCTACACAAAACATCCTTATCGCTGGATGACCATCGGAAAGGAATTGAGTCATGTCGAGAATGCACATATCGATGATGTAAAAGCATTTTTTTTCAAACATTATCGACCCGTCAATGCGATTTTGGTGGTGGCCGGACATGTAACTGTTGAGCAGGTAAAACAACTCGCACAAAAATGGTTTGGTGATATTCCGATGGGAGATAAGTATGTACGTGATCTGCCTCAAGAACCCAAGCAAACTGAAAAACGTGTGCGAGAAGTACATGCTGCAGTGCCGCTGGATGCATTGGTGAAGACCTGGCATATGGATGCGCGACTGGATAAAGGCTATTATGTAGCAGATATGATCACAGAAATATTGGGCGGTGGTGGTTCTTCCAGATTGTATCAAAAGCTGGTAAAAGAGAAACAGTATTTCTCAAATCTGGATTGCTATCACTTTGGAAGTGTGGATGCCGGATTACTGACCGTAGAAGGCAAGCTGGTAAAAGGGGTGAAAATGGAGGATGCTGCATCTGCGATTGATGAAGAGATCGAAAAATTAAAGACATCTTTCATCGAAGAACCGGAGTTGCAGAAAATAAAAAATAAAACAGAGAGCGTGATCGCTTTTGAAGATATGAGCATCATGAGTCGTGCAAATAGCTTGGCAATGTATGAGCTATTGGGAGATGCATCCATGATGAATACAGAACTGCAAAAGTATCAGGATATCACAGTAGAAGATGTTCAAAAGTATAGCCAACAAATATTTCAATCCAATAACAGTAATACATTATTGTATTATGCCAACTGATCATTTAGTTGAATAGACAAGAAGATATGATAAACAGAACCGTAGCGCCACCGATCACAGATGCAGTAGCTTTTGATCTTCGCCTGAAACCTTGCGATCGTTATATTTTAGATAACCAAGTACCCGTGTATGCGATCAATGCAGGTGCACAGGAAGTGGTGATGATTGAATGGGTATTTTATGCCGGAAATTGGTATGAATCAAAAAATATTGTTGCAGGTACCACCAATTTTCTTTTAAAGAATGGTACAAAACAACGCAATGCCTATTCCATCAATGAATATTTTGAATTCTATGGTGCTTATCTGAATAGAAGCTGCTATAATGAAACCGCTACTGTAACACTGCATTGTTTGAGTAAACATGTAGCAGAGTTATTACCGGTAGTGGCAGAATTACTGACAGAAAGCATTTTCCCTGAACAGGAACTGGCGATCTACAAGCAAAATCAAAAACAAAGACTCGAGGTCAATCTGAAGAAATGTGATTTTGTATCAAACAGACTGATCGATGAGTATGTCTACGGATTTCACCATCCCTACGGTAAATACACATCTACATTAGATTATGATGCAGTGGATACTGCAGAACTTAAAAACTTTTTCAATCAGTTTTATCAGCAAGGGAAGTGCATGGTATTTGCGGCAGGTAAATTACCGGTTGATTTAGATCAGCAACTTAATCGTGTATTTGGTTCTTTACCACTGAATAGTACCACTTTGCCGGAGATCAGTTATCCATTGAACCCGGCAGCAGAAAAAAAATACAGGATCATCAATGATAAAGAGGGGGTGCAGGGAGCGATCCGAATCGCACAACCATTCTTCAATCGTCATCATCCTGATTTTCCGAAAGTACAGGTGCTGAATAATATTTTTGGCGGTTTCTTCGGGTCAAGACTCATGAGTAATATTCGTGAAGACAAAGGATACACCTATGGTATCCATAGTTATTTGCAGAACCATATACATCATAGCGCATGGATGATCAGCACAGAAGCCGGCAGAGATGTGTGTGAAGCAACCATCACTGAAGTGTATAAAGAAATGGAATTACTGCGTAATGAGCTTGTAGATAATGAAGAGCTGGATCTGGTAAAAAACTATATGATAGGATCCTTATTGGGGGATCTTGATGGGCCATTTCAAATCATCGGTCGTTGGAAAACCTATATCCTGAATGGGCTGGATGAGCAGTATTTCTATAACAGTATCGAAACCATCCGCAAAGTAACCGCAGAAGAATTGCAAACCTTGGCAAAGCAGCACTTGAATCCGGAGCAGTTTTATGAGTTGGTAGTGGTATAGTTTATCTCGAATAAAAGCATGCTGTTAAAATTCTGTGTAAGCATGGACTTCAGAAAAATATACCCTATTTTGTTTCTTCTGAATGAATGAATCATGGGACGATTTTTTACAAAGACCATTGCCAGCACACTCGCTATTTTATTAGCAGCATATATTTTAAAAGGAATTGATGTAGCTGATCCTTTAACTGCGATGATCGTTGCGGTAGTGTTGGGTCTGCTCAATAGTTTTATAAAACCGGTACTCATTCTGCTCACCATTCCTATCACAGTCATTACACTTGGATTATTTCTGTTTGTGATCAACATCATTATTGTTAAATGGGCTGCAACATTGGTACCCGGATTCACAGTAGATGGTTGGGTATCTGCTTTATTCTTTAGTTTACTCGTATCATTTGTAACTTCTATCATTGAAGCGATCCTTGGTAAGGGCGGAGAGCAAACGGAAAACTAAAATGCTGCGAACCCCCTGCTTCTCCTATTCGCTGCGGTTGAATGTTTTTGACCACAGAGAACAGGAGAAAGAGAGTTAACGCAGCATTAAGTTTAGATAATGATAATTATAGTGAGCTGATCAATGCTTTTACTTTCTCACTGATCATATCTCTGATCTCATTGAACTCCTTTGGCTCCATATGTTTAGGATCGGGGATCTGCCAATCAATGAATTGCTTGGCGGGCATCCACGGACAAGCATCACCGCAACCCATAGTAACTACTGCATCAAAAGGCGCAAAAGCTTCTACCTCTTGCAATGATTTGCTGTCGTGCGTGCTAAGATCATAACCGAGCTCTTTCATGGCGGCAATGGCTTTTGGATTTACAATGCCACTGGGTTTACTGCCGGCACTGTAGGCTTCTATCATTGAACCGCCATGAATGCTCGCGAAAGCCTGACTCATTTGACTGCGATTGCTGTTTTCAACACAAACGAATAAGAGTTTCTTTTTTTCAGACATAGATCTTGTATTTAATTATGAACAACATCCTGGTGCACAGCAGGCTGCTGCTTCTTCAGTAGATGGTTTTTCAGCATACACCGTTATACTGTATATACCGGCACTGCTGTTTCTGAATGATTGAATTTCTTCCGCAGAAAAATAATTGCGAAGAATATCATCTGGTAATAGAATGCTTTTTTCTTTCTGTACCGTTACATTTTTAAAACCGGTCGCATGAATGAGTTCGAGGTATACTTCTTTTTGAATAGCACCTGATACACAACCTGCATACATTTCAGCAGCTTCTCTCAGTGTCGCAGGTAATTCACCTTCCAAAACAATATCAGAAATACTGAAATGTCCGCCAGGTTTTAGCACACGGTATACTTCTTTCAATACATTGAATTTGTTGGGAACGAGATTTAATACGCAGTTGCTCACAACCACATCCGCAACATTGGTAGATACAGGCATTTGCTCAATATCACCAAAGCGGAATTCCACATTGTTGAATCCGAGTTTCTCTGCATTGGTTCTAGCTTTTTCGATCATACGTTCAGTAAAATCAATGCCAATCACTTTGCCTGATTCACCGGTAATCGCACGTGCTACAAAGCAATCGTTTCCTGCGCCGCTTCCAAGATCGATAACGGTATCTCCTTTTTTGATCTTAGCGAATTCGGTTGGTAAACCACAGCCCAATCCCAGATCGGCATCCGGGTTGTATCCCTGCAAACGTGTGTAGTCGTCTGCCATAATATTATAGACTTCAGTACTGCAACCACCTGCACCACAACAGGAGGCGGCATTGTTCTCGCGCGACTGGTCAGCTATTTCACCATATTTTTCTTTTACCAGTGCTTTTAAAGCGGTTTCTGTTTGCATGTTCTTTGTTTTATGTGTTATGAATAGCTGTTCATGATCACTATTGTATGCGATCGATCGCCCGCACACAGTGATGATCATTAACAGCAGGATTTTGTGTGTTGATCTTTTAGTTTATCAAAAAGGCCTGTAAACTCTGCATTGAATTTTTCAAATGCTTTCCAATTGATACAATAACAACTGCGTGGACCATCTACAGAACCATTAATGAGCCCGGCTTCTTTTAATTCTTTTAAATGTTGTGAAACGGTAGATTGTGCCAATGGTAATACTTCAACGATCTCACCACAAATGCATTCATTCTTTTGCGCCAATACTTTCAATATGGCAATACGTGCAGGATGAGCTATGGCTTTTGCAAATGCTGCCAGGTCTTGTTCTTTCTTTGAAAACGCTTCTGTTTTAGGTGTTGCCATTTTTCTAATCGTTTTTATACGATAAAGCAAAGTAAGGGAAGTTTTTCTTTTATCGTATAAAAACGATAAATATTTTTTTGATCCTTTTCGTAGGCTGAGCCTCCAATCAGCGGAATACCGTTGTTCACAAAATAATGCCATTCATCCTTTTGAATTTCGTAATAAAAATTATAAATACTTGAAAATCAATAATTTAAGCTTAGCCTATTATTAAGTTCTGCCCATTACCTAAAAAAACTTGGTACTATGTGTTGCATAGTACCAAAAGTTTCCTCATCTTTGTGTTATGAAAGAAGGGAATCAGGGAAAAGCCCGGAAGGCCTTCAGAAAAAGAAAAATTAAAAACACTTATAAATATTAAGTCATGAAAACGCAAAACACATTCTTCTTACAACAACTGGGTCAGGAACAACTGAACAATCTGGTAAAAGAAGTAAAGGAAACTGTTGCAACCACTATGAACCTTCAGAACAACAAAACCGTTTTTGGCGCCGTTGATTACTACAAGTTACAGCGCAGCCGCAGAAACAGAATCGTAAGAAGACACTTGGTTGCTTAATTCAAATTCGAATCATTATTAATAACGATTGTTCCATTCCCCCCGAAAGGTTTAGGAACAAACAAAAACTCCGGCTATGGATATTCAGAACACACAAAGTCAGATGCGAAAGGGTGTATTGGAGTTTTGCATTTTATCCATCATCAGACAGGGTGAGGTTTACCCGAGTGATATCGTGGACCGAATGAAAGCTGCAAACCTGCACATCCTGGAGGGTACTTTATATCCCCTTCTGACACGTTTAAAAAACTCCGGCTTACTGACCTACCGTTGGGTGGAAAGTAACAGCGGACCACCCAGAAAATATTTCGTGATGACCGATAAAGGTTTAGAGTTCTACAATGAACTGGAAAGAACTTGGCAGGAACTGGCTGATGCAGTACATGCACTGACCATTACCCAAACCCAAACGGCCTCCGAAGAAAATCCAACCCAACCTTAACCAACAAAACTGAACAGAAAATGAAAAAGGTAATCAATATAAACTTTCAGGGCAGAGTGATTCCCATCGAGGAGTCTGCTTATGACATGCTGAAGCAGTATGTAGAAAGTTTGCGCAAATTCTTTGCCAACGAGGAGGGTCGTGATGAGATCATCAATGATATTGAAGGTCGTATAGCCGAACTTTTTGGCGATAGCCTGAAAAAAGGTGCTACCTGCATCACTGATGATACTGTAAATGAGATCATCAACAGCATGGGTAGACCTGAAGATTTTGAAGGCGAAGAAAGAAATGTACACGCTCAATTGGGTGGCGATGGCGCTCAGTCTGCCAATACCGGTAGCACTGCATCAGAATCATCTCCAAGAGGCAGACTGTATCGTGATGATAATGAAAAAATATTAGGTGGTGTCTGCGGTGGCTTGGCGAACTACCTCCGCATCGATCCAACTATTGTACGTCTGGTATTTGCCCTCATCACTTTCATGGGTGGCTCAGGTATCTTGTTGTACATCTTATTATGGATCATTCTTCCATCAAAACCATTGGATAATATCGTTTCTACCAAACGTTTGTATCGTAACCCGGAAGAAAAAGTAATTGCCGGTGTCGCTAGTGGTATCGCTTCTTATTTCGATATCGCTGTTTGGATCCCGCGTCTCATCTTCGCTTTCCCTTTGGTAGTCGGTATCTTCAGCTCTATTTTCAGAGGTGTATTCTGGATGGATGATGACTTCTTCCCAGGTATCGTATTCGGCTCATTCGGTGGAACCTTATTTGTAGTGTACGCTGTATTGTGGGCTGTTATCCCTGAAGCAAAAAGTGCCTCAGAAAAACTGGAAATGCGTGGTGAAAAAGTAGACCTTAACACCATTAAAAATACCATTCAAGAAGATCTGGAAGGATTTAAAAGTCGCGCTGAAAAGTGGGGTGGTGAATTCAAAGAAAAAGCAAGTCAGTTTGGACAAGAATTTGGTCAGACTGTAGGACAAAAAAGTCAGCAGTTCAATGCAGAAACAGGCTCAGCGCTGAAAAGAGGGGGTAGAAGATTAGGTGGTATCATTGCCATCCTGTTCAAAGCATTCTTCTTATTCATTGCAGGTATACTTGCCTTTGCGTTACTGGTAACCGTTTTAGCCTTGATGTTTGCAGGTGTTGGTGTATTCCCGCTGAAGAATTTCTTCCTCGAAGGTTTCGGACAAAACTTCCTGGCATGGGCAACACTCTTATTATTCCTGGGTGTTCCGGTAGTAGCATTCATCACTTGGTTGATCCGTCGTATCATGGGTGTGAAATCTGGTAGCCGTTATCTCGGATTTACATTTGGTGGTCTTTGGTTCATCGGTCTGATCTGCGGTAGTATACTCGTGTATTCGATCGCTACCAACTTCGATGCGAGAGCAAGAGAAAAGCAGGACTTCACAATCCAGCAACCTACCACCGGTAAACTGATCATCAAAGTACCCGATACCAAAGTAAAAGTATATGGTCGTTGGTTTAGAATGGATGGTATCGTGAGCATGAACGATGATAGTCTTTTCCTGAATAATGTGAGAGTACGTATCGTAAAAAGCCAGGATTCAGCTTATCATATCTCTGCTTTCAAATACAGCAGTGGTAAAGATGAAGGAACTGCATTGAGCAATATCAAAGAGATCTCTTACGGTATCAATCAATCAGACAGTACCATTTGGTTAGATCGAGGGTTCTCACTGAAAAAAGGTACACGCTTCCGTAATCAAGGAGTACAAGTAACTGTTCAGGTTCCTGTAGGAAAAAGAATATTGATTGATAGAAATGTTTCCAGAAGATTGAACTGGTTCAGCCTGGGTTCTAGTCACGATTGGGATTGGGAAGAAGAGTGGAACAATGATTATGAAAGCTGGAGTTCTGATGTAGAATATATCATGACACCTGGCGGATTGGAAAGAGTAGACAAAGAGGAGAATAATGATCGTAATCGTTTGAATGATAATGAAGACAGATCTCAAACCATTGAGCAATACAAGAAAAGTAAAGAAGAGCTGCAGAAAGAATATGAGCGCAAGCAGAAAGAGGCAGAAGAACTGAAAAAAGAATTAGAAAAACCTATTGATACCACACGCTATCGTTACAAAAAAGAAACTGTACAAAACAGTACTGTAACAGAGAACAGATCAGAACAGCAGTTGCCTATTGAGGCTTCCCGCTTAATGATGATGCAAATGGTATACTAAAGACGGTTGAAGTTGGGAAAAATAAGAACCTCGTCTTGTTCTCATGATGAGGTTCTTCCCTTCTCTTAAAAAATCCGCTTAACCCTTAAAACTTCCAATATGAAAATGAAATATGTAGTAGCTATCTGCATCTTCATTATGTTGCTCTCCGGTTGTATTCATTATGAAACAGATCGTGTACGCAAAGGCCGTGTTTCTGTTACTGTTAAGGAATCAGACCATCAGTTCAGATTGGATGCAAAATTCAAACGCTCTCAAACCGATGCTGTAGCACAGATCATTCAAGAAGAGTTGGGTGGCTCTTCTTACGATACAGAGAATCATCGATCTTCTACCTTTACCATCCGTGATGATGATAAATTATATGTAAGACTTCGTAAAGGTCGTCTTAGAATACGCTTCGATAAAGATCAGAATGATGAAATGGCTTACGAACGTGTGAAAAGACTTGCAGATCATATAAAGGTCTCTTTGACTTCCCAATAAGCTTCGCGCTCACTTTTTTTACTGCACATAGATGATCCACCCACTTGCAACCGCAAATTAACCGATGGTTAATAAGGTATGGCATTCGTATGTCATTCATTATAACCATCACAAATCATCTTTATGAAAAAAATATTGTTGAGATCCATTTTTGTGATCGTATTGCTGCTGGCCATCATTTACCTAATGTCATGGAAGTCGCCTAAATACTATATTCCAACAACATCTTATCATGCGGCAGACTCCATTGTTCCTTTTGAAAAATATACAGGCGAGCATGCTCGACCATTTATCATCAAGCAAAAAAGAGCATTGATCTTTGGCGCAACACATACCAAAGATCCCAATGACCCACAGATACCTCAAATGGAAGAACTGTGGGGAGAGTTTCATCCCACCATTGCATTGGTAGAAGGTAGGCTTGGATTTCTGTTACCCTTATTCATGAATCCGGTGAAACAATTGGGAGAAGGTGGATGGGTAAAATCCCTGGCTCATAAAGATGGCGTGAAGATCATGAACTGGGATTTATCTAAAGAAGCATTGGCCGATTCATTGCAACATTATTTTTCCAAAGAACAGATCGCATTACAACAAATTCTAAATCCCTATTTCGGAAATCTTCGTTTTGGCAAACCTGATTCTCCTGAAAGCTTTATCAAAGAGTACCTCAAGCGGGCATCACATGTCGGACTTCAAGACAGTATCCGATCGGTAGATGATGTTGATCGTCTATGGAAAAAATATTTCCCTGCCGGTCCCGATTGGCGCAACACTTCTGATGAATATGCTTTACCGGGTTATTTGGCGCAAATGATGGCGACTTCCAATGATATCCGTAACAGACAACTGGTAACGATTGTAAAAGAATTGACCGGAAAAGGAGAGCGGGTGTTTTTGATCTGTGGCTCCAGCCATGCCTATTGTGTAGCAACAGCATTCCAGAATTAGGGTCGTATAAAATAATCGCGAAAACCGGATTGCCCTTTTGTCGGGACTCATTGAAGTCTTTACAAAAGGGCAGTTCTGTTATGGGTAAAACAAATGTATTTCCCATCCTCCTTTCTCTTATTTTTGCGCCACGATAAACGATTGATATGAAAAATACACCCTTCACACAAAAACACATTGCACTCGGTGCTAAAATGGCTGAGTTCGCAGGTTACAATATGCCCATCAGTTATTCAGGTATCAATGATGAGCATGCTACAGTTCGTAACAATGCAGGTGTATTTGACGTGAGCCATATGGGTGAATTCATCCTGAAAGGAGACAAAGCACTGGATCTCATTCAACGTGTTACCTCCAATGATGCTTCTAAGCTCACCAACGGAAAAGCACAGTACAGCTGTTTGCCCAATGAGCAAGGTGGTATCGTAGATGATCTGATCGTATACTGTATCGAAGAGAACAAAGTATACATGCTGGTCGTAAATGCATCGAATATTGAAAAAGACTGGAACTGGATCAGTAAGTTCAATACCGAGAATGTAGAGATGCACAATATCAGTGACAAGACTTGCTTGTTGGCCATTCAAGGTCCCAATGCAACTAAGATCTTGCAACCACTGACGGATATGGATATCATGAACCTGAAATACTACACTTTCACAAAAGGGAAGTTTGCAGGTGTAGACAATGTTCTGGTTAGTGCAACAGGTTATACCGGAGCAGGTGGTGTTGAGATCTACTTTGAAGATGTAGACGGCGCCGCAGATAAAATCTGGGACGCGATTTTTGCTGCGGGAGGCCCTCAGGGTATGAAGCCTATTGGTTTGGGAGCCCGTGATACACTTCGTTTAGAGATGGGTTATTGTTTATATGGTAATGATATTGATGATACAACATCTCCATTGGAAGGAGGATTAGGATGGATTACGAAGTTCACCAAAGACTTTACAGCCAGGGCTATTTTGGAAAAACAAAAAGCAGAAGGCGTAACACGTAAACTTGTAGGATTTGAGATGATCGAAAGAGGGATTCCTCGTCACGATTATTTGATCAAAGATGCTTCGGGAAATACGATCGGAAAAGTTACTTCAGGAACACAGGCCCCATCGCTGAACAAAGCCATTGGATTAGGTTATGTAAATACCGCATTCACAGCAACAGATACAGAGATCTTTATTGAGATCCGTAATACTCCCGTAAAAGCAAAAATTGTAAAATTTCCATTTGCTTAAATAGATCATTGATATATATCGAAGCCGTAACCAAGTGTTACGGCTTTTTTATGGTATCATTTGATGATGTTTGGCACTGATTTTATGATTTGTATGTAGCTTTAAAAATGTTTTCCCGCAAAACAAAATATCTATTGTTATGGCTGCTGATGGTTATTGCCTGTAAACCCAGACAGCATGTAGCACCTTCCATGCCCGATATTGGTTCTTTGGGAAATGAGGTTGGACATGCGGTCATGATTCCGGCAATACTACATGGACTCACAACCGCAAGCGGTGAGAAATATGATTCTACACGTTATACCGGAGCCCATAAAACTTTGCCATTTGGTACCAAAGTGTTGGTGACACATACACTGAATGGTAAGAGTGTAACAGTTAAGATCATTGACCGGGGTCTGGTTGGGAGTGGACAAGTGATCGCACTTAGTAAAGCGGCAGTTCAAAAATTAGATACCACAAAAGTTATCACCCTACCGGTCAGGATCCGCTATCAGGAAAAGCAATAGCAGTATCCTTCACCTTCGAGAGCTTACAGATCTCTAATTGCTGCTCTGATACTAAATGATATGCATGATCATAACAGCAATAATAGGTAGTTCCTTCTTTGCTGATAGCGGTATGGGTGAAATAATTGAAATGAAATCCTTGGTGATACAATAACTCTTTTGCCACCATCTCTGTCTCCTTGCTACCTGCTACATAAGAAGCAAGAATACGTCTGTTTTTCAATAATAAGTGGTTCACTTTTTTTACAAACCCCTTTTCATGGATGTATCGCTTATTATTGAATACACTTCTACAGTTATCATCACAAAATTTCTTGTCTGTTCTTCCGCGTAAGGAATGGCCGCAGGTCAGACAATGTTTTGTATTGACAGACATAAGCATCGGTTTATGCCATGAAAATATTGGCAATTGATGATGATCTCTGATTCAGGTTTAAAAACAGGTATTTGTACAAGCGTTGTAAGAGTATTTATACGCAATCATACTTCATGATGGGTGGTTACATCAGCTCTCACAAAGTGTATGAAATATAAGCGAGTATAAACGGAAATAAACGGATAAACTCCGTGTATAAATTTTTATCAGTAAGATATTCGTTTTGAAATAGTGCTTAGACTCTTTCATAAAAATATCGGATATGAATATGATCAAAAACAAGGTTCAGCTGATCGGACATTTAGGTCAGACACCTGAAATAAAAAAAATAGAAGGTGGGAAAAAATTAGCCAGTATGAGTTTGGCCACAAAGGAAAATTATAAAGATGCCAATGGTGAGAAAATAACCGATACCCAATGGCATCAGGTGGTAGCATGGGGCAAGATGGCAGACTTTGCCGAAAAATACCTCGTTAAAGGAATTCAAGTGGCGGTAGACGGAAAACTTGTTAATCGACAGTATGTTGATAAAACAGGTGTAAAACGATCCGTCACAGAAATACATGTGCATGAGCTCTTGATAATTACACCCAAAAAGTAGTAGCCTTTTCTTTCTGAGCGGCCGGCTTTTCTAGGCTGGCCTTTTCCATACTTCACTGCTTTCTGTTTGGTGTATATTTGCAGCCTTATGAGCATGAAGCCGACCTTATACACGATTCTTTCTCCAAGATTATTGGATATATATGATGTGTCAGATAGCATTGTAGTGATCATTGATGTTTTTCGGGCTACTTCAACCATAGCAACTGCTTTGTACAATGGTGCAAAAAGAGTGATACCTGTTGATGCAGTAGATAAATGTATTGCTATTGGAAAAGAAACCGGAGGCATCACAGCCGGTGAAAGAGATGGTAAAGTAATTCCCGGTCTCGCACATGGTAATTCTCCAGCTGAATATCCTCGTTCGTTCATTGAAGGTCAAACATTGGTCCTTACAACGACGAATGGAACCAAATTGCTTCACATGGCATTGAATAGTGGAGCCGCTGAAGTGATCACTGGCTCTTTCCCCAATATCTCAGCTGTTTGTGATTACCTCATTGCACAAAAAAAGAATGTGATCTTAGGTTGTTCTGCGTGGAAAGACCGTTTTAATTTGGAAGATGCAATATTTGCAGGTGCTGTGATCCATCGTGTACAGGAACATTTTACGATTCATTGTGATAGTAGTCTAATGGCTTCCGATATGTACGGTCTCCACCAGCACGATATGCAACAATTCATTCGCAGAACCACTCACTGGCACAGACTCGCTTCTTACGGATTGGAAAAAGATCTGGAATACTGCGTAACTCCCGATGTCGCCAATGTTCTGCCGATCTACCGGAATGGGGATTTGGTTTGCGGTTAGTTGGTTGATGGTTTATAGTCCATAGTCCATGGTCGATAGTCCATGGTCGATGGCAAAACCATTACTTAGTAGATTACCATCATCAATACTTCCTACCATGGTCTATGGACCATTAGCTATGACCTATTGGCTATAAGCTAACCTTAACAAACATTTCATCCACATTCTTTGTATTTCTTTTCATTTACTGGATTGCTTTCCTTTACTTTTGCAAATTGCCCTCTTCGGAGCGGCATTCATTGCTAAACAGGTAAACGGAATGTAGTAATGCCTATTGCAGCTCTTCTGTTTGCACTAATTGTTGATTGATTGTATGGCACTTCCGTATCTGGTTAAACATATCTATAACAGCGGCACAGAAGAAGTGATCCGCCGAGGTAAGAAAATCCATGCGCTGGGAAATGTGGAGCTGGTAGAATATGATGAACTCATGGCCAATATTGTTTTCCGTGTGAAAGATGATGGCTATGCAACTTTTTACAAAGTACATATCAATCAATTCAAAGATCCCAAGACGCTTTCACTGCGTTGTAGCTGCCCTTATAATCTTTCTGAAGTTTGCAGACATAAAGCCGGCGCACTATTTCACTTACAAGATCTTTTAGATCGTAACCAACTGGGTGAAAAAGAAACCAGCTACGATCAAAAGCATACAGTAGTAAAAATGAAGCAACTCGATCTTAAACTGATCAAGATGCTTTCTTCGCAAGAAAGTTTTGAAAAAGCTGAAAACTATCTAAGAAGCAATCGTTCCAATATTCTGGAAGCAAAAGATGAGCGAGTACTTGCTGATCTTGAATATGAAGGGGAATCATTTCGCATCCTTCTTCAAAAGAATGAAGAGCGAAACTTTGATACCAGCTGTACTTGCTCTTC
This sequence comes from Sediminibacterium sp. KACHI17, assembly GCF_040362915.1. NCBI lineage: Bacteria > Pseudomonadati > Bacteroidota > Chitinophagia > Chitinophagales > Chitinophagaceae > Sediminibacterium > Sediminibacterium longum. Next base: position 1,921,276 of record NZ_AP029612.1, on the reverse strand, counting down.
CGATCAAGAACATCCGCTATGTGTACATAAAGACATAGTTCTTTTACAGTTATTACATAATTATGGTCCGGGTTATTTTGATTCTATTCGTAACTGGGATAAAGAGAAAAATAAATTGCTTGCCCTGTATGGTTATTCATTGAATGATGACCTGAAAGGGAAATTTGAATTCACTTATACTGATGGTAAGCCTTTCTTAAGAGTACTGGATGCCAGTATCAAAAGGGTTTCACTGAATCCCAATACAGATTTGAAGCCTAAGAGAGAAGAAGAGCAACCCCCGGCAACAACCACAATTGTTCAGGAACCTGAAGAGCAAGAAAAAGAGTGTCTGAAGCTTGGTCTGGTACTTACTTTCAATGAACAGCAATATCCGTATGTTCAATTTGAAGGGGTTCAGGGAGAAGTGGATGAACAAAGAACACAATACACAGGTAAGGTCACTAAGCTTGATCTCAACCGATTTATCAATACAGAAGTATTTGATGAAGAGGATAAAGGATTATTACAGCAACTGCGTAAACTGATGCCTTCAGAAGTAAGTCGCTACCTCGATCGTAATTCTCCTTTTAGTGGTATCTGGGAAAATATCATCCAACAACATGATGATGAACTTCCGGAAGAAACCCGTCATTTGATCAATGAATACCTCCACCCTAAAGTAAAAAAATTATTCTCCGAGCTCAGTAGTAGTCATTTTGTTTTCAGTTTGCCTGAAAAGAAACCCTTCACTACAGCTAATCTTGTAAAGGCAGAATTCGTCACTGATTTTATCAGTCCTGAATTTGAAGTGACCTATCAAAAAGGAAAATATGAGATAGACTGTCGGGTGAAACTTCCCCTGGCAGATTTGAATATCTCAGAAAATGAAAGCAGTTCAGCGCTTTTGTTTCAATACCATCAACAGTTTTTTACCTGGAAACGAACGGAAGATATTTTGATACTGGAGAAGTTTCTGCCTTCAGGCAAAATGATCATTCCTGCTGAAGACTGGTCAGCTCAGCTTCAACAATTTATACTGCCGCTTTCCAAAGAATACAATGTTCATTTTGGGAATGTGCAGAAAGAAGAAGTGAAGGATGTAAAGCCTGAAGTAAAAGTATTATTGAAGGAGAAAGGAGAATACCTGTTATTCCAGCCAATATTCAATTATCGTGGTTATGATGTGCGCAGTTCTGATAAAGAAAAGATCATCATGCCGGTGGCAGATAAACTATTGGTGATCCAAAGAAATCTTGAAGCCGAAAAAGAATTCATTCAAAAAATAGAGTCTTTACACTCTCATTTTATCAGACCTGCAGAGGGCGATGTATTAGCATTGAAAGGTGCAGAGGTATTACGCAATAATTGGTTTTTCCTCTTTGTAGATGCAGTAAAGGAAATGAATATTCCTGTGTATGGATTTGAAGCTTTGAAAAATTTCAGATTCAATACTGCAAAACCTTCTACCAAGATCTATATCAGTAGTAATACTGACTGGTTTGATGCCAAGATCGAAATCAATTTCGGAGATCAGAAAGTAACAGTAGATGAAGTAAAGAAAGCATTGAGTAATAAGCAGCAATTTGTACAATTGGGTGATGGTACTTTGGGTATTTTACCGGAAGAGTGGATCAAGAAATATTCATTGCTGTTTAGGGTTGGAGAAGGTAAGTCAGGTTCGATGAAGCTCAGTAAATACCATTTTAGTGTGGTAGAAGAGTTGTACATGCAGCGTGATGAAGAAGAATTGTTTTTTCAGTTAGAAGAAAAGTATGACAGGCTCAAAGAAAATCACTCGATCAAAGAAATTCCTGCACCAGCACATCTTCGTTCCATATTACGTCCTTATCAGGAAAGCGGGTTTCAATGGTTGAACTACTTGCGAGAAGTACAATGGGGTGGTATACTGGCTGATGATATGGGTTTGGGTAAAACCATTCAAGCACTGAGTTTCCTGCATCATCTCAAAGAAGAAAACGGATCCCTGAAGGCATTGGTGGTTTGTCCGACAACATTGATGTTCAACTGGCAGAATGAGATCGGCAAGTTTACGCCTACAATCAAATTCTATGTACATCATGGCGCACAAAGAACACGCGATAGTCTAGCCGCCACCGATGCGGATGTGATCATCACAACCTATGGTACCTTACGCAGTGATATCAAACAATTTGTTGAAGTAGCATTTGATTATGTAGTGTTGGATGAAAGTCAGGCCATTAAAAATCCATCCAGTAAAGTAACCAAGGCGGCTAGTCTCATAAAAGCAAAAAACAGACTTTGTTTAAGTGGTACACCGCTTCAGAATAATACGTTCGATATCTATGCACAAATGAATTTCCTGAATCCGGGAATGCTGGGAAGTGTTGAGTTTTTTAAACAGGAATTTTCGATCCCGATTGATAAGTTCGGTGAAAAGGAGCAGAAGGAACACTTGCGCAAACTCTTATTCCCATTCATTCTCAGAAGAACAAAAGAACAAGTGGCCAAAGATCTTCCCGAAAAACAAGAGATGGTATTGTTCTGCGAAATGGGTGATGAGCAGCGTCGGATCTATGATGCTTTCAGGAATGATTATCGTGATAAGATTTTGGGAGTAGTAGACAATCAGGGTATCCAGAAATCACAGCTTACCATTTTACAGGGCTTAATGAAGCTCAGACAGATCTGTGATAGTCCGGCGATCATCAAAGACGAAGAGAAATTCCCGAATGTATCTGTAAAACTGGAAGAATTAGGGCGTGAGATCACCGAAAATATCGGTAATCACAAAGCATTGATCTTCTCACAATTCCTTGGTATGCTGGCGTTGATCAAAGAAAAGATGAAGGAATTAGGGGTCGATTATGAATATTTTGATGGCAGTAGTACGGTCAATGAACGCGAGAGAGCCATTCAGCGTTTTCAGAATGATGATGCTTGTCGGGTATTCCTTATCTCACTGAAAGCGGGAGGTGTTGGTTTGAATTTAACAGCAGCTGATTATGTATACATTGTAGATCCATGGTGGAATCCGGCGGTTGAACAACAAGCGATCGACAGAACGCATCGCATCGGCCAAACCAAAAATATCTTTGCTTACAGAATGATCTGTACTGATACAGTGGAAGACAAGATACTCAAACTACAGGACCGCAAACGAAGTTTAGCCCGTGAATTGATCACTGATGATGAAGGTTTTGTGAAGAACCTGACCCGTGAAGATGTGGAGTACCTGTTTAGCTAACGGTTGTTTGTCAAGCGTTTACGTATAGATGATCGATCGTCCCCATTAACCGAGCGACCTATCTTCGATTGTCTTTCACCGATTTTAACAGGAGGCTTCCCAACCATCCTGTTAGCTTTCCGTTAATCTTTTTGCATATCAGCCAGTCTAATATCAAAGCATAGCTTTATACCATATAATAACCTTGAGAATGACCAAAATTTTAACTGCCATCACCTGTTTGTTTTTTGCATTCAATGTGCAGGCTCAAACCAGTGCTACCCTTAAGGGGAAACTAGTGGATTCGGTAGGAAAACAATCACTGAAAGACGCATCCATCTCTATTTTAGACGCTAAAGATTCAACTCTAGATGTTTTTGGACTTACCAAAGCTGATGGTAGTTTCTTAATCAGCAATATCACTTTTGGTGAAATGATCGTGGATATCAAATTCCAGGGTTATGAACCCATTTCTAAAAAGATCGTTTTCTCTAAGACCAATAGCATGGTCGATCTTGGAAATATCTATATGACCATTGCAGCTACAGATCTGGGTAATGTTACAGTAACTCAATCTGCTGTAAGGATGAAAAATGATACAGTTGAGTTCAGTGCTTCTGCATTTAAGACCAAACCGAATGCGGTTGCAGAAGATTTATTGAAAAAAGTACCGGGTATTCAAGTCGATAAAAATGGTAACATCACTGCACAAGGTGAGCAGGTACAGCGAATATTAGTAGACGGAAAAAGATTCTTTGGTGATGACCCAAGAATGGCAACGCGAAATCTGCCTCCGGATGTGATCGATAAGATTCAGGTATTTGATCAGGCAAGTGACCAAAGTGCATTTACCGGATTTGATGATGGTAACAGAGTGAAGACGATCAATATCACGACACGCAAAGACAGACGTAAAGGATATTTCGGCCGAGGTACTTTAGGTTTTGGTGCAAATGCTGATGAAGGATTGTATGATAATAGTTTTAGTCTCAGTCGTTTTAATGGGGATAGACAAATCACATTTACCGGGCAAGCCAACAATGTCAATAAACAAAACTTCTCAGTACAGGATATGTTGGGCTCATTAGGCGGAGGTAATTTCACCGGTGGCGGTGGTGGCGGCGGACGCGGGGGTGTTCAGGCTTTCACCGGTAGCGGCGGTGGTGGTGGATTGGTGAATACATGGGCAGGGGGTATTAACTACCGAGATACCTGGAGCCCAAAGACACAATTCTCAGGCAGTTATTTTTATAATGATCAAAAAACTTACCGTGATCAGAAAAGTTTGGTTCAGAATCTAATCCCTGGTGCACCTGACTCTTCGATATTCAATGATCAGAACAATTCTTCTAAAACCTATAATACAAATCATAGGATCAACTTCAATATCGAACATCAATTCGATTCTTCTAATTCTCTTATCATTAGACCCAATATCAGTTTCCAGGATACATGGTCTCAGACATTGCAACAAACCTCTTCAACAAGAGGTAAGTTCACTTCCCTGAACAGTTCTGATGCAAGATCTATTCGTAAAAATGATGGATACAATGGTAGTGTGGAAGCTACTTTCCGACATCGTTTCCCTAAAAGAGGCCGTACTTATTCAATCGGTATCAATGCCGGTGGTAGTGCCAATGATGGAACAGGATCTAACTATTCACTGAATCAATTCAATCCTCCAGGCAGACCGGCATATATTGATACGATTGACCAGATATACAGTACGAACAGAGATACCAGAAATTTCAGTGGTACGCTTTCTTATACTGAACCGATTGCCAAGAATCAACAGTTGGAGTTCAATTACAATTACTCCTACAATAAAAATAATTCCGGTCGAGAAACGATGGACTATGATGCAAGTAGTGGTAAATACGAGATACCGGTGACTAATTTGACCAATACTTTTGAAAATACATTCAGCTCAAACAGATTCACCATGAATTATCGTTTGCAGAATGCGAAATACAATTTTAGTATCGGATCAGGCGTACAGGTAGGTGAGTTGATGAGTAATAATATAACCAAGAACACATCCATCAAACAGAATTTTGTAAACCTTTTTCCTTCTGCGAACTTCAGATATGAATTTTCGAAGACAAAGAGCTTACGCTTATTCTATAACGGACGTACGTCACAGCCTACAGCAGAGCAATTACAACCTGTAGCAGATAATAGTAACCCGCTGAATATCAGAACAGGTAATCCGAATTTGAAACAGCAGTTCACGCACAGTTTTAGATTCTTGTACAACTCATTTGATGTGTTCACACAGAAATTGGTTTTTGCTACGATCAACGCCAGCTTCATTCAAAATGATATTCAAAATTCAACGGTATTCCAGCCTAATGGAGCACAGCTGACCATGCCTGTGAACTTAAGTGGCACATACAGGATCAATGGTTTCTTCAATTATAGTTTTCCTTTAAAGAAACCAAAGAGTACCCTTAACTTAAGAGCTACTATAGTGAGAGATCAATCACAAACATTGATCAATAACGCAAGCAACTATACGCGTAATACAACTTTGGGCGGTGAAGTAGGTTGGACCACCAATCTGAAAGAAGGATTTGATATGAACTTCTCTTCCAATTCTTCATTCAATATGGCGCGATACACTTTGCAGCCTCAGCAGAATGGTGATTTCTTTACACAAACAGTTTCAACAGAAGCAACAGCCTACTCAAAAAGTGGTTGGGTGTTCTCACTTGATTTTGATTATATCTACAATGGCGGTAGAGCGCAAGGATTCAATACCAGTATTCCTTTGCTCAATGCAAGCATCTCTAAACAAATGCTGAAGAATAAAGCAGGGGAGTTGAAATTCTATATGTTTGATCTATTGAATCAGAATGTTAGTATTGCCAGAAATATTACGGGTAATACCATTCAAGATGTTTCAACAAGAGTGTTGACTCGTTATTTTATGGTTAGCTTCACCTACAACCTGCGTCGTTTTGGTGGTAATCAGCAACAACAACAAAGAGGTCCGATGAATATGATGATGCCGGGTGGTAACAGACAAATGCAGATGATGAGAGGTGGTGGTGGATTTTAATCCGTGATCTTTTCAATCGTAAATAGCCGTCATATGAAATGACGGCTATTTTTATGCTTACACTTGTTAGCATAGATTTAATATCCCGTTCGAAAAATTTTTTGACCGATATCCCGCAAACTAATATACTTTTACACCCCGAAAGTAAATTATTATCCATCAAGTGAAGCAGATACTCTCACAATATTTATTTCTCCTGTTGAATACCCGTATTCAGGTATTCTCTATGGAAGCTGCTTTCAACTTTTTGCCGAGACCCCGACGTGGTTGCTGATAGGACGAGCAACTGGCACTTGCCCCTATCAGTGAAAAATCCCCCGGAATCAATCATCTGACAGATAGCTGTCATCCTCTTTACGTTATTTAATTTATTATAAGTTGGAACAAAATATCATTGTTCGTGTAGCCAATGGTGGCGACACGCAGTATGCGCAAACCATTACGGATGAAATGGAATCATCTGCAAAAGCACGTGGTACCGGTATTGCCAAGCGGAGTCCTGATTATGTGGCTCGTAAGATGGAAGAAGGTAAAGCTGTGATCGCTTTACTTCCTGATGGCACCTGGGTTGGCTTTTGTTATATTGAAGCTTGGGGACATGATGCATTCGTGGCCAATAGTGGCTTAATCGTTTCACCACCCTTTCGAAAAAGTGGTGTGGCAAAACTGATCAAACAGACCATCTTTAACTTATCACGCGAAAAATATCCAACCTCTAAAATATTCGGTCTTACTACCGGACTCGCAGTCATGAAGATCAATAGTGACTTGGGTTATGAGCCGGTTACTTATAGTGAGTTAACAGATGATGAAGAATTCTGGGCAGGATGCAAAAGCTGTATCAATTATGAGATATTGATGAGCAAGGATAGAAAGAATTGTTTTTGTACAGCAATGCTCTATGATCCTGCAGATCATTATGAACCGGAAGAAACTTCGACTGACTTTAAAAAGAAATCAAAACTATATGAACGTTTCATGAAAGTGAAACAGCATAAGTTATTACGTGTTTTCAGAAAAAAGGAAAACGGTGGTACTCCAAAACCGAAATCATTTTTTCATCATTTTTTTAATTTTTAATATTCTAAGCAAGCAATCATATGAATCAACTTCCTACAAATCTTCCCGCTGGTACAAAAGTGGTCTTGGGCTTTAGTGGTGGACTGGACACTTCCTTTTGTGTTAAATACCTGACTGAAGAGAAAGGTTTTGAAGTACACAGCGTGATCGTAAATACGGGTGGTTTTTCAAAAGAAGAATTACAGCAAGTGGAGGCACATGCCTACAACTTAGGTGTAAAAACACACACGACTGTTGATGCTGTAAAAAGTTATTACGATAGTATCATTCGTTTCCTCATTTATGGAAATGTATTAAAAAACAACACTTACCCATTGAGCGTAAGTGCTGAAAGACTGAGCCAGGCATTACATATAGCCGAACATGCAAAAAAAATGAATGCTAAAGCGGTAGTGCATGGCAGTACAGGAGCAGGAAATGATCAGGTGAGATTTGATATGATCTTTCATATCATGATCCCCGATACAGAGATCATCACGCCGATCAGAGATATGAAACTGAGTAGAGAAGAAGAGATCAGTTATCTGAAGTCGAAAGGAGTAGCGATGAATTTTGAAAAAGCAGCGTATTCCATTAACAAAGGGCTGTGGGGAACCAGTGTTGGAGGAAAAGAAACATTACATTCAAAAGGGATGTTGCCGGAAGAAGCTTGGCCTACACAAGTTTCCAAATCTCAGCCTGAAGAAGTAAAACTTGGATTTGTAAAGGGTGAACTTACTCGTATCAATGATCAGCAGTTCTCACATCCAACAGATGCCATTCAATACCTACAATCTATAGCCGGTTCTTTTGGAATTGGCAGAGATATTCATGTGGGTGATACCATCATTGGTATCAAAGGGCGTGTAGGTTTTGAAGCAGCAGCGCCAATGGTCATACTTAAAGCACACCATGCTTTGGAGAAACATGTACTTACCAAATGGCAGCTGAACTGGAAAGATCAACTGGCTCAGTTTTATGGAAACTGGTTACATGAAGGACAGATCCTCGATCCTGTAATGAGAGATATTGAAGCTTTCCTGACCCAATCTCAAGAGCATGTGACAGGGGAGGTTTTCGTGCAGTTAATGCCGTATCGTTTTGCAGTCATTGGTATTGAATCTTCCTTTGATCTGATGAGCAGCAAATTCGGGAAGTATGGTGAAATGAACAGCGGATGGACAGGAGATGATGTGAGAGGATTCTCTAAAATCTTCGGCAATCAGACAGCTATTTATCACAATATTAAAGCTGATAATAAATGAGTCAGATACATGCAGCGATCATAGGTGGTGCAGGATATACAGGTGGCGAAATGATTCGTTTACTGCTTCGTCATCCTAAAGTGAAATTGCAAAGTGTACACAGTTCTAGCAATGCAGGAAAACCCTTGTATACTGTTCATAAAGATCTGCTTGGAGAAACAGAACTGATATTTTCCGAACAGCCATTCACTGATATTGATGTTTTATTTTTATGTGTAGGACACGGAGATGCTAAAAAATTTCTGGAACAACATCTCATTCCTGATGCTGTAAAGATCATTGATCTTTCACAAGATTTTAGATTGCCTTCAGGATCTGCTTTTGGGAACAAATATTTTGTTTACGGGTTACCGGAGCTCAATCGCGAACAGATCAAAACAGCACAACATATTGCAAACCCAGGTTGCTTTGCAACAGCTATTCAACTTGCATTGTTGCCACTTGCACAAGCAGGTATATTGAGTGATGTGTATACAACCGGTATCACAGGTTCTACTGGTGCAGGTCAATCTTTGAGTAATACTTCTCATTTTAGTTGGAGAGCGAATAATATACAAGCCTATAAATCTTTGAATCATCAGCATATCAAAGAGATCACGGCATCGATCAATCAACTGCAAAAGGATTCTCCTTTGTCTGATGTAGGAGAAGGTCCGGGTATTCATTTTGTTCCTTGGCGTGGTGATTTTGCAAGAGGTATTTATACCAGCTCTACTATTGATTGCAGTTTTCCGTTGGAAGAAGTGAATCGAATCTATAAAGATTATTATAATGGTCATGCATTCACTTTTTTGAGCGAATCAATGATCGATCTGAAACAGGTAGTGAATACGAATAAATGCCTGTTGCACATAGAGAAACAGGGGAACAAACTGATCATTCATAGTGCCATCGATAATCTGTTGAAAGGAGCGAGCGGACAAGCTGTTCAAAATATGAATCTCATGTTTGGACTTGATGAAAAAACAGGGTTGGATTTGAAAGCCAATTATTTCTAATTAACTAACGGATCTGTATGAAACTTTTTGATGTATATCCTTTGAACAATATTACCATAGCCCGTGCATCCGGTTCTTATGTATGGGATGACCAGGGCACTCAATACCTTGATATGTATGGTGGTCATGCGGTAATAAGTATTGGTCATACACATCCGCATTGGGTGAAAAGAATTGAAGATCAATTGGAGAAAATTGCATTTTATTCCAATTCGGTCATCATACCCTTACAGCATCAACTCGCAGAAAAGCTTGCAAAGCTTAGCGGTAAAACCGACTATGAACTGTTTTTGTGTAACAGTGGTGCTGAAGCAAATGAAAATGCATTAAAACTGGCCTCTTTTCATACCGGAAGAAAGAAGATCATTGCTTTTAAGAAATCTTTTCATGGAAGAACATCTCTGGCGGTGGCAGCGACTGACAATCCAGCGATCGTTGCACCGGTGAATGAAACAGAAAATATTGTATTTCTTCCTTTCAATGATGTTGATTCACTTCAAAAATATTTTGATCTGCATGGTGAATCCACTGCAGCTGTAATAACGGAAGGAATACAGGGAGTAGGAGGGATCAATGTCGCTTCTGATCTTTTTTTGCAAACCATAAGAAAACTGTGTGATCAATACGGATCAGTATTCATAGCAGATAGTGTACAGTGTGGTTATGGTAGAACAGGAAAATTCTTTGCGCATGATCATGCAGGGATACAGGCAGATATTTATTCGATGGCTAAAGGCATGGGTAATGGTTTTCCAATCGGAGGTATTCTGATCGCACCGCATATACGCCCAAAACATGGTATGCTTGGAACTACTTTTGGGGGTAATCACCTGGCCTGCGCTGCCGCATTATCTGTATTGGAAGTAATGGAGCAAGAGGAGCTGATTCAAAAAGCAGCGGTGAATGGGGAGTATATGATACAAGCATTGAAAGCCATTCCAGAGATCCAAAATGTAAGAGGACGTGGATGGATGATCGGATTTGATGTTCCTGACAACATTAAAGATTTGAAGAAAGTATTATTGAGTGAATTCAAAATATTCACTGGAGAAGCAAAACCGAATGTGATCAGGCTCTTACCTTCTTTGGCCTTACAGAAAGAACAAATCGATGAATTTTTAGCATCATTAAAAACTGCCATAACAACTTTAAATAAAAGCTCTGTGTAAACGCTCCATTCTCTTGTTCTCTGCAGTAACTACTTACCGCAGAAAATAAAAGAATAAAGAGAAGATCGCAGAGTGTATTATAGAACTTCAACCCTTAACTCAGCCATGAAACAATTTATTTCAGTAAATGATGTGCCGGATATCAATGCACTTATTGCAAAAGCAGTGGCATGCAAAAAAGATCCGTTGAAGTATCAAGACCTTGGTGCAGGGAAACGTATTGGATTACTTTTTCTGAATCCTAGCCTGAGAACTCGCTTGAGCACACAAGTAGCTGCAAGAAATCTTGGAATGGAGGCGATTGTTTTCAATGTGGATAAAGAAGGCTGGGCATTGGAGTTTGAAGAAGGTGCGATCATGAGCGGTAATACAGTAGAACATGTGAAAGATGCTGCGCCTGTTCTCGGACAATATTTTGATATTCTTTGTATCCGAACATTTCCATCTTTGAAAAATAGAGAGGATGACTATAGTGAAATGTTCATTCATCAGTTCATTAAGTACGCAGGTGTTCCGGTGGTAAGTTTGGAAAGCGCCACATTACATCCATTACAATCCCTGACCGATCTGTTAACGATCACTGAAGAACTGCAATTCAAGAAAATGACTCGTCGCCCTAAAATCGTTCTTACTTGGGCACCACATATAAAACCACTTCCTCAATGCGTAGCTAATAGTTTTGCGCAGTGGATGAATGCTTGGGGAGAAGCTGATTTTGTGATCACACATCCACAGGATTATGAGCTATCTACTGAATTCACAAAAGGAGCTGTTATCACTCACGATCAGGATGCTGCTTTAGCGGACGCAGATTTTGTTTATGTTAAGAATTGGAGTACTTATACTGATTACGGAAAAGTATATGAAAATGATCCTGCATGGATGTTGACAGAAGAAAAACTTAAAAATACACATGCAGCAAAAGTCATGCATTGCTTGCCGGTCAGAAGAAATGTGGAACTTAGTGATGAGATATTGGATAGCCCTCATAGTCTGGTAACCAAACAGGCTGGTAACCGTGTTTGGGCAGCACAGGCAGTGTTACAAGATATTCTAACACATCAATATTCATAAATTGGAGCAACTGTTTATCATAAAGATCGGAGGTAATATCATCGATGATGAAAATCGATTGACATCTTTCTTACAGCAATTTGCTGCCCTTAAGGGGAATAAAATATTGATACATGGAGGTGGTAAACTCGCAACCAAACTGGCAGAACAGATGGGTATTCAACAACAGATGGTCGATGGACGTCGGATCACAGATGGAGAAACCTTGAAAATCGTAACGATGGTGTATGCAGGATACATCAATAAAAATATAGTAGCCAAATTGCAATCCCTAGGTGAAAATGCCATAGGACTTACCGGTGCAGATGCTAATTTGATCATGGCTCATCAAAGAAAACATGCCTCTATCGACTACGGCTTTGTTGGTGATATTGATGCGGTAAGCTCAGCAACGATCACTCATATGCTTCAGCAAAATCTCTCACTTGTAGTTGCACCGATCACTCATGATGGCAAAGGACAACTATTCAATACCAATGCTGATACGATCGCACAGGAATTGGCGAAGGCAATGAGTCATGCCTATGAGACCACATTGATCTATTCATTTGAAAAGAAAGGAGTACTGAAGGATATCAATGATGAAAACAATGTGATACCGGTGATTGATACGGATCTCTATCGGCAGTTAAAAGAATCAAATATCATATTTGCCGGTATGATACCTAAATTAGATAATGCTTTTGCTGCGGTGAACGCTGGGGTTAAAAAAGTGATCATCGGACAAGCTGAAATGTTACAATCCCTTGTTGAGGGAGTAGAAGGAACCTCTATTCAGGCATAATATGCAGTCAACAACAACGATATTATTTCAAGAAGCGATTGATTTATTAAAAGCTTTGATCAGTCAACCTTCTTTCAGTCGTGAAGAGGATAGAACTGCCACTATCATTGAACAATTTTTTCAAAAGAAGCAAATACCTGTTAATCGATTCCTGAATAATGTATGGGTTGTCAATCAATATTTTGATCCTGTAAAGCCGGTTTTACTTCTGAACTCACATCATGATACTGTAAAACCCAATCCCGCATATACATTGGATCCATTCGCAGCGATTGAAAAAGAAGGGAAGTTGTTTGGATTAGGCAGTAATGATGCAGGAGGAGCTTTGGTAGCTTTGCTGGCTGTTTTTTTATACTATTATGAACAGCAGGATCTTCCTTATAATATTTTATTTGCCGCTACAGCTGAAGAAGAGATATCCGGTAAGAATGGTATTGAGGCATTATTACCACATTTGCCCAATATTACTTGTGGTATTGTAGGAGAGCCTACGCAAATGCAGATGGCGATCGCTGAAAGAGGTTTGTTGGTGCTGGATGTGACCGCACAAGGTAAGCCCGGACATGCAGCCAGAAATGAAGGTGAGAATGCCTTATACAAGGCGATAAAAGATATTGAGTGGTTTAGTCAGTATCAGTTCGAGAAAGTATCTGATCTGTTAGGTCCGGTGAAAATGTCTGTGACCGTGATCGAAACAGAGAATAAAGCACATAATGTAGTACCGGCTATCTGCAAATTTGTTGTGGATGTTAGGGTCAATGAATTGTATTCATTTGAAGAAATATTAACGACGATCCAAAAAAATATTCAGTCAACAGCGGTTCCCAGAAGCCTTCGTATCAAATCTACGGCGATACCTCAGGATCATCCATTAGTAGTGGCAGGCACTAAGTTGGGAAGATCATCTTATGGTTCTCCAACTACATCCGATAAAGCATTAATGCCATTTCTGACATTGAAAATGGGGCCAGGAGATTCTGCAAGAAGTCATTCTGCAGATGAATTTATTTATCTGACTGAAATCAAAGAAGGCATTGACTTATACATCGCCTTAATAGATCAATTCATGCAAAACCAAACATCATGAAACTTTGGCAAAAAAATACGAACGTGTCTCAAGCAGTAGAAACTTTTACTGTAGGCAAGGATCGTGAACTCGATATATTACTTGCTCCTTTTGATGTATTGGGGTCTATTGCACATGTAAAAATGTTAGCAGAAGTTGGTTTACTCACAAAAGAAGAATCAGTTCAACTCGTGAAGGAACTCCGTAATATCTATTCACATATCGAGCATTCGCCATTTACCATTGATGCATCTGTTGAAGACATTCATTCACAAGTGGAGTTCATGCTCACAAAAAAGTTAGGCGATACAGGCAAAAAAATCCATAGTGCAAGAAGCAGAAATGATCAGGTTTTAGTGGATATAAAAATGTTTTTGCGCCATGAGATATATTCCTTGGTTGAAGAAATACAAACACTATTTACCTTACTGCAACAACAAAGTGAGCAATACAAAGGCCATCTGCTACCGGGCTATACACATCTGCAGCTAGCAATGCCTTCCTCTTTCGGATTATGGTTTGGAGCCTATGCAGAAAGTCTGGTAGATGATACAATTTTACTTCAAGGCGCTTATAAAATTGTCAATAAGAATCCATTAGGCTCTGCGGCAGGATATGGTTCATCTTTCCCGATCAATCGAACATTAACTACTTCTTTACTCGGGTTTGATGACCTGAATTATAATGTGGTATATGCTCAAATGGGGCGCGGAAAAGCAGAACGTACCACTGCAATGGCAATGGCTAGTGTAGCTGATACGCTTAGCAGAATGAGTATGGATATGTGCTTATACCTTAATCAAAACTTCGATTTTGTAAGTTTTCCTTCGGAACTCACAACGGGCTCCAGCATCATGCCACATAAAAAGAATCCGGACGTTTTTGAGCTGATTCGTTCACATTGTAATCGTATCAAAGCATTACCTAATGAGATCATGATGATGACCACTAATCTGCCTTCCGGATATCATCGAGATTTACAATTATTAAAAGAACATCTCTTTCCTGCCTTCCAAACATTGAAGCAATGTTTGCAGATGTCACATGTCATGCTCTCTTCCATCAAGATCAGAAAAGATATTATGGCAGATGAAAAATATCGTTATGCCTTTAGTGTTGAAGAAGTAAATAAGCTTGTATTAACAGGTATTCCTTTTCGGGATGCTTATCAGCAAATAGGGTTTGATATTGAAGCCGGTAATTTTCATGGAGGCACTTCCGATATTCAACATACTCATGAAGGAAGTATTGGAAATCTTTGCAACGGGGAAATTCGTTCTATGATGGAGAAAGCTGTTAAAGACTTTCATTTCAATAAAATTAGTCAGGCGTACAAAATGTTATTGGAAGACTAAACAGTAGCAGATCCTTTGATTCTTTCTTGGAACAGTGCCGGAAATATTGTTGTTTTGGGTGTATTAAACCTGAAATGATGCGAATATTAGTCCCTTTTTTTATGCTTATGTTGATGTCTGTTACTAGCTATGGACAGACCAAACCTGCTGTTAAAGCGCCGGTGAAATCAACCAATGTAGCTGTGAATCCTTTAAAAAATAATAAAGATTCAGCAGGATATGCGCTGGGTATCCGAATTCTTCAAAATTTACAGGCGCAGGGATTGGATGCTGTGAACTTAGCCATGCTTCAAAGAGCAATGAATGATGTTTTACAAAAGAAGCCTTTGTTATTGAAAGAAGATGTTTTGGATCGTTGTATTGGAACCTTTGCCAATGAAATCAATGGTGCTAAATTGGAGAAGTCTAAGAAAGCAGCTAAAGACTTCTTAGTTGCCAATGGCAAACGTCCGGGAGTAGTAACATTGCCTAGTGGATTACAGTATGAGATCATAAAAGATAATCCAGGTGGTGCAAAACCAACTGCCAATGATCAGGTAAAATGTCATTACCATGGTACTTTGATTGATGGTACTATATTCGATAGCTCTGTCGAAAGAGGTGAGCCGATCGTATTTTCAGTTGGAGGTGTGATCAGAGGCTGGCAAGAAGCATTACAATTAATGACAGTAGGCAGCAAATGGAAACTATATATTCCTTCTGATCTTGCTTATGGTGATCAACAGGCAGGACCAAAGATCGGTCCAGGCTCTACCTTGATTTTTGAAGTTGAACTGTTATCGATCGAAAAATAAATTTGACGATTTTTTACAAAGGCTCTTTATCACTGAAAAGTGTAAAGAGCTTTTTTTATTCTATTAACCTTCATTAACCTTTCCCTAAAGTTCATTAACCGCATTTACCTGGACAGGCATCTACTTTTGAAAGAATTAAACCAGAAGTAAATGCTTAAATACATTACTACCTTACTCGTTCTTTTTGTATTGCCGGTTTTGGTGCAAGCACAACAGCCTGCAGCAGTGAAAGGAAATGTATATGATACTACATCCAAGCGTGGATTAGCTTATGCCACGATTTCCATTGTCAATGCAAAAGATTCCACCCTCGTTACCTTTACCCGCGCAGATTCAACAGGAAAATTTGTTTTCAAATCCTTAGATAAGGGAAGTTATTTACTATCGACTTCCTATGTGGGATATATACCGGTTTGGAAAAATATTGAAGTAAAAGCTGGTCAGGAGTTAGATCTGGGGCAAATCATTATGACCGATCTGTTACATGGCGGCGATGTTACAGTTACAGCCAGAAGACCACCGGTGACCATTAACAATGACACCGTTGAATTCAATACTGAAAATTTTAAAACACAGCCCAATGCAGTCGTAGAAGATCTACTGAAACGTTTGCCGGGTGTTACGGTGGATAATGACGGGACTGTTCGTGTGAATGGACAAAGAATCAATCGCGTATTGGTGAACGGGAAAGAATTTTTTACGGGTGATCCAAAGATCGCTACAAAAAATCTCGACGCTGATGCTGTAGATAAAGTGCAGGTATTCGATAAGAAAAGTGATCGGGCAGAATTTACGGGTATTGATGACGGGAATTCAGAAAAAGCAATTAACCTGAAACTTAAAAAGGATAGAAATAAATCAACTTTTGGAAGAATAGCGGCAGGAGCCGGTGGAGATGATGGACGTTATGACGGACAAACAAATGTGAACCGATTCAATGGCGATCAACAGCTGTCTTTATTAGGTATGGCCAATAATACCAACCGTCAGGGCTTTTCATTGAATGATATCATGAATTTTACCGGAGATCTTGCCAGAGGCATGCGCAATGGAGGAGGGGTCAATATCTCTATCGGTACTGGACCTTCTGATAATGGGTTGCCGGTAACAGGACTTGGACAAAATCAGCAAGGAGTAGCAACAACTTATGCAGGCGGGGTGAATTATAATGATACCTGGAATAAGAAATCGAATGTCAATACCAGTGGTATGTTCAGTGATATTGATCTTCTTACAGATCGTGTTACCAACAGACAAAATCTATTGCCGGGTAATACATTCGATTATAGAAGCAATAGTAGCTCAGCTCGAAAAGTACAGCAGCAAAGATGGAATGGAAGTATCGATCATAAATTTGATACCATGATCTCTTTAAAGATCACACCACAAGTATCTGCTCAACAGAATAATACCAATACGTATAGTAGTTACAGTTCTACCAATGCCAATGGACAAAAGATCAATGATGGTTTTAGTGATAGTAAAACACGATCAGAAGCTTTGAATTTATCAGCAAATGCGTTGTATCGTCAGCGATTGAAGAAAAGAGGCAGAACCATATCAGGAAATTTTAGTGTAAACTATAACGACAGCAAACAATCAGGTGATCTGTATACACGCAATACATTTTATGCTGCGGGTGTTCCTTTGCGGGATTCAATCACTAACCAAAAGAACAGCCGTAATGCTGTCACCAGAAACTTTGGTGCGATGGTTACCTATACAGAACCAATTGGTCGGAAGTCTTTACTTGAGATCACTTCCTTCTATAACACCAATAGCGGGCAAAGTGATCGTAAGACCTACGACTTTGATGGAACTTCGGGTAAGTATGACCGCTATAATACTATTCTGAGCAATGATTTCACCAGTAGTTACAATTATGGAGGCGGCACCTTGAATTTCAGGGCCAATATGAATAAGCTGATCTTAACAGTAGGCTCCTCTTTCCAGGCTGCCACTTTGAGAAGTACTAATAATACCAACAAGAATGTCATTGAGCAAAAATTCTCAGATATTCTTCCAAGTATGAATGTGCAGTATCGCATCAATTCTACTAAAACATTGTCGTTGAATCTAAATACGTCTACCAATCAACCATCTACTGCCCAGTTGCAACCGATTGCAGATGTAAGTGATCCACTGAATACATATACCGGTAATCCAAATCTAAAACGTAGCTATGTTCAATCATTGAACCTAAATTTCTTCTCTACAAATATTTATACGCAAAGGAATTTATTCGCATTTATTTCTGCTACCAAAACAAATAATGCAATCGTTAATTCGGATGTGATTCAACCAAATGGTTCACGACTTTCAATGCCGGTGAATGCAGATGGACAATACTTTGTTTTCGGTAATATCAATGCAGGGTTTCCGCTGAAAAAATTAAAATCACGAATTGATATCGGAATAGGTACCAATTATCAGCGAAATATCGCTTTTCTGAATGGACAGCGTAATAATATATCTAATATAGGAATTGGTCCGTCTTTGAATTATAGTTTTAATAAAGATGGATTGATGGATATCACTGCCAGTGCCAGACTGAATATCAGTAAAGCCACTTATTCACTGCAGCCTATCCTGAATACCAATTACCTACAGCAGACCTACAATATTGAAATGAATAATTACCTGCCATTGGGTTTGATCATGAATAACAGTTTCAATTATGTAGTGAATAGCGGACGTGCTAATGGCTTCAATACCAAGGTTCCTTATTGGAATGCTTCATTGGCAAAGAGTTTCATGAAAAACAAGCGAGGAGAATTAAAACTGACCGTTTATGACATGCTGAATAAGAATGTAGGTGTGAATCGTTCTGCAAATCAGAACTACATAGAAGATACCAGATACAATGTATTACAGCGTTACTTTTTGGTAAGCTTTACCTATCGCCTGAATAAAGCAGCTACTACAGGTGGTGCCAGAGTGATTACCAGAACTTTCTGATCCGTCTTTTATTTTCTCATATATATCAGTTTCCCCTCCTGTCTAGGAGGGGATTTTTATTTACGGATGATTCTATCAGTAGTATGAAATGAACTACTGAGCGTCTGGATGTACAATAGGGATACTAAGTTTACATAGAGGAAGGCTAAGCGACAGCGATTGATCATTATAGGGGAGTCATGACCGTATGAACCAGTAATCAGAAGCTTATAACAAGAAGGGCTTCATATTCTACAGCCTGTTACATTCAAATAGAATCACCACTACGGGAGTGATACCATAAAAAAAGGCTATATCAAACGATATAGCCTTTTTTATTTTAGTTGGATAAATTAACCGCCAAATCTGATACCACCATTCTGAAATTGTTGTTGCATCATTTCCATTCTCATTTTTGAGAATTCTGATGCTGTTACTGTTTTTCCTTTTTTAGGTTCTTTCAGTTGCTTCGGATCAACTTCTTTTTTAAACTCTAATGCGGTATAAACAGTTGCACCATTATCGCTGTTCAACTCCATGATCACACCTGGCAATTGACCGTAATTTTCAGGACCAACAGGACTGGCAATATCTTGAGCATACCAGGCTACCAGTTCTATTTCTCTTGGCTTAGGACGTGTAGTATCGCTGGAAGCGCTGGCTGAAGGTCCGCCAATGGAGATGGTTCTCATCTGAGTGGCTTGTACTGTGATTTTTCTGGTTGCTTTCAGACATGTGTACCCAAGGATCTGTTTGGTTTCATTGGTGAGCTTCCAAGGTTGTTGTGTGATAGAATCTACCACTAAATAGCTTTTACCGGCTAGTTCAGAACTCAGGATCGATTTTGACTGAGAGAAATTCTTGTAGAGATCTCCCCCATCACTACCACCTGCCATATTGAATGACATACGAATACCATTGCCACCGCCAGCTCCGGCACCGCCTGCAAATGGATCCGGCGCTTCGTTCTCAGGAATCATTCTGTATATAGAAATGCTGTCACTGAAAATCAATAAGTGCTTCGAGATCCTAAACTCCGGTATCATCGCCCGCATTTGTTCATTTGTGATGCTACGATGATTGTTGACCTTCCTTTCATAGACGATCGTGCCCTCCTTGATCTGAGCTTGTAATGCACTGATACCCATCGCAGCGGATATCAATAAAAATGCTTTCTTCATGTAGGTTAAGATTTACTTTTTAATAATAAAATAGATTGATTTTGTTTAACCTTAAATCCCTTCAAAACTAATCCCAGCCTTTGTTAAGCATTCTTGCTCAAAGGTTAATTTAGGTTAA
Source organism: Sediminibacterium sp. KACHI17 (assembly GCF_040362915.1). NCBI lineage: Bacteria > Pseudomonadati > Bacteroidota > Chitinophagia > Chitinophagales > Chitinophagaceae > Sediminibacterium > Sediminibacterium longum. Next base: position 1,901,228 of record NZ_AP029612.1, on the reverse strand, counting down.
TGAAATGTCCTTGATCGGAGCCGAACCCTTTACCTTTGTTATTCACTATTACAACATGAAAAAAGTACAGCTTACCTTTTTATTAATGATGGCCACCATTCTGTTATTGGCTGTCTTCGAAGGGTATTGGCTACATAAGCTGTATAAAGATGAATATGCGGGTCTGCGTAAAGAAGTAGATGTCAGTTTCCGGGAAACCATGAACAAACTCCAATTAGGCAGATTTGAAAAAGATACTGCATTGGTAGGTGAAGTTTTTACCACAACGCTGACTACAAAAAAAAATAATACTTCTTTTCAATCTGATGAATCAGTTAAAAAGAATCCTCAACCTTCTGCATTTATTTATCGATCCATTAGTCCATCTGATGTATTAAAACAGATACCGGCAGATTCTATTGAGTCAGTTACGGTTCACAAAGGAGCAGCTTCAGGTTTTAGCTTTAAGGGTGCACCCAATCCTGCATTGATAGAGTTGATCATGAAGCAATCCAAAAATGCGATCGACTCAGCACGAAAAATCGTGATCAGTGTGGATAGTACCTTTCAAGACGATTTTTCTGGTAAGTCATTCCAAAAAAGCAGTGGTATCACGATCAGCATAAAATCAAAAGATACAGCTTCATTGAACCTGTTAAGAGATAGTGTGGCTAAATTATCCGGCAAGGTTTTTACCATGCCCATGTTAAGAGCCGCTAAAACCTTAGAAGAAAGAATGCGCAGAACGGATAGTGCCCGTTTTACGAGGATCTTTACTCCAAAAGCGGATTCTGTTTTTCAGTTTCAATCTCCGGTTCGGAAAACCCAAAGCTCTCCAATCATTCGTTTTCTTTCCAGTAATAAAACCATCAATGATTCTATCCCTGTAAAAGTTGTAGACTCTGCTTACAGAGTAGAATTGAATAAGACCAATAAACGACTCAAGTTTTCAATACAGTTTGAATCATTTAAAGATAGCAGTCAGAAGATCTGGAATCTGAAACGCGATAGCTCCGATGCCGTGATGACTGATAAAGTGTTTGTGGGGTATACAACACCTTATGCTTACCAGGCCAGGTTTGAAGACACCAATATGTATGTATTGAGTAAGATGCAAATGCAGATCGGCGGTTCTTTACTGGTTTTACTGTTGGTTGCCGGTTCATTTATTGTATTGTACCGTAATTTATTGGCACAGCAAAGACTTGCAGAGATCAAGAATGATTTCATCAGTAATATCACACACGAACTCAAAACACCGATCGCAACAGTAGGTGTTGCAATTGAAGCATTGAGAAACTTTAATGCAATTCAAAGTCCGGAAAGAACAAAAGAGTACTTGGATATATCTGCAGCGGAACTTCAGCGGTTAAGCCTATTGGTTGATAAGGTATTAAAACTTTCCATGTTCGAGAAACAACAGATCGAACTGAATAAGGAACCTTTTGATCTGAAAGAATTGATGAATGAGAATTTGAAGATCATGAAACTTCAATTCGATAAGCAAAAAGCTAATGTAGTATTCACCAACTCGGATCATAGCTTCATGCTGGAAGCAGATAAATTGCATATCACCAGTGTGATTTACAATTTGTTGGACAATGCATTGAAGTACAGTAAAAGCAATGCACAGATCAAAGTAAACTTAGAGATGGCTGATCCAAGAACAATGGTGTTAAGGGTATCGGATAATGGGGTAGGAATAGCACCTCAATACCAGGGGAAGATATTTGATAAGTTTTTCCGCGTTCCTACAGGTGATAAACACAATATCAAAGGCTATGGTTTAGGTCTGAGCTATGTTGCAGAAGTCATTAAAAGTCATCATGGGTCTATCTCTGTAGAAAGTGAACCGGAGAAAGGCAGTACATTTACGGTAAGACTTCCGGTTAACGACAAATAATGAACTATGGCAATCAAAGTATTATATGTTGAAGACGAATTGTTTCTGGGAAAGATCGTCAAGGAAACCCTTGAGACAAGAGGATTTGAAGTGATCATGGAATCTGATGGTGCTGATGTGATCCGTACTTTCGAAGACGAAAATCCTGATATCTGTATTCTCGATGTGATGCTGCCTAATAAAAGTGGCTTTGAGCTGGCTGAAGATATCCGCAAGTTGAATGATGATGTTCCAGTCATCTTCCTTACTGCTAAAACACAAACGGAAGATGTAGTACAGGGTTTTAAAATAGGAGGGAATGACTATATCAGAAAACCCTTCAGTATGGAAGAACTGATCGTGCGTATTGAAAATGCATTGCGTGTAAAGAAAGAGGTATTGATTCCGGAAACCGGTGATAGCATTACCATGGGTAAATATCAGTTTCATTTAAATAAACAAGTACTCGCCAATGGTCCAACAGAGCGAAAACTCTCTTATCGCGAAGCTGAATTGGTTAAATACCTCTACCGTCATAAAAATGATGTGATCGACAGAAGGGATCTCTTGAACCATATCTGGGGCAATGATTCCTTTTTTAATAGTCGAAACCTGGACGTTTACATTACCAAAATCCGTGGCTACCTGAAAGAAGATCCCTCATTGGAGATCATTACGATTAAAGGGGTGGGGTATCGATTTGTTGTCTAACTTTTGGTAGACAGATGATAGATGACAGTTGACAGAAGGAATTCTTTTCCTGTCAACTGTCATCTATCATCTGTCAATTCTACTCTTCCCTAACTTTTCCTACCTTCGCATTCCATAATTGTTAAGCTATGAATGAAAAGTTTGTGACCCGTATCAGGGAAGAATTACAAGAGATTGATGCGGCCGGATTGTTTAAGAAAGAACGCATCATCACCAGTGAACAAGGCCCGGAGATTGTAGTGAATGGCAAAACCGTTTTAAACTTTTGTGCCAACAATTATTTGGGTCTTTCTTCTCACCCTAAGGTAATTGAAGCTGCACATAAAGCCATTGACACACATGGTTATGGTATGAGCAGTGTTCGTTTCATCTGCGGAACACAAGATATTCATAAAGAACTGGAGAAAAAGCTGGCTGATTTTCTCGGTACAGAAGATACAATCTTATATGCAGCAGCATTTGATGCGAATGGTGGCGTATTTGAACCATTGTTCAATGAACAAGATGCCATCATCAGCGATGCTTTGAATCATGCTTCCATTATTGATGGTGTTCGTTTATGTAAAGCACAGCGTTTCCGTTATGAGCATAACAATATGGATGATCTGGAAGCTAAATTAAAAGAGAGTGCAGGATGTAGAAGCAGAATCATCGTAACAGATGGCTCTTTTAGTATGGATGGAACGATCGCTCAATTGGATAAGATCTGTGATCTGGCTGATCAATATGATGCTATCGTAATGATCGATGAATGTCATTCATCCGGTTTCTTGGGTAAAACCGGACGTGGTACACATGAATATAGAGGTGTGATGGGAAGAATCGATATCATCACGGGAACACTCGGTAAAGCATTGGGCGGCGCCAGTGGTGGATTTACATCGGGAAGAAAAGAGATCATTGAAATGCTGCGTCAAAGAAGCAGACCTTATCTTTTCTCTAATACTGTAGCACCATCTATCGTAGGTGCATCAATCGCAGTATTGGATATGTTGACCGAGACAACAACTTTAAGAGATCAATTGGAATATAATACCAAATACTTCCGTTCAAAGATGACGGAAGCTGGTTTTGACATTAAGCCAGGTGACCATCCGATCGTGCCTATTATGTTGTATGATGCAGTAGTGGCACAACAATTCGCTGCTAAATTGTTGGAAGAAGAAGTGTACGTGATCGGATTCTTTTATCCGGTTGTTGCTAAAGGTTTGGCACGTATACGTGTTCAGCTGAGTGCGGCACATCAACAGCATCACCTTGATAAAGCTATCGCAGCTTTCATCAAAGTAGGAAAGGAATTGAATGTATTGAAATAACATCCACTCCATGTGGTTAAACCAATGTGTATGAAGCTTTCGAAAATAGTTTTTGCGGTAGCTGCTGTTGTAACAGTTGTGTTCATCGCCTGCTCACCCAATAATGTAACAGTTGAGAATGGGTATAAAAAGTATTTTGATGAAAACAAAGTGACCGGCACATTCGGAATATTTGATAATGGTACCGGTCAATTCACGATCTATAATTTATCCCGGTTCAAAGATTCTTCTTATTTACCGGCTTCTACATTTAAAATTGTCAACTCATTGATTGGTGTTGAAACAGGAAGAGTCACCAATGAAAAAATGGTGATCAAATGGGATGGAGTTGTTCGCGTTATGCCGGGTGGTGATACTGCTCATGGATGGAATAAAGACTTGACCATGGAGGAGGCATTTGCAGCTTCCGCATTGCCTTACTATCAGGAGGTAGCCAGACGAATCGGAAAAGATACCATGCAATTATGGATCGATAGTTTGCAATATGGCAACAAACAATTGGGCAGTGCAATAGATTCTTTTTGGATCAATAATTCACTCAAGATCTCTCCAGATGAACAATTGGGCTTAGTAAAGCGATTGTATTTTGGTCAATTACCTTTTCAAAAGAGAACCCAGGATATTGTGAAAAAAATGATGATCCGTGAGAATAATGCAAACTATCAGTTGGCATATAAGACCGGCTTAGGGTTTAAAGAGAATGGAAATTTGATTGGATGGATTGTTGGCTGGATAGAAGAAAACAAACATCCTTATTTCTTTGTATTGAATGCTGAAGGGCCATCAGATGCGAAAATGATGGATGCGCGAATGAATATTCTGAAAGGTATTTTGAAAGAGCAAGGGTTTTTTGAAGGGAAACGTTAAACAAAGAATCTTAACGATACGTTCATTTGTAGAAGTATAGGGATGTGATTTTCATTACTGAACTTTATATAAATGGAAAGAAGAAAATTCATCGTTCAAACAGCCACCCCTTTTTTAGTCTTTTGTGCTGCCTGTAGTAAATCGGGAAACAGTACAAATTCTTCGAGTGTTGATTTTACGATTGATATTACAAATACCATAACAACCCCGGGAAGCAGTATTACTCGAGATGGTGTAATCGTAGTTAGAGTAAATGCGCAGAATACCAATTCTTCTTTTATTGCTTTCCAAGTTGAATGCACGCATGCTGCAAATCCTATAGTTTGGAATCAATCTGCTCAACAGTTTAATTGCAATTTACACGGTAGCGTATTCAGTATTACAGGAGCTGTCATAAACGGACCTGCGAACAGGCCTTTAAAAGCATTTAATCTCAGTCTTACTGGTAATAACTTACGTGTTACCGGCTAGTAAGTGTTTTCAAAAAATCGATCAATGCGAGCTTCTCTTCTTTGCTTAAGTTCAATGGATCAGGTGGTAATGTTTGATTAGGCACTGTAAGACCTAATCCTATTCCGCCACCTCTATCATAAAATTCAATTAACTCTTCCATATTCTTTATGGCACCATTGTGCATATAAGGGGCAGTGAATGCTGCGTTTCTTGCACTACTTGTTTTAAAAGAATATTGGTAAGGCAATGCGGGAATAATATTGTACTTCCCGAAATCCTTATCCAACGTGTATGGGAATGAGAATTTTTCAGGAACACCCAACACTTCTGTTTCTATTTTAGAAAAATTTGGAGGAACTGTTCCGTTAAATAACGGCATGAAGTGACATGTGCCACACTTAGCTTTCCCCATAAACAAATTGAATCCTTTCACAGCTGTTTTACTAATTGCTTTTTTGTTCCCTTGCATATATTCATCAAATGAACTATTCAAAACAGATTTAGTTCTGATGTAAGCAGCAATTGCAGTTTGTAACTCTATTTCAGTTGGCTCTTTTTTCCCATATGCCTGATAGAACAATGAGTCATATTTTTTTTGTCCCTTTAGTTTTTGGATGGCTTTTGTAAGATTACCATGCATTTCTTCCGGGTTTTCAATGACCTGCTTAGCCTGATCTTCTAAGTAGGCCACCCTTGTATCCGCGAATTGGGATGCTTGTAAAGCAGAAAACAAAATACTGGGTGTATTTCTAAGGATGATTTTTTTGCTATCAAAGCTTTTGTTTTTCGAAAGTCCATCTGTAAAAGCTTTTTCGGGTTGATGGCAGCTGGCACAGGTTCTGATATTATTACCCGATAATAAAGGCTCATAAAATAGAGCTTCTCCAAGTTTCTCTAATAAAGCGGCATTCTCAGGTTTACGATAGTTTGTTGAATAATACCAGGTATTCCATACACTTGAATCAAAAAGAGAGGATGCATTTGATGCTAATAGTCTAGGCTCTTTAAAATAGGGGATTTGTAATTGCTCCTGCACGGCGTTCAATGATACAGTGACGCTATTCATATATGTCGTAATAAAGAATGCACGATCAAAAGCAATAAAATTATTATTGGTTGTTAAATAGTTATCAGCTGTAGCAATAGCTGCTATTAGTGCATCCATTTTTTTTGCCTTTGTATCAGTACTATATAAGAGTATATATTGCTGTAAGCTTTTTAAGGAGGCTGATGCTTCAGTTAATGAATACTGGGCTACGGGAGAATCATACCCGGAAATTCCTAAAGTCTGAATACGAAAGCATTGTAATCTCAAGGCATCCCAAATATGAGCATCTGTTAATTCTAGTGTTTCAGCAGTAGTTGCAAGACGTGTAACTGCAGAATTTAATAATTTACTTTGTATGATGAGTTCATTATAATCATCGGTATTTTCCTCTCCAAAAATCATTTCTTCGATTACCTGAAAACCGCTGGGCTCTGTTGGGTAAGTGGGATTATCTGCCTCTACCTCTGGGATAGCTGCACCATTCATAGCTTTTGATGTAGTAGGATAATAATATTCCGTTAAAAACTCTATTGACTTATACTTAAGTCGGGCTTTCTTAAAGCACTCGCGGAGAATGGCGAAACTACTTTTACTTTCTGCTAAGTGCAAAAAGTTATCAGTTTCCTCTTGTAAAGATTTTATTTGTTGCTGGTATAATTTTTTAACTACTACACTTTTATTTGCTTTTTGCCAATTGCAAAATATGGCAAATACTGATGAGCAACAAAGTAGTAGAATAATAATTCTGCTTTTCATACACACGCTACTAAAAACGCTCCTGCATATGGGCAGGAGCGTTGATCGTTTATAATCTATTTTAATTACTTAGGAAGACCTTTGATGATTACGATTTGGCTTGCCTGATTTTCATTGGGTCTTAAAGCACCACCATCTACTCCTTTGTATTTGTCACCTCTCCATGTGTGTGGTTGAATACAAAGCATGAAAGTATTATCAATACCGATAGTTTCTGATACATCAATTAAAGCACCATATTCCCAACTTCCGAAAGTTGAAGTGCCACCAACATTATATTTGGCAGCATCCGATGCAGTTCTTCTATGATCCAGCTCAATTACTTTTTTCAATTCTTTAGTAGCAATATTGTACTGGTAGATATATGCATCGTGTGTTTCATCTCCATAACTGTTAGCATCTTCTTGGATATACACATACTTTTCTGTTACAAGGATGTTATCGGGATTTTGAAATTCTTTTGCTTTACCTGTTGTTCTATTATCTCCATCCAGAATGCATTCCACTCTACCCACCAATGGGTTAGTAGCATCAAGTGCTAATTTGTATACACGACCATATTTGGTTCTGCTAAAATCAGCATTTGCTCCTGTAGTAGCTTGACCTGTAACATTAAAATAAATATCACGGTTTGCAGTAGCATTTCCTTTACCATAATCAAGATCTTCCACACGACCAAAGCGAATGGAGCTCAATCCTGCTGCTGCCACTTGTAGTTGGCGACCGGTTAATGTTGCAGCATTTGGTATTTCAACAAACTCAACATCATATCCTGTACCCTCGAGCATGTCTCTTTCTTTGATGTTTTGATCTTTACGACGAAGCGTATACAACTTTCCATTGGTAAGATCACCGACTGTATTTGATACATATAATAAAACTTGTCCTCCTTCAGCACCACTATCGTCATCACCAATAATGATCACAGTTTTACCCGGGTAGGCATTTTTATTCAGCGGCACAGCATTTTCAGCACTTGTTCTGCCTAAAGCGGCAATTTCTTTGCTGGCATTGGCAACAAAATTTGTTTCTAAGGGATTGATACCATGCGTGCGACTTTCTTCACCACTTTCACCCGATGTTAAGAACAAAGGACCAAACCCATGTTCAGATTGAGTGGCCATGGTAGCTGAGCATAAACGCCAGATACCTCCATTTGAATTTAAAATATATTCTCCTTTGGTAGGTTTAAAGGTCTTATCAAATGTAATTCTTGATACTGCAAAATTATCTTCGTGATTTACAAGGAAATAATAACCCCCATCATTATTCTTGATAAGTCCAGCACCATCAGCAGACCCACCAAATACAAAGCTTGGGCTGCCCGATAAAACATCGTCGCTACCGATCAGACTAAACATTTCGAGACTTTCAAAACCCGCTAATTTTTTCGCAAGAACGGGTGTGGTTGAATGGTTGGTTAATACAACTTCAGTTCCTGTTTTATCTGAATCAGAATTTTTTTTACAGGAGTTTAAAGAGATCAATGCGCAGATAGCAATGATACCATTGCGAGACATTGTTAAGAGATTCATATTGCTTAGAATTTAGATCACAAATATCCTTTGCAGTATTTCTGTTGCGATTAAGCCAACATGAACAGAAAGTAAAGAAATTGTTAGCCGTTGAATCATTTTGATTTCGCTAGATCGGATGCATAAACAACATCATTAAATCATTAAATGATTGTAAACTTGACTCAAGAAAGTAGATCGCTGGCTCTTTATAATTGAAATTGCTTATGCATGTCAAAGAAAGTTTCAGAATCCTGAATAAGAGCTATTTTTATGATGAATAAAATGTTATGCAAAAAAGAACTGACTATATCTCTTGGGATGAATATTTTATGGGAGTCGCTTTATTATCTGCCCAACGAAGTAAAGACCCCAATACCCAAGTAGGTGCCTGTATTGTGAATGACAAAAACAAAATTGTTGGTGCCGGGTATAATGGCTTACCTATTGGATGTAGTGATGATGAATTTCCATGGAGTAAACAAGGAGATTTTCTGGAGACAAAATATCCTTATGTGTGTCATGCAGAATTGAATGCAATTTTGAATAATATAGGAATGGATCTAAAAGGATGTAAGATCTATACCGCGCTTTTTCCTTGTAATGAATGTACCAAAGCCATTATTCAATCCGGTATCACTGAAGTGATTTATTTATCTGATAAATACAATGGTTCAGACACATCAGTAGCGTCCAAAAAAATGTTGGATACTGCTGGCGTAACTTATCGTAAAGTGGTCTCTCGGATTGAGGAATTACATCTTTCCTTTAATGAAAAGGATGTCTAAGCTTATTTATGTAGCGCTGCCTTTACTGCCGGAGCGATCTTTGTTCCAAAGATCTCAATCGATTCCATCAGGTCTTTATGTGAAGGACCACCAACATCCATATGTGCAGCAAAGCGATCGAAACCAAGTGTTTCTTGCAAATAAAGGATCTTATCAATGGCTTCATTTGCATCACCAATAATAAGTGCACCATGTTTGCTTCTTCCTGCTTCATATTGTTCTCTTGTATAGGATGACCATCCTCTTTCACGTCCAATTCTATTCATCTGCTGTGCATAGTGATGATAATATTTATCGGCAGTAGCTTCAGCATTTTTTCCAAAAAAAGCATGCATGTGCACGCCGGTCTTTCGATTGGCTTCGGGGTGCTTGAAATGCGTATATACTTTGTGATAATAATCGAAAAGTGGTTTGAATTGAGCCGGACTACCGCCTATGATCGCGAATATCACTGGGATGCCATACGTGCCGGCTCTTAATACAGATTCCGGAGTTCCTCCAACCGCGATCCACAGATCTAACTTTTCATTGAATGCTCTCGGAAAGACTTCCTGATCAATCAAAGGTTTTCTGAACTGTCCTTTCCAACTCAATTTTTTTTGCTGGTTGATTTGAAATAACAGATCAAGTTTTTCTTCGAATAGAATATCATAATCTCTGAGATCAAAACCAAAAAGTGGAAATGACTCTGTAAAACTGCCACGCCCAACGACCAATTCTGCACGTCCGTCAGAAAGCAGATCGATGCTGGAGTATTGCTGATATAATCGAACGGGATCGGCAGAGCTCAGCACGGATACTGCACTTCCCAATCGGATATTCTTTGTTAAAGAAGAAGCCGCTGCCAATATGATCTCAGGTGCGGATACCGCATATTCATTTCTATGATGTTCGCCGATTCCGAAGAAATCAAGACCCAATTCATCCATTAATCTTATTTCCTCGATCATTTGTTTCAAACGATCGCCTGTTGGTTCTTGGATACCTTTCTCGTTTACGTGAATATCCCCAAACATACTGATTCCTAGTTCCATACAATCATGTTTGTGCAAAGATAAACAGTATGTCGTAGTTCGTGCAGCGGAAAGAGTAGTTCATTTTTTAATTAAACTTTTCACCGATTAGGAAGCAATTTTGAATAAATGTGCGTATGAAAAATCAAAAGCGTAATGTTTATATAGCGCTCGTTTTAATTTTATTTTTTAAGTATGAGGTTGTCGCTCAAATTGCTGATCGTAATGATGCAGGTGAGCAGTATAAGAAAATCGCTGATAGTTTAGCCAATAAGGATGAGTTAGCAAGAGCAGCAAAGATGTATATGCAAGAATCTTATGCTCGAACCATGGGGCCATTTAAAAAATCAGCTTTAATTAATGCAACATATTGTTACGCAGCTTCAAAAAATATAGATAGCGCTTTATCTTCTTTAGAAATTGCTACGTACAAATATGGGTTTAATAATCTTGGTTTCTTAACAGGAGATACCATCATGCAGGCCCTGGCTTCTCATCCCAAATACAAAAAAATCTTACAACAAATTAGGCTCAGACAACAACAACAGAAAAATGTAAATAATGCAATCATTAATACTAGTGATATTGATCTGTTTTGGAATACGTATGATCACTTTTTAAAAGATACCGGAAATGGTGTTAAACTTTTTCAAATGAACTACTTTGAAAAGGGGACACCTGCGTTGCAGGAATATTTTCGAATCAAAACAAAAAATATTGGCGGAATCGAGGGCTTTGTTCAGAACATAAAAAAAATGCCCAAATTTTATAGTTCTATTCGGGCTAATACATTTCAACTCAACTCTTTGAAAGATACTATCCGAATCATTTATCGTAATTTAAAATATTGGTATCCAGAAGCTATATTTCCTCCACTTAGTTTTCATATTGGTGGATGGAGCTCTGGTGGTACAGCAACAGATTATGGTTTACACGTTGGGGCAGATATGTATGCAAATAATCCCAACACTGATAAATCAGAACTTAATGCATGGCAAAAGCGTAACTCCTATCTGTTCGAAAACCTGAAATATGTGGTAGCTCATGAATTGATACATGCACAGCAAGACAATATGCGTAATGATACTACTTTGTTGAAGTATGTGATTCAAGAAGGAATGGCTGATTTTATTGGCGAGCTCATCTCAGGTAATACTGCGAACCAATTTCTGATCAATTGGGCAAAGGGAAATGAGAAAAAAATATGGGAATCTTTCAAAAGTGAAATGTATTTAAATAGGTATCGTAATTGGATTGCTAATAGTAGTCAAGAACGACCGGATTGGCCTGCCGATTTAGGTTACTGGGTAGGTTATCAGATATGCAAGTCATATTTCGAAAGAGCAGTTAATAAAAAAAGGGCAATCTATGAGATGTTGCATATTCGAAATTATCAAGCATTCTACGAAGAGAGTCAGGTAGAAGCCAGGATTTATCAGCAGTAGTCAAGTTTTGTCATTTACCCAATCAAACATTGGTCATTTTTTCTGAATTATTTTTCAAAATTTGAATTTTATATTTTTACTTTGTAATTCAAAGTACTTTTAAAAAAATAAATATGACACAACAAAACGACGCCAGCTTCATTCAGGTTGATCTTGTTGCAGCTGCTAAGCGAATGTTCATCGGTGCTGCGCTGGCATTTGCTTTAATCCTAAGTTTATTGCTTAGTGTAGATGAACCTAAACCAGAGTGGGGTTCATTATGGATGTTGAAACCCTTGCTTATCACGCCTTTAGCAGGAGCCGGTGGTGGTGCTTTTTTCTACTATATGACACAGATCGTGAAAAATAATGTCTGGGCAAAATTGGTCGCCACTGTGGTAGGGTTAGTAGGTTATGTGATCGCTATCTGGTTAGGCTCTGTACTGGGATTGAATGGCACACTTTGGGATTAATCAGTTTTTTTAATAAAGGTTGAAGCAATAAAAAAGGTGACCATTCTTGGTCACCTTTTATTTTTTTTTCTAACTCTTTATGCAAGATCGAAACGATCGAGGTTCATCACTTTATTCCATGCTGCCACGAAGTCTTTTACAAACTTTTCTTTTGCATCTTCACAAGCATATACTTCTGCCAGTGCACGCAATTCTGAGTTAGAACCAAAGATCAGATCAGCACGAGTGGCTGTCCACTTTACTGCTCCGGTCTTACGATCACGGCCTTCAAACTCTTGTTGATGACTGTCTGCAGTAGCGCTCCAGCTTGTTCCGAAATCCAACAGATTTACAAAGAAGTCATTGGTCAATACACCTGGTTTATTGGTGAAAACACCATGCTTTGATTGATTATAGTTGGTATTCAGAACTCTCATACCCCCTACAAGAACTGTCAGTTCAGGAGCAGTGAGTGTGAGCAAATGAGCTTTATCGATCAACAGTGCTTCTGCAGTCGCCATTTGCTTTCCTTTGATATAATTACGGAAACCATCAGCCTGTGGCTCAAGTACAGCAAATGATTCAACATCTGTTTGTTCTTGAGAAGCATCTGCACGTCCAGGTGTAAAAGGAACGGTTACATTGTGTCCTGCATCTTTTGCTGCTTTCTCAATGGCTGCACATCCACCCAATACGATTAGGTCTGCCAATGAAACTTGTTTCTTACCGCCATTTGCATTGAAGTTTTGCTGAATTTTCTCCAGTGCATCCAATACTTTACTTAACTGTGTAGGATTATTTACTTCCCAGAATTTCTGAGGAGCCAATCTTACGCGTGCACCATTCGCACCACCACGTTTGTCTGATCCACGGAAAGTAGATGCAGAAGCCCATGCAGTAGATACCAATTCAGATACGGTTAAACCTGAAGCAAGAATGGTTGATTTTAAAGAAGCGATATCAGCATCGTTGATCAACTCATGTGTTACAGCAGGAATAGGATCTTGCCAGATCAATTCTTCCTTCGGTACTTCTTTGCCGAGGTAACGAGCGCGTGGTCCCATATCTCTGTGTGTCAATTTGAACCATGCACGTGCAAATGCATCTGCAAACTGATCAGGGTTCTCATAAAAACGACGTGAGATCTTTTCATAAGCAGGATCAAAACGCATAGAAAGATCGGTGGTCAACATGAATGGCGCATGACGCTTATTCGGATCAAATGCATCAGGGATGGTTCCTTCACCCGCACCATTCTTGGGTCTCCACTGATGAGCACCAGCCGGACTCTTAGTCAATTCCCACTCATAGCCAAACAGGTTTTCAAAATAGTTATTGCTCCATTGTGTAGGTGTGGTGGTCCAAGCACCTTCTAATCCACTGGTAATGGTATCCGCACCTTTACCGCTTCCATAAGTGCTGGTCCAACCCATACCTTGTTCTTCAATACCTGCAGCGGCTGGTTCTTTGCCAACATACTTTCCAGGATCAGCAGCACCATGTGTTTTACCGAATGTATGTCCACCCGCGATCAACGCTACAGTCTCTTCATCATTCATTGCCATGCGACCAAAAGTTTCGCGGATGGCTTTAGCAGCAAGGATTGGATCCGGATTGCGATCTGGTCCTTCAGGATTTACATAGATCAATCCCATTTCTGTTGCGCCCAATGGAGATTCCAGACTTTCCGGATTTCTGTGGCTGGCAACAAATTCTTTTTCACTTCCCCAGTATACATCTTCATCAGGCTCCCACACATCTTTACGTCCACCTGCAAATCCAAAGGTTTTGAAGCCCATTGATTCCATCGCTACGTTACCTGCGAGGATCATCAGATCAGCCCAGGAAATTTTCTTACCATATTTTTTCTTGATCGGCCATAATAATAAACGGGCTTTATCAAGATTGGTATTATCAGGCCAGCTATTCAGTGGAGCAAAACGTTGCATACCTGCACCGGCACCACCACGACCATCAAAAGTGCGGTAAGTACCTGCGCTGTGCCATGCCATACGAACAAAGAAAGGACCATAATGTCCATAGTCCGCAGGCCACCAGTCTTGTGAATCGGTCATCAAATCTGTAAGGTCTTTTTTGATGGCATCCAGATCCAATGACTGGAATTCTTTTGCATAATCAAAATCAGGATCCATGGGGTCAGACAGTTCAGAGTGCTGACGAAGGATGTTAAGGTTGAGTTGGTTCGGCCACCAGTCGCGGTTACGGGTACCGCCACCGGCTACTTGTTTCAGCGAGCCGTTATGGAACGGACACTTGCTGATGTCTCCGGCAGGATGTTGTTGTGCTGACATATGATTAGGTTTTTTATCGAATGAGATAAATAGATTGTATAGTAATACACAATCTTTTGCAACGCAAGATTACACAGACATAACAAATAAATCAAATTGATTATCTTTATAAACATATAGTTTTTATCTATGACGCTCACTCAATTGGAATACATGGTTGCGGTAGACACCTATCGTCATTTTGTACTGGCCGCTGAAAAGTGTTTTGTGACCCAGCCTACGTTAAGTATGCAGTTGCAGAAACTCGAAGATGAATTGGGAATCAAACTGTTCGATCGAACCAAACAACCGGTGATCCCAACTGAAATCGGTGCCCGCATTATTGCGCAGGCAAGGGTGGTTTTGCGTGAGGCAGAACGTATTCATCAAATGATCAATAGTGAGAAGAACGTGATGACAGGAGAATTACGTATCGGCATCATTCCCACGTTGGCGCCCTATGTATTACCTACTTTATTCAAACAAATGCGTGAAAAATATCCGCAGTTAGAGTTGGTGATCAAAGAAACGATCACAGAAGAGATTATTCATGAATTGAAAAACAATCGGCTGGACTGTGGTTTGGTGGTAACGCCATTGAAAGATCCATCTATCAAAGAAGATGTGTTGTTTTATGAAGAGTTGTTTGTGTATGTATCCCGTAAAAACGCATTGTACGATAAAAAATATGTGTTGGCAGATGATATCAATCCTGATCAGTTATGGCTATTGGAAGAAGGACATTGTTTTCGATCACAGGTATTGAACCTGTGTGAACTGCGCAAAAATGCAGACCTGCATTTCAAATATGCAACGGGTAATATTGAAACACTGAAAAGAATGGTGGATAAAAGTGATGGGCTTACCATTCTGCCTGAATTGGCTGTTATGGAGTTCAATAAGAATCAAATGAAACTGGTGAAACGCCTAAAAGATCCTGCTCCTGCACGAGAAGTGAGTTTGGTCACACACCGCGATCATATCAAAACCAAATTGATACAGACGATGAAAGATGAGATATTGGAAATGGTACCTAAACAGATGAGGCAACTGCGAAATAAGAAAGTGGTGGAGATCACGGATTGATGCTTTTGAGTTTAAAACATGCTGCTATCAGAAACTGGTCATAATAAAAAGTCCGCCCAAGCTTTAGCGAAGGCGGACTAGTAGTCCCGACAGGAATCGAACCTGTATCTAAAGTTTAGGAAACTTCTATTCTATCCATTGAACTACGGGACCAGTGAAATCAGAAACAGAGGAATAAGGAATAAGAAATGTCCAAATTCGATGTTCGAATTTCTATTTAAAAGAGCTTGCATTCAAAGTTTAGTCCCCACAATACTGTGGGGATATTCTATCCATTGAACTACGGGACCCCGGGAATAAGAAACAGCGGAATTAGAAATATCCAATTTCCAATGTTCGAATTCAGATGGAGCAAAAATAATGGTTTCGGGTTATGGCTGTTGAGTTTTATGTACTTTTAAAATCTTAACCTCTCAACATGCGCATACTTATTTTATCCCTATTGCTACTTGTAATTACAGCAAATACCGATGCACAAGAAGTGAAAATTGCTGTTCAACTGAATCATACGGCTATCTATGTGAAAGACTTGCAGAAGTCAGCTTTTTTTTATGAGCATGTGATCGGATTGGATACCATTCCTGAACCTTTTCGTATTGGCCGGCATAAATGGTTTCGTACCGGGCCGAAAATGGCTTTGCATATTATTCTGGGTGCGACCGAACTCAAAGAATATTATAAGAATCAACACACTTGTTTTAGCGTGAGTGATATGCAATCATTTGTTGCTCGACTGAAAAAGAACAATGTTGTCTTCGAAGACGTCAACGGTAATCAGGGAGCCATCACCAAAAGAGTGGATGGTGTTCAGCAAATCTGGTTCCGTGATCCGGATGGGTATTGGATTGAGGTGAATGATGCGAGGGAGTGAATTGTGAATGGTCAATGGAGAAGGTCCTATTGGTAATTTCTCATTCACAATTCACAATTCACCATTCACTCTTCCTATATTTGCCCTTCTCAAATCTTATTATGAAGTTCTACAATATTATCATTAAATACCGCTTCTGGCTGAGTTTGGTCTTGATTGCTGGTGGGGTGGCATTGAATATGACGGGTACGGGGTTCTGGCCTACATTTCCGATCTATTTCATTGCTTTGATCGGTTTATTGAGCCATTTTTTTATTGGCCCTTTGCGTTTGATACAAGAGCCGATGGAATCGGGCAATATTGAGGAAGTAGAAAGAATTCTGAATTCGATCTGGTTTCCGAATTTATTGTATAAGCCTGTTCGTTCTACCTATTACACCATCAAGGGTAACCTGGCTATGATGAAGCAGGACTTTGATTCTGCTGAAAAGCACTTGAAAAAAAGTACCGATCTGGGTTCTCCCATGCCTGAAGCAGAAGGTGCCAATAAATTACAATTGGGTATGATGGCCATGCAACGCGGTGACCTGAAACAAGGTGAAAGTTATATCCGTGCGGCTATTCGTGCCGGTATTCCTGATAAAGAGAGTGAGGCGGTTGCTTATCTCACCATGTGCCAGATCTTTATGAACAAAAGAGAATTCCGTGCTGCTAAAGATTTCTTCCGCAAAGCCAAAGCTTGTAAACCAACTACCAAACAAGTTGTGGATCAGATCAAGGAAGTGGAGAAATATATTTCGAGGGTACCGGGATAATCTTTGATTTTTTGATCTGTGATTTCTTGATTCAGGAAATTTCAATAGATCAAAAATTCAAAGATCAGAAAATCAAACTTTTACATGCTTCGCATTCAAAAAATATTACCTGATTCTGCCGCACTGGAAACCGTGCGGCAGCTTTTTTTAGAGTATGCAGATGAACTGCAGGAGAACTTGTGTTTTCAGAGTTTTGATGCAGAAGTTAAAGATCCAATGAAAAAATATGGTCCACCCACCGGTGCGCTGTTTCTTGCTTACTGGAATGAAGAGCCGGCTGGATGTATCGCATTACAACCTTTGAAAGAAGAAGGGGTATGTGAAATGAAGAGGCTTTATGTAAAACCTGTTTTCAGGAAATATGGAATTGGTCGTTCTTTAGTAGACTTATTATTGAGTGAATCTCGTCAACTAGGGTACTCAAAAATGCGATTAGACACTTTGGAAAGATTGCAGCCAGCCATTGCTTTGTATAACAGTTTGGGTTTTGAAACCATTCACGCATATAATGAAAACCCGCTTTCTGGTGTTGTGTATATGGAAAAACAAATTCAATAAATGATCTGTATGCAAAAAGTCCATTGAAGAACACTCGTCTTCAATGGACTTTTGATTTCATGCGTTATTGATTAACGAATTTGTCCTCGTACAATACCTGATGGTCTGTTCGTAGAGTGCAC
Source organism: Sediminibacterium sp. KACHI17 (assembly GCF_040362915.1). NCBI lineage: Bacteria > Pseudomonadati > Bacteroidota > Chitinophagia > Chitinophagales > Chitinophagaceae > Sediminibacterium > Sediminibacterium longum. Next base: position 1,883,342 of record NZ_AP029612.1, on the reverse strand, counting down.
ATTCACATACAATGCATCAGTCTTGATAGCGGTTAAAATAGCGGCTGTTGGCGTAAATATTTTTGTTACACCAAAGTCTGCTGCACTAGAACATAGTCCTAACAGTACTCCTCCATTGGTTCCAGCAGCACCAGTGTGAATATGTCCGGCTGTCAATGCATCTCCTGCTTCAACATTTGTAACTGTGACTTTGCTGTAAAGTTTATTATCAGTAGTGATGCGCAATAATGCAGTGCCGGTAGCAGTGGTATTAACTGCAGGAACTTCGTTCATTCCTGATAATGCAACACTGGAAGCAAAAGTTACAGCATTGAATACCTGACCTCTGATGATTCCAGCAGGAACTTGAGATGAGTGAACATTGAGGTAGATATCAGCAGTTCCGTTCATCAAAGTATCAATGAAAGAGCTGCGAACATTGGTCAATTTAGCTTTTACCATATTACCCATAATGGTTGGGTTTAAATCTACAACTACACCACCATTGGTTACAGGATCACCCACGTGAAAATGCCCTGCAGTGATATTATCACCGGAAGCAAGTCCGTTTACCGTAATATCTACTGTCATAGACTGATCACTATAGAGTTTGATGGAAGCTGAGCCTGTTTCAGTTCTACCAGCTGGTTGAGGGTTTTCATTAGCAGCTGATAATAAAACAGTGATTTCTTTTGTTACTGTTGCAGCCGGTGCCATTTCATCTTTTTTACATGAAATCACCGTGGTCGCTAACAATACAGTTAAGGCGAATAAATTAATTTTTCTCATTTGAATAAGGTTGTACAATAAATAATGTTATCACCTTATCTACGTAAGCTTATGCAGTTTGGATGTGCAGAAGCAAGAAAAGTACTTTTAATTATTGTATCATATAGTTCCCTAGTTTATGGATAGGGATCAATTACAACTATTCGCCACACTCATTTTAGCAAGAAAGCCCGGAAATTTCCGGGCTTTCTTGATGATGGATCTAAACTGATTTTATCATTAATATTTTGCAGGTTGTCCTGGCTTAGGGATGGTTCTTTTAATGAACTTCCTAAGGTTATCATTACTCTTTTCCAGATCTTCTTTACGCAGATACATCATATGTCCGCTGCGGTAACCTTCCCAGCTCATGCGATCTTTCAAGCGTCCGCTTGGATCCATTTGCCAAAGATTGTATTGTGCATTGAAGTAATCGCAGGCGCCATCATAGTAACCAGATTGCACAAGTACATGTAAGAAAGGATTCTCGGCCATAGCGGTACGAAGGTTATCACCTGTTCGATCGTTGGTGCGATCCCAAGGGTTTACCGGTCCGAATACATAATAGCGCTGGTCTGTTTTGTATTTCAGTTCTTCACGTAGGTACATATTAATAGCAGGAGTAAAAGAATGCTCCCATGATAATAATTCTGAATTGTAATCAGGAGATTCTCCTGCATCTTTTTTATCAATGCCTTTATAGCGTGAGTCAAGACGTCCGACAGTAAAACCTTCTTCACGTAACAGTTCCTTCCAGAATAAGTTGGTGGAAACATCTAGGTTGTTTTGTAAGATCACTTTTTCATCAATGCCTGAATAGCGCGACATTTTTGCTGCGATCTCTTTTCTTTTTGCATCACCCAATAACCATCCTTTATTAATGGCAGGAATCAGTTCATTCATCGTAAATGCTTCTACCTCGGGCAGCATATCTGTCAGGTCTTTTTTCTGCAGGTCAGAAGGTAATTTTTTGTGGTACCAGGCAGTTGCTGCATAATAAGGTAAACGTAAAGCAGCAGCTTCTCTCGGACTTCTTTCAATACCCAATGTGGTAGGAGAAACCAAGATGACACCATTGAGGAACATCCAGTGTGCGTTCTGTAATTCGAGTGCTAGTCCGGAAACTCGCGTGGTACCATAGCTTTCCCCGATCAGGTATTTAGGGGATGCCCATCTGTTCATACGTGTAACAAAAGTGTTGATCCATTCAGCGAGGTATTGCACATCTGCACGAACACCAAAGAATCTGGTAGTAGGAATGTCTTTGCTGATCGGACGAGAGAAACCAGTATTCACCGGATCTACATATACGATATCACATACATCCAAAACAGAATGCGGATTGTCTTTCATGCCATAAGGCTGAATTGGATATCCTTCATCATCGATATTTAAGATGCGTGGTCCGGTATAACCGATCTGCATCCACAATGCAGCAGTACCGGGCCCTCCATTGAATGAGATCAGTAGGGGTCTTGTTGATTTATCTTTTATATCGGTTCTTTCATAGTAGGTAAAGAATACTCCTGCTTCAATTTTACCATCTTTATCCCAAACGGGCATGGTTCCAACGGTTGCTTTATAAGGAATACGAACACCTTTGATAGTGGCTTCATGTTCTGAAGTGACTGTAGCATCCGGATTGAATGGAATATTAAAGGATGCAGATTTTGGATCAGCAGCACTAGCTGCAGGTGTTGCTGCAGGAGTACCAGTAGTAGGTCCTGTTGGACGCTGTGCAATAAGTCCGGTTGCAATGCTTAAAGCAATACAGCCGAGTAAGATCTTTTTCATAGTAAGCAATAGTTAGTGATTGGAATAGATTCGAATATAAATCGAAGTAGGGAATTGTGGAGGATAAATCGGTGGGTAGAGGTGTGAATTGTCAATGGTGAATAGTGAGTAGTGAATAGTCAGTAGTGAGTGTGGAAAAGAGGATGGCTTTTAAGGACACACTTATTCGCCATTCACCATTCACGATTCACATGACAATTATCATAAAATAATGTCCATCTAATGAGTACCTTGTATTATGAAATCAAAATGGCTGCGATTGGCGTTGGTTTGTGTGATATGTGTGACGTTGGTATGGCTGATCGTATGGCTTATTCAATCTCGTTAACAAAACACTTCTATATGAAAGCAAACATGGGTAGCGCCGACAGAATCATACGTGTGATATTGGCCATCTTTTTCGCCGTCTTGTATTTCACGGGAACAGTAACCGGCACTTGGGGTACCGTACTGGTTGTACTCGGCGGTATTTTTTTGGCTACTTCGGTGATCAGTTTTTGTCCATTGTATACGTTGGTAGGGCTGAATACTTGTAAGAAATAGTCTGTAGATCATGGTCCATGGACCATTTCATGTAAAAAAGTGTCTCTCTCTTTTTTGGTACCACACACAAAAAGCAGGGGCATCAACCGTATATCCTTTTATGTGTACCATGGTCTATGTTTTACCATGTATCTTACCTCTATGAATGGATATTTGTAGTCCATTCAACCCGCTATGAAGAAAAGAGTACTTGTCTTATTAGGATTTATTTGTGTCTTATCAGTCTCACTGTATGCCCAACAACGGAATATCATCATCAAAGTTTCAGATGAGAAGCAGTTGCCTATCGAAGGTGCTGTTATAGCGCTGATCGATAAAGGGAAGGAAATTCGATCTGTTATCAGTAAAAAGAATGGGGAAGCAGTATTAGACCAAGTGACTTTGGGTGCTTATGATATCAAAGCTTCTTTTACAGGATACACAGCTCAAATACTTTCAAATGTGTTGGTTGAGAAGAATGATCTCTATCTGGAAATTCAATTAAAGGAGAGTATCTCTGAATTGAAACAAGTAGTGGTTCAATCGTCAAAACCTTTTATTCAAAGAGAGCAAGGGAAACTTGTTGTTAATCCTGATGCGTCACCCACCAATAGCGGTACTACTGTTGTTGAATTATTGGAGAAGTCACCGGGCGTCATGATCGATCGTAATAATGGGATCAGTTTGCGCAATAAATCCGGTGTATTGGTATTGATCGATGATAAACCTACTTACCTGCAAGGAGCTGACTTGATCAATTTATTGAGCTCGATGAATACTTCGCAGGTAGATAAGATCGAACTTATTACCAATCCCTCTGCGAAATATGATGCTGCAGGTAATTCTGGTATCATTAATATCAAAACAAAAAGAAGCAAGCAGATCGGATTCAATGGCAATATCACTTTGGCTGCGGCTTTGGGTTGGTATCCGAGAACGAATCCTTCTTTATTATTGAATTATCGATACAATAAATGGAGTCATTACTTTTCATACGGATTTAATTATTCCAAGACCAAAACAGATATCTATGCACTAAGAACGTATTTCGATGCGGTCGGAAATCCAACTGCGATTCTGGAACAACCTACGGTTTTCAATAACAAAGGGTTGAACCATACATTCAAATACGGAACGGAATATGCGGCAACGGATCGACTCAGTTTTGTGTTTTCTTTATCGGGTTCATTGATCAATCGCAAAGGAAGGAATACTGCAAAGGCAGATTGGCTGACACCACAAGGTGTGATCGATTCTTCTGTTTCAACAGTTGCAAATTCTGAAAATAAATTTCAGACCGGAGCGATCGGTATTGGTAGTAGACATAAACTTTCTAAGACCACTCAATTGAATATCGATGCAGATGCTGCCAGGTATGATCTGAGTAACCAACAACTATTTCGAAGCGACAGAACAGGCAGTATGGGTTATACTGAATCTACGCAAGGCTTTATTCCATCACTGATCAATATTCTGTCACTGACTGCCAACTATTCTGCGGATCTAAGTAAACAATCTAAGTTTGAAGCAGGTGTTAAGACCTCAAAGATCGATACTGATAATGATGCGGCATACAGTATGAGTATCAACAACTCACCATGGAAGCCCAATTATGGCATGAGTAATCATTTCTTGTATTCGGAAAAAATTCATGCAGCTTATGGAATGTTGGAGCAGAAGTTTAAAAAACTTACGATCCAAGCCGGTTTAAGATATGAATACACGCACTATGATGCCAATCAATTAGGAAATATCGTTGTGAAAGATTCTTCCTTTAGCAGAAACTATAGTGGGTTGTTTCCATCCGGATTCATCACTTATGAAGCAGATTCTAGTCACACATTCTCATTATCTATTGGCAGACGTATTGATCGGCCTTCTTTTCAGCGACTGAATCCTTTTGTGAACATCATTAATAAGTATACATTAGAAAGAGGGAATCCTTTCTTCAGACCGCAGTTCACCTGGAATTTTGAATTGTCGCATCAGTACAAGCAGTTGCTACATACGACGGTTTCTTACTCGTTGATCAGGGATTATTTTTCGCAGTTGTTCCTGACCGATCCTGATGGCTCATTGGTATATACACAAGGTAATGTAGGTCGGATGCATAATTTCACTTTATCAGCTATGCTCACTACAAAGCCAACCAGATGGTGGTCGCTGAATACAGAAGCTATTTATACTTATAAAAAACTGATCGGTTATGTATGGAACAATTATCGTTCAGATATCTCACAGTTGACCATTAACATGAATAATCAGTTTCGTATCAGTAAAAAGATCAATGGCGAAATATCAGGAACCTATACAGGTCGTTCAAGAAATGATCTGCAGGAAGAATTGTATCCATTCGGACAATTGTCAGCAGGACTTTCTATGCCTGTGTTGAAGAATAGTGGTACACTACGTTGTTCTATCAGAGATATCTTCCGTACTTTCTGGATGGAGGGGATGACAGATTTTTTGAATGCAGATGAATATTTTATTCTTCGAAGAGATAGCAGGGTATTCACTGTTTCCTTCACCTATCGTTTTGGAAAAACCGGTAAAGCGGCTAAACAGAAAACTGCAACGGATGAGATGCGTAGAGTAGAGCTGTAGAAATAGGAAATAATAAATAAGAAACATGAAATAAGAAATGAGAAAGTATACAACCTACTTTACTTTCTCATTTCTTATTTCCTATTTTATGTTTCTTATTTTCTCACCCCCAGATATCCGGATGTTTGGCAAAATAGGGAAGAGCAAAACAACCAGAAATACCGGTGATGATCTCAATACCCATGGTGAGTCCGCGTGCGCTGGTGGGCATTGCTTCGCCGGTAGGCAGCATATTAGGTCCAAGTGGAATAAATGCAACAATGGTGACCAAGCAAATACATAGCAGCGTGTAGAGTAGTGCTCCTTTTTTCAGATACTCGACCATTGCAGCATATACAATACCTGCGGCTATTAATGTTGGTATGGTAAAGTAAATGATAGAATTGATGTTGACCCATTCCGCAAATTCATAACCTGTTATTTTTCGGTAGATCAGGTCGAATGCAAGATTGATAACGGTAGTACCAATACCTACAAATAATCCACCCAGAATCCCACGAGTAGCCATGGTGTATTGGTAAGGGGAAGTTCCTGTTTCCATATCGATTGGTTTTGTGGTTGAATAATGAATTGCAAAACACACTTGCGATTGGAAAAAGCCTAGCGATGGTAAGACCTGTTGTTGTTTAAATTTCGGAAGAATAAATGAGATAAACAATAGAACTTGTCATCTCATTTATTCTTTCTTTGATTAGAACTGGAAGTAAATAAATGATCCACTACTTTCCTGGCTTAGTATCAATAAGATAAGCATGGCCGACCATACAATACCGAGCAGCCAAACAGGCATTTTAGCCGCTGCTTGCAGTACACTGGTGTTGCGCATGCGCCAATGAAACAGTACCATTATTATTATAACGATGCTTACTGTTACTACATCCAGTGAATTCAAAACAACAATGCTGTCTGCCACACTGGAAAACATAGATATCAATAAGCGCCATGCGGATGTAAAATCAGGTGCGCGGAAAAAGACCCATGTCACATTTACCAGGAAGAAAACAAACAATGCTTTGAAGAATCCTGATGGTATATTTTTTTTCCATCCTGATAATGCAATGGCAGCATCTTCCGGGACAGCATTTTTTTGAGATCTATCCTGAATCAATTTCTCAATACACAAGTAAAGACCATGCAATGCTCCCCATACTACAAAGGTCCAGTTAGCGCCATGCCACAATCCACCCAGTAACATGGTGATCATTAAATTTATATAAGTGCGAAAGATGCCTTTTCTATTACCGCCCAATGGAATATATAAATAGTCGCGAAGCCAGGCTGATAATGTAATATGCCATCTTCGCCAGAAATCGGAGAAGCCGGTTGCAGCATAAGGGTATTTGAAATTTTCCGGTAATGTAAAGCCCATACAGGCTGCAACGCCGATGGCGCAGGTAGAATACCCTGCAAAATCAAAAAAGATCTGACCTGAGAATGCAAGTACACCGAGCCATGCATCGAGTGTATGTAACGATTTCTGTGCGCCAAATACAGTGTCAGCCGGTGAAGCAAGCATACCATCTGCAAGTACCACTTTCATGAATAATCCTAGTGATAAAAGAAATAAACCTTCATAGATCTGCTGAGCAGTTGCTTTTTTTGGTGATTCAAATTGTGGTGCGAGTTGTGGTGGACGAACGATCGGACCTGCAACAAGATGCGGAAAGAAAGTAACAAACAGGGAAAAATCGAGTAGTGATTTTACCGGCTTGCTTTCTTTTTTATACATGTCGATGGTGTAGCAAAGCGTTGTAAACGTATAAAAAGAAATACCTGCGGGAAGAATGATATTGGGTTTAGCGGGATGATAATCCATGCCTAATGCATTCACAAGCAGTACAAAGTTGTCCAATAAGAAACCACCATATTTGAAGAAGCATAGCATACCGAGATTTCCGATCAGGCTGACCACAAGTAATAATTTCTTCTTGGCTTTATTCTCTTGTGTGTACAAAGCACGGCCTACAAAAAAATCAACAACAGTAGATAGCCAGAGCAATAATATAAAAGGTGGATTCCATGCTGCATAAAAAAGATAACTGCCTAACAGTAAAATGATCTTTCTCGATTTCCATGATATGGGAAGATTGTAGAGTCCCATCATCACAAGAAAGAAAACGATGAATGTATATGAATTGAAAACCATAAAGTAGTAGTTGGGTGAGGGTGATTAATTACTTTTTGTTTTGTTGGGGAAACTCCATCCTTTCTCTGTTTCGAGTATCCTGACCAAACTTTTTGTGTAAGTGATGGCATCAGTGGGAGAGAGATGGGAGTCTTCCGGACAAATCAATTGTTGTTCTGGATAATCCATAAAATGAATACCCGGGGCTCCTGTCATGGTGAGTATTCTGTTCCAGAAATGTTCTCTTGGGAAAATTTGTTGTTCTATTTGCAGGAATACACCACTTGAAGGGGTTCTTACAAAGATCACTTTACCGCCTCTGGCAGTTATTTTTTGTACATCTTTTTGAATCACTTGAAATAGAGAGTCGATTGATTTTTTTGTAGGAGGTGGTTGTTTCGCTCCCATTCTGCTGTAATACGACCAGATGTGTTTTACACTATCCTGAATGGAGACCTCCTTCAAGAACTTCGCAGACATTTTATCTTGACGATCAAAAGTGATCCTTCCAAAATCAATCGGGAACAGTGGTTCTTTTTCCATTCCCGTACGAGATGGAATATTGATTCGTTTTAAGAGTGCTTTGGTAGAAAAATAATCACGTTCCAAAAAAACAAACTGTGATTCTAAAATTTTATTTACTCGAAAACTAAACCATTGTGCCGGTGTAATATTTTTATAGTAATCAAGGGCTTTGGTAGCCAATCTCGAGTCATCCGGATTAGGAGAGAAGATGAGCATCTCAGTGACATCGATCATTAATTTTCCTTTGAACTGATCATCATTGGCCAGGTCGTTCAAAACCGGCATTGGAGAAGTGCCTTCAAAAGCGAGCTGAATGGCATCTTCACCGGTCAATGATCTCCATGTTTCGATGTCCAGATCATATTTATTCCTGGAAGATCCGATAAATACAGTAGCCTTATCCTGTTCTTTTGTTACCAGCGAACGTTTATGGGTCCATAGTTCGGGGCCGTCGTCATAGGAGATACCGATACCGGTTGATCGTAAATAAGTTTCCCAGAAGATTAAAAAGAGAAGAACGATACCGCATGCCAATAGAAGGGCATTACGCATAGGCGTGTGTTTCATGCTGTTGTTGGGTTATAGTGAACATCTGCTTGTTATCAAGCGAATGTTTAAATGATATTAGACTTGCTACACAGACCTTATGCTAATAGAACAAAGTAGAAGGAATAGTTGATACCTGCAAGTATTCGAGGAATTATTTTATGGAAGAGGGAGATGCAATCGTTATTAGATCTTCGCAAGTACAGTGCTTTCCACAATTCTTGGAAAGTGGTTATGTTCCAGTTGATGGATCTTTTGTGCCAGTGTTTCAGGGGTGTCTTCTTGTGTCACTTCACATTTAGCTTGAAAGATGGTTTCACCTTCATCAAAATGTTCGTTCACATAATGTATAGTGATGCCACTTTCTTTTTCACCTGCTTCGATCACAGCCTGATGCACATACATTCCATACATGCCTTTGCCACCATATTTGGGTAATAGTGCGGGATGTATATTAATGATCTTATTGGGATATGCATGAATGAGTGCTGTAGGTACTTTCCATAAAAATCCAGCCAATACGATAAAGTCAATACCTTCTTTGTGTTGGATCTCATCTACGTAGGCGTTGCCGCGAAAGAATTTTTCTTTTTCGATCATCAATACGGGGATCTGATGTGATGCCGCTATTTGGATCACCCCTGCACCCGGTTTATTGCATACAATGAGTGCGACCTGAATGTTGGGATGATCTTTCAAATGCTCAATGATCTTAGCCGCATTACTCCCTGCGCCAGAGGCGAAGATGGCTATACGCTTGATGTCTGATGTCTGATTTGGATTTTGTCCATGGTCCATGGTCCATGGTCCATGGACTTCCGTTTCACCTTTCACTTCACCCTTTTCACTTTTGCCCCCCCCTGAGATCCTCTTCCACATTTTCGCCAGATATTTTTTGAAAAAAGGGAATTGTCCCATAGGAATACTTACCGTCAATACACAAATAGGCCAAATGATGGTGACCATAATAATGTAAACGATATAGTATAATGGGCCTTTTTCAAGAGAAGTGAAGACCATTAACTTCTTTCCTGCATAACCACAAAGGCTTCCGCCGAGGGCAAATGTGGTGAAAACGAGGATGAAACCTGTCCATGTAAGCTTCCATTTTTCTTTCAGGCGACGAAACATGCGCCAAAAATGCGATAAAAAGAGGAGGAAACTTTCAGTTTTAGTTTTTTTTGCCACTGAGTGCACAGAACGGCACAGAATATTTTTCTTCTTTCAATGTTCTTCTGTGTCTTCAGTGGCATTTCAAATATTCGCACCAAAAGCATGACATTCATCATGTCGTTGTTATACCAATTCGCTGAAACACAAGCCAGATAAGGATAAAAAAAATTCTACAAGGTTTGGTTTTTGTCAGCATCCTGTCATATTTTTGCAGCCGTTCACGGATATTTTTCCACACCAAGAACCACGTTTGTGTATATGATATCTTTTAGACGCATAACCAAGACCTGCCTGCTCAGTGCACTCCTTTTCTTGGGTTTTTCAACAGTGAATACAGTATCGGCGCAAGACGGTAAAGCCCTCTTTACTACTAACTGTGCATCCTGTCACCAGGTACATAAGCCATCTACCGGTCCGGCTCTGGCTGGTGTGGAAGATCGTTGGCCTAATAAGGCTAATTTGTATTCTTGGATCAGGAACAGTGCCGCTTTCCTGAAAACGGGAGACAAGTACGCCAATGACCTGTATAATACATGGAATAAAACAGCCATGAACCAGTTCCCGAATCTGACCGATGAGGAAATTGGTGCTATTTTGAAATACATCAATTCAGTACCTGCTCCGGGTGCGGCTGGTGCTACTGCTGGCGCTGCTGCAGGAGATCCTAACGCTGCTGCCGCTGCTGAAAGTGATAATACCTTATTATTTGGTATCCTCACCCTGATCCTGGCTGTTGTAGCCCTGATCTTATTGCAAGTGAACGCGAATCTGAAGAAATTGGCAGATGAGCGTGAGGGTCACAGACCGATTGAACCTGTTCCTTTCTGGAGAAATAAGAGCTACATCGCTATGATCACTGTGATTCTGTTCGTAGTGGGTGGTTATCTGACCTCAAAAGGTGCGATGGCATTGGGTCGTAGCAAAGACTATCAGCCTGAACAGCCGATCTATTATTCGCATAAAGTACACGCAGGTATCAACCAGATCAACTGTCAATATTGCCACGTAGGTGTTTATCAGGGTAAACAAGCAACCATTCCTTCAGTGAACGTGTGTATGAACTGTCACATGTCTATCAATGAGTACAATGGTGAAAAGATGTACACTGAAGATGGTAAAGAGATCAATGGTACCGCAGAAATTCAAAAATTATACAAATATGCAGGTTTTGAGCCCGGTAAACCTTGGGATCCTTCTAAGGCAAAACCAATTGAATGGGTTCGTATCCACAACCTGCCTGATCACGTATACTTCAACCACTCTCAGCACGTAAAAGCAGGTAAGGTAGAATGTCAGACCTGTCATGGTGAGATCCAGAAAATGGGTGAAGTAAAGCAGTTCAGCGATCTGAGCATGGGCTGGTGTATCAACTGTCACCGCGAAACACAGGTTCAGTTCAAAGACAATGGTTTCTATAGCATTTACGAGAAATACCATCAGGATCTGAAGAGTGGAAAAATGGATAGCACCAAAGGTGTTACTGTGGAAGCGATCGGTGGTACTGAATGTCAGAAATGTCACTATTAATCGTTCTGTGTAAGGCAGAATAGAACTCAATTAGAATTAAGATTTAGATATTGTACCGAAAGAAGGTTGGGATGAGCGGATAACGATCACCCAATTTTCATCCCGATCTGATCGGGACAAATTTTCAAACTAATACAATGGAAAAAAAGTACTGGCAAAGTTTTGGAGAGCTGAATCAGTCTGAGGCTTACAATAAAGAAGTGAAAGACGAATTCAAGGAAGAATTGCCTTTTGTAGGTGATGAAAGCAAGAGTTTCCTGGAAACAGCTGCTCCGCGCAGAGACTTTCTGAAGTACCTGGGTTTTAGTACTGCTGCTGCTGCCGTAGCTGCTAGTTGTGAAATGCCCGTAAAGAAAGCCATTCCTTTTGCTAATAAGCCTGAAGATATCGTTCCTGGTATCTCCAATTACTATGCTACCACTTACGTACAAGACGGTGATGTGGTAAGCGTTTTGGCGAAAGTGCGTGATGGTCGTCCTATTAAAATTGAAGGTAATGACCTGAGCCCGATCACAAAAGGTGGTACATCTGCCCGTGTTCAGGCTTCGGTGTTAGACCTTTATGATACTGCTCGTTTACGTTTCCCTACCATCGATGGCAAGGAGGTGACATTCGAAGCAATCGATAAAGCACTAGCCGGTGCGGTGGGTGGTAATGTGGTGATCTTAACCAGCACTATCACATCTCCTTCTACCAAAGCTATTATTGCTGAATTCCTTGCCAAGAATCCAGGTAGCCGACACGTAACCTATGATGCTGTTTCTTACAGTGCAATGTTACTGGCGAATGAAGCTACTTATGGTGTTCGCGGTATTCCTTCTTATCATTTTGAGAATGCAAAAGCGATCGTGAGCCTAGGCGCTGATTTCCTCGGTACCTGGTTAAGTCCGGTTGAATTCTCTAAACAATATGCTACCGGTAAAAAGATCGACGAGAAGAACCCAAGCATGAGCAAGCATATTCATTTTGAATCTGTTGCTTCTCTGACCGGTTCTAATGCCGATGAAAAATACTTACACCGTCCATCTGAAACAGGTGCTATCGCTGCTGCTTTATTAAGCGCAGTAAATGGTCAGGGTGTAACCGGAATCAGTGATGCAAAACTGAAAGCGGGTATTGAAAAAGCTGCAAAAGCACTGAATGAAAATAAAGGTGCTGCATTAGTGGTAGCAGGAAGCAATGACGTGAATGTTCAGATCATTGTTAATGCGATCAACAACACCATCGGTGCTGGTGGAACTACCATCAACTGGGGTGTTATGAATCACCAGCGTGCTGGTGTTGATGCTGATTTTGTGAGATTGGTAGAAGACATGAATGCAGGTATTGTGAACACTTTATTGATCTATGGTGCAAACCCTGCTTATACTTGGTTCGATGCTGAGAAATTCAAAGCCGGACTGAAAAAAGTAAGAACAACTGTTTCTTTTGCTTCTAAAATGGATGAAACTGCTGAACTGTGCAAGTTCGTAGTACCTGATCATCACTACCTGGAAAGCTGGGGAGATGCTGAAGCAAAAACCGGTCACTTCTCTTTCATTCAACCTACGATCTATCCTTTATTCAAAACACGTCAGTGGCAAGATAGCCTGCTGAAGTGGAGTGGAAATACAGTTGATTATCTCGCGTATCTGAAAAACTTCTGGAGTGCTAAACTGGGCGGACAAACCGGTTGGGATAAAGCATTGCAAGATGGTGTGATCAGCTTAGGTGAGTCAGCAACCAAGCCGGGCTCTTTCAACGGAGCATCTGTAGGAGCTGCAGTAGCTGCTGCTACATCAGGTAAGAAAGGTGGTAAGTATGAATTGGTGTTGTATGAAAAAGTAGGTATCGGTGCCGGACAAGGTGCTTCTAACCCATGGTTACAAGAGTTGCCGGATCCGGTAACACGTGCTACTTGGGATAACTACGTAATTGTTTCTCCTGCATTGGCGAGAACCATTTTGGATATCGATTTGAACAATGGCGGACAAGCGGATGCTTATGAAGTGAATCCTCCAAAGAAAGTGGTGAAAGTAGTTGCCAATGGTAAAGAAATTTCACTGCCTGTATTGATCATCCCAGGTACACATCCTGATACCATCGGTATCGCTGTAGGATATGGCCGTAGCAATAATATTGGTAAGGCAGCTGCAGGTGTTGGACAAAATGCATTCCCGCTGGCAAGCATCAGCAATGGTGTAGTAAGCTTTAGCAATAGCAGTGTTGAAATCACTGTAACTGGTGAAAAATATCCGGTTGCATTGACACAAACACACAATCGTTATGATACCACTCAAGGTAATCGTACCGAGGTAATGAAAGAATTGACACTTGCTGACTATAAGAAACATCCAACAGAGATCCGCGAAGAGCGTGATCATGAATTGAAGCCTTGGGGTGGATTGGAGAAGTTCGAAAGTCAGGGTACCATTTATCCTGTTTATGACAGACCGGGTATCAAATGGGGTATGAGCGTAGACCTGAACACTTGTACCGGTTGTGGTGCTTGTGTGGTGGCTTGTAATGCTGAGAACAACGTTTCTGTAGTAGGTAAGCCTGAAGTATTACGCGGACATGAAATGCATTGGTTACGTATCGACCGTTATTACAGCGGTGATATGGATAATCCAAACGTAGTATTCCAGCCGCTGATGTGTCAGCACTGTGATAACGCTCCTTGTGAGAACGTTTGTCCGGTAGCTGCTACCAACCACAGCTCAGAAGGTCTTAACCAAATGACTTATAACCGTTGTATCGGTACAAGATATTGTGCGAACAACTGTCCGTATAAAGTACGTCGTTTTAACTGGTCTGATTATACTGGCTCTGACAGCTTTGGTAACAATCAGGAAGGTATTGTGAATGATGTGGTGTTGAACATGAATGATGATCTGACCCGCATGGTACTGAATCCGGATGTAACTGTACGTTCACGTGGTGTGATCGAAAAATGTTCATTCTGCGTACAGCGTTTACAAGAGAGCAAGTTGAAAGCGAAGAAAGAAAGCAGACCATTGGTAGACAGCGATATCAAAGTTGCATGTCAGCAGGCATGTCCTACAAACGCGATCACTTTTGGTAATGCAAATGATAAACATAGTGCTATCACCATGGTGAGAACCGAGAATCCGAATCGTCAGTTCTACGTATTAGAGCAGCTGCACGTATTACCGGGTGTTACTTATCTCGCAAAAGTGCGTAACACAGAATCGGCGCATGGTGAAGCAAAGCATGAAACTAAAAAAGAAGCAGAACACGCATAAGAGTGAATTGTGAATTGTCAATTTTTCACCATTCACAATTCACCATTGACAAAAGATCTAAAATAACTATGGACCATTAATCTGGCCCATGGACCAAAATAAGACCAGATGCATTTAAAGTACGAATCACAGCTTAGAGAACCGTTGGTGTACGGTGACAAAACTTACCATCAGGTAACTGAAGACATCGTTAAGCCTATTGAAGCCAAGCCTACCAGATTATGGTACATCGGTTTTTATATCTCTGTAGCCCTTTTGTTGTTTGGTGTATACAGCGTTTATCGTGAGGTAACTTACGGTATCGGACAGTGGAACCTGAATAAGACCATTGGATGGGGTTGGGATATCACCAACTTCGTATGGTGGGTAGGTATCGGTCACGCGGGTACACTGATCTCAGCGATCTTGTTATTGTTCCGTCAGGGTTGGAGAACAGGTGTGAACCGTGCTGCGGAAGCGATGACCATCTTCGCGGTAATGTGTGCGGGTCAGTTCCCGATCTTCCACATGGGTCGTGTATGGATGGCGTTCTTCGTACTTCCATATCCAAACACACGTGGTCCTTTGTGGGTGAACTTTAACTCTCCACTTCTGTGGGACGTATTTGCGATCTCTACTTACTTTACTGTATCTCTTTTATTCTGGTATTCTGGTTTGATCCCTGACTTTGCAACCGTTCGTGATCGTGCCTTTACAAAACTGCGTAAGCGTTTGTATGGTCTTGCATCTTTTGGTTGGACAGGTTCTACCAAACACTGGCAGCGTCATGAAAGTCTCTCATTGGTTTTGGCCGGTTTGAGTACGCCACTGGTATTGTCTGTACACACGATCGTATCCTTTGACTTCGCTACTTCAGTAATTCCTGGTTGGCATACAACGATTTTCCCGCCATACTTCGTTGCGGGTGCGATCTTCTCCGGATTTGCGATGGTACAAACACTGATGGTGATCGTTCGTAAAGTATTCGGAATGGAAGATTATATCACCATGGGTCACATCGAAGCGATGAACAAGGTGATCGTATTAACAGGTTCTATTGTGGGTGTTGCTTACCTCACTGAGTTATTCATGGGTTGGTACAGCCAAAACAAATATGAAGGATACACATTCTGGTATAGCCGTGCTTACCTGTTCAGTCCATATGGATGGAGCTACTGGGGTATGATGGCATGTAACGTATTGAGTCCGCAGATCTTCTGGTTCCGCAAAATGAGAAGAAACCTGTTCGTGACCTTCTTCATGAGTATCATCGTAAACATCGGTATGTGGTTTGAGCGTTTTGTGATCATCGTTACTTCATTGTATCGTGATTATTTACCATCAAGCTGGTCAGTATACTATAGCCCAACCATTTGGGAGATCGGTTTCTATGCCGGTACATTCGGATTGTTCTTTACCTGCTTCTTCCTCTTCGCGAAATACTTCCCGGTAATTGCGATCGCAGAGATCAAGTATGTATTGAAAACTACCGGTGAAGGATATAAGAATAAGATGGGCAATATTGAAGAGCAGAAATTGGAAGAGTTTGTACATGAACAAGCTCATCACTAAGAGTGAGTGTGAGAACTGGCATAAAAGAATTGTATAAAGGCCTAATAAAATAGGCAAGAAATAAAAGCTAGCGGCTAGCAGCTAAAAGCTAAAAGCAATAAAAATGGCAAAAAAGAAATTCGTAGTAGGCTGTTTTGATGATGAAGCAGTTTTGTTTCCTGCGGTGAAGAAAGTTCGTACTTCAGGTTACAAGATCCATGATGTATACACACCGTTTGCAGTACATGGATTGGATCATGCGCTGGGATTGAGAGAGACCAGTTTGCATACTGCAGGTTTCATCTATGGTATCACAGGTACAACAACAGCATTGAGCTGCATCAGTTGGATCTTTACCCGCGACTGGCCTTTGAATATTGGTGGTAAACCTCACTTTGCATTACCTGCATGGGTACCTATCATGTTCGAATTGACCGTATTGTTTGCGGCGGTAGGTATGGTACTGACTTTCTGCTACCTGTGTCAGCTGGCTCCTTTTGTGAAGAAACATCATTTCCATCCCCGTGCAACAGATGATCTGTTTGTAATGGTGATCGAGTGTACTGATAAAACCAATACCGATGATCTGAAAGCATTTCTCACCAGCAATGGCGCAGTAGAAACAGATGTTCAGATCGCTGAAGATGGTTGGTGGTTAGGTCGTTACGACAAAGACGAAATGCCCTTTGAAAATAAAGAAATCGTTGCTGCTTAATTTTTGAATAAGAAAGAAGATGAAGAAATTATTGATCATAGCTCTTGCTGCCACTGCAACTACCATCGTAGCTTGTAGTGATGTTAAGCGTACGCCAGGTACCATTTATATGCCTGATATGGCTTATAGCCGTGCCTACGAATCTTACTCAGATTATAGCAATCTGACCGAGAAAGGAATTCATTACACAGCAATGCCTGTTGAAGGTACCATGCCTCGCGGTGCTGAATTGCCTTTCCATATCGCCAAAGATGCTCCCGGTGATACGACTAACTACTATGCATCAAGAGCAGTGCTGAATCCGATCGATTCTATGAGCGAAGCTGAGACCATCGAAGCTGAGCGCTTGTATCAGATCAACTGTGGTATCTGTCATGGTGCCAAGCTGGATGGTAATGGTCCGCTTTACAAAGATGGTAATGGACCCTATGCTGCAAAACCTGCTACACTGGTAGGCGATGCTAAATATGAATCAATGCCAGAAGGACAAATGTTCTACTCTGTAGCTTATGGGAAGAACATGATGGGGTCTTACGCTTCTCAGTTAAGTCGTAAGCAACGCTGGATGGTGATCAAGTACATCAAGAACAAACAAAAAGAAGCAAAAGCTGCAGCTGCTACAACAACAGCCGCGAAATAAGAAATAGTGCCGGTAAAATATAGTCCGAACTTTTAAATAGATCCGGACTGAAGCCCGGAAAAAATATAACAACCGATTCTAAAAGAATAAAAATGGCATCTATCAAAACGCAATTTGAGATACCCGGAAAGATGAAAACATGGTCATATGCCCTTATTGGCGTTGGTCTTGTAGCGCTGATCGCCGGACTCGTGATCAAAGGTTTCAGTTCTGATGAACATGAGCAAACCATTTTCTGGGGAACCCTGATGTACAATACCATTTTCTGGACACTGGTTTGTAATGCCAGTATGTTCTTTATCTGCGTTACTACAATGGCGATGGGCGGATGGCAGCAATCATTCCGTCGTATTCCGGAAGCCATTTCTACTATGGTACCTATTTTCGGTGCCATTACTTTTGCAGTTTTGATCTATGTTGTTGTTGGACATAAACACCATATCTATCATTGGTTAGATAGCGAAGCAGTTGCCAATGACCCGATCCTGAAAGGAAAAGCAGGATTCTTGAATCCTGTATTCTTCATCGTTTGGACTACTTTGACCATTGGTCTTTGGAGTATTTTAGGTTGGAGAATGCGTCAGTTGAGCAGTGAAGCAGATGAAGCTCCGATGGATGCGGAAAAAGGTGCAAGTTTTATCTGGAGAAATACAGTTCGTGCAGCTTTATTTACTGTATGGTTCGCATTGACCGTAGGTTCTACTATTCCTTGGTTATGGATGATGAGTATCGATGCACACTGGTACTCTACCATGTATAGCTGGTATACTTTTGCAAGTTCATTTGTATCGGGTATGTCTTTGATCGCTCTTTGGGTGATCTACCTGAAGAACAAAGGATACCTCGAATTAACTTCTCAGGAACACCTGCATGATATCGGTAAGTTCATGTTTGCATTCTCAATCTTCTGGACTTACTTATGGTTCTCTCAGTACATGCTGATCTGGTATGCAAATATTCCTGAAGAAACTGTTTACTTCAAACACAGAGTACAAGGTCCATATAAAGGAATCTTCTTCCTGAACCTGATCATCAACTTCTTGTGTCCTTTGTTGATCCTGATGAAACGCTCAGCGAAGAGAAATTACACACTTGTAACTTTTATGGCAGTATTGATCATCTTTGGGCATTGGATCGATTTTTACCAAATGATCATGGGAAGTCTGTCTAAAGAACACGTGACTTTAGGCTGGTTGGATTTTGGAATTCTGAGCTTGTTTGTAGGTATGATGATCCTGGGTGTAGGAAAAGCGCTTACTAAAAAACCATTGGTTCCAAAATATCATCCTTTCCTGAAAGAGAGTGTGATTCACCAGGTGTAGTTAGCATTTGTCCGAAAGGACATGGATGAAGAAAATTTGAAAATTTGAAAATTTGGTTGCCTCAGGCATATCAAATTGATTAAATACTGATAGCATTATGACAATGTTTTTAACAGCAGCCGTAATCGTACTGATCTTTGTAGTGATCTTCCAGATCGCTAAAGCGAGTGAATATGTTTCAGTACTAAAAGGAGAAGAAGTTAGCCGTAAGCAGAATAACAAGATCAACGGATTCCTGATGATAGGTTTTCTGGTATTGGGACTGATCGGCGTATGGTATTGTAATGAACTGTACTATGGTAAAACCTTGTTGGTTCAGGATGCAGCCAGCGTTGAGGGAGCACGTGTAGATTCTATGTTATGGGTTACATTGGCTGTTACCGGTATTGTATTCATCATTACACAGATCATTTTATTCTGGTTTGCTTATAAATATCAGGAGAGTGATACTCGCAAAGTTTTCTTCTTTCCGCATAATAATAAGTTGGAGATTATCTGGACTGTTATTCCTGCTATCGCATTAACTGTATTGGTTGTGATCGGTTTGCGTAACTGGTTCCTCTTTACCGGTGAGCCTCCGCAAAATGCAATGGTCGTAGAAGTAACCGGAAAGCAATTCGGATGGATCTATCGCTACCCGGGTAAAGATGGTTCTTTCGGTAAAAAATATTATAAGAACATTGACAATGCATCTAATAGCTTAGGTCTGATCTGGGAAGATGAATTAGCACATGATGATGTGGTAATGGAACAAACCATGTATCTGGTAAAAGGTAAGCCTGTTAAACTGATCATTGGTTCTAGAGATGTGATCCATGACGTAGGTCTTTCTCATTTCCGTATGAAGATGGATGCGGTTCCTGGTATTCCTACAACAATGTGGTTTACGCCTAAGTATACGACCAAAGAAATGAAAGAAATGACTGGTAATCCTGATTTCCAATATGAGATCAGTTGCGACCAGATGTGTGGTAATGGTCACTACTCAATGAAAGGTGTGATCGAAGTAGTAGAGCAAGAAGAGTATGATGCATGGATGGTGAAACAAAAGCCATACTATGTTCAGCAGTTTCCTGATAAAGATCCTGCAGCTCCAAAGCCGGCCACTGACAGCGTAAAAACAGCTTCTGCTAAACCTGTTGAAGCAGCTAAGAAAGCAGTAGCCAAATTGTAAAACATTGTTCAACCGTAATAGCGATCGGTTGTTATCATTGATAGAAATTTTTAAAAGAAGATTATGAGTAACGAAGCAGTAGTGCATGCACATGGAGCAGTGGCCACACACGAGGGTCATGGCGATCATCATCATGAGCATCACCATCATGAGACTTTCATCACGAAGTATGTGTTTAGTCAGGATCATAAAATGATCGCTAAACAGTTCCTGATCACCGGTATGGTTTGGGCTGTATTGGGTGGTTTGATGAGCGTTCTCTTCCGTTTGCAGCTGGGTTATCCTGATGCTACTTTCCCATGGTTAGAAGATATCCTTGGTAAATGGGCCAAAGGTGGTCGTATCACTCCGGAAGCTTACTATGCTTTGGTTACAACACACGGTACCGTTCTGGTATTCTTCGTATTGACCGCCGGTTTGAGTGGTACATTCGCCAACTTCCTGATTCCTTTACAAGTAGGTGCACGTGATATGGCATCTCCTTTCATGAATATGCTGAGCTACTGGTTCTTCTTCGCAGCTAGTATCGTGATGTTGTCTTCTATGTTCGTAGAGACAGGTCCATTCAGTGGTGGTTGGACAGCTTATCCTCCGTTAAGTGCTTTGGGTGATGCATCACCGGGTTCTAAGATCGGTATGGATATGTGGCTGATCTCAATGGCATTATTCGTTGTATCCTCTTTATTGGGTGGTTTGAACTATATCGCTACTGTATTGAACATGCGTACAAAAGGTATGAGCATGACTCGTATGCCTTTGACCATCTGGGCATTGTTCTTCACTGCAGTATTGGGTGTATTATCATTCCCTGTATTATTCTCTGGTTTTATTCTGTTGATCTTCGACAGAAACTTCGGAACCAGTTTCTATCTGTCAGATATTTTCATCAATGGTGTAGGTGCATTGCCTAATGAAGGTGGTAGCGCTATCCTTTACCAGCACTTGTTCTGGTTCTTAGGACACCCTGAAGTATACATTATCCTGTTGCCTGCCATGGGTATGGTATCAGAGATTCTTTCTGTGAACTCTCGTAAACCGATCTTCGGTTACATGGCGATGATCGGATCATTGTTCGCGATCGCAATCCTTGCGTTCTTAGTATGGGCACACCATATGTTCGTGACTGGATTGAATCCTTTCTTAGGTTCCATCTTCGTACTGTTGACATTGCTGATCGCAGTACCATCTGCTATCAAAGTGTTCAACTGGTTAACAACATTATGGAGAGGTAATATTCGTTTCACTCCGGGTATGATGTTCGCGATCGGATTTGTGAGCTTATTCATCTCCGGTGGTTTAACAGGTATCTGGTTAGGTAACTCAGCATTGGATATCCATCTGCACGATACCTATTTCGTAATCGCACACTTCCATATTGTAATGGGTGTAGCTTCTATGTTCGGTATGTTCGCAGGTATTTACCACTGGTTCCCTAAAATGTATGGCCGTTACCTGAATAACACGATGGGTTATATTCACTTCTGGGTAACCATCGCCGGTGCTTACCTGATCTTCTGGCCAATGCACTATGAAGGTCTGGCAGGTATGCCACGTCGTTATTACGATTACAGCATCTGGGAAAGCTTCAAGCAATTTGCTGAACTGAACAGATTCATCAGCACAGTGGCAATGATCGTATTCGCAGTACAGTTATTGTTCTTGTTCAACTTCTTCTATTCTATTTTCAAAGGAAGAAAAGTGACGACATTGAATCCATGGGGTGCTACTACATTGGAATGGACAACACCGATCAAACCTGGTCACGGTAACTGGGTGGGAGAAATTCCTGAAGTACATCGTTGGGCTTATGATTACGGTAAGGATGGCAAAGAATTCATTGCACAGACAACACCGGTGGGAGCAGATGAAAGTCATCATTAACAGATCAGTCACCTGCATCATTTAATAATCGCAGGTTACCCATATTGACAATGCTCCCGATCATCGGGAGCATTGTTTTTAAGATTCAAAGCATGGATATCAGAAGCAGATAGGAAGGTTCGCAGAGAAAAGAAATGGATATTCCAATTATAAGATACCCTTAAGATACATGACAGCAGACACCAAAGATTCCGCTTCGTTCTCAGTAGCGGCCAAAGTAAAAGACTACTTCCAGCTCATCAAGTTTACGTTGAGCTTTACAGTGGTTTTTTCTTGTGTGGTTTGTTATCTGCTGGCTCCAAAAGTTGTGGAGTATGATCTGGGGATGATCGTAGTTCTTTTCATTGCAGGTATGTTAGTGACTGGAAGTGCTAACGCTATCAATCAGGCAGTAGAAAAAGATACAGATGCCATGATGAAACGCACCGGTAAAAGACCGGTAGCAAATGGCAGAATGAAACAACAAGAAGCTTACATATTCGCTTTGATCGCAGGATTGTTGGGAGTAGTGATGATGTGGTATTTTTTCAACCTGTCATCTGCTTTATTGTCTGCCTTCAGTTTGTTTCTCTATGCATATATCTATACACCACTAAAGAAGATCAATTCGATAGCGGTATTGGTAGGGGCTTTTCCGGGAGCGTTACCTTGCTTGATCGGATGGGTAGCAGGCAATGATGATTTTGGTCCGGGTGGATGGATATTATTCGGCATACAATTCCTTTGGCAGTTCCCGCATTTCTGGGCGATTGCCTGGGTGGCTCATAGTGATTATAGTAAGGCAGGATTTAAACTACTGCCTTCAGACCTGGGTCCTACTAAATTCACCGCTTTACAAGCAGTGATGTATTCGGTATTAATGATACCAGTGGGTATTTTGCCTTATTACTTTGGATTGACAGGTGAAACAAGTATGTGGATACTCATTGCTGCCAACTTATTCATGGTAGTACAAAGTATCAGGTTGTATAAAGACATGGACGTAAAAGCAGCCAGAAGAGTCATGTTCAGCAGTTATATCTATCTGCCGATCGTATTGCTTGCTCTGCTGGCGGATAAAATAAAATAGTGAGTAGTGAATAGTCAGTAGTGAATAGAAAAGGACTCACTACTCACTACTGACTACTCACCATTCACAAAAAAACTGAGATGATGACAAGTGCGACAACAAACGAACCGAAAAGGATTCACCCACACAAATTCACCATGTGGGTGGCCATGGGAAGCATTGTGATGGCTTTTGCCGGATTGACAAGTGCTTACATCGTAAAAAAGAACCAGAGTAGCTGGTTGGAGTTTGACCTTCCGATCGTATTCTGGTATTCAACAGTCGTGATTTTGGTCAGCAGCCTGACCATGCACCTGGCTACAAAAGCGTTTAAAGCAAGAGAGATGGGGCGTTATCGTACACTGATAACAGTAACTGCGGCACTGGGTCTCTTATTCATTATTCTTCAATACATGGGTTTTAATGACCTTGAAGCTCGCAGTATTGCGCTTATTGGACCCAAAAGCAATTCAGCGGCCTCCTTTTTGTTTGTGATCACCGGTTTGCACATGGTGCACGTACTGGGTGGAGTGATCGCTTTACTGGTGATGTTTATTCGTGCTTATAGCAGCAAAGTGAAGTCGTACAGCGCTATTCCGGTGGAAGTAGCAGGTACTTACTGGCACTTTGTAGACATACTCTGGATCTATCTGTTCATCTTTTATAACTGGATCGGATAGTTCAAGAAAAAGTTAGGGTTTATTCACCTTTTTTGAACAACAGCCAATATTTTTGTAACGAAATTTTTAGAACGATCATGGCAACGACAACAACTGCAACAACAACCAAATTGTGGGGTGGAGGAAAGAGTCCCTTCAATGTGGAGTATGGTAAACTGATGATGTGGTATTTCCTCATGAGTGATGCCTTCACATTTGGAGCTTTCCTGATCTCTTATGGTACCATCCGCTTCTCAACCAATGGATGGCCTGACCCGAATGAGGTCTTTAAAAGCTTCCCTTTTGCTCCCGAAGGAGTAAATGCACCGTTGGTATTCGTTAGTATCATGACCTTTATCCTGATCATCAGTTCAGTTACCATGGTATTGGCCGTGCATGCCGGACATAACATGGATAAAAAAGGGGTAGTGAAAAACCTGATCTGGACCATCATAGGTGGTTTGGCATTCTTAGGTTGTCAGGCTTGGGAGTGGACACATTTACATCATGAAGGTGCATGGTGGGGTAGCAATCCATTCTTAAATGCAGATGGAACCGCTTCTTCAACCAATTTTACCAATTATTTCTTTACGATCACTGGTTTCCATGGCTTCCACGTATTCTCTGGAGTGATCATCAATATCGTGATGCTGATCATGACACTGATGGATAAGTTCGAACAGCGTGGACATTACCTGATGATCGAGAAAGCAGGTTTGTACTGGCACTTTGTAGATCTGGTATGGGTATTCGTATTCACCTGTTTTTATCTGGTTTAGTCAAACATTCATTCATTTAATTAAGATATTGATATGTCACATTCAGTAGGTCACGAAGAAACACATGGTGGTGGTACCAGCGAGATCAAAAAAGTAACCATCATCCTCTCTGTTTTAACCATCATAGAACTGGTACTCGGTTTCTGGATGATTGGTATGGAAAGTGAAGGATTAAGATTCGCCATCAAAGGTGCCATCATTATCCTGATGCTTGCCAAAGCTTTTTATATCGTTGGATATTTCATGCACCTGAAACATGAGATCAAAAACCTGATCATGACGATCGTGGTTCCTTTGGCTTTATTCATTTGGTTCATCATCGCATTCCTGGCTGATGGTAATTCTTTCAGAAATTTGCGTAATACTTACGATCCTTATTTCAAAGAACAAAGCACCATCAAAGTTGAGAAGAAAGAGCATGGATCACATGGTGCCGCTGCAGGTACACATGCTGATTCTACCCATAAGAGTGAAGGTGCGGTGGAAAACAAACACTAAGAGATACTTGTTATAACCTTATTACTGTTCAAACCATCGCTGTTTTGGCGATGGTTTTTTTATACTGCTCAATATGAATAAGAAAGCAATACTCGGTTTGTTGGTAGCGGTTTTCATTCCTATCCTTTGTTACCTGATCTTAAAATACGCCAGCGAAACTGCGGTAGATATGCCTCGAAAATATCTGCTGGATACAGTTGTTACACGTGTAGAGAAAGGTAAGATGATCACGGATAGTGTTTGGCACAAGACAGCTAATATCACTCTACAGAACCAGCTGGGTGAAACTGTGAGCTTGTATGATAAGCAAGGAAAGATCATGGTGGTTGATTTCTTCTTCACCAGCTGTAGAAGTATTTGTCCCGGACTTACCAGAAACATGTCGAAACTGCAACAATCATTTTTGAAGGGAGGAAATGTCCGTAATAAGATCGATACTTCTATAGTACAATTCGTATCGTTCACTGTTGATCCCGAACACGATTCTGTAGCAGTATTAAAAGATTATGCAGATCGCTTCGGTGTGAATCATGATAACTGGTGGATGTTAACAGGAAGTAAGGACTCGATCTATCGGTTCGCTTATGAGGAATTGAAAGTAGATAAGTTCAGTGAAGAGCCAATGAGCCCGGATTTTGTACATACCACACGATTTGTATTATTGGATAAAGACCGTTATGTAAGAGGATATTACAATGGACTTGACTCAACTTCTCTTTCCAAACTGGCACGTGATATCGGATTCCTGATGCTGGAAAAGGATAAAAAGAAAAAGAGTACCGTATTCATGCAGATCATTGATCTGAGCTGGCTTTGGTTGATTGTAGTATTGGCAGTGATCTTCTTTGTACTCTATATGCGTAATCGTAGAAAAATAAACGGATAATCAACTTTCTGTATCATTCTGTGTTTTCAGTGGCAATAAACTCAATAACATGCTAGAACCCTCACTCCCCAAAAACGACAAACAAGCACGCTGGCTGATAGGTATATTCTCAGTTGTTGTATTCACAGCTGTAGTAGTACTCGGCCGTGTTAAACTGGATATCGGTGTAAATTTTGATGTACACGTCTTTGCAAAGATCAATGCATTCATTAACGCTTCTATTGCTGTATTATTAGTAGCTGCATTAGTTGCCGTAAAACAAAAAAGTTATGCCGTACATAAGCGACTAATGATGCTCGCTTTATTGCTTTCAGTGGCTTTTTTAGTATCCTATATTGCACACCACTTATTAGCAGGAGAAGCAAAATTCGGAGATGCAGATCACGATGGATTGGTAAGCGAAGCCGAGAAGATAGCAGTGGGTAGTATGCGTATGGTATACTATGTCATTTTGATCACCCATATTTTTCTGGCAGCCATCATTCTCCCCTTTATTTTATTCACGGCATACAGAGGTCTCACTGGTGAATATGTGCAACACAAAAAAATTGCAAAGATCACATGGCCTTTATGGTTCTATGTAGCTGTAACAGGGCCGGTGGTGTATTGGATGATCAGTCCGTATTATTCTTAAGTTACGAGCTTTGAGCTACAAGCTGCATGCTTTAAGCCGCAAGCGATTGATCTGAAACAGTATTGTTTAGCAAATGCCTTGTGGCTTGTAGCTTTCAGCTTATAAACTAATTTCTACAGCCGGATCCCAGAATTTTTTTTCAAAGTCAATGATCATATCATCTTTCACTTTGATCTTCTCTTTGGCGAGCAATTCTTCCATCAGTGTGGGTGTTGCAAAATGAGCTTTCCCACTCAGCATGCCGTTTCTGTTGACAACACGATGTGCGGGTACTTTCGGTTTTATATGAAAAGAACCATTCATGGCCCAGCCCACCATTCTGGCGCTCATTTTTGTACCTAAAAAAGCAGCAATTGCGCCATAAGATGTTACACGTCCTTTAGGTATTTGACGTACCACATCATATACCTGTTCGAAAAAGGAAACATCTTTACTACCGGAGGGTAATACAGTCCTTGGCTTTTCAGTTGATTTTTTAGGAGGCACCTGTAATAAAATTTATACAGGCAATTTACGCTTTTGGCTCTGTAGCTTTTTGTTTTTGGGTCAATAGTTCTGAACGTTTTGGCTCAGGAACCGATTCATAATCGAATGGACAATGCCTGCATCCATGTCCACAGCAATATCCCTTACTGATATGGTAAGCTTCTGTGAACACTACATAGCCATGTTCATCGTAATAAAAATCCTTACCCTCAATCAGCTGTCGATTCATGTAAACGTTGTTTTAAAATGTCATCAGTAGCCAATGGCATTTCTTTGTCTAATCTAAAACATAGATAATGAATCCGATTACTTTGTGCAATGTCTAGCCCCTCATAGTGCGTTTTGATACACAATTCCGGTTTAATACTTGCTTGGGCATATACATTGTCTGATTGCTCAACCAACGTTAACCCATAAAGCTGGATCACCAGTAAGGTAAATTGATATAGATCCGGACTGTCTGTTTTCAAATGAATGAGTCCACCGGATGATAAAATCTGTTGGTATAATCTAAGAAATTTAGGATGTGTCAGTCTTTTCTTGGCTCGTGAAGTACGCAGTTGCGGATCAGGAAAAGTGATCCAAATTTCCGAGACTTCTCCGGGTTGAAAATATTGAGTGATCTTATCCATATGAGAACGGATAAAAGCAACATGCTTCAATCCCTCATCTAAAGCAGTTTTAGCGCCACGCCAGATACGATTGCCTTTGATATCGATACCAATAAAATTACGATCGGGATACATACGACCCAGTCCAACAGCGTATTCTCCTTTGCCACAAGCTAATTCAAGCGTAAGTGGATGATCATTCTTAAAGAATTCTTTCCACTTACCCTGCATCCCCTCCGGATACTCCAGTACATTCTCAAAGCCCTTGATTGCTTCAAATCGTATCAGTTTTTTCTGTCCCATTCGGACAAAAGTAGTAAAACAGAGGAATAGAGAATAATGAATATAGAATGTAAACGGTCTTCATGATTTGACATTCTATATCATCATTATAACAATCCTTTCCCCGCTACAGCCTTTAATACCCTTCTTTCAGGTTCAATGGCTAGAAGTGGGGTAGCTTGAGAGATGGCTTCCTGAAAATCACGTAGACTTTGTGATTGTTGATGGCTTTCCAGAGAATCCCATAGTTCAGTTACCAGGATATGATCGCTATTCTCGGCATCTTGATTGATAATATACAGATGACATCCGTGTACATAAGCGATCTTATTGTACAGTCGGGTAAGAATGTTCAACAGGCTATTACCCTTTGATTCACGGGTAATGAATCGGGTTTGTAAAGTGTAATGCTCCATGGTTTGGTTATTTGTAGGTAGACACGCAAGAATGAGGCCATGAAGCCTGAATTTTGTGAAAAAACCATTAAAATACTGGTCTTCAAGGTAAAAAAAGAGCCGCAACGATTTGCAGCTCTTTTTTATGGGGGGCAGATAAAAGCTTTGTAATTAGGGGTTCTATTTAGCTGTTAGTTTCCTCCACCTACTCTACTCTGCTCTTCCTGAGAACCGATCGTTCTTTTACGAGGTTGTGAGCCAGGGGTATTCTTTCCAAAACGTAATGAGAAAGTAACGGCTACCATTCTGGCATCTGGTCTGGCATCAGTACGTACATCTACATCACTGTATTGAGTGGTGGCTCTAAAGCGTTGCCATGCAAAAGGATCACGTATGTTCATTCTTAGTGTACCCCTTCCTTGCATGACCTGTTTTTGTAATCCAATACTTAACAGGTATACCGGATCAAATACTGCTAATTGATCAACTGCTTTATGACGATAGAAACCACTGAGTTCAGCATTCAATCCTTTCTTTTTACTCAATACAAAACTATTGGTAATATTGGTATTAAAAGAAGTAAAGGAAATGTCGATCGGATCAGTATTATAGATGCCTTCGTAATGGTTGTTGAATATCGTCACAAAGAAATTAGCATTCCACCACGATGTAAATCTTGCCGGTGCTGTCACTGATAAACTTACATTGTCAAAGCTGGCAATATTCTCCGAAGTATTGAATGTGATCTTATCAGTTGAATTCTGACGAAGAATTTGAGAGATCACATTATTCGTCGTATTCATCGCTAAAGTGAAAATGAATTTCGATTTGAAGGCATAAGTTAATTCAGCATTATGTGTGAATTGAGGAAGCAAATAAGGATTCCCTACACGATAGGTTAATGAATCCAGGAAGAATGTAAATGGATTCAAGTCCTGGTAATTCGGTCTGGTGATCCTTCTGCTATATGACGCTGTCAGCTGATTTTGCTTGTTGAATGCATAGCTTAAAAATACACTTGGAAATAAGTTGGTGAAATTCCGCTTGAAAGTTGAATCATTGGAAACCTGTCTTCCTTTTGCAATGGTATTTTCTAATCGTAAACCGGTTTGTAAGGTCCACTTGCCCCATTGTTTATTGGCATTGACATACACTGCATTGATATTTTCACGATAAATGAAGTGATTGGATCGGTTATCAGGTATCCATGTTTTATCAGGGAGCTCTCTCTTGTAATCTACTTCATTATCATTTTCTACAATACTACTTTTGATACCAGCCTCAAAACGTCCTCCTTTATACGGTTGTACATAATCAGATTTGAATGACCAAATATTGATCAGTGAAGGGAGATGACCTTTCAGTAGAATCGTTGGGCCTACTTTATTACCAACGCTATTATATACATCTGTTGTGAGTAATAAGTCTGAAGTATTGTTATAGGTAACATAATCAATGTCTGCAGTTAACTCTCTTCCGGTTGAATCAAAATTATGTTTCCAGTTGAGGTTCCCGGTAAAATTGCGGAAACTGCTGATGTTTTTTGTATTAGAGACAAGACTTGACAGAATATTATTGTTATTGTCTTTAATAGTTGAAATACTGGTAGGTGTAGGTCTTCCTTCAAATACAAATCCACTCATCACAACTCCGAAAATATTCTTCTTATTGGGTTGGTAATCCAATCCTAGTCTCAATGTTTGATTAAAATTGCCGAACCGGAAACGTGTGATAAGATCAGATGATCCATCTTTATTTCCCATAGCATCATAAAAATTTCTGTTGATCGTTAAGTTTTGCCTTCCGCGAAAGAAATTGGGGAGATAGCTTCCAAAAAAATTGATCTTATTGTGCTTGTAATTGAATGTAAAATTGTTTTGTGATTTAGGGATTACATGCAAAGCGTTTTCTGGCTTAAACAATGATGCTGTTGCACCGAGTGTAACCGTTCCATTGAAGCCATTGTTTCGTCCCTTTTTTGTTTTGATATTGATGATACCCGAATTACCGGCAGCATCATATCGCGCAGAAGGATTTGTCATGATCTCTACTACATCCAATTCTGAAGCAGGCATATTGCGTAATAAATTGGCAAGGTCTGTAGCAGACATATAAGTTGGTTTTCCATCCAGCATCACGATCACACCTGCTTTACCACGCAAACTGATATTACCTTCATTGCTGACACTCACACCCGGAGATTTCTCCAGTACTTCCAAAGCACTTGAGCCTGCACTGGTTGGAGATGCTTCTACATTAATAATGGTTCTGTCGATCTTGGTTTCTACAAAAGGCTTACGCGCGGTTACAGTTACTTCACTCATACCACGATTACTCGGGCTTAGTGAAATGGCCGGGATCGTTACTGCAGTTGATGAAAATGAAAAGGGTGCCGATGATTGTTTGCCATATCCGATCAGTGTTATGGAGATCCGATAATTCCCGGGCTTGATGTTTAGGAATTCGAACTGACCATTTTCACCACTCACGGCTAGCTTTACCAGGGATGAATCTTTTTGCTGTAGCAATGAAACAGTGGCTGCCTGTAATGGCTTTCCCTGGTCGTCGGTAACAGTACCCGATATCGATGGTGTGGTTTGAGCATAGATGCTGGATAACAAGATCGATAGGCATACTATAAGTAATGTACATTTCATTTTCATGCGTTTCAGTTTAAGCAGTGTAAAGATTTACATCTTCATGCGAATCGAAACGCTAATATGGATAGGGGTTTAATTTAACAGGTGCAGTGGGTGAATATGGCTTGACGAAAAGATTTGGCTTGTCAGTTTGTTACATCGAATTAACCATAAATAAGCTTCGTTAATCAAGGTACACGGATAAACTGTATTCTTTTCACCCTGTCACCACTAAGATAAAGGGTAGTAGGAATACCATTT
Organism: Sediminibacterium sp. KACHI17; assembly: GCF_040362915.1. Taxonomy (NCBI): domain Bacteria; kingdom Pseudomonadati; phylum Bacteroidota; class Chitinophagia; order Chitinophagales; family Chitinophagaceae; genus Sediminibacterium; species Sediminibacterium longum. Next base: position 1,852,094 of record NZ_AP029612.1, on the reverse strand, counting down.
TCCATGTGTAAAACATAGGATCCTGCTAACATTAGCTGAGGTGTAACCAAGATCCCCTTGTAAGCAGATTCTCCGATCTTGACCGTATAGTTTTTTTCGTTTATCGACTCTAATACTATTGTAACACCTGTCTCTGTATTGAGAAACTGACCACTCCAGATTTCCTTTTTAAAACCATCCCATTTTACGACTGGTCTTTTTAAAGTATAAGGTGCATGTGTTGTATAATATGCAGTGACTAGCATTTCTCCCTGCTCACTCAAATGAAATTCCTGTTTAAAAGCCGGATCATTTTTTTGATGAAAAATATTGGCTGATTCTCTTTCTAAAACAACATCATTTCTACCGAATCTTTTTAGCACCAATTGTTCGTTGATCCGCTCAAATTGAAAACTAAAATTGTTCTCGGTTAAATAGGTGCCTGTTATCTCACTCTCATTTACAAAATTTCCTGTTTTGATCGGTTGCGTAAGAAAAGAAGTTGTTGTATTCTGGAGTGATAAAAACGCGTCTGCCATTTGTCTAGTTTGCTGGGAAGGGATCGATTTACCTGTATTGGTTAAAGTAATCATCGAAAGCGATCGTTCTGGAAACCTTATGGTAGTAGCCTTCCAGGCTCCTGTAGCGCCTTCATGAAAGGTATACTTTATACCTCTATATTCACCGAACTCAAGTCCGTAACCATATTGCTTAGATATCGAAGGATTAACGAGTTGCTGACTTTTGCGTATGATGGGTCTTTTTATTCCTGCATGAACGGTACCTTGAATGATTTTTTCCCAGCGAATCTGGTCTTTTAATGTAGTGAACAGATTGCCATCACCACAGACATTCCATATCCAGGAATAGGTGGTCCAGGTATTGAAATTGAAATAAGCTCTCGCGATCGGACCTTTGATCTTTGTATGATCATCTTCAAAAGATGTTTGATGCATACCTAATTGGCGAAATAGTTCCTTTGTGAATGAACCGAAAGTTTGTCCGGTAACTTTTTCTATCAGTAATGCCAGTAGGATATAATTGCTATTGCTATAGAGGTATTTAGCACCCGGTTCAAAATTGAGATCCCTCTGCTTTTGTATCAATTCCAAGACATGCAGATTATTAAACTGCTGTTTCCACCAGGTAAGCCCTTGTAATGACCATAGATCATATACATCACGAATACCGCTGGTATGGGTCAATAGATTTTCAACGGTAATCGGTCTTTTTATGGAAGGGTACAATGAGGGGAAATATTGTCTGATATCATCAGTCAACTGAAGTTTCTTTTTCTCGATCAAAGAAAGAATGGCTAAAGCTGTGAACTGCTTCCCGTTAGAAGCAATATTGAATCTGGTATGTACCCCGATCCTGGAGCTATCAGTAAAATCTTCAATGCCTGCATATTTTTCATAGACCACTTTACCTTTTTGAATAATAGCTGTTGCGATTCCCGGCGCTTTGGGGGGTACGTCCTGTGTGGCAATACTATCTAGTTGCTTTTGGAGTAATGGCGAAAGTTTGGATTGGGCAGATAGAAGGGATGGTAAAAGAAAGACGAGTAAAATAATTAGGCTATACTTAATCTGATGAAAGCGCATGTTCTTTTTTTCTGCAAAAATGCATTTCGATGCAGCAGAAACGGTCTCATATCTGGAAATGACACTCATTTCTTGGCTTTTTTGTCTACATATTCCTTGGGAGTCATGTTTTTCAATCTTTTAAAAGCTCGGTTAAAAGTTGATTTGGAATTAAATCCAGCGTCATAGGCCAACCCCATGATCGTTTGAGAAGATATTTCACCCGCATCTATTTTCTGAATCACTGACTCGATGCGATACGTATTGATATAATCATTGAAATTCATCCCAAAGCCTAGGTTGATGATCTGTGATACTTTTTTGCTGTGTGTACCCAAACGATCAGCAACGATCGTGATGGTCAATAAAGGGTCTTCATATAATTTTTGCTCTGTCATGAGTAAACTGATCTGCTCTTTCCTTTTTTCAAGATCGGGGATCTGTTCAGCAGGCCCTTCATGCTCACTGATAAGTGCTGATGTATCTTGATGTATCGGCTCTTCTAGTATGCGAAAGGAAGTAGCAGACCGGATATTATTATTGTAGCCATTAATAGAGATAAAGTAAAACAATCCTGAAAAGCTGAGGTAATACCAGAATTTTCGCCCAAATTCTGCCCACTCCGGATTGAGTATGAAAAATAGGAGCCGAATGCCGAGTAATAATACAAAGGCAGTTAAAAATCTTTCTGCCCATTTGAATAAAACTGAGTCTGCAAAGCTGAGCGTGGCATAACTCAGCCCTTTATATTTTTTATATACACGTAAACTTGCGGTCAAATAAATTGTCAGCGAGAGAAAGCCCAAGAGCTGATACCAAAGATCAAAGTCTTTATCACGACCATCTTTATAAAAAAACACCTCTTCAGTAAGCCACTGATCACTAATGAAAATGATCAGCGTATATAATAAGTACAAAACAGCAGGGATAAAATGTAGCCAATCTTTTCGTTGGAAAGAAAATGTTTGATCCAATAATGATCGCACATAGAAATACAAAACAGGGGGTATCAAGAATAATTGCTGAAATGGTACATAAAAAAGTATTTCCCTATAAATGCCACCCGAATACCATCCTGCATAGCCAAGCATGAAGGGTGTGATATAAAGTGTACACAGGAAAGTGAAGAAGCTCAGCCATTTCTGAGCAGTATTATTGTGTTGAATGCCACGCCACAATAGAAGGAAGGTAAAAACCAATCCATGAAAAAAAAAGACAAAGAGAAAAGAACTCTTTAAAGAAAAATCAAAGGGCATATTATTATTCGTTCGGTCATCAGATTATTGAAAATACGAACAACTGAGAGAAAATAAATACCGATTGATATGTATGATTTTAGTCCGATAAGCAGGATCAAAAATAGACGTCACGGATGGATTCGAACCATCGTAGAAGGTTTTGCAGACCTCAGCCTATCCACTCGGCCACGTGACTATATTTCTTGAAGTGCATTTTGATCACTGTCTATCAGAAGGTACGGAAGTAAAACATTCATAGTAAACAGCAGTAATGATGGGTGCTTTCGGCGGTAAAATTATCAGAATTTTATAAGTCTACCAATTTGGTAGGATAATATTTTAAAATTAATTTTATCCCTCAACATGGAAAGTATCTATGACCAAAATCAATTTTCTCGCGCTGGCAGTACCATTCTTTATTGGATTCATTTTATTAGAGTATTATGTTAGTTGTAAAAGAAAAAAAAGAGTCCACCAATTTGAGGAGTCCATCGCTAATCTAAATGTTGGTATTGCTGAAAGGGTAACTGATTTACTCACGACAGGGGCATTTTACTTTGTTTTTTCCTGGATCTATTCTCATTATGCAATTTTTGATATCCGCCCAAGCTTCATTACTTGGGTTTTGATTTTCTTGGTCACAGATTTTGTATGGTACTGGTACCACAGATTTGGGCATAAGGTGAATTTATTCTGGAGTGTTCATGTGGTGCACCATCAAAGTGATGATTTCAACTATACGGTTTCTACACGTATCACCATTTTTCAGGCGATTGCTCGTGGATTATTTTGGTCGGTTCTGCCGCTTTTAGGATTTCCTCCGGATATGATTGCTATTTTCCTGATTATTCATGGGGTATATCCTTTCTTTACGCATACACAACTGGTAGGAAAATTAGGCTGGTTGGAATATGTTTTTGTAACACCCTCACACCATCGGGTTCATCATAGTAGTAATCCTGAATACTTGGATAAAAATTATGGTGATATACTGATCATTTGGGATAAACTTTTAGGAACGTTTGCAGAAGAAAAAAGCGAGCCTAAATATGGGCTCACCAAACCTTTGAATAGTTATAGTTTCTTATGGCAACACTTTCACTTCCAGCTTGAATTGTTATTAGCACTAAAAGAAGCAAAAGGAGTAAAAGCCAAGTTAAAAGTGCTATTAGGTAAGCCGGATGATATTGACCCTGTTCATCGTGAATACCTTGAGCGGAAATTATTGAATCGAAATAAACAAAGTATGCAACTTGCATTACAGCGCCTGATTTTACTGAATACAGTGATTACGCTTATTATTTTATTTTTCACATTATTACTAACAGAATACTTTACTACAGAACAACAAATTTTATTGTGTCTTTTTATATTGATCAGTATTGTGAATTCAGGTGCCATGATCGAGCAAAAGAGATGGGTATTTTATCTCGACTATATTCGATTACTATTAATTGGATTGATCCTATATGCATTTATACCCAGTGGTTCAATCCTAATTTCATTAACCATTCTAGGATTGGTCCCTTTGGTCTTTTATAAAAGCACACAAAAAAGATATTACGCTTATTTGTATAATGGATAGTAGCTCTTGGAAGAAAATATTTCTTTAAAAAATTATGTCCAAGATTCGATATGATACATAATTAGGGGCGGAAACTAAAAATCCTGTAGCCCATTTTAACATGGATGTATAAAACACAAACGCCTTGTAATAAAATTACAAGGCGTTTGTATTTAAAAGCTGTAGGGGGAGGGATCGAACCTCCACGAGGCAGTTAGCTATAGCGCAAAGTTCAGTGGTCGACCCTGGTCTCCCGATTTTCACCGGGAGGCTCTACACTACGTTTGTCCTGTTATCCTCACCCCCGAGACAAGAGGGCATGTCTGCCGAAAAATTTCATCACCCCACAGTATATAAGAGCTTTGTCTTTGTTTGACAACACAATATTAAGATAAAACACTTATTCGTTGTATAAATTTCAACAATTAATTTTAAAATATAGATATTATTCAATAATTTTGATTTTATATTGAAAATAATCTAAAAACGAATCATAAAATGTCTACCAAATTAAATCTTGACAAACTGGACTACCAGATCATACAAGAAATGATGGAGAATGCCGAGATATCTTACGCCGATTTAGGTAAGAAACTCTTTGTATCCGGCGGTACCATTCATGTACGGATCAAAAAGCTAGAAGAACTAAAGGTAGTGAAAGGTAAAAAATTATCTATAGATCTCAAATCTCTCGGCTATGATGTGATAGCATTTATTGGTGTCTATCTGGAAAAAAGTTCACTTTATGATACGGTAGCAAAAGAACTAAAAAAGATTCCTCAGATCGTTCGACTAAACTATACCACAGGCAACTATAGTATGTTCGCTGAGATCGTTTGTAAGGATATTCAAGAGCTGCGATATGTATTGCATGATGAATTACAAAAGATAAAAGGTATTGAAAGAACAGAAACCTTTATTTCATTGGAAGAGAGTTTGGACAGAAATGTAGTGGTATTGCCTTCCGATACTTAAAACAGAATCAATTTTTAATTGTATTTTCAAATGCTATGACCACATCCGGTTTACATATGGCCAACACGGTTCAGGTATTGCAAAAAAATACCCGCTTCATTTTCTTCTTCACATTATTAGCAATGCTGATAGCTTTTGCAACAGTGATGTTGGTGCCGAAGTATTTTCGGTCCAGTGCCAGAATCATTGCTGCAAATCCACAACTAGCTGATAAGTCCAGGTTGTTCAATGAAAATATTCAAGCACTCTATTCTTATTTTGGTTCCGGTGATGATCTGGATCGCATCATAGGAGTGGCTGATATGGACACCACTTACAAACAACTCATCGATCAATTTGATCTGATCAACTACTATGAGCTTCAGGGCGATTCAGTTCCATTGCTTAGGAGAAAAGCGGTATTAAAACTTAAAAAAGATATTTCCTTCCAGCGTACGGAGCAAGGTCAGATGCGGATCATTTGTTGGACAAAAGATAGTCGCTTATCTGCGAATATCATCAATTCAATGATCGAGATTGTACAGGGAAAATTGGAATCTATTTGGCTCAGTAATTATCAGGATGCTGTTAGCAAACTCAATGCGTCTATCCTCATTAACGAACAACGATATGCCTCTTTGAGTGATAGTATTTCAAAGGTCAAACCGGCACAACAAACTTTGTTGCAAAAGCATATGGAGACCCTGTTAGAGGAATTATCGCGGTATCGCAAAACAGCCGCCTCGTTTACGCTCATGGGAGAAACAGCACCACCGGCATTATATGTACTAGAAACAGCAGTGCCAGCAGCCAAGGCCGAAAGACCCGATAAACTCAATGCTATTTTGATTTCAGGGTTGGCGGGATTTCTTTTTTCGATTCTGTTCTTACTCTTGAAAGATAGAAGATCATAAGCTTAAACATGCAGCTGCCTATCCGCCATAATGGATTTTTTATAACTGCATCATTGTTATTTGTGTGTGCAATTATTGCCTCAATCCTCTTTCATTCGTATTCTTTTTTGCTGCTACCTTTCGTAGTATTATTAGCGCCTTTTGTTTTTGATGGGTTGATCAACACTACTGAAAAATTGTTTTGGCTGTTATTGGCCTTACTGCCGGTCTCTACTGAGATCAATATCACACCTTCACTAGGTCTTGATTTTCCGGATGAAGCCATTATGATGCTACTTACTGCGATGGCATTGCTTCGCTGGTGGCATCAACCTAAAGACTTTCCGAATATTGTATGGCTACACCCATTGTTTCTCTTATTGATGGTACATCTGCTTTGGATCACCATTACCTGCTTTTACTCTGAACAACCATTGCTGTCTATCAAGTTCTTGTTGGCGAAAAGCTGGTATGTCATTCCATTTGTTATTCTACCTGCTTTGTGGCTCAATTCCATCAGTAATATTGAGAAGATGACCCGATACTTATTAGTACCAATGGGTGTTGTAGTACTGATTACTTTACTACGCCATGCCATGAATGGTTTTAGTTTTGAAAGTATCAATCGCCATCTCTTTCCTTTTTTTAGAAACCATGTGAATTATGGCGCAATGCTGGTTTGTTTATTAGCGCTTGCTTTTGGTGCTTATCAGCATGTCGGGCACAATAAAAAGTATGCATTGTTCCTGCGGTCTTTTTTAGTACTGGGAATTATCGCATTGATTTTTTCTTACTCAAGAGGTGCGTGGCTGGCATTGATCGGTGGACTCATCATGGTGGGGGTGATCAGAAAAAAAATGACTGGCTTATTGATCATTACTGCTTTGCTAACTGTATTAATTTCAACTGTATGGCTGTCTACCGATAAACGTTATTTCCGTTTTGCGCCGGATCATGACAGAACTATTTTTCATACTGATTTCTCCCAACATATGTCAGCCACTATTGCATTGAAGGATGTTTCCAATGCAGAGCGATTTTATCGATGGGTGGCCGGTGCACGTATGTTTGCGGAGCGTCCGCTTACCGGTTTTGGGCCTTCTACTTTTTATACCAATTACAGACCTTTTACAGTTAAGCGATTTGAAACATGGGTGAGTAATAATCCCGAACATTCAACCGTTCATAATTATTTTCTTTTGACAGCACTTGAGCAAGGAGTGATCGGATTACTGATCTTTTGCTCCTTGTATTTTTTGATGCTGTGGCGTATCCAAAAAATCTATCACCAGCTTCAAAGTTATTTCTTTCGTAACGTGGCATTAACAACCGGTGCCATACTCGCCATGATCGGGATCATCAATTTTATGAGTGACATGATTGAGACTGATAAGATCGGAACCTTGTTTTGGCTCTGTCTCGGAATGGTGATGATATTAGAAGGAAAACTCAAGGAAGAAAAAATGAGTTTGGCTTGATCTTTACTTCACAGATCTTCCTTTCCACTGATAACTCCCAAATTTACCCAGCCAACCTGCGATCACGGTGTATAGTAGATGTAAAGGCTGCATCAATGGAAAATACAATAGGGCATCACTGTGTCGGTAAAATTTACTTACAGGCCACAAGAAATATAATTCCACCATTATTTTGATCAGCATCAGTGTAAGCCAGTGTGCTATTTCTCCCGCTACAAACAGATTGATCGGTAGTAAGAATACCAAGCCCAGATTGACAGCATAAACCAATGCCAGTATTCGGAAAACGGATCTATCATCATACCGATCCGCTTTACTAGCCCATCGGATTCGTTGGTTGAGAAACTGATTCCAAGTTTGCATGGGTGCTGTGGTCACAATAGCTGCGGGGTGAAATAAATAACCTAATTGTGTTGGATACTGTTGTTTGATCTTATACATCAGCAACATGTCGTCACCGCTTGCAAGCTGATCAATACCCTTGAATTGCCCCACTTCATAGAAGACCTCTTTTTTATAAGCAAGATTAGCACCGTTACACATCGTATGATAGCCTGCTGATACAGCAGCGGCAGTAATACCTTGTAAACTCAAAAAGTCGAGTAACTGAAAGAGCGATAAGATACTTGGATGATGGGTGAACATGACAGGACCCGCTACTAATACATGATTGCTTGTTTGAATAGATGCATCGTATAATTCCAGCCATCTTTCAGGAATATTACAGTCAGCATCTGTGGTAATGATCCAATCACCCTGGCTTTTACTGATCGCTAATTCAATCGCCTTCTTTTTATAAGCATTGATCGTGGAGCCGTCTACATGATCTGCAAGATTAATCAAATGAAGCTGAGGATATTCTTGTTGTAAGGCTTTTATGACGTCAGCTGTTCCATCAGTAGAATGATCATTCACTACGATCACTTCGAGTAAGTCTTTTGGATATGGTTGTTGAAGTATTCCTCTCAAACAGGTTTCAATATTTGCTTCTTCATTTCTTGCAGGAATGATCACCGAGAAGGAAGTGGCGGCAGAAGTATTCTTGTTCGGCTCAAATACTTGTAATCGACAAAACCATTTTCGATACTGCACGATCAGTATGCAGTATGCCAATAACAGTATGGAGATCAATAGCAGAGCAGCCAAGTACATGGAACAAAGAAACTTAATAATATGCAACTATCAGCATCCTGTGTTTGTAGACATCCAGCATTCAGTTGGAATTTTTAAGTTGCGCAGCGCTCAGTAGATCACCTATATATTTTTCTTGCAGCAAATGATGACCAGCCGATAGGTCAGTAACAGTTACCCATGCATCCAAACCTTTTTGAAACCGATATCCATGTCTGGAAACGATCACCCTGTCGTACTTGCCAAAAATGAGGCGGATGGATAGCTGATGTTTGGTTATGATCTTTTTCAGAGCTGTAAGATTCGGTCGGAAATAACGCATGGTGGTCCATCGTTGGTACAATATTTTTCTTTCATGCGCATGATCCAAGTAATGATGCACGAAACGGATGATGCTTTTATTGAATAAACCCAATGAACCTGCTATACGCATCAATACAAACATCCACCCGGGATGTTGCATCGAAAAGGCAAATAGGCGATTCCCAAGCGCCGTTTGGGTAGATAGTCTTTGCCAGATGTTTTTGTGTAATCCGTCAGGTGCTATTAATACCAGTTTACGAAAACGATGTGGGAATGATGCTAATAGCTGTAAACAAACCCGTCCACCCATGCTGTATCCCATTAAAAGAATACGACTTTCCTCGGGAATGATCCTATTCATGATCTCTAGTAGTTCAAAGGGGTGCAGCACAAGACCTTCATTCCATTTTGTGTTTCCGTGGAAGGGTAAATCAATGGCAATCAATGTATAGCTATTCCCGAGTTCCTGTTCAAAAATCTTAAACTTACCGCCATCCTCTCCGTAGCCATGGAAGCAACAGATATAGGTCGGTCCAGACCCAAAACGATGGTAATGGACAGTGGATTGACGGTACGTTATAAAATGCTGGTTTGACAAGAGAATTTTAAGGTTTTATTCTTGGCAATCTCAAAGAAACGAATTTACTTTGAAAATAGTTGCATAACTAACTATATGCCAAACAACCAATTTAAGAGAGGAGAATTATACAGCGTAATCAATGGAATGGCCTCCACGGCAGTTGCCAGAAGATTACAAAAGAATTTTCGACAAGCGGGTCTTGAGATCACGATCGAACAATGGAGTGTTTTATACCACTTATGGAAGGAAGATTGTTTGAGTCAGCAGGAATTGTGTAACAGAACCTTTCGTGATAAGCCCAGTATTACCAGGCTGATCGATAATCTCGAGAAACAAAAACTGGTAAAAAGAACCGCATCGAAAGAAGATAGAAGGATCAATCTGGTTTGTTTGACTGATGCTGCTAAAGCACTTCAAGACATTACCATTGATCTGGCAAATCAAACGATGAATGAGGCATTGGTTGGTGTGAACAAAGAAGAGATCGAAACAGTGAAGTCGGTGTTTCAAAGGGTTTATGATAATCTAACGTAGTCCATAGTCCATGGACCATAGACCATGGACTCAATCAATAAATTAAACTGTCTTCCCATGGAAACAAAACAAGCAAAAGCCCTGTTGGGTGGTGAGTGGCTCATTAAAGAGAGTAACCCTTTTGAAACCTTCATACCGGAGGATTTCAACGAAGAGCAACGCATGGTAATGGATATGTGTACTCAGTTTCTGGATGCTGAAGTACTTCCAATTGTGGAACGAATTGATAAGCTTGAGACAGGCTTGATGCCTTCATTGTTAGAGAAGGCAGGGGAGCAAGGACTGTTGTCTACTTCTTTTCCGGAACAGTATGGAGGTCTTGGAAAAGATTTTATTACCTCTACCATTGTCAATGAAGGTTTGGGTGGAGGACATTCTTTTTCCGTTGCAGTAGCAGCACACACCGGTATTGGATCTTTGCCGATCCTTTATTTTGGTACAGAAGAACAGAAACAGAAATATATTCCGAAGCTTGCCAGTGGTGAGTGGAAGGGTGCTTATGGTTTAACAGAACCCAATAGCGGCAGTGATGCTCTCGGCGCTAAGACTACAGCTAAGTTGAGTGATGATGGAAAATATTATATCCTGAATGGACAAAAATGCTGGATCACCAATGGTGGTTTTGCTGATGTGTATACTGTCTTCGCCAAGATCGATGGTGATAAGTTCACCGGGTTTATTGTAGAGCGTGGTTTTGAAGGATTTTCTCAGGGTCCGGAAGAACATAAGATGGGTATCAAAGGATCCTCAACGGTTCAGTTGTATTTCCAGGATTGTAAAGTGCCTGTTGAGAATGTATTGGGTGAGATCGGTCGTGGACACGTGATCGCTTTTAATATTCTCAATATTGGTCGATTAAAACTTTGTGCAGCTGCATTGGGTGGATCAAAGCGCGCGGCTACCACCTCTATTCAGTATGCCATTACCCGTGAACAGTTCAAACTACCGATTGCAAAGTTTGGTGCGATCAAACATAAAATGGCTGAAATGGCTATTCGTATGTGGGTTTGTGAAAGTGCTTTATATCGTGCTTCTAAATGGATCGATGATAAAGAACATGAGTTAATGAACAGTGGTAAGAGCTTTGCAGAAGCACTGCTCGGAGCTGCTGAAGAATATGCGATTGAATGTGCTATGTTAAAAGTGTATGGTAGTGAAGTGTTGGATTATGTAGTAGATGAAGGTGTTCAGATCCATGGCGGTAATGGTTTTAGCGATGAGTATATGATCTCAAAAGCATACCGAGATAGTCGTATCAATCGTATTTATGAAGGCACCAATGAGATCAATCGTTTATTGACCGTGGATATGGTATTGAAGCGTGCAATGAAAGGTAAATTGGATCTGATGGGACCAGCCATGGCTGTGCAAAAAGAGTTGATGAGCATTCCTGATTTTGGTGCAGAGGAAGAAGGCGCTTTTGCAAAAGAGTTGAAGTACATCGCTAACTTCAAAAAATCGATCCTGATGGTAGCCGGAGCAGCTGTTCAAAAACTGATGATGCAATTGGAAAAAGAACAGGAAGTGCTGATGAACATAGCAGATATGGCAATAGAAACCTACAATGCTGAAAGTGCTTTGTTGCGTGTCATAAAGCTGACCGAGCAGAAAGGAGAAGCTGCTGTTAAATTGCAGGCAGACATTATGCGTACATATCTCTATGATGCTTCGGATCGTATCAATAAATCAGGAAAAGATGCTTTGAATAGCTTTGCGGAAGGTGATGAATTAAGAATGATGCATATCGGATTAAAGCGTTTCACCAAGGTAGAACCCTTTAATACCAAGGATGCCCGCCGTAGGATATGTGAGAAATTGGTGGCGGACAATGGCTATCATTTCTAAGAAAAAAATCAGGGAAAAATTACCTTTTTTCACAAAGATTTTACATATTTGATTTTTGTTTTACGGTTGCTTGCTCAAACAAAGGTCTCACTGTTCAAAAGCAGTGAGGCCTTTTTATTTGGATTTATCCTAAATTGATCCAATGAAACATCTCATTCTGCTACTACTCATCGTTACTTATTCTCAAGTGCAAGCACAAAATCGTTTGTATGAACCTTGGATCGGAAGGTCTACCGGCAAATTACCTGCACTAGCATATGGTTTGGGAGAAGATCGATTGGGGGGTGCTAAAATGGGGTATATCGATTCTAATGTTGCCCTTCGTATCATGGATACTGTCAAAGGCATGTATTTGGTTCAATTATCAAAATTTCATCAGGCATATATTGAGCAATCGTATGTAAGAACCGATAGTCTGAATAAACTAAAACCTTGGTATGTTACCGGATCGATCAGTGCCAAAGGAGACTCTGCATATGATTATATCAATGTAATCATGGAAGAAAAGCTTCCATATAAAACATGGATGGAGATCAATCCATCCAAAATTGTGGTAGATATTTTCGGTGTACAGAGTAATACCAACTGGATCACACAACTCACTTCTTTAAAAGAAGTGAAGAATGTTTATTATCATCAAACAGAGGATGATGTATTCAGAGTAACCATTGAACTACAACACAAACAACATTGGGGTTATAGTGTGGGATATAGTGGGAGAGCGTTGGTTGTGAAAATCAAACGTCAACCTGCGATATTGGATCTACGCAAACTAAAAATTGCCATTGATGCCGGACATGGAGGAACAAATACCGGAGCCAGTGGTATCAAGGCTAAGGCGTCTGAAAAAGTATATACACTTCGTTTTGCAAAAGCACTTCAAAAATACCTCAAAGCAAAAGGCGTGAAGCAAATTATCATGACACGTACAGAAGATACTACGTTCGATAATAAGGATCGTATTCTTTGGCTACAGGAACAAAATCCGGATGTACTGATCAGTTTGCATTTGAATTCAAGTGCCAATACGAATGTGAGTGGAACGAGTACATACTATAAGCATATTGGATTTCGGCCACTTACAACATCCATTCTTAAACGAATGCTTGAATTAAAACTAAATGAATTCGGGAATGTAGGCAGCTTCAATTTTGCACTCAATTCGCCAACCGATTTTCCGAATGCTTTGGTAGAGATTGCATTTTTAAGCAATGAAGCGGATGAGAAGAAAATCATCAACACCAAATTTCATTCCGATGTTGCAACAAAAATTTATTCGGGATTGTCCGATTGGTTAAAAACTTTAAAGTGATAAGTTGTATACATAAAGAGTCCTTATCTCTTACTGTCGATGCACATTTATAAACAGTATGAGATAAGGACTTTCAATACAGGCAGTTTTAATGTTTTATAAACCGATCAAAGAATTCGATCGTCCTTAACATCTGATCGATCCTTTGTCTGTTATTACCACTTCTCGTTAATTCATGTGTTCCTCCCGGGTGACGCACATACTCAACGGTTCTGCCTAACACTTTCAAACTTTTATAAAGCATTTCACTTTGAATCACACCCGTACGTAAATCATTCTCTCCATGAAAAATGATAAATGGAGTTTTGATCTGATCTACATAATTGATCGGTGATTCTCTTTCCAGGATGGGTTTTACTTTTTCTTCCCAAGGGTAGCCGCCAAAATAATTCGGTACCAATCTCCAGGCATTACCCTCGCCAAAGAAAGTGCCTAATTCATATACTCCTCTTTGCGCACAAGCTGCTTTGAAACGTTGATCATGTGCAATGATCCAGGCAACCAGATAACCCGCATAAGAACCACCGGTTACGGCCAGTCTGCTGGTATCAATAAACCCACTTTTACCTGCTTTGTCAAGATAGGTCAATACATCAGAAGTAGGTCCTGCTCCCCAGTCATTTACATTCCCTCTTAAAAAATCGAGACCATACCCACCGGAGCCTCTTGGATTTCCATATACGACCACATAACCTTTCGCAGCATAATATTGGAATTCATGCCACATGGAATTTTCGCCCGGTCCCCACATAGCAGAAGGTCCGCCATGAATATTTAAAATGGTTGGATATTTTTTCCCGGGTTCATAATTGGTTGGTTTCATGACCCAATATTCAACAGTCATACCCTTTTCATTCACGAAAGAAGCTTTTTCAGGAAAGCTGATCTTTTTTTGTTGCAGCCATTCATGATTAAAACTAGTCAGGCGTTCTTCATTTTTCATATTCAGATCCGCGCGATACAGTTCAGATGGATTACCAACTTTGGTTTTGGTATAAAGGATCTGATTACCCTGTAGATCAAAACTGCTGATCCCCTCGTCAACAGAAGAAAGAGCTGTTACCTGACGGGTTTTAATATCTACACGATACAATGGAATACCGCCATTGCTTTGTGCAGTAAAGTATAAAGATTGCTCATCTTTACTCCAGGTGATACCGCCTTTGTTTCTGTCAAACGGAATCAGGATCATGTCTTTTGCTGTACCATTCATCGGCATGATTGCCAATGCTGGGATGCTTACGAAAGAAGTATTACCGAATTGAAATGCGATCCATTTTCCGGATGGAGAGATAACCGGATTATTATAGTTTTTACCTTCTTCGCCCAATATCTTCTTTACATTACTTCCATCTGCATTGCAGATATAGATATGTCCTTCTAATTCGCGATCAGGGTGTTGATTTAAAACAGCATTTCCGGTGAGGATCAATTGTTTTCCATCAGGCGTAAAATCTGCACTGCCAAAGCGGTTAAATCCATGCGTAATGGCTTTAGGTGTAGCATTAGCACTCGCATCCATGATGAAAAAATGATTGAAGGTCAACTCAGATGAGGTAGTAGCTTCCTGCTGAAAATTCAATTTATGAATGACTTTGGCTTTTTGGGCAATGGCATTTTGATTCAAATATGCCCTGATCTCTTCAGTGGTACCATCAGGGTCTGGTTTAGCATTGCTGTTGAGCAAATATTCATTACCCAGGAAGCCGGGTTTTTCCAGTGACCATACTGGAGGCTTCTTACCCGGATTGAGTTCTTCATCATTGATGAGTTGCTCCAATCGAATATTGGCCGAGAAAAGGATCTTTTTGCCATCCGGACTCCATTTCGGATTGCCCACACCATAGCGGAATTTGGTCAACTGAATGGGTTCACCTCCCTCCATGGATAAAAGGAATAACTGTGGTCTGCCTTCTGCTGCTCTTACAAAAAGTAATTGCTTGCTATCCGGACTCCAAACCGGCTGTCCTGCGGGCTGGCTGGTCAATTGTCTGACAGTGCCGGATCCTTCATTTTGAAGGAGATAGAGTTTGTTGGCATAGCGATATTCCCATTTTGTGTCCCCATCGGGCTCGATACTGGTAACTGTAAAGAGTGTTTTGGTACCATCAGGGCTTACATTGACATTTCCGACCTGATGGATCTTTAACATATCCGTTACTTTAATGGATTCATGACCGTTTTGGGCGATTACAAATTGAACCAGACAAAGGCTGATCCAAACAAATAAATGCTTCATGTTATTGATTTGAAGTATTTAAAGTACAAATAAATGACATGCACAGTCGCATGCTTTTGTACTTTTACGGGCTAAAACAATGAAAAATGGGTAAACTGGTACAAGAATTCAATGAGTACAGGGAGAAGATGAATGAGGTGATCCTGAGTAAGAATAATCTCGTGATGAAGCGTTTATGGAACCTCGATACCAACACGTATGATGATGGGGCATTGGATAAAAAGACCAAAGAGATGTTGGGATTAGTGGCCAGTATGGTCTTGCGCTGTGATGATTGTATCAAATACCATTTGGGAAAATGTCATGAATTGGGTGTGAATACAGAAGAAATGTATGAGATATTTGCAGTAGCGAACATCGTAGGCGGAACCATTGTTATTCCGCATACGAGGAGGGCAGCTGAATATTGGGAAGAATTAATGGGAAATGCATCTTAAAAGTTTCAGAACTTTAAGAGCCATTTATCTGATCACTTAATTATAGATCTGAATGTCAACAACAACAACAAATGTTCCTTCAACCTTAACGGCCAAAGATTTCGCAACAGATCAGGAAGTGCGTTGGTGTCCGGGTTGCGGAGATTATTCCATCTTGGCACAAGTGCAAAAGATCATGCCGGGTATCGGAGTACCAAAAGAAAATATCGTTATCATCAGTGGTATCGGATGTAGCAGTCGTTTCCCGTATTATATGAACACTTATGGTATGCATTCGATCCATGGAAGAGCAACAGCAATTGCCAGCGGGTTAAAAGCTACCAGACCTGAACTCAGTGTTTGGATCGTTACAGGAGACGGGGATGGATTAAGTATCGGCGGAAATCATACGATTCATTTATTGAGAAGAAATTTTGATGTCAATATTTTATTGTTCAATAATCAGATCTATGGATTGACCAAGGGACAATACTCGCCTACTTCTGAGGAACATAAAATCACCAAGAGTACACCTTTTGGCAGTATCGATCATCCATTCAATCCTTTGGCATTGGCAATGGGTGCAGATGCAAGTTTTATCGCTCGTAGTATGGATCGTGACCCCAAGCATTTACAGGCTATGCTCACCCGTGCTCACCAGCATAAGGGCGCTTCTTTATTGGAGATCTATCAAAACTGCAACATTTTCAATGATGGTGCTTTTGAGATCTTTACGGAGAAAGGCAGTAAAATGGATGAAGCTTTGTTTCTCGAGCAGGGTAAACCATTGGTGTATGGTGCCAATCAACAAAAAGGCATCAAGCTGGATGGAATGAAACCTGTGGTGGTGGATCTTACTGATGGTACACATAGCATAGATGATTTATGGATCCACGATGAGCGTGATTTTTATAAAGCACAGGTGTTGATCAGAATGTTTGATAATCCGAATCAGCAGGGAACTCATTTCCCCAGACCTTTTGGTGTTTTCTTTGAAACCGAAAGGGCTTGTTATGAAGATGTGATGGCCATGCAAATAGAAGAGATCATTAGTACAAAAGGGAAAGGTGATTTGGACAAATTACTCCGTGGGAAGGAAGTTTGGGAGATCGTTTAATTTAATTACAACTATTGCGATAAAAAAAGCTCCGATTTTTCGGAGCTTTTTTTATCAATCGTATATCAAAGAAGAAGCGACTATAATCTGGCAATATCATGTTTAATAGCAAATAAAGCCAGTCCAACGCGCGTAGCGGTTTGTAATTTCTGAAAGAGGGTATCTCTTGTTTCATCTACAGTTTTGAGACTGGTGCCCATGAGTTCAGCGATCTCACGATAAGATTTATCGGTGCAGGCCCATCCAAGAAATTCCTTCTCCTGATCTGTGAGCTCTGTGAATTTAGTGATCTCAGCATCCTCTTCCGGAGAAGTCTTCATCGTGTGCATAATGTTATCACACATCAGTTTATTGAGGTATACCCCTTTTGTAACAATGCCATCCAATGCAGCTTTCAGCTCTTGCGGTTTACTGTCTTTTAGTAAATATCCTTTCGCCCCATTTTTGAACATACGAATGATAGAACGTTCATCATTGAGCATGGTAAGTGCGAGGATCTTTACTTGTGGATGATGTGTGGTAAGCCAGAGTGCGGTTTCATAACCATTCATGTCGGGCATGGTAATATCCAGCAATACAACATCCGGCAAATTATTCGCATCGATCAGCTCGATCATATGTTTACCGCTATTGGCTTCAAATAAAACAGTATAGCCGCTAAACGAATTGATCAATGAGGCAAGCCCGTTCCTTAATAAAACATGATCATCTACCAGGGCAATTTTAGTCATATGCAAAACAGTTAACAGCGATGAAAACTACACATAAGTGTTACTTAGGGTAGGTTCGGATCAGAAAATTACGCTTTTTTTGGTTTGCAAATCTCTGTTATATCCTGAATTAACTTCCGAGATTTTCACTGTATTCTTTTCAGTGAAAACACCCTAATATTTTGGGTGTTTTCTACGTTGGATTTTCCTACTGAGTATCCTACATTTACCATGGGTAGAGAAGATAAAAAAGCAGCAATGCTGGTAGATTTTCTCGTATTCAGTTTTCATTAGGGGTTACAAGTGAAAAAGGCGGCACAAGGCCGCCTTTTTCTTTTAGCTTCAAGATCCTTTTCTTAGTTCTTTTTCAGCTTGTTCAAATATTTTCTTTCGCTTCCAGTTATACCAGGGATGAGGAACTGTTTTTTTCATGACCGTATCAATATTCCGCATCCCGAATAAATTCCATACTCCTTTTATTTTTCCTGAGACTGAAGACTGCATCGCTCTTAAGCTCATCGCAAAACCACTATCCAGATATTCCATGTGATGCCAGTATCCTGCTGGCATGAAAAGCGTATCGCCATGCTCCAGTGTGACATCAAATCCTTGTGCAAGTTTTAACGCAGGAAATTGGTCGTAGTCAGGTGATCCGTTTTGGTGGTGGTAATGGCTGAAATCAGCCAGACTCAATACTTCAAAAGGCTTTCTGTAAAGTTTAAATTGCTCCTCAAATGGGAATAGTAATACTTTTTTCCTGCCAACAAATTGCGTGTGCAGGATATGACTCATGTCAATATCAAAATGCATGTGCGTAATACTGGTAGCCCCTCCCACAAAAAGCATCGGATATCTTTTTACAAAGCCATTCATCAATGTATCCGGCCAGGTAAAATCTTTGGTCAGCTGAGGAGCATGCTCAAAAATGTTGAAAAGAAAAATACGCCATGCCGCGGGTCCGGTTCGTATCATGTCAATATAGTCACCGAAAGTCTTGTAATCATCAGCTGTATTGATCGGAGTGTAGGCGTCGCTTTTGATATTGTTGTATAAGCCTACTCTTTTATCACCCACCAGTGTTTTAAAGTAATCCCAATTCCACTTCTCATATGCAGGCCAAGATTTGGCAAGATCACGTATAACGACCGGGCGCTTGGGAAGATAATAATGCTCTTTAAAATCAGCAGGGCTGATCGTATCCACTATATCTACTTCCGATAAACGCATTTTGCTTTTTTTCGCAAAAATAAGTCGATTGGGTTGTTAATAAAAGCCTAATCACCCAATAAGGGCATCTTTACAGATTTTCGATTTTCACGATTTGGGTTTATATTTAGTAATGCTGCTGCAGGTTCACCCCGATAATCCCAACCCAAGACATCTTCGGACCATCGCTGAATGTTTGTTATCTGGAGGCGTCATTATTTACCCCACAGACACCATTTATGGTCTTGGATGTGATATTTTTCAGCATAAAGCAGTGGAACGAATCGCAAGGATCAAACAAGTAGATCCAAATAAAGCACAACTCAGTTTTGTTTGTTATGATTTGAGTGATCTGAGTCAGTACACCAAAAGTATCTCTACTCCGCTGTATCGATTATTAAAACATTACCTACCAGGGCCTTATACTTTTATCTTACCCGCCAGTAAAGAAGTGCCTAAGATCCTGCAAAGTAAAAAGAGTACGATCGGACTGCGTGTACCGGATAACAATATTGCACGCCACATCGTCAAAGAACTTCGTCATCCTATTTTATCAGCATCATTACCGGGTGATATGGTAGAAGAGTATACAGATCCTGAGATCATGTATGAAAAGTTTGGAAAGCTGGTAGATATTGTCATTGATGGCGGAATAGGAGGTATGGTACCTTCCACCGTTATTGACTGTACACAGGATACGTATGAAGTTATACGTGAAGGTGCAGGCGAGTGGAGTGAGTGAACATTTTATAATCTTAACTCCAATTGCTGCGGTAGAATATTAAAGCTCTTTCTGTGATGCTCACAAAGTCCATATTTTTCTATCGCTTTTCGATGTTCAGCCGTACCATATCCCTTATTGTTATGCCAACCATATTGTGGGTATTGTTGGTGGAGTTTTAACATGTATTCATCTCGATAAGTTTTGGCAAGAATACTGGCCGCAGCGATAGAGGCATAGATGCCATCACCTTTTACGATACAATGATGTTGGATATTTTTGAAAGCTGTAAAACGATTACCATCGATCAATAATAACTCCGGTAATGGCGATAACTGTTCAATCGCAAGATGCATGGCCTTCCATGATGCTTTTAAAATATTGATCTTGTCGATTTCTTCACAACCAACAAAAGCTACGGCCCAACTGAGGGATTCTTTTTCAATGATAGGTCTTAATAGTGCTCGCTGTTTTTCATTCAACTGTTTACTGTCGTTCAATAATGGGTGATGAAAATCTTGTGGAAGTATCACTGCTGCAGCAAAAACCGGACCCGCATAACAACCCCTTCCGGCCTCATCGCAGCCGGCTTCCTTTAGTTGGGTTTGAAAGGAGGATTGTAGCATCTGATAAAAATTGAACAAAGTTCCTAATAATCGGAAAATACCATGCACAAAATAAGGCTTCCTTTTATGAAGGGGGTAAATTTGCGTTTCATTCAAGCCGGGTATTATGGAGCAGGGAAATCAGTATTCATCTAAGTTAGTGGCAAGATGGTTGTTATTAGGGGTGATCATGACGATCATTCAGGTGGCATTGGGAGGGATCACTCGTTTAACGGGTAGTGGCTTATCTATCACTGAATGGGATGTGATCACCGGCACTTTACCACCACTGAATGAACAAGCCTGGATGATCGAATTCGATAAGTATCGGCAAACACCTCAGTTTCAATTATTGAATTTCGAATTCACATTGAATGATTTCAAATTTATTTTTTTCTGGGAATGGTTTCACCGTTTATGGGCCAGGTTGATCGGATTGGTTTTTGCAGGTGGATTTATCTGGTTCCTCGTACGCAAACATTTCAAAAAGGAAATGATCCGCCCCTTGGTCATTCTTTTTGTGTTGGGGATTTTGCAAGGAGCGGTTGGCTGGATCATGGTGGCTAGCGGATTGACAGGTGATGCAGTATATGTGAAACCTACGCGATTGGCTTTACATTTTATTTTCGCTTTGGGTTTGTTGTGTTATACGTTTTGGTTTGCATTGAAATTGTTGGTCAAAGAAGATCAGATCATACATCAGCGACCACTACGTAAAATGAACCTGATATTGATCGCAGTTTTAGTGATCCAATTACTGTATGGGGCTTTGATGGCCGGACATAAAGCTGCTAACGTGGCAGCTACCTGGCCAAAGATCAACGGGGAATGGATACCCTCAAGCTTATTTTCACATGAGCCATTTCTGTTGAATTTTATTGATAACAAAATATTGGTCCATTTCATTCATAGAGGACTCGCTTATGTGTTATTGATCATGATGATCATTTGGTCTGCCCAACTTTGGAAAACGAAGGGGTCGGTCTTGTTTCATCAGATCCGAATGATACCGTTAATACTTACCGTTCTTCAGGTTCTGCTAGGGATTTTTAGTATCTTGACGAGCACAGGAATTATACCCGGACAATGGGGGACATTTGAATGGATGGCACAAATACATCAGCTCACAGGGATGTGTTTGTTACTATCACTCGTGTGTACACTTTTTGTAATCCGGGCAAAAGGAAAGATAGTCTGAACAACGATGCGATTGCCATGCTGTGTGATCCATCATAATGGATATCCAATGGAAAAATTGAAGCTATACTTGACAGGTTTTTGGTTCTCTTTTCCTGTTCAGTTATTGTTGCTTCATCTTCGTAAATACCAAGTATTTCTTGTCTTCTGGTATATTTTGTTCTCTACAGTTGGCGGTAGTTTCATGCGTGCATTTGGTGCGAACTCCTTATTTCTGGGTCCTGAATATTTTGGAAAGATCAATGCATTGAGTACTGCTATCGTTGGTTTTGCAGTTGGGATCTTTATCATGAGTTGGAATATTACCACTTTCATTTTGTTCAGTAAATATTTTCGTTTTCTGGCAACTACTGCACAACCCTTTTTAAAATATTGTATCAATAATGCGATACTTCCGATCCTGTTCCTTGTATTTTATTTTAATAATGCCATAGACTATGCCAGATACCAGGAGTTATTTGAAACAAAAGCAATAGTGCTGATGGTATTGGGGTTTGCCGGCGGTTTATTTTTATCGATACTTATTGCGTTCGTCTACTTTTTTGGTGCTGATAAGACCATTTATAGAAGTATGGCAACGATCATAGATACGGCCAACGTTCATTATGCATTGGCTTCTAAAAATAATCCTTTGCCCAAACCCAAACCCGAGCTTCGGGTAGAATGGTTTTTTAGCGCGCGTTTTGGTTTGAGAAAACCCAGAGATGTAAGACATTATAGTCAGGACTTTCTCGATTCAGTATTTAAACGACATCATTTTGCAGCAGTAATCGCCATCACAATTGCTTTTGTTTTTTTGATCGGCACCGGATACATCTCAGATACAAGATTGTTTCAATTGCCTGCAGCAGCCAGTATCACTATCTTTTTTGCGATCCTGATCGCTGGTGCAGGAGCTATTTCTACCTTCTTACATAGCTGGAGCATACCGCTGGTTGTGATTGTATACTTGGGAATCAACTGGCTATACCAGCAAGAGATCATTGATCTTCGGAATAAAGCGTATGGACTGAGTTATAATAGTAAAGAGGGAAGACCTGAATACTCACGAGCGTCCATCATGCATTTGGCGAGTGACAGTAATATAGTAGCCGATAAGCAGGCCTATATCAATATTCTGAATAAATGGAAGGCCCGGCAATCAAGCCCCAAACCTGTGATGATCCTGATCAATACCAGTGGTGGTGGTATCAGAAGTGCTACGTTCACAATGAATGCATTACAGTCACTAGATAGTTTAATGGGTGGTAAATTGATGCAACAAACTTTTCTGATCAGCGGAGCTTCGGGAGGAATGTTAGGCGCAGCTTATTTCAGGGAACTGTATTATAGAAAACAACAAGGAGAAGCTATTAATCTTCAAGATCAACAATACCTGAAAGATATTTCCCGTGATTTATTGAATCCTCTGTTCTCATCATTTGTTACAAGAGACCTGATTGGTCCGGCAAAACCTTTTCAGGCACATGGATATAGTTATACAAAAGACAGGGGATATGCTTTTGAACAAAAGCTAAATGAAAATACAAGAGGGTATCTCAATAAAACATTGAATGACTATCGAAAGCCGGAAGCAAATGCGGAGATCCCAATGATGTTTTTCAATGCGGTGATCACCAGAGACGGACGAAAACTAGTAATGGCTACGCATCCCGCACGTTTTATGATGCGTCCCCTCACTGATACTACCAAGATCAATGTAATGGATGCTGATGCAATAGACTTTCACAGTTTTCTTCCACAAAAAGATGCTACCAATATTGGTATTCTTTCCGCATTACGCATGAATGCAACTTTCCCTTATGTGCTTCCCAATGTTTGGTTACCCACTGATCCTGTTGTTGATGTAATGGATGCAGGTTTGAGAGATAATTTCGGGCAGGAATCTTCCTTACGTTTTATGGATGTTTTTAAAGACTGGTTGCGTGAGAATACCAGCAAAGTGATCTTGTTACAACTGCGCGATAGGAGTTTAAGTGACTGGGACAGACCTTTGGAAAGCGGAAGCCTGATCAGTGCTTTCACCAAACCATTTTTGATCTTGCAGAATAACTGGTTCAAACTACAGGATTACTATCAACATGATCAGCTGGAATTCAGCTCTGAAGCGTATGGTGACCATTTTCATCGTATTTGCTTCCAATATGTACCTTCTCGTACAGAAGCGCCGGCCAGTTTGAGTTTTCACCTGACCGCTTCTGAGAAAAGAGATATCACACTTGCTTTAAAAGCATCAGACAATCAAAAAGAATTCAAACGATTGGCAGCTTTATTGAAATGAGATCATTCAGGCTGTATCAGCTCAAAATACTGAGGCATGATGTGGACGCTAAACTCCTCTTCAGTTTCTCTTGGCTCACCATCAATATGTAATGGTGCATGTTTGAGGTTACGAATCGTGATAGAAGGGGTTTGAAAGTAAAGGATATTTTTCTGCGTCATATCTTCTACCAGCTGCTGCAGTTTATTATTACCACGTATTTGTCTGAGAATAGCGAATGGCAGTTTTGCTTTATTCATTTTTTGTACGATCACGATATCAAGCATACCGTCATGCAGACTTGCTTGTGGTGCGATCTTAAAATTATTGCCAAACTGATTGCTATTGGCAATGCTGATAAAAAAAGCCTCAGAAAAAAAAGAAAAATTATCCAGTTTGATTTCAAACTGATAAGGGTTAGCCCTGAAGTAATTGATGATGCTTTGTTGCGTATAAGTCAACAATCCTCTGGAAGCTTTACTGGCGAAATCATGTGCTACTTGTGCGTCAAAACCAATACCACTGAGCATGCAGGAATAATGGTCATTCACCATGAAAGCATCGATGGATTTAGCTCTTCCTTCAAAGATGAGAGATAGTGCGAGTTCAGGTTTTGTGGGAATACGTGCGGCCAAAGCAAGTCCGTTGCCGGATCCTACGGGTATGATACCAAAACGTACAGGCAATCCATGTAAGGCCTGTGTAACTTGATTCACTGTTCCATCGCCCCCAATGATCACCACATCTGTAAAATGTTCCGCCCTTATTTTTTCACGAAGTAACTGATAATGTCCTCCGGCATTCGTATGCATGATCTCAAAAGGGATCGATCGTTCCGTGGTTTCTTTTTCAATCAGTTTTTTGATCCCGTCTTTTCTGGATGTTCCTGAGATAGGATTTACCAGGTACACAATTTTTCTTTCCATCATCTCCTATTTAATGAGTCTTGACTTGCTTACAGGATCTGTCGTTTGAGCAACTGCAATATTGCAATTTCTTTCTGTAAAATCCTGTTAAAGCGTCAATACTACCATTTTAGTAAGGCGCTAGCCCAGGTGAACCCGCTACCAAAAGCTGCCAGGCAAACAAGATCTCCATTTTTGATGAGTCCTTTTTCCCAAGCCTCACACAAAGCGATAGGAACTGAAGCTGCAGTAGTGTTTCCGTAATGTTGGATATTATTATATACCTGCGAATCCTGTAAGCCTAGTTTTTGTTGTACGAACTGACTGATCCTAAGATTCGCCTGGTGTGGAATCAGCATATTGATATCTGAAGGCTGGTAATTATTTTTTGCCAATGCTTCAACGATCACTTCCGGAAACTTCACAACTGCTTTTTTGAAAACAGAAGGGCCATCCATGAATGGGAAATTCTGAGCGTTGTCGATCATCTTATGACTCATAAACATCTGACCGATCTCTGCATCATCAAAATCTGCATAATTCTTATCGGCCCAATAATTGGCATGTGTACCCGGATTGTACATGGCCAGAATCTCAGCAGATTCTCCGTCACTGTGTAAATGAGTACTCAGGATTCCTTGGTTTTTGTCTTCAGTAGGCTGTAATACCACAGCGCCTGCACCATCACCAAAGATCACAGAAACATTTCTACCACGGGTAGAGAAATCCAAGCCAAATGAATGCTTCTCACTTCCTACCACAAGAATGTTTTTATACATGCCAGTTTGAATGAACTGATCGGCCACACTTAACGCATACACAAATCCGCTGCACTGATTACGAACATCCAATGCGCCGATCTCTTTCATCTTCATAGCTCTTTGTAAGAGAACGCCACATCCGGGGAAGTAATAGTCGGGTGATAAAGTAGCAAAAACAATAAAGTCGATCTCTTCAGCTGTAGTACCCGCTCGCTCAATAGCGATCCGAGCCGCTTCAACAGCCATGGTAGTAGTGGTCTCTTCTGTACGGTGAGCGTATCTTCTTTCTTTGATACCGGTACGTTCTTGGATCCATTCATCACTGGTATCCATATACTTGGTAAGATCTTGATTGGTTACGACGTTTTTAGGTACGTACATACCAATACCAGCTATTTTACTGCGGGGCATAGACAATCGTTTATTTGTAACGGGCTAAGTTAGGGAAAATATTGGGTGGGGAGTAGTCCATAAACCATGGACCATCAACCATGGTCTATGGACTACGAAAAATAAATAGCAGCATTAAAATACCAGAATAAAATACATTTTCATTTAATTACTCACTATGGACTATCGACCATGGTCTATTGACTATTACCCCTAAACACTTCCTTTAAAAACAAAGCCGCTTCTTTTTCTACAGTGACAACATCTTTTGACTGAATAGGAGAACCCAGAACATGATTGCCTGCATTAGGAATAGGAACCATTTTTTTAAGTGATGCGGGTGTGCTGATCTCTTCAAACATTTTTTTCATGGCACTCACTTTTACAACAGGATCTTGCTCTTTTTCATTTTTATAATAATACAGTGTGAGTGTTGGTTGTTTTATTTTTTGGAATGTTTCTTTGTTCATAGTGGTCTCCAACAATTCTTCGAGTTCTGTTACTGCTTCGAGTCGGTATTGATCATTCCAGTATTTTTTATAGGTCTCTGTTTTATTCGGAACAATATTCATCTTTCCGCCCTTCACCAGTCTGGCGATTTGTAATCCCCATGGATTATTGGTGATCCATGCATTGGGGTCATTGATAGCAATATTGGGCGATAATAAAACCATGCCTGCGATCTCAGGATAAGTAGCTGCTAACTGAAGTGCAAGTGTGCCGCCAGTGGATGTACCCATGAGTATAACTTTATCTCCTAGTTGCTTACCGATTGCATAGGCTTCTTTTGCTGTTTCCCATAAACTGGTGGCCGTCATATCTAATAAAGCATCACTGGTATCGATGCCATGTCCGGATAATCGGGATAGATATAAATTGGCTCCTAATTGTTTTGCCAGGTTGCGGTGAACAGGATTCCCTTCTTCCTGACTGGCGCTAAAGCCATGGAGGTACACGATAGCATATGCTGTTTTATTTTTTAGTGAATCATTGTTCCAAACAATTCTTGCTTCATTATCCGGTTTTAATCGATGTTTACTTTCCATCGAACTCACGTATGCTACCAATGATGCTGCGTTATCCGGAATGGACGGAAGAGTAGCTGTATACACCGGCTTTACAGGATGCGGACCTACGAAATAAATAATACCAAGTATAGCGATGACAAACAGAAATCTTTTTACAATGCGCATGGGTGATATGTTTCTGTTAAGATACAGATTGTTGACCGATATTTATTTCCTGCACCACCATGCCCATGCGATCAGTATTGGATGTATCAGTACCAAACGAACCCATCCCAGCCATTGGGGAACACAAAGGCCATCAGGAATACAACTATTGATCTGTATAAAATAAATATGTGCAGGAATAAATGCAATCAACAAAACGATAATTCCTTTTGCTGCTAATATTCTTGTTTGAGGCAGAAGTAATAAAACAGCCAATACGATCTCTGCTATTCCGGATACGATATTGATCAGATCATGCCAAGGCAGATAGGGAGGAATCAAACCACTATAAAATGAGGGGTTGATAAAGTGATTGGCTCCTGCGAACAGGTAAAAGACAACCAATAACCAGAAAGCTGCTTTTTTCATATAAGTACTAGACATACGACCTTGTATTTTGTTTATTTCTGACTGAATTATAGGCAGTTAGCCAGCTTTAAGCTATGATATGTTGTTAAGTTTATATGTATCCTTTGCCCTCCGGTCATAAAGCCGTACCTTTGCAGCCTTAAAATTTTACATGGAAATAAGAAACATTGCCATTATTGCACACGTTGACCATGGCAAAACAACACTGGTAGACAGGATTTTACATGCTACCAAGGTATTCAGAGACAATCAAGAAACCGGCGAACTGATCATGGATAGCAATGATCTGGAACGCGAAAGAGGGATCACCATTTTTAGTAAGAATGCTGCTGTTACTTATAACGGCATTAAGATAAATGTGATTGATACTCCTGGGCACAGTGACTTTGGTGGAGAAGTGGAGCGCGTTTTGAAAATGGCTGATGGGGTTATCTTATTAGTAGATGCTTTTGAAGGTCCAATGCCTCAAACTCGTTTTGTACTGCAAAAAGCCTTACAACTGAACTTACATCCGATCGTGGTGATCAATAAAGTAGATAAGCCGAACTGTCGTCCGGATGAAGTACATGATGCGGTATTCGAATTATTCTTTAATCTGGATGCAACAGAAGAGCAGCTGAATTTCCCTACTTTCTATGGTAGTGGTAAGAACGGCTGGTTCAATGATAGCTTAACTCCTACAGAAGATATCCTTCCATTGATGGATGGTATCATTAAATATGTACCGGCACCGAAAGTGACAGAGGGTACTTTACAATTACAGATCACTTCATTGGATTATTCTTCTTTCTTAGGTCGTATTGCCATCGGAAAAGTAACCCGTGGCTCTATCAAAGAAAATCAGCCGATTGCCCTGGTGCAAGCAGATGGTTCTATCAAGAAGAGTCGTGTGAAAGAATTGTACGTGTTTGAAGGCATGGGTAAGCGTAAAGTAACAGAGGTATTGTCTGGTGACCTTTGTGCAGTAGTAGGATTAGAAGATTTCAATATTGGAGATACCATTGCAGACGCTGAAAATCCGGAAGCTTTACCGATTATTAGTGTGGATGAGCCAACAATGAGTATGACTTTCAGCATCAACAACTCACCATTCTTTGGTCGTGAGGGTAAGTTTGTTACCTCTCGTCACCTGCGTGATCGTTTGATGAAAGAAACAGAGAAGAACTTGGCATTGCGTGTAGAAGATACGGATAGTGCAGATAGCTTCCTGGTATATGGTCGTGGTATCCTGCATTTGGGCGTATTGGTTGAAACCATGCGTCGTGAAGGATATGAACTGACAGTAGGTAATCCGCAAGTATTGGTAAAACATATTGACGGTAAGAAATGTGAGCCATATGAAGTTTTGGTAGTAGATGTTCCGAGTGAATACAGTGGTAAAGTGATCGATCTGGTTACACAACGTAAAGGTGAAATGCTGGTGATGGAAAGCAAAGGAGAGATGCAACACCTTGAATTTGAAATTCCTTCCAGAGGATTGATCGGTCTTCGTTCTCAAATGCTGACCAATACTGCTGGTGAAGCTGTAATGGCACACCGTTTCCTGGAATACAAACCTTGGAAGGGGCCAATCCCGGGAAGAAACAATGGTGTATTGATCGCCAAGTTTCAGGGAGTAACCACTGCTTATTCTATTGATAAGTTACAAGATCGTGGTAGCTTCTTTATTGATCCAGGAGAAGAGGTATATGTTGGACAGATCATTGCCGAGCATATTAAGCCGGGAGACCTGAACGTGAATGCGGTAGAAGCAAAGAAGTTAACCAACCACCGTGCAAGTGGTAGTGATGATAGTGTTCGTATCACTCCGAAATTGCAGTTTACATTGGAAGAGTGCATGGAATACATTCAACAAGATGAGTGTATTGAAGTAACTCCGAAAAGTATTCGTATGCGTAAGACAGTGTTGAATGAAGAAGAGCGTAAGAAAGTAAGTAAGATGATGCAGTCTGAAGCAGCAGGATAAGTTTATCAAGTGATATCTAAAAGCCATCTCAATAGAGGTGGCTTTTTTTATGGGTGGCCTTTTATGGGATTTGTTTCAGTGCTTTCAACAGGCGTTTTACTCATAGCTGAATCTGCAAGTAATTGATTCGTATTACAATTATCTCCGTCACAACAAGGCAAGGCATTGGTATTACAAACCGGACATTGGTAATGTCCATGTACATGTACCATCTGTACCAAATGACCACAAAACAAACATTGCATTTGCATGCTGTGAAGTTAGTGACCGAGGTGTATAGTCGATAGCTGTTTTTTCAACAGTATTGTGCACAAAAAAGCCGCCTCAAAAGGCGGCTCGCTTTGCTTAATAACCTGAATTACTTACCAGAATTTTTTCTTGATTCAGTTTCACTCAGGAAAACATTGATCTTTTCGCTAAAGGTTTCTTCTCCTTGTTGAATTCTGAAAGTAAGTTTATCTGCATCGTCTTGTGACAATACCAATCTCTTGTCAAAACTCTTTGCGTTGTAATGTTCTTTGAAGAATAGATCACCCTTCGCATCCAATACCAATAAGGTAAATTTCTTACCGGTTGGATTATTGAATTTGATGTTGAAGGATACTTGTTCTTTTGAAGAACCTGCATACTTGATCTCAGCTTTAGAAGCTGCATCAGTTCCGCTTACTGCATTGTTCGCAGTAGCGTTGAATAATGTTCCTACTGCAAATACAGTGCTCAGTGCTAATCCTTTTACAATAGATTGAATAGTTTGCTTTTCCATGATGTTGTTTTTTTTACTTTGAATAATAGTTGACCTGTCTCTGAATTGCATCAAAGACTTTCGTAGTGCAAGTAAAAATTTCGTAAAAGCAAAAACGTAGAAGCGAAGCAGGTTGGACTTTTCATGTCCAAGGATGTACATCAGATTGCCTGTCGTATATCCTTAATACCTGCAAGGTAGAAAAGGTAACCCCTGCTAAAAAGCGATTTGTGGTAAACGGTGTTAAGATATCTATAAATGCGATATATTAACGATTGTTAGTTTGAGCTGCAGGTTTGTTTAAAGTTTCCCATAACACATCTTTCAAAGCAGTTAATCCTGTTTGTGTTACAGATGAAATGAATAAGTGTGGAATGTTTTTTGGAAGCTCTTTACTGATGGCTTCTTTGAGTTCATCATCAAGCATGTCACTTTTACTAATGGCAATGATGAAATCTTTCTGAAGCATTTCAGGATTGTATTGCTCCAACTCATTTCTAAGTATCTCAAATTCTTTTTTGTGATCAGCACTATCTGCAGGAATTAAAAATAGCAGTACTGCATTTCGTTCAATATGTCTTAAAAAACGATGCCCCAATCCTTTTCCTTCTGCAGCACCTTCAATGATACCCGGAAGATCTGCAATACAAAATGATTTTGAATCGCGGTATTCAACCATCCCTAGTTGAGGTGTCAATGTAGTAAAAGCGTAATTGGCAATTTTTGGTTTGGCAGCAGTGATCACCGAAAGCAAAGTAGATTTACCTGCATTGGGGAAACCTACCAATCCAACATCAGCCAATACTTTTAATTCGAGATTCTTCCAACCTTCAACACCCGGTTCTCCCGGTTGTGCATGTTCCGGTACTTGATTGGTAGGAGTGGCGAAATTGCTATTGCCTAATCCACCTCTTCCACCTTTCATCCACACAATTTGCTGTCCGTCTTCTAGTATTTCCGCTTCGATCTTGCCGGTTTCTTCATCTCTGGCAACAGTACCCAATGGCACTTCAATGATGATATCTTTTCCATCATGTCCGGTACAATTGTTTTTGCTGCCGGGCTCTCCATTTTCAGCCAATACATTTTTGAAATAACGTAAATGCAGCAAGGTCCACATTTGAGCATTGCCTTTTAAGATGATATGGCCACCGCGACCGCCATCACCACCATCAGGTCCGCCTTTGGCAGTCAGTTTATTACGCATGAAATGCTTGGCACCGGCACCACCATGGCCACTACGGCAAAAGATGCGGATATAATCGATGAAGTTTGTTTTCTCTGACACTATTGAAGATTACCTCGTTTAATACATGCAAAGGTACAAAAATGTCAGCCGTCTTGGTTTTTCCTTTGTTGATTCCAGGTTTGATACTGCGTATCTGCGTTGTGATCTAGCTTATCAGCTGATATAGATGGTATTTCTCTCAGGGGTTCACATGCTTTCCAATAGTGACGCATTTCATCCGGCAATTGTTGATAGAGTTCTGTTCCTTGGGTTTTCCAACCAATCATTTCATCACTAACTTCTTTGATCTTTTTAGCCGGATTCCCCACAATTAAACTTCTTGCATCAAATGTTTCATCTGCTTTGATAAAACTCAGAGCACCAACAATGCATTCGTCTCCTAGTATAACATTATCCATGATCACGCTATTCATTCCGATCAGACAATTTTTTCCAATCGTAGCCCCATGAATGATGGCGCCATGACCGATATGTGCATTGGCTTTTAAATGAACGGTTACGCCGGGAAACATATGAATGGTACAATTCTCTTGTATATTACAACCGTCTTCGATGATGATCTTTCCCCAATCACCGCGAATAGCTGCACCCGGACCGATGTACACATGTTTACCAATAATGACATTACCGGTTACAGCTGCTTGAGGATGAATAAAAGCTGTAACATGTACTACTGGAATATGTTCTTTGAATTGATAGATCATACTAAAGATTTGCCCGTTCTGAAACATGTGCCTTTAAAAATAGCTACTTGTTCATTTTTTTGATTGGTGATCGTAATGAAGTATAAACCTGTACTTCTTCCATTATGCGTTTCTTTAGCTTCTGCTGTTAGTTCATCGCCTACCTGTATGGCTTTTGTAAAGTTGATAGAAGTATCTAATGCAACCGATAAGTTATTACGGTTATTACACGCAAAAGCAAAAGCACTGTCTGCCAGTGAAAAAGCAATGCCACCATGTACAATACCAAAACCATTGATCATCTCTTCTCGAACAACCATTTTTATTTTACTATATCCTTCTTGTATATCTAATAGCTCTATTCCCAGCCACTGAGAAAATTTATCATGCAGCATCATATGATCAACGACCTGTCTGTATGGATTGCTCATAAAATAATTTTAGTATCCTTTGAATTGAGGCGCTCTTTTTTCTAAAAAAGCCTGTACACCTTCTTTGAAATCATGGGTATCAGCAGCCTTCTGCTGGTAACTGTCTTCAAGTGCTAATTGTTCTTCCAGATTATTGGAAGCTGATTGGTTCAAAGCATGCTTGATAAATGCCAAAGCTTTGGTCGGCATCTGAGCTACAGTAGCTGCAATCTTCCTCGATGCGTCTGTAAATTCTTCATCAGGAAACACTTTATACAACATGCCTAGTTTTTCGGCTTCTTCCGCAGTTACTTTATCTCCCAGCATCATTAAGGCACTGGCTTTTTGCCAACCGATCAATCGTGGTAATGTATAAGTACCACCACTATCTGGTATCAAACCTATTTTTGAAAATGCCTGAATAAAAGAAGCCGATTTTGTAGCTACTACAATATCACATGCCAAAGCAATATTGGCGCCTGCACCGGCTGCTACACCATTGATGGCTGCTATTACGGGCTTTGGCATATGACGCAATCTGGTGATGATCGGATTGTAATGTTCACTCAAGATCCTTTGCATACCTGGTCCATTCGGATCTACGACTTCTGCGAGATCTTGTCCTGCACAAAATCCTTTTCCTGCACCAGTCAGATATACAGCCCTTACTTCATGTAATGAAGCACACTCATCTAATTTTGATTGTAGTAAAAGCGCCATTTCTCTATTGAAAGAATTCAGTTTGTCGGGACGGTTCAAGGTGATATAAGCAATATCATTTTCAATATGAAATTCAATAGATGCCATAATTCTATTTTAAAGCTAAGCTACATCTATTTCACATTTTTTCTTTATTTTACTATATGCGATTTACTTTGATCATGGCGTTTATATTGCTTTGTACAGTGATGAGAATAAATGGCCAAGATTCTGTTGTGAAGATTTTATCTGACAATGACTATATCGTCAGTTATAGAGACAGGTTGAATATTTCTACCGGACTTCAAACCAATAATCTAGAATTCATCGTTGCTTACCCAAAAGACAAACTTCGTTTTGAGTTAAGTCCAAGAGAGACCTTGCAACAATTTCTCTTATTTCAATACAAATGGATCAATTTTCGATACTCCTTTACACCGTCATACTTGAACCCAGATCGATCAGCTATCAAAGGAAATAATATACGTACAACTTTTGACGTAGTAATGGCAGTAAGTGGTGTGGATATTAATCTAACGTATCAAAAAGCAAAAGGGTATTATATCAAAAACATGGATGAGTTAGATCCGGCATGGATACCCGGGTTACCTTATTGGCAATTGAATTCATTAACGACAAAGATAATAGGAGCAGAATTTGCCTATAATATCAATAAAAAGTTTTCAGATGTTGGTATGATATCGGGGAAGTCGAAGCAGTTAAAAAATGCAGTGAGTTTACTACCGGCTCTTTCTCTTTATTATATTCATCTTAATGATCCTACTATTGTTGCGAATCCGGGAACACATTCGGATGATTACAATATAGATATCAATTTAAAATTACCATTAGCTGCGTCTATTGTATGGAATAAGAACTGGTCTATAGCCGGCGCCGCAGGCCCTATAACAGGAATTAATTTTTTCAGTACAGAATCGTATGATATTCGATTCATTAAAATCAAGAACAAAGAAACAAGATGGTCAACTGGATTTTATTTGCAGGGAGGTTTATCCTATACCAGAGATCAATGGTATACAGGGATAGATGCTAATTTACAACAGTATGGGTCTGGAAATGAATCGTCTCGTACTAGGCGATTATTTTATGGTATTGAACTTTATATCGGCAAAAGATTTAATGCGCCTCCCTTATTGAAGAAGATATTTCAATGACATTTAAAATAATCAAAAGGCTCTTTACAGTCATTACATCGATACAGCGCTTTACAAGCTGTACTTCCAAATTGCGATACCAATGTTGTATTCCATGAATTACACTGTGGACACTGTATTGCTTCTTCTTCCTGGAATGCATCGGGAGTACAAACAGCTTGTTTATACTGTGGAGGGGCGATACCGTAAGCTTTTAGTTTATTCTTACCTTCTTCACTCATCCAATCGGTCGTCCAGGCAGGTGATAAACTCTGCTTGATTTCCATTTGCTGATATCCTGCCTGTAACAATTGCATGCGAATATTCATACTGATCACATCCATGGCAGGACAACCACTATAAGTTGGTGTGATGGTAATGATCGGTTTAACTTGTTGATCGGCAAGCCGGCTTGTTTCTACTGAGCGCACAATACCCAGATCAAGTATCGTTAGAACGGGAACCTCCGGATCGGTGACGTTTTCCAGCAGTTTCCAGATCTTTTCTTCTTCAGGTTTGGTATGTTGAATAGCAATTGTCATAATAGGTTACCATTCTGCTCCCGGATATGCGCGTTGTAAAAATTGCATTTCAGCAAGTATATATCCTAAGTGTTCTGTATGGATACCCGTCTTGCCACCTTGCTGAGACCAACTTTTTTCAGGAATATGAATGGTTGCTTCTGCAAATACTTCCTCTACTTTTTGTTTCCACTGTTGTTGAATCGCAGAAAGATCCACACTGATATGTTCTTTCAGTAATGCAGTTTCATAAGGTGCAGGCAAAAATAATTCACCTGTAAAATTCCAGACTTCATCAATCGCCTTGATCGTTCTTTCTTTACTTTCTTCTGTACCATCACCTAAGCGAATGACCCATTCACTACTCCAGCGTAAATGATAAGTAACTTCTTTTAAGGATTTGGCCGCAATGGCTGCTAATCTTTGATCGGATGAAAGCTGTAATTGCTGATAAAAATAATATTGGTATGTGCTGAATAAAAACTGACGCATGGTCGTTTGTGCCCAATCACCATTTGGTAATTCCGTGATCAATAGATTTTTAAACTCAGGCACATCACGCAGAAAGGCAAGCGAATCTTCAGTTGCACCATTACCGGAAAGTTCAGCTGCATATTGATAAAGATTTCTGGCTTGTCCAATAAAATCAAGCGCAATATTTGAAATTGCAATATCCTGTTCCAACACAGGTCCATGTCCACACCATTCACTGTTACGGTGTCCTATGATCAGGGCATTGTCTGCAAGATGTAACGTATAATCGATTAGAGATTGATTCATCAGTAATAAGAAGGCTTTGATTAGATATGGGTCAATTCATCAGGCAAGTCATAGAATGTCGGATGACGATACGCTTTGTCATTTGCAGGATCATACAATGCATCTGCTTCATCCGGATTACTTGCATGGATGTATTTACTCTCCACTACCCAAATGCTAATCCCTTCATTTCTTCTGGTATACACATCACGCGCATTCTCGATGGCCATTTGTGCATCAGCTGCATGAAGACTACCTACATGTTTGTGATCCAATCCTTGTTTACTTCTGATAAATACTTCCCATAAAGGCCATTCCTGTTTTGGAGCACCTGAAGTAGAAATATCGGCAGCACCGTTCTTTCCTTCACCGTAATCTCCGTAGTAATATTTTTGAATGTATTGTTTCATGGTTAGCTATTTAGCTGTGAGCTTCGAGCCACGAGCGTTATTAATTATTAATTATTTACTCACTACTCACTATTCACTTTTTTTGACTTTTCACTTTCACCCTACGCTACTTTCACTTCTTTTCTAGCCGCACGTTTTGCTGCATAGGCTGAAGCTGCGTCTCTTACCCATTTCCCATCTTCCCAGGCTTTCTTGCGAGCATCGAGTCTTTGTTTATTACAAGGACCATTGCCTGCAATCACCTGCCAGAATTCATCCCAATTGATCGCACCAAAATCATAATGACCTCTTTCTTCATTCCATTTCAAATCAGGATCAGGGATCGTGAGGTTTAATATTTTGATTTGTTCCGCACAGATGTCAACGAATTTTTGACGTAACTCATCATTGGTGAATCTTTTGATCTTCCATTTCATGCTTTGAATGGTATTTGGACTTTCATCATCCTTTGGACCAAACATCATGATACTGGGCCACCACCAGCGATTGATGGCATCTTGTGCCATGCGGCGTTGTGCTTCGTTGCCGCGACTTAAGGTCAACAGAATTTCAAAACCCTGACGCTGGTGAAAACTTTCTTCTTTACAAACACGCACCATGGCTCTGGCGTAGGGGCCATAACTGGTTCTGCACAAAGGCACTTGGTTCATGATAGCTGCGCCATCTACCAGCCAACCGATTGCTCCCATATCTGCCCAGCTTAAGGTAGGGTAGTTGAAGATGGAAGAATATTTCGCTTTACCACTATGTAATTGCTCGTACATTTCATCTCTGCTGATTCCGAGTGTTTCTGCTGCGGAATACAGATACAATCCATGACCCGCTTCATCTTGCACTTTTGCGAGTAGAATGGCTTTTCTTCTGAGGTTTGGGGCACGCGTGATCCAATTACCTTCTGGTAGCATTCCCACGATCTCACTATGCGCATGCTGACTGATCTGACGGATCAATGTCTGACGGTATTTCTCCGGCATCCAATCCTTTGGTTCTATCCGGATCTCTTGATCGATCTTTTCCTGGAATAACTGTTCCAAATTCTTTTCCATACGTTGCTGTTTGGTCGACAAAAATACAAAAAGAATTGAATGATGCTAACAAATGTTAGTGTTTTAAAACTAAATAATTTGTGTTTTTGTTAGTTTTTGTTGATGTTTTTATCGATACGAGTAAACTGATGATGAACAGGGGATTATCTTTCCGGTATGAAAAAATGGACCTTATCTATTTGTTTTTTACTGTTGGGTCTGTCTCTATTTGCACAGACTCCCCGTTTTAAAAAAGAGATCGATGCTTTTTTAAGTGCGGATAGTTTGCAGTTTCCTTCCAAAGCATCCTTACTCTTTGTCGGTAGTTCTTCTTTTACTTATTGGAAAGATATTCAGGATTATTTTCCCGGATATCCGATTCTCAATCGTGGCTTCGGCGGTTCTGCATTACCTGATTTGATTCGTTATGCAGATAAGATCATTTTCCCTTATCAGCCCAAACAAATCATTATATATTGTGGTGAGAATGATATGGCGGATTCAGCCAATGTAACACCCAGAATGGTGCGAAAGCGATTCAAAACATTACACACCATGATACGTGCAACATTAGGTAATGTACCGATAGTGTTTATTTCTATAAAACCGAGTCCCAGCAGATGGAAATTAGAAGACAAATTTTTAAAGGCGAATCAACTAATCAGAAGATACCTGCGAAGAGACGCAGCAGCTACATACTTGAACATTCACAATGCAATGTTATTGTCTGATGGTTCTGTGAATCCAGAGTTGTTTATCAAAGACAATCTGCATATGAATGCAAAGGGATATGCGATCTGGCAAAAGATCATTGAGCCAGTGTTACTCAAGTGAATGGATTGAAAAATAGCCACAGATTCACAAAGTAGAAAGACGAATCTGTGCATCTGTGGCTATTATTATTTAATATCAAAGTCAACAACCACATGTTCAGACTTGGGGTGCGACTGACAAGTAAGAATGAATCCTTGTTCTATTTCATCAGGTTCTAAACCATAGTTCACTTCCATATCCACTTGCCCTTCTACGAGTTTTGCTCTGCAGGTACAGCAAACACCGCCCTTACAAGCATAAGGTAGATCTGCTCCTTGTTTCAAGGCGGCATCTAATATGGCTTCCCCTTTTTGACTCAATTCAAAATCAAAACTAATTCCATCAAGCTTAACAGTGATCTTACTTTTTGGTCCTTTATCTGTTTCTGTTTCCAGCTGTTGGATCTTTTTATTTTGTTGTCCGGCAGTAGTGAATAATTCGAAATGAATTTTTTGTGCGGCCACACCTTTTTCTTCTAAAACGTTTTTAACGGAGAAGATCATTTCCTCCGGACCACAAAGAAAGAATTCATCGGTTCTTTGCAGATCAATGGTTTTATCGCAAAGGGTTAAGCATTTGTCGGCATCAATTCTTCCGGAATTTAATGGGGTATCAGTGGTTTCTCTGGAAAGAATATGGATGAGCCTAAAGCGGTTCATGTATTTATTCTTTAACGCTTCCAATGTTTCCCGAAAGATGATGGAATGTCTGTTGCGATTACCATATACAAGTGTGAACGTGCTCTCCTTCTCAGTTTGTAAAGTGGTTTTGATGATCGAAAGCAATGGAGTGATTCCACTACCGGCTGCAAAACCAACGTAATTCTTTTTTTGGATAGACAGTAATGGTGTAAAGAATTTACCCATCGGAGGCATGACTTCTAATGAATCACCTGCTTTCAATAATTCATTGGCATAAGTAGAAAAAACTCCATTGGGAACTTTTTTCACTGCAACCCTCAACTCATGATCAAGTGGACTGCTACAAATGGAATAGGAGCGACGAACTTCTTCACCTCCGATCTTTGTTTTCAGTGTAATATATTGACCTTGTAAAAACCGGAATGTTTCTTTTAGTTGTTCCGGTACTTCGAAAGCGATGGAAACACAATCATGGGTTTCTCTGCGTACTTCACGAACGGTCAGTTGCTCAAAATGTATAGACATACCGATCTCTCTCTTATTGTGTTAAACCGCCTACAAGAATGGTTACCATATTCTCTTCAAGTTCAGCTGCACTGATCTTTTGAGTTGAACGATGCCAGCTTTCGATACCACTGATCGCATGCAGCATGATCAGAACAGCAGTAGGGGCATCAATTTTTTTAACTTCCTGGTTACGGATACCGGATTCAATGATGGCTGCAAATCTTTTCCGATAAATACGTCGCTGATTCTGGAAGTTGGAAAGGTAGGGGTCAGTAAGATGTTTCCATTCACGGTCACTCACATACACTTCCTCATAGTGATGGATCATTTCATTGATATGAAAGCGAAGCAGCTTTTCTATTTTTTCGATCGCGGTGATTTTTTCTGCTTCCACTTCATCGATCTTTTGAAGGAAACGATTGGCCACACTAAAACAGAGTTCATGCAATAACTCTGTTTTTGATTTGATATGGTTATACAAACTGGCAGCTTCAACGCCCACGGCTTCTGCCAGATCTCGCATACTGGCTGCTTTAAAACCCTTCTCTCTAAAAAGAGTAGCAGCTTTGGTTACGATCACGTCTTTGCGTGAAATGTTTTTATCGGTTTTGATTCTAGCCATAACACGAAGATAATCAGCTAACGCGTGTTAGCAATAAATATGGGATTAAAATATTATTTCGTTAGTTTTTTGGCTCGTTGTCTTGCTATAGACCTCTCTAAGCACAAATTAAGCGGCAGTTCTAGCATTTACCCGCTAAATGCGCTAGTTTCGCACCCCGATAACAAAAATTAATCTATGTCTTTAGTCGTTGTCGGATCGATGGCCTTTGATGCTATTGAAACTCCGTTTGGAAAAAGTGATAAGATCATTGGTGGTGCAGGTACTTATATTGCCTGGTGTGCTTCCAATTTTACACCCGTTAAGCAAATCTCAGTAGTAGGTGGTGATTTCCCACAGGAAGAATTAGACCTGTTGACAGCCCGTGGAGTTGATCTATCCGGTGTACAGATCAAGAAAGACGAAAAGACATTTTTCTGGAGTGGTCGTTATCACATGGACATGAATTCACGTGATACTTTAGAAACTCAACTGAACGTTTTAGAGAATTTTGAACCGGTGGTGCCGGATAGTTTTCAAGACTGTGAGTTTTTAATGTTGGGTAATCTGGTGCCTGCTGTACAGCGTAGCGTGATTGAACAATTGAAAACGCGTCCGAAGTTGATCGTGATGGATACCATGAATTTCTGGATGGAGATCATGATGGATGAACTGAAGAAAACCTTGGCATTGGTAGACCTCTTGATGGTAAATGATAGTGAAGCGCGCCAGTTGAGTGGTGAATATTCATTGGTAAAAGCCGCTGCTGCCATCATGAAAATGGGACCTAAATACCTGATCATCAAAAAAGGAGAACATGGTGCGTTATTATTCCATGGCTCTAAAGTATTCTTCGCACCTGCATTACCGCTTGAAGAAGTATTCGATCCAACTGGAGCAGGTGATACTTTTGCGGGTGGTTTCATTGGACATATTGCCCGTACAAAAGACATCTCTTTTGAGAATATGAAAACGGCGATCATTGTTGGGAGTGCTATGGCATCTTATTGCGTAGAAAAGTTTGGAACCCAACGATTAAGAGAGATCAACAAAGAAGACATCGCCAATAGAATTGATGAGTTCGTTCAGCTGGTGAATTTTGATATTGATTTGGTAGGGTAGTGAATGGCTAATAGCTAATGGTTCATACTATATTGTTTTCCTATTTGCTATGAACCATTAGCTATAGGCGATGGACCATGGACTAAAAAATCTTTTGGCTCAACAAACAAACACAATTATTTTCGCAACGTAATGATCAAAATGAAACATACTAAACGTACCAAGAAACCTCTCTGACCGGGAAGGTGCCTGAACGTTTGTGTATGATGATGAATATACTCAGAGGCCTTCCCCAACAGGAAGGCCTTTTTGCTGTCAGTCATTTAACAACAACCATAAAACAAAACAAACACAAACCATGAAAGTAGCAGTCGTAGGTGCCACAGGTCTAGTAGGCACCAAAATGCTGGAAGTGCTCGCCGAGCGAAATTTCCCCGTTACAGAACTCATTCCCGTAGCTTCAGAAAGATCTGTAGGTAAAGAAGTGATCTTTAAAGGGAAATCGTACAAAGTTGTGAGTATGAATGACGGTATTGCCGCTAAACCTGCGATCGCTATTTTCTCTGCAGGAGGTAGTACATCATTAGAGTGGGCTCCCAAATTTGCAGAGGCTGGTATTCATGTGATCGATAATTCTTCAGCATGGAGAATGGATCCTTCTAAAAAATTAGTGGTTCCGGAAGTGAATGCAGATGTACTTACCAAAGATGATCTCATTATCGCAAACCCTAACTGTTCAACTATTCAAATGGTAGTAGCGCTACAGCCTTTGCATCTTCGTTACAAGATCAAGCGTGTTGTGGTAAGTACTTATCAGAGTGTTACAGGAACCGGGAAAAAAGCAGTAGATCAACTTTTCAATGAAAGGAAAGGTGTGGAAGGGGAAATGGCATACAAATACCAGATCGATCTGAATGTGATTCCTCAAATCGATGTTTTCACAGATAACGGTTACACCAAAGAAGAAATGAAAATGGTGAATGAGACCAAAAAGATCATGAAAGATGACAGTATCCGTGTTACAGCCACTACCGTTCGTATTCCTGTGATCGGCGGCCACAGTGAGAGCGTGAATGTTGAATTCGAAAATGATTTTACACTGGAAGAAGCGCGTTCATTATTAGCAAAAGCACCGGGTGTGATCGTGCAGGATGATCTTGCCAATCAACAATATCCGATGCCATTATGGGCTCATGAAAAAGATGAAGTATTCGTTGGTCGTTTAAGAAGAGATGAAACACAACCGAATACCCTGAATATGTGGATCGTGAGCGATAACCTTCGCAAAGGTGCTGCTACCAATGCAGTTCAAATTGCTGAATATCTAATGGAAAAAGGGTTGGTATAATTTTTTAGCCACAGATTCAAGGGGCCTAATCTGCGAATCTGTGGCTAAAATTTAATGGTTGGTGATTTGAATCATATTCTGACGAATATTCTCCTTCATTACTCCTCCATGATAACAGATCAACATATCTATCTCCAATGTTGCCAATTTCTTTATTGATGCCACAGCTGCTGCAAGATCCATGGTAAACTGTGGATTGGCAATTTCTAAACGATCTTGCTCAATGACCAAGGCATCAGCAGCGATCAAAATTTTCAAAAAAGGAATATACAGCGAGATATGCCCGGGCATATGTCCTGGGGTATGAATGCTATTTACATCTTTTAGAAAAGGGAGTGCCCCATTTTCTTCAAAGCCAGCATCTACAGCCACGCATTTCATGTCTGCCAACTGTTGCTGAAAAGCAATGGCCCATGGTTTATGGTCTTCGGGTAGCTGATC
Source organism: Sediminibacterium sp. KACHI17 (assembly GCF_040362915.1). Taxonomy (NCBI): domain Bacteria; kingdom Pseudomonadati; phylum Bacteroidota; class Chitinophagia; order Chitinophagales; family Chitinophagaceae; genus Sediminibacterium; species Sediminibacterium longum. The sequence continues at coordinate 1,809,541 of NZ_AP029612.1, read as the reverse complement.
AAATAAATCCTCAGCCTGTTGTAGACGCAGTGATTTTTTATGACCGCTTACATACGGCGCTTCGAGCTTGGACGAATACACTTTGACATGCGGATATTTTTGTTTCAGCTCAAACAATCCACCCATATGATCAATATCGTGATGCGTAATAATAACACCTGTAAGATTCGCAAAATCAACATCCACTAAAGCTGCCGCTTCTTCTAATAGATGTAGTTGTCCTTCGTAGCCACAGTCTACCAATGTCAATGATACATCCGTTTGTATCAAAGTCGGATAAATGACCTGTTGCTGATCATTTGATAGGAAATGAATAGGTAAGGGATGAACTTTTATCATAGGATCACTCTTCCAAAGCGTTGTTTAAAAATGTGATCATGGGATGCAGCGTCTCAAATGCCCCGATAATTTCTTTTACCAATTGATCTGATGTCAACAATTGATCTGTTATTGGAGCTGTAGCAACCCAGCTTTTCAACTTGATGTATTCAATGGCCGGATTATCTTTTTCATAACCCTTAGGTTCTCTGCTCAATACCATTCCTTCTTCTCTCTGAAGAACCTGATAAATGGATTTGAACTTTTTGTTGCTGATGATCTTATGGAAGGCTTCCCAGTTATAGTCTATTTCTTGTCGGATTTTTTTAATGACATCAGGCTCAGGCATGTATAAACCTCCTCCCATAAAACTGTTGCCACCCGGCTCAAGATGAAAATAATATCCTGAGAATACAGATTTTTTGCCTCCTCTGCTCAAATACATACCCATATTGGTTTTGTATGGGTCTTTGTTTTTACTGAAACGAACATCCCTGTTCATGCGAAACATACAATCTTTGGGTAACAATGCCGCAACGAATGGATCTTTCTTGCCAAGTTGTTGAATGACTGTCTGTGTCAGCGCAGCAAAATCAGCCTTGGCAGATTCGTATCTTTTTCTGTTTGTATCAAACCACTCTTTGGTATTGTTCTTTTTGAGCTCCTTTAAAAAGCTCAGGGTTGTTTTCTGTAGCATATACTATTTATTGTGCAGCCACTAACTGTAAAAATTCTGCTTCACTGATGATTTTGATGGAGTTGATCTTTTTTGCTTTTTCCAATTTACTGCCTGCATCTTCTCCAACAACTAAATAGTTGAGTTTATTGCTCACCCCACTCAGTATCTGTCCGCCATGGGCTTCTGCCATCGCTTCTGCCTCACTTCTTTTTAATTGGGTAAGCGTACCTGTAAAAAGGAAAGTTTGTCCTTGTAAACTACCGCTTCCGCCGTTTTCTTTTTTGGTGTTCTTCAGTTGTAATCCAAGTGATTCCAGTTGTTTCAACATTTGAATATTCTGATCATTACTGAAAAACTGATATATACTTTTTGCTACTTTGATACCAACATCTTCCAATTGCTGAAGTTCTTCCTCTGTTTTAGTTTGATAATCCAGTAAATGTTCCACCGCATTCGCCAAGGTTTTTGCGGTGGTTTCTCCAACAAAGCGAATACCCAATCCATAGATCAAACGATACAAGGGCTGTTGCTTGGAAGCTTCAATGGCCGTTCTGAGATTGTCCAGACTTTTTTTACCAAATCCTTCCAGTACGCCGATTTTGTCAAAATCAAGCGTGTAAATGCCTGGGATATCTTTCAATAATCCCAGCTCATAAAATTTGCGGACATTGGCTTCGCCAAAACTTTTTATATCCATCGCATCTTTACTCACAAAGTGGATGATACGTTCTACTACTTGTGCTTCACATTCAATATTGATACATCTCCAGACAGCTTCTGTTTCTTCTTTGAATAAAAGAGAACTACAAACCGGACAATTCTTCGGAAAGAGAATATTTTCTTCTGTTCCTGTTCTTAGTTCCGGCATTGATTTAACGATCTGAGGGATAACATCACCTGCTCTTTCAATCAATACTGTATCGCCGATCTTTAAGTCTTTCTCCTTGATGTACTCTTCATTATGAACAGAGATGCTGCTAACAGTTACTCCACCCAAGTACACAGGATCTAATTTAGCAACAGGCGTAACCGCACCCGTTCTTCCTACCTGAAACTCAATGCCCCTTAGTTTAGTGGTAGCTTGTCGGGCTTTGAATTTAAAGGCAATGGCCCATCTGGGGTGATGAGATGTCATCCCCATTTTTTCCTGAAGATGCAAATCATTGACTTTTACAACCATCCCGTCAATTTCATAAGGAAGGTCATCGCGGCCTGCTTCAAAAGCAGTACAATAATCAATTACGCCTTGAATGCCTTTCACTACTTTTTTTTCTTTTTCAGGCGAACGAAATCCAAGTTCCCATAGTAGTGATAAATTACCGCCGTGTGTATCAAGTAACGGAGAAGCAGCAGCAGGGTTGTTGGATTCTTTCGTGTAAAAACTGATATGGTATAAAAAAGCATCCAGTCCTCTTTCAGCTACGTCTTTGGGATCTTTCATGCGTAAGCTTCCGGAAGCGGCATTTCTGGGATTGGCCAGAGGAGGAAGATTTCTGCTGGCTTGTAACTGGTTGTATTGATCAAAAGAAGATTTACTCATGATCACTTCTCCTCTGATCTCTACTTGCTGTATACCGAAAGATGAAAAAGATGCAGAGAGAGGGATTGATCTGATCTGTTTGATATTATTGGTGATTTCTTCACCTTCAACGCCATCACCTCGTGTAGCGGCTCTTACCAGTTGATCTTGCTCATAGATCAATGAGATACTGGCACCATCAAACTTGGGTTCTATACAATATTCGATTTCATCCAACCCCGTCAATTCCCTGGCTTTACGATCAAAATCTGTTAGATCATCAGCATTATAACTGTTATCTAAACTCAGCATGGGTACGAGATGACTTACCGTTGTAAACTGACTATTCAAACTACTACCTACTCTTTGTGTAGGAGAATCGGGAGTGATGAGTAAAGGATTTTTTTCTTCGGATCTTTGCAATAATTTATATAACTGATCATATTCGTAGTCTGATACCAATGGTTCATTTAAAATATAATACCTGTACTCATGGAACTGTAAGATCTTTCTAAGTTGTTGGCATTCTTCGGGTGTATCTATGAATGATTGCTGGATGATTTTTGATAACCAATGACTGGTTGCAGACTGTAATTGCTGAGTAAGTCCGGATGAATACATATATGTGATTTACAAGATAAAGTTAGTTGCTAATTGATTTAAGGAAAACATCCAAGTGGCAAGATACAGGCTAAGACGAATCTTTGTATCTTGCTGCACCCTGAGACTGAAAGATTGCTTAAAAAACGGATACCCCCGATGAAGAAACATTCCGGAAAAATTGCTCATGCCCCTCACCAGATAAAAGATGCTGTAAAACTGGTGCAATCATATCCTTCTGCTGCCATTACAGTTGACTGTGTAATCTTTGGTTTTGAAGAGAACAAATTGAAAGTTTTACTGATCAAGAGTGACCTTGAAGTATATAAAGGTCAATATTCTTTATTGGGTGATATTGTTCAGAAAAATGAGGATCTCGATGCAGCAGCATATCGTGTTTTGAAGCAGAGAACAGGTATGCATGATGTTTTTTTGGAACAGGTAAAGGTTTTTGGTAATCCGGACAGACACCCGGGTGGCCGAGTGATCACCATCGCATATTGTTCATTATTGAATATCAATCATCATGAGTTAATCATTCATGACAATGATCTGGATTGGTATAGTGTAAATAGTATTAAGAACATGGCATTTGATCATAAAGATATTGTTGACGTTTGTCATAAGTGGTTACAAAAAAGAATTCAAGAACATCCTTTGGGATTCAATCTTTTGCCAGAAAAATTTTCTCTACGTGAATTACAGAATTTATATGAAGCTATTTTAGGAGTGAGCTTAGATAGAAGAAATTTCAGAAAGAAATTCGCTTCAATGGATCTTCTGATCGATATCAATGAAATAGAGCAGGATGTTCCGCATCGCCCCGGTAAACTCTATAAATTCAATTTCGAAAAGTATACAAAGAGCAAACGCAAGTGGGTAGGGATTGATTTTTAGATAATTATATTTTTTCGTCAATACAATGACGAAATATTTACATAATTGCCGCTTTATATTTTTTGTGTAGTTTAAACACTACATGTCTGAAGTTGTACAGCTACGATAATAAAACTACATTTGTGAAACGCTTATACTTTCCCTCTAAGTAATTTTGTCGTGAACAATTCCCCCTATTCATTGTTTAAGTTTTGTGACTTAAAATCCAATATGCATATGAACAGCATTTTAAACAGCATGTTCGCAAAATTGGATGGCCATGAGAAAATTACCACACAAATTTTTATTCTTTTCCTGTTTATTCGTAATACCATTTTTTTATTGCAAAAAGCAAATAGATTTTGCTGCTACAGTATCTCATGAGCATTTGCCTCAATTATCATTAAGAGCATCCTCTTCAAAAATTGTTTTGTATCAATCCAACGCTAAAATGACAGCAGTGCGGTTTGATTGGGGATATTTAAGTCAAACACCTGCAGATGCCATTTATTATTTACTTGAGTTCTCATTAAAAGAAGATCAGTTTGCCAATCCGGTTGAGATCGCATTGGGTAGTAGTTTGGCAGCAGGTTTTACGGTAGAGGAATTTAATCAGCTCATGCAAAAGATCATTGAGCCGGGAGATGCAGGAGATGTTATTGCAAGGATCAAATACATGCGTCAGGTAGCATATAACAATATTAAAAGCTTAAATGGTGAAGAAGTGTATTACTCTGATCCGATATTACTTCAGGTTTCAACCTATCGCCACATCATTCAATATGAGTCTCCTGATTTTATGACCATACCGGGTAACTATCAATCCTGGAATCCCTTGCTGGCACCCAGATTGGTATCCAAACCAGCTGAAAAGGAATACGAGGGCTATGTATATTTCCCGATAGAGTATCCGCAGTTCTTATTTATTAGAGGTACGCAATGGAGTGATTTTACTTTTGGGTATATCGGTGGTAATAAATTTGGTTTCAAAGGAACTCCACTATCCATTTTTGGTGGGAAAGGATTTTACCTGCTCAGGGCCAGCACCAATACCAATACATGGTCTTATACAAAGATCAAAAGCTGGGGCTTATCGGGAAGTGCACTTGGCGGGCAATTACCCCAAGATCTAGAAATGTCGCCAGATCCTTCCAATGAATGTATCTGGCGTGTGAATGTGAATCTAATTGAGGGTGAATTTAAGTTCAGGGCTAATAATGGGAATGAGATCGTATTTGGAAATCAATGGCCGGGGATCGATCATGTTCCTGATTATGATAGTGACGGGATCAGGATCAATAAATCCGGTAACTATACAATAGAATTAGACCTTTCTATACCCGGTAATTATTTATTTCATGTTCATTTAAACAGGCAATAGTCGTTGCATTCACTTCTGTAAGTCTTTTCACTGCTCAGGTTTCGATCATTTCAAGTACTTTTACTAGCTAACGGAATAGCTATGTTATATTCAATGACCGGTTATGGAAGGGCGGAACAAACACTGGCAGATAAAACGTATCTGGTAGAAGTTCGATCACTCAATGGTAAACAGTTTGATCTTCGTTTAACCATTCCTTCTTTACTCAAGCCCTTTGAGTTTGAGATCAGAAATATTTTGAATGAAGGCCTACAGCGCGGAAGTGTGGAGTGTAGCATTACCATCAAACAAAATGGAGCCAGTAAACCGGTAAGCATCAATAAAGAATTGGCAAAAGCGTATTACCAACCCGTAGCAGAGTTGGCGGATGAATTACAATTGCAAAAAGGAGATATCCTCAGTACCATCCTTAAACTCCCGGATGTAATTACCCCTTCCACAGAAATGATCACTGATGATGAGTGGAAGTCATTTGAAAAGGTATTAAAAGAGGCGATCTTACAACTGAATGAACACCGAAAAGATGAAGGACGATCATTGGAAGCAGATCTCAATCAACGACTCGCCAATATTGAAGCACATCAGTTAATGATCACTACCCTCGAACCTTTAAGAAGAGGAAAGATCAAAGAAGGGATCATCAAAGTGTTGGAAGAAAACGTAGGGAAAGAAAACTATGATCCGAACAGAATGGAGCAAGAGCTGATCTACTATATTGAAAAGATCGATATCAGTGAAGAACAGGTTCGATTGAAAAATCATTGCGATTATTTCCGTTCGATCCTGGCAGAGAAAGAGACCAGTAAAGGGAAAAAATTATCTTTTATACTTCAAGAGTTCGGCCGGGAGATCAATACCATGGGTTCTAAAGCCTATGATTCCCAGATCCAGCAATGTGTGATATTGATGAAAGATGAGTTGGAGAAAGCCAAAGAGCAGATCCTGAATGTTTTATGATATCCTTTTGTCAGCAGAAGCCGAGTAGTCATTAATTTTGCAACGTGAAGAAAATCATTTCCATACTTAGTATTTGTACCATTCTTTTATGCGCTTGTGGACAGGTAGATTTTTTTGAGCGTACAGAAAGATTCCCACAACAAGAATGGTCAACAGCTGTAGAACCAACCGCATCCTTTGATATCAAGGATACCACTGCTTTGTATAATATTTATGTGGTACTCAGACATACCGATGCCTATCGATACAATAATATTTGGGTGAATGTCATTACCCAATCACCCAATGACACTCCCAAAACCCAATTGTTGAATATTGTATTGGCTGATAATACCAAAGGTTGGTTGGGAACAGGTATGGATGATATTTATGACCGCCGGGCCCGCATTACCCGTGAGCCCATTTCACTCAAGAAAGGATTATATACGTTCAAGTTAAAGCAGGCCATGCGTGAAGATCCGCTGGCATATGTATTGAGCGCAGGTATCAGGGTTGAAAAAGTAAAACCATGATGCTCAGCAAGACCAAAGGATTGACCGTTGTTACCATTGTTTATTGGGTATTGCTCAGTTATATGGTGGCTGCGTTGATCTGGTGGTTTATTGCATTGGAGCGACAAAATACCAGTATCACTCAGATCCGTTTATCGGAACTTATCAAAGATGATCCAGCTTATGTTGATAAGGTGACAGCCATTGAAGAAGCGAAAAAAAGAAAGACCGCTCAATATATTGGTGAAGGAGTTACATTCCTTGCATTGATAATGGTGGGGGCAGTATTTGTTTTTAGGGCTACGCGAAGACAATTAAGACTGTCACAGCAACAGCAGAATTTCATGATGGCGGTAACACATGAGCTTAAAACACCGATCGCTATTACCCGTTTGAATCTTGAAACACTTCAGAAAAGAAAACTGGAAGAAGATAAACAACAGAAACTCATCAGTAATACCATACAAGAAGCCAATCGGCTGAATATACTTTGTAATAATATTTTGTTGGCAGCGCAATTAGATGCAGGAGCGTATACATCCAATAAAGAAGAGATTAATTTTTCGGATCTGGTAGAAGGTTGTATTGATGATTTTAAAACACGGTTCCCACAAAAAGAAGTAAAAGAGTCCATTACTGAAGGCTTATATATTCAAGGAGAAACTTTACTGTTGCAGATGTTGCTCAATAATCTGCTGGAGAATGCATTAAAATATTCCCCTAAAGAATCACCCATCGCCATCACTTTGTATGCTGAAAAAGATCAGTTATTGCTGAGTGTGGCAGATCAAGGGGTGGGGATTCCGGATGATGAAAAAAAGAAAGTATTTGATAAGTTCTATCGCGTTGGGAATGAAAATACCCGTACCACTAAAGGAACCGGATTAGGACTCTATTTGTGCAGCCGAATCGTTAAAAGTCATAATGGCTACATTTCTGTGACAGATAATCAACCGCAGGGAAGTAATTTTGTGGTAACCTTACAACAGGCATAATGGCATCAAAATCAACAATATTACTGGTAGAAGATGAAGAGAACCTTCATGAAACGCTCAAGTTGAACTTAGAGATGGAAGGTTATGAAGTGAGTTCTGCATTCAATGGAACAGAGGCTTTGAAAAAAGTGGCCAATGAATACTTTGACCTGATCATCATGGATATCATGTTACCTGAAGTAGATGGTATTGCAGTTACTGAAAGTATTCGTGTCAACAATAATGAAGTGCCTATCCTGATGCTTAGTGCAAAAAATGCCGGAAGTGATCGAGTATTAGGTTTGAAGAAAGGAGCAGATGATTATCTCACAAAACCATTCAACCTCGAAGAGTTATTGTTGAGAGTGGAAAAGCTCATTAACAAGAATAAAAAATTACAGGAAAAAGAAACCGTAGGTGATACCTATGAGTTTGGTAATAACAAAGTAGATTTCAAGGCACAAGATGCTATTACCTGGAACGGACAGCATATTGAGTTGAGTAAGAAAGAAGCCATGCTGTTGAAATTGCTGATCGAGAATAAGGGTGATGTAGTTACCAGGGAAAAGATCTTGCAAGTGGTTTGGGGTTATAATGTTTATCCTACTACCCGCACGATCGATAATTTCATTCTTAGCTTTCGAAAGTATTTTGAAGAAGATAGTAGACATCCCCGCTATTTTCATTCGGTGAGAGGCGTAGGATACAAATACATGGATTAAATACCGGCTCTTTTGCTTTCGTTTTTCAGGAATATCTTTTCATCTTTCTGCACAATTTTCAATGGAATCTGGCGTTATCTCTCTGAAAAAATAACGCATGTCGCTAGATACGATCATAGATTTTTTAGAGCCCGTTAATATCGCACAAATTTCCAATGACGAAGGGTTCAAAGACACACAACTCGGGAAGCATATAGCAGTATTCGATGAAAGTTTTCCGGATATTGAAATCGCTGATCTGGTGATCGTTGGCTGTGGTGAAATGCGCGGTGCCGGAATCCAATTCACACATACAGATAGTCCGGATGCAATTCGGAGTGAATTCTATCGATTGTATCACTGGCATACAGCAGTGAATGTAGCAGATCTGGGTAATGTAAAATGCGGGGCAACACTGCAAGACAGCTATGCAGCACTTCGTGTAGTATTACAAGAGTTATTGGCTTTAGGAAAGAAAGTACTGATCTTGGGCGGCTCACATGATATCACAACGGCTCAGTATCAGGCTCAAACTGCCAACGGAACCATCATTGATGCTGCCTGTGTAGATGCAAGGATTGATATGGATATGGAGAGTATGACGCCGGCAGATAATTTTCTGGTCGATCTGTTCACAGGTATGCCCAATTACTTAAGACACTATAATCATATCGGGTTTCAGAGTTATTTCATGCATCCGCAGATGCTGGAGACGATAGATAAACTTCGTTTTGATTGTTATCGGGTTGGTAAAGTCAAAGAAGATATTTCCGAGATGGAACCTGCCATCAGAAACAGCGATCTTTTTAGTTTTGATATTGCGGCCATTCAGCATGCACATGCTCCGGCTAATCATATTACACCCAATGGCTTCAATGGTGAGGAAGCCTGTACACTGATGCAATATGCAGGTATGAGTCATACCTGCAGAACCATTGGTATATATGGATACATTCCATCACAAGATGTTCATCAAATGACTGCTAAACAGATCTCTCATTTGATCTGGTATACCATGGATGGTATTCAAAAAGGGAAACAAGAAGCATCTATGGAAGACCGAAACTCCTTCAATGAGTTCACCCTGGCCTTTGCGGAAGTCGAAACAGTTTTCTTACAGAGTAAAAGAACGGGTCGTTGGTGGATGCAATTGCATGATGGCAAATATGTAGCTTGTAGTTATCGAGACTATCTCACAGCTTCCAATAATGATATTCCCGAAAGATGGTTGAGGGCAGCTGAAAGAATATAGTCATTCGCTCTTGCTATGATTGGGGGCCTAGTAATATTCTAATTTAATTGCGACATATACATTGAATAACTATTTTCATATATGTCATTCTCCAATTTGCCCATTGCAGACGAATCACTGCCACAGGTGCAGACGGTTCCATTTAAACCTATCCATGCAGACTATCTAAAAGTGTTACGGATCACTTGGTTGATCACGTTTGGGGTTATTTTAGCGGGCCTTGTAATACTTTTTGTATTTGTCACTAAGCTACAGACAGTACTATTGATCTCATTAGGAGTTGGTCTGTATTTGATCGTTACCGCCATTACAGTGATATCAGGAACCCGATCTTTTTTAAGAAAGAGGTATGCAGTAAGAGAAAGAGACATTTTATATAGTACCGGTTGGCTTTTCCAACATACACATATGGTTCCTTTCAATCGGATGCAACATTGTGTGGTAAACTCTGGGCCGATCGAAAGAAAATTTGGTTTGGCTTCTGTTAGTTTATATACCGCCGCATCCGAAGGGAAAGACATTACTATACATGGCTTACCACAGGAAGAAGCAGAGCGATTGAAGGATCTGATCATGCAACAAATTCAACCACTGCAGTCCCATGAAAACATTTGATCAGCCTCAAAGACAGTCGCCATTTGCAGTGGCCATCATGTTCTTTTATATTTTTCGTGTGGTCATCGGACAAGTATGGCCCTTTGCGATCGGTATATTTTTTGGGAAGAAGGAAAATATCGGGATGAAGTTTTTGATCATTGGTGGAGGCCTTGTGCTGTATATCTTGATCAAAACCTTACTTGACTATTGGTTTATGAAGTTCAGTATTCAACAGGGACAATTATTGGTCCGAAAAGGTGTTTTCACTAAAAAGAAAGTGACCATCCCATTGGAACGTATACAAGCAGTACATCTTGAACAAGGTCTCTTACACTCTTTAACAGGCACTTATAAAGTACTGATTGATACTGCCGGAACAGATGAAGCAGAACTAAAGATATACGCGATAGCTGCAGAAGATGCAACGGCCTTAAGAAACATACTGCTCAATGCCATGCAGCAAGCCGTTGATGACGGAAAAAGCGAAGCAACTGTTGCTGTAAATAATTATCAGTTGGTCAGTAAATTGAGTATCGGTGGTTTATTCAAACTCAGCTTATCGGCCAATCATTTGGAAACGATGGGTATCATCGCGGCTTTTGTGATCGGAAAATATGAAGATATCAAGCCATTGATCAATAGGATACCACTACTTCAACAATTGGATTCTTATAGTGATACCGTTCAATTCACCTGGACAGTTATTACCTCGCTCGTCATCATCAGTCTTATCATTACGATGTTGATCTCTATTGTTCGCACATTTCTTCGGTTCTATGATTATACGGTAAAAAAGGATGGAAAAGGATTTCATATTCGTTGGGGACTGTTGCAGGTCAAACAAAAAATGATCCCTTTCAATAAGATACAAATGGTGAGTTGGCGAAGTAATTTCGTTCGCAGATTGATCGGGTTGGGTTTGTTGCATCTCAAAGTGGCCGGACAAAAAGAGGAAAAGGTAAAACTGCGATTGGAATTACCGATCACTTCTCCGGAGCAGGTTACATCGATCATACATACATATCAAGTATCGCCCCCTCGTCAGGATTCAGGGCAAGGATATCAGATACATCCTTCATATATTCTGCAAAGAGCTTTTTTGATAACACTGCCGGCATTATTGATCCTTACTATTGGATTTTATTTTATCTGGCAATGGAACAGTCTGTGGATCCTATTATGGTGGCCCATTAGTATTGCCAAGAATTGGTGGTATTGGATGAATTTTCGCTTCTGGATTTCTACAGAAGGGCTGCAACGCTATGCCAGTACTTTTGGAAAAACGGAAATGCTTTTAAACTGGAATAATATACAATATGTGCATCTCAGACAATCACTCTTTCAAAAGAAAAGAGGATTGGCTACCTTGTTCTTACATACAGCGGCGGGTAGATTTGAATTACCCTACATTTCTTATGAGCAAGGATTGAGTATTAGCGATTATGCTTTGTATAAAACAGAGTCTACACAACAAACATGGATGTGATCACTTACCAAACATGCGATCTAAATAATCTTCTTTGAATTCAAGATAAGTGGGAGAGCCCGTTGGGGTTACATTCGGACTGGTGCAAGCAAATAATTCTTCAACCAATACCAGCATTTCTTTTTGTGAGAGTGATTGTCCGGCTTTAATGGCTTGTTGACGGGCCATACAGCGAATCAATTTTTCACGTTTGCTGAATTTGATATCTGAACTAAAGTGTTTGAATTGCTCGATGAGTAATTCAATGGCATGTTTTTCATTGCCGGGAAGAATATCTGCCGGAATTCCTTGAATCACAAAACTATTATTACCAAAAGGCTCTACCTGATAACCAATACTGGTAAGGTCTGGTAATAAGTCTTGTAAGAGTGCAGCATCTGCTGCTGCCAATTCTAATGTAGCGGGGAAAAGACTTTTTTGTGTAGCCATTTGTTGACCATGTGCTGCCACACTGTATTTATCATACAATATTCTTTCGTGCGCCAGTTGTTGATGTACGAGAATAAACCCGCTATTGGTAGAAGCAATGATATAGGTCTGATGTAACTGAAGCAAAGGCGTATCTGGTAACACCTGAATGGCCGCTGCTTTTGGAGTAATGCTTTGTAACAAAGAACTGGAGTAGTTACTGGAAGTTTTAGACTCGGATTCTGCAGCGGGGCTTTCAAAAAAACTCTTCCAATGTTTCAGTTCACCTGATTTATTCTCACGTTCAATAAAGTGAGCCTGATTTTTTTGGGTGAAAGTCTGGTATAAATTGGAAGATGCAACCGCTTGCTTTTTATCGTCGGTGAAAGGTTTGTTGACAGCGTCTAATCCTTGTATATCAGCATTGAGTGTAAAATCAAGAGAAGGGGCGATACTGAATTGGGCCAGTGCATGTTTTACCGCAGCCTGTACAAAAGCATAAATGATCTTTTCATCTTCAAACTTGATCTCTTGTTTGGTAGGGTGAACATTGATGTCCACTTGTGAAGGATCCAGATCAATGAAAAGAACATAACCCGGAAAACTATCTTTTGGTATCATTTCATCAAATGCAGTATTGACCGCATGGTTGAGGTATGCACTTTTAATGAAACGACTATTGACAAAGAAATACTGATCACCTCTTGTTTTACGGGCTGTTTCCGGCTTGCCTACAAAACCATAAATATTCATGTAATCGGTTTTCTCACCCACACTTACTAGTTTGGCATTATAAGTATTGCCAAGGATCTGTACGATTCTTTGCTTGAGTGTGCCCGGTTCTAGGTGAAATACTTCTTGTCCATTACTAGTGAGTGAGAAAAAGATCTCCGGAAAAGCCATCGCAACACGAATGAATTCATCCATGATATGCCGTAGTTCTGCAGCATTACTCTTCAGGAAATTTCTTCGGGCAGGTACATTGAAGAATAAATTTTTCATGCTGATGCTGGTACCTACCGGATAAGAGCATACTTCTTGTTTGATGACTTTGCTGTTTTCAATTTCAATGTAAGTCCCCAGCTCATCTTCTGCGCGGCGTGTTTTCATTTCCACCTGAGCTACTGCTGCTACTGAAGCCAAAGCCTCACCACGAAAGCCCATCGTTTTGATACGAAACAAGTCTTCAATTTGACGGATCTTACTGGTAGCATGACGTTCAAAAGCCATCCGGGCATCGGTATCACTCATACCCTTACCATTGTCGATCACCTGCACCAATGCTTTCCCGGCATCTGCAACCAATAATTTGATCTCAGTAGCGCCGGCATCCACTGCATTTTCCAGTAATTCTTTTACGGCACTGGCCGGACGTTGAATGACTTCACCGGCTGCTATCTGGTTGGCAATGTTGTCGGGTAATAATTGAATGATATCGTTCACAAAAAATCTCCTTGAATTCAGCCTGCAAAAATACGGCAAATGCCGGTGGCTTCGAACTTTTGAAAACTTTTAAAACTTTCCAAAGGTTTTGCTGGTACTTTTGCGCTGTAAAAATCAAGATTATGACTTTAAGTGCGGATATCAAAAAACTGGAGCGTCGTTTTGTGCCTAAAGACTTTGTGGTGACCACCTGGGAGTCGCTGGAACCCTTTTTTAAAGACCTGGCGGAACGTTCGATTGATAGCAGAACGGCATTGGAACAGTGGATGCATGACATGAGTGAGGTAGAAGCTGTTGTTAGTGAAGATGCATGCTGGCGTCAGATCAAAATGACTTGTGATACGACCGATCCCAAATTGGAGGAAGCATTCACTTATTTCTGCATGGAAATTCAACCCAAGTTGCAGCCTTATGCAGATCAGCTGAACAGAAAACTGATCGATTCGCCTTTCACCAAAGAATTGGACCAACAGAAATATTTTACCTATTTACGAGGGGTTAAAAAAAGTATCGACCTTTTCAGAGAAGCGAATATTCCGTTACAGGCTGAGTTAAGTGTCATGCAGCAACAATATGGAGCGATTGCAGGTAAAATGACTGTGGAAGTGAATGGTGAAGAATACACTTTGCAGCAAGCAGCAAAATTCCTGGAGAGCCATGATCGAGCATTAAGAGAGCAGGTATATCGTAAGATTCAAGAACGCAGGCTGCAGGATAAAGATGTAATGCATGACCTGTATACACAATTGATCACTAAAAGACATCAGGTTGCACAAAATGCAGGCTATGCCAATTACCGTGATTACAAATTTGTAGAACTCGGTCGTTTTGATTATACCAAAGAAGATTGCTTTCAATTTCATGAAGCAGTGAAATTGCATGTACTGCCATTGATTGAAAAAATTTATCAGAAGAAAAAAGAAAAACTGGGATTGGATGTACTTCGTCCATGGGATACAGAAGCAGAGCCGGAAGGAGTACAGCCTCTAAAACCTTTCACGAATGGACAAGACCTGTATGAAAAGTCAGTGGCTTGTTTTGAACAGTTGAATCCTTTTTTTGCCAACTGTTTACGCAAGATGAATGAACTCGGACACTTTGATCTGGAAAGTCGAAAAGGTAAAGCGCCGGGTGGATACAATTGTCCACTAACCGAAAGTGGAGCTCCTTTCATTTTCATGAATGCAGCCGGACAAATGAGTGATGTTACGACCATGGTACATGAAGGTGGACATGCCATTCATTCTTTTTTAGCGCATGAATTGGAACTAAGTGCTTTCAAAGAATATCCAATGGAGATCGCTGAAGTAGCGAGTATGGCCATGGAATTATTCAGTATGAATCACTGGCAAGCATTCTTTGATAATGAAGAAGACCTGAAGAGAGCAAAAGAACACCAGCTTGAAAGAACCATCACTATTTTTCCGTGGATCGCTATTATAGATAAATTCCAGCATTGGGTATATGAACATCCTACACATACCGTTGCTGAAAGAACGACAAAATGGATGGAGATCTTACAAGAGTTTTCAACAAATAGTATTGATTATACAGGATTGGATATGTATCGTGAGATCGGTTGGCAGCGTCAGTTGCATTTATTTGAAGTGCCATTTTATTATATCGAATATGGTATTGCGCAATTGGGTGCAATCGGTTTATGGATGCAGTATCAGGAAAATCCGAAACAAGCTTTAGATCATTATATCAAAGCCCTTTCATTAGGAGGTACTCGTACACTACCTGAACTCTATGCAGCAGCAGGATTGAAATTCGATCTTTCACCGGCACACATCAAGACCTTGATGGAATTTACAGCGCAAGAGATGGAGAAGTTGAATTAAAAAATCGTTCTAAAAAAGAGGCCGCATCATAGCGGCCTCTTTTTTATAGTTATACTAAGCTTCTGGCTTTGGTTTTTGATCGCCTCCTTGATTTCCCTGAGGTCTAGGGCCTTGCCCTCTTCCTTGATTTCCTTGTGGTCTTGGACCTTGGGGCCTGTTTCCTTGCTGATTTCCCTGAGGTCTAGGACCTTGCCCTCTTCCTTGATTTCCTTGCGGTCTTGGACCTTGTGGCCTGTTGTTTTCTTGTTGATTTCCCTGGGGTCTAGGGCCTTGCCCTCTTGTACCCTGTTGCTGCCCACCGTTTCTTCTATCACCACGCTGTTGATCTTTTCTGCGTTTATCATTGCGTTCCAGACTGCGTAAACTGATTTGTCCAACCACATCCACAAAAGCAGGTTCCACTTCTTTGGGCTTACTGCTGGTAACTTCAACCGGTTGCAACTCTTCTACTTTCTGTCCTTGTTGATTCAAGCGTTTAATTTCCTTCACTCGCTGAATGGTCAGTGGGTAGTGTTTGGTATTGTTCGGTAATACATACCACATCAGGTTCTTAAAGATATCTTTCTTGATCAGGTATGCAGTACCCATCACGGTATCCAGCTGATCGGCATAATCCGGGAAATGTTGCAGTGCATCTAAATAAGTATCCAACTCATAATTCAAACAACATTTCAAACGGCCACATTGTCCGCTGAGCTTGGTTTGATTGATCGATAAATTCTGGTAACGTGCTGCTGTTGTATTTACGCTTTTGAAATCATGTAACCAGGTACTGCAGCATAATTCGCGACCACAGCTACCGATACCGCCCACTTTTGCAGCTTCCTGTCGAATACCGATCTGACGCATTTCAACTTTTACCTTAAAATCATTCGCATATTGCTTGATGAGTTCACGGAAATCGACACGGTCATCTGCTGTATAAAAGAAAGTCGCTTTTTTACCATCAGCCTGTACCTCTACTTCACTCAATTTCATTTCCAGATTCAGTGTGCGGGCCATGGCTCTGCTTCGGGCCAACATTTCTTTTTCCCGGGATTTACTGATCTGAAAACTCTCAATATCTCTTTCAGTACTTCTGCGAAGGATCTTTTTCATTTCAGGGTTGAACTCATCTACCCCTTTTTTCTTCATCTGGATACGAACCAATTCCCCCGTCAAGCTCACTTCGCCAACATCAAATCCGCTGACGCCTTCAACAGTTACATAATCACCTTTTTCGAAAAATTGCAATGTTGTATTTCGGAAAAATTCTTTGCGACTGCCCTGTTTAAAACTTACTTCAACCACTTTACAAGAACTTTCAGGGTCACTGAAAGGTAGGTTCATGAGCCAGTCGTGTACATTCAGACGATTACAGCCACCAGTGCTGCAGCCGCCATTGCTTTTACATCCGTTCGGTTTACCCGTTCCACAAGATCCACATCCCATATTAAAATCATTGATCAGATTAATAACTAAATAGGGGAGTTTTTATTGTGTGTGGACTGTAGTACTGCTATGTGGCTGCGGTTGTGTCACTCACTTCAACGTTCTGAACACTGATGATCAGTGATTTACGATGATAGGATGGTCAAATAACCGTTCATAGTTTCAAATGTATGATGGATCAGCACTTGGCAAATAATACAAAACCACAATTCCTCCCGCTCTGTTTCCCCAAACCGGGGTTTAGGGCTACCCGTTCAAAATTAGGGTTTTGTTCTGAATGATGTGATAGAGTTTCAGGGTAAGGGCCTGAAACAGCATTTTGGCATTGGCATTTCGCTCAATATAGTAGGAGGCTCGGTCCAGCTCTTCAATAATGGCCTGTTGCTGGCTCACAGAGGCGATTTTATTCAATCTACCCGCAAAATCTCTTTCCTGATCACCTGCCGCCACATTCTCGGCACCCATAACCCGGATGCGGATACTCATTTCTAACAGGTGATTAAAATAACGCAAGAACTGCTTCTGTTTCTCCCGGCCCAACTCACTGATCTCTGCCGTAAACTTGATTTGCGCCAATGGCCCACCCTTTAAAGTGGCATTGAGCCAATCGCGCAGCAGACTTTGCCAATCTTCTTCCGCATGTTGCAACAATTGTAAAGCCTCCCGATAATTACCTTCTGCAATGGCCGCGATTTGACGGGCTGTTTCAGGATTTGCTTTGGCACGGTCTATTAGGGCTTGCTCAATTTCTGCATCTTCAAGCATTGGTATTTTCACCAATTGACAGCGGCTTAGAATAGTGGGTAAGATCTGCTCTTCACTTTCAGCTACTAGTATGAATAAAGTATTGGGTGGTGGCTCTTCGATGAGTTTAAGTAGTTTATTTCCTTCTTTCCCCAAATACTCGGGCATCCATAATACCAACGCTTTATAATCACTCTCAAAACTTTTCAGACTCAATTTGTGAATGATATCATTACACTCATTGGCAGTAATATTTCCTTGCTTGTTTTCTGCACCAATGAATTGCAACCAATCGTACACATTCCCATAAGGATATTGCTGAATGAATTCACGCCATTCGGAGATATAATCCGTACTAATGGGCTTATCACCTGGTTTTCTGGAGATCACCGGATATGAAAAATGGAGATCTGGGTGCATCAACTGCGCAGCTCTGGTAAAAGCAGCTTGTGTATGAATATCATCCGGAGAAATATAGGATGGCCCTGCTTCCATCGGGGTAAATCCACCAAACAGATCGGCAACCGGTTCAGAGGCATTGGGTTGACATATCACAAACTGCGCAAAAGCAAGCGCCATCGGTAAAGCACCACTCCCTTCTTTCCCCAAAAACAGCAAAGCATGACTCAACCTGTTCTGTTGAACCATTTCAGCAAGATGCTGCTTTACGAGTGTCTGTCCAATGATGTCTTTGAATAACATGTCCGGAACGAAAGTAAGGGAACTGATGAATTAAATCGAATACTGTGGGGAAGTTTCAGGCGGGCGGGTCTGTGATTGTCCACTTGGGAAAATCAGTTCTTTACAGTAAGTTGTATACGCTTATGAAAAAAGAAAAAGGTATTTGGAAAGTTATTACGGCTTCATCTTTAGGTACTTTGATCGAGTGGTATGACTTTTATATTTTCGGAAGCCTGGCTACAGTTATTGCCGGACAGTTTTTTCCTAAAACAAATCCGACTGCCGCGCTGCTCTCTACGCTGGCCACTTTTGCTGCAGGCTTTATTGTTCGTCCATTCGGAGCACTGGTGTTTGGTCGTCTTGGTGATATCGTTGGACGTAAGTATACTTTTTTACTTACACTGGTGTTGATGGGTGGTTCCACATTCGCCATCGGACTAGTGCCTTCTTATGAAAGTATTGGCTTTGCTGCACCCGTGATTGTTCTCTTATTACGGTTATTGCAAGGACTGGCTTTAGGTGGTGAATATGGCGGTGCTGCTACTTATGTGGCTGAACATGCACCTGCCGGACGAAGAGGTTATTTCACATCCTGGATACAAACCACCGCAACACTCGGGCTTTTTGTTTCATTAGGTGTTATTCTCATTACCAGACACGCATTGGATGATGATCCGCAGGCTTCTATTGCCAAATTCAATGACTGGGGCTGGCGCATTCCTTTTTTATTATCGATTGTGTTGGTGATCGTATCCATTTATATCCGTTTGAAGATGCAAGAGTCTCCTTTGTTTTCACAACTGAAAGCAGAAGGTAAAACAGCGACGAATCCGTTGAAAGAAAGTTTTGGACATAAGGCCAATCTGAAAATGGTACTGCTGGCTTTATTTGGAGCAACTATGGGACAAGGTGTGGTATGGTACACAGGTCAGTTTTATGCACAGTCGTTTTTGGAGAATGTTTGTAAGGTTGATTTTGACCAATCACGTACCATCTTGATATGGGCCATACTTTTTGGCACTCCTTTTTTTGTATTCTTTGGCTATTGGAGTGATAAAGTGGGAAGAAAATGGATCATGCTACTCGGCATGTTATTAGCAGTCTTCACCTATAAACCTTTGTTTCAACAATTATTATTCCTCAGTGATGTCGAAAGAAAAACAGAAATAATTGAAGAGCGGAGGGAACAAACAACATTACAACCTATCGCAGGTGCTACAGATTCATTACGCATGATTGAGATACACCAATTCTATACTGACGGAACCCAATTGCATGTGGTTACCAAAGACACTTTATACGCTGATATCAATAAGTTCACCGTTAAGCCTGCCATACAACAAAGCAAACAAATGGGGAATAGTGTGTACTGGAAAATGATATTGATTGTTTTTCTGATGATCATTTATGTAACCATGGTCTATGGACCGATCGCTGCTTTTCTCGTAGAGTTATTTCCCACCAGAATTCGTTATACCTCTATGTCATTACCGTATCACATTGGAAATGGCGTTTTTGGTGGATTAACACCTTTTGTCGCAACACTTCTAACTACGATCTATACCGGTGATCCATTGGTTGGACTTATGTACCCGATCATCATAGCAGGTATTTGCGTAGTGATTGGAGCTATTTATTTGAGTAACCGAAAAACCCTCCATTAAAACATTCAATATGAAACAACTTAAGCGCATCATGGGTTTTATATGGATGATATTAGGTCCATTAGCTGTTATCTTTTTGATTCGAACCGCATCTTCCGAGATCGCAACAAAACCATCTGCAGATACCTGGATACAATGGGGCGTATTTGTTTTGGTATTCTTGCCCATTGCATTCGGACTCAGTTTATTTGGATATTACGCAGTAAAGGGAGAGTACGATAAAGAAAATTGAATCAGGAGTGTATCTTTTTTATGTAACAAACAAGTCTGTTTACTTCTTTAAATCCAGCTTGTTGATGAAAGAGCTGACTAATTTGATTATTTATTTCTGTGTCAGAAGCTATTTCAGTTAACCCATTAGATATTGCCCATTTTTCTCCACTTGAAAGTAATGCACTCGCAATTTGATTTTTTCTATAATCAGGCTTCACATATATTCCCTCTAAGTAGGCGGTCTTGTTCGATTCCGCACCTTCAACATAATCGTATCGGATACTAATATGAATAAAGCCAATATATGCATGTTCAACTTTCGCTAATGCACAATAATGATCCGGCGAATACATAAATTGTTTCCATTGATTTTTTTCTTCATCATAATCGCATTCCGGCCAAAGCGCTAATGTCAATTCGATGATTGGATCAATGGTTGTATCTGATAATAATTGAATATCCATAGCATAGAAATTTAGCTATAATTCAACTAATATAAGACCTGGCATACATTTTCCGATCATTTTAATTAGCTACTAAGCAAGCAATAGAATTCTTGTAGTTATACAGTGATTTTTTTTATGTGGGATCGGTCTATTTCTGATTGTACTGCATCACTTTTTGTTGATAAGTTGCAGTGCATAGTTTATTAGTTCATCTTCATTGTTTTTTATCCCACGAATAGATGGACGAACACTTATATCCGGAGTAACACCTCGGCCATTATATAAACTTCCATCTTGCTTCAATACACGCATACCGGTCCATGGGGTCATTAATCCTCCAAAAAGATAGCACATATTGATTGTGCCTGTGGTGCCTGCAGTTTTATCTCCTATGATGGTGCCTAGGCGATAGTATTGTACTATTTCCATGACATTCTCCGCGTAACTCAACGCTTTGCCATTGGTTAAGAAAACAATTCTACCCATAAAAAAAGGCTTGCTGGGCTGATATTCAATCGGCTCTTGATAGTCAAAGCTCATCTTCTCTCTATCCGGATAAATGATGCGAGGGATGCCATCAGTTACGCCCAAAATTGTTTTACGGGTTAGGTGTTTCAGTATTTCAATATTTCGCCATTTAGGATATCCTCTTACATCAAAAATTATTCCCTTGGCTTCAGCAAGTTCTTGAATATGCCCTTCTAGTTCATTCCATGAAATCTGCTCCAGGTTTACATAATAAACTCCCGGACTTACTGATTTGAATTTCTGTAAAGTCTGCATCGATGACGATGCTTTATTGTATGCAAACTGATTTAATGTTCTTTTTAAGATGTAAGTCTTAATGGTGTTATTATTTGTTTTTATAGTGATTGTTATTTCAGAATTTTCATTTCCACGTAATGATTCTTCAATTGCCTTATAACTTCTTCTAGATGCGGTAGCCCCGATTGTATTGGATAGAATCTTTTGCCAATATTGTATTGCCGGTATATTATCAACTTTATGGATGATTGTACCCACTTTCAAATCCAGATTCTGATCCAGCACTTTTGTTATCATTAATTTTCCCTCTATCAAGTCCCACTGAATGGGTAAATAAAAATCCGGGTAGAGGGTAGAAGAATAATACATGGTCATGTGGCTATCATTCAAATCCCTGACCATTTGAGTAAGTGTTTCACGATGATCTTCTATACTGTTATCGGTCAAACTTCTTTTGATAGCGTTTTTAAGTTTGACATCCCATTCCGCAGTTTGGAATGGATTATCAGGATGAAAATGTTGTAACCTGTTCCATAACAAAATAACGTTTGCAATTCTTGTATTAATAGAAACATTGGTGAGTGAAGTGTCGCTGATAGCCGCTAGTTCATTTTTTAAGAGTGCTAACTTTGATAAAGGAACTTGCGGAAAAGTATGTTCATTTTTAAGTTGTAGCACCAAGGGAAATCCAATTTGTAAATTTGTTCCGATATTCTTGATGAGGTATTGTTGTTCAGGAATAGAAATTTTAAACAAAGGCGGGTGTATTTGTAATGCGCCCGAACTCCGAGTGAATCGTATAACTTTTTGATTCTTTATATGTAAGACCTCAATATCTTGATTGGGACCAAATGGTTTCCATTCTGTAGATAGTTTTTCTTTTTCTACTTTATTAAAATCATAGCTATCTGTTAAAACCCATTTTTTGTCTATTTCGGTATCAATCTCAAGGTTATTTATCATAACTGATCCGGTCTGTAATATAGTGGTGATACCTACTTGACATTTTTCTGTGTTATCCGGGATATCTGTTATCAGTTCATGAGTCTCCCATTGGCCAACCGTTAATTTTTGACCTTGTGTTGTTATTGATCTGCTGTCGGCTCCTGATGGTTTATATGCAATAGTGAGATATGCGGCACCAATAAAAGAGCCATCTATCTGAAGATGAGTTCTCACCCTCACTTTTTTGCCCTTGTATTTTTCTGCAAGAAGTAGTTTGCTAATAGAGCCAAAATCGTTGCTGCTTTCAGGAAGTTTTTTGGCCAACCTGTTTACCCTCATACTTTTAAACGGATACCTGATGCTTTCTTTCCCATCTCCGAGATGTTGCCAGAAAACAATTGTAGAAGTGTCGTTGAACAGACGTGGGCTTGATTTTATAGAGCCAGTTGGTGCAAAAGAAATATTTGATCCTATTGAAGAGAAGAGTTCGGATAGTTCAAGTAATACAGGCAGCCGGCTATTTGTGATTTTACTAGCGCCATACCAAGCAAAACGATCCCAATCAATGAGGGATGATTCATCACTCGGATAGAAATATCTGATGTAGCCATATGCTTTCGCAAATGAAAAATAAGCTTCTGCTTTATCAGTTATTTTTTGCTGCTGAAACGGACGATCAGCGTCAATAAAAGAGGATACAACTAACAGGAAAGCAGTAATGGAAATGCATAAACTGAAGTATCGAAGGTTTACTAAACGCATGTATTACATTGGATTGATGAATCGATAATCACAATACGCAGAAAGAGGAAGTATGTTACCTCGATACAATAGACACCCTGCTGCAAATAATAAATGACCAGAATAGTGGGTCGATCGGATGGGATACAGGTAACAGCTAAAACTATCGGTTGTTAGTCTATTGTGATTTCCTTATCATGTTCAAATGCACTGAATTAATATCTTTACCGCATGTCTATTGAAGTTAGCGGTATTACCAAAATGTATGGCACACAGAAAGCGGTGAATGCTATTTCTTTTACAGCTCATAAAGGAGGAGTGGTTGGATTTCTTGGTCCAAATGGCGCAGGGAAGAGTACAACCATGAAAATGATCACCGGATATCTATCGCCCGATGCAGGTACTATTCAGGTTTGTGGGATGGATGTACAAAAAGATCCCGTAGCCACTAAAAGAAGAATTGGGTATCTGCCGGAAGCAAATCCTCTCTATTATGATATGTATGTAAAAGAATACCTGGCATTTATTGCAGGTGTTCATCAATTGGATCAGATTCCTAAAGCAGTAGCGCGCGCTATTCAATTAACAGGACTAGGTCCTGAAGCGCATAAGAAGACTGGACAATTATCCAAAGGCTATAAACAACGTGTTGGACTTGCAGCAGCATTGATCCATGATCCCGAAGTGTTGATCTTGGATGAACCGACCAGTGGATTGGATCCCAATCAGATCATTGAGATTCGAAATGTGATCAAAGAGCAGGGGAAGGGAAAGACGATTCTGTTTTCGTCGCATATTCTGCAGGAAGTACAAGCGATTTGTGAGCGGGTGATCATCATTCATAAAGGCAATATTGTGGCAGATGATCAGGTAAGTAACCTGCTGGGCAGTAAGGGAAACACACTAGAAGACGTGTTCCGTAGTCTTACAGCGACGCAACCAACCGCCTAATTCCGTAAATTGCAAATTCATTTATCAACCCTATTGATCATTTAAACAAGCAACCGAAATGAGCTACATTATTGAAGTACATGCCCGTCAGATACTCGACAGTCGTGGTAACCCCACTGTAGAAGTAGATGTATTAACTGATGACGGAGCCCTGGGCCGTGCCGCTGTTCCAAGTGGTGCAAGTACCGGTATTCACGAGGCGGTAGAACTCCGCGATAACGACAAAAAGAAATACGTAGGTAAAGGCGTTCTTAAAGCCGTAAAGAACGTGAATGATATCATTGCAGATGCCATTGTTGGTTTTGATGTGGCTGCACAAGCTGCTATTGATGATGCAATGATTGCATTGGATGGTACTGCCAATAAAAGCAAATTAGGTGCAAATGCAATGCTGGCCGTAAGTATGGCTGTTGCTAAAGCAGCTGCAGAGGAAGCAGGATTGCCACTGTACCGCTATATCGGTGGTACCAATGCAAAAACATTACCCATCCCGATGATGAATATCCTGAATGGGGGTGCGCATGCGGATAATAAGATCGACTTTCAGGAATTTATGATCATGCCTGTTGGAGCTTCTTCTTTCAGTGAGGGCTTACGTTGGGGCGTTGAGATTTTCCATACGCTGAAAAGTGTATTAAAGAAAAAAGGATATAGCACGAATGTGGGTGATGAAGGTGGTTTTGCTCCTAATATTCAAAGTAATGAAGAAGCGATCGAAACCGTATTGGAATCAATTCAAGCAGCAGGTTATAAAACAGGTTCACAGATTGTAATCGCAATGGATGCGGCGAATAGTGAATTGTGGGATGCCAAAAAGAAAAAATATGTATTCCATAAGAGCAATGGTAAGATCATGAGCAGCGATGAACTCGTGAAATACTGGGAAAAATGGGTAAAACAATATCCTATCGTGTCTATTGAAGATGGTATGGCGGAAGATGACTGGAATGGTTGGAAAGCCCTTACGCAAGCTATCGGCAGTAAATGTCAGCTGGTGGGTGATGATCTGTTTGTTACAAACGTAAATCGTTTACAAACAGGAATCGATAAAGGTATTGCAAATGGACTGCTGGTTAAAGTGAATCAGATCGGTACTTTGACAGAAACCATCAATGCCGTTACGCTGGCTCAACACAATGGATACAATACCATCATGAGTCACCGCAGTGGTGAAACTGAAGATACAACGATCGCAGACCTAGCTGTAGCCTTGAATTGCGGACAAATTAAGACAGGTTCCGCTTCACGTACCGATCGTATCGCTAAATACAACCAACTGATCCGTATTGAAGAGATGTTGGGAGAAACAGCAGTATATCCCAAGGGAAAAGTGAAGTTTGGGAAATAAAAAATTAGCTGCAAGCTGCAAGCTACAAGCTTCAAGTAAGGGAAATATTTCTACTTGTTGCTTGAAGCTTGCAGCTTGCAGCTTTTCTCCTAATTTTGATTTATGAAAAAATTCACTTCTGTCATCACAAACAAATACTTCCTGGCCGGAGGTTTTTTTGTGGTTTGGATGCTGTTCTTTGATCAGCGTGATTTTTTTCAGCAGCGAGAGCGAAATGCCGAACTGAAAAAACTGGAAGCCAAAAAGCAATACTATCTCGACGAGATCAATAAAACCAAACAGGAGCTGAACGATATACAAAGTAATCCTGCCGCACTTGAAAAATTCGCCCGCGAACGCTATCTCATGAAAAAAGACGGGGAAGATATTTTTATCATTGAAGATTCAGTGATATCAAAATAGACCGTAAGAGCAAAACTTGCTCCTAAGTTTTTTATAAAATCAAACTGTTGATTATCAATATTTTATTTACTTTTCTCAGTAATTCTTTGATTTGAATTACTAAATTACTGATTACAGAAAGGCTTCCCGCAATAATATCCTTTCGCCTCCCGTTTTAATACATACCGTATCCTCTCAGTTCAATTAATATAACCCTGTTATGAAAAAGTTCAAAGAAGAGGATTTGATATTGTACCTGTATAAAGAGTGTTCTCCTGCTATACAAAAAGCGGTAGACGAAGCGCTGGAAGAGGGAGATATTGAATTAACAGAACAATTAGCCGTTTTAGAAAGAAGCATTCGTCAGTTAGACCAACTGAAAATGAAATCACCTTCAAAAATTTCTATCAAAACGATTATGGATCATGCTCATGCAGCTGTAAAGAAGAAGTAAACTTCTTGCTTGCATGGATGTTAATAAAGCCGCAGATTCGCAGATAAAAATAAATATTTGTGTATCTGCGGCTTCCTCATTTACATACTTCGAACGCTTAATTTTGAAGCAGTTTATGACAAAAAAAGAACGATACGGTCAAGTCATCGATTACTTCAGCAAACAAATACCCGTTGCTGAAACAGAATTGATCTACGATAATCCTTTTCAATTATTGGTAGCAGTGATATTGTCTGCTCAGTGTACGGATAAGAGAGTCAATATGACCACTCCCGCAATCTTTGCCAGATATCCATCACCACAGGCCATGGCTCAAGCTAGTTTTGATGATCTGTTTCCTTTGATCAGAAGTATCTCTTACCCGAATAATAAAACCAAACACCTGATCGGTATGGCCAATATGTTGCTCGATCAGTTTCAAGGGGAAGTGCCGATGACTGTTGAAGCGTTGGTAAAACTTCCGGGCGTTGGAAGAAAAACAGCAAATGTCATTACTAGCGTGATCGATCAACAACCCAATATGGCTGTTGATACACATGTGTTTCGGGTGAGTAAACGACTAGGCTTGGTTCCGGAAAAAGCAAGTACACCCTTGGCTGTAGAAAAGGAACTGATCAAATATATTCCGGAGGAACTGGTTCACAAAGCACATCACTGGTTGATACTTCATGGAAGATATACTTGTCTTGCACGTAATCCGAAATGTGAATCATGTGGACTAACAGCGCTTTGCAGGTATTATGCAAAAGCAGCAAAAAAGAAAGTTTGATGTTTTGATCTTTGATTTCTTGATTCGGGCATTTATTTAAATCAAGAAATCAAAGATCGAAACATCAAACCTAACTGTAGGAAACAGGGATTAAAAATCGAATCCAATTGCAAAGTAATAAACAGGAGCACCTTTGAATATTCCTTTCATTGGCCAACCTGCATCAAACTTCATAAAGTAGCCGAGTAATGTACTGCGTGCTCCAAATCCGTAACCACCGGCAAAAGGTCCGAGTCCACCAGCATCAATACGCACAACTACAGGTGATGTAGGATCACTGATAACTTCACCCGGACGCTTGATACCATTGTATTTGCCATTCCAAGCAGTTCCCAGATCAAGGAATTGAACCAATTGGAAATTACGTAAGAATGCATTGTTGATCGGTCTGTTGATCAGTGTTGAGAACAATGGGAATCTGAATTCACTGTTGATCACAAAAGCATTATTTCCATTCGCAATATTTTGTCTGTAACCACGCATGTTCACAGCAAGTGATTGGAAAGCATAAGACTGATCTGGTGCAGGAGTATTCTGTCCATTGAATTTAGGTCCAATCCACCCATCTACACCACCGAGGTAGTAAATAAGTTTTTGTCCACCCCAAGAGAAATCTGCAGCAGCACGACCTGCCCAAATAAAGTTGCGATAGATTTTGTGATAGTATCTGCCATCAAAACCAAAATTGAAAGTACCTTTTCCGTTATTCAAAGAGGTTTTGAATGTAGGCATATTCACGTCGAAATAGACTTTATATCTCAACCCGTTCCAGATATTCTGAGTAGGATTGATGGTATTGTCATGTACATACTCAATTCTGGAAACAATATATCTACTGATGGTGTCTTTGAAAGCCAAAGCTCCCGGATCTGGTATTCCACTGGCATTATCAAACGAACGTAAAATACCTCGATCGGTTCTGAGTGCAACAGTAGCTCTCAAGCTCTTCACCTCATTAAAAGGATATGTAATATTACCCTGATACAAATTAGTGATCAGCATACTGTTGAATGGTGTATTAAAGAAGTTGGTGACATTGCTTCTGTAATAGGTCATTCCCCAGTCAAATCGTTTGCGTAAATTTTGATAAGAGAAGAATACATCCTTATCACTCAAGTTGGTTCCAAATCGGAAGCCACCTACAAATTTTTGGTCTTCAAATAAATCACTTACCCCTACACGGAAAGTGAAGTTGAAATCATTACCGTTATTCAGTTGGATAGGTCCTGAGCCTCCGCCATAAGGCTGATACCTGTTCACAAGTACATTGTTTGTGAATCCGCTGAGGATATAATCACTGCTGAACTTCAATCTGTAATCATACAGTCTTGATCTTTCTAAAACAGATTTCTTTTGCGGGATGATCTCAGTATCAAATCTGCGGGTAGTATCTACTTTTTCATTTGAAAATTCATTTTGGAAAAAGTCTTTCGCCGCACGGCTCGTAGTATCATTGGTTGCAACACCATTATTATAAATGATCGCTTTGCCTTCTATCGCTTTTTTCTCATCTATGATCCGCTTCATGTATTCTGTTGGGCGACTGTTGACATTTCGCTTATTCAATGCCTGTTCATCAACACGGAGTTTGTACAAGAATTTGAAATCACCTTCTCTTCTTACTTCACTTACTTGTCCGTTATCACCGGCAATCCTCGTTTCAAGTAATGAGCTTTGATAATTGGTGATTGGGAATGTATATGTAGAATCTTTGTACACCTGAAAATAACTAACGCTATCCGGCTCATCTTTTTGCCATGCTCTCAGCGTAGAGTCAAATTCTTTTGGTGAAGGATTTCTGAGTAGTTCTTCACCGATGTAATACAAAGTATCCAATCCATCTCTCTTGGTGGAGAAGAATCCTGCCCAACGGTTACCAATACCATTCTCATCTGCCACAAATGTGAAGTGATTGGTATTGTATTGCATCGGATAAGATGCATTGCCAAATTTCAAGTTGGTCAGCTGCGTGATCTGTTTTTGTTTACTTGTATTCAGGATGTCTACCATGAATACATTGAAACGATAGTTGCTCGGTAATATCGTATCAGCATTCAGTGCCTGTGGTGAAGGTCTGTTGGAACTAAAGATGATACCGGAACGATTAGGGAATGAAACAAAAGTTGGATTAAGATCATCGTACACATCATCCGTTATTTGCTCCAATTTGTTTTGCTCAATCTTATAAGTGAAGATATCTGTATGACCATTCTTCACAGCACTGAAAATAAGAGAGTTTGCATCCAGCATAAAACTCGCATCCAGTATTTGGTCTACACCTTCGATTTCCTGCTTATATCTTTTAATGCGAGCAATAAGATCATACACAAACATTTTGATCTTACCATCTTCCCAATAAGCAACCAATAATCGGGTTCCTTTTCCATCCCAAGCGAGAATCGGGTAATTCGGATTAATGTCTCCCTGATTGGTTCTCACACCACTTTTCAATAAAGTTTTTCCATCATAGAAGTTCTCCATCAGTTTCACACTATAAATACCCTTATTGAATTCTACGACTGCATAAGTTGTACTGCGTGGATTTGGATTGGCTTGGAAACGGAAGAAATCTTTCTTAGTGACTTCTTCTGAAACATTCAATTGTCCTCTTGGTGCATTTCTGCGCTGACGAATATCTCTGGAATAACGTTCTTGCTGAAATTGCATGAACTCTTCCAATACTTCTTTGAATTTCTTTTTACATACCCGCATACAAGCCTGGTTCAGGTTTTTGTAAATACGTGCGAGGTATAAGAGATAGGTAATATTTTCCTTACGATATTTCTCACCGATATACTGCCAGAATGAATGTCCGGCAAGAGTAGGTTTTTCAAATGCAAACTGATAGAAAGAGCGATAAGTGCCACTCAGCATAGCACTTTTTAGTTCATCATCTTTGGTGGTACTCCATGGTTCTGCTGCATACGAAACATAGCCATCTACCAACCATTTTGGTAGATCTAACAAAGCCTGATTACTGGCGAATTCACCAATATCATCTCCAAATAATAAATTATCTGTCAAAACCTTGGCAATTCCTTCTCTGATTTGTCTTTTCAGGTTAGCATGATTGCCATCAAAATACACAACGATCTTATTGTTGACCAGTTTGGTGAGTCCGCCTGAGTTTTGCCAGTCAATCCCTAAACCAATATTGCTGCTTTTATAATCATTGTAGTTGTTGTAGACAACAATATTTGCACGGCGTTGTAAGGAGTATTCAATGAAATTCTCCAAAGAGCGAAGCTCTTCTTCAGCAAGTTGGGCCGCAAATTTGCCAAGTTCAAAACCACCCTGACTGGTATATGTGTTGAAGTTGGGAGACTGATAGAACTTCCATACCAGTTTTTTATGTTGCACCCTGTTTTTCCCAAATTCAACTGAGTTTACCTGGGCCATGGAAAGGACTGGAAATAAAAAAATGGCTAAAACCCATCCTTTCATCATTCGATTCAATTGCATATCCGAACTTTAGTGTTTTAAAATTAGTCAATTACCCTGTAAAACCTTCATAAAAAACGTTATGCTCAAGGTAAAGGCCTTTATTTTCAGCCCTGTTCAAGAAAACACCTATGTGTTGTATAATGAACAAGGCAAAGCTATTATAATTGATCCCGGTTGTTACTTTTCCGCTGAACAGGAAACGTTAAAAAACTTTATAAAAGATACGCAGCTTGATCCTGTTCAGTTGCTTAATACACATTGTCATCTCGACCATGTTTTTGGTAACAAATGGGTGTATGATGAGTTCAATCTCGAGCTGTATTTACATCCTTTGGAAGAACAAGTATTGGCTCATGCTCCTCGCTCAGGAGAGCGTTGGGGGCTTCCTTTTGAAAACTACAATGGGCCTTTGCACTTTCTTCAGGATGGAGATACCGTAATGCTCGGAAATGATGCTTTGCAGGTGATATGGGCACCCGGACATTCACCGGGAAGCATTTGTTTTTACCATCAGGAGCAAAAAATACTGATTGGTGGCGATGTCTTGTTTCACCAAAGTATTGGCAGAACAGATCTTCCCGGAGGAGATCATCAGACCCTGCTTAACAGTATTCGGGAAAAATTATGGGTATTGCCGGATGAGGTCAAAGTTTACTCCGGTCATGGCATCACCACTACCATTGGGTATGAAAAAAGGAACAATCCATTCTTAGTTTAAAGGACTTTCTTTTTCCATGGCTTTATTGAAAGCCATTATGAATATGGCGCCAAGGTTTTTGTGTGGCGGTATATAATCTTCAAATTTTTCCTTGTAACCGCCTGTTACACGGGTTTGAAGCTTTTGCCAGATCTCCTCCCAAACCAGGTCTTTGTTGAGCCTGATCTGATCGGTGATCGCATCAATCAATGCCTGATTGAGGACACCTGCAGCTACTTGTTTTGAGGAGATGATGTGGGCTGTTGGACAAATATCCAATACCAGATTGAGTTTTTGGTATCCTCCGCAACTGCCTAATAACACTACTTTGGCGGATGGAGCCAACTGATCGATGGTTTGTTGGAGATAATAACTGTGTCCCCGATGTATCACCATTGTTGGTTGTAGCCCATTTGTTTCCAGATAATAGTTTAGACTGTCTTGGGCCATTGCGTCCAGATCTTTAGTTTCATCTAGGGGCAGGTTGGCATAAATGGTTACAGGCGTACCACGTGCAGAACTGATCTCAACCCAATAAGGTTTTCGAACAATACGCCAGTTGCTGTTACTGAAACGAGCTAAAAAAGCACCAAAATAACTTTCAGCATCCTTATCACCATAAGCGTATTGCTGTATGATAATTCTTCCCGAAGCATTTTGCAATTCCTTCAATGGCATATTGTATACCGTATTGATACCAAGTGAAGCAGAAAGATTTGTTTTGCCGGAAGAGTCTGCAGAAACGAAAATGGTATTCAGTAAATGATAAATGACTTCACCTCTTTTATCTTTTTGTGTCTTACTGTTTTTAAGATTTTGTTGTACCTGTGATAAGATAAGCTTTCTGATATCTTTATTATAAATGCTGGCATAAGAATCAGCCACATCAACGGCATCTTCTAATGAGCCTGTTTTTTCCAAACCATTCACAAAATTCCGCATCAATTTTTGAGCAGCAGGTTTGCTCATACGTTTTAGAAAATCATCAAGCGTGTTATATGCTGCTGACATTTTCAAAAACTTCCGATAAAAATCATAATGCAATGTTTGCAAAAGAGAGTCAGCATCTCCGCTTTTAAAACGTGCGAATATGCGCGGATAAACACCTGATACAAAACTGGAAGTATAGATCTCCTCTTCACCCAATACTGCGAGATAATAGAGCTCTTGAGGGTTCAAAGAATCTATTTTTTTGAAGCGAATATTGGGATTTGACTCATCATGCAATGCATTGATCTCATTGATATAGAGTTCTACAGCTTTGCCACGAAGCTTACCTACTAAGGTTTTGGCAGCCATAGGAGTATCACCCTTTCTCATTCTCTCTGCATAACCTATTCTTGTTTTGACCAGTAATTTGTAGTAACTGTCAGAAGATTCATTATCCAATATCGGTGCTATTTGACCGATGGTTATTTTGTTTTGATACAGGTCATCTAAAAAAGGAAAATACATTCTTCCATTCTTTGATCTTGCCAGTGTAGCGATCAGTTTTACCAAAGGATGTTCTACCTGTTGAATTTTTTGTCCAAGTGTATTTGGAGCTGCAGCATAATTGTATAACTCTTCTTGATTTCTGAATGCACTGATGGTGATCAAGCTATCTGCATAGCGGTTATTTGGATAGCGGGTAAGTATCTTAAGAATATTTGAAGGTTCTCGTTGACAGGTTTTTAATACCAGTACATCTTTCGCTGCTTCTATGCCGACGTTGTTTTTAAGACAATAATTTTGGATCAATACATTTCCGATCTCCAATTCATTTTGTTCGATGATAGGAAGAATGGATTTGCCTTCCAGTTCTAGTTGCATGCATTCATAAAAAGCTTTAATGAGCCCCGGATACATGATATTACGAATGATGCGAGCCTGCCATGCTGATTGAAAGCCGGTGAGTAAATCATTGATGCCTCTTAACCAGATGTATTTTTCGTTATCACTCAGTTTCGTGCTTGATTCTACGATCGCACGCATATTGTGGACATAGGTTCGAATGCTTTTATGGATCGATTGATTGAGTTTTGGGTCATTGGTGACCGGAAAGACAGAATCAGCGACACTGCTTAGTTTGGTAATATTGCGAAGACTGGTTTCTATATAGGAATGGTGCACTTCGCGCATCAATGGAATAGGAGGCATGGCCATTTCCTGCTGTGCAAAAGAAGCGATGGATACAGCCAATAACAGAACGATCAGGTAAAATTTCTTCATGCTCATACACTTATGCAAAAATACTGCCAAATGATCGAATCGAGGGATTTGCCCAAAAACGCCCAAAACTCCTTCATTTAGACAGCTTAAAAACAACTTAATCAGTTAACAATAACATAATAGTGCCAAAAACCTTTTATGCCAATGTTTAAAATTAATTTTGTGTAAACATAAGGTTAACAATGGAAGGCAAGCCGAAACAGATTTTGATCGCAGACGATGAGCAGGACATATTGGAGATTATCTCTTACAATCTCACCAAAGAAGGGTATGAGGTCTATACCGCCAAGGATGGAAATGAAGCAATCGAAAAAGCCAAACAAATTCATCCTGATCTGATCATTTTGGATATCATGATGCCCAAAAAGACGGGAGTAGAAGTTTGTCAGATACTCCGTTCACAACCTTTGTTTCAAGATACCTTGATCATCTTTCTCACTGCACTGAGTGACGAAGCATCCCAGATCAAAGGATTAGAAACCGGTGCTGATGATTATGTCAGCAAACCGATCAGTCCGAAAGTATTAGTGAGTCGCGTCAATGCCTTGTTCAGACGTCTCAACTCAAAAGATACAGGTAAAACCATCAAAATTGCGAATATTCAGATCGATCCGGTAAAGTTCAATGTTACCATTGATGATCAGGAAGTGATCTTGGCAAAAAAGGAATTCGAATTATTGTATCTGTTGGCTTCTCGTCCGGGACGTGTGTTCCTTCGTAATGAGATACTATCACAGATCTGGGGAAATGATGTGATCGTTGGTGACAGAACCATCGATGTTCATATTCGTAAAGTGCGTCAAAAATTGGGGGTTGATTGCATTACAACAGTGAAAGGGGTAGGATATAAGTTTGAGTTATAAGCAGCAGGCTACAAGCTTCAGGTTATAAGTCTTACAGCATTTTCTTGCTTTTTCATTTCTCATTTATGATTTCTTTTTTCTCTGTTCTTCATTCCTCTGTTTCCCTACCTTAGTGGTCATGTTCAAGACCAAAAATCTTTCGCCGCAACAACTATCGGCATTTACTGCATTGATTTTGTCGATGCCCATTTCATTGGGCATTTGGTTCATTCGGCCGGATTGGAAAATTGCTGTAGGCTCTTTGATACTTACTTTTTTAGGTAGTTATCTATTGATCAGAACGGTATTGGAATCTTTCATTTATCGCAAGATCAAACTGATCTATAAATTCATTTATCAAACCAAGGCTAGTAAAAGAGAGGAGACCTATTACAAATATATCTTACCGCAAAAGGGTATCGATGAAGTAAGGGAGGATGTTGAAAAATGGGCAGAGCAAAGAAGTGCAGAGATCGAGTTGCTTAAAAACAATGAAGCGTATCGAAAAGAATTTTTACAGAACCTTGCACATGAATTCAAGACGCCCATTTTTGCGATACAAGGTTATGTAGATACTTTGTTGAGTGGGGCCATGGACTCACCGGAAATCAGCAAACGTTTTCTTGAAAATACCGCTAGGAATGTGGATCGTATGGTGAATCTTGTAGAAGATCTGGATGAAATATCAAGACTGGAAAGCGGTGAACAACCTTTGTATAAAGAGAATTTTGTGATTCAGGAGTTGATCAGAGAAGTATATGAAACACTCTCGATCAAAACAACCGCCAAGAATATCAAGTGTTCCATCAAAAAAGGCTGTGAGTATCCGATCACTGTTTTTGCTGATCAGGAGAAGATCAGACAGGTCATAAATAACCTGTTGGAAAATGCAGTGAAATATGGAAAGCAGGATGGAACGATCGTAGCGAGTATTTATCGTACCGATGATGAACATGTATTGATCGAATTCAGTGATGATGGAATTGGTATCGCCGAAGAACATCTACCCCGCATATTTGAAAGATTTTATAGAACGGATAGGGGTAGAAGCAGAGATAAAGGAGGTACCGGACTTGGGCTAGCCATCTGCAAACACATTATTGAAGCCCATGGACAAACCATGCATGTACGTAGTAAATTGGATGTAGGAACTACGATCGGCTTTACCTTGGATGCGAGGCGCGAGTAATCAAAAACCAAGCCCCCTTTTCCTACCATGGACTATGGTCCATAATAAGGTTTCCCGCTATACAAAAGCCCCGATAGAAATCGGGGCTGACACATGAGAAAATCTACTTTCGTTGCTCAATTACGATAAACTGTGCTGCAAAATTGAAGGATGCGTGTTAACCGGATATGTCCTAATTAAGAAGAAACCGTTAACGATTGCATTGGTTACATATACAGAAATTAAGCAAATTTCAATGTTACCTAATTATTAATTCC
Organism: Sediminibacterium sp. KACHI17; assembly: GCF_040362915.1. Lineage (NCBI taxonomy): Bacteria > Pseudomonadati > Bacteroidota > Chitinophagia > Chitinophagales > Chitinophagaceae > Sediminibacterium > Sediminibacterium longum. Next base: position 1,773,842 of record NZ_AP029612.1, on the reverse strand, counting down.
TTGTTTTCCTTTCTACATCGGTACCGTAAGCCTATTTTTGCATAAATTTTAACCTATGGGTATCAATACTTTTGGTCGTTTGTTCATGCCAAAAAACAAAGTTTTCTATGAGTTATTCGAAGATGTAGCAGAAAAAGTGCACGAAATGGGCTTGAAACTCAAGGAGATGGTAAGCGAGCCCGACAATAATAAGCGTGCTGCAGTGCTGGCTCAGATCGAAGACCTTGAGCATAAAAACGATGATAATACCCACCGTATTTTTACCGAACTAGGCAGAAACTTCATCACGCCATTCGATCGTGAAGACATACACTATCTGGCAACAGCCTTGGATGATATTGCTGATTATATTTTTGCTTCTTCTAAGAAGATCAATTTCTACAGTGTTAACCCCAATGATACAGGAATCCAGAAAATGGCAGATCTTATTCTACAGGGTACAGTAGAGATCAAAAAAGCAGTGAATGGCTTACGTGATATGAAGAACCTGCGTGAAATGACCGAAGCCATGGTTAAAGTGAACAGCATCGAAAATCAGGCTGATGATGTATTTGATATGAGTATTGAAATGCTCTTCCAGCAAGAGAATGATTTCAAGGAAGTGATCAAGAAAAGAGAAATTTATCAGGTAATGGAAATCGCTACTGATAAATGTGAAGACGCTGCCAATGTCATTGAATCTATTATTATTAAGTATGCTTAGTGTGAAAAAGGAAAGGTCAAAACTGAAATCGTTTTATTTCAATTTTGACCTTTCGCCTTTCACTTTTTCTTCCCAGAAAAATTAACCCTATGTTCACCCTCCTGGTCATCATCATTGTTCTGGCTTTTATCTTTGATTATATCAACGGCTTCCATGACGCGGCAAACTCTATCGCTACTATTGTTTCAACAAAAGTATTGACGCCATTTCAGGCTGTACTTTGGGCTGCAGTATTCAACTTTGCTGCATTTTTTATTTCCAAGTACCTGATCGGTGAATTTAAAATCGGGAATACGATCGCAAAATCTGTCAACGAAAATTTTATCACACTTGAAGTGATCTTCGCAGGTTTATTAGCTGCTATCACATGGAATCTTGTTACCTGGTGGTTTGGGATTCCTTCAAGTTCGTCACATACTTTGCTGGGTGGTTTTATGGGAGCTGCATTAGCACATGCCGGCGGGTTTAGTGAGAATGGTATTGATGTGGTGAACTATGCAAAAGTGATTCCCACTTTCATGTTTATTTTTCTTGCTCCATTGATCGGTATGTTCATAGCATTTGCCATTACAATTCTGATCGTTCATCTGTGTAAGCGAGCCAATCCTTATAAAGCGGAGACTTGGTTCAAGAGGTTACAGCTGGTTTCTTCAGCTGCATTTAGTTTGGGTCATGGAGGTAATGATGCACAAAAAGTAATGGGGATCATTGGTGCTGCTATCATTTATTATGAAAGTTCTTTAGGGGTAGACATGTCTTTCAATCAGTTCGTAACAGAATACAGTTGGGTTCCTTTCTGTAGCTTTTTAGCCATTGGTTTGGGTACTTTAAGTGGTGGATGGAAGATCGTTAAAACGATGGGTACCCGTATCACCAAGGTAACACCACTGGAAGGTGTAAGCGCTGAAACAGCCGGTGCCATTACTTTATTCCTGACCGAAAAGCTTGGTATTCCTGTGAGTACGACACACACTATTACCGGTTCTATCATTGGTGTAGGTGCTACAAAGAGATTGAGTGCCGTTCGTTGGGGTGTTACGGTAAATCTTTTATGGGCATGGATCTTAACCATTCCGGTATCAGCAGCAATGGCAGCATTGTTTTACTATCTCGTTAAATTATTTATCTGATTTTACAGTAACGCATTGTATTTTGCCGTATCAATAAATAGGCATGACTAAAGTATTGGTTACGGGAGGATGCGGTTATATCGGTTCACATACGATTGTGGACCTGATCGAGAATGGTTATGAAGTGATCTCTATTGATGATCAGTCGCGCTCCACTCCTTATCCCCTTACCGGCATACAACTCATTACCGGCAAACGTATCAAGAACTATAAGGTTGATCTTAAAAATTTTGATGAAACACTGGCTGTTTTCCAGGAGAACCCGGATATCAGTGCTGTTATTCATTTCGCCGCTTATAAAGCTGTAGGTGAATCAGTTGAACAACCCTTATCATACTATGAAAATAATATGGGTTCACTGGTGAGTATTTTGAAGTGTGTAAAGGAATTTAATATTCAACATGTTGTATTCTCTTCTTCTTGTACTGTTTATGGTAATCCTGATCGTTTTCCTGTAACGGAAGCAACTGCTTTGCAACCTGCAGTTTCACCTTATGGGGCTACCAAACAAATGGGGGAACAGATACTTCGTGATTTTTCACTGGCTTCGAATACCAGAGTGATCTTATTACGCTATTTTAATCCGGTTGGAGCTCATCCTTCATGCTTGATCGGTGAATTGCCGTTGGGCAAACCACAAAATCTGTTTCCTGTAATTACACAAACAGCCATCGGAAAATTACCTAAGATGATGGTATACGGCAGCGATTACAAAACACGTGATGGCAGCTGTATCCGCGATTATATTCATGTATCAGATATTGCGCATGCACATACACTCGCTGTAGATTACCTGCGTGCCGACAAGATGCAAAATAAGTGTGAAGTATTTAATCTGGGCACCGGTAATGGTATTACTGTACTTGAAGCCATTCATATGTTTGAAAAAGTCAGTGGTCTGCAACTCAATTATGAGATCGGTCCGAGACGATCGGGTGATATTGAGGCTATATATGCCAATAATGAGAAAGCGATACAGCAACTTGGCTGGACAATTCGCTACGACTTAGAGCAGATGATGCAAACTGCCTGGGCCTGGGAACAAAAGATCAAGAAAGAAGAAGATAGTATCAGTAAGAACTGACGATTAGTTTGCTTTTTTAAGCGTGTTGTAATGCGCGAATAATTTGATCAGGTCAGCTTCTTTTTTAGCTTTCAGTTTGTGTTTGTTTGCAAATTCAGCCATTAATACTGCATCTTTCTCAAATAACCTTATCAGCGCCTCTGTTTCAGAAGGTAAGGCCATCAAGCCCTTTGAAGGGATATAAGAATAATACACTTCTTTTTTATTGTAAGTTCTTATGATATTCACTCCGTTATACGGTTGCTTGTCTTGAAAACTCACTGAAGTGTATTTCAATAAAACAGCCGCACCTGAGTCTATCATTTCATAGAGTGTAAACTCATTTTGTTTATCAATAGCAGGAAAACCACTTCTGAAGACATAGGTTTGTCCATCTTTTGTCAAAGCAACTCGTTGAAAAGGCTTGATCACACTCATTTCTTGTCCATCTTCAGTTTTAAACAAGAGCTCACCGGTGAGATAGTTGATCTTCACAGGAATACGATGATAGCTTTTGCCGTTCATTAACTGAATGGTACTTTCCAGATATTCGTTGGAAAAAAAAGGAGAACCTTCTTCTTCAAATCCACGTGTTGGCTTGAATGGTTGCCCATTACCATCACTCATGAACTGAATTGTTTCTTTGGCATGACGAAGGGGATCAATTCTTTCAAAGCTTTGAGCAGAAAGTAGATGACCTGTCAGACAGAAAGCAGCTGCTAACAAAAGATGTTTTCTCATATGCATACTTTATGATCACTTGACTGCGGAACGATTGTACAGGCTAATGATCTTGATCAAATCTGTTTCTTTTCTCAATTTCAGTTTTTCTTTATAGATAGCATCATTCAGTGTTTTTTGTTGGTCTGATAATAATGCAATCAGTTCCGTTTCATTGCTCGGCACCTTTAACATGTCCTTGCCGGGCATCCATAAATAATAGCTGGGTAGTTGGCGATAACTTCTTGTCATATCATTACTGTTGTACGCTTTTGAGTCTTTAAAACGAATCTCTGTATACTTCAAAAGCAATACTTTTCCTGAATCAAGTACTTGGTATAATGAGCGATCATTTTGTTTATCGATGGCAGTAAATCCCGATCTGAAAATTGTGGGTTGTGATGACGCATTACATCCCAACTCAACACGTGCAACCGGAATAGAGAGAACAAATGCTTTACCATCTTCCACTTCAAAGATGATCTTCTGATCTTCAAGGTTCAATTTGAGTTTAATACCGTTATAGGTTTTTCCATTAGGCAATTGAAGAGAACCCATGCAAAAAGAGGTATCATAGAATGGTGAGCCTTCTGTATTGTATAGAACAGGGTTGGACCAAGGGATGCCATATCCATCATTGTATAAGACATTAGATCCGCGGGAAAAAGAATAGGAGCCGAGCTGTGCCTGACTACTGTTGCTTAAACCGATCAATAAGCAGATGACTAAAAGGGTCCTTAGCATAACAGATTTTTTCTATATAAATATAGACAACCTCTGTTATAGAATCGTTGCAAAGGGGATAAAAGAGAAAACTTATTGCACCAGCATCTTTTCAGCGTTCTCCGCTACTTGTAATGCCTCAATGAATTCATCGATCTCTCCATTGATCACTGCATCTAAGTTATAGGATGTCAGTCCAATACGATGGTCGGTTACACGCCCTTGTGGCCAGTTATAGGTTCGGATCTTGGCGCTACGATCACCGGTGCTTACCAATGTTTTTCTATGACGGGCAATTTCTTCTTCTTGTTTACGTACTTGCTCTTCATATAACTTGGTACGCAACATCGCCATTGCTTTTTCACGGTTACCTAACTGTGAACGTTCTGTCTGGCAAACCACTACTACACCGGTAGGAATATGGGTCAAGAATACTTTGGTCTCTACTTTGTTTACGTTTTGTCCACCTGCACCACCACTTCGTGCAGTTTCCATCTTCACATCACTCTCTTTCAATTCAAAATCTACTTCTTCAGCTTCAGGCATTACGGCAACAGTGGCTGCAGAAGTATGTACACGGCCTTGTGTTTCTGTATCCGGTACACGTTGTACGCGGTGAACCCCGCTTTCAAATTTCAAAGTGCCATATACGTCTTCACCGGTTACTTCAACCACTACTTCTTTATATCCACCAACTGTTCCTTCACTTTCACTCACAACAGAGGCTTTCCATCCTTTCTTTGCGCAGTAACGTAAATACATGCCTAGAAGATCACCTGCAAATAAACTCGCTTCATCACCACCGGTACCCGCACGTATTTCCAGTATCGCATTTTTATCATCCTGAGGATCCTTTGGTATGAGTAGTTTGGTCAGTTCTTTTTCGAGGGCTTCTTTCTTCTCTTCCAGCTCGGGCAATTCCATCTTAGCCAGTTCACGCATATCCGGATCACTGCTATTCTGATTGTCTTTGGCAAAAGTATAATCAGCCATCACCTTTTGATATTCTTCATAAGGTTTCACGATCTTCTCCAGTGAGCGATACTCCTTACTGTAAGCACCAAACTGTTTTTGATCATTGATGATCTCAGGATTGGTAAGTGCTATACCTACTTGTTCAAATCTCGCTTTTATGGCGTCGAGCTTATCCAGCATATCCGTTTTTTTATGGAGTGCAAAATTACAGGTTTCAGACTGAGATTCAGCCGTTCATGTCACCTATCTTTAAATTCACCGGGTTGTATGATTCATGGCTTACGGCTTTCAATCTGCCTATAAACCAGTCTGTTAAGATTGCTTATCTTTCAGCATAATCTTTTTACATGCGTTTATCGGTCATTCTTCTTCTTTTGCTGACTTATTCCTCTCGTGCCCAACAGGCTGATCTATTGATCAAAAATGGCCGCATCTTGGATGGTACAGGCAATTCATGGTACTATGGTGATATAGCCATCAGTAATGGAAAAATATTGCGTATCGGACATCTAAAAGAATGGACTGCCAATCGTGTGATCGATGCACAAAAAAAAATCGTAGCACCCGGTTTTATCGATGTTCATACGCATATTGAAGACGATGAAAAGAAACATCCCGAAGCTGCAAACTTTATTTATGATGGTGTTACCACTGTGATCACCGGTAATTGCGGATTGTCAGAAGCAAATATCGATGCTTATCTGACTATGATCGATAGTCTACGTACTTCTGTAAATGTAGCGGCATTGATCGGGCACAATGATGTGCGCAAAGCTGTAATGGGCACTGTGAAAAGAGATCCTACTGAGCAGGAGATGTTACAAATGGAACAACTCGTGGAGAAAGCCATGAAGGGTGGTGCAGTTGGGATTTCTACCGGACTCATCTACATTCCCGGTACATATTCAAAAACAGAAGAAGTGGTTCGATTGGCAAAAATCGCAGCCAGGTATCAGGGCGTTTATGCGAGTCATATGCGTGATGAAGGAGATAGTGTATTGCAGGCGATTCAAGAAGCATTGTATATCGGAAAAGAAGCCGGTTTGCCGGTTCAGTTATCTCATTTCAAATTGAGTGGACAACAAAACTGGGGCAGAAGTAAGGAAACCATTCCGATGGTCATGAAAGCAAGAGAAGAAGGGTTGGATGTAACGATCGATCAATATCCTTATACAGCATCCAGTACTTCACTCAGTACATTATTGCCTGATTGGGTTTTGGCAGATGGTAAAGATTCGATCAATGCCAGACTGAAAAAAACAAAGATCCGCGAAGAAGTCAAACAATACATGTTGCAAAAACTTGCGAAAAGAAAACTGCAACATTTCAGTTATCCTGTCGTGGCTTATTTTGAGGCAGATACCACATTGAATGGAAAGAGTATTGAGCAAGTGAATATATTAAAGGGTAATCCACATACCGCTGCATCAGAAGCAGAAGTTATCATTCAAATGATGGAACAAGGGGGTGCAGGTATGGTGTTTCATGGAATGAGCGAAGAGGATGTGAAAAGCATCATGCAATACCCGTTCAACATGATAGCATCTGATGCCAGTATTCGTATTTATCAGCAAGGCAATCCACATCCGCGCGGATATGGAACCAATGCCAGGGTTTTGGGAAAATATGTTCGGGAAGAAAAAGTGATCGGCTTGGAAGAAGCCGTTCGCAGAATGACTTCTTTGCCTGCAACAAAATTCAAACTAAAAGATCGTGGATTATTATTGGAAGGAATGGCTGCGGATATTGTGGTCTTCGATGAACAGACAATCATCGATCGCTCTACTTTTGATAAACCCCATCAATATTCATCAGGCTTTAGTTATGTACTCGTGAATGGACAAATAACTGTAGATCAGGGCGAGCACACCGGAACACGTGCGGGTAAGGCGTTACGTAAAGCGATGGAATAAAATATCTTTACTTTAAGTTCATGCTATGAAAAAAATATACTTCCTTTCTATGTTCTTTGTGCCATTATTCTCGATGTCACAATCCTACCAAAAACTACACCAGCGATCCATCGTTATTGATACCCATAATGATTTTCCTACACAAGCAGCGGATAAAGGAGTGCTATTCGATCAAAACCTGAAAGGCAAAACACATTCTGATCTGTTGCGTATGAAAGAAGGCGGAATGGATATACAGGTTTTCTCTATTTTTTGTGATGGTGGTTTTGGTAAAGGGGCAGCATACAAACGAGCAAATCAGGAAATCGATTCGGTTTATGCATGGGTAACCAGAAACCCATCAGCAATGATGTTGGTGAAAAATCCTGCTGACCTACAGCGTGCGGTAAAAGATAAAAAGCTGGGTGCAATGATGGGCGTAGAAGGCGGACATATGATCGAAGATGATCTGCAGAAGTTAGATCAGCTTTTTGAAAGAGGTGTACGCTATATGACATTGACCTGGAATAATTCAACCTCTTGGGCTACTTCTGCGGCTGATGAAGTGAAAGATACCATTCCCATGGAAAAAAGAGGACTTACAGCATTGGGTAAACAGATCGTTCAGCGAATGAATCAGTTAGGGATGATTGTAGATGTGTCGCATGTAGGAGAACGCACGTTTTGGGATGCGATAGCTACAACTACAAAACCTGTGATCGCTTCGCATAGTTGTGTGCATGCAATTTGTCCGGTTTCACGTAACCTAAAAGATGATCAACTGAAGGCCATTGCTAAGAATAAAGGTGTGGTTCATTTGAATTTTTATTCCGGTTTTTTAGATAGTGGTTTCAATGCGCGAAACAATGCCTTTTTACAAGCGCATAAGGCAGAGCGCGATTCATTGCGAAAGATCAATCCTGAACCCTATTATGCTTCGCAGGTTTTGTTTGAAAAATATCCTGATGAAGTAAAAAGTTTGCGTCCACCATTATCGTTATTGTTAGATCATCTGGATTATATCGTACAACTGATCGGTGTAGATCATGTTGGATTGGGTTCTGATTTTGATGGTATCAGCTCTTCGCCACAACAGTTGGATGATGTAACAGGACTACCCTTGATCACGAAAGCATTAATGGAAAGAGGATATAAGAAACGTGAGATCCAAAAAATATTGGGAGGTAATTTTATCAGGGTCTTTAAAGCAAATATGAAATCTTAAACCATTAGCTTTACAAAAATCAAACACATGAGAGTTATAAGTCTGTTGGCATTCGCCCTTTTTGCAACTGCCTGTAACAGTAATGAAGGAGAGGGAAATGTAGAAATGAATACTGTAGCACCTCCACCGCAAACTGTGGCGATACCTGTTACCACTGATTCAGCTAATAAAGCACCTTCAGCAACTCAAGCACCTGTAGCCCTCAATCCTGCACATGGTTTGCCCGGACATCGTTGTGATATTGCTGTGGGAGCTCCTTTGAACAGTGCTCCAAATGCGAGTTCAGCACCTTCAGTACAAATGAATCCAGCCCCACAAACAGCTCCAATGATGCAGTCAGCGCCAAATGCCGGAGGTAAAATATTGATCAATCCACCACATGGTCAGCCTGGACATGATTGTTCTGTAGAAGTAGGAAAGCCATTACCGGTTCGTCAGTAACGAACAAGTGTAGTTGATTTTTTCTTTATCTCTTCAAAAGAGGAGCGGGCGATCTGTTCTAAAACTGTAATATCAATATCTGCTAGTTTATTGATGTACAAGCAACCCATGCCTGTTTTATGTTTGCCCAATTGTTTCAGTAATGATTCATATTGCTCAAAACCGGCCATGGTATAGATGCTGATGTTTGATTTGCGTGGAGAGAATCCTGCCAGAAACCATTCGCCTTTTTGTCCACCCTTTTGCTGATATTCATACTTGCCAAATCCAACAATGGCGCCGCCCCAGAGCTGAGGAGCTAGACCTGTGATCTTTTCAAAGAGTGCCAATAACTGAAAAGCGTCTTTCTTTTTATTTTCAGGTGTGATAGTATTCAGGAAATCGGTGATGTTTTCCTGTCCGGGTTTGGTTTTGATCTCGGCCATTGTAAGGGTTATTGATGAATTACCCTAAGTTAGAAATTAATTTGCGCTTGTAATCGAAGTAAATTCCCGCGTTGTAAATTATTCTGCAAAGTAAAATCTTCATACCTGCGGGAAGAGATTGTATACATCGCTACTAATTCAAACTGTTTTACAGGCTGCCATTCTACACCAATTTCCAGTTCTCTCACACGGTGACTGCGTGCATCTAACTCATGTTTCTTACCCCCGTTGTAGTATTGTGCACGGATAAAAGGGATATAGACCTGCTCTTTATTCTTCAGCATATAAGACAATGTGATATAGCCGCCATGTAAAGACCTTGTCTCAATAGAATCAGTAGCCGGATTGAATTCAGGTCCTTTACCGATCGTATATTCAGTAAGGATACCAAAGGGTTTCGGATACAATACAAATGTAGCTGCAGCACGCTGATCAAGGTAATTACGATCGGCTCTGAATTTAGTACCGGCAGAGATTTGATCTCTTGTTACTACATATTGGCCTGTATAAGCCTGAATGCCGGGTTCGATGATCTGGTCTCCAATTTTCATAGGATAGGAAAAACGGGTAACCACATGTAGTTTATCATTTTGTTCCGGTCTGTTGGCAGTTTGTCCATTGTACACACCAAACGCAAAAACACCGTAATCACCAGATCCTTTTAAACCATCTCTTACCAGTGAAGAGAACAGTTCTCTTTGTTCCGTAGGAGCCCAGTAAAAAAATGCACCAATATCACGCTCATTTGCTACAGCACTGTTCAATGCATCGTTTCGATCTAGTGGTAAACGGTTTTGACTTGATTGCATATTCTCAAAACCATAGGGGATCTTACTCTGTCCGATTCTGAAACGAAATTCATTTTTCTTATCTACACCCAAATCAAAATAAGCATCTCTTAACTGACCATAATGTAGGTTGGTAGAAGAAGCCGAACTCGCAAAGTCAGGTTGGATATAGAAGTAAACTTGTTTGCTGATTTGTCCAAAAAGTATCACGCGCATCCGGCGAAGAAAAAAACCGCCGCCTTTTCCCCAGCTACGGTCACCCTGTTCATTACCCAGATTGGGATTGGTTTCCAGTAAACGATTATAACGGGCTTGTACATAACCCCGGATCGAGAAATTCTCAAACCATTTCTTTTCAGTAGTTGGTTTGGAGGTCGACTTCACTGCTTCACTCAGTGATTGCGTAAAGCCAGTCTGGATCCATAGCAAGCAAATGATCGCCCCGTAAACTGGTTTCATATAAGAAGGTTTAACGCCGGCAAAACTACTCGTTAACTATTTAGTAACTATTTCATAATGATTTGGTAACTATTTGGTAACATTGATATAGTATCTGAGAATAGCCTATGGGTGATGGCTTATGGCTGGGTACATGGTCGATAGTTTATAGTCTATGAGGATGGGGTAAATAGGCCATAGCTGATAGTGAACCCTGTCTCCCCCAATCACCCAACACCCGGTACCTAGTGCCCAGTACCCAGCACCTAATAACAATCTCCCATACCCTTATCTTCCCCTTTGCACTCTTCTAATCCTAAAGTCCTGTATTTGGGCGGGATTGGTGGGCGTTAGGGTAAAGAAAATCTGGATGTCTCCATTTTCGCATTGCAGGGTCACCTGTCCACGTAGTTGATTCAGGGGAACGATATCATCTACATGGATGATATTACCGACAGCATTAAAGATCTGTCGGCACTCTTTGATCAAATCTTCAATCGGTTTATCGAGAAAGAAGTTTTCTGCAAAGAGGGGAGCGTTTTTTGCATTCTTCCAATCTGGTAAAAGCATGAGCAAGTCCTTTTGTGCTTTAAGAAGTAGATCGGAAGGTGGTAATACGCGTGGTTCTAGTTGAGCAGCTCTGATCAATGTATCTAATACTTGAATATTCGGATCTGCAGTAGGGGCATAAGTGACATTTGCAAAAAAAGCGACACCTATACCATACTCTGGTAACATAAGCCAATTACTGCCAAAGCCGGGTAAGCCGCCGCTATGTCCGACAGCCGTTCTGCCTTCGCAATCATTGGTCCATCGCAAACCATATGCATAGGCTGATGCAGTTGCACAGGCTCTTCCACTGGGGTAACGGTATTGCGCATTCAGTCCACTATAACGCCAGGGCTGGTGCATTTCTCTAACGGTACTCCGTTTTACCGGACCTTGTTCATCTAAATTAGAGGGGGGCCATGCATTTAAATGAAAAGCAATGTATTTGCTGAATGATTCCATGGAAGTGATCATGCCACCCATGGAACCATAGATGCCATCATGCAACAAGGGTTCATCGATCCATTGGTTATTGATCCAACGATGACCTTTTGCCAGTTGGGCAGGATCTACTTTACTATATTCCCATTCAGCCTGTGTCATACCCAATGGTTGCCAGATATTTTCTTTGATATAAGTGCTATAAGGTTTGCCGGATACTTTGTGAATGATATATCCCAACATGGTAAAACCAAGATTGCTGTATTCATAACGCAATCCGGGAACATTGGAAAAGTGTAATCCTTTTTTGATCACTTCCAATAACTCTTCTTCCGTATCGGCAAGTTGACGGTCACCCCATGGGTCATCTTGCGGAAAACCGGCTGAGTGGGTCATCAGATCTCTGATAGTAATAATAGGAGCATCTTTTGTAAGCTGCTGACCTTTCAATTCAGGGATATATTGTTCTACTGCATCATCTAATCTGAGTTTGCCTTCATCTCTTAATTTCAGAATGGCCATAGCGGTGAAACTCTTTGACATTGACGCAATACGAAACATGGTTTGCGCATTCACCGGATTTTTTGAACTCGCATCTGCCTGTCCACCATATCCTGAAAATACTAAAGCACCATCCATGACTACGCCAAAACTGTATCCCGGAAAGTGATTTTTTTCCGCATGTTCACGATAGATTTTTTCAATGATCGGGAAATAGGGTTTTATTTTTTCTAAACGATTATTGTCTTTAAAGGCTGGAGGTTGATAAGCTTGACGAGATTGAGCGAATCCGAGAAGTGGGATAAAGAAATAAGTCAGTATGAAATGTATCTTTTTCATATTAGATGGGTTCTTGTATTGGAAATATACTCTCTTTTCAAGAAAAAGTTACTAAGTCTATTTAAATCGGTTTCTATACAGTTGAATAGCTTTTTCGTAGACTTTCACAAATGGTTACTTGGAAGTCATAATAGCTTAGATAGTCATTAATAATTTTATCTATGAAATATTTTTCAAGGTTATTTCTTCTTGTTCTACTCTGTACCAACGGCCTTGCGCAAAAAGCAGATACCATTATTGTTGGACCAAAAGATATTGATACAAAAAAAATCAGGCTAGGGAAACACTATTGGATTAATTATAGTAGCAATGGAAAGGATAGTATTAAACGTAATCTAATTTCTTGGGAAATGGTTATTGAACCCGTATTGTACCAGCAGCAATCGGCTTTCAGTATTCGACAGTTTGTTACCGGACGTGATACTGTCATGATGTTTACACATACTATCTGCGATGGTCGAACTTTTGCTACACGTCAACATAAGTCGAGTTCTAACTTTTCCTCATCATTGGATATGGATTTTGATCAAAAAACCTATAGTATCAATGGTAAGTCAATTACATCTGAAGATACCGCCAGAAGTAATCAAATTCGATGGAGAAGATTTGATTCCTCTGCATCCAAATATGCTTTGAACTGGAATATTGATTTGGCAATTTTACCCATGCTTTCTTATAAAGCAAATAGAACTTTTTTGATCAATTTTTTTGAACCTGGTGCTGCTCCTTTCTTACAGGCATATACCGTTATTGGAACCGGTTTCTTGATCAGTTATGACCAGAAAGAGACTGAATGTTGGGTCTTACAAAGAAAGAGTTCGTTTTCGTTGCAAACGTTTTATGTCAGTAAAAAAACTGGAGATGTGCTTAAGATGGAAGAGGAGTTTCGCGGAACAAAAAGATACAAAGTGAAAGTAGGGTTTATATAATAAAATTACATTACTGCTCTTATAAAAAATCAGCTGAGGAATGAATGGCGGTATAAGAATAGATCGCTTAGCGATCTACCTACTATTAGGATGTTCGTATCATATGATAGGTATGGAATGGTGATAGTAGGAGCCATATGATCATACCTGATGGGTAATAGATGTATGACGCACCGGCAACGGACTTGTAGCAGACTAATAACGGGGTTATAACGCTTGTATAAAGAAACTATTTACCCAGTAAAGCGAACATTTCCTTATTCATTATTGTGCTTTGCTATATTCAATATTTCTCAAGTTTACGTACAAACTCATTTATTCTATTCTTTGCCATAAAATTCTTCTCAAGTTCCATATTGAAAGGCACTGGTGTATCTAATGATGCACAACGCATGACAGGAGCATCCAATAATTCAAAGCAATGCTCGCTGATCCATGCACTCACTTCACCACCAATACCTCCGGTGAGGGTATCTTCATGTAGTATCAATACTTTTCCGGTTTTCGCCACAGCTGCACGAATGCCTTCAAGATCTAATGGTAATAAGGTTCTTAGGTCTAGTATGTGTAGTGAAACATCCGGATGTTGTTCTTGGTATTCCAATGCCCAATGCACACCCGATCCATAAGTGATCACAGTAATATCGGTTCCTTCTTTTGTTACAGCGGCCTTCCCGATCGGAGTTTCATAATAGATCTCTGGCACCGCTCCACTCACACTTCTGTACAATGCTTTGTGTTCAAAAAACAATACCGGATTGGGATCATTGATCGCTGCGATCAATAATCCTTTTGCATCTTGGGGATTGGATGGGTACACTACTTTTAATCCGGGTACATGTGTAAACCAGGCTTCATTACTTTGTGAGTGAAAAGGTCCAGCGCCTACACCACCACCTGTGGGCATACGAATCACTACATCCGCATTTTGCCCCCAGCGATAATGTATCTTGGCAAGATTGTTTACGATCTGATTGAATCCCACACTCACAAAATCAGCAAACTGCATTTCCATCATACTCTTGAATCCTTCCAAACTCAATCCCAATGCTGTTCCCACAATAGCACTCTCGCATAATGGAGTGTTTCGTACACGAGCTTTGCCAAACTGCTGAACAAAACCTTCAGTTATTTTAAATGCTCCTCCATACTCGGCAATATCTTGTCCCATCAAAATCAGGTTCTCATGTTTTTCCATACTCATGCGTAATCCTTCCTGTATGGCATCAACGAAACGTTTTTCGGGTTTGACGAGTTGTGAGTAGTCGATAGTAAGTACAGGTCCTTCAATGTTTAAGTCCATGGTCGATGGTCCATGGGCCATAGACTTTTTTGCATAGACATCTTTCAATTCTTCTTCACTGTTCGGAACAATGGCTTCTGCTTCGAAGGCGGATTTGAGTTCAGATTCTATGTATTCTTTGAATTCATGTCTGATATCAGCTACTTGCATTTCATTCAGTACGCCTTCTGATATGAGGTATTGCTCATAATTTTTAACGGGATCTTTCTTACCCCATTCTTCAAATAGCTCTTGAGGTACATATTTGGTACCGCTGGCTTCTTCATGACCACGCATACGGAAGGTCATGCATTCTATCAGATAAGGCTTTTGATTTTGTATACAATAGTCTCGAACACCTCTGATGGTATCATACACTTCTAAAATATTATTGCCATCAATACGCACACCTTCCATGCCATAACCTGCAGCTTTATCAACCAGACTTTCACAACGGTACTGTTCATTCACCGGGGTACTCAACCCATATCCATTGTTCTCGATCACAAATATGACCGGCAGTTCCCACACAGCGGCTACATTGAGCGCTTCATGAAAATCTCCTTCACTTGTTCCTCCATCTCCTGAATAAGCAAGGGATACTTTATTGTCTTGTCTGAGTTTGTAAGCCAATGCAACACCATCTGCCAATGCCAACTGAGGTCCTAGGTGAGAGATCATGCCGCAGATATAGTGTGGCTTACTACCAAAATGAAAACTACGTTCACGACCATTGCTATAACCATCTTTATTGCCTTGCCATTGTTTGAATAATTTCTCCAGCCCCATTTGTCTGCTGGTGAAAACGCCTAGATTCCGATGCAATGGCATGATCCATTCATCTTTTTGTAAAGCAAGTGTACTTCCCACTGCGATCGCCTCCTGTCCAATGCCACTGAACCATTTACTGATCTTACCTTGTCGGAGTAATACCAGCATTTTTTCTTCGATCATGCGTGGAAGGAGAATATTACGGTAGATATAGATCAGTTCAGCGTCTGACAATGATTTGCGATGAAATTCCATGGTTTACACTTTACGATGCGACTAAGATACTTGTAATCAAGAAAAGGAGACGTATAAAAAAGCCATCCCGCTCAACGGGATGGCTTGAAAAATATAAATATAGAAGGACTAATCTCTACTGCCAAGTTTACTCAACAGACGCAGGATTTCGATGTACAGCCACACAATAGTGACCATCAAACCGAATGCGCCATACCATTCCATATGTTTTGGGGCACCCATTTCGGAGCCCTGTTCAATCATATCAAAATCCATGATCAGGTTCAGTGCCGCAATTGATACTACAAATAAGCTGATACCAATACTTAACCAACTGCTATCATACATGAAGCTTACATTCACACCAAATAAACGGAGTACCATCGTGATAAGATAAAAGATACCAATACCCAGTGTTGCACCGATAACCACTGATTTGAATTTCTGGGTAGCATTGATGATACGGAAATTATACAACAAGAACATTGCAATGGCCACACCGAAAGTGAGTCCCACGGCCTGCATGATCAATCCAGGATATTTATCAGCAAAAGCAGCATTCATCACAGCGGAAATACCACCGATGAAAAAGCCTTCTAGAATACCATATGCAGGCGCCAGAAAACGTGCCCAGGTAGGTTTAAAAGAAATGATCAAAGCAGTGATCAGTCCACCGATAGCACCTACGATCATTAAGGTGTACATCAGTCCTTCATTGAGTTGTTCGAACAGGTTCCACGTATAAGCGGCGCCTGCGATGACCATCAGCATCATGAAACCAAATTTGTTGATGGTGCCACGAACACTCATGGTTCCCTGCATATCGGCTTCCGCCTGCAGACTTTTGTTGAACATTTTTTCCGTAAGGGTAGGGTTACCCGATTTAAATAGAGCCATAGTTCTTAATATTTATCTTATTCAAATGTACTGAAACTATCGGTTTTTCCTCACTTCGGAAAGCTAACAAGACTTCAAGGATCTAATTTTAAGTTATTCTTTGTATTCCATTATTCTGTGTTTAGTGCTTACTGTTCATTGCATATTGTCTAATCATTCCTTGGCTATTTGCGAATGACTATGAACTATATGCTTGCCCCTAAACCGATGACTAAAAAACGACACGCAAACATCCCTGTAAACTGTAACTTTGCTGGAATAATCTAGGCAGATGGAAAGAAAAGAAGCGCTTTTACAAGATGTGGTCATCAAATTTGCGGGTGATAGTGGGGATGGTATGCAGTTGACCGGACAGCAGTTTACCAATAATACAGCCTTATTAGGGATTGATCTGGCAACCTTCCCTGATTTCCCTGCGGAGATACGTGCTCCGATCGGTACCCTGCCTGGTGTGAGTGGTTTCCAGTTGCGTTTTTCTAGTGATCGTGTATTTACGCCGGGTGATCTTTGTGATGTATTGGTGGCAATGAATGCTGCTGCTTTGAAAGTGAACTTGAAAAGTATCAAACCGGGTGGTAAGATCATTGCCAATATTGATGGTTTTGATGCCAAGAATCTTCGTCTGGCCAATTATCCTGATGGCGTAAATCCTTTGGAAGATGGTAGTCTGGATGGCTTTGAACTGACCAAAGTAGATGTTACCAAGCTTACCCGTGAAGCGTTGAAAGAATTCACAGAGTTAGGTACGAAAGAGAGAGATCGTGCTAAAAACATGTTTGTTCTCGGACTGCTGTATTGGATGTATAATCGCAGTCTCGATAATACCATCGATTTTCTCAAAGAGAAATTTGGAAAGAAGGATGTGATCCTGCAGAGTAATATCAAAGTATTACAAGCAGGCTATAATTATGGTGATACCACTGAAGCATTCACTACTCGTTATAAAGTGGAGAAGGCAAAGATGAAACCCGGTGTGTATCGTAGTATCATGGGTAATCAGGCATTGGCAATGGGATTGATCGCCGCGAGTGAGAAAAGTGGGTTATCTATTTTCCTTGGAACTTATCCAATCACACCTGCTTCAGATATTTTACATGAGCTGAGTAAATACAAGTCTTTTGGTGTTCGCACATTTCAGGCAGAAGATGAGATTGCAGGAATCACTGCAGCCATCGGTGCCAGCTATGGTGGATCATTAGGTGTAACAACAACATCCGGACCAGGCATGGCTTTGAAAACAGAAGCAATGGGTTTGGCCGTGATGCTTGAGATCCCTTTATTGATCGTGAATATTCAAAGAGGCGGACCATCAACTGGTTTACCAACGAAAACAGAACAGAGTGATCTGTTGCAAGCCTATTATGGCAGAAACGGGGAATGTCCCATGCCTGTGATCGCATCTTCCACACCGAGTGATTGTTTTGATGTTGCTTTTGAAGCAGTGCGTATTGCTGTACAACATATGACACCGGTGATCTTATTAAGTGATGGATATATCGCGAATGGCGCTGAACCATGGCGCTTCCCTACCAGTGCGGATCTGAAACCCATTGAAGTACAATTCAAGAAAGGATTGGCAGACGGAGAAGAAAAATTCATGCCGTATAAACGTGATGAAAAACTGGTTCGTCCGTGGGCTGTTCCCGGCACACCCGGATTAGAGCATCGTATCGGCGGATTAGAGAAGCAGGATGTTACAGGTAATGTAAACTACGAACCGGAGAATCACCAGCATATGGTGAAAACACGTCAGGCCAAAGTAGATAAGATCGCAGACTATATTCCTTTACAAACGTTAGATAGTGGTCCTGAAAAAGGAAAAATATTGGTGCTGGGTTGGGGTTCTACCTATGGTGCCATCAAAAGTGCTGTACAGGAATTACAAGCTGAGGGACATGCTATCAGTCATGCACATATTCGCTACTTACGTCCATTCCCTAAAAATCTGGGTGAGATGATCGGTAATTTTGAAAAAGTACTGATACCTGAGATCAATAACGGACAACTCATCAAGATCATCCGCGATCAATACTTGGTTGATGCCCAAGGATATAATAAGATCATGGGTGTACCTATTACAAAAGGTGAATTGGTGGATGCGCTGAAGAAGATGTTATAGTACATAGTTCATAGATCATGGTCTATGAACCAAAAAATATCTATGAACATTGAATCGCTACGAGACTTTGTCCTTTCTTTTGCTGATGTGGAAGAGACCACCCCTTTTGGTCCTGACACCTTGGTATATAAGGTGAATGGGAAAATATTTTTCTTGATGGGATTGGATAATGATCCACTTCAATTCAATGTAAAATGTGATCCGGATGAAGCGGTGGAATTAAGAGAAAGGTATCCTCAATCCGTACTTCCCGGTTATCATATGAATAAGAAACATTGGAATACCATAGTCATAGACGGAGTCTTATCATCAAAACAACTCAAAGGTTTTATAGAAGCTTCTTATCGATTGGTGAGGAAGTGAATGGTGAATAGTCAATTGTGAATAGTGAGTAGTCAGTTTTTTATTGACCATTGACCACTCACAAAGTCATCCCACTCACTATTGACCATTCCCTACTCACTATTCTGCTCCGTCTTCTTTAGCTCCTGCCGCGAAGATTTGATCAACAGCTCCACCTAACATTGGGAATTTCTCTTTTACAAAATTCGCGATCGTGGTCACTGCTTTCTGTGCCTGTTCAGGATTTAAACCTGCTTCTTTGGTTAATCTTTCAATAAGTTCGTTCATCTCTTTTGGTTTTTGATTGCTGATGGCTTATTGCATATAGATCATAGCTGATAGAAACACTTTCCTACTATATGCTATGAACCATTCGCTATAAGCTACCTGCAAGGTAATATGACGCAACAAAAAAGCGATGAGAAGTTATTCCCATCGCCTGATCATATCTTGAAACTTACTTGTTCTTTGTCTTCTTGAACTTTGGCTCTTTTCTTACGCTACTTTCAAGGCGCTCAACTTACTCTTACCAAACATTTGCTCTGCATATGCTTTGGTGACATGCAGTTGCTTTACATCACTGCCGGGTAGTTCAAACATGGCATCGGTGAGGATACCTTCGCAGATACTGCGTAAGCCACGCGCTCCCAATTTGTATTCGAGTGCTTTACTAACCATAAAATCGAGTACTTCTGTATCAATGATCAACTCAATACCTTCCAGTTCAAATAAACGGGTGTATTGTTTGATCAGCGAGTTTTTAGGTTCAGTAAGAATGCTTCTCAATGTTTCCTGATCCAGCGGATTGAGATGTGTTACTACCGGTAAACGTCCCAATAATTCAGGAATCAATCCGAATGTTTTCAAATCTTGAGCGTTTACAAATTGTAACAGGTTCTTACGTTGCATTTCCTGTTCTTCTTTATTCACGCTGAATCCGATAGCATTGGTGTTCACTCTTCGAGCGATCACTTTATCGATACCATCAAAAGCACCTCCGCATATAAAAAGAATATTCTTCGTATCTACTTTGATCATTTTTTGCTCCGGATGTTTTCTTCCGCCTTGTGGTGGTACCAATACTTCAGTGCCTTCGAGCATTTTGAGTAATCCTTGTTGAACACCTTCGCCGCTCACATCACGGGTAATAGAGGGGTTATCGCCTTTGCGGGCGATCTTATCCAACTCATCTACATATACAATACCTCGTTCTGCAGCAGCCACATCATAGTTGCAATTTTGAAGCAGACGGGTCAGCATACTCTCTACATCTTCACCCACATAACCCGCTTCGGTAAATACGGTTGCATCAACAATGGCGAAAGGAACGTTCAATAAACGCGCAATGGTTTTTGCCAATAAGGTTTTACCTGTACCCGTCTCACCAACCATGATGATATTGCTCTTCTCGATTTCAACATCATCCTGTTGCTGTTTTTGTGTAACACGTTTGAAGTGATTGTATACCGCTACCGATAATACTTTTTTAGCATCATCTTGTCCGATCACATATTCATCGAGAAACTTCTTGATCTCAGAGGGCTTGCGCACATTCAGTTTAAAGCCTGAGTTTCCGGAATTACTTTCAGATTTACTATTCAGTTCCTGTACAATGATCTCCTGTGCATGCTCTACACAATTCTCACAGATATGCCCTTCCTGTCCTGCTATGAGGATCTTCACTTCATCGCGGTTTCTGCCGCAGAAAGAACAATGTAAATGATTTGATTTTGCCATACGATTGTTGTCTGTACCGATACTATTGAGTAGACACGATTTATCGGTACTATGTTGCAAAGTTAACCCCGTTCAGGCGACTAAACGGGGTTAAAAAGGATAAATAAGGTGTATTTCGATTAAATTTTGGACAAAACAGCGTCTACAATGCCATATTCAACGGCTTCAGTAGCATTCATCCAATAATCACGGTCAAAATCTTTCATGATCTGATCCACCGTTTTTCCGCAATTATCAGCTAAGATCTTTGCACCCAGTTCCTTGGTTTTACGGATCTGCTCAGCATGAATTTCAATATCTGCACTGGTAGCCTGGAAATAACCACCAATACTTGGTTGATGGATCATTACTTCTCCATGCGGATAAATGAATCTTTTTCCTTTGGCTCCTGCACTCAATAAAATAGAACCCATACTTGCTGCCAATCCCATGCAAATGGTACTCACCGGACTCTGGATCATTTTGATGGTATCATAAATCACCATGCCACTGGTTACAACTCCGCCTGGGCTATTGATATAAAATTTGATCTCTTCACCAGGCTTATCGGCATCGAGTAACAATAACTTGCTAACGACATCACGTGCAGATTTGTCTTCAACAGGTCCCCACAAGTAAACAGCTCTTTTTTCAAAGAACAGTTTCTCCATTTTCTTCATCATAAATCCGGCCTGCTCTTGTTTATCCTCTTTCGGTTCATTCTCTTCCTCATCTTCCATGAGGTAGGGGTTAATGTATTTTGAGTGTATCATGTTTCCTTGTTTATACTGATTAATTTGTTGTAAATGGCTTATGGCAGATGGTTCATGGCAAATAGTAGGAATTCAAGGTATTGACCATAAGCTATGAACTATTAGCTATATACTACCTATTTCTTCTCCTTCCTAGGATTGGTCAACAACACTTCATCTACCAGTCCATACTCCTTGGCTTCCTGGGCGGTCATCCAGAAATCACGATCGCTGTCTTTTGCGATGGTCTCTACATCTTTTCCGGTATGATGAGCAGTGATGGAATACAATTCCTGTTTCAGTTTTTTGATCTCACGAGCAGTGATCTCAATATCGGTGGCTTGTCCGCCGATTGCGCCACTTGGCTGGTGCATCATGATACGGCTATGTTTTAAAGCTGTGCGCTTTCCTTTTACGCCGGCACATAATAGAATCTGTCCCATACTGGCAGCCATACCTGTACAGATGGTCGCAACATCCGGACCGATGAACTGCATGGTATCATAAATACCAAGACCTGCATAAACACTGCCACCTGGGCTATTGATATACATTTGGATATCACGACTACGGTCGGTACTTTCCAAAAATAATAACTGTGCTGTAACAATATTGGCTACATAATCATTGATACCCTCACCCATGAAGATGATACGGTCCATCATCAAACGGCTGAATACATCCATACTGGCTACATTCAGGGGGCGTTCTTCAATGATATAGGGGGTCAGGTTGGTAATATGATGTTGCTGATAATTATGCAAAGTTGCACTGCTGATACCACGGTGTTTCACCGCATATTGCTCAAACTCTTTTCCAAAATTCATAATGATTCGATTTTCGCTTTGAAGATAAGTGATTTGCTATTTCACCGCATAAAACCTTGTTCAAATACTGTGCAAAGCTTTGTTTAAGACAACAAGTCACACAGAATTTAGGATGTCAGATGGCTGATGTCTGATTTGTCATGTCAGATTTCAGATCGCAGATGTCAGATATGGATGGAATGCGCATAAAAAAGCCGGATACATGTATCCGGCCTCAAATTTTATATGATCAATCAGACCTAATAAATCTGAGATCTACCATCTGCCATCAAAAATTCTAGTGGTGGTGATGGTGCAGTTTTTCCGCAAAGGCCTCTGCGCTGATGCTCTCTTCTTTAGCGGTTACCTGCGTTTCCAATAAACCGAAGAGTTTCTCAGTGCTGATGCGGTGATAACTTTCCTCTACATATTTTCTGTCTTGCATCATGCGGTTCGCGTAATCATCAACCCACTGCTGGTTGTCACCCAATGCACCTAATTGTCCACCCATGTAGCTGAACAATTGTTGCTTGGCAAACTCACGGATATCATCAGGGTTTACTTCAATTTTATTATCGGCGATCAGTTTACTGCTCACCAATGTCCATTTCAATTGGCTGATGAAAGTTGGATATTCCTGTTCAGCTTCTTCTGATGTTTTTGGTTTCTCACCACCGGTCTGTAACCAACGCTTCAGGAAGCTTTCCGGAAACTCCATGTGCGTATGGTCTACCAGGTGATGGTAGATTTGATCTTGTACTTGATTGCGTGCCTGCTGTGCATAATAATTCTCAATTTCTTTCTTCACTTCAGCACGAAAATCTTCAGCAGTGGTAACAGCTGTGTTAGGATAAACAGCTGCAAAGAATTCAGCATTCATTTCTGCTCTTTCAACCAGTCCAACTTTAGTAATCAGCAACTTGAAATAACGGTTACCGTCAGCAGCAGTAAGACCCAAGTCAGCCAGAATGGCTTCTTTCTCTTTGTCTTCAAATGCTTTATCTAACTGTAATACAACGGTATCGTTGTTTTTCTTACCGATAAAATTTTTGCGGAATGATTCCTCAAAATATTTTACCAATAATGAGTTGTCTTTTGCGATTCCACCTTCTGTTTCGTTACCGTTCTCATCGCACTCGATGAATTTTACATTCAGCACATTGTCATCACCAGTAACTGTTTCAGGCTCGGTCATTTTTCCGTGACGGATCTGTAAACGTTCAACTTCTTGATCGATCATTTCATTGGTAACATCAATCACGTAACGAGTTACTTTGATCTTCTTGGCATCGATCTCAAAGCTGGGCTTTAAACCAATTTCAAAAGCAAAGCTCACGTCAGCCGGATTATTCATATCCAATGCACGAGCATCATTATCAAGTGGTAATGGCTGAGCGAAAATATCCAGCTGCTCATTGTTCAGGTAGGTATTCAATTCCTTTTCAACGGTACGCAATACTTCATCAGTGAAAACACTCTGTCCATACATCTTCTTAACCAATCCGGCAGGTACCATTCCCTTTCTGAATCCAGGAATATTCGCCGTTTTAGCATATTTCTTTAGACTCTGCTCAAAACCTGAGAAGTAATCTTCTTTATTGAGTGTAACGGTCAATTTGTCGGTCAGTAATCCAATGTTCTCTCTGGTAACGGTAGCCATGATATATATTTTATTGATATTTTATTGGTTGAGTCTCAAATCTTATCTTCAATCCTTGAGAATCTTTTTTCCAAATGGGCAGCAAAGGTAGGAGTTTAAGGCATAAAAACAGCTGCCCATAACTAAATAAAGCCTCTATGGGCAATGCTTTTCTCTTTTTTTTACTGGCTTTTCTCAGTGAGATTGTCGGAACCGTCGGTGGATTTGGTTCTTCGGTATTCTTTGTGCCACTAGCCGGGTTTTTCTTCGACTTTAAAACGGTATTGGGGCTTACCGGACTACTGCATGTATTTAGCAATATTGCCAAATTGTTCCTTTTCAGACAGGATATTCAATGGGGTTTGATCTGGAAAATAGGGGTGCCCAGTGTATTGCTTGTTATTGGGGGTGCATGGTTGAGTAATCAGGTTACTTTTCAATATGCAGAGCTTTTATTGGGGATGTTTTGTGTGGTCTTTGCCATTCTATTCTGGTGGAAGCCCGATATCAAAATGAAGGCAAATACGGGTAATGCGATCTTTGGGGGCGGACTGGCAGGTTTCTTGGCTGGATTTATCGGTACGGGAGGTGCTATTAGGGCCATTACATTAACCTCTTTTGCATTGGAGAAAAACGTATTCATCGCAACCTCTGCTGCTATTGATTTTGGCGTGGATTTAAGCAGGTCGGTAGTGTATGTGAATCAGGGGTATGTGCAGGGACAAAACTGGTGGTATTTACCCGGATTGATTTTGATTGCTTTTGTGGGTTCATATGTAGGTAAACTGGTGTTGAATAAAGTACCACAGGAAATATTCAGAAAGATCGTTTTACTCTTTGTTTTCGGCACAGGTATGGTAATGATCCTAAAAGTAGGCTTACGGATGTGGTGATTTGTAAACATTTGATTGTCAGTGAATAAAAGATTTTTTCACCTTCTTTTTTAATTTTTGGTGCATTCAATGTTGACAAATAGCGATTCTGATAAGCAACAAAAAAAGTGGGGCTTTGTATCTTACAAGTATGGAAAACACCTATTACACCTTACAGACTTTGTACAGGATTGTAAGAGAAGAACCCCATCCCGAGCAATACCTCTGTACACCGCGGGAGATGATCCTGCATTCTACATTTAGCTGGGAAACCATCCACAAACATTTGCTGGCATTGGCACAGCAGGGTTTGGTAATGCTACAGCAGTTGGATACACCACATTGTTATATTACCACACAAGGTATTGAAACTGTTAAGTCCTCCTTTGTCAACGAAGGTGCTGGTGAAACGCTGGGTTTCTTAGTGAAGCGAGAAGCGGTATAACCGTTCAATGATATCAAATAAAAAGGCCCTTTCAAAGGGCCTTTTTATTTGTGCGGATGATAGGAGTCGAACCTACACGCCTCGCGGCGCCAGATCCTAAGTCTGGTGCGTCTGCCAATTTCGCCACATCCGCTTTTCTGATACCGGGTGGCAAAAGTAGGGGATTTACTTAGAAAATAATCGTAAAACTCGTTCCTTTATCAGGTTCGCTACTAACAGAAATGGTTCCGCCGAATTCTTCTACCTGGTGCTGAACCAAATAAAGACCAATTCCCTTACTGTCATTTTCGAGTTCAGCATTTCGTTGAAAACGGAAAAGTGTGGCACCGAATTTTTCGAGATCGATGCCCTTGCCATTATCGGATATCGTTAGGCAAACCCGATCATTCTTCCTTGAACTGCTGAGCGTTATTTCGAGTGGGGTGCCTTCTCGTCCATATTTCAAGGCATTGCTCACCAAGTTATATATGATGCTATGGAGGTAAACTTGCACATACTCAAAATCGGGTACATCAAAATGACGGTGGATGGTCACTTGCTTTTGTTGGATCAGATGATCAAGTTGTATAACGACACTATCAGTGGTGGTATTGAAATTACAGGTTGTGAAAGGTGATTTTTTATCAAGATGCCACTGCAATAATTTGATCAGCTCATTCAAGTTGTTCAGCAGATCATTACCGGCCTGCTTCAGAAATTCAAATGCCTGTTGTCCGGCTGGTTCATTTTTCTTGCTTTCGTATAACTGAATGAGTTTCGTGATATTATTGGCGGGCCCACGAACATCATGTGTGATGATGCCAGCAAAATCTTTTAGCTGCGCAATTTTTTTCTCTAGTTCCTTTTGAATCTCTAGTTGTAGTTTGTTTTGTTCATTTAGACTTTTATTGAGCTCAATTAGTTGAGTGACATCAGTAAAAGCAGCTACAGCGAATTTTTGGTCATTGACATGAATGATTCTTGTATTGGTAGAAAGCCATTTTAATTGCTGATCACCAGTAGTGACACCCATGATCACATTTTTCTGTGGTTCTCCTGTACGTAGGGTGATAACAATCGGATGCTTCTCAGTTGGCACTTTGTCACCATTCAAATCAATTGATACCCATTTTTGATCACCAGAGTTAGTACCTAATAATTGTTCGAAAGAGAGTGCTAATATCTGAAGTGCTTTTTGATTGAAACCAACAATTTTTCCTTCACTATTCTGCACCACAACACCCTCGTCAAGGGTATCAATAACAGCATTCAAGAAAAGGTGATCGGTTGAATATTGGTTATTCGCATCAAACATGTGCTCAGGGTAAAATCAATACAATAGTATTGAATCCCTAATCTTAGGGGCTTAAAAACAACTTAAAAACAGACAATCTTATGACAATAACAGGCGTGATGACTACCTCATTGGTAAAGCCTCGAGTATTTTTTTGATTACACTATCCTGAGCTTTTCCATCTATCCAACGGATCACGGCTACCAGTTCATGCTCAGGATCTACATAAACGAGGTTATTACCGTTGCCTACATGCGTAAAAGCGGTGGCCGGAGCACTTGGTAAGAATTTGCGATCGGTATTTAGAAACCAATTCATATAACCATAATCGGTTTTGGCGGCAGTGGGTGTTAATGATCGTCTGATCCATTCCTCACTCAATAACTGTTTGCCATTCCATTTTCCCCTATTCAATGTTAACCATCCGAAACGCCCCATATCATAAGCATTGATGAACATGCCGCCACCCCAATGTCCACCGCCGCTAACAGATTGAACGGGTTGGCCATCCAATACGATCCATGCATTTCTATAGCCGGTCCAGCGCCAGGTATTGGATGCGCCGATCGGGTCCATAATAGTTTGTTTGAGTACTTGTGGTAATGACTTTCTCCAAACACTGGTTGCTGCCAATGCCAGTACATTCACCCTCACATCATTGTATTCATAAGTAGTACCGGGTTTATTCCGTGGTCGGTTCAGCCACTTATTGGCATCTGCATCTGGTCTGTCTGCCCAATCTGGTTTACCCCAAAGTGTTCCTTCCCAATCGCTGGTTTGTCTGAGCAGGTCATCCCAAGTAATCGTACGGTTGTGCGCTGACTCGAATGGAAACAACAGTTGTGGTTTACCAATATCTTCTGAAGGTCTGTTGATCGCTTCTTTAGGATTATACCATTCGATAGGTGGAACATAGTACGCAACAGTATCTTTTACATCTCTAATCAGTCTTTGATCAACAGCAACACCTACTACAGCCGATAAAAAACTTTTAGTAACACTATGTGTCATGTCGCAGCGCGAAGGCTCTCCCCATTGTGCTACTATGTATCCTTTATAAATGATCAAGCCGGTTGCTTCTCCACGGTCGGCAAATGGACCGATACCTTCACCAAAAGGTTCTTTACCAAAAGTCCGGTAATGATTGATCTCCATACTACGCGGATTTTTAGACTCGCCATTTTTTGCAAGTGTAATGGCTTCATCCAATACCGCTGCATTCAATCCCAATGCTGATGGCGAACGTTGTTCCCAAATACCGGCAGGAGGAAAATAAGTAGCAGATCTCTGTTGCGCCAACACAAACAAAGAAGGGAGCACTGTCAGTAAAAACAGACTTAGTAAATGTTTTGGTTTCATGTTACTAAGGTAGGGAATAGTAGATAGTTGATGGTCCATGGTCCATAGTAAAAAACTACCATGGACCATGGACCATCGACCATCAACTATATGTCACCTTATCTCTGCGACGCATATCGTCTGCTATCACCGCCTCTGAAGGATCTGCGTTGCGTATGACTGCGTTGCTGTTGGGGTTGTTTGGTAACAGGTCTGAAAGTGCTCAATGAAATATCATGCATAGCATATGGATGATCATTTACATGAGGTATCTGAATACCGATCAGTTTCTGGATATCTTTCAGGTTTACTTTATCTTCTGCATCACAGAAAGCAATAGCAATACCTGAAGCACCTGCACGCCCGGTTCTTCCGATACGGTGAACATAGGTTTCAGGAACATCCGGTAATTCATAATTGATCACATGTGATAACTGTTCTACATCAATACCACGTGCTGCAATATCTGTTGCCACCAATACACGCAGTGTGCCATTTTTGAAATCATTCAATGCACGCTGACGTGCATTCTGTGATTTATTTCCATGAATAGCTGCAGCGCCGATACCAGATTTGACAAGATCTTTCACCACTTTATCAGCACCATGTTTGGTTCTGGTAAATACCAATACTGTTTTAATATTTTGATCTGCTAATAAATGATGCAGTAAAGCACGCTTATCTTGCTTCTCAACAAAGTAAACAGATTGTTCGATCTTCTCCACCGTAGATGAGACGGGTGTTACTTCTACTTTTTTAGGGTTACGTAAAATACTATTGGCTAACCCTGCAATTTCCGGTGGCATGGTAGCAGAGAAAAATAATGTTTGTCTTTTTGCAGGCAACTTACTGATCACTTTTTTTACGTCATGAATAAAGCCCATGTCTAACATTCTATCAGCTTCATCCAACACAAAAAATTGTAATTGCTGTAAACTCACATAACCTTGTTGCATCAGGTCCAATAAACGACCGGGTGTTGCAATGAGAATATCAACTCCTCTTTTCAATGCTTGTGTTTGTGGTAGTTGAGATACACCGCCAAAAATAACGGCATGACTCAGGGCTGTATGTCTGCCATAAGCAGCAATACTTTCATCAATCTGAATAGCCAGTTCTCTGGTTGGCGTAAGGATCAATGCTTTAATACCTTTATGTGTACTTTTCTGCTGATACAATAGTTGTAATAATGGGATTGAGAAAGCAGCAGTCTTTCCAGTTCCTGTTTGGGCACAGCCCAGTAAATCATTTCCCTCCAATACAATTGGAATGGCTTGTTGTTGAATAGGTGTAGGTGTTGTGTAACCTTCTGTCTGAAGCGCACGTAAAATGGGCTCGATCAGACTCAATGAATCAAATGTCAATGGAATAAATTTTTATTAAAGCACAACTGAATTCGCTCAGCTGTTATATAACCTTCCTACCTGTAGATGCTAAAAGCGACCTGTAAAAGACTGATGAACTTTGTCACGGAAGGAAATCGAGTCGTGTAGAGAGAATATATGAATGGTGCAAAGATAAGGGAAATAAGTTAGATGAGGGGATATAGCCCATAGTCCATGGTCCATGGCAAATAGTAGTGGTCATTAGCTACTAATGGTCGTATACTCTTTTCACGCTTGACTAATCACCACTGATCAGTTCAACGATCATTTCCAAATAACGTTGATCCACAGTATCAAACTGGTCTAATTCACTGGCATCCACATCCAATACGCCTATGACTTCATTATTCCGAATAACAGGAACGACGATTTCTGATTTGGAGAGACTGCTACAAGCAATATGTCCGGGGAACTTTTCTACATCCGGAACAATCAATGTTCTTGCTTCAGCCCAACTAGTACCGCAAACTCCTCTTCCTTTCCTGATGCGTGTACAAGCCACAGGTCCCTGAAATGGTCCCAATACCAATTCATCATTCTTCACCCAATAAAACCCTACCCAAAACCAACCGAATTGTTCTTTTAATGCTGCTGCAATATTGGCAAGGTTTGCCACCAGATCATTCTCTCCTTCGATCAATGCCTTGATCTGTGGTATCAATGATTCGTATTGTGTTTGTTTATCTCCTTTAATAATACTTAGATCTTCTGCCATACAACAAAGATAACCATAAGTCCTGTTTTAAAAGACTGCGATCATATTGTGGTTAGAGGTGCACCAATAGCGGAAAGCGACGGGTTACCGAATGTATTTACCTATGACAGGTAACTTTTGAAATTCCTTTTTCTCCACCAAAAGAATAAACCAGGTATACACTCCGATCAACACCACTCCAAAAGCAGTACCCAGCCAAAGTGTACTAATGAAATAGATAAAAGCTTGATGAATCAGGAAGAGGATCGTTACAATAACAAGATAAGCGATCAGTTTTTTAGTGACATAAGGTATCGGGTAATGTTTTTGCCCGAGTTGATAACTGATGATCATCATAAATGCATAACAAACAAAAGTGGCCCACGCACTTCCATTATATCCGAATAAAGGAATCCACCAGATGTTTAATAGAATAGTGATAACTGCACCCACTAAAGTGATCCAGGCACCCGTAAGCGTTTTATTGGTGAGTTTATACCAAACACTGAGGTTGTAATAAATACCCAGAAATACACTACCCATCGCAAGAATTGGGATGATCGATAACCCCTCCTGGTACAATGCAGCATTTTCGCCATATCCGATATACTTGATCAAGGGAAGATTGACGACTATTCCCAACCAAATGAAGGAACAGGCGATCACAAAAAATTTCATTACCCTGGCATAAGTACGAGGTGCATTTTCTTCTTTGGATTGATTAAAGAAAAAAGGCTCGGCACCCATCCGAAATACTTGAATAAAAATGGTAATGAGTACAGCTAATTTATAATTGGCACCAAAAATCCCTAGTTGTCTTAATTCCTCTTCTCTTGGAAGATCCAGTACTCGGGTATAAACTAATCTGCTTAACATTTCATTGATCATTCCTCCTAATCCAACAATGATCAATGGATAAGAGTATTGCATCACTTGTTTCCATAGTTTCCAATTCACCGAAAAACGAAAACTCAATAACTCTTTTGAAAGTAAAAGCAGTGTAAGTATGCTGGAGATAATATTGGCAATAATGTAGTAACCAATATCGATCGTTGGATCATAAAAGAACAACCAGGCATTGGATGGATCTTCTTTGTAAAGTTTCGGGCAAACACCCACAAAGAATACGACCAATATCACATTTACTACGATGCTGAAGACCTTGATAAAAGCGTAAAAACGAGGTCTCCCTTCTTGCCTCAGCTTGGCAAAGGGGATTACTGATAGGGTATCAAAAAAAAGGATCCAGGCGATCCAACGAATATATTCCGGATGATCTGGAAAGTCAATAGCCGCTGCCAGTGTTTGCGTGTTCAGTAATACAATCGCAGTGAATAATAGGGTACTGATTAAGATCGAACTGAACAATGTATTGAATACAGTATGCTTATCATGATCCTGAACAAAACGAAAATAGCTGGTCTCTAAACCATAGGTAAATAGAATATTCAAGAAAGGAATGACCGCATATACTTGTGTGATACTGGCAGTACTCGCAGGTTCATACAACCAAAAAAGTAGCAGACTCAGCGCATATCCTAAAAATCGGCTGGCAATAGTAGGTACTCCATACCACAATGTTTGTCCTGCTAATTTTTTGATGCTGCTCATAGAGTAAAAGTGAGTGAATAGTGAATGGTGAATTGTCAATTAGAAATCAAAAATCATGAATAGTACAACTCATTCACAATTGACCATTCATCATTCACACCCTGAAACTGCAAAATACACGATTAATTATGAATATCAACAGGTGCTGTGGTGCTTACACCCTTTCCCGGTGCTGCTAAATTGGGGTTTTTCAAAAAGCTACTATCGGTTAGTGTGTGTAAAAAAGCAGTAAGCTGTCCGATCTCAAAATTGGATAATGGTAACCTATTGCGTAGCATGCTATCTGTTCTCAAATCAGGTACCATGTTCTTTCTGTAATGCTCCATGACACTCATCACTGAAAAAAATCGTCCATCATGCCCATAAGGAAAACTGCGCATGACATTTCTTAAACTGGGTACTTTAAATTTTAATGAGTCTACTGGGTCGTTTGTGATCTTCATTCTACCCAGATCTTTTAAAAATGGATCGACAGGCATTCCGATATTCCTGTAACTGAAATCAGTAAACATCGGTTCTGTATGACAACTCGCACATTTTTTCTTGAATATCTCATAACCTAATTTTTCCGGAAGGATGAATGTATCCACGCCTCTCATCACCCGATCATACTTGCTGTTGCTGCTTACAAAAGTGAGTACAAACTGACTGATGGCTTTGGTCAGTTTTTGGGTAGTGATGGTTTCATCTCCAAAAGCAGCCTTGAATAATCGACGGTATTCTTTTTCGGCCTGTAGTTTTGAGAGTACATTTTGAATACTTTCTGCCATTTCATTTTCTGCAGTGATCGGCGCTAAAGGCTGTAGATCCAAATGATTGATACCACCATCCCACATGAATTCTTTTTGCCATGCCAGATTGAATAGTCCGGGTGCATTGCGTGTAGTAAGCGAGTTGTTATATCCATGACTCAAACTATGGTCATAGGTATTAAAAGCTCCAAATTGCTGATGACAGGTGCCGCAAGAAATCGTTCCGTCTTTACTCAATCGGGTATCGTAAAATAATTGTCTTCCCAATTCAATACCCTCTCTGGTAAGTGGATTCGATTTGAAGTCATACACAGGTTGAGGCCATCCTTTGGGTACCATGAACTGAACAGGAGCAGGTTTGAAAAAGTCACTGCTTACTATCCAGCCACTGCATATGATGCAGATGGTCATGATGATCGCTATGGTTTTCCGGTGCTTCATTTCTCAGGAGATAGAATTGAAAACATATGCGCATAGTTATTGGCAATGCGCACTGCTAGTGTTCCCGGACTATGACAAATAGGTTCTTTTGCGATCATGAGTTCATAAGAACCCACAAACCACTTTTTTGCATCAGCAATGATCGTAAAAGTGTCGCTCGATGAAGGAAGTGTTAATGCAATATTTCGAGTAGTATTATTGTGGCTTCTGAATCCACCAATATGGTAAGTGAATTGCTTGCCTGCAATTTGAGAACTCGATGCTGTTCCCTCCAGTTTTGCCATGATATAACCACTGTTCCATGTCCAGAACATGCCATGTAAAGGATCCAACGCACCGGCTTGAACACCGGATACATTTTTTGCACTATCTACCCCTAATAAAAACTGAATCGATCGATACTGGCCTTTGGGAATATTCAGTCGGATAGTAGTTGAATTCGTATCTGCAGCATCTATTAAATAATATTGAACAGGAAGCTTTACTTTTTTTTCTTGTATATCTGTTAGTTGAAAGTGCGAGATATAATATTTGAAACGATTGATGGTGAGTGTATCTCGATTCATGATATAGGATTGCTCAGGTATGAGCATCTCATTCCCAAAATGATTTTGAAAATGAAGGATCATCTGTTGGGTCTTTTGCGACTGAACAGAAACGGTGAATAATAGAGAGAAAATAAGTACGAATGATTTCACTGGTTATAGATAATCGTTTTTATTGACCTTTTTTCTTTGTTGTTTATTTTGTGTATGCTTCTTCTTTGATTCTATTCTCTTTTCTTTGGATGCTTTGGTAGGTTGTGTGGCTTTTCTGATCTTTCTTTTGATGAGTGAAGTAATGAGTAACTGCATCATTTTTTTGATGACGGCTTGTTTATTTCCCAATTGACTTCTCTCTGTTTGTGATTTTACCAATAAAACACCTTCATCCGTAATTCTGTTTTGCAAACGTTCTTTGATCAGTTGCTTTTGTTCATCCGTAAATAAAGTAGATGCCTGAATATCCCAACGACCTTCAACCATCGTCTCAACCTTGTTCACGTTTTGCCCGCCTTTGCCACCACTTCGGGCTGTTTGGAATTTTATTTCAGGGGTAATATCTATCTTCATCGCACTAAAGTTCGGATAAAAACGGTTAAGGAAATATGAGAATTGTAATTCAAAGGGTGAGTGAAGCTGCTGTTCGTGTAGACGGGAAAATCACCGGCAGTATAGCCCATGGATTATTGGTATTGATGGGGGTTGAAGATGCGGATAGGATGGAAGACATTGAATGGTTAAGTAATAAGATCGTTCATATTCGTTTATTCAATGATGCAGAAGGTGTCATGAACCTGTCTGTAAAAGATATTGATGGAGAAATTTTATTGGTGAGCCAGTTTACTTTACATGCGAGTACCAAGAAAGGAAACCGGCCTTCCTATATAAAAGCATCCAAGGGGGAGTTTGCTATTCCAATGTATGAAAAAATGATTCGTCAACTTACGCATGACCTTGGAAAACCTGTTCAGACAGGGGTTTTTGGGGCTGATATGAAAGTGTCTTTATTGAATGACGGTCCGGTAACCATTGTTATTGACTCTAAAAACAAAGAGTAATGGATATTGAAAACAGGGATGATATCGAACAACTCATGCGCGCATTTTATGCCAAAGCCATTCCTGATCCTGTTATCGGACATTATTTTACAGAAGTGATTCAAATGGACCTGGAGAAACATTTACCCGTCATCATCGACTTTTGGGAAACGGTATTATTCGGTATCGCAAAATATAAATCCAATGCCATTGCTGTGCATCAGCATCTACATACAAAGTCGGCATTTGAAGACAAACATTTTGAACGTTGGGTGAGTTTATTTCAGGCAACTGTTGATGATTTATTTGAAGGTGAGAAAGCCACTCTTGCCAAACAAAGAGCTTTATCCATCGCTACTGTTATGAAAATCAAAACCATCCACGGAACTTCGCCCATCGGGCATTAAAATTATTTACCATGACCATTCAAGAAGCACAAAACCAAGTAGACACCTGGATCAATACCACTGGTGTGAGATATTTCAATGAACTCACGAACCTGGGTATTCTAATGGAAGAAGTAGGAGAGCTCAGTCGATTGATGGTTCGCACATATGGAGAACAGTCCTTCAAAGCTTCCGATAAAGGGAAAGAATTATCGGATGAAATGGCGGATGTATTGTGGGTCTTGATCTGTCTGGCCAATCAAACAGGTGTCAATCTTACTGATGCATTGGAGAAAAATTTTGCCAAGAAAAATCTCAGAGATCAGGATAGACATAAGAACAATGAAAAACTTCTATAGAAGATTCAAGAATAAAGGTGCAAGATATAGGTAAGAAAAAAGGCACAAGGTTCAAGATCATGGTAAATGAATTCTTGAATCCTGTGCCTTTTTTGGCTCTTAATTCTTAGGGCTTCTAATTTTTATCAAAAATACTCTTCTGCTTCGCCATCTTTTCTATCTCAGCTACAGTACGCGGAGAAGACGCGGAGAGGTTGCGATGTCCGTCTTTTGTGATCAGGATATCATCTTCAATACGAACACCAATGCTCCACCATTTTTTATCGCATTTGCTTCCCGGTGGGATATAGATACCCGGTTCAACGGTCAGGCAAACACCTTCTTGTAAAGTACGGGGTCCCATATCGTGTACATCCAGACCTAAATGGTGTGATGTTCCATGTGGGAAATACTGACGTGCTTCCTGCTCATTAGCAGCGATGCCCAACTTGATCAATCCACGGTTGATGACACGACGTGCAGCAGCATCTACAGCGCCAAAAGGGTTACCAGGCTTACATGCAGCAAAACCTGAATCTTGCGCTTCGAGCACCAATTCATAAATGATCTTTTGCTCAGGAGTGAATTTGCCATTTACAGGTACCGTTCTTGTAACATCAGCAGTGTAACCATGGTATTCTGCAGCACAATCACTCAACAACAGATCTCCATCTTTCATCAGACGCAGATTGGTGATATAATGTAATACGCAGGCATTTTCTGATGAGCCATTGATACTTGGATAACCCGGATATTCAGAGCCATTCTTTTTAAAATGATACTCCATGATGGCCTGTGCCTGATACTCTGTCATACCCGGCTTAATTGCGCGCATTACATCGTTGTGACCATCACAACTCATCTTAGCCGCCTTTTCAAGCAATGCGATCTCTTCTGCTTGTTTGATACCGCGTAATGTTGAAAGGATCATATTGGTAGTACGTCCCGCAATTGGTTTATTATGGGTAATGATTAAACTGTCAACGATACCTGCCATACGTGATAAAGGATCAGGACTTCTTTTATATTTCGAGAAAATATCTTCATTACGGAAAGCTGTCAGTACAGAATCCACAGATTTGAAATCGAAAGTATTCGCAGTGAATTTATCATTCGTGAATACGTTTGCGATCTTGTATTTATTCTTGACACCTTCAGCTCCCAGAATTTTACCTGTCCAGAGTTCTCTTTGTGGATCACGATTCTGAACGAAAATAAATTCTGTTCCGGTTGTGCCTAAGATGGTTACCGGCTGTTTGAAAAGCAGCAGTAAAGCATTGGGCTCTTCCAATCCGGTGAAATAATAAAAATTCTTGCTTTGAGCATACTGATAGTCTACGTCATTATTCCTTACCCTTACTTGAGAGGCAAAGAAGACACCCACAGAATTATTGGGCATCATTTCCCTGAATGCTGCTCGTCTGCCGGCATGGAATTCAGGACTTAAATAATCATTCGGATACTCTGTTGTTTGTTGGGCCCAGCTAAGTGCAGGTAACACCAAAAACAGGAGTTGTAAACATTTGTTTCTAAGCATGAGATGTTTTTTTGAGCGCATTAAAACTATAGGTTTTCAGCGAGTAAGGCGAAAAAAAGTGAGGAAAGGTGGGAGAC
Source organism: Sediminibacterium sp. KACHI17 (assembly GCF_040362915.1). NCBI lineage: Bacteria > Pseudomonadati > Bacteroidota > Chitinophagia > Chitinophagales > Chitinophagaceae > Sediminibacterium > Sediminibacterium longum. Next base: position 1,737,274 of record NZ_AP029612.1, on the reverse strand, counting down.
GATAGCCGCAAGCTACAAGCTGCAAGCCTCAAGGAGTCGGAACTTGTTGCTTATGGCTTGCGGCTTGTAGCCCAAAAATCTTACTTTTGCCGCGTTATGAGCATACAGCAAGACAATCGTTTTCAGGCTATTATTTCCCATGCCAAAGAATATGGATTTGTATTTCCAAGTAGTGAGATCTATGACGGTTTAAGTGCCGTGTATGATTATGGTCCTTATGGAAGTGAATTAAAAAAGAATATCCGCGATTATTGGTGGAGAAGTATGACGCAAATGCATGATAATATCGTCGGTATCGATGCCGCTATCTTCATGCACCCTACAACATGGAAAGCCAGCGGTCACGTAGATAATTTCAGTGATCCGATGATCGATAATAAAGACAGCAAAAAAAGATACAGGGTCGATCATTTGCTTGAAGCCAAAGCAGATCAGTTAAGAGAGAATGGGCAGGCTCAGGAAGCAGATGCTTTATTGGCTGAGATGGATCGTTTGTTGGCAGCAGAGGATTTTGCAGGATTAAAACAACTGATGAATGATCAGAAGATCGTTTGTAGTGTGAGCGGCACAGCTAACTGGACCGATATCCGTCAGTTCAACCTCATGTTCTCCACGCAGCTGGGTTCTGTCGCAGAAGATGCAGATACCATCTATCTGCGCCCTGAAACAGCACAAGGTATTTTTGTGAACTTCTTGAACGTGCAGAAAACAGCGCGTATGAAAATTCCTTTTGGTATTGCTCAAACAGGAAAAGCATTTCGTAATGAAATTGTAGCGCGACAATTCATTTTCCGCATGCGTGAATTTGAACAAATGGAAATGCAGTTTTTTGTTCGTCCCGGCACACAGATGGAATGGTATAACTATTGGAAACAAGAGCGACTGAAATGGCATACAAGTTTAGGTATACCAGCAGAAAAATATCGTTATCATGATCATGTGAAGCTGGCGCATTATGCTGATGCGGCACTTGATATTGAATATGAATTTCCTTTCGGCTTCAAAGAAGTGGAAGGAATTCATAGCAGAACTGATTTCGATTTGAAAAGTCATCAGGAATACAGCAAAAAGAAACAACAATATTTCGATGCAGATGTAGACCCCGCAACCGGTAAGCCTTATGGCAACTATATCCCTTATGTGGTGGAAACTTCGATCGGACTAGATCGTATGTTCTTATTGGTATTGAGTCATGCTTATGAAGAAGAGACCATTGCCAAAGAAGATGGCAGCACAGATAGCAGGGTAGTGATGCGTATTCCGGCTAAGATCGCTCCGAATAAACTGGCAATATTACCGTTGATGAAGAAAGATGGATTGCCTGAGATCGCAAGACAATTGTTAGATGAGTGTAAGCCACACTTCAAATGTTTTTATGAAGAAAAAGATGCGATCGGGAAACGCTATCGCAGACAAGATGCTATCGGCACTCCATTCTGTGTAACCATCGATCATCAAACCAAAGAAGACGGAACCGTAACGATCAGACATAGAGATAGTATGCAACAAGAGCGTGTGAAAATGGAAGACGTTAAATCCATCGTTCTATCTTCTTTAACTTGATCGATATGATAAAAAGATCAGGAGTTAAATGGCGCTTGGCACAATGGCTGGAATACAAATGGTGGCAGCATTATCTGAAGAAAAAGAATGTAACAGCCTACTTGGAATGGAAATCATCTTATTGGAATAAAATACTTGATGCGATTAACTCTTTTGTTGTTCTAAAGGAAGATCAGCAGATACTAGATGCAGGTTGTGGGCCGGCAGGGATTTTCATGGTATTGAAAAAGAACCAAGTGATTGCCGTAGATCCATTGCTGGATAAGTATAAAAACTTGCCTCATTTTAATGAACTTGCTTATCCTTGGGTAACTTTTTTAAATCAACCGATAGAAGATTTAGATCAGCAAGCATGCTTTGATGTCATTTTTTGCATGAATGCCATTAATCATGTGAAAGATATTGAACGATGTTATGATCGCCTTATGAGTGCATTAAAACCCGGCGGACTTATCGTGATCTCAACAGATTGTCATCGTAATGATGTAGTTAAAAAGGTATTCCAATTATTACCGGGAGATGTATTACATCCCATTCAGCTCAATTTGAAAGAATACAATGAGCAGCTTACCAAGCGTGGAATGGAAGTGTTGAGTAATATTCGCCTGAAGCGTGAAATGATTTTTGATTATTATCTCACGATCGCTCAGAAAAGCTAGCGTAGAGACATATCATAGATGACTTGCTATGTCTGGTGAAAGATGTCAACCTTAACTGATCAGTGTTATCCATACAGTTCTAAGTGCACATCTTTTTTATCATATCCCATGGCTATGATTCTTTGTTTGGCTTCATCGATCATATTTTTCCAACCGCAGAGATAAAAATAAGCCGGTGTTTTTTGGATGCGTAATAATTCTTCATATACACCGTGAACATAACCTTTGTAAGCACCTTTATGAACAGATTCTTCGCGGGAGAAAACAGGGTGGTAATAAAAACCGGGTTCATCTTTCTCCAACTGTTTCAGTTCAGGTCCATATAAACAATCACCATGTTTACGGCAACCGAATATGATATGAATATTCTGGTGCGGAATTTTGTGTTGATGTATATGATGTGCCATAGAACGGAATGGTGCGATACCGGTTCCGGTACAGATCAGGAAGAGATCTTTATCTAAATGCTCAGGCAATGTAAAAACGCCTTGTGGGCCACGGAGGGTTAGTTCTGTTCCTTCTTTAACTTCTTTGAAAAGATAATTGGTACCTGCGCCATCTTCCAACAAAACAATGACCAGCTCAATGATATTCGTGCCATCCGGTGCTGAAGCTATTGAATAACTACGCCAGCGTTTATTCTTCTTTTCATGAATAGGAAGATCAAGGGTCACGAATTGTCCGGGTTTGAAATCAAAAGAGGATAGTTCCGGAATCTCGATCCAGAAGCGTCGGGTAGACTCAGTGGCATCTTCTATTTTGATCACCTTACCGGTGCGCCATGGTTCAAGCATGGGATTGGTTTTACACAATGTAAGATAATTTGAAAATGTGGCAATTTGAAAATTTGAAACAGGTTACTATCCCTTGCATTAAAAAAGGCGCAGTATTTCGATACTGCGCCTTTTTATGACAAAGAGGATGAGATTATTTAGGATCTAAAGCTCTTTTGATTTTTTCCGCCAGATCTTGCAAGTGGATCTTGCTCATTCTGTCAGGGTTGGTTGCAGCAGCAGCCGCAACTTGCGCGCGCAATTGAGTTAACTGAGCACGAGCAATACTGTAAACATCACTGCGGCTGTTAGCGCCTGACGCATAAGGATTGTTGAATCCGCCACCACCTAATGTGATGGTAATGGTAGCTGTCGGAGGATTCAATAATGTATTCAGTTTATCAATATAGCTTTTCTGCAGCATTCTGCGGTAGTTATCGATGGCTTTGTTAGATTTCAATTCACTGAACAGATCAGATTGCAGATCATTCATCATTTCCAAAGCACTGTATGCTTTATCAGCACCAAAACGATCAGCGCAATATTGCATACGGTTCAATCTGTCAAGTGTCAGCAATCCAGCCAAAGCACCTTCCTGAGCTGAAGCCAATGGATCAGCAGTACCTGGAGGATTGATCTTGTTCCAGATCTTCTTATCGATCAACCATGTTGGCGTCTGGAATACCTGACGATTCAGGTAGCCCAATGCATCACGCTGCATAGCTTTTGGTGTAACCTCGTATACTGGCTCATCTTGCTCAGCTACTTTGAAGGTTTCATATACACCACCGATATTACGAGTCACATGTCCGATGTAACGACGGTATTGTCCTAATAACTGTCCGTACATGGTAGCAATATTCTCATTCAGATCACCTTCTTCTTTGGTCCACTCAGGTAAACCTGCTAACAAACGCTGTAGGTTTTTGATACCATACTCACTTGCTTTAACAGCATTATCACTCAGGTCTTCGCTCTGACTTCTTGGGTCAGCCTGATTACCTGATTCATAAGTACCAAACCATGTGCGAGGGTTAGCTTTCAATGTTTCAGTGATCAGTTTATTGCTGTTCTTTTTAACTTCTTCTTCATTGTTACCTGCGATGTATCCATAACCCCAACGGATAGCCCACTGATCATAATCACCAATGCGAGGATATAAACCTGCTTTGCTGATATTGTCTTCAGGTTGTGCTACATAGTTGAAACGTGCATAGTCCATGATAGAAGCAGTGTGTCCATTTGCTTCAACCCAAGCTTTATCACGCAGTTTTTCAACCGGTGTTTTACTACTGCTACCCATGTTATGGCGCAGACCGAGGGTATGTCCAACTTCATGTGAAGACACAAAACGGATCAGATCACCCATCAGGTCATCATCAAATTTCATGCTGCGGGCACGTGGATCTGTAGCAGCTGCTTGTACCATATACCAGTCGTGTACCAGTTTCATAACGTTGTGGTACCAGCCGATATGGCTTTCCAGGATCTCACCACTTCTTGGGTCATGTACATTCGGACCGTAAGCATTCTCAGTAGGAGAAGCGAAGTAGCGGATCACAGAATAACGTGCGTCTTCCAAGCTCATGGTGGTGTCATTTTCAGGCCACTCTTTACCCATGATGGCATTTTTGAAACCAGCTTTTTCAAAAGCTTTCTGCCAATCGTTCACACCCAGGATCAGGTGTTTTCTCCACTGTTTTGGAGTAGCTGGATCGATATAGTAAATGATTGGTTTTTTAGGTTCAACGAGTTCACCTCTTTTCCATTTTTCAACATCTTCATCTTTTGGTTCGAGTCTCCAACGAACAGCGAATTCTTTGTTTTCTACTTTTTGTTGATCGTCGCCAAAGAGAACATAATCATCTGTGAAGAAACCGACACGCTTATCAGCGATTCTTGGTGTCATTGGTTTTTCAGGCAATAACAACATAGAAGTGTTTAGTTCGATGGTTACTGCACCCGCAGCATTTGCAGCAGGGATAGTGGCGCCACCGCCTTGTCCACCAAAACCTGCTGGAGCAGCGGCTCCGGCAGCGCTGAAAGTTTTTACACTTCTGATCTCTGTGTTGATAGGGTAAGTGCTGATCTTTTGGATATAAGATCTGTCAGCTGCAATAGGACCTAAGCCTAATGAACGCTTGATGTTTGCATTGATGCTAACAACCTGATTGTCTCCTTTGAAATAATCGGTAACATCTAATACAACAGAAGCACTGTCTTTACCAAATGCTGCGATCGGGAAAGCAGCTGCGATGGCATTCAGGTTAGAGTTAGAAACAGCCTTGTAGATATCATCATTCGGATCTGCTGCATTCACCAGGGTGATGGTACGCAGGAAAACATTGTTGCTAGGTCCTTTTTCAAACGCAAGGGTTTGCTGATTCGCAACTTCACCGCCATAAGCGCCTCTGCCGTTTCCGGAAATGGCGGGTACTTTGATGTAACGGGTAACAGCAAGGATCTCACGTCCTAGAATATTGTTGGGAACTTCAAAGTAGAATTTATCATCTACTCTGTGTACAGTGATCATCCCTTTTTGAGAGATGGCCTTATTGGTAATAACATCCTTGTAAGCACGAGGCCCCTGACGTTGAGCACCACCACCAAAGCCGCCTGCGGCCTGTAGATTGTTCAACTGAGGTGCACCGGCAGGTCGGGTTGTATCCCGGTTCTGAGCAGTCGACACGGTCGCTGCCAGCATTGCTGCTGCGATAAAATAATTTCTCATTGTTTCAGTGTAAAATGGTTTTGAATAATCGTTAAAGATAGGTTCGTAAAGGAATCAACAATTTTTTTTAGGATAGTGTTGGATGAATGGTAAAATCTTTAATTTGGGTCGGTGAAAAGGTCGGGGAGGATTTGATTATTCCCCTATCTTGCCGACCCTGAAATAGCGGATAAATGCGGTTTTTTGCTGAATCAAATTTGCCGCTTTCAGGAAATTACCTATTTTGTAACCCCTTTCGGACTGATGAAATGGTGTTTGAGTGACTTCAAAGATTTTTCATTAGCATTGCGAGGATAATTTTTTAAATCAACTGTTATTTTAAAAAACAAAAATCAATCGAATCATGGCTGAGACAAAACCAACTGCAACAGCTGCAAAAAGCTCAACGTCTGTTCAACCAAAGAAGAGCAGTAATTTAGTTGCAACCCTTGCCCCCGTTTTATGTATCCTGGGTGGTTATTTCATCTGGCGCGTAGTATTAGGTAGTGCAGGTAACTTCACAAATCCAGATCCTGATCCAAGCCATTGGTTCTGGCCTTCACATGCTGGTCCTAAGGGTACATTCACTAAGATGTATGAAGGTGGTATCGTTGTACCTATCCTGATCGGTACATTCCTTACTGCGGTTACTTTCAGTATTGAAAGATTGTTGACAGTATCTAAAGCAACTGGTGCTGGTAACATTGCTGAGTTCATCCGTAAAGTACAGTTCCACTTAGCTAACAAAGAAGTTGATAAGGCTTTGGCTGAGTGCGATAAGCAAAAAGGATCTGTTGGTAATGTAATGAAAGCAGGTCTGCGTAAGTATAAAGAAATGATCACCAATACTGAACTCGCTACTGAGCAGAAAGTATTGAATATTCAAAAAGAAATCGAAGAAGCTACTGCATTGGAATTACCAATGTTGGAGAAGAACCTTGTGTTCCTTTCTACGATCGCTTCTGTAGCAACCCTGTTAGGTCTGTTCGGTACCGTATTAGGTATGATCCGTTCATTCTCTAAGTTAGGTGATGAAGGTGGTGGAGAAGCTGCTCGTGAACTTTCTCAAGGTATCTCTGAGGCCCTGTATAACACTGCACTGGGTATCGGTACATCTGCTATCGCGATCGTGATGTATAACGTATTTACTACACGTATCGATGGTATCACTTATGGTATCGATGAGTCTGGATTCACTTTAACTCAAAGCTTTGCTGCTAACTATAAATAATCGCTGATTATTTATATGGAAAATCAAATGTTTTGAATCTAATTAGTGAATGCATTTAAATAATTAACAATGGGAAGAGCCAAATTACCTCGTAAAAGTACCAACATCGACATGACAGCCATGTGTGATGTGGCCTTTCTCCTGTTGTCATTCTTTATCTTAACGACAAAGTTCAAACCGGCTGAAGCGATCGCGGTAACCACTCCTAACTCTGTGGCTGCTAAAGTTGCTCCCGATAAAGACATTGTAATGATAACGATTGACAAGGATGGTAAGGTGTTTATTACGATGGATGATGAACAAAAGAAAGAAGCGGTATGTACCTATCTGAATACCAATCTGAACCTCAACATGAATGTTGCAGCGTTTAAAAAAGCTGGTTTCTATGGTGCGCCGTTCAACAGTATGGCCTCTTTTCTCTCTTTACCTGAAGAACAGCGTAAAGGCGATAAACTCCCCGGAATTCCTGTGTTGGATTCAACCGACAATCAGATGAATGTCTGGATGAGAGCTATTAAAGACGCATATCTTGGTGGTAAAATGAACCTGTTGGTGAAAGGCGATAATGCCGCTAAATTCCCTTCATTCAAAGCTGTTATCGATGCTTTCAAGAAAAATGATGAACTGAAGTTTCAGATGATCACCAATCCTGAGAGTGTACCGGCCGGAACTGAACTGTGGAAGAAAACCATGGCAGGAGAAAAAAGAGACGAATAAGCACTGTTGAATCAGTAAACAAAATACTCACGAAAACTAAATTCTACCGTTATGGCAGAAATGGATACCTCGAGTAGCGGGGGCCACAAAAAGGGCCCCGGGGTCAAGAAAGGTAAGAAACTCTCTACCCGCGTTGACCTGACGCCCATGGTGGACCTGGGCTTCCTGCTCATCACATTCTTTATCTTCACCACAACGATGAGTCAACCTACGGCTATGAAGCTCTTTTTACCAAAAGATGCCGATAATCCGGAGGATCAGAACAAGGCGAAAGAATCTGGTGTTATCACCCTTCTGTTAGGAAAAGACAATAACGTCTTCTATTATGAAGGTCAATTGGCACCTGATGGTTCTAACTTCAAGTCTTCTACTTTCAAGGAAATTCGTACCGTACTGCTCGACAAAAAAGCACGTACCAATGAGAAAGACCTGGTTGTAGTATTGAAGCCTTCATCTGAAAGCACTTACAAAAATGTGGTGGACATTCTGGATGAAATGACCATTAATGTGTTAAAGCGTTATGCGCTCGTGGATATTTCACCTGTGGAAGAACAACTGGTTAAATTGTCAGATGCTGCCGGTGCAGCTGCTGCCTCTAACTAATCAGATTTTCACTTGTGGAAAAAGCCACACAATGAATCATACTATTTAAAGACCTAACAATGGACGTAAATAAAATTTTAACCGCGGATATCCTTGATATCGTTTTCGAGGGTAGAAACAAAGAGTACGGCGCGTACCAACTCCGCAGAACCTACAACAAGCGTATCACTTACGCTATCATAGGAACTGTATTGGTGTGCCTGCTTTTCCTCGTAGGTTCATTGGTTGCTAACTCCGGCGACAAAGAAAAGACTCAGATCTTCGTTGAAGATGTGAACTTGGAAGATGTTAAGCAGGATGAGAAAAAGCCTGAACCTCCGCCTCCGCCTCCACCTCCGAAGCAGGAGCCACCAAAAGTGGAGATCACTAAATTCACCCCTCCTAAAATTGTGAAGGATGAAGAAGTGAAGCCTGAAGAAGAGATCAAGGAAGTGGAAAAACTGGAAGATACCAAGATCGGTACCATCAATCAGGAAGGTATCAAAGATGAAGGTATCGTTGCCCCTCCGGTAGAAGTAAAAGGTACCGGTGTGGTAGAAGCTCCTAAACAAGAAGAAGATTACGATAAGGTATTTACCGTGGTACAGATCCCTGCAGAATTCCCTGGTGGTTTGCCTGCTTGGACCAAATATCTCGAGCGTAACCTGAACAGAGATCTTCCTGTTGAAAATGGTGCTCCTCCGGGTAAATACACGGTGATCGTTTCATTCATCGTAGATAAAAACGGTGGTATCAGTGAAGTAAAAGCTGAGAACGATCCCGGATACGGAACCAAAGACGAAGCAGTTCGCGTTATCAAAAGAGGTCCTAACTGGAAACCCGCCGTTCAAAACGGACGTAACGTAATCTATCGTCACAAGCAAAGTATCACTTTCATGGTATCTGAAGAGTAATCTTTCAACTGATAATTTTTCAAAAAAGCCATCTGCATTCGCGGGTGGCTTTTTTTGTTAGTAGTGAATAGTCAGTAGTGAGTAGTCAGTGGTGAGTGTGAATGGTGAATGGTGAATTGTCAATGGTGAATAAAGGCACTCACTACTCACCATTGACAATTCACCATTCACTATTTACTTCTCACGTATGGAATTTCTCTCCTCGCGTATCTCACTAATAAACCAAACGCCATGGAAAAGAAATTCACTTCGCGAAATGATATCCTCGATATTCTCTTCGCTAATCGTAACAAAGCTTATGGTGCTTATGAACTGCGTATCAGTTATAACAAACGGATGAAAATAGCAGTGACATTGATGTTCATCGTGTGTTTACTTTTTTCTGTAGGTTCTATTCTTGCAAAAAATAAAAACAATAAAAATGCGCTCGTGTATGTGGGCCCAGAAATAGAATTGAGTAATGTAGAAGAACCACCTATAGAAGAAGTAAAACCTCCCGAACCAGCAATCAAACAACCGGAAGTAGCACAGGAAATTCTAACAGCTCCAAAAATTGTAGATGATGAATTGGTGAAAGAAGATGAAGTAATGCTTGCCGTAGATGAATATGAATCTGTAAAAATTGGTACTGAAAAAATTGAAGGGACAGATGATATAGGTATCGTAACACCTCCGGTAGAAAAATCGATCCAAGCAACCAAGATCATACAATCAAATGAAGATGAACTAACCAATGGTTTCGTTAATGTTCAAATACCTGCTGAGTTTCCCGGCGGAATACAAGGTTGGACACGCTATCTAGAAAGAAATCTAAACAGTGATATTCCGGTCGACAATGGTGCTCCGGCAAATCTGTATACTGTCTATGTAACATTTATTGTAGACAAAGAAGGGAAAGTAAGTGATGTAAAAGCAGAGAATGATCCGGGTTATGGCACCAAAGAAGAAGCGGTTCGCGTAATTAAAAAAGGTCCTAATTGGATTCCTGCTAACCAAAATGGTAAAGCTGTAGTGTACAGACATAAGCAAGCGATCACATTTAAAGTGACGGAGTAGTGAGGTGGGGTAGTGAGTGGTCAGTAGTGAGTTGGGCATGTTTTTTCAAGGTGAATGGTGAATTGTCAATTGTGAATATAGCGGGCTTTACCACTCATTCACAATTGACAATTCACCATTCACACTCACTACTCACTACTGACAACTCACTATTAACTTATCTTTGCCAAAACACTACACATGTCCATACACTTATCAGGCTGGGATGATACGATCGTTGCATTGGCTACGCCACAAGGGATTGGTGCAATTGGTGTGATAAGGGTAAGTGGTAAAAATACCTTTTCTATTCTCAATGAATTATTTCCTTCTAAAGACCTATCTGTTCAAGCTTCTCATACTTTGCATGTTGGTTATTTGAAAGATGGTGATCAGGTTCTGGATGAAGTGGTATTATCTCTTTTTAAAGGTCCGAAATCTTATACGGGTGAAGATGTGATCGAGATCAGTTGTCATGGTTCGCCTTTTATTCAAGAACAAGTGATGGCGGCTATCACCAAACGTGGAGCAAGGTTGGCTAAGCCGGGAGAATTTACACAGCGTGCTTTTTTAAATGGCAAGTTAGATCTGGCACAGGCAGAATCAGTAGCTGATCTGATCGCAAGTAATACAGAAGCCAGCAGGAAGACAGCACTCAACAATATGCGCGGCGGATTTTCTTCAGACCTCAAACAGTTGCGTGAACAACTGATCCGCTTTTCAGCCATGATAGAATTGGAGTTGGATTTTTCTCAGGAAGATGTGGAGTTTGCAGACCGAAAAGAATTGAAGGCCTTGATCGCAGAACTGAATCATTCAACACAACAACTGATTCGATCTTTTTCATTGGGTAATGTTATTCGCAATGGAGTACAAGTGGCCATCATTGGTAAACCCAATGCCGGTAAGTCTACTTTGCTGAATGCCTTGCTGAATGAAAATCGTGCCATCGTTAGTGATATCGCGGGCACCACACGTGATACCATTGAAGAAGTCATCAATATCAATGGTATTCTGTTTCGCTTGGTTGATACTGCCGGTATCCGCGAGCATACATCAGATGTCATAGAACAAATCGGAGTAGAGAAAAGTCTGGAGAAAATGAATGCTTCAGATATTGTACTGTATCTTTTTGATATCAATGATACTTCAGCAGACGAATTGAAAGTTTTTGAAAAAAGTCTGCAAGAAAAAAATATACAATACCTGTTGGTAGCCAATAAAATTGATACAGCTGAATCTGGTAAGGTGCAAGCCATCAGCCATTTCCCATCTGCTATTTTTATCTCGGCTAAGTCGAATACGGGTATCGAAATCCTGAAACAAGCACTTACGCAAAAAGCGATCAGTGGGGAAGTGAACACAGAAGCTACGATTGTCACCAATGCTCGTCACCATGATGCATTACTGAAATTGTCTCAGTCACTGGAAGAAGTACAATCGGGTATTGACAACCAGATACCCGGTGATCTGTTAGCATTGGATATTCGACAGTGTTTGCATTATCTGGGATTGATCACTGGTGAGATCACCAATGAAGACCAGCTGGATTTTATATTTAGTAAGTTTTGTATCGGTAAGTAGCAGAATTTTAAACCATCGCATGTATCATGTATCTCAATTCCTTAAATTAGATACATGAATAATCAACTCCAGCTAACTGACATCCTCGTCATTCTTGTTTATTTTATCATCGTTCTTGCATATGGTTTGTGGGTTTACCGCAGAAAGAAATCAACAACTGCCAGTACCAAAGATTATTTCCTGGCAGAGGGATCACTCACCTGGTGGGCTATCGGAGCCTCACTGATCGCTTCTAATATTTCTGCAGAACATTTTGTGGGGATGAGTGGAGAAGGTTTTTTCGCAGGTATCGCAGTAGCTGCCTATGAATGGATAGCAGCTGTGGCACTCATTATTGTTGCGATCTGGTTCATTCCGGTATACCTTAAGAATAAGATCTACACCATGCCGCAATTCCTGAAACAGCGGTACAATGAAACGGTATCTGTGATCATGGCGGTATTTTGGTTGTTCCTGTACATTTTTGTGAACCTCACTTCTATTTTATATCTCGGCTCCAAAGCCATTAGTGGATTGATCGGTAACGAATTCTTTCACATCATACTGATCGTTCTTGCATTATTTGCTTTCTGTATCACCATCGGTGGTATGAAAGTGATCGGATATACCGATGTGATACAAGTAGCAGTATTGATCATTGGCGGTTGTGTAGCGGTTTACTTATCATTGGTAGCAGTAGATGAAGTCGTGAATCAAGGAAATAGTGCGATCAGTGGATTGGGTGCGCTGATGAAAGAAGCGCCTGATCATTTTCACATGATCTTTGATAAACCCACAGCAGCAAGCAGCGCTGAATATGTACAGAAATACATTGCCCTGCCGGGTATTACTATGTATTTCGCCGGACAGTGGATCTCGAATCTGAATTATTGGGGATGTAATCAGTATATCACTCAACGTGCACTAGGAGCAGATCTGCAAACAGCCCGTAATGGAATTTTATTCGCAGGATTCTTAAAACTCTTTATGCCGGTGATCGTTATGTTGCCGGGTATTGCTGCATTTGTATTGTATCAAAACGGATATTTTGACGCCAGTGTTTTCGATGGTAAAAAAGATGGAGCCTATGCAGCCATTCTTAGCTTATTACCTGTGGGCATGAAAGGATTATCTGTTGCCGCATTAACTGCCGCTATCGTTGCGTCATTGGCTGGAAAGGCTAACAGCATCTCTACCATTTTCACTTTAGACATCTACCAGAAATATTTTGATACAAAAGCAAATGAAGCTAAACTGGTGAGAATCGGTCGTGTCTCCATCTTGGTGGCAATGCTCATTGCGGTATTCTGTACTTGGGAAGATCTGCTGGGTATTGGTGGAGAAGGAGGATATACTTTCATTCAGAAGTATACAGGCTTTATTAGTCCGGGTGTATTCGCCATGTTCCTGCTAGGTATGTTCTGGAAGAGAACCACCGGTGCAGCTGCAGTTGCAGGGGTGTTATCCGGATTCATTTTATCTGTGGTCTTTAATAATTATGCTCCTTCTTGGTTTGGGTCTGAAACGATCTTGTATACCGCTTATCTCAACGCCGCAGGCGAATATGAAATTCCATTCATGGTGAACATGGGCTGGACTTTCTTCTTTACGGTATTGATCATGGTACTGATCAGTTTAGGTGGTCCGAAAGTGAATCCGAAAGCATTTGATATTGATCGGAGTATGTTCAAGCTAAAGCCTTCGAGTATTGCAATGATCACAATGTTACTCATGATCGTATTGGCACTGTATGTAAAGTTCTGGTAGTAGGAGTATGCATGATAAATAAGTAATTTCAGGTCATTCATTCTTACTATATGAAAAGAGCTGTTTACTGTTTACTGTTTTTTTATTGCTTATCCTGTCAAGAAAAATTATCTGTGACCGAAGAAGAATTGTATCGTCCGGACATTCATTTTACACCTCCAAAAGCATGGATGAATGATCCGAATGGAATGGTTTATTACAAGGGCGTTTATCATCTTTTTTATCAGCATAATCCGGATTCATCTGTTTGGGGACCGATGCATTGGGGACATGCGACAAGTAAAAACCTTATTGAATGGCAGCATGAACCAATTGCGTTGTTTCCGGATAGTTTAGGAACGATCTTTTCAGGCAGTGCCGTAGTGGATAGTAATAATACTGCTGGTTTTGCAAAACCCGGGGAGACAGCGCTGGTCGCCATTTTTACACAACATGATGCAGCAGGCGAGAAAGAAGGTCGTTCAGATTTTCAAACTCAAGGACTTGCTTATAGTGTGGATGATGGGAAAACATGGATCAAGTATGATCATAATCCGGTAATCAAGAACCCCGGCATAAGGGATTTCCGTGATCCGAAAGTGATCTGGTATGCACCGCAAAAAAAGTGGATTATGTCACTTGCAGCGCAAAATAAAATATTGATTTATTCATCACCGGATCTGAAACATTGGACAGCAGAAAGTTCTTTTGGAGAAAATATAGGTGCACATGGCGGCGTGTGGGAATGTCCTGATCTTTTTCCTATGCAATATGAGGGAAAGACCGTCTGGGTATTGATCGTAAACTTGAATCCCGGTGCTCCTAACAAGGGATCAGGTACACAGTACTTTGTTGGTGATTTTGATGGACATCGTTTCAAAGCTTACAATGATCAAACATTATGGCTGGATTATGGTCCGGATAACTATGCCGGAGTCACTTGGTCTAATACCGGAGATCAAAAAATACTCATCGGATGGATGAGTAATTGGATGTATGCAAATCAGGTGCCTACACAGTCATGGAGAAGTGCAATGACCATTCCTCGCGAATTGAAGCTTGTAAAACTTGGAGAAGAATGGCGACTGACATCGCTACCTGTTGCTTCACTTACTGCATCCGGCAACAATACTTTTAATAAAAAAGCGATCAAGAAAGTAGAGAAGATAAAATTATCCGGTTCAACAGTTATTACTTTTGAAGCAGATGCAACAAAAGATTTTACTGTTACCTGTATGAATGATCAACAGGAAAAAATAGTGATTGCATATGATCCGGGTAAAAAGGAATTCTCTATTGATCGAAGAGCATCGGGACAAACAGCATTTCATCCCGATTTTGCTGGTATACATACAGCACCAAGATTTCATAAAGACCGGTCGATCAAAATAAAAATAGTATTGGATAAAACATCGCTAGAGTTATTTACTGATGATGGGTTGACGGTAATGACGGATATTTTCTTTCCCAGTAAGGCATATCAAGACTGCTGGGTAGATCCGAAAGAGGGTCAGATCACCCATCTTTCATCGCTACAGGTGCCTATCAAAAAATAAAACCCAAAGGGTCATGTAACCTTTTGTAATACGCTCAGTTTATAATTCAAAGCAAACATTAACTGACCCGAAATTGACGAACGAAGCCATTGATAATCAGCTCATGTTCAGGGTAAAAGAAGGCAACTTGGATCAGATGGCACTGTTATTCGACAGACACCATCGTCCCTTATATGGCTTTTTTTATCATCAGACAGGTGCGAAACAAGAGAGTGAGGATCTGGTGCAGACTGTCTTTATGAATATGATTCGTTCAAGATCAACTTTTACCGGTACCCATAAGTTTGAAACCTGGATGTATACCATTGCCAGAAATGCATTAAAGGATCATTACAGGAAGCATAAGAAAACAGGTATTACGGTTGATACCGATGAGGCAGAGAACAATGTACGTGAATCGACATCAGCTGATACTCGGCTAAATAGAAAGGAGGAAGAGTTGATCTTAAAAAAGGCGTTGGCCAGACTAAGTGAAACAGATCGAGAACTGATCGTTCTTTCCAGATACCGTGAAATGAAATATCATGAAATAGCCAATATCCTGAAATTATCAGAAGGAGCGATCAAAGTAAGAATACACCGAGCTGTAAAACAGCTGAGAGAAATATATCTTGAAATCAGTCAACAAACAATGAGCGTATGAAATGTGCATTTGATAAAGAGAAATTATGGTCACTGGCTTTGAATGAACTAACAGATGCAGAAAAAGCAGAAGTAAATAGCCATGTATCAACTTGTTCTGAATGTACAGAAGAGTTGAACAGCATCATGACATTTTGGAATATTACTGCTGCCTTACCGGAACCAGAGCCCTCTGCTGATATTAAAAGTAGTTTCATTCAGCAGCTTGAAACATATAAACAAGAGCAACTTGCTAAGACCAGTGCATCCTATCAGGTAAAAGAGATCTTTTCAAAATTCATAACAATACTGTTCACTCCTCGTGTTGCATATGGATTGGGGATGTTAGTGATAGGAGTCGTAGCTACATCATTGTATTTCCAACAAAAAGGAACAGGCAAGTCAGAAGTATCCATGCTTTCTTCACAAGTGAAAGAAATGCGAGAATTGCTTGCACTTAGTTTACTTGAACATCCATCGGCATCAGAGAGATTGAGAGCTGTCAGTTATGTGAATGAAATTGATACAGTAGATGGACGTCTTCAAGATGCTTTACTGACCACTTTGAATAATGATGAGAATGTGAATGTGCGTTTAACGGCCTTAGAAGCTTTATCGAATATGACAGCGGATCCGAAAGTCAGGGAAGGATTGATACAGTCAATTCAACATCAGGAATCACCATTGGTACAATCAGCGCTTGCGGATCTGATGTTGAAAATGCAGGAGAAAAAGTCTGTACGTTCCTTGCAAAACCTGCTGAAGAAACCGGAAACCAATGAAGCCATCAAAACAAAAATACAGGCAACCATTCATCAGTTAAATACCTAAACCCCTCATATATGAAAACGTATATTAACCTGCTAGCAGCAGGAATGCTATCTCTTTGTGCCTGCATGAGTCTATCTGCGCAGGAAGCAAAAGAGCATATCTCAAAGCAATTCAATGTTAATCCGAATAGTACGAATGCCGTATTAGCGATCTATAATATTTTCGGGTCCATAAAAGTAGAAGGTTATAATGGTGATAAAGTCTTGTTAGAGATCGATAAGAATATCACATCAAAATATCCTGAAGAAGTAACGAAGGGGAAACAAGAATTTCGTTTTGAGATGGAACAACAGGGTGATAGTATTATTGTATATATCGCAGCTCCCCATGATTCCAGACCTAATCAGCAATGGAGTAGAAATGAAGACAGTAAATCGATTCGTTATAAATATCAATTAGACTTCGTAGTAAAAGTGCCACATCAAATGCGATTACGTGTATCTACGATCAATGAAGGAAATGTCTATGTAAAAGAAGTGCATGGAGCATTGTTTGTATCCAATGTAAACGGTAAGATAGATGTAGAACATGCAAAGGGAGTCACTAAAGCAACAACCGTTAATGGGGATGTTACAGTGAGTTATCTTACCAATCCACCAGCTGCATCCAACTATAAAACGATCAATGGTGATATTACCGTGAAATACCAAAATGGACTCAATGCTGATCTCTATTTTAAAAGTATGAATGGAAAATATTTTACAGACTTTGAAAATGTTGAACCGATCAGTAATACGTTGGAGAAAAATACAGAAACCAAGTCCAATAGTACTTTGTATAAGATCAGCAAAGGAAATGCGGTAAGGATCGGAACCGGAGGTAATCGATTCAATTTTGAAACGCTCAATGGAAATGTTTATATCAAGAAATCATAAATCAAAAAACATGAAAACAATAAAATATACCCTCGCTCTGTTGTGTATTCTTTTTTCGACAGGGTTGATCGCACAGGGAGTTGAAAAAGAACAATTGACAGTGGCGTTAAGTAGTCCGGGTAAGCCGTATAAACTTGTGGTAGGATTACTCAGTGGTTCTATCAAAGTGACTGGTCATAGCGGAGATAACATGATCATCAATGTTGAGGTAGAAGAAGATAAAAAATCTAAAAAGAACGATCAAAAAGTATCTGGATTAAAGCGGATCGGGGCATCATCAGGTTATGAGATCAATGCCGTTGAAAAGAATAATGAGGTCACTATCAGCAATCATAGCATGATGAGGAAGATCGATCTTGATATCAAAGTTCCTGTGAATGGTACACTGGTCTTGAATACTTTGAATGAAGGAGATATTATCGTGAGCAATATCAAAGGAGAACTTGAGCTGAACAATGTGAATGGAGACATCAAAGTATCCGGTATTTCAGGTACAGCGGTAGCAAATACGGTGAATGGTGATATCACAGCAGCATTTACGAATGTAACAGAAGGGAAGCCGATGGCATTCTCTACATTTAATGGAGATGTAAATCTCAATTTTCCCGCGTCTATAAAAGCTAACCTAAAAATGAAAACCGATCAGGGTGAGATCTTCAGTGATTTTGAAGTGGCGATGGATAAATCTTCTGCAGCTCCTGTGAAAAGTAATTCAGGAGGTACTTATAAAATCACAAAAGATGCGTGGATAACAGGAAAGATCAATGGTGGTGGAACAGAAGTAATGGTGAAATCCTGGAGTGGTGATCTTTTCATTCGTAAGAACAAATAGGCTATACTCAGCAAAAAATATAGCAGCATTTATTGTTGCAAGCAGTAAATGGATAGTGGCATCTGAAAAGGTGCCATTATTTTTTTATCTCAGCGATCCAAACAGGAATCAATTAAGTTTGTTTATTCGTTTATTATAATGTAATTGAACTGTATGCAAAGTATCAGCATCATCATACCTACTTATAACGAAGCAAATGGAATCAACAGATTAATCTCCTATTTACAAAAGCATGGAGGGGATTCTATTAAAGAGATCATCGTTTCTGATGGTGGCAGCGTTGATGATACTATATCAATTGCAGCAGCAGCCGGCGCAATAACGACTTTATCTCCGTATCAAGGAAGGGCAGCTCAAATGAATCATGGAGCGACGCTTGCGACAGGTTCTGTTTTTTATTTTGTACATGCAGATACCTTTCCGCCTGTTACTTACGCTTCCGATATTCTTTCGGCGATCAATAAGGGCTATGCATTTGGACGTTATCGTACAAAGTTTGATTCCAATAAAAAGATTTTACTTTTCAATGCGTGGTTTACCCGGTTTGATCTATTCATATGTTATGGAGGAGATCAGACGCTTTTCATGCAACGATCGCTTTTTGATCAGATCAGTGGGTTTAATGGTAGTATGCGTATCATGGAAGATTATGATATTGTTACACGTGCAAAAGCTACAGGAGCACGATATAAAATATTTTCATCTACTGCACTGATATCTGCCAGAAAATATGATACCAATAGCTGGTTAAGGGTACAGACAGCGAATTATGAAATTATCCGTATGTATAAAAAAGGAGCAACGCAAGAAGCGATGGCAAAACGATACAAGAAATTGCTTAATTATCGTTGAGTTTTGAAAGATGTTGTTTCCAGTCTTCTTCTGTATCGATATCGTTCAGTATCGGAAGTTGCTTATAACTGATCTGATGCATTTCTAGTTGTTCAATGGTACTGCTGTAAACTGTATCACTACTCCATGTTTTCTCTTCAAAAAGAAAAGGATAAAATTGACGCATGCCAAGTAAATAGTAGCCGCCATCTGCGGAAGGGCCGATAACTGTTTCATAATTCTGTAAAGCAGTAAATGCGTGTTGAAGGATGTCTTCTGTTAGTTCAAAACAATCCGTGCCGATAATGATCATTTGATCATACGACTCTTGAAACAAAGTATCAAAAGCATGATGCATGCGAGTGCCGAGATCACCGTCAGCTTGATTCCTTTTCACGTACACATTATCCAGCCAGTGATCATTCAAAGAAATACCATCTGCATAAAAAACATATCGGTCGCAAAATAGTTGTTGTGTGATCTTGACCGTATGTTCAAGCAATGTGCAATAGATCGATAACGCTTTTTCTTCTCCCATGGTGGCAGCTAAACGAGTCTTTACCTTTCCGCGAATCGGATTCCTTGCAAAAATGATCAGCGCTTGTTTCAATCGATCTTAGTTTATGTAACAGCACCGCCACAGCTAGATCCTGATCCGGCAGTACAACCATAACAGTGTTGGTTGAGAATGATCTCGCGTTGACGAATAGCTGATGATGAATAATTGGATAAATGATCTGCGCCTGAACAGCCCACTTTTAAATCAAGCATCTGATTGAAATCACAGTCGTATAAATAACCATCCCATCCAACAGAGAGTGTATTCCTACACATCACATTGGCAGCTGCAGCTGGATTAAAAGCCTGTATCAGTTTTTCCATATAAGCGCTGTAGTTACCACTCACCAAAAGATAATCCAGATAACGACTGATGGGCATATTGGTGATCACATACAACTGATTGAAATGAATATTGTATCGTTCCAATAAAGCATCTTTATATTCCTTTTCTAATGCAGTTTGTGAAGGCGGAAGAAAAGCGCCAGCCGGATTGTATACCAGGTTTAAGGATAATCCGGTACCGTCAATACCATAACCCACAGCATTCAACATTTGTAGTGCTTTGATCGAATCTTCAAAAACACCATTACCTCTTTGTCTGTCTGTCCTATCTTGAGTGTAAAAGGGAAGTGAAGACACAACTTCGATATCATGTTGTTTAAAGAATTCTGGAAGGTCGTGGTATTTTTTATTGGCCAGAATGATGGTAAGGTTACAGCGAACAATGATATGTCTGTTTAGTTTTTTGATCTCAGATACAAACCATCTGAAATCAGGATTCATTTCAGGAGCTCCACCTGTTAGGTCCACTGTTGTGAAAGAAGGATTTTTTTCCAGAACACTTAAGCAAAGCATCATGGTTTCTTTGGTCATGATCTCTTTTCTGTCTGGACCGGCATCTACATGACAATGTTTGCAAACCTGGTTACACATTTTTCCAACGTTGACCTGAAAGATCTCAGGTTCTTTAGGGAGCAACGGAAATAAACCCACTGCTTTCATTTTATCCGTGAAAAGCGGTAAGTTTTTTTCGTGTTCTAAAATATCGATCTGATGTCCTGCATCCGCTAAAGCGTGTTGCAAAGCTTTTAATGATTTCATGTGTATGTATTTCTGCTTTGTTCAAGCATTACATGGAAATGGATTTCACCTTATTCATCATTTGAACACCATGTACCAATGCTGCTCCTCCTTTAATAGCAGATGCTACGTGAACAGCTTCCATCATTTGTGCTTCACTCCATCCTTTTTCATAAGCATCACTGCTGTAAGCGTCAATACAATATGGACATTGTACTGCATGTGCAACAGCAAGTGCGATCAATGATTTTTCGCGTGCGCTCAGTGCACTGTCTTTGAATACTTCGCCATACCATGCAAAGAATTTATCCGCCATTTCTTTTTGATACTCACCAATAGCACCAAATTTTCCAAGATCTTCAGCATTGTAATAATGATTAGCCATGTTAGTCGGTTTTGTAATTATCTAAATAAAGATTCCAGTCGTATTTTTTAAAAGAGATCGAAGGGTTTGACTCATTAGGGATAACACTGATCTTCTTTAATAGTTCTTTCATTTTTTTCTTTCCTCCGAAATCAGCTCTGAACCATCCCATGATGGCGGGTAATTTCAACTTATTATGGGCAGTGTCATATACTGCTTCATTCCTTAAGTATACACGCGTTGCCAAATCCAATTGCTGATTTAGTTGTTCTGGTCGATAGAAGGCAATGGGAGGGCAACTTTTTGCGCCACAATTCAACGCAAAATGAATTCGGTAATCAACAGTGTCAACCCGATGTTTCTTTTCAAAAGAGGAAGGGAATAAACGATTAACATAACCCAAACTCCATTTCGTTTTTGAACGACGCAATAATCCATGTTCAATACGATCAAGACTTAATTTCTCTCCGGCGATCACAATATTTTTTTGTCCGAAGAATTGTCCGCGTTTTTTATACTTTTCCGGATTCTTTGTTAATGATAATTGGGTAAATGCATTATAGATATTTAACCAAAAAGCTTTTTTCTGATCATCCGTATTAAGTGCTTGATGCAGTTCTTCAGCTGAAATCTGTTGTAAGAGTTGGACCAAAGAATCCGGTGATTCTCTTCTTTTTACCTGAAGTAATAGTTGCTGGGATACTTTTGTGAATGATATCTTTTCTATCGGTTGCATTGTTTGAGCACTGGAAGGAATAGTAGTTCCCATCAATGGTATGATACTCATTATAAAGAGGAACAATCTTTGCATATAATAAATACGTTCATTGAACGCAGATAGTTTTAATTTACAGATTGAAAAATTACTGGTTATTATGGAGAATATGTTGCAAAAGGTTGACGAATGCGCGTCTTTTTTAAGAGAAAAAGGGTTTCAAAATCCGGAAGTAGCGGTTGTATTGGGAACTGGTTTGGGCTCTTTTATACAACACATTGATATCAGTCTTACCATTCCTTATCACGAGATTCCTCACTTTCCGACAGCTACCGTAGAATTTCATAAAGGACAATTGATCTATGGTACGGTTCAAGGAAAAAAAGTGATGGCCATGCAAGGGCGCTTTCATTATTATGAAGGATACAGTATGCAGCAAATTACTTTTCCGATCAGAGTCATGAAAGCATTGGGTATTCAGTTTTTATTATTGAGTAATGCGGCAGGAGGCATGAATCCATTGTTTAAGAAAGGAGATATGGTATTGATCAATGATCATATCAATTTATTACCCGAAAATCCATTGCGTGGATTGAATGATCCAGCATTTGGGAATCGCTTTGTAGACATGTGTAAACC
Source organism: Sediminibacterium sp. KACHI17 (assembly GCF_040362915.1). Lineage (NCBI taxonomy): Bacteria > Pseudomonadati > Bacteroidota > Chitinophagia > Chitinophagales > Chitinophagaceae > Sediminibacterium > Sediminibacterium longum. Next base: position 1,714,876 of record NZ_AP029612.1, on the reverse strand, counting down.
TTATGATGATGGAATTGGTCAACAACTCATCAAAGCAGCACATGCTACACAAAAAGAATTGTTACATGGTGTGTATGTAGCAGTGCAGGGACCTAATCTGGAAACAAGGGCTGAGTATCGTTATTTACGTGCAGCAGGAGCAGATATGGTGGGCATGAGTACTGTTCCGGAAGTGATCGTGGCCAATCATATAGGCTTGCGTTGTGCTGCTGTGAGTGTGATCACCGATGAGTGTGATCCGGATCACCTACAGCCCGTAAACATTTCAGAGATCATAGAAGTAGCAGGCAGAGCCGATGAAGGACTGAGTGCGATTTTTGCAAAAGCAATCGGCACATTGAAATGATGGACATAGCGTACTGAATGGTGAAGTATTTTTCTATAGTTCATCATGTTACATTCATGATTCTTTGTTTATGATGTTTAAAGTGATCCACCATTGATCAGCACTGCATCGACCAATAATTCAGTTGGTGCATGTTTGGTTTGTATGCAATTGAGCATATGTGCAAAAGCAGCTTTACCAAGTTTTTCGCCACTAGTTTCAATGTAGGTGATCTGTGGATGAAAGAGCCTGGGAATGGTACCATTGCTGATGGTGAGTAAAGCAATATTATCAGGATAACGAAGTCCTTTCTCCTGAATGGTTTTTAATACACCGATCAACACTTCATCACTCATACAGAAAATAATATCCGGAAGATGTTTATTGAGCATCTCATGACAAATGTTTTTTGCTTCATCAGAGCTATTGGCATGTTCGATCAGTAAGGAAATATGTGGATGTGATTGGAACGCATTTTTCAATGCGGCTTCCCTTTTTTTAGTGATCGATAATGCCGGATTGCCAAAGATGGCGAGAATTGATTGATAGGGATGTTGTAAAATCAGTTCAGCCGCTAACTGAGCACTTTTTTTATCTGCCAGGCAAATCTTATGTACCCCTGATTCCTGGGGAACATTATCAAAAAAGAGAACGGGTATTTCTAGCTCATACATTTTTTCAAAGCTGCTCATGTCTTTTGTATTCGAGCTTAGGCAAACAAATACACCGGATACCCGATTTTGTCTGAAGAGTTTCAGGTTTTCAGCTTCGATCAATGGGTCATTACCGGATTGAAGGATCATAACTGCGTAGCCATTTTTTCTGGCATCCTCTTCTACGGCAGCGATAAAGGTTTCGTAAAAGTAATTGGAGATCGTCGGCACCATTAATCCCAGGAGTCTACTGTTCTTCGTTCTCAGTTGAACAGCATTGGCATTAGGTTCATAATCCAGTGTACGCGCCAGTTCGATGACCTTTTCGCGGGTCTTTACGGATATATCCGGATGGTGTTTCAGCGCACGTGAGACGGTTGAGATACTAATACCGAGTATCTCTGATATTTTTTTCAGCGTGGTATTGGTCATGCGATTGCCTAATTAAAAGGGAAAAGTAAAGAAAATTTCCACAGCAAACCTTTGCGGAAATGCTGTAAATACACCTAAATGACTGATTATCTATCGATTAATCGAGTTTAAAATCTTTTGAAGCCCTTAAAATTCCTGAATTGTGCATCTTTTTTAGGGATAATACGGTCTTGGAAATGGAGTGCATTTTACACGTTGGCTCAGATTCACAAAATTTTAAGAAAATATTTTGTTTCTGAAAAAAATGTGTACTTTGTACACGCTTAATAACCAATAAACTGCCATTTATGAATCTTTCGAAGCTTGTCAGGCCTGCTTTAGTGGGTTTACTCGCTTGCGTATTTACCCTATTCGCGCAGGCACAAACAAAAACGGTTACCGGTAAAGTAACCGATTCAAAGGACGGATCGCCTCTTGCAGGTGCTTCTGTGTTAGTAAAAGGATCAACGACTGGTGCTCAAACCGGTGCAGATGGTACTTTTAAAATTACTGTTCCTTCATCGGCAAGAACGCTAACAGTATCTTATGCTGGATACGCTTCTGCTGACGTGAACATTTCAGCCTCCAATACTGCTAATGTATCGCTTACCGCTTCTGCGGATGCGCTTGCTGATGTAGTAGTAGTAGGTTACGGTACCAGAAAGTCAAAAGACGTGACTGGTTCTGTTTCTCGTGTTACTGAAAAAGATTTCAACAAAGGCCAGATCGCTTCTCCTGAGCAATTGTTACAGGGTCGTACAGCAGGTGTGCTTGTTACACCTTCTACGGGTGAGCCCGGAGCTGCTGCAACCATTAACATCAGAGGTACTGGTTCTATCAGTGGTGCACAGGAACCATTGTACGTTATTGATGGTGTGCCCCTGATTCAAGGTGGTACATTGGGAACCAACGGAAGTGGTGTTGAAGGTGGTACAACCGCTAAAAACCCATTGATCTTTTTGAACCCAACAGATATCGAAAGCATTACAGTGCTGAAAGATGCATCTGCTGCTGCTATTTACGGTTCAAGAGGTGCGAATGGTGTAATCTTGATCACTACCAAGCAAGGTAAAGGTGGTAAAGGTGGCGTGTTTTCTTACGGTGCTTCTACTACACTTGCACAAACTGCTCGTCGTTATGACTTGATGAATGCACAAGATTTCTTATTGGCAGCTAAAAAAGCCAATATCGACGGAGGTGCTTCACCTGACGCTGCTGCTGCTGCTGTAGTAGGTATCGACAGAGGTGCCAATACTGATTGGCAAGATGTGATCTTCAGAACAGCTATTTCTCAGAACCACAACTTAAGCTGGTCAATGAGCAACAAAGGTACTTCTGTACGTTTGAGCGGTTCTTATGACAATCAGGAAGGTATCATTAAGAATACTGGTCTTGAGAGATTAACTGGTCGCGCAAACATTAGCCAAAAATTATTCAACGATAAGTTGAAGTTGGAAGCTAACATGACCATGTCAAGAACAGAAAACTCTTATGCGCCACTTTCTAATAACGCAGGTTATCAGGGTAGTTTGTTAGGTGCTGCATTGCAGTTCAACCCAACCAACCCTATCTATAATTCAGATGGTACTTTCTACCAGCCAGGTGATCAGCGTAACCCTGCACAGATGCTGGCTTACTTCACTGATAACGATTATATCAATCGTTTCCTGGGTAACTTCTCTGCAAGCTACCAGATCACAAAAGACCTCAGCTATAAAGTAGTATTAGGTTTAGATAATTCTAAATCTCAAAGAACTTCTTTTGCTGATCCTCGTTTGGGTTCTAACGCTTATGGCGGTACTATCAACGTATTCGGTAAAGATTATGGTAATGGTATTCAAGGTAACGGTCGTACAACCAGACAAAATCTGGAGACCAAATCAACCTTGGTTGAGCATTATTTGACTTATGATAAAACTTTCAATGAGAAGCATGCTATCAATGCTATAGCAGGTTATTCTTATCAGAGTTTTGAAAACCGTTACAATGCCTCATTTGGTTGGGGACTGAAAACTCCGGTTACTGGTCCTAACGATGTATTCGTAAAAGATTACAATGCATTTACCAATTATGCAAACTTTGTTCCGGGATATGACAAAAACGAATTACAATCTGTATTCGGTCGTTTGAACTACACTTACAACGACAAATACTTCTTGACTGTAACAGTAAGATCTGATGGATCTTCGAAATTCGGTTCTAACAACCGTTATGCAACATTCCCTGCCTTTGCCTTCAAATGGAGAGCATTGGAAGAGTCTTGGATGCAGAACATCTTCGGAGGTTTCCTTAGCGATCTGAGCTTCAGAGCGAACTATGGTAAACTGGGTAGCCAGGATAACTTAGGTTCTTATGCAGCCCTTAACTTACAGCAGACATTTGATGTAGGTTCTGGTCCTGTTACTCGTTTCATCCAGCAGGGTAATCCTGACCTGAAATGGGAAGAAGTAGCTACTACAGGCTTTGGAGTTGATTTCACTACCAAAGACAAAAGATTATCGGTAACCTTGGATTACTACAATAACAAGCGTACCAACATGTTGTTCTTTGCTCCAACACCGGGAGGTTTTGCTCCGACTGCTAACTGGTGGATTAATTTAGATGGTAAAGTAATCAACAAAGGATGGGAAGCAAGTGTTAACTATCGTGCTATCCAAGGCAAGAAGTTCAGCTGGGATATCAGCTATAACATGACAACCGTAAATAACAATATCGAAGGTCTTCCAACACCAATCAATACTGGTGCGGTGAGTGGACAGGGTCTGACTGGTGCCTTTGCACAAACCCTGACCAACGGATCTTCTATCTTTACTTGGTCAATGCCAGTATTCAATGGCTTTGACGGTAACGGTAACGCTCGTTATGGTAATGGTGCTGCCAACAGACTGGTTGGTTCTGCATTGCCTACATTCTTCGCCGGTTTGACCAATAATTTCTCATATGGCAGATGGAATTTGAGCGTGTTCTTGAACGCTATCACAGGTTTCCACGTATATAACAATACAGCAAACGCATTATTCCTGAAAGGTAGCTTGCGTAACGCTCGTAACGTAACATATGAAGTGGGTAACGGACCTGAGAATCCATTTAACCCTGGATCAGTTTCAACTCGTTTCTTAGAGAAGGGTGATTTCATCCGTCTTGCAAACGTGAATCTGAGCTATGCATTTAACCTGAAGAAAAACAGCCTCTTCAAGTCTATGTCAGTATTCGCATCAGGTCAGAACCTGGCGTTGATTACCGGATACTCTGGCATCGATCCTGAAGTGAATGTTGACAAAAACATCAATGGTATTCCTTCTCGCGGATTTGACTACACTCAATATCCAAGACCAAGGATCATTACAGTAGGTTTAAATGTTGGATTTTAAATAATAAATACTGAAAGCAATGAAAAATATTCTAAAAAGTAGGTTTGTACCGGTTGTCGCTGCTGTTGCTGCACTTACCGTATCCTGCTCCAAGCTTGATCCAAAGCTGGAAGCACCGAACTCAATTGCACCAAATAGCGGTAGCGGAGCTCCAACTCCACCATCTATCGCAGCGGTGTATGAACAATTAAACCAATTAACCGGTGGCCAGGGTAACTGGTTTGGCTTGCAAGAGCACTCTACCGATGAAATCATGGGCCCAACACGTGGTACTGACTGGGATGACTTCGGTACATGGCGTCGTCTGCACCTGCATACCTGGGGTCCTGATCATAACCAGATCAATGATACTTGGAATGGTTTGAACGGAGCACTTTTCCAAACAACTTTGGTGGCTGAAACTGCTACTGGCTTGACAAAAGCTGAAGGTCAGTTCCTGCGTGCTTTCTTCCGTCTCCTGGTATGTGATATTTATGGTCAAGTTCAAACACGTCCTGCAACTGCAGCTGCAAACGCAATTCCTGATGTGTTAACAAGATCAGCTGCTATCGATGCGGTGATCGCTGAACTTGAAGCTGCAGTACCAAACCTGCCAGCTTATGACAGAAACAACAGAGGTCAGGCTACTAAAGAAGCAGCTTGGGCTTTATTGGCTAAAGCATACCTGAACAAAGCAGTTTACAAACAAGATCCGGCTTCACCTGCAGGTCCATTCACTTTTGCACCAGCAGATATGAACAAGGTGATTGAATATTGTAATCTGGTTGCAGCTAACGTTAACCTGAGCTTAGACCCTCAATACTGGGATAACTTCAAATGGAACAACGGTACTGCTTCTTCTGAAAACATCTTTGTACGTAAAGCTGGAAGTGATGCGAGAGCTGGTAACGGTGCTAACCTGGTTTGGCAGACTTGCCAAAGCTGGCACTACAACCAACGTCCATCAAGCTGGAATGGTTTCGTAACACTGTCTCAATTCTATGATAGCTTTGAAGATGTTGACGTTCGTAAATCAACTCCGCTGGCTGGTTATACTAACTTAGTAGGTTCTAACGCTGGTTTCCTTGTTGGACAAGCACGTGGTCCTGTTAAGCCTAGCAATCCTAAAGAGCCAGGTGTGATCGGTGATCCAATCGGTGATCTGTATGACAGAAGTGGTAACCCACTTGTCTTCACTCGTACTGCATCTATTTTCTTCAACGGAGAAGCAAGCGGTATTCGTGTAAATAAATTCCCTCTGGATCCAGCAACAATCAATGATGGTGCATGGGGCAGCCAGAATGAGTTTCCTTTCCTTCGCTTTGCAGACGTTCGTCTGATGAAAGCTGAAGCGTTACTGAGAGGCGGCACAACAGGTGCAAATGGTGAAACACCATTGACCATTGTAAACAGCATCCGTACATTGAGAGGAGCTTCTCCACTTACAGCTGTAACATTGACTTCATTATTGGCTGAAAGAGGTCGTGAACTTTACCTCGAAGGTCACAGAAGAACAGATATGATTCGTTTCGGAAGATTCAACGCTCCTGTTGAAGAAAGACCAAACGCATCAGAAGCTTACAAAGCAGTATATCCAATTCCAACTACTGCCTTAGCATCTAATCCTAATCTGAAGCAGAACGTAGGTTACTAATTCAGTTAGAACGTATAATTTCCAAAAGCCGGTTCAATTTGAACCGGCTTTTTTATGTTTAGATTATCCAATACTTCAACAATACCAGCCGGTATTTATACTATTTTAGCATACTATGATACGCTATAGAATCTGGTTATTAATTATTTGTTGCGCTTGCATTACAGCCTGTAAGAATGATCGTAAAAAGACATTGTACTCACTTGTGTCTGATTCGAATATCAATTTTAAAAACACACTTACAGAATCGGAGTCTTTTAATGTATTTAAGTACCGTAATTTTTATAACGGCGGTGGAGTAGCTACCGGAGATTTAAATAATGATGGGTTGCCTGAAGTTTTCTTTACGGCCAATCAAAGCAGTAATAAACTATATCTCAATAAAGGCGACTTCAAGTTTGAAGATATTACTACAAAAGCCGGAATAACATACAACAATGAATGGAGTACAGGGGTCGTCTTCGTTGATATTAACGCAGATGGATGGCTTGATATTTATGTATGTAACGCCGGAAATATGCTTAATAAAGCATTGAGAAAAAATAAACTGTACATCAATAACAAGAACCTCACTTTTACCGAAAAGGCAGCTGAATATGGTCTTGACAATGATGGTTATACGACCCATGCATCTTTCTTTGATTATGATTTAGATGGTGACCTGGATTGCTTCCTGGTAAATAACAGTCCCATTCCCGTCAACTCACTGAACTATGCAAACATGCGTAGCATCCCTGATGCAGAAGCGCCTTATGCTGAATTTCTAAAAGGCGGTGGCGATCACTTACTGCGAAACGACAATCATAAGTTTACCGACGTTACTAAAGAAGCAGGTATTTATGGTAGTATCATCAGTTTCGGTTTAGGAGTGACCGTGGGTGATGTAAACCTGGACGGATATCCGGATGTATATGTATCCAATGACTTTTTTGAAAAAGACTACTTATACATCAATCAACAAAATGGAACTTTTAAAGATGAAATAGAAAATCGCACACAACATATCAGTTTTTCATCGATGGGTGCAGATCTGCAAGACATCAACAATGATGGTAAACCTGATATTTTCACTACCGATATGTTACCGGGAGATGATTATCGATTGAAAACAAATACTTCTTTCGAAAATTATGATGTATTCAAATTAAAACAAGATCAGGGTTTTTATAATCAATACACTCAAAATGCATTACAAGTCAACAATGGGGAAGGACGGTTTTTGGAAACCGGTTTTTTCAGTGGCGTAGCTGCCAGTGACTGGAGTTGGGGTGCATTGATGTTTGATGCAGATAATGATGGGTTGTCTGATATCCTGGTATGTAACGGTATCTATCGTGATGTCACCGATCAGGATTTTATCGACTTTTTTGCCAATGATGTGGTGAATCAAATGGTATTGAAAGGGAAGAAAGAAGAAGTTAATACAGTCATTGATAAAATGCCTTCTGTTCCTATTCCCAATAAAGCATTTAAGAATCTCGGTAACCTTAAATTCAAAGATGCCGAACAGGAATGGGGGCTTGATCAACCAACATTTTCAAACGGGGCTTCTTATGCAGATCTTGATAATGATGGAGATCTCGACCTCATCATTAACAATGTAAATCAGGAAGCACTTGTATATAGAAATACGAGTAATGATGATTCTGCAAACAAGTACATCGCTTTGCAATTACACTACAAAGACAATAATCCCTTTGCAATAGGCAGTAAGATCAAAGTGTTTGCAGGCGATCAATTGATCACCAGAGAGCTGATCCCGAGTAAAGGATTTCAATCATCAATAGAATACAAACAAACTATTGGAATAGGCAAAAACCGTATCGATTCTATTCAGATACAATGGCCTAATAATACCATTTATACGTTTACCAATGCTGCTGTCAATAGCTTACAGCATATTCACTATGACAGTGCTAAAGTAAGACCTTGGCAGCCACAACAGGCTGTTGTAAACGAGACACTGCTTTCTCTGTCTGCTCTCTCATTCGATGCGCATAAGGAAGATGAACATATTGATTTCTATCAAGAAAGAAATATTCCGTTCATGCTCTCGAAACAAGGCCCAAAAACAGCAGTGGCTGATGTGAACAAAGACGGACTGGAAGACCTATTTATTGGAGGAGCTGTTGGTCAACCATCGCAATTGTATCTACAGACATCGCAAGGTTTTTTAAAAAAGAAAATACCTGATTTTGAGAAATTTACTTTCAATGATGTAACTGCTGCACTTTTCTTTGATGCGGATCAAGATGGAGATATGGATCTGTTTACTGGTGGTGGCGGCAACTTTGTACCTGCTTCTTCTGAAAAATACCAACACCAGCTTTACATGAATGATGGAGCCGGCAATTTCGTATTGCAGTCCGGTACTTTTCCGCTAAGCCATACGAATGCGGGTATTGCAGTAGCATTGGATTATGATTCGGATGGTAAAACCGATCTTTTTATCGGTAGCAGAAGTGAACCACAGAATTATGGCATCTCCCCCAAAAGCTATCTATACCATAATGATGGAGGAGGTAAATTCACTGATGTTACAGGAAAGGCCGCTCCTTTTATGGATCAGTTAGGTATGGTAACAGATGCTGCATGGGTGGATATAGATAGCGATAATAAAAATGAATTGATCATTACAGGAGAATGGATGTCTCCTAAAATCTTTACTTTCTCAAATGGTACATTTCAAGAGCGATCTACCGGACTGGAAAAGGAATTGGGATGGTGGCAGTCTTTATCCGTTGGCGATTTAAATGGAGATGGACATCTTGATCTGGTATTGGGAAATATTGGGCAGAATTTTTACATGAGACCAACTTCTGAAGAACCTGTTTCTCTTTGGATCAAAGATTTTGACCAAAATGCGACTATTGATAAAATTTTCAGTCATAGTATTCAGAAAAAAGATGTTCCTGTATTTCTGAAAAAAGATATTACAGATCAGATCCCATCACTGAAAAAATCAAATCTCAAGCACTCTGATTTTGCGGATAAAACCATTGAACAGATCTTCAAAGATGGGTTGAAAGATGTTAAACGCTTAACAGTAAACAATGCAGCTAATTCAATTGCGATCAATAACGGTAAGGGACAATTTAAACTGATGACCTTACCCTATATGGTACAATTATCTTCTGTTCATGCATCTGTGATCACAGACCTTAACCAAGATGGTAAAAATGATATTGTATTAGCAGGTAATTTCTTTGATCTGTTGCCTCAGTTTTGTAGTGTTGATGCTTCTTATGGGCATGTTTTGATCAATAAAGGAAATAATGTTTTCGAACCTCAGACAGCATCAGTATCTGGTTTATCAGTAAAGGGACAGGTGAGAGACATCTCAATGATTCAACAAAAAAATAGAAACATCATTTTGTTCGCACGTAATAATGATACACCTGTGTGTTATTATATCAATCATCAGTCGGATAAAAAACAAGTACCACAGGTAAAATGAAAGGAATGAATATGAGATCTATATATACAGGTATTTTCCTGCTGATTATTGTAGGTATTGGCTGTAAAGGAAAAAAGGATGCACCCTTGTTTGAAATAGCTGATCATGAACGCACAGGTATTCATTTCAGTAATACCTTGCATCCGTCTACCTCGTTTAACCTGTTTTCTTACATGTACTATTATAATGGAGCAGGAGTTGGAGCAGGTGATTTTAATAATGATGGATTGATCGATTTATTTTTTGCAGCCAATCAAGAAAACAACAGGTTATATCTCAATACCGGAAATCTTCAGTTCAAAGATGTTACCAAAGAAGCGCGTATACCTGTGGATGGAGCATGGAGCACAGGTGTATCTGTTGTAGATATTAATAATGACGGACTGCTGGATATTTATGTTTGTAGAGTAGGTAATTACAAAACACTGAAGGGAAAGAATCAACTGCTGGTATGTACCGCAATTGGTAAAGATGGAATACCTGTATACGAAGATCAGGCAACCATGTATGGACTCGATTTTTCAGGTTTTAGTACCCAATCTGCTTTTTTGGATTATGATGGTGATGGTGATTTGGATATGTTCTTACTCAATCACTCAGTGAATCATGATGGTAATTATGCACCACGGGCTAACTTTTTAAATACGTATGATTCACTTGCAGGACAGAGACTCTACCGTAATGACCAGCGTAAAGATGAAAAAGGGAATCACATACCACAATTCACGAATGTCACCAAAGAAGCCGGTATCAATGGAACGAAGATCGGATATGGATTGGGAGTAGTAGTAGCAGATATTAATCTGGATGGTTGGCCAGACATCTATGTGGGGAATGATTTTCATGAGAATGATTATCTCTACATCAATCAAACAAATGGAACTTTTTCAGAACAAGGGGCAAGTCAGTTAATGCATACAAGTCAATTCAGTATGGGTGTTGATGTGGCTGATATCAATAACGACGCTTATCCGGAAATCATCTCCATGGATATGCTACCTTATGATCAGTATATGCTGAAAAGATCCATGGCTGAAGATGATTACAATATATTTCAGCAAAAACTTCAGTACGGATATACACATCAGTATGCAAGGAATAACCTTCAATACAATCGGAAAAATGGAAACTTTAGTGAAGTAGGACAGTACTCAGGTGTACATGCAACTGACTGGAGTTGGGCATCTTTATGGATGGATTTTGATAATGACGGACTTAAGGATCTGTTTGTATCCAATGGTATTCCCAAGCGAATGAATGATATTGATTACATCAATTATGTCTCCGGCGGTGAGCTCCAGGAAAAACTTAAAAACAATACGATTCAGGATAAAGACCTCGCTCTGATAAGTAAATTCCCCGAGATCAAATTACCGAATCAGTTTTTCAGAAATCGCGGTGCATTCCAGTTTAATAATATCACCGATAGTATACAAAATAATCTCCCAACTTTTTCGAATGGGTCTGTTTATGCTGATCTTGATAATGATGGAGATCTGGATGTTGTTGTCAATAATATCAATGATCCTGTTTTGATCTATGAGAATAAAACCAATACCGATACATTATCTCAGAATTATATTCGATTAGAACTGACCGGAGACTCGATCAACAAACGAGCGATCGGAGCTAAACTTTTGATCTATGCAAAGGATCAGTGCTACAGTTATGAACAGTATCCTGTACGAGGTTTTCAATCCAGTATGTTGGGTCCATTGCATGCCGGACTAAAGGATATTCAACCTGATTCTGCCCTCTTGATATGGCCAGACAGAACATATCAATCTGTTACAATATCAAAAAAGGGATCATTATCTCTTACCTATAAGAAGGGCTTACCTGAGTTCGATTTTGTACAAAGACTACAGTCGCCTCATACAGCTACATCCATTTTACAAGATATTACTGCCAGTACAGGGCTGGATTTCAAACATGAGGAAAATGTATTCAATGATTTTGACAGAGAGCCGCTGATCCCGCATATGCTTTCTATGGAAGGGCCTGCATTGGCAGTAGCTGATATCAATAAAGATGGATTAGAAGATGTGTTTATTGGAGCTTCTAAAGGAAATAAGAATGCATTATTCATTCAAACGAAACAGGGTCGTTTTCAGCGGTCGGAGCAGCCCGCATTAACGAAAGACTCGATATGGGAAAATGTGGATGCCATTTGGGTTGATGTCAATAATGATCAGGCGATCGATCTTGTGATCGCAACCGGTGGTAATGAATATTATGGAGAAGATGAACACCTGCAACCACTCTTGTACCTCAATGATGGACGCGGAAATCTTCGTAAGAAAGATTTTGCTTTTCCTAGTGGTATGAACACGCAAAGTAAAGTTGTTGCCAATGATATCAATGGGGATGGATTTGTGGATCTGTTTTTTGCAGGTCGTTCCATCACATGGGCCTATGGTATGCCTCCGCGTTCTTATCTCTTACTCAATGATGGTTACGGAAATTTTCAGGATGTAACAGTGACTTATAGTAAAGAGCTCTTAAACCCCGGAATGGTCACATCCGCCCAATGGGTAGATATGAATAAGGATCAACAAAAAGATTTGTTACTGGCATATAACTGGGGAGGTATTGATGTGTTCATCAAAAAAGATCGACAGTTCGTCCGACAAAATATCATTGCCGAAAAAGGATGGTGGCAAACGGTTCATGCCGATGATATAGATGGTGATGGTGATATAGATCTACTAGCAGGAAACTTTGGGCAGAACAGTCGGGTTAAAGCCTCTCTGAATGCTCCTGTTAAAATGTATATCAATGACTTTGATGATAATGGCAGGGTAGAACAGATTATGACCTATTTTGTAGGTGGTAAAGAAATACCACTGGCAAGTAAATTACAATTGGAGAAATCCATTCCTGCGATCAGAAAAAAATTCTTGTATGCTGCAGATTTTGCAAAAGCTGATTTAAAAGAATTATTTGCACCACAGAAATTTGAAAAAGCATTTCAACTCGAGGCCAATAATTTTGATCATTTGATGGTCATCAACAATGGTGATCTGACATTTACCGCAACTCCATTGCCATTTGAAACACAACTGAGTCAAATCAGATCCATTCAAAAAATACAAACTGAACAAGGAACTTTTTGGCTGACCTCAGGTAATTTCTACGGTAATAACATAGAGATCGGAAGACAAGATGCTGATTTCGGTACCCTACTTCAATACCAAAAAGGAAAGGGTATGATAGTAGCAAAAGTTGAACCCGTACGAGTTAAAGGACAAGTAAGAAATGTAAGACCGATCATGATTGGCGGGAAACAATCTTACATCCTCGCGCGTAACAATGAAACAGCAGTTGTCTTAGGTAGAAACTAATTGCTTTATTGGAAAACAGGATAATTCACAGTAGTGATCCATTTTGAACTGTCCTTTTCCTGTAATCTGTTAGTGATCAATCTTTCAAAAGCGATTGCAGGAGATATTTTTCTGAAGTCATTCACATAAAATTGAACGGCTTCTTTACATTTTTCGATCGTACTGTTTCCACCTTGTACTTCAGCAACTACAATATTGCCGAGCATCATATTTTTCTGTAAAAACTTTCCCTGAGAAGGAATTTCACGATCAGATGCTACAGCTACCATCAAAAGATATTGATTTTCACCTTCTTTAAAAACATTGAAAATCGGATAATTTACAACCTTGCTTTTTTGGGATAGGATAAAATTTTTAGCTTCCTCAATACTCGCATAAACTTCCTCTATCGTAGGATAATGGTTTAGATAGTTTTTTATTGATACATAATAAGCATTAGGTACTTTTTCCATTCGTATATCAAACCCATATACCCTTTTTACATTCGAAAAAGAAAGGGTTAAATTCTTGAACAGTTCTTCGTATTGTTTTTGTTGGGAAGAATACGATAGGTACTGATATAGTTTGGTCAATGGATTTGTTGAAAAATTAAACTGTACGTTTAATGTTAAAGCAGTTTCCGCATTGTAAGTAGCAATGGTTTGCAACTCAACAGATGTTGGTATGCTTTCATTCAATACACTTGCTTTGAAGCCATTGAGCAATAGCATATCGATATGTAGTTCTGTATCTCCAAATGCCAAAGTGCTATCATTTTTAACGTTGCCGGGCCACCATTTTTCCCAGTATTGTTTGTTTACAATAACCCTTGAAATTCCATCAAAAGGTATGGTAGCATTTCCAGTGAAACTCTTTAATCGATTGGATGGTAAGAAAAAGCCAATGCCCACTACTAAAACCACTAATACAATAACTCCGTACAAAAAACGCTTCATAATAACGCTCAATTTTTACTAAATAAAAATACTGATCAGGTTACAACAAAATTAAGTAGAGACTGTTCTCCGTGGAATGGTAATTATTTATTGTAAAAAGTACGGTTAAAATAATCTCCAATTTGTTGCCCTTGTTTTTGTCCATTCATAACAGCAGAACGATAGTGGATTCCTCCGTACATCCTGCTCATGCTTACTTCATCAGAAGCAGCACTTAGTGAAGTGAAATTTCTTTCCAATCCAAGATAGGGTAATTCAGTGGTATCTCGGAAAGCAGTGTTATTGCCAAAAACGGCTGAAAGAACAGTTGCTGCTGCAGCAGAGATCACGCTATGCCCACTGGTATATTCCGGAAAAGGAGGTGTTTGTAAGAGTGAATTCCATTCAGAAGCAATATGTTCACGTATAACCGTTACAGGGCGTACAGTTTTACTGGTATATTTCTCCTCCCAGGTTGAGATAAAACCATCAAAAATAGCAGCAGCAGTTAATGCATATACTCTTGCGATCTCAAGGGTAGACTTCTTTGATTGACTGCCCAAAAGCCCTGTAATGCACATCCAGTGACCTACTGGCGTCATCTTTTTATTGGCATAGGTCAAATGTCCTTTGTGTTCCGATACAAAGGGATTGTCGTCCCAAAAACGCGCGATCAGTTTTTGTTCATCCGTAAGATTTTTACTCAGGTCATATACTTCCTTCACTTCTTTATAATACTGACTAGATGGATTGATGCTGTAAGCAGGGGGTCTCACAGGTTTGAACTGTGACGCAGAGTCCAATAATAGCGGTTGGATCAATCGCCAGTTGGGTTCAACTGCTTCTTCATAATCAGGAGGTGTTTGCTGCCATATTCCGGTTTCTTTCAATACACTAAATTTTGGCATGCCTCGGGTAAGCTTATATCCATCTTTAGATGCTCTCTTCAAAATATGATCTGCCACTGCTTCTCCCCAGACAACAGAATTAGTATACACTTCTTTATCCAGATCACTGAAGTGATCTACCAATACTTCTCTCCCTGTTTTGATACTGTCTTTTGAAAAGACCAATGCTTCTGCCACTTTCATGAATGCGATCACCGCCGATAGCCTGAAATCATGTCGCTGTGTGGTATCAGGAGAAGCGAGTTCCGTAAAGCCATGCAGTTTTGGCAATAAACTTGAATAGGTAGAGTTTGTTGGTCGAAGTGCTTCATAATATGCGAGATTACTGTATGCATACATTCTGCTGGCGACAGGCGGATTCACAATATCATAAACAATCACATCGGTGAGCCGCTGCACACACTCATACTGAAGCTCATGAAGCTTTGAATGGTCTTTTTCTTTAGAAGAACTACAACTGCTGATAACAGCTGCGATCAGCAAAAAGGGGGCCCAAAACCGATAACGACTTTTCATAAAGATCAGGGTTTAACTGTTCTGCTTTTTTTATTGCCTGTAAATATTTCAACTGAAGCCACCGATGAATTCAAATGAATAAAGTTGACCGATTGTGAAAGGAATCCATGACCCGAACTGAATTCTTCTTTTCTTTTTGTACCGTCTTTTAAATAAACGATCGCATGTGTTTCAGCAGGTGTTGTTTTTACAAATGAAGCACTGTCTTTGGCCAAACTGAATATCTTCAACAGATCTCTATTTTGTCCGGCTACCACGCTTAAACGATCTTGTATTACCAGTTCAACCAACCCTCTGCCATTGGCAGGAGTATAAAAACCTGATGCTGCAATCGACATGGATTCAAACTCATTGTTTTTCTTATTGAGTAACACCAAACCATTCAGCGCATCTTGTCTTCCGAGGTAGGGAGCCATTGAATATTCATTACCGGTAAAGATCAAATCCGTTCTGCCATCCATATTAAGATCACGTGCAATGATTCCATATATAGGTCCCATTTGAGCAGGGGCTGGCAGTGCATGTACCTCAAAGTTCAAAGATCCTTTATTCTCGATCCAACAGCTTTGTAAATAATTGGCGCTTAGTTGATATGCGTCCTTAGCTATTTCCGGCGGGAATAATTGACTCATTTCTGTTTTGGCATATCCTGCATAATTCGGGAAACGTTCTTTCAAAACACTCATTTCTCTTAAGATCAAATCTCTTCCTGCTACAGGATATTCTTTTTTCTCACCGTAAATAGAGCCCGGTAACCAATGACTGAATACCACATCTAAGCTGGAGTTGTTATCAAAGTCTTTGGCATATACTTTTAGTGGATGCTGATCAGAAGCTTGTAGAAAACCATTCAGTCCATAATTACCGGCAACATAATCTATATCACCATCATTATCCATATCAGCTGCTATAAGACTATTCCACCATCCGGTAAAATTTGTCAAAGAAGTTGCTGTTTTCTTAAATGTATTACCGCTATTTTTCAAAAGCTGTATGCTTCCCCAATCAGTAGTTAATAAAAGATCGGTTTTGCCATCTGCATCTGCATCGGTCCATAATGCAGCAGTGATCATTCCAATATTCAAGAGATCAGGTGCTACTTTGGAAGTGACATCGGTGAATACTATTTTCCCATTTTTTGAATCATTCCTGTAAATAAAACTATTGGTAGGCATAGGATATCTTCCAGGTATTACCCTGCCACCAATAAACAGATCCAGGTCATTATCCTGATCATAATCAAAAGCACTGATACAACTTTTTGTTGTGCGATTATTGGTAAAGTCAGCGGTCAGTTCAGTAAAATTTCCTTTGCCATCATTGAGATAGAAATGATCGGTATAAGCTTTTGTTTGCGGCTGGTTTTCTGCACCACCAGAAACAATAAAAATATCCAGATCACCATCACTGTCTGCATCTATTAAGTTGATGCCTGCATCATCCTGGTATTGTGGACTTTTATATCCAGGTAAATAGTTCCTGGTAAAACGACCATTTGCTCCTTGTATAAAAGTAGAAGCATGAAACGGAGAACCACCTCCGACCACCAGATCATCTTTCCCATCTCCATTCAGGTCACCTGCTGCAAGAGAAGGACCATACTGTGTGAGTTTATGTAGTAACAAACGTTGAATATCAAAGTCAATAAAATCAACTTCTGAAAATCCATAATCTACTCCACTTATAGCAGTGATATCCTCTAACAATGGTCTGTTTATTGTTGGTATTGGTTGCTGATAAACTGTGGCATTTTTTGCAGAGAAGAGGATCGTTTGATTAGCAGATACATTTGTTTTACGTTCCGATCTTCCATCCGGCCATATCACGCGAATAGAATCGATCATTGTATTTGTGCCAATTCCAAAATGCAGGATATTTTCTGTAGTAGACAAATAACCACGATAAGGAGAATGTTCGGTTACCTGATGCATCCCTTTTGCATAGACATGCACCCAGGCACCCAGTCCGGAAATATTTTGAGCGGTACCAGCTAAGCCAATACGAATGAAGTTGGAGGATTCTTTTTGCTGACGTTCCTTATTCTCCAATAAGGTCGCAGGCATATTGGTATTGTTGATCACAACATCCAGGTCGCCATCTTTATCAAGATCAGCATAGGCCATACCCGCTGAGAAAGTAGGGAAATCAATACCCCATTCTTTGGTTCGGTCAGTAAAACTCAAGTCTCCATTATTCTGAAAAACGTAGTTGCTGATCTTTACAACCGGCAATTGTTTCAGCACTTCTTCTAGAGGTGCATTGGCAACAGCGTTAGTTCTATACGACATGAAATCTTTATCAGACATGTCTTTGGGTAGTCCATTGGTGACAAACAGATCTCTCCATCCATCATTGTTGACATCAAAAAGTAGAGGGGCCCAACTCCAGTCAGTATGCGCTACTCCACTGAAATAAGCGATCTCGCTAAATGCGGGTCTGTGTAAGGAATCAATATTCGTTGAGATCGTTCCTTGATTCAGTTGTAAAGTATTTCTCGGATACTGATACATGTATCCATAGCGATCACTGTTTTGAAAAGTCTGATAGCTGATATCCGAATGCATCATTTTCTGTCGGTAGTTATCAGCAGGCATCATATCTGTTTCAATGATATCAGCGAAGCCATCGTTGTTGATATCAGCGATATCATTCCCCATCGCATTTTTACTCGTATGTTTCAGGTAAGTCGCACATTGATCAGAGAATGTTCCGTTTTTGTTATTGATGTAAAGAATATTATTTGATAAGTAATCATTACTGATATAAATATCTTTCCATCCATCTTGGTTGATATCGGCAATACTTATACCCAAGCCATGACCTTCGATCAGGATACCGGCTTTAGCGGAAACGTCTGTGTACACGGGATGATGAAGGCTTGAATCAAACCGGTTCTCCAATAGTTTGTCTGTATTGGGCCAGCTTCCGTCTTTACGTATGGGGCGAAATTCATTGGGATAAGTGCCATCGAGGTCGTTGACCAATAGATAAACATCCAGATCCCCATCATTATCATAATCAAAAAAAGCAGCCATATGGGTATTCGACATATCATCTAACCCATATTCTTTTGCCATTTCTTTAAATACAGGGATGCCGGTATTTTTATTCACTCCTTGATTTACATACAGGAGATTACGTCTTGCATTGCTATCAGCTAATACGGCTGCACAAACATAAATATCCGAGAGTCCATCATTGTTGATATCAACAATGCTTGCCCCTTTACTCCATTTTCCATTTCCAATGACGCCGGCCTGCTCAGTAATATCCTCAAATTTCAGATGGCCTTTATTGAGAAAAAGTTTATTGGCAGTTCTGTTTCCAGTGAAATAGATATCGGGTAAGCTGTCATTATTGAAGTCTCCGATGCCTACGCCGCCACCGTTGTAGATGTATTCATAATTCAGGACATTCAGTTCCTGATTTTCAATGATTGTATTTGAAAATTTTAATCCTGATTTTTCAGGATCAACCTCTTCCAGCAGTTTGGATGATCTGGAACAAGCTAAACCAAAGACGCAAACGATTGCGATAATAAAAATATATTTCATACAGGGTTTTAGAATAAATTTGAGCAGACGTCAGTACTTGCAAAATAAGCATTATGAAACGATTGCACTTGTTTTACCTGCTAATCTTTTTTATTGGAATCTCACCAGTAAAATCGCAGGATCCATGGAAACTTACAGTCCCTTCTGTCAATCCATCCAACTACTATGGAGTTACCGTCGCAAACGGTATGATTGGTATTGTATCGTCTCCTGAACCTTTTAAAGTAAAAGAGGTCGTTCTGGCAGGTGCGTATGATCAATATGGTCGTGGAAGGGTTAGTAATTTTCTGCGAAGTTTCAATTTATTGAACATGCAGTTAGGGATTGATGGTAGAAATATCACCGGATCCGAAGTACGTAACATGAAACAGGAACTGGATATGAGAAAAGCGTCATTTACCTGTTCCTTCGATTACATGGATAAAGCTACGATCACCTATTCTTATTATTCTTTGCGTCATCTTCCATTTACGGTATTAATGGATGTTACCATACAAGCTAAAAAAGATATACTTGTCAATGCCGCAAGTGTAATGGAAGCTCCTGATGCTTTGAAAGATGTTCAGAATTATTACAATGAAATCGATCGCCCGCATGTGACCATCAGCCTGCTTACTTCATCAGCAAAAAGTCCGACTGGTAAACTACTGATGTGTGCATCCAATACTTTTCTTTTTTCTGAAAAGCATGAAGAAGAGCCGCGTGTGATACATGAAATGTGGGATAATAACATGCATCTGATGAAATTCAATAAAACACTGAAGGCCGGAAATACCTATAGCTATTCGGTTGCAGGGTCTTCTATCACCAGTGCACATCATGATGATCCATTGAATGAGGCAGAGCGTATGACCATTTTTGCAAAACTGGAAGGTCGTGATCGATTATTGTCATTTCATGGAAAATCCTGGGAAGAGCTTTGGAAAAGTGATATCCAGATCGATGGTGATCCACAAGCGCAACAGGATATTCATAGTATGATGTATCACTTGTATTCCTTTGTACGTGAAGGAACTGATTATAGTCCTTCTCCTATGGGATTAAGTGGCCTGGGTTATAATGGACATGTATTCTGGGATACGGAATTATGGATGTATCCGGCATTATTGGTGTTGCAACCTGCCATGGCAAAGAGTATGGTCGAATATCGTTTCAATCGATTGGCTGCCGCAAAAAAGAATGCATTCAGTCATGGTTATAAAGGCGCTATGTTCCCTTGGGAAAGTGCTGCTACCGGCGTAGAGGAAACACCTGTGTGGGCATTGAGTGGTCCTTTTGAACACCATATCACAGCTTGTGTGGGGATCGCTGCATGGAACTATTATTGTGTGACACAGGATAAAGAGTGGTTGAAAGAAAGAGGCTGGCCTATCTTAAAAGAAACCGCCGATTTCTGGGCGAGTAGGGTAGAACGGAATGGTCCGGGTAAATATGATATCAAAAATGTAGTGGCCGCAGATGAATGGGCTGAGAATGTAGACAACAATGCATGGACCAATGCAGCTGCAAAAGCGGTATTGAACTATGCCACAGAAGCTGCGGCATTGATAGGTGTTAAAGCAGATGCTGACTGGCTTCATGTAGCACAGAATATCCCTATTCTGAAAATGGAGAATGGTGTTACCCGAGAACATGCTACTTATCAGGGAGAAGGGATCAAGCAAGGGGATGTGAATCTGTTAGCCTATCCGTTAAAAGAAGTGTCAGATCCCAAACAAGTATTAAAAGACCTCGAATATTATGAAACTAGGGTTCCTAATGAAGGTACGCCGGCGATGACGCAGGCTATATTCACTTTACTCTATGCCAGACTTGGTAATGGCGATAAGGCATTGAAATTTTTCAAGGAATCATATGAGCCGAATCTCAATCCTCCATTCAGGGTCATTGCAGAAACCAAAGGGGGAACCAATCCATATTTTGCAACAGGTGCCGGAGGCATTTTGCAGAGTGTACTCATGGGTTTTGGGGGAATCGACATCACTTCCAAGGGGATAACACAGGTTAAATCTGTATTACCTAAGCACTGGAAAAAACTAACACTTACTGGTATCGGGCCCGACAAAAAAACCTTGGTGGTTCAGTAAAAACAATTATTTTTAGTGAGTTGAAAAGACTTGCTACGATAGTATCCCTTAGTTTACTACTCTTTAGTTTGGGTGGCTACAGAATGCTGTTGAATTATATGGAAACGGCTTCTGACAAGGCATTTCAGGCAAATCTTTATGAAGATATCTACGATGAAGCGATGTTATTGCACATAAAAGTTCCTGCAAGTACACCTTATGGTACTAATTCGGAACAATATGAAAATGCATCGGGTGAAGTTGATATCAATGGTGTGACCTATCATTTTGTAAAGAGACGTTTCTATAAAGACTCTCTGGAATTACTCTGTGTACCGAATATTCAAAAGATCGGTATCCGAAATGCACGCGATGACTTTTTTCGCTTAGCCGGAGATTACACCAGTACAAACACAACCCAAAAATCTTCCAATCAGCATACGGTTCTGAAATTCTCTATTCTGGACTTTACCGGGGATCATTCTTTTTCCTGGCAGTTTAGGGATGCTGACCTGCGTCAGGTTCATTATGTGAATCAAGAAACCACGTATTTGTCTGATTATAAAAATCGTTTAGAGCGCCCGCCACAAGCTTAATGCTGGTTCATTAAGCATTCACTTTTCTTATCTGTTTCTATTTATAAACCGTTTTATGAAAAAGCTTTTAGGTGGGCTCGTGCTACTTATATGTATTCAGTCATGTAAGCAGTCTAATGAGTACAAGAATTTCCTACATGATCCTGCCCTTTTTAGTCATACTGTTCACGAATTGAATACCGTAGTGATGGGAAATAATTTCCCTCCCATGGTTGCATCACGCAATTATGCGTATGCTGCGATCGCTGCTTATGAAGTGATAGCAGTAGCTTATCCGGATCAGTATACTTCTTTGGGTGGACAATTGAAGGGACTTCAAAAACCTAATATCTCTGCCATTGATGCGGATGCAGATATTGAGTTAGCCACTTTAATGGCGTATATGAAAGTAGGAGAGTCGGTTACTTTTCCGGAAGGAAGTATGAAACTGTATGAAGACAGTATCCTACAGGTAGCGCGAGAGAAAGGGTTGAATAAAAAAATAGAAGACGCATCACGCAAACTGGCCGATAGTATCAGTATGCATATTATCAGATGGAGTAAGAAAGATAATTATCTGGAAACCCGTGGAGCTGAAAAATATGCAGTAAAAAAGATACCTGGTCGTTGGGTGCCTACGCCTCCTATGTATGCCACTGCAGTAGAACCTCATTGGCATGAAATAAGACCTTTGGTGATCGATAGTGCAGGCATATTTGATCCACCGCCGCCTCCGGTTTTTAATATGTCAGATAAGAAGAGTAAGTACTATCAGGAAGTGATAGCCATAAAAAATGCCATAGACAGTTTAACACCAGAACAGAAACATATCGCAGAATTTTGGGATGATAATCCGTTTAAAATGAATGTTACCGGACATGTGATGTTCGGTAGTAAAAAATTCTCACCTCCGGGTCACTGGATGAGTATTGTGGGAATAGCAAGTAAAAAAGCCAATGCAGATTTTCCAACGCATGTATATGCAGTTGCTAAAACAGCCATCGCTTTATTTGACGCATTTATTCAGTCTTGGTATGTAAAGTATAAATACAATACTGCACGCCCGGAAACGATTATCAATGAATATATTGATCCCAACTGGCGACCTTATTTGCAAACACCAGCATTCCCGGAATATACTTGTGGACACTCAACCATTTCATCAGCAGCTGCAGAAGCGCTGACAAGTGTATTCGGAGATAATTTTGCTTATACTGATTCTACTGAACTCGAATTTGGCATACCCAATCGTTCGTTCAAGTCTTTTAGACATGCAGCGGATGAGAACAACTGGGCAAGGTTTTATGGCGGAATTCATTATCACAGCTCCTGTATTGTTAGTACAGATCTAGGTCAACGTGTCGGCAGACTCATCGTTGACAGACTCAAAATGAAGAAATAACGATAACAGACAAGCAGCTATCAGACTGATGTGACTTTCAAGGCTCATCGTATAGCACTGTGCCTAAAACCAAAACAATGAGATCTTTAATCTTTATACTGTTCTTTTCACTACTTGCATATACCCAAGCAAAATCACAAGGCTGTGTAGCCATACGTGGTGTGGGTGGATTATGCACCATTGATCATAAGGGAACAGATACGGTTCCTTCTAAATGGACCTTAAATACGAATACGCGCTATTTCAATTCATTCAGACATTTTGTTGGCACTGAAGAGCAAAAACAAAGAATTGCGAACAATACACAAGTGATCAATAATAATGTGACCATAGACATGAGTCTGATCAGAATATTGGATCAGCGCTGGTCATTGGCCTTTAGTATTCCTTTGATTTCTAATACCCGTACCTCACTGTATGAGCATGGCGGAGCTTCAAGACATATGACTTCCTCATTTGGATTGGGAGATGCACGTGTATCTGCCTACTACTGGCTTACCAATCCGTCAAAAGGTAAAAAGTTCGCTTTACAGGCAGGGCTTGGTATCAAATTGCCAACAGGTGATTATCGCGTAATGGATCATTTTTATACAAATACAGGTACAAGAGTATTGGGTCCTGTAGATCAGTCGATACAGTTGGGTGATGGCGGTACAGGATTTACTACTGAGCTCAATGCTTTTCAAACCATCAACAGACAACTTAGTTTGTATGGTAATTTCTTTTATCTCATAAATCCAAGAGAACACAATGGTGTTTCTACAGCAAGAGGAGGTACTCCTTCCGCAACTGCTTTACAATATGGTAGTGATGTGATGAGCGTTCCTGATCAGTATATGATTCGTTTTGGAGCTAATTATACAATCAACAGATTTACTCTTTCAGCGGGATACAGACATGAGGCAGTTCCTTCCTCAGACCTCATTGGCGGTAGCTATGGATTTCGCAGACCCGGTTATGTCAATTCCATTGAGCCGGGAATTACTTATTCTGTAAAGAAGTTAAATCTCTACGCTTATGTTCCTGTAGCGGTGGTTAGAAGCCGTACACAAAGCTATGCAGACAAGCAAAGAACAAAGATCACCGGTGTGTATGCACAGGGAGATGCGGCATTTGCAGATCTGGCAGTGAATGTGGGAATGAGCCTTCGATTTTAGTTTAGTTGATAGTTATTAGTTGACAGTTGGCAGGGAAAACAAAAAACTAGTTTCTCTTCTGGCAACTATCAACTGACAGCTGTCAACCATCACAAAACCTCTTTATCAACTAAACTATTCAATATGCAATTTATAAAAACAGGTTTATGTCGTTGGGCATTCCTGATTATAGTAATAGTATCGGGGACCTCGCTAAAAGCGCAGACTGAGATAGATGGTATCATGATGGCAAAAAATAATTACTGTAGTGGTCTCATGTACAACTATAGTAGCTGGGATCAATATTGGGAGGGCACTTTGAAAAGAAATAATCTCAACCTAGGTACCGTGTCTACCAGTATGATCGCTTATATGGGTAACTATGGTGTATCAGATAAACTGAATGTTTTATTCGGATTACCTTATGTCAAAACAAAAGCATCTGCCGGTACATTACATGGTATGCAAGGTCTGCAAGACCTATCTCTTTGGGTGAAATGGATGCCTTATGAAAAAGAGTTCGGCAAAAGCACTTTATCTTTTTATGCTATTGGCGGTGTATCGGTTCCCGTATCTGATTACACACCGGATCTGTTGCCATTGTCTATCGGCTTACGCAGCAAAACATTGTCATTGAGAGCTATGGCTGATTACCAGATTGGTGCATGGTTTACCACTGTTTCGGCTACTTATGTTGTGAGAGATAAAGTAACATTGGACAGAGAACTCTATTACACAACACAGTTACATCAAACGAATGAAGTGGCCATGCCTGATGCTTCTTCTATGAATATTCGTGCCGGTTACAGAACGGGTAGACTTATTGCTGAAGCTGTATGGAACAAATGGACAACACTCGGTGGTTTTGATATCACTAGAAATAATATGCCTTTTGTCAGCAATAGAATGAATGCGACTATGCTGGGAGTGAATTTCAAGTATAATCTAAAAGGGGTAGATGGATTGTCACTCATTGCCAATGCGAATGCAACATTGAGTGGTAGGAATATGGGGCAGGCTTCCAATATTGGAGGCGGTGTTTTTTATATCCTCGACTTCTCTCCTAAAAAGAAAAAAGAAAAAAAAGCTGACACTTCAAAAAAATAAGTCATGAAAAAGAATTTATCCTTTTTACTAATGGTCATCTTTTTGACGGTGCAGATGTCATGCTCAAAAGATGCTCCTAATACAACCGATAATGCGCCACTATTGGCGCCGACAAAAATGGATATTGATGCCGGACTTTGGAGACCTGTTTTATTGACTGGTCCGACAGAGTTTCCTGTGGCGGCACCGGCTGCAGTTACTACTCCGGGCTATGTTGCAGAGTTGAATGAAATAAAAGGCTATCAGCGTGATCTTACAAGATCACAAGAAGCATCCATCAAATATTGGGGAGCAGGAGGTGTTTTGCGATGGAATGAACTGATGAGAGAACTTGTAGCAAAATACAATTTACCTCCTTATCAAAATGCTGATGGAACTTATCCTTTCCCGAGTGCGAATAATCCATTTGCTTATCCTTTATTTCCATTTGCCAATCCACCATATGCAGCAAGAGCGTATGCGTATGTAAGTGCTGCACAGTATGATGCTTTAGTGGCTGCATGGCATTATAAGAAGTTGTACAACAGACCTGCACCTTATAAAACAGATGCGTCTATCAAAGCAAAACTTCCTACAAGTGATCTGCCTTCTTATCCGTCTGAAGATGCCGTACTTGCAGGTGTTACTGCTGAGATGATGAAACTTCTTTTCCCGGGAGAGATCGCTTTCATACAACAGAAAGCAGATGAACAAAAACTTTCCAAGATCATGGCAGGTGTTGCTACCAGAAGTGATATCGAGGCGGGAGAAGCATTGGGAAGATTGGTGGCGCAAAAATTTACTGCTCGCGCCAGAGCAGACAGGGCCGGTGCTGCAGCAGGCAATCAGGCAAGCTGGACTGCTTTGGAAACCAATACCATCGCACGCGGTGAGATCCCTTGGATCAGTTTGGAATCGCCTAAGCGTCCACCCATGTTACCAGGCTTTGGTAATGTCAGACCTTTTCTTTTTGATGAAACAACCACACCAACCTTAAGACCGGGTCCACCACCCTCAACTTCCAGCGAGCAAATGAAAAAAGAATTGGCAGAGATCCTAGACTTTGTAAAAAATCCGACCGCTGAAAGAATTCGCATCACTCATTTTTGGGCTGATGGTATTGCAACTCCAACGCCTCCCGGACATTGGGGTGCGATTGCTGATGCAGATTTTATCAAACAAGGATTTAGTGAAGTGCGTTGGGCAAGAAATATGGCATTACTGAATATGGCGATGATGGATGCTGCGATCGTATGTTGGGATACCAAATATTTTTATTTCAATCCCAGACCTAGTCAACTCAATCCGGCTATAAAAACACTTACGGGCTTGCCTAACTTCCCGGCATATATTTCAGGTCACTCAACTTTCAGTGCAGCTGCGGCTACAATACTGGGTCATATTGTACCATCCCGTGCAAAAGACTATGATGCCATGGCAAAAGAAGCATCTATCTCCAGAATGTACGGAGGTATTCACTATCGTAGTGATTGTGAGAAAGGATTGGAAACCGGTAATAAAGTTGGTGCCTATGCTGTGAATAGAGCAAAGACAGATGGAGCAGATTAGCCTATTGCTAATAGGTCATAGCAAATAGTGATGTGTTCATCTCGCTAACAAGCTATTAGCCATTTGCTATAATCTATTAGCGATTTGTCAACAAACAAAACGAATACGGCTCAATAACAAGGTACTCATAGTCTTCACCTACTGAGTACCTTTTTTCATTCCAATGATCATAAAGATTTTCAATAGCATGTCCCTGCTCTTTGAAAGCATACCAGGTCAGATAAGCAGCTTTGTTGCTGTAATTGAATAGACAATACAAATGATCATCATCCATGGATCGTATGAATCCTGATACATGAATATTATGTGGAGTGATCCAGCGCAGGTTCTTATGATCTGCTGTCACCGATAATTGCTTTCTTAGTTTCAATAGTTTTTGTGTGCCACTGAAGATGCGATGTTCTATGGTTCCCGCTTCTTTTGTTTTTTTATTTTTCTCCCAGTCTATCAATGGCCGATGCATCCATCGGTTATCATAGCTTTTACCCGGATCATTCAAATAACTGTAATCATTGGTATAAGCAGCTTCATCACCATAAAATAACATCGGGATGCCGCCTACAAAAAAGCTTTGTGCCTGCATCAATAAAATCTTCTTTGCTGCTGTATCAATCCATGAAGTGTTACCGGACTCCAATGCTTTTTCCAATCCACATAAAGAAGCCAGTGATCCACTGATACGTGCATCCTGTGTTTTAGGATTCACAGAAAATAAGGCACCGGATGCAGGAGAACCCGGATGGGCACCAGAATAATAATCTTTCAAAAATTTCCGATGTTCATATGCATTGAAACCTGCAGCAGTAATTGAACTGTCTTCAAATCCTAAACCAATATCATCATGACAACGGGTATAGCTGATCCAGGTACAGCCAAGTGGTTTTTGCAAGAGGTCATTTTGTGCTGCTAACATCACTCTTGTATCACCTGTTGCCAAGGCATCCCATTGTAAAGCCATTTGTGTGGCATTATAAGCTACATCACATTCACGAGCGATATAAAGATCGGTACCAAAATACTTCATGATCTCTTTTGGGGCCACAATGGCTTCACCTAAAAGGGCCATGCCAGGAGCACTCACTTCTACACATTGACGAATCAGTCTGAGTATATCATGCGCTTGTGGTAGATTCTGACAAGTAGTACCCAATTGTTTCCAGATAAATGCAGGAGCATCAATACGTAAAATATCAACCCCCAAATTTGCATAGAATAAAATGTTATCCAACATATCAATGAATACAGCGGGGTTGGTATAGTTTAGATCCCACTGATATTGATGAAATACGGTCATCACCCATTTGTTGGCTTCCTTGCACCAGGTAAAACTACCGGGCGCACTCTCGGGAAATATTTCAGGCATCGTAGCATCAAACTGATCGGGTAGAGTACGATCATCGTACATGTAGAAATAGTCCTGATATACAGGATCACCTTTTCTCGCTTTTACTGCCCATTCGTGATGATGTGAAGTGTGGTTTAATACAATATCCAACATGAGATACATGTCTTTGTTCAACATGATTTGCTGAACAGCACGCAGATCTTCGAGTGAACCAAACCGTGCATCTACTTTTCTGAAATCCGACACAGCATAGCCACCATCACTTTCTCCTTCCGGACTTTCAAACACAGGCATTAAATGTAAAAAGTTGATGCCGAGTGATTCGAGGTAGGGTAATTTTTTCGGTAATTGCTGTAGGGTGCCACAAAAACGATCTACATACAAACTCATCCCACAGATCTCATTACTCAAAAACCAGGAACCCTTTGAAGCTTTATCCAGATCTCTCTTGCGCAAAGCTTCCGTACGGTTTTGGTGATTATGAATGAGGGTCAATAATAATTTCTCAAATAATGCATCTGCCATCAAATGGTTACTGTACAATGACTGATAAAGACCATGAATAGCAGCGGCATTAGCCGATAAGCGCGTATAGAAATGCAGATCATCTCCTGACACAGAAAGTCCTTCCTGAGTGCATATGCGGGAGATACGTTGGTGGAGAGAAAATGAATACATCTTAGTTGCAAGCTTCAGGCTGCACGCCACAAGCTTTTTTAATGGTTATTATACGATATTTTCCTTGTCAATTTTGTGAAAGGCTTGAAGCCTGTTACTTGCGGATTGCCGCTTCAAAGCTTATTCAAAAATGTTACTACTCAAATGCTTGAACGCTTCCATCGCCCCGAGATACTCGCAAGTTCTGGCGCCGGCTTTGTTGGCATTTTGTATGATGTGTTTCCATTCTTGATGTGATAATTGTATGATACTTCTCAAATCCTTTTCGCGTAATTGATACAATACTGCACCCACAAAGGCATCACCGGCACCAGTGGTATCTACCGGCTGAACGGGAATACTGGGAATGATCTCTGTTTTACCTTTTAACCCGAGCAAAGTACCTTCTTTCCCTAAAGTGATGGTGAATACAGCATTGGTTTTATCTAATAGTATCTGTGCGGCATCAGTCACTGAATACGTATTTGTGATCAGCATTGCTTCTTCATCACTCAGTTTAAAAAAGTGGCAAGATTGCAAGAAATTCCAGGACTGATCAATGAAGGTCTGGGTTTCATTTGGGAATAAAAGATGGCGATAATTTGGGTCAAAGCTGATGAAGATATCATCCTGCATCAAAGCCTTTTGTAACATACCTTGATAGGCAGCTTGTAAAGGCCCGGGTAGAAAGCCTGTAGCAGATCCAAAATGAATAATGCTGACTTCATCTAAAGGAATTGCATCTGTTTCTTCTCGACTGAGTTGACCATCAGCTCCGCGGTTAAAAACAAAATCACGCTCACCATCTTCCATTAATGATACAAAGGCGAATGTTGTAAACGCTGTTGGGTCTTGCAACATCCATCGGGTAGATACACCGAATTCTTGCATCACATCGATCAATTGTTTTCCGAATGGATCGTTGCCCACTTTAGCTGCCAGTTCAACATTTCCGCCTAAAGCAGCAATTGCAGCAGCTACATTGGTAGGTGCTCCACCGGGTTTCTTTAAAAAATGTTGGCCCTTGGACAAAGAACTGCCTTTATCAGTACAGATCATGTCGATCAGTGCTTCTCCGATACAAAGTATTTTCATATTGTGAATTGTGAATGGTCAATCGTCAATTGTGAATCGTCAATTGTGAAAGGTGGGTATCAAGCTAATAATTCACCATTCACAATTGACAATTCACGATTTAGCCTCAATGTCCTCCTCCCGTCGAAACCTCTGCCTCTTCCTCTGTTTTCTCAACGCGCATACGCAATGTAGCTAATGCAGCGATGAGAAGAAGTGCACCTGCAAAAAGAATAGCATTCGCAGGATTACTTCCCAAGAAGTGTTGATAGATATATCCGAAGGAAAGTGTTTGAATAATCATTGGTACAACAATCATCATATTGATGATACCCATGTACACGCCATATTTCTCTTTAGGGATGCTGCCAACAACCATGATATAGGGTACTCCCATCATGCTCGCCCATGCAATACCAAAACCTATCATAGGAACGAAGAGTAAATATTTATTCTCTATAAAGGGCAAAATGAATAGTGCAAGCGATGCCATGGCCAAACAAATGATATGCACTTTTTTGGCGCCTATTTTTTTCGCCATCCATACCAATCCGAATGCAGATAAGAAAGTGATAATGTTGTAGAACCCATTGACAAGGCCGGTCCAACCAACGGCTTCTTCATATAGCTTAGAGTTTTCTTCTGCACTGGTATTCCATACAGAGCGAGCAATACTATGTGAGATGAATTGCCAATAACAAAACATGGCATACCATTGAAACAAATAGATCAGTGCTAGTTGCCATAATGCTTTTGGCATATGTGCGATCGAGGCAAATATTTCTTTAAAAGGAGTTAAGAAACTTTTATGCTCAGCTCTTAGTGCAGCAAGTTCTTCTTCTGTTGGTGGTATCTCTGGTGTTTTTATGACTGACCATGCTACCGATACTATTGAACATATCGCACCCACAAAGAAAGATCCATACACCCAATAAGGGATACCGCTTTGTCCATCAGAAGTGGTGGATTCGCCCGTGATGACTCTTTGAAAAAAGAATAAGGACAGGTTGGCGAGTGTGATGCCAAGTCCGGTAAAAAAACTTTGTGTTAGAAAACCCAGCGCTCGTTGACTGGCAGGTAATTTATCGGCGATAAAGGCGCGATAGGGCTCCATCGCCGTGTTATTAGCCGCGTCTAGTATCCAAAGTAATCCTACAGCCATCCATAATGCGCGACTGAATGGGAATGCAAATAAGCAAAGACTGCAAAAAATTGCACCAATTAAAAAATAAGGTTTACGACGCCCCCAACGTGGATGCCAGGTTTTATCACTCAATGCGCCAATGATCGGTTGAATCAGCAGACCGGTCATTGGACCGGCAAGGTTGAGTAGTGGCAGATCTTCCGGTTTAGCATGTAAAAAACTGTAGAGTGGATTCACAGCTGTTTGTTGCAATCCAAAACTGTATTGGATACCAAAGAAACCGACATTCATGTTGATGATCTGCCAGAAACTCAAACGTGGTTTAGTAATGTGCATGGCAAGCAGTTAGTTAGTCTTGTAAATTAACTGCTTTCAGTGAGCCTTACTAGCGTTGTGCTCAAGTATTTTTTCCGAAAACGATTGCGAAGACAATGATAAACAGTAGAATGGTGATTCATGAATAGTATAGCAATAGGTTGCTGTCAGATTTTCTCAGATCATACCTTTTGAATATGAGTGTAACTACTTGTACTGATCATCATAATCAAAAAAACGATCGCTGTTAAAGTGTATTTGATTTAATCCAAAATATAATATTGCCATTTGTCATTGCCTGCCGGGAAGACTTGATTTGCTTCATCATCAGAAGAGTAATGATATCTCGGATCGTAGCTGACTATTTCTTTATTGAATCCGAGTATTACATTCTGTGAAAAGATTATGGCAAAGCTGTTCTCTCGTCTTTCATACTCATATGTTGAAATGCCCATGATACCGGTAGCAGGGATCTTTGATAAGAAACCAGGTACTAATTCCGATAATTGATTAGGATATTTTTTGTGTACTTGATAATATCCCTCAATAGCTTCAATAACAGGAGTAGCATGATCAATAGCGATCTTTCTGCTGAAGTTCCTTGCAGGATAAGAACCATATATGCTCACACAAAAAATAATGATGGGGATGATCCAGGATAATAGCATGTATAAAGAGATCTTTTGTTTTCTGATGCCTTTACGAATCGTGATAATGATGCTTACTGGTATAGTAATAATTGTTACAATACCTATGAGCTGAGCGATCGTATGTATAGTGTTGGTAATTTTGCTAAAAGAGTTGGGTCCTGGTAGAAACGGAGATAGGATTATCAGCGTAATAAATACATTGATTAGAATGATTTGAATCCATTGCTTCCTTGACATACAACTTTATTGTAACGCTTCCGAGAATTTACTATAACTGAATATGAAGACTTATTCTTATACCTGATCGTACTTTTTTATTTGCGTAGCCAACCAAGCAGAGAAGGGGCTGTTTAATTTAAACGATAAGATCTTGTCACTACTCACAAGGGATCTGAACGCATAGGAGAAACGAATACCTTCACCTCTTTTCTGTATCAATTCAAAATACTGACAGAATAAACGTATGCCATTTTTGAAAGCAGTGATTGGAAATGTCGGAGTTGGATTGGCTGCACTGTATGCAGTTGGATTCATCAGTTTGATTTGTTGGTTGATGATGGGTAGTTCACCATTGCCACCATCAATAATAGTCCAATTGACGGCTCCCTTTTGCAGAAACAGAAAAAGCGTTTGCCCTATTTTGTGTTTCGCAAAACGGATGTCACAGGTCCATTCTTCAAATTTTTCAACGCTGATCAAGCCGCCTGCAGATCCTTTGAGGGTCTCCGTTATTTTAAAGATGTAGGATTTCTCTTGCACTTCCATGATCTTACCTGTCACGATTAAGTCTGCTTTTCCTGCAATGATCTCTAGTGGTAAATGCGTTTTTTTAGCATAGAGACCAAAGCTGCATAAAACAGATAAAAAAAGAAGGATCATTTTCTTCATGGGTATAAAATTACCTTTAAGGAACTACATAGCTAAGTTCACATTAAGTTACAGAGAAATATGTGAAAGATATAGACTGGTGTAAGGTATTATCATTAGCGATTGTTAAATATTGTTTTCATGGTCACAGGTTTATACCAGCATATCCCACTAATGATTGTCAATAAAAGTATATGGTTGATCGTTGAAATGTTGCAATTGCCGGAATAAATCGAACCTGAATATTCTTTATAATGCCATGGAAAAATCTTATCCAATATGGGTAAGTTCCATCCTAATTGTTTATTGATGATAGCTGGCGATAGGTCTATTAGATCGGGTATGATGCAACCGATAAAAGAAGATAATACAATGAGTCGATATTTCTTGTTGCTAAACCAACTGGCTATCAGGATCATGAATAGTCCAAGCAAAACATCCAGTTTAGAAGGAATAGGGTAGCAGTGGGGGATAGTATCTAAAATGCCATGAGAAAGAATGCCGGCTATGCATACACAGACACAAGTAACAATTGGATATTTAGAACGTTCAATTTTTTTGATATTGGTTAATAAGACAACAATACCAATACCCGTTGTTGTATGCAATAAAACATTCATTGATTTTTGCTTGAAAACTACAAAGGTTTCATCTTTTATATTTATTCAGCATCAGCATTAAAACTACTCACCTTTACTTTAGATCTATCTTTCTTGATCAATTGTATGTACTCGTTTTGTACTTTAAAATAAGCTGTTTCTGACCACTCCCATTCTTTTTGTTCACGCAAGTGAATTCCATTTGCTTTAAAGGATATCAAAATGTCATTTCCCTTAGTTGTTACAACAATCTCGTCAAAAGTATCTTGGATGGTGGATGTATTGGGAGTAGTTGGACAAATTTTTATTTCCTCTAAAACTGTTGTATCATTTTTGAACCACTTTTTTAGGAATCCAAGGTGTTGTTCAGAACATTGATAGCCAAGGTTTAATGCGGTCAGAATTTCGCATTTTAAATTGGATCTGTCTTTTGTTGGTTTACCATCCCACTCACATTCATTGCCAATAAAAGTAGCAACATAACCCAATGCTGCTTTTTCAGCATCAGTTATCGTTTTGCAAAAGTCTTGATTGATCAAAAGAGTACCACTTGTATCACGCCATAGAAATTGTACAGTCTTATCTTTTATTGATACACTTTTAGCGTTTTCATTTGTAGCAGCGTCTGTTGCTTGTGGAGCTTTGTTTCCTTCTCTGCAAGAACCAAAAAGAAATAGGATAGCTATGTATACATACTTCATCATAGCTACAATTTAAGTCAAACTATTGATTTTAAATCATGACTCGACATTTAGGTTTTTTGACGATTTTCTGAGGCAATATTCTAAGTGATCAGCGTTTACTGAGCTGGCGTTGTGGCAATATGGAGTATGTATTGTTGCGTATTTCGGATCATAAATCTCCTAGAAGTTTCACACGATATCCCATTTCTTCAAGGTACTTTTTAATTGGATATACATGTATGTTGCCGTACACAACGATCATTTTTTTTGCTTTTGATTTTGTAGCTGCTTCAGCAATTCTTCTGGCAAGGTTTTTATTACGGAAGTACCAGATATTAACATAGTCTCTGGCATGGGTATTATGGGTCGCATATAAAATTCTTGCTTGTCCAATATCAGTGCTATCGATCCATGAAGGTTGATTGATACGCTCAATAACATTTCCTTTTCTAATCAAAGTAGCTTCGTTTTGACTATATGCTTGCCAGAAGGATTCAAATTGTTTGAGTTCTTCTGTTCCTTTCAATGCATTGGAGAGTCTTCCATACGCATCGCTTTGATATGAAAAAGTACTGTTGTCATCTGTTGGATACAGATAGTTGATGTGTAGCTGTTTGGCCAATGGGAATACAAGATTGTGATGCTCAGTGTTTTTTAATCGGGTGGCTGATCTGCGTAAACTTCTAAGAAAAGCTTTGGCAGGATAACTTGAGCTGTCAAAATGCGAGAACCAGCTTTGATCGCCATGCATGATTTGAAACAACTGGTATTCTGCATTACCCATATCAATATTTAGGTAATAGTATTGCCAAAGTTTATACCGGTAAAACGCCTCTTTTTTTTGTTGGAGAAGGGTTGTGTATCGGACTATGCTATCTGATGGATTGATGAGTTTACCTTACCATTTTAGCATAACAGAATCAAAACGGTGTCGGTAGTTGGCGTCAAAATATTTTACATGACTCAATGGGTCATCGGGCTGCAACCATTCAACTGCAATAGCATCTGCTTTATACTGTAATAGTTTTTGATATGCCTTAGACCAATTGTTCGAAAAACTATCTGGCATCTGATGAACGATACCTACTAATACGATCTCTGTTTTTTGAGCAGATACGTTTGTTAAGTGTAGTAATAGAAATCCGAGTATAATAATTCCAGAGCGCATGGATAGATGTTTTTCGATCCATACAAATTAGAAAACCTGTTGAGTTAGAAAATAAAATTCAACTAACTGCAATTTACGATGTATCAAATTCAATTATCTGCAGTTTCTCAATATGCGAATCCATTATTCTTGGCCATATTTGAGATACTTTATCCTTTGTCTGTTTAATCATTTCATTTTGTTACATGTAGTTTGATAAAAAAACGCCCTCAGCGAGGGCGTTTTGAAATCGGTATACATTGTTTTAGTTCTTAGGCTTAGCAGGCGTTGGATATGCGGGTACTTTGATATCCGGTACAGATTTATTTCCCAGTATCTGCAATAATTCTTTTACTGCTCTTTCCAATTGAGGGTCTTTACCGGCTTGTAGTGATTGTGCATCTTGTCTCACATCAATATCCGGTGCCACACCTTCATTCTCTGCTACCCATTTTCTGTTGATCGGATCAAACACAGCGTTATCCGGTGCGGTAAGTGTACCTCCATCTACCATGGCATAGTGAACACTCGATTTTACGAGTCCACCCCAGGTTCTTGCGCCGATCAATGGACCTACTTTTTGTTGACGGAAAGCCCATGGGAAATAATCACCTCCCGAACCTGCCAGCTCATTGATGAGTAACACTTTTGGCCCTTTGATACCAGCGGGTAATTGCATGGGTTTACCATTGGGAACTTCATTGGTTAGTGCAGCACGTAAAGAACGATTCATCAAATCAACCATATAATCATCCAATAAGCCACCGCCATTGTAACGTTCATCGATGACTGCACCAAGTTTATCCTGTTGTGCAAAATAGTAACGGTTGAAACTTACAAAGCCAGGCTGACCTGTATTGGGAACCCAAACATAAGCTAGCTTACCTCCGCTTAAACTATCTACTATTCTTCTATTGTCTTCAACCCATACTCTTTGTCTTAGAGCTGTTTCATTACGAATGGGTTTTACAATTTCTGTCCAATGGTTTTCGAACTCAGCGGTTTTGTTGATGTGTAATACGGTTTGAACATCTGCTGTACCATCCAAGAATCGATAAGGGTCATCATTAGCGGTGAGTTCCTTACCATTGATACCTACGATATAATCACCTTCAGCTACTTTTATACCGGGTCTGTCTAGTGGACTACTCAATCCAGGATTCCAGCTCTCTGTTGTGTAGATACGTGCAATTTTCCAGCGTCCTTTATCGATCACCAGATCAGCACCTAATAATCCAACACTGGCGTTATCAGTTGCCGGATAATCACCGCCACCTACAAAACTGTGACCTACACTCAATTCACCGTTTACTTGGTCAAGGATATAGCGCAGGTCATCTCTGTGTTTTACAAAAGGAACGAGTGGTGCATAGCGTTTGTATACTTCATCCCAATCGCGTCCATGGATGTTAGGATCATAGAAGAAATCTCTTTCATAACGCCAGGCTTCATTGAAGATCTGCTGCCATTCTTCACCACGATTCAAGTACATGCGTAAGTCTGTTTTCAAAGCTTTGGCATCGGCACCTGTTGGACCACCCGTTGAAATGATCTTCCAACTACCTTGTTGAAAGGCTAACATTTTTTTACCATCCGCAGAAATAGTGATACCACCGGCACCAGTTGTAAATTCTTTTGCCTCTTTACTTTCGAGTGTGAACTTGTGTAAAACGGCGGGTCTGTTTGGTACAAATTCATTGATGAAAATACTACCACTTGGACCGGCATAAATAGCACCATAATTTCTTTTAGGTAATGGTAGAGGAATGGTTCTGCGATCAATATGTTCAAGATCGATCACCACATCTTTATCTTCTTTGGGTTTTGCATCTGTCTTTGGTTTTTCTTCTGGCTTATCTGTTTTTGGTTTCTCCTCTGCTTTCACTTCTTCTTCATCGCTATTGGGTTTGAAAGGAGAGAGATCGCTTTTGCGTAAGTTGATGACATAGGCTTCATATTCCGGTCTCGCATTTTGAGAACTGGTATTGGCCCATCCGCTTGCCAGTGCAACATCAGTACTGGCGAGGAAATAGAGATGTTTATTATCTCTGTCCCAGGCAGGAGAAAAAGCATCTGCAAATGGATCTGTAAGATTCAGGATGCTTTTTGTTTTTACATTCCACGCTTTGATGCCACGTAACATATTGTTGCCGGTTTTAGCGTAAGCCAACCATTGTGCATCCGGACTCCAGGTAATTCCCATACCACCACGTTCAATATTGATACCGCCTATATCAGCAGTAGTAATAGTACCGGTGGCAAGTTCTACAACTTGAATACGCACATCATCATCTACAAAAGCAATGTATTTGCCATCCGGACTCCAGGTAGGTGTCCATGCCATTTTAGATTCGCCAATAGGAATACTACGTGGTTTACCCATTCCATCTTGCGGGGCGATCATTAAGGCATAACCTTTACCATTGGCATCACTGAACCATGCAATTTCATTGCCTTTGGGTGACCAGATCGGAGCTCTGTCTGCGGTATTGCTACTTTGAGTGAGATTACGCACATCACCATTTTCAACCGGTACGGTGAAGATCTCACCACGGGCTTCCATAACTGCTCTTTTGCCGGTAGGACTTAAGCTTGCACGTGAAATGCGGTTGCCAACATTTTCCCAGCGAGGTGCTGACCATGGGAAATCACCCACAACAGATACCGTGAGTTGTTGGCTATTAGCTCCATTCAGATCGATCTGGTATAACCATCCTTCGCGTTCGTAGATTAGTTTTTTTGCATTACCTGACAACCATTTTACATCCGCACCCTTGAATGAAGTCAGTTGGGTCAATGCTTTGGTTGTAGTGTGATAGCTCCAGATGTTCGCCACACCGCCATTTCTATCGCTCAGAAAATAAATTTGATCTCCGATCCAGATCGGTTGTATATCGATCGTACGATCATTGGGCAACAAGGTTTCTGTTTGTGTAGCCAGATCTAAAATGATCAAAGGTGTGTTTTGTCCGCCACGATAGGCTCTCCATTCAACATCCCATCGATCCATTTTATCGATCACAAGTTTAGAGCCATCAGGACTATATGCGCCGTCATTTCCCCATTGACGGGAAAGTAATTTGCTGGGTCCACCCGTTGCAGGTACTGACCATAAACGCATATGAGGAGTGGGTGCAGTTTCTCTTTCAGAAGAGTAAAGAATATTTTTTCCATCCTTACTCCAGCCGCGTGCGATAGCATTCGCGGGATGCCAAGTAACACGAGTGGCCTCGCCTCCTTTTGCGGATACTACATACACTGCATTACTGCCGCTACGGTCGCTGGTAAAAGCGACCCATTGTCCGTCAGGAGAAAAATGAGGTTCACTTTCAACAGCAGGTGTACTGGTTAAACGCAAAACATTTTGTCCGTTCAGATCGGCTATCCAAAGATCTGAACCATAGACGAAGGCAACTTGTGAAGCACTGATATCCGGTTGGCGGAGTAATCTAGTGCCTTGTGCCTGAACCATCAATGAGGTTGTCAGCAGAACAAGACTTCCATAAAAGCGTATTCCTCCTGTTAGAGAAAGCAGCTTTGCAAAGGTTGATTTCATGCA
The DNA here is from genome assembly GCF_040362915.1 of Sediminibacterium sp. KACHI17. Classification (NCBI taxonomy): domain Bacteria; kingdom Pseudomonadati; phylum Bacteroidota; class Chitinophagia; order Chitinophagales; family Chitinophagaceae; genus Sediminibacterium; species Sediminibacterium longum. The sequence continues at coordinate 1,675,916 of NZ_AP029612.1, read as the reverse complement.
AGATGTTTTTTGGGATTGAAAATGTGGATGAACAATATAAGAAAAATAGAGGAGATCGTGTGCGGGTTATAGGTTATAGCGAATAGCATATAGTAAATAGCTTATAGCTTATGGTTGATCGTGATATTTCTTTCTAGAGCTATTCCCATCAACTATAAGCTATTTGTTATGAACCATAAGCTATTCACCATCCCCCTATCTTTGTGGCATGCAAGTCAGTTTTTCCTACGATAAGAAGAAAGTGATACAGGCACTGCGTTATCATTTTGTACAGAAGCCGGAGATCAGGGTGTTGATGGTATTGGTGAATGTATTTGCGATTGCCGCGGCAGTATTGTTTTATTTGAAAAAGATCAGGCCTGAGCCGTTTTTATTGGGTTCTTTTATATGGATCATGCTGATGGCTTCTTTTTGGTATATCCTCCCTAATAATATTTATAAAAAGGCGCAAACCTTTAAAGACGATTTCATCATTGATTTTACGGATGACCATATCCGTCTAGAAAATGAGCGGGGTTATGTTGACTGGGAATGGAAGAAGTTTTATCGCTATTTTGAAAGTCCGCATTTCTTTCATCTTTATTTCGATAGTAAATCCTTCTTTCTGGTTCCCAAAGAAAATATGGGAGAAGAATTCCGGCATGATCTGCGAGGGATGTTAAAAAGAAAAATAACGGAGAAATAAGAAGGGGTAGGAAAAGAAACAAGAAAGTATACGGCTACTTTATCATTGCTGAATCTTATAAGTTTTTCTCCATGATATAGTGAGGGATGGTTACTTCAAAGAATTCGTCGCTGCAGATATTGTATCCTAATTTTTCATAGAAACCAACCGCTGTTCCACGGGCGTGCATGGTAAGACGCTTATAACCTCGATCGCGGGCAATGTTTTCAGCGAACATCATCAGTACCCTACCAATACCTTTTCCTTGTAATCCTGATAAAACGGCCATTTGTCGCAAACGAACGGTTTTATCCCCTTCATCTTTGAGCATACAACAACCTTCCAGCTTTTCTTCATCGAAACAACCGATCAGGATCTCATTTTTTTCCTTTTCCAGTTCTTCCATGGTAAAAGCAAGTCCGAGCGGTTTACGCAGGATATGATAGCGTAGTTCTACCATTTGCTGGTATTCTTTGGAGCCGTGGTCAATGAGTTTTAATGCCATAATAAAGGGGGAAGGGGATACAAGATAAGAATCATTTTAATATAAAGAATGCCTGAAAAGCAATAAAAAGGGGAGAAAACGGGCATTTTCGGTTGTGGAAACAAATATGCCGGAAAAGATTGCTTATTTGACAAAAAGTATATTTTTGCGGCTGTAACAAAAACTTTTTACAATGTCAGACATCGCAACAAGAGTAAAGAAAATCATAGTTGACAAGTTAGGGGTTGACGAGGCCGAAGTTACCAATGAGGCTTCTTTCACTAACGACCTCGGTGCAGACTCTCTGGATACCGTGGAGTTGATTATGGAATTCGAGAAAGAATTCAATATCTCTATTCCTGATGAGCAGGCAGAAACCATCACTACTGTTGGTCAGGCCGTTGCTTACCTGGAAGAGCACGCTAAGTAAGAGCATATTTTTATTGAAGGAATAATTTCATGCATCCGCCTTTCTGCGGCTTCGGGCCACAAAAGGCGGATGCTCACTTAAACAGGTTTTGAACATGGAATTAAAGCGCGTAGTTGTTACCGGCATAGGAACCCTTACCCCTCTTGGAAATGACCTGAACGCTTATTGGACGGGTCTGATCAATGGCGTATCAGGCGCAGATAACATTACTTTATTCGACGCTTCCAAATTCAAAACCCGTTTTGCCTGCGAGATCAAAGGGTTCGATCCTACTCAGTTCATGGATAAGAAAGAGGCCCGTAAAACAGACCGCTTTGCTCAGCTGGCACTCGCCGCAAGTGAAATGGCTGTAACCGATGCAGGTATCTCCAAAGACAATGTAGACATCGACCGTGTTGGTGTCATCTTCGCCAGTGGTATTGGGGGGTTGACTACCTTCCAGGAAGAAGTGATCAATTTCGCCAAAGGTGATGGAACTCCTCGTTTCAATCCTTTCTTCATCCCTAAAATGATTTTGGACATCGCTGCCGGACTCATCTCTATGCGTCATGGATTTCGTGGTCCGAACTATGCAGTGGTGAGCGCTTGTGCTTCCAGTACCAATGCCATCATCAGTGCAGTAGATACCATTCGTTTAGGGAAAGCTGATATCATTATTTCAGGTGGTGCTGAAGCGGTGATCAGTGAAGCCGGTTTGGGTGGTTTCAATGCTATGAAAGCCATGAGCGAACGCAATGATGATCCTAAAACAGCTAGCCGTCCTTATGATAAAGACCGTGATGGTTTTGTAATGGGAGAAGCTGCGGGTGCATTGATTCTCGAAGATTATGATCACGCCATCAAACGTGGAGCTAAGATTTATTGTGAAGTAGCAGGTGGTGGCGCTACAGCAGATGCTTATCATTTAACAGCTCCACATCCTGAAGGATTGGGGGCACGTAATGTGATGTTAGCTGCATTGAAAGACGCAGGTATGCGCCCGGAAGAGATTGATTATATCAATACCCATGGTACTTCTACACCATTAGGTGATGGCGCAGAAGCCAAAGCCATTACAGAAGTATTTGGTGAACATGCCTATAACCTCAATATCAGTGCTACCAAGTCTATGACAGGTCACTGTCTGGGAGCTGCTGGTGTGATTGAGGCTATCGCTTGTATTCAGAGCGTGATCCATGATATCATCCCTCCAACGATCAATCACTTTACAGATGATCCGGAGCTGGACCCGAAACTGAATTTCACTTTTAATCAGGCACAGAAAAAAACAGTTCGTGCAGCATTGAGTAATACCTTTGGTTTTGGTGGACACAATGCCTGTGTGATCGTCAAAAAATATTCAGCATAAATTGTGCAGTTTTTCAAAAAACTTTTCGCTTCAACCTCACCCGATGCCTCATTTGAGGCACAACTAAAGAATGTATTGGGGTTAAAACCTGGTAATCTTTTGTTGTATCGTACTGCACTTAGCCATCGTTCTGTTAAAGACACGCCGGAAGAAAACAATGAACGCCTTGAATATTTAGGTGATGCCGTACTCAGTGCAGTGGTAGCTGATTATTTATTCAAACGCTATCCCTACAAAGGCGAGGGCTTCCTGACAGAGATGCGCAGTAAAATGGTGAACCGTCAGCAATTGAATGATATTGCTTTGAAGATGGGATTACGTAAACTCACTTTCTACAATAAATTTGATAGTTCTCTTAAAGGCAGTCAGATCTTTGGTAATACTTTGGAAGCAGTGGTAGGTGCAGTTTACCTCGACAAGGGCTATGAAAAAACACAACACTGGGTATTAAAACAGATCGTAATACCACACATGTTTGTGGATGATCTGGAATCAGTAGATATCAATCTGAAAAACAAACTCATCGGATGGGCCAGCAAAAATGGCAAATCATTGTCTTTTGACCTGGCTGACGAAAAAATGGAAGGCTCCCGCCGTCTGTTCACGATACATATCATTCTCGATGGTGAACTCCTCGCGATCGGTAAGGGCTACAATAAAAAAGATGCTTCACAAGTAGCTGCACAAGCAGCAGTAGAGAAATTGGGGTTGCATTAAGCGATGAGCTTTGAGCTGCAGGCTTCAAGCCGCAAGAAATATGTTTCTTTCACTCACTATTCACTACTCACTATTCACCCTTCACTATCTCCTGACAAAGCTCAATCAACACGCCATTGGTGCCCTTGGGATGAAGAAAGCAGACCAGTTTATTATCAGCGCCTTGTTTAGGGGTCGGATTGAGTAGCTGGAAGCCAAGACCGGAGAGTCGTTGCATTTCTGCTTCAATATCAGCTACTTCAAAGGCTATATGATGCATTCCTTCCCCCTTTTTTTCGATGAACTTCGCGATCACACCCTCAGGATCAGTGCTTTCCAATAACTCGATCTTGGTTTCGCCTACCTGAAAAAATGCAGTATTCACTTTCTCGGATGCGACCAGTTCGGTTTTATAGCAAGGGGTAGACAAGAGCTGTTCGAATAAAGGGATGGATTGCTCAAAGCTTTTAACAGCCAATCCGATATGCTCAACTTTTAACATAACTATTTGTTTTAATACAGGGCTTTCGATTTGTGAAAAAAAGCCATTGGGTGGGGGTTTCAGTTCCGCAAGTATAAACCTATTGACGTATTTTTGTGTTAATAAGCAAGCAAATTTCTGAGGATTATGTTGAAACTACCGATTTACCTTGACAACAATGCCACCACACCGATGGATCCGCGTGTGTTGGAAGCGATGATACCTTATTTTACCGAGCATTTTGGTAATGCAGCCAGCCGTAACCACTCTTTTGGATGGCAGGCTGAAGAAGCAGTAGACTATGCTCGTGAACAAGTGGCCAAATTGATTGGCGCTGATCCAAAAGAGATCATTTTCACTTCTGGTGCTACTGAAGGTGATAACCTCGGTATCAAAGGGGTGTTTGAAATGTATGCCAGTAAAGGCAACCATATCATCACTTGTACTACAGAACACAAAGCAGTATTAGATACCTGTAAGCATATTGAACGTCACGGTGGCGAAGTCACTTATCTGGAAGTAAATCCGGAAGGTCTCATCGACCTGAATCAATTGGAAGCAGCGATCAAGCCAACCACCATTCTGATCGCCATCATGTATGCGAACAATGAAATTGGTGTTATCCAGCCTGTAAAAGAGATCAGCGCTATTGCACGTAAGCATGGTGTATTATTTTTTACAGATGGTACACAAGCGGTTGGTAAAATTCCTGTGGACGTAAATAAAGATGGTATCGATATCATGGCATTTACTGGACATAAAATGTACGGCCCGAAAGGTGTTGGAGCATTGTATGTGCGCAGAAAGAATCCGCGTGTGAAAGTGACTGCTCAAATGGACGGTGGCGGTCATGAAAGAGGTATGCGTAGCGGTACCTTGAACGTACCAGGTATCGTTGGCTTTGGTAAAGCATGCGAACTGGCTCGTTTGGAAATGGCAGAGGATGCCGCAAGATTGAGCAAACTCCGTGATAAACTGGAAAACGCATTAATGCAACTGGAAGAAGCATATGTAAACGGAAGTCGCGAACACCGTTTACCACATGTATCCAATATCTCTTTCAAATACGTAGAAGGAGAAGGATTGATGATGGGCTTCAATAAAAATATTGCTTTATCATCAGGCTCTGCTTGTACTTCTGCATCACTGGAACCCAGTTATGTATTGAAAGCATTAGGCTTGGGCGATGATCTGGCACATAGTTCACTTCGTTTCGGATTGGGTAGATTCACGACTGAAGAACAGATCGACTACACCATCAAAGCAGTAAGTGAAACGGTTATTAAATTGCGTGAAATGAGTCCGCTTTGGGAAATGTTCAAAGAAGGTATTGACCTGAACTCCATTGAGTGGGCACATCATTAATAATAATTTCAAATTGATTCAACCATGGCATATTCAGAAAAAGTAATCGACCATTACAACAACCCCAAGAATGTGGGGACACTTGATAAAGCAAAAAAGAATGTAGGTACCGGACTGGTAGGTGCACCTGAGTGTGGTGACGTGATGCGTTTGCAGATCGAAGTAGATGATGCAACCGGAGTAATCACCGATGCCAAATTCAAGACCTTTGGTTGTGGTTCCGCTATCGCATCATCTTCATTAGCAACCGAATGGCTGAAAGGCAAAACGGTAGACCAAGCAGTAGCTATTGATAATATGGATCTGGTAGAAGAATTAAATCTTCCTCCGGTGAAAATTCACTGCTCTGTGTTGGCTGAAGATGCGATCAAAGCAGCGATCAATGACTATCGTAAGAAGAACGGTTTGGAAGAACTGGTATTCGAAGAAAAAGGAGTTCATTAATCGTATCAGGCTGATGGTAAAATACTATCCGCTATGAACTATTAACTATAAGTCAAATGGTAGCAACAGAAAACAGTATCTACGTAAGTGATAAAGCCAAGAAGAAAGTACAGCAACTGATGGAAGAAGCAGGTGTGGCTGGTGATACTTCTTACTTTCTGCGTGTAGGTGTAGTAGGTGGAGGTTGTTCAGGACTGAGCTACAAACTTGATTTCGATAACGAGATCAAACCTATGGATCAGGTATTTGAAGACAATGGTGTGAAAGTAGTCACAGATCTGAAGAGTTTCTTATACCTCGTGAATACGGAACTTGACTTCTCAGATGGATTGAATGGTAAAGGATTTTATTTCAATAATCCCAATGCCAGCAGAAGTTGTGGTTGTGGTGAGAGTTTCGCAGTATAGCAGACACATGATAAAATTGTATTAGGCCCGAAGGTATCCTTCGGGCTTTTTTAATCTCAATCCTTTTCAATTTTCATTTTCTCCGGTTTAGGTGGAGGTGGCGGCGGCGCTGGTTTACCCGGCTGCTTAACCACTTTTGGAGGGTTTACCTTTGGTGGAGCCGGTGGAGGTGGTGGCGGCACTTTCGATTTTTTATTACTCCAAACCGTTACAGGAATAGCATCTTTCCCATTCAATACTTTAGGCGGAGCTTCCGGTTTCTTTGGCTTAGGAGGTTCTTGCTGACTTTGAGCCAATATCCCTATCCCGAATAAACCCAATAGCAATAATGCAATGCGTAGTTTCATAGTAGTTGTTTTACATAGGATGCCAGGGTTTTGCAATTCCATAAAGAACAGATAAAATATCCATGATCGGTAGCTGTATGGCGGAGAACAATTAGTTTTGACACTATGTGGATGATCTGCAAAAAAGAATGGCAGCAATTTTTTAGTAGCCTGACCGGTTATATTGCCCTGGCCGTATTTCTATTATTGAACGGGCTAATGTTATTTGTTTTTCCGGATACCAGTATTCTGGAGTTTGGATATGCAAGTCTGTCCGGCTTTTTTAATCTCGCCCCTTGGGTACTATTACTTATGGTGCCTACGATCACTATGCGCAGTTTTGCGGATGAGTTCAGATCAGGAAGCTTTGAAATATTAAGAACACTTCCTTTAACACCGTCTCAACTCGTATTAGGAAAATTTTTTGGAGCAATATTGATCACTTTTTGTGCGGTCATTCCAACATTGATCTATGCGATATCCGTTCAACAACTTAGTGTAACTGGCGGAATTGATATTGGTGCTACAACCGGTAGCTATATCGGACTATTATTATTGGGTGCCGTATTCACCGCTATTGGAATTTGTACGAGTAGCTTTACTTCAAATACTGTTGTTGCATTCATCATGGGTGCTTTTGTATGCTTTCTGTTATACAATGGATTCGATGCTATCAGTAAACTGTCTGTTTTTAGTGGTGGACTTGATTATTATCTAGAAATGCTGGGAATCAGTTTTCATTATAGAAGTATTAGCAGGGGTGTTATCCGCATCAGCGACCTGATCTATTTTATTGGCATCATTTATTTTTTTCTCCTGATCACCCAACGAAACCTGTTGAAAAGATAGAACTGAACTATGCAAAAATTATTGCAACATAAATATGGATGGGCTGCATTACTGATCGTATTGATTACAGCTGTATACCTTTCTGCCGGTATCACATTCCGGGCAGATCTTACAGAAGATAAAAGATACAGTCTGACAGACGCTACCAAGCAGTTGTTATCGAATGTAGATACTGTGATAGAGATCGATGTTTTTTTAACGGGAAATCTTCCTGCTGATTATAAGAAACTGTCTGTAGCAACAAAAGAACTACTTGAAGATTTTTCATCACTGTCAGGCAACCTGGTCCGGGTAAAATTTGAAAAACCCGGAGAAGGCCTGAGCAATGATACCGCCAAAGCAATGCTGTATGATAGTCTAGCACGCTTGGGAGTTGTATTTGAAAGAGCAGAGATCACCAATACTGATGAATCTACTTCACAACTCATCATCCCTTCTGCATTGGTAAAATACGGGAATCGAAAACCTATTTCAATTGATCTGCGTAGCAGCAGGCGCGTATTCAAACAATACAATGTAGTCAATGATGTTGAGCCGCAGGAAGATAAAGAAGCGACACGTAACGCAGCAGAGGCATTGTTGGAATACAAATTTGCCAATGCCATTGATAAACTGACACGTGAATACATTCCGACCATTGCTTATCTCGTCGGTAATGGGGAACCCATCGATATGAAAATTAACGATCTGGGTGAAAGCTTGCGTAATGATTATCGCCTTGCTGTCTTTGATCTGAAACAGGGTTATCCTGATCCTGCTTTGATTGACGCATTGGTGATTGTAAAGCCTACCACTGTTTTTACAGAAGAGGATAAATTGAAGTTGGATCAGTATGTAATGAATGGCGGTAAGATCATTTGGTTCATTGATAAACTGCATGCAGAATTAGATAGCTTGATGAGAAGTCAGGCAGAGTACACCGCATATGATCGTGGATTGGATATTGATGATCTATTGTTTAAATATGGGGTACGTATCAATGGAGATCTGTTACAAGATCTCAACTGCTCGAAGATTCCGATAGTCGTAGGTCGAAATCCTGATGGTTCTCCCAATATGCAAAGAGTACCATGGCCTTACTATCCGTTTCTTTCTTCTAAAACAAATAATCCTGTTTCCAAAAATCTGGATCGTGTACTTCCTATTTTTCCATCCAGTATTGATACGGTAAAAGCACCCGGTATACAAAAGACCATTTTATTGGCTTCAGATACCAATAGTCGAAGTGTTTCTTCTCCGGCATTGGTAACGATCAATAGCGTTAAAAGTGAAGAGGATCTTTTTTCATTCAATAGAAGTTATGTTCCGGTAGCTGTATTATTAGAGGGGAAATTTCAATCTCTTTTTGCAAACAGAGCAGGAGCCGATCTAATGGACTCTGTGCAACGTGTTACAGGTAGACCTTTTCAAAGACTTGCAGTTAAAGAAGGCAAACAGATCGTAGTGTCTGATGCTGATATTGTAACCAATGCGATCAGTAACACTACCGGCCCCTTACCCATGGGTGAACTGCCATTTGAAGGGTATCGTTTTGCCAATCGGGAATTCTTTTTGAACTGCATTGATTATCTGGTGAGCAATAATGGTTTATTTGAAAGTCGTAATAAGACAATTGTCCTCCGTTTACTCGATAAAGAAAAAATCACTGCACAGAAAACCACCTGGCAGTTTTTGAATATTGTAACACCACTACTAATATTGGCCATTGCAGGAGGGATCATTCAATGGCGACGAAAAAAGAAATACGGTATTTAAAAAGGGTCTGAAGGCGTTGGGTGCTATCTTTACGCCATAATTTACCCGCATGACCACACACCAGATCGTTTATCTTGTTTTTGGAATCGTATTGGTACTCGCCTTGGTTTTTGACCTGGGCTTGCTCAGTAAAAAGAACGCACAAATCAGTATCAAACAAGCACTGAAGCAAACTTTTTTTTGGGTGTCGCTTGCGTTGGGGTTCTTTGTTTTTATGTGGGTAGAAGAAGGGCAAAAACTTGCACTCGAATACCTAAGTGCCTACCTCATGGAGTGGAGCTTAAGTATTGATAATATTTTTGTCTTCATCCTTATTTTCAATTCTTTCAAAGTAAAAGAGAAATACTATTCACGTGTTTTATTGATCGGTATTCTGATGGCCATTGTCTTCAGGGTATTATTCATCACTATAGGTGTAGCATTGGTAGAACAATTCCATTGGGTATTGTACATATTTGGGGTATTTCTGGTCTATACAGGATATAAGATGTTCACGTCTAATGAAGAGAAAGAGTTCGAACCACATGATACCAAGATCTATCGCTTCCTCAAAACATATCTGCCTTTAGCTCCACATGACGGAGATGGCAAATATGTGATACGCGAAAACGGAAAGCCTTTGTACACAACATTGTTTGTAGTAGTAGTATTACTCGCTTCTATTGACCTGGTATTTGCATTGGATTCTATTCCTGCGGTAATGGGTATTTCAAGAGACAAATTGGTGATCTATACTTCGAATATTTTCGCTGTATTGGGTTTACGTTCTTTATTCTTCTTACTGAGAGGTGCTGTTTCCAAGTTCGACTACCTGCAACAAGGTATTGCAATTGTATTGGTGATCATAGGTATCAAAATGCTCGGAGAACACTATATCAATATGTGGATTGAAAAATCAACCCAGGTATTTATTTCACTTGGACTGATTGTACTTTGTATATCAGGATCTATTTTCTACTCCATGTTCGCGAGTAAAAAAGGAACACCTGAAGATGTACAAGATGGTTCTTTCTGACCGATAATATTTTCACTTGAGTTATTCGCTGCAACATATCGCTAACATTATTCAGTCTGAAACAAAGCCTGCTGATGACAGAATGGTGCAGTATCTGCTGACCGATAGTCGAAAACTTTTATTCCCAGATGCTACTTTATTTTTTTCGATCATTGGTCCAAGAAGAGATGGTCATACTTTCATTGCTGAACTGTACAATAGAGGGTTAAGATCATTTGTTGTTGCTGCATCATTTCAAGAAGCAGCATCTTATCCCGATGCTTCTTTTCTTGTTGTAAAAAATGTACTGCAAGCATTGCAAGATCTTGCCGCTTTTCATCGTAGTCAATTCCATATTCCTGTAATCGGTATCACCGGAAGTAATGGGAAAACGATTGTAAAGGAATGGCTGTATCAGTTGTTGCAGAGCGATCATCAGATCGTAAGAAGTCCACGCAGCTATAACTCTCAAATAGGTGTACCCCTGAGTATATGGCAACTACAATCCATTCATACACTCGCCATATTTGAAGCAGGTATTTCTGAAATAGGTGAGATGGCAGCACTTCAACAGATCATTCGCCCCAATATCGGTATCTGGACCAATCTTGGAGCTGCACATAATGAAGGATTTTCAAATGAAAGAGAAAAAGCTTTAGAGAAAGCGAAACTATTCAAAGATGCAGATCTCTTGATTTTTTATCGTGATGGAATACAACCTCATTGCTATCCGGATACAAATGATCGTGCTCTGTTTAAAGATACGATACGTTTTTTCTCATGGAGTAGAAGTGAAGCTGCTGATCTGCAAATCATCAATGAACAGATCACGGATCATGAAACAGTGATCACTGCATTATACCAACAGCAGAAAGAACAGATCACCATACCATTCACAGACAGGATATCCATCGATAATGCCATTACCTGTTGGGCAACAATGCTGGCACAAGGATACCAGTCTGAACGCATACAACAAAGGATGTTGTTATTACAGCCTGTGGATATGCGCATGCAATTAAAAAAAGCGGTAAATAACTGTTACCTGCTGAATGATAGTTATAGTAATGATATCGCTTCTTTGGAATTGGCCTTGGATTTTTTAGTGCAACAAGCAGGACATAATAAGATGACGGTAATACTTTCTGATATATTGCAAACCGGTATTCCCGATGAGCAATTGTATCAAATGGTATTGGAAAAACTCAACAGAAGAGGAGTGAAGCGGTTCATTGGTATCGGTCCTGCATTGTCAAGATATTTCAATACCCTGCCAGCGGGTACAACCCAGACGCAGAGCGGTATACCCATGATCAGTTATTATACCTCTACTGCTGATTTTTTAGAACGAGAGAGTCTGAATCAGTTCAAGGATGAGTATATCCTCTTAAAAGGGGCACGTGTATTTTCTTTTGAGCGGATCAGTCAGTGGTTGGAGCAGAAAGTACATCAGACGGTCATGGAAGTAAACCTTACGGCCATGATCCATAACCTTAAAGCCTACCAACAATTTCTGAAGCCAACCACTAAGTTAATGGCAATGGTGAAAGCTTTCAGTTATGGCAGTGGGTCTGCAGAAGTTGCGAGGGTATTACAATTTCATAAAATAGATTATCTCGCAGTAGCCTATGCCGATGAAGGTGTTGAATTGAGAAAAGCCGGTATCAGTTTACCTATTATGGTCATGAATGTGGATGAAGCAGGTTTCGATGCTATGATCCAATACGATCTGGAGCCGGAGATCTATTCTTTCAATATCTACCGATCATTTCATTCGTTTTTAAAAAATCAAGGTATTCGGGAATATCCTGTCCACATCAAATTCAATACGGGTATGAACCGATTGGGTTTTGAGATACGGGAAGCCGACGAGTTGGCCAAGGAGCTAAAACAAAAAGGAACGATGGTGGTAAAATCAGTGCTTAGCCATTTGGCTGGTAGTGAGAACCCTTCATTGGATGCATTTACAGCACAACAAGTCCAAGCATTCTTGAGTGCCTGTGATCAGTTGAATAGTCAGTTGAATTATTCCTTTATTCGTCATATTGCCAACTCTGCGGGCATATTCCGTCATCCTTCTTATCAGTTTGATATGGTTCGTTTGGGCATCGGATTGTATGGGGTAGACAGCGCGGATACACATCAATTCGCATTGCAACCGGTTGCTACATTGAAATCAACCATTGCACAAATTCGAACAGTAGCCGCGGGTGAAACAGTTGGTTATAACAGAAATGGGGGCGTGCAGCAAGAAAGTCGCATTGCTACGATTCGTATCGGTTATGCAGATGGTTATAGCAGACGCTTCGGAAACGGTATCGGACAAGTGATCGTTCGCGGGCAAAGAGCTCCCGTTATCGGCAATGTTTGTATGGATATGACCATGATAGATGTAACCCAGATACCGGGTGTTATGGAAGGGGATGAGGTGGAGATCTTTGGAAAGCAACTACCCATTCAGGAACTGGCAAAAGCTGCCGGAACCATACCCTATGAGATCATGACCTCTGTTAGTCAGCGTGTGAAAAGGGTTTACGTAGAAGAATAAGTCTTTAACCTTTTTGGAATAACCCAAACCCTATCTTTGTTGCCAGATTAAAATTACCACCAGTGAAAGCGAAGCATTTGTTTTTTTTGATACTCGCCATAATCGTCGCAGATCAGGCATTGAAGTTTTACATTAAACTGACTTACTATGCCGGTGAAGAACATAATATGATCGGAAACTGGTTCCGTTTGCATTTTGTAGAGAATGAAGGCATGGCATGGGGTTGGAAATTCGGAGGTGGTATCGGAAAAATAGCACTTACCCTTTTTCGTCTGGTTGCAGTGATCTGGGGAACCTTTTTGTTGCGCGACTTTTTAAAGAAAAAATACCATCGCGGATTTATGATCTGTGCAGGATTAATTTATGCAGGTGCGTTGGGTAACCTGATCGATAGTTTATTTTATGGATTGATCTTTGAACAAAGCAATCCTTTCACACAAAATGTAGCTACTTTATTTCCTGAAGGAGGTGGGTATGCAGGTTTATTTTATGGTAAAGTGGTAGATATGTTTTACTTCCCCATTATTACCAATGCAAAATATCCTGAATGGATGCCATTTGTAGGAGGAGATGATTTTGAATTCTTCAGACCGGTTTTCAATCTGGCTGATGCAGCCATTTCTTCAGGTGTGATCGCAATACTGATCTTCCAGAAAAAATTCTTTAAGACTGTTGAGGAAGAAAAACATGCAACAGTTGAAACGGATTCTGTAGTGAATGATAAGACACAGATATTTTAATCAAGACACGATATAGTTCAATAACAAGAATACCTCTTTCAAAGAGGCATTCTTGTTATTGATAAATAGAATAGGATTCTTAGAATATTTGCTTTCTTTTCAGACTTACTGCCTGGCTGGTAGAAGACGAAGTAGGAATCACCTGATCGATCATGCCAACTCCTTTTGCATAATAAGTATTGCCTTCAATGACCGTTGTGAAAGTATTTGTGCCATCTTTTTTAAATTGGATAGTCCTTTTTACATTGATGACATCATTATATGTAGTGCCAAATACCGAATACGTAATGCCTTTACCAACGATGGTGAAAACAGCTTTACTAATACCCACATCATTACCGATTTTTACTTTCCCATACTCAGGAGTTTCCCATGATGTACCCTGAGCTACGTTGTCTTTCAAGAAAGGGTAAGAAATGAATGTTGCAGGAATTGAATCAAAAATAAACAGGTAATCAAAATCTACTGTACTGTATGCATAATAATTACCGGCATTGTCTTTTGTGAAATAATAAGCTTCACCCAAAGGATCTGTACTATACTGTCTGAATATTTTGTTATCAGCAGAAATGGTCTGATTGGTTGCTACCACTCTGAAGGTATCCAAGGTTCCTAATTTGGGAATGTATTCGTAGGTCCAGTTAGAGTTCAATGTAGTTGGGAAATAATCATTACTCGTTCCTCCGCCTCCGCTGCCCGTAGAACTTGAGATCACAGAAAATGCACAGAAACTATTATTAAAGGTCAATACGAAATCTGCGCGATTGGGAAGAATGGGTTTACCGTTTCCTTTTAATTTAACAGTAGTAGGTCCGGTGGTAAGGGCAAATCCGGAATCAATGAACCACATACCATTTACGGTATCACTATAAATTTTGTACTTGCCCTGTAGTGTAAAATTGACTTTAATGACCACATAATTGCTATCACCAAGGGGCTGATCGATAACATATTCACCACGTACATCGGCATCTTTACAATTACCTGAGCTATCTGTCAGAGAACCTTGTGCAGCGCCTTTTAATCCTTCACCTTCTACGCTGAATTCTTTTTGACATGACAGGATAAAAAGTACCGTGCAAATGGTCAATATCCATTGTATAGTGAACTTCTTCATAATTCCTCTTCTTTGGTAATACTATTATAGACTAAAATTAAACCAATAACGCAGCCTGGTCCTTCAAATTACTATTTTTTGCTAATTGGAGCACATTATTTAACGTAGTGCTGGCAATTTGTGAGAGGGCTTCATCGGTGAAAAAGGCCTGATGGGCGGTGATCAGCACATTTGGAAAACTCATGAGACGTTGTATATCATCATCCTGGATAATATTGGCAGATAAGTCTCTGAAAAACAGCTTTTCTTCCTGTTCATACACATCGATCCCTAATGATCCGATCTGCCCTTTTTTTAGGGCGTTGATGATCGATTTGGTATCGATCAAACCACCTCTTCCGGTATTGATCAGCATAGCACCTGGCTTAACATAAGCCAGTGTTTCATCTTGTATCAGGTGTCTCGTTTGTTCATTCAATGGGCAATGCAATGAGATGATATCAGTATTCAGCACTTCCATCAGCGGATGATATGTTACGCCGATAGATTCCATTTCTTTATTCGCGATGAGATCAAAGGCTTTTACTGTACAACCAAACCCCAGCATGATTCTGCAAAAAGCTTGTCCGATATTACCTGTGCCAACCACGCCGATCGTTTTTCCATGCAGATTAAAACCGAGTAATCCATTCAAAGAAAAATTCTGTTCTCTGACACGGTTATAAGCTTTATGTGTTTTGCGATTAAGGGTGAGGATCATGGCAACAGCATGTTCTGCTACTGCTTCCGGTGAATATGCCGGTACACGACAAACCCGAATACCATATTTACGCGCACTTTCCAGGTCTACATTATTGAAACCTGCGCAACGAAGCGCAATTACTTTTACGCCCATTTCAGCCAATTGCTGAATGACAGCAGCAGTTACTTTATCATTTACGAATACACAAACTGCTGTTGCATTCTTTGCCATTACCGCAGTATGCTCATCCAGTGAAACGTCCAAAAAATTTAGTTCAAAGCCGATAGAATCATTGAATTTTTCAAAGAAACTACGATCATAGGGTTGTGAGGAGAAAAAAGTGATCTTCATACCCGAAAGGTACAAAGGAAATGGCTGATGTCATACGCATAAAAAAGCCACAGACCTATCAAAAGATCTGTGGCTTTATAAACTTTATTGGAATGACTAAGGTGCTACCAATCTGAATCCATTACCGTGGATATTCACGATCTCAATATCTGCATCCTCTTTGAGGTATTTACGCAACTTGGCGATGTATACATCCATACTTCTTCCATTGAAATAAGTATCACTACCCCAGATCTTTTTTAATGCACGTTCACGGGGTAAAAGATCATTCTTGTGTTCCGCAAGCATCTTCAATAGCTCATTCTCTTTGGGTGATAATGTTTGTGTACTATCACCATTTTTCAATTCACGGAGTTTTGGATTGAAATGGTACTTGCCCAGATCGAATTCTACATTATCATTCCCTTTATTCTCTTCCTCATTTCTTTTGAGGATGGCTTTGATCTTGAGTAATAAAACTTCACTATCAAAAGGTTTGGTGATATAATCATCAGCACCGAGCTTATAACCCTGAATAATATCCTCTTTCATGGTTTTTGCACTCAGGAAGAACAAAGGAATATCAGGATCCACATCACGGATCTCTTCAGCCAATGTGAAGCCGTCCATGTTGGGCATCATTACATCGAGTAAGCAGATATCATATTTTTCACGCTGAAAAGCAGCCAGACCTAAACGACCGTCTCTTTCTAGGGTTACATCATAATCATTGATTTCTAAATAGTTCTTTAATACCATTCCAAGGTTCGTATCATCCTCGCACAATAAGATCTTGTACTTTTTCTTGTCTTCCATATTTGTAAAGTTTGTGTGAAATAAAGATAATTCAACAAGTGCATGATTCCTACTGTGTGAAATCTTTTGTTAAAAAGAGGAATTACAAGCAGCTTATTTCTTATTAGACGAACTCAACGCTGTTTTAGAAAACGCTTATCTGTTAAGGTTTTCAAAAAAGCGACCAAGTCTGCTTTTTCCTGTTTGCTCAGACTCAAAGGTTCCGCAAGTGTACTATCGATGTTGATTGGATTCAATACAAAGGCTCCTGGATTGTTATAATATTCCACTACTTCTTCCAATGTCTGAAACATGCCATTATGCATATAAGGAGCAGTAAGTGCAATATTTCTTAAACCGGGCGTTTTAAATTTTCCGAGGTCTTCTTTTTTTCTGGTAATGAGATAACGTCCCGAGTCATTCAATGCATAGCCATCAAATAATCCGATATTCTTGAACTGATCGTCTGTAAAATCAGGTCCGCGATGACAGTCAAAGCATTTGGTCTTTTCACTGATAAATAATTTCCTTCCTCTTTCCTCTGCATCAGTGAAAGCAATCAGGTCATCGATATAAGCGTCGAATCTGCTGCTATCCGTTTCCAGTGTGCGTTCAAAGGCGGCGAATGCCGCACCAAGATTTCGGCTATTGGGTAATGCTTTAAAGATGCGTAAAAAAAGCTGTCTGTATTCTTTATTAGCATTCAAACGGGCAACCGCTTCTTTGATGGGTAGTCCCATTTCATCCGGATGTGCGATCGGCATCAAGGCTTGCTCTTCCAGTGATGCGGCTCTTCCGTCCCAGAAAAAATAAGGACGATTTTTCATGTTGAGTACCGATGGAGTATTTCTGGTGGTAGCACTTCCTTCAATACCTTTACTGAAAGCTAGGGTATCAGAAAAACCATATTCCGGTAAATGACAACTGGCGCAACTGATAGAATGGTCTTTGGAAAGGATTTTGTCGTTGAATAACTTTTTTCCGAGCGCGGCTTTGGTAGTAATGGGAGGTGGGGTAATAAATGCAGAAACAGCGATGATCAATGTAGACAACAAAAAAATACATCCGGCTGTTTTCTTCATGAGACAAAAATAGTTCACAATCCTGTTTTTGATTTCTGATTTATTTTTGCGGCTCAAAAACAGGATAAAATCATAGTGTATGCTGTTAACATCTGACAACAAGTGGAAAAAACTGATTGTGATTGGAGATCGGGTATTGGTTCGTCCATCAAAACCTGATGAGCAAACAGCCAGTGGCTTATACCTACCGCCCGGTGTTCAGGAAAGGGAAAAAGTACAGCAGGGATATATCATTAAAACAGGCCCGGGGTATGCTATTCCCATGCCTGTAGATGATGAACCCTGGAAAACGGAAGATGAGCAGGTAAAATATGTACCGCTGCAAGCCAAAGAAGGAGATCTGGCCATCTTTCTGCTGAGTGGCGCCACAGAAGTGATGTATGAAAATGAAAAATATTTCATCGTTCCCCAAAGCGCGATTTTGATGTTGGAGAGGGAGGAGGAGTTATAGACCATAGACCATAGTCCATGGACCATGGTCTATGGTCTATGGTCTATCATCATCTCTCAAACAACTTCCTATAACTCTCCTCATCCATATACTCCAAAATATCGCCGGGTTGGCAATCTAGGATGCGGCAGATTTCTTCTAGGGTGGAGAAACGAATGGCTTTGGCCCTTCCACTTTTGAGAATGCTCATATTTGCAATGGTGATACCTACCCGTTCGCTGAGTTCGGTCAGACTCATTTTTCGTCGGGCAAGCATGATATCTAAGTTTACTACAATGGGCATCAGATGGTAAGGTCTTGTTCGGTTTTCAATTTGTAGGCTTCGGTGTAAACAGCACTAAAAATAAAAAGAATAACACCAACGATGGTATCCGGTAGTATGGCGGCTTCATTTCTTAGTAGAATAAACTCGCCATTCGTTCTTGTTAGTACTTCTTCTTTTAAAAAATATCGTTGTAAAATCTCACAGATTGTAGCGAATAGAAATACGGCTCCTCCTAAGAAAATATAATTACCGATTTTTCTGTGATAGGTATTTGATTTCTCAATGGTTTGAATGATCAATAAACTTAAGATAGCCAATAAGCAAATGGCTATAGCATCTGTGGTATCATTTGATAAAAGCGTTCTTTTCCACCAAGGAAGATCATTGATGATTAAATCACCTTTAAAGAAAAGGACCGACCCTTCAAATTTTTTGATGGGTTCTTTACTTAAAGTACTTTCCGGATTGGGAGCTACTTTAAGCCTAAACAGTTTGTCATCCAATATTTCAATACCGGCAACCATAGTAATAATATGAATGACCGATAGCACTAATATGATCCAAACGATGATTTTATAACGTTTCATATTTAATCGATTGATTTATTAAATAGTAAGTTCTTGTTCCTGTTTCAAGCGAAATGCGTTTTTGTATAACCTGCTCACCCAAAGTATGCCGATACCAAGCCAGAATTGCAAGGGAAACATTAAGTAGCCGGTTCTGCGGAATACGAACTCATTGTTTGTAAGCCTTTTAATTTCAGGCATGGCATAAAAAAATATCCTGGCGGTATCCAATAACCAAAAGAGCATGAGTGCCCAGCCAATGTATCCTATCCAATGACTGATATCTGTTTTGAATAAGGCCTGACTATGTATATGGGGTAGCAGTTTCAAAATAATGGTAGATAAAACAATGAGTAATACACAACTTAGTATATCGAATTCCAGAAATTGCGCAGGTATTAATAGACGTTGTACGAAATGAGTCTCTTTGATCACAAAATTCCCAGATACCTGAACTGCGCTAATACCATAGGTTTTATACACACTATCATAGAAAGGGGCTTCCAAAGTAGGCTGAACAGGAACAGTGATTTCACTATCATTACTTAAGCTCATGATTGCCAACAAGGAGCAAAAAATAATCATGGTCCATGCAGTTAATTTAATCCTTGTATACATGGCTTTCTCTTTTAATGGCTGGTATTTCTTCAACATATCAGATTGTTAGGTTTTGATCTTGTTGTAATTGATATCCTTTTCTAAATGCGTGTGCAAGACTGAAGGTGATGAATCCTCCAATGATATAGCTGATACTCTCTGAAATGAAATCGTAGAAACGTAAATGAAAAGCAGGATCTATATAAGAACTAAAGTAAGCGCTCAATGAGTATGATAGGATTATCTTGAGCAACACGATACCCCATAAGCTGATGGTAGTAAAATATAATTTTTTATAGGTCTTTTTTCTAAATGCTTCTTGGTTGGCAATATCTTCGAGTATACGAATTGGTTGTAGTATCACACCCCATAAAAAAAGCAATAGTAATAGAATTGCAATCGGACTGAATACAATTAAGAACCATTTATATTGTTGTTTGCTTACCTTAATCAGTAGTTCTCTTTTTTGATTCATTGGATTATTGATTCCTTCAGCCAAGTCTTGCACATCAACTGAAAGCGGCCTTACTTCAAAATGTCCATCAATTATTTTTCGAATTGTATCTCGTTTCGTTATCACAGGAAATCTTAAGAAAGTCGTGTCGTTTCTTCTAAAGGTGCTATGATCTGATTTTAGGTAATATCCATCCAGTCCTATGTAATAAGTTGTGTCAGGAACTTCTTTAAGCGAATGTCTTCTCAATGAACTATCAAAAAAAAGGATACTCTTTTCTGACTGCTTATGGAACCCTATAAAGCCTAACATCCATCCATCCATTGAAAGGAAATTTGCAATCCTTTCTAATTGTTTTATCTGTGTGATACTATCGGATAAAGTTTTGTAATCCTTATAGGGCAGATTATTATCCAACGACATTAGCTGCAGCTCATACTTGTCAGGATCATATGTCATGGATGTCACAGTGCCTTGTTCTGACAGTTCATTTTTAAAGAACAGATTTGGTAATGCAATAAGCGCCAAGAGGTACAATGCGAAACAGATGACCAATATCCGTACTCCGATCAATAGCCAACGAATAATGCGCATAAGCGGTATTTGAATGCTAAATAACTAATATTTATTGAAAAACGATAAAATATAATAAAAAAATTATTATCAATACAAGGTTCATTTATTTAAATTGAGTGATAAATAAGGAGTTATGCCAGACAAACAGGCTTTTTTACAATCCATTACAACAGGTTATACTTTCAAAGGGGAGCATGTGAAAATTGGGATGGGGATGATCGATGGAGAAGTGGTGGAAGGCGCACCCATTTCGCTCCCATTGAAAACAATGAACCGTCATGGTTTGATCGCCGGTGCTACGGGTACCGGTAAAACCAAGACCTTACAAATGATCAGTGAATATTTAAGTGATAACAGCGTACCTGTTTTATTGATGGATATCAAAGGCGATCTCAGCGGTATTGCCACAGCAGGAACCGTGAATGATAAACTGATCGAGCGAAGTAAGAAATTAGGAATCGATTTTACCCCAACAGCATTTCCGGTTGAGCTACTTACGTTGAGCAATGAGCCCGGCGTTCGTTTACGTGCAACGGTTAGTGAATTCGGTCCGGTTTTGTTGAGTAAAATATTAGGGTTGAATGATACGCAAGGTGGACTCGTAGCTGTGATCTTTAAATATTGTGACGACCATCAAATGCCTTTGTTGAATCTGAAAGATTTCATCAAAGTATTACAATACATCGGTAATGAAGGCAAGGCGGAAATAGAAAAGGAATACGGTAAGATCTCCACTACTTCTACCGGTACCATTCTTCGTAAAGTGATTGAGTTACAACAACAGGGTGCGGATGTTTTCTTTGGTGAAAAAAGTTTTGAAGTGGAAGATCTCATGCGCATCAGTGATGATGGTAGAGGTATGATCAATGTTTTACGGGTAACCGATATGCAAGACAGACCCAAGCTGTTTTCCACTTTTATGCTGCAATTATTGGCAGAGTTATATGCCAGTTGCCCGGAAGAAGGGGACATGGATAAACCCAAACTTATTTTATTTATTGATGAAGCACATTTGGTCTTCAATGAAGCTTCAGAGGCTTTGTTACAACAGATCGAGACCGTGATCAAGTTGATACGATCAAAGGGCATCGGTATTTTCTTTTGTACACAAAATCCTCAAGATATACCTGCTGCTATTTTGAGTCAGTTGGGTTTAAAAATTCAGCATGCATTACGTGCGTTTACGGCTGCAGACAGAAAAACCATCAAACAAGCGGCAGAAAATTTTCCTGAAACGGATTTTTATGAAACCGATGAATTATTAACTCAACTAGGTATCGGCGAAGCATTTGTAACCTTACTGAATGAAAAAGGTATTCCTACACCGTTGGTACATACGATGCTATGTGCTCCCAGAAGCAGGATGGATGTATTGACAGATGCAGAGATCAATCAGTTGGTTCAATCCAGCAAATTAGCCGCCAAGTATAGTAAAGAGATCGATAGTGAAAGTGCGTATGAAATATTAACAGCTAAACTGGAGGAAGCAGCAGAGCGATCAAAAGAAATGGCAGCTACAGAAGAACCTAAGCAAAGTGGCAGACCTAAAAAAGAAGAAAGCTTTTTTGATAACCCTGTTGTTCGTCAGGTAGGAAGAACGGCTGCCAGTGTGATTACCAGAAGTTTGTTAGGTGCTTTAGGATTGGGCGGAAGATCCAGATCAACAAGAAGAAGATGATCAGCTTTACAAAAGAGAGACTTTCCCATCTTCACCGATCATCAGCGCATTCTCTGTTTGCATAAAATCTAACACAGTCCATATTTTTTCTTTCGAAAAGGTAGACAGTTGTGCCAGAAGCGTTTCAATGGAGAGCGTTGTGCCGGTAAGTTTGATCCGAATATTGTTTTCAATAACGCTAAAATCCTCTGGGCTTAATTCTTTTTTCTTCTTTGCAAGACAATGATCACAAATGCCACAGGCAGATAATTGTGTATCGCCGAAATAGTTACCAATATATTTACTTCTACAACTATCTTGATCGGTAACATAACGGATCATATCGGATACACGAGCAGTATAGTTTTGTTTCCTTTCATGATAAGCATCATGATCTATATGTAAGTATTTGGCCGGCGCCCGATTGAGTAAGTAGTGTATCTGAGGTGAATCTTTTTTCGGTAGATATTCAATGATACCATAGGCTGCCAATTCTTTTAATTGCTGCTGTATAACTGCTTGTTCTGTTCGCATCACTTTTGCCAGTGAAGATTCAAAAATCGAAACACGATTATCAAAAATGCCTTCATAAGTGCGAAGTAATATTTTGATAAGTCCTTCTAATTGTGGTTGAGCTGTTTCAAACGCATACAGAGCATCTTTATCCGTTACAAACATGACCTGTGAAGGGAGGAAAATACTTTCGGCAAAACTGATATGGCCTTCTTGTTCCAGTACTTTCAGTGTATTGATAACTGTAGTAGTATCTAATTTGAAATTTTCTGTGAATTGTCTGAGATCAAAATCAAAGTAAGCACCTTCGCCGGTTCCGACGGGTAATTGAAAAAAATCAGCCAGCGATTGATACACTGATTGAATAGTCGTTAACGGAGGAAACTTTTTGTCGGGTAGATTTTTTAATTGTTCGATGTCGTTTAGATGGTACAATAAAACTGCAAATGATTTTTTACCGTCCCGCCCCGCACGACCAGCTTCTTGGTAATAGTTTTCTAAACAGTCGGGTATATTATAATGAATAACGGAGCGAACATTGGGTTTATCGATGCCCATTCCAAATGCATTGGTACAAACCATTACCCTTGTTTGGTCCTGTATCCAGGCTTTTTGTTTTCGTTCTCTTTCGTCTTGTGTTAATCCGGCATGATAATAATCTGCTAAAATGCCCTGTAACTGTAGTAGCTGGCAAACTTCCTTAGTTAGTTTTCTACTATTGGTATAAACAATGCTACTACCCGGAACTCCTTGTAAGATTTGTATCAGTTTATTCATCTTGCTTTCTGCTTCAAAAGAACTGTAGGATAGTGCGGGACGTTCAAACGACTGACGAAAAACAGAAGTATGATTCAATGCCAGTTTTTGAATGA
The DNA here is from genome assembly GCF_040362915.1 of Sediminibacterium sp. KACHI17. Classification (NCBI taxonomy): domain Bacteria; kingdom Pseudomonadati; phylum Bacteroidota; class Chitinophagia; order Chitinophagales; family Chitinophagaceae; genus Sediminibacterium; species Sediminibacterium longum. The sequence goes on along the minus strand of NZ_AP029612.1, from coordinate 1,652,428 downwards.
TATCCTCTTGTACTTTTTCAGTTGCAGAAGCAGTAAGTGCTATTATTGTAACATTCGATAACTCCTCACGTAAAGCAGCAATGCGTAAATATGGTGGTCTGAAATCATATCCCCATTGAGAAATACAATGCGCTTCATCTACAGCGATCAGATTGATATCTAAAACCGGTAAGTATTCTTTGAATAAAGCAGATTCAATTCTTTCCGGGGATACATACAAGAATTTATAATCGCCCCGGGATGCTTTTTGTAATAAGCTCCTCACTTCTCCATAACTCATCCCGCTATTCAAAGTGGCAGCAGCAATGCCTTTTTCAATCAGGTGAGCCACTTGATCTTGCATCAGGGCGATCAATGGACTGATCACTAAGCAAAGTCCATCCATAAGTAAAGCAGGAACCTGAAAGCAAATGGATTTTCCTCCTCCTGTTGGTAATAATGCGAGTGTGTCTTTTCCATCCAACACCGATTGAATGATCTCTTCCTGCATTGGTCGGAATTGATCATACTTCCAGTAGTGTTGAAGAATGGAAAGTGGGGTGGTCATGCAGGTGAAAAGTGAAATGATTTATTTTATTAAGCCGCTCAGTGAAGCAAAACACTGATTCAAATGTAGTGATAAGCTGGTAATTTGTTCTTTTGATAGATAAGATAAATCAAAAGCTGCCTCAGTTACATCATCAATTTCAATTAATGATCCTCTGGAAATTTCATAGTATCTTTTTCTCTCGATGGTCGATTTTCTTGATGAGCCTTCTGCGATGTTCAACTTGCAGAGAGGGCTACTCTTCTGATTTGAGTTATTGGATTGAACTTTTCTTCGACAGGAAGCAAAGCGGTCAACAAATAACATTCCTTAACTAGAAACCTTGAAATTTTGTATACTTCTAGTTTCTTGTGGTTTAATGATAAAGTCATTTATAAAAATCACGTATCAGAGTAACAAAAGAAGAAGCGTACATTAATTACAGGAATTATGGTGAAAATCAGGTATAAGTCTATGATATTATTACCTATACTTTCACTTTCTCACTCCACCTTCTTAAAATTCAAACGAACAGAATTCACTGCTAAAACAACATCGCTTAAACCCATTACCAAAGCACCGAATGTTGGATTAAGATAACCCAGTGCTGCAACAGGGATCGCTACTATGTTATAGGCAAATGCCCAGAAGAGATTTTCTTTGATCGTGATGTATGTATGTTTACCCAGTCCTAATGCTAACGGTAAATTTTTCAATCCGTGATTCATTAATACGACTTGCGCACTTTGCATGGCTACTTGTGTAGAATCACTCAAAGAAATACCCACCGTTGCTTTGGCCAATGCAGGTGCATCATTGATACCATCGCCCACCATAGCAGTAGGAACCTCTTGATTGAATTGAGCGATTCTTTCAAGCTTGTGCTCGGGTGTTTGTTCTCCTATGATCAGATCAATACCTAGTTCTTTTCCAACCTGTTCACATTTTTCTTTTTTATCACCACTCAGCAGGATGGTTTTGATACCTCTATTTTTAAGTGAACTGATCACTTCTTTTGCTTCAGCTCTTATTTCATCCGCGACATCGATCCATCCTAACAGTTCATTGTTGCGAATGATATAAACATTGTGTGAATGATCGTTGGTAAGTGCAGCCGCAGCTTTGAATGAGCCTGCTACATAGGTATTCCCTTCTTTATCTGTTGCTTGCATCCCCAATCCTTTCACCTCTTCAATTGTTGCCCATCTGATATCTTCTTTGCTCTTCCAGCTTTTACTGATAGCGCTTGCAATAGGGTGATTCGAATATTTTTCCAGTGAAAAAGCAATTTGTCTGAATTGTTCCTGAGTAATATTGTTGGAGATCACTTTGTCATCAACAATAGTAAAATGTCCTGTAGTCAATGTACCTGTTTTATCGAATACAACCTGTTTGATACTTTTAAAGATCTCCAGGCTTTTTGCATTTTTAAACAGGATACCATTACGGGCTGCCCTGCCAAGACCTACAGCGATGGCGGCAGGGGTTGCTAATCCCATGGCACAAGGGCAGGAGATCACCAATACAGCTATGCCCCTGAGCAAGCTGGCACCAAAACCAATATCTGTGGCGAAATAATTGATCAGCACAGTCACGGTTGCAATACTGACAACAGTTGGAACAAAAATGGCACTGATCTTATCTGCTAATTGCTGAACCGGTGGTTTTTCTGATTGTGCTTCTCTTACTAGGCGTAAAATATTGGAGAGCACAGTGTCTTCACCAACAGCTGTAACATATGCTTTAATGGTTCCGCTTTCCACAATGCTTCCGCCGATCAGGTGGTCATTCATTTTTTTGTATAACGGAACACTCTCGCCGGATATGATCGCTTCATTGATCTGTGCTTCACCCCATAAGATCTTACAATCCATTGGTACTTGTTCTCCAGTTTTGATCAATAACAAATCACCTACTTTCAGGCTGGTACTTTCTACCGGAAAAACATGTTCTTGGTGTTGATCATCATATGCGATCATATTGGCCATCGACTTTTGTGTAATAGCCAATTTTTTTAATGCGGTTTGTGTTGTTTCTACCGATCTATCCTCCATCCAATTGCCCAAGAAAACCAAGGTGATAATGGTAGCGGCTGTTTCATAAAATAAAAATTCTTCAGCCCTTCCGATCGCCGTTCCGTATAAGCTATATCCAAATGCAGCTACAGCACCTAACGCGATCAATACATTCATATTGGGGATACCCTTCAATAAACTCTTGATAGCACTTCGTCCGAAAAAATCCATTCCAACAATAAATACGGGAATGGTTAAGCCAAGTTGTACATAGGGATTCATAAGGAAATGAATATGTACACCCGGTATCATGTGCAACATTAGTGGAGCTGTAAATACAAAACAGAACCAGAAGCGTTGTAAGTGATTCGTGAATAATCTTTTTGATTTTTTTGAGGTATCGCTGTTATCCTCGTTTTTAACAGTGTAGCCAAGTCCATTAATACCTTTGGCGATTTCTTTTGGAGAACCATTGTCAGGCAGGTCAAAACTTACGTCGCCGCCGATAAAATTTACTTTTACGTTTTGCATGCCTTGCGACTGCAAGTATTTATTAACTGTGAGCGCACAATTGGTACAGGTCATACCTTCCACTTTCCAATTCACTTTTTCCATAATCAATATTGTGGGGTTGAGGTTTACAACTACAAATTTACCAAATAGCTAAAGCGACCTCTTTCGATTTGAGAAGAATATTTCTACATCATGGTTGCAAGAACAGTGTGAGCTTTTTTGCCATGGGCTATGGACCATAGACCATAGTCCATGGTAGGAGATATGCTTTTCACCCTCGTTCTTGTTACCTTTGCCGCATGGATGCAATTTTTGGATTAGCGCAAATAAAGGAAGTGGCAAAAGCACTATGGGCGTCAGGGAAGAAGCACAAAGTATGGGCATTTCATGCAGAAATGGGTACGGGAAAAACGACGTTCATTCATGCGCTATGTGAAAATCTGGGTGTGACTGATGCGATCGGTAGTCCGACTTTTGCCATCGTGAATCAATATGAGGGTAAGGAAGTCGGAACATTATTACACATGGATTGGTATCGACTAAAAGATGAGGAAGAGGCGATCGAGGCTGGAATTGAAGATCACCTGAATAGTGGCGATTATTGCTTTATTGAATGGCCGGAAAAAGCAGCAGGACTATTGCCTGACAATACGTTTCATGTATACATTGAAACCCTTGATCCATCTACAAGGCGTTTATACACAGATGCAATAGCTGTCTGAGTCTGCGTGGAATGTCATAACTTTAATGAAGGAACATTTCAGATATACGTAAAATCATAAGATCCATTTTCTATCCAACTTATAACCCCACATGGCTACCAGTAAACCTTCTATCAGCACTTCATTTGCCTATGAAACTTTGGAAGAGACCCTTGACATCAAACCTCAGGGTGCAAAGTTGCATATTGGCATTCCTAAAGAGATCGCTTTTCAGGAAAATCGAATTGCACTTACACCGGATGCAGTAGGTGTTTTGATCTCTAATGGACATCAGGTTGTTGTAGAACATGGAGCGGGAGAGGGTAGCCATTATTCTGATCGTGATTACTCTGAAATGGGTGCCAGTATCGTGTATGATCGTAATGAGATCTTTAAATGTCCCATACTTGTAAAAAGCGCCCCGCCTGTAGCCGAGGATATGCCTTTATTACAGATGAATCAAACCATCATTTCTCCCATACATCTATCAGCTTTACGAAAGGAATATATTGAAAAGATGATGGAGAAAAAGATCACTGCATTGAGCTTTGAAAATTTCAAAGATGACAGTGGTACCTATCCGATCGTAAGAAGTATGAGTGAGATCGCAGGTAGTGCGGTGATGTTGATAGCCGGACAATACCTCAGCAGTTTTAATAAAGGCAAAGGAGTATTATTGGGTGGTATCAGCGGTATTCCTCCGACCAAAGTTGTGATCGTTGGTGCTGGTATTGTTGGAGAGTTTGCCACCAGAAACGCATTGGCATTAGGTGCTTCTGTGAAAGTATTTGATAACAATGTGTATCGCTTAAAGCAGTTACAAAATAATCTCGGACAAAGAATCTGGACCAGTGTATTAGAGCCGCGTATTCTTTCGAAGCAATTAAAGACCTGTGAAGTAGCAGTGGGTGCATTGAGTAATGAATTTGGCAGGGCACCGGTTGTGGTAACAGAAGAAATGGTAGCTGCTATGCGTCCGGGAAGTATCATCATTGATGTGGCGATCGATCGTGGTGGTTGTTTTGAAACCAGTGAATTGACCAGCCATCAACATCCCACATTTGTGAAACATGATGTCATCCACTATTGTGTTCCCAATATCCCAAGTGGTTTCGCCAGAACAGCAAGTCAGGCCATCAGCAACGTACTCATGCCATTGATCCTGGAAATAAGTGATGAAGGAGGGCTTGAAGAAATGGTTTGGCACAACTTCAATCTCCGTGAGGGTATCTATATGTTCAAAGGAGCATTGACCGATTTTTATATCAGTCAAAAATTCGATCTCAAGTTTACAGATCTGAATTTGCTGATTGCGAGCCGCCGTTAGTCTTATTGCTTTTTGGGTAAATGCGCAATGACTTCAATTTCCAGTTTTGCATCCGGCATGTACAATCGGCTAATCTGAACCCAGGTAGCTGCAGGGTAATCTCCTTTATACATTTCTTTTCGGGCTTCATTATGTGTTTTCATAGCTTCGATATCGGTGGTGTATAGATTTTCTTTCACCACATTTTGTAAGGTAGCGCCGAATGCAGCCAAACTTCTTTCTATGGTTTGATAGACTCTTTTGATCGAAGCGGGCGTAATATCACGGGCAACTGTTCCGGATACATAAATTACATTGTCTACTTTAACAGCCTGGGCATAACCGGCACTGGTATCCTGCTTGGCACCAAAGTGAAATTTCTTTTTTTCAATGGTATTATTTGTTTGAGCAGTTGCAGTGATGCCTGCCAACAGCAAAAACATTATGAATACTGATCTCATCGTTTCGTTTTCTGTGAAAGTAGCAAGATGCTTTATTCACTGGATGTGAAATAGTATGAAATGCAATGATGCGTGTTGGATGGTAAATACGCTAACCGGATTATTTTCTGTTGTCGAAAAATTAAATCGGTCATATACTGTTATGACGGGAAACTGATCTTACCCATACTTACAGCGGGTATCCCATGTCTTCCGGCGCCCAAAGCTACTTGTCCGCCTGCCACTGCTTCATTGGCCAGAATAGCGAATAGTACAGCTTCTTTTGCATCAGGATTTACTTCTAATTCAGCTGTATCTCTGAATGTAATACCCGGTAATTGTGCATGAATATGTTCCATGAGTAATGGGTTGTGCATGCCACCACCGCTGGTATACACCACAAAATCATTTCTATTGGTCATACACCTGTGTAGTGCATCAACGATCATATCTGCAGAAAATCGATTGAGTGTAGCCATGATATCTCCATGTGATAGGTCTTTGCAACCTGCTGTTTGCATGGCTGCATTGAGATAATCCAGATTGAATAATTCGGGTCCGATGGTCTTTGGAAAATCGTTGGTAAAAAATTCATTGTCTTTCAAAGCGCTCAATAAAGCTTCATTAATCTTTCCCTGTCTTGCAATGCTCGCATTTTCATCAAAATATTTTCCCTGGAAATGTGCTTGTACATAGGCATCCATTAAAGTATTTCCTGTACCTACATCGGTGCTGAATACTTCAGCCACATCTAATCCGGAAGGTAAATAGGTAAAGTTGGCAATACCACCAATATTCAGCATGATACGATTCTCTTTGCGACTGCTGAAGATGAGATAATCACCATATACAGCTAATGGAGCGCCTTCGCCGCCAGCGGCAACATGTTTTTGTCTGAAATCACTCAGGGTAATGATCCCTGTTTTGACTGCAATATGATCACCATCACCTATCTGTAAAGTTGCGTTGTCAAATTCATCATCCGGATGTAACAGCTTAGGTGCGTGATAGATCGTTTGTCCATGACTGGCAATCAGATCAACAGCAGCAGGAACTGTATTCCATTTTTTTAAACAATTCAGAATAATGGATGCATGTTCTGTTCCTACCCAGGCATTCAGGAGACAAACCTTTTCCAGGTCAACACTTCTTTTTGAAAAAATAGATTTGATATGGTCTTTGAATACTTTATCATAAACCACCGTCTCAAATGCCAATAATTGCACGTTTGTTTGGGTTCCTTGTCCGGATATGCGGCATAATGCCACATCCAGTCCATCTACAGAAGTACCACTCATTAAGCCTATGATAACTCTTTCGGGCTTGTTAGCAATGGTATATAGTGCTGAAATATTCGGATTCATGCCTTTAAATTAGACTTAAAAACGCATCATTGTGCATATTCTTGCAAAAAATATTTGGAAATACGCATTTTCCCGCATTAATTTTAAGGAACTTATTTATTGCTGCTATGCTGAAAACTGAAAGACAGGCCTATATCCTACGCCAAATAGATTTGCATAATCGTATACTCTCCTCTGACCTCAGCAATGAAATCAATGTATCCGAAGATACCATACGTCGCGACTTGAATGAGCTAGCGGAAATGGATAAGATCATTAAAGTACATGGTGGTGCATTGTCTAAATCTTTTCATAGTTCCTTCTTAAAATCAGATGTATACAAAGCAGACAGTAAAAGAGTGATTGCCAGTAAAGCTGTTTCATTGATCAGAAACAATATGTTCATTCTGACAACAGGTGGAACAACTGTAATAGAAATGGCACGTTTGTTACCTTCTGATCTCAATGCTACTTTTTTCACCGGCAGCATTCCCGCTGCGCATGAGTATGCACAACACCCCAATATTGAAGTGATTTTTTTAGGCGATAAGATCTCTAAAAGTTCACAAATCGCTGTAGGAGGTGAAGCCATCTCAAAGATTGCTGGTATTAAAGCTGATCTGTGCATCATGGGTATCAATGCTATTGATGAGACGGGTATCACAGATAATGACTGGGAAGTGATTCAAGTGAAGAAAGCGATGATACAAGCTGCTGAGAAGACGGTTATATTATCAATCTCCGAAAAACTCAACACCCATCAGCGACTTACGATCTGTGGGTTGAATGAAATCGATACCATCATTACAGAACTCGATCCATCGAATCCTGTATTTGAACCTTATAAGAAACAAGGCATTACTATTTTGTAATTATCTATAAACGCTGAAATATGAAAATGAAACCGCTCTTGAAGCCGGTCTTACTGAAAACAGCTTTCTTGCTGCTGTTGACAAGTTTGATCACGGCTGCGGGTATTGCGCAAGTTCGCGTATCCGGTAAAGTAACTGCTAAAGGCGGAGCTGCTGTGGAGGCTGCTTCCGTATTCATCAGAGAAAACAATGTAGGTACCGCTACAGACAACAATGGTACATTTAGTTTCTCTGCTTCCTTAAAACCCGGTAGCTATACACTGGTTTTTTCCGGTACCGGCTACAAAACACAACAAGCTTCTTTTACAGTAACAGCCGGTAACAACAGTTATACGCTGAATGCTGAATTAGCAGATGATGTTTCTAAATTAGATGAAGTGATCGTTACCGGTAACTCTCAGGGTACTACCCGTCGTCAGTTAGGTAGCTATATCAGTTCTGTTAGTGCTGAAGACTTGAATAAAGGAGCTACAGGAAATGTACTGGCTGCATTGCAGGGTAAAACTGCCGGTGCACAGATCTCTCAAAACTCCGGGGATCCTGCAGGTGGTATCTCCGTTCGTTTGCGTGGTATCAGTTCTATTTCTTCCTCTTCAGAACCTCTATATATCATTGATGGAGTGATCGTGAATAACGCAACCAATCGTGTAACCAACACTTCCAGCAACTACGATGGTGGAAACTTCGTAGGAAGTATTGGTCAGAGCAGATTGGTAGATATCAATCCGAATGATATCGAAAGAATTGAAGTACTGAATGGTGCTGCTGCCGCTGCTATTTATGGTAGCCGTGCAAATGCCGGTGTGGTTCAGATCTTCACTAAGAAAGGTAAAAGTGGTGCCCCAACTGTAAGTTTCTCTACCAGCTTTACAACCAGTAGCCTGCGTAAGAAATTAGATGTAAACCAGGCTCCTACTAAGTTTGGTGGTCCAACAGATGGTCCGGGTGCATTGACACAAGATATCCTTTCTCCAGCTGTTACCACTACAACTCCTGTAACTCGTTATGATTATCAGGATTATATTTTCCGTAATGCCAATGGTACTGATAACAATATCTCTATCAGTGGTGGTACTGATAAGACGAAGTATTATATCTCTGGTTCTTATTTCTATAATCAGGGTATTGTAAGAAATACAGATTTCCAGCGTTACAGTTTCCGTAGTAATATCGATCAGGTACTGAACAAATGGGCAAGCTTCAATTTAGGCTTGAACTATATTAACAGTACTGCGAATGAAAAACCGGATGGTAACTCTTTCTTCTCTCCAATGAACTCTGTTACCATCATTGGTAATTTCCATGATATTTGGACAAGAGATGCATTGGGTAATATTCGTGCAGTAGGTGAGCGTGGCCGTGCAAATCCAGTATCTGTGATCGAAGATATCAAGCAGCGTCAAACCACCAATCGTTTGATCGCGAACCTCGGATTGAAACTTCGTCCAATCACCGGTCTTACTGTAGATTATACCATGGGTATTGATAACTATGCACAGAATGGAAATACTTATATTCCTCCGTTTGCATACAATGTAAGTACTGCATTCTTTGGTGGTGGACCTGCATTGGATCCTACACAAAATGGTTATTCAAGTGCAGCGAATAATAATTTCTTTGCAATCAACCACGACTTGAATGCCACCTATTCCAGAAATATCACCAACAATATCAACTCGGTTACTCAGGTTGGATTTTCGCAGCAATATGAGAAAAACAGCTTCTCACTTTTACAAGGAAGAGGCTTGGCTCCATTTGTACAAACCGTAAATGGTGCTAGTACCAGATTGGATCCTGTTGATGAAAGAAGTGAGTTGTCTATTTCCGGTGCCTATGTTCAACAGAATTTCAAATACCGTAACCAATTCTTCGTAACAGGTGCTGTTCGTGTGGATGGTTCATCTGTATTCGGAAAAAATCAGCGTAACCAGACCTACTATAAAGCGAGTGGTAGCTATGTGATCTCCGGAACTGATTTCTGGGCTAATTCAGGTATTTCAAAATGGTGGGATCTGTTCAAAGTTCGTTTGGCATATGGTGAAAGCGGAAACCTTACAGGTATCGGTGCTTACTCCAGATTCAATACTTACAGCTCTTCTTCTTATTTAGGAAGAACAGCATTGAACTCTAGTGGTACATTGGCGAATGAAAATGTAAAACCTGAAAGACAACAAGAAACCGAATTAGGTTTTGATCTCGCTTTCTTGAATAACAGAGTAGGGTTAACAGTGAATATTTACAATAAAAAAGTAACAGATCTGTTGATCAACCGATTCATCGCTCCTACATCTGGTTTCAGCAGCTTGCTGGATAATTTCGGATCATTAGAGAACAAAGGTTTTGAAATTGTGTTGACCGGTAATCCGATCGCTAAGAAAGATTTCAACTGGAATATCACAGGTATCTTCAACCGTAACAGAAATAAGGCAGTTCGTATCGGACAAGCATTGACGCTGTTAAGTACCAATGCAGGTGCACCTGTTGCGATCATTGAAGGACAACCCGTAGGTGTTTTCTATGGAACTTTCTTTGCGCGTAATGCAGATGGAAGTGAAGTGAAAAATGCCGGAGGTATTCCTCAGACAGAAAGAGGTGTTCAGAACAGTGCATTGGTATTCACTCCCGGCAGAACCGGTGGTTTACCAAGTGGTGCAGTATTGCGTAAGGTGATCGGTGATCCAAATCCTGATTATACTACCAGCCTTGTGAATGAGTTTACTTACAAGCGTTTTGGTCTGCGCGTTCAGATCGATGCGGTACAAGGTGTAGATGTGTTCAATGCTGATTTCCGTACACGTCAGGGTGTAGGTAATGGTAAAGTTGCTGAACAAGAACATCGCGGACAATTACCACGTGGATATATCAGTGGTATCTATGCGATCGAAGAATGGAGAATTGATAATGGCAGCTATACCAAATTGCGTGAATTATCACTTAGCTATAATTTCGGAAAAGTAAAAGGATTCAGTGACCTGAGTATCAATTTCAGTGGTCGTAACCTCATCAGTTGGGATAACTACAAAGGATATGATCCTGAAGTAAATGCAGGTGGACAAAGTACCATTCTGCGTGGAATTGATTTTGGTGCAGTGCCTATTCCAAGAACTTTCAGTTTTGGTATTCAGGCTAAATTTTAATCCTCAAAAATTACTTGTATGAAAAAGAGTATTCAAACATCATTATATACAGGTCTGACAGCACTGCTTTTGACAACGGCAGGTTGTAAAAAAGACTTTAATAATCCGAATGCCGCAACTTCGGATCAGGTATTTAGTTCGGCAAAAGGTTTGGCTGGTACGGTAGTTGGTTTGCAAAGAACCTATGCATCGAATGTTGCATATGGTATGTCTGATGCAACCGGACTGATCACCAATGAAACCATTTTGATGAATCCGGGTAACGTTTCTGAATTTCAGTTCAGCACCGGTGGTACAGCAGTAGACGGTACCAATGCATTATTAGGGAATGTCTGGAGTTCAGCGAACAAAGTCATTTTTGATGCGAATAACGTGATCAATGCGGCTGCGAATCTTACAGATAAAGGATATGCGAGTGGATTGATCGGGTATGCCAGTATTTATAAAGCACTTTCATTGGGTGCATTATCCAGCTATTGGGAAAAAGTACCTGATACAGTAGGAACAGCTACAACCACATTCTCAGACAGAAATGTAGGTTTTGCTCGAGCCATTGCGGCCATTGATAAAGCTTTGGCAGCGATCAATGCCAATGCCATTTCTGCTGCTTTTGCTGCAGATGTTCCTGCAGGTGTAGATATTGTCAATACATTGAATGCACTGAAAGCACGTTATTCATTGTTTGCCGGTAACTATGCTGCTGCATTACAAGCTGCGAATGCTGTAGATATTACAAAGCGTTCAACGATGAATTTTGAAGCGGCCAATCCAAATCCGATCTTCAACTTTGTAACCTCTACCAATAACGTGTATCAGCCCGTAGACTCTACCTTAGGGTTACCTGCTGCGATTGCACCTGATCTGGCTGACAAGCGTATCCCATTCTATACAGTGATCAATGCAACCATCAATCCTCGTTTCCGATTGAATGGTTTCTGGAATACACCTACTACTGCTATTCCATTGTATTTCCCGGGTGAGATCATGCTTATTAAAGCAGAGTGTTATGCTCGTCAGGCAACACCTGATCTGGCCAATGGAATCATTGAATTGAACAAAGTGGTAACGAAAAAAGCAGCGAATGATGTATTGGGCATCGGTGCTGATCTTGGACCAGCAGCCCCTGTTACAGTCAATGATTTGCTGACACAGATCTATCGCAATCGTTGTATCGAGTTATACCTGTCTGGTATGAAACTGGAAGATATGCGTCGATTCGGAAGACCAACCGCTGAAAGAAAGAGAAATTTCTTCCCTTATCCTTTCCGTGAGCGTGACAGTAACCCGAATACACCGGCAGATCCTGCTTTCTAAAATTTTCAAGTATCTATCTCCAGCCCCGACAATATTGTCGGGGCTTTTTGTTGCTGGTAATTTGTTGTGAGTCATTGATTGTTATTTATTTAATTATCTTACAAGTCATTTAAAAAGCCGATATCAAATGATCCGTTCCCTGCCCCTCAGACTGTATTCTGGTTTAGGTATTGCAGTTTTACTCGTATTTCTGGTAGGTTTTATTACCATCGACTCCCTGGAGAAACAAGCCAAAGAAGCAGATCTCGTTCGACATACCCATCAGGCCATTTCTTATGTAAGAGACATTCGCTTTTCCGTGATGCAGATCAGGGGAGGTAGAAGAGCGTATTGGGTAACCAATGATCCAAAGGATATGGATGCATATGAAAAAGGGATCACTTTTATTCCCAATCGATTAATGGATCTGAGGGAATTTGTAAAAGACAATGTGCCACAAGTTATCAATGTCATGAAACTTGACTCACTGATTACTGACTTGTTGCGCTATTGGAGAACGGATGGCGTTATATCTCCTAATATGCCTGCAGAATCTTTTAAAAAAATCATTCTGGAAGAGGAGATACGATTAAATAAAATTTATGGGCAGATCGAAAAGGTGAAAATTGAAGAGGAAGATCTGTTGATGAAAAGAGAAGCAGTAGTACTCTCTTTTAATGAAAGAACCAAGCTTATTTTATATATCGGTATCAGTGTATTGCTTATTGTAGTACTGTTATTGATCAATGCAGTGATCCAAACATTGAAAAGCCGTTATAAAGCAGGGCTGAAGCTCCAATCTACTCTTGAGCAAACTGAAAAAGCCAGTATCCTTGCGCAAGAAAAGAACTGGGTCTTGGAGGGGATGAGTTATATCAATAACCGCTTGCAGGTAGTGGACAGCTCCGGAGAGCTCGCACATCGTATCATCACAGCCATGGTTCAATACCTGGAAGTACCGGCTGGTGTGATCTATTTTATGGATCCGAAAACTGAACAGTTGGTAACAGTTGCTTCAGTTGCCGTAGGTTCCTCTTCTAAGAAATCATTTGTGATCGGAGAAGGTGTGGTAGGAAATGCTGCTTTATCTAAAACGGTTACAATCATCAAAAATATTCCACCCGATTATTGGAAAGTGGATTCTTCACTAGGACAAGTAAGTGGTAACGGAGAAATCGCTTGTTTACCCTTATGGATGAATGAAGAATTAAAAGGACTAGTAGAACTGGGTTGCTTCACACAGTTTACAGAACTGCAGATCTCTTTATTGAAAAGTATTTCTGATATTCTTTCTGCTGCTATTAATTCTTATCAGTCCAGAGACAGGATCAATCAATTATTGGATGAATTACAGGAACAGAAAGAAGCCTTACTTGAGCAACAGGAAGAACTTCGTCAAACCAATGATGAGCTCAGCAGACAAGCCGAAGAGTTACAGGCTTCAGAAGAAGAATTGAAAACACAGGAAGAGGAACTGAAGCAGATCAACTTAGAATTGAAAGAAAGAAATGAAGCAATTGAAAATGCCCGACAAGCACTCACATTAAAAGCCAAAGAGCTGGAAATGACAAGTCGTTATAAGTCTGAGTTTCTGGCAAACATGTCGCATGAACTGAGAACGCCTTTGAATAGTGTACTGATACTTGCGAAACTATTGGCTGATAACAATACCCAAAATCTGAATGCCAAACAGATCGAGTATGCCAATATTATTTATAAATCAGGTAATGACCTGTTGCAGTTGATCAATGATATTCTAGATCTGTCAAAAATTGAATCAGGAAAGATCGACTTGATCATAGAAGATGTGACGGTTGAATCCTTGGTTACTGATATCATACAATTATTCTCTGTAGTAGCCACGGAAAAAAATATTGATCTGCGTATAGCGCAACAAGCAGATATTCCGCCGCAGATACATACCGATAAGCAACGATTATTTCAGGTGATCAAAAATCTTCTTTCCAATGCATTTAAGTTCACACCCGGTGGTGGTAAGATCACGGTTGATTTTCGTTCAGCACCCGGAAGAACAGCTGAAATGGCGATCAGTGTCATAGATACAGGTATTGGTATCGCACCGGATAAGCAGAAACTTATTTTTGAAGCATTCCAGCAGGCAGACGGTTCAACCAGTAGAAAATACGGTGGCACAGGTCTTGGTCTTTCCATTAGTAGAGAATTGATCCGTTTGCTAGGAGGTACTATTGAGGTCAAAAGTGAGTTGAATAAAGGAAGTGAGTTTACGATCTTTATTCCTTACCAATACGTACCATTGGTTCAACCGAAAAACGAATTTGCTGAACTGACGGCTTTATCGGAGGGTCAGGAATCCATCGCCATTTTGCCTTTTGAAAATATCCGGGAGCAGAATAAAGTACCTGATGACAGAAATCAGATTGAAGCAGGAGAGAAATTGATGCTCATTATTGAAGATGATGTCAACTTTGCTACCATTATTCGTGACTACGCCCGGCATAAAGGATATAAAGTAGTGATCGCCTTAGAAGGAGATGAAGGCTTGTATTATGCAAGAAGATTTAAACCTAATGCGATCATTCTCGATATCCAATTGCCGGTAATGGATGGCTGGACCATCCTGAAACAGATCCGTTCTGATGAGTCGATTAAGCATACACCTGTACATATCATCTCGGCTATTGATGATAACAGGTTCAAGCAGGAAGATGTAATGGCATATTTGAAAAAGCCGATCGATGCGAACTCTCTGGAAAAGGCTTTTCAAATGTTAGGCAGTCATATCCGGAAAAGCCTAAAACAAATATTGATCGTTTCAGCTGTTCATTTTGAGGAGCAAGATCTGCACCAGCTGGCGGTTGAAAAAGATTATAAACTGCATTTTGAACAAGTGTCGGATATTGATGCAGCTAGAAAAAATATCTCGGAACTTACTTATGACTGTATCATAATTCATATTGGAGATTCCATTCAGTTAAAAGAAGCCAAACAGATCAGTCAGTTCCTGATCGATAAAAAAATTCCTATCATCATTCATTTAGATGATGATATCAATCAGGCTGATGAGATGGAATACAGAAAGATTTCAGGTATCATTATTCGTAGTGCAGTGAATGCAAGTAACCGACTATTAGACGAGTTGGAACTATTTCTGCATAAAATGAATCAATCGGATAAGAAAGCTGAAAGTGGTATTCCTGCTGCACCATTGAATGATCAGAGTCTGCTGAATAAAACAGTATTGGTTGTTGATGATGATATGCGAAATGTATTTGCGCTGAGCGCAGTGCTGGAGTCTAATAAAATGCAGGTTTTAACAGCCAGTGATGGAAAAGAAGCATTGGAGCAATTACAAAAATTTCCGGATACCGATATTGTATTGATGGATATCATGATGCCGGAAATGGATGGATATGAAGCCATGCAAAGGATTCGAAGAGATTTAAAAATGATGGAACTACCCATTATTGCACTAACCGCAAAAGCGATGGCAGGTGATCGGGAGAAATGTATTGCTGCAGGTGCTTCTGATTATATTACCAAGCCAGTAGACATGCAAAAATTATTATCACTTATGCGTGTTTGGTTAACCTGATGATCTAATGTGTTTATGAATAATGTGATCGGACTAAATCCTAAACCGGAACTCAGTTCTCAGTCTTTTGAGCAATTGCTTCATTTGTTACATCATGTATATGGCTATGATTTTTCAGGCTATTCAAAAGCCTCTTTATTACGCCGTATTTATAAATTCATGGATGCACATGAAGTAAGTGAAGGGCAGCAACTGATACAGCTTTTAGCAGGAGACACATCCTTATTCCATTCATTTCTGGAAACCATCACGGTCAACGTAACAGAAATGTTCAGGGATCCGGGCTTTTATAAATCGATTCGTGAAAAAGTGTTACCTGTACTTGCTACCTATCCGCAGATCAATATCTGGCATGCCGGATGCTCAACAGGTGAAGAAGTTTTTTCATTGTGTATTTTGCTGCATGAAGCCGGTCTGTTACATCGAACGCGTATTTATGCAACGGATATCAATGCTTCTTATCTTGAAAAAGCGAGAACGGGTGTGTTGCCTATGGCGCATATGCGGGAGTACACACTGAACTATCACCAGTCGGGATGCGCAGGTGATTTTTCGGATTATTATACCGCTTTGTATGATCATGTATTGATTCATAAGGAAGTCAGAGATCGGGTGGTGTTTCTTCAGCATAATCTGGTAACTGACCGGTCATTCAATGAGTTTCAACTGATCCTTTGTCGAAATGTAATGATCTATTTCAATAAACAATTACAGAATAAGGTGTTGAAATTGTTTCATGAGAGTTTATCATCATTGGGATTTATTGGCTTGGGTATGAAAGAGAGCTTGTTGTTTTCCGAATATAGATCCAAGTATTCAGTTGTTGATGGTGGCGCGAAGATTTTCAGAAAAAAAAGCTAAATGGAGTCAATACCGAAATATGATATCATTGTGATGGGTGGCTCTGCAGGAAGTATTCCTGTTTGTATCTCTCTGCTCAAAGCCTTGTCCAATAATAAACATATCCCCGTAGTATTGATCATTCATCGAATGCGCAATGTTGTTAGTCAACTTGATAAGTTATTAACCCGTGAAGTAGGTTCAATCAAAGTTACAGAGCCGGAGGATAAGCAGCTTATCGCAAAAGGAAGGGTATATCTTGCTCCACAGAATTATCATTTACTTTTTGAGGAAGATGACAGCTTCAGTTTGGATTACTCCGATCCTGTTCATTATAGTAGGCCATCTATTGATGTAAGTTTTGAGAGTGCCGGACGAGCATATGGCAATCGTGTATTGGCCATTTTATTAAGTGGAGCAAATGCTGATGGTTCTTATGGCATATCATATTTATCAGATATTGGAGCCGACTGTATAGTACAGGATCCCAATTCAGCACAGTATCCAACTATGCCTTCGTCTGCTATCGCTTTGGGAAAAAATATTCGTATCATGAATGAAGCGGAGATGGTGGCATTCTTACAGGAATTATAATTAAATTGCTACAGCACATGAATATCCCTCCTATACAACAACATGATTTCACGATACTATTAGTAGATGACAGACCTGAAAATCTGTTATCATTGGAAGAGATATTGGTAAAGCCCGGTCGTCAATTTCTAAAAGCTAATTCCGGGAATGAGGCTTTGAAACAAGTATTGAAACATGATCATATCGGATTGATCATGCTGGATGTACAAATGCCGGAAATGGATGGTTTTGAAGTAGCAAGAATCTTAAAATCAAATCCCCGTACCAAAGATATTTCTATCATTTTTGTTACTGCATTAAGCCGTGAAGAGCAATATGTTTTAAAAGGTTTTGCAGAAGGTGCAGTCGATTATCTGCAGAAACCACTTGATATTAATGTAGTTCGTGCAAAAGTGAATGTATTCGAACAGTTGTATTTCAATCAGTATAGACTTAAAACGGCTCTTACAGAATTAGATAGAATCAATAAGCAGTTAGAGAAGTTTGTGTATATCGTATCACATGATCTGAAATCTCCTTTGTCATCTGTTATCATGATGCTCGAACTCATTAAAAATGATACATACATTAAATCAAATGCAGAGATCAGTGAACATGTAGACATGGTGTATCAGGCTTCAGGAAGACTATCCGAAATGATCATGGCTTTATTGGAGTATTCAACCACCAGTTTGTCGCAACAAACAGTAGAAGATGTGAATACGCATTTGATGGTAGAAGAATTAGCTGCTCTTTTGTTTCCTCCGAAACATATCCAAATACAGATTCTTCAAACACTGCCAGAGTTCCGGACAAGAAGGGTGAAATTGGAGCAGGTGTTTCAAAATTTAATAAGCAATGCTATCAAATACAATGATAAGGCTAAGGGACTGATAGAGATCGGGTACACAGATAGAGATACGCACTATGAATTTTTTGTAAAAGACAATGGTCCCGGTATAGCAGAAGAAGATCGTTCTCGTATATTCCGCTTATTTGAGATCACCGATAATACATCTACTCGTGATAGCAGTACCGGTATTGGACTGAACCTGCTGAAAATTATAGTCGAAGAGCAAGGAGGGAAAATTTGGGTAGACTCTAAAAAAGGGGAGGGCAGTACTTTCTTCTTTCAATGGATGAAATAACGCTTCTTATTTATGATCGGGTACGTAGATCTTATTCGTACAGAATCCGTACTCATTTACATCATTACTGCTGACGATAATGGTTTTTTCTTTGGC
This sequence comes from Sediminibacterium sp. KACHI17, assembly GCF_040362915.1. Taxonomy (NCBI): domain Bacteria; kingdom Pseudomonadati; phylum Bacteroidota; class Chitinophagia; order Chitinophagales; family Chitinophagaceae; genus Sediminibacterium; species Sediminibacterium longum. The sequence goes on along the minus strand of NZ_AP029612.1, from coordinate 1,634,051 downwards.
ATAGGTATCGATCAGATGATGGTATAAAGCATATCCATGCTCATCTAGGTTGGTACAAGGTTCATCTAATAGTAACAAAGAGCAGTCGCTGAAAATTGCTTGTGCCAATTTTATTCTTTGTTTCATGCCACTACTGAAGTAACGAATTTGTTTATGAGCGGCTTTTTCCAATCCGATCGTCTCCAGTATATCCGTAATTGAAATATTGTTCAGTAAGGGTTTGAAAGAACGATGGAAATCTAAGAATTCAACTGCTGTCATTTCCTCAATCAGTTCGAGATAAGGGGCTGCAATTGAAAGATGTTTGAAAACATGGTCTGGATCAAGGTTTTGTTGATTCATCACCCATTTGATATCACCTTGACTGAGGGTCATGCTTCCGGCCAATACTTGTAATAAGGTGCTTTTACCGCTACCATTCGGGCCTGTCAGTGCATATTTCTTACCGGATTCAAAACGGTAATTGATGGTACGAAATATCCATTCCCGGTTGAATTTTTTTCCAGCATCCGAGAGTTCGATTAGCATGTATCCTAAATGATTAATGAATAGAAGATGAAGTGTGGTGTATTAATCTTCGTCACCACCACCTTTTACAAAACGTTTGATGATACCGCGACCACTTTCACGAATAAAGGTAACGATCTCATCTCTTTCATCACTGGCAGTCAGTTCTTCTTCTATGAATTCCAGTGCTTGTGAAGTATTCATGCCTTTATTGAAAATGATCCTGTAAATGTCTAGGATGTGATTGATTTTCTCTAATTCAAACCCTCTTCTTTTTAATCCAACACTATTCACACCACCATAACTCAATGGGTTTCTTACAGCTTTGATATAAGGAGGTACGTCTTTGCTAACCAAGCTACCTCCGGCAATATATGCATGTTGTCCAATGGTTACAAATTGGTGAACCGCACTCACACCAGCGATCCAGGCCCAGTCGCCCATGACTACGTGACCTGCTAGTTGCACACTATTACTGAGAATGCAATTGTCGCCGATCAAACAGTCGTGTGCAATATGACTATAAGCCATGATGAGACAATTGTCTCCCACTTTTGTTTTCCATCTGTCTGTAGTTCCCCGATTGATGGTAACAAATTCACGTATAGTAGTATTGTCTCCAATTTCAACTGTTGTTCTTTCACCCGCAAACTTCAGATCCTGAGGTATGGCACCCAATACAGCACCCGGAAATACACGACAATTTTTTCCGATACGGGTACCATCCATAATGGTAACATTACTGCCGATCCAAGTGCCTTCTCCAATTTGAACATCACCATGGATTACAGTGAAGGGATCAATTTTAACATTGGGTGCAAGTCTTGCATTGGGATCTATATATGTATATGGATGTGTCATTATTTGCAGGTTCTGTTGTAGATAATAAGGTGTTGTAAGGAGTTTAAGATCTTTTTACAATTTGAGCAACGAGGTCGGCTTCAGTGGCAACTTTACCACCAACATACACAGTACCTCTCATTTCACAAATGCCTCTGCGGATCGGTCCTGTAAATTCCATTTTCAATAACATGGTGTCTCCCGGACGAACCATTTGTTTGAATTTACAGTTATCAATTTTTAAGAAGTAAGTATCATATTGTCCTTCCGGCATTGAATTGATACACAGGATACCACCTGTTTGCGCCAATGCTTCGATCTGAAGTACACCCGGCATTACAGGGTTTCCCGGAAAATGACCCGGAAAGAACCATTCATTGAAAGTGACATTTTTCACACCCACAATATAGGTATCGGTTAGTTCAATGATCTTATCCACCAATAAGAAGGGGTGACGATGTGGTAATGTTTTTTCGATTTTTTCAAGCGGAAATATTGGAGGCATGGTAGGATCATAAACAGGAACATCCTTAACATGCTTATTCTTCTTGATATATTGTTTGATCTTCTTTGCGAATTCTACGTTGCTGCTATGTCCGGGACGATTCGCAATGATTCTTGCTTTGATAGGATAGCCGATCAAGGCCAGATCACCTACTACATCCAATAGCTTATGTCGTGCAGGCTCATTCGGGAATCGTAATTCTAGGTTGTTGAGATAGCCTTCACTTTTTACTTCGATCTTATCACGTTTAAAAACTTTTGCAAGTCTTTCCATCTCCTCATCTGTCACCGGTTTGTCTACGACTACGATGGCATTATTGATATCGCCACCTTTGATGAGATCATGATCCAATAACATTTCAAGTTCATGCAGGAAGCAGAAAGTTCTGCAGGGTGCAATCTCAGTTCTAAAATCTTTGATGGTTTTTAAGCCGGCATGTTGGGTACCTAAAACAGGACTATTAAAATCGATCAATGTTGTGATCTGATAATCGAGTGATGGTAATGCTACCATTTCTACTCGTTTGGCATCATCATAATGGTAAATATTCTCATCGAGGCTATACCATGCTTTTGCAGCTTCTTGTTCAACCACGCCTGTTGCGGCGATCAATTCAATAAAGGGGGCAGAACTTCCATCCATGATGGGAATCTCAGGTCCATTCAATTCAATCAAAACATTATCTACACCCATACCCACCAATGCAGCCAATACATGCTCTACCGTGCTTACTTTGGCATCACCAACCTGCAGGGTAGTACCTCTACTGGTATCGGTCACCAAATCACAGTCAGCTTTAATGACAGGCTGAGAAGGAAGATCAATACGTTGAAACTGGATACCAAAACCCGGGTTGGCGGGCTTTAAGGTCATATCTACCAGTACTCCGGTATGTAAACCTGTACCGCTAATACTCACGGCACTGTTGAGGGTATGTTGTTTGTCTGGGTTGAAATGATTGTCCATGCTATACTGTTTTTCCGGTCAGATGATCTTAGTAGATATCTGTTTGAATCACTGTCTCAGTGATTCCCTGCTTAGAAATATAGTGCAAAAATAAGATTTCAGGGTGGTTTAATGGGTTATTATGATGCATTTACCCGGTCAGATACCAGTTGTGCGATCATTTTTTCAAGTTCTTTAACCCTTTTTTCAAGATCAGGCAAATTCCTGAGTTGTGCTTGTGCCCTTAGGAAACGGGTAAAATCATCAGCAGGTGTGCCTGTCAATGTACGATTGGACTCTTTAATACTTTTTGTGATACCGCTTTGTCCATTGATCTTACTGCCATCGGCAATGGTGATATGTCCGGCAATCCCTGTTTGTCCGCCGATCATTACCGATTTTCCGATCTTGGTGCTTCCACTTACGCCTGTTTGTGCAGCGATCACTGTATTACAACCTACCTCTACATTATGTGCGATCTGAACAAGATTGTCTAGTTTGGCTCCCTTCCTGATAATCGTAGATCCCATGGTAGCTCGATCGATTGTTGTATTGGCACCGATCTCTACCTCATCTTCAATGATCACATTACCGATCTGTGGTACTTTTTGGAAGGAGCCATTGCTTTGTGGTGCAAAACCAAACCCATCACTTCCAATTACGGCGCCTGCATGTATGATCACATTATTTCCGATCACACAACCATGATAGATCTTTACACCTGCATGAATGATGGTATTATTTCCCACTTTCACATCCTTGCTCAATACTGCTCCGGGAAATATTTTAACATTCGAACCGATCTCAACATTTTCATCGAGGTAAACAAATGCACTAACAAAAATATTTTCTCCCAGTTTTGCTGATTCATGAATAAAACTGGGCTGTTGAATGCCTTGTAATTGCATCGTCATCATTTGCTGATACTTGGTAAGCAAAGTGGCAAATGCAGTGTAAGCATCCGGCACCCTGATCAAAGTATTGGTAACCGGTTTTTTTAATACCAGTTGCTGATTGATGATGATCACCGATGCTTTGGTCTGATATAAATATTCTTCGTATTTCGGATTTGCTAAAAAAGAAATTTGTCCATCAACGGCCTCTTCTATTTTACCAAAAGAAGAAACGGTTACCTGGGCATCACCTTCCAGTTGGCCATTGATCAACAAGGCGATCTGTGCGGCGGTAAATTGCATATGGTGGAGTTTAGATTTAGTCTATTGACCATGGTCCATGGTCGATGGTCATGTCAATAGACAAATGTAATTTTTTTTAACCGGTGCTGAAAGGTTTTGATGTATCAGGGCATTATCAACTTGCGAAATGTCTTTTACAGTTTGGTCTCTGAATAATATATTGATCCTTTCATCCACGGTCTGATACAATGTATTGGTTGCCTCACCCGTAAAGCACAGGTAATGGATAGATGCAAGTCCAATGCCAAACTTTTCGGCCGCTTCTTTTTCTTTTGCTTTTACAAATTCCTTATCGAATGGTTCCGCCTGGATTCTGGATTTGTATAACTGTCTGTTGAGAAAACGTGTGCAGAGTAAGGAAAGAATGGTATCCGGATGTTTTGCCCATCTTTTTAATGCGTGCATGATATCATGATCATCTAATGAACAGAAGAGGTCCAGTGTGTCATCATTCATCAGTCCGTTGAAATCGCCAAGAAAAAAATCAATGGCAGATTGTGTTTTTAAATCAGCATCGCCAGGTTGATAGATCTCACGAACACGCTCAAGTATTTTAACAAGCATTCTTTCAGCAGCGAGCACTGTTTTATGCAGATATACCTGCCAGTACATCTGTCTTCTTGCTACCAGAAATTTCTCAACACTGTAAATACCTTTTTCTTCGATCATCAGCTGACCATCATGCACCATCAGCATTTTAAGGATACGGTCATAACCAATGACTCCTTCACTGACACCACAAAAAAAGCTGTCTCGACTTAAATAATCCATCCTGTCAACATCCAACTGACCACTGATCAATTGATGCAGAAATGGTTTATGGTATTGGTCAGTGAAAATGGCGATGGCCAAGGATAGTTGTCCATTCAGATCTCTGTTCATCTTCTCCATGATCTGTAATGAAAGCTGTTCATGGTGAACGCCTTGAACCACTACCTGCTCCAATGCATGAGAGAAGGGGCCGTGTCCCACATCATGTAACAGAATGGCCGCTTTTACAGCGGTTTCCTCATCAGAAGTAATGTCGATGCCTTTCCCTCTCAGTTCATTTACCGCATTTCCCATTAAATGATATGCACCAAGTGAATGATGAAGCCTGGTATGCACTGCACCAGGATATACCAACTGCGCCATGGCCATTTGTTTGATGCGACGCAGGCGTTGGTAGTAAGGGTGAGCGATAATATCAAATATCAATGGATGATTAATGGTAATAAAACCATATACAGGGTCATTGATGATTTTTCTTTTCAGATCGGGCATACCTGTTGGTGATTTGTTAAATCGGTTGTTAAGGCAGGCTGCAAAAATACAAAGAGATACCCGATAAGACAGAATGAAATAGATTTACGGTTCTTAAACCTTATAAACGCAACAATAACCCAGCCTATTCTTTACTGTTACACAAACCGTATTTATTTCTTTATTTTAACCGGTAAATGAAGCCATCAAGTTTCATTTCATGTAATCAGTCAAAGTAGCATATGCCATTAGCCAACATTTTATGGGTCGATGATGAGATCGAAAGCCTTCAGTCACAAAAAATATTTTTGGAACAAAAAGGGTATACAGTTACTACCCTGACCAATGGATTCGATGCGATTGAATTTGTAAAAACCGAGCCTGTAGACGTGGTTTTGATGGATGAGACCATGCCTGGCATTACCGGATTGGAAACCTTGGTTCGCATTAAAGAGGTTAATAGCAATATCCCGGTTGTACTCATCACCAAAAATGAAACCGAGAACCTGATGAATGAGGCGATCGGCAGACAGATCAGTGATTATTTGATCAAACCTGTGAATCCCAATCAGGTATTGCTTAGTTTGAAAAAGATCATTGACAATAAACGATTGGTCGCTGAAACCACTACCACTGCTTATCAGCAACAGTTTCGAGAGTTATTCATGGCATTGAATGATAATCCTGATTATAATCAATGGATGGAGATCTATAAGAAACTGGTGTATTGGGAATTGGAAATGGAAAAGAGTGATAGTCCGGAAATGCGTGAGGTATTTCACACTCAAAAGCAAGAAGCCAATACCGAATTCTTCAAATTTATTAGTAAGCATTATGCATCATGGGTATCACCTTCTTCAGCGGCATCACCTATCATGAGTCATCAGTTGTTCAAGTTTAAAGTGCTGCCACATGTTGAGAAAGGAGTGCCACTTTTTTTTGTTCTGATCGATAATCTCCGATTTGATCAATGGAAAGCGATACAACCAACCTTTGCAGAGAGTTTTCGGATACTCGAAGAAGAAACCTTTTACTCAATTCTGCCCACTGCCACACAATACTGTAGGAACGCCATTTTCGCAGGATTAATGCCAGTAGATATCGAAAAGCAATTCCCGCAATTATGGAAAAATGATGAAGAAGAGGGAGGGAAAAACAATGAGGAAGAAACTTTCTTTCGCGCTCAGTTGAAACGACTGAAAAAAGAAGATCTCAAGATCAGTTATCATAAAATTTTAAATCACAATGATGGGCAACAGCTTGTAAACAATATCCATAATCTGTTGCAGAATGACCTTAATGTGATCGTATACAATTTTGTGGATATGCTAAGTCATGCCAGAACAGAAATGGAAGTGTTGAAAGAGTTGGCAAGTGATGAAACAAGTTATAGAAGTTTGACCAAAAGCTGGTTTGAACATAGTCCGCTACATCAGGCCCTGAAAAAGATTGCCGATAAATCAATCAAAGTGGTGTTGGCAACAGATCATGGAAGTGTACGTGTGAAGACACCGCATAAAGTGATCGGCGATAAGCAAACAACTACGAATCTGAGATACAAACATGGGCGGAATCTGAATTTTGAACCAAGAGATGTACTGGCATTCAAAGATCCTAAAGAGGCAGGGTTACCCGTACCGAATGTGAACTCCTCTTACATATTTGCCAAGGAAGATGGGTTTCTTTGTTATCCGAATAATTATAACCATTACGTTAACTATTACCGAAACACCTTTCAGCACGGGGGTATCAGTCTTGAAGAAATGATTGTACCGATTATTAAAATGGTGAGTAAGTAGCTGCAAGCTATCAGCCTCAAGCTGCAAGTAATTGAATGAGATTGCTTCATTAGCTAAAAGCCCATGTAGCCTGCAGCTTGTAGCTTGAAGCTCTTAGCCCAAGGTTCGCAGCTAAATGTGAATAACTAATCCCCGCCGCGCCCCTGCAAACAAGCCCCGAATCTTACATTTGCTGAGTTATTGTTTCATGATTTAATGACCGATTAATAGGATGAAATACACACAAACTACTTTAGATAAATTGGAAGACATACTTGGTGAATCCGAGTATGTGGTGCGCTATGAAAGAGGTACTTTTCAAAGTGGATGGTGCCTGTTAGAAGCCAAGCGTATCGTGGTCTTGAATAAGTTCCTGAATATCGAAGGAAGAATCAATACATTAATGGAGATCATTCCACAACTCCAGATCGATTTTGATAAGCTGACCTTAGAGTCACAAAAACTCTATGAGGAAGTGGTGAAAAAATCAGCCACTGAGGCTTAGTTTTTTGCGGGAAATACGCTGACGGCATCTGCCCATATTTCCATAGATTTGATCTGTGCACAATCCTTCTCTTACCATAACATTTTTGGGGACTGGTACCAGTAGTGGTGTACCAATGATCGGCTGCGACTGTGAAGTGTGTACTTCTACCAATCCACAAGACAATCGTTTAAGAAGTAGTGTACTCATTCAATCTGCACTAACTTCTTTGGTGGTGGACACCACACCTGATTTTCGATATCAGATGTTGCGTATCAATAACCGAAGACTTGATGCTGTAGTATATACACATCCACACAAAGATCATTTGGCCGGACTAGATGATATTCGCGCCTATAATTACTTTACGAAAAAGCCCATGGATATTTATGCCAATACCTTGACAGAGGAGGCATTGCGCAGAGATTATTATTATGCGTTTTCTGATACACGATATCCTGGTGTGCCTGAGTTGAATTTGATCACTATTGATGAACAACCTTTTTTTGTTGGCGATATACCTGTGTTACCGATAGAAGTTTGGCATTACAAGATGCCTGTATTTGGTTTTCGTTTTGGTGATTTTACTTATATCACGGATGCTAATCGTATCGAAGAATCAGAGAAAGAAAAAATACGCGGCTCAAAAATATTGGTATTGAATGCACTTCGAAAAGAAAATCATCTTTCACATTTTACATTGAGTGAAGCAGTATTACTTGCGGAGGAATTAAAAATACCTCAGGTATATTTTACACATATTAGTCATCAGTTAGGTTTACACGAAGTAATCAATGGCGAATTACCTTCTCATATGCAACTGGCATATGACGGATTGCAATTGAGATTATAACAGAAAGAAAAGGCATACAATCAAATCCATTGTATGCAGAAGAAGTCACGCGCTTACGACCAGTTCAGCAAGAAGGAACGCTTGGGTATCCTTGCTTTCGTGGTCATTGTTTTGTTGTTATTGCTCACCCCATACTTGATCCCACTCCAACCATTACCTGATTTATCTGTAATGACCAAACAAGGAAAAAAATGGAAAGCTATGCTGGATGATGAACATAATACAGAAGAGACACATCCCAATACGATTCCCTTGTATCCTTTTGATCCCAATAACCTTTCGATAGAAGAATGGCAAAGATTAGGAGTGCCTGTTGGTGTGGCTAAGCGGATCATCAATTATGTAAATAAGGGTGGACAATTTCGCAAACCAGAAGACCTGCGGAAAATATGGGGTATGCCACAATTAATGGCTGACCGTTTGATTCCTTATGTCAGAACCAATTACAAAGAGCCTGATTTCAAGCAAACAACGCGCAATATTCAGGCTATTGATATCAATACAGCAGATCTGGAAGCTTGGAAATCTTTGCCCGGTATCGGAGAGGTGCTCGCCGAGAGAATCATCAAATGCAGAGAGCAATCAGATGGCTTTAGTAATATGGAGGAATTGAGTGCTGTTTATGGATTAAAGGATAGTCTTTTGAAACAATTGGCGCCTTATTTGCAGATCCATCAGTCGAGTCTGAAAAAGTTACCGTTGAATCGAGCGTCCGCTTATCAGATCGTTTCCAAAACAGGTATTTCCATCGAAGTTGCAAAAGCAATTGTACGTCGACGTCAGGAACAAGGTTGGTTCGCTGAGATGGATCAGTTATTGGAAGTACCCGGGTTTACGAAAGATTGGTTGAGCCGATTCCATGCACTATTCTTCATTGAATAAAAAAATGTTAACCTATAAACCATTTTTGGAAGGAATATCAAAAAGTAGTTCTTTTGCACTGAAAACTAACAAACGGTCGTTTGTTTTCAGAAGGTTGCCTTAGTAACGATTGCTTAGTTAGGCAACCTTCGTCTATTTAAAAAGTATCATTATGCATTTTCAACCTACAGAACTAACAGAACAGGTAGCACAAACAGCTAGGGATTTTGCTCAGCAGTATATTCTTCCGCATGTAATGGAGTGGGATGAAAGCCAGGAGTTTCCGGTAGCTGTTTTCAAGGAAATGGGAAAACTGGGCCTAATGGGGGTATTGGTACCTGAGCAGTATGGCGGCGCTGGATTAGGCTATTTTGAATACAATGCCATCATTCAAGAGATCTCAAAAGTTTGTGGGTCTGTAGGATTGAGTTTGGCTGCACACAATTCATTGTGTACGAATCATATTCTTTCTTTTGGAAATGAGGAACAAAAAAAGAAATGGCTACCGAAGCTGGCTACTGCTGAATGGATAGGTGCTTGGGGACTTACAGAGCCGAATACGGGTAGTGATGCTGGAAATATGAAGACGGTAGCTGTAAAAGACGGAAATGATTGGATATTGAATGGTACCAAAAGCTGGATCACACATGGTAAAAGCGGTGATATCGCTGTTGTTATCTGCAGAACAGGAGAACCCAGAACCAGTGGTAATTCTACTGCATTTGTGGTAGAAAGAGGTACTGCAGGTTTTTCGGCGGGTAAAAAAGAGAATAAACTGGGCATGCGTGCTAGTGAAACAGCTGAGATGATCTTTGAAAACTGTCGCATTGCTGATGCGAATCGATTAGGTGAAGTGGGGGATGGGTTCAGACAGGCAATGAAGATCCTAGATGGTGGCAGGATATCAATCGCGGCGCTATCAGCTGGTATCGCGAAAGGTGCTTATGAAGCGGCCACCAAATATTCGAAAGAACGCTATCAGTTTGACCAGCCCATCAGTAATTTTCAGGGTATTAGCTTCAAACTTGCTGATATGGCTACAGAGATCATGGCATCTGATTTACTCATCTGGCAGGCATGTGACCTCAAAAACCGTGGTCAGAAGGTAACCAAAGAAGGGGCTATGGCGAAGTATTATGCGAGTGAAGTGGCAGTAAAAACTGCTACTGAAGCGATCCAGATCTTCGGTGGTTACGGCTATACAAAAGATTTTCCTGTAGAAAAGTACTATCGTGACGCAAAATTGTGTACTATTGGTGAAGGAACTTCTGAGATCCAGAAACTGGTGATCTCCAGAGAGGTTCTACATGGATAGTCTCTTTTCGATTGCTTGCTTATATCTAAAGCCCTGTTAATCGCAGGGCTTTTTTTTGTGCAGACTTTAACCAACTGCTGATCAAATCCGATCAACTCAAACCCTTGATCATCTTTTCAAGCGCATCAATATGTGCTTTGAATGCTTTCTCTCCCGCTTTTGTGATGGCATATGTAGTGTTGGTCTTCCTACCAATGAAACCTTTTTTCACAAGGATGTATCCGTTTTCTTCCAATGTCTTTAAATGACTGGCAAGGTTTCCATCTGTAACCTGTATCAGTTCTTTCAACTCATTGAAGTTTACTTCATCATTCACCATGACGGCACTCATGATACCAAGCCGAACACGACTATCAAAAACTTTATTTAATTGTTCGATCGGATTTTTCATGCTCTTTCATATTTCCACCACATCAGTGCACCATAAATGATATGCAACAATCCAAATCCAATTCCCCAGGCGATAATGCCATAATGTAAAAATCCAAGTGTGATCAAGCCCAATAATAATTCACTGATACCTAACCAACGTATTTCAGAAACAGTGTATTTACTTCCGTTCAGTAGTGCCAAACCATAAAAGATGAGACAAACCGGAGCGATCAATCCTGTCAGATTCCAATTCAATAAATACACTACCATTACTGCTCCTGCACAAAAAGGAATGCTTGTATTAATGACCAGTCTTCGCACTGTACTGTTCCAAAGTGATGCGTATGTTTTTTTAGTTCTAAACCAGGTAAAGACAATAGCGAAAATGAAAGAACAAATGAAGCATGTGATACCGGTCAGTAACAAACTTGCTTTTTGTTCAGGATCTAAAATGAGCAAAACCGGGTTTGATGTTTCAATACTGCTGCCCAATGAAATATTCCAAATTGGCCACACATAACTTACAGCACCTAAGGCGCAAAGTCCGGCAGCAATACCACTCAGTCCACTTAAACTGATGAACCGACTGCTTCGATCCATGATCTGTTTGATATCCTGAAGTGTATCCAGATGTTTTTGTTCCTCTTTCATAAAAGCACTTTGAGATTAAAAGTAAACAGATCAAAACAAATTCCGCCTTTTTTCTCCACCCAAAGATCAATGAGCCATATCAGAGTCACGGGTTTCCTGCTCCGGGATAACAGGTGAGCGTAGTTCAACCGGCTTCACATATTTCTTTCGCAATTGCATATTCAATAACTCCACCACAAATGAAAATGCCATCGCGAAGTACACATAGTTTTTAAGATGCAATTCATGTGCATTCACACTATCCCATCCTTCTACGATCAATACAAAACCGATCATTACCAAAAAAGACAATGCCAGCATTTTTAAGGTTGGATGTTTATGGATGAAGTTGGAGATATTGGTACTGAATAAGAACATCACGATCATTGCAACGATCACGGCAGCGATCATGATTTCGATATGTTTGGCAGTACCACCTGCTGTGATGATGCTATCAAAACTAAAGACCATATCGATCAGCATGATTTGAAATACTGCTGCAGCAAAACCGAGTTTTTTTTGAGCGCCTCCATGCAGTGCTTCTTCTTCACCTTCCAGTTTATGATGTATTTCACGGACTGTTTTATACAATAAGAACAAGCCTCCTGCTAACATTACCAAACTGGCCAGATCAAAATCTTTACCCCATGCACTAAATACAGGTTTTCCTTTTTGTGCCAACAACCAGCCCAATCCAAACAACAAAATGATACGTGTACTCATGCCCATGATCATCCATAACATTCTGGCACGTGGCTGATGCTTTTTATCCATCCGGTTCATGATGATGCTCACAAAAATCACATTATCGATTCCCAATACCACTTCAAGAATGACAAGGATCAAAAAACTGATCAAACTTTCTGATGTCAATAGATGTTCCATAAATGATTTATAAATGCTTACAAATTTGTTTCACGATACCAGGACCTTCATATACAAATCCTGTCCATACCTGTACCAAGCTGGCTCCTGCGTTGATTTTTTCTTTGGCATCTGCTCCATTGAAAATGCCGCCACTGGCGATAATTGGTATTTGTCTTCCGGTTTTTTCCGAAAGATATTGTACTACTTCTGTTGATCTTTTTTGTACCGGCTTGCCACTCAATCCTCCCGCACCTATTTTTTCGATGCTGGATGCTGGTGTACGAAGCTGCTCTCTGCTGATCGTGGTATTGGTGGCAACAAGTCCATCCAATTTCACCTCAAAAGCCAGTGCAACGATATCATCCAATTGTTCCTTCGTAAGATCAGGTGCAATCTTTAATAATAATGATTTAGGATTTGTTTTTCTCTGATTGCTGTTTTGTAGTTCACTGAAAATTTTTTTCAAAGAATCTTTTTCCTGCAATTCTCTGAGACCGGGTGTGTTGGGAGAACTTACATTCACCACAAAATAATCTACCAGATCATGTAACGTGTCAAAGCATGTCAGGTAATCTTTCCATGCATCTTCATTGGCGGTTACTTTATTCTTTCCAATATTACCTCCAACGATGAGCGATGAACGTTTTTTCTTATGCATCTCCAATCTGCCTGCAATGGCTTTCGCTCCATAATTATTAAAACCCATTCGGTTGATCAATGCTTTATCAGCGGGTAATCGGAAAAGACGGGGTTTATCATTCCCGGGTTGTGGGAGGGGGGTTACCGTTCCAATCTCTACGAATCCAAAACCCAAAGCTTCCAACTCATTCAGGTACAGTGCGTTTTTATCAAATCCTGCTCCTAAACCAACCGGATTCGGAAATGTTAGGCCAAATACCTCTTTCGCCAATCCGCTTTGTTTGGGTGAGAATGATCCGGCAATCAGTTTTTTCAAGGGTTCTACTGAACAAACACTACGGAGAATATCCATCGAAAAATAGTGTACATCCTCAGGTGGGAAACAAAAAAGCAATTGTCTGATAAGCGGGTAGATCATGGTGCTGCGAAGATAAGGGGCAATTGATTTCGGGAGGAGAAACCGCCCTCCGTTAAATTTGGTTGCATAAACAACTTTTTTTGAAAAATTCCCTACATTTGGTAGGTAAAATCGAGTTTATGCAGGAAGCCTATATCGTAGCCGGTTACAGAACGGCCGTGACCAAAAGTAAACGTGGTGGATTCAGATTTTTTCGCCCGGATGATCTGGCTGTTGAAGTCATTAAAGGATTGATGGCTGCAGTGCCGCAATTGGAGGCAAAGCGAGTGGATGATGTGATCGTGGGAAATGCCGTTCCGGAAGCTGAACAAGGTTTACAGTTCGGAAGAATTATTTCTGCTCGTGCATTGGGAATAGATGTTGCCGGTTTTACCATTAACCGCTACTGTGCCAGCGGATTGGAAAGTATTGCGCTTGCAACTGCAAAGATCAGAACCGGTATGGCTGACTGTATCATTGCAGGAGGTACAGAAAGTATGAGTCTCGTTCCAACTGCAGGTTGGAAAACAGTTCCAGCCTATTCCATTGCTAAAGATGAACCTGACTATTATCTAAGCATGGGTTTAACAGCGGAAGCAGTGGCCAAAGAATTCAAAGTGACAAGGGAAGACCAGGATGCATTCGCTTATCAGTCGCACCAGAAAGCAATGAAAGCCATTGAGAATGGATATTTCAAATCTGGCATCTTACCTATAACAGTAGAAGAAACATACCTGAATGAGAAAGGTAAAAAGGCTGTTCGTTCTTATGTTGTTGATACAGATGAAGGAGTACGTGCCGATACCAATATTGAAGCCCTTGGAAAATTGAAGCCTGCTTTTGCAATGGGTGGAAGTGTTACTGCAGGTAATTCTTCTCAAACGAGCGATGGCGCTGCTTTCGTGATCGTGATGAGTGAGAGAATGGTTGTTGAATTAGGATTGAAACCCATCGGACGACTCGTGAATTGTGCTTCTGCAGGAGTTCATCCAAGAATCATGGGGATTGGTCCTGTTGCTGCTATACCCAAGGTACTCAAGCAAGCCGGAATGAGTCAGCATGATATTGATTTGATAGAGCTCAATGAAGCATTTGCATCACAATCTTTAGCGGTGATACGAGAACTCGGATTGAATCCTGATATCGTGAACATCAATGGTGGCGCTATTGCCTTAGGACATCCATTAGGTTGCACAGGTTGCAAACTCACGGTTCAGTTATTGAACGACATGAAACGCCTCAACAAAAAATACGGAATGGTAACCGCTTGTGTTGGCGGCGGACAAGGTATTGCCGGGATCATTGAGAACCTTTAATAGTGATTAGATAACAGTTGATAGTTGACAGTGTTTAATTCTTCCTGTCAACTATCAACTGTCATCCGTAGTCTCATCTTCCTGTTTCAATAAACTCCCCCCTTCCATTCACCACACCTCTTCTATCTCTAAACAATCCAGATACATTGGAGGCATTTCTTTGTGCCATTTCGGCGATGTCTTTTTTATTGGCTTCATAGCCGGGGCCACGTGCTAAGAGTCCGCTTAGTACTTGTCTTTGTGAGTGATACTTACTGGCTGTAATTCTTTTGCGATATAGTTGATCACCTTGTATGATGGTCATATTGGTATTAAAGAAAACAGAGTAAGTAGCTTGTTTACTGATAGATCCGTCGGTATTTCTCGAACGTTGTATCTCATCCTGACTAAACCCTCCCTCATAATTTTGTAAGAGGATGATGATGTTCGCTTTGTATCGCTCCATGATCTTTGCACGAACATTATTATCATTTTGAAGAAGCAATGCTTTTTCTCCTTCTGTCAATGTGGTATCAGTGAACACAGGCATTTGAAGATCCTTCTTCAGCACATCCGGTAGATTAGAAAAATAAATTCGTTTGATCTGTGTCACTACTTCTTCTCTTTTTTTTGTCAATGCGAGTCCGGGGGTATATACATCACCGGCATCAACCAATACAATTGACTTAGAATAATATTGAACAGGTATTTCAGCCATAATGGTTTTCTGCATGAAAGAGGGGCTTTTACAGCCCGCAAAAAATGATGTCGCAGCTATTACACATAAAAGAAATCGAAATAGATTTTTCATGATCATAAATTTCGAGCGCGAAGGTAGTAGCGTGCTGTTAATGAATTTGTTAAGGCTACACGATCTGCCTTTTACAGGTGATAAGCGGTGCTGTTAATGGATTAAAAAGAAATCCTATTAACTGACCGATGTCATTTTTTATGGGTATTGCTATGAGTAGTTTTATGGTATAAACAAGCATTATGAAAAAGATACTCGTTCCCACTGATTTCTCTGCTACAGCTAAGAATGCTGCATTGTATGCATTTAAACTGGCTGAACAATTGCGTGCTGAAGAAGTGATCTTGTATCATGGTTATCAGGCACCTGTGAATATAGATCCTATGGTTCCAACGATAGTAATGCCAGATATTGATACATTGAAAGAAAGTAGTGAACATGCGTTGGCACACTTTAAATCAGTAGTATGTCCCTTTTGTGAACCCTCTATCAAAGTCACTACCCTGGCTAGATATGATCATTTGGGAGATGGATTAGATAGCATATGTCATGAAACAGGTGCAGGACTGATCGTTATGGGAATTACCGGCGCCAGTTTATTGGAAGAAAAACTGATCGGTAGTAATACATTGAGTGTAGCAGAGAATGGAACCATTCCTGTGATCATTGTGCCATCAAAGGCGGTATTCACCAAGATAGAGGAAGTAATGCTTGCTTGTGATTTCAAAAAAGTGGTAGAGACAACACCTGTTCAGCCCATTAAAAATATTCTCGATGCCACCGGAGCAAAGCTTTTTGTTTTGCATGTAGATCATGAAAACAAACAATGGTCTGCAGATACACCTTTTGAAAGCCTGATGTTGGATACACTTTTGTATGGTTATAAACCTGAGTACCTGTTTGAAAACAATGACAACTTTGTTGAAGCAGTCAATATTGTGGCACTTGAAAAAATGGTAGACCTTATCATTACCATTCCGAAAAAGCACGGACTATTCGCAGGACTGTTTCATAGTAGTGCCACTAAAAAATTGGCTTATCACAGTAATGTGCCCATAATGGTGATACACGAATAAATTAGTTCAAGTATTTGCCTACTATGGGGACTCTTCTACCTACGCCAAAAGCTTTGGGGGATACGCGAATGATCGGACAAAACTGATTTCGTTTGTATTCATTGTTGTTGACCATCTTTAATGTTCTGTCTACTAATGCCCTATCATAGCCCATTGTTTTGATCTCGGCCGGACCTTTTCGTTTTTCTATGTATTGATAGAGTATCTGATCCAATACAGTATAATCTGGTAAACTATCACTGTCTTTTTGATTCGGTCTTAATTCTGCACTCGGCGCTTTGGTAATAATATTCGCAGGAATGATCTCTCTCTGACGGTTGATATATTGTGCCAACGCATACACTTGTAGTTTATAACAATCTCCCAATACACCTAAGCCCCCAGCCATATCTCCATACAAGGTTCCATAACCTGTTGCCAATTCACTTTTATTGGAAGTGTTGAGGAGGATGTATCCGAATTTATTTGCAATAGCCATCAATAAATTACCCCTGCTTCTGCTTTGAATGTTTTCTTCTGCCAATGAAAATGGCAGGTCATTGAAAACAGGTTGTAATGTTTGTAAAAAAGACTGGTAAACTTCATCAATGCGGATGATGTCATAAGGGTTACCCAGATTCTTACTTAGCTGAACTGCATCATTCACCGAGTGATCAGTAGAATAAGGCGAAGGCATCAAAATGGCACGAACATTTTCTTTGCCTAAAGCATCACAGGCAATCGCAAGGGTAACTGCTGAATCAATACCACCGGAGGATCCAAGGATCGCTTTACTGAAACCCATCTTTGAAAAATAATCACGGATGCCCATGATCAAGGCATCATAGACCTGAGCAATGTTCAACGCAGGTTCTAAGGTAGCGGGATTTAATTCTTTATCAGGTACACGGCTTGCTGGTTCCAAAACAGGAGCATTGATACTGCCGTCATCATTCAGTTCCCATGTAGCCATCGCTTCTTTGAACATCGGTAAAGCACCACAGAGATTAGCGTCTTTATCGAATACCAACGAAGCACCATCAAAAATGATCTCTGTTTGGCTACCCACAGAATTGCAGTAGAACATAGGAATCTTATACTTCTGCACATTGGCTTTGATCACCGATTTTCTGTCTTCGTCATGGGTATAATCAAATGGCGATGCACTGATGTTCAACATAACATCCGGTTGTTGGTCCATCAACTGATCCATCGGACAAATTCTGTACAATGGGTTGTCACCGAGATTCCAGATGTCTTCACAAATAGTGATCGCTAATTTCTTTCCTTTGAAAGGAACGATCTTCCATTCATAAGCGGGTTCGAAATATCGGTATTCATCAAACACATCATAAGTAGGCAATAAAGTTTTGTGTATCTCAGCTTTAACTTCCTTTTCATACAAGAAGAAAGCTGCATTAAAAAGATCTTTACCCTTTTGTATTTTATTGTGCGATGGAGAGCCGATTAAAACACCAATCGTATCTGCATGTTCACGGATCTGATCAACAGCCTGATAACACTTATCAATAAAATCACTGAATTCTACAAAGTCTCTGGCAGGATAACCGCATACACTCATCTCACTGAAAATGATCAGCTCTGATCCTTCAGCTTTGGCAGCTTCAATGGCTGCAATGATCTTACGTGTATTCTCTTCAAAATTTCCGATATGATAATTCTGTTGTGCGATACTGATCTTCATGAAACCTTCCATTTACGATGATAGGATACAAAGTTCAGTAACTTTTACATAGGTTTTATAGGATTCTTTGCAGGTAGCTGATGGTTTTATCAGCATCTTTGTCAAAATTCAGGTTGATATGCGCCGATGGTATTTGTTTCCACTTCTGATGGTACTCTTTGCTTGTGGTGAGAAAAAATTCATCCCCGATGTTACGGGCATCGAAGCTCCGCTTAGCTTACAAAGATTTGAACAGTCATTTTTCACACTTGACACTACAAAACTCGATGAATCTTTATTGGATCTCACGAATGAATATCGTGGCTTTCCACAGGATTTCCTGTTCAATATCATGGGCACTCGTCCGGATGCAGTGCGACAAGATATTCCAACCTTCATTCGGTCGTACCAGCCTTTATGGAAAGAGATACAAGCGAAATTCAAAGACATGACCGAGGAAGTGAATACAATACAATACGGGTTGAAAATGGTCAAGTATTATTTCGCTGAATATAAGCTACCGGAAAGGGTCATTACTTTTATTGGCCCCTTGAACAGTTATGGAAGTATCATAACACCAGATGGATTGGCCGTAGGATTGCAATTGTATCTCGGAGCTGATCATCCTGTTTATCAAAGTGAAGAAGGCCAGCAGATGTATCCCAAATACATTTCGAGAAGATTTGATCGGGCTTATATTCCGGTCAATGCCATTAAAAATATCATCGATGACCTTTATCCACCCAATTATGCTGACAAGCCATTGGTAGAACAAATGATTGAGGCCGGAAAAAGATTGTATCTGTTAGATCAATTTCTTCCTGAAACAGCTGACACGTTGAAAACAGGCTATACAGCCAAGCAGCTGGAAGGTTGTTTAGAGAATGAGAAGAATATTTGGAGTTTCTTTATACAAAACAATCTATTATATATTGTTGATCCAGAAATGGTGCGTGATTATATGAGTGATGCACCCAACACTACTGCATTAGGGGAAGCATCTCCAGGTTTTATCGGTCAGTTTGTTGGATGGCAAATCGTAAAAAAATGGATGGTCAAACAAAAAGACCCACAGAATCTGATGCGATTGATGGAAACGTCTGCCAAGAAAATTTTTGAAGAAGCAAAATATAAACCTTGATCAATTCATTTTAGCAGGAACGATCATATCGAAAGAGGGGATATTGACATCGAAGAAAGTTTTGGTATCCTGATTTTCCATGAGATAACTGCCATGCATTCTTCCCATCTCCGTTCGTAAGTTACAACCGCTAACATATTGGTAATGCTCACCCGGACGTAATATAGGCTGTACGCCAACTACGCCTTCACCTTCTACTTCACGATGTTCTCCATTGCTATCGAAAATATGCCAGTGTCTGCGCAGTAACTTAATGGTGAAATTGTTGTGATTTTCGATGGTAATGCGATACGCAAACATATACTCTCCATTCAGCGGGTTGCTGTAATCAGACTGAAAAAAAGTCTCTACACTGATCTCAACCCCTTCTGAAATTTTGGATACCATGCGGGAGATTTTGCTTGAGGTAAAAGTAGGGAAAAAAGTCCATGGACCATCGTCCATCGTCCATCGTCTATGGTCCATGGACGATGGACTTTTTTAACACAAAAAAATACCTCCCAACCCTTACCTTCGCAGCACTTTAAAAAAAGGAATTATGACAAAGATTGCCGTAGCTAAAGGGGATGGAATTGGTCCCGAAATCATGGATGCTGTTTTGTCGATTTTTGATGCCGCCAAAGTGCCATTGGAATATGATTTTGTTGATATGGGTAAATGGGTGTTTGACAAAGGCTACAGCAATGGAATGACCCCGGAAGCTCAGCAAACGATCGAGTCATTGGGGATCCTTTTTAAAGGACCGATGGAAACACCCAAAGGAAAGGGTGTGAAGAGTGTAAATGTTACAGCTCGGAAAACATGGAATACGTATGCGAATAAGCGCACTTTCCAAACATTACATGGTGTAGATACTGTATTTAGTAAAGCGGGTATTCCCATTGATATCACCATCGTTCGTGAAAACATTGAAGATACTTATGGTGGTATCGAACATATGCTGACGCATGACGTAGCATTGAGCCGACGCTTCATCACTCGTCCGGGAAGTATGCAGGTGATCAAGTATGCATTTGAAATGGCGAAGAAAAAAGGCGCAAAAAGGATCACTTGCGGACACAAAGCCAATATCATGAAGATCACTGATGGCTTGTTCCTTGAAGTATTTTATGAAGTAGCAAAAGAATATCCTGAACTGAAGGCTGATGATGTGATTGTTGATGATCTCTGTATGAAATTGGTTAGTCGCCCTGATCTTTTTGATGTAGTGGTACTAACGAATCTTCAGGGTGATATTGTGAGTGACCTTTGTGCAGGATTAGTGGGTGGACTAGGTTTCGCTCCTTCAGCCAATATTGGAGATCATATTTCAATTTTCGAAGCCGTACATGGAACAGCTCCGGATATTGCAGGAAAAAACATTGCCAATCCAACAGCACTGTTATTGAGTGGTATCGGTATGCTGCGTCACTTGGGATTGATGGAAAGTGCTGCGAAAATTGAGAACGCATTGTTGTATACACTCGAAAGCGGAATTCATACCGGTGACTTTGGAGATAAGGGTACTCCTTCTTCTGACACCACCACTTTTGCAAATGCCATTATCAATAATTTTGGAAAACAACCGGAACATAACCCCAAACCTGTTCTTGCAGATTTACCGGTGACACAAACTGTTTTCAAACTGGAGAGAAATCCGATGTTGGAAAGCAATGAAGAATCAGAAGAAAGAATCGTGGGTGTTGACATGTTTATTGAAAGCAATGAACAACCACAATTGGTAGCAGAAAAATGTTTGCAACATACTTTGGATCTTTTTAAGCTGGTGACCATCAGTAACCGAGGTACACAGGTATGGCCAAAGGGTTCTGTATTTACCAACCTGATCAACCAATACCGTTGTCGCTTTGAAAGTGTAGGCGAGGTAGGGCTGACCCAGGTAGATATCCTTGAATTATATAAGCGATTATCGACCGACTTTAAGATCTGTTCAACAGAGTTGTTGAATGCATGGGGTGATAAAAAGGGATATAGCCTGGCTCAAGGTCAGTAAAACCCCGATTTGACCCAATTTGATAGAAAAAACAAGTGCTAGCGGCTTGGAGCTCGCAGCTTGCCGCTTTTTTCCTAATTTCACGGCTCATTTAAACAGCGCAATCGAAACTATATGGCCGAAGTGATTTTAATGCCCCGCCTGAGTGATACCATGACCGAAGGTGTTATTGCCGCATGGCATAAAAATGTGGGTGATGCAGTAAAGAAAGGAGACCTCCTCGCAGAAATCGAAACCGATAAAGCCACTATGGAGCTGGAAAGCTACCAGGATGGTATTCTTCTACATATTGGAACACCGAAAGGTGGGAAGCTTCAGGTAAATGACCTGCTGGCTATTTTCGGTAAGGCCGGTGAAGATATTTCAGCATTATTGGCACAACATGCCGGAGGAAATGCATCTGCTGCTCCAGCAGCCCCTGAAGCATCGCCGGCTCCTGTTGCCGCTTCATCAGCACCCGTACCTGCTATGGATGTATCAAATATGGAAGAAGTGGTATTGATGCCTCGTTTAAGTGATACCATGACCGAAGGTGTGATAGCCGGATGGCATAAAAAAATAGGTGATACCGTTAAGAAAGGAGAAGTGCTGGCTGATATCGAAACTGATAAAGCCACCATGGAACTGGAAAGCTATAAGGATGGTGTATTACTGTATCAGGGTGCGCAACCCGGAGAAAAAATTCAGGTGAATGACCTGCTTTGTATCATCGGTAAAGAAGGATTGGATGTGAATGCGATTGTTCAGGCAGTGAAAGCCAATGGCTCTGCTGCACCTTCTTCTGCACCTGCAGCACAACCTGCTACTCCTGCACCAGCTCCTGTTGCATCTACTCCGGTTCAAACTGAGACCGTTATCAATGAAGGACGGATCTTTGCTTCTCCATTAGCCAAAAAGATCGCCGGTGAAAAAGGTATTGATCTTCGTTATGTAAAAGGAACTGGTGACAATGGGCGTATCACAAAAAATGATGTTGATGCATATGTTCCGGCCGCTGCTACAGCTCCGGCTTCACCAGCAGCTAAGTCTGCTGCTCCAATAGCAACAGCTCCTGCCGGACAAGTAAGTTTTGAAGATGTTCCTGTTTCTCAAATGAGAAAGACCATCGCTCGTCGCTTAAGTGAGAGTCTGTTCACAGCACCGCATTTCTATCTCACCATGACGATCGATATGGATGCAGCTGTTGCAGCACGTGCTAAGATCAATGAAGTGGCGTCTGTGAAGATCAGTTTCAATGATATGGTATTAAAAGCAACCGCATTGGCACTGAAACAACATCCAAAAGTGAATAGCAGTTGGCTGGGCGATACGATCAGATACAATCATCATATCAATATTGGTGTTGCAGTTGCGGTAGAAGATGGATTATTGGTACCTGTAGTTCGTTTTGCTGATACCAAATCACTCAGTCAGATCGGTGCTGAAGTAAAAGAATACGCACAAAAAGCAAAAGATAAAAAATTACAACCTGCAGATTGGGAGGGAAGTACTTTCACGATTTCTAATCTGGGTATGTATGGAATTGATCAGTTCACTGCGATCATCAATCCACCAGACTCTTGTATCCTTGCCGTAGGTGGTATTTCACAAGTGCCTGTTGTTAAAAACGGACAAGTAGTTCCGGGCAATATCATGAAAGTGACATTGAGCTGCGATCACCGTTCTGTAGATGGTGCAACCGGTGCTGCATTCTTACAAACCTTAAAGTCATTGTTAGAAGAGCCATTAAGAATGCTCGTATAATAAATGATTCATAATATGATCAGTAAAAGCTTTTTCCGCAAGGGAAAAGCTTTTTTTCTTGTATTTATGGGGTTTAAAGGGTATTTTGTTCTATTGCTTTCTAATTTATCAAAGTAAATAAACCCTTCAACATGAGAAAAATCTTAACCATCGCTGTAATGGCAACCCTTGTTTTTAGCTGTAAAAACACCGAAGAAAAAAAAGAAGTAACAGCAGATGTTACCTACCCGTATTCATTAGAAAAACCTGATAACTGGGATATCGGAAGTAAAGAAAAT
Organism: Sediminibacterium sp. KACHI17; assembly: GCF_040362915.1. NCBI lineage: Bacteria > Pseudomonadati > Bacteroidota > Chitinophagia > Chitinophagales > Chitinophagaceae > Sediminibacterium > Sediminibacterium longum. The sequence goes on along the minus strand of NZ_AP029612.1, from coordinate 1,610,680 downwards.
ACCTTACTTGTTATGAACGCCCTAAAAGCGTTCGAAGAAAACAAAGTAGAGGATTGTCTTTCCTATTTTGCTGACACAGTCAAATGGCGTGCTGATTATATGGACCAAACATTTGTCAAAGACAGTCTGAGAACTGCGATGACGAATCTGAGAAATTCAATGCAGGCGATACAGGTTAAAATGGGAGATTTTGAATCTGTTGTTTCTAAGGATAAAAAAGACGAATGGGTGACCCTATGGTATACTGAAATTGTTACGGATAAGGCCGGTAAAACAGATTCATTAGCGATGATCAATGATATCAAAGTTTCGAAAGGAAAAATTGTTGAGCTCAATGAATCTATTCGCCATTTCCCTGCAAAAAAACTATAAAGCACCCTAAGCTATTTTCAAAAAGAGAGCCGCTGATTTGTTCAGCGGCTCTCTTTTTATACTCACTACCCACACTCATCACAAACTCACCACTCATCACACCCGATCGGTGCTCCTGGAGCTATTTCTGCATGTTGGGGCAGTTCAATGTCTTTAGGTTTTTCAATTCTTTCAACTGCATACAGATAATGAGCACGCCATGTAACAGGATTCAAATCAGCTTGTCTTTTTGCGTACGCTTTTAAATTATTCAATCTGTCAAAGCAAATAGATTTCACCATGTAGTTGGCATTGTTATGCTGACTTAAAGCAAGTAACCACGTCAATACGATCTGTTGTGTTTGCGCTTGAACCTGACCTTTTAATCCTTCCTGCTTTGGTGCCATCCAAGTTTTTTGAATGATGGCATCCAATACTTCACCCCAACCCAAAGTCCCTTTTTGTGCTTTGAATTGTTCGAGTCTGTTCGCTCTTTCTGCATTGAATAAAAAGCCCAATTCAAAATGCGCCAAGGCTTCCGCTGCTGCCATCGGATCAAAACTCATCCCTGTTCTTTTCGCAAAAGTTTCTCCAACACCATAATACAATGGCGGTCTGGGAGGAATCATCAAGCTGATACGATCAGGTAAAGTGAGTACATCCGGTGATAAACAATCCAATGCGGCTTTCAGTGCTTTTTGCTGAATAGCATTGTCCAGTATCTGTGGTTGTTGTTGTACATCACCACGAACATTATAACTGTAATTCATACCGCCGATCAGTTTTACTACGGCTTCGATCTGATAACGATGATAATTGTATACCGGCACCAATACATCTTCTAATCTGGACATTGGCATGGCTTCCTGAATGGCTTTTTCAGAGAATTGATCCAATGCTTTTTGTCGAACCTGTAATACATTTTTTAATTCATCGGTCACATCTTTTCCATTATCCCATAAGTGGGCATAGGGATGTAGTCCACCGGCAGCTCTGGCATCCGCATCTGCTATGAACAGTAATCCTTTTTTGGTATTCTCTTCCAGTAAATTCTTCAAAGCTTTTTCCTCATTGGTACCATCGGGGAAATCCTGATAGCCATAGGTGATGGCTCTTTTATCCCATTCGCCGATCTCATTGGTATATACTTTCGAAAAATCGATCTCGCCTTTACTGTTTACGAAAATATTGGGATGCGGATAATCCATCACCGATCCACGGTCATTATAACTGGATGCATAATTGTGTTGTAATCCGAGTGTATGACCGATCTCATGGGCCGATAACTGGCGTAAACGTTGCAGTGCTGCTTCCCGCATTGTAGCAGGAACAGGTTTGCCGGTTTCATAGGGTGACAGGAGTCCTGTAAAGATCAAATGATCCTGACGCACACGTAAAGAGCCCAGTGTTACCTGTCCTTTGATGATCTCACCGGTACGAGGATCAGTAACAGATGCGCCATAACTCCATCCTCTGGTTGAACGATGCACCCAATTAATCATATTGTAACGGATATCCATTGGATCGGCATCATCCGGTAACATTTTAATGATGAAAGCATTTCTGTAACCCGCTGCTTCAAAGGCCTGATTCCACCAGCGACCACCTTCCAATAATGCAGAACGAATAGGTTCAGGTGTGCCATTGTCTAAATAATACACAATAGGTTCAACCGGATCACTAATGGCAGCTGTTGGATCTTTCTTTTCCAGTCGATGACGGGAAATAAACATCTGTTCAATGGGTTCGGTAAATGGACTACTGAAATCAAAATAGCTGATACCAAAATAACCACTACGGATATCATACTTACGAGGCTTGTATTGATTATCCGGTAGCTGTACAAAAGAGTGATGCATGCGAACGGTGATGGCTTCAGAAGAAGGGGTTACGGCATTCACAAATCTACCCGCATCACTACCTCCGGTAAAAGTAATGATGGCTTCAAACTCACTATTCAAAGGGAAATTGCGGGTATTCGGAAGATAAATCGCAGAGCGAGATTCATTGAATGTATAAGAACCCTGACGCATCCCACGGATACGATCAGCGATACCGTGTGCATCTCTTAAAAAGAAGGAAGTAGCATCTACCAACACTTTATCACCCTCATCTTCATCAATCGTAAAGCCTGCAATGGCCGATTGAGCAAATGATTCTTGTACTGCTTTTCTTTCTTTTTCATCTGATGAGTTGGTGCGATAACGATAGTTAGGCTGTATCATCAATAATTTCTTACCTATTTTATGAAAGGTCACAATACGGGTACTACCCAATTGTCCACGATCAAGCCCGACATCATTAGATCCTAATCCGGCGGGCAGAGAATTCACATAAAGAAACTCTTGATTCAGTTTGTCTACCTGTAACCATATTTTACCGGTATTCGCATCCCACCAATAAGTGAAATAACCATCATACCGTTTCATGTTCTTTGTTTTCTCGTTGATCTTCGATGAGGTGTTCTGCGATTGTGTTTGCAAAAACAGCAAACAACAACAAGCCCAAAGCAGTGTGCGCATGAAAAGAAGTTTTGGTGAAGAAAATGAATGCTTATAAAGATATTTTAAAAAGAGACGTAGCTCTATAAAATACAAATAAAAATCCTGTTACTAGAACAGTAACAGGATCATTATAAATTTGATATCAATCGCTGATTAAGCGTTGAATGGAATTTCCGGATTGCTTACAGCCGGTGTTTCAACAGGTGCAGGAGCTGGTGCCGGAGCAGGAGCTGCAACTGGTGCTGGTTTGCTCACTTTCTTAGGAGCGGTTTTTTTCTTAGCAGCTGGCTTTTTTGCAGCTACTTTTTTAGGAGCAGCCTTCTTCGCTGGAGCTTTTTTTGCTGGGGCTTTCTTTGCTACTTTCTTTTTAGATGCAGCTTTTTTAGGAGCGGCTTTTTTCTTAGCAGCTGGTTTTTTTGCAGCAGCTTTTTTCACTGCTTTTTTAACAGCAGCTTTCTTTTTAGGAGCAGCCTTCTTAGCAGGTGCTTTTTTCTTAGCAGCTTTTTTTACAGCTTTTTTAGCGGCCTTCTTTACAGCCTTTTTTGCAGGAGCTTTCTTCGCTGCTGGTTTTTTAGCGGCTTTCTTTTTAGCTTTTGCCATGATGGTTAGTTTGTTGTTGTAAATGATGAGATAGGAAAGTTAGAAAATAATTTGCGAATTCAAAGTATTAGTTCTTTCAAAAAATGTTAACGGGCTATACACATCCTTATTCTTTCACTTCCAGGAGGGTCACTTTGCCATCCATGGTTGCTGCAATGATCTGTTTATTGCTCAGCATATTCACAGTATTCACCATCGAATTGTCGATCTTATACACCCATTTTTTCTCCTGTTTCACCGGGTCAACGGCATATACTCTTCCACTTTTTGTACCAAAAACGATGGTATTGTCTTTTTCTATCAGCATTGAGGGAACATGCTCGTAACCAAAGCCACAGTTGACTTTCCACGCAACAGACTGCTTTTCCCTAGAGGTAGGGAATGCGACTATCCAATCATTCATGGTTTTTCCGTACACAAATTTTCCGTCATTGGAAATACCGATAGATTCTCTGACCGTGGCTTCATTGTTTCTCCATAATGTTTTACCGGTTTCCAGGTCAATTGCATTGATGTAACGATCTGGTGCTACCACATACACTACCTGATCTTTGATCACCGGAATACAGGCTGCCGGTGAGAAATTCAATACGGTAGATCCATTGTTCCACTGCCAGATCAACTGTCCATTGCTTTTATTCAAAGCATAAAGATTCCGATCCCATGCACCAAAAATGATCTTCTCTCCCTCGATCACAGGTTTACTCATGACCGGGCCATTCAATCCTCCAAAACTCCATATTTCTTTACCCGTAGCAAGCTCCAGCGCCCTGAAATGGTGGTCACTCGAGCCGATATATACCTTGTCATTTTCAATGAGCGGTGATCCCAAAACAGCAGCACCTGTTTGGTATTTCCAGATCAGTTTTCCTGTGTTGTTTTGTAAACAATACACCCATCCGTCTCCCGAACCCATGATCACTTGCTTACCCGCAATAGCCGGAGAGGAAAAAACAGAACCTAGGGTTTGAAACTTCCATTTTTCTTTTCCTGATACTATATCCACTGCAGTGATCGTTCCCATACTGTTCCCAAAAAACACCAGTTTACCATCTGTAGCAGGAGTAGAAATGACATTGGCAGGAGAGTGGTGTACCCATTTGGCTTTTACATTGGGAAAACTATCATTGACAGCATAAGAAGGACGCATGCTTGCTGCACTTGTCTGATAATCATGTTGTGCGATCCGAATGCCCGTCCAGGAAGCACGGGTTTCCAGTCCGGGTCTGCGTTCTGAAAAGAGCATAGAGTCAGCACGTACATCCACCAAATTATACCCGCCGATCTCAGCCTTTGCTCTCAGATTAGAGCGACCCATCACCGCAGGAATACCTTCAAAATTCATGGCTTTATTGGCATGACCATGACCACATAACGCAGCGATGGTATTCTTTTTTTTCAACCTGTCGATGGCTTCATACCAATTATCCAGTCCATTATCCAGTGGATAATGATTGAGGAAGACAATCGGCTGATCTTTCTTTAGCTGGTTCAATTCTTTATCGAGCCAATTCACGGCATCACGCGGGATATGTCCATCACTCATACGCACATAAGGCCCGGAAGCGCAACCAATGAAAGTAATACCATTGTGTTCAAAGATGAACTTATCATAACCAAAGACCTGAACAAAAGCAACACCCCCTGTTTCACTCCAACCGGTATCATGATTGCCGGGAATGATGTAGTAGGGAACTTTTAATTCACTTAGGATCGCTTTGGCCATCTTGATCTCTTCTGTTGTTCCTAATTCCGTGATATCACCGGTAAGTACCACAAAAGCGATATCGGTCATTTGATTGATATCTGCTACGGTTCTTCTTAGATCTTCTTCTGCACTGCCATTGGGAGAGCCAATATGCGTATCAGAGATAAAAGCAAAACGAAAAGGTTTGATCTGTGCCTGAATGTTGATGGTCAACATTACCAATGCAACAACAACTAATTTCTTCATGGTGGAAAGTTACGTACTGTAAACGGATCATAATACTGTAAGTGTTATTGTATCTTTAATTACGAATCACAGATGATAAATATGAAAGGATCGATTTTACAGAATGCAGACTTATATGGGCAGGCAGTGGTATGGATCATGTCATGGGTGCCCTTTATTTATTTTTTCCCTGAGGCATTCAAAAAAAGTGACTTTTATATGTTGATCTTAGTCCATGGACTCGGATTGATGATCATCGGAATTTGGCAGATGGTGAGTTGTTTGCTAAATCTGTTACAGGCCAATGATGTAGATAGCCGGTTTTTCAGAACCAACTTACTGGCAGGGATCATTTTAGGGGTAGCTTTTTTCATCATGTCATCATTCGGTATGTTGAAAATTCCTTTGGATAGTAAGAAAGCTTATATGGTTTATGTACTGTCTATTTATTTTATAACGATCGATGTATTAGCGATACGCTATTGGAGAAAGATCTATCGTCACTATCAAAAAGAACAAGTATGAGTAAGAAAACAGTGGTGTTGGGTGCTTCGGAGAATCCATCACGTTATAGTTATTTGGCAGTAAATAAGCTTCGAGCCTATGGACATCCGGTGGTGGCTATCGGAAATAAAAAAGGAGTGATCGGTGATATAGCTATTACTACAGAAAGACCTGAAGAAAAAAATACAGATACAGTAACGCTCTATCTGAATCCACAATTACAGCAACATTATTATGATTATATTCTTTCGTTGAAACCCAAACGCATCATATTTAATCCGGGTACGGAAAATGATGAACTGGAAGAACTTGCGAAATCTAATGGAATTCAAGTGATGGAAGCTTGTACGTTGGTATTGTTAGGGACTGGACAGTATTGAGATTCGTGGGTCAAAGGGTAACAAAGCTTTTATCTTACATAATATGAGACTATTTTTCTGCTTGTTCTTATTTTCGATCTTATTATGTGTACAATCCGCGTCTGCATCATCAAAGGGTGCTGATACATCTTTTAATATTTATAAGGGTGGAATCGATTCTTTGCATAAGCATATCGAAAGATCATTGGTTCGTTCAATGCCTATTTTAAAGAAAGATTATTTCCTGTTTTTTAAGATATTGATCGGTAATAAAGGGGTAGAAAAAGTCAGTGAATTGTACAACCAAGAAACGGAAATATCAAAGTGGGCGAGTAAGAATATTGGTAAGCATACTGATAATTGGATCAAACCTGAGAAAGAGTCCTTCATCGTAGTAATTCCTGTTTTTCTATTTGTCGAAAAAAGAAAAGAAAATATTTCGGGGCAAGAAACACCTTTTTTTACTGAGGGTAAGTCAAATGAGATAATTAAATATTCTTTTCTGATACCGCCGGTTAAAATTTTTCAGTATACCTCGAGTCATTGAAAAGGGTAGCTTTTATTACTAGATGAATGAGTGATATTTGATCCTTGTTCATCTTTTGACCCATAAAGGAAAAGTGTTCATACTCAAATTTCAATTAGCTTTAATATTACAACCATACCAATAAAGGATATCTTATGCAGTATATGAAAATTGTATTTCTTTTTCTGGGATTGTGTGTTGTGAGTCTAACATCTGCGCAGACTTCTGAAAAAAGAGTGTATATAAATCCATCTATCGGCGGTTTCAGATTAACGACAGATCCAAATAATATCAATAATACCCCATTCATGTTTGATGGGAAGATAGGAACGGATATTAGTAAGCACAGTATTATAGGACTTCAATTTTCCAGGACCCATCAAACTACTATGGTATCCGGCCTGTTCTGGGAGCAAACCGTTTCTGGTCCTTACCCGTTAACTCGATATGGAAAACTTACCCATCAAATAACTGCATTGGGTTTTTTTTATGAACGAAACTTTCAAATCGGAAAACATATAGATCTTTTCCCTAGTGGATATATCCAATATCTTGATTTCAAAGAAATAGAGAGAGGTAATGTTATCTATGTAACTGATTCATCAAGAATTTACGAGCGTAAAACATTTAATAACTATTCTGCAAGGACTGGCATTAATTTAAATATGCAGTATAAAGTTGGAAAATCATTCGCTATAACGATGCGATTACTGCAAATAGATTGTAGGCTATGGGATTCATCAAGGAAAAATATTTCTGGTGAACTGCCTTTTTTATTGGGGGTTAAGTTTTCTTACTGACCAGTTAACTTTCTGCAATTTTCAATACGCATTTTTAAAGAGAGGCTCTTTCATTAGTGGGGTTAGTAATGTTAATGTAAGTAACTTTTAAGAATGGTCTTGGGAATGTATATATTTATTTGAAGAAATTAAAAATACTATTAAATTTATTTTGTTTATCCCCCCCCCTATAAGATCAATAAAATAGAGATAAGTATCTGTTTCATACTAACAGAAATCAGTCACTTTTAGTTTTGTAAAGTTTTATTTCGTTGAATTCATTTTTTTGAATTGAAGGCAATCAATAAAATTGAAATGAAAAAAGTAACAATAATATTTATTGTCATAGTAGCATTTTCCATGGGATTTTATGGATACTTGCTAATTAATGACCCCTTACAACTTAAGCTAAAAACAAGCTTTGTATTTCCTACTTTTTGGCTAGTTATTAGTTTAATTCAACTAAAGCGAAGAAATCTGGCAATATTCTTAGTAATACTATTTACGTTTTTGTTTGTATGCATTTATTTCACTCAGTATGGGTTAAACATATTATTTAATCGATAACTTCTTTTATTAAAAACGTCTCAAAATTTTTATTTCAGAAATCAATTTCATCAACTAAAAAAAACTTTATGAGCACAACAACTTCACGCATTTCAATTAACAATGCTAAGGAGCATCTACAAACCGATGAGATCCTTTCAAAAGCACAAAGCGGAACAATTAGTGCGAGTTGACTTTTGGAAAGTTCCAAAACTGTATAAATACTGGCATTGTATCCTTGCCTTTGTTCTGGTTCGATCTAATATTATAAGTCTCTTGGAATCAGGCAATCCAATTAGGTAGATGATTTTCTTTAAAAAGCTTGTATATGGGTTTTTAACAAGTTATATTGTAGAAACTAACACCTGAGTCATGGATTTTGAAAAACTACTAAATAGTATTGAAAGTCTGCTATATCTGATTATTGTAGAGATTTCACTTGTCTTTATTACGGTTGGAAAACTATTTAAGCACTCAAAAAATTGTTATGCTATTGTGGAGGCTGAAGAAGCGATAGGAGATCCCAATCAACAATATAGAAGGTATAGTTCCCCCATTAAATTGGGTGTATTGATTGCGTTGGCTACTTTATTTGTGATCAATACTGCTCCTGAGTATACTGAAAGTGAGTCGTCTGAAATGGCATCCGCTAATCAAGTGATTGATAGTGCTCAAACCTCTACTCAAGAAAATATTATTCAAAATAGTGATCGTGATACAACAAAAAGTGAAGTAACAGAAACAAGTTCAGATAACACTCATGCAGCTAATACAGACAATACAAATAATAGTAGAGCTAGTACAAAACCAAAGGAAGTGCAAGTGTATGGAGTAGGAGTATTTGAAACATTGCTCAATCACTTTACTGAACTGAAAATTTATGAGCAAGCAGCAATCTTTTTTGTCATTTGCAATATGAATGCGATCATCATTGCCCTTTTATTATTCAAAATAAGTAATGAGCCAATCCTTGGTAAAGTTTTCCGAGGATCTTTTTTAGCTATGATTTATGCCAGAGTATATATGACAGTTCCCTTTTTATTACTCATGACTACTGTTATGTATTCTCCCGATACGGCATTTGATGAAACAAATGGTTCATTAATAATCCAGTTAATATTTATGCTATTATTATTTCTATTTGCTTTTGGGTTTTATCGATATTTAAGCGCTTCTTTATACATTGTAAAATCCACATTGGGTGGAATTTCTTTTTTTAGGCTTTTTGGATTTTTGCTGTTATTGATTTTACTGGATTTTTGGTGGATTTATTTTGGATTCATAGCATCATAATAAGGAGGGTCCTTTAAATATTAATCAATAAAATTGGGCTAAACTATTGGAAAGTTTCGGAACTTTCCAATAGTTTAGCCTGCCCATCCCTCACGATCTAAACTGCGGTAATGAATCGCTTCCGCCAAATGTTCGGGTTGTATATCGGCACTATTAGCCAAATCAGCGATTGTTCTACTTACTTTTAAAATACGGTCATAGGCACGCGCACTCAAGTTTAATTTTTCCATCGCGCGTTTGAGTAGGTTTTCACTCATACTACTGATCCTGCAAATTTCTCTAAGTTGTTTACTACTCATTTGTGCATTCGCATATACACCATTCTCACCATTGTATCGCAATGATTGTATTTCTCTGGCTTTTATGACTCTTTCACGAATAGCTGCTGAGTCTTCTCCATTTTGCTGATTACTCAATTCACTGAATGCCACCGGCGTTACTTCTACGTGCAAATCAATTCTATCCAATAATGGACCGGATACTTTATTTAAATATTTCTGAACGATGCCGGGTCCGCAAGTACATTCTTTTTCCGGATGATTATAGTATCCGCAAGGGCATGGATTCATCGATGCGATCAACATGAAATTGGCTGGAAAATCAAGTGCGATTTTTGCACGTGAGATCGTAACCCGTCTTTCTTCCATCGGTTGACGCATCACTTCTAAAACCGTTCGCTTAAATTCGGGTAACTCATCCAAAAACAATACACCATTATGCGCTAGTGAAATTTCACCTGGTTGAGGAACACCACCCCCACCTACCAATGCTACATCACTGATGGTATGATGCGGAGACCTGAACGGACGCTTACTGATCAATGAACTATTCTCAGGTAATTTTCCTGCTACACTATGAATCTTGGTTGTTTCCAGTGCTTCCTGTAGACTTAATGGTGGTAGAATAGTGGGCAAACGTTTTGCCAACATGGTTTTTCCCGCACCTGGTGGACCAATCAAAATGGCGTTATGTCCGCCGGCAGCTGCAATTTCTAAGGCACGTTTAATATTTTCTTGTCCCTTTACGTCGGTGAAATCAAATTCAAATTGGTATTGGTCACTAAAAAATTCTTCACGTGTATTAACGACCACAGGCTGTAAACTGTTTTCATCTTTGAAGAAAGCGACCACTTCATCCAAGTGCTCTACTCCAAATACATTGAGTTGATTTACCATACCTGCTTCTCTGGCGTTGGATTTGGGAACGATCAATCCTTTGAAGCCTTCTTTTCTCGCTTGAATCGCAATAGGTAATGCACCTTTGATGGGCTGTATACTTCCATCCAGACTCAATTCTCCCATGATCACATAGTCATTGAGTGCTTCAGGATTTTCCAACTGTTCACTGGCGCCCAATATGCCTAATGCAATCGGCAGATCAAAGGAAGAACCTGATTTTCTAATATCTGCCGGTGCAAGATTCACAACGATCTTAGTACGTGGCATATGAAAATCATTGGTTTTGATAGCACTCTCTGTTCGTTGCAAACTTTCCCGAACCGCATTATCAGGCAATCCTACGATTTGATATCCCTGTCCTGCACTAACATTAACCTCAATTGTTATTGTAATAGCTTCTACGCCATAAACAGCACTACCAAATGTTTTTACCAGCATAATAAAGAAGTAAAAAGTAAAAATTAAAAAGTCAAAAGAAGGGAAAGATAAAGGAGCAAAAAATAAGAATGAATAAAACAGGTAATAATACGCGTAGAAACTCCTGATTTAATGGCGGATGTCAGATGGCAGATGTCAGATTTGATATTTGTGATATGTTCGTATAATTTGAAACATATTAGCTAGATGGATAGACAAGAACTCGAAAATAGAACTAAACATTTTCATATTGAGATCATTCAATTGTGCTTGTTATTGCCAAAAAATAATGTTGGTTTTGAGATTGGAAAACAACTAATAAGATCTGCGGGTTCGGTTGCTGCAAATTATAGAGCTTCTAAACGAGCAAAATCTATCGCTGATTTTATTTATAAGATTGAAATTGTATTGGAAGAGTCTGATGAGTCTTTATACTGGTTACAAATCCTACAAGAAACGGTGATAGTTAACGATAATCGAATTTATAGGCTTATACGAGAGGCTCATGAGTTAACTGCCATTTTCTCAGCTACAACAAAAACAAATCTGACATTTGACATCTGCCATCTGACATATCACAATTTTTCTAGTAGCTCAACAACCCCTTCTCTCCTCAAAATCAAATACCCGAGTCTGTCGTTGCTGATGCCTTCTTTTAGTTGATAACTGAATACCAGTTGTTCATCTTGTACACTGGTTTCAAAATAGCGGAATTGGATATTGCTGTATTGTTGAAGTGGTTCGCCTATCTCATATAAGTGTGTGGATAGGATGAATAGTACATTCTTCATTTTACGCAAGCCTTCGATCACAGTGGTGCTGCACTTCATGGCATCTTGAACATTGGTTCCTTTGAAGAGTTCATCTATAAGGATCAACCAGTTTCTTCCATCACTGATTTTTTCAATGGTATTACGAATGCGTTGTACTTCATTGAAAAAATAACTTTCGCCTTTTACAATATTATCTACCACATTGATATTACTCAATAATCCATCGAATAAACTCAATTGCATCTTGGTAGCAGGCACTCCCATTCCCAGATGTGCCAGGTATACACTTACACCTACTGCTTTGATGAAAGTACTCTTTCCGGCCATATTGGCTCCGGTCAGGAAAAGAAAATTCTTATCCCGACTCATATCTACATTATACGATGTTGGTGTTTGTAAAAGTGGATGGTACAATCCCGTTGCTTCGATAAAGGGTTGTGTTGATAGACTGATTTCAGGAAAACAAAAATCATATTTCTTACAGGCAATACTTAACGAAAGAAATGCATCGATACGACTATACAGATCGATCAATTCGAAGATCTGGTTTTTATAGTGGAAACGTATAAAGTCTGCATAACTTAAAATGCGCCAGTTGGGCATCTCTTCTTTTGATTGGGTTCCTATCTCGGGTATCAGTCCTTTATTCAGGAGCATATCAATTCGCTCAGCCCATATTCGCAACTGCGTGCTCTGTGTACTTTCTTTTAATAAGGTACTTACCTGCGTCATTCCTTTAATGAAATCGATACAATGTGTGATCGTGTAACGGGTCAAAGAAAAATCAGGAGCATTGAAAAGCTTATAAGTGAAGCTATTGAATACATTGGGTTGAGTTGGATACTTATTGATCTGTGATTCATAAAACCGAGCGATCACCATAATGGTACCATTAGTGATCGATACAGGCCAGCGATCAGTCACTTGCATCAACTCTTTAATGATCTGCTGATTGCTTAGGATCGCATCAACCGACGCCAATGGCTTTCCAATCATATCATACAAATAATCTCTACCACCGCCGGTTTGGGTATGATCCAAAAAATGAACGACCGATAATTCTTCCTCACTATGAAAAATGGAAAGGTCAGCTAGTGTGGTTTTGTCTATTTGCATACGTTTGGTTTTTGGTCCATAGTCGATCGTCCATAGTCCATGGCACAACTGATCTACCATGGACTATGGACCATTGACCATCAGCTATCTCTCAAAACTCAGTCTCATCCCCCTCTTAGACTCATCAAATACTCCTTTTCCATAAACGGGATGTCCATTTACAAATGTGTAATTGATGGTTGCGGGGAGTGTCATTCCTTCCAGAGGGCTCCAGCCACATTTATAAAGAATATTGTCTTTTTGAATGGTATTGGATTGGTTCATATCTACCAGTACCAGATCTGCATAATATTCTTCACGAATAAATCCTCTTTCTTTGATCTGAAAGCACTGTGCTACAGCATGACTCATTTTTTCTACTACTTTCTCAATACTGATCTTTCCTTCCTTCACATAATGCAACATCAGTCCTAATGAGTGTTGAATCAATGGCAGTCCGGCATGTGCATGTTCATAATCTTCTTGTTTCTCAGCCCAGGTATGCGGAGCATGATCTGTTGCGATCACATCTAAGCGATCATCCAGTAAGGCTTCCCATAAAGCTTTTCTATTATCGGGTGCTTTAATGGCCGGATTACATTTGATTTGATTACCCAAACGAGCGTAATCGTCACTGGTAAAGTGGAGATGATGTACACATACTTCTGAAGTAATACGCTTGTCTTTTAATGGCAGCATATTACCAAAGAGTTGTAACTCTTTCGCTGTAGTAATATGCAGAATGTGTAATCGGGTGTTATATTTTTTCGCGTATTGGATGGCTTTAAAGGATGATTCAAAGCATGCATCTACATTTCGGATGATCGGATGATCTGAAGGTTCAAGGGTTCCTTTTTTTGCTTTTAATGCAGCAAAATTCTCTTTAATGATACTTTCCTCTTCACAATGAGTAGCGATCAATAGTTCGGATCCGGCAAATACTTTTTCGAGGATCAATGGATTATCTACCAATAAATTTCCTGTAGAAGAGCCCATGAATATTTTGACACCGCAGACCTCATTTTTTTTATCATTGGTTCGTAAGATCTCATCAAGGTTATCATTGGAAGTGCCCATGAAAAAGGAGTAATTGGCCAGAGAGGTATTTTTACCGGTCTCATATTTTTGTTCCAATAATTCCTGGTTAAAAGCAGGTGGACTTGTATTCGGCATTTCCATAAAACTAGTGACACCACCTGCTACTGCGGCTTTTGCTTCTGTGTAAATAGTGGCTTTATGGGTAAGTCCGGGTTCACGAAAATGAACCTGATCATCAATAACACCGGGTAAGAGAAATTGATGACTGCCATCAATTTCAATAGCATTTACGGCAGGGTTCAGTGAGCCGCCGATTTTTTCGATTCTGGAATTTCTGATCCATACATCGCCATGGGTAATGGTCCCTTCATTTACGATGGCGGTATTTTTGATGATATAATCTTTCATAAGCATCGCGCTTTAGCAATGCTGCAATTTATTACATCATGTGCAGTAAACCTTAATCTTCTAAATGAATTGAGAAAATGATCATGCGGGATTGAATCTTATCCAAGACATTGGAATATTTTAGGGTTGGATCATATTGATGGATATTGGATAATCCATAACTGAATTTGATCTCCGGTGAAACGGTTACAAAGGGCAGATAGAAATTAAAGCCGATACCTGTTTCAAAACCGAAATCATTTCTTTTCAGCTTTAACAGGTCTTCTGATAAACGGGCAGCTGAATTACTAGACAGATCGGTATCAATTTTAATACCCCCTAATAAATAAGTTCTGAAATTACCAATACGATCGGAGTTGAATTTGAAATGTACCGGTAAGCTGATCAATGTAGCGGGTAAAGTTTGTTTTTGAAATGAACCCTCTCCGGGTTTGGTAGGCCCCAATTGATAAGCCATGAATTTCGATCCGCCAATGATCAATTGCGGGTTGGCGCGTAATTCAAATCGGTTGGTCATTTTAACGGTAGCGAGGAGCCCCATTACAATACCGCCACTGGCTCCGGGTTCAACGGATAAAATGGAATCTGACTGTAAAAACCGGGGAGATTTGGTTTGGTGTAGATAGGAGCTGTTATAACCCAATGTAAGACCAAAATAATAAGGAAGGTCATCGTGATTAGGACGATAACGTTGCTTCTGTGCCAATACAGACACGGAAGAAAAAAGGATGATCGCAAACAGGATTACTTGCTTCCGCAATAAATAGTGCATATGCCGAAACTGAGTTTTTTCAGATAAGTTTGAGTAAATCCTGCTTCATGCATAATATTTAAAAAGTTATCTCCTTCAGGGAAGGCTTGAACACTATCGTTCAGATATTGATACGCATCTTTATTATTCGCAAATAGTCTCCCAACACCGGGAGTGATCACATTGGTATAAAAGTCACACATTTTTCTGAAAAGTGGTTGTTTAGGTCTGGAGAATTCCAGGACCACCAATTTTCCTCCCGGACGAAGTACCCGATACATTTCCGACATTCCCTTATCTAAATGTGCAAAATTCCGAACACCAAATGATACGGTAATGGCATCAAAATGATTGTCAGGAAAATGAATCGTTTCACTGTCTCCGGTCTGAAGGGTGATATGATCGGTAAGCTGTAGCTTTTCGAGTTTTTCTCTTCCCAATGCCAGCATCCCCTCCGAAATATCTATGCCAATGATCTTTTTGGTTTTCAGCATCCGATGCATCATGATAGCTACATCCGCAGTACCTGTTGCAACATCCAATACCAATTGCGGTTGAATGTCTTTCAATTGTCTGATCGCTTTTTTCCGCCATTGAATATCTACACCCGCTGTCAGAAAGCGATTTAAAAAATCGTATCTGAATGCGATACTGTTGAACATCTCTGCTACCTGTTCCTTTTTTCCTTTTTCACTTTGCTGGTAAGGAACCACCTCATCGTGCGCAAACTTTGCCATAAGGCACAAAGATATTGAATTCCCCCCTGAAGGTCAGTCATTGTTACGTGATAGCCCTTAAAACAGGGGTTAATGTTTCGCAAATATTGATTTTAGACAGTTTTTATCGATAGTTGGAAAGCCACAAAGGCTTATTATCTTCGTTTGAATGAGGGCCAGAATTTATAAGTCAACCGGTAGTTGGTACATCGCAAAAGGGGAGGATGGACGTTTGTATAATGCCCGTATCAAAGGGGTTATGAAAATTGAGGGGATTACTTCAACAAATCCCATCGCTGTGGGGGATGAAGTGGAGATGGAAATTGAAGCTGTTGAAGAGGAGTCGGCCATTATTAGTACCATTCATGATCGTAAGAATTATGTTGCCAGAATCTCTCCTCATAATAAGCACCTGCACCATATTATTGCATCCAACCTGGATCAGAGTTTATTG
The DNA here is from genome assembly GCF_040362915.1 of Sediminibacterium sp. KACHI17. Lineage (NCBI taxonomy): Bacteria > Pseudomonadati > Bacteroidota > Chitinophagia > Chitinophagales > Chitinophagaceae > Sediminibacterium > Sediminibacterium longum. The sequence goes on along the minus strand of NZ_AP029612.1, from coordinate 1,594,455 downwards.
TTTGTAACCTTGAAAGATCCCAAAACATCCCAGGGATTTATGGACAGGTTTTTGATCTCTTGTGAAGCCTATCATGTTCCTGCTGTGATCATTTTCAATAAATCAGATCTCTATCGAAAAAAAGAGATGGATAAATTTGAACAGCTACGTGATATCTATACCAAGATCGGTTATGAAGTATTGTTATGTAGTGTTGAAAAACGGGAGGGACTTGATTCGATCAAAGCCATACTTCATAATAAAACATCTTTATTAAGTGGGCATAGCGGCGTTGGAAAATCAACCTGTGTCAATGCATTATTTCCAGAGTTTAATTTACGTACGCAGGAGGTAAGTGGTTGGAGTGGAAAAGGGATGCATACCACCACATTTGCAGAAATGTTCGATCTGCCGGGAGGTGGTCATATTATTGATACACCAGGTGTTCGAGAATTTGGTCTGGTAGATATCGAAAAAGAAGAACTCGCACATTATTTTCCGGAAATGAGAAAACGGATCAATGATTGTCAGTTCAATAACTGTATGCATATCGAAGAACCGAATTGTGCCGTAAAAAAAGCAGTGATGCAAGGAGAGATCTCAGAAGAAAGATATATCAGTTATAGAACGATATTGGATACGATGGGCGAGGAGTATTAAGGTACAACATATCGATCATAGCCAATGCCTCTACTATTTGCTATCACCAATATGCCATAAGCTATTCATTAACTTTTCTTCTCTTCCTGAAACCACGAAGCATACATCACGTAATTATTCGAGATACGATTGATCTCTCCGTTGATGAGTTCTTGTGAAATATCTTTTACTTTTTTAGCAGGAACGCCGGCATAGATACAGCCTGCTTCAACAACAGTTCCTTCCAATAAAACAGCACCTGCTGCTATGATAGAATTACTGTGTACTATACAACGATCCATTACAATTGCTCCCATGCCAATCAACACATTATCGTGAATCGTACAGCCATGTACCAATGCATTGTGTCCGATGGAAACATTATTGCCGATTTCAGTAGGATTTTTTTGATAAGTACAATGAATAACCGCCCCATCTTGAATATTGACTTTATTACCCATCCGGATATAATGTACATCACCTCTAACCACCGCATTGAACCATATGCTGCAATCATTACCCATGACCACGTCGCCAACGATGGTGGCATTAGGGGCAATAAAACAATTTTCACCAAATTCAGGATGTTTACCGAGGACGGGGAGAATAACTGCCATAAAATATCGAATTTCGAATGTTGAATGTCGAACTTTAAACGAAAGTTAGCAAAATGAGTGGGATTTCAAATAAGGAACTTTTTCTTCAGCATGTTGCACAAACTTCTGCTGCGCCGATTGGGTTGGAGATGAAGAATGCATCTGGTATTCACATTTGGGATGTGAAAGGGAAAAAATATACAGATCTGATCTCAGGATTCAGTGTTTGCAATATCGGGCATAGTCATCCTCATGTTGTGAAAGCAGTTCAGGAACAAGCTGCTGAATACATGCACTTAATTGTATATGGAGAATTTATTGAAAGTCCACAGGTGCAATATGCAAAATTATTGACCGATCATTTACCGCCTGCTTTGAATTGTGTATACTTTACAAATAGTGGTGCAGAAGCTACAGAAGGTGCTATGAAGTTAGCTAAGCGTATCACAGGTAGATCAAAGATCATTGCATTTAATAATGCTTATCATGGCAGTACGCAAGGTGCTTTGAGTGTTATGGGAGGCGAATATTGGCGGAATGCTTTCAGACCATTATTGCCCGATATTGTTCATGTTGATTATAATGATGATGCAGTATTTGAATTGATCGATTCATCCGTGGCTTGTGTGATATTGGAAACAGTTCAGGCTGAAAGCGGTATTACAGTACCACGTAAAGAATGGTTACAAGCCATTCGGAAAAAATGCGATGAGCATTGCGTACTATTAGTGTTTGATGAAATACAAGCAGGATTTGGCAGAACAGGTTCTCTTTGGGCATTTGAACAATTTGAAGTGATCCCTGATATCTTATTACTTGGAAAAGCATTAGGTGGTGGTATGCCATTAGGAGCATTTATTGCCGACAAGAAATTGATGTCTACATTGACCTATAATCCGGTATTGGGCCATATTACCACATTTGGTGGGCATCCTGTAAGCTGTGCTGCCGGGAAAGCCGCATTGGAAGTGCTTTTACAGGGCGAATACATACAACAAGTTCACCAGAAAGGGAAGCTACTGCAAACGCATCTTCAACACCCTGCTATCCAGCATACGAATTCGTATGGTCTTTGGATGTCATTGAAATTCAAAGATGAGATGACCAACCAGCAAATTGTTCATCAATGTGTGAAAAATGGATTGGTGACCGATTGGTTTCTCTTTGCGCCGGATCGATTAAGAATCGCACCTCCACTGATCATTACGGAAGCAGAACTGACCGAAGTATGTGCAACGATTATTATGAGTATTGATGAAATAGTGAATGAATCTTAGTTGACGGTTGACCGAAATAGTGTATTGCCTTCTGTCAACTGTCAACTAGCAACTAAGTACTCCTCCTTCCGCTAACAAGGTCCCAATCTGCAGAACCTGCTGTATAGCTTCTCATATAGCGGTATGATATTTTTGATATCAAATCTACAGGCCTGTGCATAGGCAGCTTCTTTCATGTTTTCAAGCTGAGTATTATCTTTCAAAAGTGAGATAGCATATTGACTCATGGTTGCTACGTCTCCCACATTTGCCATAAAACCTGTTTCACCCTGGATATTAATCTCACTCAATCCTCCTGCGTTGGAACTGATCACCACTGTTCTTGCAGCCATGGCTTCCAATGCGGCCAAACCAAAGCTTTCATATTCAGACGGGAGTATGAAAACATCACTTACTGCCAGAATATCTTCCATTTGTTCCTGCTTGCCTAGAAAACGAACATCTTCTTCAATCCCTAATTCTCTGGTCAGTTCTTCTGTTCCCGGCCTTTCAGGTCCATCACCTACCATTAGTAATTTCGCAGGCATTTCTTTTCTTACAGCTGCAAATATTTGTACCACATCAACGACTCTCTTCACTTTTCGGAAGTTGGATGCGTGAATGAGTATCTTTTCACCATTTGGAGCGATCACTTTTCTGAATGCATCGATCGGTTTTTTATCAAATCGCGCTACATCTACAAAATTGTGGATCACTTCTATTTCTTTCTGAATGTGGAATGATTTATATGTCTCCTCTCTAAGATTATTTGATACTGCTGTTATGGCATCACTTTCATTGATCGAAAAAGTTACGACAGGTTCATAGGTTTTGTCTTTTCCTACCAAAGTGATATCAGTACCATGTAAGGTAGTGATCACAGGTACATTGCGATTGGCCTTTTGTTTGACGATTTGTTTGGCCATGTATGCAGCAGAAGCATGTGGTATCGCATAGTGTACATGTAACAGGTCCAGATCATGATTCATGATCACATCTACCATGGTACTGGCCAATGCCACTTCATATGGCGGATAATCAAAAAGCGGATAAGTAGGAACACGGACCTCATGGTAGAATATATTCGCATTAAATACATTCAATCTTACCGGTTGCTGATAAGTGATAAAATGTACCTGATGTCCTTCATCCGCCAATGCCTTTCCCAATTCCGTTGCGAGTACACCACTACCACCAAATGTTGGATAACAAACAATTCCTATACGCATAGCTAACCTTTGATTTTTGATATGACGATTTGATCCCATCCATATTGTATTGTAATATGCGGTACAAACCCTTTTTGTTCTCTGTGCGGCATCATTGAATCTACAACCAGAGTACTCGTAAAATTATGTACCGTATACCCAATCAGGAATCAATCCTCCAAAGATACCCTGCAATTAACAATAATTACGACAATACTGTTCTCCGCTCATCAAAGGCGGAGGAAACATGACAAATCATTAACTTTATCGGTATGAAAAAAATATACATTCTTTTATTGCTACTGCCCTTTGGCAGCTTTGCACAGCAAGATGATGCTGCTGTCATCAAAAAGATATCTGATGAAATATTGAGAAATGGGAAGGCTTACGACCTTTTATACCAATTAACAAAGCAGGTAGGTGGACGAATTGCCGGTTCTCCGCAGATGTATAAGGCGGAAGCATGGGGTGAAAAGGCGTTGAAAGAAATGGGTGCAGATAAGGTATGGCTTCAGGAATGTATGGTTCCCCGTTGGGTAAGAGGTGCAAAAGAAGATGCTAGAGTGGTGACCATTGATGGCAAAAAAACCAACCGCGTTTTAGACGTTCTCGCACTGGGTAATTCTATGGGTAGTGCTAAGCCAATTACGGCTGAAGTCATTGCCTTCGACAGTTTTGAAGAGATGGAAAAAAGAAAAGATGTAGTAAAGGGTAAGATCGTTTACTTCAATCATTCTTTTGATCCTACCAATATCAAACCTTTTGTTTCTTATGGACAAACAGGTGTTTCCCGAAGAGCTGGTCCTAGTATGGCTGCTAAGTATGGAGCGGTAGGTGTGATGATCCGTTCATTGACTGAATCTACTGCCAATGATCCACATACCGGTGGCACTGTGTACAATGATTCATTTCCTAAAATTCCAGCCATTGCTATGGGACCAAGGGATGCCGACTATATCTGGGATCTCAGTAAGAAATCTTCTTTCACAGTGACCATGAAGACCAGTGCAAAATTTTTGCCTGATACGATTGGACATAATGTGATCGGAGAATTAAGAGGATCAATGTTTCCGGATGAAATCATTACGGTAGGCGGACATCTGGATAGTTGGGATGTTAATGAAGGTGCACATGATGATGGTGCAGGGGTTGTACATACCATTGAAGTGATGCGTGCATTGAAAGCGATCGGCTACCAGCCAAAACGTACCATTCGTTTTGTATTATTTGCCAATGAAGAAAATGGTATGCGAGGCGGAAATAAATATGCTGCTGAAGCAAAAGAAAAAGGGGAGAAACACATTTTCGCATTGGAAAGTGATGCCGGAGGATTTACGCCCAGAGGTTTCGGATTTACGGCTCCCAAAGATAAACATGATAAAATGCAGGCATGGTTGCCTTTGTTGAAACCCTATGGAACAGAAGACATGTCGGGTAGTGGCGGTGGAGCTGATATAGGTCCTTTGAACCGAACTTTCGGTACACCTATTGCCGGGTTTATACCTGATCCTCAAAGATATTTTGATATGCATCACGCCAGAACAGACGTATTTGAAAATGTCAATAAGCGTGAACTGTTACTGGGTGCAGTAAATATGGCTGCGTTGATTTACCTTGTAGATAAATATGGTTTATAAATGACAACCAAACAAAAAATCATCTGGAGTATTATCATTGTTGTTTTTGTTTCGTTATCTGCTTTCATTTATTGGCGCTATTATTTTGTGTATGCAGAAGGAACCAAAGCCGGCTTACTTAATACTTTCCAGAAAAAGGGCATCCTTTTCAAAACATGGGAAGGAAAAATTATCCAAAGTGGATTTCGTGCCAATGTTCAAAGCAATGAATTTGACTTTAGTGTTACCAGTGAATCTGTTGCTGAACAATTATTGCGTTGCTCGGGTAAAGAAGTAGAACTGCATTACAAGAGATATATTGGCACATTACCCTGGCGCGGATTAGAAAGAAATATTGTAGACAGTGTCTATGAAGTTCGTGGTCAAGCACCCGAAACAATCATAGCTCCCAAGTAACGTTAAAAGAGAAGATTCCATATATCTCTGCGCTATCTCCTTTTCTCTTATTCTCTGCGGTTTTATGCCGCAGAGAAATAAGGGCACAGAGATGGCGCATTTTTTTTGAAGTGATTAAGCTTGTAGTAAAAAGATCGCCAGCTTTTTGTGAATATCAGTCTGTTCCTGCTTCCATTGACGAATCGTTTTTGTTTTGATCGATTCTACTGCAGCAGTAATATCAACTGCGATACAAAGTTTTGTTTCAGGTTTACAGCATTGAAGCAGGTCATTGATCATCGAATTATTTCTGTAAGGAGTTTCGATGAATATTTGTGTACAATTCCTTTTTAAAGAATCATTTTCCAGGTCCCTGATCTTTTTCTTTCGCTCCGTAGTATCAATGGGAAGGTAACCATTGAACTGAAAGCATTGTCCATTCATACCACTAGCCATCAACGCAAGTAAAATAGAACTGGGACCTACCAATGGTTTCACAGTAACCCCTATATTTTGTGCCGCTTCTACCAGTATTTGCCCCGGATCAGCGATACCAGGACAACCGGCTTCACTAATGATACCAATATTCTTACCTTCTTGTAATAGTTGTATGAATTGCTTTTTTACTTCTGCTTCCGCTTTATGGATGGCAAACCATTGATAGTCGTCAATCACCATCTCCTTCCACATTTTTTTGAGAAAGCGCCTGGCTGTTTTTTCCTGTTCAACAAAAAAAACAGAGCAATCTTTTACGGCATCCAGAATGTAGGGAGGAATTGTTTCAATCGCATCTTCATACAAAACGGTAGGGATAAGGTATAGCTTTCCGAACTGCATATTAATTCTTTGAACTATTGGGATAGGTGCTTAGCGTTGCAGCAACTACTGCATATGAAGGAGCCAGGATCCAACCAATGATCGGGATCATGTGCATCAAATAAAATATAAAGCCATTCCCGATAGCGAGTCCTTTATGATTACCAATATAAAAAATACTTTCTGCAGGTGTTTTCTTCTGTCGCTCCATACTGTAATCAAGCATTGAGAAACCATAATAGTAACATTCAACCAGAACAGCTAGAATAGGTGTAAGCCATCCTATCAGCGGAATCAGGCTTAGAAGCAGAATGGATAGTACATAAACAGTTTGCCATACACTATTCCTCAAAGCGAGTCTAATACCTCTTAGAATATCTTTTCCCAGTTGCGTAAAACTGAATGGGAAATCTTTACCTTCAATAATGGATGCCGTTTTCTCACTTAAAAATGCAAATACCGGAGAGCCAATGATCAAAAACAAGAATTTGAAAAGAGAGAAATAAAGCAACATCATGATCAGCCATAACAAAGCTGTTCCGAATACAAATAAAAATCCTACAAAACTATTTGAGAACTGATCGATCCATCCGCGTAAACCGGTCTTCATTGCCATCCATTCAATGAAATCTCCTGCTGTTTGTCCGAAATAATACATACCGGTTAAAAAAAGTACGGTATATAATAGTCCTGGAATAAGGATCCATTTCCAAAGTTTATGTTTGATGATAAACTGATGGGCTTGTGAATAGGATTGTATGGCAATGATAAGTTCCTTGAGCACCCGAATACGTTTTGATACACTAAGTTAATGTATTCAGTATGTTTATTCTGTGAAACATTTGCATGAATATTATAATAATAGATTAACGCTGGATTTCTATCAACATGACAATGTTTGTGAGATAGCCAGACAACTCATTGGTAAAGTATTGGTCACTTCTTTTGAAAACATACTTACCGCGGGAAGGATCGTTGAAACAGAAGCATACAACGGTATTGCTGATAAGGCCTCACACGCTTATGGTGGGCGATTTACAAACAGAACAGCGGTGATGTATGAGCCGGGAGGAATTGCTTATGTATATCTGTGTTATGGTATACATCATTTATTCAATGTTGTTACAAATCAGGCCTCCATTCCTCATGCCGTTTTGATCCGAGGCATTGAACCGATAGCGGGTGTAGAGCATATGTTACAGCGCTTTAAAAAACTAAAGGCCGATCATAGTATTGGTAGGGGCCCCGGTAACGTTACAAAAGCATTGGATATTAAGGTTGGTCACACCGGTACCTCTTTACTAGCATCCGATCTATTCATTTCAGATGATGGCTGGAAAACTCAAAAGACAAATATTATCGCAACTCCTCGGATCGGCGTAGATTATGCTGAAGAAGATGCCTTATTGCCTTATCGATTTATATTGAAAGGAAATCCTCATGTTACCAAATCGCCCTTGAATAAAGCAACACTTAAAATTTAGGACAATTGATGACCTTATCTGATGAAGGTCGTCTGATATAAATTAATGAGATCTCAATACCACCTCTGTTTTGTGAAGCCGTTCTTAGCTGAGAAGAATTATAATCATAACTGGCACCAATCCGGAAATCATCGAATTCAATACCAACATAGGGTATAACTGCATCTTTTAAACGCATCCAAGTTCCCACATATAAACTCGTGGCTTTGATATCATCGGGATTTGCATTGAATTGTAATGCAGCACCAAGCATTGTAGAAGATGTACCGCCCTGAAACATCTGCATGCCACTCATGTGGAGTGTAGTTGTATTGCCTACAGGAAAATAAGTACCTGCATGAATGGTTGTTCTTGTAGGTAATAGATATTCTGCTCCGGTAAAAGATTGTTTGGGTTTATTGATATGATACATACTCACACCCATGTAAAAATTGTTACGATCATTCGTGTTGCCATTATATAAAATGCCGGCATTGATGTCAACATATTTGGAGTTCAGTGTGCCTGTATTGAATACTTCAGAAGTAACACCTGTAAAACCTGCATTGGTCAACTGATCTTCAAACTTGAGCATATTGGTATTGATCAGCATGTTTGCATAAGTCAATTGAAATCCGGCACTCAGTTGGTGATATCCTTCTTCATCCAAACCCTTATGATAGGCAGTACCCACCGATGCATAATTAAACTTTACTGCACCATTGGCACTATTATCCGTCAGTCCCATAAACCCAACACCCCAGGTATCATTAGAAGCGATCCGGTCTTTCATAATCTGAAAATCAATGGAAGCAGTTGCAGTGGTATATGCTTTTTCGATACTGGGCCACTGGTTGCGATAATTCCCGGCAACGCGATAGGTGCCATAGAATTTACCGGTAAAAGCGGGGTTGAGTGTTAAAGGTGAGGAGAAGAACTGTGAAAAATTAGGATCCTGCGCCAAAGTGTTTTTGGTCAACAATAGCAGTATCCCTAAGCAGCATATTTGTGTCAGCTTTTTCACGAGGCATCTAATTTAGGATAATCTTCCTGAAACAGATACGTTCGTTCAGAAGATTAGGTTGTCCTTAACTTCAGTATTTGACCTTGAAAAAGCGATGATCGCTGCACAGCTTAGGACTGATTCTTAGTTCCAAAGGCCAGATCACCCGCATCGCCAAGTCCGGGAACGATATATCCTTTGGCGGTCAATTCATCATCAATATCACCACACCAGATATGTATATCTTCACCGCATTCTCTGTGGATCAGCTCAATACCTACACTGCAGGCAATGGCCACTACCACGTGAAACTCTTTTGGTGTACCCTCATCTTTCATGTACTGGATGGTCTTTACAATAGAAGCACCGGTAGCCAGCATTGGGTCACTGATGATCACAATACGGTTGTCTAATGAAGGACAACTCATGTATTCCAGACTGATCTCAAATGAACCGTCTCTATGATGTTTTCTATAAGCAGAAACAAAGGCATTATCAGCCCGGTCGAAATAGTTGAGCATGCCATTGTGCATGGGTAAACCTGCTCTCAGTATGGTAGCCAGTACCGGTTGTTGTTCCAGTAATTTACTATCATGGGTGCCAAGAGGGGTGGGCACTTCAGTTATCTTGTATGGCAAACGCTTACTGATCTCATAAGCAGCGATTTCCCCGATACGTTCCAGGTTTCTGCGAAAACGCATACGGTCACCCTGGATATCTACATTTCTTAACTCTGATACCCAATTACTGACAAGGCTATGTTCCTGACTAAGGTTTACGATCATGGCATGATTGAATTGAAGGCTTCAAAACTAAAATCTATCTCTTGGAATCGGAAATTTAAGTTTTTCAAGCTGTTTCATTGGCTCTAACGCTTTCAAAACGCTAAAAAGGTTATTTTGGTAGAAACAAACCCTTATGCAACAAATTGGCAGATTCCTGATCATCATAGCGTTATTGAGTTCTTGTGAGTCAAAGAAAGAGGAGAAGAATTTTGAAAAAAGTTATGAGACCGTAAAAGAGACACTGGCTGAAAAGGAGAAGAATAATCCTAAAAGGTTTCTCATGGTGACCAATCGTGACAGGAAAAATCTGATCGGACAAACGGTTGTGATGGGCTCGATTTCCAATAAAGCCACTGTTTGTTGGTATAAAGATGTAGAACTGCGATTATCATTCTTCAGTAAAACCGGTGCAAAACTGGATGAAGGTTTGGAAACGATCTATGAGAATATTGGTCCCGGTCAAACGGTAAAATTCAAAACCAAATATTTTGCACCAAAGGGTACGGATAGTGTTGCCATCTCCATAAACAAAGCGATCGGCGATATTTCAGGGGCTGAGTAGTTGTTACTCACACAAACTGAAATCTGTCTCCGTCGAAAAGACCTTTGTCGCTGAGCTTTAGATGTGGGATCACGAGTAATGCCATAAAACTAAGGGTCATGAAAGGAGCTTGTAGATGGGATCCCAGAGATTTGGCCATCTTATCAATAGAAGTATATGCTTCAGAAACTTTGTATCCATTCTCAGTACTCATCAAACCAGCCACAGGAAGTCCGAGTACCTGATATTGTTGCTCATTCACATAACAACTCACGCCACCCTTTTCAGCGATCACTAAATTGATAGCTGCTGCGAGTGATGCATCATCAGTACCTACCGCAACAATATTATGACTATCATGTGCAACGGATGAAGCAATGGCTCCCTGTTTGAAACCAAAATTTCGGATGAAACATTTGGCCACTGCTGCCTGATGATAGCGATTCACTACTACCATCTTTAAAATATCATTGGATACATCTGATACCCATTCTTGATCTGCCAGTTTGCCGGGTAATGATAGTTTGTTGGTGATCAATTGTCCATCAAGTGCTTCAATAACAGGAATGAGTCCGGCTGTTGAAGGATATTGTTCTTTTTGTATGCTTAGATCTTTTACAGTAACAGGCTTGCAATCGAATTGATTGATCGTTGTAGATGAAACAGACTCGATCAACGTCGTTCCGTTTTGTGCAACTAAAATACCATCAACATAGGTTTGCAGTACTTTGAAATCTGTGAGGTCTTTTACAACAATAAAATCTGCCGGATCTTTTTCATTCAATAATCCGATCGGTAACCGGTAATGTAATACCGGATTGACACATGCAGCTTTTAATACATTGAATACATCCAATCCTTTTGCCACAGCACGAGCACAGAGATCATTAATATGTCCATTTACTAAACTGTCGGGATGTTTATCATCACTGCAAAACAAAATATGGTTGGGATGATCATCTACTAAGTCGATCAATGCATCAAAATTTCTTGCAGCACTTCCTTCACGAATGATGATCTTCATGCCATGCTGTAATTTATCAACTGCTTCTTCCAATGTAAAGCATTCATGATCGGTGGAGATACCTGCTTCTATATAGGCTTTAGCAGCATCACCACGTAAACCCGGCGCATGACCATCTACCGGTTTCCGCATACGATGTGCTGCTGCGATTTTTTTCATCACTTCCGGATCCTGATGTAACACCCCGGGGAAATTCATCATCTCACTTAAATAAAGAATCTCAGGTCTTTCGAGAAGTGTAGTAACAGCTGTGCTGTCAATCATAGCACCTGCAGTTTCAAAAGTGGTAGCAGGTACGCAACTAGGCGCTCCGAAGTTGAATTTGAAGGGAACTTTTTTTCCGTTTTCAATCATAAAATCAACACCGGCAACCCCACATACATTTGCGATCTCATGAGGATCACTTACGGTACCTACCGTACCATGAACTACTGCCAGACGGGCAAATTCAGATGGAATAAGCATGCTGCTTTCAATGTGAACATGGCTGTCAATAAATCCGGGAAGAATGTACTGATCCGGAGTATTGGCATCTGTCTTTTCAATGCGATGGATGATTCCATTTTCCACCCACACATGTGCAGGGTATATTTTTTTATTACGGATATCAACCAGTTTGCCGGAAACCTGAAAAGAAGTTTGGGTACTCATGTAACGAAGATAGAAAAAGTGGGCTGATTGTGTTTTTAAGATGGCAGATGATAGTTGACAGTGAAAATGGATGAGCTGTCAACTGTCAACCGTCAACCAGTTTTCCCCCGTTCATCAAATCTTTTGCTAAATCATCGTACAAAAAATCCTTTAGCAGTAAAGTCTCAGTAAGTTTACGTTTCATAGAATTAAACCACATGAAAAAGATAGTACTATCCCTGATGCTGGCAGTAGGAACCTTACTGACCTATGCACAAACAGTAGAAGAAGTGATGACAAAATATGAAGAAGTCAATGGAGGTAAGAACAGACTGAAAGCCATCAAAACTTTACAAATGGAAAGTGTGATGAAGATGAATATGATGAATCAAAGTTTTGATATCAGTTTAAACAGTATTCGTGAGAGAGGGAAATTATACCGCAGACAAATGGGTGGTATCATGGGAATGGGTAATTCATGGACCATGGTAACAGATACCGCGGGTTATGTGCTGATTCCGGCGATGCCTAATTTCGGTGGACCAAGAGGTGGTGGTGATGGACCTGCCACTCCTTCCGGGCCAACCATTTCGAAAATGACTGAGGATGATCTACGCAAACAACAACATGAGTTGGATTGTGCCGGTCCTTTTCCTATGTTGATCGATTATGCTAAAAAAGGATATACTGCTGAATTACAAGGGACCAGTAAAGTGAATAAAGAAGATTGTTATAAAGTAAAACTGAACATGAAGGATGGGCTCAGTGCCATATTCTATATCAACACAAAAAACTATCTCGTTCAACAAGTTGATGCCACAGATGAAATGGCTGCAGCATTAACCGGTTTTGGGAGCATGATGCGTATGATGGGTGGTGGTAGACGTAGCTTGAAAGCTTCTATCATGTACAATAGTTATAAAGATATAGGGGGAATTCAGTTTCCCATGAAGCAGATCATCAATATCGGACCTGTAGAAACAGTGATCGAGCATCTTGATATCAAGATGAATGAGCCTGTTGACGAAGTCTGGTATAAAGTAAAATAGTTGATAGTCCATAGACCATAGGCTATGGACTATTATCCCTTTTCTTTCGTAAATTCCCTATCCAATTCAATACTGCATATGAAAAAAACAATGATGCTGCTTTGCGCAGTGCTAATGCTTGTAACCAGTTTGCAAGCACAAAAACAGGATGCAAAAAAGACAACTACGTCATTACCGCCTGCTGTAACTGATCCTACAAATCAGCTTTTCTCAAAACTCAAATATCGTTTGGCCGGCCCTTTCCGTGGTGGTCGTAGTGCAGCGGTAGCGGGTAGTTATAAAAACAAGACTACCTTCTATTTTGGTGCCACCGGTGGTGGATTATGGAAAACCACTGATGGAGGTAGTAACTGGAAAAATATTGGAGATAAATACCTCGGTGGTAATATCGGTTCTATCGCTGTGGCTCCTACTGATGAAAATATCATTTATGTAGGTGAAGGTGAGAATACAGTTCGTGGTAATGTTGCCGAAGGTTTAAATGGTATGTGGAGAAGTGATGATGGTGGTCGTACCTGGAAAAATATCGGTCTTAAAGAAGGGAGACATATCATTCGTATTGTGATACACCCACGTGATCCGAATACAGTTTGGGTGGCTGCACTTGGACATCTTTTTGGTCCGAATGAAGAAAGAGGTGTATTCAAAACCACAGATGGTGGTAAGAGCTGGAAGAAAGTATTGTATGTAAATAATCTCACCGGATCTTCTGATCTCGTTATGGAACCTGGTAATCCGAATGTGTTATATGCAGGTATGTGGCGTCTGATCAGAACGCCGCATAGTTTAGAAAGCGGTGGTGAAGGAAGTGGATTGTATAAAAGTACAGATGGAGGTGAAACATGGACCAACATTAGTACTGCTAAGGGTATGCCTAAAGGTACCTGGGGAATTGTTGGCGTAGCGGTAGCACCTTCAAATACTGATAAAGTATATGCGATCATCGAAAATGCCAATGGTGGATTATATACTAGTAGTGATGGTGGTGAAAGTTGGACATTGACCAGCAGTGATAATAATATTCGTCAACGCGCATGGTATTATACCAAAGTGTTTGTAGATCCTCAAAATGAGAACCTCGTATATGCACCAAATGTTGGGTTTATGCGCAGTCGTGATGGTGGAAGATCTTTTCAAAGTGTAAGAACACCGCATGGCGATCATCATGATCTTTGGATCGATCCGGAAAATGGTAACAGAATGATCGTGGCAGATGATGGAGGTGCACAGATCAGTTTTGATGGTGGAGAAAACTGGAGTACGATGGATAATCAGCCAACAGGACAATTCTATCGTGTATCAACAGATAATGCGCATCCATATAGAATATTGGGAGCACAACAAGATAACTCAACCATTCGTATGCGTAGTCGTACCAGTGGTGCCGGTATCACAGATCGTGATTGGGAAGTAACAGCCGGCTCTGAAAGTGGCTATGTGGTTGCGGATCCATTGAATCCTGATGTTGTATATGGCGGTAACTATGGTGGTTATTTGGCAAGACTGGATCATAGAACAGGAGAGAATCGCGCCATCAATGTTTGGCCTGATAACCCCATGGGATCAGGTGCAGATGTTTTGAAATATCGTTTCCAATGGAATTTCCCGATCTTCTTTTCTCCTCATAATCCGAAGCGATTGTATGCTGCAGGAAACCATTTATTCGTAACAGAAAATGAAGGACAAAGCTGGGAGATCATCAGTCCTGATCTAACCACCAATGATAAAACACGTCAGGTTTCCAGCGGTGGTCCGATCACAAAAGACAATACTTCTGTAGAATACTATTGTACCATTTTTACAGCTGCTGAATCTGCACTAGAAAAAGATCTGTTATGGGTAGGTAGTGATGATGGATTACTGCACGTGAGTAAAGATGGTGGAAAGAACTGGGAGAATGTAACACCAGCAGAAGCGGGTAAATGGATGATGTGGAATTGTATTGAGACCGATCCTTTCAAAAAAGGAACTGCATACATAGTAGGTACAAAATATAAGCTGGATGATTATGCTCCGTACATCTTTAAAACGGAAGACTATGGAAAGACTTGGAAAAAGATCACAAACGGAATAGATAAAATGCATTTCACTCGTGCTATGCGTGCAGATCAAAAACGTCCGGGTTTATTGTATGCAGGAACTGAGTTCGGTATGTATATTAGTTATGATGATGGCGCTAATTGGAAAAAGTTTCAGTTGAATCTACCTGAAACGCCCATCACTGATTTGACGATCAAAGAAAATGATTTGATCGTAGCAACACAAGGACGTGCTTTCTGGGTATTAGATGATTTGAGTATTGTTCAACAAATGAATCCTTCTGTGCTTGATAAAAACCTACATGTGTTTGATGTAAATCCGGTTTATCGTACAGAAAGTGCGGGAAGAGGTAGGAGAAATTTTGGTGGTGCGAATGCGAACATGGGTATGAATCCTCCTTCAGGTGTCGTGTTTAATTACTACCTGAAAGGAGCTACAGATAGTTCTAAAGTTTCGATCACTGTATTTGATAAACAATCAAAACCCATTCGCACATTCAGTAAGAATGCAAGAGAGGCAGCTGATAAAATTGATTTTGAAAATGGGATGAATCAGTTTGAATGGGATATGCAATATCCTCCTGCAGAACGTCTGGATGGATTGATCCTTTGGAATGGTGGTATTGGATCAGCCAAAGCGTCACCGGGTAAATACACGGCTCGCTTTCGTTATGGAAAAGATTCTGTAGACGTTCCTTTTGTGATCAAACCCAATCCGAATTTCCCTACTACTGAGGCCCAATATGATGCGCAGTTAACTTTCTTGTTACAGGTTCGTGATAAGTTCAGTGAGATTCAAAAAGCGATCAAGAACATCCGTTCCTTACGCTCACAGATGAATGATTTTACAGCCAGACTAGATGGAAATAAAGAGATCAAATCTTTTGCAGATAGTATCAATAAAAAGATCACAGCTGTTGAAGAAGCATTGTATCAGACCAAAGCGAAGAGCGGGCAAGATGTATTGAACTTCCCGATCCGTTTGAATGATAAGATCGCAGGATTGTATGGGGTAGCATCTAGTGGACAAAATCCGCCAAGTAAACAAGCGCGTGAAGCTTTTGCTGAATTGGCCGGACAAGCAGATGTTCAATTGGCCAAATTGAAAGCGGTTATGGAGAATGATGTAAAAGCATTGAATAAACTCATTAATGAGAAACAGGTGCCGGTGATTGGAATTAAGTGAGATATGAAAAATGAAAAGAGAAAGGGCTGCAACATTTTTTATGTTGCAGTCCTTTTGTTATAAACATATTTAAGTGCATAAACGCAGACTAGAATCAGACATCAGACATCAAATCCGGCCGTCTATCTTTTGTACGCTGCAGTGCTTGTTCATAGCGCCATTCTTCTACTTTCTTTGGATCGCCCTGTAATAGTATTTCCGGCACTTTCATGCCCCTGAAATCTGCAGGTCTTGTATATACGGGAGGTGCTAATAAATTATCCTGAAAAGAATCTGTCAATGCTGAAGTTTCATCATTCAATACGCCTGGTATCAAACGACCGATAGCATCTACCACAACTGCCGCAGCCAGTTCACCGCCACTCAATACATAGTCGCCGATAGAGATCTCCATCGTTACATACTGCTGGCGGATGCGTTCATCAATACCTTTGTAATGACCGCAAATGATCAATAAATTTCCTTTTAAGGATAACTGATTGGCCATTCGCTGATCGAAACGTTGTCCGTCAGGCGTCATATAGATGATGGCATCATACGGTTGATCTTTTTGTAGTTCATCAATCGCATTGGCCAAGGGTTCACACATCATCACCATGCCTGCACCACCGCCATATTGGTAATCATCCACCATGCCATATTTATTTACCGCCCATTTTCTTAGCTGATGTACACGCACTTCCAAAAGTCCTTTTTCTTGTGCACGTTTCATGATACTATGCGCAAAAGGACTCTCCAATAATTCAGGTAGAACAGTGAGTAGGTCGATTCTTAACATGCAACAAAGGTAGGCGAGATTCGATTATGCCACTTACTTTCAGGTGGTTTGACTATTCATTACCCATAAAATCACCCAGATCTCTTCTTTGTTTCTTAGTAGGTCTACCAATTTTACTCAAACGCTTTCCGGTTTGATAGGTGGCTGCTTCGAATTTGATCCTGTCAAGCTCCTCGGCAGGTGTGAGATCTATATAGAATTTAATGGCTTCGCTATATTGTACACGATGATCGAGAAGTCCACTCACTTTTACTACCCATCTGCGGCTTTCTGTTTTTACTTCATACTCATCTCCAATGGCAACAATACGTGAGGCTTTAATAGCATTGCCATTCATCTTTACTTTACCCTTACTGCATGCATCACCCGCCTGGCTTCTTGTTTTGAATAAACGAATGGCCCAGAGGTATTTATCGATCCGTAATTTTTCTTTGATCTCAGTCATAACTAAAACAAAACAGGAGCAAATATAAAATTGCTCCTGTCTCTTTGTTTATTTTCCTTCCGCATAATACTGATGGAAATAAGGAATGGTTTCAATGCCTTTATAAAAATTGAACACATCATATTTTTCATTGGGGCTATGCAGGTTATCACTGTCAAGGCCAAATCCCATGAAAACGATCTTCAATCCAAGTTCTTTTTCAAACAAAGCACAAATAGGAATGCTGCCTCCGCCACGAACAGGAATAGGCTCTTTGCCAAAAGTGGTTTCAATGGCTTTTGCAGCAGCTCTGTATTCATGAGAATCAATAGGTGTCATATAGGGTTCACCACCATGGTGTTCAGCAGCTTTTACGGTGACACCTTCAGGAGCCATACTGGTGAAATAATCCAGGATCTTTTTAGTGATCTTTTCAGATGACATATTGGGTACGAGTCTGCAAGATATTTTAGCAAAAGCTTTTGATGGCAAAACGGTTTTAGCACCTTCACCCGTATAGCCACCCCAAATGCCATTCAGTTCGAGTGTTGGTCTGATGCCTGTTCTTTCATTGGTGGTATATCCTTTCTCACCCCAAAGACTTTGAATGCCCAGATCTTTCTTGTATTCCGCTTCACTGAAAGGAGCTTTGGCCATTTTTGCTCTTTCTTCTGCCGTAGCATCTACTACATCATCATAAAATCCAGGGATCGTGATGTGATTGTTCTCATCATGACAGGCGGCGATCATTTTTGCCAGCATAGTAATAGGATTGGCAACAGCACCACCATATACACCACTATGCAGATCACGATTAGGTCCGGTTACTTCTACTTCAATATAACTGAGTCCGCGTACTCCAATATCGATTGAAGGAGTATCCATGCTGAGCATAGAAGTATCACTGATCAGAATAACATCTGCTTTTAGCAATTCTTTATTCGTCTTTACAAAAGTGGCAAGGTTAGGACTTCCCACTTCTTCTTCTCCCTCGATCAGAAACTTCACATTGCAGTGTAAACTGTTTGTTTTTACCATTGTTTCCAATGCCTTCACATGCATATAGAATTGTCCTTTATCATCACAAGCACCGCGAGCATAAATTTTTCCGTCTTTGATCACGGGTTCAAAAGGACCACTATGCCATAGCTCTAACGGATCAGCAGGTTGTACATCATAATGTCCATATACCAATACCGTAGGTTTTGCAGGATCGATCATTTTCTCTCCATAAACAATTGGGTGGCCTGCAGTAGGGTAAATAGCGGTTGTATCTGCTCCGGCATCTTTCAGGCTTTTCTCAACAGCTTCAGCACAACGGATCATATCTTCTTTGTGTTCTCCGCGAGCGCTTACGCTGGGGATACGCAGAAGGTCTAATAATTCGTTCAAGAAACGTTCTTTATGTTCTTGTTGATATTCTTTCCAAGCTTGCATAACAATTGTATTTGAATGAGGCTGCAATTTAGTACTAACTACTTATTTATGATAGTGAGGATCAAATATTCATTCAAGTGTGTGCTTTTTGTCAGAAATGATGTTCGTTAAGGTCCATTCCAGCTTCTTTTCGAACCTATGCTGTCTATGTTCACACTGTTTATTACAGATACGGCAACTGAAAGGTAGACACCCATCTGTATGTACAAATAGTTCTATCATGTCACCAAATTCTTGCTTGATCAGTGCCGATAAATGATCGATCTCCCGATGGGCTTCATGGATATTCAAATACCAGGGAACGGTAAGATGACAGTCAACATGTAATAAACTACCGTATTTGATGACACGCAGATTGTGCAGATCGACCCAGTTTTCAGAACGATTTTTATTGAGTACTTCAATGAATTTCTTTAATAAATCCATATCCGCTTCGTCCATAATACCTGCCAATGATGAGCGAATGATCTTATAACCATTGTAAATGATCAGTATACTCATCACCAAAGCGATCACCTTATCTAACCAAAACAGTCTTGTAAACAATATGATGATCAATCCCGCGATGATCGCAAGTGTTGAATATGTATCAACCTGTAAATGTTTACCGCTTGCCTGTAATGCCAGTGAATTATTTTTTCTGCCTAAGCGAAGACAAAGAGTTCCGGCAACAAAATTGAGGATCGCTGTTATTGCTATCAGCCATAGACCCGTATCTAGCTGATGTACGGGTTCATTACGGAGAATATTGGCAACCGTTTCGTAAATGATCATGATACCTGCCGCAACGATCAATCCACCTTCTACTGCTGCAGAAACAAATTCGGCTTTCCCATGACCATAAGGGTGTTCAAGGTCTTTGGGTTTGGCGGCTACATATAAACTGTATAGTCCGATAAAACCGGCGATTACGTTAACAATACTTTCTAATGCATCCGATAGGATCGCAAGTGAATGTGTAAAATAATAGGCAATGATCTTGGTGAGAAACAATACTACGCTCAACAAACTAATCCAAAGCTGGATCCTGAAATTTTGTTGTGCGGTTGTCAAGAGAAGTGTTTTAATAAAGGTAAATAAAGACTTTATAGATAAAAAAGAAAGGTCTCGCATTTTGCAAGACCTTTCTTTTTAAATCAACTCGATTGTATAGTTGATGGGACAGTGTTTTGCTAACATCGCAGAAATACCGCAATATTTTTCTTTAGACAAGCTTACGGCTCTGTTGAGCTTATCCAGGTTGTCAGGAGATACATCGCATCTATATACCATATCAATAAATTTGAAGACTTTAGGATGATCTTCTGTTTGTTCAGCGGAAGCTTCAATCTCCAATTTGGTAAAAGGGACTTTCATTTTATGCAGGATCTCAACCACATCGATACCACTGCAGCCACATAAAGAACCGAGGAGCATTTTTTTGGGGTTCATACCGCTGCCTGATCCTCCTCCTTCTACACTTGTATCTAAGCGAGCTACATGACCGGTATCTGCTTTTACATCAAATGCAAGGGTTTCAACCCATGACGTTGTAACTTTCATTTTGATCGTTTTATAAGTATTGTGTAAGCGTTATTTCATTCTTGCTGCAACTACATCCCAATTCACAACATTCCACCAGGCGTTGATATAATCGGGTCTTCTGTTTTGGTATTTTAAATAATAAGCATGTTCCCATACATCAAGTCCCAATAATGGAGTGCCCCATGTTTCACTGACATCCATCAATGGATTATCTTGATTAGGAGTAGAAACGATTGCTAATGCATTATCACTGTTAATGATCAACCAAGCCCATCCACTTCCAAACCTGCCTTTGGCAGCATCTGCAAATTGTGTTTTGAAACTCTCAAAAGAACCAAATGACTGAATGATGGAAGTTCCTAATTGTCCGGCAGGGGCAGCTGAACCTCCAGGTTTCATGGTTTGCCAGAACATCTCATGATTGTAGTGACCGCCTGCATTGTTGCGCATTTTGGTGGAATATTTTGAGATATTTCTTAGCAATGACTCTAGCCTTGTGTTAGTGGTATTTACATTTTCTGCAGTGCAAGCTTCAGATAATGCTTTAGCATAGGCAGCTGCATGTTTACTGTAGTGGATATCCATTGTAGTGGTATCAATTGCAGGCTCTAGTGCATTGAATGCATAGGGGAGCGGTTGTTGAGCAAACTCACTACTTCCAGTATTGACAGACGCATTCACCAATGAAGGTAAAATGGTTCCTGAAAGTCCAAATGCAATACCTGCTTTACCCGTTTGTTGAATGAATGATCTGCGGGATGATGATTGATTCATAAAATAAGTTTTTCTAGGTAAAAAAATCTTAGCAGGAAACATTACGAGATCATACTTTCCTGTTCCTTGTTTTTTGATCCTTGATTCTTCCTAAAGTTATTCCAAATCTTGCGCAAGCGTGTAAAAGTTCTGTAATAAAACTCCTGATTGAATAATTGTGAGTCGCGCATGGCTTTATAAGTAAGGAAAGCTCCAATCGGGATCAATACCAGGGTCGATAGCCACATGCCCTGTAAAGGCGAAGCTTGACCCGATTTCACAAACTTTTCTCCAAATGTGTTGAACAGGTGAAACAAGACAAAGAATATGATCGCGAAAACCAAGGGTGTTCCAAGTCCCCCTTTTCTAATGATAGAACCAAGTGGGGCGCCGATCAGGAATAATACGATACATGCAACCGATAAAGTGAACTTACGATGCCATTCAATTTCATGGAAGCGTAAGGATTTATATTTCTCAGTGTAGTCTGATGCGAGTAAGCCAACATTACTTTTGATACTGCTGATTTGTCCAACGCTTGCATCAATGATCACATCTCTCAATGAATCGGGCAGTAGGGCATCGAAAGATTTAGCTGTTTTGATTTTTAGTGTATCAGTTTTGATCCATCCTGTATCAGCTGCATACCGGGCAAATCTTACATACGGCGTAATATCAGCTCTTGATCTCTTTAGATAAAAGGTATCAATATTCTCCAGTGAGTCAATGGCATGATTGAGTTGCCGTAAACTTAGCATCTTCGGATCATAGAATGCGCTATCACCTGTTTTGTTCATCTGAAAACTTGAGAGGTCGAATATCTTTTTATACTCTTTGAATCCGAGTCGGATAAACTCTGTATTGGCAGTGCCTCTTGTACCACGTTCTTCAAAGCGCCAACCATTTTTCAGGATGAACTCCAGGAATTTCTTATCCGGTGTTACACGCATGATACCGCTTTCTGCCATCAGCATGTTATCCTGTAATCCATAATTTTTTTCAAATAAAACGATATCGTGGATCACGCTATCATTCTTCTCTTTTTTTCCTAGTTTGATCACATAGCCATCCAGCTTATCATAAAATACACCTTCTTTAATATCTATAGCCGGTTTTGATACGATGATATCATACTTTAAAGCAGCCAGTTTTAATTGTGTAACAGGAATGATATTGTTTGAAAATAAAAATGCGAGTCCACTCAATAAGATCGTAATAAAAAAAAGTGGGCGCATGAAACGAAGGAGCGGAATACCGGAAGCTTTGATCGCAACAAGCTCGAATGATTCTCCCAGGTTTCCAAAAGTCATGATCGATGAGAAAAGTAATGCCAATGGCAAAGCCATAGGTACCCAGAACAACATAACCAATCCTACCAGTTTCATTACCGTGAAAAAATCCAATCCCTTGCCCACAAGATCATCGATGTATAACCAGAAGAATTGCATGGTCAGTACAAACAGTGAAATAGCAAAGGCTGCCAAAAAGGGCCCGATGAACGAACGGATGATGAGTATATCTAGTTTTTTGAACATGGGAGGCGAGTAGAGTGAGTAGTGAATAGTGAGTAATGAGTAAGCATAATTGCTAAAAGTTAACTCATTACTCACTATTCACTATTCACTTATCTTCATACAATGTTAACCGCAAATCTAAGACTTTCATCAGAGGAAAGGCAGTTACTGCTCGATGAGCGTTTTATTTTAACAAAGAGAAGCATTCTACAGAAAACAGAAGCATTTTTTGGTGAACTGAGTGAGCTATTCAGACAGCAAGTTGTTGAACGAAAAATGGAAGGGGAAGCATTTTTACAGTGGACACCCAAAATAGCCAGGGGGGAGAATTATCACGGATTACCATGGATCATGATGGATTATCCTCGTTTATTCGGAAAAAAAGATGTGTGTGCTATCCGTTGTTTTTTTTGGTGGGGACAATATTGCAGTATCACGTTACATGTATCCGGAATCTATCAGGAGCGATTTCAATACGCCATCATTGATTTTTTACGAAAAGAAAAAGGATCGGGATGGTTATATGCAACTGGAGATGATCCTTGGCAACATATAATAGATGAGGATCATTATCAGTTATGTGAAAATCCAGATCGGTTGTTGGCTGAACAGGCATCAAGATCTTTTTTGAAGATCGCAAAAAAAATCCCACTTGAAAAGTGGGATGAATTAGATGATTTTTATACAGACAATTTTGTTGGCTTGCTATCTGTGTTAGGGCATTAAGCACCTAATCTGTGAAATAATTCTTTCACCTGATAGCCCCATAACTGGCTCTGATCCTTGATTTCATTCTTCTCAGCAAAATCTTTGATGATCAGGATGGTCTGGTTGGATATTTCTGTTTTTTCAATTCGGAACTCGAAGTACTCATTCTTCTCAGAATGAAGCCAATGGAAACGGATGAACTTATCCTGTTCTTGATCCACAATAGCAGCTTTATCAGGTGTGCCGCCATTCCATGAAAAACTATATACACCTTCCCATTCGTCTACTTTATCTGCAAACCATTCCTGTAAACCTGCGGGAGTGGCTAAAAATTCGAAAAGAATTGCTGGGGAACATCTCACCGGAAACTCTAAAGTAAATAACTGCTTTTTGCTCATTACATTCTCTTTAATCTGCCTTCATTCGTAAGGCTGCAATAATATTAAATAATCCATACCGTCCAAATGTTTTTTTATCGAACTCAGGTATTTCCGAATAGGTAAAAAAGAGACAATTGCAAAGGATGGTATAAGTTATTGTTTTTCAATCGGTTGCGGCAAATATTTTTTTTGAAAAAATTTCAAAAATGCTTAAATTGCTGATAAGTGGAGAAAAGGCGCAAAGGATGAACCAATGAATAACTGCTGATCCAAGTCTCACAACCCTAATACACAACCAAAACTGCATCCCATGAGTATGCGTCAGCTCAAAATCACGAAGTCAATTACCAATCGTGAATCACAGAGTCTTGAAAAGTATCTTCAGGAAATCGGAAAAGTAGATCTGATCAGTCCGGAAGAAGAAGTTCAATTGGCTATGCGGATTCGACAAGGTGATCAAAGGGCTTTAGATCGTTTGGTAAAATCCAATCTTCGCTTTGTGGTCTCAGTTGCCAAACAGTATCAAAACCAGGGATTAACCTTACCCGATCTCATCAATGAAGGTAATCTTGGATTGATTAAAGCTGCGCTTCGTTTCGATGAAACACGTGGTTTTAAATTCATTTCTTATGCAGTATGGTGGATTCGTCAAAGTATCTTGCAGGCATTGGCAGAACAAAGTCGTATTGTTCGATTGCCATTGAATAAAGTAGGTCTGACCAACCGCATCAGTAAAGCTTATCAATTATTGGAGCAGGAATTTGAAAGAGAGCCAACCGTTCAGGAGCTGGCTGAGTTATTGGAACTTAGCATTGAGGAGGTTGCAGCCACAATGAGTGTGGGATTCAGGCATGTAAGTATGGATACACCACTATCTGATGGGGAAGATGGTACTTTGATGGATGTCATGGAAAATCCAAATGCTGATAAAACAGATGAAAAATTGGTTCATGATGAATCATTACGAATGGAAATTGAGCGGAGTTTGAAGACCTTGACAGAAAGACAAAAAGAAGTTCTTTGTTTTTTCTTTGGGATCGGGGTCGATAATCCACTGAGTCTGGAAGATATTGGTGAAAGATTTAACCTGACACGAGAAAGGGTGCGTCAGATCAAGGATAAAGCAATTACCAAACTCAGGAGTACAAGCAGATGTAAACACCTGAAGGTATATCTCGGATAAATAAATCCACACTATATTTGCAACGCTTAAAGTGAACCTCAAATTGGTTCACTTTTTTATTGGTGTAAGACCGAAATCGTGATATTATGTTTCAGAATCTCTCCGAAAAATTAGAATCAGCGTTTAAGAACCTAAAAGGTGAAGCGCGTATCAATGACCTGAATATTGCCAATACGGTCAAAGATATTCGTCGTGCATTGATCGATGCGGATGTCAATTTTAAAATTGCCAAAGAGTTTACAGATAAGGTAAAAGATAAAGCCATAGGCGAAAAAGTCATCAATGCCATCAGTCCGGGTCAGTTGATGGTGAAGATCGTTCAGGATGAGCTGACGGAGTTAATGGGCGGATCAGAAGCTACATTCAATGTAACCGGAAATCCTGCGATCATTTTGATTGCCGGGTTACAAGGTAGTGGTAAGACTACTTTCACCGGTAAACTGGCGAATTACCTGAAAAATAAAAAAGGTAAATCCCCTTTATTAGTAGCTGCGGATATCTATCGTCCCGCTGCGATCGATCAGTTGACAGTACTGGCTGAACAAGTAGGCGTTGATATTTACAGTGAGCGAGAAAACAAAAATGCCGTAGAGATTGCATTGAATGCGATCAAAGAGGCAAAGGCAAAAAATAAAAATGTCATCATCATAGATACTGCCGGACGTTTGGCAGTTGATGAAGCGATGATGAAAGAAGTGGCGGATATCAAAGCAGCAGTGAATCCGACTGAGATATTATTTGTTGTAGACTCCATGACCGGACAGGATGCGGTGAATACAGCCAAGGCTTTTAATGATCGGTTAGATTTTTCCGGTGTTGTATTGACCAAGTTGGATGGTGATACAAGAGGTGGTGCTGCACTTTCTATCAAGTATACCGTCCAAAAGCCAATAAAATTCGTAAGTAGTGGTGAGAAGTTAGATACGCTGGATGTTTTTTATCCTGACCGTATGGCGCAGCGTATTTTGGGAATGGGTGATATCACCACATTGGTAGAAAAGGCCCAGGCTCAATATGATGAGGTACAGGCAAAGAAGTTGGAGAAGAAGATCCGTAAAAATCAATTTGATTTTCAGGATTTTCTGGATCAGTTACAGCAGATCAAAAAAATGGGAAACATCAAAGATCTGATGGGAATGATCCCTGGTGTAGGAAAGGCGATTAAAGATGTAGATATCAATGATGATGCATTCAAAGGAATTGAAGCGATCATTAGTTCTATGACTCCTTTTGAACGTGCTAATCCTGATAGTTTAACGCCCAGTCGTAAACAAAGAATAGCTAAAGGATGTGGTAAAGATCTTACGGAAGTGAATGCATTCATGAAGCAATTTGAACAGATGAAACAGATGATGAAGATGATGAATAACATGCCAATGGGTGGAAGATTTCCCGGCATGCGCAGATGATTTATACCATTGGTACAACAATATTCATCTCTGTAGTGTCATAGACTGGATATCATATGCGTTGTCTATACATTATATGCATTTTACTCGCAGCTCATTTAATCGGCACGCCTGCCGGTGCCCAAAAAGCCATTCTGGTATCTAGTACCGGTAAATTCTTTGAGTTCGATTATGTCAATGGTACTTGTCAAACAAAAGAACTCACCAACTTTTGCAGTCTGAATGTACCTGGTTTCTCAGCTGCACAATACAAAAACAAAATTTATTACAACAGCGGTACACAATTGTATGAAGCGGATCTGTTGAATCCTGCGCTGTGCAGACCCCTCTCTGTTTTTTGTACAGGTAACTCTATGACAGCCGATAAGAACGGAACATTGTATTGGGTGGATGGAGTTACACTCTATCGATTGCCATCGGGGCTGACTCAACCCGAAATTCTTGGTGCGATGCCTTTTGTAGCAGCCGGCGACCTAATGTTCTATGGCGATAAATTATTAATGGCAGCTGCACCTTCTGGTGGATTACAAAATTATAGTCTCATAGAAGTGAATATCAGTTCGCCACCCAACAGTAAACTTTTTATGGAAACACCAGGCTATAATTTTTTTGGACTGATGAATGTTTCTATTGATTGTAATACCAATAAAGTATACGGTATTGCAGGAAACGGTATTGGAGGTAGCGATTTTGTAGAATTGGATATGGAAGCGCGTGTGGTGTTGGGTAAGTTATGTTCTATTACGATCAGTGTGTATGATGCCGCAAGTCCGACAGAATCAGGTGAAGTAAGAGGTGTGAACGTGAATTCCATTTCTATAAAACCACAATGTGAAGGAGCAGGGCTTGGTGAAATTGCTGTAGCGGCCACCAGTGCCAGTGCTTCTGCAAAACTTTCTTTTTCAAGTAATGGAGGGGCTAGTAATGAAACAGGTACATTTTCAAATCTCACCGCAGGCAATTATGCCATCAAGATCACTAGTACAGACGGATGTTCAAAAGATACATTTGCAACCGTAAAACTTATTGAACGACTCGAAGTTCGCACTGCCACCACTCCTGATACTTGTGGTGCCCTAACAGGTGCTGTAACAATTGCACCTGTCAGCAACCATAGTGGACTTAGGTATTCATTGGAAAATGCTGCTTACGTTGCAGGCAATGTATTTACAGGATTATCTGCAGGACGAAAGTCTTTAAAAGTCATGGAAAGCAATGGCTGTGTGCTGGATACGAATTTTATCATACCCACTTATCGACCCCCATTACCCGTTTCGAATGTAACTGTTACAGGAGCTACTTGTACTGTTGCCAATGGTTCATTGGTATTGACATTTGCCAATGGCGTCAATATACAAGGTGTGAGAATTGATGGCGGAACGATTCAAAGTTCCGGAAGCTTTTCAAATCTTTCTGCAGGAGACCATCAGTTGCAGATCATTACCAATACTTGCAATTTTGATACTACGATCAACATACCACTCTTATCAACAACAGCACCCATAGTTACCTATACTTCCGTATCTCCAGATTGTGGTGATAAGAATAATGGGTCTGTTCGTATCAATCTTACAGGATCCGTAAATCCGTATACTTATAGTTTAAATAACTCGGTATATAGCAATAACAATTATTATACAAACCTGTCTTCTGGTACATATGCAGTATCTGTAAAAGATGCACAAGGGTGTATATTTTCAGGTACAGTAGTAGTGCAACCCTATGTATCGTTACCCATCACTGTGCAATCGAATGTAACACCGACAGATTGTTTCAATGCAGAAGGAGGAAAAGCAACGATCAATGTTCAGGGAAGTGAATCACCCTATTTTTTCAGGATCGATAACCGTAATTTTTTAGCCGGACAGGAGGCCAAAAAATTATTACCCGGCAACTATATGGTTCAGATCAGGAATGGAAATAATTGTCTGGTAGATTCGGTTTCGGTAACAGTAGCAGAGCAAAATATTCCCGGTATCAATTGTGATACTGTATATGTGCCAAGTGCTTTTACACCCAATGCAGACGGGAAAAACGATCTGTTAAGACCGGTTTTTAGTAACCGAACAACCGGATTCATATTCCGGGTATTCAACCGTACAGGGCAGATCATCTTTGAAACCAAAGAACCACAAAAAGGCTGGAATGGACGATTTAATGGGATCGAACAACCACAAGGGGTATACGTATGGAGTTTTATGTATATATCTTCGGGAGGTAGAAATCGGACATTTAAAGGCACAACCTTACTCTTGAGGTAACATATTATTAACTTTTTAGGGTAGGGTTACTTTGGAATTCTACGTTCAAACACCTATTTTTGCCGCCTGATTCACCCTATTTATTAACGCCTATAAATTTCTATTTAACATGGCAGTAAAAATGAGATTACAGAGACACGGTAGCAAGAAGCGTCCGTTCTACTTTATCGTAGTGGCCGATGCCCGTGCCCCAAGAGATGGTAAGTTCATCCAAAAAATTGGAACTTACAACCCTCTGACTGTTCCAGCAACTATTCAGTTAGACCGTCAAAAAGCACTTGAGTGGTTGAACAAAGGTGCTCAGCCTACTGACACAGTCCGCAGAATCCTCTCTTTCAAGGGAGTGTTGTACCTGAAGCACCTTTTAAGAGGTGTGAAATTGGGTCTGTTTGATGATGCTACAGCTATGACCAAATTCCAGGCATGGCATAATGAGCATGAAGCAAATGTTACCCGTCGTAATGAAGAGCACAGAAAAAATCAGCGTGCTAAAAGAGCCTATACTCCAGTTGTGAAAAAAGTGGAGGCTAAGCAAGAAGAAGCTGCACCTGCTGAAGGAAACACAGAAGCTTAATCAACGATAAGTTCAACATATTCCTGAAAGTCCCGATTGTATCGGGACTTTTTTTATGCATTTTAGTTTGGAGTCGATAGTCCATGGGCCATAGACCATGGTCCATGGACTATATTTGCACTATGGAATCGTATATACACATCGGCCGTTTTGTGGCAAGTTTCGGATTGAAAGGAGAAGTGATCTTGCAACATGCCCTTGGTAAAAAAACGGCACTGAAAGATGTGAAAGTGATCTTCGTGGAAGAACAAAAAGGCTCCTACTTGCCTTATTTTCTGGAGAGTTCAAAAGCGAAAGATCACAACGAAATATATGTGAAACTAGAGGGGGTTGATACTAAAGAAAGAGCCTCCAGATTAAGTACCCGTAATGTATGGTTGAAAGATGCTGATTTCAGAAAGTTAGCGGGTAAATCATCTCCGATCTCCTTACTAGGTTATACGATCATTACAGATGAAGATGAAAATTTAGGGCCTGTTCTGGAAGTGATCGAACAGCCTCATCAAGTATTACTGCGTATTGATCTGAATGGTAAAGAAGCACTCATCCCTCTACATGCTGAATCGCTTGACGGTATCGATCATGATCAAAAAGAAATTCATGTAGTGTTACCGGATGGGTTGTTGGATGTTTACAGGTAGAAGATAGACCATGGTCGATAGTCCATGGACCATGGTCTATCCACTATCGACCATTACTAACTTGCGATCTTACCCGGATTAAAATACAACACTTCTGCTCCTTGCAGGACTCCGGCTGCTTGGAGGGCTTTTTCGGCCTGAATAATATGTCTGTATTGATGGGCAATGAAAAATAAGAATGTATCTCCTAGTTTTAGTTTGATGAATTTAGCAATGGAAATAGGACAACTTGCTTTATTCAGGTCAATACTCCTGGCATCCTCTAATAGTTGTAATAATTTTTCCTGTTGCTCAATAAATACGCCGATCACTTGGTGACTATTAAAATTAGAAACCGGATAATGATCTTTTGGTGAAGACATTTTCTTGCCTAATGAACCATCTTCTTTTGGCATCATGAGCTGTGTAAAATAATTACCCAGCCATCCTGACTTAAAATGAGTAGTAGCTTTCCAATCCTTCTTTCTGGCTTCTCTTATTGCCTTCTCCATCACTGGTAAATAATAACGCCCATAACTATTTAAGTGCTCTAAACATTGTGTGGCGCTCCACTTTTCTGGAGATTCTTTCAGTGCAAACTGACTATGTTTGATCATTTGCCACTCGCCGATGGCTTTGTTTAAAAAGGATTCTGTTTGCTCCTGCAATTCGTTGATGAGTGTGTTTGATAAATAAACTGGCATTTTTTTCTGTTTTTGTTACTGCAAAGCTGCCGGTATCACAGGAGTTAAATCTTGGCCTGCGCTAAGATTTTTGATGCATGCTGTGAAAATAGTCGACAGTTGATAGTTGACGGTTGCAGAAGTGGAGAATATTTTATCTGTCATCTGTCAACTACACTAACACCCTCAACCCTCAATCCTTACATTACCCAACAGCTTACTGAATGTTGTTGCATCAATACCTAAATAAGAAGCCAGGTATTTATGCGGTATAAGTCTGAGAACATGTGGACTTCTCTTTAATAAAGTCTTGAATTTTTGTTCGGCAGAGAAACATTGCAGCTCTATCTGTCGCTCCAAAACTCCTGCAAGGGAAAAGCTGGTTGCTTTTCTGATCAATGTTTCAAAATTGTGATGTCGTTTCATTAGCTCATCTATCTGCTGATAACTGGTACGAATGAACTCGCTTTTTGTGAGGGTTTCAAAGAAATACTTAGAGGGCATTTGAGTAAGAAAAGAATCAGCAACTCCTGAGAATGAAAAAGGATAGGTAAATACGATCGTTGCTTCTTTCCCATCATCACCTGCATAAAAAGCCCTTTGAATGCCTTCTGTAACAAAGTATAGATATCTTTCTGTTTCATTCACATGCGTAAGCACCGTTTTTCTTTTCGCGGAGAAAGGCTGCCATATCAAAGAAAAATCATCCCATTCATGATCATTCAATGGGTGGATCTTGTAACAGAATTTTTTGAGTTCTTGTATTGGATCTATACTGACTGACAAATCTTGTCTATTTATTCAATATCCAATTTACAGCAGATTCTAATACCGGATCTCTTTTTTGTTTTTTATCTGAGGCAGTAGGAGTGATGATCTTTTCCGGAACCACAGGTCCAAGATTCTTTTCATCTTTATTTGCCCGTGTAAACATCTTTGAGGCAGCCCTGGCTATAATATGCGAATGAGGTAGCATGAAATTGAACATCTCTCCAAAATCATTGGGAGATTCACCTGTTGGTTCTCCAAAAGTAGCGGCCAACTGATAACTCACAACACCATCTGCCAACATATTCGCGCTAGAAAATGTACCAGTTCCGATCAGGAAAGCTACTTTGCCTTCAAAAAAAGGATCTTTAATGGCTGGCTTTTTAAGCTCGCGGTTTACATAAGTATAAGTATTGCCATCCGGCTGACTCATATAAAACTTATGATCAGCCTCGTTATAATTCTTGGCTGATTTTAAAAATGTCTTATAATGACTACTGATCTTCCATTTCATGCCACCCGCCAAGATATAAGGCTTCTTATTGAAGTGTGCGAGTAATTGTTCCCCTAGTTGAGAATCACCACCACCATTTTCTCGTAGATCGATAATCAATCCTTTCGAACTACTATCCTTTAAAGAAGAAAATACATTCTTTAAAAACTGATCAAATGGCAAAGTAGCATCATCACGCATGCTTCTGTAATTCAAGTAACCGATACCATCCTTCAGCCAAGAGAACTCATATGGCTTATTACTTTGATTACTCATCTTAGCTGTAAGGACTTTGGTAATACTGTCTGTTTGTGATCTATGAAATCCTTCAACTGTGAAGCGAACCTTACTGCCATTTTCTTTGACTGCATCAATATGAAAAGGACTGGAGATGCCAGACAGGAATAAAAGCTTTTTACTGTAATAAGCGATTTGTTCTCTTTTCCAACTTTCTAATCCTCCAAATAACGATGTAAATCTTTTATTCAATTCGCTTACGGGGATATCATTGATGGCAGTGACCCTGTCATTCATTTCAAGTTTTTGTGCACTGCTGATATCATAAGCAATGATCCATGCATCCTCAGTTACTTTTTGCAGTTGAAAAGGAAAACGTAATGATTGATTATAAAGACTATCTGTGATCTTGCTACTTACTAAACCCACATGGCCTTCATCCAAAGCGGCTCCTAATCGGCTAAATATAAATACTGCATCAGTATGGGTGATACTGTCTGTAAACTTATACAACAAACTATCTGTAAGCTCCTGCATGGCTTTTCTCGATATGGAGTGATACATGTTTACATGCGATTCCTCCATGGTAGTTAGCCAAAACTGGATGTCTTCTTTTACAGCTGTTTTAGAAAGCTTTTTATAGTAGAAATCAACCGGGTGTTTCTTCTCATATGCAACTTGTTGACCCTTGGCAACCCATGCGAAACCGATCAAGAATACAAAAAGGATGAACCTCATACTTTTATTTTATGACCCCAAACGTACACACTATGGATTTTGTTACAATCACATAAAAGGGGGATAACTTATATCTTAGCATAGATATGTCTCTTCCTCAGCGTTATATTGCCCATTTGGATCTTGACTCTTTTTTTGTAAGTGTTGAGATGTTGAATGATCCTTCCTTGAAAGGGAAAGCGGTGATTGTAGGTGGCTCAAGAGACAGGGGTGTCGTAACCACATGTAGTTATGAAGCAAGAAAATTTGGCGTCAGAAGTGCTATGCCGATGAAAACGGCCATGAAATTATGTCCACATGCCATTTTAGTGAGAGGAACCCGCGGTGAATATAGCCGATACTCCAGATGGGTGACCGAGATCATTGCAGCCAAAGCGCCATTGTTTGAAAAAGCCTCTATTGATGAGTTTTATATTGACTTGACTGGCATGGATAAATTCTTTGATCCTTTCCAGTGGACCATCGATTTACGTCAGGAGATCATGAGTCAAACTCAATTACCTATTTCTTTTGGATTGGCTTCCAATAAAATGGTGGCCAAAATTGCAACAGATGAAGCCAAGCCGAATGGTTATTTATTTGTTCAGCCAGGAATGGAAAGAGATTTTTTAGCGCCATTACCGGTAAGTAAATTTTCAGGGGTTGGAGAACAAACATTGAAAACCTTACAGTCAATGGGGATTCATTTGATCAAAGATGTTATCCATACACCCATTGAAATACTTGAAAAAAAACTGGGTAAATGGGGTACAGATCTCTGGCATAAAGCGCATGGCATGCATCATGGCGAAGTGCATGCATATCATGAAGCAAAATCGATCTCTACAGAAAATACCTTTGAAGAAAACAAAACAGATATCGACTTTTTGTTGAGTGAGCTGGTACGTATGACAGAAAAAGTAGCGTATGAGTTAAGACAGGATGAAAAATTGACGGGTTGCATCGCTGTTAAAATACGATATCCTGATTTCGAAACTACATCTAGACAAACCACCATTGATTATACGCTCAGAGATGATGAATTGATACCGGTAGCCATTGATCTCTTTCATAAACTCTATCGCAAGGGTCAGCCAGTTCGTCTTTTGGGAGTAAGATTGAGTGAATTAACCAATCATGCAATACAGGGAAGTCTGTTTGATGATGCCGAAAAAAAGAATGAACTGTATAAAGCCATTGACGATGTAAAAAATAAGTTCGGTAAATCCTTGCTCCAAAAAGCCAGAACAGTCAAAAAGGATAAATAATTCAGGGCTCGCTCTAATTGGCACTATTTAGATATCAGACTATTGTAATGATCAAAGAAAAGAGAGATTCATGCTATCTTTTGCTGTATCTTAATAGCCCTAATCATAAAATCATACCATGAGAAAGCTTCTCTTTTTAATTGTTAGTTTGATGACACTAACAACAACTTTTGCGCAAAAAACCATTATGCACTGTGGTCAATTGGTAGATGTTAAAAATCTACAACTGCTAAAAGAAATGACCATTGTGACGGAAGGAAATAAAATCATTGAAGTAAGTAAAGGATATAAAGCGGCTGCAACAGGAGAAAAAGTGATTGATCTCAAATCAAAAACTGTAATGCCCGGACTAATTGATATGCATGTGCATATGGAGAGTGAGACCAATCCTGGAAGGTATATGGAAACATTTACGTTCAATCCAGCTGACTATGCATACCAGTCAGTGGTGTTTGCAGAAAGAACACTCATGACTGGCTTTACTGCGGTACGTGATCTAGGGGGTAGTGGTGTCAATATTTCTTTACGGAATGCTATTAATAAAGGATTGATCAAAGGTCCAAGGGTCTACACTGCAGGAAAATCTATTGCTACAACTGGTGGACATGCGGATCCTACCAATGGCTACAGAAGAGATCTTACGGGTGATCCGGGTCCGGATGCCGGCGTTGTAAATGGTCCGGATGAAGCAGCAAAAGCTGTTAGACAGCGATATAAAGAAGGAAGTGATGTTATTAAGATCACCGCTTCCGGAGGTGTTTTAAGTGTTGCTAAAAGTGGTGAGAACCCTCAGTTCACAGAAGCTGAAATAAAAGCGATTGTTGAAACAGCAAAAGATTATGGTTTTAAAGTAGCAGCACACTGTCATGGTAAAGAAGCCATGAAGCGTGCGGTAGTTGCAGGTGTGAATTCTATTGAGCACGGCACTTATATGGATGAGGAAGTGATGGGATTGATGAAAAAAATGGGTACCTATTATGTGCCTACGATAACAGCAGGGAAAGCCGTAGGCGATTCAGCCAAAAAACCGGGTTATTATCCGGAGTTGGTTACCCCTAAAGCAATTGCAATAGGACCTAAAATTCAAAACACTTTTTCAAACGCATATAAAGCAGGAGTTAAAATTGCATTTGGTACGGATGCTGGTGTATATGCACATGGGAAAAACTGGCTTGAGTTTGTATATATGAATGAAGCAGGTATGCCGGCTTTAGAAACCATACGTTCTGCAACATTATACGCTGCAGATTTATTAGGTGATGACAGAATCGGTGTAATTGAAAAAGATAAATTGGCGGATATCATTGCAATTGATGGGGATCCGGTGAAGGATATCCATTCAATGGGTAAGGTAAAGTTCGTTATGAAAAATGGAGTGGTATATAAAAACGAATAGATTTCAGATAAAAAGAAAATAAAAAAGCCGCAGCTCTATTGATAGATTGAGCTGCGGCTTTTTTATATGGGTTAATTAACCCAGCTTCCTTAGTTGTGATAACATAGCCTTGAGATCTTTTGGTAATTCGGCTTCCAGCGTAAACTTCTCACCATTTAATGAAAAGGAAAGTTTGTAAGAGTGCAAAGCGAGTCTAGACATCAAAGGTCTTTCTTGTTCTGCATCTTTTGACAATTTAAATTTCTTCTTCAAGGAAGATAAAAGAATCGGTGAAGGGTCTCCGTACAATTCATCACAAACAATAGGATGACCTATATGTTGCATATGAACACGAATCTGATGTGTTCTTCCTGTATGAATTTGAAACTGCAGCCAGCTATATAAACGGAAACTTTCGAGTACTTGATAATCTGTCAGCGAAGTCTTGCCTTTCACATGTGTGATCATCTTTCCGTTTTTTCCCGGGTGTTCCATAATGGCTGCGTCAATACTGCCAGATTCATTGATCAGTTTTCCGTGAACAAGTCCGAGATAAAATTTTTCTACCTCTCTTCCTTCAAATAATTGTGATAGTTGTTTATGCGTCTCTTCGTCTTTTGCAAAAACAATGATACCACTGGTGTCTTTATCTAAGCGAT
The DNA here is from genome assembly GCF_040362915.1 of Sediminibacterium sp. KACHI17. NCBI lineage: Bacteria > Pseudomonadati > Bacteroidota > Chitinophagia > Chitinophagales > Chitinophagaceae > Sediminibacterium > Sediminibacterium longum. The sequence goes on along the minus strand of NZ_AP029612.1, from coordinate 1,558,464 downwards.
GAACTGTATAGATCTCACCATAATGATTCTTCAGTAGTTCTTTCAATGAAAGCTCCTGTCCAAGTCTGTCAGGGATACTCAGCAATCCGGACGGCTTATTAACAGCGATGAAATAATTATTTTCGAAAATGATATTTGGGCGCATGGTAGTAGCTTATAGGTTATAGCGAATAGCTAATAGGTTATTGGCGATAAGTTATAGATGATTGTATCAGTTGAAAAACGTATTGATCAAGGCTAATGGCCATGAACGATAAGTTATTAGCCATGGACCATGCTCTACTTAGCTTTCCTCACAAACGATTTATTCATAAACTTAAGTAGCCTTACTTCTTTTTCATTGAGGAAACGCCATTTGCCACGGTCTACATTTTTCTTGGTGAGGTTGGCGAACATTACGCGATCTAGTCCTTTTACATCATACCCCAGGTGTTCGAAAATCCTACGCACAATACGGTTTCGGCCACTATGAATTTCTATGCCTACAATATTTTTGTTCTTGTCATCTGCATAGCCTACAGAATCAGCTTGTACAAAACCATCTTCCAGCGTAACACCTGTCATGATTGCTTCAAGATCTTTTTTTATCACAGGCTTATCCAATGTTACCTCGTATATTTTTTTTACTTCAAAAGATGGATGGGTAAGTTTTTGTGCAAGCTCTCCATCATTTGTCAATATTAATACACCGGTTGTATTTCTATCCAGTCTTCCAACCGGATATACACGTTCTGGTGTAGCACCCTTGATGAGGTCTAATACTGTTTTTCTTCCTTGTGGATCATTTGCTGTGGTGATGTAATCTTTTGGTTTATTCAGTAAGATATAGACTGCATTTCTTTGAAGAAATACCTGTTTGCCTTTAACGATCACTTTATCCTTAGCAGAAACCTTATAGCCTGGTTCAAATATCTTATCACCATTTACAGTTACTTTACCCTCCTTCACCAGATCTGCTGCTTCTCTTCTTCCGCAAACACCTGCATGCGCAATGAATTTATTCAAAGGCATTTGCTCGTTGCTCCCTTCTTTTTTTAAAGGGATATCTGCAGGTTGCATTTCCTGCTTATGTTCTTTCTTGGAATATTGATTACTTGATTTCTTACCTGAAGCTCGCTGCTCAAAGCTTGCAGCCTTCCCCTTACTTGCAGCTTGAGGCTTAAAGCTTGAAGCTTTATCCTCCACTCCCCTCATTTTTTCAATTTTCTTTTTCCGCATTTCTTCTCCTGCGGCGCGTGCTTCGGCTTTTATCTTTTTCTTTTCCTGGCGGAAAGCTTCTTTAATGGCGCTACCTTTTTTTTGGTTGGCGAACTTGTCGAAATTGTCTGTTCTTTTTTTCATGTGTTTGTTTTTTGCTGTTTTACAACAGTAATGGGATTGCAAGCTTCAGGCTTCAAGCCTCAAGCTGCAAGAAAGTTTATGGTATAAATCGTATTCCTTGTAGCATGCAGCTTGAAGCTTGCAGCTTTCTCATCCTTTATTTGCCAACTGCCCGCAAGCAGCATCAATATCTTTTCCTCTGCTTCTTCTGAGTCGGGCATTAACGCGATTCGATTCAAGGAACTTCATAAAGTTCATGATACCTTCTTCATCAGGTTTGGTGAATTTGAAAGCGTCGATCGGATTGTATTCAATGATGTTCACCAGATCTGCAGGCACTTGTCTGTAAATCTTCACCAGTTCCTCTGCATCTTTTTGTGAGTCATTGAAATCTTTAAAAAGGATATATTCAAAAGTGATCTCGTTACCTGTTTGTTTATAGAAATAATTGAGTGCCTCGATCAACACTTTGATATTGTTTGTTTCATTGATCGGCATGATCTCATTTCGTTTCACATCATTGGCAGCATGTAATGAAAGTGCCAATTTGAAACGAACCTGATCATCACCTAATTTACGTATTGCTTTTGCTACCCCTGCGGTGGAAACGGTGATCCTTCTTGGACTCATAAATAATCCATCTTCCGCCGAAATACGTTCAATGGCTTTCATCACATTGCCATAATTCAACAGCGGCTCACCCATGCCCATGAATACAATGTTGGAAAGCTTTTTATTGAACTTTTCCTCACTTTCTTTATTGATCAAAACAACTTGATCATAAATTTCATCATAGGTCAGGTTTCTTTTGCGGTCCATATATCCGGTCGCACAAAATTTACAGCTGAGACTACAGCCAATTTGGGAGGAAACACAAGCGGTTTTTCTTTCGTCTGTTGGAATAAGTACACCCTCTACCAGGTGGTTATCATGCGTGCGAAAGCGGCTTTTAATGGTTCCATCCTCACTATATTGAACCGTATCTACCTTCAAAGCTGGTAATGAAAAAGTCTGCGCCAACTTAGCGCGGAGGTCTTTACTAAGATTGGTCATGTCATCAAAATGATGCGCATGTTTCTGCCATAACCATTCGTGAACCTGTTTTACACGGAATTTTTTCTCTCCAATGTTTTGAAAGTATTCTTCCAACTCATTGATACTCAAGTGTCTGATATTTGGTAATTCCGTATTCATCCTGCAAAGATACCGTAGAAACAGAGAAATCATGAATAAGAAATAAGGAACAAGGCACAAGACACAGGGAAGATTCAGAATGAAGACATAAGATACAGGTCGGGTAATCGTAGGGACTCAAGAGATAAGGTGGGCTTAAGATCCAACCCTAAAATTATATATCCATTGCCTGATCGTTAGATCAAGTCTTGACCATAACCAATTCTACTTAATACTTGTCTCATGTATCTTCCTTGTACCCTGTACCTTGTTTCTTGTTGCTTCTCTCTTATCTTGCGCATCAATATTGTTATATGAATGCTTGTTATGTAATTGATGCGGTGCGTACACCCATCGGAAGATATGGAGGTAAGTTGAGTACTATTCGTCCGGATGATCTTCTTGCCCACGTGATCACGGCTCTTGTAGAAAGAAACAATACCATCGACCCTGCTGCAATTGAAGATGTAATTGCCGGTGCTGCGAATCAGGCAGGAGAAGATAACCGGGATGTTGCCCGGATGGCTGCTTTATTGGCCGGACTTCCGGTAACAGTGGGTGGCAATACCGTAAATCGTTTATGTGCGAGTGGATTACAGGCGGTGATGGATGCATCCAGGGCTATCATGTGTGGAGAAGGAATGCTGTACATCGCGGGTGGTGTAGAGAGTATGACACGTGCCCCTTTTGTGACAGCTAAAAGCGATGGTGCATGGAGTAGAAAAACAGAGACTTTCGATACTACCATCGGATGGCGATTCATCAATAAAAAATTGGCCAGCATGTATCATCCGTATAGTATGGGAGAAACAGCAGAAAATGTTGCCAATGATTGGAAGATCACACGTGAAGAACAGGATGCTTTTGCTTTTGCTTCTCAACAAAAATATTTTGCGGCACTGGAAGCAGGTAAATGGGAGGATGAAATTGTTGCGGTTGAAATGATCAATGATCGATTGATCACATGGTTCAATCAGGATGAACACCCTCGACAAACATCCATGGAAAAGCTGGCATCTTTAAAACCGGCATTTGCAAAAGATGGTACTGTTACAGCTGGTAATTCTTCCGGTATTAATGATGGTGCAGCCGCTATGTTGCTGGCAAGTGAAGAAGCGGTAAAACTGTTCAACCTTCAACCCATTGCTCGTATTGCAAGTATGGGTGTTGCAGGGGTTGATCCGGCTATTATGGGAATCGGCCCTGTGCCGGCATCCCAAAAAGCTATGATCAGAGCCGGACTTCAAGTAAAAGATTTAGATATCATTGAATTGAATGAGGCCTTTGCTTCTCAAAGTTTGGCTTGTATTCGTGACCTAGAATTGGATATCAATAAAGTGAACGTCAATGGTGGATCCATTGCAATAGGACATCCTTTGGGATGCAGTGGTGTTAGAATATCAGCCACATTGCTACATGAGATGAAACGCAGAGGATCGAAATATGGATTGGCGACCATGTGTGTTGGGGTAGGACAAGGTGCAGCGGTTATTTATGAAGGATTGTCTTCTTGATCATCTTTTAATAACCAAAAGCTATTTTTCATAGTTATCTATTTTCTGTAACTTTTGCATCCAAGAAACGTTTCGCTAACACTAAAACCTGAATACACATGAAAAAACTAATGATGATCTGCCTGATGTTAGGCATCGCTGCATTCGTGCAAGCACAAGACAAAGACAGTACTTTACAAGATTTTGTTGGCAAGTATAAATTCCCGGAAGGAAGTGTTGTTTCAGAAGTAACAGTTTCTGTTGAAGGGGCTGGTTTAGTTATGGGTTCGAGCATTGGTAACTCTACATTGGTAAAAATCGGTGAAGATCTTTTCTCCATTACTGCATATGATGGTAGTGCTCAGTTTAAAAGAGATACAAACAAAAAAGTGATCGGTGTGAGTATCAATGCCGGTGGGTATGCATTGGAAGGAACCAAATCGGATGGTATTGCAATTGATAAATTACATGCAGTTCTCATGAATCGTAATGCGCGATTAATGGCTCGCTAAATAGTATCAACTTATTACAATTAAAAAGGGAGCTTCTGCTCCCTTTTTAATTGTAATAAGTTTCATCCAGATAAAATAATCCATCTTCTTTTTGCCAATACCAGAATTTCTTTCTGTAAACAACATATTTCCCACGTGCGGTTGTTTTGATATAATTCTCCGGAACATATAAGATACGTGGAGGAACAATTTTATAGCGATAGATTAAGTTGGTTCTCTGATTGGGTGTAAAAGCTCTGCTCAATACACGGTAGTCTGCCTTTGCTGCAATCTCTTCCGGTAGTTTTTCTTTCGGCGTGATCACATTGCCCATACCATCTATAACGATCATTGGAAGCAATGCTTCTTTTTTCTCGATCTTGGTTACAGTTGTTTCTTCTTTTTCTGATTTCGATTTTTTGATCAATGCCGGTTCCGTAAAAACTTTACTATTCTCCGGTGATTTAACAACAGGACCGGAATGGACGGTTGTATTATTCGTTTTTTGCGGAACAGATTTTCTACCACAACTGATCAGGAGTGTAATTGAAACAAGGAGGAATAAGAAAAACTGCTTCATAACGATGATTTCCGTTATGAACTACGAATATTATGCCAGAATAGCGGATAGCTAATGGTCCATGGTCGATAGTTCATGGTCTATAGCATATTCAACCACAATCGATAAAATCAATATTTTCACCATGGACCATGGACTATCGACCAACCGCAAAGTAGCTCACCAAATCGACCTGCACCATTTCTTCTTGTGTGCCCTTCAGCAGGTCTTTTACTACACAGGTTCCATTTTCCATTTCTTTGGAACCGATGATGATGGCAAAGGGGATATTCTTTTTCTCTGCGTATTTGAATTGTTTATCAAACTTGCTTTGTTCATGAAATAATTCTCCTGCGATACCTGCAGATCTGAGTTGCTGCAACAATGAGAATGCAATTTTACTTTCTGCATCTCCCAAATTGAAGAACAAAACTTTTGAACCTATCTGAACTGTTTCAGGGAATAACTGTAACTCTTCCATCACATCATAGATACGGTCTACCCCAAAGCTGATACCTACGCCGGGTACATTTGGAACTCCAAATAAACCGGTCAGATCATCATATCTTCCTCCGCCTCCGATACTTCCCATTTGCACATTTATTGCTTTCACTTCAAAGATGATACCGGTGTAATAATTGAGTCCGCGCGCAAGTGTAAAGTCGGGGATAAGTTGAGCGTTATTAGTTGACAGTTGACAGTTGGAAAGAACATGTTTGATTTCTGCTAGTCCTTTTTGTCCGATATCATTCTTGCCAATAAGTGCTTCGAGTTGGGTTAATCTTTCATCACTATCGCCAGAGATCAAAAGATATTTTTCAATGATATTGATTTGCTCATCATTCAATCCACGTTGTGTCAATTCTTCTTTTACTTTTTCAATGCCGATCTTGTCCAGTTTATCAATGGCCACAGTGATATCGATCATTTTATCAGCACCACCGCAAACTTCAGCAAGGGCAGCTAAAATTTTACGGCTATTGATCCTGATCTCAACAGGGATCCCTAATTGCTGGAATACAGTTGCATAGATATTGGTAAGCTCTACTTCGTTCAATAAACTATTGCTGCCCACCACATCTGCATCGCACTGATAGAACTCGCGGTAGCGTCCTTTTTGCGGACGGTCTGCTCGCCATACAGGTTGTATCTGGTAGCGTTTGAAGGGCATGGTCAATTGACCATAGTTCATCGCAACATAACGGGCAAAAGGTATGGTAAGATCATATCTTAATGCTCTTTCAGTGATGCCTTTCGTATTCTTTCCTTCCAGTATTTTCTGCAAATCAGTAATGGCTTGTTCTCTTTTTGCGGGGTTGTCAAGACCATTGTTTAGAATTTTGAAAATCAGTTTGTCTCCTTCTTCACCATATTTTCCCATCAAGGTATCTAGGTTCTCCATGGCAGGGGTTTCGAGGGGCTGGAATCCATACAGTTCAAAGACCTGTTTGATGGTTTGAAAAATATAATTCCGCTTACGTACAGTCGCTGCGCTAAAATCTCTTGTTCCCTGCGGTAATCCCGGTTTACTCATCTTAAATTATTTGTTAAACTGATTGTATTTCTGAATGATACGATCACAAGCTTTTGATAATAAGGCAAAAACATGATGATAATCTTTTTCCGTGCCATACCATGGGTCAGGAACTGGATCATTGCTGTTGTCGATCTCACTAAGTATCAATCTGGTTTTTGATTCATTCCATTTAGGTCCGCTCAATGTTTGCACATCACGATAATTATGATGGTCCATAACATAGATCAGATCAAATCGCTCCATGTCATCGGCATGAAATTGCCTACAACGTTGATGTCCAATATCAATACCATTGACCTTGGCTACTTTCTGCGAAAGCTGATGTGGGGGTTCGCCAATATGGTATCCCCCGGTACCTGCACTGTCTACATGCCAATTCAATCCTGCTTCCCTGGCTTTTTGTTGTAGGATACCTTCTGCCAGCGGACTGCGGCAGATATTCCCCAAACAAACCATCAATACTTTCATGCGGACAAAGATAGCGATGGAAGGGGATAGTGAGTAGCTTATAGCGAATGGGGGATTGCAAACGGTGGGGTGGTGAATAGTTGACAGTTAACAGTTGATAGAAAAAAGCCATAAGCTATTACCAATAACCCATAGGCCAATTGTCAACGGTCAACTCCGCACTGTCCACTTACTTACTAGCGCTTTAACATATGATCGTATGGAAAGAAAACAAACAGGCATCTAAATATTAATTCAGTACTATTTAATCGGAAAATGGCACCTAGATTTCAGCGAACAAATAAAATTATTGACTAAATTGCCCACCCTCGGGTATAAAAGGAGTCGTATGGCAATGGATTTTAAAGAAAGGCAACAGAAAAGTTATAGGATCATGCGAATGATTTATGACCTATCTATGGCAGTGATTATACTTGGGACAGCAGTGCTTTTGTTACTGGCGGAGAAATTGAAAATCGAGCAATTGTTATTGGTTGATCCAATGTTTCGTTATTTAATGGGTGCTGTTTTTTTATTGTATGGTGGCTTTAGATTGTACAGAGGGATCAAGAGGGATTATTAACATGACCAGAAACAATATATATACGATCGCAATTTTTGTTTTGGTTCTGTTGATGGGGTGTTCTGACCAGTCTGATAAAATTCAGACAGTTGATACACCAACAAAAGGTACGATCAGGATCAGTGTTGATGAGAGCTTTAAACCGGTCATTGAAGAGCAGTTAAGAGTTCATAAGTCCTCGTTTCCTGAAACAGAGATCATTGTTTCCTATAAACCGGAATCTGATTGTTTCAGGGATCTACAAAATGACAGTACACGTATGGTCATTGTAGCGCGTGGATTAACAAAAACAGAGGCATCGTTCTTTGAGAATCAGTTGTCTTATTCACCACTATATGGTGTACTGGCTTACGATGCTGTTGCAGTCATCGTTAATAATCAATCACCTGACAGTGTTTTTACCCTGAGCAAGTTAAAAAGTATCCTAAGTGGTAAGGATAAGATAACAGCCGTAATGGATGGCAATAAAGCTACCAGTACCGTTCGCTATCTTAAAGATTCTGTTCTGAAAGGGGCAGATTTTGGAGCGAATGTAGTGGCAGCAAACAATAGCCAACATGTATTGGATATTGTTGCAGGACGAAAAGATGTAGTAGGATTTATAGGTATCAGCTGGATCGCCGATAGTTATGATCCTGTACAACTGGCGTACTTAAAAAAAATACGCTTAGGTCTGGTGGAATGTGTTAAATGTGAGGAAAAAGATATATTCGCAAAACCCTCCCAGGCAACGATTTCATATGGTCAATATCCTTTGGCACGCCCATTGTATTACATATTGAAAGAGAATGCAACCGGACTCGGAACAGGCTTTATGAATTTCATGAGTATGGAAAGAGGGCAGTTGATATTTCGAAGAGCGTTTTTGGTTCCTGCAAAAATGGGATTCACGAAACGCTCTGGTAGTATAAAAGACGCAGATTAACGTACAACTATAAAAACCGACAAATGAAGAAGACCGTTTCTTTGATCGTGACAGCGTTGCTTGCTGTACAGTGCTTGATGGCGCAGGTGGCTGACGGAATCAAATTCCTCAACTACGAGAAATTCAAAAGCGCCCGTGAAACCTTGAAAAAGGCATATGATGCCAATCCAAAAGATCCTCAAACGATCTATTGGTACGGTCAGTCCCTGATTGCAGGTGAAGCCGGCGGGTTGACAAAAGACATGCTCAATGCAGCCAAAGCTGTTTACCAGCAAGGTTTGCAAGATGTGGGTAGTGATGCTTGGTTATTGGTGGGTATGGGTCACTTAGAAATACTCGAAGGTGGCGATATCAATTCTGCCAAACAAAAGTTTGAGCAAGCTATTACTGCTACCACAGAAACAAAAGGTAGAAATAAGGGTAAAGGCAATCCTGGTATCTTGAATGCCATTGGTAGAGCCAATGCGGATGGCGGAAGTAAAGTGGGAGATCCTGCTTATGGTATTGAAAAATTAAAGCAGGCGGCTACACTGGATCTCACCAATCCGGATATCTATATCAATATGGGAATTAGCTACCTGAAATTGGGTGGAGAGAATGGTGGCGAGGCTGTAAAAGCCTATCAGGAAGCGATAGCACGTGATCCCAAAAATGCCAAGGCGAAATTCCGTATCGGAAGAATCTACCAGAGTCAAAATAATAAAGAATTGTTTGAGCAATTCTACAACGACGCTATTGCTACAGATCCTACTTATCCTCCGGTTTATTATACATTGTATAACTACTATGCGGATAAAGATGTACCAAGAGCAAAAGAATACCTGGATAAATATGTAGCGAATGCTGATAAAGATCCTAAAACTGATCTTTTCGTGGCAGACTATCTGTTCCGTGCAGGTAAATACAATGAGAGCTTGGAAAAAGCCAAGCAGATTGAAGCGGAAGTAGGCGGAATTGCTAATCTTCCTGAGTTGAATGTGGTATACGCCTATAACTACGATCGTACCAATGATTCAGTAAGAGCTAAGGAATCTATCGAAAAATTCTTTGCAACTGCTAATCCTGCAGCCATCACAACTTCTCAGTGTGAACTAGCCACTAAGATCTATTCACGTTTCAAAGGAAGTGAAGCTCAAGCTGTAGCTTATATCGAAAAAGCAATGACCCTCGATACGCTAAAAAATAGTAAAATCGCCTACATGGGTAAAGCTGCTGAGATCTATGGAAAGGCTGGAATGTATCGTGATCAATTAGGTTGGTTGCAAAAACAATTAGACCTGAAAGGCGGTAGTATGGGTGAATTCGAATATTATCAGTTTACCAGCACTGCGTTGAACGGGAAAGATTACCCACTCACCATTGAGTTAGGAAAGAAATACCTGGCAGCATTTCCTGATAAGCCACAACCTTATTCATTCCTGAAGAGAGCGGCATTGGCTTCTGATCCGGATACAACAACCGGTGCTGCCATTGCAGTATTGGATTACCTGGATTCATTCTACATGAAAGACCAGGAAAAAAATAAAAAAGCGATCTTCTTGAATTTGTATTACAGACTTCAGTACTATGTAAACAAATCGAAAGAATTGGAAAAAGGATTGGAAGTAGCAGAAAAAATGCTGGCATTGTATCCAACTCCAGGTGATGAGAATCAATATGCTACCAGCGCTAAAGGTGCAATTGTAGAAGGGATCAAAGCCAAAGAAAAACAAGGTTCAGGCAATAAAACTACCTCTGCGAGCTCGTCGAGTGGCTCAGGAAGTTAAGTTTCAGAATATTTCGGTAAAAACTCCTCCAATAACGGGGGAGTTTTTCTTTTTATATGCCTTCGCAGGCTTATTTTTGCCGGACATTAATGTTTTAACATGAACTGGCTTATCCAACTGTTAGATGCATCGGCAACCAGCAACGCGTCTGGTTATTTACCAATCGGAATTCAATTGATTTTTGCGGCAGGATTTGTAGCTACCATGATCGCTGTATCACAGTGGGTAGGACCCAAGCGTAAAACAGCAGATAAGCTTGAAAACTTCGCCAGTGGTATCGAAAGTCATGGTGATGCCCGTCAGCCAATGGCGATCAAGTACTTCCTCGTAGCGATCCTTTTCGTATTGTTTGATGTGGAAGTGATATTCTTCTATCCTTATGCAGTCAATTTTAGAGAATTAGGCTGGGATGGATTTCTGGCTGTTCTGATGTTCGTTTCCTTCTTCCTGATCGGATTCATCTATATCGTGAAGAAAGGTGCCCTTAAATGGGAAGATTAAACCGCTGTGAAAGAAGATTCACGGCTTTTTGACAACAAGACAAAGCTTTAATGGTTATATAAGCAACCATTACAAATAACCGAAAGACTATGGCACGCCCCGTAAGATTTAATATCAACCCCATACCTGCCAGTACCGCTGATGCTATTGCTACTGTAGAAGCACCGCAGGGTTATTCTGGGGAAGGTTTCTTTACCACCAAATTGAGTGATGTTGTTGGATTGGCCCGTAAAAATTCTATCTGGCCTTTGCCTTTTGCTACCTCTTGCTGCGGTATCGAATTCATGGCTACGATGGGCTCGCATTATGACCTCGCCCGTTTTGGGTCTGAACGTGTAGGATTTTCTCCACGTCAGTGCGACCTCCTGATGGTCATGGGTACGATCGCAAAAAAAATGGGTCCCGTTTTACGTCAAGTATACCTGCAAATGGCCGAGCCACGTTGGGTAATTGCTGTTGGCGCCTGTGCATCCAGTGGCGGTATTTTTGATACATACAGTGTTCTTCAGGGAATCGATCAGGTAATACCGGTGGATGTATACGTTCCGGGTTGCCCTCCACGTCCGGAAGCAATTTTAGATGGGTTTATGAAGATTCAAGATCTGGTAGGACAAGAAAGCATCCGAAGAAGAAACAGTGAGCATTATAAAGCATTGCTCAACAGTTATGGAATTCAATAATTAACTATTGACCATGGACCATGAGCCATGGACTATGTACAAAAACATAAAAATGGCTTTAACGAATTCATTCATACAGGAAAAACTGAAAGAAAAGTTTGGAGATCAGGTGTACAACTTTGAGGAAACCTATGGCATGCTCAGTTTTGAAGCACCCAAGGATCTGAACCTGAAAGTGATGCAGTTCTTATTTGATGATGAGTCACTGCAATTCCGTTTTCTGACAGATCTGTGTGCTGTAAATTATCCGGATGATGCAGGAAGAGAATTGGCAGTGGTGTATCATTTGCATAACCTGGTAGAGAACATACGCATTCGGTTCAAAGTATTTACTTCAGTAGAAACACCGGATGTTTTCACAGCGTCTCAATTATTCTCCAGTGCCAATTGGATGGAGCGTGAGACCTATGATTTTTATGGAGTGAATTTTGTCGGTCATCCGAATCTTAAACGCATTTTAAATGTTGATGAGATGGATTATTTCCCGTTACGGAAAGAGTATCCACTCGAAGACCAGACCAGGATCGATAAGGATGATGAAATGTTTGGAAGAGGATAATAAGTCAGTAGTGAATAGTCAATAGTGAGTGTTTTAATTCACTACTCACTCATCATAAAGAATTATTTAGCCGAAAGGTTAATCAACATAGTAACCATGTTAGCGCAACAACAACAGAATATCAAATTGCCGGAAGGTTCCATTGAAAAGGAAACAACTACGTTAAACGTAGGGCCTACGCACCCTGCAACACATGGCGTATTCCAAAACATTATGGAATTGGATGGTGAGAGAGTGGTATCCACTGAGCAAACAGTTGGATATATACATCGTGCATTTGAAAAACTGGCAGAACGCAGACCACTCTATCAGATCACACCAATCACTGATCGTTTGAATTATTGCAGCAGTCCGATCAATAACATGGGATGGCACCTGACCTGTGAAAAATTATTGGGTGTTCAAACACCTAAGCGTGTTGATTACTTGCGTGTCATCATCATGGAGTTAGCACGTATCTCAGACCACCTGATCTGTAATTCGATCGTTGGTGTGGATACCGGTGCTTATACCGGATTCTTGTATGTAATGCAATACCGTGAATTAATCTATGAAATATATGAAGAAGTATGTGGGTCCCGCCTTACTACTAATATTGGGCGTATTGGCGGTTTTGAAAGGAATTTCTCAAATACAGCATTTACGAAACTCGAGAAATTCTTAAATGAATATCCAAAAGTGTTGAAAGAGTTTGAAAACCTCTTCACACGTAACCGCATTTTCATGGACCGTACACAAGGTACCGGTGGCATCAGTGCTGAAAGAGCACTGAATTATGGATTCACCGGACCGAACCTACGCGCAGCAGGAGTTGATTATGATGTGCGTGTACATAGTCCATACAGTAGTTACGAAGATTTTGACTTCACTGTACCTGTTGGAAAAACGGGAGATAATTATGACCGCTTCCTGGTTCGTAATGCGGAAATGTGGCAGAGTCTAAGCATCATTGAACAAGCGTATCGTAAAATACAGGAGTTCAAAGGTGCAGATGCAGAAGTGTATCATGCCAATGTTCCGGAATATTATCTGCCTAAAAAAGAAGATGTCTATACAAAAATGGAAGCACTCATCTGGCATTTCAAGATCATCATGGGTGAGGTGGATATGCCAAAAGGTGAAGTATACCATGCAGTAGAAGGAGGTAACGGTGAATTAGGTTTTTACCTGATCAGTGATGGAGGAAGAACGCCATTCCGTCTGCATTTCAGAAGACCTTGTTTTATTTATTATCAGGCATATCCTGAATTGATCCAGGGTGGTATGTTGAGTGATGCCATTGTAACCATGAGTAGTTTGAACCTGATCGCAGGAGAACTTGACGCATAATAATTTGAATTGTATGGTGAAATTTTCAGAAGAACAGATGACTGAATTCAAGCGCCTGGTAGCGCGTTATCCGGAAGGCAAACAAAAAAGCGCCTTGCTACCGGTATTGCATCTGGCACAAGATAGTTTTGGAGGTTGGTTAAGTACAGAAACAATGGATTATGTGGCAGAACTGTTACAGATCACTCCCATTGAAGTATATGAAGTGGCTACTTTCTACAGTATGTACAACCTGAAACCTGTTGGCAAATACATGTTTGAAGTTTGTCAGACAGGTCCTTGCATGCTGAGAGGAAGTGATGATATCATTGCATATATCGGAGAAAAACTGGGTATCAAACCAGGTGAGACAACAACCGACGGTATGTTCACATTGAAAACAGTAGAATGCCTGGGTGCATGCGGATATGCGCCGATGATGCAACTGGGTAAACACTATCGTGAACACCTGACCAAAGAAAAAGTGGATTCAATCATTGATGAATGCAGAAAAGCAGCAGCAAGCTTGAATTAAGCACATGAAAAGTTTAAACTACATATTATGTGTATCACTCTTCTTCGCTGCTTGTGAAGAAAAGCCTACTACCACACAGGTAGTGATTAGTGATACTACATATGAAGTAGATTCTTCGGAAATAATGCGCGTTGTTGATGGAGCCACAGCACAAAATTCTCTTGATGTTGTAGGTATTTATAAAGGAGTATTGCCTTGTGCAGATTGTGAAGGAATGGAAACCACCATTGAATTAAAAAATGATTCCACTTATTCCAGAGTAATCAAATACCTGGGAAAGAAGGAAAATAGTTTTACAGCATCTGGTAAGTGGACATGGATCAATGGGTCTACCATCAGTTTAGGAAGCATTAAAGAAGGACCCAATCAATATTTTGTTGCAGAAGGAAAATTGATACAGCTGGATATGAGTGGCAACAGAATTACAGGTGAATTGGCCGCTAAATATGAATTGAAAAAACAGTAGTTGAATATCATTTAAAATTCCCGAAAGGGATGTGAGGATATGAGTAAAAAATTATTACTGGAAAAGGCACATGTAGAAGGTATCCGCTACTTCGATGTATATCGGAGAGAGGGCGGTTATAGAAGTGTTGAGAAAGCACTCAAAGAAATGAGCCCTGAAGCCATTGTAGAAGAAGTAAAGAAGAGCGGTCTTCGTGGCCGTGGTGGTGCCGGTTTCCCTGCCGGTATGAAATGGAGCTTCATCGCAAAGCCTGAAGGTGTGCCAAGACATTTGGTGTGTAATGCAGATGAAAGTGAACCTGGTACATTTAAGGATCGCTACTTGATGGAGTTCATCCCTCACTTATTGATCGAAGGTTTGATCGTTTCATCTTTCGCTTTGGGAAGTAATGACACTTATATCTATATCCGTGGTGAATATGCATGGATCGTTGATATTCTTGAACAAGCGATTACAGAAGCAAAGAACAACGGCTTCCTCGGTAAAAATATCTTAGGTAGTGGTTTTGATTGTAATATACATGTACAAAGAGGTGCGGGTGCCTATATCTGCGGTGAAGAAACTGCATTGATCGAATCATTGGAAGGTAAGCGTGGTAACCCTAGAATCAAACCTCCATTCCCTGCTGTTAAAGGCGTATGGGACAGACCTACAGTTGTAAACAATGTGGAGACATTGGCTGCTGTTGTTCCGATCATCAATATGGGTGGTGATGAATATGCGAAGATCGGAGTTGGCAGATCAACAGGAACCAAGCTGATCAGTGCTTGTGGTAATATCAATAAGCCGGGTGTATATGAAATTGATATGACCATTTCAGTCGAAGAATTTATTTACAGTGATGAATATTGTGGCGGAATTGCCAATGGGAAAAAATTAAAAGCTTGTATTCCGGGTGGTTCATCTGTTCCAATTCTTCCTGCCAATCTATTATTGAAAACTGCAAAAGGTGAAACACGTTACATGAACTATGAGAGTTTGGCTGATGGCGGTTTTGCTACCGGATCTATGATGGGTTCGGGTGGATTCATTGTATTAGATGAAGATCAGTGTGTAGTTCGTCATACCTTATCATTGGCACGTTTCTACAGACATGAAAGTTGTGGTCAGTGTTCACCTTGTAGAGAAGGAACAGGATGGATGGAAAAGATCCTTAAGAATATTGAATACGGAAAAGGAAAGATGAGTGATATCGATTTGCTTTGGGATATCCAACGTAAGATCGAAGGCAATACGATTTGTCCGTTAGGAGATGCTGCAGCATGGCCTGTAGCAGCAGCTATCAGACATTTCAGAGATGAATTTGAATGGCATGTCCTGAATCCTGAAGAATCACAAAAAAGAAATTACGGTCTTGCACATTATGCTGATCCCATACATGTGCCGGCTGGAGTATAGATGAATTAACAGTTGTAGCTACTCGGGTAGCTGAAAATGAATCATATGTCTGAACAACAATTGTTTAAAGTAACGATCGACAACATCACTATTGAAGTTCCTGCAGGAACAACGATTCTCAATGCTGCACGTAAGATCGGTGGTGATGTAGCACCTCCGGCTATGTGTTATTATAGCAAGCTGGAAGGTAGTGGTGGTAAGTGTCGTACCTGTTTGGTGGAAGTAAGCAAAGGGTCTGAAAAAGATCCACGGCCAATGCCTAAGCTGGTTGCATCCTGTCGTACCACAGTGATGGATGGTATGGAAGTGAAAAATATCACCAGCGAAAAAGTATTGGATGCAAGAGCGGGTGTTGTTGAATTCTTATTACTGAATCACCCATTGGATTGCCCTATTTGTGATCAGGCGGGAGAATGTCATTTGCAAGACCTTAGCTATGAACACGGTAAAGAAGGTACACGTTACGAGTTTCAAAGAAGAACATTTAAGAAACACGATATCGGTCCATACATTCAGCTGCATATGACACGTTGCATTCTTTGCTATCGTTGTGTATTTACGGCTGATCAACTTACTAAAAAACGTGAGCATGGTGTATTGGATCGCGGAGATCATGCAGAGATCGCAACATTCATTGAGAAAAGTCTGGAGAACGATTTTATTGGGAACGTGATCGATGTATGTCCGGTTGGTGCACTCACTGATAAAACATTCCGATTTAAAAACCGTGTATGGTTCCTGAAACCAATGGATGCCCATCGCGATTGCCCTACTTGTAGCGGACGTGTAACACTTTGGAATAGAGGAGATGAAGTTTTCCGAGTTACCGCAAGAAAAGATGAGTGGGGAGAAGTAGAAGATACACCTGATGGTAAACCGGGCTGGATCTGTAACACCTGTCGCTTCGAAAAGAAAAAAACAAGTGACTGGATCATTGAGGGTCCTCGTTTGATCAACAGACATTCGGTGATCTCACAAGGTCATTATGCCGGAAAAGTAGGAGTACACAAACCCACTGAAACTTTTGAAGCGGTGAATGACGGACGTAAACCTAAACTACTGATGGATATTCATTCGGTGAGTGAGGTCAATAAACCGGATGTACAACTGAGTCTGATCGATGGACCGGCTCATTCCAAAGTATTTAATCAGAACAAAGACTAATTGAATTCTATATCATGACACTACTTGCTTTTGACTGGGCATTATTGATAGAAAAACTAGTACTGATCGCCGTAATCGTATTCGGTAGTCTGGGTATTGCTTTGTATACCACATTCGCAGAGCGAAAAGTAGCAGCGGTCTTGCAAGACAGACCAGGCCCTAACCGTGCAGGTCCTTTTGGATTGTTTCAACCTTTTGCAGATGGTTTGAAATTGATCATGAAAGAAGAGATCATTCCTAACACTTCTAATAAAGTACTCTTTATTCTAGGACCGGGTTTGGCTATGACCGCTGCACTGATGACCTGTGCTGTTATTCCATGGAGTAGTCATGTAGAACTGTTTGACAGAAAAATTGAATTACAGATCGCAGATATCAATATTGGAATTCTGTATGTGTTTGGCGTAGTCAGTATGGGTGTTTATGGAATCATGATCGGAGGCTGGGCATCGAACAACAAATTCTCATTAATGGCAGCGTTGCGTGGAGCTTCTCAGGCCATCAGTTATGAGTTGGCGATGGGGCTTTCATTGATCGCTGTATTGATGTTATCAGGTTCATTGAGTCTGAAAAGCATTGTAGGGGAGCAAATGGCTGACGGTAATCTTTGGAACATTGCATATCAGCCGCTAGGATTCCTGATCTTCTTTATCTGCGCATTGGCGGAATGTAATCGTACACCTTTTGATCTGCCTGAAGCAGAAAATGAATTGAACTTTGGATACCATCAGGAATATTCATCCATGAAATTGGGCTTTTATCTGTTCGCTGAATATGTGAACATGATCATGAGTAGCGCAGTCATGGCTTGTTTATATTTCGGTGGTTATGATATTCCATTCTTGGATGAATCAACATTGGCTCCCAACATTGCAGCATTGCTGGGTGTAGGTGCGTTGCTCACCAAGATTGTGATCTTTATTTTCATATTCATGTGGATACGCTGGACCATCCCACGTTTCCGTTATGATCAATTGATGAACTTGGGCTGGAAAACGATGATCCCATTGGCTTTAGCGAATATGCTGATCACCGGAGCGTTGATCTTATGGAAAGTGGGGGCATGATGTGAATTGTGAATGGTCAATGATTATATATTGACCATTCACAATTCACATGATAAACTTGGCATCAATAGGTTAGGAAAATATTTTTGCAAACATTAAACATCCCTCAGGGATACAACATATGCAGGCATTAACAAATCGAGGACAAGAAGTGAGTCGGAAGCCAATGAGCTTCATGGAGCGACTGTATATACCGGCGATTCTGAAGGGTATGGCGATTACTTTCAGTCATATCTTCAAAAAGCAACCAACCATACGTTATCCTGAACAAAAACGTCCATTTAGTCCTGTATTCAGAGGACTGCATGTCTTGAATCGTGATGAAGAAGGTCGCGAGCGTTGTACTGCATGTGGATTGTGTGCTGTTGCTTGTCCGGCAGAAGCCATTACCATGGAGGCAGCAGAAAGATTACCAAACGAAGAGCATCTTTATCGGGAAGAAAAGTATGCAGCGAAATATGAGATCAATATGTTGCGTTGTATCTTCTGTGGACTTTGTGAAGAAGCATGTCCGAAAGATGCGATTTATCTGAGTGAAACATTTGCTCCAGCAAATTATACCAGAAAAGGATTTGTTTACGGAAAAGAAGAGTTGTTGATACCCAATCCTAAAACCGAGCCTGAAGCATATGCAAAGGCCAAAGGATTATAATAAAGGATAATCAGTTGTAGCGACTGCTGCAGCTTATTATAAAAGCCTAATTAAAACACCAATGAGTATAACACAAATCATGTTTTTCTTTTTGTCGGCACTGGCTGTTTTCTCAGCTATCATGGTACTGGTAAGCCGAAACCCGGTACACAGTGTATTGTGGTTGATCGCGGTGTTTTTTGCCATCTCAGGTCATTATGTTTTATTGAATGCGCAGTTTCTGGCAATCGTGAATTTGATCGTTTATGCCGGGGCAATCATGGTACTTTTCCTCTTCGTGATCATGTTGATGAACCTCAATAAAGAGTCTGAACCCAACAAACATATCTGGATGAAACTTGCAGGAGCCATCTCTGGTGGATGTTTCCTGATGGTAATGGTATCACTGGTTCGTCAGGCTGCAGATTTTCAAGGAAAAGAAGCATTGATGGGAACGGGGGATATCGGATTGATCAAAAACCTTGGTAAAGCACTCTTCAGCAACTATGTAGTACCCTTCGAAATAAGCAGCGTATTATTTCTAAGTGCTATGGTAGGTGCTGTGGTGATCGGGAAGAAGGAGTAGAAAATTTTAGTCCATGGTCCATAGTCCATGGTATGAATAAAAACTTTTCCATGGACTATGGACCATGGACCACAAGCTAATAGCTATGCCGATACAATACTATATCTATCTGAGTCTTGCGCTCTTCAGCATTGGGATCATTGGGGTGTTGACACGCCGTAATGCGATCATTGTTTTTATGTGCATTGAATTGATGCTGAATGCCGTGAATTTATTATTGGTAGCATTTTCAAAAATGCATCATGGTACAGCACTGGCAACGGATGCTGCAACAACAGCAGGTATTGACGGGCAATTATTCGTTTTCTTCATCATGGTAGTGGCCGCAGCGGAAGTGAGTGTGGGATTGGCCATTATTGTTATGATGTATCGTAATATACATTCAGTGGATATTAATTTCCTCAATCGCTTGAAGAATTAATAATCATTGAATAAAACAGAACTGATTCATGATCATACTTCATTAATGAAGTGAAAAAGTCCCGAAAGGGAACAAGGCTATGAGTAAACTTGTTTATCTGGTACCATTATTTCCACTGATCGGTTTCCTGATCAATGGATTGGGAAGAAAATCATTGTCAAAATCAATGATCAGTATCATTGGTTGTGGCGTGATGCTCGCATCTTTTGTTGTAAGCCTGCTCGTATTCTTTGATGTAAAAGCG
The DNA here is from genome assembly GCF_040362915.1 of Sediminibacterium sp. KACHI17. Lineage (NCBI taxonomy): Bacteria > Pseudomonadati > Bacteroidota > Chitinophagia > Chitinophagales > Chitinophagaceae > Sediminibacterium > Sediminibacterium longum. Next base: position 1,538,610 of record NZ_AP029612.1, on the reverse strand, counting down.
AATGGTGCAACCACCGTTGAACTGTTTTCTTTTATCAAAGCAGCAGATTTTCAAATTCCATTTGCATTTCAGGTAGATCAACTGTCTTCTTTGTTTTTGCTGATCATTACGGGGATTGGATTTTTAATTCATCTCTACTCGGCAGCATATATGCATGAAGAAGAAGCGCAACATTTCGGTAGGTATTTTGCATACCTGAATCTGTTCGTGTTTTCTATGTTACTCCTGGTCTTGGGTGCAAACTATGTGATCATGTTCATTGGTTGGGAAGGAGTAGGTCTTTGCTCTTATTTACTGATCGGATACTGGTTTAAGAATGATCAATACAATTACGCAGCTAAAAAAGCTTTTGTGATGAATCGTATTGGAGATCTGGGCTTTCTCTTAGCGGTATTCTGGTTACTCTTCAAATTAGGAACTGTAACCTATGGTGATGTTTTCTCTCGCGTATCTGAATTATCTTCTTTTGATATTACAGCAATAACGATCTTATTATTTGTAGGTGCGATGGGTAAAAGTGCCCAAATACCTTTGTATACATGGTTACCTGATGCGATGGCTGGTCCAACACCAGTATCAGCTTTGATCCATGCCGCAACCATGGTTACTGCGGGTATTTACATGATCGCTCGCAGTAATATTCTCTATACGCTTGCACCTGTTTCTCAAACCCTGGTTGCTATTATTGGGTTGGCCACTGCCATCTTTGCTGCAACCATTGCATTAAAGCAAAATGATATCAAAAAGGTACTTGCGTATTCTACCGTGAGCCAGTTGGGTTATATGTTCTTAGGCTTGGGTGTGGGTGCTTATACAGGAGCGGTATTTCATGTGATGACACATGCTTTTTTCAAAGCCTTGTTATTCTTAGGTGCCGGATCAGTGATACACGCTATGCATCATGAGCAAGATATCAGAAAAATGGGTGGATTGAAAAAACACATGCCTATTACACATATCACTTTCTTATTGGCATGTTTGGCAATTGCAGGAATACCTCCGTTTTCAGGTTTCTTTTCTAAGGATGAAATATTAATGGCAGCTTATAGTAATAATCCGATCTTCTACTATGTAGGATTGGGTGGCGCACTCATGACTGCTTTTTATATGTTCCGTTTGTATAGTCTTACTTTCCTTGGATCATTCAGAGGAACCCATGAACAAGAACATCACCTGCATGAAAGTCCTGCTGCTATGACCATTCCATTGATTGTATTGGCAGTGTTATCAGTAGTCGGTGGTTTTGTAGGTATACCGGAAGTTTTTGCCGCAGACGCGCATAGTCTGGAAAATTTCTTATCACCCATTTTTGCCGAATCATCAAAATTGGCACATGAACATCACCTGACACATTCTCAGGAATATATCATGATGGGTGTTTCAACGATCCTGATCATTGGCATCATTGTATTTGCTGTGACCAAGTTTAAAAAAGCATCCAATATTCAGGATGAGAATAGTGGTATTGGAAAAGTATTGGAAAACAAATGGTATGTTGATGAATTGTATGATACCGTGATCGTTAAGCCACTTCATCTTTTATCGGTATTCTTCAAAAACATCCTGGAGAAAAATATTATTGATGGGATGGTAAATGGTGTAGGCAAGATCGTTGGATATGGATCAAGACAACTTAGATTATTACAAAGTGGACAGGTTGGTAATTATATTCTGGTGATGGTAATGGTGATGGTTATATTCATATTGATCTGGTTCAATGATCTCACCATCATGAAATTTTTGAAAAAACTGTTTTAACCGCTTTTAGCGACAAAGAAAATATATGATCCCAGTTCTATTGATATTACTTCCCTTGCTTACAGGCATCATCTCATTCTTCATTAAAGATGAGAATGCTGCAAAAGGTTGGGGATTATTGTCTGCGATCTTAACACTGATCGTAGCTGTGGCAGGCGTTTATTTTTATCCGGCAGCTCAATTGTCATTTGATAGTGCATGGTTGCCTTCTTTAGGAAGCCGTTTCACAATGTCAATGGACGGAATGTCCAAAATGCTTGTGCTTTTAACAGCCATTTCTTTTCCATTGATCTTTTTAGCCACGTATAAGAATCAATATAGAAATGCAGGATCTTTTTATGCATTGATGTTGTTGACACAATCCGGACTGATGGGTGTATTTGTGGCCAATGATGCACTGTTATTTTACTTTTTCTGGGAGTTAGCGTTGATCCCAGTTTATTTCTTGTGCTCATTATGGGGAGGAGAAAAAAGGATCGCTGTTACATTTAAATTTTTCATCTATACATTCATCGGGTCACTGATGATGCTGGCGGGTATTTTGTACATGTACTTCCAAACAGCTGACCATTCTTTTGCATGGCAGTCGTTTTATGGTGTGCAATTACCAGCTCAAAATCAATCATTGGTATTCTGGCTCTTCTTTATTGCATTTGCGATCAAGATGCCGATATTCCCATTACATACCTGGCAGCCGGATGCTTATGAACAATCACCGACTGCTACAACAATGGTATTGAGTGGCGTCATGGTCAAGATGGGGATCTTTGCAGTGATCAAATGGTTATTGCCATTCTTTCCTTCTGCATCTGATCAATTCGCTCAGATCATTATTGTATTGTCCGTAATCGGGATGTTATATGCTTCTTTGATCGCTATCAGACAAGATGATGTAAAACGTTTGATCGCTTATTCATCCATCGCGCATATTGGCTTGATGAGTGCTACATTATTTACCGGTAGCAGAGTAGGTATGGAAGGGGTGATGATTCAAATGTTCAACCACGGTATCAATGTAATCGGACTTTGGATCGTTGCAGATGCGATCGAGCAGCAATTAGGAACGAGAAAGTTCAGTGAATTAGGAGGTCTTGCTCAAAAAGCACCGGCACTCGCTATTTTATTGGTCGTGATGGCTTTTGCAAATATTGCACTGCCATTGACCAATGCGTTTATCGGAGAATTTTTGATGTTTAATGGATTATTCCAATATAATATTTGGATAGCTGCTATAGCTGGTATCAGTATCATTTTGGCAGCTGTGTATACTTTGAATATGGTGCAGAAAGTATTTTATGGTAATACATCCGCTATTACAGCAAATGCAACAGACATTACCGGCAACATCAAACTGGCATTGGTAATTCTGGTGGTATTGGTGATCGCTTTGGGTGTATATCCACAGCCTATGATCGATCTTACCAGCGATACGGTAGGAGCAACCATGGCAGGAAAATAAAGGTTATTGAATTTTAATTATCTGATTAATCACAATACGTAAGAATGGGAATCCATTCTTACCCAAAAATCCCGCAGGGGATTTGGAACTATGAACGCAATAATTATATCAGCATTACTGGGAGTTGTCATGATGTTCAGTGGCATCCTGACAAGTAACAAATCTGTATTGAAATACATTGCAGCAATTGGATTATTGTTGCTGATCGCTTTTAATGTAATGGATACTTATGCGATCTTCAAATTCGATATCAATACCCGTGGGTTATTGAATTTTGAAAAATTCGGTTTGTACTTCAACACGCTGGCATTTGCTGCTACTTTTATTTATGTGCTGCTCAGCGGTTCTGATATTGAAAAAGCAGGCATCAATGTAGCTGAATATTTTGCGTTGATCTTCTTTGTATTGTGTGGCCTTAGTATCCTTTCCGGATTCAATGGTATGTTGATGTTGTTTCTGGGTATTGAGATTCTTTCTATCCCTTTGTACATCCTCACTGGTTCTGATAAGCGAAACCTGAAAAGTAATGAAGCGTCACTGAAATACTTTTTGATGGGCTCATTCACCACAGGTATCATGTTAATGGGTATCGCTTTCTTTTACGGAGCAACCGGATCTTTTACTTTGAATGCATTACCTGTTGTTCCTACAACCGGAATGATCAATCCTTCTTTTCTTCATGTGGGAGGGTTGTTACTTTTATTTGTAGCCATGTGTTTTAAAGTTTCAGCAGCCCCATTCCATTTCTGGACACCGGATGTATATGATGGAGCGCCAAGTGTATTCACCTCTTTTATGGCTACCATTGTTAAAGCTGCCGGATTTGTTGCTTTCATCAGATTGTTCCAAACCCAGGCGGATGCATTAGGCCCAACTTGGAAGATCATACTATCAATAGTGATCATACTTACTTTACTGATCGGAAATATTACTGCAGTATTTCAACAAAGTGTTAAGCGAATGCTTGCTTATTCGAGTATTGCTCAGGCAGGTTTTATGCTGTTCGCATTGTTCAGCAGCAATGATCTGTCAAGAGAAGGTATTCTTTTGTACAGTGTTGCATATAGTCTGGCAACCATCGGCATTTTCGCTGTACTCATCAAAATGAATGATTATACTTTCGATGGGTTTAACGGCCTTGCGAAAAGCAATCCGGTACTAGCATTCACAACTACTGTTTTTCTCCTATCTCTGGCAGGTATACCACTGACCGCAGGTTTCTTTGCGAAATATTATATGCTGGCTTCTGTGATCAAAGAGGGAGGTGCGCTTTGGTTGGTGATAGTAGCACTTTTCTTTGCAGCAGTGAGCGTATACTACTATTTCAGAGTCATTCAGGCGATCTATTTTAAAGAGGGTGAAGCAGCTACCGCACCAATATCAGGCGGTTTCAAGTTCACTGTGATCCTGTTGGCAGCGCTGATCATACTATTAGGCGTTTTCCCTTCGATCATTCTGAATGGTTTCTATTTCTAACCGTTCCTCACTTTTTTTACAGGTAAAACCCTGCATAGGAATTTCTCAGCTATCTTTATAGGAAGATAGTTACACTATGAAGGGTATGACCATTTTTGATTCCTTATCATTGGCATGGCGAACAGTTCGCAGCAATAAACTGCGTACGGGGATTACTGTGGCTATTATTGCTTTTGGTATCATGGCACTCATTGGTATCATTACCGCTATTGAAGCAATGAACCAAAGTTTGAAGGAAAGTTTCTCTTCCATGGGAGCCAATGCTTTTAATATTCGCTTTAAAGATTCAAGGGTAAGATTTGGTGGTAATAATTCTGATGTAAAAAAGACTACGAGAGGACGTAAAGAGAAAAAATCGAATCTCGATAAACCTATTCAAAAAGAAGAAGCTGAATACTTCAAACAAAATTTCAATTTTCCAGCAGCGAAAGTAAGTATCTATAGAAGAGGTCCGGGTGGACAAGAAGTCAATTACAAGGATAAAAAAACCAATCCACAAATTGTTGTATGGGGAGGCGATGAAAACTATTTACAGGTTACCGGTTATGTGATTGAAATGGGACGCAACCTAAATGACCTTGACCAGCAAAGTGGAAGGAATGTCTGTTTGATCGGTAGTAATGTTGCAAAGACATTGTTTGGTGACAGACCTGATAAATCAATAGACAAAATAGTACGAATTGGGGGCTTGCCATATCGTGTGATTGGTTTATTGAAGAGTAAAGGATCCAGTGCTATGTTGCGACAAGATGATGTAGTGGTAACAACCTATAACAATGTCCGAAATTTTCAGAATGCGAGCAGATCTTACTTGGTAGGTGTGATGGTAAGTAATGTGAATGAGTTGGATCCGGCAAGTGGTGTTGCAACTTCTGTTTTCAGATCAGTAAGAAGATTAAAACCTTTGGATGAGGACAATTTCGTCATTGAGAAAAGCGACAAATTTGCTGAGATGTTCATCAGTTTCTTAAGTAGTATCACCGGTTCTGCAGGTGCTATCGGATTGATCACATTGATCGGAGCAGCCATTGGTTTGATGAATATCATGTTGGTGGCTGTGAATGAAAGAACAAAAGAGGTTGGATTGATCAAAGCGATTGGAGGTAAAAGTAAGAATGTACGTCAGCAGTTTTTATTTGAAAGTATGATCATTAGTCTGTTAGGTGCAGTCTTTGGTATCATTTTAGGTGTAATGGTCGGTAACGTATTTGGGCTGATCCTCAAAACAGGTTTTGTGATACCATGGGCATGGGTGATCGTTGGTGTGATCATTTGTTCAGTTGTAGGCTTGATCGCAGGAATATACCCGGCCATGAAAGCAGCACGCTTGAACCCTATTGTAGCGTTACGTTACGAATAATATTTAATGCTTATCGTAAGTCTTAGAGAAGATCTTTAGTTGCTCATTGATGTAGTACCGAATATCTTCTTCAGTAGTATGCTTTCTTAGCCATTCATAAGAAGGGCGATGCTGTTGCATAAAAAGACGAAGCTTCTCATCTTTGAATCGTGTTAGTGAGATCACCAAAGAAGTGTTGAAACGATAATTGATATAAGCTTCTTTCTCATTGGTCTCATAAAACTTGAGGGTCTTTCTTTTATTCCGTTCATGCCGAGAGAAACGATCAATATTAAGCGCGATACCTGCACCTGAATTGGCCTGTGATACAGTAGGGATTGTATAATTAACGATATCCTGTAGGAAATCTTTTCTGCGTTCAATACTATCTTGTTGATATTGGCTTAAACCTCTACTGCTGACTGTTACATTTCCCAGATCACGAACCAATGGAGATAAGACAGGGAACAAAGTATCCTGTAGCAGATAAGCATTTGTGTATTGCAGGGTATCAAAATAATAACCAACAGCAGCAAATGAAAGGATATGATTTTCTGCAGCCTGAATAGAAAATCTTCCATCATTCCCGGTCATGGTAGTAGTATTGGTAGTGATGTTTCTGACACTTGCTAAGATGATAGGGGCATTGGTGACACTGTCTTTCAAATAGCCATAGATCATTTTTTTCTTTTGCCCGAAACCGTAGAATGAAAACAATAATACAACGACCAGGAAAATATATCGCATACCCTCTTTTTTATAAAGGTACAGCTAATAGAAATAGCCGCTATTACTGGTCAAAAAAAGCCGGTGAATAACACCGGCTTTTTAATCAAAAGGTCTGATTATTTTATGATGATCACTTTTTGCAGATAAGTCTTCTTATTATGGAAGATCTTTAAGATATACTGACCATCATTTACATTGCCAACATTCATTTGTCTAGAGAATGCACCATTGAAACCCGGGAAGTTTTGATTGAAGATTCTTTGTCCACCAGAGTTCAGTAATTCGATGGATACATCTCCTTTCTCTTTCACTTCAAAGCTCAGATTGAATATACCCTTGTTCGGATTAGGTGAAACACTGAGTTTGATTTCTCTCGCAATCACTTCTGGAGGAAGAGATGTGACAGTGAACTGTATCGGTGCAGATGTTTTCTGACAGCCCAATGCATCAATGGTCACCACTTTATAGTTTCCGGAAGCGATAGGTTTGAAGCTAGGATTCGTAGCGCCGTCAATACCTACATCATCTTTAAACCACTGTCTTGAAACGCCCGGAGCATTGATAACTAGGGAGTCTCCTTGTCTGGTAACAACCGGAGTTGGAGCATCGGAAACAACGATCTCTTGTCTTGCGCTTGGACATGATGTCCCTGTTCTGATCTTCATGTCATAGAAGAAATAGTAGAATGGATTTGGATCGCCTGTGCCATTAATGTTTACACTATTTCCAGTGATCGACATCACATTCGGTATACTGATCGGATAAGTAGTTCCTGCGATATTATTATTTCTAAAGATCGTAGCGCCATTCTCATTACACAATACCAGCAGAATATGATCTCCTGTTTCATTTACAGGAAGGTTGAGATAATAAACAGCTCCGGTATCCGCAGCGGGGTTCCCATTTACCAAGCCTGGTGCAGGATTCGGATTGGTAGCTGTTACGGTTAAAGTTGTTCGTGAAAGTGGGATATAGTTAAAACTTCCATCCTGATTCACGGTTCCCAGATTCGCTACAATGACTTCAACAGTACCCGGATTTCCGATGTACAGTCTTGCACTTTCAATGGTCAATGGAACGCTGTTATTAAAGCGAACAAAATTTCCACGGAAATTATTATAGCCACCATCTGTATAAGCCATTTTAGTAGTTGGGCCAATGGAAGCTTTTAATTCACTGGAAACATAGAATGTTTTGTTTGCAGGAATACTCGTAGTCGATGCAGTGCTTCCACTTGCAAATGGTGCAGTAGCGGTAGCACTATTAAACCAGAAATAGTTTGTATTGGCTACCGAAGACGGTATTCTCAATAACGCAGTATTATTACAGATCGTACCGATCGGATTTGGATCAGCCCCTTTTCTACCAATGGTTAAGCTGGTAGTCAGCGTGTTGTTCGCAGTATTCTGATCACCGGTTATATTGGCGGTAGCAGTGATAGTATAGGTGGTATTCTCTGTTGTAACAAAAGGTGTTTGCAAAGTGAAGCTCGCATTACTCAATGGCAATACGGTACCAGGATAAGTACCATTGATGGTAGCAACTGTTGTTGCTCCATTCTTAACTTCCACAGTTACCGGAATACTGGTTTTTGGTACACTACCGTTATTGCGAATATTGATAGTGAGGTATTGTTTATTATCCGCACAATCAGCAACGCTTGGTGTTATTACTTCACTGATGGTAAAATCAGTTGAAGGATTTACAACTATCAATCTGAAATCATCTGTTTCTCCTCTAAGATAAGTTCCACAGGATGTAACATCATTGGCAGTACTGGTTTCAACCAATACGATTCTGGTTCTGTAGGAACTACCAATCGTAAGTGTACTAGGTGTTGTGAAACTACCGGCAAAGACCTCATTGTTTTTCAAGATACCGCTGGTAGCAACAAGCTCATTTGCATCTGTAAAATCACCATCATTATTGTAATCGATAAACAGCTTCACGATCTTGTCTGCATTAGTAGCATCTGAACTATTTACTCTTACTCTGAATGGAACTGACTGGGTAGGTTCGATGTTCGCAGAGATACTGGTATTGTTCACATAAGTAGTGCCTCCTGCAGGATTTGCATAACGAATGGTTTGCAAACTCACACTATCAATACGTGCACCTGTATTAGCAGTTGGATTGGAGCTGCAATGCGCTGTTCCACCCACACCACTTACCAAGAGTGAATAAGCTTGCTGCCCACGTACCAAAGAACCTGCGCCACCTTTATGTGTAACAGTAATGGTATAACTATCACCGGAAACAGTGCTGTCAATATCGATCCGCTCCACATTATCTGTATTATTATCACCTTTAACGGCTGCATTGGCAGGGCTAGCAGGATTTAATGTCCAGGGTCTGAATGTTCTGCTGCCACTTGTGATCCTGATATCCAGATCGTTGATCAATTTCTTCGCAGGATTATTCAATACGTCAATTTGTTCCACAGTTCCTTTAACATCTGTCCAACAGATCGTTGCTTTCAAAGGTTCTTTACCACTGGCTATTACAGTGGTTGAGAAACTAGACGTTGTTGCATTCAGTACATTTTCAAACATCAGGTGTTCACTGGCTGATCCATTGTTCGATGCAACAGAAGCGGAAATAACGGCAGCTGCTTTTTGAACATTCAATAAGCCCCATCCATTTTGATAATCAGGCCCGGGATTAGCACCGGCTTCATCAGCAGTATGTATTGCCAATCCTTTGATCGTTGCTGATCTAAGGAATGCTCCACTTTTTAATTTTGAATAATGCTCCTGTAGCAGGAATAATGATCCGGCTGCATTGGGTGATGACATAGATGTTCCACTCAATGTAGAATAACTATTGTTGCCGGTTGCAAAAGTAGATAACACATTCACTCCATCTGCAACCACATCTGGTTTGATGCGGCCATCATCTGTAGGTCCCCAACTGCTGAAAGTACTCATAACAACATCTTCTGGTCGGTTATATCCTCCCGGAATACCTCTCACAGCGCCAACAGTTAAAATATTCTTCGCATTTCCATCCCATGTAATGGTACCATAGCTATCATTGCTACTGATAGAAGAAGGTCTGCTACCGGCAGCGGTCATTTGATTCTGTGCATTGAATCTGAAATAAGGTTCACCAACTGCAGGTCCTGTTTCTCCACGATTATTACCGGATGATTTTACGATCAGATAAAAAGGAGCATTGTAGGCAATAGAGTCCAATTCTTGAGCATCGGTACTATAGTAACCAAATTTATAATCTTCATCTTCATTAGGTCTGCCATAAAATTCCCAACGATTTTGTGCGCTATTGAAATTCCATCCAGAGATAATGGAGTAAGAGTGATTGGATATTAATAAACCGGATGCTTCTGAAGCGATCTCAGAGTTGTCGTTATTGAAATCATAAGCGATCATTCCCTGTACACCATGTGCCATACCTTTTGCACTAGGGTTCAAGCCTGTTGCGATCATTGTACCGGCTACGTGTGTAGCATGGTTATCTGTTGTTGAAGGATTATCTTTTTGAGTAATTCTACCTGTCAGCTCAACGTGTGTACCTAAAACAAAACCGCCATCCCAGATACCAATTTTATTTTTCATATTGGCAGAGCTTCCTGACAGATTTAATCCGGATGCACCACCAGGCCATAATTGATTGGTTCTGGTAGTAGCGGCAGCAATACTATTGTTATGCGTGATATAGTATTTAGGAAAATTAAATGCATCCACACCAACCAATGTTCCCCTTGCACCATTTCTTCCGTTAATGATCAAAGGCCAGTTTCTTTGCTTAGCTAAGGATAATGCTTTTGTGTATTCGCTTCTTTCTCTTAATCTGATACCCTGGGCAGTAATATCTAATGCTTGTGCATTGGTAGATAATTGCGCATTGGCAATGGATACCAAGCCCATAGCGGTGATAAAAAAGGGTAAAAATCTTCTCAGCATAATATAGTTTAATTTAACTTCATTATTATTCAGGGCTTGCCCCCGGGTAGTGTTACTAAATTAGATACTTTCACCATTCAAAGTGAAGCATGAGGCATAATCTTTTTGTAGTTCTATGGGCTATTTTAACAATTTTCGCATGTAAAACAGCTAATAAATCGCAAACCGGTCCGATAACCCAGGGAATATCCGGAATTATCACCGAGCTGAAGGGCAATCAAATGCCCATGAAAGGTGCTCCCGAAAACAAACCCAGACCCGTATCTGTCACACTTTTGGTCTATGAACCCACCAATTTAACACAGGTGCAAAGGGTCGAAACTTCCGCCTTATATACGGCAATAAACACACGAAAGGTTGCTTCTGTTCTCTCAGACAGTACCGGTGCTTTTAGCGTTGCTTTACCTCCGGGTACTTATTCCCTCTTTGTGCAACAGGGAAAGTTCTTTTTTGCCAATTCCTTCGACAGTCAGAATAATATTCAGCTAGTAACGGTAGAAGCCAATAAAGTAACACCCTTTAATATCACGATCAATTCCGGAGCGGTATATTGATTTCTAAGGTTATCTTTGCGTCCCACATTACAGATGATAGCCGGTAATGGGGTTGATGGTGTTATGAATTTGAATGTGTTGTTGGAGCAGTATCAAAATAACCCCCGCCTTTTTCAGTTGGCGGACATGCTTTCTTTTGCCCAATCTCAAAGAATTTTTCTCAAAAACCTTCAAGGAAGTAGTGCTGAATTCGTAGTCAGTGCAGTCTTCAATCATACTGCTACTTCTGCATTGAATCATATTGTGGTTTTGAATGATGCGGAAGAAGCTGCCTATTTTCATAATACATTGGAGAATCTGACGCAGGCATTGGATCTGTTTTATTTTCCATCTTCTTTCAAAAACAGAAAAAACTTTCGAATCCTCAACAGCTCTCATGTAATGCTTCGCACAGAAGCCCTTACTAAGTTGGCAGCTGGGGGTAATAAAAAAATCCTGGTCACTTATCCGGAAGCCATTTTTGAAAAAGTGGTCCTTCCCAAAACACTCAGCAGTAATATCATCACCATTAAAACAAACGATACCATTAACCCTGAAAGTTTGATGGAATTGTTTGTCATGTATGGTTTTGAAAGAACAGATTTTGTATACGAACCCGGACAGTTTGCAGTACGTGGTGGTATCCTGGATATTTATTCTTTTGGTAATGAGAAGCCCTATCGTGTTGAATTGTTCGGTAATGAAGTAGACAGTATCCGCATCTTTGATCCGGAAACACAATTGAGCGAAAGAAAGTTGCTGCAAGTCAATATCATTCCCAATGTTGAAACACAATTCAGTACGGAAGAGAAAGTATCACTCTTTGATTTTTTAAGTGAAAATACCATTGTATGGTTGAAAGATTGGGATGTGATCGCTGAAAAAGTGCAACAACAGTATGAGGAGATGGAAGGTTTCATGCAACTGCTGAAAGAAGGTTACCAAATGAAAGCCAACGAAGAGGAAGAAGATATACGTGTATTGAAGGAAGTATCGGCTGATGATTTTGTTCCACTCTCCATGATCAGCGAACAGCTGGATAAAAGGCATATCATTGAATTTGGCTACAAGCCACAATTGGCAAATACCGAGATCGAATTTGCAACCCGACCGCAACCTGCATTCAACAGACAGTTCGATCTGTTGATCAAAGATCTTACTGCACATGAATCAGCGAAGTATAGTATTTACATTTTTGCTGAACAGGTAAAACAACTGGAGAGACTTAACAGCATTTTTGCGGACCTCAAAACAGAGATTCAGTTCGTTCCAGTTCCTTGTAGTATTCATGAAGGTTTTATTGATGAAGATCTTAAGATCGTTTGTTATACGGATCATCAGATATTTCAACGTTACCATAAATACAAGGTCAAGCAAGCTTATAATAAAAACAAAGCCCTTACCCTTAAAACACTGCGTGATCTCCAGCCGGGAGATTATGTAACACATATTGATCATGGTGTAGGTACTTATAGCGGTCTTCAGAAATTAGAAGTGAATGGTAAACTACAGGAAGCTGTTAGGATCATTTATAAAGACAGTGATATCTTATATGTCAACATTAACTCACTCCATAAAATTTCCAAGTACACGGGTAAAGAGGGAACAGTACCTAAGATCAACAAGTTAGGAAGTGATGTGTGGGTAAGACTAAAGGAAAAGACCAAAACCAAGGTTAAAGAAATTGCATTTGATCTGATCAAACTATATGCGCAAAGAAAAGCACAGGAAGGTTTTGCGCATACACCGGATAATTATCTTCAAACAGAATTGGAAGCTTCCTTTATTTATGAAGATACACCCGATCAAAGCAAAGCTACGGCTGATGTGAAAAAAGATATGGAGAGTCCTTCTCCAATGGATAGGCTGGTGTGTGGCGATGTGGGTTTTGGTAAAACAGAGATCGCTGTACGAGCTGCTTTTAAATCAGTAGTCGATGGTAAACAGGCTGCGGTATTGGTTCCTACAACGATACTTGCATTCCAGCATTATAAAACCTTTAAAGAACGATTAAAGGATTTTCCGGTAACCGTAGATTATATCAACCGATTCAAATCAGCCAAGGAGAAAAAAGAAACATTAAAGAAAGTAGAAGAGGGTAAGATTGATATTATAGTTGGTACGCATGGACTTCTAGGTAAAGAAGTGAAGTTCAAAGATCTGGGTATTATGATCATTGATGAAGAACAGAAATTTGGTGTTGCACATAAGGAGAAACTGAAAACCCTGAAGACCAATGTCGACTGTTTAACACTCACGGCTACTCCGATTCCAAGAACCTTGCAATTTAGTTTGATGGGGGCACGTGATTTGAGTATCATCAATACCCCGCCGCCGAATCGTCAGCCGATACAAACAGAAGTGCATGTATTCAATGATGATTTTATTCGTGAATCTATCTATTATGAAACAGAACGAGGAGGACAGGTTTTCTTTATTCACAATCGTGTCGTAGGATTATCTGAGATGAGTGCCTTATTGCAAGGGCTTTGTCCGGATTTGAGTATAGGCTTTGCGCATGGGCAGTTGGAGGGGCATGAGTTGGAAGAAAGGATCATGGATTTTATTGACAAGAAGTATGATGTATTGGTTTGTACCAATATTGTAGAGAGTGGAGTAGATATTCCCAATGTGAATACGATTATTGTCAATAATGCCCATCAATTTGGATTGAGTGATCTACATCAGTTAAGAGGAAGAGTTGGTAGAAGTAATAAAAAAGCTTTCTGTTATTTGTTAGCACCACCTATGAGCACTTTGCCCACAGATTCAAGAAAGCGATTACAAACGCTGGAACAGTTCAGTGATCTGGGAAGTGGTTTTCAAATTGCCATGCGTGACTTGGATATCCGAGGAGCAGGAAATTTATTAGGCGGAGAACAGAGTGGATTCATGGCAGAGATCGGGTTTGAAATGTATCAGAAAATTTTAGAAGAAGCCATTCGAGAATTGAAGCGTACTTCGTTCAAAGAGTTGTTCAAAGAAGAGATCAGTAAGCAAGATGATTATGTAAGTGATTGTACGATCGATACAGATCTGGAGATACTGATACCGGATAGTTATGTAGAAAGTATTGCTGAGCGACTTTCGTTGTATTCACGATTGGACAATTGCGAGAAAGAGGAAGAGTTACAGGATTTTCATCGAGAAATGATTGACCGATTTGGTCCAATGCCATCACAGGTTGAAGACCTTTTTACAACTGTACGCTGTAGATGGAGAGCAGTTGAGATCGGCTTTGAAAAAATGACCCTGAAGCAAGATACATTACGCTGTTATTTCATCAATCGTCCTGATTCTCCTTATTTTGAATCAGCGTTATTCAAACGAGTGTTGGCTTATCTACAGAGCGGAACGAATAAAGCACGATTGAAACAAGCGGGTAAAAACTTTTTACTGGTAGTAGATGATATAAAAGATATGGAAGCGATGTTGCGCTTTTTAGACGGGATGCATAAAGGGGTTATTCAATTGCAATAAAAGAGGCTATATCAAAAAACTGATACAGCCTCTTTTACTTTTAAGACTTTCGTTTTCTCTACTAATAAACCATGGTCCATGGACTATGGTCTATAGATTATAACCCCAGTCCCACAGCAAAAGCACGAAATCTCGTAGCAATAGTTCCAGTTGAAGTGAAAGCTCCTGTTGTTAGATTTACAGAATAAATATTTGTGCTGTTACCAACAGTTCCTACTGCATAGGCCATTCCGGATCTTCCTCCAATATCGAAACCATTCATCGCAGATAATGTAATTCCTATATTACCGACTTCTACGAGAGTGCCATTGTTGGGTGGATCTTGTTTGAATAATTTGGTTCCACTCATTACATACAGCAATGTACTGGTAGCGCCATTAAAGTTATTGGTGTAAGCAGCCCCTGAGATAAGTGGTGTTCCCGGATTGATAGTACCATCTGTTGCAGCAATGGTTCCGTCGTTTGGATTTAAGCGGAGATTAAGTCCCGCATCACTCACCAGTCTGATACGATCTACTGTTGGATTGAAATCAAAACCCCATGCAGTTGCCGTAGTTCCAACCATGAATCCGGTTCCTACTGCTGCGGCTGCTCCTGAGGAAGTATTCAATTTATATAATCGACCCATTCCGGTTGTAGTTACGGTGAAGGCAAATAACTCTCCATTAGCCGGACGAAAATCTATTCCTTCGATTGTTTCACCCGCTCCTAAACCAGTAATAGGTTTACTGATCATCATCTGTGGTCTGGAAGGATCAAAGATCTGAAGTGTGTTCATGTCATCAACGCCATATGCAACAGACGGTGTAGGTATTGCAATATCTATCAGGTTTGCGGCTATTTCATTGACGTAGGTGGTAGCTCCTGACATTAAATTAATCGTATACAGTCTCGTTTTACCAGCTTGCGTAAAAGTAGCCAGTGAAACAGTATTATCAGGACTGATGTCAAACCCACCCTTGCCCACAAAATCAATTCCCAGACTACCAACTTCAGCAAGTGTACCATCATTAGGTGGATTCTGCTTGTACAATTTTTTCTGCGAAATATCTATATCATATAAATCGGTAGTGCTTACTCCGGCTCTGCTATTTGTATATGCGATAGAAGTGATAGCGGGGTTCATACCGCCATTGATATTACCATCAGTAGCAACACTGGCTCCTGTTTCAGGATGTAAACGAAGATTCTGACCAGCATGTGTTACCAGTCGGATTCGATCTACGGTTGGATTAAAATCAATGTTTGCGATTTGAGAATTCAATACCGGTGTGAAGCCACTACCAATTTGTCTGGCAACACCATCTATTAAACTGATCACATACAATCTACTGTTTGATGCCAAAGCATACAACTGCGCAGTAGCAGGTCTGAAGTCAATACTTAAAACTTTTTCACCTGATGGTATACCGGATATGTTCAATGAGTTTTCAACGACGCCCGGAGATTTCGCATTGTAACGGTTTAGTTTACCGTCATCTGTGAGGCCATAGAATACTATATCGGGCCCAGTTCCGGGAGTAAATACGGGTGGCTCGGGAATATTTCCGGAGTTGCCTAACTCTTTGGCACAACCGGATACCAGCAGGCCAAATGTACAAACCAGTAAGAACTGGTGTATGATTTGATAATGAGATCGGGTTCTGTTCATAGTGTTCATATTTCGTTGAACCCTATAAACGAGATTTTTTAAATAGTGGTTTTCGGGGTACTAAAAACAAAAAGCCGACCATATGGCCGGCTTTCAAAAAGATTGGTACGGGTCAAAAGCCTTTTTTCGCAACGCCATCAGCGATAGCAGCCAATGCTTTTGCTTCACTGAGAATCGCTGCCATTTTATTTCCTTTTCCATCATGCCCTGCAGCCATGTAACCGCCACGAGCTGTTTTGGTGATCACTGCATCTTGCATAGGAACATTTTTCTCCTTGGTCTTCAGGCAATATGCTTTGATCATTTTTGAAGTGTCCATTTTCTTAGAATTTAATGTGGTTAGTAAATAAACAACGGGTTATGTTACCACAACTTACTGTTTTTTACTGAAAATCAAAAGGGATGGGGAAAATAGTAATCCACAGGGGTTTAGTGAGTGGTGAATAGTCAGTAGTGAGTGTTTTAATTTTTTACGCACTACTGACTATTCACTACTCACTTTTCAGATAAACTTTTCCTAACCATGGACCATAATCCATTCGCCAAACTAAACGTCAATCTTCGCGTACTTTGCATGGCTTTCAATGAATTCACGGCGTGGTGCTACGTCATCACCCATGAGCATACTGAATATTCTATCAGCTTCTGCAGCACTTTCTATGGTTACTTGTTTGAGTGTTCTGCGGGCAGGATCCATAGTGGTTTCCCATAATTGGTCTGCATTCATTTCACCCAAACCTTTGTATCGCTGAACAGTCACGCTGTCATCCTTTCCACCACCTAATTTCTCGATCCACATTCTTCTTTGCTCTTCATTGTAAGCATATTGCTGCTCTTTTCCTTTCTTCACCAGATACAGCGGTGGTTGTGCAATGTATACATAACCTTGTTCTACCATTTCTTTCATGTATCGGAAAATGAAAGTAAGGATCAATGTTGCGATATGTGAACCATCCACATCAGCATCCGTCATGATGATGAGTTTATGGTAACGCAGTTTTGTGATGTTTAAGGCTTTTGGATCTTCCGGTGTTCCCACTGTTACTCCCAAAGCCGTGTACATATTCCTGATCTCTTCATTTTCATAGATCTTATGCTCCATGGCTTTTTCAACGTTCAGGATCTTACCCCTTAAAGGAAGGATGGCCTGATAACTTCTATCTCTTCCTTGCTTGGCGGTTCCACCTGCTGAATCTCCCTCCACCAGGTACAACTCACATTTCTGCGGATCACGTTCACTACAGTCAGCCAGTTTACCGGGAAGTCCACCACCACTTAATACTGTCTTGCGCTGAACCATGTCTCTTGCTTTCTTTGCTGCAACACGAGCTTGTGCAGCAAGAATGATTTTCGAGATCACATTCTTGGCTTCCTTAGGATTTTCTTCCAGATAGGCTTCCAGTACACGTGCAACAGTCGTTTGTACCACACCACTCACTTCACTGTTTCCTAATTTGGTTTTGGTTTGTCCTTCAAATTGTGGTTCTGGTACTTTCACAGAAATGATTGCACTCAATCCTTCACGAAAATCATCACCTTCTACCTGTACTTTGGCTTTCTCAAATAAACCTTCTTTATCTCCATAGCTTTTGAATACACGTGTCAAAGCCTGGCGGAAGCCGGTCACATGTGTACCACCTTCAATGGTATTGATGTTGTTTACATAAGAGAAAATATGTTCTTTGAAATCATCATTATAAGTCAGCGCCACTTCTACAGCAACATTTGTTCCTTCATCATGTCCTTCAACATAAAGTGGATTGCTGATAAGCGGATTACGATGTCCGTTTTTATCCAGCATTTGCACAAACTCAACAATACCTCCTTCACTGTAGAAATTTTTCGAGTATACATTTCCTTCTTCGTCTTTTTCACGAAGATCAGTAAGGGTGATACTGATGCGTTTGTTCAGATAGCTCAACTCACGTAAGCGACCTTCCAGAATATCTTTTTTGTATACAGTTTCCTGGAAAATGGATGCGTCGGGCCAGAAGCGAACATGGGTGCCGGTGATATCACTTGTACCGATTTCTCTCACCGGATACTGAGGTACACCGATCTTGTATTCCTGTTCAAATATTTTTCCTTCGCGATGTACAGTTACATGAAGGGTCGTACTCAATGCATTCACACAGCTCACACCCACACCATGCAGACCACCGGATACTTTGTAAGTATTCTTATCAAACTTACCACCCGCATGCAATACGGTCATTACAACTTCAAGTGCACTTCTCTTTTCTTTGGAATGCATGGCAGTAGGAATACCTCGTCCATCATCTTTTACACTGATCGAATTGTCTTCATGAATGGTTACATGGATGTTTTTACAGTATCCAGCTAAAGCTTCATCGATAGAGTTGTCAACCACCTCATACACGAGATGATGGAGACCTTTTACCCCCACGTCACCAATGTACATGGCGGGTCTTTTTCTTACTGCTTCTAAACCTTCTAAAACCTGTATACTATCGGCACCATAATTTTTGTTCTGGGCCTCATTACTGTTCATTTGTTCCTGAGTCATAAATGCTTGTAAATCCTGAGTTTAAGTGAATTTTCGCAGGTGGACAAAGCTAATGAAAATAGGGGGTTTTTGGTGATAAATGGACCTGCTGTTTTCCACATTTCAAAGGAGTTTTTTAGACCCCAATCTGACCGTTTTTGACAGTGCTATGACATCCCCTGCAAACTGCTTTCCGTTAATTTGATGTTTATACATTAATTTTGTATTCTGATGATAGAAGTAATGGATATATTGAGAGTGGCGCATAAGAGTGGTGTGGAACCTTCATTGGATGTTTTGTACCATAAGGAACAGCATATTCCCGGCTCTATTCATTACAATATCAGGCGTTTATATGCCCAACATCCTTGGGTTGCGGAAGATACCGGTATGATGGTGTATCATTACAACTCCCGTAAACCTGAAGAGAACTACCTCGAACTTCGTTATTGTACTACCGGCAATCGCTATTGCGCTGAAAAAAGTTGTGCGCAATGTGTGGAACTTCCGACCAATCAATGCAGCGGGAAGCACCAGACGGTAGACGTATTTACATTTCACTTTACTTCTACTTTTTTACACCAGTTTGTGCACAATGTTAAGTTGAGCAACCGTAAAGATGAAGTGCTTGCATTTCGCCATCCTCATGCATTTACCAAAGTATTCCCACTTTGTAACAGAAAAAGAAATGCACTTGATTCTCTACTCAATCATAGTTACACTGGTGCGCTCGAAAATATTTTCGTAAATGCAAAAGTGCATGAACTGTTATTGTACAGTTTAGATTGCTTAGTGGATGAAAAGGAAGAAGGATTTACCTGTAAATTTCTTGCGGATGAAAGTGGCCGTGACAGGATCTACCAAGCCCGAGAAATTTTATTACAACATATTGGTGACCCTATCACGATCAAAGAACTGAGTCGTAAAGTAGCCATGAATGAATGCTACTTGAAAAAAGGGTTCAAAGAAATTTTTGGTACAACGATCTTCGATTTTTATCAGCAACAAAGAATGGAACATGCGAAATACCTTTTGTATGAAAAAGGATTAAGCGTTACAGATGTCTCTGCATTATTGGGCTATTCTTCCATTTCACACTTCTCAGCCGCCTTCAAAAAACATACAGGACTGAAACCTTGTGACCTGTTGCGTTGATCATTTTCTGTATTCACCTTTTATGAAATGCTGATTGCCAGGTTTTGGCTACAGATGTATTTTTACATGACCATATTCATTATCTTCATTCTGAACGAAATCCCAAAGCATGCTTATGAGGTACCTCTACATTCTCATGCTGTTCTTTGTAACAGCATGTTCTAACAACAAAGCAGATCTGATCATTCACAACGCAGTGATCTACACTGTTGATTCTACTTTCACTACTGCTGAAGCAATGGCTATTAAAGATGGTTTGATTCTCGAAGTAGGCAGTAATGATGAGATCCTAAAAAAGTATAAGAGTGATGAAAAGGTAGATGCGGCAGGTCAGGCTGTGTATCCGGGTCTTATTGATGCACATGCGCACTTTGTAGGATATGGTCGCTCTTTGTTCCAGGTAGATCTGTTCGGTACCAATACATGGGAAGAAACGGTAGCTCGTGTAAAAGCTTTTGCCGATGAACATCCTGATCTGTATTGGATACAAGGCAGAGGTTGGGATCAGAACCGCTGGCCGGGTAAAAACTTCCCAACCAATGAAGAATTAAATAAACTGTTTCCTGATAAACCGGTTGTATTGACCCGTGTAGATGGACATGCTTCTATTGCCAATCAGAAAGCATTGGATCTGGCTGGGATTAAAGCCGGACAAACAATAGTCGGTGGCTCTATCGAAGTAAAGCATGGCGTGTTGACAGGTGTTTTGATCGATAATGCTGACAATAAAGTCTATGCTCAAATTCCTGCCCCAACCAAAGAAACCTATGTTCAATGGTTACAGGCGGCAGAGAAAAATTGTTTTGCTCAGGGGCTCACTACGATCACTGACTGTGGTCTGCATTATACAGATGTTGAAGCCATTGACACTTTGCAAAAAGAAGGCAAACTCAATATGCGTTTGTATGTTATGTTGAGTGATGATGCTTCGAATTATGAAAAGTTCTTACCGAAAGGTCCTTATAAAACCGATAAGCTATATGTGAAAGGCATTAAAGTTTATGCAGATGGGGCATTGGGTAGCCGTGGTGCCTGCTTATTAAAACATTATAGTGATCGCCCAGACTGGACAGGGTTCTTGCTTAGAAATAAAAATCATTACGATTCATTAGCAGGTGTGTTATCCAAAACAGATTTCCAAATGTGTACACATGCGATTGGAGATAGTGCCAATCGTGAGATCTTAAATATCTATAACAAGTATCTTGGTGGTAAGAATGACAAACGCTGGCGCATTGAACACGCACAAGTTATTCATCCTGATGATTTCAAATTATTTGCTGCAGCTAGTGTGATCCCTTCTGTTCAGCCTACACATGGCACCAGTGATATGTATTGGGCTGAAGATCGTTTAGGTCCTGATCGTGTGAAAGGTGCTTATGCATTCAAACAATTATTACAACAAAACGGATGGATTCCATTGGGTACGGATTTTCCCGTGGAAGATATTTCTCCCTTTAAAACATTCTTAGCCGCAGTCGTTCGTAAAGATGCCAAAGGGTTTCCAGAGAACGGATTCCAAATGGAGAATGCGTTGACTCGCGAGGAGACCATTCGCGGAATGACCATCTGGGCTGCAAAAGCCAGCTTCATGGAAAAAGAGATCGGTAGTTTGGAGAAAGGAAAGAAAGCTGATTTTATTTTCCTTGATAATGATTTGATGAAAGTAGCACCTGAGAAAATATTAGATGTTAAGGTGACGGCTACTTATTCCGGAGGTAAAAAAGTTTATAGTAAATAAAATGTAAAGCCACAGATTCTCAGATTTAAATTTAATCTGTGCATCTGTGGCTTAATAAATATCCTCTCTGGGGCTATTTGATTTCTCCAACCATATCCCCCGGAACTACCCACTGGTCAAACTCTTCCGGTGTAAGATAACCCAGCTTCACTGCCATTTCTTTCAATGTGGTTCCTTCCTTATGTGCTTTCTGCGCAATTTCTGCAGCTTTATAATAACCGATCTTGGTATTCAAAGCAGTTACCAGCATCAGGCTATTATCTACATGCTTTTTGATATTGGCTTCCAATGGTTCAATACCTACTGCACACTTGTCATTGAAGCTCACACAACCATCACCAATCAGTCTTGCACTGTGTAAGAAATTATAGATCATCACCGGCTTGAATACATTCAATTCAAAATGTCCGGTAGCGCCACCAATGTTGATGGCAACATCATTACCCATCACTTGTGCAGCGATCATGGTCAATGCTTCGCACTGGGTTGGATTTACTTTACCCGGCATGATCGAAGATCCTGGCTCATTATCCGGGATAAAGATTTCTCCGATACCACTTCTGGGTCCTGAGCTCAGCATACGAATGTCATTTGCTATTTTCATCAGACTAACAGCAACTGTTTTCAATGCTCCATGTGCTTCTACAATAGCATCATGTGCTGCCAGCGCCTCGAATTTATTTTCTGCTGTAACAAATGGCAATCCGGTTAACTGTGCGATATGTTTTGCAACATTCACATCATAACCTTTTGGTGTATTGATGCCGGTACCCACAGCTGTACCACCTAACGCCAATTCACTCAGGTGAGCTAATGTGTTATTGATGGCTTTTAATCCATGATCCAATTGACTTACATATCCGCTGATTTCTTGTCCGAGTGTCAGGGGGGTTGCATCCATAAAATGGGTGCGACCAATTTTCACTACATGCATGAAAGCTTTACTTTTTGCTGCCAGTGTATCCCTCAGTTTTTTGATACCCGGAATAGTTACTTCCAACAATATCTTATATGCTGCGATGTGCATCGCTGTCGGGAATGTGTCATTTGATGATTGTGATTTATTGACATCATCATTCGGGTGCAGAAATTTTTCTTTATCAGTCAGGCTACCACCTTTGATCACATGACCACGATAAGCAACCACTTCATTCACATTCATATTGCTTTGAGTACCCGAGCCTGTTTGCCAAACCACTAATGGAAATTGATCGTCTAATTTTCCGTCCAGGATCTCATCACATACTTGTCCGATCAAAGCTGCTTTTTCTTCCGGTAATACACCTGCATCACGATTGGTGAGTGCAGCTGCTTTCTTCAGATAAGCAAATGCCTGTATGATCTCTTTTGGCATTTTATTGATATCCTGCGCAATACGGAAATTATCGATACTGCGTTGTGTCTGTGCTCCCCAATAAACATGTGCCGGTACTTTTACCTCGCCCATGGTGTCTTTTTCAATACGGAATTCCATCGTTATGATTTTTTGTTGATCAGGTAGATTAAAATTTGCTGCAAAGGTAGGGAAGATGAGCAGGGAATGGTTATAGAAATGCAGGAACTTTAAGGGTTTTGAATAAATATTTGGGGTGCATCAGGGCAATGGTTTCAACAGTTTTCCATTCATCATTCACAAATGGGGGATTAACATTTTAACAGACCTTTTCAATCCCCTTTTTTTTATCTTCCAATTTCTAAAACTGCATTATGAAAGGAGTAAAACTATGGTTATTACTGCTGTTGGTCGGATTCGCAGCAACAGCACAGAAAAAGTACGAGTGGAAGCAAGCCACTTCCAATGGGTACACTTACCGTTATGTGACCAATGACCCAATGGCTGCCCGGTACTACACTTTATCCAATGGACTAACGGTCATATTGTCTCCGAATAAAAAAGAACCCCGTATTTCGGTACGGATACCGGTAAGAGCCGGTAGTAATACTGATCCAAGAGAGCATACCGGATTGGCGCACTATCTGGAACACATGCTTTTCAAAGGAACCGATAAATTCGGAACCCTTGATTGGGCAAAAGAAAAGCCATTGCTGGATAAGATCGATCAGTTGTACGAACAATACAATTCTACAAAGGATACGGAGAAGAGAAAAGAGATCTATAAAGAGATCGATAAGATTTCCGGTGAAGCCGCCAAGTTTGCGATCGCCAATGAGTATGATAAAATGATGGCTGCCATGGGTGCACAGGGTACGAATGCACATACATGGGTAGAAGAGACAGTATATGAAGAAGATATTCCAGCCAATGCCTTAGATAAATTTCTGGATGTACAAGCAGAGCGTTTCCGTAATCCGATCCTTCGTATTTTTCACACGGAGTTAGAAGCAGTATACGAGGAGAAGAACAGAACCCTTGACGAAGATGGTTGGAAACTGCAGGAAGCTTCTCATTACTATTTATTTCCTACACATAACTATGGTCAGCAAACTACCATCGGTACGATCGAGCATTTGAAAAACCCTTCTTTGAATGCGATCAGAGATTACTACAGAAAGTTTTATGTACCTAATAATATGGCCATTGTTTTAGCAGGTGATTTCGATCCTGATAAAGTGATCGCTATGATCGATGCTAAATTCAAGTACATGAAAGCAAACCCTGTACCTGAATATAAGCCAGCTCCTGAGAAGCCTATCACACAAGCGATTGTAAAAGATATTTATGGTCCTAGTGCCGAAAGTCTTCAATTCAGTTTCAGGACAAGTGCGGCAGATTCAAAAGAAGCTTTGTTGGCTGTGCTAGCAGCTTCTGTTTTATCAAATGGTAAAGCCGGTTTATTGGATCTGAACCTGAATAAGCAACAAAAAGTACTTCGTTCCGGAGCTGGTGTTCGTCAATACAAGGATTATGGAGTATTCAATATTTCAGCCGCTCCAAAGCAAGGTCAAACATTGGAAGAAGTGAAAGACCTGATCATGGGTCAGTTGGATATCCTTAAAAAAGGAAACTTTGATGAAAGTCTTATTAAAGCCATTGTTGCTAATTTCAAATTGGCTCAATTGCAAGGATTGGAAAACAATGGTAACCGAGTTGAAGAGATCACCGATGGCTTCATCAAACACAAAGGAACCAAATGGAATGAGGATGTTGCAGTATTGGATGATATGAGTAAGATCACCAAACAGGAATTGGTGACTTTTGCAAACAATTTCTTTAAAGATAACTACGTATTGCTTTACAAAAGAAAAGGAGAAAGTGGCAATGTCGTTAAAGTGGAGAAGCCTCCGATCACTGCTGTTGAAACCAATGCCGATAAACAATCTCCATTCCTGAAAGCCATTAATGATAAGCCTTTGAGTGCTGTTCAACCAGTTTGGCTGGATTATAATAAAGACATGCAAAAAGGTAAATTGGGCAATGCAGATGTGTTGTATGTTCAGAATAAAGAGAACAGCCTTTTCCGCATGTACTATTACTATGATATGGGTGCATGGAATAATAAATTACTTCCTCTTGCACTGCAATATTTGCAATTCATAGGTACTGATAAATATTCAGCAGAAGATATCAGTAAAGAGTTTTACAATTTGGCATGCAGTTTCAATGCGAATGCAGGTAATGATGTTACAACCATTTCATTGAATGGTTTAGAAGAGAATTTTGATAAAGCCGTGGCTTTATTGGAACAATTGGTACGTAACTGTAAAGCAGATGATGCTGCACTGGCAAGTCTGATCAATCGTTTGGAAAGAACCAGAGCCAATAATAAGCTGAATAAGAATGTGATCATGAATGCTTTGCGTAACTATGGAGCTTATGGCGAAAAAAATCCTTTCAACTATACCTTATCAGATGCAGAATTGAAAAGTGTCAAAGCTGCTGATCTGATCAATATTTTACACAATCTCTTTAACTATTCTCATCGTATTCTTTATTATGGATCTAAACCACTAAATGAGTTCTCAGCAGGTTTGGCCAAAGTGCATACACTGCCAACTAGTTGGACTCCAACGCCGGCAGCTGTTGTTTTTGAAAGAACAAAACTTACAAAGAACCAGGTCTTGTTTGCTGATTATGAGATGAAACAAGCGGAGATCACTTGGATCGGCAACCTTGATAAGTATGACGCATCAAAAGAAGCAGTTGTGAATGTGTTCAATAACTATTTCGGTGGCGGCGGTATGGGTGCGATCGTATTCCAGACCATTCGTGAATCAAAAGCGTTGGCGTATTCAACATTTGCTGTCTTACAAACGCCGAATAAGAAAGAGGATGATTTTTCTTTTGTGGCTTACGTAGGAAGTCAGGCAGATAAATTCCATGAAGCTATCGCAGGAATGAATGAGTTATTGAATACTTTGCCTGAAGCAACACAGACTTTTGAAAATGCGAAAAAGAGTCTATTGAAAGATTATGAGACGGAGCGCATCACAAAAGATGGAATCCTCTTTTCTTATCTGAATAATGAAAAGAAAGGGATCAGCACAGATCTAAGAAAGCAGATCTATGATAAAGCTACCGGTATTAGCTTTACAGACCTCAAACAGTTACATCAGTCAGGTATTGCCAATAAGGCATACGCTTATTGTGTGGTAGCTTCTGAGAAGTCTGTTAAGCAGGAAGATCTGGAGAAATACGGGGAAGTGAAAAAACTTTCTCTGACTCAGTTGTTTGGATACTAATTCAATGTTCATTGAATATGATAGGCTGCATCGTTTCGGTGCAGCCTTTTTTATTTTCATTTAGTTTTGATAAAACTGTTAGATAGCTTACTTTCAAAAGACAAATGATCCAGTCCATGAAACTTATATTGTCAATTATTGCTTTTATGTGTTGTTGCGGTAGCTATGCACAACAAACAGAAAATGTCATTATCATTACCACAGATGGATTGCGTTGGCAAGAGTTATTTAAGGGTATGGATCCAGTATTGGCATCCGATAAAAGATATAATCAAGACGACAGTACATTGATCTATTCAACATATTGGGCTGAAGATCTAGCAGAAAGAAGAACCAAATTGATGCCTTTCTTTTGGAAAACGATTGCCCGGCAAGGTCAGATTCATGGTAACAGGGATTTGGGCAGTAAAGTGAATGTTACCAATCCGTATTGGTTTTCATATCCCGGTTATAATGAGATCTTTTCAGGGTATGCTGATGATAACATCAACAGCAATGATTATCCGCCCAATCCCAATACCACTGTACTGGAATTCCTGCATCAACAACAGCCTTATAAAGGAAGGATTGGAGCTTTTGGGGCATGGGAAGCTTTCAATAGAATTTTAAATGAAAAAAGAAGTGGTATTCCGGTCATAGCTGCATATGATACTACCGGAGGTGCGAAACCCAATGCGGCAGAATTAGTGATCAATAAAATGTTGCTAAGTAGTCATCGTATGTGGGCAGAAGAATGTTTTGATGTATTTACACATCATGCTGCGATGGAATATTTGAAAAAAGAAAAACCCAGAGTGCTGTATATCGCTTATGGAGAAACAGATGAATGGGCACATGGATGGAAATATCGTTCCTATTTACAAGCTGCAACACAAGTAGATAAGTGGATCGAAGAAATATGGAACTATGTACAATCTACTCCGCAGTACCGTAATAAAACCACTTTACTCATTACTACTGATCATGGCAGGGGTGATAAAGATAAACGTAAATGGACCAGTCATGGTTCTGATATTGAAGGTGCAGATGAAATTTGGTTTGCGGCGATTGGGCCGAATACTCCTGCCCTTGGTGAGATTAAAAAACCCTCACAGTTTTATCAGAAACAATTTGCACAAACCATTGCTAAGCTGTTAGGTGTTACATTCACTGCTAACCATCCTATCGCCGAAGAGATCAAAGAAGTAATCAAACGATAGTCAAATAGTGCGTAGCCTCTGTTTTTCTTGTTCTCAGCGGTTTCATAAAAAGGATGCTGCCGCAGAGAACAAGAAAAACAGAAGTAGCACGTAGGGGTTATTGGCCTTTGAAAATGGCTTTTCTTTTTTCAAGGAAGGCAGAGGTTCCTTCTTTCATGTCTTCTGTTGCGAAACAATCACCAAAAGCATTGATTTCCACTTCAAACCCATTTTTACTTTCATCAAATACTGCATTGGCTGCTTCAATACATTTGGCCACAGCTACAGGGGCTTTACTATTGATCACCTGAAGGATAGCGATCGCTTTAGCGATCAATTCTTCCTGTGGTACCACATAATTCACTAAGCCATATTGTAAGGCGGTAGCGGCATCGATCATGCCTGCACCCATTAGTAATTCCATCGCTCTTCCCTTGCCGATGAGCTGCACCAGTCTTTGTGTTCCACCATAACCGGGAATAAGACCTAGGTTCACTTCGGGTTGACCAAACTTTGCATTTTCAGAAGCGATTCTGAAGTGACAACTCATTGCCAGTTCACAACCTCCACCTAATGCAAATCCGTTTACACAGGCTATAACAGGTTTTGGACAATTTTCAATTTTAAAAAAGATGTCTTGTCCTCTTTTGGCCAATGCTTTTCCCTCAGCAACAGAAGCGCCACTGAACTCACTGATATCAGCACCTGCAACAAAAGCTTTAGGACCTGAGCCGGTAATGATGACAGATTGAATGTCTTTATTCTGGTATACTTCATCCATCACATTGCTTAAATCAGACATGACCTGCTGATTCAAGGCATTTAATTTATCGGGGCGATTAATAGTAATGGTGAAAATACCATTTGAAAGATCGGTAACTAAGGTTTGATACATGGCAATCGTATTTGTACAAAAATAGGGGAGCAATACTGTTCTTTTGTATTTTGTAGTATGAATCTGATAGAGGTCATCATATATACCGGGATTTTCGTCTTTGCAATAACAGGCGCTTTAAAAGCGAGAACGCATCAGATGGATATTTTTGGTGCTGCAGTTGTGGCGTTTGTTACTGCTTATGGTGGTGGCACCATTAGAGACCTGCTCATTGGTGTGCGACCTGTGAATTGGGTGAATGATTATCTCGCTCTGGGATTGGTTGTATCAGCGGTATTGATCGTATCCTTATTGAACACGAATTTCACTCGTTTTCGCAGGGCTATTTTCTTTACGGATGCTATTGGATTAGGCATGTTTACTGTAGGTGGAATTGAACGTAGCCTCGTATATGGGATCAATGAAGGTTATTCAGTGATCATGGGTGTGATGTCTGCAACTTTTGGAGGATTATTGGCAGATATGATCTGTGGAGAAGTACCCAATCTCTTAAAACGTGGAGAACTATATGCCACAGCCTGTGCTTTGGGAGGTGTGATCTATCTCGGATTGAAATATTATGGTATAGAATATAATCTTGGTCTCTTTATATGCGTTGCCATCATTGTAGGCATACGTATTCTTTCAAAACGAAAAAGACTAAGACTTCCCGAGATCTAATGTTAGTTCAATAAATAACTTTTCAGAAAATCAAGGGTTCTTTTTTTCGCCAGCAGATTGGCTTTCGCATCTTCATTATTTCCTGTCACACCATCAAAACTATGATCTGCATCAGGGTATACATGCATGGTCATTGGAGCAGATAGGGGTGATTGTTGAGCTTTTAATATCAGTCCATCATAAGCACTGATATTGGTATTATTATCACTATTGGTATATAAAGTAGTATAGAGAGGATCTTTGCCGGCAGCGTGGATCATCACAGGTGCATATGGAATGTATTTTCCATTACTCGGAGTGCCGGGGCGACCATAATAACTAAACATCGCAGCTCCGGGATAGTAAGAGACAGCTGCAACAAATCCGCCTTCTGATGGACGTTGGGCAGGTGGTAAAACACCGTCGGTATAAGTAACTCCTCCACTGATCAATGACCAGGTTGTTTTGCTGACAGCTTGTGCATCTACCATGGTGCTCAGTACACTGGTACCACCATGTGAGAATCCAAGTAATGCGATCTTATTTGATTTGATCCTGGTTAATGTTCGTAAATAGTTTAACCCGGCATAAGCATCGCGTGGACGAACAAACTCAGCTGCTAAGAAAATATTTTCAGGAGGGGCCATGTTGGGAAAATTCTTAACACCTCGTGGTGTATAGCTGTCGATGAAAAGAGCAGCGATTTTATTGACCCTAAAAGAATCGATCCAGATATGAAACTGGCTGGCTAATTGAGTGTTAGTGGCATCATTGCTACTCCATAATCCACCACTGCCATGCTGTACGATCACTGCAGGAAGCGATGTAGATGAAGCAGGAATGAAAAGAATGGCTTTCAAAGGTGTTGTTCCTGTCGGGTTGTTGATCAGAACCGTTTCCAATACTTCATTCTGCGTATTGTTGGTATTCGAAGGATTAGTATTAGCAGTAGTGGTTACTGATTTTTTACTGCATGAAAATATCAGTAATGCCATTAGGCAAACAACGATTCTCATGCTTACAACCTGTTTCATAATGTGCTTCCTTTTTTTCGGGATGCAAAGATGCTATGCAACCATTGCGGGATGCAATCATATTGGTTCAATCGGGATAATAAAGGGTTGAACGGTCTGCTTACAGTTGTTCTGCATTTAAAAAGAACGATTCAGACTCACCCATTCTGAGATATAGTTGGCGATCTCGCCGGTAGCTGTGCCGGGAGCAAAGAGCTTACCAACACCCATGTCATTGAGGGTTTTCATATCGTCTTCAGGAATGATACCACCGCCCGTGAGTAATACATCATTCATCCCTTTTTCTTTGAGTAGTTGGATGACTTTTGGAAATACGGTCATGTGTGCTCCGCTAAGGATGCTGATACCAATGGCGTCCACATCTTCCTGTAAAGCCGCATTCACTACCATTTCAGGGGTTTGTCTGAGGCCGGTATAGATCACTTCCATTCCTGCATCGCGTAATGCGGTAGCAATTACTTTAGCACCACGGTCATGTCCGTCTAATCCAACTTTAGCAACCAGTACGCGAATGGGGCGTTTGAGCTTACTCATGCAATCGATTTATGGCTCAAAAGTAAGCAATGGATGGCAAATCTCATTTTCGGCTGAACCGGGCTTTTAAAGCAGCTACCCCTCGTTCGGTAATGGGCTGTAAAGAGTCGTTTCCATTCTCAAATAAGAAGATCTTGGTTCTTGTTTCACGGAATAAAGGGTAGTCTATGGAATCACGCAGGGATACTTTTTCAAATTGTTGGAAAACAATATCATCTGCATCAGGCATTTTTTTTCCTATCAGTAGCAAATGTTTGAAATCATATTTTTCCGGCATCCAGAATAGAAAAGAAGCATTGTCGCTATATACTACCGGTAAGCCTACCTGTTTTGCATAATAGTTCAATGCACCGGCCGTATAATAACCGCGACAATACACCATTGTTTTCTTTTGTTCTGCTTCCGGTAAACTCTTATAGACAGCAGCCGTTTTTTCTGCCAATTCTTTCCATCCGATCATATCTGCAAAATCTTGTGGTAAAGGATGGTATTCAAGATCCTCCCATTTAAAGGATCCGGTTGTATGGATATTCTTTGACCGATACCAATCAGCCAATTCCTGAGGTGGATAGAGTGGCAGTAGTAATGGCATGATGAGTATTCCCAGTCCTGCCGGTATACATACGAATACATACCGAAGCACCTGTAATTTTCCGGTAGTGAGTTTTTCAAGCCAATATGCTCCGAATGCAAACAATAAAGGGTATACTCCTGCGGCATAATAGCTTTTTCCATTCATATAGGTTAATAAAGCGATCACGGCAAAATAACTGATGCCGATCATGCGATATTTTCTTCCTTGGGCAGTAAATAAAACATACAGCAGACCGCTGATCCAAATGAATACACAAGGAAGAAACATCATGATCTGATCGATCAAGAAATCTTTTGGATCAATGAATTGGAGTTGTGTTGCTTTCAATTCTTCCATGTGAATGAATATCGGAAACCCGTGCTGGTATTGCCAGATCAGATTGGGTAACATGATCAGTAGTGCAAGAGATCCGGCGAAATAAAGATGTTTATTCAAGAAGATAGATCGGTGCTTCGTGAATAGTAGTCCTGCCAATAGACTTATAGTATAAAATGCAACAGAGTATTTACTTAACATACCCAATCCAATGCTGATACCAAAAAGGTATAACCAACTATTTTTCTTGGTGTCGATGAAGTTGATCAGCGCATAGCCGTTAAGTGTCCAAAAAAATACATCCAGAAAATTGGGATGGAAAAAATAAAACATACGGATATAACCCGTGAATAAAAAAGGGAGCGATGCTAATACAATCGCAAATGAGCGGCCACCTAATCGAAGAATGATCTTGCCCATCATCAGTAATATCATCGAGCCAAATAATGCAGGCCAAAATTTCACCCAAAACTCAGTAGCTCCTAAGCCGTTACTGATGTATGCCATAAATGATAACATGGGGGGTACTTCCAAAAATCCCCAGGCAAGATGATGGCCTTCCGCTAAATACAGGTATTCATCACGATGTAATTGGTAGGAGGGGTGCACCAATAAAAAGGGAAGAGTAAAACGTACAATCGCTAAGAGATACAATAGTCTGGTAGCGTTCTTCATGTGAGATGTTTGTGGTAAGATACGAATGAAAAAGAGATTGCCACTGAAGACACAGAAATACACTGAATCATTCTGTGTATTTCTGTGGCTTCAGTGGCAACTCATCTATCTTAACCCACTAAACCAAGCGTATGTTTAATCCTGGCAACCGTTTCTGTTTTTCCGATCAACGCAGCAATATCAAACACACCCGGTCCAAACTTTCCTCCTACTAGCATGATACGAAAAGGAAGCATCAATTCACCCGGCTTTAGTTGATTTGCTGCAGCGAGTTCTTTGAACTCCTTTTCCAGATCGGAAGCTTCCCAAAGTGAGCTCAGTTCATAAGCGCGAATCAACTCAGTGAAGAACAGATTTTTTTTATCATCCCATTTGGGTTTGATCGCATCAATATCTATTTCAGTGGGTGACTGAAAGAAAAAGCTGCTTTGCGCTGTGAAATCAGACAACAGTGTGCAACGCTCTTTTACCAGATCAATTACTTTGTGTAAAAATGATGGTTCTGTTATCTGAATATTATTGGTCGCGAATGTTTGCTGCACAAATGGAGCAAGATCTATTGCTGTTGATTGCTTGATCCATTCATGATTGTACCATTTCGCTTTTTCATAATCAAATTTAGCACCGCCTTTATGAACGCGATCCATGGAGAATTTTTCGATCAATTCAGTCATCGTAAATATCTCTTGATCGGTGCCATCATTCCATCCAAGCATGGCCAATAAGTTCACAAAAGCTTCAGGAAGGAAACCTCTTTCTCTGAATCCGATGGTCTTTTCATTTGTTTTTGGATCGGTCCAATCCATGGCAAATACAGGAAAACCTAATCTATCACCGTCTCTTTTACTGAGTTTGCCATTGCCATCAGGTTTCAAGATCAAAGGAAGGTGGGCCCATTCAGGCATGTCTTTTTCCCATCCCAAGTATTTCCATAACAGTATATGAACGGGAGCAGAGGGTAGCCATTCTTCTCCACGAAATGCATGTGATATCTTCATCAGATAATCATCCACTACTACAGCAAGATGATAGGTAGGCATACCATCCGCTTTAAGTAATACTTTATCATCTACCTGATCAGTTTGAAAAGAAACTTCTCCACGGATCATATCTGTGAAACTCACGGTTTCACCGGCAGGCATTTTGATGCGTATCACATAAGGCATCCCCTCACTGATCAATCGCGTCACTTCATCTTCACCCAGTGTAAGAGAGTTACGCATTTTCTCACGAATGAATTGATTGTATTGAGGAGACGGATTTTCAGCGGTCTTAAAATCACTACGCATAGCTTCCAACTCTTCAGGCGTATCAAATGCATAATACGCATAGCCGGCTTTTATAAGTTGTTCAGCGTACTGTCTGTACATGTCTTTGCGCTCACTTTGTCTGTAAGGTGCATATGGACCACCATGTTTCGGACTTTCATCGGGTATCAATCCACACCACTCCAAAGTCTGGAAAATATATTCTTCAGCCCCGGGTACGAAACGGGTTTGGTCGGTATCCTCGATTCTTAAAATGAAATCGCCACCATGCTTCTTCGCAAAAAGATAGTTGAATAAAACAGTTCTTACACCCCCCAAATGCAGTCCTCCGGTAGGAGAAGGGGCAAAACGTACACGTACTTTTTTGTTCATAGTACAAAGATAAGTGTTAGTCCATAGTCGATGGTCTATAGTCCATGTTTGATCTCCAATGTTTTGCCATGGACTATGGGCTATCAACTATAAGCTATATTTACACCATGTATCTTACAAAAACTCCCTTTTGGCTGCGCAGTTTGTATCCTTCGTTGGTATGGAGAATGCCGGTGGAGGGGGAGAAGAGGATCTACCTCACATTTGACGATGGTCCGCATCCGCAGGCAACGCCATTTGTATTGGATCAGTTGGCGGCTTATGGAGCGAAAGCTACTTTTTTTTGTATTGGTAAAAATGTTGCAGCAGAGCCGGAGATTTACCAGCATATCATTGCGGAAGGACATTCGGTGGGTAATCACACACAACATCACCTGAATGGCTGGAAAACGGATGATGTTACCTATTTGAGTGACATCTCAACAGCGGAACAATACATTGCCTCTGATCTTTTCAGACCTCCTTACGGACGCATTAAACGTTCTCAAATAAAAAATCTCCAACAGCAACAAAAGAAGATCATCATGTGGGATGTGTTGAGTGCTGATTTTGATACGCGTCTTACTGGAGATGCTTGTCTGGCTTATGTCTTGTACCATACCAAGCCTGGTTCCATCGTTTTATTTCATGATAGTGCCAAAGCATGGGATCGGATGTCAGTAGCATTGCCTAAAGTATTGAAACATTTTTCGGAGAAAGGGTTTCGGTTTGAGAGAATTGATCAGTGGACAGTTGATAGTTGACAGAGATAGGAAGATTAATAGTACAACAGCAATCTGCTTTTGGAGAATATATAATATAGACGTAAAACATAAAACCCCGCTCAGCGGGATTCAAATTTGCAGAGAGGAAGGGATTCGAACCCTCGATACGGTTTCCCGTATACACACTTTCCAGGCGTGCTCCTTCAACCACTCGGACACCTCTCTGTATTTATCTATAAATTAATCGAAAGAACTTTTTTGAGGACTGCAAAAATAGCGCTTCGCTCCTCAGTTTCCGAATATTTTTTGCGCATTGGCAGTAGTGATAGCGGCAACATCCTCTAAAGGCACTTTCTTAACCTCTGCCAGTTTGATCGCTATTTCCAGCAGATAGCTGCTTTCATTTCTCTTCCCACGATAAGGAACCGGACTCAGATAAGGAGCATCTGTTTCTAATACCATATGTGCTAAATCAATATTTTCCAAGGCAGCAGGTAACCCGGCATTTTTATAAGTAAGAACACCTCCTATACCTAATAAAAAGCCCATATCAATGATTTGTTGAGCAGATTCATAGCTGCCACTGAAACAATGAAATATGCCTTTCAATCCCTTCTTTGCGTAAGGTTTAACCATATCAATGGTTTCTTGCATGGCATTGCGAGTGTGAATCACAATAGGTTTGTTCATCGATAGTGCCCAACTCATTTGTATATCAAATGCCTTTTTCTGTTCTACTGCGAAAGTCTTATCCCAATAAAAATCAAGACCTATCTCACCTACTGCTACAAAATCTCTTTTGTCAAGCCATTCCTTTACAATAGCTAACTCTTCCTCCACATTTTCTTTCACAGAGCAAGGATGTAGTCCCATCATAGCAAAACATACCTTGGGATAGGCTGCTTCCAGATCCAGCATAGCTTGTATCACTTCACTATCAATAGCCGGTAAATAAAATTTCTCAACACCTGCTTTCTGAGCTCGTTCAATAATATCGGGTATTTCTTCGCCGAATTCAGTTGAATATAAATGACAGTGGGTATCAATCAATATCATCCTGCAAAATTCACAATAAATAACGATTAAGCACAGTATTTAAATTTTTTTCTATCCGTATAAAATAAAAAGACAACACACTGCGTTATTAGTCTCGTATCCCATGAAGCAAAATCAACAGGCGATTTAAAAGATTGATCCCGATTAGATCGGGAAAAGATTGTTTTCATAGGGTACGGATTAAAAGCAGAGCCGAAGTTTCTACTTCGGCTATTTTTTTCCAATCTTCCTCTTTCAACAGGCTTTTTACATTAATATCCCCTTAAATACCGTCAGGTAATATTCCCTTAACATTGGGGTAACATAGCGGTAACATTGCCATAATACTTTTGCGGCAAAATAAACACTGTGAAATCTACGTTCTTAACCCTTTTGTCTTTCCTATTCCTTTCTGTGTTATCTGCTCAAACAGGAACACTTTCCGGAAAAGTAACTTCTGCTTCTAATAATGAAGTACTCACCGGGGTTACGATTTATAATGCTGCTAAAAAGATCAATGTTACCACAGATGTGGAAGGTCGCTTTAGTATCAGACTGGCTCCGGGTTCTTATGAACTCACTTTTTCCCTGACAGGATACAAAACCAAAACGATCAATGAGATCGCTGTAACGAATGGACAGCTGAATGAACTCAATATCGTATTGGTGGAGCAAAAGAAAGAACTGGATGAAGTGGTTGTAACCGCTACACCTGCACGTCGTGAATCTGCCAATGCCGTATTGAGCATGCAGAAAAATAATACCAGTGTATCTGATGGTATCTCTTCTGAGTCCATCAAAAAATCTCCGGATCGTAACGTAGGTGAAGTATTGAAACGTGTTACAGGTACCAGTGTACAAGATGATAAATATGTGATCGTTCGTGGTTTGAATGATCGTTATAATATTGCTACCATCAATGGTGCGGTAATGCCCAGCACTGAACCTGATAGAAGAACTTTTTCTTTTGATGTAGTGCCTTCAGATATGATCGATAATGTTTTGATCAATAAAACCGCCACCCCGGATATGCCCGGTGAATTTTCAGGTGGTATCGTTCAGGTAACTACAAAAGATATTCCTTACAGAAATGCTTTTGGATTGGCATTTTCTACTTCCTTTAATACGATCTCTACCGGAAAAGATTTTAATATCGGTCACAGAGGTAGTCTTGATTATCTGGGTTTCGATGATGGTACCAGAACTTTCCCTTCTCGTTTCCCATCGACCAACAGATGGAGAACACTGTCAATGGATCAAAAGATTCAGGTTTCCAGAAGAATGTACAACACCTATGGTGATGATATCTCCAAAGCATTGCC
Organism: Sediminibacterium sp. KACHI17; assembly: GCF_040362915.1. Lineage (NCBI taxonomy): Bacteria > Pseudomonadati > Bacteroidota > Chitinophagia > Chitinophagales > Chitinophagaceae > Sediminibacterium > Sediminibacterium longum. The sequence goes on along the minus strand of NZ_AP029612.1, from coordinate 1,501,653 downwards.
GGGCTTGAATGCACAAATCAATTTTGCAAAAAAGTTCAATGGTAAAAAAGGCGGTACTTATGGTTTGTTGGGTGCAGTGACTTACAGAAACTCACAGACCATCCAGGTGACCGATAGACAACAATACGGTGATGCTACCGGTACGAATAACCTGTTATTTGACTATGCAGATACTTCTTATTCTTTTAGTACCAGCTTAGGTGCATTATTGAATGTGGGTTATAAAAAAGGCAAGAACAAATTTGTACTGAAGAATCTGTTTAACAGGGTATTTGAAAACAATAATACGATCAGAGAAGGCGCTAACTTCAATGATCTTCAATACATCAACAAGAACAGGATCGCGATCGCAATGATCAAAACGATTTTTAGTTCTCAGTTGGAAGGCGAGCATGCTGTTGGACAAAAGAATGATAAGATCAAGTGGAACCTGAACTATGCTTTTACTAAGAAAGATCAGCCTGATTACCGTTCTCAGCCTTATCAAAAAAGCTTGTCTCAACAAAATGATAAGTCAGTTCCTTATGGTGTTGCGCTAAGAAATACCTATCGTTTCTGGAGTGAACTGAACGAAAATACTTTGGGTGGAAAAGTGGACTACAACAAGCAATTAAATTGGGGTAATACTTCTTCAACTTTAAAAGCAGGTGTACTTGCTCAATATAAAATTCGTGAATTCGATGCGCGTGCATTCCGTTATGAAGCCGCAAGTCCTAATAATTTCAACACAGCTTTGTTGACTTTGCCAGCCGGACAAGTATTCAACGACGGTAGTATGTATGCAGAAGGATTTTACCTGAATGATATCACCAATAATACTGACCGTTACGATGCTAACTCATTGTTGACAGGATCTTACCTGATGTTAGATAATAAACTCAATGAAAAATGGAGATTGATCTGGGGTGTACGTGTTGAAACTTTCAATTATGAAGTAGAAACAGGTAACGTATCCGGAACGAATACCATCATCAAAAAAAATTATCTGGACATCCTTCCATCTGCGAACCTGATCTATAGTTTCAGTAATAAATCAAATCTTCGTTTTTCAGCTTCAAGAACGGTATCAAGACCTGATTTCCGTGAAGTGGCCAACTTCTCTTATTTTGATTTCGTAAGAGCTGCGATCATTCGTGGTAATGGTGCATTGGAGAGAAGTCAGAATACCAATATCGATCTGCGTTTTGAAACCTATCCTCAAAGCGGAGAAGTTCTTTCAGCTTCTTTATTCTTCAAACATTTCAGTAAACCAATTGAACAGCGTATGTCTGGTGAGTCATCACTTGAATATCAGGTGATCACTTACTTCAATCCGAACAATGCATATGCATATGGTATTGAATTGGATCTGCGTAAAAAACTTTCTTTCTTCGGAGAGGGTAAGTTCTGGAATAATACCACTTTCAGCGCAAATACCTCTTTGATCAAGTCAACAGTTGATTTGGATAATTCTTCAAATCCTTATGATATCAAGAGACCGATGCAGGGTCAATCACCTTACCTGGTGAATTTAAGTCTGACCTATGCTGATGCCGAAGCAGATTGGAGTAGCACAGTACTCTTTAACAGAATTGGTCAGCGTATTGAAACTGTTGGAGCATTTGGTATTCCTGATGTATATGAGAATGGAAGAAGCATCCTTGATTTTCAATTAGCCAAGAAAGTGTTGAAGAAAAAGGGAGAGATCAAGATCAATATGGCGAATCTTTTGAACACCAGACAGATCTTCTATAATAACGTAGAGTCTAAGAAGGAAAACAGAGCTTACAAGAGCAGTGAGGACAGGATCCAGTGGAGTAACTTATTCGGAGCCAGCTTTGGTATTGGGTTCTCTTATAATTTCTAGTTCGGCTTGAACATTAGATAGATGTGAGGCTGTGTCAATTTTGATACAGCCTCTTTTTTTGGGCTATGTTCTGTGGTCCATGGTCCATAGTCCATGGTCCATAGACCATAGCCCATTAAACGAATCTTACGAGTGTTATTCCATTTTTAAGACTCTTTCTTTACCATGGACCATGGACCATAAGCCATGGTCCATAAGCCATAACCCATCAACCTGCTACCAGGTAACAATTAGTTAACGCTGCCGTAACATACCCATTACATTAAAGCGATTCTTTTGCAACATAAAAACATTGAAAATGATACGTTCACTTATGATTTCCCGTCTTGCTTTAGTGGCACTTGCTGTAGCTGCTATGACATCATGTTCAAAGAATGAAGAAGAAGATGATATTATCGCACCTCCAGTAAATCCTAATGAGACGATTATATCCGGAACTTTAACTGCTAACAAAACATTGACTGCAGATAAAACATGGACACTGAAAGGTTATGTGTATGTACCGAACGGAATTACACTTACCATCGAAGCTGGAACTACGATCAAGAGTGATAAGACTGAAAAAGGAGCATTGTGTATTGAACGTGGTGGTAAAATTCAGGCCAATGGTACAGTGGATAAGCCTATCGTGATGACTTCAGGACAGGATGCCGGTTCTCGTGCTCCGGGCGATTGGGGTGGATTGATCATTCTTGGTAATGCACCTACCAACCGTTCTTCAACACCTGTGATTGAAGGTGGATTGGATCGTCCTTATGGTGGAACCAACGCTACTGATAACTCCGGTACTTTGAAATACGTTCGTATTGAATATGCAGGTATTGCTGCTTTCCCGGGTTCAGAGATCAATGGTTTGACATTAGGTGGGGTTGGTAGTGGTACTACCATCGAGAATGTACAGGTAGTCTATGGTAACGATGATGCGTATGAATTCTTTGGAGGTAATGTGAACGCTAAATACCTAGTTGCATTTGCAACAGCGGATGATGATTTCGATTTTGATTTCGGTTATACAGGTAAGATCCAATTTGCTGTGGCTTTGCGTGATCCATCATTTGTTGATAATGGTGATGCGGGTAATGGTATTGAAGCCGATAATGATGGTTCAGGTACAACTGCAACTCCATATACACGCCCTGTGTTGAGTAACTTCACTTTTGTAGGTCCGAATAATGCTGCTGGTACTGCAGCTAACCATAACTTTGGTAACAGATGGAGAAGAGCTGTACGCTTTGTTTTGCGTAACTCTATCCTGATGGGTTGGCAGAAAGGTGGTTTCTCTATCGAGTCTGATGGTACTGCAAACGACTACAGCGCTGCTGGTGGTACTTCTGAATTCAAAAATAATCTGGTACATGCAGTTGCGGATCCATACAGAGTGTCTGGTTTAACAGCCGCTACACTGAATGCTGCTGCTATTAGAACCAAAGCTGAATCAGAAGGTTGTAAGACTTATACAAGTGCAGATGATATCAAATTGACATCTCCATTTACTATCACGAATCCTAATCTGTTGCCAGCTGCCGGTTCTGATGCCTTAACAGGTGCTAGTTTCACTGGCTTGGATGCATTCTTTACTACAACAACACATGTTGGTGCATTCGGTACTACCAACTGGATGGCTTCATGGACAAGATTTCCTGCGAAAGGACAATAATTATTGATGGTATATTGAAAACCGCTCTTACGCAAGAGCGGTTTTTTTATTTCTTTGTACTTAAAATAATGATATGCGTTGTTTGCTCACATTATTGATCGCAGTTTGCTTATTTACTGCTTGCCAGTCTGGCGAGAAAAAAGAATCGACCAACGATCAAACTTCAGATTCATTGATCGTTGATCTGCATCCTTTACCTGACATCAAAAAGGTAGATAGTATCGATATGCATTTCTTTCCAGATATCAACGATCAAAAAGTTTATACGCGATTGGGTGTGAATGATACCGGCTTTATTCATCAAATCACGATCAGTGAAATGATGAATGGATTTGCAGTCAACCCATCTTGTGAGTATGATACTAAATTCTTCTGTTTTGCAGGTGGACAAATAGTGAAAACACTATATGTTGCAGCACAAAAGGATAGCTGTCACTATATCGGATATATCAAAAGTGGTGGAGTGGCTGTAAAGATCAAAATGTCTGATTCTACAGCTTTATTTATCAATCAACTCAGAAAAAAGAGCCGATAATACTTTTACCAGTTATTCATTTGTTCCGGCACAATTCTTTCCGGTTCTTCAATGGGATGTTCTTTCCAATCGGGATCATATTTTACAAACCAGCTTAACCAGAGTGATCTTGATAATCGCATGATCAGTGGTTGTATAATGAATAACAACGCAAAAGCGGTACCCATCCAATAAAAGATACGGTTATCATCGATGGAGAATGTCATGCCGATCAATACTTTCCATGCCACAAATGTGGATACAAGAAAAGCCACCGATAAGGCATAACTCACATATCCGGTACCATAATAAAATCCAACCTCGATCTCAGTCGGTTGACTACAGACCGGACACCTTTCATGCATGTCTACATTGGTCTTGAACTTATAAGGTTCCTGACTTTTAAAAATCCTTCCTGTTCTGCATCTTGGGCAACGATTATTCAAAACGCTCCATACATACCAAGGTGTTTTCGATTTGCCGCTCATGTGTTATTGTTTTGAGTTGTAAAGGTAGGGAATAGTCGATGGCTGATAGCTTATAGCTAATAGATCATAGCTACTGGTAAAGAGTGAAAAAAAATATCGCCATATTCTAAATAAAATAAATTATTAGTATTCCGGTTCTACCATGAACTACTAGCTATTAACTATGTGCCGATAGACCTTATGCACCGCTTTTTTCATACCCACATCCTTTTTTTCTCAAAGAAGCATAGATAGCTGTTGCAGCGATGGTGAGTCCGAATAGGGCCGGGGTCCAATCGTGGAAAGCGATAGCGATCCATGTGAAGATGCCGGCTACGAACAACCGTATAATCAAGGGCCAATCCCAATTTTTTATTCGATAAAACATATCAATGATGTTTTGAGGAATAAAGGTCGGATGATCATCAGAGATAAAGCGTGATAAAAGTCATGTCTGAAAAGATCACACAATGATTTTTTCCATCTGCATACTTCTGGATCCCTTGATGAGAAAGTAGGTATTTTGGAAAGCTTGTTCCTGGTACCATTTACCTGCAGTTGTAGCGTCAGGGAAATAGATGTATGGATGTTGTACCTGTGCAAAATCACCGCCCACCAATACAACTTGTTTCCATGCATGTTGATGGATCAGTTCAACGATCTGCTGATGTTCCTGAATACTTTCTTTTCCTAATTCCATCATACCACCGAGCATCAACACTTTTTCTGTCGACGGAAATTTGGCAAAGTTCTCGATCGCAGCGCGCATGCTGGTTGGATTTGCGTTGTAGGCATCTAAAATGATATGATTGCTGCCTTGCTCCAGCATTTGTGATCGGCTATTAGAAGGAGTATATTGTTCGATAGTGGTCGTGATCTTTTCTTCCGGTACGCCAAAATGTTTACCAATAGCAATCGCACATAAGACATTGGGTAAATTGTAGTCGCCTACTAATTGTGTACTGATCACTTTTTTCTCAAGTCCTTTTGTGATACTTACTTCTAAAAAAGGTTCGCTGTTTTTCACTTGTCCGGTAACAGTGCCATTCTGTGTACCATAGATCTGTTTTTGTGTGATACCATTGCTCATGGTGTGGAGATAGTCATAATCATCATACATGAAAATGGCGCCATTGTGTGCTTTGATATAATCAAACAATTCACCTTTTCCCTTTCTTACGCCTTCTATACCTCCAAAACCTTCCAAATGAGCTTTCCCGCAATTGGTAATGATACCGTGTGTAGGTTTGGTGTACACACAATAACCGGCAATTTCCTTTTGATGATTAGCGCCCATTTCTATAACAGCCATTTCTGCATCCTTATGGATACTCAAGATGGTTAAGGGAACTCCGATATGGTTGTTTAAGTTGCCTTGTGTTGTATAGGTCTTGAAATGAGCGGCAAGAACAGCCGATACCAATTCTTTGGTAGTTGTTTTTCCATTGCTACCTGTGATCGCTATAAAAGGAATCTTGAATTGATCTCTGTGATACGATGCCAGATCTTGTAATGCTTGTAAAGTATCCGGAACCAATATCATTCTTTCATTCTTTGTATCCTGTACTTCATCAATGACTGCATAAGCGGCACCAGCTTCGAGTGCTTTAGCTGCAAACAGATTTCCATTGAAGTTGGGTCCCTTTAAAGCAAAGAATATATCCCCCTGTTTGAGTTTCCTTGTATCGGTTTGAATGGAGGGGTTTTGGAGGTAGATATTGTATAATTCTGGGGTTGTCATATGATGTGCAATTTAGGGTAATCGGGTGATTGGGGGATCAGGTAATCAGGTAATTAGATGATCGGGTAATCAGGCTCACAGGATATATATGCGGTCATTAAAAATTACGGCAAATACCTAATGAAGATGATTCTGAAGTATAATAGATTGGTTTTTAAAATATAAGTATGAAGGATTTTAAAACTTTAGAAATATGGAAAACGTCTGTAAAATTGGCGATAGACATCAATGAGCTAACTCAATGCTTCCCTGTCAATGAAAGGTATGCTCTAGCAATGCAAATGAAAAGATGCGGGGTCTCCATCGCATCAAATATTGCAGAAGGTTGTGGACGAAGAACGGTGGCCGATATGCGTCAATTCATTCATATTGCTATTGGTTCCTCTTTTGAACTTGAAACTCAAATAGAGATCGCTTATTTGAGTCATTATATTGATCAAGATATCTATAAAGAGCTGTTATCTAAATTGAAAACTCTTCAGAAAAGAATGATCAGTTTTTTAGGTGGATTGGGGATTAGGTACTAATGGGTGATTGGGATATCAGGATATCGGGTTATCGGGTAATCAGGATATCAGGTAGAGTTGTGTTGATAAACTTATAACCCGATAACCCGATCTCCTGATATCCCGATCTCCCGATCTTCCCAAACAAAAGAGCCATCCCCTTATCAGAGACGGCTCTTTCTATTTTTACCTTTTCCTTCTTAACGTTTGTTTCGGCGAGTTGGGAAGAATTGTCCGGTTTTGGCTTTTCTAGAAATTCCTTCTGCTGCTCCATAATGACTCATGGCACAACGGAAACCGATCGTATTGGTACTTAGATCTTCTTCCAAGAAGCGACGTGCACCCGGACTCAACCAAAATGCGCGGTCGTTCCAGCTACCGCCTTTGTATACACGTGATTTGTCGGATATCAAAGAAGTGATACCATAACCATAATATACAGCACTGGATGAATCACCATCCAAATAGTTGGTGGCATAAGAACGCTGATAGTTTCTTCTGTTACGTAAAGTAGAATCTTCTTCCAATACAGTTTTGATTCGACCCTTATCATCGCGTAAGTTACCTTGGCCACCACTCATATCGATCTTACGGAATTCATTACCACGGAAGGTATTGAAATCATCACCATCCAATGAGTTCAATGGACGATATACATCCGCTACCCACTCACTTACATTACCACTCATGTTATACAAACCATATCCATTCGGTACGAATGAAGTTACTTCTGCCGGAATAGCAGCATTATCATTCAGTCCACCTGCAACCCCCATGTTATCACCGGCACCTCTCTTGAAGTTAGCAAGGAATGCACCCTGATAAGCACTTTTTTGTGTGTATCGAACATTGTCGTATCCATTGTTCTTCCAAGAATAGATCTGCTTGTTAGCGATCAATTCCTCACCTCTCTTAGAACCTTTAGATTTCTTCTGAGGATTCTCTGCGATATATCCATAAGCTGCATATTCCCATTCAGCTTCGGTTGGCAGTCGATAGTCGCCATAAAGTATACCATCTTCAAAAGTTACTTTGGTTCTAGGACGACCATTCGCATCTTTTAAAGGGTTCTTTTTTGAAGTAGCTGTTCTGCCGGGAGTAGCCTGGTACTCATCCATCAGATATGCTTTGGTATTGAAGTTATCCTGACCGGAACCGTTCAATTCTCTTTTGATCTGGTTTCTGGCATCGAGGTATCCTTTGCCCATCAGGGTCAATTCATTCACACGGTCAGTACGCCAGATACAGAAATCTGTTGCTTGTTTCCAGCTTACACCCACAACCGGATAATAGTTGTAGGACGGGTGGCGGAAATAATATTCCACATATGGCTCATTGTAAGCCAGCTCACTACGCCATACAAGGGTGTCGGGTTTGGCTTCTTCCACAATGGAATCCATACCCGCTCCGCCAAATACGTTGGTCAGCCAGTAGAGGTACTCACGATAATGAACGTTGGCTACCTCAGTCTTATCAATAAAAAATGAGTTAACAGTGATACGACGGGGGATGTTATTCCAGTCACCCATCACATCTTCCTGCGCAGCACCCATGGTGAATGTACCACCCTGCACAAATACCAGTCCGGGAGCAGCTTTAATATCTTTGGGCTTGGCAACATTGAAGTTACCCTGATTCTTGTCATTGTAGTTCCATCCGGTAACCGTTGATTTCTCAGGTTTCTTTTTGAAAATCTTACAGGATGACATAGCGCCTGTTAACGTCAACAACAAGAGCAAATTCCGTGTTGTTTTCAATACTTGCATGTGATTCTCGTGTTTGTGGAGTATAGATGTTTCGCTAATGTCTCAATTTACGTATATGCGAATATAGAAGTTTTATGTTTATGGCGATAACAGACCCGGAAATTCTATTGTTAGTAAAAGGCTAATTTTAAAGGGGTTAGGGGTAGGTGATCGGGTAATCGGGTGATCGGGATATCGGGTTATCAGGGAATTAGGCGCAGTATTGTTTATTTTCTGTTTCTGATTCCTTATTCCAAACGTTTCCGGTGTAGGGGTAGTTCTACGGAAAATTGTTGAATTAATGGACAATGCTGTGCTTGGCTGTGCCGAACGCTTTGTCACTCGGTTTTTTTTACCGTAGGGTTACAGAGAATTTAGCGCTGCGTTTCGCAGTGGGGGTTTTGGGCTGATATTTGTATCAATTATGAAAAGAAGCATTGTATTATTCGGGATCGCATTCGTAATGATCACTGTAAGTGGTTATTCGCAGCGGCAGTATGCTTCCTCATCCGTTTTATCATCCGGCAACTGGTTAAAAATAGCGGTGAAAGATGCCGGTGTCTACAAAGTGGATGCTTCTCTTCTCTCCCCTTTAGGAGCCGGGGGCAGCGGGATACCTTCTTCTTCCATTCGTTTCTATGGCAACGGTGGTACCATGTTAGGTGAATCTTGTAATGCGGATTATACAGATGATCTTTTTGAAAATGCCATTCAAGTGGTGGATGGTGGGGATGGCATTTTTAATAATAATGACTATTTCCTTTTTTATTCCGGTGGTAGTGGTCATTGGCAAAAAGACAGCACACAACAAAGTTTTCGCTTTATTAAAAATTTATACAGCGATTCTGCCTATTACTATATTTCCATTGGTGGGGTTGGTAAAAGGATTCAGGAACAAAACAGCTTACCATTTTCAACCATCACCGTTCAATCTTTTAATGAACGAGCTGTTGTAGAAAATGATCTGGTGAATTTGATCGGCAGCGGAAAAGAATGGTATGGAGAAAAATTTTCTTCCGCTTCATTATCCAAAACTTTTACTGTTAACTGGCCGAATACGATCACGCAACAGCCTTTTCGTGTCAGGGCTTCTTTTGCTTCGCGAAATGTTGGTGCTACAGCTTCTATGCAAACAACGGTCAATGGTACATCGTCAACTCCATTGGTCTTCCCGTCAGTCACAGGAACTTTTTTGGATCGTTATGCAGTGCATGCAGAACAAGAGCAATCATACAATACGGCACAATCATCTACCATCCTTCGTTTTGATTACCAGTCAACCGCTGCAGGGGCTGAATGTTGGCTGAATAAATGGGAAATGTTTGGCAGAAGGGCACTCATCAAACAAGCGGATCAGGTTTTATTTTTTCGTGATTGGTCATCTGTCAGTAACGGTGCGATCGCAAGGTTTGAACTATCCGGTGCCACGACGTCTTTAAAAGTGTGGGATATCACTTCTCCGTTGGTTCCTGTGGCGATGCGTAATTTATCTGTAGGCAATTTCATCTTTCATCAAGATGCGAGTCGTTTGAGAGAGTATGTTGCATTTACAGATGCACAAACACTTACACCTACGGTGATCGGTAATATCGGTAATCAAAATCTACATGGGGTCACTGTTCCTGAATACCTGATCATCACACATCCTTCTTTTCTTACAGCAGCACAAAGACTAGCGGCTTTTCATCAGCAACAATATGCTCGTTCTGTACGAGTGGTTACCACAGCGCAAGTGTATCAGGAATTTGGCAGTGGTATAGCCGATCCTGCTGCGATCCGTGACTTTGTGAAAATGATGTATGATAAAAACAGCCATACGCTGAAATATCTTTTACTGTTTGGCAGTGGTTCATATGATCCACGCAATCGTGTCGCGAATAATTATCGTTTTATTCCTACGCATCAAAGCAATCAGTCGCTTGATCCTATTTCGAGTTATACTTCTGATGATTTTTTTGGGATGTTGAATGATACCGTGGATATCAATCGTGGCAATGCTTTGCAGGCTTTAGATATTGCGGTAGGAAGAATACCTGCACGCAATTTGAGTGAGGCGAATACGATGGTGAATAAGATCATTCGTTATCATGATCCATCACGATTTGGGGAATGGAGGAATCGATTGTTATTTATTGCAGATGATCGTGATCAAAATCTTCATTTGAATGATGCGGAAGGTGTGTCGGCCAATGCAAAGAACACATTCTTTCAAACACAGAAAATTTATCTGGATGCTTTTCCATTGGTGAGTAGTAGTGGCGGTGCTCGTTATCCTGCAGTGAATGAAGAGATCGTCAATCGAATGAACCAGGGTGCATTGATCGTGAACTATAGTGGCCATGGTAACCATATTCGTTTGGCTGATGAAGCGGTGTTCACTACTGAAGAAGCCGGTCGTTTACAAAATGCAGCAAAATTACCTTTGATGGTAACAGCAAGTTGCGATTTTTATCCGTTCGATGATCCTTCCAAAAATGCATTGGGTGCTCAAATGTTAACGGGCGATTCTACCGGCGCGATCGCTTTATTGAGTACTGCCAGATTGGTATTGGCTGCCAGTAATCGCATCATCAATGAATATTTTATCCAACAAGCCGTAAAGCCGGATCCGGTGAGTCAACAGTATCTATCATTGGGCGAAGCTTTTCGAAAAGCTAAAAACCTGGCGGTGATACAGTCCGGAGAAATTTTGAATACCAGAAAATTCATTTTGTTGGGAGATCCTGCCATGCGTTTATCCTTTCCTATGCATCGTGTTCAATTGACGGCAGTGAATGGAAAGGCGTTGACAACGAATGACACTTTGAAAGCATCATCTCGATATATCCTTGAGGGACAGGTCACCGACAATGCCGGTAACCGTCTCAAAGATTTTACCGGAACCATGGAAGCCATCATTCAGGATAAGCCGCGGAGTATTGCTACGTTGGGCAATGAATCTGGTAGCTTTATCACACGTTTTGATCAGCAAGCGGCTGTATTGTTCAAAGGTGTTTTTTCTGTTGATACGGGTTTTTTTCGGATCGAAGTGATCTTGCCAAAAGATGTGAGCTTCCAACCCGGAAAAGGTAAGATCAGTCTCTATGCGTATGATGCAAAGCGTGATGCTATTGGTGCTGATACGAATCTCGTCATCATCGGTAGTGATCAATTACTGACGGATAAAACAGGCCCAGCCATTCGTTTATACCTGAATGATCTCCAATTCAAGAATGGCGGACTGACACATGAAACCCCTTTATTGATCGCTCAGTTATCTGACAGTTCGGGGATCAATACATCGGGGAATGGGGTTGGACATGATATCACGCTGGTCATCGATAATGAGTTCAGGAATCAACGGGTATTGAATGATCTTTTTGTGGCGGATAGAAACAGTTGGTCATCCGGTACACTGCAGTTTCAATTGCCTGTTCAAAGCGCTGGTCCGCATCAATTGCGATTCAAAGCCTGGGATGGTGCCAATAATTCCACGGAAGCGATACTGGATTATGTGGTGGTGAAACAATCACAATTGAAGATCACCAAAGTGATGAACTTCCCCAATCCGTTCTTTGACCGTACCCGTTTCTCCTTTGAACACAATCAACCGAATACAGACTTAAAAGTTGATATCTACATTTATCAGTCATCCGGCAGACTTGTTAAAAGGATCTCCAAAATGCTGAATACAGCAGGTACCAGAAATATTGAAATAGAGTGGGATGGAAGGGATGAATCCGGACGAAAAATCCAAAAAGCTGTTTATATTTACAATATGGTTGTTCAATCCGGCACCCAAAAATCTTTTCATGCCGGACAACTTATTCTTCTTTAATTGACTCTATGGTTTGAATTTTACGCATTAGCTTATAGCAAATAGATCATAGCATATAGTAGTATGTTTCTGTTATTATTATATGCTATGATCTATATGCAATCAGCTATCTATTAGACAGTGTTTGAATCCCGAACTTTTAAAATAACTTGCTTCATGCTATTTACTTCAAAGAAAACCCTGACAGCCATTGTTGGATTGATGTTGTCTTATGCTTCTATTGCACAGGACTCTGTTAATATCGTTTCTACTGCTGTTCCTTTTTTGCGTATTTCTCCGGATGCACGTGCGGGTGGTATGGGTGATGTGGCGATCGCTACTGCGCCTGAAGCCAATGCACCTTTTTGGAACTTATCGAAAGTGATGTTTGCTCCGCGTAAATCAGCGATCGCGGTGAACTATACACCTTGGTTAAAAGATCTGGGTCTGAATGATGTGTATCTCGCAAGTATGGCCGGTTATCACCGTTTGGATAATGAGCAGGCGATCTCTTCTACACTTCGCTTTTTTAGTTTGGGGAATATTCAACTAACAGACTTTTCGGGTAATGTCTTGAATTCGGTTAGACCCAGTGAATTTGCTTTTGATCTGGGTTATTCCAGAAAGCTGAATGAGAAGATGAGTATTGGTGTGGCATTGCGATATATCAATTCAAGACTCGTAGTAGGGGATGTGGGTACAGGAGTTGTGTATAAAGCTGGTAATGCGGTAGCAGGTGATGTGTCGCTTTATCACAATGGCTTGAATGAAGATGGAGAAGGGTTTAACTGGGGAGTGGTATTATCTAATTTGGGTAGTAAGATCGGTTACACCAATGATGCAAGGAACAAAGATTTTATTCCGGCCAATTTGGGTATCGGTGTTTCGTATACCAAAGTGATGGATGAGAACAATAAGATCAATTTTGCCCTGGATATGAATAAGCTATTGGTACCTGCACCACCGGTAGCTACCGGAAATTTCACCACCGATTCAACCAATCTATCCAACTATCGAACTACCGGTGTGGTGAGTAGTTGGATGAAGTCTTTTGGTGATGGAACCGGTTTTGGTAAGTCACTGCAGGTATCCATCGGAGCAGAGTATAGTTACAATAACCAATTCTTTTTCCGCAGTGGTTATTTCTATGAAAATAAGAATCGTGGTAACAGAAAATATTTCAGCGTAGGCGCCGGTTTCCATTTAGACTTTATGGATATCAACTTCTCATATCTAGTGCCTTCCGGTAGTGGTGTAACACGTAATCCGCTTTCGAATACTTTAAGGATAGGTGTGGTATTTAGTCTTGAGCCTAAGGAGTAAGGTGATTGGGTTATCAGGTAATCAGGTAATCGGGTAATCGGGTATTTTTTGTGGTTAGGGTAAACGGCTCTCTAGACCCGATATCCCGATCACCCAATCACCCGATCACCCATTAGCCCTCAGCAAACAAACCGCGTGCGCAACGAGTCCTTCCTTCCTGCCTACGAATCCCATTTTCTCGGTGGTGGTGGCTTTGATGGAGATGTCTTTGATCGTGATGCCAAGAATAGCGGCTATGGTTTCCTGCATTTGAGGAACATAGGGTTTTATTTTGGGTGCTTCCAGACAGAGCGTAGAGTCTATGTTGATGACATGATAGCCTTCTGCTTCAATCAAAGCTTTTGTTTTTGCTAGTAATATCTTACTGTCAATGTTCTTGAATTCGTTAGCCGTATCAGGAAAATGAACACCGATATCACCCAATGCTGCTGCTCCCAGTAGTGCGTCACAAATAGCGTGTAAGAGCACATCGGCATCACTATGTCCGAGTGCACCCTTGTCGTGCGGAATTTTCACGCCACCAATAAACAGGTCTCTGCTTTCTACTAACTGATGATAATCTATGCCGTAACCGATACGTATGTTCATGGTGCGAAGATAGAGAGAGGATTTTTGATGTCAGATGTCAGATATCAGATTTTTGGGGATTAGGTGCTGGGTGCTGGGTATTAGGTGTTGGGTGTTAGGTCTCGTTTGTGGCGAGATGGGTGTTTTATACCCTGGAGGGGTAACACGGAACGGAGGGCATGTCATTCCGAAGAAGGAGTCCGCAGGATGCGGATCGAAGCATCGGTAGAATCTCCCACCACTATGCTGTGTGAGATTTGTTTTGTTTTATGCATACTTGTTTGAGGTGTGAGACCTCTCCTTCGTCGAGGTGACGGGGGATGTCATTCCGACGAAGGAGGAATCTCCCACCGCTATGCTGTGTGAGATTTGTTTTGTTTTATGCATACTTGTTTGGGGTGTGAGACCTCTCCTTCGTCGAGGTGACGGGGGATGTCATTCCGACGAAGGAGGAATCTCCCACCGCTATGCTGTATGAGATTTGTTTTGTTTTATGCATACTTGTTTGGGGTGGGAGACCTTACCGATGCTTCGATCGGCATCCTGCGGACTCCTTTAGTCGAGGTGACGGGGGATGTCATTCCGACGAAGGAGGAATCTCCCACCGCTATGCTGTGTGAGATTTGTTTTGTTTTATGCATACTTGTTTGAGGTGTGAGACCTTACCGATGCTTCGATCGGCATCCTGCGGACTCCTTTAGTCGAGGTGACGGGGGATGTCATTCCGACGAAGGAGGAATCTCCCACCGCTATGCTGTGTGAGATTTGTTTTGTTTTATGCATACTTGTTTGAGGTGTGAGACCTTACCGATGCTTCGATCGGCATCCTGCGGACTCCTTTAGTCGAGGTGACGGGGGATGTCATTCCGACGAAGGAGGAATCTCCCACCGCTATGCTGTATGAGATTTGTTTTGTTTTATGCATACTTGTTTGAGGTGGGAGACCTCTCCTTCGTCGAGGTGACGGGGGATGTCATTCCGACGAAGGAGGAATCTCCCACCGCTATGCTGTGTGAGATTTGTTTTGTTTTATGCATACTTGTTTGGGGTGTGAGACCTCTCCTTCGTCGAGGTGACGTAAAAAACCCGCCCCAAAAACTGGGGCGGGGGAGTGATCATTCTTCTTCCTGCCAATCGAGTGGCTCTTCATAGAGTGTGAGCTGACTGATGGCGGTGGCGGTGGCGCCTGCTGCGGCGGCATAACCGGAGATGGTTACCACGATCGCGGGTAAGGCTACAGGTAGTGTTACTACTGCAGTGGCAATGGTGGTCAGTACCAATCCGATATTTCTGATCTTTCTAAAAAATGGCGGCGGCTGCGACCGCACGCGTCGGATGAGTTTTTTCATGTTGTTTTTTTTGAAGAGGGGATCGGGTAATCGGGATATCAGGTGATCGGGATATTGGGTGGCATGATTTTTTTTGTTCATTTCTTATAGAATATTTACCCGATCACCTGATATCCCGATTTCCTGATAACCCGATATCCCAATCCCCTCGTTTACAATTTTATTTTCGCACTTGTTACCGTGAGCAGAATGGTTTCGGTGCTTCTTAGGGCTTCTAATAGTTGACTCATGAGCAGGTTGAATGCCTGTAGACTTTGCTCTCCGGTTCCGGGGCCGGTGAGGAGTAGTACGGGAGCGATACATCCTTTTAATTCGCGTCGGGCATGGTTGGCCGGATGAATGAGTATGAAACTCCTTCCGGGTACATCTGCAACGTGCAGGTGCCAGCGAAATTTAGTGCTGTATCTTCTCTTCAATACATAAGTGCCTTCAGGTATACATGACCTATTCAACTCATTGTTTCGCCAGGGCAATTCAATGGTATAACACAAGGGATCACTATCAGGCCCTATCGTCAACAACCCATTCGTGCCTTCATCGTGGTAAGTGCGATGAATGGTGAGATGCATTTGTGATCTTTGATTGGGTGATTGGGTGATCAGGTGATTGGGTTATCGGGTTATCGGGATTGGAGTTTGTTTTAGGGGGTTAATAGTTAAATGTAGTTACCCGATTTCCTGATTACCCGATTTCCTGATTTCCCAAAACCTTACCCCTGATCCACACGGATTACCGTGCTGTTGATGGAGGCGTTGCTCATGAGTGGGTAGAAGTGGCCATTGATTTCTGTGAAGTACTCCAGCTTGAGTGCTATTACCACCGGGTCGGTACTATTAGTGGGCAGGGTCTCTGTTAAGACGGTTTCTGCCAATACTTCATCATCGATCAACAATTTTTGCGTAGAAGCCATCACTTTGCTCACTTCCCCTGTTTCAAAATTCAATGCCGCTGCTCCCAATGTGAACATGAAATGGGTGGCATTGGCGGGTACATTCAAACGTTGTCTGGGAATCATTTGCTGTATGGTAGCTACTGTAACGCCCGTTAATCGATTAAAGGCTGATGAGTATCCACCATTGATGGCATTATCAATACTTCCGCTACCAGTGAAATCAAATCCAACCAGCATACTGAGATCGCCAAAGCTGGCGCGTCGTTGTCCGCGTAGATTGGTAGTATCTGTTTTGCGGATCTCATTCATCAGCTTTACTGTTTGTTGGATCAACGATTTGTTTTTGATATTCCAGTTCAAGTCTGTGAACGCATTGCGGAATGTTCTGGCTTCTGAGGTCATTACCCCGAACTCAGAGGTATGATCGCGCCATGCCTGAAACTGTTGTCCGGATTGACGTTCTGCCATATTCACTTTGCTTTTTTGTCTGGCTTTGAATCCCGATTTAGTATGCGAGTAGGTTACATCACCTACTGTTCCGCTTAACCTATGGGTACCAAATTGTTTTGCTGCCATTGTTTTGTTTTTAAGTTTTTAAAAAATTCACCTGTGATACTTTCATCAGGTGTTGATGCTTTCCCGCTGCAGACGGGCCACCGGTGGATGGTTAACGAGAACAAAACTAATTTGGACTTGCATGCATTAGGGCTGACAAGGCTGATATCAGCCCTGATAATGTGTTGACAATAAAAGAGATGGCGTTTTAAAAATGTAGCATGATCAATGTTGAATGATCAATTTTGGAGTTGGATATTCGACATTTGTCTGTTTCTTAGGATTTTATTAAGACTGGTAACTGACCAGGTACTGAGAGGTAACTGACAAGGTCTATTAAAACATAGACAAATGATAGCAGAGGGTTACGACAGAGATAAGAGCGTGATAAGAGAATGATAGTGAAAACATAGTCATTCCATAGTCGTTTTATAGTGGAGGGATAGGGGAGAGATAGTGAAATGGGTGCTGGGTACTAGGTACTGGTTACTGGGTGATGCAAGTTACGATATCGGTTTTACAACCCCGGAGGGGTAACACGAAACGTAGGGTGTGGGTTTTGGTGATGTGGTGCGGTGTTTTTGTTTGCAATTGTTGAGAGGGATATTGCTAACAGTGAGGGGATGTTTCGACTTCGCTGCGCTGCGCTCAACATGACGATTTTTATGAGGGGTGTCTCCGCTCTGCCGATTGTCGTCTGGATTTGGTCGTCATGACGGTTTTTAGTTACTCAGCTTGGCTGTTTTTTGTAGCATGGTGGTGATATGTGTTTTGAGGATGGAGAGGGCGGGGCGTTCCAGGGTGTAGAATTTATCATAGAGGTGGTGAGATGATATGGGTGCGTTGGTTCGGCTTGTTCTAAATGTTTGTGATACGACTCTCATCAATTCTTTGTTGTTATCCGTTGTTAGAATACCGGCCTCAATAAGCACGCGAAAAAATGCGGCTAATTGAGAAACGGATAGTGTGGTTTGAAACAATAAATGACTCGATATTTTTCCATTATCGATATCCTTTTTCTCTAACTCCTGACTATGTATCAATTCCGCTTGTATCGCTGCTTTCAACTGATCTTTTACGGATGGTTGTTCCGGTTCTGCTCCCATCAGATCGATCAGCGGAATTCTGTCTACCCAATGTAAGTACCTGACCCAATGTTCAATGGCATTGGCGTTTTCCGTGAGTTGTAGTGTACATCTTTCTATCATAAAATGAATAAAGAGCGGGTGATTGCAGTTGCGCCTGATCAATGTGAAGATCATTGCGGTAGTGGTATCCTCATATAATCCGGGTTGTTCGGATGGCAATACGGACAGTAGTTCTGTCCAGTATTCTGTATGGTAATAACTGTGGGTGCCGGTTTTGTGTAGTTGACTTTGGTAGATCATGCGCAGTATTGCAATCAATGCTGTTTCAGATACATTTTCTCTAGCAATGGCAGACAAGGATTCCCAATCTGCATCTTGTTTTTCTTTTGCTATTTCCCATAAACAATGTGGCATGGGTTCATGTGGATTGAAATGTTCCGGGAAATGGCGGCGAATAAAATCAAGGGTATCGGTACACCAAATTTCCAGTTGTTCATTGGTGCGGTTGCGTTTGTGATCTGTGGGTCTGTTGCGGTATATTTTTTCGAGCCAGATATGTAATGCTTTTATCATGACCATAACCATGGTCCTTAGTGCTTTCTTACACTGGATCCATAAAAATGTTCCGGTAAATTTTTTCTCCAGTTCTCTGGCTTTTAAAGTGGCTTCTTTTCTTTTTTGTTCTTTGATGGTTTCTGTGATGTGTGACTGTGTTCCTTCATGGATCAAGTCATTCAACTCCTGAAATGTATCGTTCATACCCTTTTTTTCAGCTGGTTCTTTTTTTATTTTAAAAAATCATCTACATCCTGAACGAGGGAATATACTTGCATGATCATTTTTTTCTATTTTGCTGTAATGATGCGATCGAAAAACAATGGTAAAGGATGGAATAAAATTCAATGGATTATTTTTTATTTATGTGTGCTGTTATTATTCGAGTGGTGTTGTGGTGATTTGAAGTGTTGAATCATTGATCATACAGATTCGGATGCATTTGATGTAATCGCCTCTATTCCATGCGCATGCTTCAACCAAGCTTGATCTTACTGGTCATTCACTTTTACGATTTTTACTTCCTTTTAGCTATTCTCATTTTTTTCATTCTTTGGCAGTAGTTGGGGGATCTATGATGCCAAATAAAAAGTTGTCTGTACAGTGATAGTATGTCTCTGTTGTCATTTTGATTTTTCAATAGGACAACACACTAATTTACTGCGCCGTAAGCGATTTGTATCAGGCGGAGTTCATAAAACGGAGTGGAACATATAGACAACGAAGAACATGGTATGAAGAAGAGAATCGGTGATGGGTACTGGGTGCTGGGTATAGGGTGATAGGTATTAGGTATTAGTTGATGGTCTCGCTTGAGACGGGATGGTTGTTTTTTACCCCGGAGGGGTAACACGGAACGGAGTGTGACGGCCATGTCATTCCGACGAAGGAGGAATCTCACACCTCAGGCGATTAAAAACAAAACACAACGATCTAGCGGTGGGAGATTTTACCGATGCTTCGATCGGTATCCTGCGGACTCCTTCGTGGAGGTGACGGGGATATCATTCCGACGAAGGAGGAATCTCACACTTCAGGCGATTTAGAACAAAACACAACAATCTAGCGGTGGGAGATTTTACCGATGCTTCGATCGGTATCCTGCGGACTCCTACGTCGGGATGACGGCAATGTCATTCCTCCTTTGTTGGGATGATTTTTAAATTATGAAAAAACCATTAACAGCAATCTTAGACCTCAATCAAATCGGAATTTCGATGTTGCTCGGTCATGCAGAAAAACAATCGGTGTTGGGATTTGATTTTTCGGAGAAGCGTATTCAACAGCTGCGGTTGAAAAAAGAGCTTTTGCCTAAAGGGTACGATGAGACTAAACGCAAAATTGTGCTTACGCATGATATAAAGCAGCTGCAACCCTGTAAATGTTATTGCATCAGTGTGCCACAAAAAGAGCTGATGCCGGATGCTCGTCAGTTACAACTCGTGAAACGATATACTGCCTTGGTAGGTACGGTGCTAAAAAAAGGAGATTGGGTATTCTTTGCCAGTGGACCCAATGATCGGTTTGTGATAGATACTTGTATGCCTTTGTTGGAGCAGGTTTCTGGTATGAAAGAACAAAATGATTATAAAGTTGCTTTTACAGGAATCTGAGATAACTACCAGTAAAATAGATCCTTTTAAAAAATCTTAAACTAACCTGCTATGTTTCATAAGAACCTGGTTTTTTATTTTGTGCAAGGTGTAACGGTTTGTCTTTTGTGTTGGAGCATACAAGTACTCATGCCGGTCATCGTATCAACTTTGTTCCAGGGTATGGCGCAATGGAATGCCGCCAGTAAGATCTACTGCTGGGTGATTCAGCTCATCCTACTACGCATCTCTTTTTCTCTTCGGGCCTATGTGTTTGTATGGGCTGAACATCGGGTGGTAAACGCACCGTTTGTTATCAGGTATATCATAATGGGAGCTTCCTATTGTGTTGTTTTGTTTGGACTGTATTTGATTGTTGCTAAGATGGAGCTGTTTAGTTGTTGGATGCTTGGAGAATCTTTGTTGTTATTTCTTCAAGTATATTATTTGGTTGGGATGGCTGCACCGATAGGGAGGTGTTTCGACTTTGCTGCGCTACGCTCAAAATGACGTTTTTTTATAAAGTGCCGTCATTCCGACGCAGGAGGAATCTCCCACTTCTCGGGTGTTTGGTTCTGCGTTTGCTATGTTTTGTTCTGATCTGTTAGTGGTGATAGATTCTACCGATGCCTCGATCGGCATCCTTACGTCGGCATGATGCCTTCTCTGCCGGGGCGGATCAACATGACGAGCATAATGTTAGACTCTGCTCTCCCTACAAGCTCCTTCACCTATCTTTGAACCATCATGAAGGAGCAAAAAATTGCCATCATCGGATTGGGATATGTGGGCTTACCGCTCGCGCTTGCATTTGTGGAACACTATGAGGTCATAGGATTTGATATTGATCCTAAACGAATTGAAGAATTACAACAAGGGATAGATAGTACGGGTGAAATGGATAGTACAGATCTAAAAGCTTCTCAAAATCTTATTTTTACGAATCACACAGTAGCTATTGCTGATTGTTCAGTATACATTGTTACGGTTCCCACGCCTTTACACGCTGATAATACACCGGATCTTCATTTTTTGGAAGAAGCTTCTGCATTGATCGGTAAAGTCTTAAAGAAAAATGATCTGGTGATCTATGAATCTACAGTATATCCCGGTTGTACCGAAGAGATTTGTGTTCCAGTGTTGGTGAAGCACAGTGGGCTTGTATACAATGAAGATTTTTTTGTAGGGTATTCTCCTGAGCGGATTAACCCCGGTGACCGTAATCGAAAGATTCAGGATATTGTCAAAGTGGTGTCCGGCTCTGATGTAACTACTGCTCTTACGGTAAAAGCGTTGTATGATGTTGTGATCAAAGCAGGTACTCATTTGGCTCCTTCCATAAAAGTAGCAGAGGCTGCTAAAGCAGTTGAAAATGCCCAGCGAGATGTTAATATTTCCTTCATGAATGAATTGGTATTGATGTTTGATAAAATGGGTATCAATACCCATGATGTATTAGCAGCTGCCAAAACCAAATGGAATTTTTTACCCTTTCATCCAGGGTTAGTAGGGGGGCATTGCATTGGTGTTGATCCTTACTACTTATTGCATAAATCAAGAGTCGTAGGGTATGAGCCGCGACTCATTGCCGCCGGAAGAGCCATCAATGATCAGATGGGACAATTTGTGGCAGATAAGATGATCAGCGCATTGGTGCGTTTGCATAATGGCAATATTCGTGGATTGCGAGTGCTGATTCTTGGATTTACTTTCAAGGAAAACTGCAGCGATACTCGTAATACTAAAGTGGCGGATTTGTATTATGCATTATGCAAAGCCGGTTTGGAAGTTTTTGTACAAGACAATCGAGTGCCCTCTGAAAAACATCCTGATATATGTTTTGTAAATGATGGATTGTCTCTTCAACCAAATGCAGTCATTGTTGCCGTAAAACATAATGAGTTTAGAGCGATTGATTATTTGTCTTTAGATGCTCAAGGCGTTATGATTTTTGATATACAAGGGATTGTTCCAGAGGAAGTGGTTTCGGTAAGGTGGTAACCGTCAACCCGACGTAAGGAGGGATCTCCCATCTCTTGGGTGTATGGTTTTAGTTTTGAAGTCGCTTTATTTTGTTTGGAACTGTTAGCGGTGATAGATCCCTTCCGCCTAAGGCGGATCGGGATGACGATTCTCACCTCAAATTCCTCAAATACTCCCCATACCCACTTTTAGCGTACTGATCTGCTAAATTCAACAATTGTTCTCTATTGATATAACCCATTCTCCAGGCAACTTCTTCAATACATCCAATTTTCTGTGCTTGACGTTTTTCAATGACGCGTACAAATTCACAGGCATCGCTAAGGGAGTCAAACGTGCCTGTATCTAACCAGGCAGTTCCTCTACTCATAATACCTACTTGTAGTTTCCCTTGTTGTAAGTACTCATTGTTCACAGTGGTGATCTCGTATTCACCTCGGGCGGAGGGTTGTATGTTTTTGGCTATTTGAACTACTGTATTGTCGTAAAAATATAGACCCGGAACGGCGTAATTTGATTTTGGTTTTGATGGTTTTTCTTCAATAGAAAGGGCGGTATTGTTTTCATCAAATTCAACCACGCCATATCTTTCAGGGTCATTGACTTCATAAGCAAAAACTGCTGCGCCCACTACATTGTTAAACGATTGAACCAATTGAACTAGTCCTGCGCCGTAGAAAATATTGTCACCTAAGATCAATGCTACTTTGTCGTTGCCAATAAAAGATTCACCGATGACGAATGCTTGCGCTAATCCATTTGGTGTTTCCTGTACTGCGTAAGAGAATCGGCAACCCAATGCTTTCCCATCACCTAGTAATCTCTGAAACTGTACACTGTCTTCAGGAGTAGTAATGATCAAAATTTCCTGAATACCCGCTAACATTAAAATAGAGAGTGGGTAGTAAATCATGGGTTTATCATAAATAGGCATTAATTGTTTACTGATGCCTTTCGTAATCGGGTACAGTCTGGTACCTGAGCCGCCTGCTAAAATGATGCCTTTCATATTGTAAAACGAATTGATTTGATTGCCTCCGAAAATAAGGGTAACTGTTGATCTTTATCAGACAGTAATATTTCTGATGGGCTTATTTGCCAATCAATGTTGAGCTCAGGGTCATTGTAAAGAATTCCGCCTTCAGAAGCTTTATTATAGAAGTTATCGCATTTATAAAAAAACACAGCGGTTTCACTTAATACAACAAAACCATGAGCAAATCCCCTGGGTACAAAAAGTTGGCGATGATTGTCTTCCGTGAGTTCAACAGCTACATGTTCTCCAAATGTGGGAGAGTTCAAACGGACATCAACGGCTACATCGATCACCCTGCCTTGTAATACTCTCACCAACTTGGCTTGTGCGTGCTCGCCGTGTTGGTAGTGTAAACCTCTCAACACTCCACGTTCTGACTTAGACTGGTTATCTTGTACAAAATTGATCGTTAATCCTGTTTGATCTTTAAATCTTTGTTGGTTAAAACTTTCAAAGAAATAACCGCGGTTATCACCGAATACTGTATCATGGATGATGAAACAGTCTTTTAATTTCGTTGATTCAATTTTCATGTTATCTATTACCTATTACCGTACATATTTGAATAATATTGTTGGTACTGTCCTGAGGTTACATTGTCAAGCCACTGGGTATTATTCAAATACCAATCAATCGTTTGATCAAGACCTTCCTCGAAAGTAACACTTGGCTTCCATCCTAACTCTTTATTTAATTTAGAAGCATCGATGGCATATCTTTTATCATGACCGGGTCGATCTTTAACATAAGTGATCAAAGTTTCACTTTGACCCGCGGGTCTTCCTAACTTTTGATCCATTAGGCGACATAATAGTTTGACCAGATCGATATTTTTCCATTCATTAAATCCTCCAATATTATAGGCGCCCCCTTTCTGTCCTTTATTGAATATCAAGTCAATGGCTGCAGCATGATCCTTTACAAATAACCAGTCTCTGGTATAATTGCCATCACCATATACCGGTAACGGCTTTTCCTGAATGATATTATTGATAAATAGGGGTATCAATTTTTCAGGGAAATGATTGGGGCCAT
Source organism: Sediminibacterium sp. KACHI17 (assembly GCF_040362915.1). NCBI lineage: Bacteria > Pseudomonadati > Bacteroidota > Chitinophagia > Chitinophagales > Chitinophagaceae > Sediminibacterium > Sediminibacterium longum. The sequence continues at coordinate 1,477,406 of NZ_AP029612.1, read as the reverse complement.
AGTTGTTGCTGCAATTAGAGATAATAGTAGGGATACCATAAGTCTCATGATAGGCTCGAACAAAATGATCAGAGGAGGCTTTGCTGGCTGAATACGGTGAACGTGGATCATAAGGAGTTGTTTCGGTGAAATATCCGGCTTCTCCTAAGCTGCCAAAAACCTCATCGGTTGAAACATGATAAAAAAGATGATCTTCTTCCTGATTCCAAAATTGTTTAGCGGTATTCAACAAATTGACTGTACCCACAATATTGGTATATACAAAGTCCAAAGGGGAATGAATGGATCGATCCACATGTGATTCAGCTGCTAAATGAATGACATCTGTAATTTGGTGTTTCGTAAAAACTTGATGTAAGACTTCTGCTTCTAAAATATTTGCTTTTATAAATTCATAGTTATTATGCTTTTCTACGCCTTTTAAATTCTCTAAATTTCCGGCATAAGTCAAAGCGTCTAAGTTGATAATCTTATAATCAGGATATTTTTTTACAAATAGATTCACTACATGTGATCCAATAAAACCTGCTCCGCCCGTAATTAAGATATTTTTTTTCATGTTTTAAATAGTATATGTATTCTATTTGAAAATTTTAGAGTTGCTGTACAACATTGGCTATCACTTTCGGTTTACCCAGTGTATAATAATGTAATACCGGCACACCAAATCTTTTAAGCTCTTTACTCTGTTCAATTAACCACTCTGTTCCTACTTGCTCACAGTCTGCATCTGTTTTACAAGCGAGCATGGCTTCTGATAAAGCGGTGGGGATGTCAATATGAAAAATTCTGGGGAGGACGGTGAGTTGTTTTTTATTGGTGATGGGTTTTAGTCCGGGGATGATGGGGACGGTGATGTCGATTGAGCGGCAGGCTTCTACGAAATCAAAAAATTTTTGATTATCGAAAAACATCTGCGTCATGATGTAGTCCGCGCCGGCATCTACTTTGGCTTTGAGGTATTGAAGATCTATCTCCAAATTGGGTGCTTCAAAATGTTTTTCAGGATAGCCTGCTACGCCCATGCAAAAATTAGTTTTGCCACCATTTTTGATGTCTTCATCGAGGTAAATGCCTTTATTCATATTGCCCACCTGTTGTAACAGATCAATGGCATAATGATGACCGCCAGGTTGTGGATTGAACTGTCCTTCGTTTTTAGCGGCATCGCCTCTTAGGACTAATACATTGTCAATGCCCAGAAAATCGAGGTCTATCAACGCATCTTCAGTTTCTCGTTGGGTAAAGCCACCGCAGATAAGATGCGGTACTGCATCTACCTGATAATGGTTCATAATGGCAGCGCAGATACCCACGGTCCCGGGTCTTTTCCGTAGTTCTACCTTTTCGAAGCTGCCATCGGCTCTGCGTTTGAAGCTGCTTTCACTGCGGTGATAGGTAACATTGATCCAGGCAGGGTTGAATGCCATGAGTGGATCTAAATGCTCAAATACAGATTGAATGGTTTTGCCTTTTAGGGGTGGTAATACTTCAAAAGAAATAAGGGTTGCAGCCCTATTCTTGATTTTATCGATGACTTTCATGGTTCTTTGCTCCAGTATTTATAATATTGCAAACTTAAATTATAAGTTTTATATGCCTTATTTATTTACTTCTGAGAGTGTATCTGAAGGACATCCGGATAAAGTGGCCGACCAGATATCTGATGCATTGATCGATAACTTTTTGGCTTTTGACCCACAATCTAAAGTGGCTTGTGAAACATTGGTGACTACCGGACAGGTGGTATTGGCCGGTGAGGTAAAATCAAAGGCATACTTGGATGTACAGGAAATTGCTCGTGGTGTGATCCGTAAGATCGGATATACCAAGAGTGAATATATGTTTGAAGCCAACAGCTGTGGTATCCTTTCTGCGATTCATGAGCAGAGTGCTGATATCAACCAGGGTGTTGACAGAAAGAAGAAAGAAGAGCAAGGAGCAGGTGACCAGGGTATGATGTTTGGTTATGCTACCAATGAAACAGATGACTACATGCCATTGGCATTGGATCTGGCACATAAGATCCTGATTGAACTGGCAGCATTGAGAAGAGAGAACAAGCAGATCAAATACCTGCGTCCTGATGCAAAGAGCCAGGTTACTTTGGAATACGATGATAACAACCGCCCGGTAAGAATCGATGCGATCGTAGTATCTACGCAGCATGATGATTTTGATACCGAAGCAAAGATGTTGGCGAAGATCAAATCTGATATCATCAATATCCTGATCCCAAGAGTAAAAGCGAAGTACAAGAAATACGCGAAGTTGTTTAACAACAACATCAAATACCATATCAACCCAACCGGTAAGTTTGTGATCGGTGGTCCACATGGCGATACCGGCTTAACCGGTCGTAAGATCATCGTAGATACCTATGGTGGTAAAGGAGCACATGGAGGTGGAGCATTCAGTGGTAAAGATCCTAGTAAGGTAGACCGTTCAGCAGCCTATGCAACTCGTCATATTGCGAAGAATCTGGTAGCAGCAGGAGTAGCAGACGAAGTGTTGGTACAAGTATCTTATGCAATCGGTGTGGCACAACCTACTAGTATCAACGTAAATACTTATGGTACTGCAAAAGTAAACTTGACCGATGGACAGATCGCTAAGATCGTAGAAGGCTTGTTTGACATGCGTCCATACTTTATCGAGCAGCGCTTGAAATTGCGCAGCCCGATCTACAGTGAAACCGCTGCATATGGCCACATGGGACGTAAGAGTGAAGTAGTGACCAAGACTTTCAAATCACCGGATGGTAAAGAGAAGAATGTGAAAGTGGAACTGTTCACCTGGGAGAAACTTGATTACGTAGCCAAAGTGAAAAAGGCTTTTGCTTTGTAATTATACATTTAACAATAAACAATCGCCCTTCATGTCTATGAGGGGCTTTTTTTCTACTAAATATTATACTTTTGGAATATGAAAAAAGCAATCATAACAGGTGTTACCGGTCAAGATGGGGCCTATTTAACTGAGCTATTATTGAAAAAGGGGTATGAGGTGCATGGAATTAAAAGAAGAAGTTCATTATTCAATACTGCGAGAATTGATCATTTATATGAAGATCCACATGTATCACATAAGCATTTAGTACTACACTATGGAGATTTGACTGATTCTACTAATCTAATTAGAATCATTCAAGAAGTACAGCCTGATGAAATTTACAACTTGGCTGCCATGAGTCATGTTCATATAAGCTTTCAAACACCTGAATATACAGCTAATGCTGATGGTATTGGCACTTTAAGAATACTAGAAGCTGTAAGGTTGTTGGGTTTAACAAATAAAACTAAAATATATCAGGCTTCTACTTCCGAGCTGTACGGACTTGTGCAAGAGGTTCCTCAAAGTGAAAAAACGCCCTTCTATCCTAGATCACCCTATGCAGTTGCAAAAATGTATGCTTATTGGATAACCGTAAATTATCGAGAAGCTTATGGCATGTTTGCCAGCAATGGTATACTATTCAATCATGAATCGCCATTACGAGGAGAAACATTCGTAACGCGTAAAATAACAAGAGCTGTAGCAAAAATCGTATTGGGACTTCAAGAATGTTTGTATTTGGGTAATTTAAACGCAAAGAGAGATTGGGGGCATGCAAAAGATTATGTAGAAGGCATGTGGAGGATCCTGCAGCATTCTGAACCAAGTGATTTCGTTTTGGCAACAGGTATTACAACTGAAATAAGAGATTTTGTGCGAATGGCTTTTTATGAAGTTGGTATTGAATTGACTTTTGAAGGTAAGGATGAATTTGAGATTGCTAAAGTGATCAAATGTGCTGGAAGTTATCAATTACCAATTGGACAAATTGTTGTTAGAGTTGATCCTAGATATTATAGACCAACTGAAGTTGATTTATTAATTGGAGATTCCTCAAAAGCAAGAAACCTATTAGGATGGCAGCCTAAATATACATTAGATGAAATGGTTAAAGAAATGGTAGAATATGATCTTGACCTTTTTTTAAAGGAGCAAGTACTTAAAGAACGTGGATTTAAAGTTAAAAACGAATATGAATAAGTTGCATGATGGAACTCAACGAAAAGATATATGTAGCGGGTCATACCGGTATGGTTGGTAGTGCGATAGTGCGTAAGTTAAAATCACTTGGCTTTACAAATTTAATATACAAGACCTCAAGTGAGTTAAACTTGTGTGATCAAAAAGCTGTCAATGATTTTTTTGAAAAAGAAAAGCCTGATTATGTTTTTTTAGCTGCGGGTAAAGTGGGTGGAATTTTAAATAATAATACCTATAGAGCTCAGTTTATTTATGAAAATTTAATGATTGAGAGTAATGTTATTCATGCTTCATATATAAATAATGTTAAAAAGTTGCTTTTTTTAGGGTCATCTTGTATTTACCCCAAACATGCTCCACAGCCCTTAAAAGAAGAATATTTGTTGTCTGGCTATCTTGAATATACAAATCAGCCTTATGCAATCGCAAAAATTGCAGGCATTGAGTTGTCTGATGCTTATCGTAAGCAATATGGTTGTAACTATATTTCGGTAATGCCAACCAATCTATACGGACCCAATGATCATTATGATTTAGATAAATCTCATGTTTTACCGGCTTTGTTAAGAAAATTTATAACTGCAGTTGAAAACAGTGATGATCAAGTCATTGTCTGGGGTAGTGGACAGCCGCGCCGTGAATTTATGCACGTAGATGATTTGGCAAATGCTTGTTTGTTTCTCATGCAAAATATATCTGTCACTGATATGCCTCTGCATGAATTAGCTATGTGGAATATAGGGGTGGGTTCAGATATTTCTATTTTTAATCTTGCAAAAATGATTGGTGATATTACAGGGTTTAAAGGAACTATTCATTTCGATTCTTCCAAGCCTGACGGTACCCCTCGAAAACTTATGGAAATATCAAAATTAAAAGCTCTTGGTTGGCAAGCATCAATTTCGTTGGAGGACGGGATTAGACAAGTCTACAATGACTTAATGATTAATAGACCATGGTAAAACAAATAGATAGGCTCTGCTAACTATTAAAGATGACGGAACGGGTGTTATTGTCTTAAAACTTGATTTCTATTCCTATTCCTCCTAATATCCATCACCTTTTCCTAATAAGAATATTTTTTAAATCCTCCCATCCCCTATATTTGCAACCTGAACTAAATTTACCCCCCCCAATTTTAGCGGTTCAGTTGTTTATTATGCTTTGATTTTCTTAACATTGCATTGATTTTCCAAATTTTTCGTTTTGGGCATTTTTTATGCTAAGATTGGCTGGAAAATGTATCAAAATACCCTCTTTTATGTACATGGTTTCACCATAGTGTGACTGAGGTTGGCGAAGCCATGTTTTGAACCATTATATTAGGACTATGAAAATGCATTTTTTATTGAGGTTTCCAATTTTCGTTTTGTTCTTTCTGACTGTGACTACGGTTCAGGCCCAGGATATTTTGAAAGGAAAAGACCTAGGTGCGATTAAAGTAGATCAGTTGTCTGATGCTGATATTGCTAAATTGAAAGCCCAGTTGAATGACTCTAAGATTACCATTGAGCAAGCAGAGCAAATCGCGTTGGCTAAAGGTATGAGTGCGGCTGAATTTACCAAATTAAAAGTTAGGTTAAATGTCGGCGTCCAAGGTCAAAAAGCGACTGGCGCACTAAAATCAGACTTGAAAGGTGCTAGTAAAACGATTGAAAAGCAAAATAATAGTAAGGATTCTCTTGATTCGGAACAATATGAAAAGAAAAAGCCTCAGCCGCTAATCAATCCATTGATCTTTGGTTCAGAATTGTATACTTCCATGGCGCCCAACTTCGAACCAAATTTGAAACTGGCTACTCCCTTGAATTATATATTGGGGCCTGATGATGAATTGATGGTGACTGTGTATGGAGTTCAAGAATATACTGGTGAATTATTGGTGTCTGATGAAGGCAATGTAAATATACCCAATGTTGGGCAGATAAGAGTAGCTGGGTTGACTATTGAAGCCGCTACACAAAAATTAAAAACAGTGATGGGTAATACTGTGTATCCTTATTTAAAAAATGGGGGATCAAAATTATCTGTTACACTGAATAAGATCAGAAGTATTAAAGTAACGGTGATTGGTGCGAATCGTCCAGGTAATTACACGTTGTCTTCTTTGTCTACTGTATTCAATGCATTGTATGTAGCTGGTGGTCCAACAGAGTTTGGTAGTTTTCGAGAAATCGAGTTGGTACGCAATAATAAGGTAGAGCGAAAGATTGATTTATATCGAATGTTATTGAATGGCGATCAATCAGATAATATCGGGTTGAAGGATAATGATGTGATTCGTATTCCTGCTTACAAAAAAAGAGTAGAATTACAGGGGCAGGTGAAAAGACCCGGTATTTTTGAAGTATTACCCGGAGAGAGTTTTCAACAGGTATTAGAATTCGCATCCGGTTTTACAGATACAGCTTACACGGCTATCGTAAAAGTATTTCAAAACAGTGATCGTGAAAGAAAAATAAAAGATGTACCTGCATCAGAGTACCAACAATATCAACCTGAGTCGGGTGATCTATTTGTGGTATCGAAAATTTTAAATCGTTTTCAAAACAGGGTTAAGATCAATGGGGCAGTTTTCAGACCTGATGTGTATCAATTAACAACCGGATTAACTGTTGCAGACTTGATCCGCAAAGCGGATGGTTTAAAAGAAGATGCATATACCGGTAGGGCACAAATATTGCGACTAGAAAATGATCTTAGCAGATCCATTCTTTCTTTTGATGTCCGTAAAGCCTTGTCTGGTGACGATATGCATAATCTTTCATTAAAACGTGAAGATGAAATATTAATTAGTTCAGTCTTAGATCTGAGAGATTCCTTTAAGGTGACTATACAGGGCGAGATCAGAATACCCGGAGAATACAATTATGTCGAAAACCTGACACTTCGGGATATCATTCTGCAAGCAGGTGGATTTACGGATGCCGCTTATAAAAATATTGAAATTGCTCGCTTAATTAAAAGAGATAGTATAGCACTTACTGATAATAGAGCAAGTGCTATTATTAATGCAGAAATTGACGGAGATCTAAGTGCCAATGCTAGTGCTGTGACTATTATGCCTTTCGATGTTATCACTGTAAGAAGAAAAGCCGGATATACATTACCGGAGTCGGTAATAGTTTCAGGTCAAGTGCAATACCCGGGCCCTTATGCGTTAAGAAACAGAACCGAAAGAGTGAGCGATCTTTTGAAGAGATCTGGTGGTTATACGCCAGATGCCTTTCCTGAGGGATCTTATATTAAACGTTATCTGACAGTGGAAGAAAAAAATAAAAAAGAAGATGCTAAAGAAATCCAGAAAAGTATTATTAGTAAAGATACAGCTACATTAAGTGAACTTGATAAAAGTAGCAAGAGAGAATTCGTCAAAGTTCCTTTAGATCTTATTAGAATTATGAATAACCCCGGATCGATTGACGATATTGTTTTACGTATGAATGATGAACTTGTCGTGCCAAAGTTTGATGGACAGGTTAGAATCAGTGGAGCCGTTTTATTAGAGTCTCAAGTGCCATATAATCCAAAAAATAGTCTCAGAGATTATGTTAATAATGCTGGAGGCTTTAGTGGAGAATCATGGAAAAAAAAATCATATGTCATATATGCTAATGGGAAAGCCGCTACCCGCAAAAGTTTTTTATTTTTCAAATCTTATCCTAAAATACTACCTGGCAGCGAGATTGTGGTTCCTCAAAAACCTCAACGGAAGGGAATGACTACAACTGAAATTGTTGGGTTTACTACAGGTTTAGCAAGTTTGTCTGCAATTTTATTGTCTATATTAAAATAGTAATTGATATTATGAAATACTCAAAATATAATAATGACTGATCATAAATCGATGATAGACCCTGAAGGAAATATACTATCTGTAGGAGAAATTATTATTAAAATCCAAACATTTATTCATTTCCTAAAAAAAAGATGGTATGCGCTTTTTCTTACATTTTTAATTACATCAATACTTGGTTTTTTCTATTCCAAGAAACAGAAAACAATCTATAGTGCGACTTTGACATTCGCTTTAGAAGATGAAAAAAGTAATGGATTAGCTGGTGCCATGGGGATAGCCTCTACTTTTGGTTTTGATATTGGATCTGGGAACGGTGGCGGTGCATTTAGTGCACCGAACTTGGCGGAGTTAATGAAAAGTCGAACATTAATTGAAAAAGTACTTTTAAATCCGATAGAGCAAAATGGCAATTTTGTCTCCTTAGCAGATTATTATTTACAATTCAAAGGCTATAAACATAAATGGAAAGATGAAAAAAGCTTAGACACGCTAACCTTCGGGGTATTCTCGGATAAAAATAAATTTACTCGTACACAAGATAGTGTGATGGGGCTTTTATATGAATCAATTATTTTTCCGGGATCAGGTCTAATTATCTATCAAAAAGAAAAAAAAGCTAGCATTCTTGCGATAGAATTTCATTCTGAAGATGAAATTTTTGCTAAAGCCTTTGTCGAGTATGTTGCTAAGGAAGTTTCAGAATTATACATTGAAACTAAAAGCAAGAAAGCTAAATTAAATGTTCAAGTTCTAGAGAAACAAGTCGACAGTATTAGAAATGAATTAAATGCTGCAATTAGTGGAGTTGCTGTGGCTAATGATAATACTTTTAATTTGAATCCTGCTTTACTTAAAAAGAAAACACCTGGAGTTAGAAGGCAAATTGATGTTCAAGCAAATACAGCAATTTTAACACAACTAGTTGCCAACCTTGAAATGGCAAGAGTTACTTTATTGAAAGAAACTCCACTTATTCAAATTATTGATAAACCTGTATTACCACTTAAAAGGGAAAAAATTAGTACTCTGAAAACTACCATAGGCGCAGGTATTTTTGGGGTGCTTTTTATTGTTTTCTTATATGGTGGGAGATTTTTGATCCAAAGTTTAATAGTTAGTGCAAGGCTTGAAGCCAATAAGAATAAAAATAATTCAATATGAGTTTAAGAAATAAAAAGGTTCTTGTAACTGGTGCAGATGGATTCATAGGCTCTCATCTGGTAGAGAAACTTGTTTCTGATGGAGCAAATGTAAGGGCATTCGTCTACTATAATTCATTTAATTCATGGGGATGGTTAGACTCATTACCAAAAGAAACTTTGAAAAAAGTTGAAATTTTTAGTGGAGACATTCGAGATCCTAATGCTGTACACCACGCTGTGAAAGAAGTGCAAGTAATTTTTCATCTAGCAGCGCTTATAGCTATTCCATATAGCTATTATTCACCAGATAGTTATGTAGACACAAATATTAAAGGCACACTTAATATATTACAGGCTTCAAAAAATAATAATGTTGAGAGATTATTGGTAACATCCACATCAGAGGTTTATGGTACGGCAAAGTTTGTACCAATTACTGAAGAACATCCTAAGCAAGGGCAATCACCTTATTCTGCTACAAAAATCGGAGCAGATTTTTTAGCTGATTCTTTTTATAGGAGCTTTAATTTGCCAATAACTATAGTGCGTCCATTTAATACATACGGGCCAAGACAATCTGCTAGAGCTGTAATTCCTACAGTTATATCACAATTATTAGCAGGGTATACAGAAATTAAATTAGGGGCATTACACCCAACTCGAGATTTGTTATTTGTAAAAGATACAGTGGCTGGATTTTTGGCGATAGCGAATTCAGATGTATTAATTGGTCACGAAGTGAACATAGCAACTGAATCTGAAATATCAATTGAGGATTTAGCAAAGAAAATTATCAAGAAAATTAATCCCGATGCTAAAATTATATCTGATGTAACAAGATTAAGACCAGAAAAAAGCGAAGTCGAAAGGTTATTTGGTTCAAATGCGAAAATACAAGAATATACTAGCTGGAAGCCGGAATACACGTTAGATCAAGGTCTTAATGAAACAATTGATTGGCTAGCTCAAAAAGAAAATCTAGAAAAGTACAAAACAAATATTTATAATGTTTGAGGATATCATTGATGAAATTCGTCGCCTTTTTAAAAAATCTTCCGGGTTTATACCTCTTCATGAACCCCGGTTTCAAGGGAATGAAAGTAAATATGTAGTTGACGCTATTACTTCAACATTTGTCTCTTCTGTTGGTCAATATGTTGACCAATTTGAGGATAGGATTGCTAAATATACTGGAGCTCGCTTTGCTATAGCTACTGTAAATGGAACGGCAGCATTACATATAGCATTAATACTTGCAGGCGTCAAAAAAGACGAATTAGTTATTACACAATCTCTTTCTTTTATTGCTACCTGTAACGCAATATCCTATATAGGTGCGGATCCTTTATTTATTGATATTGATAAACAAACACTTGGTATGAGTAGTGTCTCTCTTTCAGATTTTCTAGAGAGCAAAACAGAAATAAAAGATAACAATTGTTATCATATACCTTCTGGTAAACGTATCGCAGCGTGCGTACCTATGCATACATTTGGCCATCCGGTAGATTTAGAAAAAATTACTGAACTCTGTAAAGTTCATAAAATACCATTAGTTGAGGATGCAGCAGAATCTATTGGCAGTAGATATAAGGGGAAACATACCGGTACATTTGGACTTTTAGGAACAATTAGCTTGAATGGGAATAAAACAATTACTAGCGGTGGCGGTGGTGCAATTCTTACAGATGATGAGTATTTAGCAAAATTGGGAAAGCATTTGACTACACAATCTAAAATACCACATCGTTGGGAGTTCGATCATGACATGATTGGGTACAATTACCGTATGCCCAACATTAATGCAGCTCTTGCCTGTGCTCAGTTGGAACAGTTAGATAGTTTTGTTGAATCTAAAAGACGATTGTCAGAGAAGTATAATTGTTTTTTTAAAGACTATCCTATTCTTTTTATGCAAGAGCCAAAGGATTCATATTCAAATTATTGGCTAAATGCTATCATCCTTTCTGACAAAAGCGAAAGAGATGCTTTTTTGGAATACTCAAATGATCAATTAGTAATGACGAGACCAGTGTGGCGTTTAATGCATAAGATTAAAATGTTTAGTAATAGTTATTGTGAAGATATGAGCAGCAGCGAATGGGTGAGTGAGAGGCTGGTCAATATTCCAAGTAGCGTTATTCTTTAAATAATTGAAAAAGATACTTCTAATCGGTGGTGGTGGGCATTGTAAATCTGTTATAGACGTAATAGAGCAAGGAGATCTCTTTTCGATAATGGGTATTATCGAAAAGGTTGATTTTATGGAAAAAGAAATATTAGGTTATCCAATAGTAGGTACAGATATTGATATACCCAATTTCATTAGTAAAGGGTATGCGTTTCATGTAGCGATAGGACATTTAATGTCAAATGATGTTCGTAGAATCACGTATATGAATTTGAAGGCTTCTAATGCGGAACTTCCTGTTATTGTTTCACCGAAAGCTATTGTATCTAAACATGCAATAATCCATTCAGGGACAGTTATCCATCATAATGCAGTAATTAATGCAGGAGTTATTGTTGGAGAAAATTCTATCATAAATACTGGTGCTGTTATAGAACATGACACTCAAATTGGAAATAATTGCCATGTGTCAACCGGTGCCTATATTAATGGGGGTGTTCGTATGCTGGATAACACATTCATTGGTAGTAATGCTACTATTATACAAAATTTATTTATTGGCAATAATTGCTTGATTGCCGCTGGTTCTGTAGTGATTCGTGATGTATATGATAACAAAACTGTAATGGGAAATCCAGCTAAAGAAAATCTCATAAATGAAAAAGACCCTTATAATAGCAGAAGCAGGCGTAAATCATAATGGTAGTTATGAGTTTGCAAAAAAATTGATTGAAATTGCCGCTGATGCTGGTGCTGATTTCGTGAAATTTCAGACTTTTAAAGCTGATAAGATTGTAAATAAATCTGCAAAAAAGGCTGATTATCAGATAGCGAATACGAACGAACATGATGATTCACAATATGCTATGCTTAAAGATTTAGAGATGCCTTCACAATGGTATCCTAATCTAATAGAATATTCTAAAGCAAAAGGTATTTCTTTTTTATCTACTGGATTTGATGAAGATAGTATAGACTTTCTTGACGAGCTCGGTATTCCCTTTTTCAAGATTCCATCAGGTGAAATTACTAACCGATTGTACCTTCAGCATATAGCTTTGAAAAAAAAACCAGTGATTATCTCTACTGGAATGGCTTCTATGGAAGAAATTGAGGATGCGTTGAAAATATTCTATGAAGCTGGGTATCCAAAAAAGGATATAACCGTATTACATTGTAATACAGAATATCCTACGCCATTTTCTGATGTGAATCTTTTAGCAATGAAAAATATAAGAGAATTACTTGAGGTGCGCGTGGGTTATTCTGATCACACAGAGGGAATCGAAGTGCCTATTGCAGCAGTAGCGCTTGGTGCTGAAGTCATTGAGAAACACTTTACGATTGATAAGTCTATGCCAGGTCCCGATCATAAAGCGTCACTTGAACCAGTTGAATTAAAGAATATGGTAAGTGCTATAAGAAATATAGAGCAAGCTATGGCTGGGTCAGGAAATAAAGAACCTAGTGTTTCAGAAAAAAAAAATATTAAGGTAATAAGAAAAAGTCTTCACTTTTCTAAGAGCCTTACCAAGGGGAGTGTCATATCAAAAAACGATTTAGTGGCTTTACGCCCAGGAGATGGAATTAGTCCTATGAAGATAGACGATGTGATTGGTAAAACTTTACAACAGGATGTTAAAGCATTTCAACTAGTAGATTTAATTTTTTTTCAATGAGAAAAATTTGTGTGGTTACTGGTACACGAGCAGAATACGGTCTTCTTTACTGGACAATGAAAAGCATTTCGGACGATCCTTTACTGAAGCTTCAAGTATGTGTAACAGGTATGCATCTTGCTTCTGAATTTGGACTAACTTACAAAGAAATTGAGTCCGATGGTTTTACAATAGACGAAAAAGTTGAGATTCTCCTTTCTTCTGATACAACTATTGGTATATCAAAAAGTATAGGATTAGGAATTATTTCTTTTGCAGAAGTATTTCAAAGACTTTCGCCAGACGTAATTTTAATTCTTGGGGATCGTTTTGAAATTTTCGCTGCTGCTTCAGCTGCTATGGTATGTAAAATACCGATTGCTCATTGCCATGGTGGCGAGTCTACTGAAGGTCTTATAGATGAGTCCATAAGACATGCTGTAACCAAAATGTCACATTTACATTTTACAGCTTCAGAAGAATATAGAAATAGGGTTATTCAACTAGGAGAAGAACCATCTCGGGTATTCAATGTTGGGGCATTAGGGATTGAAAATATTAATAGATTAACCTTATTGGATCGCAAAGCATTTGAAGAGTCCATAGGTTTTAATTTAGGTAAGAAAAGTATCATTGTAACTTTTCATCCAGTAACGCTCGAGAATGCAACGTCTGAAAAACAATTTCAAGCTCTTCTAGATGCTATTCTTTATTTTGAAGATCTTAAGATAATATTTACAAAACCGAATGCAGATACAGATGGTCGAGTCATTATTCAAATGATTGATTCTTTTGTAAGAGCACATCCAAATAAAGCAACCGCAGCTATATCTCTGGGTCAACTTAAATATCTTTCGTCGTTACAGTTTGTTGATGCAGTGGTCGGCAATTCATCTAGTGGACTTATTGAAGTTCCTTCATTTAAAAAACCGACTATAAATATTGGTGATAGACAACGTGGTAGAATGAGGGCAATAAGTGTGATTGATTGTGAACCTGAACGAAATTCAATAATAAAAGCAATACAAACTGCATTTTCAACAGAGTTCCTTGAAAAGGTGAAAGAGATGAAAAATCCTTATGGAAATGGGAATTCTTCAACAATGATTATTGATCAACTTAAGGCTACAAACTTAGATGGTATCATAAAAAAAAGATTTTATTCAATAAATTGCAGATAATGCGAATCGTTTTTATTGGCTGTGTAGATTTTTCTCGGGCTGCTTTAATGCAACTTATACAAAATAGAGAAACAGTAGTTGGTGTAATTACCAAATCAGATTCTACATTCAACGCTGATTTTTGCAATCTTTCTAACATTGCTGAAGAAGCTGGTATACCATATAAATTAGTAAATGATATTAATCATCCCAACAATGTTTTGTGGATTCGTCAGTTGTTACCTGATATTATTTTTTGTTTTGGTTGGTCAAATCTGTTAAAAAAAGAGATTTTAAATTCTGCCCCACTGGGTGTTGTAGGATATCATCCTGCTATGCTACCTTTGAATAAAGGAAGACATCCCTTAATTTGGACCAAAGTTTTGGGATTACCTGAAGGCGGGTCAACATTTTTTTTTATGGATGAAGACGCAGATAGCGGTGACATTTTACATCAGCAGTCTTTTGTGATTAATTTTGAAGATGATGCCTCTGATATTTACAAGAAAATGACTTCTACAGCTCTTGAGCAAATTAATATTTTCATTCAATTGTTGAAAAATGGCACTTATTTACGCTTGTCACAAGACAGAACAGTAGGCAACCACTGGAGAAAACGAAGTTTTGCTGATGGGGCTATTGATTTTCGTATGTCTACTGAAACCATTTGTAATCTCGTTCGGGCCCTTACTAAACCTTATGTTGGGGCTCACTGTAATGTAAATGGTAATCATGTTAAAATATGGAAAGTAGCACCTGGTAACTGTTACGATCTCAATCTTGAACCTGGGAAAATTTTGTCGGTAGTAAACGGCGTTATCGAAGTAAAGACAGCAAATTCATCAATATGTCTTGTTGAACATGAATTCCCAGTATTGCCGCACCCAAACAAATATTTGATTTAAATGAGCAAAAGAAAAGTAGTTATAGTTTCTGCCCATCCTGATGACGAAACATTGGGCGCAGGGGGTACATTATTAAAACATAAGCAAAAGGGAGATGAACTTTATTGGATTATAGCAACGTCTATATTCGAAACCCAAGGATACAGTAAAGAGAGGATTGCTAAGAGAAAGGAAGAAATAGATATAGTGGCAGCAAAATATGGGTTTTTACAGGTATTTAACTTAGGTTACCCAACCATGAGTTTGAGCGCATCTTCAGTAATAACAATGGTACCTGAAATTTCTAAAATATTTTTATCCATTGAACCTGAAATAATTTACCTTATAAATCGTTCTGATGCACACTCAGATCATCGTTATCTGTTCGACAGTGTAGTTGCTTGTACTAAGTCATTTAGATACCCATTCATTAAGCAAGTACTAATGTATGAATGTATTTCTGAAACAGAGTTTGCTCCAGCATTATCGGAAAGATTGTTCATGCCCAACTACTTCATAGATATAACCGAACAATTCAATGAAAAAATCTCTATACTCAATATTTTTGAATCTGAAATTCATGAACACCCATTCCCGAGAAGTTTAAGAAATGTCGAAGCACTGGCTATATTCAGAGGAGCTACAGTAGGAGTTAAATATGCTGAGGCATTCCAACTTATAAAATTTATTGAAAAATGACATCTTTTCGTGACCATTTAATTCCTGTTAGTCATACAATAGAACAAGCACTAGTTCAATTGAATCAGCTTGGAAAAGATGCAATTCTTTTCGTATTGGATGAAAATGACAGCTTGATAGGAGCTTTAACAGATGGCGATGTGAGGCGAGGTCTTATAAAAGGTGTCCAAATAACTCAATCAGTAAATTTAATTATACAACCTAATCCGCATTTTATTCAGAAAGGCGAAACGGATATTTATCGAATAATCGAATATAGGGAAAACAATTATCGTATAATACCTGTAGTTGATAAAAGCGGAAAAGTAATAAATGTTATTAATTTTCGTGAATTTCGTTCTTTTCTTCCTATCGACGTAGTGATTATGGCTGGAGGTAAGGGGCAGCGTCTTATGCCTCTAACAGCAACCAAGCCTAAGCCCTTATTAAAGGTTGGCGATAAACCAATTATAGATCACAACGTAACAAGACTCAGCCTTTACGGTATTACAGAATTTTGGATATCAATCAAATATTTAGGGGAACAAATAGAAGAATATTTTGGCAATGGATTGGGTCGAAATATTAATATCAAATATTTAAAAGAAGATGAACCATTAGGGACGATTGGAGCTGTTTCAAAAATTGAAAATTTTCATCATGACTATGTATTGGTAACTAATTCCGACATACTTACCAATATTGATTACGAACATTTTTTTCTAGATTTTCTCAAGAATGATGCAGATTTATCAGTAGTAACCATACCCTATCAAGTAAATGTTCCTTATGCAGTACTTGAAACTGAAGACGGATGGGTGAAAGGATTTACCGAAAAGCCCTCATATATCTATTATTCAAATGGTGGTATATATCTAATGAAAAAAGAAATTTTATCTAGACTACCTAAGAATACTTTTTATAATACTACAGATTTAATGGAGGAAATGATCAGAAATGGAAAACGCGTTTATTCGTATCCGCTTGCAGGATACTGGCTTGATATTGGAAGTCCGAATGATTATGAAAAAGCAAAAATAGATATAAATAATATCAAACTTTAATGAAAATTCTTATTAGTATTTGCGCAAGAGGTGGTTCAAAAGGTATACCTGGTAAAAATATTAAGAATATTAATGGTAAAGCCTTGATTGCGTATACAATTGAACATGCAAGAGCTTTTGCCACATTATATGATTGTGATATAGCTCTTTCTACAGATAGCGATGAGATAAAATCAACCTGCGCTTCTTTCGGATTGACTACATCATATATGCGGCCAGAAAATATTTCATCTGATTCTGCCGGTAAAATGGAAACTATCAAACATCTTCTTTTACATGAAGAAAATGTAAGGGGTGTAAAGTATGATTATATTCTCGATCTTGATGTTTCATCTCCACTGCGAAATCTTAAAGATCTTCAAGAAGCATTTAATGCAATACAATCCGATAATGAAGCATTAAACCTTTTTTCTGTTAACAAAGCAAATCGAAATCCATATTTTAATATGGTTGAACAACAGGTAAATGGTTATTACTCGCTAGTAAAAAAAGGAGACTCGGTTACAAGACAATCAGCACCAGTTGTATATGACATGAATGCGTCATTCTATTTTTTCAGGCGAGTTTTCTTTGATGTGCCTGAGCCTAAAACTATAAGTGAACGTGCAATGGTATATATTATGCCGCATATATGTTTTGATCTTGATCATCCTATTGACTTTGATGTTATGGAATACTTGATGATAAACAATAAACTAGATTTCGAACTGTGAAAGTATTGATAGAAGGACTTGGGTCTATCGGAAGAAAACATGTAGATGCAATTCTGTCGCTTAATCCTAGAGCTGACATATATGCTATCCGGACTACAAAAGATGCTCCTATATATCGTAGTGTTAAAAATATTTACAATTATAGTGAGCTACCTTCTAATATTGATTTTGGAATAATTTCAAATATTACTAGTGAACATGAAAATTCCATAATTGAGATGATTAAAAGGCGTTTGCCGTTGTTTATTGAAAAACCCGTGATATCAGATGTATCTGGGGCAAGTAAAATTCAAAGTTTATTGGATGAGTATGGTCTAACAACTTATGTAGCATGTAACATGCGTTTTCACCCTGCGATTAAGTTTTTAAAAAAATATCTTTCCGAGTCAGTAGTACGTATCAATGAAGTTAATATATATTGTGGATCGTATCTTCCCGAATGGCGTCCTAATAAAGATTTTCGGAAAATTTACAGCGCGAATGTTGAAATGGGGGGAGGTGTACATCTTGATTTAATCCATGAATTGGATTATTGTACTTGGATTTTTGGATTTCCGATATCTGTTATTGCAGAAAAAAGATCGGTATCATCCCTTAAAATAAGTTCAGTTGATAGTGCACATTTTATTCTAAAGTATCCTGAATATTCTACAAGTATTGTGTTGAATTATTTTAGACGAGATGCAAAAAGAACAATTGAGATAGTAGCAGAAGAATTTACCATATTTGTAAATCTTTTAAGTAATAGTGTTGTGCTTTCTAGTAGTAATATTCCATTATTCAAATCTGACTTCAATATGGTAGATACTTATAAAGAGCAAATGAAATATTTTATAAATGATGTATTGCCATCTAACACATCAATAAATGATTTTACAAATGCCATTAAAGTTTTAACAATAGCTAATCATGCAAATAGTTGAAAAAAAGGTGATTGTCGTTACTGGTGGAAGTGGCCTTATTGGAAAAAGTATCATAACCTTATTAAGAAGAGAAGGGGCAATAGTTGTAAATGCTGATATTAACGCTTCTAATAACTTAACGAATGGAGAGCTGAATTGTGACGTTACTGATGCAGAATCAGTACATGAACTCATAAAACAGGTACTTTCACTTGAAGGTAGAATAGATGGTTGGGTTAATAATGCGTATCCGAGAACAAATGATTGGGGGAAAAAATTTGAAGATATACCTGCCGTATCATGGGAAAAGAATGTAAATCTCCAAATGAACAGTGTATTTATTTGTTCGCAAGCTGTTTTGTCTGTTATGAAGGAGCAAGGTTTTGGGTCTTTAGTTAATATATCTTCAATCTACGGTGTGGTGGGACCCGACTTTAATGTGTATGAAGGTAGTGATATGACCATGCCAGCCGCTTACTCGGCTATTAAAGGAGGTATTATAAATTTTTCACGATATCTTGCTTCTTACTATGGTAAATTCGGGATCCGTGTTAATTGTGTATCGCCTGGGGGAATTTATGACAGACAACCAGAACTATTTGTTCAAAATTATAATCAAAAAGTTCCCATGAGACGTATGGGGTGTCCTGAGGATATATCGCCTAGTGTAGTCTTCTTATTGAGTGACTCCGCATCGTATATTACAGGTCACAATTTGATTATTGACGGTGGTTGGACTGCAATTTGATAGATTAATTTTTTAACTTGTAACTATGAGTAATAAACAAAAAATTTTCTGGTGTAGCAATTGTCTTAATATGTCGACCAGACCTCGTATTTCATTTGATGAAAGAGGTTGGTGTAATGCTTGCCAATGGATGGAAGAAAAAAAGACATTTGATTTTTCGGAAAGGCAAAAAGAGTTAGTTGATTTACTTAATAAGTATAGATCAAAAACAAATGAATTTGATTGCATTGTACCTGTAAGCGGCGGGAAAGACGGTTCTTATGTGGCATATAATCTAAAGCATAAATATGGAATGAATCCACTAGCCGTAACAGTAAGACCAGCACTTGCATTAGAAATTGGGGATAAAAACTTACTCAATTTTATTAAGTCGGGTTATAATCATATTCACTTGAGTCCAAATCCCAAAGTTCTTGATAGACTAAACAAGTATGGTTTTATTGAGAAGGGATTTCCATACTACGGTTGGCTAATAGCTATCCATACGGCAGTCATCAAAACAGCTATAAATTTTAAAATACCCCTCCTTTTTTACGGAGAAGATGGTGAGATCGAGTATGGGGGTTCTACGGAAAGTAAATACCGGGCTTTGTATGATATCGATTATATGCGGAGAGTATACCTAGAAGGGGGACATCAAAAAGTATTTGACAGGATTAAACAAGACTCTGATATCTCGGAATCCGATCTGGCTTTTTTTAAGTTTCCTTCCGAAGACCAAATTGCAGAAGTAGGCCTTTCTTTTACTCATTGGTCATATTTTGAACCATGGGATTCTTATCGAAATTATGTGGTAGCCAAAGAAAACTGTGGTTTGATCGAAAAAGAAGATGGTAACGACGACACTTTCACCAATTTTGCTCAAAACGACCAAGCATTATATGCCTTACATGCTTATTTAATGTATTTGAAATTTGGTTTCGGCCGTGCTACTCAAGACGCAGGAATTGAAATAAGAAGAGGGGCTATGACTCGGGACCAAGCCATAAATCTTGTACGAATGTATGATAACGCTTATCCAGCACATCTTATTGATACTTATCTCGATTACTACAAAATGACAAAGCAGGAATTTGATGCTGTTTTAGATAAATATGCTAACAAAAACCTTTTTGAAAAGGTTAATGGCATATGGGAACCTAAGTTTATTACTGGAGAAAATTTTGAAATATGAAAATAGTTGTACTTGACTATGGAATGGGAAATTTGCATTCAGTTACAAGTACATTACGATACTTAGGAGTTGATGAAATAATTATATCCGCAAAATATGATGATATCAAGAAAGCAGATAAATTGATTCTTCCTGGGGTAGGAGCATTTGGTAAAGCTATGGATCGCATCAGAAGTCAACAAATAGATATAATGCTTAAAGAAGTTGTCCAGTATGGAAAAAAACCCTTGTTAGGTATTTGTCTTGGTATGCAGTTACTCGGATTGTCAAGTACTGAAGATGGTGTAAATGCAGGGTTAGGTTTTATAAATGGTAAAGTACTTCGTTTTAATGAAGAAAATTTAGCGATACCGCATGTTGGATTTAATCAGGTATTCAGTCATCCTAATTCAAAACTTTATCGAGGACTTGATAAAGCCTCTGATTTTTACTTTACACATAGTTATAGAATGACAAGTGAAGTGAATATTAATCAAAGTATGTGTAATTATGGCAGTGATTTTATTGCTAGTTTTGAAGTTGACAATATCGTTGGTGTGCAATTTCATCCAGAATTGAGTCAACAGAATGGATTAAAACTTTTGAAAAATTTTATTGATCTTTTATAAATGCTCCGAAAAAGAATTATTTTCTCTCTTATCTATTCAGATGGGATTTTTAATCAAAGCCGAAACTTTCGTTTACAAAAAGTTGGGAATCTTACATGGCTGGAAAAAAATTACAAATTCCAGAAGATCGCTTTTTCATTGGATGAACTCATAGTTATTAATGCAGGTCGTGGTGATAAAAAAGTTGCTGATTTTGCAGCAATGCTTACTGAACTTACTAATGATATTTTTATACCACTGTGTGCAGGTGGAGGAATAAGAACTGAAGCAGATGCTGAGCTTTTATTTAAAAGCGGGGCAGATAAAATAATTTTGAATAGTTTACTCGTAGAAAATATTGAAGTTGTAAAAAATATAACAAAAAATTTTGGATCACAAAGTGTCGTAGCTTCAGTTGACTACAAGATTATAAATGGTCTTCATCAAGTTTTTATTGCAGACGGAAATAAACAAATCGATATGTTACTCGGTGAATACTTACAGTATTTAGAAACACTTGATATTGGAGAAATTTATCTAAATTCTATTGATAAGGATGGTACTGGATTTGGCTATGATTTTGAAACTATAATAAAATATGCAGGCATTATCAACAAACCGCTAATTATTGCAGGAGGTGCAGGTAATAGTGAACACTTGATTAACGGACTTAAAATAAATGGAGTAAGTGCAGTTGCAACTGCTAATTTGTTTAATTTTATAGGAGACGGCTTACCGAACGCTAGAAAAGATATTATCGAAAGAGGAGAAAATATTGCTAGATGGGATGATTATAACTTAACATAGTTCAAATATTAAAATTAATGTATACAGAAATCTCAAAATGTCGCATTAGCGAAAGCTCACACTTGATAACAGTTTTGTCATTAGGGGAACAATATCTTACAGGTGTATTTCCTAAAAACAAAGAAGATAAAATTACAAAAGGACCCGTTGAGCTGGTTTGGTGTCCAGATAGTGGGCTGCTTCAAATGAAGCAATCATACAGCCTAGACGAGATGTATGGGGATAATTATGGCTATCGTTCAGGGCTTAATGCTTCTATGGTTGCTCACTTGCAACAAAAGATTAAAACACTTGAGAAACTTGTTAGCTTATCTGAAAATGATTTAGTTATTGATATAGGAAGCAATGATGCCACATCACTTAAGGCATATAGTGGTAAGCATAAAAAGGTAGGAATAGATCCTACAGGTCTTAAATTTAAGCAATATTATACGGATGAGATTAGTCTGATACCTGACTTTTTTACCGCAGATAAGTTTCATGCCAAGTTTCCAAACACGAAGGCGAAGATTATCACATCAATAGCTATGTTCTATGATTTAGAAAGACCACTAGACTTCGTAAATGATATTGAAAGTTGTCTAGATGATGAAGGTATTTGGCATTTTGAACAAAGCTATATGCCAAGTATGTTGAGAACTAATAGCTATGATACTATCTGTCATGAACATCTTGAGTTTTACTCATTCAAAGTTGTTAAAAATATTGTTGAGTCATGTGGATTGCGTGTTATTGATGTTCAGATGAATGCTATAAACGGTGGTAGTTTTGCTGTAACTGTATGTAAAGTTAATGCATCGTATAAGTCAAATACACCTCTCATCAATTGGCTTTTGAAGCAAGAAGAGGACATGCAACTAGATACTCCTATTCCATATAGACAGTTTGAACAGCGGGTATTTAACCATCGAAAAAATTTAACCGACTTGATTAAAGCACTTGTAGCAGATGGGAAAAAGGTATTTGGATATGGGGCTAGTACAAAAGGAAACGTATTGTTACAATTCTGTGGTCTTACCGAAAATGAAATCCCCTTTATTGCAGAAGTTAATCCTGATAAATTCGGCACTTATACTCCTGGTACATTAATTCCTATTATATCTGAAAAAGAAGCAAAATCTATGAATCCAGATTACTTTTTAGTACTTCCGTGGCATTTCAAAGACAATATTTTGTCAAGAGAAAAGGAATACATTGCAAACGGAGGCAAGTTTATTTTCCCACTTCCCGAGATTGAAATAATATAGCATGAATGCTATTATTTTTGGGGCTTCAGGTCAAGATGGTTTTTACCTTCAAAGGCTATTAAGCAAAAAAAATATCAATGTAATACCAGTAGCAAGGAGTGTTAATGAAGGGTTTATTACAGGGAATGTAGGAGATACAGAATTTGTTTTTTCACTCATTAGGAAATATCTACCTGATTACATATTTCATTTGGCAGCGGTTTCGACCACGAAGCATGAACATATTTTTGAAAACAATGATGCCATTCAAAAAGGAACTATAAATATTCTAGAGGGAACTAAATTGTATAATCCTAAATCGAGAATATTTTTATCAGGTAGTGCTATGCAGTTTAAAAATGATGGTAAGGCTATTAATGAATCAACTCCTTTTGAAGCATCGAGTGCTTATTCTGTTCAGAGGATTTCATCTGTTTATGCAGGACAATATTACCGTAATTTTTTTGGGTTAAAAGTATATGCTGGGTACTTATTTAATCATGATAGCCCATTACGCTCCGAAAAGCATATCAATCAAAAGATTTCTAAGATGGCTAAGCGAATTGCAGCGAAGGTTGAGAGTAAATTAATAATAGGAAATCTAAATGTAGAGAAAGAATTTTCCTTTGCTGGAGATATAGTGGAAGCGATGTGGACTTTGGTTAACCAAGATAGTTTTTACGAAGCTGTTTTGGGTAGTGGTATTTCATACCCAATTCGTGACTGGATAGATATTTCTTTTAAGTTGGCTGGATTAAATTGGCAAGAGTACGTGCAGGTAGATAACTCATTTGTTACCGAATATTCTAGACTTTTAAGTGATCCTGCTCTCATTAAATCTACAGGTTGGTTGCCTAAAGTTGATTTTTATCAATTAGCTGAAATGATGTACAATTCTTAAAATTAATGCTAATACTTGAAGTTATAAAAAAGTGGGTCTATTGTAAAAGAGCTGATAGAATCGGTCCTGATATACCTTTTACGCATTGGCGATTGCACTATCGTAGTAAGATGAAAAAACTTTGTAAAGAAAAGTTTCGCTTTTTTGCTGATGATGCAGATTTTCGTCCAGGGGCATATGCGGTAGGATGTTCTAAAATTGAAATTGGAAGACGAGTGGTTATTAGGCCAGGATGCATGTTGTTCGGTGAAACAGTCGTGCCAATGGACGTTTCGATTATTATAGAAGATGATGTTATGCTTGGTTCAGGCGTACATATTTATGTTAATAATCATAAATATGGTAGCAAGGATATACCTCTAATTGATCAAGGTTATTTTCCAGATGAAGCTGTGGTTTTAAAAAGAGGATGCTGGATAGGCGCAAATAGCATTATCCTACCAGGAGTAACTATTGGAGTTAATAGTATTGTTGCAGCAGGTGCAGTCGTTACAAAAAATGTGCCGGATCATGTAATTGTTGCAGGCAGTCCGGCAAAAATAATCAAAGAAATTTAGGAGGCATATAGCAAAGATAGAGCATGAATAGAAATAAGCGAAGTAAAGTAACTGATGGGTTACATGTGTCTGCTGAAATTGTAAAAAAAATTAGTGAATTTCTTTTATCTAGTGGGAAGAATGTATCCGAAGAATTTGCAATAGAAGGAGTCTCATTCTGGATTGCTGCACAACCAGATTTAGCGCTACATATTTTTCCGCCACTTCTATTTAAGTACACTGGTAATCAGTATAAAATATTTCATATTAAGAACTGGATGAAAAGTATTAAATATCAATTCAAGGAATTCAAAAAAATATTTTCATCTCATATTGATTATTCTTGCAGCAGAAGTGAAAAAGATATATGGCTACTTTTATCAACTACTGATTACATATATAGGGATACATTACAACCGCTTGAAGATGAAATTCTTAAGTCTTGTCCAGATATTCATGTAGAAAGTTATGCTTCAATGAGAAAAAAAAAATTACACACTTATTCTTTGTCTGAAGCAGGACTAATTTACAAAAAATATATTAACTATCGTCGTGAATTTAAACTTAAGAGTGATCACTTTTTCAAAAATGATTTTAATAGGTTATGTTCAATTCTTCCGGAGATATCAAAAATAAATCTTTATGAAGCCTTTTATTGGTTTTTCAACGTCTTTGTACAGCGAAATATAATTAATGCAATTATAGCTCAGTATTGGTTCAAATATTTAAAGCCAAAAAAAATCATTTCAGGCGATGTAGCAGATCCTCTGAATAGAATATATACTGAAGTAGGAAAAAAGGCGGGGATATCTATTATCGATTTACAATTTGGGATATATGATGAAACTTCCGTAGAATGGATGTTCTGCAGTGCGACCAAGATAGCTGTTTGGGGTAAGTATTTCTCTACATTATTTGAAAAGGTTCATTACATAGACCCGGACAGATTAGTAGTTACCGGAAGTCCCAGATTTGACTATCTGGTAGAAGAAAAACAGGTTGGATATTCGAGAAATGATAGTAATGCAAATAATAGAATACAACTTCTTTTCGCATCTATGTATACTTCTATAAGTGACTATGACGCTAATTACGATGTAAACTCGATTAATGCATTTAAAAAGATCGTAATTGATACTGTTAAAAAATTTGATAAAATTCATCTAGTAATTAAACCTCATCCTTTAGAGGATATTTCATGGATAGCGGATTATGACAATGAAAACATTACAATACTTGATAAAAAATCAGATATCAGAAAGCATATTCTTGAAAGTGATATTTTTTTAACTTTTGGAAGTACTGCAACTTTTGATGCTTTATTACGTAAAAAACTTATACTATCTGCAGATACTCCTGGGCTTGTTTGGTGGGACGATATTTTTTTAAAATATAATGCAAGCATACCAATTTGCTCAAAAGCTGAATTAATTAGTGTACTACAGAATTTTATAAATAATCGTAACATAATGTTACGTGAAAATAATTCTCGTATATCAAATTTTCTATCAGATAAGCTTTTCAATAATGAAAATAAAGCTTCGTTGAGAGTAATATCTCTGGCTTTGAATATTTGACTTTTTATGATAAATACTGATTTACTCAGCATAGTAATACCTACTAGAAATCGGGCGCTATATTTAAGGGAAACCTTGCAAAATATGCTTGGTGGGCTAGAATACAATGTAGAAATTGTAATTGTAGATGGTATGTCTTCTGATAATACTAAAGAAATTGTGATGGATTTGAAATCCAATTATCTTAAGATGAATTATATACAGATGACAAAAGCAGAAGGGTTTGATAAAGAGTTGGATTTAGGTGTAGTGTCGTCAAAAGGGACTTTCGTATGGGTTTTTTCTGACGATGATATTATTACAGGTAAAAATATAAACGAAGTAGTCAAAGTGCTACAAAGTGATAATAAACTTGACCTTCTTCTTGTAAATGCTGCAATTTGGGATAAAGAGTTGAATACTTGTCTTAAGAATACATTTATAGAGCATCCTGAATGTGAATCCACTGATGTTGATGAGTTGTTTGAAAAATTCGTTGATTATATGAGTTTTATAGGCGGGTGTATTCTTAGGAAAGAGTATTGGCTAAATGCTGATGCAACTAGATATTTTGGAACTCTTTTTGTACATGTTGGTATAATATTCAGTAGTAATGAAGTACGGTGGAAATGGATAAATGAACCAATGATTAAAATCCGTTACGGTAATGCTTCATGGTCTAGTAAGGCTCAAAATATTTGGATGAGAAAATGGCCGGACTTGTTAATGAGTTTTGATTCAGTATCCCTTCCTATACGTAGGAATAAAGTTTCTTTTGGGGCAATCTCTATATTTAAAAAGCTGGTTTTTTTTAAAGCGATTAACTGTTATGATGAAAATATGGATTTGGATATTGAATATATAAAAAATAAAGTCTTTGCGAAAGTGTTGATGCGATTAGTTACAATAATGCCACAGAGGTTTTGCTTTATTTTGTCATATGTCTCTGCGAGTTTACAGAATAAAGAAACGATGCTATATGATCTAAAGATAAGTAGTAAATGAAAAAGTTTGTTGATAAGGCAGCATTTTTATATATTCTGATTTTCTTTCTTGGTCAGAATAATTTTTTGCTTACTAATAAACTTGCAGTTAACGAGGGGTTAGGAATTGGGCGTTTTCGCGCAACTATTTTGGTGGGAATTATACTTCTAGGTATTGGATTACTTTTTTTAAAATTTTTGATTGATAAGAGTATTTATTCAATAAAGGTTAGTTCGATTAATATTATAGCAATTTGTATCACACTTTCATTAATGGGGATACATATTGTTAGAGATTTTTTGATTAACGATGCTGTAGATTTTATTGGAGTAGCACCTCTAGTAGAATGTTTTTTTTTCTACACATTTTTTTTTCTAACAATAAGAGGTAAGGTCTATATTGATTCAAATCACATAAGAATACTTTCATTTGTTATTTTTTTGAATATTGTACTCGAGTTATTTTTTTATTTTAAGGATACTATTTCGGGAGTATCATACGGACCATTTCGAGCTTACATTGCAGGGTTGACTATAAATAGGAATCCAAGTTTTTTTTATCCGATTTTTGCATTTGTAGTCTTGCGTTTTTTTCCTTTTAAGTCGTATATAAAAGCCTTATACTTAGTAATCTTTTTTGTGTATGTTCTTACTTTATTTTATAGGACATTATATGTAGCTCTTTTGTTCCCTTTTTTTATAGATATCATAAGATTTGGTCGTAAGCTTACTATTATAGATGTACTAAGATTCGTTTTTTTTATAATAATTATAATCGGATCACTAACCTTAATAGACTCGATAGTTGAATCGCAATTTGATTTTTCTATAGTAAAAGCATTTACTGGAAGATTTACCAGTACTTTTACTGAATATTCTAATGATGACGCACAAAAGGATAGGGTAAACCAGATTCCTGATATGATGTATATGCTCATTACTAATCCTCTTGGAATTGGATTTTCCGGATTGGTAAAAGATGCAGAAGTATATAATTATGCTTTTTATTTTCTTCATCCAATACTTTATTTAGGATGGCTAATAGGGTTGGCTTATTTCCTAATAGGGAAAAGAATGATTATAATTTATAAAAATGCCAAAACGAGTTTAAAAGACCGGATTCTGATTTTTTGTTTGTTTTATTTCTGCATGATTCTAACTTTTTTTCCTTATATGAATTATTTTACATTCATGTCTATTTTTATCTGTTTACTCCAATTATCTACAACAAATGTTGTATATACAATAAAACCAATAACAGCTTTTTTAAAATTAAAACAGACATCATGAATTTATCCTTAGAAGAGGTGATGCGTCAAGAAAAAGAAGTTTTCAATCATCTAAATAATCTTCGTTCCAGTGCAGAAACAATCCCTCTAGAGTTTGATTACGATTATGTACCATCTAAATTCGACTTTGA
Source organism: Sediminibacterium sp. KACHI17 (assembly GCF_040362915.1). Classification (NCBI taxonomy): domain Bacteria; kingdom Pseudomonadati; phylum Bacteroidota; class Chitinophagia; order Chitinophagales; family Chitinophagaceae; genus Sediminibacterium; species Sediminibacterium longum. Next base: position 1,449,302 of record NZ_AP029612.1, on the reverse strand, counting down.
AAGATATACAGGAAAAAAAATGGGACGTAGATCAGTTCTAAATTATATTAAACTAGTAAATGATAATCCAGGTATAAAAATAGTAGATGTTTGTTGTGGACCAGGTTGGGTATCTTTATTAGCAGCCACGCGAGGGGCTAGAGTTTATGGTTATGATATTTCTAATGTCGCTATTGAAAACGCTAAGTTGTCAAGGGAAAGAAATTTGCAAAAAATCATAGAAAATAAAGGTACTTTAGAATATTATAATCAGAGTGTACATACAATTCCTTTTCTTGACGATCAGAAATCAGTTGATTTATTTATTGGATGGTCAGCCTTTCATCATCTTGATCAAATGGAACTTTTTTTTGAAAGAATGAATACTGCACTAAAAGATGGTGGATATATTATTAGTGTTGATGATATAGGTTCCAAGAAGATTAATAGGATCATAACATGGGGATTAAAGTTTATTCTACCAATTAAAGGACTATCGTATACAAATAAGATATCTAAAATCGGTAAATATTTTCAGAAGTTGATTCAACCCGAAGTGGAGTGGCATACGCCTATGGAGCAATATGTAGGTAAACATGAAAACGCTGCTCAAAAAATAGAAGATATTTTATCTCGGGACTATGAAATTGTGCATAACTATAGATATTGTGGATTTGTGCATTATTTTGTATATGATTTAGCAGGTCCCGATTGGTTTAGAAAAATTATGTTTGATTTATTATGGAATCTAGATAGATTATTTGTGTGGACAAAACTTTGTAAAGGAAATCTGCGCTTTATACTCGCAAAAAAAAAGCAATAAAATATTAACCCACCAATATTTAAAAGAAAAAAAATGCTAAAATTTAATAAGAAAGAAGTTGAATTGTTTTTTTATAACGAGATTCTATCCAGCTTCTCTAAAGAAGCTCAGCCTGGATTAATCCGTACGTTTGATAAAAATATTTATGAAATAGAGATTATAATTAAAATACTTAATAATGCTGGAAAAACAGAGAACCCGACAATTATTGATTTTGGGTGTGGACTTGGTATTAATCTTATGATCTTATCTAAGTACTTTAATTGTAAATGCATTGGACTAGACCGATATGATGAGTTTGACGAAATTCATGCAAGAGAAGTTGGTACAACAAATCAAGTTGTCAGTAGACTCCAACAATTTGGTGTTGAAGTTATACCTTCAAATCCTATTACATATAAATTTGAAAATGAAATAGCAGATGTCGTAACAAGTTTTGATGTAATTGAACATTTTAATTTTCCTCCCAATGAATATTTGGCTAATATGATTAATGCTGTCAGAACTGGTGGACATATAATGGTTGGGACACCCAATCAAGCACATATTTTCAACCGTATCAAACTGTTATTTGGACGTAATGTTTGGGAAGACTTTGATTATTGGATGAACTACAATCCCTTTTACGGGCACGTTAGGGAGTTATTGACTTGGGAACTAAAAAAAGTTATAGAGAGTATGGGATTGAAGCACTATACTATACATCAGTCATCTTATCCATTGTACTCTCGTTTAAAAATGAAATTTCCTAGACCTATTGCAAATGTCTTTTATAATATAGGCAAAGTTATATTCCTTTTATTTCCTAATCTTAACTATTATAATCTAATAGCAGCTCGAAAAAAATAATTGTGACTGAATATAAATTTTCTGTAATTGTTCCTGTTCACTATACTATCACAGCGGCTCAGCTTAAAGCTAGTCTTGATAGTGTGATGCTTAATCAGTCAATGCTTCCATCTGAGGTAGTTGTTGTTATAGATGGTACAATCGATAATTATTTGAGTATTTTTTTAAGGGACTATCTAAGTAAGTCTCCTATATCTACAATGATATTAAATACAGGTCCAGTATCAAAAGGACCAGGTGTTACAAGAAATTTTGGGGTTAAACATGCATCTTACCCTATAATCGCATTTATGGACTCAGATGATGTTAGCTTGCCTAATAGATTTGAACAGCAAATACCAATTATTCATAATCAAAACTATGATTTAGTAGGTGGTCAGATTGAAGAGTTGGATGAATTGCTAAAAAATAGAATAAGTTTAAGAACAGTTCCCTTGAATGATGAAGACATTAAAAAAGAGTTTAAAAAGCGAAATCCTATAAATAATGTTACTGTTGCTATCAAAAAAGAAGCATTTCTTCAAGTGGGTGGCTACCCTGATTTGTATTTTGGAGAGGACTATGTCCTATGGGTAAAAATGGCTGAAAAGAAATATCGCTTTCTAAATCTGAATACGATTTTGGTTAATGTAAGAACTGGGGATAGTTTTCTTAACCGTAGATTTGGTCGGGATTATTTTAAAAAAAATATTTACCTCTGTATGTATTTAAGTAAATATCCAACCGTAGGTTTTCGGTACTCTTTTTTGCGTATGGTTAAATTCTCCTTACTTTTTATTTTACCAAAACGGCTTCAATATCTTTTTGTTAAAAAGTACACTCGTAATTTATAATACTTATATTATTCTGTGGCTATCGATTTTCTTATTTGCAATTATAACGGAGGAGACCTACTAAGGAGTGCTGTTCAATCTATCCTTGCTCTCGAATTAGATGAATTTAATGTATATATATATGATAATGCATCTTCTGATAGCTCGATTAAGTTAATTGAAGAGCTTAATTCTAATAAAATACATATAGTACACGGAGAAACAAATATTGGATATGGTAAGGCAATTAATCATATATATAAGATTTCAAAATCACAATATATTTTCATCCTCAATCCCGATAGCGAACTCGTATTCTCAGGTAATGAATTATTACAGCTAGCATCAAATACATCTGACCGTAATGTATACGGTTTCGACATTTATAATAACGATAATACTCCTCAAAATTTTATTACCTCAGAGCCTAGTTATAGCTGGGTAGTTGGAGGGTTATTACGTACTAGTTTCCCTATCATTTTCGAATTATTATATAAACAATACTTTTTTTTTCACAATAAAAGGCAGGAATCTGAAATAGAAAATAATAAGGGAGGAAGATTCGTATCAGGATGTGCCCTTTTATTCACAAGGAATGGTTTCCAAAAACTTGGTTTATTTAATGAGCAGTATTTTTTATATTTTGAAGATACAGAACTGTTATTGACTGCATGGAAAAATGATTTTATTATCAGTCAATCTCCTTTGAAAGTGATTCATAATGCTAGTTATAGTTTCCGGAAAGCTGACAACAAGATAAAGGTTGAAAAATATCGTTCAGCACTAATTTATTTTCGTAACAATAGAGGCCTCGTTTATTATTCATGGGTTAAATTTTTGATTATTTTTATAGCTTTTCTAGCCCTAATTAATCCGTTAAATATCTTTTATCGTAAAACAAGCGATTATTACATAAACCTTATAAAAATTTCTATAAACAATTAATTTTGTTCAATCTATTTCGTTATAATTATCTACTATTCCTTGATTTCTTTCTACGGATAATATTATCTGTATTATTACCTAAGTTGTTTGACCCTGCTGATTATGCAGGATATAACTACCAATTAGTATTAGTGTTTTGGTTTTTAATTCTTGATTTTGGATCATCTTTAGGTTTTTCTCTCAGGTTAATTCGAAAATATAATAAAGAATATTTGAATATTGGATATGTAGCTAGTTCCTTTATTTTTTCCTTAATTTTCTCATCCATTTTTATAGTAATTTTTTTTATTTTCCTCAATAAAAACCCACAGATAAGCTTAGAATCATTTTGGCTAACCTTTTTTTTTCTCAGCCTATATTCATTTCTTAGTACTGCATTTAAAAGTATTGGGTTGGTAAATACAGACTTTTTAGGTCGAGTATTTACAAGTTCCAGTCTGTTGATTCTGCTAATACTTGGATTTAATTTATCAATACACATATATATACTTATACCTTATGCGATAGCCTGTATTTTCTACATTGTAGCCGCTTTACGGAGTCAAGGCTTTTTTTTTTTAATGCCTAGAAATTTTATTAAATATGGATTGCAGAATGTAAATGAAGGCTTTGTTTTTTACCTTACCAACTCGTTATTGATCGCTTACTCTTTGATGGATAAAATAGTATTCTCAAACCTTATGAATAAGCATGAATATGGGAATTATTTATTTTGTTATTCCCTTTCTAGTTTACATATTTTAGTACAAGGGGTTATTGCAAGTAAGTATTATAGGATGTTATTGTCAAACGATGCAACAGACCAAAGGAAAAAATGGAAACTTCTATTAGTTACGACAATAGGTCATTTAATACTTAGCTGCTCTATTATAATTGGCATTAATCTTACCTTATTCGAAAAATTTTATAGCAAATATCAAATTTTGAATAAATATATATACATAACAGAAGGTATGTGCATTATAATTTCTATACTTACACTACTTTATTTGATTTTGAATTCACAAAAGGTGAATAAACTTTTTCTGCTTATATCTTATGTTGTTCCAATTTTTTTCTTTTCACTATATAAACTTAAATTAATAGAAAATATTTACTTCTGGCTTGTTTTTTATTTAATTGAATTAGTAATAGCTTGTTGTTTCTCTATAAGAAATTATTTTTTGAAAAAAGCCAATATTTTATGAGACTAGCACTTACTGGTAAAACTGGTTTTTTAGGTGGCATTCTGTATCAAGAACTAAAAAACAATAATGAAGTAATTACAATCGGCCGTAAAAAATCTGATATTATCTATGATTTTCGAACAGAGAGTTTAGATTTACCAAAAGTCGATGTCTTTGTTCACTGTGCAGGTATGGCACATATTTTATCGCCCAAAGAGGTAGACATAAATACCTTTTTTGAGGTCAATGCAAATTATACTTACAACCTCTTGAAAAGTATCGAACTTAGTAAAGTACCACCAAATACTTTTGTGTTCATAAGTTCAGTGAGTGTATATGGGGCTATTGAGGGTGAATGCATTGATGAAACTCATGATTTGCGATGTCAAGATCCTTACGGTCTGAGCAAGCTTGAAGCTGAAAGAATTACCATAAAATGGTGCAAAGAAAATAATGTTAATTGCGTAATACTTCGATTGCCTCTTGTAGTTGGTAATAACGCACCTGGAAATATTAGGACTCTTGTTGAAGCTTTAAAAAAAGGTAGATTTTTTAAAATTGGGAACGGTACTGCTAAGAAAAGTATGGTTTTGGCCACTGATGTGGCAAAACTTTTGCCACATTTAAAAGACAAAGAAGGCATATTTAATCTAACTGATGGATATCATCCAAGTATTAGTGAATTTTCAAATTATCTTGCAAAAAGCTTAGGTAAATCTGAACCTTACTCAATTCCATTGGTGTTCGCTAAGATAGCTTCTTGCGTGGGTGATATAATCGGCGATCGGTTTCCTCTCAATAGTAGTAAGCTTCAAAAAATTAGTCATACATTGACTTTTGATGACACAAAAGCTCGTAAAGAACTTTTGTGGGAATCTAAACCAATATTAGAATGTAAAGATTTAAATTTCAATTATTAATTCAATCGGTTAGTGGATAATACTTTTTATTTTAAAATTCTTTTTTTTGTTTTTTCAATAAGCATTTCTTTCTTATTTGAATATTTATATATATATCATTTTGCAAAGTTTTATAAAATCTTAGATATCCCAAATCAGCGAAGTTCCCACGGAAAGATAACAATACGAGGAGGAGGAATTATTTTTCCAATAGTTTGTTTTGCATCGATTTGTTTTAAGCAATTTCCAAATTATATAGAATTCTCGATTTCATTAGTTTTAGTAAGTTATATAAGTTATTTAGATGATTTGAAAGGTCTTAGTAGTGTTTTTAGACTCTTTTCTCAAATTGTAATTATAGTCTTCACTATTTTTTCTATGGGAATGAGCTTGCTTTCGGTTGTATCCATAGTTTGTTTTCTTTTTTCTATTGCTCTGCTTAACGTGTACAATTTTATGGATGGAATTAATGGCATTACGGCTTTATATTCATTTGTTACAATAGGTTTTTTATTTTGGATAAATCAATATGTTATTGTTATTGTTCCAGATTTATTCTTTCTTTCAGTCTTAGCAGCATTGTTTGCTTTCTCCTTTTACAATATGAGAAAAAATGCACTCTGTTTTGCAGGAGATGTTGGTAGTGTTTCTATGGCTTTTATAATATTTTTTCTTTTGGTAAGCTTAATAAAACAAACTGGCACCTTTATTTGGGTTGCTTCTGTCGGAATTTATTTTATAGATACTGCTTTTACAATCTTTTGTCGAATTTTAAGACGAGAAAAATTATTGGAGGCTCATCGGTCGCATTTTTATCAATATTTGGCTAACGAGGCAAGGTGGACACACATTCAAGTGAGTATATTATTTGCTGCAGTGCAGTTGTTATTAAATATATCTGTAGTATATAGTTATATAACCGGTCAAATTTGGGTTAGTTTATTAGTATTATTGGCTTTTACTATTATATATACTATATTTAGATTTAGATTTGAAGGTCATAAGCGCTTATTTGTTACTTATAATCCAGCTTAACTGTTTATGTTTCAGAAAATCAATATAGTTCCTCGATGGATTATATTCCTGATTGACTCTGCCATCTGCGCTTTTGCAATGGTATTTGCCCATTTGGTTAGATATAATCTATCTGTAGAAGCATTAGATTGGCAGGCATTGAGTGGCAATGTATTGATACTTTTATTAATCAACTCAATTGTATTTATCAATTTTAGGACTTATGCCGGTATTATTCGTTACACGGGTATACAAGATGCACTTAGGATTTGTTATGCGATTCTGATGACCACTTCTGTTTTATTTTTTATAGGGCTGGTTTCTGCTAATACCGGAGGTGGAGCGTTGGCATTTCCCAATGTTACGTTGATCATTTATGGTTTATTTAGCTTTTTATTCCTAATCTCCTACCGAGTTATTGTAAAATATGTGTTTGCCTATCTACGCAACTACAAAATGGATCGTAAGACGGTCATTATTTATGGAGCGGGTGAGGCAGGTTTCGCAACAAAAAGAGTGTTAGAACATGATGCGACTTCGAATGTAACCGTCATTGCTTTTGTGGATGATGATATGCGTAAGGTGGGTAAGGTAGTGGATGGGATTAAAATACATCACACATTAGATCTACAGACACTCACATTGGGTCAAAAGATTGATGAAATTATTCTTGCGGCTTTCACCATTACTCCGGCGAAAAAAAATGAATTAGTAGATTTCTGTCTGGATCATGATATCAAGGTATTGAATGTACCTCCTTTGGATAAGTGGATCAATGGTGAATTCTCTGCCCGTCAGTTGCAAACCATTAAGATTGAAAATCTTTTAGAAAGAGAGCCGATTCGTATCAATAATGAAGAGATCGGCAATCAGGTAAAAGGTAAGCGCGTATTGGTAACAGGTGCTGCGGGTTCAATCGGTAGTGAGATCGTTCGTCAATTATTACGTTTTCAGCCACATACCATTATTCTCTGTGATCAGGCTGAAACGCCCTTGCATCATTTGGAATTGGAATTACAGGAGATGAATGCTAGTACAGCCTGTATTCCTTATTTGGGCGATGTTACCAATGAGGAGCGGATGCAGGAAATGTTTGCGATGTATGAGCCGCATTATGTATACCATGCAGCTGCTTATAAACATGTGCCGATGATGGAACTTTGTCCGTCAGAAGCTATTTTGACGAATGTTATGGGTACCAAGATCATTGCGGATCTTTCTGTTAAGCACCATGTACTTCGTTTTGTGATGGTATCTACTGATAAAGCGGTAAACCCAACGAACGTAATGGGCGCTTCTAAGCGTTTGGCAGAGTGTTATGTACAATCCTTGTATCATTCTGCAGCGAACTCAGGGGATAAAGAGAAGTTCACCAAGTTCATTACCACTCGTTTTGGAAATGTTCTAGGCTCTAATGGGTCTGTGATCATTCGCTTTAAAGAACAAATTGAAAAAGGTGGACCGGTGACGGTTACCCATCCGAATATCACCCGTTTCTTTATGACCATACCGGAAGCTTGTCAGCTGGTGCTTGAAGCGGGTAGTATGGGGAGCGGAGGTGAGATCTTTGTATTCGATATGGGTAAGCCTGTACCGATTGTTGACCTTGCTAAGAAAATGATTCGTTTGTATGGGTATGTACCGGGTATTGATATTGAGATCAAATATAGTGGGTTGCGTCCCGGTGAGAAACTCTATGAAGAGTTATTAATGGATTCTGAAAATACACTGCCTACCTATCATGAGAAGATCATGATCGCTAAAGTGCGGAATATTCAATTTGATACCCTTCATCAGGACTTCAATACCTTGATTCAATTGGCGAAACAAAGAAAAGGAACCATGGAAATGGTGGCTAAAATGAAGCAGTTGGTTCCTGAATTTATTAGTAATAATTCTGTGTTTGAGCAATTGGATAATAGCAATAATGCTGAAGTTATTGCGATGAAGATTAGCTAATTTTTCTTTTCTATAGATACTTCGTTTGTAATATGTTTTGTAGACTGTAAGTCTCCGTTTACTTTTTTTCTTGATAAAAAAAGTAACAAAAAAATCAAGGCTCTAGAAAAAAAGCTAAAATTCATTCCATTGCGCTACAATGGATGAAGTCTAAAGCCAAGCGTTTGAACATAGATTGAGCGAAGCTGCCCTTCAGCTTTTGAACATGGCCAAACATCATCCATTGCTTAACGCTCCATTACATGAATTTCTTTACGCTTTTTTTCTAAGGCCGAGGTGGAGAGTATAGTCACGTGCGTTTGTCCACCAACGCGCCGTTCTTTTGGAGATTATACTGGAGAGTAAGATTTGCATAAAATTAATAAGGCTACTTACAATTGTATATGGCCCTTCGTCGTCATTTCTGACTGGTCGTCGGAAGACTCCTTAGGGTGACGAGGGGCGGTAGAAAAAATAGTGAAGAGGATTGGCTTTGCCAATCCTCTTCACCGGTTCTTACTTTAGTTGTCGTGTTATTCTTCGTCGCAGATCATAACCGAAGGTTATGATCTGCGACGAAGAATTTTCTTTGGTTTTTGGTGTGACATCACCACCTGTGCTAGCGCATACATGTTTTTATTTTGATATTCAATCAGAGATCAATCATTCTATTTTTTTATGGGAACAAGCATTTTTGACAAAATTTTATTGAGTCTTGAATCCAATGGGTTTGTGATTGACAGTTATGATTTTAACAGACCTTGGGGTGGTTTCTTTGTGATTGAGGAATCACAAGCACAAATATTTGCCAATCGATTTTTTAATGGGTTATCTGTGGATGGATTACGTATTGCCGGTAAATTAAGCCCTAAAATATTGGTGGTGAAACCCGGAGCACGGTTATCCTGGCAGTACCATCATCGAAGAGCGGAACGCTGGAGGGTTGTTGAAGGGAAGGTGGCTGTAATGACCAGTGATACCGATGCAGAAGGCGAAATTCATACACTGAATGTGGGGGATGAAATTATTTTGCGTCAAGGGGAAAGACATCGGTTGATCGGATTGGATGATTGGGGCGTGGTGGCTGAATTTTGGCAACACACTGATGGAGAACATCCTTCGGATGAAGAGGATATTGTGAGGGTGCAGGATGATTATGGGAGATAATTTTTTTAATAGTGATTTTGAAGACTGCAAGTCTCCGTTTACTTTTTTTCTTGATAAAAAAAGTAACAAAAAAATCAAGGCTCTAGAAAAAAAGCTAAAATTCATTCCATTGCGCTACAATGGATGAAGTCTAAAGCCAAGCGTTTGAACATAGATTGAGCGAAGCTGCCCTTCAGCTTTTGAACATGGCCAAACATCATCCATTGCTTAACGCTCCATTACATGAATTTCTTTACGCTTTTTTTCTAAGGCCAGGATTGTGAGTCTCTTTGCGTTCGTTTGTTTAGCAAGCGCGCCGTTCTTTTGGAGATTATACGGGAGAGTAAGATTTGCATAAAATTAATAAGGCTACTTACAATTGTGTATGGCCCTTCGTCGTCATTTCCGACTGGTCGTCGGAAGACTCCTCCGGGTGACGAGGGGTGGTAGAAAAAATAGTGAAGAGGATTGGCTTTGCCAATCCTCTTCACCGGTTCTTACTTTAATTGTCGTGTCCTTCTGAGGAGCATTCATAACCGAAGGTTATAATCTGCAACGAAGAATCACTCATAACCATTTATACTTACTACTGACTATTCACTACTCACTTACTTATGCATAAATTCATTTTCTCCCTTCTCGTTTTCTTCCTTGTTCGCTCTTCTATGGCGCAGACATTTGATGTTGCGATCATGCAGGATGAACAGTTGCGTCGTGAGCAGTTGATGGGTAGGGGCAATGCAAGGAAAAGTTTTGCGATTCGGTCGATGGCTTTGCAGGGGGATACTGTATTACAACAGGGTACTTTGCAAAAACCTGTGGTTCGGGTGTTGCCTTTGGCGATGACGACGGTGTTTACGAGTAGTCATCCTTTTAGTGTGAATGATGGATCCCTGATCGCTGCCAAAGGGTTACAGACGCGATTGAGTGGTGGATTACAAATGAAAGCAGGATTCTTGGAGGCGCAGTTGGCGCCGGAGTTGGTTTGGGCAGCGAATGCGAATTATGCTGCTACTTCTTCTTTTGGATATAATAGCGGAAAATCTTTTCAAAGAATTTATCCTGGTCAATCGACCTTACAATTAACCGCTGCGGGTTTTCGTGCAGGTGTGTCTACTGCCAATCAGTGGTGGGGACCGGGGGTGCGGAATAGTTTGTTGATGACTTATCAAGCGCCAGGCTTTGCACATTTTTTTGTAGGGAGTAAAAGACCTCAAAATATTGGGATCGGTCACCTGGAATGGCAGGTAACGGGTGGGTGGTTGCGGACCGATGGGAATCGTTCCATGGAGAATCGGCATCTCAAGGTTGCAGACCTTGAATTTGGCGAACGAAAACGTTTTTTGAGTGGATTAACGGTTAGCTATCAACCCAAGTGGATACCGGGTTTGTACCTGGGATTGAACCGCGTGATCCAAACTTTTGCAAACGATTCTGCGGTGAAAGCGCAAGGTAATTTTGAGCGCTTCTTTCCTGTACTAGCTTTGGCAGCACAAAAAAAGAATGTGGCCAATGAAGACCTCTTGGATCGTGATCAGGTGGCTTCTTTTTTTCTGCGCTGGATCTTTCCTAAAAATCATTTCGAGTTTTACCTGGAATACGGGTACAATGACTATAAACTCAACACGCGAGATTATTTACTGGGTACCAGTCATTCAGCAGCCCATATTGCCGGCGTGAAGAAATTGATCCGTCAAAGTGGGGAGAACCGTTGGATCGATCTGAATTTTGAGATCACCAAGATGAGTCAAACCCCGGACTATATGGTTCGTAATGCGGGTAATTGGTATGAACATGGTTCTATAAAAGAAGGCTATACACATGATAACCAGATCATGGGTTCTATCTATGGTTTTGGGGCAGATGCTGTGTATGCGAGTATGACACTCGTGCGTGATCAAAAAAGACTGGGCTTTTTTATCGAACAGATCAAAAGAGATCCTGTCAACCGCACGTATCAATGGACCGATCTGGGTATTGGTTTCGCCCCGCAATGGACCAAAGACAGATGGCTTTTCAACGGCAAAGCTGAGATCATTCATTCTTCAGGATATGGATGGGAGCCGGGGAAGAATAGGATCAATGTGTTGGTGGGGGTGAGTTGGGGGTATAGGTTGTAGGTGATCGGGGGATTGGGTGATCGGGGGATCGGGTAATCAGGTTATTGGGTTTGGTGATTTGATAGGGTGACGTGATTTCGAGTTAGATGCGGGGGATTGAGAAATCTGCTGACTTTTTGGGGATGTTTTGACTTCTCCCTCCTGCGTCGGGATTCGCTTTATAGGATGGTAACTGATTTGGGTTTACTGATTACCTGATTACCTGATTTCCCGATCACCTGATGTGTTTTGTTCTAATAGGTTGGAGGTGGGAGATCCCTCCTTCGTCGGGATGACGTGAACATGAGGGTAACTGATTTGGGTTTACCGATTACCTAATTACCCGATTACCTGATTACCCGATAACCCGATCACCTGATGTGGTTTGTTCTAATAGGTTGGAGGTGGGAGATCCCTCCTGCGTCGGGATGACGTGAACATGAGGGTAACTGATTTGGTTTTACCGATTTCCTAATTACCTGATTACCCGATCACCTGATCACCTGATGTGGTTTGTTCTATTAGGCCGGCGGTGGGAGATCCTTCCTGCGTCGGGATGACATGATGAAAAGACTTGTTTATACTTTTTTGAGTTGTTGGGTGCTTGCTGGTGCTATGGCGCAAGTAGTGCATAGTGATAGGCTCAAAGAGCTGTTAAGGGTGGGGCAATTGGCTGGGGGGAATGGGGTGGCATTGCCTTCTATGATGGTGAATGCGAATCAAATTCCTGTTGCGGCATTGGATTCTTTAATGGCTATTCAAAAGCCACTACGTTGGAAAACAAAGGTTTTGGATGGAGGGTTTGTGCCTTTGCAATGGACCTTTCAATACCATGAACAACAACCCTACGAGTGGAATGGTGGTGCTTTATTGCCTTCGCGTGGGTATCAGGTATTAGGAACATTTGGCGTGCATGCGAAAGTGGGTAAACGCATTCATCTTCAAATAGCGCCTGAATTTACCACAGCTGAAAACCTGGACTATGAAGGTTTCTCCCAACAAATGGGTAATAGGGCCTGGGCCGATCGTTATCGGTTCTGGAATACAGCCGATATTCCGCAGCAATACGCAAGCGGACATCAGACCAGCTGGTTGCCCGGTCAATCTTTTATTGAATACCGTACCCAACATTTTGCTTTTGGTATCTCGAGTCAAAATCTTTGGTGGGGGCCGGGGTTTCGCAATGCGTTGGTGATGAGCAGCAATGCTCCGGGATTTGTTCACTGGTCTGTGAAAACACATCAACCCATCCGTACCCGCATTGGGAATTTTGAAGGGCAGATGGTGGGTGGTCGTTTGGAAGCTTCGGGTATTTTACCACCCAGGATCAATTCTGTTTACAACGGTGCTTTTGTATACCAGCCCAAACCGGATCAGGATCGTTATATGACCGGGATGGTATTGAGCTGGAATCCGAAATGGACTCCAGGCTTGTATGTGGGTTTGGCGAAAGCTTCTTATCTGTATCAGCGTGATCTGTCTAATCCATTGGATGTACTGCCCTTGCAGGGCTTTTTTGGCAATAAACTGACGGGTACTGAAAAGAGTGGTAAAAAAGCTTCCTTGGGGTCAATGTTTGTTCGCTATGTAATGCCCAGAGAAAAGGCGGAGCTCTATGTAGAATTTGGTCGAAAAGACAGGGCCCTGCTGCCTTGGAATGTGGTTCAGGCGGAACCGTATCGTCGTGCCTATGTCGCCGGCATCAACAAGTTATTTACAGTTGGAAAGGATGCGCATCTTCAGTTTCAGGCGGAGTTTACGCAAATGCAGGCTCCGACTGCCGAGCTGATCCGCTCTCCGGATAGTTGGTATACGCATCCATATGTACGTCATGGATACACGCACAAGGGCAGGCCTTTGGGTGCGGGGATTGGTCCGGGTAGTAATAGCCAGACCTTAGCTTTGAACTGGGTGAAAGGTTTGAAACGTATCGGTTTCCAATTTGAGCGCGTTCGGTATAACAGTGATTTTTATTATCTGGCTTTTGAATATATCGGAGATTTCCGAAGACATTGGGTGGATCTTGCCGGAACCATCAAATTCGATTGGCCCATTGGTCCGGTCTTGATCTCCGCTCAAACAGGATTGATCCGCTCTTACAATTATCAATGGTGGATCATTCAATACAATCCCAATGACTACCTGATCCCTGGGAATGAAGTGTTGAATTTTTCAGGGAGAATGGGGGTGGTGTGGAGGTTTTAGGGGGCTGGGTACTAGGTACTAGGTGCTAGGTATTAGGTAATAGTGAATATACTTAGATATCTAGCATACAAAAGTCTAAAAAACCTAGCACCTAGTACCTAGCACCCATCACCACATATCACATAATATTTCTATCTTTCCGCAGGCATCAGAACATTTCATGTCGGTGTCTTTGTGCAAGATCCAATTATCAGTATGCGAAAATCGTATAGTCGGTATACTTTAATACGTTATATCATCGATGCCCCACTGGTGGGGATCAGTTATATATTGTCGCACCGCGTGGATGGTGGGTTTGGTTTATGGGGACGTGAGACCCCTCCTTATCTACTCTTGTTATTGTCACTCGTTGTCTGGTATTTATCTGCATCTGTTTCTAAGCTGTATCGCGACAGACGATCCAACAAGTATTCGGAAGAGATCGTTTTTATTGCGTATACCCTGATCCTTTACTCCATTCTATTCAGCTCTGTTTTATTCTTCTTCCAGCAAAAAGTTTCTTATAACAGGTCTTTTCTGGCGATCAATGTGGGGTTGTTGTTTTGTTTTCTGGTTCTTACTAAATACGTGATCCGTAAATACCTGCATACTGCCATTTATCAGGGGCGTTTGTATGATAATTTACTGATTGTGGGTGCTACACCTGCTGCGTATGAGTTTTATGAGACCATCAACAAATATTACTATTACGGTTATAAGTGTATTGGTTTTATTGATGACCAGAAAAAAGCCATGAATGGGTGTATGTATTATGGCCGGGTACAACAACTTTCTGATGTGTTGAAGCAAGAAAGAGTGGATGAAGTGATCGTTGCATTACCCAATGGTCATACCGATCAGATCCAGGATTGTATTGAAGTCTGTGATTTTCATCAAGTAAAAGTGCGTATCCTTCCGGATATCCATCAGTATAGTTCTTCTGCGGTTCAGGTGAATAATATTGGTCAGCTTTCCGTGATCAGTATCCGTGAATTGCCATTGGATAAATGGGAGAATAAATTATTGAAACAGGTATTTGATTTTTTATTTGCGCTGAGTTTTTTCCTCTTGATCGGTTGGTGGTTATTGCCTTTAATAGCAGTGGCGATCAAACTGAGTTCAAGAGGTCCTGTTTTCTTTAAACAGGAGCGTTGGGGTTTGAATAACCAACAGATCACTTGTTATAAATTCCGTACCATGGTGGAAGAAAGTACAGATACGGATGCGCATGGCAACTATTTGCAGGCACGCAAAGATGACCCACGTATCACACGTATTGGTGCTTTTCTGCGTAAATCGAATCTGGATGAATTGCCTCAGTTCTGGAATGTGTTGATCGGAAACATGTCAGTAGTAGGTCCACGCCCGCATCCGACTCCCTTGAATATTGAAGCGATGCATACGGTAGATAATTATATGCAGCGTCACCTTGTAAAACCGGGTATCACCGGATGGGCGCAGGTAAATGGATGCAGGGGTGAGACCCGTGAACCGGGTTCTATGCAAAGAAGAGTCAATTTTGATCTGTACTATATTCATCGCTGGACTTTCTGGTTAGATTGCCAGATCATTTTACAAACCGTCATCAATATTTTCAGAGGGGATCAGAATGCTTATTAGGTACTAGGTGCTGGGTACTAGGTGCTAGGTTATGGGTTTTCTTTGCAAGATGTGAGAATCCTCTTCACCCAGCACCCATAACCTAGTACCTAGCGCCTAGTACCCAATACCCAGCCCCAAAACCTATCATGAAACAAACAATATTCTTCTTTCTATTGCTTATCACTTTGAATAGTGGTAAGAGTCAAGTGGTGTATGAACATCATCGGAATGATATTTATGAGTATCTGTATCGCATGGCCAATAAAGGGTTGGTAGTATTTGATGATCAGATCCGTCCGTTGAGTAGGGTGTATTTGGCTGATTGTTTGGATAGCTTAGCCAAGCGATCAGATCAGTTAACGAAACTGGAGCGCGATGAACTGGCTTTTTATCAGCGAGATCTGTCGGATAAAGCGGCCATCGCTGCTACGAAAACTGCAACACCCAAAGCGGGGATGTTTGTAAAAGATCCCTGGAACCGATGGAGAGGTTTGTTGATCACCGGTAAAGACTTTCTGATGCGCGTGGATCCGATACTCAGTGGTGGTGGTATCTATGGATCGGGCAGGGCTTTGCGCACTTATGGTTCCGGTGCGAGACTTTATGGTTATGCCGGTAAACATTGGTCCTGGCATTTTTCTTTTCATGATATCACTGAAGCCGGTAGAGGTATTGATACCATTCGAGAAAATGCTGCTACCGGTATTGTGGGAAGGATATCAGCCAGCAAAAAAAGTTTGAACTATAGTGAATTCCGTGGTGGTATTGCTTACTCCTGGAAAAATGGTTCTATTGCTTTTGGACAGGATTATTTGTTGTGGGGTTATGGACAAAATGGAAGAGCTGTTTTATCTGATAAAGCACCAACTTTCCCGCAACTGCGTTTAGACTATCAGCCATTGCCTTGGTTGAAATTCAACTATATGCATGCCTGGTTGAATTCCAATGTGATCGATTCAAATCGTACGTACAACACAGGTGTCGATCCTTTTGGTGGTAGAAGAGATATCTATGTTCCCAAATATTTAGCAACCCATAGTTTGCAGTTCACGCCAATAAAAGGATTGGATATTCATTTGGGTGAATCGGTGGTATACAGTGATCGTCTCAAAGCAGGTTATCTGATTCCGATCATGTTTTTCAAAGCATATGATAAACTAAGCACCAATGATAATATCAATGCCGGTGCCAATGGACAATTGTTCTTACAATTGAGTTCGCGTAATCATGTGAAGAAGACGCATCTGTATGCAACCTTGTTTGTGGATGAGATATTGTTAGGCGGTGTGTTCGATCCTGTTAAGAGCCGTAATCAATTGGGGTATACAGTAGGTGTGAATACTACAGATGTTGGATTATCTTATCTCACTTTAGGGGCAGAGTACACGCGTATTCGTCCATTTGTGTACCGCAATCTGACACCTGCTCAAAACTATACCCACAATGATTATGTACTTGGCGATTGGATCGGCAATAATGCAGACCGTATGTTATTGTTTGCACGTTTTACGCCTATCCCTCGATTGAGAACGATGATCCGTTATGAATATATCCGCAAAGGAGGAGCCGGTTCCATGAATCAGCAATATTTCCAACAACCACAGCCGCCTTTCCTTTTTGATCTTCAATACAAATCTTCCATCTGGTATGTCGAAGCCACGTATCAGTGGATACCCGGTGTGTACCTCTATACCAACTATACCCACCAAAACAGGACCGAGGCAGTGAGTGGTTTGGCGCGTTTGAATAGTAGGTTTGGTTTTGGGTTTTTGGTTGGGTTGTGAGGATATCGGGTTATCGGGGGATCAGGTAATCGGGTAATGTAAATAAGATGTCGTCATTTCGAGCGTAGCGTAGCGTAGTCGAGAAATCTCCTGACTTTATGAGGATTTTTATTAAGTGAGGAATTGAGATACTGCTAACCGTGAGGAGATGTTTCGACTTCTCCCTCCTGCGTCGGGATTCGCTCAACATGACGTGAATCTAGTGGGGATTTACATAAAGTGGAGGATTGAGATACTGCTAACCGTGAGGAGATGTTTCGACTTCTCCCTCCTGCGTCGGGATTCGCTCAACATGACGATACCCAACATAGTATCCCCAATCACCCGATTCCCCGACCCCCGATTGCCCCATCACCCATTTCCCCGATATTTGTAGACGAATAGACATTATGAAAAGAATTATATATATCGCACTCGTATCGTTGTTATGTTTTCAAGCGACGGGTGTTATGGCGCAGCGAAAGATCGAAAGCGTTGGACAATTGTCTGATCAGCAGTTGATACAGTTGTGGCAACAAACCCAAAAACAGGGTATGTCTGAGAGTGATGCCATGAAGGAACTCGTAAAACGAGGTATGAGTGTGTCTGATGTTGCTGAATTTAAGAGACGTTTGGTTCGTTTACAGGCAAGCGATCGGAAAATGTTTGGTAAGGATAATCTGATCACTGATACCGCTTATTTCCTTCGTGACAGTACCTGGAAATATGAATTACCCGATATCCGTATTCCTTCTCCTTATTATGGGTTTGATTTCTTTAATAATCCGCAAGCCAGTTTTATTCCGAATGTGAATATGGCCACACCCGCGAATTATGTATTGGGTCCGGGTGATGAGATCATTGTAAATATTACCGGGTTGAATGAAGTGAGTCATCGTGAGCGGGTAACACGTGAAGGTAATTTTGAATTGCCGCATGCCGGTTTTGTACAGGTGAGCGGATTAACCATTGAACAAGCTACCACCCGTATCCGTACCAAACTGAAATTACCGTATCCTGCATTGGCGAGTGGACAATCTCAATTGCTTGTGACGCTTGGTAATGTCAGAAGCATTCGTGTAACGGTGATCGGTGAAGCGGATCGTCCGGGTGATTATACGATCTCATCGCTGGCCGGTTTCTTCAATGTGTTGTACTTATCAGGTGGTCCGGGTAAGAATGGTTCACTTCGATCCATTGAATTGATCCGCAACAATAAAGTGATCAAGACAGTTGACTTTTACCAGTTTTTACAAAGCGGTTTGATGGATACAGAGATCCGTTTGCAAGACAGAGATATTATTCGTTATCCTTTGTATAACAAACGAGTGGTATTGAGTGGCGCAGTGCGTCGTCCATCGGTGTATGAATTATTGGAGAAAGAAACACTTGCAGACTTATTGCGTTTTGCGGGAGGATGGGCAGATATGGCATTCAAGGGTTCTTTGAAAGTGTCGCAAGTAGGTAATCAGGAACGCTTGTTCAGAGATGTTCCTGAGACAGACTTCAGCTATTTTATTCCACGTAATGCCGATTCTGTTTTTGTTGATAAAGTGAGAGAACGTTTTTTAAATCGTGTGATCATTGCAGGATCAGTGGTTCGTCCGGGTAACTATGAATTGGTAGAAGGACTTAGTTTGTTGCGTTTGATTCAAAAAGCAAATGGATTAACAGAAGACGCATTTGTAAATCGTGGTTATATCAAAAGACAAGCACCGGGTACGACTGAGCCCTTGTTGGTATCCTTCAATGTAGCAGAATTATTAGCAGGTAAAGCAACTGATATTCCATTGTTCAGAGAAGACTCTGTAGTGATACAATCGCGCAATGATCTCATCTCACAAATGAGTATCACAGTAGGAGGTAATGTGCGTAATCCGGGTACCATTGCTTTTCGTAAAGGCATGACCTTAGAAGATGCGATATTACTCGCAGGAGGTTTTACCAATGATGCAGCTACACATAAAGTAGAAGTATCCAGGTTGCAAAAGAACAATGCAGATACATTGGCCAATCGCTTACTGACTTTATTCACCGTGAAAGTAGATTCTTCTTTGGATACAGATAAGACCGCCATTCAATTGGAGCCACTGGATTATATTTTTGTTCCGAAGTTGTTGAATTATCAATTGCCCGGTAGTGTGAAGCTGAGAGGTGAAATTTTATATGCCGGTGATTATGCGTTGGAGAGAAGAGATGAAACGGTGACAGAAATGTTACAACGTGCGGGTGGCATTAGTCCATACGCTTCTATGCGCGATATTCAGGTGTTTAGAAATAACCTGCGTGTAGCATCAGATGTGTTTAGTGCAGGAGAACGTTTTGTGCTGTTACCGAACGATAGTATTTATATCCCACGTAGTACCAGTTTTGTAGAAGTGAAAGGAGCGGTATTCAATCCGCAGATACTGAGTTATGGAAACGGTAGTCTTAAATCTTATATTGCTGATGCAGGTGGTGTAACAGATAATGGAAATCTGAAGAAAGCCTATGTTCAATACAGCAATGGTATCAGTAGAAAGACCAAGAAGTTTTTATTTTTCCGTTCTTATCCCAAAGTATTACCCGGAAGTAAAATTGTAGTACCGGAAAGATCAGCAACTGAGCGAAGAGGATTGTCGATCATAGAGATCAGTTCATTAACGGGCACATTAACAGCGTTGATCAGTCTGATCGCGGTATTGCGGAATTAATTTAACATGGAACGCATGCAACAGGAACCTATCATACCATCACCTATACAAGACGATCCTCCTTTTTCATTGACACATGAATTGCAGCGTTTGTTCCTGCAGTTCAAACAGGCACTGCTTCATTGGAAGTTGTGGACTGGTATGATGGTGATCGGAATGATATTGGGGTTGATCTATAGTTTCATAAAACCGGTTACTTATCAGGCAAAGACCGTATTTGTAGTGGAGGAATCTAAATCAGTGGGTGGCGGGTCATTGATGTCTGCGTTGGCCGGACAATTTGGAGTCGATATCGGAAATTTATCCGGAGCCAGTGGTATACTTGCCGGCGACAATGTGTTGCAATTGCTTAAGAGTGAACAACTGATCAAAAAAACATTATTGAGCTGGTATGATAGCACCAATAACAGCACTTTGGCGGATGAGTATGCTCGTTTATACCAGCTGTCTGACAAGTGGAAGAAAAAATTCCCGCAACTGCAATCATTTGCCGTCCTAAGAAAAGGCGCTTCCAGATTGGAAGATAGTTTGCTGAAAAAGATCATAGAGCGTCATATCCAAAAAGAATTATCAGTAGCCAAGCCGGATAAGAAATTGGGATTCTTCGAAATGAATGTGACCATGCGTGGAGAAGTACTCAGTGTATTGTTTTCTCAACGTTTGCTGAAGACCGCTACTGACTTTTATATTGAGACCAAAACAAAACGATTGCTCACCAATGTGCAGCGATTGCAAAACAAAGCAGATAGTTTATTGTACATGTTGAATCGTAAAACTTATTCTGCTGCTGATGCGAATCGGTTGTTGTTAGATGTCAATCCGGTGTATTCTAATCCGGAAGTATCCGCTGAAATCTCTTCCCGAGATAAAGTTTTACAAGGAACGATCTATGCAGAGATCTTAAAGAATCTCGAGATCAGTAAAACCTCACTCATACAAGAAACCCCCACCGTACAATTGGTGGATGAACCCGTATATCCCTTAAAGAATAATGCATGGTTATGGTGGGAAGGATTATTCTTCGGAGCCATACTCGGAGCGGCTTTGGGGATTGGGATTGGGGTTATCGGGTTATCGGGTAATCAGGTAATCGGGTAATCAGGTAATTGGGATATCAGGTTATTGGGTGATGTATATGAGGTGTCGTCATTTCGAGCGTTGGTTAGCGAAGTCAAGAAATATCCTGATTCTATGTAGACTTTTATATAGCGGAGATTTGAGGTACTGCTAATCATGGTGAGATGTCTCCGCTCTCCCGACTCTTCGTCGGCATTCGGTCGACATGACGACAACTAATGGACTATCTCAGATCACCTGACATCCCAATAACCCGATCACCTGATATCCTAATTACCCGAAAACCATCACCCTCTCATCTTCTGACGAATGATCAAAGGGAAAAAGGCGGGGGCTTCGATGATATAGCGGTGGTAGAGACGGCGGGGTTCGCGATAGAGACGATAGAGCCATTCCAACCCTGCTTTTTGCATCCAGATGGGTGCGCGGGGGATGAGTCCGGCAGCCACTTCAAATGCACCTCCTACACCAATAGCGATCTTCACTTGTAATCTGTTCAGGTGTTGTGCGATCCAGTAGTCTTGTTTGGGTGCTGTGAGACTCACCCATAAAATATCAGGCTTCACTTCATTGATCATCCGGATCATCTTTTCATTTTCTTCTTCACTGAATTGCTCCGCAAAAGGTGGACTATACACTCCACTGATCTGTATTCCCGGATAATTTTTTTCTGCTGTTTGTTTTAGCGTTGTGCCTACTCCTTCTTTTGCTCCCAGTAAGAACTGACTGTATCCCTTTTGTGCAGCATGTTTCATGTACTGTGGTAAAAGATCCAATCCGGTTACCCTTCCTTTTAATTTCCCTTTTCCTAAAAAAGCAGATGCCCATATTAATGGCACTCCATCACAGAGTGTGAGGTCTGCACTGTTGTACAACGCTTGTAACGCCTTGTTCTTTGCAGCCCATACGACACAGTTCACCGGTGTAACACATACTCTTTTCTGATCACCGGTTTCGATCCATCGGTCAAAAATTTCGATGGTTTCTTCCAGTGTTACATTGCTGATACCGGTTCCTGCTATATTTATTTTTTGGGATGACGTCTCATTCATACAACTTGAATTATTCTTTCACGGAAACCTGATAGGCTTTCATTAACCATTGATCATGTTGTTGGATCGTATAATGGTCTTTGAAAAATTGATAGGCATTGGTGGATAGTCTGTTTTTTTCTTGTAAGTCACTCGCTTGAAACTTAGCAATGACATTCAATAGTTCCTGATTATTCAAAGGATCATACAAAAATCCGGTTTCTTGATGACGGATCATCTCTTTCAGATTTTCTGAATGAGCGGCAATGACAATAGTACCTGCTTGTTGTGCTTCAATCACTGTCAGTGGTAAACCTTCCGGCCAGATGGAGGGGAAAATCAGTGCCGTACATTTTCTATATAACACTTGTAAAACTGATTTATCTACTTTGGGTCGGTACTGTATCCATTCATCGGTTTGCGTCATGACCCAAGGGGCAAGCGGACCATCACCTACCAATAGTAAAGTGATCTTTTTTCCTTTTACGGCATTGATCAAAGCTACAATGCCTTTCTCAGGCGACATGCGGCCTGCAAAAAGAAAAAAATCATCGCGCTGATCATACCATGCGGGAGCTGCGCTTTCTAATAAAAAATTAGGTTTCAGTATTATTTTTTCTGCCGGGATGCCAATATCAGTCAATAATTTTTTCTGCAAAGGATTCAACACCAGCAGTTGATCGATTTTATGATGCCAAGTACCGATTCTTCTGTGTAAGATGGTGGATGCAGCAAGTATGCGTGAAAAAAAGCCTGAGTCTTTGAAACATTTGCGTGTGATACCCGGCTGAAAGCTTTTTTGCTGATGACAATCCATGCAGGTTGTCTGGTTGTAAAATAAAAAACCGTTCAGACAAAACAGCCGATAGTTGTGCAGTGTAAAAACGGTTCTGGCACCGGCAGCTTTTGCTCCCCAGAAAACAGATGGAGAGGCGCGGTAGTAAAAATTATGTACGTGAACAATATCGATACGGTGTTTCTTTACCAGTAAGAATACTTTGATCGCTGCGGTGATGTTGAAAAATACGGTGAATGCATTCAACCATCGTAACAATGGGTTGCTAATGGCTTCATTGGAAAAGAAAAGGGTATGCACCTTCCATCCTTTTGCTTGCAGAAAATCAATTTCCTGTTGTACAACTGTATCTTCTCCACCTTTCTGTAGGTAGGTATTGTGTATGAAGAGTATGACAGGAGGATGTGACATTTTTTTAAAAGCTATACTGATAACTGATACATCCGATTATTTCATATGCGAACCGAATTTTTTTCGCAGTGCAACAAAAGGCAGTTCGACCAGATAATACGAAGATAGGGTAAGAACGATGACCATCGCCCAGAAGCATAATTGCCATGAAAGTCCATAATCAGTAAACCATTGACTGGATACTTTTACAGCGATCCAATGAAACAGGTATAGACTATAACTGATCTTTCCAATAAAGATGAGCCATGGATGTATCAATATGCGTGTAATGAATAGTTGGTTATTCGTATGGAGGTAAGGAAGCAGCAGGAATAGCCCCAATCCTTGTGTAGTGAACTGAAAAAGTTGTTTATACCAAAAGAAAGGAATGACCAAAGAGGCGAGCACCAAACCGCAACCAATGAACCATATGGTTTTCTGTTGTAGCCATTGAAAGAATTGCGGACTGTATTTACCGATCAATGCACACAAACATCCCCAGAGAATAGAGTCCATCCGTGTATGGGATGAAAAATAAATACGACCGGCTATATCTTCCGGTTGTTCAATAGTGAGATATATCTGCCATCTGAACAGTATTGCTGCGATACAGAGTGCCAATACAAGTCCAATAAAATACCCCAATTGTTTCCGCGTATATTTTTTCAGGAATGCTGTGAACAGAAAAGGATACAACAGATAAAAATGTTCTTCAACCGACAATGACCACAAGATATCGAGCATGCGTGAGCAGTCTGCAACAGGTGAGCGGAACCATCCAATATAATAGTTGGAATAATAAAACATGGCCCCTGCAACATCATGAATGGTAAGACTGCAATGAAACCATTGAGTAGCTCCAATACCCAATAGTATCATACAGAGTAGTGCAGGATATAAACGAAAAAATCTTCTTAAGTAGAAATGAACCAATTGAATATTACCGGTTCTTTCTTTTTCATCCAGTAGTAGGGAAGTGATCAAATAACCACTGATAAAGAAGAAAAGTGTAACACCCAGTTTTCCCGGAATGATCTGTTCTAAACCGATATGCGATAATACTACCAACAGGATGGCAATACCTCTGAGACCATCCACAAAGGGTAGATAGCGGGATGTGATTGCTTTAGTCATGTTGCACTGTTTTTTTGAAAAGCGCGACTAATTGATTGGCTGCTTTTTCCCATGAAAAATCCTGAAGACGCTGTTTCCCCTTTTGAATCATTTCCTCTTGCATGCTTGTGTCATGTAGTACCTGATGCATGAGTGAAGCTAATGCTTCGGGGTCATAAGGGTCAAAGCTGCGTACAGCATCGCCACCTACTTCCGGCAAGCATGTGTTATTGGCTACTAATACTGGTACTTCCCAATGAAAAGCTTCTAATACCGGTATTCCAAAACCTTCGTTCACGGAAGGGAACACATACAGATCTGCATGCTCATACAGTACTGCAATGGATGCATCCGGAAGAAATCCGGTACGGATGATCCTGTCTTTATATGGACTGTCTTGTATGGCTTTTTCAATGTTGGCCGTGTCATCCGAATCCTGTTTGCCATTCCCTTTACCTGCTAAGATCAATCTTCGGTTGTCTTTCGGTTCCTTGGCGCAGTATCGATCAAAAGCTTTGATGAGCATTGGCAGGTTCTTCCTTTTTTCCATCACACCTACATGCAGTATATAGGGATGTTGTAAGTATTGTTCTATTGCCGATGGTATGTCTTTTTCAACTACCGGAAAAGTTTTAGGTCCCAGTGGTATGGATATCAATTTCTCTAACGCAATACCGGTATGATGATGCACTTGTTGTCTGGCATACTGAGAGGTGACCATGATGCTACTGCATTTTCTGGCACCCGGCATTGCTATGAGATGAAAAAGTTTTCGCCAGAGTGCATGATAGTGTTGCGGGTATTCAAAGAAAAAAGCATCATGAAAGATCTCAATGGTCTTGAATCCGGGTTGTAGGAGTGGTACAAAATAATCGCCACAGAAAACGATCCGGCATTTGTTTCGGTAGGCTTTCCATGGCAACACTATTTGTTTCCACCATTGATAACAAAAATGACCCAATATGATCTGCCATTTCTTCTTTCCCGTGGGAATGGGATGGGTATCATCCAGAAAAATAAATTCGATCGTTGGGTCTGTATGTTTTTTGAATTGTTTGCAAAGTTCTTCCAATACGGTTTTTTGCCCGGTCTTTGCTACACGCAAGTCTCGGATATCGATACCGACTCTAATGGGTGTATTAGGCTGCCGCATAGGATGAGGAACTGATTTTTGATTTTGACTCATCATTCATCGTAACCAATAAACCGGTACAGAACCATGTGAAATAGGAAATATATACATACGCTTCTACATTGGCTGTAAAAGTTGGAATGATCAGTCCGATTTTCACCAGGAGAATACAGAGTGCCAGTCTTTTTATTTTTCCTGTAGCCGATTTGAATATTTTGATACTGTATTGAATGATCCATATATAAATGGCGAGATAGAGCAGCATAGAAATGATCCCTGTTTGAACGCCAATGATGATCAATTGGTTTTCACCACCGATATTGTCTCCTGTTGAAGCGGATACTCTTCCTGACATACCCAGCCCCAGCCCCAGTGGATTGGCAGACATGGCATCTAACCCTTCCAGCCATTGCAGTACGTGAAAGGCACTGGAGTTATCTGTGAAATTGATGGTTGTAATGATGAGTTCATAAATATCACCTTTGATATAAAATATGATGGCGATGGCTGCAACCAATACCGCATAATGAAAAATTTTAAGCCATTGTTTTTTACCGGTGATGAATGCATATAAATACATGATGGCAAAATAGCTCACCAACGAAGCCCTTGAAATAGCAAAGAAAATAGACAGGGTACAAGTGATGAGTGTAATGAAGATGATGCGATTCATTTTAATGCGATGATCATCGGTGGTGATCACTGACAAACAAGCAGCCAATGTAAGGATCATATTCGCACCTAATTCCAGCGGTCCACCATAGAAGCTGGCAAATCTTTTTAGTCCATTACTGGTTTCGAAAGTCCAGCTCAGTCCAAAGTTGCCGGAAGGCTCTGCACCAAAAAAACGTTCATTATAGTCTGCGTATCCGGTGAGTGTTTGCAAATGTTGGTATTGCCATACTTCCCAACCTAATACGATCGCTGCCAGAATTGCGACCAGACAGATATAATGAAAGATATGTTTCAGTGGTACCATCTCCGGTATCATATACCTGCCTGCAAAATAGATCAAGGGAAAAAAGCTCAATCCTTTTAATGCCAGGAGTTTGTCTACTATTCCAAAATTACCCAATGGTAGTAGCACATATATGAATGAATAGAGTAGGTAAGCGATCATCATTTTGTCCGGTAGCCGAAGTACGATCACTCTTTTCTTGACGAATACCAGCCAACCTAACGTGATCAATACGATGAGTTCTTTGAAAGATTGAAACAGCGGGATCAATCCTTCAAATCCATATTGATAGGTTAATGAGAGGGAAGTAAAGTAAATGGGAAGTCCGATGACAAAGAAGACCAGAATGTATTGAGGTTGTTTTTTCAGCAGGCGATACAATGCCTGTAGAAAAGAGAACAGATATATACAGGGTAACAGAAATAACATGTATTTACTTTTTTACCTGAATAGCTGATCCGGTACTTACCATGATAGTTGATCGTTATCCGTATCTATCTTTTCTGGACCGTTACTTGAAAACAGAGATCTTTTCATTTCCTTTTCAGAAAAGGAGTGATACCACCCTGTTATTTCATTACTATCCTATTGAGTACAAAGTGTTTTGAATGCTTGTGCGTATGCAATCAATGTAATAGTCCATCTTTCACAGCACGACACATGGCGTTTAATTTTTTAAACCTTCCACGTGCTGCAAAATAGCCCAGAACCAGCAGAATATAAAAAAAATTGCAGATGATAACGCTTGGCCAGCAATACCAGGGCGTATATTTCTTAATGATCCAAAGACGGTTTCTTTGGTTGTAATAATGAACCATATGGTTTACATACCCTTCTTTTCCGCGTGTTGCAGATTTGTTGGATACTCCGGCAATATGATAAATCACAGATGCAGGATGATAAATGAGTTGATAACGAAGTTTCCTGATCCTGAAAGAGAGGTCCACATCTTCACTATACATGAAGAAGTCTTCATTCAGTAAACCGGTTCGATCCAGCATATGTGTGCGAACGAGAAATGCACAGCCGGATATCCAATCGATCTCTTTTAATTGTAGATGCCTTTTTTTGGGTAATTGATTTTCTCCGTCTGTATAGGTAAAGCCTGTCCATGGGTTGAAATAAGCACCTCCATTCCATAACAAATTTCGGTTATCATTGAAATGGATACGTGGCTGGATGGCACCCACTTCAGGGTGCGTTTCCATATAATCAATGAGCAGGGTTAAAAAGTCAGGCTCTACAAAGGTGTCATTATTCAGCATGATCGCATAATCGAATGGCTGTGCCTGTGCGTAACGTAATCCGATATTATTGCCACCTGCAAATCCGAGATTGGTCTCAGATGGAAGTAATACGATGTGTGGATGATGGGTACGAAATTTTTCGACAGATCCATCCTGTGATCCATTATCAATGACGATGACTTGATAATTTGGATACTTGAGTTGTTTGAGTGATTCCAAACAATCACTCGTAACGTCAAAGCTTTTCCAATTGACGAGTATGATCGCTACCGATGGGAAGGCTTCTGCTGAATGATTCATGTTGTGCATTAGGAGCGATATCCTTTATATTGATGAAGCAACTCATGATCCGGTAACACGTATCCTGTTTTTTTAGTGCCTATAAAATAAAGTCCACAAGCGCCATCATAAGCACCTTTGTTGTGATTCAGTAGATAGTCGAAATATTTCAGCCAAAAAACCAGGAAACTGGAAACATAACTAATGATACGGTCCATTGTTTTATTCACAGCGAAAGAAAGAAAGAAGTAGCGTAATGACCATGCCAGTGAAGAACCCGGACCGGCAACCAGTCCACGATCTATTTCTTCAAAATTCCGAAACAATCTACGATGCCCCAGATCTGTAAAACGATGAAAATCATATTTACCGCCGTGAACCTGTTGCATGAAAGGGGTTTCAGCGTAAACGATACCATTTTCATGAAGCACTCTTTCAATCTCTCTTACGCATTGAAACGGATCCAGCACATGTTCCAGTACCGCCTGAACGATCACCAGGTCAAAAGTATTCGCTTGAAAAGGAATATGGTGTGCATCAAATATGATATTGGTATTCGGTCCTTGTGCCACATCTGATTCTACCATTATGGTTTGTTGTGGTAGCTTTTGTTTTAGTATCGACATTCCTGTGCCATCAATGCTTCCTCCGATCACTAAAATACGAGGCGCTTCCAGATGCGACAACCGATCGGCCAACTTTGTATAATTGATCTTACTGGTATAATTCAATGTAACATCCGGTCGAAGTTTTCGGAGAAAATTAATGGCTGGATTTTTGCTATTTCCAAAAAAAATGGAAGGTGCTTCGGGTGTATTGAAATCTTCTTGTTTAAAAACCTCATTATGCTCACTCACAAAAACAGGTACCTCGAAATAGATCGGAAACTTCATGTTGCAAGATGAGTTGGTGCACTGAAAATGATCTTGCTGTTGTTGAACCTGCGAACCGCATTCCGGACAAATCAATAAATGTTCAAAAGATTGAAAACGCATTCAATATATTTTAAGTAACTGCTTCGTTCAAAAGTAAGTGATAAGTGCCAGCTAAAAAAGTCAGTAAAGTTGGTTGGTTTTCCGTATGAAATACAGGTACAAAGGGATACTACTACATTCAATCACCAGCAGATATAATCCAAACAGTCCCGGTTGCTGCAGGCTGATCAGTATTTGTGCAAATAAGATGGCTATGAACAGCAGTAAAACGGCAATGATGAAAATGTATTTGTATTGTTGTTTGATCAAGAGATCGGCTACATTCAGTGAGTTTAATGCCGCTATCAATGGAACCAATGCCACATATCGCAAATACACGGTAGCCATTGCATTTGATTCAGGAGAAACGATATGGATGATGGTATCCGGGAAAAAAAATAAAACCAATGCTACAGCTAAAAATAGGATGCTGATCAGATAACTCAGTTTTCTTTTCATTTGTTTCCATGCATCCGGAGATTGCTGGTATCGTAAGGCAGCCCTGGGGTAGATGGTATTGAAAAAAGAAATGATGAGCATACGGAATGACCAAATGATCTTATCGGTAAGTGAATAAGCGGCCAGTATCATACCATCGCCCATACTTGATACCACAAAAAGAAAATACGATTGCTGTAACTGAACACAGGCATTGTTTCCTGTCAGGTAAAAGTTGGTTCGTACATATTTTTTTAGCTCGCGGAATGATACCATAAAATGGAAAAGCTGATATTTTCTGATGATATGTAGCATCAGAAAAAGATTGGCTAGGATACTCGGAATACCGATCAGAAAATTCACCCAGATACCCTCCTTACTACTGGTGATAAAGAATAGAATGAGCAGTGCTGAAATGATTTTGGCTATGAGATTGCTCAAATTGTATAAAAACAATTGTTGCATGCCCACAAAGAAGAAAAAGGGATTCAACATTTCAGCGAGAATAATGGTATTGGCTGAAAGAAAATGTCGGTAGTGACTTGGAGAAACAAAGAAGATCACTGATAATAGCAAAAAGGAGAGTAATAAAAGCAGGCCCCTGGTATAGTAAATACTATAAAAGGTTTGCGATAATAAAGAACGATCAGCACGATGCAGTGCCACATCTTTTACACCTGATTGGTTACTGCCATAATTGATCAGAATAGATACCATTGCTGCATAGGATGCTGCCACCATGATCTGACCAAATTCAATCAGCCCGGCTTTGTGTGCAATGATCGGGATCAGTAGAATCTGAGCCAGTACATTGGCTGCTTGTAAAAAACTAAGGTTAGCAAAATTTTGAATTGCCGACCGGTTGTTCACAAGTGACAGGTATATCTTTTGAAAAGGCATTTTCCGGGTCAGTCGTTATTGATACATGGAAGCTAATATTCTCAGATTATCGATCGACCAACTTTTCTGACAGAGACTGTTGAAAGGTTGCAATACATCACTGAGTTCAAGTACCAATCCACCTGTATGTCCTGTTGTATATTCGATCTTATAATGCGTGGTTCCATTTTTATTACCTGCATTTGCACATACTCCGGGTAAAGTACCCCAGGAATTACTCAATGGCGGGTTATTGATGACCGTTGTACCATAATCATTGGGAAAAGACTGTGGGTGAACACCATTTGAAAATGTGGTGAGGTGAACGATCATTCCATTGATGGTCATTTTCCAGAGATCGGGTAATGTAGAGCCGGAGGGGATAAGATTCCCATCCCATTTATCATGAATGTAGAGATCGAATTCAACTTTTAAAATATTGTGTTCTGGTAAGGAATCCAATTTTAGTTGCGCCAATACGCTATTGAATCTGCCCAACACACGGTTATTGTCTAGATAGGAAGTGATTTTAGTGGAATCCACTCTTCCAAAAATGTTGTAAAACACAAAACCACTTGCAGAGTCTCTGTCGAAGTCATTTTGATACACCACATTTTTTACTGGCAGGTTTTTAAAACATCCACTCAGAAAAGGAATCCAACAAACGCATATGATGAATAGCCATCTGCCTACCTGCTTTTTTACCTTGTATATGCTTTTTATTGCCATATGATAACAAAAGTAGGTGGTTTCCAGTGTAGATGTATAAAATTCTGGCTGTTGATACTTAGCGGTAATTGTATTCAATAGCGGAGTAAAACTGCTATGAGCTTTGAGCGCGAGCTCTGAGCCTTTATAGCTTGGATGTACAGGATCAAATAGAACGACTGTTTGGAGGCGTAGGTTATTTCATTGAAGCGAAGTAAGGCAACGCTTCATTCGTCAGAGAATCCCTTAAAAATCAATAGGAATACACTTGCAATGATTATGACTCACAGCCGGTAGCTCGTAGCTCAAAGCCTTTTTCTTACAATATTGGAGATGGATCGTTCTTTCAGATCACTCGTTCAAGCTAATACTTAGGTGGATTGATTTTCCAGGGATACGATTTATCAACCGTAACCACCACTTCCATCGCTTCTCTGAAAAAAGGGATAGCATTGCTCATTTTGGTAAGTAATATTCTAAGTGATGACTTCCAATGATGTGCAGTTTCAGTGGGTTTGTATTGAAACTTTTGAATATCCAGATGTAATCCATCATTCAACATGTTGAAATAAGATTTGATCTCGCTGGTGGAATATTCTTTCCAATGATGACCATAGGTGACTGTTGGGAAAATGGCTTTTACATCCATTCCAATTCCCCTGAATGTGATCAGATTGAATAGTGTTTTCACGATCGCATATAGTGTAATGGCATTGGGGGTGGTGATATAGATCTTACCCTTATTTTTAATCAGGGTATGTATTCTTTTCCAGAAAGCGATCGGATTGAATGTAATGTGCTCGAAGATCTCTGTAAATAAGATCAGATCATATTGGTCCTTTTCTTCGCTTAAGGATCCTAGATGCTCCAATTGATTTTCTATCACCGGTGTCAGTTGATGATCGGCTGCTCTTTGGCGGATATAGTCCAATTCCCAGAACTCACTCACGTCCATCGAAACAACCTTATATCCCAGCAATTGTAAAAGCAATGAAGAGTGCAGGTAATGACTGCCAATATCGAGTACGCTACTACCGGGAGGTACCATTCGACTTACGGTTTCCCCCATTTTATGAAAGCGTTTTTTATGGTAGTTGAAATAAATGATATCATTTTCAATACCTGATGAAAGTACGATCTTCTCGACTTGTAATAATGCTTCTTCAACCTGCTGCATGTAGCTGACTCCGATTTATGAGTTTCAAAGATAGGGATAGGAATAAGAAACTGGGGATCGGGTGATTGGGTGATTGGGTAATCGGGGGATCGGGTGATTAGGTAATTGGGATATCAGGATGTTGGTTGTGGGTGGGTAAGAGACTTGTGGTATTTAGTGAGTAGTGAGTAGTGAGTGTGAGAAATGAGTTTTGATGTTATCCTTACTATGGACCATCGACCATGGACTATTGACCATTCACAATTCACCATTCACATTCCCCCACATTTAGTAGTTTTGCGCCTATGTCAGTTCAGCCTATACGGGTTAGTATTGTCAATAAGTCGAATAATCCTTTACCTGGTTATGCAACATCCGGGTCGTCAGGTGTTGATATCAGGGCTTATTTAGAGCAACCCATCACTATACAGCCTTCTGAGCGCCTATTGGTACCTACCGGTATTTTTGTAGCTATTCCGATAGGATATGAGATCCAGATCCGCCCACGAAGCGGATTGGCCATCAAACAAGGAATCACCTGTTTGAATACGCCGGGTACCATTGATGCGGATTATCGCGGTGAGATCAAAGTGATCCTGATCAATCTTTCAGCGGAAGCGCAGGTCATACAGCCCGGTGACAGAATCGCTCAAATGGTTTTACAAAAAGTAGAACAAATTGAATGGGACTTGACCGATGAACTGAATGATACCGAAAGAGGAAGTGGGGGGTTTGGGAGTACGGGGGTTTAGGGGATTGGGTGATCGGGTGATCGGGTACTGGGTGCTGGGTATTGGGTGATAGATGGGTGATGGGATATTTTTTTACTATTAAAAATGATCATTTTGGTAGGGATATATTCAAATAGTTTACGCATGCTCAAAAAGCTTGCAGCTTGCAGCTCGCAGCTCGTAGTGTGTAACAAAACGCTTGTGGCTTTTAGCTTGCAGCTTGCAGCTGTTCTCTTCCTCTTCTCCTGCAAAACGGTTAAGAAAGTAGAAGCCATTCAGGAGGCGATCACAAAGAAAGATACGGCTCAGGTAGTGGTGATCAAAGAAACACCGGTGGTGGATTCAGCCGCTATTGTTGCTGATATCATGGGAAAAGTGATTCAGAATAAGATCGACTTCCAAACTTTTAATGCCAAGATCAAAGTTGATTATGAAGGCGCGGAGAATAAAGATAATTACACGGTTTATCTGAGTATGCGCAAAGACAGTGTTATCATCATTCGTGTGAAGGGTTCATTCCTGGGTATATCCGCGGAAGGACTGCAGGTGAAGATCAATAAAGACAGTGTGACATTGGTTCGTAAAGTGGGTGAGAAATATATCATGAATCGCTCGATCAATTATCTGCAGGAAGTAACGGAAATACCTTTTGATTTTGCTACCGTTCAGGACTTGCTCATTGGTAATCCCATTTTCATGAGTAAGAACCTGGTATCCTATAAAAATAGTAATACCCAATTATTGGTGGTTATGGTAGGAGAGCTGTTCAAACACCTCATCAATCTTGATAAAAATGATAATCGCGTTCTATACAGTAAACTGGATGATATAGATGTACAGCGTAATCGCACTTGTGATATTACGTTTGGCGGTTATCAGCCTTTGGGTGATTATATGTTTGCAACCAATCGCAAAATATCCATGGCAGAGAAGGCAAAATTGGATATTTACCTTGATTTTAAAGAGTTTACGTTAAATGATCCGTTAAAATACAACTTCGAGTTGCCAAAAAACTATAAGCGTAAGTAATTTACCCTTCAATTTTTCGTTATCAAACAAACTTTCCGTGTTGGCGGATTAAACCCATTGATCATGCTGAAATCTTTTTTCTCCTTTTTCCTGATTTGCTTCATCGGAATTGCGGTACATGCCCAAACCCGCGAGGAACTGCAAAAGCAGGAACAAGACCTGAAAAAAGAATTAGCGGAGCTCAATAACCTGCTATCACAAACCCAGAAAACGAAAAAACTTTCTTTGAGTCAGTTAGCCATCATCAAACGCAAAGTAGCGATGCGTGAACAGTTGGTTAATTCCATCAATCGTCAAATACGGGATCTGGATAATACCATCTTTTTGAATGAGCGTGATATCTATCGTCTAAGAAGAGAGTTGGATACTTTGCGTGTAAAATATGCCAAGAGCATTGTCTTTGCTTACAAGAACAGGAGCAGTTATGAATACCTGAATTTTATTTTCTCCTCCAGAAGTTTCAATGACGCCATCAAAAGGATCACTTACCTGAAAAGCTATCGCCGTAATCGTGAAACACAGGCTGAAGCTATTATGCAGTCTGAGCAATTGCTGAAAGAAAAGATCGATTTGCTGAGTAATAATAAGAAAGAGCGTATTA
This sequence comes from Sediminibacterium sp. KACHI17, assembly GCF_040362915.1. NCBI lineage: Bacteria > Pseudomonadati > Bacteroidota > Chitinophagia > Chitinophagales > Chitinophagaceae > Sediminibacterium > Sediminibacterium longum. The sequence continues at coordinate 1,414,851 of NZ_AP029612.1, read as the reverse complement.
CCACACTTACCAAACAAAGTGAGCAGTTAAAAGTCTTACAAGAAGATAAAAAAGCACAGGATCAGGTGGTGGCTCAGTTGAAAGGAAAAGAAAAAGAATTATCTACTCAGATACAGAACAAAGAAAGACAGCGTCAGAAAATGCAGCAAGCAGTTACTGCCATTATTCGAAGAGAAGCGGAAGAAGCTGCCAGACGTGCAAAACTAAAAGCAGCAGAAGATGCTAAAAGAGCTGCTGCCAATACTACGAAACCGGGAGAAGCTGCTCCTAAAAACAATACTGCTTCCAATAGCAATATCACCAAGAGTGGTGCTATCAGTGAGCCATTGGAGAACAAGCCGGTGGCAGACAGACCTTACTCTGCGCTGGAATCAACCCCTGAAGGAAGAGAAACTTCTATTCAGTTTGAACAAAACAAAGGTCGACTACCATGGCCTGTTGATCGTGGTAATGTGTATGTGCCATTTGGTATTTCTACTGTTCCGGGCACCAAGCTCACGCAGAAAAGTGATGGTATACAGATCGCATTACCGGAAGGATCTGCCGTGAAAAGTGTGGCTGATGGTGAAGTAGTGTATGTTGGTGAGATCAATGGAGACCTTGCAGTATTTGTACGACATGGAAAATATTTCACTTCCTATAATCAACTTTCTACGATCTCTGTTTCTGTAGGACAACAAGTCAAAGCAGGCTCTCTGCTCGGAAGATCCGGTAAAAGTATTGACGGAGAAGGCGCCATTATTTTCATGATCAGCAATGAAAAAGCAGCTCCCATGAATCCTGAAGTTTGGTTGAAACCGAGAAGATAAATAAACAGAGAAATAAGGAATAGGAAATAAGAAACAGAGAAAGTGAATCGTATTTTCTCTGTTTCTTGTTCCATGTTTCTTATTTCCTATTTCTCTCTTTTCTTATCTTACAGCATGCAACAATACATCCTCTCCTTTGACCAAGGTACCACCAGTAGTAGGGCCATTGTATTTGATCATGCCGGTACGATCTGTGCTGTGGCGCAGAAAGAATTTAAACAAATTTTTCCGCAGCCCGGATGGGTAGAACATGATGCCAACGAAATATGGAGTACCCAATTGGGTGTTGCAGCAGAAGCGGTCACAAAGGCCGGTCTCACCATTCAACAAATTGCTGCGATCGGCATCACCAATCAGCGTGAGACGACCGTTGTTTGGGATAGACAAACAGGGATGCCTATTTTTCATGCCATTGTATGGCAAGACAGAAGAACCGCTGCATACTGTGATGAACTCAAAGCGGCTGGACATGCAGCCATGATACAATCAAAAACCGGATTGATCATTGACGCTTATTTTTCAGCCACTAAATTGAAATGGATCCTGGATCATGTAGATGGTGCAAGGGCCAAAGCTGAAAAAGGCGAACTCTGTTTTGGTACCATTGACAGCTGGTTGGTATGGAAACTCACTAATGGAAAAGTTCATGTGACCGATGTATCCAATGCATCCAGAACCATGTTATTCAATATTCATTCTTTGACATGGGATGAAGAACTTTTACAACTATTCAATATTCCCAGTACCGTATTGCCTGAAGTAAAAAGTAGCAGTGAAGTATATGGGCATACACAAAATATTCTGACTGCGCACAATATTCCGATAGCGGGTATTGCAGGAGATCAACAGGCTGCATTATTCGGACAACTGTGTACACAACCGGGCATGGTTAAAAATACCTATGGTACCGGTTGTTTCATGCTCATGAATACCGGAGAAAAAGCAGTGCGTTCTCAAAATCATTTATTAACTACGATTGCCTGGAAGATCAATGGTGTTACACAGTATGCGTTAGAAGGCAGTGTTTTTATTGCTGGCGCGGTGGTTCAGTGGTTGCGTGATGGACTGAAGATCATTCGTTCATCCAAAGAAGTAGAAACATTAGCAGCTACAGTTAAAGACAGTGAAGGTGTATACATCGTACCTGCATTTGCAGGTTTGGGTGCTCCTTATTGGAATCAGCATGCAAGAGGAACGATCACAGGTATTACCAGAGGAACAACTGCAGGGCACATAGCACGCGCTTCATTGGATAGTATCGCTTATCAAACCATGGATGTATTAAAAGCCATGGAAGCTGATGCAGGAATCACCATCAAAGAATTAAGGGTCGATGGCGGTGCTACGACCAACAATTTGCTGATGCAATTTCAAAGTGATTTGTTGAATGCTAAAGTGGTTCGTCCGATCGTGACAGAGACAACAGCCCTTGGAGCCGCATATCTGGCCGGACTCGCAGTAGGATATTGGAAAAGCACAGAAGATATCCAGCAACAATGGCAAATGGATCGAACATTTACGCCTCAAATTTCAGACGATCAAAGACAACAGTTATCCAAAGGATGGAAAAGAGCGGTGGGGGCGGCTGAGTTTGATACTTAGGGTGCTGGGTGCTGGGTACTGGGTACTGGGTACTGGGTACTGGGTACTGGGTACTGGGTACTGGGTACTGGGTACTGGGTACTGGGTACTGGGTACTGGGTACTGGGTACTGGGTAACTTTTTAGCGTATAAAATTACAATAATATTTGATCAGTTCAGTTTAATAGCACTTAACATCTATAACCTAAAACCTAGTACCTAGCACCCAGCACCTAGCACCCAACACCCAGCACCCAACAACACCTAACACCATGAACCGATCCACACAACTGCAACAATTAAGAGAAGATCTAACCTGGGATATGGTGATCATTGGAGGTGGTGCAACCGGATTAGGTACAGCTGTAGATGCAGCATCACGCGGATATAAAACGTTGTTGATTGAGCAATATGATTTTGGAAAAGGCACTTCTAGTCGCTCTACTAAATTGGTACATGGGGGTGTACGTTATTTAGAACATGGTAATATCAAACTTGTAAAAGAAGCATTGCGCGAAAGAGGTTGGTTACTCAAGAATGCACCGCATCTCACTTCAGTGCAACCCTTTGTGATCCCTGTGAGAAAATGGTGGCAGAAATGGTACTATGGTATTGGACTTCGTTTGTATGATCTGTTATCAGGAAAACTATCTCTCGGACAAACCAAATTATTATCTGCAAAAGAAACTATTGCATTATTACCTGCATTGAATCCGGAAAAGATCAAAGGTGGTATTCTATACTATGATGGACAATTTGATGACAGCAGGTTGTGTATCGATCTTGCTGCGACAGCAGTTTTACATGGCGCTACAATATTGAATTATTGTACAGTGACCGGTCTGATCAAAGAGAAGAAAAAAATAAAAGGACTTACTGTTCAGTTGGTAAAAGAAGGAGAAACACTCGAGATAAAAGCGAGATCAGTCGTGAATGCGACAGGTGTTTTTACGGATGCCATTTTGAAAATGGATGATCCTGCTGCAACCAATATGGTAGACCCATCACAGGGCGTACATCTTGTTGTAGACGCCAATCATTTTCCGGGTACACATGCACTCATGATTCCCAAAACAGATGATAAGCGTGTTTTATTTGCCGTACCATGGCATGATAAAGTGGTGATCGGTACAACCGATACACCTGTTGATGAAATCACAGCTGAACCATTGGTGCTGGAAGAAGAAGTGGACTATATCCTGGAACATATCAACCGATACGTATCTCCACAGATTCATCGAGAAGTTATCAAAAGTGTATTTGCAGGATTACGTCCTTTGGTGCGTTCAAAAGAAGGAACCAGTACTGCTTTGTTATCACGCGATCACACCATTGTAGTATCAGCCAGTGGTTTGGTGACCATTACCGGTGGTAAATGGACGACCTATCGTAAAATGGCACAAGATGCAGTAGATAATGCGGTATTTATTTCTAAGTTAGACAAACGTTTGTGCATCACTAAAGATCTACCGATCGGTGATCCATTATCTGTGCAGCAGAAAAAAGAAAAAATGGTGCAAGAAGATCCGGGATTGGCAGCACCCTTATATCCGGGTTGCGCTTACCGATTTGTAGATATTGCTTATGCTGTACGACATGAAATGGCAATCACTGTGGAAGATGTATTGGCCAGAAGAACCCGACTTTTATTTTTAGATGCACATGCAGCATTGGATTGCTTAGAGAAAGTGGTTGTATTTATGCAGCGTGAATTGAATGAATCAGAAGCATGGGTGATCCAACAAAAAAATGATTTTACTGAACTCGCAGAAGGATATCTTTAGGAAGAAAAGAAACAAGAAGCAAGGAGCAAGGAACACGGAAGGATGAAAGAATAAGTGACCAAGTTCAAATAGGGCACTAGTTCGCTCTGACAAAAAAGAGATACTAAATTATATTCAATTGTATGACCAACTTTTTATCTGAATTTTTAGGAACTGCATTACTCATCGTGTTAGGAGATGGGGTAGTGGCTAATGTAATTCTCCCCAAAACCAAAGGCAACGGCGGTGGACTGATCTCTATTTGTTTCGGATGGGGACTCGCCGTTTTTGTGGCTGTGTATGCAACAGCACCTTATAGTGGTGGACATTTGAATCCAGCCGTTACGATCGCATTGGCATGGCTGGGTAATTTTCCATGGCAGGATGTTCCTGTTTATTTGTTAGCGCAATTATCAGGTGCCATGACAGGCGCTTTATTGGTATGGTTGATCTATCGACAACATTTGGATGAAGCAGATGATGCCGCAACAAAACTGGCAGTATTCAGTACCGGTCCTTCTATTCGTAGTCCCTTTCAGAATTTACTTACGGAAACACTTGCGACCCTTGTATTCATGATAGGTATCCTATTTATCGTAAAGCCTGCCCATTCAATGGGAGCGTTGGACGCTTTGCCGGTGGCTTTATTGGTATTATGTGTTGGATTGGGTTTGGGTGGTCCAACCGGTTGGGCGATCAATCCGGCGAGAGATTTAGGTCCACGCATCATGCACGCAATTCTTCCGATCAAAAATAAAGGCGGTAGTGATTGGTCTTACAGCTGGATACCCGTAGCAGGACCTATCATTGGAGGGATATTGGCCGCAGTGGTTTGGGAAGCGATATTTTAATGTTAGTCGATAGACCATAGACCATAGACCATAGACCATGGTCCATGGTCCATAGTCAATGGTCTACTATGGACCATGGTCTATGGTCTATCGACTAACCTCACTTTCTTTTCCCTAAAAACGGCAAATTAAAGGTCTGCGTGTGGGTTTTCTTTCGGGGTTTCTTTTGGGGTTGGTATTCCTGATAATAGATCCTTAGCAGGATGATAAAATAAGAGATCAATAGCGGACCGAATATCAGTCCTGTGATTCCGAAGTAGTGTAAACCAATGATGACGCCGAGTACAGTTACAATAGGATGTACATCGGCCATTTTCTTAGCTAATAAGAAGCGAACGACATTATCCATACTACTCAATATCACCGATCCCCAGATGAGTAAAAAAACTCCCTGCCAGGTTTGTCCGATCACCAATATATAGATACCGGCAGGTACCCATACGAGACCGGTTCCCACGATCGGGATGACAGAGGCAAATCCGGAGACAACGGCCCAGAAGCCCGGCTCATTCATACCTGTGATCAAAAATGCGATATAGGCTACAATACCCTGAACAACAGCTATCAGCGGAACGCCCACTGCATTACTTATTGTTTGGGCACGCAATTCTGCACCAAACATGGCGATCTGACTACGTTTAAAAGGCAGATAGAAAACAATGGCGGCTTCCATTTTTCCGGCATTGGTGATCATGAAGTACAGAAAGAAGTACATCATAATGATGGCACTGAAAAGATTCAGTCCCTGGTTCAATGCTGAAGAAACAAAGTTGGTGACTAGGGTTTGTAGTTGAGCGATGTTTTTATCAGACAATAAAGTAAAGTGGAACTTTTCCTGAAGCAGTTCATCGATATGTGATAAGGGTTCGGCAACTGCAGTAAAGTTGACTGCGATCAGGGATATTTTCTGATACATCATGGCACCCAGCAAGGAGATCGGTACTAGAATGATAAAAAATGAGGTAATGATCACCAATAAAGCCGCCCAGGATCTTCGCCAGTTGCACCTGCTTACCAGCCATTCAACAGGTGATTTACTCAACACATAAAACATGATCGCCCCCAGGAAAGCTGTAAAAAAAGCCATCAGGCTATACAACAGGAAAATGGCCAATACCAAAATGGCACCCAAAAAAATATATCTGTTGACTTTATGGTCTTGGAGGTGTTCCATGGGATAAATTTAGGGGATATGGTTGATAGGTACTAGGTGATGGGATAGGTTTTGGGTGCTAGGTACTAGGTACTAGGTTTGGGGATTAGATGTGGCTGGCTTCGTTAAGTCTATACCTGAATCTATGTTGAAAAGCGCTTGGTATTTCAGACGTACAACAGATTCTCTACTACCCAGTACCTAGTACCCAGCACCTTGTATTCGCTTGGGTAAAATTTACTTGCCGGAATTGCCATTTTTTAACCTTCATCCCCTTACCTTTGCCGCCAAATCGGAAAGGCTGTTTTCCGAACCCTGAAAAGGGCATTTTTAAACCTAATTATATCTCCTGATATGGCTACAAAAGGTAAGATCAAACAGATCATCGGTGCGGTGGTTGACGTTCATTTTCCTGATAAAACATTGCCTGAAATCTACAACGCGCTTGAGATTTCTAAAGAAAGCGGTGAAAAACTGGTTCTCGAAGTGCAGCAGCACTTGGGTGAAGACAGTGTACGTACCATTGCGATGGACGGTACTGAAGGTCTGGTACGTGGTATGGATGTGGTAGACACTGGTAAAGCGATCGCTATGCCAACCGGCGATGCGATCAATGGTCGCTTGTTCAATGTAACCGGTGACGCTATTGACGGTCTGCCTCAGCCTAGCAAAGCAAATGGTCGTCCTATCCATAATAAACCACCACTGTTTGAAAACCTGAGTACGGCTACAGAAGTACTGTTCACAGGTATCAAAGTAATCGATCTGATCGAGCCTTATGCAAAAGGTGGTAAGATCGGTCTGTTTGGTGGTGCGGGTGTAGGAAAAACCGTATTGATCCAGGAGCTGATCAACAATATCGCAAAAGGATATGGTGGTTTGTCTGTATTCGCAGGTGTGGGTGAGCGTACTCGTGAAGGAAATGATCTGTTGCGTGAAATGATCGAAGCTGGTATCATGAAATATGGTGATGGTTTCAAACACAGCATGGAAGAAGGTGGATGGGATCTGAGTAAAGTGGATATGGAAGGATTGAAAGATTCAAAAGCTACTTTCGTATTCGGACAAATGAATGAACCACCGGGTGCACGTGCACGTGTGGCTTTGTCTGGTCTGACCATCGCTGAATATTTCCGTGATGGAGATGGTACCGGTAAAGGAAAGGATATCCTGTTCTTCGTAGATAATATCTTCCGTTTCACACAGGCAGGTTCTGAGGTATCAGCGTTGTTAGGTCGTATGCCTTCAGCGGTAGGTTATCAGCCAACACTGGCTACTGAGATGGGATTGATGCAAGAGCGTATCACTTCAACCAAAAATGGTTCTATTACCTCTGTACAGGCGGTATATGTACCTGCGGATGACTTGACTGACCCTGCTCCTGCAACTACCTTCGCTCACTTGGATGCTACTACGGTATTAAGCCGTAAGATCGCTGACTTAGGTATCTATCCTGCGGTGGATCCATTGGATTCTACTTCACGTATCCTGACTCCTGCGATCGTTGGTGAAGCACATTATGAAACTGCTAACCGTGTGAAGTTGATCCTTCAGCGTTACAAGGAATTGCAGGATATCATTGCGATCCTGGGTATGGATGAATTGAGCGAAGAAGATAAAATGACCGTACAGCGCGCACGTAAAGTACAGCGTTTCTTGAGTCAGCCTTTCCACGTAGCTGAACAGTTTACCGGTCTGAAAGGTGTATTCGTAAGCATCGAAGATACCATCCGTGGTTTCAACGCCATTATGGACGGAGAAGTAGATGAATACCCTGAAGCAGCCTTCAACCTGGTAGGTACATTAGAAGATGCCATCGAAAAAGGTAAGAAACTGTTGGAAGCAGCGAAAGGATAATCAATCAATTAGAAATTGCTATGACACTCGAAATATTAACACCGGAAAAGAAATTGTACAGCGGAGAGGTTTATGGTATTCAACTGCCCGGTATCACCGGTTTGTTTGAAGTGCTGGATCAACACGCTCCATTGGTTAGTGCTTTAGGAAAAGGAAATGTAAAGATCCTGAAAGACAAAAGCAATAATGAAATGTATAGTATCCAAAGCGGGTTTGTGGAAGTGTTGAATAATAAAGTAACGGTATTGGTTGAGGGTGCAAATCCTTTATAAATCCTACAACTGATTCATGAAAAGGTCCATGCATTTGTATGGACCTTTTTTATGCATTACTTTCCTGAGTTCTATCAATAATTGTTTTTACAATCGCATCTAATTCTGAAGCTGACTCATTCAAATACTGCAAAAGCTCTTTTTGTTGATCATTCATTTCGTAGTGATTGCATAGACCCAATAATCCAATAATATTCGCCAGCGGTTTTCTTATCTCATGAGATTGCATCCATGCAATCTTTTTGAGCTTTGCATTTTGGTCTTTAATTTTCTCTTCAATGATCTGTTGTTCACTTATATCATGATTGATTCCAATCAATCTTACAGGTTGACCAGCCCCATCTCTGATACATGTAACGTTTCCTTTGATGGTTCTGATCTCTCCATTAGGTCTGATGATCCTGAACTGAGCGAATAAAGGCTCAGTTGCATACACAATGTTTTGCATGGCTTCATCGGCCCCGGGTAGGTCTTCCGGATGAACCCTTTTTCGAAAATCCTCGATCGTGTGAAAGAAATCGTCTTTAGGAACACCATAGATCTCGTACATCTTATTATCCCATATCAATCGGGAGGTGCTGAATTCAAATTCCCAAACACCAAAATTTAACAGGTGGGAGGCTAATAAAAGTCTTTCGGCTTCTGAAAAAAAGAAACGATGGATATCGGGTTTTTGAGGGTTCAATTTGGGGTATTGAAATATTAAATTAACCTTAATAAAAGGGATTACATTTTTTAAAAGGTTTTTTAAGGTTTTTTTAATCCCTCTAATTCAATTGAGGATCAATAGGATAATTCACCATTTGTTGGTATTCACCCCCTAAATCAGTGAGTGATTCTTTCCAGATCGCTTGGATATTCTGATGAAAAATAAGCTCTCTTTTTGCGTGCCTGGTGATCCAGCTTTTGTCATCAATTTCTTGTTTTAATTGAGATTCCCCCCATCCACTGTACCCAATAAAGAATCGGATATCTGTTGATGTCAACTCACCACTATGTAATAAGGCTAATGTTTGTGTGAAATCACCGCTCCAGAATATATGGTCTGTTACTTCAACCCCTCCTTCGATCAGGTCAGGACGTCGGTGTAAAAAATGAAGCGTATCCTTTTGTACGGGTCCGCCTTCGGAGAGGGGAATCAATAAACCTTCTGCATCAGCAACAACATCTTGCAATGTAAGTCCGATAGGTTTGTTCACTACAAAACCAAAACTTCCTTCATCCTGATGTTCGCAGAGAAATACGACCGTTCTCAGAAAGTTAGGATCTTTCAGAAAAGGATCTGATATCAGTAAAATTCCTGATTCTAATGGTACCATACTGAAAAGTTAAGGGAATCTGCTCGATCTTACAAGAAGGGGATACCCATCGTTAAAATGGATATAAATCATCGGTCTGGGTTTATCATTAGCTCGTACAGACCATTATATTTGTGAGAATGAAGCGAACTTTCCCCGTTATTGTCATACTGATCACGCTCTCGCTACTTGGACTTTTCATCATACAAAGTTCATGGCTGAATAATTTGTTTGAAATACGTAATACGGAGTTACTCAACAAAGCCTATGAAGCAGCTTCTAATGTAACAGCTAAACTTACCAATAATGCGCCGGCCTCTCAGCGCTTGCGATTGCCTAAACGGGGTGGACTTACTTTCAATCCTGATTTTCACTTGCATATTCTCAAACCGCCGACCATTGATCAACGGTTTAGTTTTCAGGATGTACATAAAATGGTGAAGGAGGAGTTTGATGCTGTAGGATTGCGAGAGATCAAATTTGAATTTGCAGTGATTGGTCCAACGGAAGAGATAGAGATGTCTACCAAGAAGTTTTCATCAGAGTATTGGGACACTGTTTTAAATAAAAGAATTTACCTGCCGATTGTTCCGGCTAGTGCATCAGATTTTGAAGGATTGAGTGCTACTGAATATTTGGTGGTAGTGGTTCCTGATTTTCAGAGGCAGGCATGGGCATCACTGAAGTGGGTATTTGCCGGCGCCGTTTTATTTATGTTGATCATTATTGCAGCTTTCTATGTGACGATACGATCACTATTGAATCAGAAAAAATTGAGTGAGATCAAAAGTGATTTCATCAATAATATGACGCATGAATTCAAAACACCTTTAGCAACGATATCATTGGCTGTAGATGCTATTCGAAATGAAAAAGTGCAATCGGATCAGGAGAAGATGAAATATTTCAGCGGCATCATCAAGGAAGAAAATATTCGCATGAACAAACATGTGGAAACCATTCTTCAGGCTGCATTGATGGAGAAGCAGGAGTTGAAATTGAATTTGACAAAGCTGCATGTGCATGATGTGGTACAACATGCGCTGGATAATCATCAATTACAGCTACAGGATAAACAGGGGATGGTAGAACTTCATCTGAATGCCGCCAATGATGTGATCGAAGCTGATGAAGTGCATTTCACCAACATGGTATCCAATCTGGTTGATAATGCTATCAAATATTCAAAAGACGCACCATTGATCCGTATCACCACGCATAGTACCGCCAAACATATCGTCATCCGTGTGGAGGATAATGGCATTGGTATGACCAAAGAATCTATCAAAAGGATCTTCGAAAAATTCTATCGCGCGCATACGGGTAACTTACACAACGTAAAAGGATTTGGATTGGGTATGAGTTATGTGAAGACAGTGATCGATGCACATAAAGGAAAGATCAAGGTCGATAGTACGCTTGGAAAAGGAACCACTTTTACGGTCGAAATGTCTTTGGCGAAAACAGTTCAAAGCTAGTTACGATTCCACAGTAAGGAACCATCTCCATAACTCAAGAATCTGAAATCGTGATCAAGCGCATATTGATAGATCGTTCTCCAATCATCTCCGGTAATAGCAGCCACTAAGAGTAATAGAGTGGATTGTGGTTGATGAAAGTTAGTGATCAATGCCTTCATGATCTGGAAAGAATAACCCGGTGCAATGATGATCCTTGTTTTGGTAACCAATCGGTGTAGTTTCTTTTCAAGCAAATAGTTTTCCAGTGCTTGTAAAGCCATATCTGCAGAAGGAAGTACTTCCTTGTTGTTATAAGCATCCCACTGATCTACATAGAGATCATTCATATCAATAGTAGGATGATCGATTATTTTTTTCCCCAGCCAGTATAAGCTCTCCACTGTTCTCAAGGAAGTAGTGCCTACTGTTATGATGTTATAAGGTAAAGACTGCCTGATCTTCTGAATCGATTCAACACTCACATCAATATACTCAGCATGCATTTCATGATCCTGCATGACCGCAGCTTTCACAGGTTTAAATGTTCCTGCACCAACATGCAGTGTAACAAATTCGGTATGGATATTTTTCTTCGCCAGTTCTGTGAGCAATGATTCTGTGAAATGTAATCCTGCAGTGGGAGCCGCTACAGAACCGTCATGTTTGGCATAAACAGTTTGATATCGTTCTTTATCTGCATCTTCTGCATCACGATCCATATATGGAGGTAGTGGAAGATTGCCCGCATGGTGTAAGATATCCGCAAATGAAAGATCAGCTTCATCCCAATGAAATAAAATGATAAAAGCATCTTGAACCATTCCTATTTTTTCAGCAGATACTTTTACTGCTTGATCATTCCAGGTAAATGACAAGGATAGGGGACCTTCTTTCCATTTTTTTGCTCCACCTATCAGGCATTTCCAATAGACTTGTTGTTTCTGCATCATAGCGCTGGTAACATCTGCATAGCGATCATCAGGCTCCAGGCAAAATATTTCAATAGCACCTCCTGTGGGCTTATGAAAATATAAACGGGCTTCTACAACTTTTGTATTGTTGAAGATCAGTAATGTGTCAGCAGGAAGAATATCGGGTAATGAACGATACACATCTGTAGTGATGTTTGCATCTTTATAGATCAATAATTTACTGAGATCTCTTTCTGCAACAGGATAACGTGCGATGCGTTCATCGGGTAGGTCGTAACTGAAATCTTGTATCGACAAGTCTTTAGGATGCATAGCAATGATTCAAGAGCGGCAAAGTTAATGCGGAAGCTTGCTGTAAACAGCTCATTTCTTTCTTTTCATGATCTTCAATCCGCTCCATTGTTCACTCACGGTACAAACTTTTACATCAACCCAACCGGTAGGCAGTACGATTGATCGGATCGCATCTTCGGTTACGTCTGTGGGAATACCGGCTGATTTTTTATACCAAGAGATCCAGATACATCCACCCGGGGCTGTTTGATGCGTCAGATTCAGGAATACCGATTCCAGTTCTGTAAGGGTGGTGATAAAGCAATGGGTCAGATCTGCTTCCCCACTTTTTACCACCTGTTTATGGACCGATAACCCGATCATTTGTTCATAGTCTTGAGGAGCAGATACAAGCCGGATACGGGTTTGAGGCAAAATACCCAGTTTTTGCCAGATCGGTTTTCCTGAATAGCCGGTAGTGCTCATGGGTAGAATTCTTTAACTCTTGATTTTCAATGAAATGTAAGCCTGTTAGGGGTTCTGGTCGGTTTTCCACTCGCTATTCACACGAATCCACATTTCATTCACATATGTTTTTGTTCCAGTCGGCTGTAATTCAATGCTCTATTGCATTACAGCGATTTTTTATTTGTGGATAAATAGAGTCCTCCCAAATTTGATTTAAAAGTGGGAAAAAGTGTTATTTTGTGTCAACAAGTGGTAATCTTAAAAATATTTATTCACCAATGACCGGATTTCACGGAGAATACGAAGCTACAGTTGACGCGAAAGGGCGTTTCCTGCTTCCGGGCGGACTGAAAAAACAGTTGCCTGAAGGGGAGAGCCGTTTCATACTCAGCCGTGGTTTCGAAAAATGTCTCACGTTATATCCATTGAAAAGTTGGGAAATAATCATTGCTAAGATCAGCCAATTGAATGATTTCGACCCCAAAGTACGTCAATTCCGCCGTCAGTTTTTGGGTGGTGCTACAGAAATAGAACTGGATAATGCCGGTCGTATGCTGTTGCCTGCTTCGCTGAAGGAGTTTGCCGGGTTAGGTAAGGATATCATCCTTGCTGCCGCATTGGATCGTTTCGAAATCTGGGATGCCGGTAAGTACAAACAGCTCTTTGAGGATTTCTCACCAGAAGCTTTCAGTAGCCTGGCGCAGGAAGTGATGACAGACAAAATTTGAGAATGATGCAACTTGAACATTTGAAAATGAAAAGCATTGTGAGATTCATTTTCGACCGCTCAATCGTCGCTCATCTTTTTCTTCTGGTCAATTCGGGAAAGAATATTGTCATCCCCACGAAGGAAAGGCAAATTATAAAATACTAAACTTTTCAAATTGACGAATTATCACATTCCTGTCCTCTATCATGAAACGCTGGAAGGTTTGTCTATTAAGCCAGACGGTGTATATGTGGATTGCACTTTCGGTGGTGGTGGACATAGCAGGGGGATATTGGAGCAGCTGAATGAAAAAGGTAAACTCTTTGCCTTTGATCAGGATGCGGATGCGCAACAAAATATTCCGGATGATGGTCGCGTGGTCTTTGTACCACAAAACTTTCGTCACCTGCAACGCTTTCTTCGTTTACATGAAGTTCAGGCTGTAGATGGTATTCTCGCAGATCTCGGTGTAAGCAGTCATCAATTTGATGAAGGTGACCGCGGTTTCTCGATCCGTTTTTCCGGTCCGCTGGATATGCGGATGGATAGACGCCAATCACTGAGTGCTGCAGACATTGTGAAAGGATATACAGAACAACAATTGCACAAATTGTTTGAACAGTATGGAGAGGTTAGTAATTCAAAAACACTAGCTAGGCAAATTGTTCAGCAACGCAATCATATCCAGGTCCAAACCATCGAACAGTTCAAGGCATTGATTAGCCCCGTGGTGAAAGGAAATCCGAACAAGTACTTGGCTCAGGTATTCCAGGCGCTTCGTATGGAAGTGAACGACGAAATGGGGGCATTGAAAGAAATGCTGCAGCAGGTTCCTGCTGTACTTAAAACAGGTGGCCGCGTTGCCATCATCACTTTCCATTCTATAGAAGACAGGCTGGTAAAGAACTTTTTCCGGCAGGGGAGTTTCGACGAAACACTTGATAATCCTCTGTTGCCTGTTGTGAAAGAGCAAGTGTTGAAAGTGATCACAAAGAAACCTATTACAGCAACAGCTGAAGAGTTGAAACAAAATACAAGAAGCAGAAGTGCAAAGCTGAGAGTGGCGGAAAAAGTATAAGTGAGTAGTGAGTAGTCAATAGTGAATAGTGAAAGGATTTTTGTCAACTATCAACTTGCATCTGTCAACTGAAAAAATGTCTGAATCAGAAAAAATACAAACGCAAAAGAATCCATTGAAAGGTTTATTCAACTATCAATGGATACTGAAGAACATTCCGTTTTTTCTTTTTCTATCTTTTTTGGCGGTTCTCTATATCGCTAATGGACATATGGCAGATAGAACGATCAGGAATATTAATAATACAACAAAGCAGTTGAAAGAACTGCAGTATGAATATAAGACGTTGAAGAGTGAAGTGATGTTTAAGAGTGAAGAACAGCAAGTGATCAAGGCAACAGAACCTTTAGGATTGAAAGTGATTAAAGAGACACCGGTGAGATTGAAGAGTGAGAAGTAAGTAGTGAAAGGTGAAAAGTGGCATGTGAATTAGGCTTTTTGGATTGACTGATTTATAAAAAACCGTACCCTACCTTGGAAGTAAAACGCGACATACTCTGGCGTGTATACCTCAGTTATATACTGGTGGTTGCTGTTTGTATCGCCATTTTTGGTAAGGCAGTATACATTCAGCAAGTAGAAGGTGGCTATTGGAGAAGCATGAGCGATAGTCTTCATCAGCGTATCGATGAAATAGAAGCAGAACGCGGTACCATCTACAGTGAAGATGGACAAATGCTTAGTACCAGTATTCCTCAGTTCGATATCTACATGGACTTTAGAGTAGAGTCTCTTCGTGCAAAAAACGGATTGTTGTTTCGTGAAAATCTGGACTCTCTCAGTTATTATTTATCAGATCTCTTTAAAGATCAGTCTAAAGAAGACTATAAATCCTTATTGAAACAAGGCTATAAAAACAATGATGCTTATTTCTTACTGAAGAAGAAAATATCCTTTCGTGAGTATGAGCAGTTAAGAAAGTTTCCACTCTTTCGTTTGGGCAGATACAAGAGCGGTATGATCGCTAATGAAAAAACCATTCGCCTGAATCCTTATAAAATGCTGGCTTTTAGAACGATTGGCTTAGCAAGGGATGAGAATAAAGTAGGATTGGAAAAAACCTATGACAGCATTTTAAAAGGAAGAAATGGAAAACAATTGGTTCGATCTATTGCAGGTGGTGTTCATGTTCCTGTTGATGCTGATACTTATGAAATAGAACCTGAGACCGGTAAAGATATTGTAAGTACGATCGATGTATTCATTCAGGAAGTCACTGAAAATGCATTGATGAAAATGATGATCAAGAACGAAGCTGAATTCGGTACAGCGATCGTTATGGAAACAAAGACAGGTAAGATCAAAGCGATTGCTAACCTGGGCAAAAGAGGCGAAGGAAATTATTGGGAAGATTTTAATTATGCTATTAGTCCATCAGAACCCGGTTCAACTTTCAAATTGGCTACCATGATGGCTTTATTGGAAGATAAAAAGATCAACTTAAATCAGGGTGTTGATCTTGAAGGGGGTACTTGGAGAACGGCCGGACAAGTAGTATATGACAGTGAGAAACATGGAAGAAATGTAGTGACTGTAAAACAAGCATTTGAGTTAAGTTCCAATGTGGGTATGGCCAAGCTTGCTTCTGCTTATTATGCTTCTAATCCATCACGCTTCATTGCACATCTCAAGAAAATGAGAATGGATACACTGACAGGTATCGATCTTACCGGTGAGCGCAATCCTACCATTTTCAAGCCCGGACATAAACTATGGGGGCCTACAACCTTGCCATGGATGGCATTCGGTTACAATCTGGCTGTGAGTCCATTACAAACATTATCGCTCTACAATGCTGTTGCAAATAATGGTAAGATGATGAAGCCATATTTGGTGTCAGCGATCAAGGAAGAAGGTGTTCTTCAAAAAACCTTTGCTCCAACCGTGGTTGATGAAAAGATCTGCAGTGATGAAACATTAAAGCAATTGAGAGAATGTTTGGAAGGTGTATGTATATCCGGAACAGCTGCTGCATTATTCAAAGGTTCTCCATATCCTGTTGCAGGTAAAACAGGGACAGCACTTGTGGCCAATGGTAACAGAGGTTATGCTGATAAGATCTATCAATCTTCTTTCGCAGGATATTTCCCCGCGAATGACCCCCAATACACTTGTATAGTTGTGATCAAGAATAAACCACATGCAGCTGTATACTATGGTGGTTCTGTTGCAGGTCCTGTATTCAAAGAGATCGCTGACAGATTATTCAGCACATATGTGCGCGTGGGAAATATAGCGAAGCAAAAAGCAAAATTGGATAGCAGCTATTTCATGTATGCAGGTTTTAAACCCGATGTCACTACTGTTACACAAAAACTCAGTATCCCATTCAGAGATTCATCTCGCAGAGTAGATGAATGGGTTGCTGTAACAGGAAATAACAGTGTTGTTACTATTCAATCGAAGTCAATGACGGATAAAGCCATGCCTCAGTTAAAAGGAATGGGATTGAAAGATGTGGTTTACCTGTGTGAGAATCTGGGACTGAAAGTGCAGGTGCAAGGAAAAGGAAAAGTAGTGGCTCAGTCCATATTACCCGGTCAACAAATTGCAAAAGGACAACTTGTGAATATTGCGCTTAATTAAATCGTAATGACAAAACTACAAGACATATTATACAAGGTTCATCTGAAGCAGGTGCATGGTTCTACTGATATAACCGTAAGCGGTATACAGATAGATTCCAGAAAACTGGAAAAGGGAAATGTGTTTGTTGCCATCAGAGGAACAGTGTCAGACGGACATCAATTTATTGATAAGGCAATTGAATTAGGTGCAACTGTGATCGTATGTGATACCATGCCTTCAAGTTTGAAAGAAGGGGTGACTTATCTGGAAGTGAATGATACACAGGAGGCTGTTGCATTTATGTCGCATCAGTTTTATGATGAGCCTTCTACAAAAGTGAAATTAGTAGGGGTAACAGGCACAAATGGTAAAACAACGATTGCTACTGTACTCTTCAAATTGTTTAGCAGACTTGGGTATAAATGCGGATTGATCAGTACGGTACAAAATCAGATCGGCAACGATATCATTCCTGCTACACATACTACTCCTGATGCAGTGAATTTAAATGCATTGCTCAGATTGATGGTTGATTCCGGTTGCAGTCATGTTTTTATGGAATGCAGTAGCCATGCAATTCATCAGCATCGTATTACCGGACTCACATTTGCCGGGGCCTTATTCAGCAATATCACTCATGATCATTTAGATTATCACAAAACTTTTGAAGAATATATACGAGTTAAAAAATCATTCTTCGATCATTTGCCTGCAACGGCGTTTGCTATTTCCAATGCAGATGATAAAAGAGGAGAAGTGATGCTGCAGAATACACAGGCAAACAAATATTTCTATAGTCTTAAGACCCTGGCATCTTTCAAAGGAAAGATCCTGGAAAATGCACTTACAGGATTGGTGATGACGGTCAATGATAAAGAAGTACACTTTCGTTTGATCGGTGAATTCAATGCATACAATCTATTGGCTGTTTATGGAGCTGCTGTTTGTTTGGGAGAGGAGAGTGATGAAGTATTGACACAACTCAGTATGCTCAGTGGTGCTGAAGGTAGATTCGATTATGTCATCAGCAGCGGTCTGGTCATCGGTATTGTTGATTATGCGCATACTCCGGATGCTTTAGAGAATGTATTGATGACCATCAAGAAACTGAGAAAAGGACATGAGCAGGTGATCACAGTTGTGGGCTGTGGTGGCGACAGAGATAAGACCAAAAGACCGATCATGGCACAGACAGCTTGTGATCTGAGTGATCGTGTCATCCTTACCAGTGATAATCCAAGAACAGAAGATCCTGAAATGATTTTAAAAGATATGGAAGCAGGATTGAGTAGCTCAGCAAAGAGAAAGTATATCTCGATCGTTGATAGAAAAGAAGCAATCAGAACAGCGGTAAGTTTTGCAGGAGCAGATGATATCATTTTAGTAGCGGGCAAAGGACATGAGAAGTATCAGGATATCAAAGGCGTGAAACATGCTTTTGATGATAAAGAAGTTTTGCAGGAAATGTTTAAAGCATTGGGTAAATAATCAAAATCACAACAAACCAAACACATGTTATATCAATTATTCACATGGCTAAAACAAGAGTTCAACATGCCCGGTGCCGGTATGTTTCAATTCTTGACTTTCAGAATTGCGATGGCAGTTTTATTGTCTTTGGTCATTGCAACTGTGTATGGTAAGCGATTGATATTATTTCTGCAGAAAAAACAGATCGGAGAAACGGTGCGTGATCTAGGATTACAGGGTGAGCATCTTAAGAAAGGAACACCAACCATGGGGGGTATCATCATACTTCTCAGTATCCTCATACCAACATTACTGTTTGCCAATCTTGATAAAGTATATATCCGCTTAATGATTTTGTGTACGGTTTGGTTAGGCATTATCGGATTCTTAGATGATTATTTCAAGATCCGCGCAAGAAAAGCTGCGCAACAAAAAGGAGAGTCTTACAAGAAAAAAGATAGCGATGGTCTGGCAGGTATATCTAAGATCATTGGTCAGGTAGGATTGGGAATCATCATTGGTACTACTTTGTATTTCAGTAATGCAGTAACTGTTGAGAGAGAGATCGTTTCAACACCTTATGCTACACTGCAGCAAGGAGAGCGTTTTGCAAAAGATACCAATGTAGTAACAAGAACCATCAATGGTGTTGAACGCCACTATGTAAAGGTAAAGACACCGATCACTACCATTCCTTTTGTAAAAAATCATGAGTTCAACTATAGCAAACTGATCAGTTGGATGGGAGAAGGTGCAGAGAAATATACCTGGATCATCTATATCCTGATCGTAACATTCATCATTACCGCTGTATCCAATGGTGCAAACATCACAGATGGTTTGGATGGATTAGCAGCAGGTGTTAGTGCGATCATTGGTGTGGCTTTAGGGGTGTTCATTTATGTGAGTGGTAACTATGTGTTGGCAGATTACCTGAATGTAATGTATATACCGAATCTTGGAGAACTGTCCATATTCGTTGGAGCCTTTGTAGGTGCGTGTATAGGATTCTTATGGTACAATGTATACCCGGCACAGGTTTTCATGGGTGATACCGGAAGTCTGGCATTAGGAGGTATTATCGCATCTCTTGCCATTATTGTTCGGAAAGAATTGTTGATCCCAATTTTCTGTGGTGTTTTTCTTATCGAATTATTGAGTGTAATGATTCAGGTAAGCTATTTCAAATACACCAAGAAAAAATTTGGTGAAGGTAGAAGAGTGTTTTTGATGAGTCCATTACACCATCACTATCAGAAGAAAGGATTTCATGAAAATAAAATTGCGATCAGGTTTTGGATCGTTACGGTATTGTGTGTTGTGATGTCGATCCTAACCCTGAAAATGAGATAATAGGTATGAAGAAGCACAGACTGGTCATATTAGGCGGAGGAGAAAGTGGAGTAGGAGCTGCACTGTTAGGAAAACAAAAAGGCTATGATGTTTTTCTAAGTGATGGTGGAACGATCAAGCCTGTGTATGAAAAAGAGCTCATTGACAATCAGATTGATTTTGAATCAGCCAAACACAGTTTAGAGCTGATACTAAATGCGGATGAAGTGATGAAGAGTCCGGGTATACCTGAAAAAAATGAAGTGGTGAAAGCCATTCGTGCAAAAGGTATTCCTGTGATCAGTGAAGTGGAATTGGCTTATCGTTTTAAAGGCGATAGTAAGATCGTAGCGATCACGGGCAGCAATGGTAAGAGTACGACCACTTCACTCATTTATCACATCTGCAAAACAGCAGGATTGGATTGTGCGCTGGTAGGAAATATCGGCTACTCATTTGCGAAACAAGTAGCTGAAGATCCTAAACCGCTGTATGTCGCAGAGATCAGTTCTTTTCAGCTGGATGATATTAAAGATTTCCGTGCGGATGTCAGTGTGTTGTTGAATATCACGGAAGATCATCTCGATCGCTATGAATATAAGTTCGAGAACTATATCAATAGCAAATTCAAGATCATTCAAAACCAGACCCAAAATGATTATTTCATCTATTGTGAAGATGATGAAGTGATCATGAACAAATTGAGATTACTAACCATCCATACTAACCCATTACCATTCTCTATGAAACACGAAGTAAAAAAAGGCGGCTACATCAAAGGAGACCAGATGATGCTGAGAATCCAAGAAGAAAGAGTAAGCATGAGTATTTATGATTTTGCCCTTAAGGGTAAACACAACAACTACAACACTATGGCTGCAGGTATTGCCGCGACGACTTTGGGAATCAGAAAAGAAAAGATCAGAGAAGCCGTGAAGAATTTCCATAGTCTCGAACATCGTATGGAATTCGTTGCGATGGTAAGAGGTGTTGAGTTCATCAATGACAGCAAAGCTACCAATGTGAACAGCACATGGTATGCATTAGAGAGCATGACAAAACCAACAGTATTGGTACTGGGTGGTACAGACAAGGGTAATGATTATACACTGATCGAAGATCTTGTTAAGGAGAAGGTCAAAGCGATTGTTTGTATGGGACTTGATAACAGTAAGATCATAGAGGCATTTAAAGACATCGTTCCTGTGATCGTGGAAACTGATAGCGCTAAGAAAGCTGTGAATACTTCTTTTAAACTGGCTGCTAAAGGGGATGTCGTGTTATTGAGCCCTGCTTGTGCAAGCTTTGATCTGTTCAAAAACTATGAAGATCGCGGTACTCAGTTTAAAGAAGCGGTAAAAGAATTATGAAATCTTTTTGTTGATCCGGAAGGAATCAGAAATCAATTATGTCAGAAGTAACCGATAAACTATTTTCTCAGATACCTAGTGTAGAAGGTGTAAGGAGCCAACTTGTGGATAGAGCAAGGGGTGATAAATACATCTGGGGGATTGTTTTGCTATTATCACTTATATCCATCCTCGTAGTATATAGTGCTACAGGTTCATTGGCCTATAAGATGTATAAGGGCAATACCAATGTTTATCTTTTTAAACAGGTTTCATTTACGGTTGTAGGCTTATTACTGATCTACTTTCTCCATCGGATCAACTATTCATTATTCTCACGGATAGCTACCATACTTTTTTTGATCTCAATACCATTACTGATCTATACCCTCTTCTTTGGCGCAAGGATCAATGAAGGAAGCAGATGGATCAAGTTGCCGATCATACAACTGACAGTGCAAACCAGTGATCTGGCAAAGCTGGCATTGTTCATGTATATCTCCAGACTCCTGAGTAAGAAGCAGGAGATGATCAAAGATTTTAAAAAAGGATTTCTTCCGGTAGTGGCACCTGTATTGATCATTTGCGCATTGATCATGCCTGCGAATCTTTCCAATGCCTTACTTACCGGCGCTACTTCTTTGTTATTGATGTTTATCGGGCGTGTAAGTCTGAAACATATTCTGCTTACGATCGGTATAGCAATGATACCTGTTTTATTCATCGTATCTGTTGCTGTAATGACACATCAGAGTAAAGCAAAAGCCGATGGACCTGTTGTAGCAGAAAAAGCAAAATCGATTGGACGATTCGGTACCTGGGTAAAACGAGTGCAGGATTTTATTTATGCAGAACAGGCTGAAGTGCCTTATCAAGTGCAACAGGCTAAGATCGCTATTGCCAATGGTGGGGTTTTAATGGGGTTAGGTCCGGGTAATAGTCAGCAACGAAATTTTCTGCCACAAGCATACAATGATTTTATTTATTCCATCATCATTGAGGAGTATGGATTATTGGGCGGAGCATTCATGATATTTATATATCTGGTATTTCTATTCAGATGTATCCGAATATTCAGAAGATGCCCATATGCATTTGGCGCTTTCCTGGCGTTGGGGTTGAGTTTCACATTGGTGATACAGGCTGTTGCTAATATGGCCGTGAATGTGAATCTCGTACCTGTAACAGGAGTAACATTACCATTGGTGAGTATGGGGGGAAGTTCATTTTTATTTACCTGTTGTTCAATAGGCATCATACTAAGTGTAGCAAGAAATGTGGAGCAGATCGAGGGTAAACCTGAGCCCGCTCCATTACAAACAACAACGATTACTGCATAAGCAATGGCAAAAAAAATCATCATAGCAGGAGGAGGAACTGGCGGACATATATTCCCGGCCATAGCAATTGCGAATGCCATCAAGAATATCGCACCTGATACAGAGATACTATTCATTGGAGCAAAGGGGAAGATGGAAATGGAGAAAGTGCCTCAGGCAGGATATAAGATTGAAGGATTAGATATTGCAGGATTTAACAGAACCAATCTGTTCAAGAATATTTCACTCCCACTCAAACTCATCAAAAGCTTTTGGCAGGTGCGTCAATTGATAGGATCATTCAATCCGGATGCGGTGATAGGTGTTGGTGGCTATTCGACTTATCCTGTTTTACGCTATGCACAACAAAAGAATATTCCCACTTTTATCCATGAGGCGAATTCTTTTGCAGGTAAGAGTAATATCTTATTAGGCAAACGAGCAGTTGAAATTTTTGTGGCTACTTCAGGAATGGAGAAATTCTTTCCGGCAGAAAGAACCCTTATTACGGGTAATCCTGTAAGATCTGCTATCACTTCTATGCGTGTTTCAAAACAAGAAGCAATCAAGTCTTTTGGCTTAAGTGACGATAAAAAAACAGTGCTGGTTATAGGTGGTAGCTTGGGTGCAAGAAGTATTAATGAAGTAGTGGCTGCACATATTCATGAATTTTCTTCATTGGGTTTGCAGTTGATCTGGCAAACCGGAAAAAATAATGCCGAAGGATATCTGCAACGTGCAAAGCCATTCTCAAATGTGTATGTCAATAGTTTCATCACTGAGATGGATAAGGCATATGCCGCAGCAGATATTGTCATATCAAGAGCAGGAGCGATGTCTGTTGCAGAATTATGTGTGGCTAAAAAACCGGTCATCTTTGTTCCGTATCCATTGGCAGCAGAAGATCATCAGACAGCCAACGCAATGCATCTTGTTCAACATAAAGCTGCTTTGATCGTAAAAGATGCAGAAGCATCTGCCAAGTTATTTTCAACGATGGTTTCGCTTGCCAAGGATGAGGAGCAACAACAAGCATTCAGTAAAAATATCGCTTCATTGGCTATTACAGATGCAGATACTGTGATAGCACATAAAGTTTTAAGTTATATCCGTGCATAAACTAAACGACATACAGAAGATTTACTTTATCGGTATCGGTGGTATCGGTATGAGTGCATTGGCGCGTTACTTCAAATCAAGAGGAGCGTTGGTGAGTGGTTACGATAAAACAGTTACACCGTTAACAAAAGAGTTAGAGCAGCAAGGTATTTTGATTCATTATGAAGAAAGAGTTGATCTTATTCCAAAAGATGTAGATGCTGTGGTATATACACCGGCTATTCCGTCGAATCATGCAGAGTTGGTCTATTATCGTGAACATGAATACACGGTGGTGAAAAGAAGTGATGTATTACAATGGATCACAGAAGGATCTTTCAATATCTGTGTAGGGGGTACGCATGGTAAAACAACCGTTACATCCATGATCGCTCATCTGTTACGTCATTCGGGTTATGGTTGTAATGCTTTCCTGGGAGGTATTGCAGCCAATTACAATACTAATTTCTGGAGTAGCGACCGCAATGTTGTGGTAGTAGAAGCGGATGAATATGATCGCAGTTTTCTAAAGCTGTTACCTGACATCGCAGTGGTTACAGCTATTGATCCGGATCATTTAGATATCTATGGAACACCGGAAGAGGTGGAGAATGCATTTGTACAGTTTGCAGGAAAAGTAAAACCGGGTGGTTGTCTCGTGACAAAAAAAGGATTAAGCAGAGAGTCGGAATTGAATGCTGATCATAATTATCGATATGCATATCATCAATCAAATGCTGATGTAACAACCACTGATCTCAAAGTGGAGAATGGAAGCTACACGTTTGACGTAAAAGGACCGGGATGGATGATCAAGGATATTACCCTGCATATGGGTGGGCTCCATAACATTGAAAATGCAGTTGCTGCAATTACGGTGGCAAAGCATTTGGGGATCGATGATGATAAGATTCGTGCAGCAGTAGCAGACTTTAAAGGGGTACGCAGAAGATTTGAATATGCTTTAAAAAATGCACAGCATGTAGTGATCGATGATTATGCCCATCACCCTGAAGAATTAAGAGCGTTGATCAGTGGTGTGAGAAGTATTTTTAAAGACCAGACACTCACCCTTGTTTTTCAACCCCATTTATTTAGCAGAACCCATGATCTGGCAGATGGATTTGCAGAGAGTTTGGATTTGGCTGATCAGATCATTTTGTTGCCGATCTATCCGGCACGCGAATTGCCTATGCCGGGTGTTACCAGCGACATGTTATTGCAAAGAATGAAAGCAAAGCATGCGATGATATTGGAAAAGGAGGCGATGTTGAAGTGGATGAAGGAAAATAAACCAGCGTTGGTGGTAATGGCAGGAGCGGGTGATATTGATGCTTTGGTACAACCGGTAAAAGTAATATTGGGGCAATAGTATATGAATAAGTTCGAGTGGAAAAAAAGGCTGATACAAGCCGCATGGATACTGGCAGGCATTGGTACGATCGTACTGATGGGCGCAGCCATGCAACACAAGAACAAAAAGAAGTGCGCCGATATACGAATTGAGATCAGCGGTATTGAAGAACATATGTTCATTGATGAAAAAGATATACTCGAACTGATCCAGCTGAAAGGAAAGGTTAAAGGAACAGCTGTTGCATCTTTGAATTTGCGTGTCATGGAAACATCACTGGAAACCAATCCTTGGGTGCGTAATGCGGAAATGTATATCGATAATCAACAGGTGTTGCAGGTGCAAATAGAGGAAAGACAACCCGTTGCCCGTGTATTTACCATTCAGGGAGGTTCTTTTTATCTCGACAGTTCCGGTATGCGATTACCATTGAGCGATAAATTATCTGCCAGAGTGCCTATGTTCACCGGATATCCTTCTGATAATATCAAACTGTCAAAGCCGGATAGTGTATTACTGCATGATATCGTTAAGATCGGACAATATGTTTTGGCAGATTCCTTTTGGATGGCACAGGTAGCACAGATCGATATCGAGCCGGGTAGACAATTTGAGCTGGTACCAGTTGTAGGAGATCATGTAGTAGCCATTGGAAATGCAGAAGAGCTGGATGCGAAGTTCAATCGTCTTTATACTTTTTATAGGCAAGCCTGGTTACAAAAAGGTATCCACTATTATGAGCGACTCGATGTGCAGTTTGATAAACAAGTGGTTGCTGTGAAGCGCGGAACTGCTGCCATGAGAGAGGATTCAGCTGCCGCATTACAACTGATCCGACAAATGACAGCACCTGTAGATCCGCTTTCTGTAACGTCAGCTTTAGTAGGGGTTTCACCATCCAGAGACAGTATTACAAAGCCGGTAATTGTTCCTGTTGTGGAAAAACCTGTGCAAGAAAAAGCACCTGTTAAAACTATTACTAACAATAACAATAAAATAAATACGAATCCGTTATCGAAGAAGGCAACTGCTAAACCAACTGATCAGAAGAAGGAAGCAGTGAAGCCGAAGGCGGTGATGAAGAAGAATGAGTAGTCAATAGTGAATGGTGAATTGTCAATATTCACAATTGACCATTCACGATTCACAAAAAATTGGAAACAACTAAAACACATACCTTATGAATCACAATGAATCACCTATCATTGTTGGTCTGGACATCGGAACTACTAAAATTGCGGCCATTGCGGGTCGTAAGAATGAGTATGGCAAACTAGAAATTTTAGGTTTTGGCCGTGCCAACAGCAGCGGTGTACAACACGGACAAGTGTTGAACATCGATCAAACCATCAAAGCTATTCAACAAGCTTTGCAAAATTGTTATGAAAGTAATCCTGATCTCGAGATCAATGAGGTTTATGTAGGGATTGCTGGTCACCATATCAAAAGCTTACAGACCCGTGGCGATATGGTACGTCAGGAGCATGAGACTGAAATTCAACGCTGGGAGATCGATCAGTTGTTGAATAATCAACGCAAGACATTCATTCCGGCAGGTGATCAGATCATTGATGTGATACCTCAGGATTTTCATGTAGATAATATTCAAAATATCAAAGACCCGGTAGGTTACAACGGAGTGAAAGTGGGCGCTAATTTCCACATCATCACCGGTGACCGCAATGCGATCAGAAATATTCATCGTGCTGTAGACAGAAGTGGTTTGAGTACCAAAGATCTGGTGCTGCAACCATTGGCTTCTGCCAGTGCAGTAATGAGTGATATTGATATGGAAGCAGGCGTAGCCATCCTTGATATTGGTGGTGGTACAAGTGACCTTGCTGTTTTTTATGAAGGTATTTTAAAACATACCGCAGTGATCCCATTTGGTGGTGAGAATATCACAAATGATATCCGTATGGGTCTTGGCGTATTGAAGAGCCAGGCAGAAGCGATGAAAGTACAATTCGGAAGTGCCTTGGCTGATGAGGCAAAAGCAAATGCTTTCATTACCATACCCGGATTGAAAGGAATGCCTGCGAAGGAGATCAGTGTTAAGAACCTGGCCGCGATCATTCAGGCGAGAATGAGTGAGATACTGGATTTTGTTACCTATCATATCAAGACCGTCGGACTTGACAGTCGTGCTTTGAATGGCGGTATCATCCTCACCGGTGGTGGGTCTCAGCTGAAGCACTTGATTCAGTTAACGGAATACACAACCGGATTGAATGCAAGAATTGGATTACCTAATGAACACCTTGCACCAAATCATATCGATGAGTTGAAGAAACCGATGTATGCAACCTGTTTGGGATTAATTCTGAAAGGGTACAGTGATTATGATCATAAATACAAAGAGTTCAATGAACAATTCAAGAAGGTAGAAGTACCAAAGAATTTGAAAGTGGAAGTGGCTGAGGTAACTGCACCGGAAATGCCTGTAACTCCACAACCTATTGATGGCAATACCAGAAAAACAAAGTTCTGGGATAAGTTCAAGAACAATTTGATCGATCTCTTTAAAGAAGAGGAAGATCAAATGATAAAATAAAACACGGATAATCAACGTTTCCTATTTATTCGTCCCATTGAAAACACAGAATAATCTACTAACCCAACAAAAACGTTCTCTATGATTCACTTTGATCTTCCCAAACAGAAATCCTCGATCATCAAGGTACTTGGTGTAGGAGGTGGCGGGAGCAACGCCGTTAACTTCATGTTTGATCAGAATATCGAAGGTGTTGATTTTATTATTTGTAATACGGATGCCAAGGCAATCGAACAAAGTAAGATCCCCAATAAGATACAATTAGGCCCACATCTCACACAGGGATTGGGTGCAGGTGCCAACCCTGAAGTTGGAAAGAAAGCAACAGAAGAGTCTCTGGATGAGATCAGACGTATCCTTGAAGTGAATACCAAAATGGCATTCATCACAGTGGGTATGGGTGGTGGAACCGGAACCGGTGGTGCGCCCATCATCGCTCAGATCTGTAAAGAACTGGGAATTCTTACTGTTGGTATCGTTACTACTCCATTTGGTTTTGAAGGACCACGCAGACAAATACAAGCGGATGAAGGTATTCGTCAACTGAAACCTTATGTTGATACTTTGCTGGTGATCAGTAATGATAAACTGCGCATCCAGTATGGTAACCTGAAAATGAAAGAAGCTTTTGCAAAAGCAGATAATGTATTGGCAACTGCAGCAAAATGTATCACGGATGTGATCAACAGCCGTGGACATATCATCGTTGACTTTGCGGATGTTTGTACCGTTATGAAGAATGGTGGTGTAGCCATCTTAGGTAAAGCAGAGGTAGAAGGGGAGAATCGCGCGCAAATGGCTATTGAAGAAGCTTTGTCTTCTCCTTTATTGAATGATAATGATATCAGAGGTGCTAAGTGGATATTGATCAATATCAATAGTGCTGAAGGTGATCATGAGTGTACGATGGATGAACTGGAGACCATCAATAACTATCTGCGTATGCAAGCAGGTGAAGATACTGATGTGATCGTGGGTATGGGTTATGATAATACACTGGATAAAAAGATCGGTATTACATTGATCGCAACAGGATTCGAACATAAAGATCCATTTGCTAAGCCTGCTGAACCTAAAAAAGCAGAGCCCAAGCAAGAAAAGATCGTCATGACACTGGATCTGGAAGCTCCAAAGCAAGAAGTAAAAGCAGAAGCGCCTCAACCTGTGCAGCAAACACTTCCCTTGGAAGATAATGATCCCTTTGCTCCAAGAATGGAGGAAGTAGCAGAAACTACACCGGTGCTGAATCTTTTTTCAGCTCCAACAATTGTTGAAGAAGCAGCGCCTGCGATCGAAGAACCAACGGAAAATTTTACTTTACAGTTTGAGTTAAGCCCTGAGATCACCACAGAAGTGGTTGTTCCTGAGCCACCTGCTGAAGAAGTACATGTCAATAAATCTATCCTGCAAGATGAATTATTGCAGTTCAAAGTAAATGAGCAGCCACAACAACCGGTAAGTAATACCATGTTCAGTAAGCCAATGAATATATATGCTGAACCGGAGGTAACTGCACCACAACCTGTTCAGGAAGTGAAGCCTGCGATCGTAGAGATCAAAGAAACACCTGTACAGGAGGAAGAGCCTTCCATGCAACTGATCGAAAAAGAAGAAACACCTGCGCCTAAAGCTGTAGTATCTCCTTCTTCTTTCATCGATGATTCAGTACTGGATGATGCCGAAGAACAGAAAAGAAGAGCGGCTGAACGTATTCAGCGATTGAGAAATCTTTCTTTCAATACAAATCCCGGTGATGCAAATGAGTTTGATAATGTTCCTGCTTATGTAAGAAGAAACATGGAGCTTTTTGGAAACACACTTACTTCTGTGGAAGATTTCTACAGTAAGTATACCGTAGGAAAAGATGAGAACAATCAAACACAGATCTCTACCATCAATACTTTCCTTGATGGAAAGAAACCCGATTAAGATCGATTGCTTATCATAGATGTTTTAGCCTGGTGATTTTAGTTGTTGACCCCGACGGAAGCGTCGGGGTTCTTTTTTCAACAATATTAACCGGATATTTGTATTAGTGGCTACAGATGGATCTGCTTCAATACCAGGCAACTGATCTGTGCGGAAACAGATCTTAAGAAAAGAAGCTTTTATTCAAATATTTATGGCAACAATACTCATCACAGGTGGAACAGGGATGGTTGGACAAGAGCTAACAAGTTTACTATTGTCAAAAGGATATGATGTTATTTGGTTAAGTCGTTCAGCCGGCGAGAAACAGGTCAATGGGAAATCCATTCGTATCGCTTCATGGAATTTGAAGGAACAAACCATTGATGAAACAGTGATTCGTCAAGCAGATCATATTATTCATCTGGCTGGTGCCGGCGTTGCTGATCAACGTTGGACTGCTCAACGCAAACAGGAAATATTAGATAGCAGAACCCAGAGTAGTGCACTCATTGTAAAGGCACTACGGGAAATTCCCAATAAAGTACAATCTGTTATCAGCGCTTCTGCCATTGGTTGGTATGGACCTGATGAAGACAATAAACTGCGTACTTCCTTTACTGAAGAGATGCCTGCTTATCCTGATTATTTGGGAAGCACATGTAAAGCTTGGGAAGAAAGTATTGGTCCGGTTACAGATCTGGGTAAGCGTTTGGTGAAACTGCGTATAGGGATTGTACTAAGTGCCAAAGGTGGTGCCTTAGCAGAATTCAAAAAACCTTTAAAAGGTGGGATGGCGGCTATTTTGGGTAGTGGTAAACAAATGATCAGCTGGGTTCATGTCGCAGATCTTTGTCGGATGTTTTTATATGCGATCGAAAATGAATCCATGCAGGGAACCTTTAATGCAGTAGCCCCCAATCCTGTCTCTAATAAAGAATTGACGCTTACACTGGCCAAACAAAAGAATGGCTTATGGTATATTCCGTTTTATGTACCAGCTTTTCTTTTAAAAATAATATTAGGAGAGATGAGTATCGAAGTCTTGAAGAGTGCAACAGTGAGCAGCCGTAAAATAGAACAACAAGGATTTAGGTTTGAATACCCAACTATTCAATTGGCGTTGAGGGATCTTTGATTTTTTGATCTGTGATTTCTTGATTGAATAATCCTACTCAAATCAAAAAATCACAGATCAT
This sequence comes from Sediminibacterium sp. KACHI17, assembly GCF_040362915.1. Classification (NCBI taxonomy): domain Bacteria; kingdom Pseudomonadati; phylum Bacteroidota; class Chitinophagia; order Chitinophagales; family Chitinophagaceae; genus Sediminibacterium; species Sediminibacterium longum. Next base: position 1,384,196 of record NZ_AP029612.1, on the reverse strand, counting down.
CCAATCAAACTTTTATAAGTCTCTTTTCTTATGTACTCTATAACAAATGATCCAGATCGCTGCGGTTAAAATAATCGTTAGGATTACATGCTCAGGTACGGCAGCTACTGCTTTTTCGTAACCTGCTTTTGCATCTTTTCCGAAATTTCCGATAAATGCAGGTGGGGGAACGATTCTGTCTGAAATTTCAAAGGGAAGAAAACGTCCCAGATCATTCCCTACTTTATACTTGAACCAGGATACGCCAATATTTTCTATGATCAAATACTGAAAGAAATAAATACCCAATGCGATGAAGGCTTTTTTGATGAGATAGCCCAATAAAAAAGCCAGTGTCAATTGTGCAAAGGTTTGTAAGAAGAACAAAGGAATGTATTCCAACTGTTCAGCCCATCTGTAAAATGATTTACTATCGGTATAAAATCCATACCCTGCTGCAACTATACTGTAAACAATGGTAATGATCGTACTGATGATCAGTACATCGCATAATTTACTGGTGATGAAATCCTGTCTGCTCCAGCCATCGATGATATTTTGTCTGTGAGTTCTGTAGTTGTACTCATTTGTGATCAACATGATCACCAGAATCGCAGGTAATACAATGAAGAATGAAGAGAAGAAGGCAACGGAATGCCAGGTCTCCGGAAATGCATATGGATTGCCTAAGAGCATCTTGGCAATGGCGCCCATTTCTTTTCCTTTTGAGATCTCTTCGTATACATTCAGGAACATTAAGTTGATACTTGGATAGGTCAATGCAACGATCACCAGCATCCACCAAAAGGCAGGATACTTTTTGATCTTTAACCATTCTATTTTTATAAGGGATAACATGATTTCTTGTTTTAAGGATGAATTAGTCGTTGGTGAGTTCGAAGAATTTTGTTTCAAGACTCTTCTTCTTCAAGAGCAACTGGTTTAAAGTAATACCCTGATCGAAGCAATAGCGATTGATCTCTTCCATATTGGCTGTACCAATCGGGAAAAATAACTGAATCGATTTTCCTTCTTCTTTCAAGTGTGTATGACCTTTAATATTTGCCAGCACCTCTTTTAACCTTGTGGTATCCTGTGCTGATACTTCCACAATATCTTCATTTGTCAATACTTCATCTACAGGCCCTGCTGTCAATAGATTTCCTTTCTTTAATATGGCCACATGGGTACATACTTTTTCTACTTCATCCAATAAGTGACTGGCCATGATAATCGTTTTACCATCACGCGCCAATTGTTTGATCAATTCACGTATCTCAGCAATACCTACAGGGTCTAATCCATTTGTAGGCTCATCAAAAACCAAAACATCCGGATTGCCCAATAAGGCCGCACCGATGGCCAGGCGTTGCTTCATACCCAGGCTATACGTTTTGAATTTGCTTTTCTTTCTGGCAGAAAGTTTCACGATTTCTAGAACGCGATCGATATCCGCAGCATCACCCCGCCCACTAATGGCATGTGTGATATTTAAGTTATCGACTGCAGAGAGATAGTGATAGAAATTCGGTGTTTCTAAAAGAGAACCGATCTGTCTTCTGGTTTCTGCTGAACCCGGTTTCCCAAACCAAGTGTAGGTGCCGGATCTGGCCTGAAGAATATCCAGAATAATACTGAGTAGGGTGGTCTTACCACTACCATTCGGACCAAGAATTCCGAAAACACATCCTTGCGGAACATCGAAGGATACATTATTCAGGGCTTGAATCGAGCCATAATTTTTGGAAATCCCCTGAATAGAGAGAATTGGTTGCATAAGCGGTTGTTAACGATGAAAAATGATAATCCGAGGGTTGAAGCATCTCGAAGATAATCAGAATGTTGACTTTTTACTAGAATTAGGATGATCTGTTTTTTACATGTACCAACGGTCAGTGACCGGTTTGAAGTCTTTGGAAGTGGATTTTAATGTTCTCGGATTTGAAATAATAATAAATTACAGGGATAAACCACGCTTACCTGCATGCATCCGCAAAAAGGAAATGTTTTGGTGAAGACCGATATCTGTTACCTGATCGAAGAAATGATTGTCAGGTACAGTTCTGTAGTTGAAGAAAAGAAGATCATTCTTTCATTATCCTGCCCATTAAATACACATTGGATCGTGGCTGAATCTGCTACCCTGAATGAGGTCTTCGAGATCCTACTGAAGAATATGCTGGACCTCAGCAATGAAGCAGAGGTCATCGAATTATCTATTATTCCCGGGGATCTTTTTCTGACCGTAGATTTTTTAAACCGTTCAAGATCGGTTGGAGCAGAACAGCTTCATGCTTTTTTTACTGATTCAGCAAATATGTATCATACCTCTTTATACAAAGCCAGTGAGTTGGCGATTCATGCATTAGCAGGGGAGATCATGTATGGTTCCTCCGAAGAGACCGGTACATTTTTCCGATTGAAAATAAAAGAAAGCTAGCGTTGCAGTTGATGCTATGCTAGCTTTCTTTGAGATACCGGTATGATATCAGGATTTAATTTCTTACCGGTCGGCCACTTTTCAATACACTCTGGATACGCTCTAATGTTTTTCTTTCACCACACAGACTCAAGAAAGCTTCTCTCTCCAGATCCAGTAAATATTGTTCTGTAACATTTGTTGGTTCACTTAAATCGCCACCACACATTACATATGCCAGTTTCTTTGCTACCACCACGTCATGATCGGTTGCATAACCACCACGCCACATGCCATTGATACCTGCATATAAGGCACCCAATGCTGAGCGACCAAGTACTTTGACATCATTGCGTTGAATGGGTGTGGTATAGCCACTGTCATATAGTTCAATGACTGATTTTTTTGCTTCAGCAATTCGTCTTCCGATATTCATCACAATTTCATCCGCACCTTTTCTAAGAATACCCATCTCCATGGCTTCTTGTGCAGAGGTAGCTACTTTTGCAGTAGCGATGGATAAGAATCTATTTTTTAATGTGATTGTTTCAGGTTCATCTTCATGCATTTCATCGGCGGCGCGTAAAACAAATTCTTTGGTGCCTCCACCTCCTGGAATCAGTCCAACTCCTAGCTCAACCAGTCCGATATAGGTTTCAGCAGCTGCACAGATTTTATCTGCATGTAAATTCATTTCACAACCACCACCCAATGTCAATCCATGTGGAGCAGTTACTACAGGAACAGAAGAGTAACGAACACGCATCATGGTATTCTGGAACATGCGTATGGCCATATCCAGTTCATCATATTCTTGTTCGATGGCTAGCATGAAAATCATTCCTACATTGGCTCCGGCACTGAAATTCGGTCCATCATTACCAATGACCAGCCCTTTGAATTTTTCTTCAGCAATAGCGATCGATCTATTCAGTCCTTCTAAAACTTCACCACCGATACTATTCATTTTTGTGCTCCATTCAAGACCAGCCACGCCATCTCCGAGGTCATACAAACGACAAGCACTGTTTTTCCAAACTATTTTGTCTTTATGGTGTCCCATTACCAGGAAGGATTCTCCACCCGGAATCGCTTTATACGATTTACTGTTCTGATCATAGAACATTCTGCGACCATTCTCTACTTTATAAAATGAAGTAGCACCGCTTGCCAACATCTCATCGATCCAAGGAGCAACCTGATGCCCGGCTGCTTTCATCGCAGCCACTGTTTCTTTAACACCTACAGTATCCCATGATTCAAACGCTCCGATCTCCCAGCCGAAACCTGCCATCATTGCGTCATCAACACGATAGATCTCATCACTGATCTCCGGAATACGATGTGATATATAAGAGAATAGAGAGAAATGAAATGCGCGATAGAATTCACCGGCTTTATCTCCGGCAGCAGACAACATTTTGATCCTTTGTTTCAGGTCTTCGATAGGTTTGGCAGCTTCGAGACTTTGAAATTTAGGTTTATTGCGAGGACCATATTCCATGGTCTTCAGGTTCAATGTTTGAATTTCTTTTCCTTCGGCTGATTTGATCTTTTTAAAGAAACCTTGTCCTGTTTTATCTCCCAGCCAATTATTGCTGACTAAAGTATCTAACCAAGCAGGGATCTGGAAAATGGTTTTCGCCTCGTCTGTCGGACAATTATCCGCTACACCCTTTGCAACTTTTACCAAGGTATCAATACCTACTACATCTGCTGTTCTGAATGTTGCAGACTTAGGTCTTCCGATCATCGGTCCGGTCAGTGCATCAATTTCATCAATGCTGAGTCCCAGCTTATCCATGATATGAAAGATGCTCATGATGCTGAAAACACCAATTCTGTTAGCGATGAATGCAGGGGTGTCTTTACAGAGAACGGTTGTTTTACCCAGATAAAGATCTCCGTAATGCATCAAGAAATCAACGATCTCCGGATCCGTATGTGGGGTAGGGATGATCTCTAATAAACGGAGGTAACGTGGTGGATTAAAAAAGTGAGAACCACAGAAATGTTTTTTGAAATCTTCACTTCTGCCTTCCGCCATCATGTGAATGGGTATGCCTGATGTATTGGAGGTGACCAGTGTACCGGGTTTTCTGAATTGTTCAACACGCGTATAGATCTGTTGTTTGATATCCAAACGTTCCACCACTACTTCAATGATCCAATCGCAGTGAGCAATATCTTTCAGATTATCATCAAAATTACCGGTCGTGATTCTTTTGATCACTGACTTACTGTACACCGGTGATGGATTACTTTTAATGGCTGCTTGTAATGCATCATTCACCAGTTTATTTCTCTCAGCAGGTTTATTACTCTCTTCTGCTCCTTTGGTTACCATGTCTAATAACAGTACTTGAACACCAATACCTGCGAAGTGACAGGCAATACGGGAACCCATAACACCACTACCTAGAACTGCAACTTTTTTAATGGAACGTTTCATGCGATTACATTTTGTGATTTTACCGGATGGGATTCGCCCAATACAAGTTGGTTATGGTTAACCTTTGTACCGGTTGATCCCTTCTCAACAGCTTTATCGTAAAATTAGTTAGTTATGCAACTATTTGTATCGAAGGTAAGGGAATTTATTTTTTAAATGAGGGGATGTAATGGCAAAAAAAATCCAACTTCATTACCCTGATGAATGAAGTTGGATTCGATTGGCTCTTCAGTAGGATGGTGTTGGAAACATGTTACTCTTCTGAAGGAGCGGCACCTTTGTATGCCATATACAGGCATCCTAGGTAAACGATTAACAGAACGTACACTAACATAATCGGGGGGATTTTGTTTGTTTACAATTTATGACTAAAAAATATTAATTGATCTTGATTTAACAGTGCTTTTATACACGTATGTGGATAGTGATTAGGAAATGACTGATTCAGAGAGTCTTATGCCAATGTTAATCTTTGGAACTACAGTACAGTTGTATCGTTGTGGCCGTTATCCAATATTGAAAACAATAGAATGAAGGTTTTGTTTCAAAATTCTGACGCTTTTTTTCCCAATTGCCACTCAACAAGAAAGGCTTGGATTTGAATGGCTTTCAGTTATTTTTGTTTACATGGAAGTTACTGTTGCCCTTACCGATCATCTGGCCCATTTGTCAAGGCTTCATTTTAGTGATGTAGAGAAAGTTGAGATCAGAAAAGACCTTGAAAAAATGGTTGCTTTTGTTGAAACATTATCACAGCTGAATACAGATGGCATTGAGCCTTTGATGCATATGGGACAAGCGGTGAATATGCTCCGATCTGATGAAATAGAAGGGTCTATCAGCGAAGAGCAAGCATTGCAGAATGCACCCGGCACTCATACTTCTTTTTTTCAGGTTCCTAAAGTCATTCGTAAATAGGTTATCAGAGATTTACTTAAATTGTCAACATGTCAAATCAGGCGATCATCCGATTAGAAGATATCCAGAAAAGTTATTTCATGGGCAGTCAGGCCATTCCTGTATTGAAGGGCATCACACTGGATATTCGTAAAAATGAGTATGTAGCACTGATGGGTCCATCCGGAAGTGGTAAAAGTACCCTCATGAATATTTTGGGTTGTTTGGATTCGCCAACAGGTGGTAAATACATTCTGAACAATAAAGATGTGAGCAAGATGGCGGATGATGATTTGGCGGAAGTCCGTAATTCAGAGATCGGCTTTGTATTTCAGCAGTTCAATCTTTTACCAAGATTATCAGCCGCGGAAAATGTGGCTTTGCCCCTTATCTATGCAGGTGTAAGCAAGAAAGAACGCATGGAGAGATCATTGGAAGCTTTGAATAAAGTAGGTTTAGCAGAAAGAAGTCACCATAAATCCAATGAATTGAGTGGTGGACAAATTCAAAGGGTGGCCATCGCCAGGGCATTGGTCAATAATCCTTCTATTTTACTGGCAGATGAACCTACCGGAAACCTTGACTCAAAAACATCTGTAGAAGTGATGGAACTGTTTGCTAAAATTCATCAGTCCGGGAATACAGTTGTATTGGTGACACATGAAGAAGATATCGCCGCTTATGCTCATCGGGTCGTACGTTTACGCGACGGATTGGTAGAAACCGATAAGGTGAGGAGTACGGCAATGTCTCACCTTTGATTGAGCAATGGCAGGTGTACATTTTGTGGAGAGCTTACCAAGGCTCTCTTTTTGTAACTGAACCATTCAAATCTAATTTTGTTTGTAACACACAACTTATCACAATGGCCCTTAAGATATATACAAAAACAGGCGATCTGGGTAAAACCTCTCTTATTGGAGGAACAAAAGTGCCCAAAAGCCATATCCGTATTGAAACCTACGGAACCGTAGACGAGCTGAATTCTCATATCGGCTTGGTGGGAGACTATTTTGACGAACCACACACACGTTCGATCTTAAAAGAAATACAGGATCGTTTATTTACCATTGGATCTTCTCTGGCTTGTGATCCGGAGAAAGAACCGCTGATGAAGATCCCTGATCTCAAGGAGTCTGATATTACCGTTCTCGAAAGAGAGATCGATAAAATGAATGAAATATTACCTCCGATGAAATTCTTCATTTTGCCGGGTGGACATATTGCTGTTTCTTCTACGCATATTGCTCGTTGTGTATGCAGAAGAGCCGAACGCTGCTGTGTGAATATGCAGGAGCATGAACTTTTTGTAGATCCCTTGGTGATCAAATACCTGAACAGATTAAGTGATTATCTCTTCGTCCTAAGCCGCTTCATCGGCCACCATCTCGGTGTATCTGAGATTGCTTGGAAGCCGAGGGTTTAGTAGTGCATAGCTTATAGCTTATAGATCATAGCTTATAAAAGATGACCTGTAACAATAAGCCATGATCTATAAGCTATACCCCATCAACTATCACCCCATCCCTCATATACAAAGTCCTGTCACTAAGTGCGGCTAATTCTTCGTTGTGGGTGACGATGAGAAAGGTTTGATGGAATTGATCTCTGAGGGTACCAAAGAGTTTGTGTAATTCTTTAGCGTTGGTGCTATCAAGATTACCGGTGGGTTCATCTGCGAAAATGATATCGGGCTGATTGATCAAAGCCCTTGCTACTGCTACTCTCTGTTGTTCTCCCCCGGATAATTGATTGGGTTTATGTTCTGCACGATCTGATAAACCCAACATCGATAATAATTCCAATGCCCGGTTCTTGACATCTTTTTTCGCAGTACCCGCGATCCAGCCGGGGATACATACATTTTCCAGTGCTGAAAATTCAGGAAGTAAGTGATGAAACTGAAATACAAAACCAATATGCAGATTGCGAAAGGCAGCCAATTTTTCTCCTTTTAACTGATCGATGGACTGATCATTGAGCCAAATAGAGCCGGAATCGGGTTTGTCAAGCGTACCCAAAATGTGCAGCAATGTACTTTTTCCTGCCCCCGAAGAGCCCACAATACTCACCATTTCACCCTTTTTGATCTCAATATCTACGCCTTTCAATACTTCGAGCTGACCGTATTTTCGGGTGATGTTTACTGCTTTTAGCATGAATTCTGCACTGTTTTGCTACAAACCTACGACACAGGGCTTCATATCAGCCTATTTTTAAACATTTCTTTACACACTGTGGACTGTGCTATTTGGTGGTTTCGTATATACGGTTACATTTGCAAAAAATTAAAAGGTAAGTTATGTTCTGGACATTAGAATTGGCAAGTTACCTGGAAGAAGCCCCTTGGCCTGCTACCAAAGATGAACTGATTGATTATTCTATTCGCAGTGGTGCACCTATTGAAGTGGTGGAAAACCTCCAGGAATTGGAAGATGAGGGAGAAGTGTACGAGAGCATAGAAGACATCTGGCCTGATTACCCAAGTCAGGAAGACTTCATGTTCAATGAAGATGAATACTGATATCCCGTTTTTGGGTTAATAGAATTTAAAAATCCGCCTCTTTAATGAATGGCGGATTTTTTTTGAAGATGGCAGATGGTTCATAGCTTATAGTAAGCTCTTTTCTATACGCTATGAACCATTTGCTATTAGCTTCCATCTCTCTTAAAAGTAAGTTTAAAATAAAGCAAGAGCAGTGTCAACGAGAGCACCACAAAATTTGCTACGATGACAGGGCCGCTTTCGATGGCGAATCCGTAGACCAGCCATACAATGGTACTGGTAACGACGATCAGGATCATCCAAATACTCAGATCACCTACACTTTTTGATTGCCAGGATTTGTACACCTGTGGTATAAAAGTGATAGAGGTAAGAAAGGAACCCAGATAACCGATGATTTCGATCCAGTTCATACTTGATTTTTAGATGTCAGATATCAGATCGCAGATGTAACAAAATCTGACATCTGCGATCTGACATCAAAAAATTTATTCGACTCCCAATTTCGTCATCACTTCCATGCTTACGCCTGTAGTAGAATAACCACCATCATGGAAGAGATTCTGCATGGTGACCATACGTGTAAGGTCAGAGAATAGGGTGATACAATAGTTGGCACAATCTTCTGCACTCGCATTTCCTAATGGTGCAACCGCATTCGCGAAATCAAAGAAATCGCCAAAACCTTTGATACCGGTACCTGCAGTGGTTTTGGTCGGAGATTGTGAAACGGTATTGATACGTACTTTTTTCTCCAATCCATAATGGTAACCAAAACTACGTGCGATAGATTCAAGCATGGCTTTGATATCGGCCATATCTGTATAGAAAGGGAATGTTCTTTGTGCAGCCATATAAGTGAGTGCTACTACACTTCCCCATTCATTGATGGCATCTAATTTTCTGGCAACTGATAACATCTTGTGCAGTGACATAGCGGATACATCAATACCCTTCATGAAGTAATCATAGTTTGATTCCGCATAGGGGATCTTTTTACGGATGTTCACACTCATACCGATAGAGTGTAATACAAAATCGATCTTACCACCCAATACTTCCTGTGACTGAGTAAATAGATTCGTCAGTTCCTCAACGCTGGTAGCATCTGCAGGAATGATCTGTGAATTGGTTTTTTCAGCCAGTTTATTGATCTCACCCATACGCATTGCGATAGGTGCATTGGTCAGTACAAAAGTGGCGCCTTCTTCATGAGCTTTCTCAGCTACTTTCCAGGCGATAGAATTTTCATCAAGAGCACCGGTAATGATACCGCGTTTTCCTTTGAGCAGGTTATAAGCCATAATCTTTGTTTTAGTCAATGTTTGAGGGGTAAATGTATAGAATATCAGCTAAATCTCTAATTCATGATCATTTCTCGGGCATTTTCCAATGCAGCAGCGGTAGGTTTTTCACCACTTAACATTCTTGCGATGGCAGTAATACGTTCATCCTGATTCAGCATTCGGATATTTGTTTTAACGGCATCATTCACGATCTCTTTATACACAAAGAAATGTGCATCTGCCTTACCCGCGATCTGCGGCTGATGCGTAATACAGATGATCTGTCTGCCTGATGCCATTTCTTTCATGATCATACCCACCTGCTTGGCAGCCTCTCCTGAAATACCGGTATCGATCTCATCAAAGATCATGGTCGGAAGATTGATGGATTTCGCTACAAGTGATTTGATACACAACATCAATCTACTCAGTTCCCCACCACTGGCCACTTTTCGGATGGGCTCAAATCGATGGCTGGTGTTGGATTGTCCGGCAGGTACATTGGCATCAAATAAAAACTCGATCTGATCTTTACCATATACATGCAGCGTACCGGGCTGAATAGAAACTTTCAACTGAGCATTCGGCATACCCACTTGTTTCAATAACTGATTCACATTTGTTTCAAGTGGTTGGATCTGTTCTTTTCTTGCTTTTGATAATTGAGTGGCAAAACCATCGGCTTCATCCTGCAATCGCTGCATTTCTTTTTCGAGTTGCTGAATGGTATCATCGATATTCAATACAGCTTCTAGTTTTTTTGCAAGAGAAGCTTGTAGTTCCAGCAGATCTCCGGTAGACTGTAAGCCATGTTTCTTCAACAGTTTATAGCCTTCTGTGAGTCTTTGATTGATCCATTCGATTCGTTGTTCATCGAATACAACTGAATCATTGATATGATCGGTTTCTGAAGCGATATCTTGTAATTCAACCTGTGTACTTTGTAGTCTTTCGATCAATGCCTGAAGATCTTTGTGCATGTCTGAGAACGGCTGCAACTGCTGAACCATTTGTTTGAGTAGCGTAACCACCGGTTGTTCACTTTCGCGTAAGTCGAAATACACTTTGGTAAGGGCTGCTTTGATTCCTTCAGAGCTGTTCAATACTTTCAGTTCCTGATCGAGCTCTTCCAGCTCATTTTCTTTCAAGGCAAGTTCATTGAGCTCATCAAAAAGAAATTGATGGTAGTCTGCTTCTTTGGTGAAAGCGGATTTCTGTTCTTTTAATTCGGTTAACTGTTTTGCGACTGATTGCCATTCACGATATACCAGCTGGTATGCTTGCAATACAGACTGATTGCCTGCCAATGCATCCATGACCTCTCGTTGAAAATCTGAATCACCCAATTCGAGTGTATCAAACTGTTGATGAAGATCTACCAGTAAAGAAGCCAGTTGTCGAAGTTGTTGTAAAGAAGCGGGGGTATCATTGATAAAGGCCCTGGATTTTCCATTACTGCCGATCTCTCTTCTCAACACCAATTCATGATCAATATCCAATTCATTCGATTCAAGAAACTGCAATACCTCAGGTTTATCATCAATGGAGAAAACACCTTCGATAAAACATTTTTTCTGGGTATTAACGAGCACTGAGCTATCAGCACGCTCTCCTAAGATCAAACTCAATGCCCCCATAAGGATACTTTTACCGGCACCTGTTTCACCGGTAATAATATTCAGCCGCTGAGAAAAATCGATCTCGATTTCCTCAATGATCGCATAGTTCTGTATCGTGAGTTTGTTCAACATAAAAAGTTATTTAAGATGTCAGATCGCAGATCTCAGATTTGATTAGTACTTACATAATTACCTACTATCCATATCCAACCTAATATCTGCCATTATAAATCCTAAATCCGACATCTGACATCTGACATCCGCCATCTTCTTGCAATTTATACAATCCATCATTCCCCTTTACATCTCATTATCCCCGATTTAGCACGTTGATCCAATGAGTTTTTATATTCATGATCACCCATATCTAAACAGCGCTGATAGTAGAGTATGGCCTGGGCCTTTTGTCCACGCGCTTCATATATCTGTCCCAGTTGCACCGCTGCTCGTGCAGCATAATATTCTTTTCTGAATTCACCCAGTCTGATTGCAGCCAGATAGGCATTGATCGCTTCTTCTTCTCTTCCCAGATCATCAAAGATCCTCGCTGCTCGATATACATATTCTAAACGGTCTTCTTCTTTTGAGAAATCATTTTCCGTTTTTCCATGTAATTGTGCCAGTGCCTCTTTATGATAACCACCATCATTGAGGAAACGCGCTTTTAATAATAATAAATGCGGCCAATGATTTGCTTTGGCATCTCTCAATGCTTTTTTATCCGCATCTGCATCCGTCGCACCTTTGCTTAACACCAATTGTCTCGCTCTCTCAGCGGCAGTGGTATTACCCATCATGTAATAACAGAGTTTTATTTTGTCATACACATCCTTTACATAAAAATTGCCTTTGAATTTTTGTAAAAATCGTTCAAAGTAAGTGATCGCTTCTTCCGGTTTTAATTGATACATTTTCACAAAACCCATTTCAAAATCCCAGATAGGAATATCAAGATATTCAGCAGACTGATGTCTATTCTGAATGATCTGTTGGGTGTATTGTGCTTGCTTGTTATTCAGGGTGAGATTGGCTGCCATCCATCCATGTAAATGATTATTGACCAGGTCCAATTTCTTTTGCTGTATAAAGGCAATGGCTTGGTCTTTTTTATTGTCCATATAGAACAATAGATACGGATAAATGAACTGTGCTTCCGGTGCGTAGATCTTTGCATAGACATCTGTACTGTTGACAAAAGCATTGACCGTCTTCAAACCCTCGGTAACAGAACCACGCATTCCTAAAATACTAGCGAGCCATTTATATCCTTTCGGTATCGTACCGATCATGGTTTGTAATGTGCCATAGAGCAGATCATCCGCAGTAAAAGCTGGAAAGGCTTTTTTATTGTCTTTCAGCAGTACCCAGGCCCTGCGAATATCCCATCCCGCTTCCCAGGTTTTTCCAAACTTGATCGCTACGGCAGCTTTATGTACCCTTACAGTACTGAGCGCAAAACGATGAAAAGGAGAGGTGTTGGATCCCTCTTCCAATAAATTCAATCGCTCAGCAAAATGCGGATACATGATTTTATAATCCTCCGGATTTTCATTCAGGAACAGTGTCAGGAAGTCGATATAACTTTCCAGTACAACAGGGATCAGGTTATTGGGATTTTGTTGTTTGGCTTTTTCGATCAACGATGCTCCCTTCATCAATTTCAATCTGGTGATCTCTTGATAGGCTTGTTGACAAGTACCATTGAAGTCATATACTTTCTGTGCATGTACAGAAGTAAAGAAGATAAAAGAAAGGAGAAAAGAGAGACTGGTTTTCATGCAGACCGAAAATAAGAAAGGACAGCCAAATAGCTGTCCTCTCGGAGTATTTTAAGTAGATAGTGTTTATTTTATTTCCACACTGTCATTCAGATCAGCATCTACAAGGATACGACCGCAGTTTTCACAAACGATGATCTTCTTGTGTAAACGGATCTCACTCTGACGCTGAGGCGGAATAGAGTTGAAGCAACCACCACAAGCATCACGTTCTACCGGTACAACAGACAATCCATTGCGGTAGCTTTTACGAATACGGTCATAGCTGTACAATAAACGCTCATCGATATGTCCACGAGCTTCTGTGCTCTGCTTTCTGAAATGTGTTTCTTCTTTCTCAGTATCTGCAATGATCTTTTCCAGTTCACCTTTCTTGTGATTCAATACACCGTCTTTCACAGCGATCTGCTTCTTAGCAGCTTCCAAAGCTTTTACTTTATCAGCCAGCTCTTCATTCGCATCACGAATATGCTTTTCACACAATTTGATCTCCAGCTGTTGCATTTCGATCTCTTTGTTGATGGCTTCGAATTCACGATTGTTCTTTACATTCTCACTTTGCTTCTCATATTTAGCGATCAAAGCTTCACTTTCTTTCATCGCCGCTTTTTTGCCTTCGATGAATTCAGTGATACCATTGAGTTCTTCTTCGATACGAGTCTGACGGCTTTGTAAACCCTGGATCTCATCTTCCAGGTCACTCACTTCCATAGGAAGTTCACCTTTCAGAATCTGGATCTCATCCAGTTTGCTATCGATCTTCTGCAACTTCAGCAGATTCACCAGTTTTTCTTCAACCGAAAAGTCTTTAACGGAAGCCATATTGTATTTGTGGTTTATTGTATGATTGTTATTCCCCTGTGAAGTAGTTCACCGGATTGGTTTTTACTTCGGATTTGAGGACGGCAAAGGTAGGGAATTTAGCCTGTAAAACATCAATCAGGAGGTCGGTTGTGAACTGTTCACTTTCCCAGTGACCGATATCGGCGATCACCATACGGTCATTGGCATCAAAGAACTCATGGTACTTGAAATCAGCCGAAATATAGATATCTGCCCCCTTGGATAGTGCTTTTCCCGTTAAAAAGCTGCCCGCACCCCCGCAAATCGCTACTTTTTGGATGTTTTTACCCAAAAATGGGGTGTGTTTGACCATCGAAAGCCCAAAACTGGTCACCAACATCCGTAAAAACTGGGTTTCTTCCATGGGCTCGGGTAATGTTCCGATCAGCCCGCTTCCAATATCTTGATAATCATTACCTAAGCTCACCAGGTCATAGGCTACTTCTTCATAAGGATGTGCCTGAAACAGGGCGGATAAGATCTCGGATTGTTTCCATACCGGGAAAATGACTTCCAGCCTGATCTCTTTTTCGGTATGCGTTTTACCGATCTCCCCAACAAAGGGATCGGTTCCCTCACCGGCCTGAAAAGTTCCGGTTCCCTCTACATTAAAACTACAATGACTGTATTTCCCGATCTCTCCGGCTCCCGCTGTAAAAAGAGCAGTTCTCAGATTTTCGGCATGTTCCACCGGCACAAATGTGTGCAGCTTCATCAATTGACCCGGTTTGGGTGATAAAATCTTTCGGTTGATCAAGCCCAGTTTATCAGCGATCTTATTGTTGACACCCCAGGCTACATTATCGAGATTGGTATGCATGGCATAAATGGCAATATCATTTTTGATCGCTGTGATCACGGCTTTCTCCACATAATTTTTCCCGTTCAATTTTTTCAATCCACCAAAAACGATCGGATGATGCGCCACTACCAGGTTACAGCCTTTTTGTTTTGCCTCGAGTATTACGGCTTCGATAGCATCTAGAGTGCAGAGCACACCGGTACATTCCCAGGAAGCTGATCCGGTGATCAGACCGGCATTATCATAACTCTCCTGTAAGGAAGGTGGGGCCAATTGCTCCAGCACCTGTATCATGGCATTGATCTTCATATTTGTTGATTCGAATCAGCAAGTTACCTTCATTCTATAATTGATGGTATGCGTGAAGGCGATTTTCTTTTTTATGATGGACAAATACTCCGTTCAGACAAACTGCTGATCTCTCCCAATAACCGATCTTATCGTTATGGTGATGGTTGTTTTGAGACCATCAAAGTGCTCAATGGAAAGATCATGCTGGCGGATTATCATTTTGAACGATTGTTCAGTTCTTTGGAAACACTCCATTTTAAAAAGCCCGGTTATTGCAATGCCAGTTGGTTAGCAAAACAGATCCTATCCGTCGTAGAAAAAAACGGACATGCCAAAAGAGCCCGAGTACGCATTACTGTTACAAGAGGGGATGGTGGTATTTATGATGAACAAAATCATTACCCGTATTTTTTGATCCAAAGCTGGCCTTTACAACCTGCTACACAGGAATTGAATGAAAATGGATTGGTGATTGATATTTATAAAGACGCACGAAAAACAGCCGATCTTTTTTCATCTATCAAAAGCAATAATTACCTGCCTTATTTAATGGGTGCATTATGGGCGAAAGAAAACCACCTGAATGATGCCATCCTGCTGAATCCTAATGATCGAGTGGCAGATGCTACCATCGCCAATGTATTCATCGTGAAAGATGGGAGCATCAAAACACCTGCGTTAACAGAAGGTCCGGTAAACGGTGTCATGCGCAGACATTTGTTACACCTGCTTCGAAAAGAAAACATACCGGTAGAAGAAGGCATGATCACTGTCGATGAATTATTAGAAGCCTCCGAACTATTCCTCACCAATGCCATCCACGGCATCAAATGGGTGAAACAGTTAGGCAATAGTCATTACACCAACGCAACATCAATTCGTTTCTATAAAATGTTGAAATCAGGCAATGATCTTTAAAGTGCAGTACACAAGCAAGTATCGTAAAAATAATTTCCACCAGTCCCTACGGACGGGCCTCATTGGGGTCGGTATCAAGCGAAGCGATGATAGATTAGATCCTGCGAAGCGGATCTAATCAGAGGCCAATGCAGCCTGGAAGTAGGGACGAGGCCCAGCGGCCATGAGCGAAAAAATTAAAAAATTAAGTGTCTTTATATTTAATAGTAGTCTTACACTAAAAGTTTACCCATAAGTAAACTTTTAAAATCTCCAACTGTTACAAAACAAAAAATTCATGAAATCCCGCATACAGGTCATGTGGTTCCGCAGGGACCTTCGCTTAACAGACAATGCAGCTTTGTACCATGCATTAAGAACAGGTGTTCCTGTATTACCCATATTTATATTCGATCGTAATATTCTGGATCAACTCGAAGACAAAGCAGATCGTCGTGTGGAATTTATTCATGCTGCGCTTTCGGAAATGCAAGCGCAATTGGCATCCATGGGAAGCAGTCTGGAAGTGTATTATGGTTTTCCGATGGATGTATACAAACAGTTGACAGAAGTCTACGACATCGAAACCGTTTTCACCAACCACGATTACGAACCTTATGCCAAAGAAAGAGATGATGCGATCGCTGCTTTCTTACAATCCAAAGGAATCGGTTGCCAAACCTTCAAAGACCAGGTGATCTTTGAAAAATCGGAAGTGGTGAAAGATGATGGAAAACCCTACACCGTCTTTTCACCTTATGGAAGAAAATGGAGAGCTGCATTGAAACCTTTTCATGTAAAATCATATCCGGTTGAAAAATACAATGCGCATTTTTATCAGCAGTCGGTGAAAGACATACCCTCATTGGCTTCCATGGGTTTCAAAGCAGTAGATCTGCCTTTTCCGAGTAAGCAATTACAAGAAAGTATTATCAAACAATATAGTGCCAACAGAGATTTTCCTGCATTGGAGAATGGCACTTCCAAAATGGGTGTGCATCTGCGTTTTGGAACGGTGAGTATCCGACAACTGGCAGCGCGTGCATTGTCGTTGAATGATACTTATGTGAATGAATTGATCTGGAGAGATTTTTATCATGCCATTCTCTGGCATTTCCCGCATGTAGGAAAAGGGGAGTCATTCAAGAAAGAATACGATCGCATTGAATGGAGAAACAATGAAGCGGAATTTGCGCATTGGTGTAATGGCACAACAGGATACCCCATCGTAGATGCCGGTATGCGCGAATTGAACACCACCGGTTACATGCACAATCGTGTTCGCATGATCGTGGCCTCTTTTCTCACCAAACATTTGTTGATCGACTGGCGTTGGGGTGAAGCTTATTTCGCACAGAAATTATTGGACTTTGATCTCGCGGCCAATAACGGCGGATGGCAATGGGCCAGCAGCAGTGGTTGTGATGCCGCACCTTATTTCAGGGTCTTCAATCCGGCCTTACAAACAGAAAAATTTGATAAGGATCTCAAATACATCCGCAAGTGGATCCCCGAACTCAATGAATTCAGTTACCCCAAACCGATCGTGCCGCATGATGTTGCGAGGAAGCGCGTGTTGGAGGTTTATGCGAAGGCGTTGAAACAGTGATGAGCCCCAAGCTACAAGCTGCAAGCCACAAGTGTATTCTTTGCTTGCAGCTTGCGGCTCGAAGCTTGCAGCTCCCAACTCACAATTATTCCATACAAGTATTATCTAAGGGACTTACATCCTACCTATCAAGAACATACCAAGGGTAAATAAAAGATTATACTACGCTATGTTACCTCTATAAAACCTCTCTATAAGGATGGGCTTATAATGGGGTTATAAAGGGCTTATATAGGGCTTATATCGGGGTTACACCTTGAATATCTGAGAATGAGATACAAATCATCTGTAGGGTATTATGACTTTTTTATCGTATCAATCGAAGGATGTGAAACTGTTAGCTGTAAACTCTCTTTAACATCCTAAGGATTGAGAACAGTAATTGAATATATTAAATATTTAATGTATTTTACTTTCCTAAAATTTTAAAAATGCTAAACTCTCGAGATGTTCTTGTCACTACCACTTCGTCTTTAGATGGCATAACAATTAAACAATACTTGAGACCTTTATCAGCTCATGTTGTAGCTGGTACAAATTTTTTTAGTGACTTTTTTGCATCTTTCAGTGATTTTTTTGGTGGTAGGTCAGGGTCATATCAAAAGCAATTAGCTTCATTATACAATGAAGCAATTGAAAAGTTGAAGATCGCTGCTTATGAAGCTGGGGCAAATTGTATAGTTGGTCTACATATTGATCTTGATGAAATTTCTGGTAAAAATAAATCGATGTTCATGTTAACAGCAATAGGAACAGCTGTAATTATTGAAGCCCATGAAAAGAAGCAGAAAATTGAAAGTTCGTTAAAAGTCGACAATGTTAGTTCTGATAAGTTACAAATGCTTATTAAGAAGAATGAAGTAATTGAGCAAGCAGAACAAAAAAAGTTAGAGATAGATGATAATATCTGGGATTTTATCATTCAAAATCATATACATGAGGTTTATGAGTATGTGATTTTTAAATTTAAAAAATCAATTGCGGCATATAATGAAAACCCCAATGGATATAATGATTTTAGAAAAAAATTAGTCTCCTATATTGATAGCTTGCCTGATGACGAAAGATCACTTTTAGTACATAAAACTATTGCAGAAACTGATGATGAAAAATTAGCTTTAAGATTAACTGAGATAGTTGGCGAGCTACAAATATTAGATTTGCAAAGAGTTGATGATTTTCTTAATAATGAGTCTTTTGATAAGCAAAAAAGGGTAACAAGATTATTATGCTATGATAAGCCTTTCTATAATAAATCTGATATTGAATATTTAAAGGGAATACTAGATCGGATGAACAATCTCTTTGTTGAGAGAGGGACCCGTACTATGAAAAAACAACTTCTTTCTTCAAAAGAAAAGGAAATGTGGACTTGTGAGTGTGGTAAATTAAATGATATTGATTCGTCTTGCTCAAGTTGTTTTAAAGATATTTACGGATTTTCAGCAAGTGATATTTCTGCGCAAAAAGCAATTTCTTTTATCAAGTATAAGATTGAATTACTAGAGGGGTTACTCTAAATAATTTTGTATTCATGTTATTGATAATTTATATAACAATAAGATAGACTCTATGCTTAAGCTACAAGCCACAAGTATATTCTTACTTGCAGCTTGTAGCTTGAAGCTTGCAGCTCAAAACCTATCTAAAGCTGATCAACTCTACATCAAAAATCAATGTGCAATTCGGTCCGATCTGCGCGCTTACCTGACGATCTCCATAAGCAAGATGGGGTGGGATGAAGAAACGCCATTTGCTTCCGGTTGACATGAGTTGTAAGCCTTCTGTCCAGCCTTTGATGACCATGTTCAGTGGGAAGGCGGCAGGTCTACCTCTTTGAACAGAACTATCGAATACCGTTCCATCGATCAAGGTACCATGATAATGACAAGTCACTTCATTGTGCGCTTGTGGTTTAGCACCTGTACCTTCTGTGAGTACTTCGTATTGTAATCCGCTGGGTAACTCGGTTACTTCAGCTCTTTGTTTGTTGGTGGCCAGAAAATCTTGTCCGGCTTTTAAATTGGCAGCAGATTTTTCTGCTTTTAATTGTGCTAATTGATCAGCTACTCCCATATACAATTTTTTGCGAAAATAACAAATAGGGACATTGGGTTCTAATGTTATCTTATTGTAAACTTAGTATTAAGTCTTGCAGGAGTATAGGTAGGAACTGTGTGAAAAGTATACATTGGCGTCCCTAATTAACTGCAGCCATGACACCTATACTTGATCAACACGGTTTAACCGTTGCGTATTTGCACCTCAATATTATTTTGAATACAGAACAAGATCGTGTGTTGGGATTGGTATTGGGTAATTGTGTATTTGGTGCCACTGATTCTCCGGTAGGAAAATTTTTCAAAGATACTTTTCGCAATATGCGTGGTGAGATCGTTGCTGAACTGGCAACCACCACCAGTCCGCTCAGACCTTCCAATGAGCCCCTCATTCTACAACAAGCCTGGCAAAAATTAACCGGCGTCAAAAATCATCTCTGCACCTGGATTGAAGAAAAAAATCATTGGTCTGGGGATGAGTTTGCTTCTTTTCTGCATTATCATGAGAGTGCTGCGGTGGCGGTTTAGGGTTTTTGATTTTGGAGGTTTGCTTTACAATTTTTTTGAGTAGTGATACCTTTTGTATTGGCTGATTAATATTTAGTTAGTTGAAAAATATTGCGGCATAGAGCTTATGTTAAAAAATTTGTATATTTATAAATTCAGTTGCAAGGATTTGACTATAAAGCAAATACAATCAAAGCGACATGATATAATCATGTTATAGACAAAATTGAGAATGAGAAAACTAAATGCTTCAAATGATCACGAGGGCGACAACGGTTTCATAATTACAGCTGTTATTGTTACAGTTGTGATTATTGGACTTTGGACTACAACTTATTTCTTATTAAAAGATTTAAATGAATTAAAAAGAGGAACATTTGGTGATATGTTTGGTTCTGTAAACGCATTATTTTCAGGACTTGCATTAGCTGGTATTATCCTTACAATTTTGCTTCAACGTAAGGAACTAAAGTTACAAAGAGAAGAGTTAAGAGACACCAGAGCTGAATTTGAAATTCAAAACGAAACTTTGAAACTTCAACGTTTTGAAAATACCTTTTTTAATCTTTTAAACCTTCATCACCAAATAGTATCTGCTATTGATTACAGATATTATAAGAGCAAAGAAAAAGAAAGGGGGTGGGGT
Source organism: Sediminibacterium sp. KACHI17 (assembly GCF_040362915.1). Classification (NCBI taxonomy): domain Bacteria; kingdom Pseudomonadati; phylum Bacteroidota; class Chitinophagia; order Chitinophagales; family Chitinophagaceae; genus Sediminibacterium; species Sediminibacterium longum. Next base: position 1,363,605 of record NZ_AP029612.1, on the reverse strand, counting down.
ACAGGAAGTTTTATGACAACTAAACCAGAGGAAAAGGAAGCTGTAACCATAACAGGACGAGATGTATTTCGACATAGATATAATTTGATGCTCCCAAAACTTAAAGAACAGTCTGACAGTTACGAAGAAATATATCTTGAACATTATGAACAAGCTCAAACTGATTTTGGACACTATTTCAGAAATCTTTACAGAATGATTAAGTTGGTTGACCAAACAGATTTCTTTTATAATAGCGAAAAAGTTACAAAAGAGGAAATTTTTAAAATTAAATATCGTTACACAAGTATAATTAGATCGCAAATCTCTGACTATGAATTACTATGGATATTCTATAATTGTTTAAGTGAAAACGGCATCGATAAATTTAAACCTTTTATTGAGCGTTATTCGTTCTTCAAGAACATTCCAGTAAATTTAATTGCAGACAAAATCCATGTTAATTTATATGAAAAACGTGCATTCATTCCTGATGAACAATAGCCCTGTAGTTAACAATGGCTTAGAGTAAACCGGGGAGAAGTGCAGACTTGAATCTATTCTTTTATTCAAGTGTAGTGCTCAAATCTGCCTGAATACAACCCCTTAAAACTTTACTTGCAACCTTAATTAGCTTGTCTATGAAAAAAGAAGCCAAAACCCTTCTTACAAAATCAATAGATTCAATACTACTTGCAGTTGAACATTTCAATCGTCATTTAAACATAGGTAGACATGAAGCAGTCTTAATTTTTCTTGATAGGAGCTTCGAACTACTATTGAAATCTATTATTCTTCACAAAAATGGTAATATCAGAGAAAAAAATGAGAAGCTAACAATTGGGTTCAATCAATGTGTTCGAAAATGTGTCAGTGATGATAATTTAAAATGCCTATCTGAAAATGATGCTTTAACTATTCAAATAATCAACAGCTTACGAGATGCAGCTCAACACCATATCTTAGAAATGTCCGAGCAGCAATTGTACATATATACCCAATCGGCAATAACACTTTATAACAGAATACTTGAGAAAGTATTCAATCAAAAAATAACAGATCATCTACCGGAACGAGTTTTACCAGTTACCTCTAATCTGCCAATGGAATTTTCAAGTTTAATAGATGTAGAATTTGATGATATAAAACAAATGGTAAGAAATGGAAATCGAAAAACTTTAGATGCAAAATCAAAGTTACTTCCATTTGCTATAATAGAATCTTCGCTTAATGGTACTCATACTCAGCCAAGTGAAAAGGAGTTAGATGAAATTTCAAAAAAAATAAAAGCAGGAAAAAATTGGGAAGAAATATTTCCAGCAATCAAAAAACTTAACATTAGTCCAGAAGGAAAGGGGTTTATAATTTCTTTACGTTTGACAAAAAAAGAAGGTAATCCTGTATATATAGTTCCAGAAGGGACACCTGGCGCAACTGCTATCGCTATAAAAAAAATAAATGATCTGGATTTTTATTCATTAAACCTAGATAAATTATCGGAAAAAATAGGGTTGACTACTTCGAAAACAATAGCCATAATAAGAGAGTTGAATGTTCAATCGGTAAATGATTACTATAAAGAGTTTAAGATTGGATCGGTTGTGTTCAAAAGGTATAGCAGTCTTGCATTGGATTTCTTATATAAATCACTACCGAATCTCAATATTGATGAGATTTGGGGTAATCATAAACATTTTTTAACGGGAGGGAAAAAGAAAAAGCAAAACAGCATATAACATAATATTAGTGTTTTTTTCTTCTTCGCAGCGTGTTCGAATAAAAAGAGGTTTCACGCATCGTCTCCCGACGCAGTAGGGCACGTTGCGTAGGTTACACAGAAGCGGGTAAATCTCTTGTGGGAATGGCCAATACCTCTGACAGAAAAGGGGGCTAAAAGTAATAGTAATATCTTGGTTGTGTGAAACGAAGAGCCCCTCGTACCTCGAAGACTCTTCAAAGACCTAAAAGAAGTAGTTTTGCAAAACATCATCATTTTCAACACTCTTACCATAGTGAGAGAAATTAGTTAAACACCCCATGCAAACCCTACTCTTCAATTTCCTCTCCAAATATGTCACTCTAACAGAAGAAGAAAAGAACGCTATCGTTTCTTTAGATATTTTTCATTCCGTAAAGAAAGGAACGATCTTACTGAAAGAAGGGCAAAAATCAAAAGAAAGCTATTTTGTACTCAAAGGTTGTATTCGTACTTACTATGAAATAGATGCGGAAGAAAAAACCACCGCTTTCTACACTGAAATGGAAGCTTTGACTCCTCCTTGCGTCATCAGCCAAACACCTTCTGAATATTATGTGAGTTGTACAGAAGACTGCATACTGCTCATTTCCAACTCAGATATGGAAGCGGAGGTTAATGCTAAATTTCCTAAGTTTGAGTCCCTGTGTAAGAAGTTATCCGAAGAACTCTTGGCCAAAGAACGAATGGATTTTGATGAGTTCAAAACCTCTTCTCCTGAACAACGCTATTTGAATTTATTGGATAAAAGACCCGACCTCATTCAGCGTGTTCCTCAACACCAGTTAGCGAGTTACTTGGGTATACAGCCACAATCCTTAAGCCGACTAAGGGCCAGAATTTCAGAGAAAAAATAAAAGACGCGTTCATTATTTAACTTAAGTGAACGAGTGGAATCTTTCCACCTCTCTTTCTTTGTCATATCATTTAACAGCAATTAAAAAGATATGCAAAAGAAAGTTCTATGGTTGGCATTGGCGATCGGTTGGGTAAGTAGTTTACAAGCACAAGACACACCCAAAGACAGCACGTTTAAAAGATGGTATATCGGTAGCTCATTACTGATGTTGGGTAATTTCTCCAAAGTCAACAACCCCGAGTACATACAATTGAATGTCGGTTATCGAATCACACCAAAAGATGTGGTTTCCTTTGAATTCAAAAGATCCATTTATGCCTGGCCCATCGGTATTCCATTCGGTCCCAACTTTGATAAGCCGGGAGAAGGTTATCCCGGTCATGCACGCATACTCGCACCCACGGTAGGTTACCAACGTTTCTGGTGGAAGGGTGTATATACTTCTGTGTATGCATTGAATGCTTTTGAAAAATACATGGATGAGAACAAAAAGAAGATTGGTAATGGATATACTTTATACCTGAATTTTCATTTAGGCTACCAATTCCAATTTTTCAAAAACCGTTTCTTCTTCGAACCGGCATTGGGATGTAGTTATTGGCCCATCCGAACCAATGTTCCCGCATCTTTCAAAGCTGTGGAAAGCAAGTGGAATAACTATTTCATCCAACCCGGACTTCATTTCGGATTCAATTTCTAAAAACTTGTCAAAAAAAGTCGCGACACACATTTCTTAACTTAAGTGAATGAGTGGTTGTGGATCGTCCATCGACTTTTGCAGTATTCTTCAACATAAAAAGCAAGGAAATGAAAAAGAAAGTTTTAATTATGGGTATTCTCTTCATGATGGTAAGCGCCCTCCAACTCAAAGCACAGTATGCTGCAACAGATACTATGCATAAGAAATGGTTTGTGGGAAGTTCTATGTTTGTGCTGTTTGGTAATCTGGCTACGACCAATAGTCCGGAGTTTGTTCAACTCAATTTTGGTTATCGCATCACCGGTAAAGATGTCATTACCATTGAACCCAAAACCTGGAAATATGCCTGGCCCAATGGTATCCATCCATTTTTGAACAAAGCATATGGAAAGAAGGAAGAAGAGTTCCCGGGCTATGTTCGTGAGTATGGAGTATCTCTATCTTACCAGCGATTCTTTACCCACAATTGGTATGCAGAATTGAATGTGATGCCCACCTGGCAAACTTTTAAAGATCGTCAAGATAAAAAGATCGATAATGGTTTTCAGATCTTCAACACCTATCGGGTAGGGTATCATGTGAAATTATTTAAGGATCGTTTTTTTATTCAGCCATCTCTCGCCATCACCCACCGTGCTTATCATACTACATTGCCCAATGGATTCAAACAGTTGGATGATAAATGGTCCAAGTTTGTGTTTGGAGAACCTGGATTACATGTAGGCTTTAATTTTTAATAGCAATGTTATGCATACACAACAAAGTGAATTAAAGGAAATAAAAGTAAGCACACAGCTGAAACTGGCATCCTTATGGACGAGTTTGATGTTCCTCTATATCTATGTCGATTATTTTCATTTATACATGCCGGGTAAGCTGACAGATATTCAAAATGGAAGGGTATATGTATTTGATATCACACCCGCATTTCTTTCGATAGCACTCGTATCATTGACGATTTCTGCACTAATGATTTTTCTTTCAGTTGTTTTACCGGCTAAGATCAATCGTGGGTTGAATATGGTCGTTGCGGCAATATATATTCCCTATACGCTGTATAATCTGGCAGGAGAGGCATGGATACATATGATAGTTGGTGCTGTTGTGGAAGTCATTTTATTAGGTCTTATTATTTGTTACGCATGGAAATGGCCGCGTGTAGACATGTAGATGAATAGTACAGGGATTTGCTTGAAGAAAAAATTCATACATTAACAAATCATCAACACAATCTTATCTTCCTGTGAAGCAATCTTCATCTAATGGTTAAGTTTCCTTCGCACCCCTATTTCCTGATTGATTAAATGAAACATTTGCAGTCTTAAAAACTGCTTATGAAATCTGTATCGAATTTTATTTCCCCCAAACTATGGGCAGTACTGTGTTGCATCGTTGTTTCTTTGTCTGTGCAAGCACAGCTCATCAAAGGTGTTGTGAAAGACAGTACATCCAATCCACTGGTAGGCGCTACCATTCAATTAAAAGGATCGCCACTGAAAACAGCTACCATCAATGATGGTTCTTTCTCTTTGAATTTACAAGGTGCTTCTTCTTCCAATGCGGTATTGCTGATCAGTTATACCGGATTTCAGGATAAGGAAATCAAACTGAATGGAGCGAGTTCACTCAATATTCTGTTATCAGAAAAAAAGGAGTTATTACAGGAGGTAGTTGTAACAGCATTGGGTATCAGACGGGAAGAAAAATCTTTGGGTTATGCTGCCCAAACAGTGCGCGAGAGTGCAGTGAAAGATGCCAAGACCAATAACTGGGTGAATACTTTATCGGGTAAAGTTGCAGGATTGAATATTCAAGGTACAGGCGCCGGTCCGATGGGTTCTTCACGCGTTACCTTACGAGGTGAGAACTCTTTGAATTTAGATAATAACCAGGCATTGATCATTATTGATGGTGTACCGGTGAATAGCAGAATTACTGGAACCGGCTTTACTTCGCATCTTTCTGCAGATGGTCCGGTTGACTTTGGATCAGGATTATCTGATATCAATCCAGATGACATTGATAAAATCACCGTGTTGAAAGGTCCGGGTGCTACTGCATTGTATGGTAGTCGTGCTGCAGGTGGAGCTATCATCATCACGACTAAATCCGGACAAAGAACAGACAAAGGCATCGGTGTGACTTTCAATTCAAATGTCAGCATCGATCAAGTGAACCGTTGGCCGGATTATCAATTTGAATACGGCGAGGGAAGAACCAATGCTTACTATTCTTATCTCGATAGTCCTGACGGTCCGAACACCAGTACAGGTGTTGCAGCCGGACGTGCATGGGGCCCAAGATTCAACGGTCAACTCTATTATCAGTTTAATCCCAATGCTCCTGATGGTAGACCAACAGAGAGAACACCATGGGTGGCGCATAAAGATTATATCTCCGGATTTTTCAAAACAGGTGTAACGATCTCAAATAGTATTTCTATTGAGGGTGGTAATGATAAAGGTTCTGCCAGGTTATCACTGACACATTTGAAAAATGATTGGATCCTTCCCAATACCGGATTTGAACGTTATAATGCTGCTTTATCAGTATCTCAAAAAGTTTCTGATAAATTGAAGATCACCGGTAAGGTGAATTATACCAACAAGCAAAGCGATAATCTTCCTACAGCAGGTTATAACAACCAAACCATCATGTATTTCCTGATCATTGGTACTGCACCCAATATCAGGCCAGAATGGTTCAAACCTTATTGGCAGCCGGGATTGGTAGGTGTGCAGCAAAGAAATCCATTCAATCCGGGTCCGGATAATCCTTATCTGGATCTGTATGAGATGTTGAATAAGATGAATAAACATGGAGTGATCGGAAATATCTCAGCAACCTATACTATCAATAAGAAACTGGAGCTGATGTTGCGTACGGGAACAGATCTGTCTTATGAGTTCCGTTCACAGCAAAGGCCTTTTAGTATGACCAAATACCCACGTGGTATGTATCGTGAGCAAAATGTATTCAATTATGAGATCAACTCTGATGTATTATTGACTTACAAGGATAAGTTGAATGATGATATCAATTATACTGTATCCGGGGGTGCCAATGCGATGCGTCAAACATCTGATTTTACGGGTGCTTATGCTGATCAGCTTTCACAGCCCGGTATTTATCAAATCTCTAATAGTTTGGATCCTGCGGTGATCGATGCGATCAAAACTAAGAAAGCGATCAACAGTGTATATGGTTCTGCACAGTTCGCTTATCGTGAGAAGATATTTTTAGATGTTACTGGAAGAAATGACTGGTCAAGCACATTGCCATTTAAAAATAATTCTTTCTTCTATCCATCTGTAAGTACTAGTTTTTTACTGAGTGATCTATTCACTTTGCCTTCTCAGATCTCTTTTGCAAAATTCAGGGCATCATGGGCGCAAGTGGGTAATGATACTCGTCCTTATCAAACCGATAAGTATTATGATCGTATTTATGGAAACAGTTTTACGAATCCATCTACACTATTCAATCCGAATCTAAAGCCTGAGATCACTTCTAGTTATGAAGCAGGATTAGATATCCGTTTCTTCAAAGGAAGATTGGGTATTGATGTAGCACTCTATGATAACAAAAGCCGCAATCAGATTCTGGCTATCCCATTAGATCCTGTTTCCGGTTATTCAAGTGCGCTGGTGAATGCAGGTTTGATCAATAGTAAGGGCGTGGAATTGATGGTAACAGGTAAGCCGATCGTGAACAGAAAATTTACCTGGACCACCACGCTTACCTGGAGTCGTAACAGAAGTTATGTACGTGAATTGGCAGATGGTATTACCAATCAGATCATTTATAGTCATGGTAGCAATGTAAGTATTGAAGCAAGAGTAGGTGGACGTATGGGAGATCTCTATGGCAGAGGTTTTCAGCGTACACCGGAAGGGCAGATCATTTACTCTTCCAATGGATTACCTGCTCCTTTGGATCCTGTTGCTAAAAAATGGGGAAATGCTTTCGCGGATTGGAAAGCAGGTTTGATGAATGAATTCAATATTGGCAATTTCCGTATCAATATTTTATTGGATGGACAAAAGGGCGGTGATATCTATTCTCAAACGAATCACAAGAACAATACCCTGGGTAAAACCAAAGTGACATTGCCGGGTAGAGAAAATGGTATCGTCGGTGAGGGCGTCGTATTCAATGCCGGTACCGGGAAATATGAACCGAATACACGTTCAGTTCCGGCAAGTTCTTATTATGACAATATTTATGGAATCAGTAATGCAGAGATGAACATTTTTGATGCATCGTTTCTCAAATTAAGAGAGGCTAGAGTTGAATTCAATCTCCCCAAAACATTATTGTCAAAAATTGGTATTCGCCAAACCAGTGTTGCTGTGTATGGGCGTGATCTCTTCAATATTACCAGCTTCCCGGGCTTTGATCCGGAAGGAGGTAACCTGAACAGTGGTACACTAACACCCGGTGTTGAATTAACACAGTTCCCGTCTACCAGAAACATGGGAGTAAACCTCACTTTCAAATTTTAATTCCTAAAATCATTTACCATGATAAAGTCATTGAAGCAATATATCACTCTATTCATTATAATGTTATTACTGAATAGCTGTGCTAAAGATTTTGAATCACTGAATACAGATCCCAATCGTCCGAAAGAAGTGAATCCGGGTGTGATGTTGGGTCAGTTACAATATCGTTTTGTAACAAGCTCCATCACTGCTGCCAGAAATTTCACCCATGAATTGATGCAGGTGGATGCACCGCGTTCTAGTCCGGGTGGTGTTGGATTACACAGGTATGTAGTCAATCCCGGATCCGGTATCTGGACCAATTTTTATAATTATTTGATCGATGTGGAAGATATCTATGCGATAGCTGATAAATTGAATGAACCAAACTATAAAGCCATTGCGTTGATCTATAAAGCGTGGGCATATTCTATCCTTACAGACTTATATGGCGATGTGCCTTTTTCAGAAGCTTCCAAAGCAACAGAAGGAAAATTTCAACCTGCATTTGATAAACAAAAAGATATCTATACCAAAATACTGTCGGATCTTGAAACTGCGAATGGATTGATCAATACCAGTAAGGCATTGACCTATGGGGGTGATATCGTATACAATGCCAATGCATTAACGGGAACAGTGAATCAAGGAATGGTGAAGTGGAAGCGTTTTTGCAATTCCTTAAAACTGCGTTTATTGTTGCGCATCTCGAAACGCAATGATGAGATGAATGTAAACAATCAGATCACCGCTATGTTAGCAGATCCCGTGAAGTATCCTCTGTTCGTGACCAATGCAGATGAAGCTATTTTAAGATTCACAGGTTCTTTTCCTTATTTCAATCCTTATTATAATGCCCGACAATTGGAATGGAGGGATGGTACTTATTTCACAAAATTTTTTCTTGATAAAATGAATACGGATAATGATCCGAGAAGAGTATTGTGGAGTACCACCATTACTGTGAACGGCACACCTTCTTATGTGGGTATTGAGAGTGGTTATCCGGCCAGTACAGAATATCAGGTGGGTCGTAACTCAAGTTATAATGACGTATTGAGAACATTTCCGCAGATGGGTATCATGATGACCTTGTCTGAACTGGAATTCATCAGAGCAGAACTGGCATTGAAAGGATTTAATACAGGACGAACTGCCAGACAACATTATGAATCAGGCATCACCGCTTCAATGGTGCAATGGGGTGTTACCATGCCTGCAGGTTTTTTGAATCAATCAGGTGTTGTATACAATGATGCTGCAACAACCGATAAACAGTTAGAGCAGATCATGCTGCAAAAGTATTACGCTTATTTTTTTGTAGACTATCAATCATGGTTTGAAAAAAGAAGAACCGGATACCCTGTGCTGCCAAGAGGAACAGGTATACCAGCTGAAAATAAATTTCCCAGCCGCGTACCTTATCCAACCTATTTACAATCATTGAATGCTGATAATCTCGCAAAAGCAGTAGCGTCAATGGGTGGTGATAATAGTGATAGTAAAGTATGGTGGGAGAAATAATCAATCAAAATTCAAGTCATGAAATACTTATTTGTTTTTATACTCTTTGTTTCAGGTTTTACTGTTAAAGCACAAACTGATACATCAATACGAACCTTAATTGTTTTTTTTGATGGGTTACGCCCGGATTATATCACTCCCGAGCTAATGCCGAATGTATATGCATTCAGCAAAAAAGGAGTATATGGTAAACAACACCACAGTGTGTTTCCAACTGTAACAAGGGTGAATTCTTCTTCTTATGCTACCGGTAGTTATCCGGGAACCAATGGTATCATGGGTAACACGGTTTATTTTCCGCAAGTAAATCCTGTCAAAGGACTCAATACCGGGGATGCAAAAGAGTTGAATAAAATTACCGTTGCCACCAACGATCGATTGGTCACTGCCACTTCTTTGGGTGAGGCATTGGAGTCTGTAGGACAACGTATGATGGTATTTAGTTCTGGTTCAAGCGGACAAGCTTTATTACAGAATCATAAAGTAGGGAATGGAGCAATCGTGAATACTTCTATGATTCTTCCTGAATCATTCAAAACTGTTATAGAAGCTAAACTGGGACCTATTCCTGCACATAGTAAACCCAATCATGCACAACACAAATGGATCACTGATGCTTTGATCGATTTTGGGTTGGTAGCTGATGGTCCTTTGGTAAACGCTATTTGGTATTCAGATCCGGATGGAACTGCGCATAGTGATGGTATTGGTTCAGCTACTGCCAATAGTTCTATTCAGTCTGTGGATACACAATTTGGAAGGATCATAGCAGCAATAGGACAAAAAGGATGGAGCAATAAGGTCAATATCATTATTTCAACTGATCATGGATTTGTTACCAAAGTAGGAAAGATGAGTGTTGCAGATTTTTTGATCCAGAAAGGATTGAAAAAAGATAAAGAATCTGATGATGTAGTAGCAGCTGAAGGCGCTTTGTATGTAAAGAACCATGATCCGGAAAAGATACGTCAGATCGTTACAGCCTTGCAACAAGAAGATTGGGTAGGAGCAGTATTTACACGATCAGAAAAAAATGGGGATATGAAAGGCTGGGTACCCGGTACGTTTTCTTTCGAAGCGATTCATTGGAATCATACTGAGAGATCAGCAGATATTCTCGTTGATGAAAATTGGAGTGATGCAAAGAACAATGCAGGCTATGCCGGTACGAGTTATTCAAGAGGAGTGGCTGGACATGGAGGATTTAGTCCTTATGAAGTACACATCGCATTACTTGCCGGCGGACCTTCTTTCAAACAATCTTATGAAGGTGAGATACCTACTTCCAATGTTGATATTGCACCGACCGTATTGAATATTCATAATATACCGGCACCTGTTACAATGACGGGCAGACCTTTTGTGGAATTACTTCGCAAGTATAATGGGAAACTGCCTCTCGTAAAGAGATCTACCTTAGAAACCAGTACAGCTATTACAGGGGGGATGTATAAATTGAAATTGGATATTAGTGAAGTGGGTAAATATCGCTACATCAATTTCTCAAAAGCAGAAAGAGAGATTCAAGCAAGCAGTGGTAGATAAGCATCTTGTATAGTAAAATAAAAAGAGTCCCAATGTATCGGGACTCTTTTTTATTAAATTGTATAGCCTTATTTCAATGACGCCAGATCGATCACAAATCTGTAGCGCACGTCTGCTTTTAGCATTCTTTCATACGCTTCATTGATCTGTTGCATCGGAATCACTTCCACGTCAGAAACGATATTGTGTTCAGCACAATAGTCTAACATTTCCTGGGTTTCTTTTATGCCACCGATCAGCGACCCAATGATGCTTCTTCTTTTCATGATCAGGTTGAATGCAGGTACTTCTGATGGACTAGGAGGTACGCCCACAACGATCATGGTACCATTGGTGCGTAACAGGTTCAGATATGTGCTGTAATCATGTGGTGCAGAAACGGTGTTGAGGATAAAGTCAAAATGATTCTGCAATTTTTTCATGGTATTAGCATCTGATGTCAATGCGAAGTGATGCGCACCTAACTTTTTGGCATCTGCCTCTTTGGAAGGAGAGGAGCTCAGCATCGTTACTTCTGCACCAAATGAGGCTGCAAATTTTACTGCCATGTGACCCAAACCACCTAAACCTAATACGGCAACTCTATGTCCTTTGGTAACACCTACATGTCTGAGTGGTGAATAGGTAGTGATACCCGCGCATAACAAAGGTGCTACGCCTGCCAATGGCAGTTTATCAGAAATACGCAATGTGTATTGTTCATCTACTACAATCTGAGTAGAGTAACCGCCATAGGTAGGAGCATTGGTACCTCTTTCACGTCCATTGTAAGTACCTACCATTCCTTCCTCGCAATATTGCTCAATGCCTGATTTGCAATTCTCGCAAGTGCGACAGGAATCCACAAAGCAGCCTACGCCGGCAAGATCACCTACTTTGAACTTTGTTACTTCAGTACCCACATTGGTTACCCTTCCAACGATCTCATGTCCGGGTACCATTGGGAAAATAGATCCACCCCATTCATCACGCACCTGATGAATATCTGAATGACAAACGCCACAGTATAAGATCTCTATTTGAACATCTTTTGGACCGGGATTTCTTCTTTCCAGTGAAAACGGACCCAAAGGTGATTTGGGATCCTGTGCTGCATAAGCTTTGGTTGCTATCATACGATTCTTATTTACATGCATTAACAAAACAAAACCAATTGGGTTTGTTGATCAAAAAATAAAACACAAAACTACTTCATGTTAGCAGCCCAAAAGTCGAGGGTTCTTTTCCATGCAAGTTTTGCAGCAGCTTCATTATAGCGTGCTCCGGAAGTATCATTATGAAAAGCATGATTCACCCCTTCATAGAGATAGAGTTCATATTTGACATTGTTTTTCTTCAATGCCTCTTCATAAGCAGGTATTCCTGCATTGATACGTTCATCCAGACCGGCATAATGAAGTTGTAAAGCAGCTTTTATTTTCGGAACATCTGCTGCATCAGCCTGTCTGCCATAAAATGCGACAGCAGCATTGAGGTCAGGAACATTCACGGCCAATTGATTCACCAATGCTCCACCCCAGCAAAATCCGACGCAACCGGTAAAACCGTTACAGTCTTTTCTGCTTTTCAGGTAATCAAAACCTTTACTGAAGTTGATAAGATTTTGTTTGGCATCGATCTGGCTGAATAATTGTCTGGCCTGATCCTGATCTATTGGTGTACCACCGGCTGCAGATAGTGCATCAGGTGCAATGGCAATATAACCAGCTTTGGCGGCACGTCTGGCAACATCACGAATATGATCATTCAATCCACGATTTTCATGGATGATGATCACGGCCCCATACTTGCCTTCTTTTTTGGGTTTGGCGAGATAGGCTTTCATTGTTACATCACCGGCAGGATAGGTAATGTCTTCGGTATGTAATTCTATATCCTGCTCCGGAATGGTGGCTGCAACAGCATAATTATTTTCCAGCATTGGAAGTATGGCCATGGCAGCAGCAGTGCTTCCTGCCAATACAGCCAAGCGCTTCAAAAAGACTTCTCTTGGAAGTGGTTTATGGGTATACTCGTCGTAGAGGTTGATGATTTGCTGATCCATGTTGGTTATATTTTAGTCTCTAAATATAACACTTAACAGCAGGTACCGCAAATGGTTTGACCGATAGGATCTTTGTATTTACCGTTTCAAAAGACCTGATTCATCAACTATTGTATCAAAGAAGCCATTTTTTCCAATGGCAAAGTTCCTGCCCAAGCCAATATCTCTGATTCATTGGATTTCAAAACCGTGAGGGTCAGTAAAGCATTGGTCATCGGAATTTCCAGTTTATACTGATCCTCTTCTGCCTCTTTCGTGAGACGAGCTTTGTAATGACCTACTTTCACAATGCGTGTGTTCGGATCACTTCCCAAACCTGCCATTAAAGGCGAAGTGATATAGGCATTCAGACTATTGAGTAAAGGAGAATTGATGACCACGGATAAGGTTGCTTTCTTATTCGTGATGCCATAATTTTTTTCAATGGTTACTCCTGTAAACTGAGTATTACCAAATACTTCTTCTTGTTTGGGAATGGCGGATAAAGTATCCAATCGCAGCGGGAATAGTTTTAAAACTTCTCTTCCAATGGTGATATCCAGGTCTTGCATCATTTGCTGTAATGCGAAATGAGCGTCTTGTAATTTCCCTCTGGTATAATGACTTTGTACCTGACTAATATTTTTTTTGAAATCCTGCGCTGATAGGGATGTAATGATGCAGGTCAATGCTATGTAACAAATAATCTTTTTCATGTTTTCTTTTTTGATCAGTTTTCACCCATTGTTTTTTTAATATGATCGATATCAAATTGATGGATCGCATCCATTACTTCTTTTTCTGTTTGGAAGTTGATGGCTTTCCATGTGATCATACCTGATTGTCCCAGTTGCATCAATACGGTGTAACCTTCTCTTTCCTCAAATTGAATGATCGCTTTATTTCCTTTGATACGAATTTGTTTGGTGTTTTGTGTTTCACCATTCGACTGTGTAGCAGCAAATCCGAAATACATATCTAACATACCGCTGTACATAGCATTGTTACCCATCAGCATACTCAGCTGCTGGTCCTCTTTTTGATAGATGCGTTGAATCGAGAGATTTGCCCAACCGTAACGGGTACTCATTACGCGATCTTCCGTAGAATCTTTCGGTAAGCCCTTGATTTCATTGGGTAAAGATTGCAGGAGCGATTTGCCGATCTGTAATTCAACACCTAATAATGCTTGTTGAATAGAAAATCTGGCCTCACCAAACTGTTGCTTGTCATAAGCTGCATCCGCTTCTTGTATTTGTTGCAACACATCAGGTACAGTTGAATTTTTTAAACCTTCTCCAGTTTTATTGATGGGTCTGCCATTTTTTGAACTTCCTGCAGACGGACCATTACCTACTTGCGTATTACCGGTAGATGGAATTGAGTTGCCGGTTTTATCTGACGTTTTTTTGTCTAAAATATCCTCTGCTTTTTTCTCAACCTTATCTTTTAATTTCTTGAGAAATCCTTGTGCCTGAAGATCTTGTTGCAGTGTGATTCCACTGATCAAAAGAATGGATAACCAAATTTTATGTTTCATGTTGTTGTTTTCGGATCGCAAAGCTACAGTCGTAACAAGCCGAATACAAGCCATTCATGATGCCATAATACCGATTGTATTTTCAATGAGTACTGATAAACAATCACTTATTAGAATGCTCACATAAATATGTGATAGCGATGCTGTTGATTCAGAAGATATGTCTTTCTTTTTCTTTTGTATTTTCTTTTGACGTCTTTTGTTGAATATAAAGTAGGTGCGAAGCTTCGATCAGTTTTTGTAACTTTTCGTAAACACATAAAATCGAAGCTCGTTCTGCGGCAGTGGTTTCGGTATTGTATGAGCCACTCACAGTAATCTTCAACCAATCCCAAAGCAATGTTCTCCATTCGGGCAGGTGTGCAAAATCGAATAACTCATCTAAAACGAGGGTAGGGTCTGCATATTCTTCATTTGTAAGCGATCTGGAATACATTTCCCATGTAGGATAGTCTGTTTTTTTCATACCGATGATGTTGAAATGATGAATCATGACTTCTCTCGCGAAGTGTTGCGGCAGGGCTTACTGACGAAATGGGAGTGTTTGCATATTTACCTTATGGGGATTGATTCCTGCGGAATGACTCAAGGTAAATCAGGTATAAATACCTATTGCGGTATTTATGTTTTATCGGTTTCTTCGTTCAGCTTCAATGAAAACAAAGCTATCGAAGCTTTTCTATGATTTCTATGGAAGCATCGTTTTCTTTCTAAACAATTATACACAATGACAGTACCTGAAAGATTTTATGAGTTCATGCATTTCAAGCAACTTAAGCCTCGAACGGTTGAGATCGAATGTGGTTTATCAAATGGCTATTTAGGAAAACAGCGAAAGAATAAAGGCTCTTTCGGCGGAAATATCCTTCGTAAGATCGAGCAAAAATTTCCTGAACTAAATATGACCTGGTTACTCTCCGGTGATGGTGATATGTTAAATACAAAATACCGCGAAGTGAGATCACTCAGTATTGATACAGTAGAGGAGGAGTCCGCATTCTATGGCTCCGCACAACAAGAGATCATCAGTTTATTACGAAGACAAATTGAGCAGATGGAATCTGCTTTATCCGACAAACAAAAACTGATTCTCATTCTAGAGAAACAGTTAGTTGCCATGGAAGCATAAAAAAAGCTACGGTCATTACCGTAGCTTTTATACTAAAATGATCTAAGCATTTTTATTCAGACATGTAAGACGATACCGGCTCACAGGTGCAGATCAGGTTTCTGTCGCCATGGGTATTATTCACCCTCGCCACACTCGGCCAGAATTTATTCTGTGTTACATAATACAATGGGAATGCAGCTTCCTGACGTGTATAAGCATGATTCCATGTATCAGCACAAACCACTGCTTGTGTATGCGGCGCATTCTTCAGTGGATTATCAGTCTTATCTGCTTTGCCATCTTCAATGGCTTTTATTTCCTGATAGATAGAGATCAATGCATCACAGAAACGATCCAGCTCTGCTTTGTCCTCACTTTCCGTTGGCTCGATCATGATAGTGCCTGGAACCGGGAAACTCATGGTTGGCGCATGGAAACCATAATCGATCAAACGCTTCGCTACATCTTCTGCTTCGATACCTACACTTTGTTTGAATGGACGTAAGTCTACAATGAATTCATGCGCACATGTACCATTCTTTCCGGTATACAGGATCTTATAATATTTCTCCAGACGCGCTTTCATATAATTCGCATTCAGGATGGCATATACTGTCGATTGACGAATACCTTCTTCACCCAACATTTTGATGTATGCATAACTGATCAGCAAAATACTTGCTGAACCATATTGTGCCGCACTCACTGCCAAATTCGGATTACCTAAAACAGTATGGCCCGGTAAGTAAGGCGCCAGTTTATCATTCACACAGATAGGTCCCATACCAGGTCCACCACCACCGTGTGGAATAGAAAATGTTTTATGCAAATTCAAGTGACATACATCTGCACCGATCATACCCGGACTTGTTAATCCAACCTGTGCATTCATATTCGCACCATCCATATATACCAATCCACCATTCTCATGAATGGTCTGACAGATATCTCTGATCGTTTCTTCAAACACACCATGTGTTGATGGATAGGTTACCATCAATGCACCTAAACTGTCTTTGTATTGTTCAGCTTTTGCTTTCAGATCTGCTACATCGATATTCCCGGCATCATCACATTTCACTACTACTACCTTGAAACCAGCCATTACAGCGCTGGCAGGATTGGTACCGTGTGCACTGATCGGGATCAGTACAATATTTCTGTGTGATTCTTTTCTGGCAACATGATAAGCACGAATGGTCAACAAGCCGGCATATTCACCTTGTGCGCCACTGTTGGGCTGTAAACTACAAGCAGTGAATCCGGTTACTTTACAGAGATAATCATTCAATTCACTGATGATCTGCTGGTAACCCGCTGTTTGAGAAGCAGGAACAAAAGGATGCAAACCACCAAATTCAGGCCAGCTTACCGGAATCATTTCCGTTGCTGCATTCAGCTTCATGGTACAACTACCCAAACTGATCATGCTTGTATTCAGTGAAAGATCTTTGTTCTCCAATTGTTTGATATAACGCATCATCTGACTCTCACTTCTGTGTGTATTGAAAACAGGATGTGTGAGGTAAGCAGATGTGCGCTGAAGTGATGTGGGTAGTTGATAGTTGACAGTGGACAGATTTGCAGGAGTTACTGTTGCTGCTTTTTTGCCGGTTGTTTGTGCAAAAATGTTCAAGATATGATTCACATCATCTGCTGTTGTGGTTTCATCTAAGCTGATCACCACAGCATCTGCTGTATAGAAGAAATTTGTTTCTGCAGCTTCTGCATTTTTCTTCAGATTGTCAATATTGATTCCTGAAACATGCAATGTGTCAAAGTAACTTTCATTGTGGAGGATAACGCCCATTGACTTTAAGCCATCCGCCAATGCCTGTGTTAACTGATGTACACGAGTGGCAATATTCTTCAATCCACTTGCACCATGATACACAGCATACATTGCAGCCATATTGGCTAACAATGCTTGTGCGGTACAGATATTGGAAGTTGCTTTTTCTCTTTTAATGTGTTGCTCTCTTGTTTGCAAAGCCATGCGTAATGCGCGGTTGCCTTGTGCATCGATACTCACACCGATCAATCTGCCGGGAATCCCTCTTTTGAAATCATCTTTGGTAGCAAAGAAAGCAGCATGTGGTCCACCAAAACCCATCGGAACACCAAAACGTTGTGCACTACCTACTGCAACATCTGCACCCAGTTCACCCGGTGTAGTCAATACAGTGAGCGCCAACAGATCTGTAGCCATGATCACCAGTCCTTCAGCAGCATGTACTTTATCAATGAAAGTTTTATAATCATTTACAGAACCTTTACTGTTCGGATATTGGATCAACGCTCCGAAATATGTATCATCGATCGAAGCAGTTTGATAATCACCCACTACTACTTCAATACCGATCGGTTCCGCACGGGTGATCAATACATCTATCGTTTGTTGGAAGGTATGTTGGTCTACAAATAATTTAGGTCTGCTGATCACATCTGTTTTATTGATGTGATGGAAGATCATGGCCATTGCTTCAGCAGCAGCTGTTGCTTCATCCAACAATGATGCATTGGAAATGGGTAAACCTGTGAGGTCTGCTACCATGGTTTGGTAGTTCAGTAAGCTTTCCAAACGTCCTTGAGAGATCTCAGCCTGGTAAGGTGTGTATTGTGTATACCAACCCGGGTTCTCAAAAATATTACGCAGGATCACACTCGGAGTAATCGTGCCATAATAACCCTGACCGATATAATTCTTGTAAAGTTTATTTTTCGCAGCCACTTTTTTCAGCTCTGTCAAATACGCGAACTCACTTACAGCAGCAGGTATGCCCAATGGCTTTTTTATACGAATGCTGTCCGGGATGGTCTTACTGATCAATTCCTCCATCGAAGAAAGACCAATGGTTTTGAGCATTGACTCGGTATCGGCTTGATTGGGTCCGATATGTCTTGTTTGAAATTCGGCTGACTGCTGTTCAAAAAGATTCATAATATTGATAAGCTTAAAGTGTTAGACTGAAAATGACCGTCATTTTAAACGCGGCAAAGGTAAGTCTACCAAACGTGAAAATTGATCTTTTGTTTATCCGGTTGATAAGCTGTGAATCCAATAAATTAAATATATTTAATTTTATAATGTAACACATGAGCGCCTCGAATTGTTCCAACTGTGCGTCCCCATTAGACCCGGCTTTTAAACATTGCCCGAATTGCGGTCAGTCCACTGCCATCCATAGATTCAATGTAAAACACCTGATACATGAATTTTTGCATGCATTTACGCATACTGATAAAGGAGCCCTGGTTTTATTAAGAGACCTGGCAATAAGACCGTCGACCGTCTTGAGGGAATATATCATCGAAGGAAAAAGAAAGAAATACTTCAATCCATTTACCCTTTTACTACTGGTATTAGGTGTTACAGTGTTCATGAGCTCTGTTTTTCATCCGATGAGAGGCGCAGAGTCCATTTATAAAGAACAGATCGCCTCCGCCAATACACAAAAGAAAAAAGCACTGATGATCTCTATGGCTGAAAAGCAAGAAAGGCTAAGTCAGCTGGTAGAGAAAAAAATGAATGTCGTTGTTTTTATCACTGCACCCTTGATGGCCCTGGCTTTTTGGTTGGTATTTAAAGGGAAAGGACAGAATTACGCAGAACATTTGGTGGCCTATCTCATGCTGACCTGTCTTTTATCTTTGGTCAGCAGCATTTGTTTGTTGCCACTGATGGCTATTTTGCCCCCTGAAAATATGCTATGGATATCCCTCGCGAATATCCTCATTCAAATGGTCTATACCTGTTATGCATACAAAGGCTTTTTGAAATTGAAAGGTTTTGGAGATATGTTCATGGTTGTTGTTGCCAATATTTTGGGAATGATCTTTTGGTTTACTGTTTTAATGATAGCCATGTTGGTTTTCATCATCTTCTTATAAACACATAGATCTGATTAACTTTGATCAAATCATTACATGGAACCTTGGGAAAAATTAAGTGCGGATCATCAAAAACAATACAAACAGTTCTTACAGCGAGCTGATAAGAATAAAGTGTTGAAAGTACTTCCCGATTTACATGAAGAAGCTTTTGAAAAGATCGATTGCCTGACTTGTGCGAATTGCTGTAAAAATTATTCCCCGCGTTTCAAAACTCCTGATATCAAACGCATCAGCAAAACACTTCGGTTAAAAGAAAGTGTATTCATTGATACTTATTTAGACCTGGATACCGATGGTGACTATGTCACAAAAACAAAACCTTGTCCTTTTTTAGGTGCTGATAACTATTGTAGCATCTATGAAGACCGCCCCTCTGATTGCAAAAGATTTCCTTATACGGATGAAGATGTATTGATCAAACGTCCTGCTATTACCCTAAAAAATTCCACTTTTTGTCCGGCTGTACATTATGTATTGGAACGTTTACTCAATTCATAAATAGTTGCCGATTTTTTTGTATATTCTCGCCATTCGATAGCAGCAAGATTGTTCAACAAAAAGAGAGGATTATGGCGCACTTACCAGTTTTGATCAAAGACTTGGCACTGATACTTGGTGCTGCAGGCATTATTACCATTTTCTTTAAAAAGCTCAAGCAACCTGTAGTACTGGGATACATCATTGCAGGATTACTCGTTGGTCCCAACTTCAAATTGTTTCCTACTATCGGTGATGTTGAAGGCATTAAGATATGGGCTGAGATTGGTGTAGTTTTTTTATTGTTCGCATTAGGACTCGAATTCAGTTTTAAAAAGCTGGTCAAAGTGGGAGGCTCTGCAGCCATCACGGGTATCACGGAATTATCCTTCATGATGATGCTGGGTTATGGTATGGGACAGTTACTGGGCTGGTCAAATATGGATAGTATGTTCTTAGGAGGCATCATCGCCATATCTTCTACAACGATCATCTTCAGGGCATTTGATGAATTGGGTTTGAAAACAAAACAGTTCAGTGGACTGGTGATCGGCGTACTGGTCATTGAAGATCTTGTAGCCATCTTATTGATGGTGTTATTGTCTACAGTTGCTGTGAGCCAGCAATTTGAAGGAACGCAAATGTTCTTATCGATCGGTAAACTTTTTTTCTTCCTCTGTTTATGGTTTGTGATGGGTATTTTTTTATTGCCAACTTTCTTTAAAAAAGTTAGTCGCTTTTTAAATAGTGAAACTTTATTGGTGTTATCGCTTGCATTGTGTTTAGGAATGGTGGTGTTGGCCGATCAGGTGGGTTTCTCCGCTGCACTTGGAGCTTTTATCATGGGATCTATTTTGGCTGAAACAACACAGGCACATAAAATTGAACACCTCATCACTTCAGTAAAAGATCTTTTTGGTGCGATCTTTTTTGTATCCGTAGGGATGTTGATCGATCCGCAGATATTAGTAACGTATGCAATTCCGGTTTTGATCCTTACCCTTTCTGTTATTTTAGGAAAGACCATTTTTGTAGCCAGTGGAGCACTGTTAGCAGGCAGACCTTTAAAGCAAGCAGTACAAGCCGGTACCAGTATGTCACAGATCGGCGAATTCTCTTTTATTATTGCAACTTTAGGAGTGTCTTTGGAAGTGACCAGTTCTTATTTGTATCCCATCGCTGTTGGGGTTTCTGTGATCACTACATTTACTACTCCTTACATGATCAAACTGGCAGAACCGCTTTATCAGTTTCTTTTAAAAGTATTGCCTCAAAAATGGATCACAGGTCTTGAAAAATACAGTAGTAGTTCCCAGATCATCGAAAGTGAAAGCAACTGGAAAAGATTATTGCATTTTTATATTCAGATCATTATTCTCAATGGGGTCATTATGATCGCGCTGAGTTTATTGGTAGCCTATTTTGTTGAGCCCTTTTTACAAAAGTCTATTACAGATGCGCTAACAGCCAAGATCATAGCGGCTTCTATCGGATTAATTGTGATGGCTCCTTTTATTTGGGCGTTGACAGTGAAGAAAATGAACAAGAGTGCTTATGCAGCTTTATGGTTAGACAGAAAATATAGTCATGGTCCATTGGTGATGTTAGAGATCGCTAGAAATGCCATTGCTGTATTATTGGTTGGTTTTATGCTTCGTCAACTCTTTAGCTTTTGGATTGCTGTGGGTGGCACATTGGTGGCTATGTTGGTGATCGGTGTTGTATTTCGCCAGCGCTTACAGAAATTTTATCAGCGACTGGAAGATCGTTTCTTACAAAATCTGCATGAACGAGAATTATTGGAGCAAAATAAAACACAAAGTCATCTTTCCCCCTGGGATGCCCACTTGACCCATTACAAGATCAGTCCACACGCAGCTTTTATCGGAAAAACCCTGGAAGAACTACAGTGGCGGGAGAGCTATGGAATCAATGTGGCATTTATTGAACGCGGAAACAAAGTGATGTTTGCACCTGCCCGTACAGAGAAAATATTTCCTTTTGATAATATTGGCGTCATTGGAACCGATCAGCAAATGCTGGAGTTTGGAAAGATCATGGTGCCTTATGTGGAAGAAGTCGATAGTGAAAAAGAATTGGTGGAATTGGAGAAGATCGTTGTAGATGAACATACACGCTTGAAAGGATTGACCATCCGTGAATCAGGTATCCGTGAAAAAACCAATGGATTGGTAGTAGGTATTGAAAGAAAAGGAGAACGTATCCTGAATCCTTCATCATTCACACAATTGGAATGGGATGATATTGTTTGGATCGTAGGGAATAGAAAGAAGATACAGCAATTGTATCATCCTTAGATTTCTCTCAGCGAAATCTCTGCGTCCTGATATTTTAGCGGTGAAATATGACTGTGTAGCAACTTTTATTTAGCTACATGCAAAATATACTTCTCGTCAAAGTATTCCTCCGGGAAGATCTTATCTACCGGCATCATTTTAGGTCTCAATCCGCTTTCAAAAATTTCTTGTGCCAGATCTCCGCCTTTTAAGCAGATCAATCCATTGGCCATTTCTTGTTTATGGCCTTTTCTCAATAAAGGTCCTGCCCATTGCCAGAGATCTTTCAATGGAGCAACCGCACGAGAAACAGCAAAATCAAATTTTCTGTTTTTGATCTCTTCTGCACGTGTATGTTGGGTAGTAATATTTTTGATGCCTGCGCCTTCAGCAACGGCTTCTACTACTTTTAGTTTTTTAGCGATACTATCTACCAAATGAAATTGTACTTCAGGAAAAAAGATAGCCAATGGAACACCCGGAAAACCGCCGCCACAGCCGATATCAATGACTTCAGTACCCGGCTGAAAATCTGCAATAGCAGCTATACTTAAGGAATGCAGTACATGGTGTAAATAAATACTATCAATATCTTTTCGTGAGATGACATTGATCTTGGCATTCCATTCTTTATACAATTCTTCCAGCGCTTCAAACTGTTTGATTTGATGCGGTGTGAAATCGTCGAAGTATTTCAGGATCAATCCCAGTTTTTGCGGGGTGCTTTCCATATAGCGGGAACTGTAAAGATGAAATAAAAGAACATCCAGATATCAAAAAATAAGAACCAGGGCCAAAGGTCTTTTTCATTCAATTTCTTCATAGACTTATAGAATACAATGGCCTGTATCAGAAAACGAACACCGAATACAGCCAATGCTATCCACCAGTTATAGAAGATGATCGATACTGCTAGTAGTGGATAGATCCAGAATAAAGAGAAAGAATATAAAGCCAGTAAGAACTTATGATTCGGTTTGTAATAGTTACTCGTTGTATAGTGGCGATATTTCTGCGTCATCCAATCGCTCCAGCGTGTCTTCGGTTCACTCAGTGTATGTGCTTCCTGGTCAACACAGATCGATGTATTGTCTTTTCTGGCTACCTGATTAATGAACAGATCATCATCCCCGCTGGGTATTTGATTGATAGAAGAGAATCCTTTGTTTCTTAAGAACACTTCTTTCTTATAACTTAAATTTCTTCCCACACCCATATAAGGAATGCCGGCAAGTGCATAAGAGAGATACTGAATAGCAGTATGAAATGTTTCGAATCGGATCAGTTTATTGAGTAGTCCGGGTTTTTTATGATAAGCACCATAACCCAAAACGATCTCTGTGTTTTCGCTATAACATTCCTGCATTCGCTGGATCCAATGTTCAGAAGCCGGAACACAATCTGCATCTGTCAATAAAAGAATTTCGTGTTTGGCACTCTTGATCCCCATGGATAAGGGGAACTTTTTGCCACTGATCATTTTAGCTTCTTGTCTCAGCTCAATGTAGTTGATGTTTTTAAACATCTTTTTAAACTCATCTACCAAATACTTGGTGTCATCAGTAGAATTGTCGTTCACCAATACAACTTCATGCGTGGTGCGGTATTGTTGAACCAAAACACCCGGCAATGTTTTTACCAGATTATGCGCCTCATCTCTTGCACAGATCACTACTGATACCGGATGCTCCATAATAGTTGTTCTGTCAGGTGCTTTAAAAAAAGCCAGTCGCTGAAAAAAATAGAGATAATAAAACAACTGAATGGCAATAATGCCACAGAATGCATAGAAACATATATCCCAGAGCAGAGTTGGTATCGTCATTCCGCAAAAATAATGCTTCAACTGTCTATGTTTGATGGGCTTGTGAAGATGTGGAAAACAATGTTCAGGATATCGGATCTCAGATGGCAGATGTCAGATTTGTATGATTGTTTTTATATCTGCCATCTGAGATCTGACATCAAACATCAGACATTGTTTCTGTATTTTTGCCGAATGGCTGCACTGACATTTGATTTACAGGTTACGGCAGAGAACAGCAGGGCTCGTGCGGGTAAGATCACCACCGATCATGGGGAGATCATGACGCCTATTTTTATGCCGGTTGGTACTGTGGGAACGGTGAAAGCAGTTACCCAGCAGCAACTGAAACAAGATGTTTCTGCACAGATCATCTTAGGAAATACCTATCATCTTTATCTGCGTCCGGGTACCGAGGTCCTGGAAGCGGCGGGCGGATTGCATCGTTTCAATGGTTGGGATAGACCTATTCTTACCGATAGTGGTGGTTATCAGGTTTTCTCTTTGGCCGCAAACCGTAAGATCAAAGAGGAAGGTGTGATGTTTCAATCTCATATTGATGGCAGCAGGCATTTATTTACGCCTGAATCAGTCATGGATATTCAGCGCAGCATCGGTGCAGATATCATCATGGCATTTGATGAATGTCCACCTTATCCCAGTGAATATGGCTATGCATTAAAAAGCATGGAACTAACGCATCGCTGGTTAGATCGTTGTTTTGCCAGATTGGCTGAAACACCTGATAAATATGGGTATACGCAGAACCTGTTTCCAATTGTACAGGGAAGCACTTATAAAGATCTCAGGAAAGCATCGTGTGAATATATTGCATCAAAAAATGCTGTAGGCAATGCCATTGGTGGTCTGAGTGTTGGTGAGCCCGAAGAAATGATGTATGAATTTACAGAGCTCTGCACGGAGTACCTGCCCATCGATAAACCTCGTTATCTAATGGGAGTAGGAACACCCTGGAATATTCTGGAAGGGATAGACAGGGGTATTGATATGTTTGATTGTGTGATGCCCACACGTAATGGAAGAAATGGGATGATCTTTACAACAGAAGGGGTGATCAATATCAAAAATAAAAAATGGGCCAGTGATTTTTCAGCGATCGATCCCGGGCTGCCGAATGAAATGAGTCAGTTTTATAGTAAGGCTTATCTCAGGCATTTATTTGTTGCAGAAGAGATCTTAGGCATGCAACTGGCGAGTATTCAAAACCTTTCTTTTTATCTCTGGCTGGTAGGTGAGGCACGGAAACATATAGTAGCCGGTGATTTCAGCTCTTGGAAAAAAGAGATGGTGGAAAAAGTTAAAAAAAGACTGTAATCGGGTATAAATGATCTGATAACCTCATGTAACGATTGCTGCTTCTATCGAGTCGTTATCTTTGTTTGATCTATATGAAGAAACTCGACTGGTACATATTACGGAAGTTCTTGACCACTTTCTTTTTTTCCATCTTTCTGTTCGCGGTCATAGCCGTAGTGGTAGATGTGAGTGAAAAGACCGATGATTTCGTACGTTCTGGTTTAAGTGTTCAGCAGATCATCACCGAATATTATTACGGGTTCATTCCGCATATCATTGCCTTACTATTACCATTGTTTGTTTTTATTGCCGTGATTTTTTTCACTTCCAAGATGGCGAACAGAAGTGAGATCATTGCTATTCTGGCCAGTGGTACCAGTTATAGCAGATGGTTAAGACCTTATTGGGTTGGCGGTCTCCTTCTCGCAGGTGTTTTGTGGTTTGCCAATCAATACGTGGTTCCCAAGGCCAATCAGATCAGGGGTAGTTTTGAAGCGAATTATATCGATAAGAACAATACGTATAATGCGTTGGTAAGTACCAGTAGTCATATCTATTTACGGATTGATTCCTTTACATATGCAGGTATTTATGCTTATGACACACTAACGAAAAGAGGAGGACCATTCTTTTCCTTTCGGATGAAGAACAATAAAGTGACTGAGAATACGCGGGCAGATCAGATCATTTGGGATACGGCTACCCGTAAATGGAAATTGGAATCTGTATTGTTCAGGAAAGTGTATGACCTGAAAGAGGATATCTCAATGATTCCGGAAAAGATCATGGACTTCAATTTCAAACCTTTGGATCTAAGCAGGGATAAGTATACAAAAGATAAATTGACCACACCTGAGCTCGACAGATTCATTGAACTGGAAGAATTGCGTGGTTCAGAAGGGTTGAACGGATTAAAAGTAGAGCGTTACAGAAGAGATGCCACTTGTATCACTGTTTTATTACTAACCCTGATCGGTGCCATTGTAGCCGGAAGAAAAGTAAGGGGAGGTAGTGGGGTGCACTTGGCGGTTGGCTTTGTAACAGCGGCATTATTCATCCTGACAGACAGGTTCTCCACCATTTTTTCTACCAAAGGGGATCTTCCCCCTTTATTGGCAGCATGGATCCCCAATCTGATCTTCATTTTTGTGGTAATATTCCTTTACCGTAAGGCGCCGAAATGATTTTAACGGAGTTTACACAACCTTCACGGCATAAGTTTTGTTGAGCATAGCAACTTGTTTTACCTTTAGCGCTCCCAGACGCAATCTAACAAGACATTTAATCATTTTTATAACGTTTGCCATAGCTAAAATTTTACGAAATGGGAATTATTAAAGATCGTTTCAAGGCAAAAGCAGATGCTGCAAATGCTGAGATAAAAGACATCCTCAAAACACACGGAAATAAAAAGATCGGTGAAGTAACCCTTGCACAGGCTTATCAGGGAATGAGAGGTATTACCGGCTTAGTAACTGAAACAAGTTTACTGGATGCTCAGGAAGGTATCCGCTTCAGGGGTTATTCTATCCCTGAATTACAGGAAAAACTTCCAAAAGCACCGGGAGGTGGAGAGCCTTTACCGGAAGGATTGTTTTACCTGATGTTGGTGGGAGAATTGCCAACAGAAGAAGATGCCAATCACATTACCAGTGTATGGCAAAGAAGAAGTCATGTTCCGAATCACGTATTTCAGACCATTGATGCATTGCCCATCAATACACATCCGATGACCATGTTCGTAACGGGAGTGATGGCACTGCAAACTGAAAGTAATTTTGCTAAAGAGTATGCAAAGGGCATCAATAAAAAAGAATACTGGAATCCGATCTATGATGATGCCATGGATCTGATCGCTCGTTTACCTCGAATCGCAGCTTATATCTATCGTCGCAAATACAAGAACAATGATCATATCCATCCAAATGGATTATTGGATTGGGCGGGTAACCTTGCGCACATGATGGGTTATGAGAATGAAAGTTTCAAGGAATTGATGCGTTTGTACATGACCATCCATGCAGATCATGAAGGTGGTAACGTATCCGCACACACAACTCACCTGGTAGGTTCAGCACTCAGTGATCCTTATTTGAGTTATGCAGCAGGTATGAATGGACTAGCAGGTCCTTTGCATGGTTTGGCCAATCAGGAAGTGATCAAATGGATCTTTGAAATGCAGGAACAACTGGGAACAGATGATCCTACCAAAGAGCAGATCGCTGATTATGTGCAGAAAACATTGGCTGGAGGTAAAGTAGTTCCGGGTTATGGTCACGCGGTATTGCGTAAAACAGATCCTCGATTCACTGCACAAATGGAGTTCGGCAAAAAACACATGCCGGATGATAAACTGGTGAATACAGTATGGAAAGTATATGAAACAGTACCTCCAATTCTTGAGTCATTAGGGAAAGTAAAAAATCCATGGCCGAATGTAGATGCACACAGTGGTGCACTATTGGTTCATTATGGATTGGTGGAATATGAATTCTACACTGTATTATTCGCAGTGAGCAGAGCTTTAGGTGTATTGGCTAGCTTATGTTGGGACAGAGCATTGGGTCTGCCCATTGAAAGACCAAAATCTGTGACCACAGAAGCAGTGAAAGAGTGGTTGGAAGGTAAAGGTGAGATTTGGGAGTAAGTGAAAGATCAACAGTAAAAAGTCAAAAGTCCGGAGAAGTTCTTCGGACTTTTTTTATGGGGTTATTGCAAATGCAAGTGGGGTGAGTTAATTTGTAACAATAACGATCTCTATTATGGCAAAAGCGGTAGCAAAAAAAGCGGTCAAGAAGGCAACTAAAAAGGTAGCGCCGGTAAAGAAAGCGAAACCTGAAAAGGTCAAGAAAGAACCTACGATCAAATATGCGGATAAGTCTGCCGGACAGCCGGAGATGGCGGCCATCTTTGAAGCGATCAAAAAGATGATGTTGCCTTATGAAAAAGGGAATCTAAAAATGATTGGAGGTACAGGAGGCATGTTATGTTTGGTAAGTCAGAAACCTGTGGTGATTGACGGAAGAAAAAAAGATGAGCTTTGGTTTGCGGCAATATTGGTGCAAAAAGGATATGTAGGCTTTTATTATATGCCTGTTTATGCAGCTCCTGATATGAAAAAAGTGTTCAAACCTGAGTTATTGAAATGTCTGAAAGGGAAAAGTTGTTTTCATATCAAAAAACAAGATCCGGTGATTATTACACAGATCAAGGAGTCGTTGAAGATTGGGTATGCGATGTATAAGGAGAGGGGATGGATATAGATTAAAAATTTTGCGGAAAACTAGTCAGCACATACATTTGCAATCCCTGATAGGGGAATTAGCTCAGTTGGCTAGAGCGCTTGCATGGCATGCAAGAGGCCACCGGTTCGAATCCGGTATTCTCCACCGAAAAGAGGCTACAACAGTAGCCTCTTTTTATATCCATATACTACTATTGAATTTAAATACGTCGCCTGTTCTTCTCAGCCCAATACCCTAAGCCCACAAATAGCCATAACAATAATGCTGAATACGATACCGCATTTGTTGATGGGGGTGGTGGACCTATGATATTCATCACAAAAAAGATAGCCAATAGAATAACAATCGTCCAGGGCAGCCATTTACCTTTTTGATTTTCTTCAACGGATTGATTGAAGTACAAATAAATACCTGTTATGAAAATGAGAATTTCTACAATGATAGAAATAGCCGGATAATTCCATAACCCCATTCCATATTTCTGTTCATCAGAAAAAGAAATAGGAAGATCAGGCCTATGTGTGAGAAAATCAAGCACCCAATGG
The DNA here is from genome assembly GCF_040362915.1 of Sediminibacterium sp. KACHI17. NCBI lineage: Bacteria > Pseudomonadati > Bacteroidota > Chitinophagia > Chitinophagales > Chitinophagaceae > Sediminibacterium > Sediminibacterium longum. Next base: position 1,334,505 of record NZ_AP029612.1, on the reverse strand, counting down.
CTCACTACTAAAACACCATAAATAATTGCATTGGTACGATCTTTTCTGATCATATAATAGATAACACCAACTATAACTCCTAGAAATATACTCGCTATTAAACTATGTGAGTATGGATAGTATTGAAAATTCAAAGGAGTCAGCTTTGTTATACCTGGTTCTATGGAAAAGTTTTCGATCCCCGCCAACGTTAAAATAGGCCAGATGAGATCTAGCAATTGAGCTGACATGATCGAAGCACCGAGATTGTTGGATGGACTTAATTTTTTTGCAGCAAACGCAAGTCCAAAATGTCCAATAAACATAACAGTTGTTTTAAGGTTGAGACATAAAAGATAATGACTTAAAATGAATTTTAAAATCACTATTTTCATTGTACATGAAACAATTGTTCAAAAATTATATTGTCACTGCTTGCGTTTCAGTTGTGCTATATTCAAGTATATCGGCTCAATCCATCATTACCGGAACCTTCAATATTCGCTATGATAACCCTCGTGATTCCGGCAACTTATGGACCGATAGAAAAGCCTATGTCGCTGCTCTTATCCGCTTTCATGATTTTGATGTATTTGGTACACAGGAAGGATTAAAACATCAATTAGATGATATCCAACAACAGCTGCCCCAATATGAACGATACGGTATCGGGAGAGATAATGGTCAAACAAAAGGCGAGTACTCCGCGATCTTTTATAAAAAAGAAAAATTCACGCTCTTGAAAAGTGGTGATTTCTGGCTGTCTGAAACACCTGATAAGCCTGGTTTTGGATGGGATGCGCGGATCAATCGTATTTGCTCATGGGTTCAGTTGAAAGATAAATCAACCGGTAAAATCTTTTACTGCTTTAATGTACATTATGATCATCAAGGTATGGTGGCCAGAAAGGAGAGTAGTAAATTATTGTTAGCAAAGATCCGATCCATCAGTGGGAATGACCCTGTTATCTTAACAGGTGATTTCAATGGCGATCACAATACGGAATGGTACCAGTCCATCGCCCATTCAGGCATATTGAAAGATAGTTTCCGGGAAGTCGAATACCCATACGTCAACAACGGTAGTTTTCAAAATTTTGGAAGAAACTTCAATACTGCTGATATCATCGATCACATTTTTATTTCAGCTCATTTTTCAGTGAAAAAATGGGGTGTATTGACAGATTCTTATTCCGGTAAATTTCCTTCCGATCATTTCCCTGTATTGGCTGAAATACAGTGGCGAAAATAAATCCATCATTTCCCTGTAAGAAAGCATTCAGACCCACTACTAATTGATTACATTAGTTGTGAAATCAAAACTGCTGAATCATGGAATTTCTAACCAACTTCGGATGGATCATTGTTCTGATCCTGCTTGCTTTTTTATCATTGGTAACCGTCAATCAGGGTACCATTGCGGTGCTTACTATGTTTGGTAAATACAGAAGAATACTCAGACCCGGTTTGAATGTAAAAATTCCGTTACTGGAACAGGTATTTAAAACAGTCAGTATTCAAAACCGCTCTGTGGAATTAGAGTTTCAGGCAGTAACCATCGATCAGGCAAATGTGAATTTTAAGAGCATGCTGCTGTATTCAGTATTGAATCAGGATGAAGAAACCATCAAGAATGTAGCATTCAAATTCATTAGTGATAAAGACCTGATGCAGGCACTGATCAGAACTGTAGAAGGTAGCATTCGTTCTTATGTAGCAACGAAGCGTCAGGCTGAGATATTATTGCTTCGCAGAGAGATCGTCGAGTTCGTGAAGGAACAGATCGATATTTCACTGGAAGACTGGGGTTACCATTTACAGGACTTACAGATCAATGATATCACTTTCGATGCCCGTATCATGGAAAGCATGAGTAAAGTGGTTGCCAGTAATAACCTCAAAGCTGCAGCAGAAAATGAAGGTCAGGCTTTGTTGATCACCAAAACAAAAGCTGCAGAGGCAGAAGGTAATGCCATTAAAATTGCAGCAGAAGCGGAAAGAGAAGCAGCCCGTCTTCGTGGTCAAGGTGTGGCTTTATTCAGACAAGAAGTAGCCAGAGGTATGAGTCAGGCCGCAGAACAAATGAAACAAGCCAATTTAGATACCAATGTGATCCTCTTCAGTATGTGGACAGAAGCGGTGAAAAATTTTGCCGAATACGGTAAAGGCAACGTGATCTTCCTCGATGGTAGTGCCAGCGGTATGGACAGAACCATGCAACAGATCATGGCGATGATGAAGATGAAAGAGGGGAATAATAGTTGACAGTTTGTGGTTGACAGTTGACAGGAGCAAAGTTCTTTACTGTCAACTGTCAACTATCATCTGTCAACTCTCCAAACTGTTAAGACCTCGTGAAATCGACCCTCCCCACATCACTTATGTGCAAAAGCTTTCCTAAAAAGCCCTTGACCGTTAATTTTATTCACATGCAGACCTTTCTTTTGTGTTAGGGTCTAATTTTAGCCTAACACAAATCAACAGGTATGTTCTATTTTCTGCAGATCGATAGTTTACAACAGGCAACCAATACAGTAGCAGCAGCAGCGGAAAAAATATCCATGTGGAGTTTGTTACAGAAAGGTGGTTGGATCATGTATCCATTATATGGCTTACTGATAGTAGCCATTTTTGTATTTGTTGAAAGACTCATGGCTATTCGCAAAGCTTCACGTATTGAACCGAACTTCATGAATATTATTCGTGATAATATCATGTCAGGTAATGTACAAGCTGCGCGCAACATCGCTAAAAATACGAATAACCCAGTAGCAAGAATCATTGATAAAGGCATTCAGCGTATTGGTAAACCTTTGGATGCGATCGAGAAGAGCATGGAGAATGTAGGTAAGCTGGAAATGTATAGCATGGAACGTAACCTGAATATTCTATCATTGATCGCAGGTATTGCACCTATGTTTGGATTTCTCGGAACGATCGTGGGAATGGTGCAATTGTTTTATGGGATCGCATCTACAGGAGAATATACATTGAATACCATTGCAGGCGGTATCTATACCAAAATGATCACTTCAGCAACCGGTTTGATCATTGGATTGATCGCCTATGTAGGCCATAATTTTCTGAGTACACAGATCGATAAGACAGCCAATAAAATGGAAGCTGCCAGTGCAGAATTCATCGATATCCTACAGGAACCTACACGTTAATTGAACATCGGTAAAGTCAGTATATGAACATCAGAAAAAGATTAAGAACACATCCCGAAATGCATACAGGCGCACTGAATGATATCTTGTTCATTCTGTTACTGTTCTTTCTGATCGTTTCAACCCTCGCTAATCCGAATGTGATCAAAGTCTCTAATCCAAAAGCTAAGAGTGATACTAAATCGAAACAAACGGTTGTGATCACGGTAGATAAAGATCAAAATCTCTATATCGGTTCACAAAGAACCACTTTAGATCAACTGGAACCTGAACTGAAAGCATTTCTTTCTAAGGAAACAGAAAAGCCTTCAGTAGTGATCAATGGCGATAGTACTTCGCATTTGGGCACAGCGATCAAAGTAATGCAAGTCATCAAGAAATTGGGAGCAACACCTGTAATGGCAGTGGATAACTCGGGTCAATGATCTAATGAACAATGGTGGCCATGATCATACGATCATTGCCATGCAGGTCTTTTCTCAGGATTGTATGATAGCCTTGCTTTTCCAATAGTTCACATACTTCTTTTCCCAACAGTTGATTGATCTCTAAAAATAATTTCCCTTGCTTTTTAAGATGTGAAAGTCCAAAGTTTGCTATTTTTTTATAGAAGATCAATGCATCTTCATCAGGAACAAACAATGCAATATGTGGCTCATGATCTACCACATGCGCCGACATGCTCTCTTTCTCTGATTTTTTGATATAGGGTGGATTACTGACGATTATGTTATAATCAGGTAGACCAGACCATAATGTTTCATTCAAAAAATCCATACAAATGAAATCAACCCATACATTATTCGAAGCTGCATTTTGTTGTGCTACTTGTAGGGTATCATCACTTACATCCAGGGCCGAGAGCTGCCAAAGTGGAAATTCCTTTTTCAAAGCGATGGGAATACACCCGCTACCCGTTCCAATGTCCAGGATCTTTTGAGGCTCAGGGTTTGCGGTAGCTTTGATCCATTCAATGAGTTCCTCAGTTTCAGGTCTGGGTATCAAAGTATGTTCATTGACAAGGAACTTCATCCCGCTAAACCATGCTTCTCCCAATACATATTGAATGGGTCTGTGATTCATTAGCGCTGCAATGATCTCGATCAGTTGATCTTCTTGCGTAGCAGAAAGATTTTGATGCTTATGCATCATTCTGTCGGTCTTATTCATACCCGTAAGATGCTCCAGCACTAAATGCGTAATGCTGGCAGCCTCCCTCGCTTCATAAAGCGAAGACAGTTGTTGAATAAGTTGATCTTTGGCCGATTCAATGGTCATGCTGCAATGTTAAGCACCATTTGGCTATTTTTGTCCATTCCTTATGTCTGATCTTCATCAACAATATATGTTTCGTTGTCTGGAGCTGGCCCGCCTGGGTGCCGGCTTTGTATCACCCAATCCAATGGTCGGAGCAGTATTGGTATATCAGAACAGGATCATAGGAGAAGGCTGGCATAAAAAATATGGAGGTCCACACGCCGAGGTCAATTGTATTCATGCTGTTGATCCATCAGATGAACATTTAATACCGGATTCAACACTCTATGTATCATTAGAACCTTGTGCGCATTTTGGTAAAACGCCGCCCTGTAGTCAACTGATCATTGATAAAAAGATCCCTAAAGTAATCATAGCCTGTAGAGATCCTTTTGCGGCAGTCAATGGAAAAGGAATAGAACAGTTACAAAAAGCAGGAATTGAAGTGATCACCGGTGTATTGGAACGTGAAGCGGTTGAACTGAATAGACGATTTTTTAAATTCCACCAACAACAGCAGCCTTATGTGATTTTGAAATGGGCGCAAACTGATGATGGTTTTATGGCCGGGAATTCGAATGATCGATTATTGATCACCCGGGAACAAACAAATCGAATCGTTCATCGATGGCGTAGTGAAGAAGCTGCTATCTTGATCGGTACAGATACAGCGATCAAGGATAACCCTTCGCTGACAAATAGATATTGGTTTGGTAAATCCCCTTTACGATTGGTTGTTGACAAACATTTACGAATACCGGGCCATTTAACCATGTTCAATGATGATGAGCCGGTGGTAATTTTCAATCTACAGAAAGACGAAGTTCAAGGGCATCTTAGATTTGTAAAGATCAGTAGTGATCGGTCCTTCATCGATCAGCTTTTTGCATATTGTTACCAACAAGGAATTCAAAGTATTCTGGTAGAAGGCGGAGTTAAATTATTGCAATCTTTTATTGATGAAGAACGATGGGATGAAGCTCGTGTTATCACTAATACTTCTTTACGAATTGGGTCCGGATTAGCAGCCCCGCGTATTCACGAACCTCATTTTCTTGATTCGCTCAATTCAGCGACAGATCAGATAAAGATATACCTCTCTCAAAAAATCAAGATCACAGTATGATATATTTGATCGGCAGTATAGTGCTTACAAGTTATCTCACACTTTCCTTTAAGGCTTGTGAAAAATATGGTGTGAATGTCTTTCAGGCTATTGTATTCAATTATATCACTTGTGTTATTACAGGTAGTATTGTGAATGGAGCTTTCCCGATACATGCGGAAAATATGCAAACTCCCTGGTTTGGATGGGCCATGATCATGGGTGTGATGTTTGTCAGCATTTTTAATATTGTGGCTATCACAGCACAAAAAAATGGAGTAGCTGTTGCTTCAGTTGCTAACAAGCTATCGCTTATCATTCCTGTTGTGTTATCTGTGTATCTCTATCGGGAAACAGTAGCGGGATGGAAAGCAGTAGGAGTAGTGCTGGCTTTATTGGCTGTGGTATTAACCTGTTATACAAAGGCTAAAAACGAGACTACAACAAAAAGAAATGGATGGATCTATTTGCTTCCGTTTGTGTTATTCGTGAGTAGTGGTCTATTGGATGCCTTGATCAATCACGTACAATTAACATATGTTACAACCGAAAACAGTAATGATTATTTGGTGAGTTCATTTTTCTCTGCGGCTACGATTGGATCTTTGATCTTGTTGATACAACTCATTAGAAGAAAGCAACACTTTGTTTGGAAAAATTTATTTGCAGGTGTATTGATTGGTATACCCAATTATTTCTCCATCTGGTGTTTGGTTCATTTCTTACAGGCAAGTCCATGGCAAACAAGTGCAAGTATTCCCGTTAACAATATGGGTATAGTATTGTTTAGTGCTGTGGTAGCATGGCTTTTGTTCAAAGAACGTCTTACAATCATCAATTGGTTGGGGATTTTATTGTCACTGGTAGCTATTTATTTAATCGCTTTTGGAGATCAGTTAGCATGATGACGGAAAACGAATATTACCAAACCATTGATAGGCATGGATTTGCTGAATTTAAAGATCGGGGAAGCCGCTTTATGGCGCATGCTTTTCCGATGATCACACCTGATGATTTTAAACAGCAATTGCAGCTGCTTAAAAAAGAGCATCCCAAAGCAGTACATCATTGCTTTGCTTATCGATTGGGGCTAGATGGACATCAATTCAGAGTCAGTGATGATGGTGAACCATCTGGTTCTGCAGGTAAACCTATTTTAGGGCAAATTGATAGTAAAGGGTTGACAGATACCGGTGTAATTGTTGTGCGATATTTTGGCGGTACTTTATTAGGTGTGCCGGGATTGATCAATGCATATAAATCATCGGCGGCAATGGCATTACAAATGATCCCGGTCATACAAAAGCCTGTAGAGATCATTTATGATGTGAATTTTGATTATACTACGATGAATGAAGTCATGATGGTTGTAAAACAATTCAATTGCAGCGTTCTTCATCAAGAAATGCAACTTTTCTGCTTATTGAAGATCGGTATACCAAAAAGCAGACTGGATGAAGTATTGTACAGATTTAAGGAGTTGCATACCGTAACCATTCAAAAGTCTAAATAGCTAAGCTTTTCCGGTTAGTTTATATACCCAAAGTCCAACTATCTCCTTTATCAAATGGCTCCAGTCTTTTAAGAGTTTTGCATCGGGTACCAAAGTATTATCCATTGAAAAATAGTCGTCTACTTCTTTAAAGTCGGCGGCATAATAGTCAAACTGAATGCCTGCTTTAGTAAAAACAGCTGTCGACCTTCTCATGTGTAATGCAGATGTGATGAGTAAAGAAGGGGTATTTATTTTAAGGGAGTCTATTAAGCGTTTACTAAAAACGGCATTTTCGTAAGTGTTTCTGGCATCTGGTTCAACAATGATATCTTTTTCGGGGATTTTATTATTGACCAACATTTCCTTGAGGAATACAGCTTCGGATTTGTAGGTATGCAGCAATGATCCACTACCTCCTGTAACGAGAATCTTTTTGATTTTTCCGGTATGATAAAGTGTAGCGGTTTGAATGAATCGATCCGCAGCAGAACCAAAGAAACCCCGATCCTTGGTATCGAATTGAACCATGCCGGTAAGCAAAATACCTAGCTCATAGTTTTTTATTGCTGATAATTCTTTAAAGTCAGCTTGCCAATATTTATTAGCTGTTTTGTACAGCCATGGATTGGTAAACAGTAATGTTATTAGAACTGTAATAATTGCTAACCTTCTTTTTTGTTTAGCCGATTTAATGCAATAAATACTAATCAATAAGATGATGATCCAATTGAATGGTATTAAAAGAAAATAAAGCAGTTTCGAGAAGATGAAAAACATGCACAATATTAAAAAGACCGATTGAGAAACGTCAATCGGTCTTTGGTTTATTTATTTTGTAAAGCGATCACTAACCACTAGTTCCTTACTTCCCGGTGTGTATTTGTAAAATCCTTCTCCTGATTTTACACCTAATTTTCCTGCTGTGACCATATTTACCAGCAATGGGCAAGGTGCATATTTCGGATTGCCAAATCCTTCATGTAATACCTGAAGAATACTTAAGCAAACATCCAATCCGATGAAATCAGCTAACTGTAAAGGTCCCATCGGATGCGCCATTCCCAACTTCATGATGGTGTCAATGGCTTCAACATCTGCGATACCTTCATATAAGCTGCAGATGGCTTCATTGATCATAGGCATTAAGATCTTGTTCGCAATAAAGCCCGGATAATCATTCACCACACAAGGCACTTTGCCCAATGTTTTGCTAAGTGTTACAATGGTATTTGTTACCTCTTTTGTAGTCGCATACCCGTTGATGATCTCTACTAGTTTCATCACAGGAACCGGATTCATAAAATGCATACCGATCACTTTTGCCGGTCTTTTTGTTACAGAAGCTATTTTGGTGATCGAAATGGATGAAGTATTGGATGCAAGAATCGCATTTGCAGGAGCTGCTTCATCTATGATTTTAAAAATGGAGAGTTTCAATTCTACATTCTCAGTGGCCGCTTCCACCACCAGATCTGCTTGTGAAACTCCTTTTTTTAGGTCGGTCTCAGTTTGAAGGTTAGAAAGAGTGGTCTTCTTTTGTTCCTCGGTCAGTGTCCCTTTTGAGATCTGGCGATCGAGGTTTTTAGAGATGGTTTGTAAAGCTTTTTCCAGTTGAGCAGCATTCACATCAATGAGCTGAACAGAAAATCCATTTTGAGCAAATACATGTGCAATTCCATTACCCATGGTTCCGGCACCGATCACACTAACATTTGTAACTGGCATATTCAATCGTTTTAAGTATGCGCAAAAGTAAAGCCGCTACCCGTAACGAAAGAAAATCTGTAGAAAAAACAATAAATAAAACCGGAATATCAGTCCTTACGTTTGAAATCACCTCTTTTCCAGGCTTTGATAAAATCAGCCCATGCTGCAGGATTCAGGATATTCATCGGAGGCAGTTGTCCTGAATAGTAATATTTATTGGCTTGTTGCCTTAATTGATAATTGATGGCTTCTCTGCCGTCTGCAGGTAAACTATTGATCAGAATACGTCTCTGAGCCTCATCGGTATTCTTTCTGGCGATCTCATAAGCATCATCAGCGATCTTCATATTCACAAAGTCCCGCTCGAATTGCTCTCGTGTAGGTCGGGGTTTTAGGATGGTAGCAGGTAAATAAGCAGTATCACTCACCAATAATTGGATCACGCTGTATTGATTATCAGCAAGATCTCGCGGAATCTCAATACTTCTATTTTTGAATCCAACACAGGAAAATGTAATACGATCCCCCTTTAATACTGCTATAGAAAATACCCCGTCAGGATTGGTAATGGTACCTCTGCCTTTTCCTTCAACGATGATACTGGCTGAAGGAATAGCCATCAGACTATCTGCTGTCATAACCACACCATACAGTTGTACAACTGAGTCACGGTATTCATTTCGCTGAGACATGGCTTTACCAGCAATGAGCAAAAAGAACGCGGTAATAACAGATAATCGTAGAAATATTTTCATCTCGGTAAAAATACAAATGGTTTTCCCAAAATCGACAACAACCAACGGTACAGATTGTTGAAAACTAACCTGAATTCTGACAAAGTAAGGTTGCGAGCGGTTAACTTTGCAGCCAAATTGATTTTTTAACAAAAACTTGCGTGATGACAGAAGCTGCTATACTGAGTGCACTGAGTAATGTACAAGAACCTGATCTAGGAAAAGATCTGGTGACATTGAATATGGTAAAAGATATTCAGATCAAGGATAAAGAAGTGAGCTTTACGATTGTACTCACAACCCCGGCTTGTCCAATGAAGGATATGATGAGAACGGCCAGTGAAAACGCAGTTAAATTATTAGTAGATAAAGAAGCAAAGGTTACTGTGAACTTTACTTCTAATACGTCTTCTACTCGCAAAGACAATCAACAGGTATTATCCGGGGTAAAGAATATTATCGCAGTAGTGAGTGGTAAGGGTGGCGTTGGTAAGAGTACCGTATCTGCTAATCTGGCACTTGCTTTAGCAGAAGGAGGGGCATCAGTTGGATTAATGGATGCAGATATATATGGACCTAGTGTTCCCATCATGTTCGGCGTTCGAGGGGAGCGTCCTATGATGAAAGATGTGAATGGAAAAGGAATGATCATTCCATTGGAGAAATATGGAATCAAACTGATGAGTATTGGATTACTGGTGGATGAAAAGAATGCAGTTGTTTGGCGTGGTCCGATGGCCAGCAGTGCTATACGTCAGTTTGTGACAGATGTTGATTGGGGTGAGTTGGATTATCTGGTGATCGATATGCCACCGGGAACGGGTGATATTCACCTGACATTGATGCAAACAGTACCTGTTACTGGAGTGATCATTGTAACAACCCCACAAAATGTGGCATTAGCAGATGCGAAAAAAGGGATCGCGATGTTCGGACAGGCTCAGATCAATGTACCGATCATTGGATTAGTTGAGAATATGGCTTATTTCACTCCTGCAGAATTACCCCAAAACAAGTATTTCCTTTTTGGAAAAGATGGTGGTAAGAACCTGGCTGAAGAGTACGACCTGCCATTCCTGGGACAAATTCCGTTGGTACAGGAAATAAGAGAAGGCGGTGATTTGGGAATACCTGCCATGGCCGGAAATGAAGAAGTAAGTAAAAATGCACTTCGTCAGTTTGCAGGCAATGCAGTTCGAAATATTGCAATCAGAAATGCGAGCACCCCTAAAACGCAAACTGTTCAGGTGACAGAATAATGATGCTCAATCGTTCATAATGGTATGAATGGTACATCTGAACGATCTAGGTGCAATAATTTTGTTCGAAACCTAAATCAGATCTGTTGTATGTACCATCTTCCCAGTTTTCAGGAAAAAAATCAAGATGAAATCATTGCATTCATCAAAGCGCATCCATTTGCTACTCTGATCGGAGTATCGGCAACTAATGAGCCTGTTGCTACACAAATTCCGGTTTTAGTGAAAGAGAGAGCAGGTGTTTTTTTCTTGCAAGGTCATTTTATGAAGCAAACAGATCATCATCATGCATTTTTGCAAAATGACCATGTATTGGTTTTGTTTTCTGGTCCACATGCTTATGTAAGTGCCAGCTGGTATGAAAATACAAAGCAGGCTTCTACCTGGAATTATATGACTGTTCATGCCCGTGGAAAAATGCATTTACTTGGCGATGAAGCATTGCCTGAAATGCTGGAAGAACTAACAGCACACTTTGAACAGAATCCATCTTCGCCTTCACAGTATAAAGAACTTCCTGAAGAGTATATCAGTCGTCTATCAAAAGCGATCGTTGCATTTGAGATTAAATTATTGCAAACAGATGCTGTTTTTAAGTTAAGCCAGAACAGGGATGAAAAAAGTTTTGATAATATTGTATCGAAACTCAGTTCCGGTAATTGGGAAGAGAAAGCAGTTGCAGAAGAAATGAGCAAACGCAAACAACAATTCTTTACATCATGAATAAAGCTTGGTTGCTGATATCGTTGTCTCTGTTCACTTCTTGTTTTTCCTCTAAAAAAAGTCAAACCATATCACAATTATTCGATAAGCAAGGACATCGCGGATGCAGAGGGTTAATGCCTGAAAATACAATACCTGCAATGCGGAAAGCGATCGATTTGGGTGTTACGACCCTAGAGACTGATGTGGTGATCACAGCTGATAATCAAGTCGTATTGAGTCACGAGCCTTTCTTCAGTCATGATATTACTACTAAACCTGATGGAAGCTATGTGACTGCTGCAGAAGAAAAACAGCTGAATATTTATCGGATGGATTATGCAACTGTTCGTAAGTATGATGTTGGATTAAAGCCCTTCTCACGTTTTCCCAAACAACAAAAAGTAGCTGCTTACAAACCACTATTAGCGGAGATGATCGATTCTGTGACTGCTTATTGCGAAAAAGTGGGTAAGCCAATACCCGCATTTAATATTGAAACAAAGTCTCAACGAGCAACTGATGGCATATATCATCCAGCACCGGCATTATTTGTAGACCTTATCATGGAAGTGATCGAGCGAAAGCAAATACAAAACAAAGTCACGATCCAGTCATTTGATATTCGCACACTTCAATACTTACATCAAAAGTATCCATCCATTCAAACTGCTTTATTGATCGAAGAGAATCACCCTCAAACATTTGCACTCCAATTGAAAGAGCTGGGTTTTGTGCCTACAATTTATAGCCCATATTTTTCGCTGGTAACCCCATTGCTCATAAAGCAATGCAAGGATATGGGTGTTAAGTTGATTCCTTGGACAGTCAATGACAAAACAAAGATTCAGGAGCTTCGAAACCTGGGTGTTGATGGCATTATTTCAGATTTTCCGGATCTTTTTTAAAGAGACAACAGCTCTTTGTAAAATTCTCCCTAAGTTAGATGTTAAATAATGTGCCATGAAGAAATTAATTTTTTTCCTGTTAACCTTTTTCAGTCTAGTTACCGTGCATGCGCAAATGGTGGTCATGCGCGAAATGTCCATGGCAGGTGGAAATAGTGCAAACTCCGCTGCGTTAAACATGTCATCTCAAAAAAATATAATTGAAAATCTGGGTTCTTCGGGCGGGTATACAAGTCTTGTTATGGCAATTCAATCGGCAGATTTGATTGAACTGTTACAAAAAGAGGGCCCCTATACTTTTTTTGCGCCATCCAATGAATCTTTTACGAAGTTTATGCAAGCTGATATCGGTTCTACAGATGATGACAAGAAAAAATTGAGTTATTTGATCAAAAGTCATATCGTCTCCGGCAAATTTGATGTGGACGCATTAACAAAAATGATCAAAGAAGCTGATGGGCCGGTTTCTCTAACATCCTTATCAGGAGAGGTTTTGCAAGTAACTAAAAAAGGGAAAAAAATTATTGTGACCGATGCGAAAGGGAAACAATCTACAGTAGTTACATCCAATTTGGAACAGAGCAATGGTGTTATCCATATCATAGATAAAGTACTTACTCAATAATATATTCATCTTACTGAATACTCAAAGCCTCAAGATAATGAGGCTTTTTTTATGATTTGTAAAACCGATCGGTAACGTACATCGTATGTAGACTGTACATATCAATCAAGAAATAAAATCAACAGATCATGAAAAAAATTCTTTTTATTCTTTGTACCGTATTGGGTACGCAGTTCGTAATGGCTCAGGAAAAAACAGTAGAAGTAGGAGGTGCACCTATGTATCCTTCCAAAAATATTGTTGAAAATGCAGTAAACTCAAAAGAGCATACCACATTGGTTGCAGCGGTAAAAGCCGCAGGATTAGTTGAAACACTTCAAAGTGCGGGACCATTCACAGTATTTGCACCTACCAATGCAGCTTTTGGAAAATTACCAGCCGGAACGGTTGAGACGTTGATCAAACCAGAAAATAAATCTACCCTTACAAAAATATTGACATACCATGTGGTATCAGGTAAGTATGATGCTGCAGCAATTGCTCAGTTGATCAAAGAAGGAAAGGGTACAGCGGTATTGAAAACGGTTTCCGGTGGATCATTGAAAGCTTCCATGAAGGGTAAAAAGCTGATATTGACTGATGAAAAAGGATCTAGTGCTGAAGTAACCATTAGTAATGTGTACCAAAGCAATGGAGTGATACACGTAATTGACAGTGTTGTTCTTCCAGGATAATAGAAGCAGCTTAATAATAAAAAGGTCGGCAGTACTGCCGACCTTTTTTATTAATAATCGGTTTTTTGGTGCAATTTTGCGGCATACACATATTCATGAGGAAAATCATCATAACATTAGACGGGTATTCATCTTGTGGCAAGAGTACACTGGCCAGACAATTGGCAAGGGAGCTGAATTATGTATTTATAGATAGTGGTGCGATGTATCGTGCGATAACCCTCTATTTCCTCAGAGCGCATATTGATTGTGCAGATACCGAAAAAGTGATCAAAGCACTTTCAGAAATAGCGCTATCCTTTGAATACAATCCTGTAACAGGTCAGAGTGATATGTACCTGAATGATGAGAATGTGGAGTCTCTGATCCGTGAAATGGTCGTAAGTGAACATGTTAGTGAAGTCGCTGCTTTAAAAGAAGTGCGAGAGTTTGGTGTTACACAACAGCAACTAATGGGAAAGAAAAAGGGTATTGTAATGGACGGCAGAGATATTGGTACTACCGTTTTTCCGGATGCGGAACTTAAAATATTCGTTACTGCCGACCCTGCTGTGAGAGTCGAGAGAAGGTTTAAGGAGCTTTTTGAAAAAAATCCATCCATTACCATCGAAGAAGTAAAGCGTAATCTGGAAATGAGGGATTACATGGATAGCAACCGTGAGTTTAGTCCACTCAGACAGGCCCCCGATGCTGTAATTCTGGATAATAGTAATCTGACAAGGGAAGAACAATTGCAAGTAGCATTGGCCTGGGCAAAAGAAAGGATCAATGCTTAAATAATATTGGCTGATTTCAGTATATTGCAAAAAAAGGGTCCCTCCGTGGAAACGGAACGACCTCTACGATTGCTTGCCATACGAAAATTCTTTTGGGATGAAAGTCCCGATATTTTGAACGCAACTGCGTTAATTACGATTGTTTGTTACTCTTCGATTGTCTTGCTATATGAAAGAAATCTTCTAACCGAAGGTACAATACCATTATGGTGGTATGAAGACAAGTTTTTAGTTTCTTTTTTATCTTAAAAAGGATATAGGCGGTCTGAAATACCTGATTTTATTGGTTTTTTGGTAAAAAATGATATGATGCCCAACCGTTCGCAAGACCCCTTATTTCAATTGATCAAGTCGCTTCAAAAAGCGGAAAAAAGGCATTTTAAACTTTATATCAAACGTAATTCTGCAAAAGATGATCTTAAGGTTATACAATTGTTTGATGCGTTAGAAAAGCTATCTGATTTTGATGAAAAAAATCTACTCAAAAAGATACCGGGTATTGAAAAGCCACAACTCGCCAATTTAAAGAATCATTTATACCGTGAACTACTTTCCAGTTTAAGACTATTGAAGAGTAATGACAGTATTGATATGCAATTGCATGAGCAGATCGATTATGCCCGTATTCTTTATAATAAGGGGTTGTATCATCAAAGTCTCAAAATACTGGACCGGGCCAAAGAACTCGCACATCAATATCATCAGGATAGTTTTTTGATTCAGATCATATCTCTCGAAAAAAAGATTGAGACCCTCCATATTACCAGAAGTATGCAAGACAGGGCTGAACAATTAACAGCCGAAGCCAATGTAGTGAACGAGAAAAGGAGAGTGATCACTCAATTATCAAATCTTGCATTGCAATTGTACAGCTGGTATGTTAAAAATGGTCACGCAAGAAATGAAGCTGATGAAAAAGATATTAAAGCTTTTTTCAAGCATCAATTACCTCTTCATGCGGATAAGCTTGTCGGTTTTTATGAAAGATTGTATCTCTATCAAAGCTATTGCTGGTATGCCTTTATTCGACAAGATTTTTTGATGTACTATCGGTATAGTCAAAAATGGCTGAGTCTTTTTGAGAAAGAGGCATTTATGATTGAAGTTGAAACAGGTCATTACATTAAAGGGTTGCACAACTTACTGAATGCGCATTTTGATCTAAGAAACTTTAAAGAATTTAGTACTGTTCTAAAAAAGTTTGAACTGTTTGCAGCAAGTGAAACGGCAAATAAGCATGATATTTTTCGAGTCCATAGTTTTATCTATATCAATAGTGCTAAACTGAATCAGCATTTGATGCAGGGAACATTTCAGGAGGGGCTGACCTTAGTAGCTGATCTGGAAAAACAACTATCAGCAAATGCATTGTATATTGATCAGCATCGCATATTGGTGTTCAATTATAAGATTGCTTCGCTTTATTTCGGTAGTGGAGATTATAATACCTGTATTGATTATTTAAGAAGGATCATTAATGATCATGTTGATTTACGTAACGACTTACAATGTTATGCACGTCTTCTACATTTGATCGCACATTATGAGTTGGGTAATGCAGAGTTGATCGAAACTTCATTGATCAAATCTGTTTATCGATTCATGGCAAAGATGGATAATCTAACCATCGTAGAAGAAGAGATGTTCCGTTTCCTAAGACACTCTTTTCAAATACCTGCCAAACAGGTAAAAACTGAGTTACGATCTTTTCTGGAAAAGATCAAACAGTATGAAAAGAGTCGATTTGAGACCAGATCCTTTGCTTATTTGGATGTGATCTCATGGGTTGAAAGTAAAGTCTATGGAAAGACCATGAGTAAGGTCATACACGACAAATACTTATCGAGTAAACATCGATAGTTTTATTGCTGAAAGTAAGCCAGACTTCCACCGACCCATTCTTTATCCTTGTTGTAACGAACGCCAATCATCTTGCCTTTACTTAAACGAGCCAGATTGTTGGTAGCAATTGGTCTGCTTTCACCATCTTTCCAAAAATAAAAAATGCGGATCTCTACTTTAGCCGGTGAATCAGGTGTTTCGATCACCTCGGCATATTGTACCTTCTTTTGTAATATCCAGTTTTCCGGATCTGTGATCTTATCAATATCGGCTTTCGTCACATCGATCACTACTCCCTGACCCGCAAAGGAGAATAAAGGTTTCAATACATACTGATCAAGATCCTGCGGGATATCTTTAAGTTCACTCAAGAACACTGTTTTGGGAACATAAGGATGGTCAATAAAGGGGAGTGTGTATTTACTGATGCGATAAAACCAATTCGGATGTGGAACCCATTCTACATCGAGATCTTCCAGCATCAATTTTCCTTTGTTGCGCAGTTCTTCAGTTTGTTGTTGCAGATCATCAAAAATGATGCGGTTATAGATTCTGTGAACTTTGATCTTTTTACCTGCTGCATCATGATAGAATAATTGCCTGCCTTCTTTTTGTAACTCAGTCAAGCATACAACAGGTATACCTGTATATTCACTCGTACAGTAAAAATCTATTTTTGTTTTTTGCTGATGTGGCAGTAGTTCCAGTAATATTACATTTTCAGCTTTATGGTTGCCAAGAATGATCTCTTTCAATAATGATAGATAGCTGGTGCGATCAAATCCATTGAGATAAGTACTGTATCCTTCGGGTACGGCAAAGTGATTTCTGGTTACATCATCCTGCCAGACCTGGTAGCCAAACAAAGTAGGGAAACCTTGCATTTCAATCAGCTGGGGTTCATATTCTCCTGCTTCATTGATGCAAACACCAAAATCAAAAGCGATAAAATGAGTATGATCGTTTTCATTCGGAACATTTAAATCTGCAGGAATGGCATGATAGCTTAATGTTTTAAAATTATATTGAGTGATCACATCTACAATATGTTCACAGGCAGATAATATTTTGTCTTTGAAATCACGATCAATGAATACCGGTGTTTCTGCAACACGAAACTCGATTGCATCAGGAAACTTGCTATTCAATTCTTCCAGATAAGCTTTGTATTTATCGGTAGTGAACTGTTGATTGAATGCCTGTCTGATAGTAGATACCATACATATGAAATTAGGTATTTGAAAGTAAAAAAACCTTTTGATACCTGAAAGAGAATCAACGGGATAAACGTTAATTTAACCTTGTTGTGATAAGATTGATTCCTGAACAGACAAATTCAGAAAGTTGGGAAGAATGGTATGATAGGTAAAAAGTATTTTTTCCGGGTCTTGTAGTTGTTCAACCATACTTTGCCATTTGGCTTCACCATGGTTATCGATAACAGTTTTCTTTTTATCCTCACGCATTAAATACATGTGCATACCCACTGCATCTGCTTCAGGATGAAACTGTGTACCAATAAAATGGTCATTGAATCGGATGGCCATCACAGCACGTTCATAAGGTACATGGGGTCTGTTCTTTTCGATCGCCAATATGGAGGCTCCCATTGCAGTAAGCTTGCTGATATCCGGCTCTATCACCTGGTAATCTCTGCTGTCTACACAGTAAAATGGATCTCTCAATCCATCGAATACGGGCTCTGTTGTGCCTGGGTCTAGCATGTGTACAGGAAATACACCGAATGCAGTAGATCTTCTTTTACAAACATTCCCTATTCCATAATGTCTGCATACCAATTGAAAACTATGACAGATAAAGAATACGTTTTTCTTATCAGCTTCCGAAGCCGTTTTATTAAAGCCTTCTACATTACTCAGCCAACCGAAATAAGCTGATTCCCATGCAGAGCCTTCTGTTTCCAATGGAGAACCGGGACCACCACTCGAAATATAAATATCGAATGAGGTATCGGGTACGGAGAGATTTTGTCTGACATCGAATTCTTGATAGACAAGTTCAAATCCTTTATCTGAAGCCCAGGCATGTACAATTTCTTTGATACAACGCATACCCTGATTGGCCTGGCCTTCATACAGATCCAGTACCGCTATTCTTATTTGTTTTTTTTCAGACCACATGGGGGGAGGAAGTTTGATTTTTGATCTTTGATTGCTTGATTTGTTTTGAATCAAAAAATCAAAGACCATCAAATCATCGATCAAAGATAACTCAGGTTTGTTTTCGGTGTCAATGTTAAAAGGGTATGATACATCAGTTTGATCGTTTCTTCAATATCATTTTTATGCAACATCTCAACTGTTGTATGCATATACCTTAACGGAATTGAGATCAATACTGATGGACAGCCATCATTTGCATAGGCAAAGCTATCGGTATCTGTTCCGGTACTTCTGCTCAGTGTTCTAAGTTGAACAGGTATCTTGTTTTTTTCTGCAACATCCTCCACGATTTTCAATAGTTTGTTATGGATCGCAGGTGCATAGGCCAATGATGGTCCTTTACCACATTGAATATCTCCTTCAATGATCTTACTGATCATAGGTGTACTGGTATCATGTGTAACATCTGTTACAATAGCAATATCCGGTTTGATTCTTCTGGCGATCATCTCAGCGCCTCTTAGCCCGATCTCTTCCTGAACCGCATTCACTACATACAAACCAAAAGGTAGTTTCTTTTTGTTTTCATGTAATAAGCGAGCAACTTCTGCGATCATAAATCCACCGATACGATTATCAAATGCGCGTCCGATAAAGAAATCATTCGCGAGTTCATCAAATCCTTCCTGATAGGTAACAACTGCGCCAATATGGATGCCGAGTTCTTCTACTTCTTTTTTACTGCGTGCACCACAATCGAGACAAAGATTATCTACTTTAGGTTGAGGTTCTTTGGCATCTGGGTTACTTAAACGAGTGTGAATAGCAGGCCATCCGAAAACGGCTTTTACCGGTCCTTTTTTACCGTGAATGAATACACGCATCGCAGGTGCGATCTGATGGTCTACGCCACCATTTCTTTTCAAATAGATCAAACCCTGGTCATTGATATAATTTACAAACCAACTGATCTCATCGGCATGAGCTTCGATCACAACTTTGAATGGAGCTGTCGGATTGATAACACCCACTGCTGTTCCGTATGGGTCCGTAAAGAAACTGTCTGTATAAGGTTTTACATAATCGAGCCAAACGCGTTGCCCGCTGCTTTCAAAGCCAACAGGGGAGGGCGTATTGATATATTTTTTCAGAAAATCAAGGGATTTATCTGTTAAGATAGATTTGGGCTTTGTCTTAGCGACTGTTTTTACTTTTGCCATAATTCTTCAATTAAAAAATGATTGGTTCTGTTCAGGAGTGGTGGATAAAACTTCCGCAAATACCACAAAGAGCTTTCACCAGCATTAACCCGTCAATGATTGCAAGATAATAGAGAATGCTTTTACGACGGTGCATCTGGTAGGTCACAATTATCAACAAAATAAATGGGATAGTGTTGATGATCATCCTAGACGCCGGAAAATGATGTGAGAAACCATAGGTTAGAAATGTACCTAAGCCAATGGTGGTCAAGGGTATAATGATAAAAAAAAGTGTTTTACGAAGACCAAATCGTACCACAAATGTCTTTAGTTCCTCATTGTAGTCCGTTGCGTAGTCTTTTATATCAAAAAGAATACATAACATGGCAATGAACATTCCATTCTTTAGAAATAGTAAAAAATGAAAGATGTCAGGCTCATAACTGCTATGGGTTTCCATTGCAGAAAGAATGGACGGATAAGTATTAACCGTGCCTGCCCAGATAAAACCAATCACAAAAGGTTTGATCCATCCTTTGGATCGTAAACTTGATCTGCGAAACCAAGGAATCGCATCACTATAATACCAAAGCGCCAACAAGGGAAATAAGAAGATGGATATTAGCTGCCATCCATTAATGAACTGAA
Source organism: Sediminibacterium sp. KACHI17 (assembly GCF_040362915.1). Taxonomy (NCBI): domain Bacteria; kingdom Pseudomonadati; phylum Bacteroidota; class Chitinophagia; order Chitinophagales; family Chitinophagaceae; genus Sediminibacterium; species Sediminibacterium longum. The sequence goes on along the minus strand of NZ_AP029612.1, from coordinate 1,314,299 downwards.
GACCTGATCTATTTTGAATCAGTAAATAAATCCCAGCCGACAAGCCTATAAGAATGAGGATCTGCTGAGATGTCTTGATCCATTGCTGATGTTGTTTATACCAAATCGTTCTTGGATTGATGCTGGTAGTTTTTTTCTCATGTAGATAAGCAACAGTGTAATAGACGACAGTGCCTGCAAATAGCAGTACATACCATAATGGATGATTGAGTGGATGATTTTGTTGCAGAGAAGCTTCTATCGATAATGCTACGGCACAAATGCCATAGAAATAATTACCGAAAAAAAAAGTATTGAATAATCTTTCAGACGCTTTCAACATAATCTATTGAGCCCATGCAGTTGATCACTGCAAGATCATCTTCTGATGATAATATTGGGCGAAACAACTGTATCACTTTTATTTTTTGCGATATCACTGGCCCAAAAACGGAAAAAACAAGTGTCAGTCTTGCTGCAGGTTGGGATAACGGTAAAATTGCTTCCAGGTACATTGCCGGTACTATACCCGATCTCGAAAGTACCTTTTAGATTATTGGTAGCTGTGAAGGACGGAATTTTTACACGGTCACTGAAATTGTTACATCCGCTTACTCTTGTTACTTTCTGAACCCAGATGCTGTCCTGAATATCCCCTTCCTTGTCTGTAAATTCAATGGAAAAAATAATGGCCGAGTTAGGGCCAAAACTGGTACCATTCACACTTTTAAAGGTCAACTGAGGTTTGGTGGTATAGGTATCTTTCTTGCAGGCAGCCAATGCCAGCATAATTGTACTTATTATCAATAATTTTGCCTTCATTCGTACTGCTTTCATATCAAATTTAGTTAAAACATCACAATAGATGACCGGATTACCATTCGATGTTAACAATATTTTCTCTCTTTCTGTTGACCATTTTGATGAAGTGTGCATGGATATTTTCCGTTTTCAGTACCAACACAATCCGGTATATCATCAGTGGTGTCAATTGATCGGTAAAGATCCGTCTGTCGTTAAGACACCCGAACAAATACCCTCGTTGCCTGTGTCTTTCTTTAAACAGAAAAAAGTATTAACCGGTGGGGATGCCATTCAATTCTTTGAAAGCAGTGGTACCACCAATACCCAAAACAGCCGACATTGGGTACGTGATATGAGTCTTTACAGACAAAGCTTCATCGCAGGTTTTGAAAGATTTTATGGAAATCCGGATGAATGGTGCATACTCGCACTTTTACCTGCCTATCTTGAAAGACAACATTCATCATTGGTAATGATGGCGGAAGAATTGATCCGGATGACCGGACATCCCAAAAGCGGATTTTATCTCTACAATCACGAGGAACTTGATCATACATTGAAAGAACTGGAAGCTGCAGGCCAAAAGACCCTTTTGCTAGGCGTGACCTTTGCACTGCTGGATTTCGCAACTGCATTTCCTCAACAGTTGAAACATACCATTGTGATGGAAACGGGTGGAATGAAAGGAAGACGAAAAGAGATGACGAGGGTTGAAGTACATGCTTTTCTTACCCAACAGCTAGGGGTTGCACAGATACATTCTGAATATGGGATGACTGAATTGCTGAGTCAGGCTTATTCAGCAGGAGAGGGCATTTTTGAATGTCCGCCTTGGTTGAGAGTGATGGTAAGAGATGAAGAAGATCCTTTGGGAACAGGACAAATGGGGAGGGGTGTGATACAGTTGATCGATTTGGCTAATGTGTATAGTTGTTCATTTATTGCAACCGAAGATGTGGGGCGGGTATTTGAAGACGGGCGATTTGAAGTTTGGGGACGATTGGATCACAGTGATATCAGAGGTTGTAGTCTGATGGTACTTTAGATAATTCTAAAATTTACTTTGGCGGAAAGGCTGCTTTGCTATTATATTTGCAGCCCTGAAACGATAGCCTGATGGCTATAAACACCTGCCCAGGTGGCGAAATTGGTAGACGCACTGTGTTCAGGTCGCAGCGCCTTCACGGGTGTGCTGGTTCGAATCCAGTCCTGGGCACTTTAAAATGGCCGCTAAAAATAATTAGCAGCCATTTTTATTTTAGGCTCAACCGCACTGATGTTCGACGCGATTGTCTTGTACCTTTTATCTGTAATCTAAAACTGTTTTGATACACGAGGCCTACGGTGCTATTTAAAAACTATCTTGATACAGGATGTCATAGCATCAAAATTTGCAATTTCAATTCCTGATTTTGAGGACACAAGCAGACAATTGAAATTATTTTCGGATATAAAAATAAGTGGAACAAAAAAAGTATATTGAGTAAGTAATTCGATAAACGTGTTTGAAGGACGTCTTTACAATCATAAATGTCTTATTGGTTTTTTGCTGGTTTTGATCAGCGCTTCACCGTTATTCGCAGCAGATGATACTGTTCGTGTACAGTTAAAGTGGTGGCATCAGTTTCAATTTGCAGGATATTATGCGGCAGAAAAAAAAGGGTTTTATAAAGAGCAAGGACTCAATGTAAAACTGATATCGGGAGACCCATCCCATGCGCCTGTGCCACAAGTATTAAACAACAAGGCTGATTTTGGAATCACAGGTTCGGATCTGGTGGTTGAGTATACAAACGGAAAACCATTGGTAGCTCTCGGTGCGATCTTTCAACATTCTCCCTACACCATTTTATCGCTTAAAGAGAAAGACATCCATGTGCCCTCGGATTTGATCGGTAAGCGTTTGATGGCATCACCTGATCAGGGTTGGACCGAATTAAAAGCTGTATTTCTTCGTGAAGGCATTGCTACTGATTCTTTAAAGCTCTTATCGCATAGCTGGAAAAATACAGATCTGATAGAGAATAAAGCAGATGCGATCACGGCTTACACAACTGTAGAGGTGAATCAACTTCGAAAACTAGGTGTTGAGCCTTCTTATATACTTCCGATCAATTATGGTATCGATTTTTATGGGGATGTGTTGTTCACCAAAAAAAACCTGGCCGAATCAGAACCCTTACTCGTCAAAAAATTCACGGAGGCGAGTTTCAAAGGATGGGAATATGCCATGAGCCATACCGGAGAGATAGCCGATTATATTCTCACATTACCGGGTGTCAAGGAAAGAGGTGTTACCAAAGATGATTTATTGGTTGAAGCAGAAGCCATGCGTAAACTGATATTGCCTGATCTTGTTGAGATCGGTCATATGAATGATGGTAGGTGGAGACATATTATTGAGGTTCACAGACAGTTAGGACTTATTAAAGAAGTGCCTGATCTCACCGGTTTTCTGTATGATGGTACCCAGAAAGTGAGCTCCAAATTTTTCAGGAATGCAGTTTATATCTCGATCATCGTTCTTTCTTTATTATTGATATCAGTGTTGTATGGTTTTTCTCTTCGCAAAGCGGTTAAGAAAAGAACACAACAACTAGAAGCAGAAATCGCCGAAAGAGCACATGCACAACAACTATTGCGCATGAGTGAACAACGATTGGAAATGGCTACCGTAGCTGCCGGACTTGGTATATGGGATTGGAATATCAAAAATGATGATGTCTATTTTAATGATCAATGGAAATTGATGTTGGGATATCAGCCGAACGAATTGGCAAATCGATTCTCCACTTTTGAACAGTTATTACATCCCAATGAGAAATCAGGCCTGATGAAACTGCTCAATGACCATTTGGAAGGCAAGAGTGAAGTGTATCAGGCAATGATTCGAATGCGTACAAAGGATAGGAGATGGAAATGGATACTTACCATGAGTAAAGCAAGTATGCGGGATGAAGCTGGTAAGCCCATTCGTTTGTCGGGGATACATTTAGATGTGGATGATATCAAACAAAAAGAAATTGAATTAAGGCAGTTGTCACAGGAATTGATGCATAGTAACAGAGAGTTGCAACAATTTGCATACATCACTTCTCATAATTTAAGAGCACCTGTAGCCAATCTGATTAGTTTATTGAGTTTGTTTGATAAAGAACATTTATCAGAACGAAACCATGTCTTTCTTGAAAAAATGGAAATGAGCGTAGAAAGATTACATTCAACACTGAATGATCTGAATGAAATCTTGTCTTCACGAGCGAATATGACAGAAAAAGATGAGGTTTTGTATTTCGATCAAGAGTTGAAAAAAGTGGTAGAATTGATTTCAGAGGAAATACGATTGAAGGAAGCTGTGATTCATGTTGATTTTTCCAAAGCGCCGGCCATTTTGTTTTCACGAAAGGTTTTGCACAGTATTTTATTGAATTTATTGACGAATGCCATCAAGTATCGTAAACCTGATGTTCCTCCTGAAATTACTGTCAGCACTGAAGAAGACGGTGAATATGTCATACTTTATGTAAAGGATAATGGTATGGGAATCGATTTAGAAAAATATGGCAACAAAATATTTGGACTATATCAGCGTTTTCATGACAATAAAGACGGAAAAGGTCTGGGATTGTATATCATTAAAAATCAGATCGAAGCATTAGAAGGTAAGATCGCCGTTGAAAGTATTGTGAATAAGGGTAGCATGTTTCATGTGTTCCTGAAGAAAAAAAAGTTATCCTATGAGTAAACCTGCTCATCATATTTTGCTGGTGGATGATGATGATGTAACCAACTTTCTGAGCAGGGAAATGTTGCGGATCTACATGCCTTCCCCTAAAATCGATACGGCCTTGAACGGACAAGAAGCCATCAATTTCTTGAGTTCCAGGGCTGATCAGCCTGAAGAATTGCCGGATATTATTCTACTGGACATTAATATGCCTGTCATGGACGGCTGGGAGTTTCTGGCAGAGTTTGAGAAACTCAAAAGACCCGGATTTGAAAAGATCCATATCATTATGTTCACTTCCTCGGTATATTATGAGGATATCGACCGGGCCAGAACCTATAGCATCGTAAAAGACATTTTCTCGAAACCTCTGGATGAAGGCAAGATCAAAGCAATTATTGCCTGTTGTGAATGATCCTCTTCGATTTTCAAATTCTCTATTTATTGAATATAATCATTATTCTTTTTATAAATAATTAATAATTAATGATTTGTGTTCATTTTTACCATATCTCGGATTTATTTTTGGATTAAAATTCGGTGTTTTTAACGGGATAAATCAGTGAAATAAACACATGACTACGCCTCAGACGAATGTATCTTGCATATAGTAAATGATTCGAAAGAGTTGTTTCGCCGATATCCAAAAAACCAAAAAAATGTAATAATCTCTTATTACATTTTTCCTTCGATCCAATTTCCTTTAGCATATTAATCCTATACCTCGTTGTAAAGACCAGAGAGTGGGGCAATCAGTTGCCCCACTCTCTTTTTTTCATTCATCTTCAAATTTCTTTTCTTCTTAAAAAAGAAGTAATTTACTATTACTGTTCACGGATATTGAATGAAGGATCATTTGATTTTCGCTTTTGATCGGATATGATTAGCTGTTGTTAAAATAATTATGTCCGTTAAAACAATAATCCCATTTAATAATCCGTGTATAGATAGAATAGATGTGTATTTTTGAATGCATAGTTTAACCATTACTTACTGAAAAGGAAATATCAATGAGAATTTTGATTGCAGATGATCATAGTTTAATCAGAGAAGGTTTGCGAAAGATACTGATGGAAGCCATGCCTTTAGCTGAAGTGCAAGATGTTGCTGATTCTGCTGATCTTTTTAAAAAAGCAATTAGTGAGAAATGGGATATTATCATTTCTGATATCAGCATGCCGGGATATTCCGGTATTGAAATTCTCAAGCAGATCAAAGAGCATGCTCCTAATACACCCGTGCTGATGTTAAGCATGCATACTCCGGAACAATATGCAGTAAGGGCTATTAAAGCCGGTGCATCCGGATATCTTACAAAAGAAAGTGCTCCTTACGAGTTGGTTAAAGCTGTTCAGCAAATTATCAGTGGTCGTAAATACATTACTAGTGAAGTTGCAGAAGTACTGGCAGGATCTCTGGAACAAAAAGACCAGCGTGCTCCACATGAGCAGCTATCTGACCGCGAATTTGAAGTGTTTAAAATGATCGTAATGGGAAAGAGTATTTCCGAGATAGGTGAAATACTGTCTCTGAATGTAAATACAATTAGTACTTATCGGGCCAGGATCATGGACAAAATGAAATTGCATAACAATGCAGAACTGGTTAAATATGCGATCCAAAACAATATTGTCTAACCTGAACCCATGCATGATTTGTAGTGATATCACTACGCAGATTTCACGATTCATGGTATAGGACCTTACCATTTATTACCAGTCCTTTGTATGATCGAGCTTTCCCCCACCAGTAGCCGATTATCTTTTTAAAATTCCTCTATCCTTATCAAAATCCAAAACTGTCGCCTGTAAAGGTTGATATTAACTTATTGTCCTGGAAAAACCTTATAGCCTTAGGCTATATGAGCTTTGCAGGTATTTTCCTGCAAAGCTCTTTAAAATTTTTTTGAAAGATGTCTGTATCCGTTATGATAGGGAAAATGCTGAAAATATTACTGGTGGACGACTCAGAATTTATTCTGCAGCGTGTTCAGCATTTGTTATCCGGCATGGGGCAGGTTCAAGAAGTAAGAACTGCTACCAGTGCTGAAGAAGCAGATGGTTGGATTGAAGCATATAATCCCGACTTAATTTTTCTGGATATCAATCTGCCCGGTAAAAATGGTTTACAGATGTTGAAAGATATCCGTACAAACAAAGCCATAGATCCTGTCATAGTCATACTCACCAATAATACTTTATCAGGCTACAGAAATGAGTGCATGCAAGCCGGCGCTGACTACTTTCTAGATAAAGCCAAAGATTTCGCCAGCATCCCTGATATCATCATTGAAACAGCGGAGAAATACTCTTTCAAGAACAGGTCTAATTGAGTACCCGATTAGATACCTAGTACCGTTTTTAGTTTGCTATAACCACTTTTGCTTACCGGTAATCGAATACCGATGCTAAGAATAGCCAGATGGCCATCTTTTTCATAAGGCTCTATTCTGCTTATCAGGTGGATGTTGACCAGATAAGAACGATGAATCCTCACAAAATTGCCAGCATCCATTTTTTGCTCGAAAAATTGCATCGTTTTATTTTTCAGAAATATGCCTTCTGCAGTATGAATCTTTACATAGTCATCTGCTGCTTCAAAATATTGTACTTGTTGGGTTGGAATAATTTTAATCTTACCATTATCCTTCAAGACAATACGATTTTGTTGTTGAGGTGATATAGCGGCAGCATCGATCAATTCATTGGTTTGACTTTGCTGATGTCCATTTTCAGCCTGTTTCCATTTTTCAATTGCTTTCTGAAATCTTTCCTTGCTAAATGGCTTTAACAGATAATCCACAGCATGTGTTTCAAATGCTTTGATGGCAAACTCTTCAAAGGCTGTAGCAAAAATAATAGCAGGTGGATTTTCAATTAATTCCAACATCTCAAAGCCATTGATCTTTGGCATCTGAATATCCAATATCACAAGGTCAGGTTGATGTTGCTGAATGGCTTTTACACCTTCAAAACCATCACCACATTCCTGCACCACCTCTAGGTCAGGATATGTTTGTAAGTATTCTTTAACAATGCCTCTTGCGAGTGGCTCGTCGTCAATGATGATTACTTTCATGGTGGAATTGTGGGATAGAAATATAGGTTGAAAATAATTGGTCTTGTTTCTCAGTTCGGATCAGATCTTGTCGCGCATACATCAGGTAAAGCCTTCGTGCAATAGATGCCAGTCCAAAACCGGTTCCATGCGTATGAACCGTTGTTAACGGGTCAAATGGATTCTGAATCAAGATCTCTAATAACTGATCATTGCTTGCGTCTGCTTTGATCCGTATCAATACTTCTTCTGTAGTATCATACAATCCGAATTTGATGGCATTTTCTACAACCGGCTGTAATAACAAAACCGGTATCAGCATGTTTGATGCTTTTTCATCTACTTCTAGGATCGTTTGCAAGCGATGACCGAAACGTACTTTTTCAATATCGAGGTACAGCTGTAAATGATGGATTTCTTCGTGCAGACTTACCAGCTGATGCTCTTCTTTTTTTAATGTGCCCCTTAAAAAATCTGATAATTGCTGAATCATATGTCTTGCTTTTTCCGGTTGTGAACCTGCAAGTGCACTGATTGAGTTTAAACTGTTGAATAAAAAATGCGGTTGTAGTTGTTGTCTGAGTTTCAATAACTCAGCATCTTTTGCAATTTTTTCTGCTTCTTCTTTTCTTTGTTCATTTTCCTGTTGTTCTTTCAGCGTATACCATAACAAGCTGATCATTGACATACAACCGATCATCAGAAATCCGGTGATATACCTGATATAAAAGGATTGTTTCAGTAAGAGCAAATACACTTCATCTTCCTTGAAAATGAATCGAAGGATCAGTCTGCTGATGAAAAGATACATGCTGCTCAATACAAGGCTCACGATCAGGATATACCAATACCTTTCTTTTCGTGGGAGATAGTATTGCATATTGTTTACGACCAACAAACAGAACGAAGCCAATAGAAAATTCGAAATGAATGCATCAGTAAACGCCGATAATAAAGGGATCTGGTATTCATCCAAAACCCATATATGAATGATGGTCCATACAACCCACCAGGAAGTAAAAGCCAGATAAAAACTTCGTCCTTTTGTGATGGATGTGACCATGGATTATCTTGATTGAAGGAATTGTTCGGTACAGTTTGCTAACAAATATCCTGCTTTTAACCTGATATTTTTCTGATATACTTCCGGCTCAGTTGTTTTGTAAGATTGTGAAAGTACTTCAGCGCCATCCATCATTTGTTGGAGTTTTAAGAGTTCTGTTACATCAATAAAGTGCCAATGAATATTGCCGGTGGAGTCATCTTCTAAATGGCATTCTTCCTGCGTACCTATTTGTTGGGCTTTATGAAAAGCATGTAAATCATCTTCCGCCTCAACAAGTCTGATCTGTTCCTCAAAATGAACAGTGCCATTGATTGTGTTGGGTTGAAAGCGATAGACAAGTTTGGCTAGATACCATTCCATGATGAAAGCAGGTTAGATTAAAAACTTTTGATCTCAATACCACCAAATACCGAGGTTCCTTTTATGATCAGTACTTTATTGGGATCAAATCTGCTACCGGGTAATAAGTTTCTTTTGTCTTCAATACCGGCAAAAACAGCTACCGATTCTGATCTCACTTCCCAATTCGGTGGTACGACCAATTTGGTTCCTCCGAATACGATGGTCACTTCTAAAAATACAGGGCCATGTATGTCTGCCTGTGACAGATTGATCTGGGAACCTCCCATAAAACATACGATCTCTCCTCCTTTGAAACTTTTTGAAGTGACCATTTTCTTTACCTCACCAAAAACGGATGTACTGTCTATATAGTCATCTGTCGCCACATTTATTTCAGTATCATAAGGTTTTATTTCTGTTACAACCGGTGGTATCCCTTCCTCTGCATCTTGAATATTGATGGTTTTTCTTTTTGGTCTGAATAAGAAAATAAGTCCAATGCCAATGATGAGGGCAGGCCAGATGAATGGACGAATATTCATGTCTTTTACGAGTTCGTCGAGCATAAAAAATACACCGATAGCGGTAAAAATGATCCATGACACACCTTTGAATCGGACTTTAATACCTGAGATCAAACCGATCAGGATCATGATCGCTGACCAATCATACAACCAACCGGGAATTGGAACTCCTAATCGTTTTAAAAGGATGGTTCCACCTACTAGTATCAGTACAACACCTGTAAAAAATCGGTCATTATAGTTTCTGATATCGTAACCATTATTTTTCATAACATTCATATTTAGCACGAAACTAATGCTGTTATGATCCGGTTAAAAGTGGAAATAGGTAATATGAAGCAAGGGGGCGGTAAGTGGCGGAAAAATGTCGGTAAAAAAAGATCAGCTAGGTTCTGTAGCAATTTTTGATTGCCATCCGATCAATATCACTCCAATAATGACAAGAGCAGTTCCTATTATTTGTTCCGGTATGATGTTTTCGCCCAGGAAAAAGTGAGCCTGGAGGATCGTAGACACGGGGCCGATACTTGTTATTATGGCTACATTATTACTACCAATTTTTTTCATCCCGACACTCATCATGAATGATGGTAAAACAGTAGCAACAATCGCTAGTGCAATTCCATATCCAGCTAATGAAGAAGTCATTTCAATACTGCTGATAGGGGTTACAACTATAAAATGGATGAAAATGCCAAGTGTAGCGGCGAGCATGGCATATGCAGTATATCTGGTGGCACCAACAGCGTTTACAAGTCTGCCTGTACCCACGAGATACAATGAGTATGTAACTGCGCATAAAAAGATCATGAATGATCCGAAGAAAAACTGAGGGCCATACTGTGCCAATCTGATCTCGCCCCAATACGCAGTTCCAATACCGATATAAGTCAATACCAATGCCAATAATTGTATACGACTTAATCTTGTTTTGAAATAAAAAGTATTGATCAAGACAGCAAATGTGGGATATAGAAAAAGGATCAATCGTTCCAATCCAGCGGATACATATTGCAGCCCTATGAAATCAAATAGACTGCTTAGGTAGTAACCCAATATTCCCATGGTTAGTACCCATATCCATTGTTTTCTGGTAAGTTTTACAATGCCTTCTTTTCGATGAACAATCCAGGCTGCGCCAATATAAAAAGGAAGAGAAAAAAACATCCGTAAACACAATAGTGTCACGGCATCTACTCTTGTATCCTGAAAAGCCAGCTTCACAAAAATGGCCTTGGTTGAAAAGAAGATAGCACCACTAATGGTGATGAGGAAACCGAGGGTGTTTATTTTTTGAATTTGATTATTCACTCGCGTAGTTAAGAAGACCATGGTCCATAGTCCATGGACCATGGTCTATGAACTAAACACTCACATTAAAATCTCTCAATGCATCATTCAGACTAGTTTTCAGATCTGTGCTGGCTTTGCGTTGTCCGATGATAAGAGCGCAGCTTACCTGATATTCTCCGGCATTGAATTTCTTGGTATAACTTCCGGGAATCACCACACTTCTGGCAGGTACTCTTCCTTTGTACTCAATAGGTTCCGGACCACTTACATCAATGATCTTAGTAGATTGAGTCAGCACAACATTTGCGCCTAACACAGCTTCTTTCTCAACGATCACACCTTCTACTACAATACATCTGCTGCCAATAAAACAACCATCTTCTATGATCACCGGGCTAGCCTGTAACGGTTCCAATACACCACCAATACCCACACCTCCACTTAAGTGTACACCTTTACCGATCTGTGCGCAACTTCCAACGGTGGCCCAGGTATCCACCATTGAACCTTCATCTACATATGCACCAATATTGACATAGCTTGGCATCAATACCACATTACGCGCCACATATGCACCATAACGTGCAACAGCATGCGGAACAGCTCTCACACCTAATTCTTTATAATTGCTTTTCAGCAACATTTTATCATAAAACTCAAATGGAGGAAGAGTCCATGTTTGCATTTGTTGGATACCGAAATACATAAGGATGGCTTGCTTCACCCATTCATTCACGACCCATTTATCTTCTTCAGGAGATGCTACTCTTAATCTCCCTTTATCTACCTCTTCAATTACTGCTCTAACCGCATCACTATATGTATTGTTTTGTAACAACTCCCTGTTTGACCAGGCTTCTTCAATGAGTTTTTTCAGTTCCATTACCTAAAATTTTTGCAAACATACAGGTTCATAAGAAAGTATGAGACTTGAAAATCATATTGGGCACAATTTGTACATTGCAATGACAATGCTTCCGTTTCAAAACGATATTGATGCCTGCCTGGATATTTTGGATAAAGGAGGACTTATCCTTTATCCCACTGATACCATTTGGGGAATTGGATGTGATGCTACCAATGAATTGGCTGTTGAAAAGATCTATCGTTTGAAACAACGTCCTGATCATAAACCGATGGTAGTATTGATGGCAGATGAAAGAGAGATCCTTCAATATGTAACACAGCCCGATCTACAGGTATTTGACTATATCAAAGGGGTGAGTAAGCCGATTACAGTCGTTTATGAAGGGGGTGTTGGGCTTGCTGATCAACTATTAGCAGAAGACAGATCGGTTGCTATACGCATTACAACAGATTCATTTTGTAAACACCTGATCAAACGTTTCAGGAAGCCAATTGTCAGTACTTCAGCCAATCTTTCCGGATACCCGGCGCCCAGATCCTTTCAAGACATTGATCCATTGATCAAAGAAGGTGTCGATTATGTGGTTCGTTACAGACAGGCAGACGATAACTATTATAAGCCCTCTTCAGTAGTTCGATGGGATAAAAATGGCGAATTGATCATCATTCGGTCCTAATTGTGCATAAACCTGTGTGAAAGTCTCAAAAATTGTTAATTAGCTGTAATTGAGCGTTTTAGCCTGTTTTCGCTGATTTTCGGCAAAAAGTTTGTTGAACTTTTAATTGCTTTTCTTGTAATAAAGTACAAACTTAAAGTAAGCAAATAAACTATGGCACGTGTAATACTTGATGTTCCTAATGAGAAAATGCAGCCTTTTCTGCAGGCCATCCTCAATTTGGGGCTAGAGCGCCATGCCATTAGCTCCGACAAATTCAATCGAACTACCGTTTCAGCAAGAAGAAAAAGAAGAGGGTTTAGACAGCTCATTTCTACCTATCTACTATTTGATTGGGAGTTCTTCAGTAATGAACTCGAATACGAGTAAAGAATCGATACAAGTTCCTTTGTATTAGCTTTGTGCCATGCAGCGCATTCTGGTCATTCAAACTGCTTTTATTGGTGATGTGGTACTTGCCACTGGTCTCTTAGAAAAAATTCATCAACATTATCCTGATGCTGAATTGGATATCGCCGTACGAAAAGGCAATGAATCACTTTTTGATGGACATCCTTTTTTACATAATGTATTGATCTGGAATAAACGATCGTCGAAATACCGACACCTCTTTCAATTATTAAGAAGTATACGCCAAAGAAAATATGATCTGGTGATCAATGTGCAACGTTATTTCGCTACAGGATTTCTGACTGCTTTTTCCGGCGCAGACAAAAAGATCGGATTTGATAAGAATCCGTTTCGTCTTTTCTTCACAGATGTTATTCCGCATCAATTTTCAGGGGAAGGAGATGCGGTACATGAAATACAACGCAATCATGCACTCATTCGTTCTTTAACAGATAACAGTGCTGCCAAGCCGGTATTGTACCCAACGAAAGAAGCTTTTGAGAAAGTACAACCTTATCAACAGTGTCCTTATATCTGTATAGCCCCTGCATCGGTTTGGTTCACGAAACAATATCCTGCAGACCAATGGGTGCAATTGATCAAACAACTACCTACTAATTATACTATTTATCTATTGGGTGCACCCGGTGATAAGATCCTTTGTGATCAGATACGAGTAGCGTCGGGAGATAAAGCGATCGATCTTAGTGGACAACTATCTTTTCTTGAATCAGCGGCATTGATGAAAAATGCAATGATGAATTATGTCAATGATTCAGCACCAATGCATTTCGCTTCTGCTATGAACGCACCTGTAACAGCCGTTTATTGTTCAACCATACCCGCATTTGGTTATGGACCACTTTCTGATAAAAGTATTGTGGTGCAGAGTGCGGAAAAGCTTACCTGCAGGCCTTGTGGCTTACATGGTCATGCGGTTTGTCCGGAAAAACATTTCAAATGTGCCCGTACGATCCAAACAGAACAGTTATTGAATAGCCTCACTTCTTTATAAACAAATTACCTTTGCAGCGCATGGATATTGTTTGTACCGATAAAGAAGCACTTATTTTTCAGCAGATAGGAAAAGCAGCGGCGTCACTGAATATGCCCTGTTACCTGATCGGTGGGTTTGTGCGTGATAAGATCATTGGCAGGGCTACCAAGGATATTGATATTGTTTGTATCGGAGATGGGATCACCCTGGCTCATAAAGTGGCAGAATCATTCCACCCTAAACCCTATGTTTCTTTCTTCAAAAATTTCGGAACGGCACAGATCAAGATCGAAGACTTGGAAATTGAGTTTGTAGGTGCACGTAAAGAAAGTTATGCGCAAAACAGTCGTAAACCTGAAGTGGCACCCGGAACTATTGAAGACGATCAAAACAGACGTGATTTTACCATCAATGCGATGGCTATTAGTTTGAATGATCATGATTATGGTTCACTCATCGATCCGTTCAACGGTATTCAGGCCATCCAAGAAAAAAAGATCATCACTCCATTAGAACCATCTCAAACATTTAGTGATGACCCTTTGCGTATGATGAGGGCTATTCGGTTTGCGGCACAACTTAACTATACGATCGTGCCTGAAACATTGGCCGCCATCTCATCAAATGTGCATCGGATCAGTATTGTATCCCAAGAGCGGATCACAGATGAACTGAATAAGATCATGCTTTGTGAAAAACCTTCAGTAGGATGGGATCTCTTATTCAAAACCGGTTTGCTGCATAAGATCTTTCCTCAAATGGTGGATCTGCATGGAGCAGAATATATTGATGGCTTGGGGCATAAGGATAATTTTTATCATACACTACAGGTATTGGATAATATGGCTGCATCAACCGATGATCTTTGGTTACGATGGGCAGCTCTTTTGCATGATATCGGCAAGCCCGCAACAAAAAGATTTGAAGAAGGTCATGGCTTCACGTTTCATGGACATGAAGTGGTAGGTGCCAGAATGGTTCCTAAGATCTTTACAAAATTGAAATTGCCTTTAAATGAAAAGATGAAGCAAGTGCAGAAGCTCGTACTGCTTCATCTGAGACCGATAAGTCTTACAAAAGAAAATATCACGGATAGTGCTGTGCGAAGATTACTCTTCGATGCCGGTGAAGATATCGATGCATTGATGATGTTATGTTCGGCTGATATTACCAGTAAGAACAAGCATAAGGTAAAAAGGTATCTTCAAAATTTCGAACTGGTGAAAGAGCGACTGTTGGAAGTAGAGGATGCGGATCGAATCAGAAATTGGCAGCCACCGATCACCGGGGAAATGATCATGGCAACATTTGGATTAACCCCGGGCAGACAAGTAGGCATCATCAAAGATGCTATCCGCGAAGCCATATTGGATGGCCTGATCCCCAATGAATATGAAGCGGCAAGGAAATTTATGTTGGAAAAGGGTAGGGAGCTGAACTTGGAAGCCGTTGAATAAATTGTATTTTAGCATTTCTGATAACAGCAATACGGTTGTTATCCATTATTATTAATTGACTTAAGCATTTGGAATGGCTGTTCTGAAATTCAGGGTTTATTTGGAAGAAGATGATGCGGTGTATCGCGATATTGTGATCAAGCATACACAATACTTTATTGATCTACATTTTGCGATCCTGAAAGCCTATGAGTTTGATCAGAAGCATCAGGCTACTTTTTTCCGGAGCAATGATAACTGGCAACGTGGTCGTGAGATCAGCTTTGAGCGATACGATAAATCTTATATAGCCGAGCCACTCCTGATGAGTGAGACAACCATCGGTAGTGAGATCCGTGATACCAATCAAAAGTTTATTTATCTCTATGATTTCGCAAAAAACTGGACTTTCCTTGTTGAGCTGATCAATGTAAGTAAGGAAGAGAATAATAAACTCAGCTATCCTGCAACTTCCAGAGTAGAAGGTATTGGTCCACAGCAATATGGTACCAAAAGCCTGTTGGGCGATAAATTCGCAGATATTGAAGAGAAATATGATCTCACAGAAGCATCGGATGGTTTTGGCGAAGAAGGTGAAGAGGGTGAATCCGATGGTGATGATTTTGGAGCGGAAGAAAGTACAGAAGAAGATTTTTAATAAAGACATCTTTTAGCAGTAGTCAAGATATTCAGTAATCATTGTCGTCTCATACAGCCATATTGATTGTTGGTCCAACGGCTGTAGGTAAAACTGCGGTTGCCATTGCATTGGCGCAAGTCTTTCAAACAGAGATCCTATCTGCCGACTCAAGGCAATGTTATCGTGAAATGAATATTGGGGTTGCGCGTCCTTCTGTTGACGAACTTAAATTGGTACCTCATCATTTTATTGCTTCTCATTCGATTCACGAAGAGGTAAATGCAGGTTTATATGAGACCTATGCATTGGAAAAAGCAGCTAATATCTTCCAACAACATGCTACACTGGTGCTAACCGGTGGCACGGGGTTATACATTAAAGCATTTTGTGAAGGGATAGATGATATGCCTGAAATAGATCCATCTGTCCGGAAGCAATTGAATGATCATTATCAAACAAAAGGATTGACCTGGCTGCAAAATGAAGTGGCAACACGCGATCCTCTTTTTTGGCAAATAGGTGAACAGCAAAATCCACATCGCTTATTGCGGGCTTTGGAAGTGTTGGAGGGTACTGGTACATCGATCACAAAATTCAGGATCGGTAAAAAAGTTGAAAGACCTTTTCGGATCATCAAGATCGGACTTGAGATGGAAAGGGCTGCACTGAATGAAAGAATCAATCTTCGTGTCGATCAAATGATGAAGCAGGGATTATTGAATGAAGTAGAAGCATTGTATCCGTACAAACAGCTGAATGCATTACAAACCGTCGGATATCAAGAACTCTTTGATCACTTGGATGGCAAATTATCTTATGAAACAGCCGTTGAATTGATCAAGCAACATACCCGGCAGTACGCTAAAAGACAAATGACCTGGTTTAAAAAAGACAGCAGCATTCACTGGGTAAATGCTGCTGCAGATCCTGTTCTGCAGATCCAAAAAATACTGCATGAACAAGGTATTGTTTAATGCGATCAGAACTTAAATCCAAATGTCAACATCACCGAACCTCTAGATCCTCTTTGCTCAGCAAAAGTGTTGGGTTTATCATTGAGACGATATGCAAACTGTACATCACGATTAAATGCATGTGCATAGCTAAGGTCGATGAAGATACCTTTATCACGATACCCAATACCACCGGTAGCCAGGATGCGATTGGCTTTTAGTTCATCCTCTGCATATGGACTTCCGTAAAATGCACCACCCAAACGGAACATAACGGTATGAAATTTCAATTCACCCCCTAAGCGGAAATTGATGTTTCCTTTATATGTGTCTTTGATAACATCGTTTAAGAGGTTATAATAATTTACAAGTGCCTGATCATTCTTGTCTTCTGCTGAAAATCTTGAACCACGATAGTTCACATATTCCAGATCTGCACTGATGAATGCTCTTTGTCTGCGTGTATCCTTGATCTCTCTGAATACATAGCTGGCACTTACAATGGCTCTCCAGGGTGTAACCAGATTGTAGTTGCTGTTGCCTGGATTACCGCTATTCAGGTTATCGCTATTCTCTGAACGTATACCGGCATAGCTTTCTGTATTGGCTGTCATAGAAGCACGCACCCTGTCTTTAAAAGTGATGAACTGTGGCGTGTGAAACGCAAAACCAATTCTCCAGTGCTCTTTGGGTTTATAAATGGTACCAATTTTGGCTCCAATACCTAAACCCTGGGACGTAAAATTTTCACGAAATTCAAAACTGCTAAACTGATTATTAGGATCGTTGGTTGCATCTGTTTCACGGTAAACAAGGTCGCGTGAATAGCTGATCACGGGGATGGTAAGACTACCACCAACATACATTTTATCTTCCATATTACCTGCCACACCAAGTGCGATCTCATGGTATCCGCCTCTTGTCGTAGCATCATAAGATTGATTTACGCCGGTTGAGATCGGAACCAAACTCTGATAACCGATGAAGTTACCACTGGCATTATTCGCTGTATCCACTAAGAAGGTCCTGAAAGCCAGAGAAGAACCGAAAATGTAGTTGCTCAATGCTGCATTGGTATCGGCAAGATCACGCGTCAGTTCTTCGAGATATTGTTCTGAGAAAGAACTCATGTTATTGAATCCCTTGAACTGTATTCTGTTGTTATAACTAGCCAGTTGATTTACAGAGAGGGCAAAGGCACTACTGGTCCATTTACTTTTTCTGTTAGTACCGGTGCTTAAAATGATACCGGAAGCACCATACCCAAAATTATTTTTGTTATTGAGTGTATCCGTACCGCGGTACTTGAATTTATTATTGTTCAATAAAAATCCTGGAGATAAAACAAATTCATTGGTTTTGAATAATCCAATACCTGCAGGGTTTACGTGGTTGGCTGTGATTTCGCCTCCTAATGAACCCATCACACCACCTGTTGCAATGTTTCTGGCAGAACCATTCTGTGTGAACCATGCAGTTCTTAATGAGTAATCAGGATTTTGTGCTGATGCAAACAATGTTATCATCAGCGTCAGGGATAGTAAATATATTTTCATGTTATAATCTGTTTGGGTATAGGTTTAGTATTAGGTGAGTTGCACCTGATGTTTGTTATTGCCCTAAGAATAAATGTTAATTACCTCTTCCTCCTCGACCGGAAGTAGCGCTACTACCTGAACTTTTCACACCGCCGCTATTACCCCCTGCAGAACTACTTGGAGTTGCAGATGAGCCATTGCTGTTTGAGAAACTCCTTACAGGTCTGTCGAAACTAGAACCTAAATCTGAGTTTGCTGGACTGCTGGTGAATACACGTTTCAATAAACTTCCAAAACTGGATGAGCCATTGTTAGTATTCATGTATGATCCTGTTTTGGCATTATAGTATCTGCCATTGGTATTACTGAATCCTTTGGTATTGCGGTAAGCAGAAAGATTGCTTCCTGAAGTTCGTCCACCTGAGTAGAATTTAGGTGATGCATAAGCTATTACAGTATACATTGGATTGTTCCATCCCCATCCAAATCCAAATCCCGGCTGCATTCTCCAGAAGCCATAGTTGAAAGAAGGATTCCATGGATTGTTCCAGGTATAAAAACTATTCCAATTACTAAAGCCATTGTATCTGCCAAAGTCATATCGGCTATCGTGCCAATAATCAAAATCATCGATGCCTGACCAACGATTTCTGTTCGCTACTTTCATACGCAGGTAGCGGTCATCCTGGCTGCTGAGATATTCTTCATAGCGTTCCTGCTGCTCTTTAACCTTCTCTTCTTCACGCTTATTGCCGCCATCTCTGCCGGGTGAATAATAAACATCATCAGGGGTTTGTCCACTCTGATAAGCTGTCGAACATCCCGAAAGGAGTCCGATGGTGAGTAATGAGCCAAGTAGCATTCTTTTCATAACATCGGTATTGAGAAGGTTATATAATGCGAAGTTACATACATTTGCGCTGTTGCAGACTTCGTGTAAATAGCGGCAATTAGTTTGCCAACTAACAACTGTAAGCAATCTATTTTGTTAAGAGAACTATAAATTATTATGAGTAAGGAAATCACTTCCCGGGCGCAAGACTATTCTCAGTGGTATAATGACCTGATTATTAAAGGCGGATTGGCAGATTATAGTGCCGTTAGGGGTTGTATGGTCATCAAACCATATGGCTTTGCACTTTGGGAGAATATGCGTGATGTTATGGATCGTATGTTCAAGGAAACGGGTCATCAGAATGCGTATTTCCCACTCTTTATTCCCAAAAGTTTATTTGAAGCTGAAGAAAAGAATGCAGAGGGTTTTGCAAAGGAATGTGCGGTTGTTACCCACTATCGTTTGAAAACAGATCCTGCTAATAAAGGAAAGCTGATCGTAGATCCTGAAGCTAAGCTGGAGGAAGAACTGGTCGTTCGTCCAACCAGTGAAGCTATTATCTGGAATACTTATAAAACATGGATTCAATCTTACCGTGATCTTCCCATTCTGGTGAACCAATGGGCGAATGTGGTGAGATGGGAAATGAGGACTCGTTTATTTCTTCGTACAGCAGAATTTCTGTGGCAAGAGGGACATACGGCTCATGCCACAAAAGAAGAAGCTGTTGAGGAAACAGTAAAAATGCTGAATGTATATGCCGATTTCGTAGAAAATTGGATGGCTGTTCCTGTGATCAAGGGTGTGAAAACCCCGAATGAACGTTTTGCAGGAGCAGAAGATACTTATTGTATTGAAGCTATGATGCAAGATGGGAAGGCATTACAGGCTGGTACCTCTCATTTTCTTGGTCAGAATTTCGCAAAAGCATTTGATGTAAAATTCAGTGATAAGAACAATAAACTGGAATATGTGTGGGCTACCAGTTGGGGTGTGAGTACCCGTTTAATTGGTGCCTTGGTGATGGCGCACAGTGATGATAGTGGCTTGGTTTTACCGCCACGCATTGCACCATTACAGGTGGTGATCGTTCCAATTTTTAAAGGAGAGGAGCAGAAAGCACAGATCGATGCACGTGTACATCAGTTGATGAAAGAACTCAAGGCCTTAGGGATTTCTGTTAAGTATGATGATAGTGATAATTCCAGACCAGGATGGAAATTTGCAGAATATGAATTGAAAGGGGTTCCTGTTCGCGTGGCAATCGGCGCTCGCGATCTTGAAAACAATGTAGCAGAGATAGCAAGAAGAGATACCAAGGAAAAGAATACGGTTTCTTTGGAAGGACTTTCAAACTATATTCAAAATCTGTTAGAAGAGATCCAGCAAAATATTTATAACAGAGCAAAGCAATTTCGTGATGAACATATTACTCCTGCGAATAGTTGGGATGAATTTGTACAATTGCTGGATACCAAAGGTGGATTTATTGCTGCTCATTGGGATGGTACCGCTGAAACAGAGGATAAGATCAAAGAATTGACCAAGGCTACGATCCGTTGTATCCCATTGGATAATCAACCTGAAGCAGGTGTTTGTATACTCACCGGAAAACCATCGGCACAAAGGGTTTTATTTGCAAGAGCATACTAGTATTCACGGCATTCGTGCAAATAAATCAATCCGCTGATGCGACAAAAAGAAATACATCCTGCATTACAACCTTATCTTGATGGTAAAGTAATTCTGATAGATAAGCCATTGGAATGGACTTCTTTTGATGCCGTAAAAAAAGTGCGTATCCTCACGCGCATTTCAAAAGTTGGGCATGCGGGTACCCTAGATCCACTGGCCACAGGTTTATTGATCATATGTACCGGAAAATTCACGAAGAAGATCAATGAATATATGGGGATGGAAAAAGAGTACACCGGAACATTTACGCTCGGTGCTACAACTCCGACCTATGATCTGGAATCAACTCCTGAAAATCTGAAAGACATCAGCCATCTAACAGCGGAACAAATAAATAATGCCACAGCATTATTTACAGGTCCTATCATGCAGGTTCCACCTGCGCATTCCGCCATAAAAAAAGATGGGAAACCGGTATACCTGGCAGCACGAAAAGGAGAGAATGTTGTTTTAGAACCTCGACCTGTTACGATTCATCAGTTCGTGATCGAAAAAATAGAGTTACCCATCCTGCACTTTCGCGTTGTATGTTCAACAGGTACATATATCAGGAGTTTGGCAAATGATTTTGGCGCCGCTTTAGGAGTAGGTGGCTATATGAGTAGTTTGCGTAGAACCAGAATCGGGATCTTTTCTGTGGAAGATGCACTCAGTCTTGATGCTTTTGAACAAGAGATCGCAACACTCAAACAGCAATCAGAAGGGAAGACCAATACCGAACTGTAACGCCATATTATTGATCTTGAGTCCGGAAGGTCTCGTCTCCGACCATACAAAATCTTTAATGCTCATCCAACCACCATTACTATTTCTAGCAGGGTCTTTTACCCGATAAGCAAAATCAAATCGTATCAGAAAATAAGAGAAGTCGAACCTGAGTCCTGTACCTACACCAATGGCAAGATCACGAGCCAGATTACTGAAAGAGAATTTTGAATCAGGATCCTGATTGTTTCTTTTGATGTTCCAGATATTGCCAATGTCTGCAAAAAAGGCACTGCCCACTTTGAACGATCCCAATGACAATAGTGTGAAACGATATTCGATATTACTCTCCAATTGAATATCTCCAAAACGATCACGATAGGAACTGTTTACGGTATCACTGAAAATAGAACTACCCAGTCCTAATTGTCTAAGCCCCCATGCACGCATGCTGTAAGGTCCACCAGCAATGAACTGTTTGAAGAATGGTAATGTTCTTCCGATACGTGGATCATTGCCATAATTATATCCTACACCTGCAAATGCTCGATAGGCTAATTCAGATTTATCATAACGGGTCACAGAACGATATTCTGTTTCGGTTTTGATATAGCGGTAAATGTTATTTTTTAACCCGGGTAATAGTCCAAATAATCCACCGGCTTCTTCTATACCGACTCTGAAATAGTGACTTCTGTTTCTGTTAACTCTACTGGTACCTGTGCGGATGAAAGATAAACTTTGACTAACAATATTTCCTTCATTGAAGGATGCTTGGAGGAATGGATTTTTTTGAATCAGAGTGTCCAATCCGGCCAATCGGGTAATACCATACAATTCAACATTCAAAGGCTTATACAGCCATAGATGATCACCATTTCTTTTTCTGCTTCTCCACTCATAACCAATACTGGCAGTAAAGGAATTTACTTTGTAAAAATTTCTTCGATCAATATAAGAGCTATTAAGGGTCAGTAAGGTCTTTTTATTTTCTATTTTTTTTGAAGTACCCCAATTACGAAAAGGAGTGAGGATACGTGGAAAAGCATAAGTATGACTTGCGCTAACCAAGAATGTCTGCAAGAGTGGATTGTTGGCCTGATTGAGTAAGTTCAGTTCAACACCAGTTCTCAGTACTGTTTGTTGCTGTATGGCTTGTCTCCATCTGTTTTTATTGTTATAACTAAGATTCATGGAAATACCGAGTGTATTACCCGTTATGACATCTCCTGAATTTCGACTGCCTTCCAGTTCCGCTGCTACCGATTGTTTGATGGCGGGTACCATGAATAAATGAACATCCAGCGAGTCTTTGTCTCGAGGTTCTAGAATGGCATCTACCTGTTGCCAGGCACCCAATTGTCCAAGGGTATTGATGGTTTTGAAGTAGTCAGCCTCATTATATTTATCTCCTCTTTTGAAGTACGTATGTTCACGCATAGGTCTGAAGCGAAACAATCCTTGCTTGTATTTAACGATGCCACTTCTAAAAGTATCTACAAGGAAATCAGTTTTTCTCTTTACACTATCAGGAATATCATACAGATTGGTTTCAGGATAATAATAAATGTTACCGAAACTGAATTGTTTCAATCCTGTTGAATCAATCTGATTGTTTGTGCTCGTGATGGTGATATCCCAACTGGGATTTTCATTTCTTTTCTTTGCTGCATCAGCAATCAGTTGTGCTTGTTTGAAAGGATCCAATGTTAATTGTAACAGTTCGCTATCCAATGTATCAACAATTGCTCTCAAGCCATCTCTGCTAAAATTGTAGTATCCATTTTGGCGAAATAAATTTGTAAGCCTGTCTAATTCATCACTGATCACTTGTTTGGTATACCGCCCGCCTTTTTTTAAAAGGCTTTTTGAAATTTCAGCGTCAACCAACTTTTTTAATCCAGAATCTTGAAAATTATAGGAAACAGAATCGATCGTTATGTTCTTTCCTGTAGTAATGTCCATTATGACATTTGTTCGTAATTGACTTTTAACTGTGTCAATAAAAACAGAATCCTTGAAATTTGAATAGAAATAACCCTGACTATTCAGGTAGGCTTTCATGAAGTTGATCGAACGATCGATATTGCTGCTATCGAATACCGGTGGCTTTTTAAGTAAATAGCCTACCAGATATCGCTGCACTAATCTGACTTGCAGACTATCATCCCAATAATTCTCTAGTTCATAAGTTAATCGTTTTTTCTCATCTTTGGGAAGGTCATTGACGATATTGATCTTGTTGCTATAGACAAAAGGTTTATTTGTGGGGTAGTCTCTAACTGTGGTACGTTGCTGAACGGAACAGGAATTGAGCAGGATCATTAACAATACAGTCAAGATGCCATATTCTAAAACAACTCTTTTTCCGATCAAAAGCATAATCAATGTTAAGCAAGAATGAACTCAAATATATTCAATCTTTGTGCCACAAAAAACAAAGAACGGCTGAGCGGTTATTTATTGTGGAAGGGGTGAAATTGGTTCAGGAGCTGATCAGTGCAGGTTATCCTATTCGGAATATCTATGCAACTGACCAATGGGCAATACCTGCGGGCAATTATGATGTCACCCGAATTTCAGAACAGGAATTGGAAAAGATCAGTACCCTGCAAACGCCCAATCAGGTGCTCGCCATCGCTCAACAACAAGAACCTTCTGATGAGCCTCAATGGAATCATAAACTCACACTGGTACTGGATGGTATACAAGATCCGGGCAATATGGGTACAATTATCCGCATAGCAGACTGGTTTGGGATCGATCAGATCATTGCCAGTCAGGATACAGTGGAGTTGTACAATCCGAAAGTCATTCAGTCAACCATGGGAAGTTTTATGCGTGTGAAAGTATGGTACCGTGATCTCGCACCTTTATTGGGTCAGATAGCAGTACCTGTATACGGCGCTTTTCTCGATGGAAAATCAATGTATGAAGTACCGCCACCTGATACAGGCGTGTTGGTTATTGGCAATGAGTCTAAAGGGATCAGGGATACGTTACAATCTTTGATCAATCATCGTATCACTATACCCAGGATCGGACAGGCGGAATCTTTGAATGCTGCGGTGGCATTGGGTATCTTATTGTCACAATTCAGAAGACCTCATTAATTATCTGAACTGAATGGCTTTCACCGGATTGAGTTTGCGGATCAAAAGTGAAGGGATGATCAGTGAAGCATAACATACGATCGCAGTGCCCGCACTAATTGCCAAAACCTGCCACCATATAATGATCATAGGTGCTTCGCGGACATAGTATGAAGTTTCGTCTAATTTGATGAATCCTGTTTGCTGTTGTAGTAAACAGATCCCAATACCTAATAACAACCCCAGGACAATACCCATTACTGTGATCACTGATGCGTGATAGAGAAATATTTTTTGGATGGTCCAGTTATTTGCACCCAATCCTTTCAAAATACCTACCATTCTGGTTCTTTCCAAAATGAGAATGAGTAAACAAGTGATCAGATTAATAATAGCTACTGCAGACATTACAATAAAGATCACATCCCGGTTTACATCCTGAATACTTAACCAATCGAATATATTCGGATAGACATCGCGGATGGTTCTGCTCATCCAGGTTGGAGGTAACTGATCTGATAGCTGCTGATTCACAGAATCCATTTTTGTATAATCATTTACAAAAATTTCATAACCACCAATTTGATCATCATTCCATTCATTAATACGTCTGATCAACCTGATATCTCCGATTACAAACAACTTATCATATTCTTCAATACCTGTGTTATAGATGCCGGTCACTTGCAGCTTACGATAGGTGCGACTATCATCAATTGAAGAAACGAAATGTACTTTTAAAGTATCATTCAATCCAATATTCAACTGATCAGCTAAAGCTTTTGAAACAATGATTTGTTTGCTGTAATTACTGTCTTGAAACTGAAGCCAATTTCCTCCGGTAAAAAATGATTTTAGATCAGAGCTGTCATAGCCTGCATCAATTCCTTTCAATAGTACACCCTCGATCTCACCTTTGGATTCAATAACTGCTGATTTTGTAGCAAAAGCCTGTATGCGAGAGATCTGGTCATTCAACCGAATGGTACGGGTTATACTGCTATCATATGTAAAGGGGGTTTCTTCTGCAATGAGTGATTTGCCTGATTCATATTGTTGTACTCTGATATGTCCCCAAAAACTGAAAATCTTCGAAGCAACTGTTTGTTGAAACCCATTTACAAAAGCGAGGGTAATGATCATAGCAGCAACGCTCAGTGTTGTAGCGGCAACTGATAAACGTATAATGAACCTCGAAAAAGACTTCTGTCGGTTAAATGCAATCCGTTTCGCTATGTCAAATGCAAATCCCAATGGCATGATTTTGGTAAAAATACGAATGGCAGAGCAATCCGGCATGTTTAGATGCTGCTAATAAAAGTCTTTGTATTATTACATTATCATCTTCTTACATGAAACAACGATTTTTTTTATTCTTTCTCCTTTTCAGTACTTATCATGTATCTGCTCAGCGTGAGCCTGACCGCATTTATATGGAGGGGATACAGTCTGTCAAACTCTTTCAGCAAAATGATCAGCAATCTGTTCCTCTCATTCGTTTGGGTAGCAGTGATCTGTTGGAATTGCATTTTGATGATCTCAGTGGTACTGTACGAAACTTCTTTTATACCTATGAATTGTGTAATGCTGATTGGAAACCGGCTTTATTGAATCCATTTGATTATCTGAAAGGGTTTACACAGAATCGTTTAACACAGTATCGGATGTCTTCCATTGCGATGACCAAATACATGCATTACCAGGCATTGCTTCCGGAAAGAAACTGTTTGCCTATAAAAAGCGGTAATTATCTGTTAAAGGTGTTTCTGAATGGAGATACTTCTAAATTGGCATTTACCAAAAGGATCATGGTCGTAGATGACAGGGTCAATATCGGAGCCAGAATATCTCAGCCCTTTAATAGTTCGCAGATCCGAACGCATCAGAAAATACAAGTAACTGTTGGAACGAAAGATCTGAATATCATGAGTCCGCAGCAGCAAACCAGATTGGTGATCATACAAAACAATAGATGGAGTGATGCTACTTATAATTCACAACCGAGTTTTATTCGTGGAAATGCATTGGAATATAATGGAGAGCAGGATGCTGTTTTCCCTGCAGGTAAAGAATTCCGGTGGGCAGACCTCAGGAGTTTTCGCTTTGAAAGTGATAGGGTAGAAAGGGTTGATCGTACTGAATTTCCGCATCACATTTACATACGACCCGACTTGCAAAGAAATGATCTGCGGTATGCTTTTTTCAATGACCGCAATGGATGGAATGAAATATCTACGACTGAATCCATTAACCCATGGTGGCAAGGTGATTATGCGAAAGTAGAGTTCACACTGGTACCATCCGGAGGAAAGCCATATGTTGGAAAAGATGTTTTCCTGGTTGGTGAGATGACCGGAAACCAGGCAGGTGATAGTTCCCGAATGGAATTTGATACCGAAAAAGCGGTCTATAAAAAAACACTCTTTTTAAAACAAGGCTATTACAGCTACCAATACCTGACCAAGGATATCAGGGATCGTCTTGCAAAAGCAGACCCTTCACTAACAGAAGGGAATTATTGGGAAACGGAAAATGAATACCTTATCCTGTTTTATTTTAGACCATTCAATGGGCGGCATGATGAATTACTTGGTGTAACCAGACTTAATTCGCGAAATTTTGGCAATGGCTTCTGAGGATCGGTGTATTGATTCAAAAAATTAGGGAAAATAGGTCTCAACCCTTACTTTTGCACCGGCAGGTCTTACACGACCAGCTCCTGCTGAACCTCCCCAGGGCAGGAATGCAGCAAGGATAGGCGGTTGTAGCGGTGCGATGTGAGTAGCCTGCCATTTTTTCTTTCTCCCCGAAGTGATCACTGAGGGGTTTAATACAAACTATATGAAATTTTTCATCGACACCGGTAATCTTGCGCAAATCAAAGAAGCCAATGATTTAGGGATCTTAGATGGCGTTACTACCAATCCTTCCTTAATGGCCAAAGAAGGCGTAAAGGGAGAGGAGGCGATTGCCAATCATTACAAAACCATTTGCGAATTGGTGGATGGAGATGTGAGTGCAGAAGTATTATCTACTGATTTTGCTACGATGGTAGAAGAAGGTAAGAAACTGGCTGCTATTCACCCGAATATTGTTGTAAAGGTGCCGATGATCAAAGACGGTGTAAAAGCCATCAAATGGTTTACTGATAATGGTATCCGTACCAATTGTACATTAGTATTCTCTGCCGGACAAGCTATCTTGGCTGCTAAAGCAGGCGCTACTTATGTATCACCTTTTATTGGTCGTGTTGATGATAGTGGTTGGGATGGTATGGATTTGATCGGTCAGATCCGTCATATTTACGACATTCAAGGATTTAAAACTGAGATCCTCGCAGCATCTATTCGCAATGCTTTACATATCACTAAAGCAGCGGAATTGGGTGCAGATGTTTGTACTTGTCCATTGGATTCTATCCTCGGTCTGTTGAAACATCCGCTGACCGATATCGGATTGGCCAAATTTTTGGAAGATGCTAAGAAAATGTAATTGAATAGTTGATATTAGTGAAAAGCCATCCGCCTTAAACGGATGGCTTTTTTTTGGAGAAGTCTTTTATAGTGTAATGACTGTTTGTGTTTCATGACTGTGCATGGCTGCTTCGAGTAGCTGCATTACATGGATACCTTCATTCGCTGTTACAGGCGCAGTTGTGTGATGAATTATTGACTGATAAATTCGATCATAATAAATACCATAATTACCAGTTAGGGTTCTCACTTTTTCTTCATGATCTTTCCCATCGATCATAGTATATATCGATCCATCAGCAGTTTCCGGTTCTATTCCCCAATCAGCACTGCCGGGT
The DNA here is from genome assembly GCF_040362915.1 of Sediminibacterium sp. KACHI17. NCBI lineage: Bacteria > Pseudomonadati > Bacteroidota > Chitinophagia > Chitinophagales > Chitinophagaceae > Sediminibacterium > Sediminibacterium longum. Next base: position 1,285,871 of record NZ_AP029612.1, on the reverse strand, counting down.
TGTTTACCCGCAATAAGATCTGCTTCTTGAACATCACCACGATTTTTTATAAAAGATCCTTTGCTACCATGTAGTATGAAAGAAGGAATCGGCTTTTTTACCAATAAACTCGATATCAATCGAACCCTTAATGATGGATAGTATAATAGCAAATCAAAATAATCATCTACCAAAGAATCCGGCCGAAGTATTCTGATATCGGCGAAAATTTTTTCAGGCTTTCCAAATAACACCAATGCCTGATCGATCAAATGAGGCCCCAGATCATTCAACAGGCCTGCTCCCGGACCAGGTTGCTCCTTATGTGTTTTATTACCGATGGTATTTTTGAAACGATCAAAACGGAAGGATACTTCTTTGAGTTCTCCTAAAACGCCATCTTGTATGATCTTTTGTACAGTTTGGAAATCGCTGTCCCATCTTCTGTTCTGATACACCGATAATAGTAATTTTTTTTCTTTCGCTAATGCAGCAAGTGATTGTGCTTCTGTTGTTGTTGTGGTAAATGCTTTTTCAACTATGACTGATTTTCCTGCCTCTAACGCTTTTTTGGCATATTCATAATGTGTATGAGTAGGTGTATTGACTACGATCAACTCAATACTATCATCTTCTAACAATGCTTCCAGTGATCTGACTATTTTGATCGTAGGATATATTGCTGCAGATTCAGACTTGGAGCGCTCCCAAACCGCGTAAAGTTCAAATCCGGCATGTTGATCAAGAAAAGGGGCATGGAATACTTTTCCTGACATTCCAAAAGACAATAAGGCAACTCTTATTTTTTTCATGATAGTATCTTTAATCGAACTTGTTGATCTGTCAAATTTCTGTATGGTTCTAAAAGTTCAACAAGATTCGAACAGTTGTCAATATAAAGTGTTTCAGTGTTTTCTTTTAAAAATTCTTATTTTGTTGGTGTGCAAACAAGCGAGTAACAAATGAAGATATTGTTGATTGAAGATGAAGCTGCCGTTATTTCATTGATTGAGAGAGGGTTGAAGGAGATCGGTTTTGAGGTGAGTGTAGCAATGGATGGCCATACCGGACTGCAGATGGTACGAAACCATGATTTTAACATGGTGATTTTGGATATCATGCTTCCCGGTGTAAATGGTATTCAGGTGTGTAAGGAGATGCGATCTCAGGGTATTTCCATCCCTGTACTGATGTTGACGGCATTGGGTAGTACGGAAAATATTGTCACCGGTCTTGACAGCGGTGCAGATGACTATATGGTAAAGCCTTTTAAGATCACAGAACTGGTAGCAAGGGTGAATGCTTTAGGAAGACGCATGACGCGAAACACCACTGTACCGGATACGCATATCTTAAAAATATCGGACCTGCGGTTGGATACAGATGCCAAAACAGCTTTCAGAGGTGACGAAGCTATTTCTTTGACTTCTACGGAATACAAGTTATTAGAGTTCTTCATGAAAAATCAATCCAGGGTATTGTCTAGGATGGAGATACTGGAAAATGTATGGGATATTGATTTCAATATGGGTACGAATGTTGTAGATGTATACGTCAATTATCTCCGTAAGAAGATCGATAAAAACAAAAATGATAAACTCATACATACTATGATTGGTATGGGTTACATGATGAAAGAAACAGCTTCATGAACATCCGTAATAAGATCACCACCTTATTTACTTTACTTACTGGTGTCATTATCTTGATGCTGAGTGTTTTTATTTATCACTTCTCAAAACGTTCTATTGATCGTGAATTTTTTCATCGCCTGACCGTTAGGGGAGGTATTGCAGCACAAGCGCATTATGAAGAAGGAATTCTCGGACCTGTCGTGTATAATGAGATCCGTCAAAAACACTTACAACGGTTACCGGATGAGAAGGAATACTTCTTTGATAAGATCCCTGATTCCTTATTTCTATCCTCACATCATATAACGCTTCCTCCCAATTTTGAAGAGCAACTCAATGCGGGAAAAACCGTACAGTTCATACAGGGGTTGACTTATTACTCAGTGATCCCATACAAGTATAGCGGGAAGCGGTATATCGTGATGATGTCTGCACGTAATGATTATGGTGAAGAAGGATTACGGGATATGCGTCAAAACCTGATCCTGGGGATCATACTGGCCGTCATTATAGTATTCGTAGTAGGAATGCTTTTTTCTGCAGAGATCGTGAATCCTATTTCCAATATCATTCAGCGGGTAAAACGAATCAGTGTTACGAATCTGGATATGCGATTACCTGAGCAACCCATTAAAGGTGAGATCAGTGATCTTACACAAACCTTTAATGATATGCTCGATCGTTTAGAGACCTCTTTCGAGACCCAAAGAAATTTCGTGAATAAACTCTCTCATGAGCTGCGAACACCTCTTACAGCGATCCTTGGAGAAGCTGAATTGGCATTGAGTAAAGAAAGAGATCCCGGTGAGTATCGTGCTGCATTGGCAGTGATCGCCCGGGAAGCAGATCAACTGCATCATTTAACTACCAGCTTATTAGAGCTAGCACAAGCAGGTAATAGCGTTAAGGAAGAATTCATGGGATCGATCCGTTTAGACGAATTGATCTTATCGGTCAAAAAGATCATCGATTTTACAGATCCCGGAAATCATATACAGATCAATTTTGAAAGTTTGCCGGAAGACACTGAATACATCACCATTTTTGGGAATCAGAATTTATTGAAACTGGCGCTTACGAATGTGGTGCAAAATGCTTGTAAGTACTCGAACAATGATAAAGTAACGATCTCATTGCACGCGACCGATTCACAGTGTATTGTGGTGGTAGAAGACAGGGGAATCGGAATTCCTGAAAAAGAACTGCGTTATATTTTTGATCCATTCTTTAGGGCATCTAACACTTCAGCTTACAAAGGGTATGGGGTAGGTTTACCGCTTGCGCAGAAAATCATCCGCATACACCGGGGCGAGATTCGTTTTACATCCATGGAAGGCGCCGGCACCCGTGTTGAAATGCGGTTCCCTATTCGTTCATAACCCTATTTCCTTGTGCTTGGCACAGCTTGTAAAAAGTTGTTAGAACGGCATTAGAATTTCTTAGATTTTCTAATGCCACTCTTAAAGACTTCTAACGGTCTCTTAATATGTCTCTTAGACCGTCCCAATACTCCTCATGTAGGTTTGCAGGATGATACAGTATCATCTGTTATCATCACTCAAAAACTACAGGTATGAAAAAGATCATTATTCCAACCAGATGTACTGAGCATGCAGTTAATCTGTTCCGATTGGCTACAAGATTGTACAAATCGGAAAGTTTTTATTGCACTTTTTTGCAGGTGGTACCCATACCTGACAATGAGAGTGATTTGATGACTTTGAGCAGACAAGCACATGGCTACAAGTTTTCTCCTGAAGCACTTGAGTCTATCCGCAAGATCGAAGAAGAAAATCCGCAATCGGTTAAAGGATATAGTATCGACAGAATATTTGGTGATTCACCTGCTGTATTCAAGCAATACATTGATGAGTTTGGCTGTGATATTGCATTTTATTCAAGAGAAGAATGGTATGAGACAGGAAAGTCTACCGGATTGGATGTTTTTAGAATGTTGTGTCGCTCTCGTTGTACAGTGATGTATATCGCAAAATCTGATCTTGCTAATATCTCCGAAGAGTTGTTACAACCAGAAACAAGAGCATTCCATACCGCCAGAGAAATGTCAGAAGCAGTTTCATTACTGGATGCTCCCAACACAGAGCAGCAGCATGTTCCATCTTCATTGGTATATCAATTCAATGCAGTAGAAAAAAAGTTATCCAATTTTTCAGAAATGATGCAGTCGCAGAATATTCCTACTGTTAAGATGGGGACTTTGTCGAGCTACTTTATGCGCGAACAAAGACTGGAAAGAATTCTCATGCAGTCTAATATGTCTTTGCTATTGTTGACTATTTAGGGGGTTAACCAATAGTATATGGTCGATGGTCCATAGCCCATGGGTAAGATATGATACCATGGACTATGGACCATTGGCTATTTACACTCGTTTAAATTAGTTTCAATCCGTAATATCCGATCGCAGTAAATAATGCACAACGGGTAATTACACCGATACAGCACCAGATCAATAATTTTTGCAAAGGCACATTAAAGCCAACACCTACTCCGATACTAACGGGAGCTCCAACGGTCATGGTTCCGAAGAAACCCAATCCAATGATCCCATATTTATCCCATAGCGTATAGATCAATCCTGTCTTTGGTTTTTCCGGCTTGGGTTTACGGTATTTTGCAAGAAACTTTTTGATCTTATCTCCCAAAAATGTAGCAACAAAAACACCTACTAATCCGCCCGTCATGCTGGATAAAAAAATGGTCCATGCCGGTAGTCCAAATGCAAAACCCGCAGGTATGGCTGCATAAACTTCAAAGGTAGCCAGACCTGCAACAGTCAATATTTCCCAAATCATAGTTCTAAATAATAGATTTTCAATACAATGGGTGAAAATAAGTACAGTTACTGTTGCAACATTCATTTAAATGATAATTGTTTGTGAATGCTTTCATTTATGGGTTATCCCCTGATTATAAACAGTAGGCATTTGGGTTCTTGCGCAATACTTGCATTTGCGCAAACTGATGTCTATTTTGTTCAGTAAATTTTTTCCCCCTTAAAACGATTGCTTATGAACACCACAAAAATGTTGATTTCCGGCATCGCCGGAGGAGTTGTCGCCTTCTTTGCAGGATGGCTGATTTACGGAATGTTATTGATGGATTTTATGGCTGAGAACAGCGGTACAGCGACCGGTGTGATGCGCCCAGATGCTGAAATGGTATGGTGGGCACTGATACTCGGAAATATTTGTACAGGTATTCTGTACTCTTACATTTTCAATCGCTGGGCAAACATCAGTACCCTTTCAGCCGGACTTTCAGCAGGTGCTGTGCTTGGATTGATCATGGGAGCATCCTTTGATCTCACCATGTATGGAACCAGTAATATCATGGCTATGAAAGCAGTCTGGGTTGACATAGCCGCTGCAGCCGTCATGGGTGCTATTGTTGGCGGTGTTGTTGGTTGGGTCAATGGTATGGGTAAAAAAGCCTGATGTAAGAAAGTGATGCGTAATAAAAAAGCTCCGAATACATTCGGAGCTTTTTTTATTGTAAGAGCAGTTGATTATCCTGCCACTTGTTTGCGAATAATATTCAACGCACCACCGGCTTTAAACCATTCGATCTGTTGTTGATTATAGGTATGATTCACACTGATCTTGTCAACGCTTCCATCTGAATGATGTAATACAATGGTAAGCGGCTGACCCGGTGCAAAAGTGGTCAGTCCTTCAATGTCGATCGTATCATCTTCCTGAATCTTATCGTAATCATTTTTGTCATTGAAAGTCAATGCCAGCATACCTTGTTTCTTAAGGTTGGTTTCATGGATACGGGCAAATGATTTTACCAATATTGCACGAACACCTAAATGACGAGGTTCCATAGCCGCATGCTCTCTGGATGATCCTTCACCATAGTTTTCATCACCTACGACGATCGATCCAATACCTTTAGCTTTATAAGCACGCTGTGTAGCAGGCACCGGACCATATTCCCCTGTCAGTTGATTTTTTACCAGATCGGTCTTCTCATTGAAGAAATTCACAGCACCGATGAGCATGTTGTTACTGATGTTATCGAGGTGACCGCGGAACTTCAACCATGGACCCGCCATAGAGATATGGTCTGTGGTACATTTTCCTTTTGCTTTGATCAACAGCTTCAATCCTTTCAAATCTGTACCTTCCCAAGCAGCGAAAGGATCTAATAATTGCAAACGTTTTGATGCAGGATCCACGGCTACTTGTACAGCAGTTCCGTCAGCAGCAGGTGCCTGATAGCCGGCATCTTCTACTGCAAATCCACGTTGTGGTAATTCCTGTCCACTAGGCTCATCTAATTTTACTTGCTCACCTTTTTCATTGGTCAATGTATCCGTGATCGGATTAAAGGTCAGATCACCTGCAATCGCAAGTGCTGTTACCAATTCAGGTGAAGCAACAAACGCTAAAGTATTTGGGTTGCCATCAGCACGCTTGGCGAAGTTTCTGTTGAAAGAGTGAACGATGGTATTTCTCTCAGCTTTTTCAGCACCTACACGATCCCACATACCGATACAAGGTCCACATGCATTGGCGAAAACAGTTGCGCCGATCTCAGAGAAAATATCCAAAAATCCATCACGTTCAATTGTATAACGTACTTGCTCACTACCCGGAGTAATGGTGTATTGAGCTTTTGTTTTCAACCCTTTTTCTTTTACCTGACGGGCCAGACTTACCGCGCGACTGATATCTTCATAAGAACTGTTGGTACAGCTGCCGATCAAACCTACTTCTACTTTTGTAGGCCATCCGTTGGCTGCAGCCATTTCTTTCATTTTAGAAATAGGAGTAGCCAGATCCGGAGTGAAAGGACCGTTCAAATGTGGTTCTAGTTCACTCAGGTTGATCTCGATTACCTGATCGAAATATTTTTCAGGAGAAGCATATACTTCTGCATCTGCATTTAAGTAAGCTTTGATACCATCAGCCATTACAGCTACTTCTTCGCGACCGGTAGCTTTGAGGTAACGACTCATGCTATCATCATAACCGAAAGTAGAAGTAGTAGCACCTATTTCAGCACCCATATTACAAATGGTTCCTTTACCGGTACAGCTCATGGCTGTTGCACCTTCACCAAAGTATTCTACGATTGCTCCGGTACCACCTTTTACAGTGAGGATACCTGCCACTTTCAGAATAACATCTTTAGGGGCGGTCCATCCACTTAGTTTACCCGTAAGTTTCACGCCGATCAATTTTGGCCATTTCAATTCCCATGGTAAACCGGCCATCACATCACAGGCGTCAGCACCACCGACACCAATGGCGATCATACCCAAACCTCCGGCATTCACAGTATGAGAATCGGTTCCGATCATCATACCGCCGGGGAATGCATAGTTTTCAAGAACTACCTGGTGAATGATACCGGCTCCTGGTTTCCAGAAACCGATGCCGTATTTATTGGAAACAGAAGCAAGGAAGTCATATACTTCTTTACTTTCTGCGTTCGCTACTTCCAGATCTTTTTTAGCTTCTAATTTGGCAGTGATCAGGTGATCACAGTGTACAGTTGAGGGAACCGCTACTTTTGGACGACCAGCTTGCATAAACTGCAAGAGCGCCATTTGTGCAGTCGCATCCTGCATCGCAACACGGTCTGGTGCAAAATCAACATAGGATTTACCTCTTTCAAAATTACTGAGTTGCTGATCCTGATGCAGATGTGCAAAAAGGATTTTTTCAGACAGTGTCAAAGGGCGACCGAGCGCCTTGCGTGCAGCATCTACCTTAGCAGGCATCTCAGCATACACTTTCTTGATCATTTCAATGTCAAATGCCATGGGTCTACGATTTAAAGATGTATGATTTCTGATATCTGATTTGAAAACCTACTATGGAGAATTTCCAGAGAACAGTTGGTTCAAACAGATGTTTTATTGACTAAAATCTGCGCGAATTTACGGAAAAATAGGGTGGGGGCAAAGACTGAAATATATGCGTTATGATCTGTTTATTCAGGTATGTCATCCCTCACATACATTCTTAACCTTTTTTCACTAAAATTTGTCTAATTTGCCATACAAAGCCCCCTATTCAACTACCAGATATATGCAAAAGATCAGAGAATTTCTTGAAGTAAGGGCGTTTGGTGTTTGTACCGCTATTGGAGAAAAACTAGGTATCGCCAGCTCTCGTATCAGGATGTGGTTTATTTACATCTCTTTCTTGACCATGGGATCTCCGGTAATCATCTACATGATCCTTGCTTTTTGGATCAATATCAAGAATTATATCCTTGCCGGAAGAAGAAATCCGTTGCGCAATTGGTGAGAATTCAAGGAACAAGAATTATTACATAAGTAACACCTAAGCAATCCAGCACTGCTACTAGTGCTTCTTAAAATGTATGTGAAGTTTGTCCGTATTTCCTGTATTCTTTCTTGAATCCTGAGTCTTTATTCTTGACTCTTCCTATACTATTGCTTTTCTTAGGCGAACCAATTCCTGTAACAAAGGTTCTAAGCGATCGAGTTGTAACATATTGGCTCCGTCACTCTTCGCTATGGCAGGATTTGGATGTGTTTCTATGAAGAGACCATCTGCTCCGGCTGCAATAGCAGCTTTTGCAATGGTTCCAATTAGTTGAGGATTTCCGCCCGTTACTCCCGTTGTTTGGTTCGGTTGTTGTAAAGAATGTGTACAGTCCATGATCACAGGGCAACCGTGTTCTTGCATCCAGGGAATATTTCTATAGTCAACCACCAGATCCTGATAACCAAAAGTAGTTCCGCGTTCTGTTAGCATGACCTTATCATTACCTGCTAGTTTGATCTTATCTACTGCAAATTTCATGGACGGTCCACTGAGAAACTGTCCCTTCTTAACGTTCACGATCTTTCCAGTATCTGCTGCAGCTAACAGCAAATCTGTTTGTCTGCATAAGAAAGCAGGTATCTGCAGGATATCAATATATGGAGCAGCCATAGCAGCTTCATCATGCGCATGAATATCAGAAGTGGTAGGCAACTGATAAGTATCACCCACTTTTTTGATCAGTGATAAACCATTGTCATCACCAATACCGGTGAATGAACTGGCACTGGTTCTATTTGCCTTTCTATAACTGGCTTTAAAAACATAAGGGATGCCCAGATTTCTACAAATACCCGATACCTTTTCACCTATTTCCATCACCAATTCCTCACTCTCAACCACACATGGACCTGCGATCAGAAAAAAGTTATTGGCATCGTACTGTTGTGGCTTGAAAAGTTCTGAGAGATAAGCTGGGATCATGAATGTATTATTTGAGTAGCGAAATTAGGGATTTGTTGGGCAATAGTTGATAGTCCATGGTCCATAGACCATGGACTATCAACTATTGCCCTTTTTTCTCTTTCTTTGTTCCACTAAAAAACGATTGCATGTCTCCGCAAAAAGAAAAAATTCTCGTTATTGGGGCTTCGGGTCAGATCGGAGTTGAACTAACATTGGCGTTGCGTAAACTCTATGGGAATAACAATGTCATCGCTTCAGATCTTCGTGAACAAAATCCATTGTTAGAAGGTACTGGTCCGTACGTGAGTATGGATGTGATGAATAAAGAGATGTTACATGTGCAGGTGATTCGTCAAAATATTACACAGATCTATTTATTGGCGGCGATATTATCTGCGACAGGAGAAAAGAATCCGAACCTGGCATGGCATCTGAATATGCAGGGCTTATTAAATGTACTGGACATTGCACGGGAAGAAAAATTGACCAAAGTGTATTGGCCTAGTAGTATTGCAGTATTTGGTCCTACTTCTCCCAAACAAAATTGTCCGCAGCAAACCATTATAGAGCCTACTACTGTATATGGTATCAGTAAGTATGCCGGTGAGTTTTGGTGTAACTATTATTTCCAGCGATATGGAGTAGATGTTCGCAGTATTCGATACCCGGGTTTGATCAGTTATAAATCTGCTCCGGGTGGAGGTACCACTGATTATGCGGTAGAAATTTATCATGAGGCATTGGAGCACAAAAAATACCAATGCTTTCTTAAAGAAGATACTTATTTGCCCATGATGTATATGCCTGATGCGATCAGGGCTACACTTGAATTAATGGAAGCGCCTGCAGAAAAAATATCAGTTAGGACTTCTTATAATTTATCAGGTATGAGTTTTTCACCCAAAGAAATCGGTGCTGAAATCATTAAACATATTCCTGAGTTTAAGATGAGTTATGCGCCTGATTATAGACAACAGATCGCAGATAGTTGGCCTCAAAGTATTGATGATAGTGTTGCTACCCATGATTGGGGATGGAAGCCGGAGTTTGATTTGGCGAAAATGACCGATGATATGCTAAAAAATCTGAAGAAATAATTGGTATAAAAGCAACGAAATTGAACCAAACGGTATCTAATAATACGATGGCAGTGTAAAAGCTGCTGATCATTTACCGGGGGGTAAACACAATAAAAGAGCCGCAACATTTAGATTGCGGCTCTTCTTTTATACGTTCTTCGTATGTTTTTAGAATCTGAAACCTAGGTTAATGCCTAGTCCGCGAATACCAGCCCATGGTCCGTCTGATTGAATGCTAGCGCCAGTAGCTGTTACAGTAGCATTTTTAAATTTAAAAGGAGGGGCGTCGATATCATCCAACTCTTGTTTTAAAGCGTCACGCTCTTGTTGAGTAGAGAAGTTTCTGGTTATTGCAAGTGTTCCTTTGCTGCTGCCATAGTGACCTCCAATGATCCAAATATCGAGTGTCAATACTTTGAAGATTCTGTGTTGTGTACCAAACATGATACCACCACTTGTAGAAGTGATTTTACCTGTCATGGGTGCTTCTGTAGTAGTGTTACCACTTCCACTGTTGTAAGTATATTTAATTGGAGCCGTAATATCGAAAGATGCAAAACGCATGTATGGGGCTACATAAAAGCCTCTGAGATTGCCTTTGCCTAAATATAATCTCACTTCAGGCGTGAAAGCGGTATTCCCCATTTTGAATTCATTAAAATTGAAGTCGGCGCCATCCAATAAATTTTCAACAGTGCTTTTGAATGGAATGGTACTTTTTGCCATGGTTCTGAAGCCCAGCGAAGCAGATACACGACCTGTTAATTTACGCTCGTAAGTGATGTGAAAGTTTTTAGCTACCAGTGAGCTAACATTCAGTTTAAAAATATTCTTCCCGCTTAATACAGGAATCTGTGCTTCACTGATAAAAGGAATGCACAGTAAGAGAATGAGCAATTTTTTCATTTCAGTTTTGTTTTAGAGGTTTGGTTATAATACTGCCAGATCGGCAACAGTTTTGTTTTCCAATACTTTCAGGGTATTATCACGCACTTCAATCATCACCCTATTCAGACCGCATTTTCGCTCATTGCAGTCGTGACATTTTTCATAGAAATTGAGACTTACACAAGGTAGTAAGGCAATCGGTCCTTCGATCAATCGCATTACTGTTGCGAGAGGGATTTTATTAGGTTCTACATTAAAAAAGTATCCTCCACCTTTACCTTTCTTACTGTCCAACAAACCGGCCTTCTTAAGTTCCAGCAAAATGTTTTCAAGAAATTTTAAAGGGATCTTCTTTTTGCTAGCTATTTCTGCAATCAGAATCGGACCTTCTTTTTTGCGTTCTGCCATAAAGGTAAGGGCTTTGAACGCATATTGAGTTTTTTTAGATAACATGTGGCATCATTTTACAGGAGTCCTTTCCTTGATACAAATTATAAAAAAAACAGAATATTGTATGCTTTCATACAATGTATGGAACAGTTTACAGCCCTAATACATCTTTCATACTCCAAATGCCTTTATGTTTTGATGCATATTCTGCAGCTAGAACAGCGCCTCCGGCAAAGCCAGCCCGGTTATGGGCAGTATGGATGATTTCAATATCATCGATAGCAGAAGTATATTTTACCTTATGTGTTCCGGGTGCCGGATCTATTCGTTCGGAAACAATGGATAAAACGGAAGGATCAGTTGATAATTCATTCACCCATTTTTGCTTTTGGGGCATTGATGCCATTATTTGTTCAGCCAATGTGATAGCTGTTCCACTAGGAGCATCTTTTTTCTGTGTATGATGGATCTCTTCCATGAAGACATTGTAATCCGGATGTTGACTCATCAATTTGGCCAGTTGCTTATTCACTTCAAAAAAAAGGTTCACACCGATACTATAGTTGCTTGCATATACCAAGGTTCCATTTTTTGCTTCGCAATATTGTTTTGCTTCTTCATATCGGTCGAGCCAACCGGTTGAGCCGCACACAACAGGCAAACCCAATTCAAGACATTTCATGACATTGTCAAAAGCACTATGTGGACCTGTAAATTCAATGGCGACATCTGCTTTTGCTGCATTGGTCGCATTCAATTCATCTGCGTTATTGATATCTACCTTAAGGGAGATGGTATGTCCCTTCTTCACTGCAATTTCTTCAATGGCTTTACCCATTTTACCATATCCTACGAGAATGATATTCATGATGTGTGCTTTTGCAGCAAACTTATTTGTAAATCGGCAAGAAAAAAATTTTAATGAAGCTTGGTGTTAACGAACCTGCCTTGGTTTTTTATCAGGATTTTTCAGGCTCATGACCAATCCAAAACCCGGTGTTCTTGTTTGTGGGTTAAATGTAGGGCTGATTTGCATGGTCAGGTCATCGCTCACGTCGAATTCTTTCAAATGGGCGAATACCGTTGCATCTGCAACCTGTAGACCCCAGGCCAATACAAACCAAAGAATCGAATAATCCCTGTCACGACGAAAAGCATTCCGATAACTCTGTACGGAAGAGATACTTAGTCCGCGAAGTTGGGGATCGATTAATCTGTAATCTGTACTATCGGGTTGGGGGAGTTGAGCTTTGAACAAAGCTTCATATGCAAACTTTGTTTTTTTGTACATATTGTTGTTGTACACAAAAGCTACGCTTGGTATGGCTAATATGCCATATACTACCGGTATTTTCCAGTATTGTTTATTGTATGCTTGACCCCAGCCCGGTATTAACCAAGAGCGGTTGGTCGCTATTCTAGGAATATGTTTTTTCGCGACATTTTTTTTCTGTGTGCTGTCTTTTATGACAACGCTGGTATCCCGGCCTATCAATTGGGTATTCGCGAGTTGCTCTTTATCAGACTGTGCTGAAAGAGTCGATACAGTAAAACAAGTCAATAATGATAGTATGAATAATCGAAATACACTCATGTATTTATTAACTCACCGTTACATTCATGGCTTCGAGAATTTTATTCAGTTCTTCCAGTGAAAAATACTCGATGGTGATACTGCCATATCCCTTTTTGTTATGAACCATTTTCACTTTTGTAGCGAAATGTGATGCTAAGTTATCTTCAATCTTTTTGTAAGCGGGTGGCAGATCGGTTTTTGCAGAAGTTTTAACAGTATCCACTTTCTCTGCTTGATACATTTTTCTAACCAACTCTTCTGTTTGTCTCACACTCAAACCTTTCTGCTGGATTTCTTTATAAACAAAAAGTTGTTTATCAATGGTGTCAATGTTGATCAAAGCTCTGGCATGCCCCATGCTCAATTGTCCGCTGCGAACAGCCAACTGTATATCGGGTGGTAATTTTAATAAACGGATATAATTTGTTACGGTACTTCTTTCTTTACCCATTCTTTCCGCTACTTGCTCCTGTGTATAGCTTAACTCATCCATCATTCGTTTATAGCTCAATGCAATTTCAACGGCATTGAGATTTTCACGTTGTAAGTTTTCCAACAGTGCCAATTCCAATAACTGCTGATCATTGGCTTGACGAATATAAACGGGCACATCTTTGAGTCCTGCAATTTTTGCTGCACGGAAACGACGTTCACCTGCGATCAGTTGGTATTTATTATTGGCTAACTTGGAAACAGTTAAAGGTTGAATGATATCGTGGATTTTTAATGACTCCGCCAATTCATTCAAAGCTTGTTCGTCAAAATCACGTCTGGGCTGCTTGGGATTGATCTGAATATCACTCAAAGGAATTCTGTTGATCGTAGTTACTTGTTCTACGACATCCGTTTTCAAAGCGCCACTGGTAGTTTTCAGATCGGCATCAATATTCTGTAATAAAGAGCGAAGCCCTTTACCGATCAATTCTTTATTTTGTTTTGGGTTGGTCATGGTATTGATTTTTAGACCTTCGTCCATGGTCTATAAACTATTCAATAATTCTCTCTTCATTAGACATTTTGGTCAAACCATTGTTCTGTAAGATCTCTTTGGCCAAATTCAGATAATTGATAGCTCCTTTACTTTCAGCGTCATACAGGATCACAGGTTTGCCCACACTTGGTGACTCACTCAGACGAGTATTTCGGTGGATGATGGTAGAAAAAACCATTTCATCAAAATGTCTTCTCACTTCACTTACCACTTGGTTGCATAAGCGCAAGCGACCGTCATACATGGTCATTAAGATACCTTCAATTTGTAATTCAGGATTCAGACGACTCTGCACAATTTTGATGGTATTCAATAGTTTTCCTAATCCTTCCAAGGCAAAAAATTCACATTGTACAGGCACGATCACACTATCAGATGCAACGAGTGAGTTTACGGTAATTAATCCCAATGAAGGCGAGCAGTCAATGATGATAAAGTCATAACGATCTTTTACTGCATCTAAAATTCCCTTCATCACATTCTCACGATTCGGGTAGTTGATCATTTCAATCTCAGCACCTACAAGGTCAATATGTGAGGGAATGATATCAAGATTGGGGATCTCACTTTTAAGTATCACATCCGCTGCAACTGCATTATTCACCATGCAATCATATAAGCTGCTTGTAATATTGTGCAGGTCAAATCCAACACCTGTAGTACTGTTGGCCTGTGGGTCAGCATCTACCAATAATGTTTTGAATTCAAGCACCGCTAAACTCGCAGCGACATTGATAGCAGTAGTAGTTTTACCTACGCCCCCTTTCTGATTGGCAACTCCGATTATTCTCGCCATAATGATTCTTAAGCTTCCGTAGAACGGAATATTTTTATTTTAAAGGTCAATGGTTGTTCCGATACCCGGTAATAACAATTCTTTTCCGGCTGATTTAAATGTTTGAATCGCAGCTTCAGTATCGATCTTAATAAATCCGAATGTATTGTAATGTACGCCAACTACACGGTTACATTGTACAAAATCAGCACAACGAACGGCATCTGTCACATCCATGGTAAAATTATCACCCAAGGGTAGTACTGCGAAATCAAGCTGGGTCCAGGCCGGGATCAATTGCATGTCCAATGTGAGGGCCGTATCACCACTATAGTAAAAGTTAGCTTCTTCTGTCATGAATAAAAAACCCATGGGATTACCACCATAACTGCCATCGGGTAAACCACTGCTATGCTGTGCCACCACACATTTTACGGTTCCAAAATCGAAACTCCATTTTCCACCCGTATTCATCGGATGAGATTTCTCAATGCCTTGTTTTGTGATCCATTCATGAATTTCCCAAGCACTCACCACCGTGCAGCCTGTTCTTTTGGCAATACCTACCGCATCGGCAATATGATCAGCATGTCCATGAGATAAAAAGATGTAGTCGGCTTCAATACTATTCACATCAATATCTTTCGCCAACTCATTGTAGGTAATAAACGGGTCAAAAAGGATCTTTTTTCCTTTGATCTCCACTTGAAAACAAGAATGTCCATAATAAGTCAGTTTCATAGCCACATTTCTTTGAAGGACGCCAAAAATACGGTTTCAAAGACATCTTTTGAAAGAATCTTATCCATAGAAAATGGTTCATGGTTCGGGGCTCATGGCCGATGGTTTGATTGCTTCATTTTTGGCAGAAAAAGGGTATCTAAACAGTTTGGCTAACCCATATGTTAAATGTTCATTGTGGATGAGTGGGAGGGCTTCTTCTCCTAAAATGCAATATTTTTATCAACTATACGTCTACATACACATTAAAACTTTTTCATGCGTAATGCCGGTACTCTGTGGGTGATCGCCCTCATCATGCTTTTACTTGATTTTTATGTATTTCAGGCTGTTAGAACGGTCACACAGACCCTTTCAGATAAAACCCGAATGATCATCCATATCGGATATTGGGTATTATCAATATGTACACTGGTTGCATTGTTATCTTTCCCGTACATACAGGGTTTACAGAACTCAAAATTTTACCGGAATTATGTTTTTGCGATTCTGGTTGGGTTATTTTTTGCCAAACTGATTGCCGCACTTTTTTTCCTGACCGATGATCTCAGACGTATGGCTCTTTGGCTGATGAGTAAGATATTCCCGGGTACCGGCGCTCAGTATATGAGTAATAATGGTGGAGGCATTCCTCGTTCTACTTTTTTGAGTTGGTTGGGACTGGGAATAGGAGGGTCATTGTTTGGTACTTTATTATACGGGTTCAGTAACAAATACAATTACCAGATCAAAAGATTAAAACTTTCATTTCCCAATCTGCCGGCGGCTTTTCGCGGAATGAAGATGGTTCATATCAGTGATATTCACAGTGGCAGTTTTCAAAACAAAAAGGCAGTTGATCATGGAATTGATATGATCCTTCAGGAAAAGCCGGATCTGATCGTATTTACAGGAGATCTGGTCAATGATCGTGCTTCTGAAATGGAAGAATATAAATCCGTCTTTGCCCGTTTAAAGGCTCCGATGGGTGTGTTTAGTACATTAGGTAACCATGATTATGGAGATTATGTTTCATGGCCCACACGTGAAGAAAAAGCCGCCAATCTGGAGGCGCTGAAAAAAACTCATGCAGATATGGGATGGCGTTTGCTGATGAATGAACATGTGACATTTGAAAGAACAGGTCAACAAATTGCATTGTTAGGTATAGAGAACTGGGGTGCTAAAGGACGTTTCCCAAAATATGGGAAAATGGATCTCGCGTATCCCGGAACTGAAAATATTCCCTTCAAAATATTGCTAAGTCATGACCCCAGTCATTGGGATGCACAGATCAGAACAGAGTATACAGATATTGATCTGATGCTATCCGGACATACGCATGGGATGCAATTCGGATTAGAGAACCCTTACTTCAAATGGAGTCCCGTTCAATGGATGTACAAGCAATGGGCTGGATTATATGAAGAAGGAAAACAAAAATTATACGTGAATAGAGGCTTTGGTTTTATCGGTTATCCCGGCAGGGTGGGGATATTGCCGGAGATCACAGTGATTGAGTTCGCGTGACGGGGCTTAGATATTGGTGAATAGTCCATGGTCAATGGTCAATGGTTTCTGTTGAGTAATCTATAGGTTATACTTTATTCTGACCCTCACTACTCATGATCCACTTAATGGACCTTTATTGGCAAGGTCACGATCAGGTATTCCCATTCGATCATCACACCTGCATCTTTACCTGAAGGAATTACTGAATAGGTTAGTCGCTGGGTAACCTGTTGCTTTCTCACCGGTTTTACTTTTACGCGTACAATATCTTCCGATATGTTGTAAGCATCAGCAAGGTGTTGTTGATAGTTGGTATTCAAGATGATGGTCCATTCGGTTTTACCAGGAATGGTGAATAGGGCATATTTTCCTTTTGGAATTTTCTTGCCTCCAATGGTCACATCCTTAGAAAAATCAATGGAAGTAGCATTATGGGCACCGGTAGCCCATACCTGATCATAGGCCACCAATCCACCCCAGATCATTCTTCCTTTTACACCCGGAGAGCCATATTCGATATGGATATGTGTATCTCCGATCGTTTTCATCGATACTCTTTTCGGACTACCCTTCATCGTATCCTTAGCGATTAGGCCTTTGTTGACACTATCAGCATATCCGTCTCCAGAAATGTGTTGATGTTGAGCCTTGAGTGAATAAAAACATAGCGTAAGTATCAATAGAGGAAAAATCCGCATAATGATTGATTTGATACAAAGTAATGTGATAATCCATCACCTTTTAGTGATTTTATTCATGCTGATGGTTCTTTGGCGGGAGCATTTGAACCGGCTAACATCTTCTGTTCTGAGTTTGGCGTGTTTGGTGAATCTACCAGCCATTCTTTTACGCCACATTTTAAAGCTGCTTTTTTTACTATTGGCACGCATCAGTTCAATCACTTCCTTTTCTTTCAGACCGAATTGGAATAAAATGGCCTCAAAAGGGGTACGGTCTTCCCAGGCCATCTCGATGATGCGGTCAATATCCTTATCTGTTAAAAGTTCCATATAACGTTAAACAATTACAATAATAAATGGTTGTGCAGCGTTACGGCCTTGATTTGCATCTTGTATCTGATTTTTGGCACGGTGCTTGAAAAGGAATAAGTATTAAAATAAACCTTATGAAGAAATTATTTGTAGCAGTCGTTGTATTGTTCGGTACCATCAACTTGGTATATGCTCAGGGAGCAAGGGTTGGCGTTAAACTAGGAACCAACCTGAATAAAATATCCGGTCAATCATTTAAAGATGGATTTGACCTATCTTATCATGTAGGTGGCTTTTTAGAGCTGGATATCAATCGTAAATGGGGAATTCAGCCGGAAGTACTTTGGAGTCAAACAAGTACCAAGAGAACGAATTTTAATGCGATTTATCCTACTGAGATCAACCCTTTCAATAATAATGAAAAGATCAAGCTCGATTATTTATCTATTCCCGTTTTATTGCGCTATTCAGTAGGAGGTATTCTTACATTGAATGTGGGCCCTCAGTTTGGTATTCTACTGAATCAGGATAAAACTTTGTTGCAAAATGGTGAAACGGCTTTTAAATCAGGTGATTTCTCTATGGTAGCCGGGGGGCAACTAAATTTCAAATTCCTCCGTATCTATGGAAGATACAATATCGGCTTACAAAATATCAATGACATTGATAATAAAGATAAGTGGACCAACCAGCAAATTCAACTGGGTTTAGGTTTGCGGTTTTAAGATCCAATATCCATCAGGATTTTAAAACAGGGTAACCAGTCTTTCTTCCGAAAGATGGTTACCTTTTTTTATGCTTTCATTTTGAAGGATCTCTTAAGCGATTGGATCTTTTGCTTGAAAGACAACAGCTCCTGCATTTGTTGATTGATAAAGCTATTCTCTTCCAATTTTCCGAGAATGGTATTCATCTCAGCAAAGCTTTCATAGACCATCTTTCTGAAAGGATTTTGATAGTCCTTTGCCCTGGATTCATGAATACCTTTTGTCATCCATTCTTTAACGGTCACTGTATGATCGAGGAATCGTTGTAGTGTTTGTGGTGTCAATTTTCGAAGCGGATATTCTTCTATCTCTTCTAAAGATGCCAATGCATGTAATGCCTTTTGTTTATTGTAGCGGCTTCCCAGTTGTTGATAGTTTTGATGTACATCTTCCCAAGACTTGATCTTCCCTGTTTTGATTTTTTCTTTCAATTGTGTCAGCTCAAGTTTAGGAATCAATTGTCCGCCCAGATTCACCCATTCATTTCTGCTATTTTTAGCAGGGATCATTTTTTGAATAGCTTCAATGGTACGCACTTTTTGGTCTTGTATCATCTCGATCAAATGGAGGGAGCCATAATAACGGATCAGATCTCTGAATAAATGATAAGCAGTTCTGGTTTTTAAGAGAATCACTTTTCGCTTGCTATTCTCAAATCCATCCACGGTTATTTCTAATTGATCTACCATTTTATCAGCACTCAAGAGAAGTTGTTTGCCGGTTAGAATTGCTTCTTCTTTACTTAAGGCTTTACGACTCGTATGCTGGGCTTTATGATAAGCATGTCCTGTCGCTTCTTCCATAATGGCAAGTGCTGCAAACATTTCGTTGATGGTATCTGGAGCCAGATAGTCGTATTCTATTAATTGAATACGCTCAGTTCTTTTATCCCTGTCTACATATTTCCATGCATTTCTTGCCAATGCATACATATTATATAAGAACCAGTATCCCGGCATCACCATTAACTGATCATTGCTAACATCATTACTCACCAACGAGAATGGTACCTTAATATTCAATTCCGATGGATAATCACCTTTGGTCAAAATGGTAAACCCGGCAAATACAGAATTGTGTTTCAGACTTACACATAATCCAGGCCAGAAACCACGCCCCATAATGATCTCACCATCTGCACCTCGGCTATTGTGGTTCGATCCAATAGTAGCACCTGCAGCAATATTACTTTGCCCCATTACTAGTGCAGCACATAAGAAAGAATTATTATGGTGTTGCTCATGTGCCGGAAAGATCAAAGAATTTAATACTTCACAACAAGAGATCGTTGCATTGTGTCCGAGATAAGAGTTGATCAATCGGGCTCCATATTTCAATTGAGAATGCGAAGCCATGATAAAGCGAACCGCTTTAACACCATAAAACATTTTACAACCAAAACCAATGATACCATTCACTGCTTCACAACCTTCTCCAATCTGTGTTTTACCTTCTTCACCTGAGTTGATCGTCAGGTTCTTGAGCTTGTTGGCTCCTTTGATATAAGCATCTGTCCCAACCCATACATCTTTAATGATACTACAGTTTTTGATCACCGTTCTATCACCAACCTTTCCATAATATCCTCTTTTATTATCAAATCTCGCTTCTGTAAATTGTCTGAACTTATCCTGCAATACCTTGTCATCTTTATCCCGACTCCACAACAATGCATCGCCTGCCAGCATACCATTGAATGGCAAAACCCTTCTGCCGGTATTTTCATTACAGATCTCCATCCAGATTCTCACATCTTCTGATTCGCCTTCCTTAATAATACCATTTCCGAATTTCGCATGATTGGTAGATACTAATTCATTCACATTTGTAATGATGACCTCACTGCCAATAATATAATGAGATAAATAGTTGACATTGTCGATGCACACGTTATCGCCAAAATCACAACTGATAATAGTAGAATTGTATAAACCAACCGGCACTTTCAGATCACTAAAGCCCAAGCAAAATGGTTCGAGCTTACCAATACGAACAAGTCCGAAAAACTTACAGTTTTTTACGAGCTCAGGATTGAAAGCGTCTGATACCAATATCTTATTCCAGTCATCGCTGGTATTTCGGTTTCTAACCAAAACCTCAATTTCATAAGCGTTCAATGTGCGATATACAATACCATTTCGGTTTTGCATATTGCGCAGGTAATATTCATCTTTTCCTTTCGGTAAGAAAGGTGCAGAGACAAACTGATAACCCAAAGATGACAATGGGGTTTTTAATATGACGTTTTGTGGCATGTTGCAGATGATTTGTCTTTACCGCTGTATCTTTTTTTTACTGAAACAGACATTGTGATCTTTTATTCAACCGTAACACTCTTAGCCAAATTTCTAGGTTTATCTACATCAAGTCCTTTCGCTACACCCACATAATAACTTAGTAATTGCAGTGGGATGCAACTCAATAATGGTGCAATCACTTCATCCGTATCCGGAACAAACATTACATCATCCGCCATACCGGGGATGATCTCATCATTTTGAGTGGCGACAGCGATCACCATTCCCTTTCTAGCTTTGATCTCCTGTACGTTTGAAACGATCTTTTCGTAATAAGAATCTTTTGTTGCTACAAATACCACGGGTAATTTATCATCGACTAGGGCAATCGGACCGTGTTTCATTTCCGCAGCAGGATATCCTTCTGCATGGATATAAGAGATTTCTTTCAATTTCAAAGCGCCTTCTAGTGCCACCGGAAAGTTATATCCACGTCCGAGGAATAGAAAATCACTTGCATCTTTATACTTCACAGCGATTCGTTGAATATTAGATGTGTCTGCAAGTATTTCTTTTACTTTTTCAGGAATGGCTTCCAGTTCCTTCATTAATCCGAGATAGCGTTTTTCATCAATGGTTCCTTTTGCATATCCGATCTTCAATGCCATCATGGTGAGAACAGCGAGCTGTCCTGTAAATGCCTTGGTACTCGCAACGCCGATCTCTGGTCCGGCGTGTGTATATGCGCCGGCATGACTCAATCGAGCGATACTACTTCCAACTGCATTCACAACACCAAAGATGAAAGCACCTTTTTCTTTTGCGCTTTCCAGTGCCACTAATGTATCAGCTGTTTCACCACTTTGAGAAATAGCGATGATCACATCACCTTTATTCACTACCGGATTTCTATACCTGAATTCAGATGCATATTCAACTTCAACGGGTATACGGCACAATTCTTCGATCTGGTATTCAGCGATCAAACCTGCGTGCCAGCTGGTTCCGCAAGCCACGATCAAGATACGCTGTGCACTTTTTAATGCTTCAATATGGTTGTCAACACCACTCATAATGATCTGTCCCGTCTGAGGCAGTAATCTTCCGCGCAAACAGTCAAAAATAGTATCTGGTTGTTCATGAATTTCTTTAATCATGAAGTGATCATATCCACCTTTCTCGATAGCAGCCAATTCCATATCCAGTTTGGTGATGAAAGGTGTTTGTTTCTCGTTACCCAGATTTTTTAAAATCAATTCATCTGGACGAACAATCGCGATCTCATAATCATTCACATATACCACTTCTTTTGTGTATTCAATGATCGGAGAGGCATCACTCGCAAGAAAATGTTCGCCTTTGCCGATTCCGATTACCAGTGGACTACCTTTTCTGGCAGCGAGGATGGTTTCCGGATCATCTTTTGAGATCAATAAAATACAATATGCACCCACGATACGTTTCAATGCAATGCGTAATGCCTCTTCGAGTGAACAGTTATTATTGATCTTGATGTCTTCGATAAAGTTTAGCAATACTTCTGTATCAGTATCACTTTTAAACGTGTAGCCTTTTGTGATAAGCTCCTGTTTGATATGCGCATAATTCTCAATGATCCCATTATGGATCATGGCTAATTCACCGCTCTGCGATAAATGAGGATGCGCATTGCGATCACTGGGTTCACCATGTGTAGCCCAACGTGTATGACCAATACCAATGTGGGACTGAACATCTTTTCCCACGGTATCTTCTTCCATTTCCGCTACTTTACCTTTTTTCTTGTAAACATTCAGTTTGCCGTTATTCAGTAAAGCCACACCTGAACTGTCATAACCCCTATATTCCAGTCTTTTAAGTCCTTTTAATACTATTGGGTAGGCTTCTCTATGGCCTACGTATCCAACGATACCGCACATACATTTTTCATTTAAGAGTTCAATAATCAACGGTAACTTACTACCGTATTCGTATAAAAAGTTACAAATATTCAATATAAACTCAAATAAATTCAATGCATTACATATTTGATCTTTCGAAAGAGTATGTTTTAGAAAATGAATGCGTGTTATTGCGCCCTTTACAACGGAATGATTGCGATAATTTGCGGCATTTTTCGCTGAATCAACCCGAGATATGGACTTATTCCTTGCAAAAAGCAGCAGGAGAGGAAAACCTTAAAAACTATATAGAATTCGCTGTTAGGGCTCGTGAAAAGGGAACCGAATATCCTTTCATTGTTTTTGACAAAAAGAATCAGGCATATGCAGGAAGTACAAGATTTTATGATATTCAGTTACAGCATCAAACACTGCAGTTAGGTTTTACCTGGTATGGAAAAGAATTTCAAGGCACCGGACTGAATAAACATTGTAAGTTCTTGCTCTTACAATTCGCCTTCGAACAGATAGGAATGGAACGTGTAGAGTTTCGAGCAGATTTTAATAACAAACGTAGCATCGCCGCGATGAAAAGTATAGGATGCGTAGAAGAAGGAGTGTTAAGAAGTCATGCAAATAAAGTTGAAGGTGGAAGAAGAGATTCAATAGTCTTGAGTATACTAAAAAATGAATGGTTCAATACCGTAAAAGAAAATCTGTTTCAGAAACTGCATGACTTATGATGATTTGTCACTCTAAAGTCAGTTTCCCGATTGCGTAAAACGAATTCCGTTTATCTACAGGTTATGTTTTTCACAGCGCTGAGTTTTGCTCCACAAAATAAAAGCGTTCATGAAAAGAATAGGAAATACAACTGCTCGTTTTATCACATTCGTTCTAGTCTTACTGATCACTCTTACACCCCGATCAGTTTTTGCATCCGGAGATGAACCAGGATCAGCCATCATCAAAGGGAAAGTATTGACCAATCATGGTACTCCGATCATCTATGCTACCATTACCATTAAAGAGAATAATAGAACTGTATTGACGGATGAAGAAGGTTTTTTTGCCTTCAGAAACATGCATGCAGGAACCTATTCATTGATCGTAAGTTCTTCAGGATTTGGTACTGCTACAAAAGTTGTTGAGGTACAAGAAAAAGAAACCAGTGTTATATCCATTACCATTGAAACCGGTATTACAGAACTAGCAGAAGTTACAGTAAACAGTGGCAGAAGAAAGTTTTACCGTGTATCGAGTGAATCAGTGGCGCGTATGCCCTTGAAGAACCTGGAAAATCCGCAAGTATATAATACCATCACTGCCAGTTTGCTGCAGGAACAAGTGATTACACAATTTGATGATGCTTTAAAAAATGCCCCGGGCATTGATAAATTATGGAGTTCTACCGGAAGAGGTAGTGATGGAGCGGCTTATTTCTCTTTGCGTGGATTTAGCGTACAACCTTCGATGATCAATGGAGTGGCTGGATTAACCAATGGTGGATTGGATCCTGCTAATATCGAAAGGATTGAGGTCATTAAAGGTCCTTCGGGAACTTTATTTGGAAGTAGTCTTGTGTCTTTTGGTGGATTGATCAACTTACAAACAAAACGTCCATATGATACTACAGGTGGAGAGATCAGTTATACCGGGGGAGGTTTCGGATTGAATAGATTAACTACAGATATCAACTCACCGTTGAATGCTTCTAAAACAGCTTTATTCAGACTGAATACTGCCTATCATGCTGAAGGAAGTTTTCAGGATGCTGGTTTTAGAAAATCTTTATTCATAGCACCTTCCTTTTCTTTCAAAGCCAATGAGAAACTCTCTTTTTTATTGAACACTGAATTTTACCAGTCAGAATCAACCAACCCGTTGATGTTGTTCTTAAATAGAACCAGAAAGCTCAACGCCACCACTGTTAATGAATTAAAGGTAGACTTCAACCGATCCTTCACCAGTAATGATATTACGATCAAAACTCCAACAGTGAATTTATTTGGACAAATGACGTATAAGTTTAATAGTATCTGGACCTCGCAAACCAATATTTCAAGAAGTACTCGTAAGTCAGATGGTTATTATTCTTATGTCATGTATATTCTTCCCGGTGATTCTTTATTGAATCGTTATGTCAGTAATCAAAATGCAACAGGGTATTCTACCAGTTTTCAGCAAAACTTTATGGGTGATTTTTATGTTGGTAAGATGAGAAATAGAATGGTTGCAGGGATTGATGTATTACACCTCTCGGCTCAAAACAATAGCTCAGCTTATGTATTATTTGATACGGTGAATGCTATCAGATCAGATAGTAAGTATACACAACTAAATAAGGCAGCTTTAGACAACAGATTTGCCCAAAACAATAATCCAACCAGAAATACAACCAATAGCTACACCTATAGTGCCTATATATCCAATGTGTTAAATATCACAGATCAGCTAATGGCAATGATGAGTGTGCGATTAGATCGTTTTGATAATAAAGGTACTTTAACCCATCGAACCAATACCATCGCAGGAGCATTTGCGCAAACAGCTGTATCACCCAAATTCGGATTAGTGTATCAGATCCTAAAAGACAAAGTCTCCTTATTTGGCAATTACATGAATGGATTTAGAAATGTAAATACTGTTACACAGCCTGATGGAAGCGTCAGTAATTTCAAGCCTCAACAGGCTAATCAGTGGGAGGGAGGTGTAAAAGCAGAATTGCTGAATAGAAAGATCACAGCTTCATTATCATACTACAATATTTACGTAACCAATATTACTCGTCCAGATCCATCGAGAGCAGGCTTTACGATTCAGGATGGAAATATGTCGAGTAGAGGATTCGAAGCCGATATTTCTGCCAATCCACTACCCGGATTGAACCTGATAGCAGGTTATAGTTTCAACAAAAGTTTGAATGATAAAACAGATGCGGCAAGTAATGGCAGACGCCCGGTAACTGCGGGTCCTGAGCAGCTTATGAATTTGTGGGCGAGTTATCAGTTTGTTCAAGGGAAATTAAAAGGCTGGGGTATCGGATTCGGTGGCAACCATGCGAGTGAAAATATCATCACTAATAACAGTGTGAACGGACTGTTTACCATTCCTGCGTATACTGTTGCTCATTCAACTTTATTTTATAATGCCGCTTCGTTTAGAATTGCATTGAAAGTAGATAATGTTTTCAATGAGCGTTATTTCAAAGGGTGGACAACCGTAGAACCTCAGTTGCCACGCAGAGTATCTGCGAATATTAGTTTCCGTTTTTAATTCACCATTGAATACATATCTATTGTGTTTCTAAAACTACCACCAGCGATTCGGAAGATCATTTTACAAATACATCTCTGGCTCGGACTTATTACCGGGCTAGTGGTATTCATTGTTTCGATTACAGGCGCTATTTATTGTTTTGCACCCGAATTACAACAACTAACACAACCATACAGATCTGTAGAAGCTAAAAGAGACCGTTTTTTACCAGCTTCTACATTAATAGCAATTGCTGAAAAGCAGATACCTGATAAAAAAGCCAAGCGACTGTATTATGGTCAGCCAAACAAAGCTGCCTATGCTTTATTTTTTGAAAAGGGCGGATACTACCATACTGTATTTATGAACCCTTATGATGGTACGGTGCTGAAGACAAAAAATATGCGGAAAGATTTTTACAACATCATTCTGTATTTGCATTTTACATTATTGATTCCTTATGGTCAGGAAATTGTAGGCTGGAGTACACTCATTTTTTTCATTATGATCATTAGTGGAATCATTTTATGGTGGCCAAGAAATAAAGCAGCAACAAAAGCAAGATTTCAAATCAAATTGAAAGCTTCTCCCAAGCGATTAAATTATGACTTGCATAACGTGCTCGGCTTTTATAGTAGTTGGGTACTCATATTCACCGTTTTTACCGGACTGATTTGGGCATTTGATGGTTTTGCTAATACGATATACAAACTTACCGGTGAAAAACATTCTATCATTCAACAAAAACTACCTGTATCTGATACTAGCCAAAAAAATATGCTAACTCCACAAAAAGCAATTGATAAAGTTTGGTATCAGGTTGAAAATGAGATGCGTAGTACGTATAAAGCAGTAGAATTGATTTTACCACAAACTGATAGTGCCGCAATTTTGTTGAGGGCTAACCCGTCTGAAAAAACATTTTATAAAACAGACTACCGCTACTTTGATCAATATACAGGCAGGGAATTTGATAATGCATATGGCTGGGGTAAATACAGTGATGTGACAACATTATCTGATCGTATCCGTAGAATGAATTATGATATACATATCGGAGCTGTAATGGGTTATCCGGGCAGGATTGCAGCTTTCTTAGCTGCACTGATTGCAGCGAGTTTACCAATAACAGGTCTGTTGATTTGGTTAGGCAAAAGAAAGAGAAAATAAACTACCTGAATAAGTCGAGATATTTAATATGCTATAAAATCTTTGGTTGGCTTTAAGAATACCTATTTATCAGTATTGCGTCTTTTCGCAGTTTTTTTTGAAAAGATTAGTTGTATTTTTACTGCTCAGTTCCCCCCGCTGATAAATAAATTTATTGTAACCATGTCACAGCGGACTGTTTTATCAGATACAAATGATATCAGAATTGTAGCAAAAGATATCAGTGTTTTTTCTTGTAGAAAACGAATATTCAAAGCGAGGTTTCATCATTTTACAGATGCTCAGAACATAGAACTGGAAAAAGCGGTTGTTCGTTACTATTCCCTGAATCAACACAGTTTTTGGAATATACTGCCCGGCTATACATTCATCTTGTATTTGTTTTTAGTGGTTGCAAATATTATTTCTTATACCAAGTTGGGGTTAATACCTATTATCCTTTTATACATTCCCTTTGCACTAGTTTCTGTGTATCTCATCAGAACAGCGATTACTTGGTATGCAAAAAAATCTTTGCTGAAACTGGCGCATGATCTTGAATTGCAAAATGCTCAATACTCTTTTGCGATGTCTGCGAGACAAAAATGATCTTAAGGTATTAGAGTAAGAGTCCTTGTAAAAAGAAATACGCGAAGCTGAAATAAATAATCAGTCCGGTAACATCCACTAAAGTTGCAACAAAAGGAGCGGAAGAAACTGCGGGGTCAGCCCCTAGTCTCTTCAGAAAAATGGGCAACATAGATCCTGAAAGTGTTCCCCAAAGCACTACACCTACCAATGAAAATCCAACCGTGAATGCGATCATCATCCAATGGTCTCCATAGATATCGGGAAAGAAGGAATGCCATACTGCAACACGAACAAAGCCGATGATACCTAATACGGCTCCAAGTAAAAGTCCGCTTAAGATCTCTCTTCTTAATACACGCCACCAATCACCGATCGTAATTTCTCCCACGGCCATGGCCTGTATAATTAAGGTAGAGGCCTGTGAACCACTGTTACCGCCACTGGAAATGATCAAGGGAACAAATAATGCCAATACAACAGCTTTGGCAATTTCATCTTCGAAATATCCCATCGCGGTAGCCGTGAGCATTTCTCCCAAAAAAAGAACGATGAGCCAGCCCACTCTTTTTCTGAACAGTTTGAATAAAGGGATATCTAAATAAGGCTCATTTAAAGCTTCTGTACCCCCGATCTTCTGCATGTCTTCACTGAATTCTTCATTTGCTACCCACAACATGTCATCAATGGTTACGATGCCAAGCAGGATATTATTGTCATCTACTACAGGCAAAGCAACGCGGTTATTCATTTTGAAGATCTGATTGGCATGTTCTTGGTCATCATGCACATTCAAGGAAACCACCCTTCCATCAATTACTTCATCCATGCGCTTATCAGGGGCTGCCAGGATCACATCTCTGATCCTGATATCATCGATCAGGGCTCCATGTTCATCGATCACATAGATGACATCAATGGTTTCACTATTCTTTCCAAATTTTCTAATGGTGGTAAAAACTTCTGATACAGTATTGTGTGCATACACATATACATAATCAGGGGTCATCAGTCGGCCCACACTGTCTTCCGGATATCCCAACATGGACAGTGTGATCTTTCTTTCTTCGGGGTCTAATAATTTGATCAGGTCTCTGATAGCTGCTTTGGGTAACTCTTCCAAAAAGTCTGTACGGTCATCTGCAGGTAACTCATTGAGTAGTTCGGCTGTTTTGGAAGAGGGCAGTTCTTTTACAATATCTTTCTGTTGTGCAATGTCTAAGATCTTGAAAACGCTGGCAGCACGGTGTATGGCCATATTGGCGATGATCTGTGCCTCATACTCAGGAAAGTCATTGATGAGTCCGGCAACATCACTGATATTCTGATGATCCAGAAATTCTCTGATCTCCAGCTTATCCTCTTTTTCGATCAGTTCTTCAAACTGCTCATTTAAATCCGGTTGTTCCAATTCCAATGACATGTGTGCAATTTAATAAGTTATACCGAAAGCTCCATTAGAAGGACTATTAGCATCCAAACTTTTCAGATGTAGCGGTATCTTTACCTGAAACCGAAATTTGTAGGCTATGATTCTACCTTTTCTTACCATAGGTCCATCTGAGAACAGAGGCAGAGGTGTTTTTACAACAGAAGACATAGCCATCGATACGGTTATTGAAATATCTCCGGTATTGGTACTAACTCCGGAAGAACGAAAAAATGTAGAACAAACGATATTGTTTGATTATATTTTTGAATGGGGGGATGAAATGAAAGGGGCCTGTGTTGCATTGGGATATGTATCGGTGTACAATCATTCCTATGCAGCCAATTGTATCTATGAGATGGATTTCGAACATGAACTGATACAGATCAGAACTGTGAAACCTGTCAATGCAGGAGAAGAACTTTTTATCAACTATAATGCAGATCCGGATGATACCAAACCTATATGGTTTGAAGCTACCTGATCATAAAGGTTGTTCATATTGATAGAGCCCGTTTTTGATGGCATATACGGTCATACCTGCTAAACTATTGACATTCATTTTTCTAAAAATAGCAGAACGATAATTTTCAACAGTTCTAACACTTAAAGAAAGCTGTTGTGCGATCTCTTTACTGCTTTTGTCATCACAGATCAATGCGATCATTTTCTTTTCTGTATCTGAAAATATCTGTTTTTGTTTTTGAGAAAAGGGGTTATAAATACCTTTTCTCACCATCAATGCAAGTTTATGGGAAGTACTCTTACAGTAATAAGTAAGGTTTTTATGAACAGCATCTATCGCTTGGAATAATTCATCTTTGTTCACCCCTTTTGTTACATATCCAGTTACACCTGCATCCAATGCAGATGCGATCATAAATTCATCGTCAAAATGGGTGAGTGCGAGAAAGCGAATCTCGGGTTGGTCAAGGTGAATGCTTCTGATCGCGTCAATTCCATTCATGCCTGGCATTTTAAGATCGCTGATAATTACATCAGGCTGATGATTTTTGGCAGCTTCGATCAAGCTTGTTCCGTTCCGACAACTAGCTATTACCTGATAGTGAGAAACTGTTTCGAGGATATCCTGTAAACCATGTCGAAATATATCATGATCATCAGCAATAATGATCTTAATGTTGGCCATATTGGCGACAGCAGTAGTAGAGAAGCTTTTCATGCAAAGGGTAGTTTACGGTCAACAAGTTTTCTCGATGTGATCAGTAGCAGTCAGCAACTGTTGCTGCTTCTAATAAAATGTAGCAATGCAGTCACGCCTATAATTGGGGGATTGGCTTATAGTGCAAGATGATCTGACCAGATTACAAAGATAAATAGTAAGAATATGTGATGATACTTTTCTCAAGAACCGGCTTGCTTTTTTGATGTAAAAAAGTTCTGTTTGATTTTTACAAGGTTATTGATACAACGATTCATTTATTCTATACGTTGAAAATATGTTTCTGTAAGTGACAATCCTAATATATTGAAATTTGAACGGAGAAAAACTACTTTAGTAGTAAGATTTTGTGTTATTGTATATAAAATCGATCAATTAATTATTTAGTCAATACCCTATGAAAAAAAGTACAATATTGATTCTGCTCTTGATGGGAAGCATTATCAGTTATGGTCAAAACAATTCTGCCGTTCAGTGGATGATCGGGACCTGGAAGATCAGCACTCCACAAGGAACAATCTTGGAGATATGGCAAACAAAAAATGACAGTACGTTACAGGGGCGTAGCTTATTTGTAAAGTCAAATGGTGACAGTATTCCACAGGAAACAATCGAACTGGCTTATCGAAAAGGGGACTGGTATTATTCACCTACAGTGATGAATCAGAATGACGGGAATGCGGTTCCTTTTAAAATTATATTCATGCGGGGTACAGAATTCATTAGCGAAAACCCTACCCATGATTTTCCACAACGTATTGCTTACAGGAGAATCAAACAACATATGTATGCAAGTATTGAGGGAAAAAGAAATGGAAAATACAGTAAACAGAATTTTGACTTCACGAATGAATAAGATCGTATCAGGTTAAAATGTCGTGAATATTTTTTCCAATGTTTGCCGCTATTTTTTGCATCGGCAGATCATTATCATCTTTTCCAAAAGGATCTTCTATTTCTTCTGCGATGATTTCAAGACTTGCCAGCACATAGAAAATAAAAATCACTACCGGAATTGTGAGATAACCCAAACTCAACGCAAAGCCTAAGGGTAATGTGATGACATAGAAGAAAATGAATTTCTTAATAAATGCACTGTAGGAATAAGGAATAGGCGTATTTTTTATTCTTTCACAGGCGCCACAGATATCGAGAAAAGATTGTAACTCATGATTCAAGAACAGCAATTGATGATCAGAAATATGTTTGTCTCGGTGGAGTAGATGAACTTTGTTCATCATCAATGCTACTATCTGATTAGGGATATGTTTACTACTGTCAAAACCTGCAATCTCAGGATGAGGATCAGCATCTAATGCCAATCTGGTTTTTTCATTTTGAAGATGGATGCACAATTCACTTGCGAAAAGCGGGATGATCTTTTTGAAGAAACTTCTGTTTTTCTCATCCTCTCTTGAAAGAATACTATTCATTTTTACGGCAAGGTTGCGACTGTTATTCACCAGTGCACCCCACAATTTTCTCCCTTCCCACCACCTGTCATAAGCGGTATTGGTGCGAAAAACCAATAGCATAGAAATCGCAAAACCCAATAAGCTATGCATGGTCGTAATATTTTTTGCATAGCTGTTTTGTGTCAGCTTCAGATAGTTGGCTTCCAGGTATACGATTCCCCATGAGTAAAAGCCAATGAAAATAATCAGTGGGAAAAGTTGTCGGACCGTATCTGTCCGATGTAAAGTGAATAAAAAGCGAAGCCAATCTTTTGGGTTGTAACTGATCATACACTAAATGTACAAATACCATGGAAATTATAATAGAATAGTATCATTTGATGGCTAAAGGCTTTTAGCTCGTAACAAATCCTTAATATGAATGATTGGATCAATAGATGAATTTCGTGTAAAATTCTTCTTTTGCATCAGCAGCACGCATTACTCAAACAGTCATTCGGTAAAGATTTCTTATGGGGAGTTGCGATCTCAGCTGCACAAAACGAAGGTGCGTGGAATATAGATGGCCGGGGTCCATCCATCTGGGATCAGTTTTCAAAACGACAAGGTAAGATCAAGGGCAATGCAAAACCCAACACAGCCTGTGATTTCTACTATCGTTATAAAGATGACCTCATGCTTGTAAAGGCAATGGGCTTTAACTGCTTTCGATTCTCTATTTCATGGAGCCGAATTTTGCCGGAAGGAACCGGTAAGATCAATAAAGAAGGTGTTGCCTTTTATGATCGCATTATTGATGAATGTTTACAACTTGGATTGGTTCCTTTTATAACCCTTTATCATTGGGATCTTCCGGCAGCACTACAGAAAGAAGGTGGTTGGGCAAGTCATCAGATGCTTAAATGGTTTACACGATTTGTACAAGTTTGCACTGATGCTTATGGAGACCGTGTTAAAAACTGGATCGTCTTGAATGAGCCAATGGGTTTTACTTCACTGGGTTATATGCTTGGTAAACATGCTCCGGGCAAGACAGGACTCAGTAATTTTCTACCTGCTGTACACAACGCTGTTTTATGTCAGGCAGAAGGTGGAAGAATCATCAGGGCCAATATTTCAAGAGCTAATATTGGTACCAGTTTCTCCTGCAGTGAGGTAATGCCGTACACGCAAAAAGAAGAAGATATAAAGGCTGCGCGAAGGGCGGATATCTTATTGAATCGATTATTCATTGAGCCACTACTTGGCAGAGGGTATCCACAGGAACCAGGATTTACACTACTCGATAAATTACATCTCTATAATAAAGCATGGAAATACACTGAACAAATGCAGTTCAATTTTGATTTTATAGGAATACAAAATTATTTCAGTACGACTGTAAAATATAATCCGTTGATACCGTTTGTACAGGCTTCTGAAGTCAAAGCATATACTCGTAAAGTTCCTCATACGGCTATGGGGTGGGAGATCAATCCTGAAAGTTTTTACAGAATGATCAAACGATTTTGGTTATACGGTGGCGTTAAGCAGATCATTATTTCAGAAAGCGGTGCTGCATTTAAAGATCGGTTGATGCAAGGTGAAGTCAATGATATTGATCGTATTCAATATTTTCAGCAATACCTGACAGCTGCTTTGCGTGCCAAAAAAGAAGGGGTCAATATTGGTGGATACCTCGCATGGACACTCACAGATAATTTTGAATGGGCCGAAGGATACCAGGCTCGTTTTGGGTTGGTTCATGTGGATTTTGCCACCCAACTTCGAACCATCAAACAATCAGGATATTGGTTCAGAGACTTTCTGACCGCAAAAAGCTGACCTCGAAAGTTTATTCTGTAAAATACTCAGGTGGTTTCGTAAGTTTGGTTACCACAAACAACCATCATGCGAAATATCTTCTTTTTATGTCTTTTTTTAGGCATTAGTTCCTCTGTTCTAGCTCAATCTAAGCATACGATCCCTGTTCATACTGCCTATCTTTTACCTGCAACTGAGGAAGAGCCTTTCATCAGTGAAAATGGGAAACAAGTTTATCAATGGTCAGATGCAAAACAATCTATCAGCTTCTTTTTTTATCATACAAAGCCCGGTACACTCATGTTATCATTGAATGGTGCGGCTGTCAAGATCAATCAACAAATACAAGTAACTGTCGGCGGAAAATTATTCAACGTATTGGTGCCTGTGAGTACAAGATCGAAAGAGATCAGGATTGGCTCCTTGCCTGTTACAGATAGTGGGTTTATGGAAGTTGTAATCTCGGCAAAAAAATTGGTATCGAAAGGTATCAAGATTGAGTCTTTGATCGTTGCCGGAAATGGAGCTGAAGCACTTCGATACAATGCTAAACCAAGAAGAAATGCGGCTTCTGTACATCTTAGATATCCATTAGCAGATAGCATTCGTGCGATCGGATTTTATAATGAAGTTACTGTTCCAAAAGGATATGATCCTGTTCATAGCTTTTATATGGCCAACGGTTTTTCGAGAGGCTATTTTGGAATACAGGTGAATAGTGAAAAAGAGCGAAGAGTGATTTTTTCTGTATGGGATGCAGGCAACGAAGCCATCGACAGAAATAAAGTAGCAGAAGAGAATAAAGTTAAACTACTGGCAAAAGGTGATGGGGTGATCACCAATGATTTTGGAAATGAAGGTACAGGCGGTCATAGCCATTGGGTATATGATTGGAAAACCGGAGAAACCTATCAGTTTATGTTGACAGCATTACCCGATAGTGCTTCACAAACTACTATTTATACGGGATACTTTTTTGTTCCTGAATTGAAGCGTTGGAAACTGATCGCCGCCTTTCGAGCTCCAAAAGATGGGAAACGTTTATCGAACCTTTATTCTTTCAATGAAAACTTTGTAGGGAGTAATGGTCACTTGCAAAGAAGGGCTTTATTCGGTAATCAATGGGTGCAACAGCAAAATGGGAGATGGGTGCCATTAACAGAAGCGATATTTTCAACAGATGCAACCGGCAAAGCAGGAGATCGTTTTGATATTGGAGCCGGTGTTGCCAATGAACAGTTTTATCTGTGGAATGGTGGTTTTATGGCTCAGGAAGGGAAACCTGGCGATTCCTTCAAAAGAAACAATACTTCAAAAGCACCCACTATTGATTATACAAAAGATGCCGATAGTCTGGCACAGGCAAAAAAAGATATCGAAGAGATAGCCACTGCTGTTCAAGCAGGTAAAATCGATACAACAGGCAGTATTGAATCTGTTTATTATCATATTCTCCAACAGGGCACCGGCGATTTTGTGTCAGTCACAGATACCGTCACTGTTCATTATAAAGGGTCATTGTTGACGGATGGAAGCATCTTTGATCAGACAAGAGATAATCCCGCTACTTTTCCGTTAAGAAGATTGATACGTGGATGGCAACTGGCACTTCCAAAATGTAGAGTAGGAGGTAAGGTAAGAGTGATCATTCCATCTGCCCAGGCTTATGGAATCAGAACCAGAAGCAAAGATATTCCCCCTAATAAAGTATTGGTTTTTGATATTGAAGTAATCAGTACAAAAAGGCAGCAGTAATCAGCTGATCGGTATCTCTGGTTGGTAGGACGGCGATAATGCCTTATGAAATTGACATTTTATGCAGGTTTTTGAAGGAACACTTGCAGGAGGCTTTATTTCTGTCTAACTTAAAGTCATCTACTTTTCGTAACGCCAAACCCTGTCTATGAAAGCGGCTCGTCAATTGACCATTGCTATGCTCGTATTGGCTGCAAGTGCAGCATTGTTTGTGGGATATCATCTCATTACAGACCCTACGGGTAGCACACTGAGTATACCGGTTTATTTTCTTAATGGAAGTATGTTCACAGATTTCGCTACTCCAGGTTGGATCATTTTAGTATCCATAGGTTTATTAGGGATCATTACCATTATCACGGTCGTAAAAAGAATTCGCCATTTTCATACCGTAGTTGTTATTCAGGGTGCGATCATTTGTGTGCTTGTGATCGCTCAAATGATCATCATAGGAGAAGAATACATTTTACAATACCTCTTCCTCATGTTGGGTATGGCGATTGCTATCGTAGGTGGCTTATTAAGTCAGGTGGATAAGAAAATTGAAAATAAGAAATAAGGAATGTGTGAAATTTTATATCGGATTTTATTGCTCCGTTCCTTTCTTTAGCGTAAGATAAACACCATTTGTCCAACCAAATCCATCTTGATTCGGATATTCACCACCGCCGGCCTTAGTATGTATATCTTGTACATTGTATTTCTCCATCATCTTACCAGTTTCTTCATACGTGTGTTCATTTAGGCGCATCCATCTCTTTTTGATTTCATTGGCCAATTCATCATGCCGGTAATTACACAATCCTTTATAAGCAACCCATTGCAGTGGTGCCCATCCATTGGGCGCATCCCATTGCTGACCTGTTTGAAGAGTAGTGGTTAATACACCTCCATCTGCAAGCAGTTGTTCTTTTATCACCTTGGCTGCTGCATCTGCTTGATGCTGATCAGCTACTGCAAGGAACAACGGAAAGCAACCAGCCATGGTAATGCGTTCGGTATTTTTCTGCTGTTGGATGTGGTAGTCAAAATAAAATCCATATTCCTTATTCCAGCAATAGAGCTGAATGGCTTTTTGACGACTTTCTATCTTTTGTTTGAATTGATGTATCGCTGTTTCATTTTTATTCTGCTGATAACAAGCCAATAAAGTTTTCTCCAGGTTCAATAACAAACAATTCAGATCAACAGGGATGATATCTGTTGTCTGGATCGTATGCATATGTTTTTCATCTGCAAACCATCTGCTGCTGAAATCCCAACCCGATTCTGCTGCTGCGCGTATATGCCTGTACACATCCTGTGGTTCTTTATTGGAAGCTTTTGCTATATGAAGATCTTCAATGTATGCTTCAGGTCTGGGTGTAGAATTGTCATCCCAGTACCTGTTCAATATTGATCCGTCGGGCATCAGTACGATCCTTCGAAATATCGGAGCCTCAGGTGAAATTTGATCTGCGCCATCCATCCAAAAAGCATATTCTTTCTCAAGTGCTGGTAGATAAACATCAAGTATTGTATGCCCTTTGGTATTTTGTAACAATCCTACCATCATACTGAAAAAAGGCGGTTGCGATCTGCTGATATAGTATGTTCGGTTGCCATTGGGAATATGTCCAATGGTATTGATAAGAAAGGCGAAATTATTCACCATATGTTCTATTAGGTCGAGTCTGCCACTCTCTTGTAAACCTAACATAGTGAAATAACTATCCCAATAATAGATCTCCCTGAACCTTCCTCCTGGAACAATATATGGGTAAGGAAGCGATATCAATGTGCCCCCTGTTTCATCCGGAGTTCTTTGTAAAATATTCCACAGCTCATTCAAGTGTGTATCAATAGGTTTATTGGCAGATGAATAGTCATCTGTTTGTACATCTGGTAATATGAAATTTTCCTGGATGAATTTTAATAAACTAAACAAAGGCTGTGTACGCTCATGGGCGTAACGCGCTAGAATATCAGTGACACTTGTTTTAGGTAAAGCATCTACAAAATATTTTGAATCAGCAAAAATGCCCGCTTGTTGTACATCTTCATATAAGGGGGATAAAGTTTCGATATGCAAGTATGCATTGCTCATGATCAGTTCGATTGAATAGTGTTCTTTTCTTTTCGTTGTAGTCTGTTAAACAGTAACAGACATACAATCAATATAGCCATTGGGATCAAGGAAAAATAGAAAGCTTGTTTTCCGTCATAATGCTCAAATATATTTCCTGTAATGATAGAGCCGGTTGTGCCACCTAAGGCTGAAAAAATAATGATCAGACCAGACATTAATCCATGTTGCTTTACCGGTAATGTGCTGAGTATGACCGAATTCACAGCAGGATAAATTGGAGCCAACAATAAACCGATCATTGGAAATACAAAGGCAGCGATCGGTGCAGTAGACCAACCTGAGATGGGGTGCCCTGTTGTTTTTTCAGCCAATGGGATCGCTACTAAAACCAATACTGCAGCCAATACCAGACAAGAGATCAATACGATCAGCCAGTTTAGTTTTTTCAATACCAAACCCGCAAAGAAACGACCCAGGGCTGTGGATCCGGCAAGAATACTTGCCATCTGAATACTCAATGCTGCAGGTAGTAATAATACTTTGTTATTGAAAGTGGGTAGCCAACTCATGATACTTTGCTCGATCAAAACATAAAAAAAAGCACATAGTACAAAGACCAATACGATCGGTTTGATCATCAGCTTGAACATTTCCTTAAACTCATCTATCATTGACTTCTGTTCTTTTACTTGTATAGATGATTCATCCAGCGAAGCAGATAGGAGCAACAGAAAAGCAAGAAATGAAATGCCCCCCAGTAAATAATATACATTTAACCAAGCAGTAGATTGAGGATTCGTATCATCAACGAAGTAGCTAAAAATAAAATAGCCTGTCAGAATCCCGATCATGAAAAAGGATTCAATAAAATTCATAAGGCTGATATGTTCTTTTTCATTTTTAGTAACGAGTCCGATCGTGCTGTATACAGACATTTTGATCAAAGCAAAAGAAGACCCAACCGCTGCAAACAATAATTTGGTCGTAAGAAAACTAGCAGTAAAAGGCATAATGAAACATATCACACTGATAAATCCTAGTGCAATCAGCATGGCATTTTTATATCCAATGCGAACAATATAAGAGGAGATCAGAAAAGAAACTGCTGCAATGCTCAAATCTTTGAAAGCTTCTAAAGTTGAAGCAGCACTTTCAGTAACGCCAAAATTTTGTTGCACTTGCAGGATAACAGTACCTACACTGTTTAAGAGTATCGCAAAAACAAAATAATTGAGGAATAGGGATACTTTTATTTTCCAGTTTTGCATAGAATGGTTTTAATAATTATTGAACGGGAATAAGCTTTAAACAAACAGGATTTGGTACTTCAGTTTGTCTTAGCAGTTGTTGTAATAAACCTGTTTTTTTATCAATACGATATGTAACAATATTATTGGTTCGCTGATTGGCTACTAATAGAAAATTGCCATTGGGTTCAATGATAAAATTTCTAGGTCCGGCGCCGGGTATGGGTTGGTAACCTACAGCGGTAAGTTTCCCACTATTTTGATCGATCGAAAATATTGCCAGATTGTTTTCTTCTCCACGATTCGAAGCATATAAAAATTTTCCGTCGGGTGAAACATGTATATCTGCACTACCTGCTTGTCCTGTAAATTCTTTTGGGTGCGTTGCTATTTGCTGTATCCCGCTCAGAAAACCATTTGTATACCGGTATGCTTTTATTGTACCTGTCAGCTCTTCCAATAAATACACAAATTTTTGGTTGGGATGAAAATCTAGATGACGGGGGCCACTACCAGGGGTTGATGCTGCAAAAGGCATAGCTGCTGGTTTTAATGGCTGTTTAGCAGTTGGATTAAAAAGATACATCATCACTTTATCAGTTCCAAGGTCAGGTACTAAGAGATATTTATGATCAGGTGAAAAAAAAGTTCCGTGCACATGTGGTTTATCTTGTCTGCTGGTATTGGCACTACTACCCGTATGCTGGATTTTTTGAACATAATGTTTCAGGCTACCATCCGCAGCAACAGGAAACACACTGATATTACCTCCGGTATAATTTCCTGTGATCACCCATTTCCCTGTTGCATCAACTGTTACATAACAAGGATGGTCACCACCTGTAGGTTGACTATTGATATAGTACAACTGTCCTGTAGCTGCATCAAATTCATAAGCACTTACATAACCAGGTTGATCTCCTCCGGTTTCATTGACTGTATACACTTTTTGTTTATCAGGCGATACTGCCAGGAAAGAAGGATTGGTAGCACTATCGGTACTACTCACCCATTGTACTTCTCCATTTTGGGAGTTGAACCTGAAAACATACACGCCCTTACTCTTGCCGGTAGTATAAGTACCAACCAGCAAGTAATGATCTTGGGCAAACACCAATGAACAAAAAAGACACATGACGAACAATAGACAAGCTCTCATGATGGGTTGGATTTTCCGTAAGATAAACATTGCATCGCATTTTTTAACTCAATCCTGATGATATCTCCTGATTCACTGTCTTTTACGATTTCGGGAGTCTGTTATCATTAACATAGTTGTTTAGTAGACTATTTGTATTTTCGCCCGGCAAATAAGCGTTATGAAATATATATACTTGGGAGTGATACTTTTTATGATGGGTTGTGGAATCAAACAAAATGAAAAATTACAGATAGGTAAGTGGCAAGCCAAGCTGCTCCGTGAAGATGGTAATAATATCGTCTTCAACTTTGAAGTGATCAGTGCAGGAGATAGTCTCCGATGGATCATCAAAAATGGAAAAGAGCAGATCGAAGTGAATGATATATCGATCAAAGGTGATTCGGTATTCGTAGCGATGCCGGTTTTTGAATCCTATTTTAAGTTGATCAAAAAAGGGAATGATCAACTAACCGGTATCTGGACAAAAGCTGCCACAGCAGGATTTATTGATATGCCATTTGAAGCAGTTGCAGGCACAAGCAAAAGATTTGAAACAACCAATCAGCCAATTGCAAATATTTCGGGTAAATGGGAAGTCACATTTTTTAGAGCAGATGGTTCGCCAAGACCTGCTATCGCTGAGTTTGTTCAACAAGGTGAAACGCTTTCCGGCACCTTTATCACACCAACCGGTGATTACAGGTATTTGTATGGAGTGGTAGATGGCAATCAGGTCAAGCTGTCTACATTTGATGGTAGTCACGCTTATTATTTCAATGCAACGATCAATAGTGATACTTCAATCAGTAATGGAAATTATTATTCCGGAGCCACTAGCATTGAACCTTGGAAAGCGGTAAAAAATGAGCAAGCAACTTTACCGGATGTAGCTGCAATGTTCTTAAAGGAAGGCGAGGAAAAGTTGAGCTTTAGTTTTCCTGATTTAGATGGGAATCAAGTTTCGATCAATGATGAACGTTTTAAAAATAAAGTGGTCATTGTTCAGATCATGGGATCATGGTGTCCGAATTGTATGGATGAAACAGCTTTCTTAAGTGACTATTACCAAAAGAATAAAGATAAAGGCGTGGAAGTAGTGGCGCTTGCTTATGAGTATTACGAAGACCGTGCTTTGGCAAGCAATAGCGTTAGAAAATTTCAAAAAAGATTCAATGTGCAATATCCGATGTTACTGACAGGCGTTACTGTATCTGATACATTGAGAACAGAAAAAACATTGCCTCAGCTTACCAAGATCAAATCATTTCCTTCTACTATTTTTATTGATAAACAAGGTAAGGTAGCCAAGATACATGCCGGCTTTGAAGGTCCGGGAACGGGAGTACGATATGAGTTGTTGAAAAAAGAATTTGAAGCAACGGTAGAACGTTTATTAAAATAAAAAAAGCACGGGGTTCAACCCCGTGCTTTTTTTATTTTATTTGGCTCCTTTTACATATTTATCTAGCCATTGTTGCTGTTCCCATAATGTGTGTAATACATTTTCCTTTCCTCGATAGCCGTGCGCTTCATAAGGTAGAAAAACGAAACGAACAGTTCCACCATGACCTTTGATCGCAGCGTATAAGCGCTCGCTGTTGATAGGATAGGTACCGGTGTTATCATCACTATCGCCATGGATCAATAAGATAGGAGTCTTGATCTTATCAGCATAGCTGAATGGACTCATCTCATAATACAATTGAGGCGCTTGCCAGTAAGTGCGATCTTCATTCTGAAAACCAAATGGAGTCAGTGTTCTGTTATAAGCACCACTTCTTGCAATACCTGCTTTGAATAAATTAGTATGCGCTAACAAATTAGCAGTCATGAAAGCTCCGTAGCTATGTCCGCCAACACCTACACGATTCTTATCTGCAATACCCAATCCTGATAAATGATTGATGGCAGCTTCAGCATTCATTTTTAGCTGTGCTACAAAATTATCATTTGGCTTTTTATCAGCAGAGGTGGCAACGATGGGCATTTCGGCATTATCCAATACAGCATAACCTTGCGTTACGTAGTAAATGGGTGATCCCCAGCTCAAAGTAGTGAAACGATATTGACTACCTCTGATCTGTGCGGCATCAGCAGCACTGTTAAACTCACGCGGATAAGCCCAAATGATCAATGGCAACGGGCCATCTTTGTCTTTATTATATCCTTTTGGCAAATACAGTTCTCCTGTAAGATCTACGCCATCTGCTCTTTTATACTTTACTTTTTCTTTGATAACACCTTCCAATTGTGGATATGGATTGGTGAATTTGGTAATAGCTCTGTCCGCAACACGTAGAACCAGATTTTTGATATAATAGTTGGGCACTTCTGTTTGTGATTCGCGGCGAGTGAGCAACACCAATTTATCAGCATCGATCACATCATTCACAGTTTCATATACTCCTTCTGTACAACGCCAGATGATCTCATT
Organism: Sediminibacterium sp. KACHI17; assembly: GCF_040362915.1. Lineage (NCBI taxonomy): Bacteria > Pseudomonadati > Bacteroidota > Chitinophagia > Chitinophagales > Chitinophagaceae > Sediminibacterium > Sediminibacterium longum. The sequence goes on along the minus strand of NZ_AP029612.1, from coordinate 1,243,746 downwards.
TTTCTTGGTAGACAGGTCGAATTTAGCGAGGAAAGGAAGGTCGCCTTTTGGAGATGATCCGGTAGTATTGTTCATCAGAATTTTACTACCATTATCTGTGGTTTGAATAACAGGTCTGCCAAATTTATTTCTTGTCAGAACCGGTGCTCCCGGGTTATTGTAAGCATCTGTTTGATTTCTTTCGATCAGTAATTCAAGAGAACCAGTAGTGCTGTTGTATCTGCTTAAACGGAAAGTTTGTTTCGATCTTAATACTTCCTGTACCAATGCTAAAGTAGCATCACCCCAGGTAGTACCTGCATAACGGGTTTTTGTTTTGAACAATTCTTTTGCTTCGCCTGTGAATGGTGCACTTAATGCATACACTGCATCGTGGTATTCCACCTGCTTTTTGATCAAACCACTATCCAAAGGCATAGCCCATGTAATGGTAGCAGCTTCATCATCTCTCCAATCAAAACCCCTGGGTACATTTTGTGTATTGTCATAACCGGAAGGTGTTCCTTCAGTAGAAGGTAATTCAGCCAACACCTTTACCACTTTACCTGTCAGATCTTGAATACTGATGGTAGAAGGAAATCCGTTAGCAGTCACTAGATAAGAGAATGGCTTACGAATGGTTCTAACCATCATGTATTTTTTATCCGGCGATAAACTGAATGTTGAAACAATACCCGGTTTACCGATATTGGTTTCCACACCATTTTTATGTTGTACGAGTTGACCTGTTGCATAAAACTCAAACAGTTGCTCATCAAAAGGAGATTTGATCAGATCCTGGTAAGTAGGACTAGGAGCCGCTTTACCTAAATTCTGTTGAATGGTGGGACCTTTCGGAGTGATTGGACGTTTAGGGGCATTTGCAGCTGATTGTGTAGCCGCTTTATAAATGATGGTATTATCATCTACCCAGGTATAAGAACTGCCTAATACAGTATTGAGTGCTTGCTTATTGATCTTCATAGCTTTTTTTGTAGCCACATCGATCACATACAAATCTACTCTTGAACCTGTTGTGTGCGTAAATGCGATCTTGGTTTCAGAGGGACTCCAACTGACATTACCTGCCAATAAATTTGCAGGCAAACCGGTCACCTGAGTACTTACGCCTGTTTTAATGTTTTGCAGTGAAAAATTATTGATAAAATTTTGTCTGCTAGGTGCAAAGTTGTTTGGATTGATCCTTAATCCTGCAACGCGGAGTTCGGGTTGTCCGAGTTCCTCTACTGTTGGATAGCTGTTACGTTCACTTAATAACATCCATTCTGCTTTGCCATCAATGCTTACAGAAGGAGTTGGTTTTGCGAGTAACAATTCCATGACTTCTTTGGCAGGTGTGCGATAGCTGTTATCATCCTGTGCATACAATGAAGTAAAAGATGCACCAGCGATAAGAAAACTAAAGAACCACTTTTTCATAATAGTTGGTTTTATCGGTGTTGATTTTTGAAAATTTATCATTATTGGTAAACACGTACATAATCGATCCACATTTTCTGCGGGAATACTTTTTCATCTACACCTTTTTGTCCACCCCATGATCCTCCTACAGCGATGTTCAAGAGTAAATGAAAAGGTTTATCAAATGGCCAGGCATCATTGCCGGTATGTTCATTCTTAAAAGTAAAATAGGGTTTATCATCTACCAGTACCGTGACTGTTTCTTCATTCCACTCCAATGCATATACATGAAATTTTTCACTGCAATCAGGAACACTAACAGTCGCTGTTTTTTGTGTGCCAATGCTATGAAAATATTTCTTTGTATGAGTCGAAGCATGAATGGTGCCTTGGTTATAACCCACGTGTTCCATGATGTCGATCTCTCCATCATCAGGCCAGGTGATTTTTGGCGTTGTGCCCAACATCCAGATAGCGGGCCAGGTACCTACACCTTTTGGTAATTTCGCTCTGACTTCAATACGTACATATTTCCAGTCAGCTTTCCCTTTCGTTACCAGACGGGCAGAAGTATATTCATTTTCACCCATTTTTTCTTTATGGGCTTCTATGATCAACATGCCTTTTTCTACCCTGGCGTTTTTCAGTTGTTTAGCGGTATAATATTGTAGTTCATTATTACCCCAGCCATGTCCGCCAACATCATAGCTCCATTTGGTGGAGTCGGGCAATCCGTTTTTGTTGAATTCATCACTCCAGATCAATTTTCTTTTTTGGGAAGTGGCTGTCAGACAGATCATTGACAGCATGGCGAATACCATTGTTTTAAACATAGGTTGCAATTTGGGATACGTAAGTTAGGCATTATAGAGGAGGAAAGAAGGCTTTAAGGATGGTCGGGTGAAAAAAATTTGTGTATAAATACAGATGCCTGTACTTTTGCATCTCATGAAACAATTCGCACATATCCACCATCATCATTACTTACCCATTGGGTAGGCTGTTGGTGTTTTGTGCCAAACATAAAACATTGAAGGGCTTACCAACAGGTAGGCCCTTTTTATTTTAACTGAATACTATGAAACTAAAGCTCGCAATCCAAAAAAGCGGTCGTTTGCATGATGACTCCATTCGTTTGTTAAAAGAATGTGGTATTGATATCAGTAATGGCGTAAACAAACTCAAGGCAGAGGCAACAAACTTTCCTTTGGAAGTATATTTCCTCAGAGACGATGATATTCCACAATACGTTGAAGATGCGGTGGCCGATATCGGCTTTGTAGGGGAAAATGTGGTCTATGAGAAGAAAAAGAAAGTAACTGTGGTCGAAAAACTTGGTTTTGGCAAATGCCGTTTGAGTATGGCAGTTCGTCGAGGCGAAGAGTATACAGACGCCTCTTTTCTCAATGGGAAAAAGATCGCGACCAGTTATCCGGTTATTGTAGAGAATTTTTTAAAGGAAAAAAATGTGACAGCTGAGATCCACGAGATCAGTGGTAGTGTGGAGATCGCGCCGGGCATCGGATTGGCAGATGCGATCTGCGACCTGGTCAGTAGCGGTTCTACGCTTTTTATGAATGGACTGAAAGAAGCAGAAACGATCTTACAATCACAGGCAGTATTGATCCGTAATAATGGATTAGATGAAGCTAAAACACAATTGCTGAATCGGTTGTTATTCCGTATTCAGTCTGTGAAGAAAGCAAAAAACAATAAATACATTTTGCTGAATGCACCCAATGATAAACTGGCTGAAATCATTTCCTTATTACCTGGTATGAAAAGCCCAACAGTATTGCCTTTGGCTGATCCGGGTTGGAGCAGTGTACATAGTGTGCTTAATGAAAACGAGTTCTGGGATATCATTGAACAACTAAAATCTGCCGGAGCTCAAGGGATATTGGTGGTGCCTATTGAAAAGATGATCGTATAGTTAAAAGAGAAGTATGAAAAAGATAGAATTGCCTGAAAAAAATACGTGGAAACAAATCCTTCAACGCCCGGTGATCGATACTGCTACTTTAGAGCAACAAGTAAGAGGTGTTTTAAATGTGATCAAGCAAGATGGTGATACAGCGGTTTTTCAGTTTACACGTCAATTTGATGGTGTACAGTTATCATCGCTTGAAGTAACAGAAGAGGAGATCGCTATCGGAATACAAAAAGTTCCCGATGAGCTTAAACGTGCTATTAAACAGGCGGCAAATAATATTCGTGTTTTTCATGAAAAGCAGAGATCGGGTATTGAAGTTGTTGAAACCATGGCAGGGGTGAGATGCTGGAGGAAATCGGTGGGTATCGATAAAGTTGGACTATATATTCCCGGTGGAACCGCACCTCTTTTTTCTACCATATTGATGTTGGCCATTCCTGCGCAGATCGCTGGATGTAAGGAAGTGATTCTTTGTTCACCACCAGATAAAGAAGGGAATCTTAACCCGGCAATTTTATATGCAGCAAGTTTGACCGGTGTTCATCGAATTTTTAAAGTAGGTGGTGTACAAGCAATAGGGGCCATGGCTTATGGTACAGTAACCATCCCTAAAGTATACAAGATATTTGGCCCGGGAAATCAGTATGTGACTTGTGCCAAGCAATTGGTACAACAAGAGGGAACAGCCATCGATATGCCTGCAGGCCCCAGCGAGGTTTGTGTATTGGCTGATACTACTGCTAATGCCTCATTTGTAGCCGCTGATCTATTGAGTCAGGCTGAACACGGCACTGATAGTCAGGTATTGTTGGTCTCAACCGATACTCAACTCATCGATGATGTGATGAAAGAATTGAAAGTGCAGTTAAATGATTTACCGCGCAAAGATTTGGCCGCTAAAGCTTTGGAAAATAGTAAAGCTGTATTGGTAAAAAATATGGATGATGCGATAGCATTGGTGAATGAATATGCTGCGGAGCATTTGATCCTATCCTGTGAGAATGATGAATCAGTAGCAGAAAAAATCACCAATGCAGGTTCTGTATTTCTTGGAAACTATTCCCCTGAAAGTGTAGGTGATTATGCAAGTGGTACCAATCACACTTTGCCAACCAATGGTTTTGCGAGAGCTTACAGTGGGGTGAGTTTGGATTCATTTGTAAAAAAGATCACCTACCAGCGTCTTACAAAAGAAGGTCTTTCAGCAATTGCTCCTACAGTAACAGCGATGGCAGCGGCGGAAGGTTTAGAAGCACATAAAAAAGCAGTCACGATACGTTTATAAATTCCGATCATTATAATTCAATAATATGTTCAACCTGGATCAACTCACCAGAGAAAATATTAAAAAGTTAACTCCCTATTCATCAGCACGTGATGAATTCAGTGGAGAGGCTAAGGTCTTTTTAGATGCTAATGAAAATAGTTTGGGATCACCATTATTGAAATGGTATAACCGTTACCCAGATCCGCATCAGCAACTCATAAAGCAGAAACTGAGCACGATCAAAGGTATTCTGCCCGAACATATTTTCCTAGGTAATGGTAGTGATGAATGTATTGATATTTTATTTCGATGCTTTTGTGAACCGGGAAAAGACAATGTGATCATTTGTCCGCCAACATATGGGATGTATGAAGTAAGTGCGCATATCAATGATGTTGAAATTCGTAAAGCGCCGCTACTCCCGGATTTTCAGTTAGATCTTGTTCATCTTGAAAATTTGATGGATGCGAATACCAAACTGATCTGGCTTTGTTCGCCAAACAACCCAACCGGTAACTCTTTGAATCGTGTAGATATTGAAATGGTACTCAATAATTTCAATGGTATTGTGGTGATAGATGAGGCCTATATCAATTTTGCCAGACAAAAATCATTTGTACAAGAGCTGAAAGAATATCCGAATCTGGTTGTATTACAAACACTCAGTAAAGCATGGGGGCTTGCAGGTTTAAGACTTGGGATGGCATTCGCATCACAGTCGATTATAGAAGTCATGAATAAAGTGAAGCCACCTTATAATATTAATCAGGCAACACAAGAGCTTGTTTTAAAGGCATTGGAAGAGGTTGGTCAAGTCAATGATATGATCAAATTACTGGTAGATATGCGTGAAGCATTGGCAGAAGTTTTTGCATCTATGCCAACCGTAGAAACAGTATATCCGTCTGATGCCAACTTTATATTAGTTAAAATTGCGGATGCTCGAAAAGTGTATGAGTTTTTATTGACAAAAGGTATCGTTTTGCGTGATCGAAGTAATGTGCAATTATGTGAGAATTGTTTACGTATTACGGTAGGCACGGAACAAGAGAATACCCAATTGGTAGATGCCATGCAGGAATGGTATAATTCACACGCAAACGGATAACTCTGTATTTTCATTAGTATTTTTATTTCAAATTCAGAACCATATGAAAAAATTGTTTCTCATTCTTATCACTGCTTCATTATCACTTGTAGTAACAGCAAATGATTCAACAAAGGTTAGTGCGAATAATCAGGTAGTAGCTGATGCAGATAATGCAGGTCTTAACCTGCCTTCAGGATTTGGCGCGTTGATCGCTGCTGATAATCTTGGAAGAGCCAGACATATAGTAGCTACCAAGCAAGGAGGTATTTATGTAAAGCTGGAAAGGTTGGTAGGTGGAAAGGGTATCGTCTATCTGACAGATGCAAATAAAGATGGTAAGATGGAGATTGAGACCAGTTTTGCGAATTTTATAGGAACAGGTATTGCTATTAAAGATAATTACTTGTATGCATCATCAAATGAAGATGTATTTCGCTATCAGTTAGATGAAAATGGAAAGGTTATCAATCCTGATAGTCCTCAACGAATTGTCAAAGGACTGTGGGATAAGCGTCAGCATGCTTCAAAATCTTTGGCTTTGGATAATGCAGGCAATATTTATGTGAATATTGGTGCGCCCTCTAATTCTTGTCAGGAAGTAGATCGCACGAAGGGTTCTAAAGGAATGTATCCATGTCCGATTCTTGATTCGGCGGGTGGTATTTGGCAATTTAAAGTTGATCAGACAGATCAAGGATATCATAATGGAGTACGTTACGCAACCGGTTTAAGAAATGTCGTAGGACTCGATTGGAATGATCAGCAAAACAAATTATATGTGACCATGCATGGAAGGGATATGTTGTACAATTTATATCCTGAGATGTTTGATACCACTGTAAGTGCAGAATTGCCTTCAGAAACCATGTATGCGATCAATAAAGGTGATGATGCGGGATGGCCATATGTTTATTATGATCATTTTCAAAAGAAAAAAGTTTTGTCGCCTGAATATGGGGGAGATGGAAAGAAAGCCGGTGGTGAAAAAGCCATTGATCCGATCGTAGCATTTCCCGGTCATATGGCCCCGAATGCATTATTGTTTTATACAGGAAACCAATTCCCTGCTAAGTACAAAAACGGCGCTTTCATTGCATTTCATGGCTCATGGAATCGTTCACCTTTACCACAGGAGGGATACTATGTAGTGTTTGTTCCATTTGAAAATGGTAAACCATCCGGACAATGGGAGGTATTTGCGAATGGGTTCTCAGGAACTGAGGTCGTTAAAAATCCGAGAGATGCCAAACACAGACCCTGTGGTTTGACACAAGGACCAGACGGATCATTGTATGTATCTGATGATGTGAAAGGAACTATTTACAGAATCATGTATAACTCCAAATAATCTTGGTATGAAATATGTTTGTTGCTTGACTTTGATCTTGGTTTTCGGTTCTGCATTCATTAGCAGACCGTCATTGGAAGTGCACCAACAACCCGCTGTTAAAGCCTCTATGGATCGTGGTAAAACCATTTATCTACAGCGTTGTATGGCTTGTCATCAAGTAGATGGCAGTGGTGTTCCAAGGCTTAATCCCCCACTGGATGGAGCTTCAACAGTGAAAGGAAATGATAAATTAAAATTGGTTCGAATTATCATAAAGGGTATGACAGATAGGGTAGAGATCGATGGTGAGTATTATGATAATAATATGTCTGCAAATCCGGATCTGACCGATACACAAATTGCAGATGTGTTAACCTATATCAGAAATAATTGGAGTAATAAAGCTTCTGTTGTAACTGCCGCAGAGGTAAAAGCAGCCAGAGCAAAAATCAAATAAACAATGAGACCGGTATTATTTATAGATAGAGATGGAGTGGTACTGCAGGAACCACCCATCGATTTTCAGGTAGATAGCATAGATAAAACTTCTTTCGTCAAAGGAAGTATTACTGCATTGGCGCAGATCGCAGCTTCATTTGATTATTATAAGGTAATGGTCACCAATCAGGACGGATTAGGAACTGATAGTTATCCGGAAGAAACCTTTTTCCCGTATCACAACATTATGCTGCGTACACTTGAAGGAGAGGGATTTGTTTTTGATGAAATGATCATAGACAGAACCTTTGCTGTGGATAATCAACCAACTCGTAAGCCGGGTACTGCTTTGTTACAGCATTTTTTTGATAAAGATCGATTTGATCTGAGTAATTCATATGTGATCGGAGATCGATGGAGTGATATTCAGCTTGCTAAAAACCTAGGCTGTAAAGCCATTTATCTAAAGTCGCCTTTACATACATTGACCCCCGAGCAAGAACAGGAGTTAAGACCCGTGATTGCATTGGAAACGGATAGTTGGCAGGAGATATTTAGCTTTTTGAAGCTGGGTATGCGTGTAGTGAATCATGAACGTAATACCAATGAAACCAAGATCAATGTTACATTGAATCTGGATGGATCAGGACGTTCTGATATTCATACTGGTCTTGGTTTTTTTGATCATATGCTTGATCAGATCGCTAGACATGGAAAGATCGATTTGACCATTCAGACAGATGGCGATTTGCATATTGATGAGCATCATACCATTGAAGATACCGGTATTGCTTTAGGTGAGGCTTTTGCAAAGGCACTTATTGACAAGCGCGGCATGGAGCGTTACGGATTTGCTATACCGATGGATGAGGCAGACGCAAAAGTATTGATCGATTTTGGTGGAAGAAACTGGATCGTTTGGGATGCAGAATTTAAAAGAGAGAAGATCGGTGAAATGCCTACTGAGATGTTTTTTCATTTCTTCAAATCATTCAGTGATGCTGCAAAATGTAATCTGAATATATCCTGTAAAGGTGATAATGAACATCACAAGATCGAAGCAATTTTCAAAGCATTTGCAAAAGCCATTCGGATGGCGGTGAAGAGAGATCCATTTTCGAATCATTTACCTTCTACTAAAGGGGTTTTATAATTTTTATTGCCACTGGGGGCACAGAGAAGCACTGAAAATTCTGTGTATTTCTGTGCCCTCAGTGGCAATCTATTTACCTTTTCCCGAGAGAATAATCCTCAAAGTATGTATCATGATCTTAAAATCAAGTAATAGGGAGGCATTCTCGATATAAATAAGATCATATTTCATTCGTTCGATCATTTCATCAACTGAAGATGCATAACCAAACTGTACCATACCCCAGGAAGTAAGTCCGGGTTTCATTTGTAATAAATAACGATAATAAGGTGTTTTGAGGTTGATTTGATCAATATAAACCTTTCGTTCAGGTCTGGGACCGATCAGACTCATATCACCTTTCAGAATATTCCACAGTTGTGGTAACTCATCTAATCTCCATTTACGCATGAATTTCCCCCATCTGGTAATGCGTGGGTCATCATCACTGGATAGCATAGGTCCGTCTTTCTCTGCATCTGCTACCATGCTTCGGAATTTATAAATGAGAAAGGGCTTACCCTTATATCCGATTCGCTGTTGCACATAAAAGATACCGCCTTTAGAAGAAAGTGCTGTTCGAATAGCAATGAATACATAAAGAGGTGACAATACGATTAAGGCAAATAAGGAAATAAGAATATCTGTTAATCGCTTTACATTCTGCTGCCAAGCACTTAGTGGGTTGGATCGGATATCGATCAATGAAGCAGTGAAAACATTATTGGTTTTGACAGATCCTGAAAGAATATCCAGGGTATCAGCTACCAGTTTGATATCGGTTTCACTATCCGATAATCGGTACAGTATATCGTTGATGACTGCATTTTCATTTTTATCAAGTGCCAAGATCACTTTATCAATCTGTTTTTCTCTGATCAAGACTTGCAGGTCTGTGATGGTTCCAAGATTCGGCAGCCATTTACTGAGTCCATTTCCTTTATCAATACCTGTTGTGATATATCCTGTTACACGAATGCCCAGATACCTAAAGTTTTTCTGAACTTCTTGGTATGCTTGAACAGCATATTGGTTATTGCCAATAATAAGAGCATTAAAAATAAGTTTGCCATTCAGAATCGCTCTTTTAAAGGTGTGGAGTATGATGAGTCTGCCACTAAACAATAACAGAAAACTAATAGCAAAATAGTATAGTAAGTAGGTAAAGAAAACAGATGCTTCTATAGAAATGAGAATACAAGAAATCAATGTTCCCAATAGAACGTGAATGAAAGTAGCGGTCATTTCATTCAATCTGGATTTTTCATACAATGATTGCTGATAACTTCCTACGAATGCAAAAAATAAAAGCCAGCCAAAAGGGATCAGTATTAGCGTATATAATAAAGGACCTTCCTTTATAAAAGAGGTTGTTAGGAGGTCTTTTGCAACATAATGAAAGAATAGATAAGTACTGCAAGCTGTAAACAAGTAGTCGGACAGAATATACCACCAGGCTATTTTCTTGTTAGTACTGTACATGTGTTAGACCAGAATGCTGGTATTATTGATTTTCTCCAGTATCTGATGAGCCACTTCCATAGCAAGGAAGCCATCAATTTCACTTACAACTGTAGGCTTATTGTTTAGGATTGCGTCTGTAAATGATTCCAGCTCCAATTTGATCGCATTGGCTTGCGGAACAATCGGATTAGCGATCGCAATGGTTTTTTTGCCATGTTGGGTGTCAATATCAAACGAAAAAACATGCTGGTCATCCGGTTGTTTCAACTTGATGATCTCAGTTTTCTTTTCCAGAAAATCAATACCGATATAAGCATCTTTCTGGAACAGTCTCATCTTGCGCATTTTTTTCATGCTGATGCGACTGCTTGTCAGATTGGCTACACATCCGTTATGAAATTCAATACGGACATTCGCAATATCTGGGGTTTCAGTCATGACAGCGACACCACTTGCTGAAATATGTTTTACATCACTTTTAACCAGGCTAAGAATGATATCAATATCGTGTATCATCAGATCCAATATCACACTTACTTCAGTTCCTCGCGGATTGAATTGAGCCAAGCGATGTACTTCAATGAACATCGGATTTAATTGGTGCTGTTGAATAGCAAGATAAGCCGGGTTGAATCTTTCGACATGTCCAACTTGTAATTTTACATTTGCCTCACGAACCATGTTCACGATATCTCTTCCTTCCTGAATGGTATGCGCCAAAGGTTTTTCAACAAAAACATGTTTCCCTTTTCTGATCGCCATCATGCAAATGGCGAAATGATGATCGGTAGGCGTTACGATATCGATCGCATCACAGGCATCGATCAATTTCTCTTCATCCGAGAATCTCTTCAAGCCATATTCTTCCACTGCAATTTTTGCATTGTCATTATTGGGATCAAAGAAACCAACGAGTTTTACATCTTTGATCTCTTTCCAGTTATTGAGGTGAAATTTGCCCAGATGACCAACGCCGAATACGCCTACTTTAAGCATAGCAAAAGTTAAGTTTAGTGGGTAAAGATAAATAAAGACAGGGCCCGAAGTAATAGCCGGCGCTTTATGTGGATATTCTTCAGGAAGGGTTGCTTTTGCCAGTTAAACTCCTGAAATCTTACTTAATATTGTTGATGCTTAAAAACGGGCATTTTAAGACTTTACTTGTTAAAGCAGGCCAGAGGATATTTGGCAGGGAGAAATGGCTTTATGGGATGGCTCAATTCAATTTGCTAAGAATGAGTAGGGGGCGTTATGAAAGAGATTTTCGCAATTTTGCCGATCTGGTACCGGGTCATGGGTTGATCTTGGATATTGGAGCAAATTTGGGTGTTATGTCTGCTTATTTGGCTCAAAAAAAAGATTCACTGCGAATAATAGCGATTGAGCCTATACCATTACATGTAAAAGTGATGAGTAAACTTTTCAAACATAAGCGGATTGTAAATGTGGAGATAGTTGAGAAAGCGCTAAGCAATAAAAATGGATTTGTAGAGATGAAAGTTCCATTACGAAATGGTGTTTTACAACATGGATTGGCTTCGCTTGAAATCGATAATGAAACGGGAGGTGATATCTATCAAGTATCAGCGATCACGTTGGATCAGCTAATGGAAAATTATTCGGATGAAATTTTAGTAGGAGTGAAGATCGATGTAGAAAACCATGAGTGGGAGGTACTGAGTGGCGGTATTCAAACCATCCAGAAATATTATCCCATCATTATGGCAGAATTATGGAATGATGCAAAAAAACAAGCCTGTTTAAGTTTAATGAGATCATTGGGCTATCGCGTTATGTATGTGAATGCAGATGGGGAACTTGTAGTTTATCAAGGAGAGGATGTATTGAATTATTTATTTATTCCAACATCTGTAAAATAATGACGATACTCCTTTACATATCATTATTCATCATTGCTTATGTCTATATCGGTTATCCTTTGATGATCCTTTGTATTGGGCAACTTGTAGGACTATTTCGTAAAAAGTTCCATAGCACAAATACGCTTTCGCAAGATTTACCGCATGTAACCATTCTAATTGCGGCCTACAATGAGGTCGATTATTTAGAAGCAAAGATCAAGAACACATTATCCTTGGTTTATCCAGAGGATAAGAAATCCATCATCGTAGTAACGGATGGATCAACAGATGGGTCGGAAATATTGGTGTCTCGTTATGCTCAAGTACAACTATTTCATGCACCAGAGCGAAAAGGAAAAGTAGCGGCGATCAGTCGTGTTCTTTTTTCTGTGGTATCTGACATAGTATTATTTACGGATGCTAATGTTTCATTGAATGAAGATGCGCTACATCATCTTGTACCTCATTTTGAAGATCCTTTGATCGGGGCTGTGGCGGGGGAGAAGAAAGTTTCAGATGGTAAAGAGAAAGGAGCGGTGGCTGTGGAGGGCTTGTATTGGAAGTATGAATCTATGATACGCAAAGCAGATGCTTATGTTCATTCTGTTACGGGAGCAGCAGGTGAGTTATTTGCAATTCGTACTGAGCTTTTAAAGCAAATGCCTGAAGGACTTATTTGTGATGATCTGTATATGAGTTTACAAGTAATCGATCAAGGTTTCCGGATCGGTTATGCTGATAAAGCGTATGGGGTAGAAAGTTATTCCTTTTCGATCATGAAAGAATGGAAAAGAAAAATAAGGATAGCGGCAGGAAGTATTCAAATGCTTGGTATGATTGATTGGTGGAAGCTTTTAAGGCAAAGACCGGTTCCTGTTTTTCAGTTCGTGAACAGAAAGATAGTGCGTTGGATCGTTGTTCCGTATTTGGTCATACTCATACCTTTTTTTGTAGTGTTCGTGGGTCTAAATAATGCTGGGGTTCTATTGACTGCGGCCATTTTGTTGAGTGTAGTCTTTTATTCATGGGCATTATTAGGAGGCGTGTTGATATCGTTGAAATTCATACCTCGCTTTTTTTATTTACCCTTTTATTTTGTGTGGGCGAATCTGGCCATGATCGCAGGTACCTGGCAATATTTGTTTGGAAGATCATTTTCGGTTTGGGAAAAAGTAAGATGATTGTTTTCATCGCATATGATAAAAAAGAAACCCCTTTCAATTTGAAAGGGGTTTCTTTTTATGATCAAGGTATCAAAATTAATAACCAGGATTCTGAGCGAGGTTCGGATTTGCGTTACGAACTGTTTCAGGAATAGGCAGTGCCCACTCTCTAGCTGTAGGAGCAAGTGTACAATTACCTGCAGCAGAAATAGAAGTACCACAAACTGAGCTACGAGTGATCTGACGAGTTGTACGCTTCAGATCAAAGAAACGATGACCTTCGCCAAACATTTCTCTTCTTCTTTCATCAGCGATAGCGTTGATCAAAGCTGTACCAGTTAATACTTCAGGAGTATATCCGGCGATACGAGCAGCGCGCAAAGTATTCAGATCAGCCAGTGCAGATACTTCATTTGCACCGCCTAAACGAGCGTTTGCTTCAGCACGGATCAAATACATTTCACCACTGCGGAATACAGGGAAGTTAGCGTTACCATCAACTAATGTTCCTTTACCTCTATACTTAGTAAGTGTAAGGTTAGGAGTAGTTGTACCTGCAGCAGGAACGTTAGAGAAATAAGCTTGATAACGCAAGTCATTGCTCTGAATCAAACCAGTAGTACCTGCAGCTGTTGCGATCTCAGGTACGGGTCTGAAATAACTACGGTTAGAAGTTGCAAAGAATACCAGGAAAGTAGGGCTAAATTGTCCAGCTTCGAATTGTACGTTCCAGATCAATTCACCTCTATCAGTCTGCTTATACATACCTGTAAACGCAGCTTGAGTTGTAGCCAGCGGGCGACCATTCAATGCGTTGGTAGCGGCAGTTGCAGCTTCAGCCCAGTTACCGGCATACAAGTTCACACGAGCCAATAATGCATAAGCAGCATTACGGTCGATGAAAGGTCTTGTTAAACCAGAAGCAGGGTTAGGTTGCTGATCAACATTTCCCAACAAAGTGATCGCTTGGTTGATATCAGCAAAAATATTGTCGTAATAATCTTTGTTGTTACTACGAGCAGGTTTTACTGATGTAGAAACAGTGAAATCTTTAATGTAAGGCATTGCCAATAAAGTAGTACTGTTTCTGTCATAGTTAGTAGCGAAATAACGGAACAGGTCGAAGTGAGCCAAAGCACGCAAAGCATAAGCTTGTCCTTTGATTCTGTTAGACTGACCTTGGTTAGCCGCAGTTGTAAACTTATCTACATCTCTCAGGATGATGTTCGCATGAGCGATCGTACTGTAAGGAGATGAGTAAAAAGTACCGATCTGACCAGTAGATTGGTTATAGATCCAATCAGCCATGGCTCTTGAGTTTGCTAAAGTTTCAGCAGAAACCTCATACAGGTTATCACTCATTACATCCGGCATCAAAGACCAACCGGCACCGGTACCACTACCAGATCCATAATAGTTATCTGCTCTTAAAGTACCATATGCACCTGTTAATACTTCTTCCACTTGTCTCATGCTGGAAGGGTTATTCAAGGCGTCGAGAGAGAATTCAGGAGTCAACTCAATGACTTCTTTTTTTGAACACCCTTGCACCAATGTAAATGCTGCAAAGGCGACGATTGTATTTTTTATGATTTTACTATACATAATTAGCATTTTGAAGGGTGATTAGAATCCAACGTTCAAACCGATGGTTGTTTGTACCAGTGCTGGGTATTGTGCACCCACCAGTGAAGTACCTGTTGCTTCAGGATCGAAGCTTTGGAATTTCGTACCAGTCCACCAGTTTTGACCCTGTACAAATACTCTCGCTGAACGGATACCAGTTTTAGCCAGCATTTTCGCAGGGAAAGTATATCCCAAAGTCACGTTACGTAATCTCCAGAAACTTGCATCTTCCATAAAGAAAGTAGTCAGCGTCTGGTATGGATTTGCTGGAGCTGTACCACCCAAAGTACCTTGAGAAGGTCTTGGAATGTTGGTAATGTCACCCGGATTTCTCCACTCTTTCAACAATTCAACCCACATGTTATCGAAATAGTAAGTTGGGTTTACTACGTTGTTTTTATCGTTGTTGTATTGAACACGATTCAAGAAGAAGTTCAGTTGAGCACTCAGGTCAAAACCTTTGTAAGACCAAGATGAAGTGATACCACCGAACCATGGAGCATCAGATGTTCCATGATATACTCTATCAGCTGGACTAAATACCATTGTGATAGACTTATCTCTTTTCTGGTACTGAGCATTACCATTTGCAGGGTTAACACCAGCGTATGGAACCAGGAATAAAGTATTCAATGGTTTTCCTTCTTTCAGGATTGTCAAACCACTAACTACAGAGTCTTGAGGTAAGTCTAAGATTCTGTTTTGGTTGTAAGTAAGGTTAGCAGCGATAGTCCAGTTGAAGTCTTTGGTTTTGATCACATCGCCTTTCAATGAAAGTTCGATACCACGGTTTCTCAAGCTACCGAAGTTACTTGGGATGCTTCCGAAACCACTGATAGATGGGTCAATTGGAAGTGCATAGAACAGATCCAATGTTTTTCTATCATATAATTCAATAGTACCGCTCAATCTTCTTTTCAGAATAGCGAAGTCAATACCAAAGTTGATGGTACGGTTGGTTTCCCAACGGTAATCCAAGTTACCCGGAGATCCTGGAGACCATCCGCTTACACCTGCATAAGTTGAACGACCAAAAATTGGAATTGGGAAGTCACCCGCTTGTGTTTGGTTGTTACCGGTAGTACCGATACTAGCACGAACACGCAGATCATCGAACAGTTTGCTGTTTTCCATGAACTTCTCAGAAGATACTGCCCATGTCAAACCTACTGATCCAAAGTTTGCAAAACGATTGTTCACACCGAAACGAGAAGAACCATCACGACGACCGACTAAGGTTACATAATATTTGCTATCATAACCATAGTTGAAGATACCGAAGTATGAAAGGATACCGTTTCTAGTACCACCACCACCGATGGTAGGAATAAAGTTAGCGTTAGCAGTACTACCTTGTGTCAAACCAGCTTCGTTATTGAAACCATTGGTAAAACCATAACCGGTATAACCAAAGTTTCTGAAGTCAGTTCTAACCACCTCAGTGAAGATACCTCCATCAACTTCATGCTTACCAAAGCTTTGCTTATAGTTTACTGAAGTAGTTCCGGTATAACGGAAGTTCCAGTTAGAGTTTCTTGCCAAAGAACCCTGACGCGCTTGTGCACCAGCTGTACGAGGGTCATTGAATGCAGTCGTTTCATTATTGGTATAGTCAATACCCCAGTTTGTTCTAGCTGATAAACCTTTCAGGAATGGGAAATGATATTCAAGATAGGTAGTAGCAACTGTTTTTAACTGGATCGCATTGTTGTAATCCAAGAACAATTCCATTGCACCGTTAGGCTGACCAGAAGTCAAATAACCAGGTCCACCGAATTGTTGGAAATCACCTGTTCTAGGATCTCTGTCGCGCTCATAAGGGTTAGACCAACGAACTGCATTCAGAGGAGTAGCGATACCAGTGTTTCCTTCACCTGTTTGTTTCAGTTTAGAGAAACCTGCTTGAAGGTTAACACCAAAACGCCAGTTCTTAATGGTGTTGTCTACATTGATACGGGCAGTGTAACGCTTCAAACCAGTGGTTTTAACGATACCTTCCTGATCCATATAAGAAAGAGAAGCAAAGAATTTGCTGTTTGCATTACCACCACTAGCACTGATCTGGTGCTGATGTGTCATACCTGTTTGAAATAATGCATCTTTCCAGCTAAAGTTTACTTTACGTAAGCTATCTGCCTGAGCAGGAGTCCAACCGTAAGGGTTACCGCGCTGTAATTCGTAAGTGATTTTTTGATCACTGTTCATCATTACCAATCTGTCTTCTGGTAATGTGCTCCAACCTACTTGTGCATCATAATTCAATTGCAGCGTTCCTGCACGGCCACGACGAGTAGTGATAACAATCACACCGTTCGCACCACGAGAACCATACATAGCAGTTGCAACCGCATCTTTCAATAATTCTACACGCTCGAAATCACCTTGGTTGATACTAGAGAAGTCAGCCGCAGAGATTTCAATACCGTCCATGATATACAATGGAACGTTACCACCACTGATAGAACCATTACCACGGATACGTACAACAGCGTTGGCACCTGGCTGACCAGAGTTCGCAACAACTGATACACCCGCAGCTTGTCCCTGTAAAGCCTGATCAAAAGAACCAAAAGGTTGCTTTCTCACTTCTTCAGGGGGAGCAGTAGCGATCGCACCAGAGAATTTCTTACGCTGAATGCTGGTATAACCTGTTACAACTACTTCAGAAACACTATTGGCTTCAGCTGCAGTTAAGGCAATGGTTAATGCACCACCGGTTAATGTAACAGTACGATCGTTGAATCCGATCGATGAAACAACGATAGATGCTGTAGCGTTTGGAACGCTGATGGAAAAATCTCCGGTAACATTTGTTGCACCGACAGCTTTTCCATTCGCCTTAATGGTAGCACCAGAAATGGGGTTACCATTGGCTTCAGTTACCTTACCGGTAACTGTTTTGTTTTGAGCGGAAGCCGTTGCTATAAATAGCATTAAGACTCCCAAAAGTGATACGAGTTTTCTCATTTGTTCTGGTTTTTAAAAGTTTTAGGCATGTTCATGTAGAATGTAGTGGTTACATTTTGTTTTAGATGAAAAAAAATCTTAGATATGTTGTTTCAACATTCGTAATAACATTCTTGGTCTCATTTCATTGGGATCATTTCCTTCTGAATCATGATCAATCTGACTGTATGGATTTCTCCTCAATTCATGATCAATCATGCTGGCATTAATCGAAGAATCAGCACTTAAATAAAGACCATAAACGGTCTAAAATGCTGCATAAGCGGGTGTAAATGTTAATAAAACTTAAATCATGGCAAAAAAACAGTTATATATTATTTTAATTAATCTATAATAGCTTTATTAATTAGTTATTTAAAAATTATTTTTTTGTTAATTAGAGTTATTTGTTCACCGATTTTGTAGATATCTCGGGGTAGGATAATAGAACAGTCTAGCAAGCAGATGACAAGAAATACATAGTAGCCAATATATTGTGTAAGCCATTGGTTATCCGTTAAAACCTCGGGGTTTTCCCCAAAAAAAACCGTTTTTTCCCCATTGAATAAAAGAATAATATGCAATTGATTGATAGTGCATAGCACTCAACTAACCCCAAATAGAGAACTTATGAGAAAAATTGTACTCAGATTATCGGGTCTTTTATCACTATTGATAATGACCCTTTTTGTTTCTGCCCAAACACATTACTATGTTGCTGTTACAGGTAGCAACACAAATGATGGACTGTCACCTGCTTCTGCTAAAGCCACAATCAACGGCGCATTAGCTGCCGCAATCGCGGGGGATGTCATCAACGTTACACCAGGTACGTACACAGAAAAAATCAACATCAACAAACAAGGCATCAAACTGGTCTCTACAGAAGGTGCGAATCTGACATTCATCAATCCTTCAACTGCTGCTGGTGTAGGCACTGTATCTATTGCAACTGGTATCAACAACGTTACCATCGGTCAATCAGGTAGAGGTTTTACGATTACAGGGTTTGATGGAAATGGTTCCGTAGAAACAGGAGCAATCTACTTAACGGGTGCTCATCAAAATATCCGCATTGAAGGAAATAATATTGTCGCAAATGGGGAGCATGGATTAGGATCGAATAACAATACAGCGATCGATAACATCATCATCAACGATAATATCTTTTCCGGTAAAACATTCATTGGCAACGAACCTGGAGGATGCGGTTTCTCCACTCAGTTTACTACAGGTAACAACGTTCCTCGTCAACTGGTAGTACTAGGCGGAGGTGCAACTGTTACCAACTCCAAAAATGTAATATTCACCAATAATAAAGTTGTTGGTATTACTGGTGGTTACAATAGTGCATCCGGTTGCTTCCAAGGTAATACACAGGTTACGATCGATGTCATTGGCGCAACCATCTCAGGAAATATTTTTGATGGCATCACTAGTAATGGTTCCAATCTTCGTACAAGAGGTGCAGCTACCAATATTAGTTGTAACACATTTTACAATCGTAATCTAGGTGCCAATGCTACACATCTTTTTCTCTTTGATCAAGATCCTTTAACTGGAGCTAATCCCTCATCAATCACAGGTATTCTGGAAGCCAATGCTTTTCCGAATGGTGGTGCAGCATTCACTTCAGGCTACATAGCGGGCAATTCCGGTACATATTTTATTTATCGGGATGCTACTCAAGCTGCTAATGTGAATCAATTACTGGGTAACACATTGTCTATTGCCAATGGCTCATCTGCATTAGCAAGTTTACCAACGCTGTTTGGATTTGGTGTGGTTTCTGATATTAATACTTGTGGTGCCATCGTTCCATTACCTACACCAACGGCATCTGCATTCTGTAATAGTAATATTGTTTCCATTACCAGTGATGCACATAGCAGTAATTTCTTTCCTGTTGGTACAACCAAAGTTATCTGGACTGTAACCGACATTCACGGTAATACAGATACCGCATCGCAATTGGTAACTGTGATCGACAATCAAAATCCAACCATACATCCTGTACAGCCTGTTGTTAGTTGTGCAAATGCCACAGGTTCTTATACTTTGCCGGTTTTAAATGTATCAGACAACTGTGGAATTGCCAGCGTGAATTATGTTGTATCAGGAGCTACTAACAGAACTGGTGTTGGTATGGATGCAACAGGCGTTTTTAATATTGGAGTCTCTACAGTAACTTTTACAGCTACTGATATTCATGGAAATAGCAGAACCTATTCATTCGATGTTACGATCAATGCCGCATCAGCAGCTACTTATTCTGTAAGTAGTCCGGATGCATTTTGTAACCAACTCTCTTTGAATGCAGCAGTTTCTGCAGGGGCATCCTACAATTGGACTTTTGCAGGTACTACTGTTAGTACACAAGCTGTTTTGAATCTCGGTCTTACGAATGCTGACGGAAATTATCAATTGCTGATCACTGATGCAAATGGATGTGTATCATCACCTGCAACGTATCAATATCAGAAGCAAACATTTGCTGGTAATTATACACTACTGGCTACCAATAAACTTTCATTAGGTGTAGGTAACAAAGTTGTCTCAGGTAGTGTTGGTGTATCCGGGGCAAATGGAAAAGCTAGTTTTGAGCGTAATAGCAGTGTAGCATCTTCAGGTTCTTTTGTGAAAGCACCCATCATTATCAGAGATGGATCCAATATTAATCTGGCATCTTTGGTTTATGGCAGAGCATTGGTGACATTACCTGCTATGCAAAACAATACTGTTTCCACACGTAATCTTTCAAACTATACAGTGAACAGAAATGTAGCGGTAACATTATCTGCTAATTATAATAATCTTACAGTTCGTAAAGGAGCAGATGTAGTATTGAGTGGAAATACTTTCGGTCAGATCAATATCGAAGAAGGAGCGAGAGTAAGATTCACACAAACAGTATTGAACATCGGTGAGCTTAACATTCAGGAAGGAACACAAAATAATTTCACCACAGCTCGTTTTGCAAGTGGAACAAGTGTTCGCCTCAGTAGTAAAATTCAAATCGCTGGTAATACACGCATCAATCCTGATCAACATAAAGTCACTTTTTATTTAGGTGATTTGAATAAAGATGACGAACGTTTTTCTGTTAAAGGTTCTAATGTACAGTTCACAGGAAACGTTTATGTACCTAATGGAATGATTCGTTTATCCGGTGAACAAAAAGGCTGGAGTAATAATAATAATACTACAGTCAGCATGACGGGTTTCTTTATTGCGGAAGAAATTGAAAGTAACACCCCTAATGTTGTTTGGAACAGTTATACCTGTGGTACTCAGCCAGTATATGTGGCCAATGGTTGGACTTCTTCTCAATTTGTAACAGAAGATGACAAGAAACAAGACGAACCATTTGCGGTTCAGGTAATGGGTAATCCATCTACTTCATTCTTTACACTTAAATTAGTGAGCCAGCGTCCACAAGCGATTCAATTGCGTGTAACGGATGCAACAGGAAGAATGGTAGAGGGCAGAGCCAATAACCAACCGAATAGTACCATCCAGATCGGACATAACTACGCACCGGGTACATACTTTGTGGAGTTGATGCAGGGTAATGACCGGAAAGTAGTTCAGCTGATGAAAATTCGTTAACCCCCCTTAAACCATACCAATTGCTTAATGTTAAGGCCCGCTATCAGCGGGCCTTTTTATGCGTTTGCCCTTATTTGTTAAACTTCTGTTAACGGGCATTTTCTACCCAACCCTTTTTCATTCAGCTCAGGTACTATGATTATAAAAGCAATTATTCAATCGTAAAAAGAGCAAAAATGACAAAGACGATCATTACAATTTTAAAAGTGCTCATACTGGTACTTGGTATGACAGCCTGTAACAAAAGAGATGTGTTTACTCCAACTCCACCTAAACCTGTACCTGGACAGCCTGCCCAACAACCCGGTAATGGAGGAGATGATCATGCAGAAGACAGTTTGATCACTATTCAGGTGAGAGCCGTGATTCGCATCGGTGATATTACTTATGATAGTGTTCCTGCTCGCCTTAATATCATTTCATGGGATAATGGTAAGGCGCGTGTTCAACAAATTTTATTGAAGCCGGGTGCTAATGAGGTAAAGATCCATAGAAAGTCCTCTCACCATGAACTTGAATTAGAGAAGTGGAATATGAGTGATAAGATGGTGTTGGATAAAGCAAATGTTCAGGAAAACATGTTATACCTCATCGGTGGCGGTAAAGCAGCAAGAAAGCTAAAAAAGGAAATGGAATATGTGTTGATCAATGGACAGTATGTTGCCAAAAGCAGTACAGAATACATTTATGATACCCAAGGCAAATTAGAAAGAGTCATGTATTATAAGAAAAATAAACAAGGTGTTATTTATACTGCGATGTCTGAATGGTTAAGCTATACGAATCAACAAGTGACAAGTATCAATAAGTTTGATTCCGCAGGTACATTGGTGGAGAAACTATTCTTCACTTATGATCAACAAGGTAAAATCATTGCCCTGCGCAAGGATGATATATCAGGAGTGATCACAAGAGGTACCGTTACAAGAATGGCAACCGAAAATGGAATTGAAACCATGATTTCTTACCAATACTCTCATAACTCTATTACCATGGAGTATGCAATGCTGTTCAACAGAGGAAACCTTTGGCAAGGCGTAGCAACTACCAACCATAATAACAGTGAGATCGGAAGATATAACTATGATACACAGATCAATCCTTATGTACACATGAACTGGCCGGATATTTTTCTCTCCAGACAATCGAAAAACAATGTGATCTGGTCATCAAAAGAATACTTTGGCAGTTATCCTATATCTGATCCTGTCAACTACAGATACAAGTATGACGGTGATGGATATCCCATTGAATTGTTAAAAGATCATAAAGCCTACAATTCAACCAATATCTTATACACCACAAAAACCACTTATCATTATTAATCACCCATGAACTGGGAAGTGCTTCCCAGTTCATTTTCTCTCAAATACCTTTGCAAACTCAAAAAAATGAACAAACTAATAACCATACTCATCGGTGCCATTTCACTGGCTTCTTGTACGGCGGTAAAAGTATCCGTACCTGAACAATTCAGTTCGCAAGCCACACAAATGAAAGTATATGGACTGAACGGTTGGAAGTTCAATGAACAACTCAGCTTTGGTACTTACGTGACTTCAACGGTACAAAGAGGATGGGATTTTTCATCCGGTAATCGATTCAGCAGATTTAGCATTAAGCCTGAAGATATTATACTGAGTGCATTTGATATTCATTCAGATAAAGCCCGCTTTAATGAAAAAAATCGTTTTCAGTATACGATTCAGGATGCAAAACTGATCACAGAAGTATTTGCTCAGGAAAAATTTTCTGAGAAGCAGATCATTTATAAATCGAATATTGATTGGCTGAATAATATTTCTCGTACCAATAGTTATGATTATGCTTTTTCAGCTACCATCGTTCCGCTCAACTTTAACAAAGGAGAAGCATGGTCATTGGTAATGGTGAATCAGTTTGATGCCAAAAAAGACAAACAGAAATTATTCGAACGCCCACAAACACGTGATCTGGGATATGCTACGAATGGTAAAGATCGCATTGAGATCAAACCCCTGTATCTTAGTAAAAGAGAGACCAAATCAGGCAAAGAAGGAAAGGTATTGGGCGGTCCTATTCACACAGGCTACGAATTAAAATGGGATGATGGGGTAGTAGGTGTGATTGATATCATGGACAATCAAATCTGGATCGTGAATGATCTGGATGCCTCAGATAAAATGATCATTTCTTCACTGGCGTCAGCCATTTTACTAAAAAGAAAGCAGGATGTGTTCCTGGAACGGGATTCTGGTACAATGCAGTAATGGTAACCGCAACAGATGATATCGGCTTATTGATCAAAGACTGTGTCGCCAATAAACGAAAGGCACAGGAAACACTATACCGCGAATTTTATTCATTTGCCATGAATATTGCGCTGCGTTATTCACGAGATGAAGCAGATGCAGAAGATATCATGAGTCATGCTTTTGTGAAAATTTTCAAATACCTCCACACGTTTGATGCTGCTAAAGGTTCTTTACATGGTTGGATCAAAAAAATAGTAGTACATGAGGGATTAGATCATATCAAATCCAGAGAACGATTCAGCGAGAATGTAGAATTGGAGACGGTTGAAGAGCCGGCTATTGACAATAGGGCACTGGAGAAAATGGGTGTCGAGGAAATCATGGAGCTGATACAAAAATTACCACCTGCAACACACGCTGTCTTTGTAATGTATGCAGTAGACGGATACAATCACAGAGAGATCGCAGAAAAACTGCAGATCAGTGAGGGAACATCCAAATGGCACTTAAGTGAAGCCAGAAAGAAATTACAACAAGCGATCACACTTAGTAAATAAAATGAATCAACTTACCACATACGAACAGCTGATAGCAGAAAAACTGCAGGCACTGTCCGCGCCCGCAAAGATCGATGCGATCTGGGCTCGAATAGAACAGCAGCTTGATGTGGAAATGCCTATCGATGAATCCGGTCCAACTGACACCGGGGCTTCATCCAATCCGGGATTTTTCTTCCCTGGGAGTAAATTTTTATATGTTTTTCTTGCTGCTGTAGCAAGTATCTATTTCCTGACACGTCCTTATGCGATCCAAAATGAAGCATCGGAGACCGATCATCAGCAACCTTATGAAATCATTGATTCGGTCAACCGGGTATCGGATCCTGCTGTAATAATATCTAACAGCGAAGAAATCATTACAGATAAAGCTGATATGCCAGTAACTGATCAAGTAATGCCCAATGATTCAGCATCTGTTGTCACAGCAGAACCAACAATCAATGAAGCTATAAAAAAAGAACAGATACCAATCTTACAACCCCCAGTTGCTGCTGCCATCAATGAAACGAAGAAGACCTCAATACCCATAACAAATGATACCACTATCAAAAAAGGGAGAGGTGTAAAGGGGATCAACCTAAATGATTATAAAATAGCACCGGTAAAAAAGGACAATCAGCCCTGAGGTACTTAACTTGCATTCGATCCATGAAAGGTGTATGCGTAATACTACTAAGTTAAAAGCCATTCTAAAGCAGTATCATATCGATCTTTCCATGAAAGAAGATGATATCATTGTATTCAATATCATACATAGAGAAACCGCTGCAATTACCAGTTTTGAAGATGCTTCGTATAGTAAGCTGATCGCGAAAGCTTATTCATTTATGCAGAAACAAATCAAACTTCATCGTAGTTGCTAATCGACGGTCAGGATGGCAAACAAACCTTCAATATTTTTCCTGCTCCTACATGTTTATTGGTTTTAATAAGCTGATCTGTCAATGGAGTGCCAAAAGTAATACCTATGGCTACAGCCAATGTATCTGAAATGTTGATAGGTTCTTCTGTTGCTTTATTCTTTTTATCATCAGATATACTTGTTGGAGGTGGTAATTGAATAGTACAGTTTTGAGCTACGACATTTTTTGTTCCGAATTGCCACTCACTATACCAGGTTTTTGCTACTTGATTGTGTAGATCTCCATTAAGACCAGAACCGTATTTGCCGTCCAATAAATACAAGTCAGGAAGTGTGCCCAAGGTCACCACAATTCTCCAGGCCGCATAGTTGCCAACCGGATGAAAATTAATACCGTGAATCATTTCAGGTAATTGCACCACTATACTACGCTGTGAAGCATTGAACTGCACATCAATACTACCGCGTAGTACAGATTCAAAACTATTTTTCTTATTCAATTGAAAGCCTTCGAGTATGCTACCAAATCTGCTAAAAAGAATGGAGCGTTCTCCTCTTTGGTGAATAGGGTCACGTGTTTGCATATTTTTAGCAAGTGCCGTTAACGGACCGGATAGATTATAATCAGCTACCGGTGCAATATGCACCAAAAGATCCCGTAAACTGCCAGCCGCTTTGGCACAACCGCCCCATTCTGCATTCAATTCACGTGTACGCTCAAATGATTTTGCTGTTTTGATCTTTTTCTTGGTGGCACCACCTTTCATGCGCAAGATCACTTTATCACTGTCTTTACGACGATAGGCACTGATATTGCCTAAACTACCATTGAATTCTGTAAGGGTTATAAGTATAGCCATATAAATGCTCTAAGTTGTTGAATAGATGCCTCCTTTACGCTAAATAGGAGGATAACTCGCACCTAAAGTACATATGAAGAAGGTGGTCAATTAATAAATTCTACAAATAACCATTATCTAAGTCCACTCTTTTAAAAATGGCTTATATAGGGCTTATATAGGGCTTATATCGAACTTATATTGCTTTTATAAGTTGAGTATGCATACAATTAATATGAAGTATCTCTTGAATGTTGCTTCTTAGTGCGAGGAAAATTTTATTCTACGTAGATGATTATGATGTGTTATGATGGATATGAATGAATAACTCCGTCTAAAAAAATCAAGTAATACAAAAAATTCCATTTTTATTGATTTGAATTTCTTATAAAGTTGAGTAATGCAAAATGTTTAACATCATTATACCTTTTAATTTATTTATGCTATACAACCTGTAACTAAATTGCTGGTAAATAGTTTCAAAAGCATCAAATGATGACAACATGAATAGACGCAAATTCATTCAGCGAACTTTATTTGGAGTTGCGGGTGCAGGATTGGTAACCGGTCTGTATAGCTGGCAAATAGAGCCTTTTTGGTTGGAATTTGTGAAGATGAAAATGCCGATCAAACATTTGCCGGATGGTCTTGTTGGTAAAACACTTATGCAGATCAGTGATATTCACGTTGGGAAAAGATTTGATCATCAGTTTATCATCCGCTCATTCAATAAAGCCAAAGCCTTTAATCCTGATTTTGTAGTGTATACGGGCGATTATGTGAGCACTCATCAGGGTAAAGTACAATACAATGAATTAGATGAAGTATTTGGACATTTGGTTAAAGGAAAAATTGCTACGCTTGGTATTTTAGGTAATCATGATTATGGGATCAATTGGTCGGAAAGCCATGTGGCAGATCAGATTGCAGCTAAACTAAATGATCAGGGTGTTCAGGTATTGAGAAATGAAACAGCAGAAGTGCAAGGTTTACACTTGATTGGTTTTGATGATTATTGGGGATTGAATTTCAATCCACAAAAAGCCATGCAAAATTTCGATTCATCCAAAGCCAATATTGTATTGTGTCACAACCCGGATGTATGCGATGAGGATGTATGGGGAGCGTATAACAGCTGGATATTATCAGGACATACTCATGGAGGTCAGGTGAAGCCCCCTTTTCTGCCTCCATTCATACTTCCTGTTAAGAATAGGAAGTATTCAGCCGGACAGTTTTCATTGAGTAATGGCAGAACCTTATACATCAACAGGGCATTGGGACATTTATGGCAGATACGATTCAATGTAATACCTGAGATAACCTTATTTGAGCTGCAGAAGGGGTAAATGTATCTGTGATATACTGATGGAACGCAGATTTTGATGATGGGTTATGATTGTACATCAGCGTTCATCATAATGATCATAAAAAATCCGCGGTCCGTCAACATACATGATCAATGACCAATAAAAAAGCCGCCAACAGTGAGTTACTGTGGAGGCTTTATATCTTATGATTGAAAACTTACTTGCTTAAATATTTTTTCACAGCATCATGTAATCCGCTGCTCAGTGGAACCACAGGTAGGCGCACTTCATTTTGAATCAATCCTTGTTCAAACATAAATGCTTTAACCCCTGATGGATTATTCTCAGCAAACATGAGGTCATATGCTTTCAATAAAGGATCATTGAGTTTTTTGGCAGTAGCCATATCGCTGTTCAATGCTGCACGAACCATGTCAGAGAACTGTTTGGGATAAGCATTGGCAGCCACACTGATCACCCCGTCCATGCCACAGGCTATTTGTGCCATCGCCAAAGCATCATCTCCACTCACTACCAAAAAGTGATCCGGTTTATCACGCAGAATTTCCATGCATTGTACCATGTCACCACTGGCTTCTTTCATACCGGCCACATTTGCTACTTCATGCGCCAAACGTACAGTAGTAGCAGCACTCATATTGCGTCCTGTTCTTCCCGGAACATTATACAGGATAATAGGCTTAGGAGAAGCTTCTGCAACTGCTTTATAATGCTGAAAAATACCTTCCTGCGAAGGCTTATTATAGTATGGTGCAGCACTTAAAACAGCCGTTGCTTTTTCAAGTGGAAAATAGCTAAGGTCTTTGATCACTTCAGCCGTGTTATTACCACCTACGCCAACGACAACAGGCACGCGACCTGCTACTTTTTCAAAAGTATACGTAACAATATCTTTTTTCTCCTGTTTCTCAAGTGTCGGTGTTTCACCTGTAGTACCTAATGTGATGAGGTATTCAACCCCACCTGCGATCATGGCATCAATCACTTTACCGAGTGCATCAAAATCAACACTCAGATCCTTTTTAAAAGGTGTCACCAACGCCACGCCAGTTCCTCTCAATTGAGTTTTTAGAGACATTTTTTTTGTTTTATTGCTAATTGCTAATAGTTCATGGTTTAGAGCAGATATTTAATTTTTGACTTATCACTAATCAATCATTCTATTGAATGAAAAGTTCCTAGCAATATGCCATCAACAATTTGCCATATGCTAAACCACTTCTTCCCAGAATCCCATCTTACCATATTTCTCAATACGGTCGTTGATGCGTTGTTCGGGGTTTTTATCTTTCACTTCTTTCAGGGCTTTGAGAATATAAGACTTCAGAATATCTGCTGCTTCTGTGTAATCCCAGTGTGCACCTCCTAAAGGTTCGTGAACGATCTCATCTACTAAGCCGAAGCCTTTCATGTCTGTAGCAGTAAGACGTAATTGTTCAGCCGCCACTTCTTTTTTCTCCCAGCTTCTCCAGAGAATGGAGCTACAGCTTTCCGGAGAGATCACGGTATACCAGGTATTCTCCATCATGAGCACTTTATCACCTACGCCAATACCCAGCGCACCACCTGATGCACCTTCACCAATGATCACAACGATCACAGGTACCTTTAAGCGGATCATCTCGTAGATATTTCTTGCGATGGCTTCACCTTGTCCACGTTCTTCTGCTTCCAGTCCCGGATAGGCGCCCGGTGTATCGACCAAACAAACGATCGGTTTCCCGAATTTTTCTGCCAGTCGCATTAAACGTAATGCTTTGCGATAACCTTCGGGATTGGCCATCCCGAAATTCCTCAACTGACGCAATTTGGTATTGGTTCCTTTTTGCTGACCGATGAACATGACAGTTTCACCATCCAGTTGTGCGAAGCCGCCTACCATGGCTTTATCATCTTTAAAATTGCGATCACCGTGTAGTTCTACAAAATCGGTACACATTTTATCGATGTACTTTAATGTATAGGGGCGATCGGGGTGGCGACTCAACTGAACACGCTGCCAAGGGGTCAGGTGCTGGGTGATCTCCTTTCTTTTTTCCAGAATGGATTCTTCCAGTTGACGAATGGTAGCGGTATAATCTATTTTAGGGTTCTTTTCAGCCAGTTTCTTGGTATCCTCAATTTGTTCGTACAATTCCTTGATAGGCTTTTCAAAATCAAGGAATTGTCTGTTAGGGTATTGGGGCATAATATTATTTTGATGCGGTAAAATTAGGGGTTCAGATTTTTTCCTGAAAAGATTTGTTTATGAAATTGCTTTACCCTTATCTTTGCCGTCCCGAAAACGGAACAAAGGGGAAGTTTTTGAGGGTTTGGATCGGTAGTTCAGTTGGTTAGAATGCCGCCCTGTCACGGCGGAGGTCGCGGGTTCGAGTCCCGTCCGGTCCGCTAGGTTTCTTCACCTAGATTCTTTAGGCCTTGTAATCCTTATTACAAGGCCTTTTTGTTTCACTACGCTTCGGGAAGATTCGCATTTTTTCGCTAAATTGTTTCAACAAGGATTCAACAAAATCCAAATGTTTCAACATGGCGGCGAAAGTATCTCTCAAATATTACCTGCTATCTACACGAACCACTAAGGGGGAATTACCTATTTATTTGCGTATTACACTCGATCGCAAGAAAGCAGAACTCCATACTGGTTATGTATCCACCACCAAAGACTGGAACCAGGATGAACAGCTTACAAAAGGCAATCATTTGGTGAACCAGGAGCTCGCTAAAAAGAAGGCCAAGGTCTATGAATTGATCATCGACCTGGAAAAGAAGAATAAGCCCGTGTCGGCTGCTATTCTTAAAGAGCTGCTTACCGGCAAGCAAAAGGTCAATATTGGCCTATTGGCCTATTTTCAGCAGCATATCGACGAAATAAAGATCAGAAATGAGATTAAGAAGATCTCGCTTAATAAATACCACCAGTCATTTAAAAGTCTGACCGAGTTTCTTTTAAAAAAGTATAAGTCTCAGGACATATATATAGATCAAGTTGATTATAGTTTTATCAATGCTTATGATCTATTCTTAAAGGAAGAATATGATCTTCATAAGAATACCATCAATAAATATCATTCCAGGCTTAGAACCATTCTTTTGAAGGCCCTAGCAGAAGGTCATATTTTCAAACAACCTTACGCCAATTTTAAACTCAATACTGTAAAAACTGATCGAGAATTTTTGAGTCAAGAGGAAATTGACCTTTTGTTAAAACTAGATATATCTCACAATCAAAGCTTGGATAAAGTAAAAGATCTCTTTTTGTTTTCAGTTTATACCGGCCTTCGATTTCAGGATGCACAAGATCTCACTATGAATAATCTTTCATCCTATAAGAATAAGCCTTCGGTCAAATTTATACAACAGAAAACAAGTAGAGCTATTGAAATACCGCTTTTGCCACAAGCGAAGAAGATCATTGATAAATATAAAGGTTCACCGGAAAGGAAAGTATTGAATAAGCTACTTCCTAAGATCAGTAATCAGAAAGTAAATAGCTATCTAAAAGTAATAGGAGATATAGCTGGAATCAAAAGAAGTATTACGCATCACGTAGCCAGGCACACATTTGCAACAACTATTTGCTTAAATAATAATATGCCCTTAGAAGATGTGAGCATGCTTTTAGGACATTCTAGTATCAAAACTACTCAGATCTATGGCAAAATAACTCAAGAAAGATTGTTCAATTCTATTAATAAGATTAAGGGTAAGTAGTCATTTTTAATCTATAAATTTTTCACAATGACCTTTAAAGAAATTGTCGATTTTCAAAAAAGAATACTAGATTCTATTTTAGAAAATCCAGAAAATGGCTTTGCTTCATTTAAAGCAGAATGGATGAAGCTAACATTTGAGGACAAGCGGCTTGCGGCCCCTCTTCTTATTAAATATTGTATGGATAAAGTTAATGAGCCATTCGATGAAAAGTATAAAATGGATGATTATGAGTATAAAATCAAAACGGAAAAGATAGCACTTTCAGCAATGTATAATTTTATCGATGATGAATTTCGTGGGAGATTAGATTTTGGGCACTTGAAATTCGGTCCTAAAATTAAACCAGTCGATATAACAGCCGTATTTAAACTCTTATATGACCTTAAGTATTTAGATAATACCCTTTCAGATATTGAGCAAGTGATAGTTAGATTATTTGATTTACCAGACAATACTACGATTTCTTCATATTTAGCTGATAGCCAAAAAATAAAAGGTGCTGCAGTAGAATTTAAAAATGCTATCGCGGGATCAGTATTAGCTTCAGAATAGCCTTTTCTTTTGACCTTTACTAACATTTTCAGGGCTATTTTTTCAATTTCAATTCATATGTATATGAATTGAAATTGAAAAAGCACTGCGTTAAAAAAGCAGTCAATAAAGGTCAAAAGAAAGACTGATTTTTTTCAAATGAAAATTTCAATGCTAAATTGAAAAGATTGTTCTTGTCCTGCTTAAAGAAACGTTAGAAATTTGAGATGAAAAGAAAGGGATAGCTTCCTGGCCGGCCTAGCCGGCTTCTTTATTTATATATACCCTCTTTAAAAAAGACCTACTTTCTTTTTGGTAGACATTAAAATACTCTGCTCCTAAAAATTGGGCAAATTTGTAAAATCTATTCAATGAGCTAATATTCCTATATTTTCTAATTGATAAAGGTGATTCTTTACTGAAAAATACGATGCAGGTATACAGCTTATCTTGTCTCATTTTCTATAATTTTCTTTGCCTTATCAGAAAGAATCATTTCTGATCCTTGGAATTCAATTAACTCTTTCATATAGTTTTTGTAAAAAGTATGAGCACTGGAAGAGGTTGACTCCCATTCGTTAGCTAAACTTATTAATTCTAGTAGTTCTTTTTTTGTTTTATAATCCTGTTGAATAAAACTTATCAGAATTTCACTAGCTAGTTGAGATTTATCGGAATTCTGCTTTTGAGTGATTAATAAAGGAGTCAAATCAGTATCAATGTTTCCTTTTTGATCTTTAAAAAAGGTAAAAGTCAATTTATTTTTAGCTGATATACGAGACTTTATATGTTTGATATTAAAGCCATTTCCTTCATCATTGTTATTAATGTCTAACACAAATGACGCGAGTCTATGTATAGTCCCCCCAATATGTCCTAAGCCTTTACTTATGCCTGTATTGGGCTTATGTATACTAACAATAAGGATATGTCGCTTTGAGATTAGTGATTTAAGAAATTGATCAATTTGCGTTCCTTCAGTTGTGCTATTCATATCCAAAACCATATTTAAAATGTGATCAATGATGACTATGTACTCCTGATCTGGTGATTGTTTTAAATGGTCATTTATAGCTCCAATAATTTCAGGCGGGTATAAATCAATCACTGACAGTAACTCTAAGGAATTGAAAATAGTGTCTGGTTCAAGATTTGATTTTTCGAGAATATGGTTAATTGTGTATGCGTATTGGGATTCAGGTCTTTCTGTATCTACAAGAAGAATTTTTCTTTTATAAAAGGGGTCATCCTTATTATTGACTCTATCTAAAAGTTTACCAATTACGAACGTTAAAAATTTTGTCTTCCCATTTCCTTCACTGCCTAATAATACATTTAGACCTGAGTCTTGGAAAACAGGAAATGAAATTGAGTCTTGAGTAACAAACTCTAGTAGTGGGTTATCACTTTTAATTTCACCTAATAAAAATCGCGAAACGAGGCGATCCAAATCAATAGCTTCCTTTGGCATAATATCCTTTTTAGTGATTCATATTATTTTTTTGAATCACTCAGGAGTTGATTTAAGTCCTTTCTTGAGTAATATATTGACTTGCCGACTTTACTAAAAGGTAATATTCCGGATTTTCGCATTTGCCAAAACCAGGTAGCTTTTCTTTTAAATAGCTCTCGTGCTTCTGCTTCTGTTATATACTCATTAGAAATTACATCTTTTTGCTGTTTCAAAAGATCAATTATTTGATCTTGCTTTTCATTAATTGACTTTAAAAAATGTTCTGGAATTACTAGTAATGATTCTTTCATTTCTTTTCATTTATATCTCAAAAAGACAATGATTTTGAATAAAAAAAAATGGGGGTTAATTTTCCCCCATAAATTTTATAAACCAGTATTAACAAACCTATCTCATTGAAATATACTTTATCGTGATATATTCTTAACTAGTAGTTACTCCTATGAATTTCTTTTCTTCTTTTATTGAAATAAGTATAAGCTCTCGAAATTAAATGAGTATAAGATTTTCCAGAAAAATCCTCTGTATCTCCTGTTTCTTTATCGAATAATGTTAAGGTGATTTCTAAATCTTCACTCATTGAGAAATCAATATTATAATGTTGAAGTATGAGTTTAAGTTTTGTGGTATTTCTCATTTCTTAAATTTTAATAATTATGAAATTAGAATGTCTTTAGTCTTATAAAATGATTGACTCCAAAAAAGAAGAGAAATGAATTGTAATGAATTGAAATAAATAATATATTTATTGATTCAGTAAAAATTTCTATATCAATTACAAGTAATAAATCGAATTATATGTACGAAATCAGGCCAGAAAGTATAAAAACATTTGTAGAGGATACAAGCATAAAACTTCCTCGATATCAACGAAAGTTAACTTGGGATAACAAAAAAAATTTTGAATTATGTATAAGTATTTTTAAAGAATATCCAATGGGGGTTTGCATATTAAATGTTGAAAAAGATAAGATATCAGGGAAATCTTCTAAATGGCTTTTAGATGGAAGACAAAGAAGAAATGCTTTATTGAAAATTTGGGAAGATCCAGAGAATATCTATTTGTGGGGTAAACAATGGATAGGAATAAAGAACAATGATCAACCTGCAGATGTAGAAGATAAATATTGGAGAAAAATAAATGAATATTTTGAACAAGAACCTGTTGATGAAGAACCTACTAACGGGTTGAATTCAGAAATACTTATAGAAGATCAAGGTGACGAGGATGAAAACATAGAGGATATAAAAAATATAAATGAAGTAGAGAGTGCTGAGGCAATTGAAATGCCAATTGATACTAATATTTCAGATCTTGGATTATTACTCGAAATAATAAAATTAATACATAATAAAACAACTAGATATAGTGGATTTACAAGACCTTTCGATTTTGAGAAAGTAATACCAAATCTACCTTACGAAATTCTAGAAAATGGGAAAAAGGTTCTAAACTCTAAGAAGCTAGTTAGTTTCATGAATGAGTATAAAACATTTTGCAAAAATGAAGTATTGGAAAATGATAATATAGATTCATTTAAAGAATTTCTAAATCAGCGGTTTACTTTAAATAATAATGATAAAGTAAAAATAAGTGCTCTAGTTGATCAAAATTGGAATCAAATTAAACAAAGATTTGAAATAATCGAAAAGATTACAAGCTTACTAATTACCTCTAAAATTGGATTAATAGAAGTAAAAGGAATGCAGCTTGCAGATTCTCAAAAGATATTTAATATTATTAATTCTAAGGGTACTAGCTTAACCGCGATAGAAATACTTTCTGCCAAACCTAGTTGGAATAGCCAAGTTAAAAATCCAACAAATGAACAAATTCAAGCCTGTAAGTTGCTCTATAAAAGTATTGCTATAAAGAATGATTCAGTTGTGAAATGGGACCTTCCTGCTTCTCTTATATTTCGATTAACCGATGCAAATATTTTTTTCAAAAAATTTACTGATAATAAAACAGACTTTGAAAAACAGACTACGTTAGGCTTCAAAATATTAAGTGGAATTTATGAAAAGGGAGTAAAAAAAGATGATATTGATAAATTAAGTAAGAATCAAAATATTAACTGGGATATTAATTTTGAGTCCTTAGTTAATGATTTGAATCTTTTGACAAAGGTAATTTTAAGTAGTGAGTACTTTAAATTTCTAAAATCATGGCAAACTTCAATAATGTCAATTTTAAGTGATGCAATAGCACTTGACTTTGTAATACTTATGTATTTTGATTGGATTAGAAAATCAAAGCCAGTTGGAAGCGATGCTAATACTAAAATGTTTCAAAAAAATGCATATATACTTTTGGATAAACTAGTTTTTGAGTATGTTACAAAACAATGGAGAGGGTCAAGTGATAGTAAAATAGCTCAAAATATAAAACTGATGAATGTTACTTCACTTTTGTTTGACCCAATATCTACAAGTCAATGGGTAGATTTACTAAACAATATATTAGACACAAATCAAATAGGTAATACAAAAATTAATCAAGGGCTTATGGAGCCAATACTTTATCATTTTTATGCAACAAGAAAAATACAGGGGCCAGACTCTAGATATTCAATTGAAGTTGATCATATAATTCCTCAAGCAATTTTTAAAAATTCAATACTTCCTGATAAAGAATCTCTTCAGCACAACTTATTTAATCTTGGGTTACTTCCCAAAGACGAAAATATATCAAAGTCAAATAAAACTCTTATTGAAATCAGAGATCAATGGTTAAAAAATCAGATAGAAAAATATGAGTTTATTGCAAGTGAAGACTTTCAAAAGTTTTCGGACCTTAATAATTTAGACGAGTTTAAGGCAAAACGGAGAGTTCATTTTACTTCAACATTTATTGAAGATAGAAGCAGTATTCTCAATAATTGATTAAATAAAATTTATTAAATGAATTTTATTTAATCACTAACAGAAGCAAAATACTTGAAATATACTAAAATCTAGTTTGCTCAATTTTTTGAGAATTTTCTATTTATTTAAGTGCTTTCTTACTGCCTCTTTAAAAATGCGAATGTGATTTCTTAACTGATTTTTAATTTTAGGCTCATTCATAAGCATACTAGCTCTTGTTACATAAGTTAGATAATTCGAGCTAGGTATATCTTTATTTTTTTTATGAGTGTATTCAAAATATCCTCTTTCATTTTCTCTTAAGAATGCATATCTTCTTCGAGATTTAGTTTTTCTTAAATCATACTGAGTGTATAATTTATATAATTGTCTTTTTCTTATAAATAAAGGCTCATCTGGATTTCTTTCAGCAAACTTTTTTGCATGTTTGCTTTTTATTTTGACAGCAGATATCATTCTGCGATAAAATTTTGCTAAGTTTCCAGATTTAATTAATGTTTGATAACCGTAAAATTCGAATCCCAGAAACGTTAAAGGAATATTTTCTTTTACAGTAGTTTCCAAAATTTGGAAACTTTTTATTGTTTCACCCAGTTTAGGGTGATTAACTTTTTTAAATAGGAATTTTTCGGTTTTTTCTTCACTCATTATAACCTTAGAGTTTTTAATCTCTTTAGTCATGAAGTTATAAATATCGTCTAAGTATTCTTTTTTTACTACAACAATCATATCATCTGAATATCTTCTATAGTATCCTTTTAACTTATGAACTACATAGTCTACTACTTTAATATCAAAATCATATAAATAAATGTTGGCAAGCACAGAACTGATAGGTAATCCTTGAGGTATCCCTATCGGGATATTTGTAATCTTATCTCTAAACGGGTACCTATATAGTCTGATTTTCTTTGCTTTTAGGTAGTCTCGAAATTCTTTAGGTGTTTGAAAAAATGCAAGCACGCCTTTTTTCCTGCACTCAGCTAATTTTTTTTCATCAAAGGAGACTTTACTTTTCGTTCGGTCCGTAGCTAACTTAAAATCCTCTAACTGAACATAGCTAAAAGTTGTAACAGCTTTATATACTTTATAATGATCTTCAGGTAATTTTTCATCATCCTTGATTTCTAAAATTTTTTTCCATTGGTTTAATAGGAAGTCATGATTTATTGAGTTAAAAAAACTTTGTATATCAAATTTTAAGACAACGGTCTCTTCTTGATATGTGCGTTGTGAGATCTCCAGAAAGGCTTCTTTTGCAAAATGTATTGTGCCTTTATTTTTTGGTGGATTGTCAGGGTCAGGGATTTTTCTATATGCTATAATTGAATCTGAAAGATTCTTGTCTAGGTCTAATTTGTTCTTATATTCTTCATATAAGAGTTGTCCATAGTAGGAAAAGATTAAAGAGTCTACATGAGTTGCATAATGAAGCGGTCTAGGTTTTCCAATTCTTTCATATCTACCTGTTTTCTTATTTACCTTCTTATGTGATCGATTTCCTGAAAAATCTATTTTTTTATAGCGAGGTTCATAAATAACTGAATGAAGCAGTGGAAAAAATGAATGTCTTTTTACATAATCTTCATTTGTAATTCTCGAGATAAAAAAGCGGCCATGTTTAGAAACATTTAGTTTATTAGTTAAGTGGCGATAGCCTTTACTTTTTAACCATAAAGAAGGGGCAATTCTTTTCTTCATAAACAGTGCTCTGAAGATTTGCTTAGCGTAAAAAAGATTGACCTTCAATAGACATAACACTCAAAATGAGTTGTGACCGGTACCCACATTTTTTATTACATGAGTCACGCATTTTTTCAATTTAAGATATTTATCAACTAAACACATATTTATGATATTACTACCACGCATATTGTCAAGAATAATAACTATCTTTACAAGTGTACCGTACTTTAGGCACTGGCTCTTGCTCCACCCAGCAATGTTATCACTAACATGCATAGTTGGGCTAGTAACCGAGGCTTTGAGCTTAGGTTCACGATGTAATCATTAACCTGTATGACATATTTTTCAATAGCTATACAGTAGTCTTCATGTAGAAGATTTTGGTCAACACCAGTTGTCTATTTATCTCTCGCATTTCTTCAGAGCATTATAAAATTAATACTATTTTAGATATAAATAGTATTAATAATGCGAAAACCCAAATACAAAATTGGAGATATAGTTTCATTAATAACACATCCTTATACTGAGGATATATTATCATTTAAGTTAAGTGGTGATCCTCAATTTCTTCCGCCTCTTTTGATAATAGTGGAAATCATACTTACATATGATGAGGCTGAAAAAGATAATCATGAAAGTTTATACGTTAGTAAAATACAGTATAAGTGTTTATGGTATTCGAGTAAATCTCATGAATTTGAAGAAACATGGTTGTTTGAACATAATTTGAAGTTAATTATTTCAAAAAGCAGTAGTTTACGCAAAACAGATTTTGAATTAAAGGAACGAGGTACTACTCCAACTCTAGGAGCGCTGAAAACTCACGAAATCGAATTAGGTAAAATTAAGGTTACATATTCATTAAGTGAAAATGCAATAGAAGTAAATTCCAATAGTAACACCACCTCGAATTCTTTACTCACCTACTTAAGCCCTTTATTGAACATACTCGAAATTCTGAGTCGAAAGGAATTTGATTCTAAGGAAAATTATTTTTATAAGAATACGAGTTATCGACGAAGATTTATGCCTGATTATTTCGTTAAATGCAAATGGTTTAATCCAGGGTCAAATAAGTTTTCAGAGAAAGTATTTCCTATTGATGCTTTAGTTTTATTAAAAGGAGTAAGAATAGCTTTACTAAACAAAATCAACACTGCTATCACTAATGAAAAGATACTTTTTGTTAAGTCAAAGAGTATTAATAAAACACGAATAATAATTCCACAATCCTTGATTAATCGAAATGGAGCTTATTTACTGAAAGGTTATGATGCTATCGAAAATAGAAGCACCGAACATAATTTACTCGATATCAAAATTGTACTTAAGGATAGTTTTATTAGCGAAATTGCGCCAACTTTTAATTATATCAAATTGGGCTCCTTGAGGGAATCGATTATTTCGGAGTATATCGATATAATAAAGAAGGCGAGGAAGAATAGATATTTCATTCGGATAAAATATAAAAATCTTAATGATAAAGTGTCATTAAGAACTCTGAGTAATTTGAAAATTACAAAAGTAGTGTCAAGTACAGATGGAACTATACATTATTTAAAGGCCTACTGTAATTCACGAAAAGACGAGCGAATTTTCAAATTAATAAACATACAACGAATCGAGGTCCTTGATTTAAAATATTAGTATAATAGATTGCCCGATTATTACATACTTTTTAGTTTTGTTAAAATAGTTTGGGTACTAGAAATATAATAACTAGAATAAACGAAATTAAGGAGCATGAGATTTTCATGATAAATAATACCCAAGAAATCAAGGGTATATATTTTGGATAATCTGGGTAATTAACATCGCTTATTTTTTTAGTCTCAACCTCTTTATTGTATTTGTTTTTTTTTCTCGTATAAAAATGTAATATTGAAAAGGTTCTAAAAATATAATGTGCAAGATCAAGTACTATAAATATCACAATTAAAATTAGTGGCCAATTCAATTCTTTGGGTATAAAAGGACCGGCATTCGATTCAAGATTCCTAAAAATTAATAATATTCCTAGAACCGCGAATACAAGATTACGCGATATCTTACTTACTTCTGAACTTGCTTCATAAAAGTCAGATTGATATTTCAGAATATTATTTTCTATTTCATTATTTCTTTCCTCCTGGCCAAGGTCATTTTGATTATTCATGGTGATAGCGTTGTAAGAGCTAGTTAGTTAAATATCTATATTCCTTGTCTTATTTTTTTGCGCCACTTCCTCGACCTAAAGTTTTTGGACCACTTCCACTACCAATACCTTTTCGAATTAATTTTTTTGCTGCTTTTTTTGGTGCTGCTTTTTTTGCTGCTTTTTTTGCTGCTGCTTTTTTCGCCGCTTTCATATTTTTTTTTCTAATCTATGATTTTTTTATTTCTTTTCAAAACTTATTATTCGCGCTTCAACAATGTTTCAATGAGTATTTCAAACCTGATTCAAATATCAGATTATCAATCAGTTATATTTTTTTACGAGTCCCGTCCGGTCCGCAGAAAGTCTCAGCTATCAGCTGGGACTTTTTTTATGGCATACTATGTTTACATCATACAGAGTTTGAGTGACAATAGTTTTTATAAGGGGTTTACAGAATCTCCTTTACAAAGACTTGCGCAGCATAACAATAAAGAGTCAAATTTTACATCGAAAAAGACACCGTGGAAGCTAGTTTATGTTGAGGAACTTGTATCTGAGAAAGAGGCTTTAATACGGGAGAAAAACTTAAAAAAAGCTATGGTTGAAAGGATAGAGTCATTGATTATGCATCCTAAAAACATAATAAATCACTTTCAATAAAAGAATGCCGCCCTGTCATCCCCACAGCAGTGTGGGGACGGGTTCGCCTCACAGTACAGTGGGGGCGTCCGCAGAAAGTCTCAGCTATCAGCTGGGACTTTTTTGTTTCTATTACTTCCTGCATCTAGATTTCGGGGATATAATTCGTAACTTATTCCCAAATCCCTGTTATGCATTCCACCCTAACTGCAACCAAATGGAGAATATCATCCATTGATATCCTTCGAGGATTGGTCATGATCATCATGGCACTGGATCATGTGAGAGACTTCTTTCACATTTCTGCCATGACAGAAGACCCTACCAATCCGGCTACTACCACACCCATTTTATTTTTCACCCGTTGGATCACACATTACTGTGCACCGGTATTTGTTTTTTTATCAGGTACCTCTGCATTTCTTTCCGGACAAAAAAAGACCAAAAAAGAATTATCTGCTTTTCTTTTAAAACGAGGTCTTTTTCTGATCGTTCTTGAAATTGTCGTGATCAATTTTTTGATCGTATTTGATCCTTTGTATCGATTCATTGGTCTACAAGTGATCTGGGCAATCGGAGTTTCCATGGTATTACTTTCATTGCTGATCTATTTACCGATACGTGTTTTATTTATCATTGGCATTGCTATGGTTGTTGGACATAATATGCTGGATGGGTTTAACTATCGTAATATGGAAGACATTCCATTATGGTACGCTTTCCTGCATCAACAACTATTCACGACTTATGGGGAAGGAAGATTCTTTGCTGTATTGTATCCATTGATCCCCTGGCCGGGTATTATGCTATTGGGTTATTGTATGGGTACCTGGTTCGTGAAAGAATTTGATCCGGTAAAACGAAAGCGGTTATTGTTAGGGTGGGGAAGTGCTGCGGTGATCGCCTTCTTCTTTTTACGTTGGCTGAATGTATATGGGGATCTGGTTCCATGGACCACACAAAAAGATACCACTACTACCATTCTTTCTTTTTTTAATGTGACCAAGTATCCGCCATCATTGTTGTATTGCTGCATGACACTCGGCCCTGCATTACTGGCATTGATTTGGCTGGAAAAAGTTAAAGGCAAATGGTCTGAAATAGTAATGGTCTATGGTCGTGTGCCCATGTTTTATTACATACTGCATTTCTTCCTGATCCATATGCTTTGCGTGGTGGCATTCTTTGCAACAGGCAGACCCTTGAGTGATGCAGCTAGCGGCAACTTTGCTTTCCGTCCGAATGATTTTGGATTTTCTTTGCCGGTCGTATATGTTGTCTGGATAGGTGTGATCGCGATCTTATATCCTATTTGTAAGTGGTACAATCATTATAAGAGTACGCATAGCCAGTGGTGGTTGGCGTATTTGTGAATGGTGAATTGTGAATTGTGAATGGTCAATTTCTATTCACAATTCACCATTGACCATTCACTACTCACTACTTCAGTAAGCCCTTGATTTCATTCAATTTCATCAATGCTTCCACAGGCGTCAAGCGATTGATATCGATATCATTGAGCATCTTACGGATATCATCAAAAGTTTGTGAGTGTGCATCGAAGATGGACAGTTGCATTTTAGGACCACTGATCTCTTTGATGTTTTTCTCCAGCCGTTCTTTTTTGGAAATGTTTTCAGTAGCACTTTCATCCACATGTTTTTCTTCCAGTTGTGCCAGGATCTCATTCGCTCTTTGAATGAGTTCAGGCGGCATGCCTGCCATCTTTGCTACATGAATACCAAAACTATGGGTACTTCCTCCTGCAGCGAGTTTGCGGAGGAAGATGATCTTATTACCTACTTCTTTATTCGTGACATGAAAATTCTTCACACGCGGAAGTTTTTCCTCTAATTCATTCAATTCATGGTAATGCGTTGCAAACAATGTTTTGGGAGCATGTTTGGATGCATGTAAATACTCAACAATACTCCACGCAATAGAGATGCCATCATAGGTGGAAGTTCCTCTTCCGATTTCATCCAACAAGACGAGACTACGGGTTGAAATATTATTGAT
The DNA here is from genome assembly GCF_040362915.1 of Sediminibacterium sp. KACHI17. NCBI lineage: Bacteria > Pseudomonadati > Bacteroidota > Chitinophagia > Chitinophagales > Chitinophagaceae > Sediminibacterium > Sediminibacterium longum. Next base: position 1,201,588 of record NZ_AP029612.1, on the reverse strand, counting down.
GATACTCGCCGTTTCATTCATTTCAACCATGAATGTTGATTCACCTCCACTCAAATTATCACTCGCACCTACACGTGTAAATATTTTATCTGTCAAAGGTATTTTAGCCGATGATGCAGGCACGAAGCTACCCATATGTGCCATCAAAGTGATGAGTGCTGTTTGTCTGAGAATTGCACTTTTACCGCTCATGTTTGGACCCGTGAGGATGATGATTTGTTGTGATGCTGGGTCTAACAGAATATCATTCGCAATATAATTTTCACCCGGAGGCAGGTTCCGTTCGATCACCGGATGACGGCTGTCTTTTAGGTCCAGTGCATGTCCTTCATGCACTTCTGGTTTTTTATACTGATATTGTAATGCGTTTTCTGCAAAGCAAGTCAGGCAGTCGATTTGCGCGAGTAGCTGCGCATTGATCTGAATAGCGGCAATATGCGGTTGGAGTGATTGTAGCAATTGATCATACAGTTCTAACTCGATCGCTAATATCTTATCCTCAGCTCCTGTGATCTTCTCTTCATACTCTTTTAACTCCGGCGTAATGTACCTTTCTGCATTCGCAAGGGTTTGCTTGCGTATCCAATCTGCAGGTACTTTGTTTTTATGTGAATTGGTTACTTCAAGGTAGTAACCAAATACATTATTGAAACTGATCTTTAAAGAACTAATGCCGGTCTTCTCGGCTTCTCTTTGCTGAATATTGATCAGGTATTCTTTTCCTCCAGTTGCAATATTTCTAAGTGTATCTAATTCAGCATGTATACCTGCACGAAATACTTCTCCTTTATTAGCGGCGACCGGCGGATTATCAGTCAGTGATTGTGTAATTCTTTCAACCAGATCTGAGCAAGGATTCATCGCCATACCTGCATCTTTCAATAGTTGATCGGTTGCGGTAAGACAAAAATCTTTGATGTTGTTTACTTGTTCCAATCCGCGAGCCAATTGTAATACCTCTCTCGGATTGATTTTTTTGGAGGGTATTTTACTCACTAATCTTTCCAGATCACCACAAGATTTAATGGCTTGGATCAATTGTTTTCTGGCTTCTGTATGTAGTAGGAGATACTCTACCGTATTCAATCTTTCATGGATCTTTTGCTGATTCTTGAGCGGGAAGATCATCCAGCGGCGTAACAATCGGGCACCCATCGGACTTACGGTATTGTCCATCACTTTTAATAAGTGATGTCCCTGTTCTGTTCCAGTACCAATAAGTTCAAGATTACGGATGGTGAAACGATCCATCCAAAGAAAATCTTCTTGTTCAATTCTTTGTAAGGAACTGATATGTTGAATATTCGGATGCTCTGTTTCTTTCAGATAATATAAAATAGCTCCCGCTGCTACCAATCCTTTTGATAAGTGCTCAACACCAAATCCTTTCAGCGTATGTGTTTGAAAATGTTTGAGCAGGCTTTCGGTGGCAAAAGCTTCATCAAAGATCCAGCTCTCCATGGTATAGGTATAGAACCTGTTGCCATGACTTTCTTTGAATGTTTTCTGGTATTGTCTTTGGAAAATAACTTCTGCAGGTTTTAAACCTTGTAAAAGGTTGTCGATGTATTCTGTATTTCCTTCTGCGATCAAAAACTCGCCTGTAGAAATATCTAAAAAGGCAACTCCACAATCTGTTTCAGTGAAATGAACTGCAGCGAGAAAATTATTACTGCCTTGTTCTAATAGTTTGTCATTCGTAGCAACACCGGGTGTCACCATTTCAGTGACTCCTCTTTTGACGATGCCTTTAACGGTCTTGGGATCTTCCAATTGATCACAAACGGCTACACGGTGTCCCGCTTTCACTAATTTATGCAAATAGGTATCCAGTGCATGATGCGGAAAACCGGCTAATTCGCTGGATGCCGCTGCGCCGTTATTTCTTTTGGTTAGCGTAATGCCTAAAACACGTGAAGCAATGATGGCGTCTTCTCCAAAAGTTTCATAAAAATCACCTACTCGAAAAAGTAAAACAGCATCCGGGTATTTCTGCTTAATTGCCCGATGTTGCTGCATTAAAGGAGTATCTGCAGATGATTTAGCCATAGGGGCAAATATAGAATTTGATCATGAGTTAATGTACGTGTGGCATTCTATGTGGAAAATATTAAAGGCCTTCTTGCTGAGCAAAAAGGCCTTTAATATTGATGGTTGTAGCTTACGATTAATTCCTTGGTCTTGGCATAGGCTTACGTGGAAGCTTAGCATCGCGTTGAGCGGTGTTGTAAGTAAATGCCGCTACAATGGTTGCAATTTGCTTTAGGTCATCTGCTATCAGGTGATCGTATACATCCATATTGCTGTGATGGGTGCGGGTATCATATTCAATAGGGTCCTGGATGAACTGGAATCCAGGTAATCCTACTGCATCAAAAGCCTGGTGGTCTGTACCTCCGGTATTGCTGATGGTAACAGTGGTAGCACCCAGGTCTTTGAATGGCTCCAGCCATGCACTGAAAATATCTTTGCAGTCGGCATTGCCCTGGAGATAGATACCACGGATCTTTCCGGTACCATTGTCGATATTATAATAAGCAGAGAATTTTTCATGTTGTGGAAGTGGTTGCATTGTGGCAGGATCTGCAAAGGTTTTCTTCACATAACCTCTAGAGCCTAATAATCCTTGCTCTTCACCACTCCATAGTCCGATGCGAATGGTTCTGCGTGGCTGAACACCCAATGCTTTTAAGATACGCATGGCCTCCATCATAACTGCTGAACCAGAAGCATTATCAGTAGCACCGGTACCTGCCTGCCATGAATCTAAGTGAGCGCCGATCATTACGATCTCGTCTTTCAGTTGCGGATCAGTACCTGGAATTTCTGCGATCACATTATATCCTTGTAGGTCTTTGGTCTGGAATTTTGTTTTTACATCCACATCCATTTTTACGGGTGTACCTGATTTTGCTAAACGCAGTATGGTATTGTAATCTTCAATACCCAATGCCATGTCTAAAAAGTTTTCAGGATCTGTTCCTTTATATGCACCACCCCCTTGGGCAAAGATGGTTCCGTCATGGTTGCGGGCACCGGTTGTGATCATGGCAATGGCACCTTCGCTTTTTGCCATGGCTTTTAACAGGTTCAAAGCACGCTGACTATTTTGACGTGCTGCCATTTGCTCGCGGAAGATGCGCATCTGAGCGGTATCTCCACCTTGAGGAGCACCACCACGGCCACCCGCACCCGCAGGCGTTGCTGCAGCCATTTTCGCCAGTTCTTCGTCGGTATAACGAACAGCGTCTGCTTTGAAACTATGTTTATAATCCACTAATTGATCAGGGATGATGATCTTGTTCTTTAATTGTCCGCGATAAGCTTCAAGGGAAGCAGAGTCTTTCAATTGGATCACTAAAACCTCTCCATTTTTTAATCCGCGTGTACCGGCAGTCCATGTTTTTGGCCATGCCATGATTGGTTTATAATAAGGAGCTGTCATGGCAACATAGGATTTTTCCAGTTCCCATCCTTTTCCAAACTCACCCCATGCGTCTAATCTTGCATCCGAGATACCCCAACTGGTCAATGCTTCTTTTGCATAATTAGCGGCACGCATATAACCTTCAGAATTGGTAAGACGATTCCCGCTTTTATCAGTCAGGTTGAATGCAATATCCATCACTTGAGAGCGCTTCAATCCCTCTTCGCGTATTTTCTGCATCATTGAAAGATCTACTTTCTCCTGTGCCAAAGCAGCCACAGGTAAACTCAAGGCCAAAAGCCAGGCATAGCGTGTTGTTTTTTTCATAATGGTTGGTTTTAGGTTGGCATATAGCTGATAGTTCATGGTATATAGAAGGATTTATATTACTATAAGCCATGAACTATAGGCAAAGCACTACCTCCTAAATTACTTAATCTCAAAGAATCTTCCCCCCACATTATTTAAATGGTTGAGTTTACCTTTGTGGCATGCGAAAATTGAGCATGGATGAACTTGGGCGCAAATCAGTATCTGATTTTAAGGAAGCTGATAAGCACAGACTAATGCTGGTATTGGATAATATCCGGAGTATGCATAATGTGGGTAGTGTGTTTAGATCTGCCGATGCATTTCTGGTGGAAGGAATCTGTCTTTGTGGATATACGCCACAGCCACCCCATCGTGATATTCATAAAACCGCATTGGGCGCAACCGAGACTGTTGATTGGATGTATTTTTCAACAACACTTGAAGCAGTTCAGCAATTAAAACAAAAAGGGTATAAAATATTTGCGCTGGAACAAGCAGAAGGAAGTATTTCTCTGGAGCAATTCCATGCATCCCAACATTTGCCTGCAGCTATTGTTTTAGGGAATGAAGTAGAAGGAGTGGATGCAGAAGTAATAAAATATTGCGATGGATGTATCGAGATACCGCAATTTGGGATGAAACATTCGCTCAATGTATCAGTTGCAACAGGTATTGTTTTGTGGGAAGCAGTGAGAGGGATGATCTGAGGTGGCTTATGGCGTATGGGCCATGGCGTATAGCAAGAACTTTTTCCGTAAGTCATGAACCACCAGCCATGAACCATCAGCTATTACCTTCTTACTTCTAACCTGCAACTTCCTTGTACCTTGTCTCTTAAATCTTAATACTTTAAATCACAAATATGGCCGGCATAAAGAATTACCTGAGTCTTGTCAAATTTTCGCACACCATTTTTGCGATGCCTTTTGCCATGATCGGGTTGTTTTTAGGAGTGACATATGGCGAACCCGTTTATGATAGCTACTTACAAAATCAGTTATATGGTTATCTGCATCCTTTTGCAGTGACAGCCCTTTTGGTGGTCATTTGCATGGTCACAGCCAGAAGCGCTGCCATGGCTTTCAACCGATATCTCGATCGAGCATTTGATGCAAAGAATCCACGCACCGCTATTCGTGAAATACCCAAAGGCATCATATCTCCGGAAAGTGCCTTGCGTTTTGTGATACTCAATAGTGTTTTATTTGTACTCTCTACCTGGTTCATCAACCCACTTTGTTTTTATCTATCACCGGTTGCTTTATTTGTGATCCTTTTTTATAGCTATACCAAACGCTTCACCATGTTATGCCACCTGGTGCTGGGATTGGGCTTGTCACTCGCGCCTATTGGTGCATATCTCGCTGTAACGGGTGTATTTGATTGGCTACCAATTTTATTTTCTCTGTCAGTGATCTTCTGGGTCAGTGGCTTTGATATTATTTATGCGATGCAGGATGTTGATTTTGATCAATCACAAAAATTACATTCGATACCTGCATCCTTAGGGAAGGAAAGGGCATTGCAGTTATCGACAGTCCTACATTTATTGAGCGCTGCATGTATCATAACAGCCGGAGTATACGGTGATTTTCATTGGTTATATTGGATAGGAACGGTCGTTTTTTGTGGGATGCTGATCTATCAACACTCCATCGTAAAACCACATGATCTTAGTCGCGTTAATATCGCTTTCATGACCGCCAATGGTATTGCCAGCGTAGTATTCGGTGTCTTGGTGATCGTGGCGATGTTGTTGTAGCTGTTAGCTTATTGCTTATAGGTGATGGCAAATAGTGATAACTTTTTGTTGCTATTCGCTATTAACTATAGGCCATTAGCTAATTCCTTAATTTCGCGTCTCAACTCCGGCTCACATTACCCGGAATCATCAAGTTCATGGCAAGAATTCTTTGTATCGATTATGGTGGAAAAAGAACGGGGCTGGCGGTCACCGATCCTTTGCAAATTATTGCCAGTGCTTTGACGACCATCGAGACCAAAGCATTATTTCCTTTTTTGAAAAAATACATACAAACGGAGGCGGTTGAATTGATACTCATCGGAGAACCGCTCGGACTAGATGATCGACCAACACATGCCACTCCTTTGGTAAAGGCAGCTATTCAGCGACTTAGAAAAGAATTCCCCCAAATACCTGTTGAAACGGTAGATGAAAGATATACCTCTAAAATGGCCAGCAGAGCTATGATCGACATGGGGATGAAGAAAAAAGACCGACAAATCAAAGGCAATATCGATCAGATAGCTGCTACAATTATGTTGCAGGAGTATTTGGAGAGACAGGCGTGAATTGTCAATGTGAATTATTGATCATTCACAATTCACAATTGACTTCTTTTCACTTTTCCTTACACCTCATCATTTGCTGGTTGCCTAAATTCGGGGTATTTTCGCCGATTAATAATACTGAATAGTCAATGATACTTCCAATTGTAGCCTATGGGGCTCAGGTTTTAAGGAAAAAAGGAGTGGTAATCAATGCTGATTACCCTGGCTTAGAGAAACTGATCGCAGATATGTGGGAGACCATGTATGCAAGTAATGGTGTTGGATTGGCAGCTCCGCAGATCAATAAGGATATCCGTTTGTTTGTGGTAGATAGCACACAAATATTTGAGCACATGGAAGCAGAGGACAAGGGTAAGTATCCTGATGAGCCGGGCATTAAAAAAGTATTCATCAACGCACAGATCCGTTCATTGGGCGGTGAAGAATGGCCTTATAATGAAGGATGTTTGAGTATTCCCAATATTCGGGAAGATGTGATGCGAAAAGAAGAAGTTGAACTGGAATACATGGATGAAAATTTCAAGTTGCACGTAGAGACTTTCAAAGGGATCACCGCTAGGGTCATTTTACATGAGTATGATCATATTGAAGGCAAGCTTTTTATTGATTACCTGAAACCTCTTCGACGTAAAATGCTGCAGGGTAAATTGAATGATATCAGCAAGGGTAAGTCTCGTGTTGATTATAAAATGATCGTACTAAAATGAGACCATTACTCGGCCTGCTTCTGTTCTTTTTGGGTGCTGCAACAGTACAAGCTCAGGATACTACTGTGCGGATCGATAATCAATCCTTTACATTGGCTGAAGTAGTGGTGAGAAATAACTTTGACTATAGAAGATTATTAAATCAGATCAAAGAAGACACTACTTTTTATAAAGCATTTCGCAACCTTCGGATACTAGGATTTACTTCTTACAATGATATCAAAATGCTGAATCGAAAAGGTGGGGTAGAAGCATCTTTATACAGCAAGACCAGACAAAACAGAGCAAATGGTTGCAGAACCATGGATGTATTAGAAGAAAAGACAACGGGCGATTTTTATGATCGTAAGGGTGAGTATAATTATGAAACTCCTGAATTGTATGCTGGTTTGTTCTTTACAAAGGGTACTGTTTGTGGAGAAGATAATATTGTAAAAGGGAGAACCAGAAATGTCAGTAACAAAAAGGGAATGGAAAAACATAAGGAACAATTAAAAATGTTGTTCTTTAATCCCGGTAAGAAAATACCGGGTATTCCTTTGATCGGTAATAAGCTGGATCTATACGATGATGATGCGCATAAGCTGTATGATTATCGCTTGGATCTTGAAGAATATAAAGGTCAATTATGTTATGTGTTCTCTATCACACCTAAAGAAAATCTTGGTTTCTTAAAAAATGATCGGGTAGTAGTTGATCAAATGACCACCTGGTTTGATCAGAAAACTTTGGAAGTGATGGGTAGAAATTATTCACTCAGTTACAAAGCACTGGTGTATGATTTCGATGTTCAGATGGAAGTAGAAATGGGGAAATTCCAAGGACTGACCGTTCCTAAAATACTTCGTTATAAAGGCAACTGGGATGTTGCTTTCAAGAAAAGAGAAAGAGCAGTATTCACTGCTACTTTATTTGACTTTAAAAAATAAGGACTGTTTGATACAGTCTTTATTTTTTGATATTGATAGATGTCTGCTATTATAAACCCTCAATAACGCTCAGTATATCAGCCAGACTCTTTTTCTGTGGTTCGATTTTATACGTATTCATTGTACCTACATCATTGATCTCTCTGATGCCTAAGTAAAGATCTGTACCGATTCTGGAGAATGAAAGTATTTTAATTTTAGCCCCTCTGGGTATCTGCGGAGCTGTAAATGCTTTTGATCGTGCATCGGGCGTTAAGTTCACTACAATTTTTTGATTCGCAAAAACTGCATACAATACCGTATTCTTATTGGTGAAATTTTGTGGCAAGTAAGCAAAAATACTGGTATGTGCCTGGGTGCTATCAATATATCTGTGCGCACCGATCCATCTTAATTGATTTGTAGACAGTTCATATCCTTTCAATAATGCATTGGTAGCTGAATCTGTTTTTTGCCAGGTTTTGATCCAGGTGGTATCTGTATGTCTTACCCAAGTGTGTGCAGTGTCAATGCCATTCGAAATAAATGGAATGGTTTCTCGAGCATGAAACACCTGCATATTATTCTTTGGATCTTCTGAGTCACGGAATCTGATTGTGATCGAAGCATTCGGTGCAAGTTTTAGTTCTTGTCCATTTCTCGAAATACGAATAAAAAAGCCTCCTGCTGTTTCCAATAAATATCTGCCTGCTGTAGTGGGTTTAAAGAATTTAATGAAATCACCTCTCTTCTTCAATCGGAAAAATTCAATTTTCACTTTACCGGTAACCAGTGCTCCGCTATTGTCAGTACAAGCAGCGGCGGGAATCATCAATTCCATGTCATCTTTAAATGTAAGTGTATCACCAGTGGTGCAATCGAAAGAATCAATGATCAGATCAGGAAAAAATTGTTTGGCCAATTGATGAATAGGTGCAGTACTTGGCGTAGTAGCAGTCCACACGGTATCATTTCTCGGATCACCTGTATACACAGTGAAATTATCTGATAATTCTTTCTGACATGACGTCAAAAAGAAGATCAGGATCGTTCCAAGGATGATTATATTTTTTTTCATACTAATAAATCTTATATACAGTTAGATACTGTTTTATACTTTTTTGTTGCCTGATCATTTTCTATTTAAGTTATAACGCAATCCGATCGATAATCCTCCTAAACTGAATCTTTGTTTGAAAGAGGACTGCTCATTGGTTATACCTGATAGATTATATCTGAAATAAGGTTCAAAGAATAATTGTGTATCTTCTCCTAATCTCTTTAATACACTAAAGCCTCCATACAATCCTAGTCCGATATTATTTTTATAGATACTGTTACTGCCTTTGCTGATGGGCACTGCAGACATACTACTATCCAGAATAACACCTTTATACCAGGAAGAGATATTAAAGATTACGCCAGCATTAACACCAAACTGTAGATCGTCATTTCCGAACTGATAACCCAACGTAACCGGGATATCAAAACTGCGGTAACGATTACGAATGGTATTGTTTTTAAAACCCGTTTGTTGAACAGTGCTGGTGTCAGCTATTCTGAGTGTATCGCCGGGTCCGCGAATGATCGTTCTAACAGAAATAACCGTGGTAGTTCTTACTTCGTTCTCCGTTCTGTAAGTGAATTTTTCATTGATCTGAGTGTATTGTAAACCTGCTTTCACTAAAAAGTTATCTGTGATCGGTTTGATGATCCTTACACCGGCAGAATATCCTAAACGCATAGATTCACTGCTGTCTTTCCTTTGTAAATATTGCGGAGTTGCAGATACATTTTCAATCGATTTGAATGCTAGTTCCGGAGCGGCATATACTTCAACAAACCAATCTGTATTACCTCCTTTGGAAGGTGGACATACGATCACGTTCTTGAATTTTTTTGCGTAAGCAGAACTGATCTGGTCTTTTTGTAGACCAGTAAGTGTATGGTTGAATCTGCTGAGTGAGATAATATTACCTTCCTCAAGTTTGCTGTTAAAAGTCAATGGGATATCGAAGGATATTTGTTCGTTGTCTTGATCGCTTTCAGTTGAGATAGACTGGGCAATTGTATTGTTGGATTTGAGCGACTGTTGATTGCTCTTTTTGATAAATGCAGGAGTTGCTTCAATATAATCAGGACCTATTTTTCTTTTGTTATTGGTTACGGCTACTTCATACATGCCAGCATTTGATCCCTCTGTTTTAGAAAGATCAGTTCCTTTTGTATTTTTCTCTGCTAAATTGTTGTTAGCAGTCATGGATGAAACAGGGTTAACCTTTTTGATTACTTCATCTGCTGCTGTTTCAATTGTCGTATTCTCTTTAGTCAAATCATTTGCTTGTACCGGTTGATCTTGTATTGAGTTTCTTTGAGATGTTTCTGTGTTTGTAGAAGAGTGTGGTAAAGCTTCATTTGTATGATCATCGGTAGTAACAACTGTCTGTGCCGAAGAAACAGTTGTATCCTTCGAAGAAGAAGCATTGCTGAAGATCAGGTATCCGGTTAAGGAACCTACGAACAATAACAGTGCCCATACCCAAAGAATTTTTTTGGGAAGAAGGAAGCCTCCTTTCGGATCTTTATCATCTTTAGCGGGGTTCACTTTATCCCATAACCCGGCCGGCACAGGGGCGCTATGGTCATGGAGTTTGGCCCTGATGAAATTATCAAATTGGTTATCTGTCATTTTATACAGCAATTTTTTGCAATTGTAAGATTTGTTGTTGAAGCATTTTCCTTGCTTTCACCAATTGGCTACGGCTCGTTCCTGCTTGTATATTGAGCATTTCTGCTATTTCTTCATGACTATACCCCTCGATCACATTCAGGTTGAATACTACCCTGTAACCATCCGGTAATTGATTGATGAGTTTCATCAGATCCTCTTCCCCCAAATGAGCATAAGCACCCGGATCCACCTGTGGGGCTTGTTGACTATGGTCATCAATATCCTTGAACTTCATCTTTTTTCTTTCCAAGTGCCGGATCGCGGTATTGACCACAATACGTCTGATCCAACCTTCAAATGAACCCTCAAACTTGAATTGACCGATGTACTGGAAAACCTTGATAAACGCATCCTGGATCATATCCTCTGCTTCCATGGCGTCATTGGCGTATCGTAGACATACGCTCATCATCTTGCCGGCATACTTATCAAAAAGCATGCGCTGGCAACTGTTATCCTGCCTGATACAGCCTCTAATCAGATCATGTTCTGTCACCTGCGGGGTAGTTTAGTGGGTTGACGTCACTACATAGATACCTTTTTATATTGAATTGTTGCCTGTCTTGCGGTTTCTATGGTAAAATAGGAAAATACAGGGTAAATAGGAGGTAGTGGGGTAAAATTAACAGAATGCTTAGGGGGGTGTCGGATGGTAGTTTACAGTTGATAGTTGACAGATGACAGTAATATAGAAGCCCCTACTGTCATCTGTCAACTATCAACTGTAAATCAACTCAGACTCTCAAAAACTGATCTTGAATATAATCCACCACCTCAACCAGGTTCTGATTTTTTTGGAAGACGGCCAATTGTCTGTCAGCGCCGGTCCCTTGCTGGAAGATGGTATGTACGTAGTTTAGGATATGTCTGCTGCCAAGATCATCGACCACATCGTCAACAAAATCCAATAATTCCAAGATCAGGGCTTTGGTTTCTACTTCTGTTTCTTTTCCAAAATCGATGAGTGTTCCATCAATACCATATCTGCTGGCCCTCCATTTGTTTTCGTTGATCACAGAGCGCTGGTACATCATAAAACTAAGATTCTGCGTTCTCAGTTTATAGATTTTGGCACATATGGCCTGAAACAGGGCTGCAATGGTAATGGTTTCATTGATGGTCATCGGTACATCACAGATCCTGAATTCAACGGTATTAAAAAATGGATGCACACGAAGGTCCCACCAGATCTTTTTTGCATTATCGATGCAGTTCGTTTTGATCAAGAGATTCACATAACTCTCATAAGATTCAATATTCTCGAAATAATCAGGAATACCGGTTCTTGGAAATTTATCAAAGACTTTAGTGCGGAACGATTTATAGCCGGTTTGTCTTCCTTCCCAAAAAGGAGAGTTGGTACTTAAAGCGTATACGTGTGGTAAAAAATAACGAGCTGTATTGGCAATATGAATCGCCATTCTTCTGTCTTCCATACCCACATGTACATGCAGACCAAAAATGAGGTTGCTTCTCGCTGCTTCCTGCAGTTCATTGACGATCTGGTTATAGCGGACATGATCAGTGATCAACTGATTTTCCCAATGACTGAAAGGATGTGTGCCTGATGCACCAACCCACAAGCCCAGTTCACCTGCTATGGCAGCAATTGTACCTCTGAGTGCAGCAACATCTTTGAATGCCTCATCGATATCAGCACAAATGTCTGTACCCACTTCCACCACTGCCTGGTGCATTTCGGCTTTTACTTTGTCTTTCAGGATTTTTTGTCCTTCAATCACTATTTTTTGCTCATGGCTTTTTAGTTCCCTCGTACTCGGGTCTAATACCATATACTCTTCTTCAACGCCTAAGGTAAAATGCGCATACTTCCTGTTTCCCATCAGATCAGTTTTTGTTTGGCACTACTACGTTTAATATACTCTCCCCAAGTGAGGTTATCCGCACCATCTACTTGTGATTGGGCTTTTTCAATTGCATAATTGGCTGCGGTTTCAACCACCCAATCAAAATTCTCTTGTCCAACACTTTTGATATCAGCATCCGGTGCCGGATTACAGAAATCGATCGCATACGGTACTCCGTCACGTAATGCGAGTTCAACGGTATTGAAATCATAACCCAGATACCTGTTGATCCGTAACACGATATCTTCCATTTGAGCCAGTCTCTCTGCAGAAGGTTTGAAATCGGCCACATATCTTAAATGATGCGGGTTACGAGGCTCATAAGGCATGATGCGTACATGTTTTCCGCCAATACAGTAACATCTATAATATTCATCGAAGATGATCTCTTCCTGCAATAACATTACCAACTCTCCGGTTTCACTGTGTTTCTCAAAAAAGTCTTCCATACTGGTAAGCTTATATACATTCTTCCAACCACCACCGGCAAATGGTTTCATGTATGCAGGGAAGCCAACATAGTTGAAGATCCCTTCCCAGTCAAGCGGATAAGCAAGATTGCTGAACGACTGATCAGAAGTATCCGCTGGAAGATCTCTGGATGGCAGGATCACCGTTTTGGGAACCGGGACATTGATCTTTGTGGCCAGACAATTATTGAAAAATTTCTCATCAGCACTCCACCAGAATGGATTGTTGATCACTGCAGTGCCACACAATGCTGCATTCTTCAGAAAGGCGCGGTAGAAAGGCACATCCTGACTGATCCGGTCAATGATCACTGCATAGCCACTTGCTTCACCTTGCATGACCTTATCGATCTTGACAGGTTCGGCGATGATGCCGGGAATATTTTTACTGTTGATTCTTTCCACAAAGGCCATGGGGAAACTTCGTTCCTGCCCGAACAAAATGCCGATCTTTTTCATGTTGCAGTAGTTTAGAGTGATGGTCTGTTTGATTTGTCCCTTCAATTTAATCAGAATTTTCGGAATATGAATTCTTCTCGATGGTATTTTCATGGCAGGTTCTGAATTACTTTCTGGCTTTGTTTTCATTCATTCCTTTATTTTTGAAATATGGCAGAAACCCCTTCTGAAATATCCCTTACATCCATTCAAGTATCACGACATACGGTTCATTCTGAGTTTTTAGAAAGAGATGTTTTGATCGATCTGTATTTGCCTGTGGAATCGTTTCGAAAAGATCCATTGAGTTTATTGTTGATCAATGATGGACAAGACCTCCCCAAAATGCCTTTTGATGAGCTATTGGATCAATTGATCACGGATGGAGAGATACAACCTTTGATAGCTGTAGGTATTCATTGTGGTGAGGATCGGAAGATGGAGTATGGAACCGCTTATGCAGCAGATTATAAGGGGAGGGGAGCTAAAGCAGGTTTGTATACCAAATTCATTTTTGATGAGCTGCTGCCCTTTATCAGAAAGGTTTCACAGATACAGTCTTTTAAGGATAAATCTTTCTCAGGGTTTTCATTAGGTGCCTTAAGTGCAATGGATATAGTTTGGAATCACCCAAGTGAGTTCAATCGAATTGGCGTATTCAGTGGTTCATTATGGTGGCGAAGAAAAGGCTATGAGGAGGGTTATGAAGATGAAAAGGATCGCCTCATGCATTTACAGGTACGCAAAGGTGGTTTTTATCCTTGGATCCGCACATTCATTCAATGCGGACAATTAGATGAAGCAGAAGACAGAAATAAGAATGGGATTATTGATAGTATCGATGATGCGCTGGATCTCATTTTTGAAATGAAATCCAAAGGTTATACCGATGAACATATCCATTATCTCGAGATGGAAGATGGCAAACATGATGTTCCCACCTGGGCCAAAGCTTTTCCCGCGTTTTTGAAATGGGGTTGGGGTTTATAGACCATAGACCATAGTCGATAGTCGATAGTCCATGGTCAGTGGCTAATAGTTCATTGTAGATAGTAAGGGGTATAGTGTACTATTGTTGTAAGCGGTTAGCTATAATCAATTCCATTTTACTATCACCTATAGGCTATTAGCAATCAACTATTACTATTTGCTATTGCCCATGGTCCAAGGACAAAAAGAAGAGCCGCTACTCAAAGTAGCGGCTCTTTATTTTCAAGATACTGTTGCCAGTATTAGAAGTTAAATCTCAGACCTACTTGGCTGATCCATCTTGCAGCATAAGCAGCATTTGTTGTGGTGCTTACGTTCCAAGGGCTACGTCCAACTTGTGTAGGGTTGAATCTGAATTGTGGAGTTAAGTTGGTAGCAGCATTTACATATCCTGCAAACTGGATCAACTGGAAGTTGTCGTTGCTCAGGAAGTAAGTGCGGCCCCAATTTCTGTTCAGCATGTTACCAAAGTTGAATACATCGTAAGTCAACTGGAACTGATAACGTCTGTTACCCACTTTGATATTGAAGTCCTGTGCGATCTTCAAATCGATGATGTTTGTGAAAGGTAAACGGCTACCGTTTCTTTCAGCAAATTTACCACGATTCTGACGCAGGTAGTTGTCGCTTTGAATAAAGCTTTCCAAAGCAGCTCTTTGTTGATCAGGAGTATAAGTAACACCACTTACTGTGTTGCTTAAGAAGATCATGCTTGAAAGATCTGCTGAAGTTGGAATGTAGATCAGGTCATTAGTACCGTTGGTACCATCATCACGAACCATTGAACCTACACCGTATACATAGCTGTATGGGTTGCCAGACTGACCAGTATAAACAAGAGTTACAGTGGTAGCCAGTTTCTTATTCGCATATTCAAATTTCTTGCTCAGGTAAGCAAAGATTCTGTGACCTGCGCTGAAATCTGAATTAGATCTGGTGATAAAGTTTCTACCATTTACAGTTTCCATGAATCTCCACTGGCTCAGGTTTACAGAGCTGGTACCATCGTTAACAGTAGTTGAGTTACCGAAAGTATAGCTCAAGTCAAATGCAAAACCAGTACGAGTTCTTTTGCTTACTGAAGCTGTGAAGTTATAAGCATAACCGGTTGGACCTTGGTTATTGCTCAATAGAATCGCATTATCGTAAGGGTTAGAACCGTCAGCATTCAAAGGAATACGACCATTGTTTGTAGTTGGATAAACGTTACGGCTACCAGCACCTAATGAAGTACCAACTGGTGGTAACAGGTTGATGTTGGTGTAATAGATCTCATTCAGATTCTTACTGTAGATAGCTTCCAAAGATCCAGACCAACCATCACCAAACTTCTTGTCAAATGCGATAGAAGTTCTGAACAGTTTTGGAACTTTGAATTCAGCTGCAGTCAGGTTCAAAGGACCTTTAGTGATACCAGCACCTACTTCAGCAGGAGACCATTGGTTACTAGGATCAGGTCTGAAACGGATAGTATTCAGCTGAGTTGCATTAGCAGAATAACCACCTACGAAAATTCCGTTGTTGTTGAAGATAGCACCAGGCCATACCAATGGAATACGTCCGGTAAACAGACCCATACCACCACGAACTACTAAATTCTCTTCAGGGATTTTGTAAGTGAAACCAACTCTTGGTGACAATGCCAAAGGAATTTTTGGTGTCATACCAGAACGTGCACCCTGCAGGTTGTAATACTCAGAGAACTTAGGGATTGCTACAGTGTTGGTATAAACATCTTCCCATGGCTTGCTCAATATCTTATAGTAGTCAGCTCTTACACCTAAGCTAATGCTTAAGTTATCAGATGCTCTGATCTCATCGTTTGCAAACAATGATCCTTTTGCGATCAAGAAATCAGCAGCAGCTTTGGTAGCATCACCTTTACCTGCATCAATGTTAGAGAAACCATAGGTATAAGCCTGAGGTCTAGCATTGGTCAGGAAATCATTCAGATTTGAATAGGTATAGTTACCAAATGTATTTTGAATGAAGGCGTTTACTACATCGCTATACTCATAATCAACACCCACTTTCATAGAGTGCTTACCTAAAGTGAATTTGAACTCATCATATAAAGACCAGTTCTTTTGTCTCAGGTAGTTAACAGTAGAGCTGTTATCAGGTCCAAATACCAATGCACCAGCACCATCATTGATACGAACTCTTGGGAAGTTTTGTCCGATCGGGCTACGATCATCCAATACATCGGTAAAAGTGATCAACAATTTGTTGCTTGAGCTTTTACCTACAAGGCTCTTTAACTCAGCAGAAGTTGAGTTGGTTCTTGTAGGGAAGCTAAATCCATTGTTATAAAAGTTAATGGTAGTGCTTGAGCTAGTACTTGTATTCAAACGCTCACCTTTGGTGTAACGGTTACTAACTGATAATTTATGTCTGTCGCTAATGTTCCAGTCAATACGTGCAGTGATACGATCAGCATTCACTTCTTCCGTATTGTCAAGGAAACCACCTGCTTCATAACCATAATTGGTTCTGAGTGTATTTGCTAAACCTGTGATCGCAGCAAGGTTACTGTTACCACGGTATTGAGAGAAATCAAATGGTTGAGGACGAACATCACGCTGAAGATCCACGTTGATGAAATAGAACAACTTGTTCTTTGTGATGGCGCCACCTACACGGAAACCATAAGTCTTCTTAGAGAAGTTACCTAATCTGGTTGCATTCTGCTTCAATCCTGTGGGAGTTTTACCAGCCAGTTTCTCATTTTGTAAGAAATAGTAAACAGAACCTTCAGTTTTGTTGGTTCCAGAACGAGTGATCGCATTGATACCACCACCTACGAAGTTACCAAGTGACGCATCAAATGGAGAGATCACAACCTGGAACTGGTCGATCGCATCAATAGAGATAGGAGCGATCGCTGCCTGACCACCATTGGTACCAGAAGCAGACAAACCAAATACGTCGTTATTTACAGCACCGTCAACATAGAAAGAGTTGTAACGGTTATTTTGTCCGGCAATCGTTACAGCACCTTCACTAGCACCCAGTTTAGCCTGAGGTACAGCACGGAGATAATCGTAAATGTTACGACCTACTGTAGGCAGATTTGCCATTTTATCACGACCAATTAAAGTTTCGGCACCACCTTTACCAGAAGCTTCCGTAGTTCTGCGGCTTGCAGATACTGTTACTTCACCAAGATTGCCGGCTTTATTAGCCATAGCAAAGTCTAACTTGAAGGATTCACCCAGACTCAGGTAAATCTCAGTTTTTTTCTCATTCGCAAAATTCACGAACGATACTTCAACAGAATACGGACCACCGGGGTTCATATTGTTGATGTTAAAACGACCACCTGTACGGCTTTGAACGCGATAAACAGTACCGGTAGGCTCATGGGTTGCTGTTACGGTAGCACCAACCAGCTCTTCACCTGTTGTTGTTTTCACAGTACCACTCATACTACTGGTGGTATTCTGTGCCAGTGATAAGGCCGGCATCAGTAAAACCGCAATGACAAATTGCAAGAGTCTTTTACTTAGCATAATGTTAATTTTTCAGCTGCAAAGAAAACAAATAATTAGCTATGAATTTCAACAGAATGTTAACAAAATATTGCGTCAGCCGGCTTTTTCACCCGATAAACGATTCTTGTTCAATTTTTTATCTCTTTTGAGCATTTTTGGCTGAATAATAGCCGCTCCTCAACGAAAAATAACCCTGATTCCCAAATAGGTAAATCGTTTTGAGACATGAACTGTAATTTTGCCCACCATGGAAAATATCAGACTGAATACGATCGAGGAAGCGATACAAGACATACGTGATGGTAAGATGATCATTGTGGTAGATGATGAAGACAGGGAAAATGAAGGCGATTTCATCATCGCTGCCCGACATGCGACCCCTGAAGTGATCAATTTTATGAGTAAAGAAGGACGTGGACTGATCTGTGCAGCGCTTACCGAAGACCGCTGTAAAGAACTGGAACTCAGTCCAATGGTTAGCTCCAATACCTCATTACACGAAACCGCTTTTACTGTTTCTGTTGATTTGATCGGACAAGGAACCACCACCGGTATTTCTGCTCACGACAGGTCAAAAACGATTTTAGCGCTTATTCATCCTGATACAAAACCTTCAGATCTGGGTAGACCCGGACATATTTTCCCACTGAAAGCCAAAGATGGGGGCGTATTACGCAGAACAGGTCATACAGAAGCAACTGTTGATCTGGCAAGATTGGCCGGGTTTGAGCCGGCGGGTGTGTTGGTAGAAGTCATGAATGAAGACGGCACGATGGCCCGATTACCACAATTGGTGGTCATCGCTCAAAAATTTGGTTTGAAGATCATTTCCATCAAGGACTTGATCGACTATCGTTTGAAAAGAGACTCATTGATCGAAGAGTTGGTGCGGGTTGATATGCCTACTAAACATGGTCAATTCAAATTGGTGGCATTTAAAGAAAAAATGACAGGCGCTGAACACTTGGCGTTGATAAAAGGAGAATGGAAAACCGATGAAGCGGTATTGACAAGGGTACATAGCAGTTGTTTTACCGGCGATATTCTCGGAAGTTTTCGTTGCGATTGTGGAGAGCAATTGCAAAAAGCCATGCAAATGGTAGAAGCGGAAGGGAAGGGTGTAATTCTCTATATGAATCAAGAGGGCAGAGGTATTGGACTGATCAATAAACTGAAAGCGTATAAACTGCAAGAGGAAGGAATGGATACCGTAGAAGCCAATCTACACCTGGGTTTCGGAATGGATGAAAGAGATTATGGCGTTGGTGCGCAGATTTTACGTTCATTGGGAATTACCAAACTCAAACTCATGAGTAACAATCCTAGAAAAAGGGCAGGTTTAAAAGGATATGGTCTTGAGATCATCGACATCGTTCCCATTGAAATAGCTCCCAATCCACACAATGAAAAATACCTCAAAACCAAGAGGGATAAACTGGGGCATGAGATATTAGAGGATCTTTGATTTTTTGATCTTTGATTTCTTGATTTCTTGATTTAATAAAAGCCTTGTTCCAAATCAAGAAATCAAAGATCAAAAAATCAAAGATTTACCTTCTTCCTTGCTGGTATTCTTGCTCTTCCTTCTCGTGTTCTTTATCGTAAGCTTTGATGATGGCTTTCACAAGTCTGTGACGTACCACATCTTCTTCATTCAATTCAATATGTGCAATACCATCGATCTGTTTTAAGATACGGGTGGCTTTGTCTAAACCACTTCGCATATTTCTTGGAAGATCGACTTGCGTTGGATCACCTGTGATAATTGCTTTTGCATTTGCACCGATACGTGTCAGAAACATTTTCAATTGCAGGTCATTGGTATTCTGTGCTTCATCAAGAATAATGAATGCATTGTCGAGTGTACGTCCACGCATATAGGCCAGCGGTGCGATCTCAATGGTTCGGGTACTCATATAATAACCCAATTTATCCGCCGGAATCATATCATCCAACGCATCATACAATGGACGCAGATATGGATCGATCTTTTCTTTGAGATCTCCCGGTAAGAAACCTAAACTTTCACCGGCTTCAACAGCTGGGCGGGTAAGGATGATCTTTTTCACCAGCTTATTCTTTAAAGCACGAACAGCTAAAGCTACTGCTGTATAGGTTTTACCGGTACCGGCCGGACCGATCGCAAAAACGATATCGTTTTTATCAGCGGCCTGCACCATTTTTTTCTGGTTCTGTGTTCTGGCTCTGACCGTTTTACCGTTCGGGCCAAATACCAGTATATCATTGGGATTCCTGTCTACAAAGTTGTCTACCGTTTCTGCATCATCACCGCCTAAGATCTGTTCAAAATAATTTTCACTGAGATGACCGTTTCTTTCGAGGTACTGAATAATAAGATCAATTTTTTCTTTTGCTGATTCGATCTGTTCCGGAGCCCCGCTAAGTTTAATTTGTGTCCCGCGGGAGAGGATCTTTAATAATGGGAATTTCTTTTTCAGCAAATCTAACTTACCGTTGTTGACACCAAAGAACTCAATGGGGTTTACGGTTTCGAGGTTAATGATTGTCTCTGTCAATCTTTTACTGTTTTAGGTTCACGGATCTTTTTGTACTTAACCAAACCATCCTTCTCAAATTTAATTTTTTAAGAAGGACAATTCCTAATACATATTATACACAGATGTGGATAGGTTGGTTGACTAAAGTTCGCGAATTGCCCTATGTGGGTGTGTGAAGATTGGGTTAAGGATGTGGTTTATAGTTGACAGATGACAGATGACAGTTGACAAGAGAGCCATTCTTTTCTTTCTGTCAACTGTCATCTGTCATTTGTCAACCCAAACTACAAAGCTTTTAACGCAGCAATAGTAGCAATGGGATCTTCGGCACGGAAAACAGTATTGCCGGCTACCAGTACATCTGCACCGGCATCTAAAATCGATTTGGCATTTTGGAGTGTTACGCCACCATCTATTTCAATATGTGTATGAAGATTTCTCTCCTGTATCATTTGTCTTAATTGACGAATCTTTACCAGTGTGTGTGGAATAAATTGTTGTCCGCCAAAACCTGGATTTACACTCATCAAACAAACCAGATCAATATCATGCAGAATATCTGCTAATACATGAACCGGCGTATGCGGATTCAGCGCAACACCTGTTCTCATACCAAGCGATTTGATCTGTTGTAAATTTCTATGCAAATGCGTGCAAGCTTCATAATGCACCGTTAAAATATCAGCTCCGGCTTTTTTAAAAGCCTCAGCATATTTTTCCGGCTCAACGATCATTAGATGTACATCACAGATCTTGGTGGTTGCTTTCCTGATATGTTCTATCACCGGTAATCCAAAACTCAGATTCGGAACAAATGAACCATCCATTACATCTAAATGAAACCAGTCGGCCTGACTTTCATTCAACATCTCACAATCTTTCTGGAGGTTTAGAAAGTTAGCACTCAACAAAGAAGGGGCAACGATTGGCATAGGGTTGATTTATGGCGCGAAATTGCGATTTTATGTTGTAAGTCGAAGTATTTTTATTACACATATTTGTTAACTCGCCCCCAATCTCCGCAAAGCATCTGTTGCCTCTTGAATAGAGGGGTCTAGCACCAATGCACGCTGGTATTCTTTTACAGCACTCTCTTTATCATTTTTTTGTTCATAGGTTTTGCCTAACCAATAAAAAGCATCAGCATAGGTAGGTCGAATAGCTATCGCCTGATTAAAAACAGCAATAGCTTTGTCAGCTTGCTTGGTATCATAATACACAAAGCCCTTTTCCATATAAGCTTCCATATATTGGTAATCATTGGCAATACAGCGGTCCAAAGAAGTCAGTGCCTTTACCAATTCTCCTGTTCTTGCATAATATACACCTTTGATGAAACTGCAATGTGCAAGGTATTCTCTACCTAATCTCAGTTTTTCAACCTGGTCGCAGAGTATGATTGATCTTTCATCTTTCTTTTCTGCAAAAAGATTTGCCATACTAAGTAAAGCATCAGGTGACGGATAGATCCGGGCTGCTTTATCATAAGATCGAAGTGCCCCACTCGTATCACCTGCTTTTTCGCTCAACTGTGCTTTATGAAACCAAATGCCGAAGTTCAAGCTATCTCTCGCGATCAATGAATCCATTTGAGCCAATGCCGGAGTCAAAGCCCCAATACTATCCAATGTATTGACCAACTGAATACGCAAAGCTGTGCTATCCGGATATTGAGCTACTTGATTGTATAATTTTTGTGCTGTTTCAGGAATAGCGCTTTCCTGCTGAGTTCCCTTTTTCTCATTTTGTTTACAAGCCAACAAGAGCAGCAAAAAGGCGGGGATGACATATTGCTTCATAGATCAAAATTACAGAAGCAGCTGCGTTTCAAAGATAATTGGGGTGCTTCTTCCATAAAAACTGCGTTAAAACCGATAATCCTTGGATTCAGGCAGCTGACAATTCTTTGACAATCGGCCAAGCGACTATCCGTTAATTTTGCGCCTTATTTAATCATATGCGAATCAAATCCCTTTTTTGTTCCTTGTTAACCTTATCAGCTTTCACAGCGATTGCACAAGGTAATTTTAATGACACTGTTCACTTCGAAGGTGAAAAGCATTTTAAAAATGTACAACAGTTGACCTTTGGTGGCGATAATGCAGAAGCCTATTGGAGTTATGATGGTAAATACATCATCTTTCAAAAGACCTATGCAAAAGAGGGGATCAATTGTGATCAGATCTTTATTGGTAAAGTTCCTACTCAGCCGGGTGAAAAATTTCAACCCAAACTGGTAAGTACCGGCAAGGGCAGAACCACTTGTGCTTATTTCTTACCGGATGGCAAACACATCATTTATGCTTCCACACATTTAGGTAGCAGCGATTGTCCACCCACGCCTGATCGCGCTAAATATGGTAATCGTTACATCTGGCCATTATACAGCAGTTACGATATTTTTATGGCAGATACAAGTGGCAAAATTGTAAAACAAATCACTACAGCAAAAGGCTATGATGCTGAAGCTACTTTATCACCCGACGGAAAGAAAATGATCTATTGTAGTGATAAGGATGGCGATCTGGAATTGTATGTAATGGATCTTGCAACCGGAAGAGAAAAACGTATCACCCATATGTTAGGGTATGATGGTGGTGCCTGGTTTAGTCCGGATGGAAAGAAAATTGTTTGGAGAGCGAGTCGTCCAAAAACTGATGCTGAGATCAAAGAATACAAAGAGTTATTGGCTGATGGAATGGTTGCACCTACCAATATGGAAGTATGGGTAGCCAATGCAGATGGTAGTGATGCAAAGCAAATTACCAGTCTCGGACAAGCCAATTGGGCGCCTAATTTCACTCCGGATAGTAAGCGTATTATTTTCTGTAGTAATCATGAATACAAAAGAGGCTTCCCCTTTAACATGTACCTCACAGATATCAATGGAAAAGGATTAGAGAAGATCAGCCGCGATAAAGGATTCGACGCATTTCCAATGTTCAGCCCGAATGGCAAAAAAGTGATCTTCGCTTCAAACAGAAACAATGGCGGTACACGTGATACCAATTTGTTTATTGCTGATTGGGTGGAGTAGTGGATGTTTATAGTCCATGGTCAATGGTCGATAGACCATAGCAGGAAATAATTATCTATGGGTTAGTTGAGATTATAGACGGATAACATTTATTAAAGGTCCTCATGCAATTTGTAGTGAGGACTTTTTTATTCGTGGTATAATATCTGGAAACCATGTGTTTTTGCATTTCATCTCTGTGATGAATGGTATTCCTTTAATCATGATAAATATCCACTAATAACTTATTCATCATTTGTGTTTAAAGAGATCGATAGTTTTAATCTGCTAGATCCTTAAAACACTTTTATCAGATGAATAAGTTGATGTCACTCTACCTAAAGGTTCGAAAGAACCAAAACCTCTCTTTTTTTGTGATATGGATGCGATACCTGATCGGGTTTGCGTTTGTACCATCGGGGTTGACGAAACTATTGGGACAAAGGTTCACGGTTTTACCAGTGACACATCCTGTAGGTTTTTTCTTTGAAGCGATGTACCAAACAGGGTTCTATTGGAATTTTTTAGGATTCGTGCAAGTGTTGTCTGCATTCTTGTTGATGACGCAACGCTTCGCAACCATCGGTAATTTGATCTTTTTAGCGATTATTACCAATGTATACCTGATTACAGCAGCGATGCAATTTAAAGGTACGGTGTACATCACTTTTTTACTGTTAGTGGCATCAGTCGGAATGCTGTTATGGGATTTCCCAAAATGGGTACAACTGTTCTCAAAAGATAATTTCAAAGTATCGGAAGAATACAATAGTCTGCCAACCTATCAGCCGATCTGGGTCATTACCGGGTTCATCTTTTTTGTAGAATCAATTCTTTTTGCAGTCTTACCTAAACTACTCCCTATTAGTGGAATGACCACAATGTTTGCTATGCTAGGAGTAATTGTTGTTACTGCTATTGCTATACTGATCATCTATATGCGTAACACATGGAGGTTGAAAAAAGAGCGAAGTCTATAACCCTGTAGTCCATAAACAATGCTCCATGGACTATCAGCCATAAGCTATCACCATCTTTCCCTATCTTGCAGTAAACAAAAAACATCTTATGGATAACGGATTACTGCATTTACATAACCTGCTCCGCTGGGTTATCCTGATTTTATTATTGGTTTCTATTTTAAAAGCATGGAGTGGATGGCAAAACAAAAAAGCATTTGCTCCTGGTGATAAGAAAACCTGGCTCTTTACAATGATCGCAGGTCATACCACTCTGTTGTTAGGTTTGTATCAGTGGGCTGCGGGTCGTTATGGTTTCTTTACGACCACTTTACCTGAAGGAGTTAGTATGATGAAAGATAAGTTCTATCGTTTCTATTGGGTAGAGCATCCATTGACCATGATATTAGCTATTGTATTTCTAACACTTGCTCATGGTATGGCAAAGAAGTCTGTGAGCGATGAAATAAAATACCGAAAAGCATTTTTCTATTTTCTGATAGCATTACTATTGATCCTTGCTGGTGTACCATGGCCATTCCGTGGAGAACCGATTGCAAGAGGCTGGATGCCTGGCATGTAACAACATTAAAAAGGAGGCTGTTGAAGCCTCCTTTTTTTTGATTTGGATGCAGGGTTATAATATTCTTGATTTCACAAACAAAGCACGTTCTTTCGAGCCCAATTCCAATTTCATCAATGATTGTTCCGCTACTGAATACCATTGCCAGGATTTGCTTTTGCCGGTTATTACTTCCACTTTCCAGCAGGGGATGCTCATGCTGGAACTGAATACCAGGTCTTCTTTATCTGTAACGGTAATAGTGGTGATCATCTCGTCGAAATGACTCCCCGCATTTACAGAGCGAAAGGAAGTGCTGTATCCTTTTTGTAAAGGAAGTTTTGAAATAAGATAATCCATCATCGTTGCTTGTATATATCCTCCTGAAACAGGATAGGAAATAACTTTTGATGAATCCTTATATTGGATTTGAACAGTGATCAGGTCTTTGGTGAACGAAACATTTTCACTGTATCCTTCAGAGGGAAGATTTGTTCTGTAAGCCAGTGGTTGCAAGGTTTTTTCATCGAAATAGGTAGTGTCTCTGTCTACCGTTTTTTCTTTGCGATACTGTTGAATCAATGCCCATGTTGGTGTATTGTTAAACGTGAGTAGTTCTACAGATTTGCTGGCGAATAAAGGCATGCGCGCGGTTCCATCGGGCATACGCCATACCTGGAGATAGTCACTCTTATAAGCAAGAGGGGCGGAGGCTCTAAAACCTTTTCCTAATGCTACGGTGTCTTTTTGCGAAAAAGAAGGAATAACAAAACATACAAAGGCGATAGCCATACATACTTTCATATCATGATAGGGTTTGGTGACAAATACTAATTGCTGAAAGGAAGTTTGATCTTGTAGCGATACATTTTACCAAACTGCTGTTCCAGCTTTAAAACCTCTTTTGTCTTTTTACTGATGAAAAAGGTTTCTTTGTTATTTGTCTCATGATGTTCTAGTAACCAGCAATCCACCTGCTCTCCATTCAGACCAGGTAGTTTGGCGCTACCTGTGACCGTGTATGCAACCCATTTAGGTGCACTGAAGCCGGGGTCGTAGAAATTGATAAGGAAAGTTACATGATTTCTATAAGGTAACAAGGGAAATACTTCTAGGTCAAGATGCCAATTGAGTGTATACTGAGGAACAGCTTCTTCGAAAGCTTCTCTGGTACGTCTGAGTCTAACCGAAGTATCCGCTTTTGTGATGACTTTTTCATTAACGATCGCTTCTGCTTTCAAAAAATCAAATGTAGAGCTGCCTCTTTGTTTCCACCAAGAAGTATGGTATAATGTTCTGAAATCTTTTGCATCAGAAACAGAACGGGTTGTATGCATGATACCATCTTTGTCTTCCCATTCCTGCGATACCTCTATTCCCTCTTTACCATTATAACTTGTTTTTTGAATGTTTCTCGTCCAGATATTGAACATAGTTCTTGGGCTATCCGCACCCATTTTGAAATATACCAACCAACGATGTGTGCCGGGGATCAATACTTTCGTATTCACCAATTCAGGTGTAATTCTGATGGTATCCATTTTTTGTGACCAGCTAATAAGGCTACTCAATAAAAATGTAACAATGATAACGAGGAACTTCTGCATATTTTTTTGATGTAAAAATGGATAAGGAACCATGAATACTGATCGCCAATTAAATAGATGATCGTTTATTTTTAATGATTGCAGGTAAAGTCTATTTCTGTGTAACCATTGAAATAAATATGCAATTCGTTGAAAATTCCAGACTACGCTTATTTTCATAGTAGTTTTGGAAGTATGCTAAAAGGACTCAGAAAATTAAACCTTCGTCAGATCCAATGGATTATCTGGATACTATTGTTGGGTGTTAATATCCTTACGCTTCTTCATTTCGACACCCTTGGCCAGTCACTCGCATATTCTTTTATCATTATCAGCTCATACATGTTGATCATATACGGGAATGCTTCGTATTTGATTCCTGTATATTATCAAAAAGGACGTATTGCTATTTATATCTTGGCTTCCTTGCTATTATTGGCTGTAGCGGCATGGTACAGAGCTGGTGCAACCATGTGGGTATACAATTCTTTTTTTGCGGTCAAACAGGAGGTGTTAACAGCTGCTACTATTGTCAGAACAATGGCGTCGAGCTTACTCATTTATTTTAGTAGCATCCTGTTTTATATCTGCATTCATTATTTCCGATTACGAGAACAGCAAGAAGCCATGCAGCGCAGACAAGTCGAGTCTGAACTGAATTTGTTGAAATCGCAAGTACAACCACATTTTTTATTCAATACACTGAATAATATTTATTTCTATGCCCAGCGTGAGTCTCCTCAAACTGCGGCATTACTTGAGAAATTGTCATCCATTATGCGCTATTTTGTGGATGAGGCGCCGAAAGATAAAATTGCTTTAGCAACCGAAATGCAGTTCATTCGCAATTATATCGATCTCGAAAAAGCCAGGATGCGTTATCCATTACAGGTAACCATTGAAGAGCCTGCATATATTGAAACTGTTCAGCTTTCGCCCATGCTCATCATTCCATTGGTTGAGAATGTTTTTAAGCATGGGATCGATAAAAGAAGAGAAGATAATTACATATTCCTGCAACTGATGGTTCAGGAAAAACAACTCACGGTCACAGTTCGTAATCGGGTGATGGAGCCTGTGAAAAATAATCCACAAGGAACAGGGCTTGCCAACTTACGTAATCGTTTACAGTTATTATACGGAGAAATGTATAGCTTAGATACAATGATAGAGAACGATCATTATACCTCTGTTTTAAGTCTGCCTTTATGAGTAATGCCATCACATGTTTGATTGTAGAAGATGAACCATTGGCGATGGAACTAATGGAAGATTATATTCGTAAACTTCCAATATTACATCTAAAAGGAAAATGTTACGATGCGCTTGAAGCCATGGAATGGTTGAAACATCAAAAGGCTGATGTGATCTTTTTAGATATCAATATGCCTGCTTTATCCGGATTGGAAATGGCCGCATTGATCCCCAAAGACCAGCGCATCATTTTTACAACCGCTTATGCTGAGCATGCGCTTGATAGTTTTGCATTTCATGTGATCGATTATCTCTTAAAACCCGTTTCATTCAAACGTTTCCTACAAGCCATCCAAAAACTACAATTACAATTACAGCCTGCCGGGAATATTGAGGTACCAGAAAAGGAGCCGGAACTTTTATTTATCAAATCAGGGAGAACAGTGATCAATATTCGTTTTTCGGACATACTCTTTATTGAAGCGCATAAAGAATATTTACAGATCCATACAAAAGATCAAAAACATCTGGTGTACAAACGCATGAAAGATATGGCAGCTTCTTTACCGGCCTCTTTCATTCGAATTCATAATTCTTATATCATTAATCTGCAACATCTTCAAAAGACCGATGCTCAGTCAGTTCAAATAGATGATAAGGAATTCCCTGTGAGTTCTTCGTATAAAGAAGCTTTACAGATGCGATTAAAAGAATATTTATTGTAGGTAATAGGTATTAGGTTGATTCATGATCAAATGAAAAGAGTAACTAAACAAGTACTCCGTAAACCCATAATACATAAGCTATCACCTAAACCCTAACTCCTTTCATTACCTCTATAAACGTTTTCATCTCATCCATCGTTCCAACACTGGCTCTTGCCCATTTACCATGAACATAGTTTGATGAGCGCAGGAAGATATTTTTCTTCAACATATCTGCAGCAAAATCACCGGTATAATTTGGGATAGGGAAGAAGAGAAAATTCGTGTAAGATTTGATGACATCAATATTCATCTTTTTCAATTCCTGATAAGCGTAGTCTCTGGCTGCGGCATTTTTTTGTTTGCTTAGCTGATGCCATTCCGGATCTTTCAAACTGGCCAAAGCTGCACTCATAGATAAAGCAGACATCGCAGCCTGGGTTCTGTTGAAATAATTATCCGACAATGCTTTGATCAATGTTGCATGACCGATGACCCAGCCAATACGTAAGCCGGCCATCGCATGGATCTTCGAAAAAGTACCAATGATAAATACTTTAGGATGTTTTTCGATGAGTTGCATCATTGATTCATTATCCGGTGCATCTAAGAAATCAATATATGCTTCATCAACTCCAACATATGCTTTCTTAGAAGCCTCGATACAAAAGCTCTTTAGTGAAGCCGGTGAAACAATGGTACTGCTTGGGTTGGCCGGATTACATACATATACAAGTTCTGTTTCATTGTCTACTTCTTTTAACATAGCAGGCAGATCATGTTTTTGATCAGCTGTGAGCGGCACCTCCACTACTTTATTTCCCAACATTTTTGCTGTGGCAGGTAATATCCCGAAAGTCGGATTAGCTGTCACCAGCTTGCCGCGGAAATGACGCGGTAATAATCCCAACGCCTCACCAGACCCTGCGGTCACTAAAATTTGATCGGCATTCACACCATAATAATTCGCCAGTTCTTTTTTAAAATCTTTCAGGTTGGCATGGTTGTATTGATATCGATGTGCTTCACCCAATGCTCCCAGTAATGCCTCTTTTGCCTTGGGTGAAATGCCGTAAGGATTTTCGTTGGAACTTAAATTGATCAATCCATCAGCCATACCCTCACTGCGTAAGATGCCTTCCTCATTGCCCAAACCAAAAGATGGCAAACGTATACCCATTCCGAGAGCAGCTAAAGACCCGAATTTCAAAAGGTCACGGCGATTGACAGTGGATGACATAACAGTAGTTTTAATTACTGAAAAATTACAACTTTCTATTGAGTACATAAAATTTCAAAAAAAGCAGACAAGTATCTTGTCTGCTTTTCATCGCTTTCGGGTACAGCGTTGTTATTTGTTGGTTCTTGAAAAGATCTTACTCACGATCTTCCACTCTCCGTTGATCTTAAGCATGTTCATATAGTCATACATGATCACGGTATCTGTTTCGATCTTGATCTTTGCATTAGCTGCGGTGCCTTCCATATTCAACGCCAGAATACTGATACTTCTTTTTTGGGGTGTGGTATTGGCCTTTACACGAGCAATATAATCTGCGATGGGTACATCTTTGAATTCGCCATTACTGATGTCAATATACTTCATGGTGGCGCTGGGATGAAAAGCTTTCTCTACTCTGTCTCCCACACCACTCATATAGTTTTCCAAACAAGCTCTTGCAGCTGTTTCTTCATTGGTTTGTGCGAAACCGGTAGTTTGTAAAAGGCAGAAAAATAATGCTGTAAAAAGCATGCGGGTAATAGATCGGTTCATGTGTATGAATTTTAGAAAGCCAATTTAGGGACGAGTAGGATGTAGCGGGTTGTTAAAATGTGATGAGTGGTGAGATGAGATGTTGTCCTAGAAATAATGAAGCTCAAAGTTTCAGAATAACAATATGCTGATTAAACAATCAGTTGAATCGGGAGCATAAAAGTTTGTGATACTACTATACTTTTTTCATCTTGCTCCTAACTCAATGATACGGCAGTTCTTCATTTCATTGCCATCAATATCCAATCTTACCAAGGTCCTCACTTTATGCCATCCATGTTTCCCGGCTGCACCCGGATTGATGTGTAAACAATTCAACACATCATCATACATGACTTTCAAAATATGGGAGTGCCCGGAAATGAATAGTTGAGGGCTGTATTGTTGAATCAGTGGTTTTGATCGACTATTGTATTTGGGAGGATAGCCGCCAATATGTAACATCATCACACGAACACCTTCACAATTCCATTGTAATAATTCCGGGTAATGCGAGCGGATATCTTGCCCATCAATATTGCCACAAACACCTCTCAAAGGCTTGAAACCACGCAGTTGCTCTGCCAGTGCATCATTACCAAAGTCTCCAGCATGCCAGATCTCATCACAATCCTCAAAATGACGAAATACTGCTTCGTCTAAAAAACCATGTGTATCTGAGAGAATCCCTATTTTCTTCATAAACTTTACTAATTTCACTCAAGGAATTGCAACCTATGCCATTTAAACGAAATTTCACTTATTGGATCGATAAGCGCAGGTGGAAATATTATTTCCTCATGCTTTCTTTGGCATTAGTCGAAAATCAATAAATAATCGGAGACACTTTCTCCATCCTGTATCTTGTCTCTTCATTCTTTATTCTTAAACGAAGTTTCTATGCCACATTATCATACTTTGGGTAATATTCCCCATAAACGTCACACACAATTTCGGAAGAATGATGGCTCACTATATTCTGAGCAATTGTTTTCAACTGAAGGTTTTAGTAATGATTATTCCTTACTCTATCATCATTATCCCCCCACACAGATCATTCACACAGACGAGCCGGTGAATGTACAGCCACGAGTGGCTGAGGAAAAAATGTTGAAGCATCGCAGTTTTGAAGGATTCAATATCAAGCCGGAAGCTGATTATCTCAAAAGCAGAAAACCGGTACTGGTGAATAATGACTGCCATATTGTATTGGCTGCGCCAAAGGAGAGTATGAAAGATTATTTCTACAAAAATGCTGATGCAGATGAAATGATCTTTGTACATGAAGGAACTGGGGTGCTCATTACGCAATACGGACAAATCACTTTTGCTTATGGTGATTATCTGGTGATACCACGTGGTACAATTTATCAGATCAAATTTGATACGCCGGATAACCGACTGTTCATTGTAGAAAGTTTTAGTCCGATCCGTTATCCCAAGCGTTATGTCAGTAAATACGGACAACTATTGGAACATGCCCCTTTCTGTGAACGTGATATCAGAACCCCTCAGCATCTCCTGACTATTGATGAAGCAGGTGATTTTCTGATTCAAACCAAGAAAAAGGGGATCATGTATGGACTCCATTATGCACATCATCCTTTTGATGTGGTAGGATGGGATGGATACTGTTATCCATTTGCTTTTAGTATCCATGATTTTGAACCAATCACCGGAAGAGTGCATCAACCGCCGCCTGTACACCAAACCTTTGAAGCACACAATTTTGTAGTGTGTAGTTTTTGTCCGCGGTTATACGATTATCATCCTGATGCAATACCCGCTCCCTATAACCATAGTAATATCGATAGTGATGAAGTATTGTATTATGTAGATGGTGATTTCATGAGTCGTAAGAATGTTACCAGAGGAATGATCACACTGCACCCGGCCGGGATACCCCATGGTCCACATCCCGGAGCAGTAGAAAAAAGTATTGGTAAAAAAGAAACACAGGAGTTAGCAGTGATGGTAGATACGTTTCATCCATTGCAGCTTACAGTGGAGGCTTTAGAGATAGAAAATCCGGGATATACGATGAGTTGGGCAGAATGATTTTGTGAATGGTGAATAGTGAGTAGTCAGTAGTCAGTAGTGAGTATTGAGTATTGAGAGGTTGGTTATGTTAGTAGCTTTATGCATCATTCACCATTGATAATTCACAATTCACAAAAAATATTTTAAACAATACTCACTACTGATTACTCACTAAAAAAAACACTAATGAAATCCTACCCCGACATCAATACCTACATCAAAGACTTTCCTGCTGATAAACAGAAGCTGTTGCTGACCATGCGTGCAACGATCCAGAAAGCAGCTCCTAAGGCTGTGGAGAAGATCAGTTATGGAATGCCCTGCTTTTATCAGGATGGAAATCTTGTATACTTTGCAGCGATGAAAAATCATATTGGATTTTATCCGTCTTCTTCAGGGGTGGCAAATTTTCAGGAAGAACTAAAGCCTTATCATACTTCAAAAGGCGCAATACAATTTCCATTAGATAAACCCTTGCCGTTGAAGCTCATCACAACGATCGTGAAATTCAGGGTACTTGAAAACGAACAAAAAGCCCAAGCAAAAAAGAAATCAATCAAAAAATAATACATCTGTGCCCTTCAGTGCTTTCAGTGGCAATAAAAAAGTTGCCACTGAAAGCACTGAGGTACACAGAAAAGTTTGGTTTTTGAAAGTCTTCTTTTTGATCCAAAAATTCCTTAACTTATGGTCCTAAAACTAATTGCCATATGATTAAATTCAGCGACATCAAAATCGGCGACTATGTAATGGCGGAGTATGAAGGGAAAATGTGGGAGGGAGAAGTAGTTCGCCTGAACGGAGACGAAAAACAGGTTTGTGTTCAAACCGATGTACAGGAATTCTGGTTCAGCCAGGATCAACTTCACGCAATTCCACTCAATGAAGGCACACTGATGAAACTCAGCTTTACCAAGCAACCCAATGATGATGGCTCGGTAAAATATATGAAAGGTTCTTTCAGAATTGTAACACCGAAGGCAGGCGATTTCTCACAGATGGAAATGTGGTACCGAGAAGACAGAAGACATAACCCCAATGTTCATTTTGTTCATCAACTGCAGAACCAGTATTTGGATATGACAAAAGTTCATCTTACCAGTTCTCCCATGTAAAATAGGATACCACAGAAGATCATCATGATCTTCTGTGGTTCTACATAACCATCCCTTAATAAGCGGATTACGTATCTTGTTGACAAATCCATTGTCATGCGTTTTCCGGTGATCTTATTTTTCCTTTTTATTGTTACTTCATCTGTTGCCCAGCGTTTTGGGGGGAATCCTTCTTCTCAAAAATGGAAGCAGATTGATACGGATACTGTTCGTGTAATTTTTTCTGCCGGACAAGAGCAACAGGCTAAAACTGTTGCAGGCATCATCCATGGTTTACAACAAAGGAACAGCAATAGTTTAGGGTCTTCGCTTCGTAAAGTCAGTATGGTGTTACAGCATCGCACACTGATATCAAATGGATATGTTGGATTGGCACCTTTTCGAAGTGAGTTGTATACAACAGCCCCGCAAAATGCATTTAATCTGGGAGCTGCAGATTGGTTGTCAAATCTTGCCATACATGAATTCAGACATGTACAGCAGTATAGTAATTTCAATAAAGGGTTATCAAAGTTGGCATCCGTAGTATTGGGAGAAGAAGGGCAGGCTGTAGCCAATGCGGCCAGTGTTCCGGATTGGTTCTTTGAAGGAGATGCAGTATTTACAGAAACACAATTTACTAGACAAGGAAGAGGAACGTTACCAAAATTCTTTAGTGCGTATCAATCACTACATTTTGCTAACCGACGCTATTCTTATATGAAATTGCGCAATGGTTCTTTGCGACATTTTGTTCCTGATCATTATGATCTAGGTTATTTATTGGTAGCATATGGACGGAATAAATATGGAAATGATCTCTGGCAAAAAGTAACCAATGATGCAGCTAGATTTTCATCATTGATCTATCCTTTTCAAGGAGCGGTGAAGAAACATACAGGTATTGCTTTCGAAAAATTTGTCAATGATGCATTTGATTTTTATACATCACAGTGGACTCAATCTGCTGTATCGGCGCCGCAGTGGATCACCGCAGTGCAAAAGAATAATGTGGTCAACTATCAGTTTCCTTATTTGATGAAAGATGGCGCGATCATTGCTTTATACAACAGCTATTCGCAGATCCCTGTCTTTGTGAAAGTAAAAGAAGATGGCAGTTCAGAAAAAATAACCGTTCGTGATATAGCTATAGATCCATATTTCAGCTATCGTGACGGACAAATTCTTTACACAGCGTACCAACCAGATGCTCGTTGGGGTAATGTAGAATATCATTCACTGAAATTGCTGGATTTAAATAGCAAGAAGTTGAAGACAATCAAAACCAAAACACGGTTATTCTCTCCGGATCTGTCAACAGACAAAACAAAAGTACTGGCAGTAGCTATGGATGAGTCGGGCGGTAGTGCTTTGATTCGAATGAATATTTCGGATTCACACATGGATACAGTATCCTCAAAAAAAGATGAACTCTATTCCTATCCTCGATTTTCAAAAGATGACAGAGCAGCATATGTTGTCGTACGAAAGAAAAATGGCGACATGGGCATCATATGGAACGACTTGCATGGCAGTAATGAAACTCGTGAAATATTAAAGCCTACCAATCGCATCATTGGTTTCTTGCAATTGCAAGGGGATACATTGTTGTTCAGTACCACACATGAAGGCAGAGATGAGTTGTGGGCATTCATTGATAATACCCAACATACATCTCCATACAGATTGGCTTCTTATCCAACCGGAGTTTATCAGGGTGTGCTGAATAAAGACGGAAAAGTGATTGCATCTACATTCACAGCTGATGGTTATCGGCTGGCAAGTTTTCAGCCCTTATGGGAAAAAGTCAATGTCACAGATGCATTGAAACCATTGTACATAGGAGAAACGATTCAGCGATCCATCACAGGAGCGTCATTACAAGCAAGTGGTGACTATCCGGTGACTAAGTATCAAAAATCGTTTCGGTTGTTGAATATTCACAGCTGGAGACCTTATTATGATCGTCCGGAATACTCTTTCACATTGTATGGGCAAAATGTGTTGAATACCCTTTCTTCAGAGTTGGCCTATACTTATAATGAAAATGAAAAGAGTCATCGTATCAGCTATGATGGGGTTTACGGTGCTACCTACTTGCAACCTGTTTTTGGAACATCACAAACCTGGCAGCGATCTGTTCGATTGAATCGTGATACAACACTGCAGTGGAATGAATGGCAGGCATATGCCGGTTTGCGTTTGCCTTTCAATTTTACAGAAGGAAAGCAATTCCGTAATCTGACTTTTCAGGCAACGCTGAATCGGAATACCGTGAGTTGGACAGGTATTGCGAAGAACCTATTAAGGGATGCCAGTTTCAATTACATCGATATTCGTATGATCTATGCAGGACAAATACAAAGAGCGGTTCAGCATATTTTTCCGAGATGGGGACAAAATATACAGACAAGATATCGGCAAACTTTGGGCAGTGATAAAGCATGGCAAATGTTAGTGAGTGGTACTTTGTACTTGCCGGGTCTACATAGGAATCATAACCTGGTGCTAACGGGTGCTATTCAGCGCAGGGATACCCTGAACCGGTATAATTTTTCAGATAATTTCCCATTTTCTAGAGGCTACACTGCTATCAACCTGCCCAGGATGTACAAATTAGGGGTGAATTATCATTTCCCGATCGCTTATCCGGATTGGGGTTTTGGACAGTTGGTGTATTTCCAGCGAGTAAGACTGAATGCTTTTTATGATCTGTCAATAGGGAAAAGTCTAAGAACGGGCAGGCGGTTCAATTTTGGCAGTGTAGGAGGAGAACTCTTCTTTGATACGCGCTGGTGGAATCAGGAGCCGGTAACTTTTGGGTTGCGCTATAGCAATTTATTAGACCAGCAGTTGGTGGGGGGAGTCAGGAGCCATTATTGGGAGATAATATTGCCGGTAGCCTTGTTTCGATAGCCTATATTTGCCTTTATAAGGGGTTCAGGGTCATTATTTTAGCCCATTTTCCACAAAAATGGGAATTTTTTCCCCGAAATTTTCATATTTCCATTGCAATCTAATATCTTTGCAGCCCCAAAAATAGTATGTCGAAACAACCGCTGATTAAACAAGATGGAGTAATTCTGGAAGCACTGAGCAATGCTATGTTCCGTGTTAAGTTAGAAAATGGTCATGAAATTCTGGCCACCATCTCAGGTAAAATGAGGATGCACTACATCAGAATTCTGCCTGGTGATAAAGTGGGAGTAGAGATGAGTCCATACGATTTGAGCAGGGGAAGGATCATTTTCAGGTATAAGTAAATCATTTGCAGAAAGCTGACGGCACTTGCTGAAAGCCGGAAGCAGTAAAGCGATAAATAATAAAGCAATGAAAGTCAGAGCTTCGATCAAAAAGCGTAGTGCAGATTGCAAGATCGTGAAGAGGAAAGGCAAATTGTACGTGATCAACAAGAAAAATCCCCGTTACAAGCAACGTCAGGGATAATTGACATTTGTTGACTGTTCACAGTTGACGAATCAGTAACTAAGTTTAAAATTAAAATCAGAATATGGCTCGTATTGCCGGTATTGACTTACCAAAGAACAAAAGAGGCGAAATTGGTCTGACCTATATATTCGGTATTGGTCGTTCAACCGCTCAGTATATCTTAACCAAAGCAGGTATTGACTTTGATAAGAAAGTGAATGAATGGAATGATGATGAGCAAACTGCCATCCGTAACATCATTAACAATGAGTTCAAGGTTGAAGGTGCTTTGCGTAGTGAAGTGTCTATGAACATCAAGCGTTTATTGGATATCGCTTGTTACCGTGGATTGCGTCATCGTAAAGGATTGCCTGTTCGTGGTCAGCGTACTAAAACCAACAGCCGTACCAGAAAAGGTAAGCGTAAGACAGTTGCTGGTAAGAAGAAAGCACCTAAGAAATAATTGATGAGTCTGCCGGATGGATTTCCCTTCGGCAGACTTTCATTATAAAAATCCGATGCAGCTTGGATAACCCCGATACCCTTGGGGGAGGAGAGTGTACCGGTTTCCGCTTCAGGCGGAATTTTCATTAAATAACAATCCCGATCTGATCGGGACGATTACCTCAAAAAAAGAACATGGCAAAACCACAAAAAGCGCAGAACAGTGCAAAAGCTGCTGCCAAGAAAAGAGTTGTAAAAGTTGATGCGGCAGGTGAAGTTCGCATCTCAGCAACATTCAACAACATCATCATCAGTTTCACCAACAAAACCGGACAGGTGATCAGTTGGAGCAGTGCTGGTAAAATGGGCTTCAAAGGTTCTAAAAAGAACACTCCATATGCAGCTCAAATGGCTGCGGCTGATGCTGCAAAAGTAGCATTGGAAGCTGGTCTGAAGCGTGTTGACGTATTCGTTAAAGGTCCTGGTGCCGGTCGTGAAGGAGCTATTCGCTCTATTTCTCAGTCTGGTATCGAAGTTACTTCTATTAAAGACGTAACTCCATTGCCACACAATGGTTGCAGACCTCCTAAGCAGAGAAGAGTTTAATCTTTGAATTTTTGATCTATTGATGTTTTGATTTGATTCCATTCAATCAAAAAATCAAAGATCATCACATCAAACTTATATAGGGTTCGGTATTGATTTTAGATTTTTAGGATACCGGATCGTCATTAAAAAATCGAAAAACAAAAAACAATGGCACGTTACACAGGTCCAAAGACCAAAATTTCAAGAATCTTCGGTGAGCCGATCCTCGGTAATGCGAAGTGGTTAGGTAAAAACAGCAACCCTCCGGGTCAGCATGGTGCAGCACGTAAGCGTAAAAGCTTAGGTGAATATGCATTACAGCTGAGAGAAAAACAAAAGGCAAAATACACTTACGGTGTATTGGAGCGTCAGTTCCGTAAGACTTTTGAAGAAGCTGCTCGTCTGAAAGGTGTTACCGGTGAAAACCTCATCAAACTCCTGGAAGCTCGTTTGGATAATACAGTTTTCCGTTTAGGTTTAACAGCTAGCCGTCCTGAAGCACGTCAGTTGGTGAATCATAAGCATATCACTGTGAATGGTGAAGTAATGAACGTTCCTTCTTACCAGTGTAAGCCGGGCGATATCATTGCGTATAAGCCAAAGAGTGCAGACAATTCATCAATTGTGAGCAAGACTCGTGGTAAAAATCCTAAGTTCAGCTGGTTAGACTGGAACGAAGCAGAGAAGAAAGGTACTTTCATTACCTATCCTGAGCGTGAGAATGTTCCTGAGAACATCAAGGAGCAACTGATCGTAGAATTGTATTCTAAATAGTAAGTAGGTAGTATTGAGTGGTGAGTGTTTTACTCGCTACTCATTACTCACTACTGACTTATCAATATTCGGAAACCAATAATGGGTTCCGCCACCATCAAGTAAAAAATCAAGTTTTAATATGGCCATATTAAGCTTCCAGAAACCAGACAAAATCGTTTTACAAAAAGCAACTGATTTTGAAGGTCAATTTGAATTTCGTCCATTAGAGCCAGGCTACGGTCTGACCATTGGTAATGCACTTCGCCGTGTATTATTGAGCTCTTTGGAAGGATATGCGATCGTAGGTATCAAGATCGAAGGTGTAGACCACGAATTTGCTACCATGAAAGGTGTAACAGAAGATGTTACTGAAATCATCCTGAACCTGAAGCAGGTACGTTTTAAAAAGCATGTTGAGCATGATGTAGCCAATGAAAGAATTAGCCTCTCTATCAAGAACCGTACAGAGTTTACTGCCGGTATGCTGGGTGAGGTTTCTCAACATTTCCAGGTGATGAATCCTGAATTAGTGATTTGCACCATGGATTCTTCTGCTAAAATGGATATCGAACTGACGATCTCTCGTGGTCGTGGTTATATTCCTGCTGAAGAGAATAAAGTTAAAGATGCTCCTTTCGGATATATTGCTATCGACTCTATCCATACACCGATCAAGAACGTTAAATACGGTATTGAGAACTATCGTGTGGAGCAGCGTACCGATTACGAAAAACTGATCCTGGAAGTTGCTACCGATGGTACCATTCATCCGGAAGATGCTGTAAAACAGGCTTCTCGTATCCTGATCCAGCATCTGATGATCATTACCGATGAAAACATCACTTTCGATAACAAAGAAGATAAGAAAGAAGATGTGGTAGATGAGCATGTATTACAACTGCGTAAAGTATTGAAGACTCCGCTTGAAGATCTGGATCTTTCTGTACGTGCTTTCAACTGTTTGAAAGCCGCTAAGATCAACAGCTTGAGCGAATTGGTTCAATACGAACAAGAAGACCTGATGAAATTCAGAAACTTCGGTCAGAAATCCCTCTCTGAAATTGAGCAGGTATTAACTGAGCGCGGTCTGAGCTTCGGAATGGATCTGAATAAATTAGGTTTGGATAACTTAGACAATTAAGCTGTAAGCTATAAGCTTCAAGCCACAAGTAATTTCCTTGCAGCTTGAAGCTTGTAGCCGAAAGCTATTACTCACACTCTGCAATTCCTGACACGGTGCAGGGTATAAAAACAACAAGTCATGCGTCACGGAGACAAAATCAACAACCTGGGTCGTAAGAAAGCACACAGGGAAGCATTGCTGGCAAACCTTGCTAGTCAATTGATCACACACAAACGTATCGTTACTACTTTGGCTAAAGCTAAAGCACTGAGAACCTACGTTGAGCCTCTGATCACCAAAACCAAAAAGTCTGATAACAAAGAAACCATCATGCATCAGCATAGAGTGGTATTCAGCTATCTGCAAGACAAAAGCGCTGTGAAAGAACTGTTCACAGTAGTAGGTCCGAAAGTAGCTGGCCGTCCAGGTGGTTATACTCGTATTCTGAAGTTAGGTATTCGTCCGGGCGATAACGCTGAGAAAGCGATGATCGAACTGGTAGACTTCAATGAGATCTACGGTAAGGGTGCTGCGCAAGCTGCTGAACCTGCTAAGAAAACTCGTCGTAGCCGTGCAACTAAGAAAGCTGAAGCTGCTCCTGCTGCTGAAGCTCCAGTTGCTGAAACACCTGCTACTGAAGAATCAACCGAAAAAACAGCTGAATAATTGGAAAGATGTTTTTTATATCAAAAAGCAAGACTTAACCGTCTTGCTTTTTTTATGTCTGACCTGATTCCAAACGGCTCCGAACTGATGTGAGAAACTTCTTGTACCAGTTTTAATCAACAAACCTTTTTTTTGCATCGTTAAACAGCAAACAACCATGCCCCAAACCAAACAACCCGCAATTCTAGTACTGGCCGATGGCCATGTTTTTTACGGACATGCTTTCGGTAAAGTCGGTACTGCAACGGGAGAGATCTGTTTTAATACCGGAATGACCGGCTACCAGGAAGTGTTCACAGACCCAAGTTATACCAGTCAGATCGTGATCATGAATAGCGTTCATGTGGGTAATTATGGCGTAAAGGATTCTGATGTGGAAAGTGATAGTGTTAAGATCCATGGGTTGATCTCACGCAACCTTGAAGAACAATACAGCCGTATACAAGCCAATGGTAATCTGAATGATTACCTGAAAGCCAATCAGATCGTAGCGATCGATAATGTAGATACCCGTGCTCTGGTGACACATATCCGTGCGAAAGGGGCGATGAACTGTATCATTTCTTCAGAGATCCTCGATGTAGACGCTTTGAAAAAAATGCTGGCTGATGTTCCCGATATGGATGGATTAGAATTGGCTAGTACCGTGAGTACGAAAGAAGAATATGAAATGGGGGATGCTAATTCACCATTGAAAGTGGCGGTATTGGATTTTGGTATCAAACGTCATATCCTCCAGTGTTTGGTTGATCGTGGAGCGCATGTGCGTGTGCATCCTGCAAAAACACCTGTGAGTAGATTGAAAGAATTCAATCCCAACGGATATTTCATTTCTAATGGCCCTGGCGATCCTGCCGCGATGGATTACGCAGTGGATACAGTAAAAAGCCTCTTACAAGAAGATAAACCCGTATTTGGTATCTGCTTAGGGCATCAGTTACTTGCGCTGGCCAATGGGATACCAACTTTTAAAATGCACCATGGTCATCGTGGATTGAATCATCCTGTGAAGAACATCATCACCGGTCAATGTGAGATTACAACCCAAAATCATGGTTTTGGTGTTGATCCTGATGCAGTAAGAAATCATGCTGAGGTTGAAATCACACATATAAATCTCAATGATCAATCTATTGAAGGTATCAGATTGAAGAATAAACCAGCATTCAGCGTACAATATCACCCGGAAAGTACACCTGGTCCACATGATAGCCGTTATCTGTTTGATGATTTTATCTCTATGATCAAAGAAAGAATGAATTAATAAGCAGCCTAACTGTATAAGATTATGGTCACAGTGTGTTACATACATCTGTGACCATTTTTTATTAACTTCGGTACATGAAGATCGCCATCATCAATGGTCCGAATTTGAACCTCTTGGGTCAGCGTGAAACATCTGTTTACGGGACTCAAAGTTTCGAAGACTTTTACAAAGAACTCAAACATCAATTCCCTGCAGTTGAATTCCATTATGTTCAGAGCAATATTGAAGGCGAACTTATTGATGCCATTCAACAATTTGGTTTTAATGCTGATGGTATCGTTCTAAACCCGGGCGGATACACCCATACTTCTGTTGCCATAGGTGATGCTATTGCAGCAGTGAAAGCACCAGTAGTGGAGGTGCATATCAGTAATGTACATGCACGTGAGGAATTCAGAAAGTTATCCCATGTTTCAGGCAAAGCCGCAGGTAGTATCATTGGATTGGGTTTGAAAGGATATGAATTGGCCATTCGTTGGCTAATGAGTCAATGATCCTGATAGGACTGGTACGGTCTTTGTATTTTCAGCGACATCATGTATCAACAATATAGCAGAAAGGTTTTTTGGCTGATCATCATCAGCACCATCATAAAGCTGTTGGCTGCGGCTTTTTTGGAGCTGGGTAATGATGAAGTATATTATTGGACTTATGCAATACAGTCTGACTGGAATCATTTTGATCATCCGCCAATGGTCGGCTGGTTGATCAGGTTAACCACATTCAATCTATCATGGGTGAATGAAGTTACCATACGTTCCGGTGCGATCATCTGCTCAGGCTTTGCTACATGGATCATTTTCAAGTTGGGAAAATTATTGGATAGTGAACGACTAGGTTGGTTGGCAGCCTGGATCTATACCTTGTCTATTTACACAGGCTTTATCGCAGGTCTTTTTATCCTTCCGGATTCTCCTCAGATGCTTTTCTGGTCAGCGTCTTTGTATATCATGGCTCATTTACTTCTCAAGCGTGAAGAAGAAAATCTAAGTATATGGCTATTGCTAGGTTTAATGATCGGATTGGCTGCATTGAGTAAAATTCATGGTTTGTATTTGTGGGCAGGTTTTGGTGCTTTTTTATTGTTTAGTCGGATTCAATGGCTCACAAACTGGAGATTGTACCTAGGCGTTCTCATCACGCTCATTTGTATTTTCCCCATCTTTTATTGGAATTACCAAAATGATTTCATCACCTATCGTTTTCATTCAGAAAGAGTAAGTAATACCTCCCTTCGTTGGGATATGTTAGGACAAGAAATAGTTGGAGAAGCTTTGTATCAACATCCATTTTTATTTATCCTAATACTGATCGGCTTATTTGCTGCTATTACAAATCGAATTCGTTTTGCAAGAAAAAGGATCAGACTTTGGTTGGGATGGATGAGTATTCCTATGATACTCATTTTTTGGACAGTAGCATTGTTCAATCCCACATTACCACACTGGGCAGGACCTGCTTATATCCCCTTGTATTTTGTAGCGGCTATGTATCTGGAAAAAAGAACGACTAGAAATGTGCCGATCATATTGCAAGCATCTTTAGGACTTGTGTTGATATTTTTAATTACTGGAACTGTGCTGATACGTTTTTCTCCTATCAATTTCGGCAGTCAGCAAAAAGAGAATTATGGTGAGTATTGTCCAACATTGGATATGTCAGGATGGAAAGACTTTAGTACTTCTTTTGATTCACTGCGTAAAGCAGATATTGTAGCAGGTACGATGAAAGCTTCAGATCCATTAGTCGTGAATAAGTGGTTTCCGGGCGGGCACCTTGAATTTTATACAGCACGCACTACTGGTATTAATTTATTGGGCGTGGGTGAATTACAAGATCTTCACAAATTTGTTTGGTTGAATCAGGAGCGACAAGCCTTACAGCAGGGAGGAGATGCGTATTACATATTGCCTTCTAATTTGCCTGTAGATGTAAATAAAACGATGGGGGCTTATTTTGATAATATAGATTCGCCTGTTGTGATCAATCAAAAAAGAGGAGGGAAGACGGTTCGCTATTTTTATGTCTATCGTTTGAGAAGTGCTAAGCCAAATGCTACTGCACAACTTCCGGTGGTATCAACTCACTGACCTCCCGAAGGATTTTTTTGTGTAGTGTCTTTTGCGGATTTGAAGACAATATCGTCGGGCTTGGTAGCAAATAATTTATCGAAATCCTTTCTGTAAGAGATACTGGCTCCAAACCGATTTCTTCTTCCGATACCACCTGCACCGGTATTGGAAATGTCAAGACTATTCTTATTGAATAGGATAGCCCTGAGCTTTCTATCTTTTGATAGTATAAACTCTACG
Organism: Sediminibacterium sp. KACHI17; assembly: GCF_040362915.1. NCBI lineage: Bacteria > Pseudomonadati > Bacteroidota > Chitinophagia > Chitinophagales > Chitinophagaceae > Sediminibacterium > Sediminibacterium longum. The sequence goes on along the minus strand of NZ_AP029612.1, from coordinate 1,157,918 downwards.
TTCAAGTCAGGGAGCCATTGAAAATTCCCATTTTTTATAGCAGCTGAGTTACTCACATTAAAATCGAGATCACCACCAAATGTTACAATCATCTTATCCTGAAAGAAACTCTTACCCAGTTTAAAGTTTACACGTGAACGGTCAATTGTATTATTATTCAATGTACCACCTGCAACACTGCTGGTGATTTCATTATTACTATACCATGATGTTCCGAGATCAAATCGTAAACTTTTATCACCGGTTAATTTGTATAAAAAGTTAGAGAACATTTTATTGATCTCTTTCGTCAATATTTGTGATAAAGTATTTGCTCCAATTGTGGTTAATGAATTATTAGCGGCATTGCCTCCTCCATTACCAACACTCGGTGGAGCAAACGTATTGAATACGATCAGAAATGATACCTGCTTTAATATTTCGTTCTCATCATTCTGAAGACGATTCAGGTATTGTGACAGCTCATTATCACTTTTGATCGGACTACCTTGCGGGAAGTCAAGTCTGAAACGAATTTTAGGTGCTGTTAACTTATCCCTCAATTCAGCAATAACATATACTTCCCCGCGATAACCCTGCACCGCACCACTTAAATTCAGATTCGATACCAGATCATATAAAGCAATTCTTTCTGCTGTATACTGCGCATCAATACGGATATCCGCTTTAAAAGGATCTCCTGTCCATTCAATATAATTTCCGGCATCCGGCATCAGTTCGAATGGCTTTCTGATAAAGGACTGGAAATTGAAATCATAGTTCCCCTTTTCAATATTGTACCTACCCCTTATGCTCAAAGGTTCGGTTGTACCGGCACGAATTTTCAGACGCCCATTACCGGTTGCTTTGATTACGTCACCGGTCAGATCATCGAGGATCACATCAATCTCTGTCTTGTTGGTAGCTGTTAGATCAAGATCAACAGTTAAATTGAATCCTGACTTATTTTTTGTGTTCACCATCTCAGTTCCATACTCTTTGAACACAATAAAATCTGCACTTCCACTTTCTCTTGTAACTGAATTAGGGATATAAATATGCGAACTGTCTGTTGATTCAGCTACCAACGTCATTCTTGCATTGGATTCCGGTCCTTTTAAACTAAACGTACTCACCCTGCCAATGGCTTTTCCATAAAATTGTTGATTGTCTTCCAGCTTTGTATCTATCAATAATAACTTATTCGTGGATAGGTCAAAATCAAAAGCCATATCCTTAAACCCTCTTTCGTATAATTTTCCTTTTACAGTACCTGTATTTTTATACTGATCTTTAATCGTGAATTGCCCGAAATCAATTCCATCTTCTTCAAAATTGATATTAGCTGAATCGATAGTGTAATACACTTGCGTATAATCAACTTTTAGTCCGGCATTGTACAACTTTACTTTTCCTAATAAAGTAGGATTCTTCGGATCTCCACTAATGGATAATTTTCCTTTTGCCTGTCCTTTTAAATCGGAGAATAGTCCGGTCAGAAACTGGTTCAATAAATGAATACGGGTATCTCTTAAGTCAATATCTGTGTACAGTGGTTGTTGAATGGAATCTTTCAAATTGTAGGATCCTTTCGCACTGAAATCAAAACCTTTATTCGCAGATTGAATATCAAAAGGTATCAATCCTGTCTTACTATTATATCCTGATTTAATATTGACAAGTCCTATAGAGTCATCATTGAAACGAAATTGTTCTGCCTTCAATATGGCTTCTGCATTGAATTGTCCGAAAAAGTCGCGCATGGTGATCTCTCCGCTGGTAATACCTTCCAGTCTGGGATCTTTCATGAATGGCGTTGTTAAGTCTCCTAAAACAACATTTTTTAATCTCACGACAAGGTTATTGGTATTACCGCCATCTTCTTCTTCTGTTTCTACTTGAATTTCCTGAAAGCCCTGTGTAAACTTTACGTCGGTTGCTTTGATAAAATTTTTCCGAAGAATTAGCTCGCCTTCTCTTTCAAGATTCCATTTTTTTGTATTCAGAACAAACGAAGAGGGTAGGAACTGAATTCTGGCTCCATCTTCTAACGTGACTACATCTGCATTTAAACTGGCTTCATTCAAAGTATTATCTGCGCTGGTCTTAATAGAGATAAGTGAATGATCATTTTTAGCAACCACTGAAAGATTCGTATTCGGGAAATTCAAACTGTCATTGATTGTAATCGTGGTGATGTTGCCATTCAGAGAGATCGTATCCAGGTTTCCTCTGCCTTCGAGTTGAATACCATTGAATCCATACTTGTCAAAGCGACCATAAGGAATATTAGCGGATATTTTTAAGTCACTGTTTCGGGTGTCGATACTTCCCGTAAGCGATGCATCATTGAATCCACTGATACCTTTTGTGAATATTTGTAGATAAGGCTCTATATAATTGGTATTGATCTTAATGTCGAACCGTTGGTTCTGTGGAATCACTTTAGGCTCGGCAATATAAACGGGATAATAGTGATGGAGGAATGACTGAATGCTTGCAGGTAGTTCAAGAATGCTGAATTGTCCGCTTATGGTGGCTTTTAATTCATTACTGCCAACACTTAATATTTTGATACTGTCATTTTGAATCGAGCTCAAATTCAAAGAGTCGAAACTAATCTTATTGGTTTCATCTTTGATCGATGCGTTCAGGAATTTTGCAGTGCCTTTAAAATTATCAATATTGGTACCCGTGAAGTTGGCATCAAGCAGACCCGTGATCTCAATATTCTCTTTGACAAAGTTCAGCGCTTTTAAGTTAGACTGTACAAGGTCACCCACAATATTGAAGCTGGGAACATCTTTTGAAAGATCAATGACAACAGAATTGGTAAAGTTTAGATTCGGATCATCTATTTCAAGTTCACCAGCAAATGATTTTTTCTGAAAAGTTCCATTGGTGACAATATTTGAATAAGTGTATCCATTAAACTGTAATGAATCAATAGTCCCGTTGAGTGTTGTTTTTAACAGATCGATATTGAAACTGCTTCCTTCAATACTCCCTTTGAAATTGACTAATCCGAGTGTATTGGTGTTTAAAAACTTACCAATATTAAATCTGGCTGTTTCAATTTTCCCCTTATAACTAGGTTCTCCTTTAGATGGAAGTTTCAAACTAATATCAGTAGTAAGTCCACCTAGTGCAGTGCTGAATACACCTGATGTAACAAAGTTTTGAATGGTGCCATTAAAATTTCCCCTGTAAATAATATTTCCTAATTCGGCAAGATTAGGATCTCGGATATCTTTTAATGCTGGGATAAAACTTAGCAGGTCATTATAATTAGTAGAAACGACGCTTTTAGTAAGTGAGATCTGCGTTGTGTTGATATCCGGTAAGCCTTTCATGCTCAATGTGCCGGAGAGGTTTGTATTGTTGCCGATCCTGCAATAGAGATTTGTAGCGGTAAAATCAGCGACAGTACCTAAATAGTTTCCACTTAAATCAATATTTCTTTTCAGGTTTTTTAGCTCGGGTGCAAAATATGCAATATCGTCACTACTGATCTTTGCCTCTCTGAATCGGGCTTCCATCACTACTTTATCTATGTATTCACCGAAGTCTTTATTGAAATCGGTGTATTTCATAGCATAATAATTGCCAATTCGACTTTTATTTGTGCGCAGATCCAATGAAGCCAGCTCCATGATCTGTGGGGTAAAACGGAATTTGGTTTTTAGTTTTTGTAACTCAAAACCGCTTCTGTCTTTTACAGAAAGATCAATATCTGCCCGGATGGTGTCTTTAATGAATGACAGGTTTTTGAAAGTTCCATTCAACTTACTCAACTGTATATGAGAACCGTCGAAATTATTGGATGGGGTATTGCTATTTCCATCAATGAATAATTTGCCATCGATGATCCTTAGTTGTTTTGTTTTGATTTGGATATCTCCTGCATTAAAATACATTCCTGTATCAACGTTAGCTTTGTTCTTCTTTCGCAGTGAATCAGGACGCAAAGCCGGCAAAGACTGTATGGCAAATAAAGGTTTGTGTAGCTTGATATCATCAATTATGAAAATGCTTTTATTGAGATCAACACGATTGGCATCAATGATCAAGCTGGCCAGCTGTACACTCATTTTTTCTCCGACCCACTGATCGTTCTTGGTAAAACGCAGGTTTCGCAAGTCGATTTTTTTCAAATCAAGTGCTAACCCTCCTTTCTTTTTTGTACTGGGTGTGGGAGATGAGAAATGATCAATGATGTATTGGTAATTCCAAACGCTATCTTTTCGGTTGATCTTGATAACCGCGTCTTCCAATCCTGCATATCGTAGTACGGCCTTGTCTTTCAGTATGAACCAGTCAGTGATTCGAACTTTTAATGCGCCGGCATAAATCAGTGTATCTTTTGACCGGTCTCTGACCATTAAGCCTTCCAGATTCAATCGGTTCAGGATGCCGATACTGATATGTTTAATGGACACTTCGGTACCCAGCGACTTTGAGATGCGATTGGTCGCCATCCTTACCAATTTATTCTGGACATATTCTGTTTGAATGGCTATGAAAATGACAAGGATAAGCGCAATGATGACGAGCAGGGTATATCTTAATATTTTCAGGAATCGCTTCAGAAACGGATCAGTTTAATACAAATTTAGGTAATAGCTTCCTCTGTGCAAATTCAATACCAAAAGGCGTTGCGGTCATCTAAAATAATGACAAAATAGCTCATAATAACCGATGTATCTGGGCATATTGTAAGAGCATGATGGTTTTGCCATCTTTTATCTCTCCGGATTCAATCATCTCTAAGGCTTTTGTGAAAGGCAACTCAAGCACTTCAATATTTTCCTGTTCTGCTTCAATACCTCCTCCCTCTGTTATTTTCATCTCTTTTGTATAGGCAGCTACAAAAAAATATAAGATTTCTGTAACAGATCCCGGAGACATATAGGCTTCAAAGACCTTTTTCACATCTTTGATCTGGTATCCTGTTTCTTCCTCGGTCTCTCGCCGGATACAATTTTCAGGGTTGTCTTTATCCAATAATCCGGCACAGGCTTCGATCAGCATTCCATCGGCATTACCATTGATAAATGTGGGTAAACGAAATTGACGGGTAAGGATAACGGTTCCTTGGTCTTGATTGTACAACAAGATCACAGCCCCATTACCACGGTCATACGCTTCTCTTAGTTGCCTTGTTTTATTACCCTGTCCATCGGTTATTTCATATTCGATTCGTTTCAGTATATACCAGTTATCTGATAAAATATCTGTTCGAATGATCTCGACATTTCGTTGCATGAGGTGGTGCTATTGTTTATTTTGTTGGGCTTTTTTTACGCTGTCTAAATAGATCTTACTTTCTCCCTTGGGGATACTCAAAGAGCTCCATTCATTGTCTCGAATCATTCTACCGATGTACACAATTTGTCCGACATGATATGGGTAATGTGCGAGTTGTCTTAAAATAGCGTCATATACCAATAGCGGCTCTGTTCTGATGGTTACGGTCTTCATAAGATCATCTGGTTGCAGACTTTCAAGTGTAGTTAACAGACATTTCCAACCCTCATTCCAAAATGACAATAGGTCTTCGCGTGATATTGACATTGCTTCAAATTCTGCATCTCTTTTTCGCCAGTCTTTTTCTCCGTCTTCTGTTAGGAAGTTGGTCCATCGGCTCAACATATTTCCATACATATGTTGAATGATGATGGCAATACTGTTACTTGATAAATTAGGCTGGTAAAAAAAGTCTTCCTCTTTGAGTTGTTCAAATGTTTTATCACCTAATTCTTTATAGTATCGGAATCTTTTGATACAGTCTTTCAGGAATCCTTCTCCGAATGTTTGCATGTGTATGTTTTTAAAATCCAGCTACAGAATCATCACCTCTTTTATCAGCAACAGATTCTCTTCGACCATTTGGTAAAATTCTGATTCCTTCTGTGCGGCCTATGGCGCTTCTTTCTTTTACTCTATATCCCATTGCTTCCAATTGCTTCTTGGTATCGGCAAGAAAGTCTCTTTCAATCACAACTTCATCAGGAAACCATTGATGATGAAATTTTGGTTTATTGATTGCTTCATCCAAATCCATTTTAAAATCAATCAGGTTTACCAATGCCTGGAATACAGAAGTAGGAATGGTTGTTCCGCCCGGTGTGCCAATGGTTAGATAAGGTTTGTTGTTTTTGAGCATTAAAGTAGGGGTCATAGAACTCAACATTCTTTTTCCCGGTACGATCGCATTTGCTTCGCCACCCAATGCGCCATACATATTTGGTACGCCTGGTTTTACGCTGAAATCATCCATTTCATTATTCAATAAAAAACCGGCACCCCCTACAACTGTTCTGCTGCCATATCCTCCATTAAGGGTAGTCGTAACGGCTACAAGATTTCCTGCTGCATCAATAACACTGAGATGGGTTGTTTCCTCACTTTCTGTGACAGTGCCTGCTTTAATCTGGGTACTGACACCTGCTTTGTTCGGATCATAATCTTTCATTCTTGCGGATAAATATGTTTCACTGATCAGTGCATCAACAGGAACTTTCCAGAAATCAGGATCACCCAAATGTTCTGCTCTATCAGCATAAGCTCTTCTCTCTGCTTCGATCATCAGTTGAACGCTGGCAGCTGTTTGAAAGCCATAACTATTGACCGGGAATTTTTCGATCATTTTCATCATCTGCGCAATGAGTATTCCGCCGCTACTTGGTGGTGCGAAGCTGATGACCTGATGATCTCTATAATTAAATCTGATAGGCTCTCTGAGCTTGGCGGTATAATTTTTTAGGTCATCCATTGTTATGATGCCTTTACCACGTTGCATTTCTTCTACGATGAGCTTAGCGGTTTCTCCTTCATAAAATCCGGCAGCTCCATTTTTTTGCATTCTTCTGAGTGTTGCAGCTAATTCTTTTTGTACAAGAGTATCACCGCCTTTCCATTTACCTTCTTTGGTAAAGGCAGTAGGTCGGGTATTGTATTTCAGAAAAGCTTCACGCGTGCTATTCAAAGAAGACGCTTCTCTTTCCGTAAGAACAAATCCATTTTCTGCAAGATCAATAGCGGGTTGTACCAATTTTGCAAAGGGAAGTTTGGCATAAGGCATTGTAGCAAATAAACCCGCCACTGTTCCGGGAATACCGGAAGCGAGATGTCCATTTTGTGATAATGAAATATTCGCATTGCCTTGTTGATCCAGATACATATCTCTAGAAGCCGCTGCAGGTGCTGCTTCGCGATAATCTAAACCGATCAGTTCTCCATTGCTTCTTCGGGCAAGTAAAAATCCGCCACCACCCAGATTGCCGGCACCCGGATATACCACGGCCAAAGCCAATTGTGTTGCAATAGCGGCATCAAAAGCATTGCCACCTTGTTTCATGATCACGGCTCCCACCTGACTAGCCAGCGGATGTGCACTGGATACTGCAGCTTTTGTATAAGTAGCCTTTTTTGTAATGGTATACTTATAAGGGTTAATGGCTTTTCCGGGTCCAACTACAGACACAACTTTTTGTGCCTGTACAGCCGATAAGAGGAAAAGAAATACAAATGATAAAACGTTTGTTTTCATAAGTGAAAATTAGGCGTTTTTGCACAAAACCAACCCCGATATGATCCGATCTGTATAAAAAAATGAACCAATCTTTTCCGTGACCTCTATTTCTTCGCTACATTCACCACTCATTTATATTGAATATGAAATCATTATTATCCATTCTGGTGATTCTGGTATTGTCTGTATCAGTCACAGCTCAAAATGTACCCAGTCCTGAAGCTTATCTGGGTTACAAAGTAGGTACCCGTTATACACGGCACTACAAGATCGTTGAGTATTTTAACACGGTAGCAAAAGCCCGTCCTGAAATGGTAAAGATCGAGTCCTATGGTCAGACCAATGAGGGCAGAGAACTAATGCTTGCTTTTGTGAGTTCTCCTGAAAATATGCAGCGATTGGAAGCAATTCGCTTGAATAATCTTCGTTTGGCGGGTGTTACCAAAGACAAGGCCGCCCCCATAGTAGAAAATGCACCGGCAATTGTTTGGTTAAGTTATAATGTACATGGTAATGAACCGTCTTCTTCTGAAGCGGCATTATTGATGATTCATGCATTGGTGGATCCTTCTAACAGCGCTACCAAAGAGTGGTTGAAAAATACAGTAGTTGTGATCGACCCATGTATCAATCCAGACGGAAGAGATCGTTATGTGAATTGGTTCAATTCTGTGGTAGGAAAAGATATGAATGCAGATCCTTCTTCTCGTGAACATGCAGAGCCTTGGCCTGGAGGAAGAAGTAATCATTACAACTTTGACCTGAACCGTGATTGGGCATGGCAAACACAAGTAGAAACCCAGCAGCGTTTAAAAAAATACAATGCATGGTTGCCACAAGTACATGTGGATTTTCATGAACAAGGGTATAATGAACCTTATTATTTTGCTCCGGCTGCAGAGCCTTTTCATGAAGTCATTACTCCATGGCAGAGAGATTTTCAAGTGCTCATTGGTAGAAACAATGCTTCTTACTTTGATAAAAACGGATGGTTATTCTTTACCAAAGAAAGATTCGATCTATTGTATCCTTCCTATGGTGATACCTATCCTGTTTATAACGGTGCAATTGGTATGACCTATGAGCAAGGTGGACATAGCAGAGGTGGGTTGGCTGTTGTGAACGAAGATGGCGATACACTTACATTGGTAGATCGTGCCACTCATCATTTCACTACCGGATTATCTACAGTGGAAACTGCGAGTAAGCATCAGCAGAAATTAATGAGTGAGTTCAAAAAATATTTTGATGATAGCAGAAGTGGTAAGATCGGTGAGTATAAAACTTATGTACTCACTTCAAAAGATCAGAATAAATTAAATGCGGTCATCAAATTGCTAGAACAAAATGGTATTGAGTGGGGAACACTTAGTAATAAAAACTTTAGCGGATTTAATTATTTCACCGGTAAGCAAGAAGCTTTCGCTGATGAAGGATTGCATATCGCAGTAAGTGCTGCGCAACCCAAAGCTGTATTGGCCAAGGTATTGCTGGAACCGAGAACTGTAGTAACAGACTCTAACACTTATGATATTACAACATGGTCTGTACCCTATGCATATGGTGTAAAAGGATATGCTGTAAAAGAAAAATTGGATCTGTCCAATGACTGGAAGTCAACATCTGTTACCCCTGTGAATACTTCTTATGGATTATTGATTCCTTATACATCATTTAATAGTGCCAAAGTATTGGCGGATTTATTGAAGCAAAATGTAAAAGTTCGTTTTGCAGAAAAACCATTTAAATATGGTACTAAAAATTATGAAAGAGGAACATTGATTGTTTTGAAGACCAGCAATTCATCAGTGAATTGGGCAGCTATAACCAATGCAGCTTGTATTAAACACAATGTACAGGCAGATGCAGTAGAGACAGGATTTATGGATCAGGGTTCTGATATGGGTTCTCCGGATGTAAAGATCATCAGCAGTGCGCCGAAAGTAGCTTTGCTGACAGGTGAAGGAACTTCTTCACTTGGAGCAGGAGAGATATGGCATTTCTTTGATAAGCAGTTGGATTATCCTTTGACGCTGATCAATGGAGGAGATATAGCAAGAGTCAATCTTAAAAATTTCACCGTATTGATCGTGCCAGATGGATTCATCCGTGCATTATCTGATAAAGCAACGGCCGATCGTTTGAAAGAATTTGTTCGTTCAGGCGGAAAGATCATCGCTTTAGAAAATGCAGTTGGTCAGATGGCTGCTGAATGGGGCTTGAAACAAAAGACAGACAAGGATGATGAAAAAGGAGAGTATCTGGATGTGAAAAAATATGGCGATCGCGAAAGAAGTTATCTGCCTAATTCCATCCCGGGTGCGATTTATAAAATGGATCTGGACAATACACATCCATTAGGTTTTGGATATCCTGATTTCTACTATACCCTTAAGCAAGATGGCATCCTTTATGAATTCATGAAGGGTGGCTGGAATGTAGGTGTGTTGAAGAAAGACGCATATGTAACAGGTTTCGCAGGATATAAAGTGAAGAGTAAGTTGAAAGACGGTATGCTCTTCGGTGTTCAAGATATGGGAGGCGGATCCGTGGTTTATTTATCTGATAATCCATTGTTCCGGAATTTCTGGGAGAATGGTAAACTTTTATTCTCCAATGCTGTTTTCTTAGCAGGACAATAACACTCAAAAGGCCGGATTTAATCCGGCCTTTTATATTGATCAACCCTACTATGCCACAAAGTAAATTCAAGCTAAGAATGAAACGAACAGGTATGATCATACTGGTTCTTTTGTGTTTGTGGACGATCATGGCTCAGAGCTGTATGAAATTCAGGATCAGCGATGAGCAAGCGATTGAAAAGTTCAAACAAGCTGGAGTGGCATTAAAGATCGGACGACTGAAAGTAAACAGCAGGACCCTGCATTATGCCAAAACAGGTCATGACACATTGCCTACTATTGTTTTTGTTCACGGCTCACCGGGAGCATGGGATGCATTTGAAGCTTTTATGCGCGATTCATTGCTGTTAAAAAAATATCGGATGATCTCTATTGATCGTCCGGGTTTTGGGTACAGTGATTTTGGTGACGCTATGAATTTGCAAGATCAGTCTATGATCATTCAACCCTTGTTCGAAAAAGAGAAGAATGGAAAACCGGTTTATCTTGTAGGTCATTCATTGGGTGGTCCCTTGATCATTCAATTGGCGGTTGACAGACCCGGATACTTTGATGCCTTGGTTATTCTGGCAGGATCCATTGATCCGAAACAAGAAAATCCGGAGAGGTGGCGTCCGTTGTTCATGAACAATCCACTGAAGTTTCTTGTGCCGGGAGCCATGCGTCCATCCAATGATGAATTGTGGTATTTGAAGAAAGATCTACGGCAACTTGCCCCACAAATGGATGCCATCAAAGAGAGGGTCTATATCGTTCATGGAAATAAAGATATCCTTGTGCCTTATGCGAATCTTGATTTTGGGGTAAAAGCTTTGAAGAATGCCGCTGTAATGGACACGCTTACCATTCCCGGAGCCAACCATTTCATACCCTGGAGCCACTATAAAACAGTAAGAGCTGTTTTGTTAAAGCTCTAATCATTCACCGATTTTTGTGTAAACGGTGAGTCGTATCTTGTATCTGCCATTATCTTCGCTGCCATCATTATTGTCATATGAAAAGAATAACTACTTCCTTTCTTTTGATTTTTTGCCTGTTAACACATTTTTCAAATGCACAGATCGTTCCAACAACTGCAAGTTCATCGGATATTTATCTGCAGTTGAAGAAGCTCAATGTATTGGGTAGTGTATTGTATATCGCTGCACATCCCGATGATGAAAACAATGGACTACTGCCTTATTTGGCAAAAGAAAAATTGTACAGAACAGCATATCTCAGTTTGACAAGAGGTGATGGTGGACAAAATCTGATCGGCCCAGAACAAGGAATAGAATTAGGAATGATCAGAACACATGAGTTAATGGCTGCACGTGCGATCGATGGATCAGAACAATATTTTTCAAGTGCTTATGAATTTGGTTTTAGTAAGAGTGCTGATGAAGCATTGCGTATTTGGGATCGTGAACGGGTGTTAAAAGATGTTGTGTGGATGATCCGAAAATTTCGTCCGGATATTATTGTAGCTCGTTTCCCGGGTGATGAAAGAGCCGGTCATGGCCATCATGCGGCCTCTGCCATTATTGCCAACGAAGCTTTTGAAGCAGCAGCAGACCCCAAAAAATTTCCTGAACAATTTGCACATGGATTAAAACCCTGGAAAGCGAAAAGAATTCTTTGGAATACTTTCAATTTCGGCAGAACGAATACAACCAGTGATAACCAATTGAAAATAGAAGTAGGGGCATATAATCCACTCATTGGTAAAAGTTATGGAGAGCTGGGCGGTGAAGCGAGAAGCATGCATAAAAGTCAGGCTGAAGGCAGACCCAGAAGAAGAGGAGAAGTGTTTGAATATTTTGTAACCACAGGCGGCGATTCAGCAAAGTCTGATATTATGGAAGGGGTGAATACCAGTTGGGCGAGATTACAGGTAGACACTTTGATGCAGACTACCAATGCTCAGGGTAAACAAGTATCGATACCTATTAAGAATAAATCCGAGATCGATAGTATCCAGATTTTGTTACAGCAAGTCTTGCAGGAGTATGATTTCAGAAGTCCTGCAAAGTCAGTACCCTCATTGGTTAGGTTGTATCGGAAAATCGATCATCTTAAAACAAATGATCAGGTATGGAAGATGCAGAAATTGAAAGAACTGAAAGAGATCATTGAATATGCATCGGCTTTATTTGTTGAAGCATATACGCAGCAAGAAACTGCATTAAAAGGGGATAGTGTGCGTGTTAGCTATTTCATGAATAAGCGTTCTGATGTGAATCTTAAAATACAGTCGGTAAAACTTGCTGATCATCAGGATACGGTTCTTATGATATCTCCTGAGAAGAATAAGAATTATCTTTTTACAAAAGTACTCGTACCGACATTGGGTCCTGAAGTGACGCAACCCTATTGGCTGCGTAAGCCCAGAGAAAATGATGGAATGTTTGTAGTGGATGACCAGCGCGATGTTGGTAAGGCTTGGAATGATCCATTGTATCATGCTCTTTTTCAAGTAGAGATCGAAGGATACCTTTTTGAATTCAATAAGCCGGTCATGTATAAATATGTAGATGCTGAGCGAGGAGAATTGTATCAGCCCTTCATCATCGTTCCACATATTGAATTATACATGAACCCATCGGTGGTATTATTGAATGTGAAAGATGAGAAAGGTAAGAATCGTTCAGACTCTATGTTACATGTGGTATACAGATCCAACTTCACACATCCGGGATTGGTCACCGATTTAAATATTCGTCAGGAAGCAGTCAAGTCTGTGATATCCGGTGAGACAAAAAGTTTTACAAAGGGGCAAAGACAGATCATCGATATTCCAATATCACAAGTATATAATTCAAAAGCCCCAGTAAAATATTTAGAAGCTACCATGCGTGTTATGATGCCGGAAGGAAGGGCATTGAATTTTTCTGATTATTTCAAATCCATTCGTTATGATCATATCCCCAACATACATTATGCATTCAGAGATTATGTAAAAGTGATCGATTCGGAAATTAAAGTGCGCGGAAAGAAGATTGGATTTATTCCGGGTTCAGGAGATGTGATGCCTGAGGCGCTTAAGCAAATGGGGTATGAAGTGAAGATATTGGATGATGCATCCGTAACAGATGAAGGATTGAAAGACCTTGATGCGATCATTACGGGAGTTAGGGCATACAATATTCACGAGTGGCTTACAGGAAAATATGATGTGATGATGCGTTACGTGCAGAATGGTGGTAACCTGATCGTGCAATACAATCGTAATCAAGGAGGCGTGTCAAATCCTAAGATCGGACCTTATCCATTTCAAATCGGAACCACTCGTGTAACCGAAGAAGATGCGGCTGTGAAGTTTGTCTTACCACAACACCCGGTATTAAATTATCCTAATACCATCACCCAGGAAGATTTTAAAGGATGGGTACAAGAGAGAAGCACTTATCAGGCTGATCAGTTGGCAGGGAAGTATGTAGCACCATTGGCAATGAATGATAAAGGGGAGAAAGAAAGTACAGGAAGTCTGATCACCACGAAATATGGAAAGGGGAATTTCGCATATGTAAGCTTGGTTATGTTCAGACAGCTGCCGGCAGGAAATGCGGGTGCTTTTAAAATATTAGCTAACCTCATTGCGCTACCCAAGCAATAATAGTATGAAGCAGAGAAGAAAGATCGGTATATTGACATTGGTAGTGATAGGCATTGCCATTGGCTTTGTAATAAAGAACGTGCGTGTCGGTTTGTTGATCGGATTGGCATTGGGATTATTGAGTGGCAGTCTTATCCATAACAGAAACAAATAACGGTATGAGTACCAAAGAAAAGATTCCTTTATTCAAATCATGGCGCAGCTGGTATTGGTTTGTGCTATTGGTATTATTAGGACTGATTCTTTTTTTTCAATGGTTCACTAAAAACTATGCATGAGTAAGGTAGATTGGATAGTATTGATCATTACACTTGTCGGGATCATTACCTATGGACTGTACAAAAGCAGAACCAGTAAGGATCTGGAAGGATATTTTTTGAGTAATAGAAGTATGCCATGGTACCTGGTGTTGTTGAGTATCATGGGTACACAGGCAAGTGCGATTACTTTTCTCTCTGCACCCGGACAGGCATTTACCGATGGAATGCGTTTTGTGCAATATTATTTTGGTCTGCCAATAGCGATGGTGATTTTGTGTGTGACATTTGTACCACTATTCAATAAACTCAAACTCTTCACAGCGTATGAGTTCTTAGAAAAGAGATTTGATCTGAAGACCAGAACCTTTACTTCTTTTTTGTTTTTACTTTCAAGAGGGTTATCCACAGGTATCAGTATTTATGCGCCTTCTATCATTTTATCTTCCTTAATGGGATGGGATATTTTCTGGACCAATATTGTGATGGGAGGGATGTTGATCATCTATACAGTTAGCGGTGGAGCAAAAGCAGTTGCTTATACACAACAACTACAACTGATTATCATATTCGCAGGAATGTTTGTTGCCGGCTATTTGATTGTTGATTATTTACCGGAAGGAGTAGGATTCAATGATGCACTTAAAGTGAGTGGAGCAACAGGGAAACTCAATGTCATTACAACAGGTATCACTGAAAATGGATTTGATTGGAAAGACCGATATAATCTCATCAGTGGTGTCATTGGTGGGTTCTTCTTGGCACTTTCCTATTTTGGTACTGATCAGTCGCAGGTTGGTCGCTATTTAACCGCAAAAGACAATACAGAGAGTAGATTGGGATTACTGATGAATGGATTGGTAAAAGTGCCCATGCAGTTTTTGATCTTATTATTGGGTGCATTGTTGTTTACATTTTATCAATTCAATCCATCGCCGGTATTTTTCAATAAAGCGGTGGAAGAAAAGGCAATGCAAACTTCATACAAGCAGGAATTAGCATCTATTCAGGGGGAATTCAACACGTATCAGATCAAACAACAGGAGTGGACCAGGTTATATACGGTTGAAAAGCAAGAACAATATAAAGACAGCATTGCAGTTGGTGCAAAAGAAATATCTGCTTTACAAAAGCAATACAAAGCTGTTCTAACAAAAGCAGTGCCGGGTGCTGATACCAATGATACCAATTATATTTTTCTGCGTTTTGTAGTTGATTTTCTTCCCAAAGGTTTGGTGGGGTTATTGATTGCGATCATCTTCCTCGCAGCATGGGGATCGATAGCGGCTGCATTGAATTCATTGGCTTCCTGCACCATGATTGATTTTCACCAACGCTTACAGGGTATTCAAACAGATAGTACAGATCCGGAACAATGCGCAAAAGAGTATCGACAATCCAAATATTATACGTTGGCCTGGGGTATATTTTGTGTGATCACAGCTCAGTTTGCTTCAGGTATGGGTAGTTTGATTGAGGCTGTGAATGTATTAGGCTCCCTTTTCTATGGTGTGATATTGGGGATCTTCCTCGTGGCATTTTATATGAAGAAAGTGCAAGCGAATGCTGTATTTGCAGCAGCAGTAATAGGTGAGCTGATCGTCATTGGCTTCTTCTTATTAGATCGTT
Organism: Sediminibacterium sp. KACHI17; assembly: GCF_040362915.1. Taxonomy (NCBI): domain Bacteria; kingdom Pseudomonadati; phylum Bacteroidota; class Chitinophagia; order Chitinophagales; family Chitinophagaceae; genus Sediminibacterium; species Sediminibacterium longum. The sequence continues at coordinate 1,142,282 of NZ_AP029612.1, read as the reverse complement.
ACAATATCATCGGTCTCGGCTTCCTATGGTTGAATGTAGTGGGTGCTTTGGCAGTGGTTTTATTGAGTTTTATTTTCCAATTATTTCAGAAAAAGATTGTGGAGTAGGCAGTTCATTTATTGAATGATACCATGAAGCTGTTACGATGAACTATCTGATTTATGGAAAAAATCAGTAACATCGTAGCATGAGCAATCGATTTACCGTTACCAACTGGGCCAAACATGCTTCTGTTTATGAGGTTAACATAAGACAATACACTCCGGAAGGAACATTTCAGGCATTCATGGAACATTTACCCAGATTAAAAAGAATGGGTATTGATATTCTTTGGCTGATGCCCATAACCCCTATCAGTATCGAGAAGCGCCAAGGTACATTGGGTAGTTACTATGCTTGTAGTAGCTATACCGATATCAACCCCGAGTTTGGAACTGCTGCAGATTTTAAAATGTTGGTTGATCGTGTGCATGCACTTGATATGAAATTGATCATTGACTGGGTGGCCAATCATACCGGTGCAGATCATCATTGGATGGTAAGTAATCCGGATTGGTTTGTGAAAGATGAGGCAGGTAATTTTACTGAACGCAATGGATGGAAAGATGTGATTGATTTGAATTTTGATAACCAAGGAATGCGCGCTGCTTTAATAGAAGCCATGCAATACTGGATAAAAGAGTTTGATATCGATGGGTTTCGTTGCGATATGGCTCATCTTGTTCCACTTGATTTTTGGATTAATGCAAGAAAAGCATGTGATGCCGTCAAGCCTTGCTTTTGGCTGGCAGAATGTGAAGTAGTAGCATATCACAATGCTTTTGATGCCACTTATGCATGGTGGTGGATGCATGTTTCAGAAAAATTCATGAGGGGAGAACATGGGTTGCATGAAGTCAGAGAAGTATTGCATGCCTATTCTCAATACCCTGAAGGAGCGATCAAACTTTTTTTCACAAGCAATCATGATGAGAATAGCTGGAACGGAACTGAGTATGAAAAATATGGTATCGCGGCAAAAGCATGGGCTGTCTTTGCCTGTACCTGGCAAGGAATGCCTTTGGTTTACAGTGGACAAGAAAATCCCAATCTCAAAAGGCTTGCTTTTTTCGATAAAGATCAGATCGAATGGAAAGAGTCACCTTCCTTGGATGAGTTTTATCGGCAATTGTTACAGTATCGGAAACAATCAGCAGCTATCTTGGAAGGAGAGACATTTATTCTTCCATCGGAACAACAAGGAGTGATGGCTTATTTCAGAAAAAAAGATGCAGAGGTCGTTTTGGTTTTATTGAATCTGTCTGACAAAGAGAGAGCTACAATTGAAGTACAACATGAGTGGTTGCAGGGAAGTTTTATCAATTTATTTTCATCTCTTCGTTATACGTTTTCAGCTAAAGAACATTTTGAATTGATGCCGGGTGATCATCTGGTGTACATAAAAAAAGGCAACTGATCCAGTTGCCTTTTTTTATGCTATTTCTTTTACTTACTCTTTCGACAATGTAAGCGGATAAGTATAGTTTCCTTCAAATCCAGGATAAATACCTTCAAGACGTATGATACCACTGCCTTTCAGCGAAGAAAGAATTTCCTGAAATTCTTCCAGGTTCTTCACTTCACGTCCATTGACACCCGTGATCACAAAACCGTCTTGCATTCTGCTTTTACTTAAAAGGCCACTTCCCACTTTTCTAACCCTTACTCCACCTTTGATATCATTGGCAGTAGCTAAACTTTTATCGATATTTTCCAATTCACCACCAATTTGTTCCATGATAGAAGTAGTCTTAACGATATCTGTAGTACCCACTTTATTTTTAAGTGTGATACCTACAGTATTTTCCTTTCCACCACGTTTGTAAGCCAACGTGATCTTATCACCCGGTTTATAGAGGGCAACTTGCTCTTGCAATTCCGGTCCACTGGTAACAGGGTTGCCGTTCACTTTAGTAACGATATCCCCTTTTTTCAATCCGGCAGCTGCCGCAGCGCCTCCTTCAGGTACACCGGTTATATAAACACCTTCACCCTCTTTGATTGCAACGCCTATTTCTTTTTCCAGTTCACGTTTTTGTTCATCAGAGAGATTCTCATTTGGATAGTTGATGCCAATGTATGCACGTTGAACAGTACCAAACTTCACGATATCAGTTACAATCTTTTTTACAATGTTCACAGGGATCGCATAAGAATAACCTGCATAAGAACCGGTTGGAGAAGCGATTGCTGAATTGATACCGATCAATTCTCCTGAAGTATTGATCAATGCACCACCGCTATTACCAGAGTTCACAGCAGCATCTGTTTGGATAAAAGATTCCACCGGACTTTGGCTCTGGCGGCTGTTGATACCAATAGATCTGGATTTAGCACTCACGATACCTGCAGTCACTGTTGCATCCAGGTTCAAAGGATAACCAATTGCTAATACCCATTGCCCCAGTTTCACTTCATCACTATTGCCATATACAAGATAGGGGAGTGATTTGCCTTCAATTTTGATCACTGCAATATCACTGCTGGGATCTGTTCCGATCACAGTACCCTTATAAGATTTTTTATTGGCCAGTGTTACATTGATCTCATCAGCCCCATCAACAACGTGATTATTGGTGATGATGTATCCATCTTCTGTGATCAATACACCACTACCACTTGCACGCTGTTCAGGAATCACACGTGGACCTCCAAAGAAATCGCCAAAGTCATCTCCAAACATATCCGCAAAAGGATTCCGCTGGCGATTGCTTACCTGACGTGCTTTTGTTTTTGTTTTGATATGCACGACTGCTGGAGTTGCAGATGTAGCAGCCGGCGTAAAATCAACGGCGGCACCGATGTTATTGTTTTTATCAAAAAATCCGGCATAGTTCACAGGTAATTTTCCTTCTTCCTGCATGCCCGCTCGCTGGTAATCATTGTACTTACTAAAGCCCCAAACACTAAGTACAGCGGTGGTGGCGCTGATAGCAACCACTGCTAAAATGTTCTTGAGATTCATATGCATGGTCTTTTATGTTTTAAATCTGATCAAAAAATATGCCTTTCCAATAACAAATAAAACAAAGCTGTAGGAATGACAGTTCACCACTGACAGTATTTAACAAATGTTTTACGGCAATCCTCGTAGATCGATTGACGGTCCGTGAACTTGCTTAAAGTTACGACTATCATGCCAGAAGAAAAATGCTTGGGATAGACGGAAAATCGCCTTTCTGCCCGATGCTTAAGGCTGTTTTCTTACAAAGACTTTAAAAAAGCCATCGTATCTACGCCATCTGCATAATCGGTTAAGCCAGGAAACTGAGCTTGTCCGAAAGGTATTTGCCCATGACCGACCACACATTGAATATCCTGATCGTTACTGAGTTGATTTTCTAATTGCTTTTTATCAGTGTAATAACGGTAATGCACCTGACTCACAGGAGAGAATGGAGAATTGTTTTCGGTCAGAATAATGGAATCATTGTTCATGTAATATTTGTTTCCCATGATCAATAGTGCCAGATGGTAATCGTAATTGTGTTTGTATTTGTGATAATCTATCAGGTACGCATATTTTCTAAGTTGATCGAGTAAGGGAACAAAATCATAACCTTCCGGTACATATAACTGAGTGATATTTCTGCAACCCAATCCAAAATACAATTGGATATCATCTGTTAGCAGATCCAGTTCTTCTTTGGTTTCAGTGCCATCTAAAATAGCTACCGAAGTTCTGTTTCTGCGAATGATATTGGGGTACTTACCAAAATAATAGTCGAAATAGCGACCAGAATTATTCGAACCGGTTGCGATATAAGCATCACATCCTTTGAGTTGTTCTGCGAAGGAAACCTGATTCTGAATGGTATTTTCCCATTCATACAGTTTTTTGATCAGGTGTTTGATGAGAAACTCATCTTTCGAAGAGGTTTTGATGGTCATGGAATGACCTGAAACAAAGACCGACAAAAAATCATGGAAGCCTACCAATGGGATATTTCCAGCCATGACGATGCCAACATTTCTTACCTGTGAGGGTTGATCTTGAATATCATATTGATTGGCCCATTTCAGCAGTAGTTCAGGTTGGAGGAATCGAGTAGCGATTTGGGTTACAGCTTTTTCAATGAATTCAGGAATGAACCAGGCGTTTTCCCGATAGGCACGGGCTTGAATCGCTGTCCACTCTTCGTCTTTGTTCAACATATATTCCCCTAATCGGGCCAGTAACTGAATTCGTTCTTGTAAAATCATTTGTCAACCGTATTTTTGGAACAGCAAATGTAAAATCACTAACCCAACAAACCATTTTTAATATGGCGATCAAAATAACTGAAGAGTGTATCAACTGTGGAGCCTGTGAGCCCGAATGTCCAAACAATGCGATCTATGAAGGCGGTGTTGAGTGGGCCATTTCCGATGGCACCACGATCAAAGGATCTTTTACCCTTATGGATGGTACAGTGGTAGACGCAGACCAGCGTTTCGAGCCCATCAGTGTTGATACTTACTACATTACACCTAATAAGTGTACCGAATGTCAGGGGTTTCATGAAGAACCCCAGTGTGCAGCTGTTTGTCCGGTAGACTGTTGTGTACCTGATGAAATGTATCAGGAAACAGTGGAAGAGTTGTTGGCGAAGAAAGACAAAATGCACATCTAATGCACAAATGCATGTGCTAAACTTTTCGCTGAAATGCTTGCAAATACTGCAAAAAGTCAATAGTTTAGAGTTATCAATTATTGTTGTACTTAACACTACGACAACTAGTAACGGCGGGTGATATTTCCCGTCAACGTGAGGTGAAGAGACGGGTAGTTTCTTCACCTTTTTTTATGTAAGATATCAGATCACAGATGTCAGATTTATTTTTCATATCTGCGATCTGACATCTTACATCCCACTTCCTATCTTTGTCTCACAACCAAGTCAATATGAAGAAAAAACTGGCCTTAGTTACAGGTGGATTGAGTGGCGAAGCACAGATCAGCTATAAGAGCGCTATAACGGTAGGAAATAATTTAGATAGAACACTTTTTGATGTTTATAAGATCGATATCAATCCGGAAGGATGGTGGTATGAAAATGCGAAAGGTGAAAAGTCAAAAGTAAACAGAGATGATTTCTCAGTAACCGAGCAGGGGCAAGTGATTCATTTTGATGTGGTCTTGCTTTGTATTCATGGTACACCGGGTGAAGATGGCAAATTGCAAGGGTATTTTGACATGTTGAAATTACCTTACACCAGCTGTGATGCAGCAACTTCTGCGCTCACATTCAATAAAAGATATACAGTGGCGGTAGCTGCTTTTGGAGGTGTTCATGTTGCAAAATCTATGCACTTGTTCAAACATACACCGGTTGCTCCATCACACATACTTAATGAACTACAGTTACCCGTATTTGTGAAACCCAATAATGGTGGTAGCAGCATTGGGATGAGTAAAGTAAATAAGCCGGATGAATTGGCTGCTGCATTGGAAAAAGCATTCAAGGAAGATGATCAGATACTAGTGGAAGAATTTATTAGTGGAAGAGAGTTTACCATTGGTGTTTTTAAATCGAATGGTAATATTCAAGTGTTACCGATCACCGAGATAGAAACCAATAATGAATTCTTTGATTTTGAAGCAAAATACCAAGGCAAGAGTGTTGAGACAACACCTGCAAAGATCGATGATGAAATGAAAGTACAATTGGAAACTGCAGCTAAACGTGTTTATGAAGTACTGAATTGCAGAGGAGTTGTGCGGATCGATTTTATTTACAATACTACGCTGCGTCAACCTTATATGTTGGAAGTAAATACGGTGCCAGGACAAAGTGAAGCCAGTGTCATTCCACAGCAAGTAAGGGCTATGGGGATGTCTTTAACAGATTTTTATTCAGCTGTAGTAGCAGAAGCACTTCGTTAAATTTTAAAAAATACCGGTATATAAAGAATGGCTACTGTATGGAATCAGTATCTTGTTTCATCAAGCCAATTTATTAAGCTTAACAACACATGAAGGAATTCATTCAGAAAATAACAGCCAAGCCCTTATGGGTGAATATCCTCGCCGGATTGGGTATTGTTTTGATACTGATCATTTTATTTTTCTCATTATTGGGTTGGATCACCAACTATGGTAAGGTTACAACAGTGCCTTCCGTAACCGGACAGGAAGTAACCGCTGCTATACAAGTTTTAGAACAAGCAGGCTTTGAAGTGGAGATCCAGGATTCTGTTTATGTAGATAGTCTTCCCAAACTAGCGGTAGTTCGTCAAACACCGGAAGCTGATGCGGCAGTAAAATCGGGTCGTACCATTTATTTAACAGTGAATCGCCAGGTATCTCCTCAGGTAGAAATGCCAAGCCTGATCGGTTACTCCATAAAAAGTGCTGAATTGTATCTGCAAAGTCTGCAATTGAAAATGGGAACCATTACGTATAAGCCTGATATCGCACGTAATTCGGTCTTAGAACAATTATACAATGGTGTACCCATTAAAGCAGGTGATAAGGTTCCTTTAGGAGCAACCATCAGTTTTGTTTTAGGTAGCGGATTAGGTGGTATAGAAATGGATGTTCCCAATCTCATTGGTATGACATTAGGTGAAGCGAGGTCCTATCTATCAACACTCAGTATCAATCCTGGAGCAATAGTTGGAGTAGGTGCGATCAAGGATTCAGCTACAGCATTTGTGGTAAGACAAACACCGGAATATTTATCTGAACTTTTGGATCAATCGGGTAATCGTGTGCCCAATAAGATTCGTCAAGGACAAGTCATGGATCTTTATATCAGCAGTGTAGCCCCGATCAGAGATACCGGAAGAATTATTCCACCAGACCAACACTAATCAATTCATTTTATGATGCAAACCATTACAGTACAAGAACTCAAGTCTAAAATAGACAGTGGTGAATCTCTACATCTTGTGGATGTACGTGAACCTCATGAACACGCTGAATTCAATATCGGCGGTATTTTGTTGCCATTAGGTAAAGTGCAAACCATGCAGGTTGATGAAATTGAAGATTTGAAAGACGAAACCGTATATGTTTATTGCAGAAGCGGTAACAGAAGTGGGCAAGCCTGCCTGATCCTTGGTACCATGGGTTTTACCAATGTGATCAATGTTACCGGTGGTATGTTGGCCTGGCAAGAAGTAAATAAATAATACATCAAAAAAAGAAGAATGTCGAATGATGAAGTATCGTGTTATTCATCATTCGACATTCTTTTATGCATTATGTTTCCATTGATCAGAGTCTGATGTTCAATGCGATCATAAAGTTCCTTCCAGCCATAGGGTAGAAGCCATTATCTGTATACTGAACACCTCCACTCACATAAGTATAACTGTAGCCATTTGGCTCATAGAGTGTATTGAATACGTTGTTGATCTGTCCGATCACTTGTAACGATTTAAAAGCCTTATTGGAGAAATTATAGATGACACGCAGGTCTTGTGTACTAAATCCATCCAATAAACTTCTGTCGAGGCCACTATTATCCATGTATTGTTTGCCTACATATTTACCAAGTAGACCAACTTCCCATTGTTTAGCGGGGAAAAAGAGTAATTGGGTTCCTCCAACCACTGCAGGTGAAAAAGCGATATCGGTATTTTGTCTTTGAACAGCGTTTTGTCCGTTCGTATCGTAGTTGTCGAAGTATTCAGTAAACGCTTTTATTTTATTTCTACTCAATGCAAGGTTACCACCTGCTGTGATCCAGGTAGCAGGTTTCCAGGTGGCTTGTAGTTCAATACCCAGTCTGTAACTCTTCGGAACATTAAAACGGGTGTATGCACCAACATCATTGATTTGACCGGTCAAGACCAATTGATTGATGTAGTTCATATAATAGATATTCGCTCCGAATTGTAGGTTACTTTTTTTATAATCGAATCCAAGCTCAAGATCTTGCAGCTTTTCAGATGTAGGTTGATTGGTAGCGCCCGCTTCGAAATCATCTCGGTTGGGTTCTTTTTGTCCGATCGCATAACTGATATATGCTTGCAAATTATTCTTCCGATAAGTGAAACCCAATTTTGGATTGAAGAAATTGAAATTCCTGTCCACCAGAAGTGCTGGATTACCCTGGAAACCATTCATGCGATGTGCTACATTTCTATATTGAACATCCACGAATCCAAAAAAATTACCGCCAAGATTTTGTTGCCATTTTGCAAAGAGATTCACATCTTTTTTGATTGCAGGATGCATGTAATATCGATATCCGGCTGGTACGGTTCCTCTTTGTAACCAGGGAATCGTTCCATAGTGGTCTCCGGTGTACGTACTCCATCCACCTCCGAATGTTAACTCATTACCGGATTTACGGTATTGAAGAGAAGCATTTTGTCCATAGAAATAATTATTCAACCAGCGTTGGCGAACCAGATCGGTGGTGGTGATGGTCGGCCCCGCATTTGGCAATCCATAGTCTGCAAATGCTTCATCACTTTTATATTCTTCATAGTATCCATAACCTCTGGTCAGGAATGCAGCAGTTTGTAAAGACCAATCGTTATTGAAAGCATGATTGAAGAATAACTGATAGTGTGTTTGCGTATAGTTGTCTGTTTGATTATCGTAAGGAGTGCCTGATTTTTCCATACCTGCCGGATTGAAGGTGCGGTTGCTCTCCAGGGTCGCTTTATCAATGCCATACCAGGCCTGGTAAGTTTTTTCTTTACCGGAGAATACGTTGAAGCGTAGAGAGGATTTTTGATTCAACCAGGCTCCGCTGATATAAAAAGAGCGAAGGTCGCTTGATGCACGATCTACATAACCATCACTTTGAATAGAACTGACGCGGGCATCTAAAGTGAAGTGTTTATTGATCAATCCTGTTCCGGCACGTAAGGTGTGTTTGCGGGTATTGAAAGAGCCAAAACTATTGTTCAATTCTGTGTATGCTTTTTCATTGAATTCGTTGGTAGATAAATTGATGGTGGCGCCAAAGGCAGCAGCACCATTGGATGAAGTTCCGACACCACGTTGAATTTGTACACTATTCACTGATGAACTAAAGTCGGGAAGGTTCACAAAAAATGCACCCATACTTTCTGCATCATTATAGGGAATACCGTTTAAGGTGATGTTGATCCTTGTTGCATCAGTTCCGCGAATGCGAATACCTGTGTATCCCACACCGTTTCCGGCATCCGCATTTACTACTACTGATGGGGTCTGATTCAATAAAAAGGGAATGTCTTGTCCCAGATTGCTTTTTACAATCTCTTCTTTAGCCAGATTGGTCTTGGCAAAGGGCGCTTTATCCGTTGCACGGATCGATCTGACTTCCAGCGGTTGTAGGAAAAGTGATCCAGGTTCCAGTTCAATCGTCAGGTCTTTTTCAGTAGCGCTTTTACTGATCAAAATATCCTGCTCACGATAACCCAGACTTCGAATCTTGAGTGAAGCCGATCCGGTGCCGGTCCATTTCAGGTTGAATTGACCATTGTCATCGGTCACTACTTGCAGATTGTTGAGTTGTACGACAACTCCGCTAATCGGTTGTTTAGTACTGCGGTCTGTTATTTTGCCGCGTAGAGGGTGATTGTTTTGCCCGAATACGAGCAGTGTTAGGAATGTCAGTGACATTGTTCCCAAAAACTTTTTCATTTGAAATGATTTAAAAAGTTAATAATGGGAACAGGGAAACAGCTAATGGAGAGGTACGACCAAAAATGTACGCCTTCCCTTCGCAGGAATTACCCTGTTCAGGTTCAACGGGTATTATCTCAGCCTTCCCGATTAGATCGGGAGAAGCACCCCGAGGAATGATCTGCCGCAAAACTATGAAATAGCTAAATTGCTCCCAACTGTAACTTTGTTTTACATGATTCGTTACACTCAAAACACTCGTATGAAACGATTTATACTTTTTATCATGTTGGTATCAACCGCCATGGTAGGATTGTCACAGGTAGAAAAGAACCTGGTATATGATGGAAATGCTGAAGTGAGAAATCATCAGGGCTTTACTGCGATCGAAGTTTCCAGCGCCATTGATCTGTATATTTCACAGGGATCAGAAGAAGCGGTAGCTGTGAGTGCCAATGATGATGAAATACTGAAAAGAATCCGTACGGAAATGCGTGGGAGTGTACTACGTATCTATTTCGACGGAAAAGGGTTGAACTGGCGTAAGTGGAATAATAATAAGATGAAGGCTTATGTTACGTTCAAATCGATCACAGGTATTGAAGCTTCAGGAGCATGTAATGTAAAAGTATCGGGTAAGATCAAATCAGATCAATTGCGTATTCAAATGTCGGGTGCCAGTGATTTTAAAGGCGAAGTAGAAGGAGAGAACTTAAAGCTGGAAGCATCCGGTGCATCCAGAATTCAGGTAACGGGTACTGTTACTAAACTGAATATTGATGCGAATGGAGCCAGTGATGTTCGTTGTTATGATCTGAACAGTGATTATTGTAAGATCGATGCTACAGGTGCTTCTGTTGCAAGGATCAGTGTCAATAAAGAATTAAGTGCCCAAGCGAGTGGTGCCAGCTCTGTATATTATAAGGGTGAAGGATTGATACGAGACATTAATACCAGTGGCGGAGCTTCTATCAAAAGAAGAAGTGGTGATTAAACCAATAATTATTTGGTAGGGAAACTGCCAGCCCGTACCTTTGCAACCCAAACATCGCGAGGTAGAGCAGCGGTAGCTCGTCGGGCTCATAACCCGAAGGTCGGAGGTTCGATCCCTTCCCTCGCAACAGAAAGAAAGGCCTCAAAAGGAGGTCTTTTTAGTTATGTTTACAGTCTATATTTTGTATTCGGAGTCCTATGATAAAATCTACATAGGATATACCGGAAACTTAGAAGAAAGGCTTAAATCACATAACGAGCTTGGTAAGAAAGGTTGGACAAGATTGTATCGACCATGGAAATTGATTCATTTTGAAGATTTTGAGACCAAGCAAGAAGCTCTTTGTAGAGAGAAGGCACTAAAGTCAGGAAAAGGAAGAGAATGGATCAGAAATACATTTTCTCTTTAACTGCTCTTAGGGCTCATATCCGCCTGAGGCGGACGGAGGTTCGATCCCTTCCCTCGCAACAATCAAACTTGAAAGCCTCAATTTGAGGCTTTTATTTTTTAAGTCAGCATGACTTTTTTTCGGCTGGAGGATACTCCGGATACTGAATGTTAGAAGACCTAGTAACCGATCAAGACAGGTTACAAACGCGTTTATCTCCATTTCTATATCCCTCTCCTCAGAAAACTTTCGGAAATTAGTCAAGGCATCATTTGAAAACAACCTTATGAAATCAGGTTTCGTTAACATATTTGGTCGTCCCAACGCGGGTAAAAGCACTTTGCTGAATGCCTTGGTGGGAGAGAAAATGGCCATTGTATCCCCAAGGGTACAAACCACGCGGCATCGTATCAAGGCTTTTTTGAACAAGCCGGGTGAGTATCAGATCATTTTTTCCGATACCCCGGGAATCATTGATCCTAAGTATAAGCTTCATCAGCGCATGATGGACTCCGTAAAAGGAGCTTTGGAAGATGCGGATCTGGCTTTATTGATGGTGGATGCTAATGATGATTTTCAGGAATGCGATGCAATTTTTTCCTCTCTGCGTCTAAAAGTACCTGCATTATTGGTCCTGAATAAGATCGATACGGCCGCAAATGGTAAGATCGCAGAGGCAGAGGCTTTCTTCGGTACCAAGCCCTATTGCAAGCAATTGATCAAAATATCCGCGCTTCAAAAGATCCATCTACAAAAACTGCTGGATGTCATTCTGGCATTATTACCTGAAGGGGTTCCTTTTTATAGTGAAGAAGACCTAAGTGATCTGCCTACCAAGTTTTTTGTAGGGGAAATGATCCGCGAGAAGATCTATGAGTTATTTGGTGATGAGATACCCTATCATACCGCAGTCATGGTAAATGAATTCAAGGAAAAGGAAACCCTTGTCAAAATTCAGGCGGATATCATTGTGCAAAGAGAGAGTCAGAAAGCGATCATTATTGGCGATAAAGGCAAGATGATCAGGGAGGTAGGAACATTGGCCAGAAAAGATATTGAAGCCTTTATTGGCCGTAAAGTCTTTCTTGAACTTTTTATTAAAGTGAGACCGAAATGGAGAGACAATGAAATGCAATTAAATGAATATGGATATCAATAAAATGATTATCAATTAATTAAGAGATTTAAATAAATTAAAAATATGGATTATACAGTTGCAATTGTTGGAAGACCGAACGTCGGTAAGAGTACATTCTTTAATCGTTTATTAGAAAAAAGAAAAGCCATTGTGGATGATATCAGTGGGGTTACACGTGACCGTCAGTATGGTATCGCTGACTGGAATGGTAAAGTGTTCAACCTGATCGATACTGGTGGATTTGTGCCCAACACAGAAGATATTTTCGAAAAGGAGATCCGTAAGCAGGTGAAAATCGCCATTGATGAGGCCAATGCCATCATCTTCATGGTAGATGTCGCAACCGGCATCACTGACCTGGATGAGGCAATGGCAGATATGCTCAGACGTACCACCAAGCCGGTTTATGTAGTCGTAAACAAGGTCGATAATGGAACACGAGAGCTGGAAGCTACTGAATTTTATAGTTTAGGTTTCGCTCATAACTTCTTCATTAGCAGTATTTCCGGTAGTGGAACAGGAGAGTTGATGGATGCCATTGCAGCTGGGATATCTGATGCAGACTCAGCGGAGGTATTGGAGGAAGATCAGCTTCCAAAGTTTGCGATCATCGGGCAACCCAACGTGGGGAAATCGTCATTGCTGAACGCATTGATCGGTGAGGAGAGAACGATCGTGAGTGATATCGCTGGTACAACCAGGGATACCATTCATACGCACTATAAGTTATTCCAAAAGGAATTTATTCTGATTGATACCGCCGGTATCCGAAAGAAAAGTAAAGAAAAGGATGATCTAGAGTTTTATTCGATCATCAGGGCCATAAAAGCGATGGATGAGGCAGATGTCTGTTTATTGGTATTGGATGCTGATAAAGGAATCACTGCCCAGGATGTCACCATTTTTAGCTTGGCCACACGAAAAGGAAAAGGTGTGGTAGTATTAGTAAATAAGTGGGATCTCATTGAAAAAGAGACAAATACGGCACGTGATTACGAAAAAACTTTAAAGTCGAAGATCGCTCCGTTTACCGATGTACCGGTGTTGTTTATCTCTGTGAAAGATAAAACCCGCATCTTCAAAGCCATCGAAATGGCCCTTGAAGTGTACGATAATAAGAAACGTAAGATCCCAACCTCACAACTCAACGATGTGATGTTGAAAGCGGTGCAGGCATACCATGCTCCTGTAGTTAGGGGTAATACAGTAAAAATTAAATATGTGACACAATTACCGACCGTGGTACCATCTTTTGCCTTTTTCACGAACTATCCGGATGATATTAAGATGCCTTATCGCAATTATTTGGAGAATCAACTCCGCTCAAACTTTAATTTTAAAGGAGTGCCGGTCAGAATTTTCTTCAGAAAAAAGTAAAAAAGTCTGTTAAAAGTTTGTAAAAGAGAAAACGACCTTTATCTTTGCGCCCAAACAAAATAACTCAAAAAACAAGTACAATGAAAAAAGTATTCGCAATTTTGGCTGTTGCAGGTTTCATGGCTGCATGTAATTCAGGTGAAAACAAAGAAGCTACAACTGATTCAGCTGCAACTGAAACTGTAGCTCCAGCAACAACTGATTCTTCTGCTGCAACTACAGATTCTTCTGCTGCTGCAACAACTGATTCTTCAGCTGCTGCTCCTGCTGCTCACTAGTAGTATTTGTTTTTAGACAATATTACTTCTTGCAAGAAGCTTCCCGACAAAATCGGGATTTAAAAAGTCTCCCGCCGATGGTGGGAGATTTTTTTTGCGCCACTTTGTACCGGTCACACTCATTTATCCTTCATGGCATCAATATTGACTTATTTTTGCCGACTAAGCTTGCATGAATCTAAGTGGGTTTATGTGACATTATGACTTAAGACTGATTCATTTATTATGTTGAAAGAGAAACTTTTTTTTAGATCAGAAGACGATACGGATTTTATGCCCATCATTCCCATCAATGAAACAGATGGTGAATTCGATAAGGATACCATTATTCCTGAAACCCTTCCAATTTTACCCTTGCGCAATACCGTTCTTTTTCCGGGTGTGGTATTACCCATTACGGTCGGACGTGATAAAAGCATTAAGGCAGTGAATGAAGCCTACAAATCAGATAAGCTGGTAGGCGTTGTGGCACAAAAAGATGCCAATATCGAGGATCCGGAACCCAAAGACCTTTGCGCCATTGGTACCATCGCCAAGATCATCAAGCTCATCAAAATGCCTGATGGCGGTACAACCATCATCATTCAGGGTAAGAAACGATTTGAATTGCTCAAAATGGATTCAGAAGATCCTTATTTCAGAGCATCTATTCGTATGCTCGCAGATGATGAGGTACCTTCTCATGAAGATTTTGATGCCATCGTTAGCAGTATCAAAGACCTGGCAACACAGATCATTCAATTATCGCCCAATTTGCCAACAGAGGCATCGATCATCCTTAAGAATATTGAAAACCCTTCCTTCCTCATCAACTTTGTTAGCAGTAACCTGAATAGTGAGCTGGCAGAGAAACAAGGTTTACTGGAAATCAATGATATCCATCAGCGGGCTGAGAAGCTGATCCAGATACTTCAGCGCGAACTTCAGTTTGCCGAGTTGAAAGATAAAGTGACCAATAAAACAAGAACTGAGATCGATAAACAGCAAAGAGATTATTTCCTTCAACAGCAACTGAAAAGCATCAAAGAAGAGTTGGGGGGTGATACCAATGAACGTGAGATCGCTGAAATGAAGAAAAAAGCAGAAGGTAAAAAATGGCCTGATGCTGCTAAAAACCTGTTCAAATCAGGCATTGAGAAATTAGAGCGTATGCATCCCAGTACACCAGATTATTCTGTGGTGTACAATCACCTCGATCTGATGCTTGATCTCCCATGGAATGAACATACCGATGACAACTACGATCTGAAAAATGCACAGAAAGTACTTGACATCGATCATTATGGCATGACCAAGATCAAAAGCCGTATCCTGGAATACCTCGCCGTGCTGAAGTTGAAAGGTGACATGAAGAGCCCGATACTTTGTTTCCTAGGCCCTCCTGGTATCGGTAAAACTTCTTTAGGACGTTCTATTGCTCATGCGATCGGTAGAAAATATGTTCGTTTGAGCTTGGGTGGTATGCATGATGAGAGTGAGATCCGCGGTCACAGAAAAACATATATCGGCGCCATGCCTGGCAGGATCTTACAGAATATCCGCAAGTGCAAATCATCTAATCCGGTAATGATACTGGATGAAATTGATAAGATCGGGAATGATTTCAGGGGTGATCCATCCTCTGCTTTATTGGAAGTACTGGATCCGGAACAGAATAATACATTCTATGATAATTACCTGGAGCTGGAATATGATCTGAGTAAAGTATTGTTTATTGCCACCGCCAATAATCTTCAAAATATTCAGCCGGCCCTGCGCGACCGTCTGGAGATCATTGACCTCAGCGGATATGCGGTTGAAGAAAAAGTAGAGATCGCCAAACGTCACCTGCTTCCTAAACAAAAAGAAGCACATGGATTGTCCAAAGTGAATATCAAGATCAATGACAAAGTATTGGAAAAAGTCATTGAAAATTATACACGTGAAAGTGGGGTACGTGAACTGGACAGACAGCTTGCAGCATTGATGCGTTATCAGGCGAAAGAACTGGCGATCAAAAACAAGGTAAAATCAACACTCACTTTACAGGACGTTGAGAAAATACTCGGTCAGGCACGATATAGCAATGAGATCTATAAAACCGCCAACATGCCGGGCGTAGCAGTTGGTCTTGCCTGGACTTATGTGGGTGGTGATATCTTATTTATTGAAACCATTCTGGGAGAAGGAAAGGGCGAGCTTAAACTCACGGGTAATTTGGGGAATGTGATGAAAGAAAGTGCCAGCACGGCCTTGAGCTATTTGCAAGCCAATGCTCGGAAATATGGTATCGATCCGGAAGAATTTTCAAAAAAAGCCATTCATATCCATGTGCCGGAAGGGGCCGTTCCAAAAGATGGTCCGAGCGCCGGAATTACCATGCTTACCTCTTTGGCTTCAGCTTTTACCGGACGGAAAGTAAAGCCATATTTGGCCATGACCGGTGAAATCACACTTCGCGGACAGGTGTTACCGGTAGGAGGTATCAAAGAAAAAGTACTGGCAGCTAAACGATCAGGTCTGAAAGAGATCATCCTTTGCTGGCAGAATGAAAAAGATGTAAAAGAGATCGAAGGAGATTATATCAAAGGGGTAGAATTTCATTACGTGAAGACGATGCAGCAGGTAGTAGATATTGCACTCGTATGACATTAAAATTAGGGGCTGTCTGAACTTTTCATTGGCGGTCTTGTTATTTAGACATCAACATTTTCTTCATGTTGGTTGTTTTAAGGGTTAAGATCCCCCATCTCCATGGGGGATTTCTATTTTAAAGACTACCCCAAAGCCGCATTAATTTCTACCATAACCGTACATATTTGTAGATTTGAAAACAGTGGTGTACAGGATATTTCTTTTATTGACCTTATCAGTTTGTTTGATCTCCGCAGGTGCCCAAACCTTAGGAGGTAATGCTGTATTTGGTTTTCTTAAACAAGCCAATACCGCACAACTAACGGCATTGGGCGGTATCAACATCACTACTAGCGGGAAAGATGTCGGGATGAGTTTTCATAACCCCGCTTTATTACGAAAGGAGATGAATCGTCAAGTCAATACTTCTTTCAATGCATTTATCGCCGGTATCAGTAATTACAGTATCAGTGCCGGGTATCATTTAACAGAGGCTAAGACCAATATTGGATTCGGTATCAATTACCTGAACTATGGCAGCATCGATCAAACCGATGCATCCGGTAATATCATTGGGCGATTCAATCCACGCGATTATGTGATTCAGGTGATGGCATCGAGAAGCCATAAAGAAAAATGGTGGTATGGAACTACGATCAAGTTTATTCATTCCGGTTATGGACTTTTTCGTTCTTCCGGACTAGCGATGGATATCGGATTGAATTATCATGATCCTGAGAAAGGACTACAGGCAGGCATTGCCGTAAAAAATATCGGTACACAATTCAATACTTATGCTGGATCCGGCAGTAAAGAAGAACTGCCTTTTGATCTGCAGGCAGGAGTTACAAAGAAATTGCAAAATGCACCGGTGCAATTTTCATTGACACTGCATGAATTGCATCGGTTCAATAATTTTTATAACGACACACTTTTTAGAGCCGGTGAAGGGGATGATAATTTCAGCAAAAAAAATACCCTGCAAAAAATCTTTAACCATGTTGTGCTGGGAGTACAATTTTTTCCGGATGAAAAAATTGAGATCAGTACCGGATATCATTTTCAACGCAGACAGGAATTGAATGGTTTCAATATCAGCAATGGATTGAATGGATTTTCCGCAGGAGCCGGTGTGATTCTTCCCAAATTACAGATACGCTATGCCACAGGCTTTTATCAACGCCAGATGTTTCATCAGTTCTCTTTGAATTTTAATTTGAAAGGGGAGAACCTGTAAATCTTATTGGTCTGATAATAACGCTTGATAAAGGTCAATGTATTGTCCAACATGGAAACCATCCATCAATGCATGATGAACATGAATGGAGATGGGCATCTGTTTTCTGCCATTCACTTCAGTCATTTTACCAAATGAGATCTTTGGACAAGAATCTTTAAAAGAAAAACTTCTGGCATGAGACAAACTGGTAAAATTGATCCATGGGATCGATGAATAGTGGATCACATTTTCTCCGGAAACAGCAGGGATCAAGCCCTTACTATTTCTTACTTCTTCCATGGTCGTCTTTGCGGCTTCAGCAAAATTTTCAAAGTCAGGATGATAATCCATATACGAGAAACCAAAAGTACCATCCGGTCTGTTAATGGTGGGAGAGGCATTCACCTTATCATACAGATACACGTTGCCATCAGAGATCCTATACCTGAAAGGTTCGATTTGATTGGCCGCTTTCAATGACAAGTGCAGGTAATATAAAAAGAAAGAATATCCACTCGCTTTAGCCTTTGCATAGGCTTCAGTACAATCTATTTGTATCGTAAGACCAAAAAAGGGCTCTTCAAATTGGTTAAAAAAATGAAACTGGTCTTTACGATTCCAGTTTTCTATGTCAAGTAGTGTTTTCATGACTAAAGGAAAGATAAAACTTCTTTAATGGCATTCACTTGCCTAAAATTAGGATGTTTGATATCACCATCCACCGTTTCATGTGCCCAGGTAGTATGATAAGGAATATGAACAGCATGACCATTCAATGCTAACACTGGAATCACATCCGACTTTAATGAATTACCCAACATCATAAATGATTCGGGCGCAATATCCAGATGCTTGATCAGTTTTTGATAATCAGCCTCCTTCTTTTCCGACATGATTTCTATATGATGAAAATAATATGAAAGTCCTGATTTGATCAGCTTTCTTTCCTGGTCCAATAAGTCACCTTTGGTTGCAACAACCAAGCGATATTTTCCTTTAAGTGCTGCTAATACTTCTTCAACGCCTTCCAGTAAAACCATCGGCTTGTCCAATAATTCTTTACCCAATTGGATACATTTTTCGATGATCTCAACGGGAACAGTTTTATTAGATACTTCCAATGCGGTTTCGATCATGCTCAGCATAAATCCTTTCACACCATAACCATACAAGCTGATATTCTTGATCTCAGTATGTAATAATTCACGTGCAACTGAATGATGCGGCAAATAATCTTCTAATAACTCACAGAATCGATCCTCGGTTTCTCTGAAATAGGGTTCATTCACCCACAAAGTATCATCTGCGTCAAAGGCAATAACTTTCAATGAATTCATATAGGTTCTCTTTCAACTATTTTCCACCACCCGGCTTTTTAGGCAGTACGGCTTTTGGTTTTTCTGCCGGTGGGGGCGGTGTATTTCCTTTTGTATCTTTTTTCTCCGGTGTTTTAGGTGTAGCTGGTTTAATGTCTGATTCTGCACCAATATCTTCCAACTTGATATTCTGCGGGATCTCATAATCTTCGGAAGTACCCGTTCCAACATCTTCTCCTTCGCCACCTAATATTGGTGTTGAGTCATTGAGATAATCAATCACAATATCGTTGCTCATCACATCAGGTTTAACAAAAGTTGCACTTTTGTCAATACCACAATTCGGATCTGCAGCAGCTTTTGCAAAGAAGTATGCCCATATCGGCATCGCAGCTCTTCCCCCTTGTCCATTCGCACTTTCTTTATTGAAGTGTATAAAGCGATCATCAGCACCTACCCATGCACCACCCATTAACTGTGGTGTATATCCCATAAACCAACCATCACTGTTTTCATTCGTGGTTCCGGTCTTTCCTGCGTTCTCAACAGCAGGCATGCCATAGCCCCAGATACCCCGTCCTGTACCTACTTGCACTGTTCCCTGCATCATCTTCACCACAGAATAAGCGGTCACTTCGCTGATCACCTCTTTTCTTTTTGGAGTGAATGTGGCCAATACATTTCCGTTTCTGTCTTCTATTCTGGTGATATACATTGGCTTTACATTAAAGCCCCTGCCCGGGAACATGCTGAAGCCCTGCATCATTTCGTACAATGAAATTTCACAGGAACCCAATGCAATAGAAGGATAAGGCTCGATCTTGGTTTTAAAATCACAGCGCTCTAAGAAATCTACCAATCGCTTCGCTCCGTTATTCCCTTCACCATCTAACTGCTTCATGATATAGGCGGATGCACAGTTTCTTGAAAAAGCAAGTGCAGAAGCCATTGGCATAGCGCCACCCTGACAAGATCTGCTGGTAGCAGGTACCAATCCATACTGACCAAAACTTTGTTGTTCATCATAGACGGTTGTATTGGGTGTGAATCCAGCTTCTTCGATTGCCAAACTATACAACAAAGGCTTCATGGTAGAACCTACCTGACGTTTTGTATTGAAGTTAACGTGATCATATTTGAATGACTTGAATCCAATGCCACCAACCCATGCTTTGATCTCGCCAGTTAATGGATCCATCACCATAAAACCTGCTTGTAACATTTGCCTGTGATAACGGATCGAGTCATAAGGTGTCATGGTGGTATCCGTCTCACGACTACTGTTATAAGCAAATACACGCATCGGGGTCTTTTCGAAGAATGTTTTTCTGATCTCTTCCGCACTCATTCCTTCTCTGTCTAAATTTCTCCAGCGATCACTTTGTTTCATGGCTGTTTCCAATACATTCTCATATCCCTTCCAGATACTTCCGTTTCGGATATTGGCTTGTGTATTGAAAAGCTTTTGCATATAGTTCATATGCTTTGCAACCGCTTCTTCAGCATATTGCTGCATTCTGGGATTGATGGTGGTATAGATCTTCAAGCCATCGCGGTACAGATTGTAATTATCGCCGTTGCTTTTTTTATTTTCCTTACACCACTTTTTCATTTCCTCGCCTAAGATCATTCGGAAGTAGGGGCCGAGACCTGCTGTTTCATCCAGTTTTTTATAATTCAGTTCGATAGGCTTTCTTTTCAAAATAGCGGCTTCTGCTTCCGTCAGGTATTCATTCCGAACCATTTGATTGATCACGGTATTTCTTCTGTCCAATGCCAGTTTCGGATTTCTTCTGGGGTTATAGATCGTAGCACCTTTCAACATACCGATCAAAACAGCAGACTCTTCAATGTTCAATCTGTCTGGTTCTTTTTGGAAGAAAGTTTTGGCCGCATTACGTATGCCAAAGACATTGTCTCCAAATGCAACAGTATTCAAATAGATGGTAATGATCTCTTCCTTGGTAAAATTGCGTTCAAGTTTTACCGCGATCACAGACTCTTTTATCTTCTGGATGATGCGAAGAAAAATATTACGCGTACCCCAGTTGTCTGTAAATAGGTTTTTTGCGGTTTGCATGGTAATGGTACTGGCACCTCCTTCTCTTCCTAAAAAGATCAATGCCCTTCCCAATGAACGAGGGTCGATACCGCTGTGATCATAGAAACGTTCATCTTCAGTTGCAACCAAAGCATTCACAACATGCTTGCTGATATCTTTGTATTGTACATTGATACGATCTTCCAGATAGTATTTTCCCATCAGCGTACCATCCTGTGCATACACCTGACTGGCCAATGAGGCAGTTGGATTTTCAATATCATTGATCGAGGGCATTCTTCCTAATAGACCAAAGTTGATCATCAACAAGAAGACCAAACCTCCACCCAGCGTCCAGAAAAAAATGCGCCAGAAAATGCGAACAGATTTTGACATAATCAGCAATAAATGGTTACTAATAACAGGTCGTAAAGCTAAAGAAGAGTTGGTGAAGCTCCTCTTCAGGGTCGTTAAAATTTATCGGGTAATATTTTTTGCAGGAAGGCTCTATAAGCACCCGCATCTTTTTTGGTTTGTAGGATCCGTAAATTGGCCGGACTGATAATCAAAAACCCATATTTATCAGCACTTAACCAAGGTAGGATACGGCTGGCTGCCAATGGCTTTACCACATCTGTATAGCCGACAGCTTCATTCGCATCTTTAAAAGGACCGATCAATAGAAGTTGGATCTCCGGAACTACTGGTTGAGTGATGATACCTAATCTGCGATTGAAATATCGTTCCTGATTAAATCTATTAAAAGCATTCCTTGCTTCCCCAATAAACATACCATCCACTTTTGTTAACACCACAGCAGCATATTGCGTATCGGTGGCAACAAACTCGTAATCCAGTTCAATGGTCTGTACCGGAGATTTGACAGCATTGGTAATATTTAAACCCGGTGTTTGCTTCAGGTCTTTGATGGCAGGTGCAGCACTGTCTTTGCGTTGAGGAGTGGTAGTGATCACATTGGCCGGTCCGGAAAGATCTACTGATCGTGTAACCGTTTCTACAGGCCGCTCAATATTCAAGCCGGATAAATATGTTTCAATTTCTCCTCTTCTTTTGATCACATCGATCATGGTGCCCGCTTTTTCTGCTAAAGGGGAACTCGGGAAATTGTTGATCAATTGTTCAAGTCGATTGATCGCTGTGCTGTCATTACGTTCTTTTATATAATAGATCGATTCAATGTACAGCAGCTGCGGCGTCCATTGTGAATTATTCAGGGTTTGTTCAGCTTGTTTTTTGGCTTTGATGGCTGCATCAAATTTCCCTTCAATAAAAAGGTTGTAAATGTTATCGTACAATTTGTCTTTGGGATCTTGCTGTCGAAGATTGCTCGTATTACCATACAAAAACTTACTATCCGAATATTGACGGTTGAATACCTGTGATAATGAGTCTGCAGCTTTTTGGTTATTATTTTTACGATAACACTGCATCAATAAGAAACTGGCTTCTTCTGCTTCTGTCGATTGCGGAAAACGCCTGAGCAGTTCTTCATATACTTCAATGGCAGAAGGATAATCGTCTAATTGTTGTTGGAATATCTTTCCATTATCCAGCAATGCCCGAATGATGATGGTATTAGATAGTTCCATCTGTTCCTGTGTGAGCGGAATGGCATTTGTCAAGGATTCAAGACTCAGTTCTTCTTTTTTAGGTGCTGCTTTTCCATCCTGAGATACGGCAGCTTGTGTTTGTTGTGTAGAGATGATCTTATCAAGCGCCGATTGTCTTCTCCAATTATCTACATTCGGTCTATTACCCCAGCGTTTGCTAAACTCGCTGAAACCCCGACTCTTCAGGTTACTGTTCAAGAAATAAAAATCGGCGTTATTGTTACCAAAAAGATCACCTGTGTTTTTGGAATCAACTGCAAGATCTGCACCGAAAGAAGGTTCTTCAGTTTCTTTGATGCCTCTTTCTTTTCTGATCTGGCGCAGTAATTTTTTAAGGTAGTCAGTTCTGGCAGTTTCAGTTAACGCTGCTATCTTCTGAACACTGTCTTCACGTGCAATATTTTCTTCATTGATGCTGATAAGTTGTAGCGCCGGTTTGCGTGTTTCAATTCTTGATTTTTCATCATCAGGTAATAGTCTGGCTTCTACACTATCATAAAAACGGAAAGATTGACTGTATGATTTGCGGTCATAATTCAAGTCACCCAATAACAAAAAACTCTTTTGTTTTTGAATCGGATTGTCGCTGCTGAGGGCTACACTTTTTAATAGCAACTGTTGAGCAGCCGGATAGGCTTTTCTGCTCAATTCCAGTTTTGCAGCGGCATAATAAATGATATCGCGATACACATCATACTTATCTTTTTTTGCCATTTTTAGTAACTCGTTCAGGTTCTCTTGTAAGGCATTGTCTTTCTCACCGGTTGCAAGAGCAGCGATGTTCAATCTTGCATACACTTCCATGAAAGGATCTTTTGCATGACGGATCGCTTCTGTAAAATTTTTGATGGCATCGCTATTTTTATTGGCTTTTTCATACAGTTGAGCAGCCAGGTAATAGGTTCTTGCTTTATCCTGAAGATCATTTCCTTTTTTCAGGGAACGGGTCAGATAAAAAGCTGCGCTGTCATAAGCATTGAGTTTATAAAACAGATAGGCACTTGCTTCATCCAGTTCAGCTTGTAAACGGGCTGGGAATAATGCATCACTTCTTAATAGGGCGATTAATCCTGCAGCTTCCGCTGTTTTATCTTGTTCAATATAAGTGCGGGCCATCCAGAGAAAACTTTCATTTCTGCTGGGAAGTGTAGTAGTCATTTTCTTCCAGAGATTTCTTTTCTCGTTGGTAGAAATCGAAAAAATACCTCCGGAATTGCTGACATTACTTCCAATTGGCACATCATAGCCATCGTCTTTAGGCGCAAATGCATAATTGATATATTGAAACACATGCAGTGCAGAATCAAAATCTTTTCTGAAGAGATAGGCTTTGCCCATGAGCAGGTACAGATTATCTACCCAATCACTTCTTAGATCATGCAGTAAAATACCTGCTGTGCATTTATACAACACGGTATCAATTTGATCTTGTGCTGTGGTTTCAAGATCGTAATCATAAAAAGATAGTAATTGTGTGTAATCATCTCGGTGCGATTCAGTGGCTCTGTCAACGATCTCGTTCATGCGCTGGTTCGCATTGAAATAATAGTTGAAATGAGTAACTGTATTGTTATAGATACGCTTGGGAAGAGTGAATTTTTTATTGCCTGATTTTTCCGAGGGTAATGTCCGGTTCTCATAAGGCTTTTCCTTTTTGAGTTCGATGGTGGAATAAGGCTGCGCCACGATTTCTCCGGTTAAAAACAGAAAAATCAGTGACAAGCATGGTAGAATAGAACGTAAAATCATCCCGGAAAATCTTATTCGATGGTAGATCTGCATAAAATCACTTAAAAATACAGTTATTTCCCTTTCGGCAGCGCTGAAAACCTAATTCATCATTACCTTTAACCTGATTTTAGTCTATGGTCAATTCCGATAGTAATAATAATCTTAAGCGTATCAGAAATAACTATCGTCTCGTAGTGATGAATGATGATACGTATGAAGAAGTGGTCACTTTCCGATTATCACGTCTCAGTGTGTATATAGGATTGAGTACTGTATTCGTATTATTGGTCGGACTTACCATTGCATTGATCGCTTTTTCTCCATTGAAATATTATATACCGGGTTATGGAACTCGTGAAAGCAGGGCCGCACTTCAAATGCTGAAAATGCGTACCGACTCACTGGAGCAAGCGATCCGATATAAGGAACAATATATCGATGGAGTAAAAAAAGTACTGGCAGGAGATACCCCTTCTCAACTAGACACCATTTCTCTGGCCATTCCCAAGACAGATATATCGAGCGAATAATGGCATCCGATCAACGTCCTGATAAAACCTTACTTAGCTATGCTTCACTCGCCACACAATTGATCATATTGTTGTGTATAACCATATATGGTGGAAAGTGGGCAGATCAATATTTTAGCTTTTCAAAACCTGTATTGATCTGGCTTTTGCCGTTATTGGCATTGGCTGGAACACTGATCAAACTGGTCAGAGATACGTCAGGTACATCAAAGAAATGATTATGGGAAAAAAAATCAGACCACTTGTTTTATTCTTTTTGATCGTCAATGCGCTCACGATCGTAGGAGATAAGAAGATTGCTGCATGGGGAATGAAGCAAGATGTATTGATCATTGCGAATATTTTACTGTTCTTGTTCTCGTTGGTTGGGCTATTGATGCAACTGAATGCATCTAAAAATCCGAATCCCAATGCAATCGTACGTGCTGTGATGGCGGGTATGGGTTTGAAATTGCTCGGGTTTGGCGCCGCACTAATCATTTATCTGTCCATGGTAGGAAAAGATAAAAGTGTGTATTCGATCTATGCAGCCCTTGGGTTGTACGTAGTCTATACCTGGATTGAAGTTCGTTTATTCTTAAGGCAGAATCCCAAAAAGAATGCCCGTATCTGAACATCCCATGCAGGCATTGGCCGCATTTCTTCCCGAAGGTAGTTTTGAGGAAGTTGTGGCTTATATCAAACAGTACCGGGTTCATCTTACCATTACAAGAAAACGCAAATCGGTACTGGGCGATTATCGCCATGCATTTGCAGGAAAGAACCATCGGATCACGGTCAATGGTGATCTGAATCCTTATGAGTTTTTGATCACACTGTTACATGAATTAGCGCATCTCCTCACTTTTGAGCAATATCGTAATCGGGTAGAAGCACATGGGGCGGAATGGAAAGCCTGTTATGCAAAGCTGCTCCTGCATTTTATTCAGTTGGGTGTATTTCCGGAAGATGTTGAACAGGCGCTGCAGTATTCGGTCATGAATCCCGCAGCCACTGCGAATGGTGAAACAGCTTTATTGCTGGTACTTCGGAAATACAATAAACAACAAAGGAGTGGATATGCACACGTAGCGGATATTGCAGAGGGAGAATTATTCCAGATGGATAATGGTCGGGTCTTTCGACGCGGAAAACTGAGAAGAAAAAGATATGAATGTGTGGAATTGTCTACAGGACTGCGTTATTCATTCAGCGCAGTGATGGAGGTTAAAATGATTCATTCACATCAATAGCATTACTCGTTTCAAGCAAAAAAAAGCTCCGGCTTCTAGCCAGAGCTTTTGTATTTTTTCAAAGCTTCGATTAAGCTACTGCTTTTTTAACCAGCTCTGCCGCTTCACTGAGTTCAATAGCAGATTGAACTTTCAATCCACTTTCATCGATCAGTTTCTTCGCTTCAACAGCATTGGTACCTTGTAATCTTACAATGATAGGGATTTCAATATTGCCCAATTTATTGTATGCTTCGATCACACCAGCAGCAACACGGTCACAACGAACGATACCACCAAAGATGTTGATCAAAATCGCTTTTACGTTTGGATCTTTCATGATGATACGGAAACCTGCTTCCACGGTTTGAGCATTCGCAGTACCGCCTACATCCAGGAAGTTGGCAGGTTCACCACCACTTAATTTGATCATATCCATGGTCGCCATTGCCAAACCTGCACCATTTACCATACAACCTACGTTACCATCCAGTTTTACGAAGTTGAGGTTGTATTGTCCGGCTTCTACTTCCGTAGGATCTTCTTCTGATACATCACGTAAAGCAGCTGTATCAGCATGACGCATCAATGCATTATCATCAATGTTCATTTTACAGTCTACCGCGATGATCTTTTCATCACTTGTTTTGAACAAAGGATTGATCTCCAGCATACCGCAATCCAGTCCAACATAAGCGTTATATAAGTTGGTCACGAATTTTACGCAATTCTTGAATGCTTCTCCGCTAAGTCCCAGGTTGAAGGCGATCTTACGTGCCTGGAAACCCTGTAAGCCACCACCTGGATGCACCCACTCTTTGAAGATCTTATCAGGGGTATTGTGTGCTACTTCTTCAATATCCATTCCACCTTCAGTGCTATACATGATTACATTCATACCCTTCGCACGATCCAGAAGGATAGAGAGGTAGAACTCTTTTACAGGGTTAGGACCCGGATAATATACATCCTGAGCGATGAGGATCTTATTTACTTTTTTACCGCTAGGACCGGTTTGAATGGTCACCAGTGTACCCCCGAGTATGTTTTTGGCAATCGTAGCCACATCTTCAACACTCTTAGCCACGGCAACACCACGCTGCTCAGTACCTTCTATTTTTCCTTTACCACGTCCACCGGCATGGATCTGAGCCTTTATAACAGCAAAATTGTTACCGGTTTGGGTCTTGATTTGGCGATATGCCTCTTCGGCCGCCATTACCGTGTCTACCGCAATGCCTTCCTGCACCGGTACATTGTATTTTTTCAGCAATTCCTTGGCTTGATATTCATGAAGATTCATACGGGAAAAATTTTTGCGAAGATAAGAGAATCAGGCATTCAGATTTAAGGCGAAATTTTATTGTTGTAACATTAATTCCCCTAATTTTACGGAAGCTTCAAAAACTGTAAAAACGAAAAACATTATGAAAAAAGCATTTTTGACCTTGATGAGTGCCGCATTATTGATCGGCCTTTCTTCTTTTACGGGTGAAAACAAAAAAGCACCTACCACTTTGAATGTTGTGGCTGAGAAAAGCCGTGTTGATTGGATCGGTTCTAAAGCCGGCGACTTTCATACCGGTTCTTTCACTGTAAAAAGTGGACAAGTACAAGTTGAGAACGGTAAACTGACTGGTGGTAGCTTTGTAATTGACCTGGCTAACCTGAAAGTAACAGATGGTGCCGGAGACAGATTGGCTGGTCACCTGAAGTCTGCTGACTTTTTTGATGTAGCTAAATTTGGTGAAGCTACTTACACTATTACAGGTGTAAATTATACCGGAGAAGGTACTTGCGAGATCAGCGGTAACCTGAACATCAAAGGAGCTACTGTTGCAGTAAAATTCAATGCAAATATTCGTAGCGCAAGTGAAAAAGGTCTGTTTGGTCAGGCTTATTTCAGCGTAGACAGAACTGCATTCGGAATCTTGTACAATGGCCCTGCTAAAGACGTACAATTGGCAATTCATTTGTTTGCTAAATAAGCATAACTGATCGCATAAAAGAAAAGGACTTCAATTGAAGTCCTTTTCTTTTTTATAGGAAAATGTATTTAAAGGTATCGCTCTTCAATCACAGCCTTATGATGCATCAAATGTCCAAACAATATGAAAGCGATGGCATTGGCTGAAGTTTCTGTGCCACTTACAATACCTCTATTATTTAGTTGTGATTCTGTAAGTGATTCGATCAGTAGATTACTGGATTTTCTGACAGCCAAAAACTCTTGTTTGATCGCATCAAAACTTCTGCGATTGGCATCAGCATTGGCTACATAATCATTCTCTTCAAAAGAAGGGAGAGGAGTAGTATCTTTTCTGGCTATCCTTAGTAAGCGATAGCTGAAGATTCTTTCTGTATCTGTTACATGTTGTAACACTTCTTTTAAGGTCCACTTACCGGGCGCATAAGCATAATCAGCTTTTGATTCGGGTAATGTTGTATAGAAGTGTTCGAGAACGGTAGTCAATTCTTCCAGCAATGCATGTGCATTCTGTGCTTTTGTTTGGTTGATGTATCGCTCAAAAAATGAGTTGTACTCACCGGGTTGCGGTCTGCTCATAAATAATTAGTGGGACTTATTTTTCTTAACGTTCGTGGTCTTGGTTTCTGTTGCAGGCTTATTCGCTTGTTGTATCCACTGCTCAGCCGCCACCATGGCATTGTAGGCATTCACAATACCTCCGGTTCTGGATAATTGATTAAATGGAACAATACTGGCTTTTTCACCCGGACGGAAACAGTAGGCAGATGATTCCGGAATCAATACCGATTTTTCGATGATCTGTTTTACTTGTACCGCTGATAGTTGCGGGTAGTACGAACGTATCATCGCTGCAATACCACTTACAATTGGAGTGGCCATACTGGTTCCTTGCTGGTTACCATATTTATTCCCTCCGGGCATTGTAGAATAGATCTTCACACCTGGTGCAAAAAGATCTACTTTTTCTTTACCATAATTACTGAATTCAGCCGTGATACTGCCTGTGATCTTTGGATCACTGCTGGCACCAACCGTAATATAGTTGCTGGCTAAAGTGTTCCATTCTTGCAGCCATGGGTTTGGATAAACTTCTTTCTCATCAATATTGTCTCCATCATTTCCGGATGAATGTAATACCAATACATCTTTTTGCTCTGCATAGCGTATTGCACTGTCTACCCAGTTCTTTTCCGGGGAGAAAGATTTTCCGAAACTCATGTTGATCACTTTGGCACCATGATCTACTGCATAACGAATGGCCAGAGCAATATCTTTATCATATTCATCACCATCCGGAACCACACGCAACATCATGATGCGTACATTATCTGCAACACCATCAATACCAATACCATTGTTTCGCTGAGCAGCGATCAGTCCACTAACATGGGTGCCGTGATCAGGGTTGGGTCCCATTACATCTCCGTTACCATAAAAGCGGTCATTCAAGTTGTAGTAATTATCGCCGATGATCTCAGCGCGATAATCTCTTGGTGCTTTTTCTTTGGATTCAAAAGCTGTCTTTTTCCCATCAATATATTCTTCCAACTGTGTTAACAGTACCGTGTTTTTTTCTTCAGCATCCAATCCGATCATCTTCATGCAGGTAAGAAAACCCAGCTTTGCTTCTTTACCCATTTTACTGACGGGTTGAAACTGCTCCAATTTTTCACAGGTATATTCTTCACAGCCCATTTCCTGACGTAAGATCTTATCATGCTTTTTTAAGGCTTTCGCAGTCACTTCAACAAACATCAATTCCATTTGCTCTTCATGACTGAAATTCATCTGGTTCAAGGCTTTTTTCCAGATAAAGAATTGTTCACGCTGTTTTTCCGTCATTTCTTCCGGATTCAAATTTTTATTAGCGAACTGATCTTTCCATCTATGAAAAACCCTTGAGCGCTCATCGGATGCTTTTTTAATATTTCTACCATCTTTATTTCCTAAAAAATTCCATCCGTACACATCATCTATATATCCATTACCGTCATCGTCTTTATTGTTTCCAGGAATTTCTTTTGGGTTGCGCCAAAGCACCGGCTTTAAGTCTTCATGCGTTGTATCGATACCTGAGTCCAATACAGCAACAATGATCGGTTCACTTTTTTTGTTACGCTCTTTTAAAAAATCGTAGGCTTTGTATAAACTGATCCCGTAGAATGAATCCTTATTGTAATCCATTTGAAACCAGGCCTTAGGTACCTGTTGCGCATGTACAATAAGCGCAGAAAAGGGTATGGCTAATAAACTGAGTATCCCGCGAAGCATCGAATGTATAGTTTAACGATCAGCACAAATTTCCGTAATGATAATGAAAAATTAACCGCTGCAGCGTGATTTAGGAAAATCTTGGCGCAGTTGCAATAGCGCCCTATTGATAACACTTCTTTTTTTAGTTTTTCTTAACAAATTTCGGGAGTGGATCAAGGTCTATTTTTTCAGCAGCTTAGCTGCACTGTGTATACCCCTTTTGAGTTGCTCGGCAATATGCAAAGACCGTTCGATTCTTTTATCGGAAGATTTTATACGGGTAATCAAATAGAGAATACTTCTTTTATTACCGGGAGTGAGTTGATCGAAGATAATTTTAGCCTCAGGATCTGTTTCAAGCACTTCAGTCCATTCTATGGCTTCTTCAAATTGAAATGTACTTTTATCTTCTTTTAATTCAAGTTGTACGGTTACTCCTTTTTTCAGGTTCAATTCTTTTAATACCCGCTTACTAATATAAATAATATAACCCTCTTCTTTTCTAGACTGTAATGCAACATGTAAACTCGATTTCCCATTGAGTATACAAATACATCTTTTGATTCCCTTTTTACTAAACTTTTCTGCTGTTGGTGTATCAATGCCAATAAAGTGCATGCCATCAGACTGATCGATGATGGCGTTCTTTTTTATTACCATAGTTACAGTGTTGTATTTTTCTGTACTACAATCTACACTTGAACAGGTTCAGTTGTTTATTGTATGATTCTGAGATACGCTTTCCAAGGTCCTGTCTCTTCCCGGTATTGATGTGAAATGGTTCTTGTGATCTGATAAATATGATTCTGATCGTGTACCACCCATGTAGCCAATAGTTGCTGAAGTGTCACTGTTCCGAAAGCAGGGTGGATGGCCGTTCTTTCAAAATCTGCAGGACTGAGCTGAAAATCATTCAGTATGGTGAGATTTTCTTCACGAAGTGAGCGAAATGTTTTCAGTAACTCAAGAATGCTTTTACCCTTGCTATCTTCAAATTGTGCAAAGCGATCAAAAGGAGTGAAGGTTTTATGATTGTCATCCGATAAACAGATCTTCATCCTCGGTATCCAATCTGTTTTTTCTCCGTGTATCAGATGCCCCACCACATCGTAAGGACTCCAGCTATCACCTCCTTCATTGGCATGAAGTAAAGCGTCGGGAATATCCAGCAGCAGATCTTCTAATAATTGAGGTGTTCTGCTTAAGAGGTTGACGGCATCTGATACGGAGATATGCATATCAATACAATTAAAGGTCAAATTGAATGCCTTGAGCTAAAGGCAATTGTGTACTCCAATTG
Organism: Sediminibacterium sp. KACHI17; assembly: GCF_040362915.1. Classification (NCBI taxonomy): domain Bacteria; kingdom Pseudomonadati; phylum Bacteroidota; class Chitinophagia; order Chitinophagales; family Chitinophagaceae; genus Sediminibacterium; species Sediminibacterium longum. The sequence continues at coordinate 1,110,680 of NZ_AP029612.1, read as the reverse complement.
ATGGTATTGGTTTGGCGACGCATATAAGCTTTCCATGCATCACTGCCACTTTCTCTTCCGCCACCGGTTTCTTTTTCACCACCAAAAGCACCACCAATTTCAGCACCGCTGGTACCAATATTTACATTCGCGATACCACAATCACTTCCTGCATGTGAAAGGAATTGTTCTGCTTCTCGCATGTTTAAGGTCATGATCGCAGAAGAAAGTCCTTGCGGTACATGATTCTGAAAAGAGATCGCTTCATTCAGATCGCTATATTTCATGATGTATAAGATCGGAGCAAATGTTTCGTGTTGTACTACCGGGAAATGATTTTCTGCTTCAGCGATACATGGTTTTACATAACAACCGCTTTCATATCCGCTACCATTTAATACACCCCCTTCCACAATGAATCGACCACCTTGTTCTTTACAGGCTTCGATCGACTTAAGATACAATTGTACTGCCTCCTGATCGATCAATGGCCCTACATGGTTTTTTGTATCCAATGGGTCACCAATCCTCAATTGTCCATAAGCCTTCACCAATTTCGCTTTGAAGGTTTCATATACCGATTCATGAATGATCAATCTACGGGTAGTGGTGCATCGTTGTCCGGCAGTACCTACGGCCCCAAATACGCAACCGATCAAAGCCATATCCAGATCTGCTTCTTTTGAAATGATAATGGCATTATTACCACCCAATTCCAAAATGGTTTTTCCAAGTCTGGCAGCCACTGTTGCGGCAACGATCTTACCCATTCTGGTAGAACCTGTTGCAGAGATCAATGGAATCCGATTATCATTGCTCATCCATTCACCTACTTCGCGGGCTCCTTGTATCAGACAGTTCACGCCTTCAGGAACCTGATTGTTTTTGAAAACTTCTGCAACAATATTTTGTACAGCAATAGAGCAAAGCGGCGTTTTCTCACTGGGTTTCCAGATCGTAGTATTGCCACAAACCCATGCCAAGGCTGCATTCCAGCTCCATACTGCAACAGGGAAATTAAAAGCAGAAATAATACCGGTGATACCTAATGGATGCCATTGTTCATACATACGGTGTTTGGGTCTTTCACTATGCATGGTCAGACCATGTAATTGTCTGGATAATCCCACTGCAAAATCACAGATATCGATCATCTCCTGAACTTCTCCATATCCTTCTTGTAAACTTTTGCCCATTTCATAACTCACCAATTTACCTAAAGACTCTTTGTACTTGCGCAAAGCTTCGCCTACCTGGCGAACTACTTCACCACGTTTGGGTGCAGGCCATTCACGCCAACTTTCAAATGCTTTTGCAGACTGTTGTACAACTGTTTGATAAGTAGCTTCATCAGTTGACTGAACTGTACCGATCAATTTACCATCAACAGGAGAAGAGGAGCTGATAACAGAGGCTTTACTATCGATCCATTGAGTACCGGTAGATGCACCGGGATTTACAGACTGAATACCTAATTGTGCTAAAAAATCCATGCAGGTTAAATTTTGGTAAAGGTAATGGATTCAAAAAAGAGCACCTGAAGAGATTGACAGGCATAAAAAAAGTATCACCGTGTTGAGAACAACTTTGTGATACTTTATTATCTAAAACCCTGCATGAAACGCCTTTCAGCATTTACAGAGTAAAACTATCTTTTTGTTTATTTTTTTCGCCGATTGATAGGTGAGGGGCTTATCAAAATCGGGGAATGGCTACTTTGTTTTTGAAATTTCTAATAACTGATCGTACACACTGCTGTAGCTGCTGCCGATAGGTATTTCTTTACCTGCGATCCATACTTTTGATTTGCTGAATTTTTCAATTTTTGCAATAGGAATGATGAATGAACGGTGAACCCTCACAAAATCACGCGGCGGTAATTTTTCCTGAATACTTTTTAATGTCATCAGCGTTAGTACCGGGTTGGGTTTGATATAGATCTTGATATAATCATCGAGTGCTTCAATCAGATCAATGTCTTTCAGGTTGATCTTCATGATCTCATAATTCACTTTTATAAAGAGTGAATTCAGCTGCACTTCCTGAGAGCTAAGGAATTCGATGTATTCCTTAGCTTTATAACAAGCTTTTAAAAAACGATCATATTCAAAAGGCTTGAGCAGATAATCAACCGCGTCTACATTAAAACCTTCTACTGCAAAATCTTTATATGCAGTGGTAAAGATCACCGGCGGTTTTTCAGATAAACCTTTATAAAACTGAATACCGGTAATATCAGGCATTTGAATATCCAGAAATAAAAGATCGACCGTATTGGATTGCATATAGGCAATGGCTTCATCGGTATTGGTAAAGGTCTTTTCCAGTTTCAGAAAAGAGATCTTCGCGCAATATTCCTGAACCAGTTGTAATGCTAGTGGCTCGTCATCAATGGCAATACAATGAATCATGTTGTAATCTCCAATTTTACAATGTAAATGTTGTTTTCAATGGTTGTAATGAGTTTATGGCGATCAGGATACATTAGTTCCAATCTTCTTTTAACATTGTTGATACCAATGCCAGTATTCTCCATTAAACTATTATCCGCTGCAACAATATTATTAGTGGCTGAGAAATAAATGATGTTGTCCTTGGTGTCAATTGAGATATCAATCTTTGATACTTCTTTGGTACTCACTCCGTATTTAAAAGCATTCTCTACAAATGGTATGAACATTAAAGGGGCAATCAACATAGTGTCAACATCTCCCTTGGCAGAAAAGTGCAAGGTCACCTTATCTGTTAGTCTTACTTGTTGTAATTCAATAAAGTTATGAATGAAATCCACCTCATTATTCAAAGGTACCAGATCACGTTCCGTTTCTGTAAGGATATAACGCATAATGGATGAAAGTTTCATCACAGCAGGCGCTGTTTTTTCACTTCTTACCACTGCAAGCGAATAAATATTATTCAGGGTGTTGAAAAAGAAATGCGGGTTTACCTGTGATTTCAGAAATGATAACTCTGTATTCAGTTTTTCGTTTTCTGTTTCTTTTTTGGTTTGTTCTGTTCTAAGCCAACGTTGGGTTACAGAGATACAGGTTCCAAACGCAAATACCAATAAGAACAAGACTGTATTATATGGATCCGCAATAGGTCTGGCTCTTCTGGGTGCTCTCGTAAGTTTTGGAGTGCCTTTGAAATCAGGGTTTCGGATGAACTCATTGTTCTGACGAATGAATTCAGGTTCAACAATCAGATTGGCAATTTCTTTAGGCAAAAACAGAAAAGCTGTTAAACAGGCTGCTATCGAAAGAATATACCATCCCCATCTTTTATTGATCAACAATTTCGGTACGAGAACATGTGTATTGAAATAATAGAACAGTACAATGAAAACATTATTGCAGATGATGGTTGCGAGCATGTTGTCACTCATACTGAATTCTCTCAAACGAGGAAAGAAGACCAGATAAGGCACAAAGAAAAAACAAGCCCATGCAACCATGTGCGTGAAGACTGTAATTATTTTTTTATCGTTTGTCAAAAGATCAGATTAATGATGGTAATGAATAAGGTTATATAATAATACTAATTAAGCACGTGTTTCATCCAAAATAATTGTTGCGGTTCCAATATTTTGTTAGTAGAACCAGCGTTGCTGTTTTGAATACCATTTGTTCTGCTGCTAGCTGGGGGCATACTCCCTGCTGGAACAGCTACCAGTCTGGCATTGAATGATCCAATCGGTACAGCAGGGGAGGGTGGCTGCGGAAGCGATTCTTGTGCATTCAATTTAAAGCCAACTGAGATTTCCTTGCCAGTTAAACCTTCCATTAATGCTAATCTTTTAAATGGAATTTCATACTCGATATAAAGTATATTTCTTTCATCCCATCCAAATGATAGTTGGATATCGGAAGCAGTTCCAACCGGCTCTATTTCTATATCTTGTAACTGATCTTTGAATCCTTTTTTCTTCAAGAATAACATACTGGCTGCAAGTCGATCGGTAAATGATTGATCTTGCCCTTGTACATTTTGATTGAAGGAAGCAGTTAAAGGTTCTTTTTTAACGGGGAATTCGATATAAGTTGATTCTCTTTTTTTCCCTTTTATATCGATCATTAACTGCATACCCGCTTGTGAAATTCTAGATTGCACGGATTTATTGACAATATACATTGCAACGTATAATTTCTCCTTGTCATTTTCTGTAGCAAAACGAATACCTGAAACTTCGTCAATATCAAAGGAGGCCGGATCCCAATCATCTAATTCTCCGTTAGTAATATGCTTTAAGGGTAGGGTGTCACAAAAGTCATTGGCCTGTATATCGGAAACCCGGATAATACCCAGCGATAGAAAAATGAGGAGTATGACGTTGTATCGAAACATAGTGTTTCTCAAATCTATTTTTCCTGATGAAAATAAACAATCATTTTGGGTGAAGAAGGGGTCTTCATCGGTAAAGATTTAGTAAGATTCTTTTTCTGATGGGAAATCTCCGGATTTTACATCTTTAATATATTGACCCACAGCACCCTGTATCTGTTCCTGTAAATTCAAGTACTGTCTTAAAAAACGAGGCTTAAAAGTATTGTTGATACCCAGCATGTCATGCATCACCAAAACCTGTCCATCACAGCCTGAGCCTGCACCGATACCAATAGTAGGAATGGTCAATGAGTTGCTGACTTCAGTTGCCAATGCTGCGGGTATTTTTTCCAAAACGATCGCGTAGCAGCCCGCTTCTTCTAATAACTTGGCATCTTTTCTCAGTTTTTCAGCCTCTTCATTTTCTTTGGCTCTCACATTATAGGTCCCGAATTTATAGATCGATTGTGGCGTCAAGCCAAGATGCCCCATAACAGGGATGCCTGCTGATACAATTCTTTGAATGCTTTCCACCACTTCTGATCCTCCCTCCAGCTTTATGGAATGTGCGCCACTTTCTTTCATGATACGTATGGCAGAGGCAAGGGCAATATCTGAGTTTGATTGATAGGACCCAAAAGGCAGATCCACGACTACCAATGAGCGGTCGATCCCTCTTACAACACACTGCGCATGGTAGATCATTTGATCCAATGTGATCGGCACCGTTGTTTCATGTCCGGCCATCACGTTACTGGCACTGTCACCCACCAAAACAACATCGATACCTGCTTCATCAAATAAACGTGCAAAGGAATAGTCATAGGCTGTGATCATGGAGATCTTCTCTCCCGCAGCCTTCATTTTCAGCAATGTATTGGTAGTGATTTTCTTGACATCTTTATGAACAGACATGACATTGGTTTTTAATCATCTTTCCGGATCGGAAACAGTGCAAAGTAGGCAGATTTTAGGATTACCCAAATGTTTACAAACGAATTACTGTTGTTGTAAGGTTAATTCAGAGTAAAGGTGTTGAATAAGCCCGTCAGCTAAACCAATTTTGGGTACATAGATCTCATCGGCATCTGCCCATCGCATCACATTGATATAGATCTGTAAGGCAGGTACAATTACGTCTGCACGGTCTTCACGCAACTTGTAAATATTGATCCGGTCTTCCAGCGTGAAGCTGGAAATTTCTTTGTAATAATCTTTCAACAGATCGATCGGTAATGGCTTGCCATCTTTCTTTTTACTGAGAGAAAAAACTTTATTGATATTTCCCCCGGTACCAATCGCTACAATTTTCTTATATCCTTTGGTTTTCGTTTTGATCATCTCCTTCATTTCATTCCAGTGATGATCCTCTACCATATCTTTCAGTAATCGAATCGTACCGATATTAAAAGATTGTTTGAAAACCAGTCTGTCTTCGGCAAAAAAAGTAAGTTCTGTACTACCGCCTCCTACATCAATATACAGATAGCTATGATCGGTATCCATGTTTTCTGCCACATGGTTTTCATAAATGATCGATGCTTCGAGATCACCACTGATGATCTCAATTTCAAGTCCTGTCTCTAATCGTATTTTTCTGATAAGGTCAGCACTGTTACGTGCATCACGCATGGCGCTGGTTGCACAGGCAATGGTATGCTGAACACCATAGGCATTGATCAAATGTCCATAGGCCTTCATGGTTTGTAAAACCATTCCTCTTTTTTCTTTGGAAATTTCTCCTTTTTCAAAAACATCAAAACCCAAGCGCAGGGGTACACGAACAAGATTCAGTTTATTGAATCGCGGATTACCTGCTGCATCATGTGTTACTTCAGAAATAAGTAAACGAGCAGCATTACTTCCAATATCAATTGCGGCGAGCCTCAACAGTTGCTATGTTTTTCCGGTGTAAGTATTGATAGGTTTCGATCTGAGAGCGAACCCTTTTTTTACCTGCGGAAGGTACATAGTTGTTTTTTAATTCTTTGTCGAGGATGCGTGCTTTTACATTGTCTCTTAATTGAATGTGGATAATCTGTTTCAATTCCTCGCGAATCGCAGTATCCATGACGGGAATAGCTGCTTCAATGCGATGATCCAGATTCCTTACCATCCAGTCGGCGCTGGAGATATAAATTTTTTCATGTCCGCCATTATGGAACATCAACACCCTTGCATGTTCCAGGTATTCGTCTACAATACTGATGGCACGAATAGGTTGTTTGAATTTTTTATGATCGATCACTGCACAGAAGATACCACGAACGATCAATCTGATCTCAACACCTGCAGCTGCTGCAGCATACAATTTATCGATCAGTGCTGCATCACTCAGTGAGTTCACTTTTAGTGTAATAACAGCTTCTTTCCCTGCTTTGGCTGCCTTTACTTCCCGATTGATCAGGGTGGTCAGTTCTTGTCGCATATTGGTTGGACACACCATCAATGTTTTGCACTGTTTTAGCTGTGCAGCAGCGGTCTTCCAGTTTTCGAGATAGTTGAAGATCCGGTTGATATCAGCCATCACCATTCTGTTGGCTGTGAGTAAGCAATGATCTCCGTAAACCTTCGCTGTTTTTTCATTCAGGTTGCCGGTACTTACAAATCCGTATTGTACTGTTTTGTTTCCTTTCCTTTTTTTAATGATGCAGAGTTTGGCATGCACTTTCATTTTAGGAATTCCCAATAACACACGAACACCTTCTTCTTCCAGAATTTTTTTCCATTCGAGATTGGCTTCTTCATCAAATCGGGCTTTTAGTTCCAGCATTACGATCACTTCTTTGCCATTACGTGCAGCATTGATCAATGCATTGATGACTTTCGAATTCGAAGCAAGTCTATAGGCAGTGATCTTGATCGATTTGACATCAGGATCCATGGCCGCTTCGCGTAATAAATCGATAACCGTATGGAAAGAGTGATAGGGGAAATGCAGCATCACATCTTTTTTCAATACCACATCTGTAACACGCATACTGCCTTGTATGGCCGGATGTGTAAATGAAGGGCGACGTGTGTTCTTACTGTCAAACACATCCGGAAAATCCATGAAATGGCGAAAGTTATGTATCCTTCCACCCGGAATGATATTACTTTTCCGGTTGAGGTTCAAACGACGGATCAGGTATTCCAATAAACCCGCATCCATTTCTTTGTCGTATACAAAGCGAACCGGTTTTCCTTTGCGTCTGTTCTTCAATCCCTTTTCGATCTTTTCAACGAAGGTGGTACTTACATCATTGTCAATATCGATCTCAGCATCTTTGGTTACTTTGAAAACATGTGCATCAAAATAATCGTAATCAAAATAAGTGAAGATCTCAGGCAAGTTATGTCTGATCACATCTTCCAATAAAATGATGTGCTTTTCACCTTGCTTAGAAGGTAGCAATACAAATCTTCCAACATCTTTGGCCGGAACTTCGATCAATGCATATTTCTGATCGTATGCAGAATCTTTTTTGCGCATCACTACACCCAGATAAATACTTTTATCTCGCAGATAAGGTAGTTGTGGTAAGCTTTCGATCATCAACGGGATGATATTGGAACGAACCTGTTCATCAAAAAAATCGCTTACATATCTTTTCTGTTCTTTATTCAGTTGCTTTTCATTGATCAAAAAGATCTTTTCTTTTTTCAACTCTCTGATGATGTCATCCCAAATACGATTGAATTCATTTTGTTGCTGAAGGACGATGGTTTGTATCTGATCGATGATGGATTGTGGATCATCTTCCATATGCATGTTGAGCTTACGTCTTTTATCCGCATATTCTACCATGCGTTTTAGAGTAGCTACACGAACCCTGAAAAATTCATCGGTATTATTGGAAAAGATACCCAGAAAGCGGATCCTTTCTTTTAAGGGAACTGAAGGGTCATTCGCTTCTTGTAAAACCCTTGCATTAAAACTGAGCCAACTGATGTCACGCTGTATAAGATGCTTTTTCACAAAAAATAGTTATTAGTCCAAGCCTAGGGCATAATCAATCTAACCATTCAAATATAAAAAAGAGAAGGAGAGTGGAATGTTAAGTTTATCGATTGAATACTATCTAAGAAAGACGAACAAGCACGATACTAAGAATACGATTGCTTGATATGTTGAATGATACCCGTTGTTGAAAACCCTTCTACGATCGGATTGATGACCACTCTTCCGCCATTGGCGATCACTTCTTTTGATCCCACGATCTGCTCAACGGTATAATCACCGCCTTTGACCAAAACATCCGGTAAGATCGCAGTGATAAGGGTATGTGGGGTGTCTTCATCAAAAACAATGATGGCATCGGTAACGGCTAAGCTGGCCAATAATAATGAACGGCTGTGTTCATTGTTGACAGGTCTTTCAGGGCCTTTTAGTTTCTTAACGCTGTTATCACTGTTCACTCCCACGATCAAATAATCTGCTTCACTGGCAGCAGCATTGAGGGAGAAAATATGTCCTTCATGTAAAATATCAAAACAACCATTGGTAAAAGCTACTTTCTTTCCCGTAATACGCCATGCAGCCACACGTGCCAGCAACTGAGGTAATGTCATGATCTTTTGCTCTATTGCATTAACGGCTCTCATGTTGATTGTTTTTTTTATTATAAACTGGCAGTAGCAATAAACTCAATCCACCCGCAAGCAGAACGATCATGAATTGAGCGAACCATTGCAGATTACCATTGGCAAAGCCAAGTTCAAATGGGATATTATATTCTTCCAATAGTTTGGCAATAAAGAATGCATAAGCACCAATACCACCGGGTGTAACGATCATGCCAATACTTCCAAAAGCCAATACACTCAATCCTTCGCCCCATCCCAGATGCGCGGTTCCTGAAGTCGCTAGTAGGCCAACCCATGTTCCGGCGGTATACAAAAACCAAATACCTATACTGTACAAGATGAAAATACCTTTTCGCTTGAGGTGACGAATGCTCATTAAACCTTCCCAAACACCTGCAATGATCTTTTTGATCATGATCACGATCTTCAAATGTGCAAACTGCTTGAACCAAACGCGTATTACAATGATACCTACCAATATGATTCCGGCGATCAGTAGTAATACAGACATAGGCACAGATCCGCCTTTATCCAACAGCTTACCGATCAATTCTTGTCCATATGCAGCCAGGATATCATATTGGGTCACCAGTGTCAAAAGAAAAACGATCCCTAATGAAACAACATCCACGGCTCTTTCTGCAACGATGGTTCCTACTAATTTTTCTGCGGGCACTTTTTCATAGCGGGCAAGTAAAGTGCATTTCAAGACTTCGCCCAAACGAGGAAAAGCCAGATTGGCGAGATAGCCGATCATGACAGCAAAAAAAGTATTCAAGGATCTTGGCCGGTAACCCATCGGCTCCATCAGGATCTTCCAGCGAAGCGCCCGAAGCAAGTGGCTGGCAATGAGGATCACAAAGACAGGGATCAGCAGCCAATAGTTGGCATTGCGTAAACTATTTCTGAATTCCCCCCATTTATCATCGGGTATCTGTCTCAAACTCCACCATACGAGAAACAATCCCAAACCCAGAAACAGGGCAAACTTTCCAATAGAGAGGAGTTGTTTTTTCATACGATTGATCAGAGGGGTAAATTACGAATTTACAAAGCAGGATGTACCACTATAACTTATTCCCTTCTTTTGGAAATACGACCCAGGGTTTAAATGTTTTAGCAGCTTCAAAATCCATAATAGCATAAGAAATGATTACTACGAGATCTCCCACCGCACCTTTACGTGCAGCCGGACCATTTAAACAAACAATACCACTGCCTCTTTTACCTTTGATGATATAGGTTTCCAATCTTTCTCCATTGTTCACATTCACTACCTGAATCTTTTCATGTTCAATGAAATTAGCAGCATCCATCAGGTCTTCATCGAGTGTCAGACTGCCCACATAATGAAGATTGGCTTCCGTGATAACGGCACGGTGTATTTTAGATTTGAGTACTTCAATTTGCATCATGCGCGCAAAAATAGTCTGTTCAAATGGATATAAAGACTTCGATTATGTGAGAGGAATGTTATCAATTAAGCGAACCCCGGAAATAAAAGCCGCTGCCAAAGCTACCAACGGTGTTTTGCCATCCCATTCGTTTACTGGGGCCAGTGTGGTAGCATGAGAGATACTGATATAATCTACTTTTTCAAATCCTGCATCCAATAAGTCGTTACTTACTTCCTCGCATAACTGCTGAAGAGTGCCCTGTTGTAATTGGGCTTTGATTTTCATCAAACCTTTATAGATGGCTTCTGCTTTTACTCTATCGGTAGTACTCAAACGTAAGTTTCGGCTACTCATGGCTAGCCCATTTTTTTCACGCATGGTAGGAACAATGAGTAGGCGGGTCGATGGATGTTTCAATTGAATCAGCCGTTCGATCACCATACATTGTTGGTAATCTTTTTGCCCTAAAAAAAGTAAGCCGGGGGTGACGATCTCCAACATTCTGTCTACAACCTGACAAACCCCCTGAAAATGTCCGGGTCTGAATTTTCCTTCCAGAACAGTCTCTAGGAATCCGAGGTCATAAGAAAGAGGCAAATAGTTGTCTGGATAGATTTCCTTGACATCTGGCATGAATAATATGTCACAGGCAGATTTTTCAAGGGCTAAAATATCCTGATCGATGGTTTTAGGGTAGTGGAGGTAATCCTGTTGGTCATTGAATTGGGTCGGGTTCACAAAAATGCTGGAAACCACCAGGTCTGACCTTTCTTTGGCAGCCCTGATCAATGAAAGATGCCCCTCATGGAGAGCCCCCATTGTAGGTACAAACCCAATGTTGAGGCCTTGCCCTGTTTTAGCAATTAAATATTTTTTTAATTCGTCTCCTTTTCTGAAAAGAATCATAGGGGTTCAGATTGTGGTCAATTCAGCCAACTAATGCTGTTCTGTTTATTTTATGTACCTTTGCCCACTCATTTTACGAGTCCCGCAAAAAAACGGCGCAAGGATGTCAACAAAGAAAAGAATTTTATTCATAGCCACAGAGATGTCACCCTACCTCGAGCTCACAGAGTTTGCCGAGGTTATCAATAAACTGGCTATCAAAAGCAATGACGGGGGACTGGAAGTCAGATGTATCATGCCCCGCTTTGGAGTGATCAATGAGAGAAGACATCGTCTGCATGAAGTGGTAAGATTATCGGGTATCAATGTTTCAGTTGATAATGATGATTATCCCCTTCAGATCAAAGTCGCTTCATTGCCCAATGCACGCTTGCAGGTATATTTCTTGGAAAACGAAGATTTCTTCAAGCGCAAGCAGATCTTTCATGATGATGAAGAGAAATGGTTTGATGACAATGCACTTCGTACAGTGTTTTTCTGTAAAGGAGCATTGGAAACAGTAAAGAAATTCGGATGGCCTCCTGACATTATACATTGTAGTGGCTGGATGACAGGATTGATTCCTGCTTATATCAAAACAGCGTATAAGAAAGAGCCTGTATTTGGTAATAGTAAAGTGATTTTTACCATTGGTGAAAACACGTTCAAAGATAAATTGGGTGGTGACTTCCTGAAACAGGCCGTTATCAATGCCAATGTCAAAGACAAAGATCTGGAACCCTTTAAAGAAGCTAATAATACCGCATTGTTCAGAGGTGGAGCCAGCTATGCTGATGCCATCACTTTTGGTGCAGAAAAGATCGATAAAAAACTCACAGAAGAATTCGCAAAAGTGAAAGGGAAAAAGGTAGTTCCTTTCAAAGGATGGGATTCTGATTTAACAGAGTATTTAGAATTGTACAACGACCTTGCGGGTAAGTAATCAACAACTCATGCGTTTATTTTCGACACTGCGTAATACATTCATTTTCTGTATTATTTCTGGATTTCTACTCGCGGGTTGTACCCGGATTACTTCAACCGAGTTAGGTGGGGGATTGATACCTCCCATTGATGGTGTACTTACAAAAGATACCATTCTCGACGTTACCACCGATACATATGAGGAACTAGACTCTGTACGTATTTATAAATCTGACGTGCATGTATTAGGTGCTATCACCAACGATCCGATTTTTGGACGTACTTCAGCTTCCATGTATTTTGAAGTAACTCCTCCGGTATTCCCTTTTGCAATACCCGGAAATAAAGACAGTATCGTGGTTGATTCAGCCGTATTGGTACTTAGTTACAAAGGCTTTTATGGAGACTCTATGCAGCCTTTGCGATTAACAGTTTCAGAAATATCGCAATCAACACGCTTACAAAGAAATTATAGCTATCCGGTGAATTATCCGGCTGTTAATCCCATAAGCCTCGCCGGTCCGCTTGCTTCACCGGTTACCATTGATATCCGCAGACTCGGAGATTCTGTAAAAAACAGGTATGAGAATGCAAAGAATCAAATCAGGATCCGTCTGAGAAATGATGTGGCGCAACGCTTCATCAAAACCTATGATTCGACTAATGCTTATAAGTCTGACTCTCTTTTTAAAACTTACTTCGCCGGTTTTGCTTTAACTGTTGATCAGTCTGCTCCAGCGAATGCTTTATTGAATATCAATCTCGGCGATACCAATACGAAGTTTGCTTTGTACTACAGTTCCAGCTCAACAGGAGCTACGAAGAGAGATACTGCAGTAGCTTATTTCTCGTTCAATACTTTGACAAGTGGAGATGCCAACTTTGTAACACGTAATCGCGCCGGAAGTCAGGTAGCGAACTATGTCAATAATACATCTACACCCCGATCAGATTCAATGGTGTATGTACAGGCTGCCCCGGGTACGTTTGTGAGAATTCGTATCCCCGGACTCGCTTCTTTAAGTAATAGGATCATCCATCGTGCTGAACTGATCGCTGAACAAATACCCGATGATGCGAATCTCTTAACGATCGATCAACAAATGAGTCCACCTAGGTACTTGTTATTAAGTGTGTTCAAACCTACTACCAACGCGAAGTATAATGTTCCCAATGATTATACCTTCTCGCAAGAGGGCCCCAATATCAATGATTTTGGAGGTAGATTGTTCTACAAAACAACACAAGGGTATAATCGTGTAGCCTCTTATACTTTTAACCTGAGCAGATATGTACAAGGTATTGTATCGAGAAAAGATACTTCTCACTTATTACAGCTGTCAGCTCCCGTGAATGACTCTTTATTTTATACCAACCCATATCCGCAGGTTACCGCACCCGCGCTATATTACCTGAATCCAAGTGTTGGAAATGATCCGGCCATGGGCAGGGTTAGATTGGGCGGTGGTACGCACTCGCGTTTTAGAATGCGTTTACGTCTGGTATTTTCCCGTATATAATCGACAACAGTTTTTATATTTGCACCCATTAAAAATCATTTATGCCTTATTTATTTACTTCTGAGAGTGTATCTGAAGGACATCCGGATAAAGTGGCCGACCAGATATCTGATGCATTGATCGATAACTTTTTGGCTTTTGACCCACAATCTAAAGTGGCTTGTGAAACATTGGTGACTACCGGACAGGTGGTATTGGCCGGTGAGGTAAAATCAAAGGCATACTTGGATGTACAGGAAATTGCTCGTGGTGTGATCCGTAAGATCGGATATACCAAGAGTGAATATATGTTTGAAGCCAACAGCTGTGGTATCCTTTCTGCGATTCATGAGCAGAGTGCTGATATCAACCAGGGTGTTGACAGAAAGAAGAAAGAAGAGCAAGGAGCAGGTGACCAGGGTATGATGTTTGGTTATGCTACCAATGAAACAGATGACTACATGCCATTGGCATTGGATCTGGCACATAAGATCCTGATTGAACTGGCAGCATTGAGAAGAGAGAACAAGCAGATCAAATACCTGCGTCCTGATGCAAAGAGCCAGGTTACTTTGGAATACGATGATAACAACCGCCCGGTAAGAATCGATGCGATCGTAGTATCTACCCAGCATGATGATTTTGATACCGAAGCAAAGATGTTGGCGAAGATCAAATCTGATATCATCAATATCCTGATCCCAAGAGTAAAAGCGAAGTACAAGAAATACGCGAAGCTGTTCAACAACAACATCAAATACCATATCAACCCAACCGGTAAGTTTGTGATCGGTGGTCCACATGGCGATACCGGCTTAACCGGTCGTAAGATCATCGTAGATACCTATGGTGGTAAAGGAGCACATGGAGGTGGAGCATTCAGTGGTAAAGATCCTAGTAAGGTAGACCGTTCAGCAGCCTATGCAACTCGTCATATTGCGAAGAATCTGGTAGCAGCAGGAGTAGCAGACGAAGTGTTGGTACAAGTATCTTATGCAATCGGTGTGGCACAACCTACTAGTATCAACGTAAATACTTATGGTACTGCAAAAGTAAACTTGACCGATGGACAGATCGCTAAGATCGTAGAAGGCTTGTTTGACATGCGTCCATACTTCATTGAGCAGCGCTTGAAATTGCGCAGCCCGATCTACAGTGAAACCGCTGCATATGGCCACATGGGACGTAAGAGTGAAGTGGTGACCAAGACTTTCAAATCACCGGATGGTAAAGAGAAGAACGTAAAAGTGGAACTGTTCACTTGGGAGAAACTCGATTACGTTTCAAAAGTGAAGAAAGCTTTCGGCTTAAAATAATGTGATCAATATTGCATAGAAACCTCCGCAACTGCGGAGGTTTTTTATATTTAGGATATCTAAAACCATCCTAATGAAGAAATCATCCCTATACTTTTTGCTTGCATCTCTTTTTTCCATCATCATGATCATTGTTTTAAGATGGCAAGGAAAAGAACTGATACAGCCTTCTACACCTTCCGGAATATTGGCATTGGAGTTTGCCAATACACCTGAAAAATTAAGCACAGTTTTATCGGTATGGAATAAAGAAATGGTGCGGAATAATATTTTACTTGATTTTATTTTTATTGCTGCCTATACCTGGTTTTTTGTTGTAGGGGTTGCCAGGAGTACGGCTCAATGGACCCATCGATTCATGCAGCAATTGGGTGCTGCAGGTATTCGAATGGCTTTTCTTGCAGCAATATTGGATATCACAGAAAATATATTAATGCTGCAGTCTATCAATGGGTATCATTCAGTATCATCATTACAATTAACATGGTATTGTGCGGCCATTAAGTTTATGATCGTAGTGATCTTACTTTTGTTCATGATAGCGACAGTCATTCGCCGACTCATTATCAGAAACTAGCTATATGGAAAAGAATCCCTGGAAGATCATCAGTGAAAGAAATATCTATGAAAATAAATGGATAGGACTAACGGAATATGCGGTGCTTAATCCATCAGGTGGCCAAGGGATTTATGGAAAGGTCCATTTTAAAAATACAGCAGTAGGTGTGGTAGCATTGGACAAGGATGAGCAGTTATGGCTGGTAGGTCAATATCGTTTTACATTGGATCAATATAGTTGGGAAATTCCAGAAGGGGGTGCGCCGATCGGTACGGATCCACTGGACAGTGCGAAAAGAGAGCTAAGAGAAGAAACGGGGCTCTCCGCTACAACTTGGCAGCATTTACAGACCATGCATTTATCTAATTCGGTATCCGATGAATTGGCGATCATTTATTTGGCGACGGGGTTAGCGCAAGGGGAGGCAGAGCCGGAGGATACAGAGGAGTTACATTGCAGGAAAGTATCATTGGATGAAGCATGGCAGATGGTTGACAAGGGCATCATCACTGATTCAATGTCCGTTGCCGCTATTACAAAAATTAAATTGATGAAGGTTTTGGGTCAGCTTTAGTAATACCTTTGCAGATGCCTGTTAAAAAGAGTTCATTGATCATTGGTCGCCAGCCTTTATTGGAAGCGCTGGAAACGGGAAGACCGATCGATAAAATTTTATTCCAAAAAAATATATCGGGAGAAGCCATTGCTGAGATCCGTCAACATGCAAGGGAAAAGAATATCCCGATACAGTTGGTTCCCCAAGAGAAACTGCATGGCATGACTCGTGCCAATCACCAGGGTGTGATTGCATTTGCAGCCTTGGTTCAATACATGGACCTACAACAAGTGATCGATCATGTAGTATCCAAAGGTGAAGTGCCTTTGTTTGTGATGTTGGATGGTGTGACAGATGTAAGAAATATTGGAGCCATTGCTCGAAGCGCGCTTTGTTGCGGGGCTCAGGCTTTGATCATTCCTGATAAAGGAGTGGGTGCTTTGAATGAGGAAGCAATGAAAAGCAGTGCCGGCGCATTGGAACATATTCACGTCTGCAGGGTCAATAGTTTATTGAAAGCCGTAGATACACTACACTTGAATGGCATTCAGGTATTTACCAGTGAAATGCGTGCGGATAAAAAAGTATTCGATCTTACATTCAATGATCCTTGTTGTGTCATTATGGGTGATGAAGGCAAAGGCGTACAGCCTTATCTCGCAAAAGCAGCCGACGCATTTTTTACCATTCCAATGGCTACCAAATTCGATTCGTTCAATGTGTCGGTAGCAACCGGTATCATTTTATACGAAGCAATGAAACAGCGATTGCACTCATCATAATAACAGCTTTACATGTCTTTTGATCGTCAAATACAATTGGTGGAATGCCCTCGTGATGCCATGCAAGGTTGGAGTCATCAAATTCCAACATCGGTGAAGGTGAATTATTTGAATGCATTGCTGAAAGTTGGGTTTCATACACTAGACTTCGGAAGTTTTGTATCACCGAAAGCCATACCGCAAATGGCTGACACCAAAGAAGTGATTCCTCAACTGGTAATCAATGATCGTACAAAGTTATTAGCCATTGTTGCAAATCTTCGCGGTGCTGAAGAAGCAGCTGTATATGATGAGATCAGTTATCTTGGATTCCCTTTTTCGCTTTCTCCCACCTTTCAGCAGCGCAATACCAATAGCACTATGGAAGAAAGCATGGATAGAGTCAAAGCGATTCAGGAATTGTGTGTAAAGACCCAAAAAAAATTAGTAGTATACCTTAGTATGGGATTTGGTAATCCATATGGAGATGTATACAATGAAGATATATTACTCCATTGGACAGAAGTGATGGTCAAAGAGGGAGTTGAAATTATTTCCTTAGCAGATACTGTTGGACTGGCCAGCCCGGAACAAATACGTTTTGCATTGACAACATTGATTCCTCAATATCCTGAAACTACTATTGGTGTTCACTTGCATTCTACTGCAAAGAATTGGGAAGAGAAATTATTAGCCGCGTTCGAATCAGGCTGTAATCGCTTTGATGGGGCGATGAAAGGAATCGGAGGTTGTCCGATGGCGCAGGATGATCTGGTCGGTAATATGGATTCAGAAAAAATGATCCCTTTCTTTCAGTCAAAGCAATTATTACAAGACTTAGATCCGGATGCACTGATGCGAAGTAGCAACATGGCATTACAGGTGTTTCAATAAACAGGTATGAAATTTCATTACGAATTCGATATTCAGTCTCCCGACAAACTGATCAGTCATCAGCAACAGTTGCTATTGATCGGTTCTTGCTTTACAGAAAATATCGGAGAGAAATTATCAAAACATAAGTTCACCGTATTAGAGAACCCGAATGGAATACTATTCAATCCGGTAAGTGTATCAGAAGCTATTACTCAATACATCGAAAACAAAACCTTTGCTGTCGAGGATCTTTTTACACTCAATGAAAGTTGGCATAGCTGGAAACACCATAGTCGTTTTTCAGGCATCACACCGGAAGACGCAATAGAGAAGATCAATCAATCAACAAAAACAGCTCATGAATTTTTAAAGCATGCCGATCAGGTTATGATCACACTCGGTTCTGCATGGGTCTATACCTTAACCGAAAAAGCAGTGAATACAAGAAAGGGAGCAGTTGCAGCCAATAACCACAAAGCTCCTGCAGATTGGTTCGCAAAGAAATTATTGACCACTGAAGAAGTATTAAGTATGCTGGATCATATGATCCATCGCTTGTTTCACTTCAATCCTAAACTACAGATCATATTCACCATCAGTCCGGTGCGACATTTGAGAGAAGGGGTGATCGAGAACAATAAAAGTAAAGCGGTATTGATTCAGGCCGTACATCATTTGGTGGAGAAATTTGACAGGTTGTATTATTTCCCGGCTTATGAATTAGTGATCGATGACCTGCGCGATTATCGTTTTTACGCTGAAGATCTTGTTCATCCAAACTATCATGCTACACAATATGTATGGGAGAAATTGGTGAATGCATGTATGTCTGAAGAAACAAGAAGCTTACTCAAGGAAATTGATGCGATCAGATTAGCAGCACAACATAAACCTTTTAATCCTTCTACACAGCAACATCAGCAGTTCCTGCAAACATATTTGAACAAAGCGGTGCAGATGGAGAAACAATATCCATTTATCAGTTGGAAAGATGAGATAGTTTATTTTGAATCTTGTTTAAAAAAATAAAGCAGCTAGTGAATTCTATCTCCTCTGAGTTCCAATTCCTGCATGATCTCTGATTCATAATCCAGCCATTCCTTCCAGCGTTTACGAACAATGGCTTTATCAATGTATAGCTCTGATAATTCGATGAACAAAGTATAGTGACCTGCTTCACTTTCCATGAAGCGGCGATAAAAATTACGGAGATATTCATCTTGTAATCCCTCGCTTAATCTTTTGAACCGTTCACAGCTTCTGGCTTCGATCAATGCCATCGTGAGCAGTTGATCTAAAAATCTTCCTTCTTCACTGCCACCTTTTTTTTGAAACTCGATCAGTTTGTTTACATACAGGTCTTTTCGCTGGGTCCCCAATTGTAAGCCTCGCTTATGTAATTCATGCAATACCAACCTGAAATGTCCCCATTCCTCCGTAACGATCGGAGAGAGTTGTTTCACCAGTTCTACACGCTGAGAATAACGCTGGATCAGTGAAATACAGGTCAGTGCAGCTTTTTGCTCGCAATAAGCATGATCGGTAAGTATATCTTCTAAACGAATGCTCGCCAGATCTACCCATCGTGGGTCAGTCGGTAATTGAAGTCCTAGTATATTTTTTGTATGCTCAGATAATTCCATGCTGCATCATTTCACCTGCAAAGTAAATACTTGAAGCGGTTAGATTTTCTTTTTGCCTTAGTTTTACTTTCATGTATCCTGATGATTTTCTCCGCCGGAAACTAGATGAACGTGTGTCCAAGCAGTCATTACGCCAGCTTCAGCAACATGCCGGTGCTATTGATTTTTGCTCCAATGATTATTTAGGGATCGCTACCCATCATTTGTTGAATCAAGGATCGAAATCACAAGCTTCCGGTTCTACAGGGTCAAGATTGCTCGCAGGTAATTACCCGCTGATCAATGAAACCGAAAAAAAGATCGCCCTGTTTCATGAAGCAGCAACGGCTTTGATCTTCAATTCTGGCTATGACGCCAATGTCGGACTCTTGTCTTGTGTTCCGCAAAAAGGCGACACAATATTATATGATTACCTCTCACATGCTTCTATAAGAGATGGTATTCGTTTATCTTTTGCCCGTTCTTTTTCCTTTGCACACAATGATTTGAATGATCTTGAAGCAAAACTGAAACAGGCTACCGGTACCATTTTTATTGTTACTGAATCTGTTTTTAGTATGGATGGAGATACTTGTCCACTAGAAGCATTGATCCATCTCGCACAACGTTATGAGGCACATCTCATTATTGATGAAGCACATGCCACAGGTGTGGTTGGTGATAAGGGTGAAGGGTTGGTACAACAACTGGGATTTGCATCACAGGTTTTTGCACGCATACATACATTTGGAAAAGCATGTGGATGCCATGGTGCAGCGGTGTTGGGTTCGGAACAATTAAGAACCTATCTCATCAATTTTGCCAGAAGTCTGATGTACTCCACTTCATTACCCGAGCATGCTGTAGCAATGATCAGTAGATCTTATGATGTCTTTCCAGCGATGCATCAAGAAAGAGCCTATCTGAAAAGCCTTGTAGAACTGTTTCAATCCTCAGATATACGCTATGAAAAATTGATCTCTCATACACCGATACAAGGGGTTGTAGTTCCGGGAAATACAGCGGTAAAAGAATTGGCAACACAGTTACAATCCCATCATTTTGATATTCGCCCCATCTTATATCCAACAGTACCGGAAGGGAAGGAGCGGCTTCGATTAGTGCTCCATTCATTCAATACGATCGATCAAGTGAATCAGTTGATCCAACATCTGAGTTGAGATCATTTAAATGGGTTACTCCATTTTTTATCGGTGTACAGATTCGTTCCGGTCAATGTTCTTAAAAATGCCATCACTGCATTCACTTCAGCGGCGGTAAGATTCAATTGTTGACCATTACCATTCGGTCTGAGTCTGGGATCTAGTCTGTTATTGCCTGGAGCAATATTGATATTGCCATAGTGACCTATCACAGATTGTAATGAAGTCAGTGAAGCAGTATGCATCATATTTCCATTGAGCGAGCCGTTTGGATTTACCAAATCTCTCAGTGATGGTGCTTTTGTGTTCGTAATATCAATGCCTGTACCACTGATTCTTCCGATGATACCATTATTACCACTATTGGGGTCGATATCAAATTCAGGAGCTCTATGACAACCGCCACATCCCAGACCACCACCGGTTCTCACACCATTCTGATCGAATGCCGGAGGTGCTAGGAATAAATTTTTACCCTGATTCTCCTGTGCCGTAAAGTTGGGGAAGTTTTGATTCTCATTATTCACCTGCGCTCTACCTGCATCATACTTTGAATCAAAGGATTGAATACTTCTGATGAATTGAGCCAGACATTCCTGCAACTTCTGTTCAGTAATGGTTGTATTGCCATACGCAAATTGGAAAAGATCCTGATAATAATTGATGCCCTGAAGCTTAGTCAGCAAGGCTCCGATGGCCGGTCTTCCATTCTGTCCACTGAAACCCATTTCCGCATGATCTTGTATGGGTTGTGTGGTTTGCAGTTCTAAAGTGCCTGCTCTTTCATCCCAGAAGAATTTAGCCTCAGCAGAAAATCTTGCATTGACCAAACGCATGGAATGTCTGCCCGTAAGTCCACCACTAACCCCATTACTGGCTATTGCCGTATCACTAAATGCAAATTGCTGCTGATGACATGAGGCGCATGAAATAGTATTATCGATACTTAAATTTTTGTCATAAAAAAGAACCCGGCCAACAGTTGCTTTAGCATTGGTAATCGGATTTCCTGCTGTATTATCTTTTGTGATATAGGCCGGAACTGCCTGGGAAGCATAATTCTCAAGTTGATTGAGGTTGATGTTGGTGCCAAATGCATTGGTGACAGATTCATACGTGGGAGCAGCGCTGTCCTTGCTTTTGCAGAATTGGAGTAAGGTGATCGATACGATAAACAATCCAGTAATCAGGGCTTTTTTCATGTCAGGGCTTTTGGGTAAGACCCAACGAATACCAATAGGTTTAATCGAAAGAATCTTTCTGGCTTATTTTTATGATCTTATAGCGGAACCTTAGATGCATCGCCTGAACAACTATGCCCTAAATCCCTTAAATTCATCACTCAAATTGATGCTATGCGAATTGTTCCTATGTTGGTTTCGGTGATTGCCACAACCGGACTTATCATCACCCTCAATACCCAACTTCCAGTAGGGGGTAGTAAAACACCTCGACTAGGATATTTTCTCTCTCCTCAAAAAGGTTTCTGGCAAAACGCAGAACCCGCTGATGCTTCTCATAATGCAGAGATCACTTTAACGGGGATCAAATCAAAAGTAGAAGTGTTCATGGATGAACGACTTGTGCCGCATATCTATGCAGAGAATGATGCGGATGCTTATTATGCACAAGGATATCTTCATGCAAAATACCGTTTGTGGCAAATGGAATTTCAAACCCATGTTGCCGCTGGCAGATTGAGTGAGATCGTTGGCCCTGATCGCATAGATACCGATAAATATTTTCGCAGAATGGGCATGGTATACGCTGCTGAAAAAACCATGCGCGAAGCTTCAAAGAACAAAGATATCACAGCAGCTATGGAGGCTTACGCCAACGGAGTGAATGATTATATCCGTTCACTCGAACCCCATGAAATTCCTTTTGAATACAAGTTATTGGACTATCAACCGGAAGAATGGACACCGTTCAAAACCTATCTTTTCCTG
Organism: Sediminibacterium sp. KACHI17; assembly: GCF_040362915.1. Classification (NCBI taxonomy): domain Bacteria; kingdom Pseudomonadati; phylum Bacteroidota; class Chitinophagia; order Chitinophagales; family Chitinophagaceae; genus Sediminibacterium; species Sediminibacterium longum. The sequence goes on along the minus strand of NZ_AP029612.1, from coordinate 1,088,302 downwards.
ATGTTCATGTCCTATGATCTTACCGGAAGAGGCATTAGTAGTGATCTTCAGATGACCAATGCAAAAAACTATTTTGGGTATGAAGATTTTGATCAACTGTTTACCAATGTTCAAGACTCTTTAGATCCGATCATACCCAAAGGAACAGTCTACCCAGCCGCCGCCATACCGGTAACCGCACCTGCTGATGTGGATTCTGTTTATTTAGGCAAGACCAATACATTCAATACTGCAACACCACCCATGATTCCGGATAAAAATAATGGAAGCAATAACTGGGCGGTTTCAGGAACTAAAACCAAAAGTGGCAGACCAATATTGGCGAATGATCCTCACCTTGGTTTAAATCTTCCTTCACTTTGGTATGAGGTACAGATCACAACGCCTACACATAGTACTTATGGCGCAAGCTTTCCGGGTTCTCCAGCAGTGATCATCGGATTCAATGATAGTATCGCCTGGGGTGTGACCAATGCCGGTAGAGATGTGATCGATTTTTATGACATGAAATTCAAAGACAGTACCCTTGAACAATATTGGTATAATGGATTATGGAACAAAGCGGATATCAAAGAAGAAGTGATCAAAGTAAAAGGGCAGCCCGATATCATTGATCGCGTTGCATATACAGCCCTGGGTCCGGTGATGTATGATGCTTCTTACAAGAATGATAATACGGTTGGTAAATATTTAGCTGTTAAATGGACGGCACATGATGGCGGACAAGGTCTACAGACATTTTATGAATTGAATCATGCAAAAAATTTCGATGATTATTTGAATGCCATTAATAAGTGGACTTGTCCGGGACAAAACTTTGCTTTTATTTCCAAAACCGGAGATATTGCTATTAAACAACAAGGTGCATTTGTTGCGCGATGGAAGCGACAGGGAGATTTCATCATGCCCGGTGATGATACCAGATACATGTGGCAGGGAATTATTCCGAACGAAGAAAATCCAATGCAGAAGAATCCGGAGCGTGGCTTTATCAGTAGTGCCAATCAAAGATCAACAGATGATACCTATCCCTATTATTTAGGAGCAGCTGCTGATTTTCCATTGTATCGTGGCATCATCATTAATAAGCGATTGGCTGCGATGAGTAATATCACTGCAGAAGATATGCAGCGATTGCAAACTGATAACTACAACGTTTTTGCTGAAATGGCAAGACCTGCCTTGATGAAGTTTGTAAATGAAGCCGCCTTAGATGCTGATGGAAAAAAGTATCTATCTATCCTCAAAGATTGGAACCTGCGTAATGATATTGGAGAAAAAGGCGCCACTGTTTTCCGTGCTATTTGGGATAGCCTTGAAACTACAGTTTGGAAGGACGAGTTTGAAAAATCAAAACTGGCATTACCATGGCCTGATGAACCTGTTTTATTGGAAGTGATGTTACGTGATAGTGTTTACTATTTCGCAGATAATGCCAATACGCCTGATAAAACAGAAACCTTGTATGATGCTGTAATGACGGCGATTAAAAAGGCAAGTATCAAATGCAAAGAATTGGAAAAAAAGAATGAACTGGAATGGGGTAAGTTCAAAGACACACGTGTGAGTCATTTATTGAAAATTGATCCCTTGAGTAGATTGCATCTTCCTATTGGCGGAGGCGTACATATCATCAATGCTACAACCAAAGTACATGGTCCAAGTTGGCGCATGATCGTGCATATGACGGATGATATTGAAGCGTATGGTGTATATCCGGGTGGACAAAGCGGTAATCCAGGTAGTAAGTATTATGATAGTTTTGTAGATAGTTGGGCAGCGGGTAAATATTATCGCATACTGTTTCTTAAAAAAGAAGCCGCTGAAAAAAGTAATCAAATCAAGTGGCGTATCACTTTCAACAATTAAATCTGATGCAATGAAATTTTTATCTGCTGTAATATTAACCGCATTATTGGCATTTGCTGCCGGCTTGTATGGCATGTTACCTTGGTGGACTTTCTCCATCACTTCTTTGATCGTAGCAGTGACCATTCATCAGAAAGCGGGAAGAGCTTTTCTGGCTGGGTTCACCGGATTATTCTTGTTATGGTCAATCTTGGCATTGCTAAAGGATAGCGCCAATGAACATTTGCTGGCTACCAAAGTAGCTCAGATACTACCATTAGGCGGATCTTATATTGTATTGATATTATTGACCGGAGTTATTGGTGGACTGGTATCCGGTTTGGCTGCGCTTACAGGTAGCTATCTTCGTCAAACGAACAAGTAGCTTGAATACTGAGCTGACTTTTTCATTAATATTTAGTTAAAGCCCCTTAATTGGGGCTTTTTGTAATGAATAAGGGATCAGTGCTACTTATTTTCGTTAGAACTTAACCTGTATGAGAGCAATTTTATCCGCAATTATTTTGATTGTAACGCTGATCGATGTTAAAGCACAAACGATCACGGGAACGATCACAGATCTGAATAAAGAAGTTTTACCTTTTTCTTCTGTGCTGGTAAGAGGCACCACACAAGGTGTTTCTGCAAATAGTAAGGGATATTATAGTATTCAATTGGCTCCCGGGAGTTACACATTGGTTTGTCAATACATAGGCTATCGATCAACCGAAAAAAAGATCGTTGTAGAACGAGGAGTGAATCAGGTGATAGATTTTCAGTTAGAGCAGCAACAATATAATCTACAGGAAGTAATGGTGAATTCTGCAGGGGAAGATCCTGCATATGCGATTATCCGAAAAGCAATTGAGAAAAGAACCTATCATCAGAAGGAAATCAAAAAATTTACTGCGGATGTATATCTAAAAGGACAATTGCAATTGCGTGATTATCCCAAACGATTGTTTGGTCAGAAAGTAGATTTTGAGGATGGGGATACCAGTAAAAGAAAAATGCTATTCCTCTCAGAAACCATTGCCAAGTATTCTGTTGAAGAACCAAAGAATGAAAAGATAGAAGTGCTCTCAAACAAAGTGAGTGGCAGAAGTGATGCATTTGGGTTTAGTAGTCCGCAAATCATTTCATTTTATAATAATACCATACAAGTAGGAGAGAACCTGAATCCCAGAGGGTTTATTTCCCCGATCGCAACCAATGCGATCAGTTTTTACCGATATAAGTTTGAAGGAACATTTTATGAAAATGGGGTAGAGATCAGTAGAATCAAAGTGATCCCGCGTAGAAAATATGAGCCCCTTTTTCATGGCTATATCAATATCATCGAAAATGAATGGCGCATTCATAGTTTACGATTGAATTTGGTAAGAGATCAGCAAATGCAATTATTGGATACGCTGACCATTGAACAACTGTATGTTCCTGCCTCCAATCTTTGGGTCATAAAAAATCAGGTGATCTATCCTTCCGGTAAATTATTTGGCTTTGATTTTTTTGGAAGTTTTGTTCAGGTCTATGATCGCTTTGATTTGAATCCGGTATTTGCCAAAAAGTATTTTGATAATACGATCATTAAAGTATACGATAGTGCCAATAAAAAACCGATGACTTATTGGGATAGTATTCGACCACTCCCTTTATTGAGCGAGGAAGCGCTTGATTATAAAAAGAAAGATAGCCTGGAGCAAATACGAAAAGATCCCAAGTATCTCGATTCTATTGACCGAAAAAGAAACAAGTTTTCGATCAGCGGATTATTGCTTACCGGACAATCGATCAGTAAGCAGAAAAAGAAAACATTCATCAATTTTGATCCACTGATCAATACACTGAACTATAATACGGTAGAAGGTGGGGTACTGCACTTCTCGCCAACATGGCGTAAAAATTATGAGGGTAGAAAATCGTTACAAATCACACCTTATTTCCGATATGGTTTTGCAAACCAACATTTTAATAGTCATGTGACAGCCCGTTATAATTTCGGGAAAAAGTATTTTAATAATTTCAGTTTCGCAGCCGGTAGAAGAGTGTTTCAATATAACAATGCGCAGCCTATTACATCCAGGATCAATACGTACACAACTCTTTTGTACGAGAATAATCATCTAAAGATCTATGAAGCGAATTTCTTTAGGATCGCACATTCAGCAGGTATCGGAAATGGATTAACTGCTGCCTGGAGTTTGCAGTTTCAGGATCGATTTGGGTTGAATAATTTAGCTGATCCTGTGAGCTGGAAAAATATAGCAGGAAGAGTTTTTACGCCTAATTATCCGGTTGAACTTACCAATACAGTTATGCCGAGAAATCAGGCAACAACGCTGACCGCTTCTTTGAATTGGCGTCCCGGTGGTAAATACATAGAACTTCCTGATCGCAAAATCGGAATCGGATCTGATTATCCCAACTTCAATTTGGCAATCACACAAGGTATCAAAGGTCTTTTTGGAAGTGATGCAGACTTTACCAAATGGCGTTTGACCATCACCGATGATCTGGATATGAAATTGGGTGGTGCATTCAGCTATCGTGCAACGGTTGGTGGATTCCTGAATGCAAAACAAGTATTCATACCAGACTATCAGCATGTGCTGGGTAACCAAACTGTTTTAGCGAATGATCCTTTATCCGGATTTCAGCTTGCACCTTATTACCGGTATAGTAACACGTCAAAACTTTTTGTTACCGGACATGTGGAATATCATTTGAATGGATTGTTGACCAATAAAATACCGGGTTTCAAAAAACTCAATTGGTTTCTTGTAACAGGTGCCAATCTATTGCACACACAAAAAGGTAAAAATTATTACGAAGCTTTTGTCGGATTGGAGAACATACTAAAAATCATGCGAGTAGATTTTGTAAAGGGATATGAAACGAACGGTCCATCACCAACCGGTATCAGGATCACTGTTCCTTTTTTTCTGGAGAGCAGGAACGATGACTGATGAATAAGTGTTTGAAAGGATAGCAGGATGTTTTATCTTTCCTATTCATCCTTACACGCACCATCATGAAAAAAAGGGATTGCTTTTTATTATTTGCAGTTACATTTCTATTCGGTTGTAAACAAGTATCAAAAACGGATACGGATCTTCTATTTACACCTTTATCCGATAGTGCCCAGGCTGTTTCTTTGATGGGAGATACTTTGTATCCCCATTCACCTTATGAGAATGTTTTGCTGAAGTTTGACAGTGCCCGCCTCGCGTATGAAGCATCTCCTGGTGATGCAGATAAAATCATCTGGTACGGTCGATGGGCAGGATACAAAGGTGATTTCAGAAAAGCGATCACGATTTTCTCAGAAGGGATTGAAAAATTTCCTCAGGATGCAAGGATGTATCGTCATCGTGGACATCGCTATATTTCAATCCGCGAATTTGATCGGGCTATTGCAGATCTTGAAAAAGCAGCAACATTGATTCAAGGAAAGAAAGACGAGATAGAACCTGATGGACAACCTAATGCACTGAACATTCCTATCAGTTCATTACACTCTAATATTTGGTATCATTTGGGTTTGGCATATTATCTGAAAAATGATCTGTCAAAAGCGTTGCCTGTTTATGAGAGAGCGGTGAAAGAATCGGAGAACGATGATAAACTGGTATCAACCACTCATTGGTTATACATGGTGTATAGAATGACAGGCAATGATTCCGCAGCACAACGCATCCTAAGTCCGATACAAAAGGAGATGAAGATTATTGAAAACAATGCGTATCAAAAGTTATGCTTGTTATACAAAGGATTACTTCCTGTTGATTCCGTTTTGATGGTAAACGGTAGTGTCACGAGTAATGATGCAGTGACATACGGTGTAGCCAACTGGTACCGATACAATGGTGAAACAGAAAAAGCAAAGACCTACTATGAACAAATACTAAAAGGAAAAGTATGGGCATCCTTCGGCTATATTGCATCTGAGGCTGATTATGTGAGGTACTATAAAAAGTAATACAATTTTATGGCAGATCTCAGATGGCAGATGTCAGATATATTTTACATCTGAGATCTGCCATCTGACATTAGAAATATCCTCTTATCTTCGCACCGATTTTGACCACCCTGCAAGTGGTTCCATTGTTCATGGATCCTGTTTCGGCTCGTTTTAAACGAGAAGAGATGGGGCTGAAATTTGAAAATTATGCCTGTTTTACACAACCGTGTATCCAACGAAGAGTTGAAGCAACGTTTGATGGAAGAGACTTTCCATCGTGTCACCATTAGTTTCTACCAGTATTTTCCGATTAAGAATCCGCAAGAGTTCAGAGATCACTTGTATAAGCAATTGAATGCTTTAGGGGTCTTTGGCAGAATCTATGTGGCAAAAGAAGGGATCAATGCGCAGATCAGTGTGCCAGAGCACTATATGGAAGCATTCAAAAGTTTTTTATATGGTATTGAACCACTGAATGGACTTCGTCTCAATATAGCAGTTGATGATGATGGAAAAAGTTTCTGGGTGCTAAAGATCAAAGTGCGTGATAAGATCGTGGCGGATGGTATTGATGATCCTGATTTCAGCATGGAAAGAAAAGGACGTTATGTGAATGCTGAACAAATGAATGAATTGCTGAAACAGCCGGATACGATCGTGATCGATATGCGTAATCATTACGAATATGAAGTGGGTCATTTTGTGAATGCGAAAGAAGTTCCATCCGATACTTTCAGAGATCAATTGCCGATGGCGGTAGATATGATGAAGGGAAATGAAGACAAGAACATTATCATGTATTGTACCGGTGGAATTCGATGTGAAAAAGCAAGTGCTTACATGTTGCACAAAGGATTTAAGAATGTTTTTCATCTGGAGGGTGGTATCATCAATTATGCACGACAGGCAAAAGAGAACGGATTGGAAAGCAAATTCATTGGAAAGAACTTTGTTTTTGACAATCGTTTAGGTGAACGTATCACTGAAGATGTGATCGCAAAATGTCACCAATGTGGGAAGCCGGCTGATACACATACCAACTGTAAAAACAATGGTTGCCATCTGTTATTCATACAATGTGAAAGCTGCGCTGCTGCTTATGAAGGCTGTTGCAGTCAGGAATGCAAAGACACCATACACATGCCCGTAGAGCGCCAAAAAGAATTACGCAAAGGCATTGAGAACGGACAAAATATTTTCAATAAAAGTAGGGTGAGGTTGAGGCCGAGGTTGGGGGAGTAGTCACCATTCACTATTCACCATTCACTACTTTGCCCCGATCTTATTCAATGCCTCTGACACCAAGGTCACGATTTCATCATCAGAGGGTTGTTCGGGGATAAAGGTTTTACCGGTTACTTTTTCGAATAGTTCTATATATCTTTTGCTGATGGTGTCAATCCATTCATCAGACATTTCAGGAACAGATTGTCCTTCTTTGCCCATGAAATTATTGGCGATCAGCCATTCTCTTACAAATTCCTTGCTCAGTTGTTTTTGTTTTTCGCCGCTGGCTTGTCTTTGTTCAAATCCATCTGCATAGAAGTAGCGTGAAGAATCCGGTGTATGTACTTCATCCATTAAATAAATGGTATCACCGATCTTGCCGAATTCATATTTCGTGTCAGCGAGTATCAATCCTCGACGTGCAGCAATTTCTTTGCCTCGAGCAAACAATTGTAAGGCATATGATTCGAGTACCTCCCAGTCTGCAGCACTCACCAATCCCTGGCGAATGATCTCTTCTTTGGAGATGTCTTCATCATGTCCCTCCGCTGCTTTGGTGGAAGGGGTGATAATAGGTGATGGGAAAAAATCATTTTCTTTCAACCCTTCAGGCATGGTAACTCCGCAAAGTGTTCTTTGACCGGAGCTGTACGTGCGCCAGGCATGTCCTACAACATTGCCTCTTACTACCATCTCGATTTTATAAGGGGTGCATTTTTTGCCGATGGATACATTGGCGGCGGGTACATCAACGAGCCAGTTCGGGCAGATATCCTTCGTAGCCTCCAGCATAAAAGCCGCAATTTGATTTAAGACCTGCCCTTTATAAGGGATGGGTTTGGGTAATATTACATCAAAAGCAGATATGCGATTACTGGCTACCATTACCAGCCAATCCTGACCAATGGTGTATACATCTCTTACTTTTCCATGATAAACATTTGTCTGCTGAGGGAACTGGAGGCTCTTCATGGCGTAAAATTAGCCAGTGCATTGAATAATAAAGCTGAATACCATTCGTTTTTCTTAACAAAGCATTGATTTTGTGGACAAATTAAATTTTCAGATAAAACTAACAATTGCTATTTTGCTCTATAATAACTAAATCTTGCCAATATGAGAAGATTCTACAGTAAATGTCTGTCTGTGGCCCTAGCCTCTGCCATTACTATCCCTGTTATGGCACAACAGACAACTACCGTTTCCGGTAGTGTAAAAAATGCCAGCTCCAAGGAAGCGCTTTCTGCTATCTCTGTCACTATCAAAGGAGGAACAGTTGGAACCTTTACTGACGATAAAGGTAATTTTCGTTTTACTACCGTTCAGAAACCACCGTTCACTTTGGTGATATCTTCTGTTGGTTATTCAAGCAAAGAAGTTACTGTAAAAGGTAACAATGAAGTTGTAAATGTGGATCTGACTCCTGCTTTTACATTGGGGGATGAAGTTGTAGTTGCAGCATCAAGGGTTCCGGAACGTATTCTGGAATCTCCGGTTTCTATTGAAAGAATCAGTACTGCTGCGATCAGAAGTACTCCGCAAGCGAACTATTATGACATGTTGACCAACCTGAAAGGTGTTGACGTTGTAGCTGCGAGTCTTACATTCAGAAGTGTGGGTACACGTGGGTTTAATAGTAGTGGTAACACTCGTTTGAACCAGATCGTGGATGGAATGGATAACCAAGCTCCTGGCTTGAACTTCTCCGTTGGTAACGTGATCGGTTTAAGTGAATTGGATGTTGAAAATATGGAATTACTTCCCGGTGCCTCTTCAGCACTGTATGGTCCGGGTGGTATGAATGGTACTGTATTGATCAATAGTAAAAACCCTTTCAAATATCAGGGATTGAGTTTCCAGATCAAGCAAGGGGTGAATCATATTGACTCAAAGCAACGTCCTACTGCTCCTTTTTATGACTGGAGTCTTCGTTGGGCGAAGAAAGTAACAGAAAAGTTTGCTTTCAAAATCAATGCTCAGTTTGTACAAGCACAAGACTGGTTGGCAAATCAGGGCGAAAACTATTCTCGTATCATTGGTACTCCTAACGGATTCAAAATTCCGGGAGACAGAAATACCGATCCTAACTACGATGGTGTTAACTTTTATGGAGATGAAACATCGCTGAGTATGTCAGCGATCGCATCTCAGGTATTTGCAGCTGCAGGTCTTACTTCAGGACAACTGGCCGCTTTCAATGGCTTCTTAGCAGCGAATCCGGGTGCACGTTTGGCTCAGTTCAATCAGTTCTTGACACTTGCTGGTGCGGGTGCATTAGTAAATGCAGGGGTATCTCCATTGATTTATGGTGCATCTCCTTCAAGAAACTTATTGGGCAATCAGTTTGTTAGCCGTACCGGTTATTATGAAAGTGATGTGGTGGATCCAACTACTGTCAATGTAAAATTAACAGGTGGCCTGCATTACAAACTGACCGATAAAATTGAAGCTTCTTTCAATGCTTATTTCGGAACCGGTAATACTGTTTATACAGGTAGCGATCGTTACTCATTAAAAGACCTGCGTATCGCTCAGTTTAAGTATGAACTGAAACATAAGAACTGGTATGCTCGTTATTATTCTACACATGAAAATGCGGGTAACTCATTCAACGCAACTATTACCACTCGTTTGTTCAATGAAGCATGGAAACCAAGTTCGGCTTGGTATCCTCAATACATTGCTACTTATGTAACATTCATGGACGGCGGTGGGGACTTTAATACATCAAACAATTTGGCAAGAGCATTTGCAGATCAAGGTCGTCCAACCGGCTTTATCGGTAACAACCCATTGTTCAAATCTGTAGCAAGAACTCCTATCTCTAAAGGTGGTGGTTTATTCTTAGACAGATCAAGACTAAAAGTATTTGATGGTCAATACAATCTTACTGAAGATCTTGGTCTCGCTAAAACAAATACTGATTGGTTGATCGGCGTAAGTGCTAAACAATATGTACTGAATTCAGAAGGTACTTTATTTGCAGATACTGCAGGTGTGATCAGAATCAATGAATTTGGTGCTTATACACAAATTTCTCAGCGTCTTTTTAATGATGTACTTAAGTTGACCGTTTCTGGTAGATATGATAAAAACACCAACTTCAAAGGTCGTTTTACACCAAGAGCATCAGCGGTAGTTAAATTGGCAAAAGATCATAACCTCCGTTTCTCTTATCAAACAGCTTACCGTTTCCCAACCACTCAAAATCAGTGGATCAATTTAACGGTAGGTGGTGGTACCAGATTATTGGGAGGTCTGCCTCAATTACGTAATTTCTACAAGTTCAGCACAAACCCTGTTTTCACATTGGCAAGTGTGCAAGCTTTCGGAGCTAGTGCTTTAGCGGGTGCACCAAACCCTGCACTGTTACAACAACAGACTTTCGGTGAATTCAAGCCTGAATCTATGAGATCTTTCGAAGTAGGTTATAAGGGTCTTGTTGCACAGAAATTATTGATCGATGTATATGCATATTGGGGTCGTTATAAAGATTTCTTGAGTGGTGTTACAGCTATTCAATCAAGAAATGCTACTACGTTCAACCCTGCTGATTTACTCAATGCAAATACAAGAATCGCGTACAGCATTTCTGTAAACGCTCCGGGTGAAGTAAAGACTTCAGGTTGGGGTGCTTCAGTTGAATACTTGTTACCAGGTAACTTCTCTTTCTCTGGTAATATTTATCATGATGAAATCGGAGATGTACCAACCGGATTTGTATCTTATTTCAACACACCAAAATACCGTGTAAATGCTGCCCTGAATAACTCAGGTTTTGGTAAGGGTAAGCGTTATGGTTTCAATATCCAATACAGATGGTCTAATTCTTTCCTGTATGAAGGTACTTTCGGGACAGGTGTAGTACCATATATGAGAACGGTAGATGCAGTATTGAGCTATAAATTACCTGCTACTAAATCTATGATCAAGATTGGCGGTACCAATATCTTCAATAACTACTATCGTACCGGATGGGGTAACCCACAAATTGGCGGATTGTACTATGTAAGCTATGGCTGGAATGTATTCTAAGCCCTAGTCGTTACCAATATTGTTATTCAATAAGGAGTGAGAAAGTGAAAGCTTTCTCACTCTTTTTTTGGGGCATATACCCGGCTTTCCGCCCCTTGCTTCTTGTTACTTGAGCCTTGTTTCTTCATTTGGGTTTCTTTTTTCTGATTCCTTAGAATCTGCTATTTTTGCTCCTCATTTAACAAACAGACAATATGCGTTCAATTGCTTTCAGAGAGGCTTTAAGAGAGGCCATGAGTGAAGAAATGAGAAGAGATGAAAGGGTGTTTCTGATGGGTGAAGAAGTAGCTGAATACAATGGTGCTTACAAAGTGAGCCAAGGAATGTTGGCCGAATTCGGAGCCAAAAGAGTGATCGATACCCCTATCGCAGAACTTGGTTTCGCAGCGGTTGCTGTAGGAGCAGCTCAAAATGGACTTCGCCCGGTAGTTGAATTCATGACCTGGAACTTCGCCGTATTGGCAATGGACCAGATCCTTAATACTGCATCTAAGATGCTGGCGATGAGCGGTGGTCAAATCGGCTGTCCGATCGTATTCCGCGGCCCTAATGGTAGTGCCGGTCAATTAGGCGCGCAACACTCTACTGCTTTCGAAAGCTATTATGCCAATATTCCCGGTATCAAAGTAGTATCACCTTCCAATGGTTATGATGCCAAAGGGTTGTTGAAACAAGCCATCCGTTATGAAGAAGATCCTGTGATGTTCATGGAAAGTGAAGTGATGTATGGCGATAAGAGTGATATTCCTGATGAAGAATATTATATTCCACTCGGTAAAGCAGATGTGAAAAAATCAGGTCGCGATGTAACCATCGTATCATTCAATAAAATGATGAAAGTAGCATTAGGTGCTGCTGCTGAACTGGAAAAAGAAGGCGTAAGCGCTGAAGTCATCGATTTACGCACCATACGTCCACTTGACTGGATGACCATCCTTGAAAGCGTGAAGAAAACCAACCGACTGGTGATCGTGGAAGAGCAGTGGCCATTTGCATCTGTTTCTTCTGAGATCTCATACCGCATACAGAAAGAAGGATTTGATTATTTAGATGCTCCGATCCGTCGTATCACAAGTGCAGATGCACCGATGCACTATGCACCTAACTTAACATCACTGGCAATTCCGGATGTTGCGCGTACTGTGAAACTGGTGAAGGAAGTGATGTACATGAAAAAGTAAACAAGGATATTTATGATAAAGCAAACCCAGAGTCTACAAACTCTGGGTTTTGTTTGTAAGTACAAAAAGTTGATATGAAGCGTATAAAACTTTTATTACTGGCTTTAGGATCTGTAATAACAGTTGCGTTATCAGCACAAGATTTTATAGATACATCTTCCGTACTAAAGGAGGTGGTGGTACAGGCATTTCATGGTAAAGCCGGATGGAAAGAATTACCCGCATCCATTGCCATCATTCAGAAAAATGAACTTCGCAATAGTCCTTTGCCCAACTTCATCCCTGTCTTCAATGCGATTCCGGGAATTCGTATGGAAGAACGCTCGCCCGGTAGTTATCGTTTATCTATAAGAGGAAGTTTACTTCGCTCTCCTTTTGGTGTTAGAAATATTAAAGTCTATTGGAATGGATTGCCATTAACCGATGGAGGCGGTAATACCTATTTGAATTTGATCGATATCACACAAGTAACCGGTGCTGAAATTTTGAAAGGTCCAGTGGCTGCTGCTTATGGTGCAGGAACAGGGGGAGCTGTATTATTAAAAACCAATCCATCAGAAAATATACAGGGGAAGCATCATTTCTCCGGTGGATTATCAGGTGGCTCATTTGGATTGTTTCAATTGCAGGGTGGTTGGGAATACAAATCCGGTTCATTCAATAGCACGATTAAACAGATACACTTGCAATCTGATGGATATCGTCAGCAATCAAGAATGAGAAGAGATGGGTTTAATTGGCATGCCAGTTGGCAAAAGAAAAAGCAAGTGTGGCGATTGTTGGCAATGTATACAGATCTTTTTTATCAAACACCCGGTGGTATCAATGAAGCCCAGTTCAATATGAATCCTCAGCAGGCCAGACAGCCAGCAGGAACATTGCCCGGAGCTGTACAACAGCAAACAGCCATTTATAATAAGACAGGTTATGTTGGTGTACATCATGAATGGACAGTCAACGAGAGCAATACCATTCGATCTTTTGTAACAGGTAGTTTAACCGCATTCAAGAATCCCTTTATCACCAATTTTGAAGAACGTGCAGAAGATAATGCAGGAGCGGGAACGCAATGGCAGTATAAGTGGGGCAATGATATACATCAGTTACAATGGAACACAGGAATCGAATGGCAATATCAATTTGCAAACATTGATAATTTTGGAAACAGAAGAGGCATAAAAGATACTTTGCAATATAGTGATCGGGTGCATGCTTCACAATGGTTTGTATTTACACAACTGCAGTATCGCTTCAATCATAAATGGATGCTTCAGGTGGGTATCAGCTCTAATGAACAATCATATCGTTATAAGCGTGTCAATATTGCGAATACTGATTATACCCAAAAAACCATACGATCTGTAGTAACTCCCCGTATTGCATTGTCTTATCAAATAACACCCTCCACAACATGGTATGCCCTTGCTGCAAAAGGTTTTTCTGCACCTACATTGGCAGAGTTTCGTCCATCAGACGGAAATTTTTATGGTGATCTGAATGCAGAAACAGGATGGAATTTTGAAATAGGATGGAAGGGATATGCTTTCAATGAATATCTGCAATTTGATCTATCCTGGTATCGCTTTCGATTGAAAAATGCCATCGTTAGAAGAAATAGTGCTGGCGGAGCAGAATATTTTGTGAATGCGGGAAGTACTATGCAGCAAGGCTTTGAAGGAATGCTGAAAGCTAAGCTGATAGCAAGAAGAACCAAAGGGATCAGTCAACTATATCTCACATCATCCATTAGTTATCAGCCGTATCGTTTTGAAAATTATCGTCAGGGCAATACAGTGTATGATGACAATCCGTTGACAGGAGTGCCACGATATACATGGGTTACAGGGGTACAACTTGAAACAATAGGAGGCTGGTACCTGCATGCAGCCCTCAATGCCACTGCAGCCATCTCTTTGAATGATGCGAATGATGCAAGTGCCGCACCTTATCAATTACTACAAGGCAGAACAGGATACCGTAAAAAAGGCATTGAGATATTTTTGAGTATGGATAATGGGTTGAATCAGCTATACAGTCTCGGCAATGATATCAATGCAGTAGGAAGGCGCTATTACAATGCTGCAGCCCCCAGAAATTTTACCTTCGGCATGAATTTTGGTCTACGCTGAAAACCGAATCATTAACTTAGCAAAAACTGTATTATGCCTACCATTCTGATCATAGATGATGAAAGAGCTATTCGTAACGTATTAAAGGATATTCTTTCCAATGAAGGCTTTAAAGTGGAAGAAGCAGCTGATGGCGAAGAAGGGTTGAAAAAATTTCAGGCAGGTTCTTTTGATGTGGTTTTATGCGACATCAAAATGCCCAAACTGGATGGTATTGAGTTCCTTCAAAAAGTCATGGAAACAGGATCAGATACACCGGTGATCATCATCAGTGGACATGGAAATATTGAAACAGCGGTAGATGCGGTTAAAAAAGGTGCTTTCGATTATATTTCAAAACCACCAGACCTGAATCGACTGTTGATCACGATTCGCAATGCGATGGATAAGACCACGCTGGTACAGGAGACCAAAGTACTCAAGCGTAAAGTATCTAAAGTGCAGGAGATCATTGGTGAGAGTGAAGCGATTGTACGTATCAAAGAAACCATTGATAAAGTAGCACCTACTGATGCCCGTGTATTGGTTACTGGCGGTAATGGAAGCGGTAAGGAATTGGTAGCAAGATGGCTTCATGAAAAAAGCAATCGTGCATCAGGTCCATTGGTAGAAGTCAACTGTGCCGCGATTCCCGGAGAGTTGATCGAGAGTGAATTGTTTGGTCATGAAAAAGGTTCTTTTACATCTGCGATCAAACAACGCATTGGTAAGTTTGAACAGGCGAGTGGTGGCACCTTGTTCCTGGATGAAATAGGCGACATGAGTCTGAGTGCACAAGCCAAAGTATTAAGGGCTTTACAGGAAGGAAAGATCACCAGAGTCGGAGGTGATAAAGAGATTGCTGTTGATGTACGTGTAGTAGCTGCAACCAATAAAGACCTGTTGAAAGAAGTAGAAGAAAAGAATTTTCGATTAGACCTGTATCATCGTTTAGGCGTCATCCTTATCCATGTACCATCACTGAATGAAAGAAGAGACGATATCCCCTTGCTCGTAGATAAATTCCTGGATGATATTGCAACGGAGTATGGACAAGCCAAAAAAGGAATCGAGAAAAAAGCGATCGATACACTCAAAAATCATGACTGGACAGGTAATATCCGTGAACTCAGAAATGTGGTAGAAAGACTCGTGATCCTATCCGGCAAAGAGATCACCGCAGCGGATGTGAGTGCGTATGTGTAATAGGGGATAGCGAATGGGAAATAGCTTATAGCAGATGTGAAATATCGTATTTAGGATGTTGGAAAAATAAGTATAAGTACAATAAGGTACATCTGTCAAAAGTTTTTACCCAGCACCCAGCACCCAGCACCCAGCACCCAGCACCCAGCACCCCCGATCACCTCTTCGCGAATTCCAGCATCTCCGGCATGGATCTAAGCAGTGTAACACCCGGAATATCTTTCGTTACTTCTCTGGTGAGTGGTCCGGACATGATAATTTCTTGCTGACTGAATTGTTGTTTCAGGTGTTTTAATAAATCATCTATCGGTTGTTCGTAAAGATGGGTAATGGCATGGAAATATAAGTACTTGGGATTTTTCAGTTTTACATAAGTTTCGAGGTCATCAAAAGGCACATCCACACCCATATACACACATTTTTTTCCACTTACTTTCATCAAATAATGATTGAGCAGTAATGGGATTTCATGTTGTTCTCCTTCAGGCGTAAAAAGCACATAACTGGGCGAACTCGTGGAAGGCTTTGTTTTCAAAGCATCCAAAGCAGCAATGATCTTTCTTTTGATGATATTACTGGCAAAATGTTCTTGTGCGGGTATGATATGATCGGTCAGCCACAATAAACCGATTCTTTCCAGAAAAGCATACATCACATCAATGATCGTAGCTTCCAATCCAAATTGCTTCATGGCCTGCTCAAATAAATCTTCAAATCGATCTTCATCAAAGTCAATAGAAGCCTCTATCAAACGATGGATATAAATATCTGTATTCTGTTTGCCGATCGGTTGTTCCATGGCCATTGAGCGTATGGAAGAAGCGGGTAATTGAGCGATCTTGGATATCTTGACACCGTTGTGGTATAATTGAGAAATACGAAGGATATGTTTCAGGTCCTCATTGTCGTAGTAGCGGTGCTTACTTTCCTTCCTTTTGGGAATGAACAACTGATACCGTTGTTCCCAAATACGCAGGGTATGGGCCTTAATGCCGCTCAGATTCTCAATGTCCTTGATCGTAAAGTGATTCATGAATAAGATTTGGAGTTCTGATACCGCTCAGGTGTATAAAAATACAGCATTCAGCAGGATTTCATCCGTTTTAGCAAAAGTTTTAATCTGATTGCTTCAGTATCTGTCTGAAAAGGATATTTTTGTTTCTAGCAAAAAACAAAATATGGGTTTAACTCTATTCATCGTTGGCATCATTGGTTGGCATCTGGGAATGTGGGGCATGTTCAAAAAAGCAGGTATTGAACCCTGGAAAGCCTTGATCCCCTTTTATAACACCTGGCAGATCGTTGAGAAATGTCATATTCGTAAATACTGGTTCTGGTTGCAATTGATTCCGATCGCCGGACAATTCATCACAATTTGGATCACCATCATCTTCGTGATGCATTTCAAACGATTCAATCTTATTCATCATACAGCTACTGTACTGTTGCCTTTCATTTATTTTCCTTATCTCGGTTTTTCCAAAGAAGAAAAATGGCATGGTGCAGAAGCATTCAAAGCCTATAAAAAACCTGGTTCGAGAGAGTGGGTGGATGCAGGTGTATTTGCAGTGGTTGCCGCAACCATCATACGTACCTTTGTTTTTGAAGCGTATGTGATTCCTACTGAAAGTATGGAGAAGACCTTATTGGTGAATGATTTTCTCTTCGTGAATAAAATGAGTTATGGTGCAAGAATTCCACAAACGCCATTGTCTTTTCCTTTTGTTCATAACACAATGCCATTTTCTCAAACCACACCTTCTTACCTGAAATGGATACAGATACCCTATAAGCGTTTACCTGCATTCACCGAAGTGAAAAGAAATGATGTCGTGGTCTTCAATTTCCCGGCCGGAGATACCATCATCAATAGACCTGAGTTCGGAAGTAAAGTAACCTACTATGATGTGTTACGATTTACATTCAAAGGCAACAGACAAGAACTGTTTGCCAGTCCTGAATATCCGATCATCGTTCATCCGATGGATAAAACAGATAACTACATCAAACGTTGCGTAGCGGTAGGTGGAGATGTATTGCATATCCGTAACGGACAGTTATATGTGAATGGAGAACCTGCCATGGTGCCGGGTGGCTCACAAACAGAATATGTTGTTGTGACCAATAAAAAACCTTACGATCCAGACTTCTTAAAAGAAGAATTGGGCATTGATCTCGATGATACGAAGCAACAACTGGAAATGCTGAGTGATAGCAGCTTTAAATTCAATGTTACACCAGATGAATTAGCGAAGCTTAGGAAGTTACCCAATTTCGTATCGGATTCACCTTATACAGAGAATTATATCGGCATGACTTTCCCTGCAGATGAAGCGAATTATCCTTGGAGTATTGATAATTATGGTCCATTACGTGTACCTGCAAAAGGAGATACATTGTTATTGAGCCAACAAAATATCTCTTTGTATCGAAGACTGATCGCAACTTATGAAGGCAATACTTTAGAAGAGAAAGACGGACAGTTCTTCATCAACGGACAAAAAACCAATACCTACGTTACAAAATATAATTACTACTGGATGATGGGTGATAATCGCCATCGCAGCCAGGATAGTCGTTACTGGGGTTTTGTACCCGAAACACATATCGTAGGAAAAGCATCCCTCATCTGGTTCAGTTGGGATAAAGGTCCGAGATGGAAGAGATTGATGAAGAGCATTAGATAATAAGAAACAAGAAATAAGGAATAAGAAATATGAAATGAGTATGTGATTCTCACTTTCTGATTTCTTATTTCTTATTCCTTATTTCTCATTTCTTTCCTCTTTAACATATTTTTTTCTGAAATTTTACTAACTTTCCTTACCAAATAGGTCCTCATGGCGTAAGCTTTGAGGACTTTTTTGTCTAAAAGCGTTTTTTATGAATCATCAACAGTACAAACTAGATTATGAAGTGTATGCTGATGCAAGTGCGTTGAAACAGGAAGATGCAACATTGTTGAATCATGCAAGAGAAGTAACGAGTCAGGCATATGCACCTTATTCTGCCTTTAAAGTAGGTGCCGTTGCGAAATTGGCCAATGGGGCATTGGTAATAGGCACCAATCAGGAGAATGCCAGCTTTCCGGTAGGCATTTGTGCAGAGAGGGTACTATTATCTGCTGCAGCAACCTTACATCCCGGAGTTGCCATTGAATCGATTGCCATTAGCTATGATAATACAAAAGGCAAGAGTAATCACCCGATATCACCTTGCGGTATCTGTAGACAAAGTTTACATGAATATGAGCTGCGCGTAAAAAATCCAATCCGCCTCATACTCGCCGGCCTCGAAGGAAATGTCTACGTAATACCCCAGGCAGGAAGCCTGTTACCGCTAAGTTTTACAAGTGAGGATATGAAATAGCGGATGGCGTATGGTTCATGGTCCATAGTCGATGGTCCATAGTCCATGGTCCATGGAAAGAAAAGAGGTAATTAGACTATTTCATATCAACCGTCAACTGTCAACAAACATCTCACCCCAATTACCCAATCACCCGATTTCCTGATCACCCGATACCCTGATCACCCGATCACCCGATTTCCTGATCACCCGATACCCTGATCACCCGATCACCCGATACCCCGATCACCCGATACCCCGATCACCTAAAACAAAGTCTGCACCCCATGCGTAATCTTAAACTCATGTTGCAGTAGCCATTTCTTACGCCACATGCCACCGGAATAGCCGATAAGGGAGCGGTCGCTGCCGATCACACGATGACAGGGAACGATGATCGCGATATTGTTTCTGCCATTGGCACTGGCGGCTGCTCTGATGACTTTAGGGTCGCCAAGGCGTTTGGCCATGTCCATATAGCTGATCGTTTTTCCATAAGGGATCTCTGTTAATTCACTCCAGACTCTTTTTTGAAACTCAGTGCCTTCCTGATGAATAGGAACGGTAAACTGTTTTCTACTACCATGAAAAAATTCGATGAGCTCTTCGGTGCATTGATGCATGATCTCGCTGATACCGGGTTCTCCATAAGTCAACTGATCAGGGTTATCCACAAAGCTCAGTTCGCCGATGTATTGATCAGTGCCGCCAATCTTGAGCAAGCCTACCGGACTTTCATAATAAGTATAATAGAGTTCGCTCATGGTGTAGATGTTTTGGGAAGGGTAGAACTGTACAACAATATACAAATCCTTTTGAATAGACAGATCAACCGATCAATTGACCATTGTCTACTTTACGTTCAGGTTGTAACAATACCACCTGGTGATCCTGATCATAGACACCCAATACAAGACACTCACTAAAAAAATTGGCGATCTGCTTGGGAGGAAAATTGACCACTGCAACGATCTGTTTGCCGACTAGTTCAGCAGCAGTATAGTGATGTGTGATCTGTGCAGAAGATTGTTTGATACCCAATGGACCAAAATCGATCTTTAGCTGGTAAGCAGGTTTTTTGGCTTTGGGAAAATCAGTAACTTCAAGAATCGTTCCGCTGCGTATTTCTATTTTTTCAAAATCAGCCCAACTGATCATAAAAACTATTTTTCCAAATCTAAAAAATAATCATCATGAAACGTCAAGCAACAGCCGTGTGGAATGGTTCAGGTAAAGAAGGCAATGGCCATTTGACCACACAAAGTACCACATTGAACAAGACACAATATTCTTTCAACTCCCGATTTGCAGAAGGTGTAGGAACCAATCCTGAAGAACTCATGGCAGCAGCACATGCCGGATGTTTCACGATGAAGTTAAGTTTTGTATTAGGTGCTGCCGGCTTCACACCGGAATCACTTGAAACAAAATGTACCATTACATTAGAAGACGGAGTGATCACTTCTTCACATTTACAACTCACTGCAAAAGTACCCGGTATCTCTTCCGAAAAATTCCAAGAATGCGCCGCCGACGCCAAAGCCAACTGCCCCGTCAGCAAAGCGTATAATATGGCGATTAGTTTGGAAGCGGTGTTGGGGTGATTGGGTGTTGGGTGCTGGGTGCTAGGTACTAGGTGTCGGGTATTGGGTCATGTAAATGTCTTTTTGATGCGGGGAAAATTTTTTCTGTATCCGAAATAAAAAAAGAGAGCAGTACAATAAATCATGTACTCCTCTCTTTTCTTTTACCCAGCACCCAGCACCCAGCACCCAGCACCCAGCACCCAGCACCCAGCACCTATTCCTCCAACAACCCCGCCAACTGCAGCAGCTCAGCATGTTTGTATGCATTCACAGGGCTGTCAAAACATTTGGCGACTTCTTCGATGAGTTGCTGAATGAGTCGCTTGTGGGATTGAGGTTTGAAATAAGATGCAACAGGAGGAACAGATATGCGCTTGAAATAACTTTCAATATCTGCATGTGAAAATGCTTGTCCGGTAGTGCCATCTACATAGAAATGAATTTTTTCCTGTGGATGTCCCGGATGCATGGCCGGATCAAAATCAGAATGGAAAAAAGCAATGATACATTGCTTGGGAATATTGATGATCCGCGCATTGATATCTAACTGATCACAAAGGATCTGATAGATCAATCCATTGGAAAGTGTATTACCTTTTTTGCTTTCTAAAACTTTATGCAAAAAGAATTCATCCGGTTTTTCATAATTGATCTCCGATCCTTTCAAATTGCAATAGTTGTATAGGATGCTGGAAAGTACATTGGCTTGTTCAAGAGGTGTGAGAAAGCTATTCAGTTCAAGCCAGATATTTCTTCTGATCTTTTCGATCTCTTCTAAAACCGGACTGGTTTGCAGATCAGGATATTGAAATTTAGAAACCAGTAAAGCACCAAAAAGAAGATCATGATATGCACTATTCTTCCATTCTGTAAAATCATTACACAGATCTGTGAAATGAAGTTTATGAATGATCATTTCAATTCTTTCCTGAACATCTTCACTGGGTGTGGTTTCCCATAAATGCTCCAGATTAGGGATAATGCCCTTACCATATTCAACGATTTTCTCAGAGATGGTAGAATAGACTTCCTCATCCGGGTCGTCTATTAAGGTGAATAATGCGTGTATTTCCTTGGTTTCCTGCATAGCTGTGGTACTATTCCTATCCTTTATAATATCAAACTAAATTAAAATCCTTGTATTTGTCAATAACAAGTTATTCAGTACCTGTGGAAATATCAGTTGTTTGTAGAATAATATTGACAACATTTCATCGTTCATTGCCACAGTTTCGTAAAAAACAGGTTTTAACAGTGAAGTGTAAAAGAATTAGCGTTATTTTGTTGATTATCATTTTTTAGTATTCTCATGTCACAGGTCACTACACCCAAATTTCCCTCGGTTAAACAATCGCTTCACACAGAATTAAAGAAAAGAGTTCAGCAGTATTTTGATGAAAGAGGTATACCGGCAACGGGTACCCCAAAGCTTTTCACAAAAGCCATCATCATGGTGATCGCTTTTGTTCTTGTGTATCTACATCTGTTATTAATGACACCGGTTTGGTATTTAGCCGTACTGGAGTGTATCATATTAGGCGGACTCGTTGCTGCTATCGGATTCAATGTGATGCATGATGGTAGTCATGGTAGTTTCAGCACTAATAAATGGGTGAATCGCATTGCGGCTTCTTCTATCAGCATGTTAGGAGCGAATCACTTTATGTGGAATATGAAACATAACATGATCCACCACAGCTTCACCAATGTAGATGGGGTAGATGATGATATCGAAGTAGGTATCCTCATGCGTATGGCACCTACACAAAAACATTATAAAATGCACAAGTTTCAGCACGTGTATTTCTGGATCTTATACATGCTCCTGTATGTATTCTGGATCTTCTTTGCTGATTACAAAAAATATTTCTCACAAAAGATCGGTTCTGTTCCTTTGAAAAAAATGAATTGGAATGATCATGTGGAGTTCTGGAGTGTGAAAGTATATCATGCCATCGTTTTCATCGTGCTGCCAATCGCAACAGTTGGTTGGTTGTATTGGATGATCGGTTTCATTATCATGAGCTTCTTTGCAGGCTTTGTTTTGAGCATCGTATTCCAGTTAGCACATACCGTAGAACATACCGAATTCCCGATCGCAGATATTGATACCAATAAACTGCCTGATGAATTTGCAGCACACCAGATCAAAACAACTGCCAACTTCGCTACCAAGAATAAACTGGTTAGCTGGCTGGTAGGTGGATTGAATTTCCAGATCGAACATCACTTGTTCCCTAAAATATCACACGTACACTATCCCGCCATCAGCGAGATCGTACGTAACGTATGCAGAGAATACCAACTACAATACATCGAATACCCCACCATGCGTAAAGCCGTTGTAGCACACGTAAGGTTTCTTCGTCAGATGGGGAGGCCGTAGGGGGGATCGGGTTATCGGGTAATCAGGTTATCGGGTAATCAGGTTATTGGGTAATCAGGTAATCGGGTAAAAAAATTGCGGGGTACATTATTAATGTATCCCGCAATTTTTTTAGTACTAACAAAAAGAAAATTCATCTCACCCCAATACCCAATTACCCAATAACCCAATAACCTGATTACCCGATAACCCGATTACCCGATAACCTACTTCTTCTTCGCCACAGCCTTCTTCCCCGCCTTCTTCGCTGCTTTCTTTACTGCTTTCTTCGCAAAGGCATTTGGCACCTGGGCTTCGATCATTTGTTTGATGGGGTCTAGTTCAATGGTGGCAAGCTCTTCGGCAGTGTATTTTTCTCCGTTGGCTTTACGGCCCATTTTCAACATCTTTTTATTGAAACGAATGAAAGGACCCCAACGACCATTTTCTATGCTGATCTTTTCCGCAGGCCATTGTTGAATGAAGCGATTGGCTTCTTTCTCCATTTTCTTCTCGATCAGCTCATTGATATTTTCCTGTGTAAGATTGTCAAAATCATAAGCCCTTGGAATGTTGATGAACATATCATTCCATTTAATGAATGGACCAAAACGGCCTTTGCCTTTGGTAACAGGCAATTCATTATAGTAGGCAACAGGGGCATCTGCTTGTTGCTTTTCTTTGAGCAATTCAATGGCACGTTCCAGTTCAATGGTATGCAGATCTTCACCTTTAGGAATCGAGATGAATTGATCACCCAATTTTATATATGGACCAAAACGTCCGACATTCACCGATAATTCCTGGTCTTCGTACATACCCAATACACGCGGCAAAGAGAACAGTTCCATCGCCTCTTCATAGGTAATGGTCTCAATGCTTTGATTGGCTTTCAGTTTAGCGAAGCGAGGCTTTTCTTCATCTTCCGCATTGCCGATCTGTACCATCGGACCGTAACGGCCCATTCTGGCAATTACTTTCTTACCACTCTCTACATCCACACCCAATTCTCTTTCTCCTTTGGCTCTTTCTGCATTCTCAAGGGTATGCTCAATGTTTTCGTGGAAAGGTTTATAAAATTCATCGATCATGCTGCTCCAGCGTGTTTTGCCGGCAGCGATCTCATCAAACTCTTGTTCAATACGGGCAGTAAAGCCAAAATCCATCACTTTACCGAAATGTTGCTTCAGGAAATCTGTTACTACCATACCCAGATCGGTAGGGAAGAGTTTTCCTTTTTCAGCACCTGTATTCTCCGTCAGGATTTCTTTTTCTAATTCCTGTTGCTGTGTAAGACGCAATACATTCACTTCTCTCTTCACACCTTCTTTATCACGCTTCTCTACATAGTTTCTTTTAATGATGGTAGAAATGGTAGGTGCATAGGTAGAAGGACGACCAATACCCAGTTCTTCCAGTTTCTTCACCAAAGAAGCTTCCGTATAACGTGGTGCAGGACGGGTAAACTTTTCAGTAGCTGTCATCTCACGGAAGTTGAGTGTTTGTCCGGCCGCCAATGGAGGAAGGATGCCTTCTGTATCATCTTCATCTTCATCATCTTTCCCTTCGAGGTATACTTTCAGGAAGCCATCAAATTTCATCACTTCACCGGTAGCACTTAATGTATCATTATTGGTAGAGATGGAAATTTTAGCAACGGTTTTTTCGAATTCAGCATCGCTCATTTGAGAAGCGATGGTTCTGCGCCAGATGAGTTCGTAGAGTCTGCGTGTATCTTCATCAGCCACCGTTCTGTTATTCATATAAGTAGGGCGGATGGCTTCGTGAGCTTCCTGCGCACTCTCATTTTTGTTTTTGTATTTACGCGGCTGATAATAATCCTGACCATAACTGCTTTCCACTTCTTTTCTGATATCAGCCATTGCCGTATCACTCAAGTTGATACTGTCTGTACGCATATAAGTGATCTTACCGCTTTCATACAGTTTCTGTGCCAGCAACATGGTCTTACTCACACCATACCCTAGTTTACGGGAAGCTTCCTGTTGCAGGGTAGAAGTGGTGAAAGGAGCTGCAGGTGTGCGTTTTGCCGGCTTAACGGTAACATCAATGACTTTATAATCTGCATGCTTACAGCTCTTCAGAAAATCAGATGCTGTTTGTTGGGTGCTGATCTTAGATGGACCATCTGCCTTGAATACCACATCACGCTGGTTGATGTCTTTCGCAGCAAAAAGCGCTTCAATTTTATAACTACTCTCCGGAACAAAATGATTGATCTCTCTTTCCCGTTCAACGATCAATCTCACCGCCACACTCTGTACACGACCGGCACTGAGACTACGCTGCATACCGATCTTACGCCATAATACCGGACTCAATTCAAAACCTACCAATCTGTCCAGAATTCTGCGGGCCTGTTGTGCATTCACCAGGTCCATATTGATGAGACGAGGTTGCGCCACTGCTTTTTTGATGGCAGGGGCAGTGATCTCATGGAATACAATTCGTTTAGTGGTTTTAGGGTCAAGGCCTAATACTTCAGCCAGGTGCCAGCTGATACTTTCTCCTTCACGGTCCTCATCCGATGCCAACCATACTTCATCTGCTTTTTTGGCCAGTTGACGCAATTCCTTTACCACACGTTCTTTATCCTCAGGTACAATGTAGCGGGGTTGGTATTGATTGTTGACATCAATACCCATATCATCCTTTTCCAGATCCCGGATATGACCATAACAGCTTTTTACCTCGAAATCAGATCCGAGGATTTTTTCAATGGTTTTGGCCTTTGCCGGAGACTCAACGATCAATAAATTCTTTGCCATGTACTAGTTCCGTTTCCGCCCTCAGGCAGACTTTAATTTGTCATCATTCGTAGATAAATCCGCCTGATTCATACCTATATATATGGTATCAAATCGGGCTTTGCTACCCTGCAATATTAGGTGAAACCATGAAAACACAAAAAATGTGCACAAATTCAGGAGGTAGTACGGAGTGTTTCTTCCCGATTTTCGGGAGATAAGTACCTGTATTTAACTGTTGATAATGAATGATGATGGAGGGGTATGGAACGCAGATTTTATAAGATTTGTTATGATTGGTTGTTTTATCAGCTAAAATCATAACAATCATAAAAATCTGCGGCCCATCAATTACGTAACATGGAGTATCTCAGTTGCTAACTATTCCTCTGTCAAGAAACCAATCACTTTTTTAATCACCTGCTGATCCCGGTAAATTTTGTTATGACCCAATCCTTCCGTGATATAAAAATGAATATGTGGATGTCCGGCTTTTTGAACAGGTAGAGTATCTGCATACGGACAAATACGATCCTGTTGATCATGGACCCATAAAACAGGCAGCTGGATATTACCCATCACCCTGGCAATGGAAAAGTGATCCAATGGTTTACCGATGATGCGTTGGATCATTGACTCAAATTCCTGCTGAACCGGCTCTTTGATTTTAAACATCCTATAAAATCCATTTACCGCAGTTCTGGTTTCGGTAGCAGGAGCGATCAATACCAGTTTTCTTTTTCCCTGTACTTCTTCCGCCAAGAGGGAAGTGGCGAGTCCACCCAAAGAATGGGCGATAAACGCATCCATTTGTCCGAACTGCTGATCGATTGCAGTCAAGAATCTTTTATAGATCAGTGCGTTGATGATCTTTCCTTCACTCAAACCATGTGCAGGCGCATCAAATAAGAAAACTTCGAATCCGGCGGATAACAAAGGTTGAACGTATTTCTCAAACTTATAACTGTAACTGCTGAAGCCATGCACCACCAATACTTTCTGGCCATTGGGTTTTTCAGGAAGCCAGTGAAAACCTTGGATCTGCAAATCTTCAAATGACCAGTTCTTGACATGTGCTTTGTGAAAAATAGGAGGTTGTTTTTGATGTACCCCTTTGGTATACGGTGTACAGAATATTTTAAAAGCCTGCTCAGCAGCCATCCGCGGAGAGACTATACCGATGGTACGTAGTTTGGTTTTATAGTAGCCGATCACAACTCTTTGTGCTAATTTCATTTCCATAATATAAAGATATGGACGTCGTACTGATAGGAGCCGGTAATGTAGGAACGGTATTGGGAAGAACTTTCCAACAGGCCGGACATACCATCAAAGCCATCTGGAACAGACATCCTGAAAAAGCCCGTCTGTTAGCGGATGAACTGGGAACGGTGGCTGTTGAAAATCTGCAAGCTTTACCACAAGAAGCGGATCTGTTTGTAGTATCCGTGAGTGATCGGTCAATCCAGGAAGTAGCGCAACAACTCATTATCAAAAAAGGGGTATTGGTACATGCGGCGGGTGCGGTATCAAAAGAGGTATTGAATGGCATAGCGGATCAATATGGCGTATTATGGCCGATGAAAATGATCCGAACAAACATGCCAACTTTAGGTCCGTGTGCGATCATGATCGATGCCAATAAGGATCAGGCATTACAAGTGATCCGTGAACTGGCAGGCAGTATCTCCGATCAGGTGCATGAGGCAGATGATGCCAAGCGATTAAAAATGCATTTGATCGCCGCCATCACGTCCAATTTCACCAATCATTTATACCATCTGGCAGCCGATTATAGTCAGGAGCAAGAGATCCAGTTTTCCTGGTTTTATCCTTTGATAGAAGGAGTGATCGCTCAGATCAAAACCCAACATCCCCAAAATGTACAGGCCGGACCCGCATTCCGGGGAGACCGCATAACGATCGAAAAACACCGGTCTTTATTGGCGGATGAGCCGGTTTTGTTGAAAATCTATGACGAAATGACCCAGAGTATCCTGCACAAATTCGGACATATACGCTAGTCAGTTGCGAAAACCGATGATTTAGCCCTAAAAATCAGATTAGATGCCCATAAGAAACTGATTTGAGATACTTTTGCACTCCAAACGGAACCGATATGTACACTATTAAGGTAAAATTTGAACAGAAAGGACTGGAGCCCGTTACTTTAACAGGTATTGAACCTGATCAAAGTTTATTGGAAGTTTGTCTGGATAATGGGATCGAATTACATCATAACTGTGGAGCCGTATGTGCTTGCAGTACCTGTCACCTATATGTAGAAAAGGGGATGGAACATTTAGAAGAGTTGAGTGATAAAGAAGAAGATTTCATCGATCGAGCCATTAACCCGCGACTGAATTCCAGATTAGGATGTCAGTGTGTTTTGCAAGATGGATCAGGTGAAGTTGAAGTGACTTTGCCGGATCAGACGCAGTTTTTGGGGGAGTAGTGAGTAGTGAATGGTGAATGGTCAATTGTGAATAGTGAGTAGTGAGTAGTGAGTGCTGAGGCGGGATAAAAATGATCATTCTTAATCAGTCCCTGTGGACGGGCCTCATTGGGGTCGGTGTCGAGCGTAGCGAAGACAGATCAGAGCTCGCGAAGCGGATCTGATCAGAGGCCAATGCAGCCCGGAAACAGGGACGGGGCCCCGTGGCCCAGGAACAAAAAAGTTATCAAACGAAACCTGATTGGTTATTAAGGCTTGTTACACACAAGTAGAACAATGCTTAAAAGTTAAATTACCATGAGTCATTTTGAACCTCCGATACATTGGGCAGATCATGAAGATATTGCCATGAAATTATACGAACGTTTTGGGGATGATTTTACAGAAAGTAAAATCTATCGCATACGTTTCACCGATCTGCTGGAATGGATCCTTCAAATCCCTAATTTCGAAGGAAAGCGCGAAGAAAGCAACGAAGGACATCTCGAGATGATCCAAAGTGCATGGGTGTATGAGTGGAGAGACAATCAAAAATAAAATCATTATTAAATAGCACGGGGCTTAAGCCTCGTGCTATTTAATAATGGGTACTCCATGTAATCTAGAAAACAGAATATAGGTTATTACAAATTGTTTACGTTTTCGGCCTTAGAAAAAAAGCGTTAAGAAATTTACGCAATGAAGCGTTAAGCAATGGATGATGCTTGGCTTAGTACCACAGATGAAGTGCAGATTCGTTACATTTATAACAAAAGCTTGGTTTTAGACTTCATCCATTGTAGCGCAACGAAGAAACCCTGAGCTTGTCGAAGGGTAGCTTTTTTTCTAGAGCCTTGACTTTTTTTGTTACTTTTTTGTGTCAAGACAAAAAAGTAAATAGAGAGTAGCCTTTAGTAACGAAGATCCAAATCCCAATAATTCATGCTAAATACCTTTCAACATATCACCACATTCGTCTTCGACGTAGACGGCGTATTAACAGATGGAACACTGTTAGTATTACCCAATGGCGTGATGGCCAGAAAGATGAATATCAAAGATGGCTATGCCTTACAACTCGCAGTAAAAAGAGGCTACCGCGTATTGATCATCTCCGGTGGTGATTCTCCGGAAGTACAAGAGCGATTGAATAAGTTGGGGGTTACAGAAGTGTGGATGAAAGCGCACAACAAACAACAAATACTCGCCGATTATCTCACACAACACCAGATACCCAAACAAGAAGTCTTATACATGGGTGATGATATCCCCGATCTGGAAGTTATACAGCTGGCAGGTTTACCGGCTTGTCCGGCCGATGCCGCACAAGAGATCAAAGACAAAGCCTTGTATATCTCACATCTGACAGGAGGGATGGGTTGTGCGCGTGATGTGATCGAGAAAGTGCTCAAACTTCGCAATGACTGGGGTGATGATACCAGTGTAGCATCGAAATAACGATTTGTTTTTTCTGCATTACTTATCTTGTGTCATAAATTTCACTATTGAAAATACTCGCTGCATTTTTACGACTCATCCGATGGCCCAATATGGTATTCATCATACTCACGCAATTATTGTTTGAGTACTGTATCTATGAACGCATTTATGGTCCGGATGAACCCGAGCACAGACAGCAATTCTGGTTCATAGTCATCGCTTCTGTTTGTATCGCAGCTGCAGGAAATATCATCAATGATTATTTTGATCTCAATATTGATCAGGTCAACAAGCCGAATAAAGTAGTGGTGAATACCATCATCAGCAGACGATGGGTCATCTTCTGGCATATGCTGTTAAGTATGCTGGGATTATTCTTCACCGTATATGCATTGCCTGTTTCATTGTACTGGCATCTCGTATTGGCGAATATGGGAAGCATTTTATTACTCTGGTTTTATTCCACCAATTTCAAAAAGCAATTATTGGTGGGGAATGTAGTCATATCATTGTTGACAGCCTGGGTACTATTGATACTTTTCTTTTCCAAACAACCATTACAGATCAAACAACTACTGTCTGTCGGACATGCAGAAGTGCGTTTCTTCAGACTGACCATGCTCTATGCTTCTTTTGCATTTGTGATCTCACTCATCCGAGAAGTGGTGAAAGACATGGAAGATATAGAAGGTGATAGAAAATACGAGTGTAGAACTTTGCCGATCGTATGGGGCGTCAATGCAGCGAAATTATTTGTAGCAGTATGGTTAGTAGTATTGATCGCAGCACTCGTTATCTTACAGTTCTACGTATTACCCATGGGATGGTGGCATAGTGCTTTATATTGTTTCATCGCCATCATTGCACCCCTGATCTGGATCTTGACGCGACTATTCAAATCACACACCCCCGCCGATTTCCACCGCCTCAGCACAATCATAAAATTCGTCATGCTAACAGGCATCCTGTCGATGGTGTTCTTTCGCTTGTACGACTGAGGGGGAGATGGTTGATGGTCCATAGTCCATAGTCCATAGTCCATGGTCCATGGTTCATGGCAAATAGGTCATAGCAAATAGTTTATAGGCGATGGGCTATAGTCCATGGCAGATAGAAAAAATAAAAAAAATATAACCCCAGTACCCAGTACCTAGCACCCAGCACCCAGCACCCAAAACCCAATAACCCGATCCCCCAATGCCCCAATCCCCCATCATCCTCGCCTCCCAATCCCCCCGCAGAAAAATGCTTCTTGAGTGGGCTGAAATTTCTTTTGAAGTGATTGTGCAAGCAACGGATGAATCTTTTCCTGCAAACATGGCCATAGAAGAAGTGCCTGTTCATATTGCACGTAATAAAGCGAAAGTCATTCGTGAACAGTTGTCGGCAGAAGATCAGCGTTGGATATTGGCAGCTGATACCATTGTGGTATTGAATGATGAAGTGATCGGCAAACCGGTGGATAGGGAGGACGCCATTCAGATTCTGCAACGTTTATCCGGACAAACACATCGTGTCATCACAGGAGTGGTGGTGATGAATGGAGTAGAAGAACATGCGTTCTCGGATATTACAGAGGTCGTGTTTCATCCTTTGACTGCAGAACAGATCCATTTCTATGTTGATAAATACCAGCCTTATGATAAAGCCGGTGCTTATGCCATCCAGGAATGGATCGGTGTAGTAGGGATTCATTCCATCCAAGGAGATTTCTACAATGTGATGGGATTACCTGTGAGCAGGGTCGTGCAATTGTTAGAACGCATACAAGCTTAAATCAGGTAGAAACCGCAATAGCGACACATTTATTTTCAGGCAAAACCTGAACAATGAATGAACGCTTATTACAATACATCTGGCAGTTTCAGTATTTCCAATCCCAACATTTATTGACCACAAGTGGAGATCCTTTACTGATCCTTCATCCCGGCACTTTGAATACCCATCAAGGACCGGATTTCTCTGCGGCTAAAATTCGGATTGGACAAACGATCTGGGCCGGACATATCGAATTGCATATCCGCTCATCCGATTGGCATCGACACAATCATTCCAGCGATACACATTACAACAATGTGATCCTGCATGTCGTATGGACAGATGATGGTGCTACACCCACACATATTCCGGTACTCGTGTTAGCCAATCGGGTCTCCACATTATTGCTGGAGCGTTATACCCACATGATGCAAACGATCAGCACCGTAGCTTGTCATCATCACCTGCCCGTATTGAATGAATTGACATGGTTTGCATGGAAGGAGAGATTGATGATCGAAAGACTCGAAAGAAAATCGCAACAGATCTTCCAGATGCTACAACAAAATCAACAACATTGGGATGAAGTGTTCTGGTGGCAACTGGCATCCGGTTTTGGTTCTAAATTGAATGCTGCTTTTTTTGAACGAGTGGCAAGATCCATTCCATATGCAGTGGTGAAAAGACATCGGCATCATCTCGATGAAATAGAAGCACTCTTATTCGGACAAGCCAAACTTTTACACGCAGAATTGAAAGACCCTTATGCAAAAACATTGTTGCGTAATCATCGTCACCTGAAAAAGAAATATGCATTGGAGGCAGTAGATGGAGGTCCGGTATTTCTGCGCATGCGACCTGCTTCTTTTCCGACCATCCGTTTAGCGCAATTGGCGATGTTAGTGCATCAGCGGGAACATCTCTTTGATCAGATCAGACAAATGAATACTGCAGAAGAAGTGATGCGTTTATTTCAAGTGAAAGCCAGTCACTATTGGAACATGCATTTCAATTTTGATGACCCCGTATCGCAGGAGCCACGTTTTGTGGGCGAGCAAATGAACCTGCATCTCATGATCAATGTAGTAGTACCCATCTTATTCGCATATGGACATGAAAAAGGCAACACACCATACAAGGAAAAAGTGGTTCACTGGCTCTACCAATTAGCACCGGAACAAAACAAGATCACCCGCTACTGGAAATCCGCCGGCATCCCCAACCGCAGCGCCCTCGACACCCAATCCCTCCTCGAACTTCACACCCAATATTGTGTTAATAAAAGATGTTTAGATTGTAGCGTAGGCAACAGATTGTTGAGAGGATGAGTCATGGGTGCTGGGTACTGGGTACTAGGTACTAGGTAAAAGGTAAAAGGTGCTTGATAAGAATACTTAGCGTAATGTAAAACAATATAAACATCACCCATCACCAAGTACCCAGCACCCAGTACCTAGTACCTAGTACCCAGCACCCAACCCTAACCCCAATAAAACGCCATATCCAACTCCATCTCCGGATGCAAACTCCGTTCCACGGGGCAAGTGCGGGCGGTGCGTTCTAGGAGTTCTTTGGTTTTGTCGTCGAGTTGGAGGGTGGGTGGAAAATAAACATGGGCAATGATCTTACCGATTCTGCGGGGATCACTTAACATGATCTTGGTCGTATCTACACGGGTGCCATCGAGATCAATGTTGAGGGTGCGGGCTTTGATGGCCATGGTGGTAACCATGCAGGCACTCAACGCAGTGGCAACAAGATCAGTGGGTGAGAAGCGTTCACCTTTACCCTGGTTATCAGTAGGTGCATCGGTTTCAATACTGGTGCCACTCTGCAGATGGGTAGCGATGGTACGTAATTCACCTTTATAAATAATTTGTGAAGTCATTGCGTCAATTTTGCCATAAATTTACAAGTAACAAATCAAATGGAAGTGAAGAAGCTATTCATCGTTGTGGGTCTCCTGAGTTCAATGGCTGTTGTTGCACAGCAACGTACACAATCGCCCGCTCAAATGGAGAAAGCCCGGAAAAAGGCAGAGAGAAAGGAGAAGATCAATCAAATGATCAAACAGGAAGAAGAAGGAGCCCTCGTATATAACAAACAAGGTGCATTCGGTTTTAAATTCAATACCGATGGATGGGGTATGTTCTATGAAAGAGGAAAATACAAAACCATCAATAAAACCAGTTTATGGTGGATTGAATTGGGTGAACACAAACATCCCAAAGAAGAAAAAGTACCCACCATCAGTGCTTCCGGTGGATTCCTCATTGTTTCCAGTTATATCTATGGCAAACGCAATAATTTCTATAACCTGAAACTCGGTTTCGGTGAACAGCGTTTGATCGGTGGTAAAGGCAACAAAAATGGCGTGGCCGTTTCTGCCATCTATGGTGGTGGATTAACCGCAGGCATGCTGAAACCTTATTATATCGAGATCCAAAACCCCAGCACCAACCGCCAGGAGCAGATCAAATACGATAATAACGATAATCTCTTCCTCGACCCCACCATTATCCTGGGCAGGGGTGGACTCACCAAAGGCTTTGGAGAAATGAAATTTGTACCCGGAGCACACGTTAGAACCGCACTGCGTTTTGATTATGGCCGCTACAATGAAGTACTCTCAGCCCTCGAGGTGGGATTGAATGCCGAATACTATTCCAAGAAAATGCCCATTTTACTGCTGAACCCCGAAAAATCATTCTTTTTCAACGCCTATGTCGCCCTCACTTTTGGTAAACGAAAGTGACCTATTTTTGTTGTTTCATAGTGAGAGGCAGTCCAGGTCCGGAAACTGTCGTTAAAAAGAGGTGTACATGCAAGAGTTACCAGTAGTTGCGAAAGTAGATCCTACCAGTTCCAAGATACAAAAGCCATCCTGGCTTCGTGTGAAATTACCCATTGGTGAAAGCTATAAACACGTTCGTGGTTTAGTAGATACCCATAAACTGCATACCATTTGTGAGAGTGGCAATTGTCCGAATATGGGCGAATGTTGGGGTGAAGGCACGGCAACATTCATGATCCTCGGAAATGTATGTACCCGAAGCTGCGGCTTCTGTGCCGTAGCTACCGGTAGACCCGCACCCGTGGATTGGGATGAACCCCAGCGTGTAGCAGAAGCCATTCACCTGATGAAAGTAAAACACGCCGTACTCACCAGTGTGGATCGTGATGAACTGAAAGATGGAGGTTCGATCATCTGGTACAACACCATTAAAGCCGTTAAAAACCTCAACCCCGATACCACCCTTGAAACATTAATCCCCGATTTTAAGGGCAATGCTGATCAGGTACAACGCATCATTGATGCGGCCCCTGAGGTGGTGAGCCATAACATGGAAACGGTGGAACGTTTGACCCGACAGGTAAGGGTGCAGGCGAAATACCATCGAAGTCTGGATGTATTACGCATGCTCAAAGAAGGCGGAATGCGCACCAAAACCGGTATGATGCTCGGTCTCGGTGAAACCAAAGAAGAAGTGGTACAAAGCATGAAAGACCTCGTGAATGTTGGTTGCGATGTACTCACCCTCGGACAATACCTGCAACCCACCAAAAAACACTTACCTGTACAACGCTTCGTGCACCCCGACGAATTCGCCGAACTCCGCGAAATCGGCTACGACCTCGGTTTCGATTATGTAGAAAGCGGTCCATTGGTACGCTCTTCTTACCATAGTGAGAAACATGTGATTAAAGGTTGGGGAAGAGGGAAGTGGATGGAGGAGAAAGCTTTACTAAAGAGTGAATAGTTAGTAATAGTGACTGTTATTTGACTTTATTCTTCATTAATTCTGTTAGACTTGTAGTAAAAGGAAATGCTGAAGAATTTCCCGTTGAGTAATTACTAAGTTTTCTAAAATCCCAATTCGTATTTTCAAACTCCTTATCAAATACACGCTCTATTTCAACTACAAGATAATTGTCTTGCGATGGGGAAGATGGATAGCCTTTTTTCATTAAGTCGTCTTTTGAATATACTCTTGGTCCCTTACTCACAATTTTCCATAAGTCGCCTGATGAATTATCACCTCTGGTATGAAGTAATAAGTACTTTGAACTTACAGTTTCTTTATCAAGTATAATAGAACCATTTCCTGTACCCATTCTGAAATTATAAAGTCTTGTTTTTTCAATCCAATCGTGCTGCTCTTTTGAATTATAATATCCTATTAGCACATAAGTCTCGTCAGGTATTAAGTCCCTGTTATTGTTATAAGGCTCGGGTAATGCTTCTTTAACCATATTCTCAGCCTCAGGGGGACTTTTATATACGTCAAAGACTCTATAAGCAATTTTCTCTCTCTGTGAAGCTCGGTTAGTAAAGTGTTCGATGACATCAAGAATGAAAGCTTTTAATTCACCAATCCCATTGTCTGTTTTTGAAGGTTTTACCGGAAATGCACCAAGCCCTGGAATAATTTCATGAAATCCTTTTTGGTTAATGGATTTGTCACCTGGATATAAAACATATGCACCGCCAGTTCTTCTAATGGCATCCTTATAAGCATGCATCTTTAGCAAGTCGGCGTTTTTGTAAATACCTTTTCTGTTCTCTACCTTTTCTTCATCAAGGTCGGTTATTGTGTTTTGTTCCAGAAAATCAGACAGGTTGGCAATTTTGTATTTCGCATCAAAATGTACATGCACAATTAACTCTTGCTTTTCTGCTTCATCCTCGGTAATACCAAAGGGCCAAAATGAAAGTGTATAGTCTGGGCGTAAAGTGCTGGTCCAACTGCCTGAATCGGGATACTTTTTCTTTCCACTGAAGGAACGATTGTAGTTGAAACGAATATTTAGCCTTCTACTCCCTGAATCATAAATGCCTTGAAGTGCTGTGAATTCACCCTGTTTTATTTGCAGGCTTAAACCATCAGGTGTTTCTTTTATTAAATCTGAAATGTCTTTGGGTTCAATTTCGAATAAAGACTGAAATAAGTCAAGTAATTTGAAGAAAAGCCAATATTCATATAATGTGGCAACATCTTTTTTCCCTCCGCTATATATATCGTCTCCTCCTTTCCAGATGAGTTTCGCTGCAAGGTCAAACATGAGCCAGACACGTAATACTTCACGGTAGCCCTCTTTACGCTGCAATACCGGGCTATTCAATTTTAAAGTTGTTGGTCTTGAAATGTCTTTGAAAAAAGTATGGTGTAACTGACTTTCAATTTCACGAATCATTAAGTCTGATTCGGTTTCCATTTTCTTGTGACCAAATTCTTTTGCTTTGTCATTGATTCCTGTACAAAATTGTAAAAAGTTCTCAAGAACATGTTTTATAAAACGGTTTTCAGGCGTATCAACGGAATCTTTCTTTCTGGTGGTAGTGATTCGTTCCGGCAACGTATCAATGCCGTAGCTTCTCAGATAATGTGTATCCGGTAATTGGGTTCGCTTGCAGCCTTTTAGTATTTCCTTAATGTTCGCATTTGAAAATCTTTTTACATTCCGAATATCCTTTTCTTCTGTACTTTCCGTCCATTTTGTTACAGGTGCCGTAACAACACGATGTATGGCTTCGGCAAATTCATCAGTACTAATTACCGATCTTATGAAAGCAAATTTCTGATAAAGTGTTTGGCTGTCTTTGGTATAATCAATTTCAAAATGTTGCGAAACTGGTGAGTTGGCCTGCAACAGAAGATCGGTACATTTTTCAGTAATGAGTTCCAGCATATCCCGGTAATCATTGCGATAGCCCGATTTTACAGACTGAACTTCAAGATCAATTTTACAAAGCTCTTCCGAAGTATATCTGTCAAGCAAGGGAATAGAAAGTGTACCCACGAAAATATTGGGTGCAATAATCCCAAGGTTTACAGTTCGTTTATGCGGTTGAATTATATTTTCTCCAATATCACCAAGTATAATTCCTGAATCACTGATCTGGTAATAATAATAACAACCTTCCACTAGCTGGTACCTAGCTTCATTATTTTCAGATGCGGTTTCTTCTGCATCAAATAATGAATTGGGTCTGCTAGCATCTATCAATAGCCGTAAACCTTCTTTTACGGAATCAAGCCTGATTTCTATGTTTGAAACTGATTTCATGTATTAAGCTTCGGCAAAACTTGCAAATCCGTTTTCAATGGCTCCTCGGTACATACGGGTAATTTTTTCAAGTGAAAGCGGATATAGGACATTAGTTCCTGTGTAGTCAAAGTCAATTTTATCGAATACGTCCTTAATAATACTGGCATTACCCGTTATGCAGAAAGAGCCCAATGTTTCCAATACAGGGCACAACTTCCTGCGTGAACCATGCAGCTTGGGTAAAAGTTTCTGCATAATGGCAAAATCAATCTTTTGTTGGGTGGTAAGCGTATTGTCCAAAATGCTTAGTTGATGAATAAGGCGTAGGATTTCCGTTGCACTGCGGTAGCCAAATTCGGCACCTGTTTTCTTTAACTCACCAAAGAACCGAACAAGAACAGCATTAATTTCGGTAATATCTGATGTGACAAATTCTCTGTTTGCAGCCATTTCCAGAAAGTTTTTGGCCATGCCTGCACCTTTGCCGTTAAGAGCTTCCATGTTAATATCTCTAATATTGTCAAGGAAGTTTTTTATTTCAACTTGAGTTACACGGAATTCAATCGTATTGGATCTATCCAGCACCTTCGGGCTGAACATGTTGGTAGTTTCATCAATGTTCACAGTGCCAATGATAAAAAGATTAGAAGGGACTTTTAGTTTCGAAGGAACTCCGTTTTGCATAGATCCTTCGGCATACAGGGGAATTTCTTCTTTTGATTCCATCACACTCAGGAAGTCTGCAAAATATCTTTCAACATGACTCAGATTCATTTCGTCCAGAATTAGGA
This sequence comes from Sediminibacterium sp. KACHI17, assembly GCF_040362915.1. NCBI lineage: Bacteria > Pseudomonadati > Bacteroidota > Chitinophagia > Chitinophagales > Chitinophagaceae > Sediminibacterium > Sediminibacterium longum. The sequence goes on along the minus strand of NZ_AP029612.1, from coordinate 1,050,195 downwards.
AGTGTAGTAGTTCGGGCTGCTGGTTGGCCTGAATAATTAAATCCAGCACTCCACTATCGGGCTTTACATATTCATCGGGTTTAAGAGCGTTGGGATAACCAAGCAAGGGTTCGCGGTTGGTCCAATCAGCTCCCACAGGGACGATACGGTACTGACTTTCATCTTGACAAATCCACTGCACAAAGGCTTGTGCCAGTTTGGTTTTACCCGAACCGGAAAGGCCAGTGAGAATAACAAATGGTTTGGTAAGAAGTGAGGCGGTGAATCTTGTGATTAAATCACTTGAATAGTTTAATCCGGAGACTTCTAGTACTGCACGGAGATCTTCGATTATAAATTTAACATTGGGAATATTTTTAAGCTTAATCAGATAATAAATCCCGTCTTTTCTTTTAATGCGAAATTCTGGATATCTTTTCTCAAAGAAGTATTTCAAGTTGGAAAATGAAAGGCTATAATCACCTTCGCCATTCCATTGAGTTGTAAAATAATAGAACTTATTGTTTTCAATAAAAATGGGGTCCTCAAAGTACCGAGGAGTGTTTGAAGATGTAAGAGATTCTTTAGTTTGTAGTACCGAAAATTCGCCAATCAGTCTCTTAAATATGTCAAAATCATGGGAAATGAAATTATCTCCATTAATTACAGATGTAGTTTGTTTTGTGTAGTCAAGTATTTCATGCCAAGCATTTCCAAAAAAATATGTAAAAATATACCTTGCGAACTCTCTTATCGAAGTCGCTTTATAAGCAATATCTTCTTGTTGAATTGTTGAGTTTGCTGATTCATGTTTTGGTAAATATAATTGGGCTAATTTTTCTAGTTTGTCAATTGCATTTTGAAGAGGAGGATCTTCTATTTCCATAAATTGATCAGTATCGATATTTTCTAATTTAGGAGTATTGGCCCAAGCAATTATTTTACTTATTGTTGTAAATAATGGTTTAGTTTGAACTGTTGACATTGCATTCGCAGGCCCATCCGAATAAAATTGACTGCCTAAATCTCGCCATTCCTTTTCAATATAATTTTTATGAACTCTAAATGAATTAATATTCGACTTAATATCTTTAATAATTGCAATAAAAGAATCAAGTCCAAGAGTAAATTCTTTTACGGTCCCTCGTTTACCAGAATTACTAAATGTTATATTTCCACCAACATCACTAAGTGAAGCTGTGAATGCAGATGATAAGTTTTTGCTTTCTAAATATTCTTTTAGTGTCATATTGATAAAAGTTGACTTAAAATTTCTTTTACTAATGTTTTTACAACAGGAACTGAAACACTATTCCCAAATTGTTTGTAGGCTTGGTTATCCGATACAGGTATCTCATACCAGCTGTCAATTGGGTAGCCCTGTAGTTTCGCGGCCTCAAATGGATGAAGTTTACGTGGTCTATGAGGTCTCCCATTTGCCCCTTTTTGTTCTATGAGGATTTCACTACCATCTTTATAATACCTAGCTGAAATAGTACTTGTGTAAGGTGATTTAGAATTGAACATTGAATAGCCAAAGCCATTTCCCTTTTCAGCATGCTCAATTCTTCTTCTTTTATGACCAGCCCATAGTTTTTCTGATATTGTATATGATTTTTTATCCCGCTTCTCAAGTTTTTCCAAGTCTTTATCTTTCAAAAGGATATCCCCGACACAAATTCGTTTTGCTTCTTTATCGCGTTTTTCTTTTTCAAAAATTACTTTATTTTTTTCATCAAGGCCATACGGGAATTTGAAATCTGTTTTTTTTATGGTCTCTCTATGCCATGCTACAATAAAAATTCTTTCTCTGTTTTGTGGCACACCAAAATGTTTGCTGTTTAGTACTTCAGCTGCAACTTCATAACCCAATTCATTTAGGGTGCGTTTAACAACCCTAAATGTGTTTCCTTTATCGTGATTTTTGAAACCTTTTACATTTTCAAGCAAAAGTATTTTCGGGATAGCAACCTTTTTATTGAGCTTATTCGCTTCAATTTTAGCTCTCACAATTTCTTTTATGTTGAAAAATAAAGTACCTCGTGTATCATCAAATCCTTTTTTTAGTCCCGCATGCGAAAAAGGCTGACATGGAAAACCTGCGCAAACAATATCAAAATCAGGAATTTTAGAATAATCTAAATTTGGGTCTGATATATCCTGATTGAAGTTTCCGTTCTCAAAAATATCAGGGGAAATCTTTTTGAAGTTATGTTCATACGTCTGACGTGCAAATTTATCGATCTCTGAGGCAAAGACGCATTTGCCGCCATTTTCATGCATTGCTATGTGAAAACCTCCTATCCCTGCGAATAAGTCAATAAATCTAAAGTTGTTTTTATTTTTCCCCATTTACTTTTTAGCTCCTTTTAATATATTAATTAGTGTTCTTTTAAGATTTTCCTCTCTTTTATTCGGTTTTAGTTCACACTCCCAAATTACAAGGGGGGTCCACCCGTTCTTTTTTAGTTTATCTAAATTTTTTTGGTCTCTTTTTTTTGTAGATACAATTTTATTTTTCCACCATTCTGTTCTTGTTTTTGGTAACACAAAGTATTTACATTTTTTATGTCCATGCCAAAAACAACCATTAACAAAAATGACAGTTTGATATTTTCTTAAAGTTATATCTGGTTTACCAGGAAGCTTTTTATTATGGAGCCGAAAACGCAATCCTTGAGAATGAAGATAGCTTCTAACTACTGTTTCAGGTTTTGTATCTCGCCCCTTGATTTGGCTCATATTATAACTTCGAGTTTCTTTATCATGCACATCTGTCATATAACGAAGTTAAATGAGGTTTGGGAAATTGATTTCTTTGATTTTATTCAAGCCTGCGACAAATACTAATAAAGTTTATGTCTCATGATATTGCAAATGAAAACTGACGGGTGACTGAATATACAAATTTATTTTAATTAGATAAATCCTTGTACAAGCAGACTGTGTATTCATCTTATTTAACCCTTTTCGAATATCTTATAGACCATCTCCGCACCATCGCCGCATATCCTTCGAGATTTCTTCGAGGTTGCTTCGAGATTTCTCGAAGGATTCCCGAAGCAACCTCGAAGAAATCTCGAAGGATGTGTTGTGATGGTACGGCTGAAGTCTCTGCATATTACTACCCCAAAAGCAAAACGCATTTTTAGCCTCATACAGCCACTCAATTTCAAAACAGAGTAAGACTCCAAAAAGAAAAGATCCTCGATTTTTATTCGATAAAACTACCCTTCGCATCATGGTTGTCAATAAAGGCAGTTATCTTCTCCCTTTGATATAGTACACTTCACCCTATGATACCCAACCCATACAAAGGGGATACTCAGGGGATACGGAGGGGATACCGTATACATACGGTATTGTAGTCCTTATCTCTTTTAGCAATTTTAGCAAAATGCAAAACCGGCTAATACTTTTAGCGACAAACCGAAGATTTTTATAAATGAGGATCGTTAATAGATCAATAAACTCCTACGCCCGATGTGCAATCTCTCCAGAGTATTTTTGGGCTTGAGAAACCTTGTTCCCTGTTCCCTGTTCCCTGTTTCTTATTTCTTGTTTCTTATTTAACCCCTACATTTATCACCCTTAAAATCGCATCATGAAAAAAATGAAGTGGATGATCCTGATACTTTTTTGCATGAATACCATGCTGCATGCGCAACTACAATGGATCAATGTAGATAGTCTGTATCAACCCTTACCATCTTCCATTCATGTCTATAAAACCACCACACTATTAGACGGCAAACCCAATATTGCCTATTACGTTACTGCAGACTTACGCAACAAACAATTGGAGTTCACCACAGCCGTGGGTAATGGCAAACGCTATACACCCACGCAATACTTTGAACAGGATGGGGCAAGTCCGTTATTGGTAATGAATACCACTTTCTTTGAATTTGTGCGCAACAGTAATCTCAATGTGGTCATTCAGAACGGACAATTATTGGCCTATCAACAACACAGCATTGCCGGCAGGGGAAAAGATACTTTAACGTATCGCCATCCATTTGGAAGTGCGATTGGTATTACTAAAAAAAGAAAAGCCGATATCGCCTGGTTGTATACAGATACTGCAGCTCGTTATGCCTATGCCAGTCAGCAACCCATTGCTTTTTTCAAAGACAGTATTGCAGATCCATCCGCCTCATTCATGCTACAGAAAGGCCCTTTCAAAAAATGGAAAATGCAAACCGCTGTCGGTGGCGGACCCGTACTCGTGCAAAATGGAATGATCAAAATCACCAACAATGAAGAGATCAAATTTGCAGGCAAAGCCATTGATGATAAACATCCCAGATCAGCCATGGGCTATACCGCAGATGGACGACTCATCTTCTTAGCAGTCGAGGGAAGATTCCCCGGCAAAGCAGAAGGTGCCACCCTCACACAACTCGCACAAATGCTAAAAGACATCGGCTGCACCGAAGCCCTCAACCTCGATGGCGGCGGTAGCAGTTGTATCCTCATCAACGGCAAACAAACCATCCAACCGAGTGATAAAGAAGGGCAGCGGGCAGTGCCGGCGGTGTTTGTGGTGAAGAGGCGATGAGGAGGAAAGCTGCAGGCTGCGAGCTTCAAGCTACAAGTTCTTTCGTCTTCTACACGATGTCACCTCGGCGCAGCCGTCACCCCGACGTCAGGAGGGGTCTCCCACCTCCAACAGGTAAGTAAAAAACAAAACGATTAGCGTACACCCGAGCGGTGAGAGATGCCTCCTTCGTCGGCATGACGCAGCCGTCACCCCGACGTCAGGAGGGGTCTCCCACCTCCAACAGGTAAGCAAAAAACAAAACGATTAGCGTACACCCGAGCGGTGAGAGATGCCTCCTTCGTCGGCATGACGCAGCCGTCACCCCGACGTCAGGAGGGGTCTCCCACCTCCAACAGGTAAGCAAAAAACAAAACGATTAACGTACACCCGAGTGGTGGGAGATGCCTCCTTCGTCGGCATGACGCATACGTCACCCCGACGTCAGGAGGGGTCTCCCACCTCTAGCAGGTAAGCAAAAAACAAAACGATTAGCGTACGCCCGAGCGGTGAGAGATGCCTCCTTCGTCGGCATGACGCATACGTCACCCCGACGTCAGGAGGGGTCTCCCACCTCTAGCAGGTAAGCAAAAAACAAAACGATTAGCGTACGCCCGAGCGGTGAGAGATGCCTCCTTCGTCGGCATGACGCATACGTCACCCCGACGTCAGGAGGGGTCTCCCACCTCTAGCAGGTAAGCAAAAAACAAAACGATTAGCGTACGCCCGAGCGGTGAGAGATGCCTCCTTCGTCGGCATGACGCATACGTCACCCCGACGTCAGGAGGGGTCTCCCACCTCTAGCAGGTAAGCAAAAAACAAAACGATTAACGTACACCCGAGCGGTGAGAGATGCCTCCTTCGTCGGCATGACGCAGCCGTCACCCCGACGTCAGGAGGGGTCTCCCACCTCCAACAGGTAAGCAAAAAACAAAACGATTAACGTACACCCGAGTGGTGGGAGATGCCTCCTTCGTCGGCATGACGCAGCCGTCACCCCGACGTCAGGAGGGGTCTCCCACCTCCAACAGGTAAGTAAAAAACAAAACGATTAGCGTACACCCGAGCGGTGAGAGATGCCTCCTTCGTCGGCATGACGCATACGTCACCCCGACGTCAGGAGGGGTCTCCCACCTCCAACAGGTAAGCAAAAAACAAAACGATTAGCGTACACCCGAGCGGTGAGAGATGCCTCCTTCGTCGGCATGACGCAGCCGTCACCCCGACGTCAGGAGGGGTCTCCCACCTCCAACAGGTAAGCAAAAAACAAAACGATAAACACGCCAACTTCACCTCAGATTGAGACTTCAAATAGTACGTAGTACTAGGTATTATTTTTAACGTGAATGTCTAAAAGGGGATACATATACTTAATGACAAACCTCACTAGAACTGTTGTGTACATAGGTGTTACCTCAGATCTCAACAAGAGAGTTTGGCAGCATAAGAATCATTATTTCCCTAATAGCTTTACTTCAAAATATGTTGTAACAATTCTTGTCTATTTTGAAGAGTGGCCTAGTTTAAGAGATGCCATTTTCAGAGAAAAGGAAATTAAAAAATGGAGAAGGGAAAAGAAGCATTGGTTGATTGAACAAGGGAATAAAAATTGGGAAGAGATTGTTTTGGAGTGATTTGTTTTATTCTAACATTCAAGCGGTGGGAGATGCCTCCTTACGTCGGCATGACGCGTTCGTCACCTCGACGTCAGGAGAGGTCTCCCATCTCCGGCAGGTAAGCAAAAAACAAAACGATTATCATACACCCAAGCGGTGGGAGATGCCTCCTTACGTCGGCATGACGCGTACGTCACCTCGACGTTAGGAGAGGTCTCCCACCTCCAGCAGGTAAGCAAAAAACAAAACGATTATCATACACCCAAGCGGTGGGAGATGCCTCCTTACGTCGGCATGACGCGTTCGTCACCTCGACGTTAGGAGAGGTCTCCCACCTCCAGCAGGTAAGCAAAAAACAAAACGATTATCATACACCCAAGCGGTGGGAGATGCCTCCTTACGTCGGCATGACGCGTTCGTCACCTCGACGTCAGGAGAGGTCTCCCATCTCCAGCAGGTAAGCAAAAAACAAAACGATTATCATACACCCAAGCGGTGGGAGATGCCTCCTTACGTCGGCATGACGCGTTCGTCACCTCGACGTTAGGAGAGGTCTCCCACCTCCAGCAGGTAAGCAAAAAACAAAACGATTATCATACACCCAAGCGGTGGGAGATGCCTCCTTACGTCGGCATGACGTGTAGCTTGAAGCTTGTGGCTCAAAGCTCACAACTCGCCACTCACCCCTCACCCCTCACTGCTTCTCCCACACCAACGCCGACGCCCCCAAAATAGCGGCATCCGATTCTTTCAAATGACTCACCAATATTTTCACTTTATTCTGGAATACCTGGATCAAATTTTCTTCCATGCTTTCACGTGTCGGTTTTAAGATCAGGTCACCGGCTTTGGTGAGACCGCCGAAGAGTACGATGGCTTCAGGACTGGAGAACATCACAAAGTTGGCGAGTGCAAGACCCAATATTTTTCCCGTGTATTCAAAGATGGATTTAGCGAGTTCATCACCTTCCATCGCAGCATCGTATACTTTTTTGGAATCGATCTCATCAACCGGCACATTACGCAACCAACTGGGCTGATCACTTTTTTCGAGTAACTCTAATGTGGTTAATCGAACACCGGTAGCAGAAGCATAACTTTCCAAAGAACCTTTTTTACCTGTGCCTTCGTGCATGCGACCATCAGGGATGATGATGGTGTGACCGAGTTCACCGGCGAAGCCATCATGACCGTATACAAGTTTGCCATTGGCAACAATACCACTACCCACACCGGTTCCCAATGTGATCATGATAAAATCATTCATGCCTTTGGCAGCACCATACATCATTTCACCAATAGCAGCAGCGTTGGCATCATTGGTAAGTGTCACCGGTAGTTTGAATTTATCTTCGATCATTTTCGCCAAAGGAATAATCCCCTTCCAGGGAAGATTGGGTGCATACTCAATGGTACCCGTATAGTAGTTGCCATTAGGAGCACCCACACCAATACCTTTCATGCGACCCACACCTCCGGCTTTGGCGATGAGGTCGGAGAGATGATTGTAGAGTTCATCAATAAATGTTTCTACTTCTGCATGTTTGCGGGTAGACATTTCATTCGAAAACAACACATTACCTACGCGGTCAACAATACCAAATTTGGTACCTGTTCCACCGATATCAATTCCTATTGCAAGAGGTTCCATTGCAGCAGATGTAGTAGCCATACACAACAATTTTTATTCAAAAGAATTAATGTCCGCTTCCGGTAGACTTTTCCGTTTCATAATCGATACCCTGTTTGCGCAGGATACCTTTTACAACGATAGCAAAGAAAACGAGGTAAGCAAAACAAAGTAAACAAACCCAATAAGATTGGTGAATACCATAACCAGCAGTGTTCGCATTCGAAGATTGCAGGTAGTCGGCCATCTTACCCTGAATAGGCGGAATGATACCACCACCCAAGATCATCATGATCAAAAATGCAGAACCCTGTGTGGTGTATTTACCCAAGCCGGCAATCGACAAAGAGAAAATACAAGGCCACATGATCGAACAACACAAACCACCACTTAAAAATGCATAAGTGGCAACAGTGCCTTTGGTGAAAATACCAATGGCCATTGCTGTTACACCCAGCACGCTAAAAATAAGCAGGGTACGAGCAGGTTTATCTTTACTGATATAAAACGCACCGATCTGAATCAATACACAGATGATGTACCAATAAAGCGGAGTCATATCATATTGAGCCACACTATTCGCACCGATCACGATACCAAATGCCACCAATGGCACGATAAAGGTCATCACTTTATGCGTAGAGCTTTTCAATTCAAAAGCACTGATGGCACCGGCCCAACGACCGATCATCAAGCTACCCCAATACATAGAAATAAATGGAGCGATCTGTGATGATTGATAGCCACCAAAATCCGCTTGCTTCAACAATTCACCCAAATTACTTCCGATCGATACTTCCACACCTACATAAACGAAGATGCCAAGCATACCCAATACCAATTGCGGATATTTCATCGCACCCCATCCGTCTGATTTTTTCTGAGCGGTGTAATTCGCAGCGATCAATCCCACCACTACTACAGCCAATGCACCAAACAACCATTTCATACGATAGGTCTCCAACTCATGTTGTGCAGCAGCACTCAGATCAGGAGCCAAGTCTTTGTAACTATTGAAGATGGGAACAAACATCACCACCAATAATCCGGTCATGATGATGAGTGTGGTCAATGCTTTATTTGCAGGTTCTGTTTTTTCTTCCATGATACCCGCTGGTACTTTTTTGGAAAAATGAAACAGTGCAGCGGCAGCAATGAATAATCCACCTACACAACTATAGAGAACGATCACTTTACTCAAACTCAATCCTTTGATCTGCTCATCAGTGATCGCAGCTGTTGTACCAAACAATGCAAGTGCAACAACGATCGGACCGATGGTGGTACCAAAAGAATTCACACCACCACCCAGGTTTACACGGCTGGTACCAGTAGAAGGATCACCCAATGTAATAGAGAAGGGTTGAGCGGCTGTTTGTTGTAAGGAGAAGCCCAATGCCACAATAAACAATCCCACCAACATGCCTGCAAACGTATTTGCATTCACCGCAATGATCATGGCAGCAGCGCCGATGGCAGAGAATAAAAGTCCATATACAATACTTTTCTTATATCCCCATTTTCCCACTAAATCCTTTCCACCGAAAGCACCATAGGCAAAAAGTCCGAGTGCACCGAGGTAATAGGCGAGATAAAATGCAAAATCGATCAGCTGACTTTGAAATTGATCGAGACTGAAATAATGTTTACAAAAAGGAATGAAGACACTATTACCTGCAGCAATGAAACCCCAAAAGAAAAAAACGACAACGAGGGTAGTCAATGCGCCGGTATTGGTCGGTTGCTTTGGTTGGGTCATAACAATCGTGGGTTTTAATGAAGGATGTAAAATAATGAGAAAATGAAGATGTAAAAATTTTAAAAGTAGAATTTGATGGTAGCATTTTAGTTCTTAAATTGAGAGCAAACAAGACAAACTGCAATTCATGGAGATTATTCATGTCAGCGCCGAGTGCTATCCGGTTGCCAAGGCCGGAGGATTGGGAGATGTAGTTGGCGCCCTTCCTAAATACCAGGTCAAAGCCGGACATGTGGCCAAAGTGGTCATGCCCATGTACCGTACTAAATTTCTCTATGAAAATGATTGGGTCGTAGATTTCAAAGGACAAACCAATTTGGGTAACTGGTTCTTTGATTATACCGTGATCAAAGAACCTACTAATAAATTAGGCTACGATCTATACCTGATCGATATCAATGGACTACTGGATCGTCAGAAGATCTATGGGTATGATGATGATGCAGAACGTTTCACCGCCTTCCAGATCGCATTTGTGAATTGGCTGGCCAGTTGGGAACATCGTCCTGATGTAGTGCATTGTCACGATTATCATACAGGTCTTATTCCTTTTATGATGCAGTATTGTTATGATTACAATACACTCAGGTCTGTTCCTACTGTTATCACCATTCACAATGCACAATACCAGGGATGGATGGGATGGGACAAGAGTCGCTACATACCCCGTTGGGATCTTTGGAAAAGAGGGATGTTGGATTGGAATGAAACCATCAATCCATTGGCATCGGGTATCAAGTGTGCAGCGAAAGTTACCACCGTGAGTTGGAGTTATATGGATGAACTCAGAAGTAACTCGAATGGATTGGAAAAATTGTTTGAATATGAGCGGGGTAAATGCGTGGGTATCTTAAACGGAATCGATAATGAAGTTTGGAATCCCGCAACAGATAAATACCTTGAACATCATTTCACGGTGAAAACGGTGGCGGCCGGAAAAGAAAAAAATAAACAGATACTCTGTGAACGATTTGGATTAGATCCTGCAAAGCCTTTGTTTATTTTCATTGGACGTCTCGTTGGAGAGAAAGCTGCAGATATCTTACCGCATGCCATTCGTATGGGTATTGAACAAACACAAGGACAAGCCAGCTTCTTAGTATTAGGTAGTGGCGAAACCAGTGTAGAATGGGAATTTCAACAAATGGCAGAACCTTATAAAGGCGTATTCAATGTAGTGATCGGTTATGATGAAACATTGAGTCATGTGATGTATGCAGGTGCAGACTTTTTATTGATGCCCAGCAGGGTAGAACCTTGCGGACTCAATCAGATGTATGCAATGCGTTATGGAACAGTGCCGATGGTAAGAAGTACCGGAGGTTTACAAGATACGGTAGTTGATATGGGTGATCCGGATGGATTTGGCATTCGTTTCGATCAGGCAACAGCCAATGATGTTACTTATTCCATCAGCAGAGCTGTATCAGTATACCAGGACAAAACACATTTCAACTGGATGCGCCAACACATGATGCAGATAGATCATAGTTGGGAGAGCACAGTGGATGAGTATACGAATGTGTATAAAAGCCTGAGGTGATCTTTGATTTTTTGATCTGTGATTTCTTGATTTAGTAGAGAGGAAATCAAAAATCAAAAATCAAAAGTCAAAAGTCAAAAGTGAAAAAAATTAAGAAATCACAGATCAAAAAATCAAAGATTTAAAAAATCAAGAAATCAAAAAATCACAGATCTCATGAATAGTATCTCAAAATCCGTATTAGCAGTGATCCTCGGTGGTGGGGCGGGTACAAGGTTGTATCCATTGACAGCAAGCAGATCAAAACCTGCGGTTCCGATTGCCGGTAAATATCGTTTGGTGGATATTCCCATCAGTAACTGTATCAACAGCAATATCAATCGCATGTTTGTATTGACGCAGTTCAACTCTGCTTCATTGAACAAGCATATCAAGAATACCTATCACTTCAGTGCGTTCAGTACGGGGTTCGTAGATATTCTGGCAGCTGAGCAAACACCTGATAATCCGGGTTGGTACCAGGGCACAGCGGATGCAGTGAGACAATCTCTGCGTCATATCTCTAATATGGAGTTTGAATACATCCTCATCTTAAGTGGTGATCAGTTGTATCAGATGGATTTCAGTGAGATGCTGGAAAGTCATAAAGCAAAAGGTGCTGATATTTCTATTGCTACCATTCCGGTAGATGAAAGAGATGCACCGGAGTTTGGTATCCTCAAAGCCAATGATGAAAATTTCATCACCTCCTTCATTGAAAAACCTAAGAAAGAATTATTACCGGAATGGGTGAGTGATACAGGTGCTGATATGCAGAAGGCAGGAAGAAATTACCTGGCATCAATGGGTATTTATATTTTCAGTAAACATGCACTCTATCATTTGTTGAACAATGTACATCCGAATGCGACGGATTTCGGTAAAGAGATCATTCCGGATTCTATTGAGAATTATAAAGTGATCAGTTTCCAATACGATGGTTATTGGACCGATATCGGAAATATCTATTCATTCTATGAAGCCAACCTGGCACTCACACAAGAGATACCACCATTCAATTTATTTGATAACAATAAAACGGTATACAGTCGCGCACGCATGCTGCCACCTGCCAAGATCAGTGGTACTACGCTGGAGAAAACCATCATTGCAGAAGGATCGATCATTCATGCAAGTAGGATAGAGCAGAGTGTGGTGGGTATCCGTTCACGTATCGGACATGGAACAACGGTAGTGAACAGTTACCTGATGGGTAATGATTATTATGAAACCATTGAAGAGATGGCATCCAATACGGCGAAGGGATTACCCAAGATCGGTATCGGAGAGCGGTGCTATATCAAAGATGCGATCATTGATAAGAATTGTCGCATCGGTAATGATGTGCGTATCAATGGTGGGGCGCATTTGCCTAATACCGATCATGCTCTCTATACAGTGAAAGATGGCATTGTAGTGGTGAAGAAACTAGCGGTTCTTCCTGATGGTTTTGTGATTTGATTTTTTCTTTAGCCACAGATTCACAGATTAGTGATGTAATCTGTAAATCTGTGGCTAAAATTCATACTTAACAACAATTATACTTAAACGATTGTCATGGCCAGTTCATCCCCCGTATCTAGTAGTTCTGCGGGTCTCATGCCCAAACCACGTTTGTCGCTGACGCAGATATTTTTCATGAGTTTTGGTTTCTTAGGTGTTCAATTCGGATTTGCATTGCAGAATGGAAATACCAGTCGTATCCTCCGTTCATTTGGAGCGGATGTAGAACACCTGCCCATGTTCTGGATCGTAGCACCATTGATGGGGATGATCGTACAACCGTTGATCGGTCATTACAGTGATCGAACCTGGAATCGTTTAGGAAGACGAAAGCCTTATTTTTTATTGGGAGCATTGTTATCCTCAGCCGCCCTGGTCTTTCTTCCAAATTCTGCAGCGATGTCATCCATCATTCCTGCTTTATGGATCGGTGCCGGTATGGTCATGATCATGGATGCTTCCTTCAATATTGCCATGGAACCTTTCCGTGCATTGGTAGCAGATAATTTACCCGACTCACAAAGAACGAGTGGATTTGCTGTACAAACATTTCTGATCGGTATCGGAGCGGTGGTAGGATCTGAACTGCCTTCTATTCTAGCCAAGAGTGGATTCTCACAAGAAGCAGGTGAATCAGGTGTTGCAGACAATATCAAATATGCATTCTATATCGGAGCCGCGGTATTTATTACGGCCATTCTGGTAACAGTATTTCTATCGAAAGAATATCCACCGGAAGAGTATGAAAAATATCATGGCAAACAAGATGAAGCTTCTAAAAAAGAAGGACTCAGTGCCATCTTCAAAGATTTTAAGAACATGCCCAAGACGATGAAGCAATTGGGATTGGTGCAATTCTTCTCCTGGTTTGCATTGTTCAGTATGTGGGTATTTACAACCGATGCGGTTGCAACACACGTGTATGGATTATCACCCGATGATGCAAGATCAGTTGCTTACAATGATGCAGGTAATACTGTGAGTTCTGCATTTGGTACCTATAATTTAGTAGCAGCGATCTATGCATTGTTCATACCGGTCGTAGCAAAGTTTCTGGGAAGAAAAGGAACCCATGCATTCTCCTTGATTGCGGGTGGCGTAGGATTGATCTCAATCTATTTCATCAAAGATCCGGCGATGTTAAAGTATTCGATGGTAGGGGTAGGATTGGCATGGGCCAGTATTCTGGCGATGCCTTATGTGATCTTATCCGGATCTATTCCTGCAGGTAAGCTGGGTATTTATATGGGGATCTTCAATTTCTTCATCACCTTACCACAAATCGTGAATGGTATTGGTGGAGGATGGATCGTAAAAAATATTTATGGCGGACAACCCATCTATGCCATCGTACTCGCAGGCTTCTTAATGTTATGCGGAGCAGTGAGTGTATTGTTTGTGTATGATGCAGGTGCCATCCGCATCAAGCAAGAAAAAGCATAAACGAAATAACCCTGAGCAGGTTAAACAAATAATTTTACATCAGTCCCTGTGGACGGGCCTCATTGGGTTAGGTGTCAAGCGCAGCGAAGACAGATCAGATCCCGCGCAGCGGATCTGATCAAAAGCCAATGCAGCCCGGAAACAGGGACGGGGCCATACGGCCCAAGAGTAAAAAAATTATAAACAGTAGCGTGTTGAAATAAACACAACGCTCATGATTAAATATTATGAAAAAGTTATTCAGTACACTGGTTGCAAGTTGGATGATCTTATTGGTACATGCACAAGAGCTAAGCATGTACCCCACACATTGGTTCGCAGGAATGAACAGAGATCGTGTGCAGTTGATCTTAAAAAGTGAAGACAGTAAATTCTTTCTTTCTACGGTTCGGGTGCAATATCCCGGTGTGAGTTTAGTACGCACCCATCGTTTTAGCAATGGCAAATACCTGGTGCTGGATCTATCCATTAGTAAATCAGCGCAGCCCGGTAATGTATCCATCATTGCAACAGCCAATAAGCAATCCAAAACATATATCTGGACACTTAAAAAAAGAAGAGAAGGAAGAGGAACGAAGTTTGCGCAAGGCGTTACATCAAAAGATCTGATCTACCTGATCATGCCCGATCGCTTTAGTAATGGAGATCCCTCCAATGATCAATTTGCTAACCTGCATGACAATATCAGCGATCGGAAAGATGTTTTAAAAAGACATGGCGGCGATTTAAAAGGTATTCAAAACCATATTGCCTACATGAAAGAGTTGGGTGTTACTTCTCTTTGGATGACACCCGTGATTGAAAACAATATGCCACTGAACAAAGAAGCAGCAGGTATGATGAGTGGCTATCATGGCTACTGGTTTACGGATCATTACAAAGTGGATCCTCGTTTGGGTGGGAATAACAGTTACAAAGAACTCTCCGATTCATTACATGCAAATGGAATGAAACTCATTCAAGATGCAGTGTACAATCATATCGGCTCACATCATTGGATGGCGCAGGACCCACCTTCACCTGATTGGGTAAATCGCTGGGACAAGTACACCGGTAGCAATCACCGTGATGAAGCTTTATTTGGAAGATATGCCAGTGAAAAAGATAAAAAGCAAATGCTCGATGGTTGGTTTGTACCACACTTGCCGGATGTGAACCAACGCAATCCATTCGTCGCTAATTTTTTGATCCAACATGCGATCTGGAGTACGGAAGAATTTGGAGTAGATGGATGGAGAGTGGATACCTATAAATATTGCGATGAGCCATTTCTGAATCGCATCAATGATGCTCTATTGAGAGAGTATCCAAAACTCACCATCTTCGGAGAAGCCTGGACGAACACTGTTACCGGTAGTGCCTATTTCACCAGAAACAATATGGATGTTCCTTTCAGACACAATGCAGAAGGCGTGACGGACTTCCCATTGAACAGTGCTATCATGGCGGCATTGAATCAGCCCTTTGGATGGACAGAAGGCGTGAACAAGCTCTATATGACATTGGCGCAAGACATTTTATACCAAGAGCCTAAGAACAACTGCATCTTCCTGGATAATCATGATATGGATCGATTTTTATCAGTGGTGAATGAAGACATGAATCGATACAAACAAGGAATTGCATTGCTACTTACCTTAAGGGGAATTCCTCAGTTGTATTATGGAACAGAGATACTGATGAAGAATTATAAAAATCCAAGTGATGCAATGGTGCGATTGGATTTCCCGGGAGGCTTTCCGGGTGACGCGGAGAATAAATTTGTTCCACAAGGCAGAACAGCAGCTGAACAACAGGCATTCGATTATGTGAAAACCATCGCCCAGTATCGAAAAAAATCTTCCGCGATCACAACCGGTAAGAGCATGCATTACCTGCCTGTTGATGGACTCTATGTCTATTTTAAATATGATGATCAGCATACTGTGATGTGTGTGATCAATACTTCTGCTGCGGCTAAAAAATTATCGATGGCTGATTACAATGAACGCACCAAAGGGTTCTCTAAGGGGAAAGATATTATTTCAGGTACTACAGTTGGTGCCGATTTTGAAGTAGCGGCAAATGGTACCATGATTATTGAATTATCGAAATAATACATTTGGCACAACAGATCGCACATATCAGTTTAGTGGTAAAAGACTATGATGAAGCCATTCGTTTTTATGTGGATACCCTTGGGTTTGAATTGCTAGAAGACACAACACTCTCAGCAACCAAACGCTGGGTGCGCGTGGCCCCTAAAGGTGCTGCTACCTCTTTATTGCTTGCAAAAGCAGATGGGCCAACACAAGAACCATACATCGGCAATCAAACCGGAGGTCGCGTATTTCTCTTTTTATATACCGATGACTTCGAACGTGATTTTAATTTATACACCAACAGGGGAGTAGAATTTGTAAGACCTCCCCAAAAAGAATCCTATGGTACAGTGGCCGTGTTCAAAGACCTGTACGGTAATCTTTGGGATTTGATACAACCTGCATGAAGCAATCTAAATTGCCTTTTAGTTTATTAACAGGTCAAGAAAAATAATTTTTCATCAGTCCCTGTGGAAGGGCCTCATTGGGGTCGGTGTCAAGCGTAGCGAAGACAGATCACATTGCGCGCAGCGAATCTGATCAGAGGCCAATGCAGCCCTGAAACAGGGACGGGGCCATGCGGCCCAAGAGCAATATGAGTTGACAATTGTAGCAAGATTATTTATCTAGACAACTTGTGAATCTATTAAGATATACTTCTATAAAAAACAATTTTCAATTCTTATATTGCAAGTATGACCACATCTATCATCATTACACTATGCATACTTATTTTATTAGCATACCTGTTTGATCTTAGTGCAGCAAAAACAAGAATCCCATCTGTGATTCTGTTATTACTGCTTGGCTGGATCATCAAACAATTAACCATCTTCTTTCAAGTAGTGATACCTGATCTTTCAGCATTACTTCCCATATTGGGTACGATTGGATTGATCCTGATCGTATTAGAAGGTTCCCTGGAATTAGAATTGGATCGATCGAAGCTGCCCATGGTGAAGAAAGCTTTTTTTGTTTCCTTCTTTCCCATCCTTGCGGTTGGATTATTACTCGCGGGTTTATTGAGTTATTATAGTGGTTACGGTTTTAAGCAAAGTCTGGTGAATGTAATACCCTTAGCAGTGATCAGTAGTGCTATTGCGATACCTACTGCGAAGAACCTCAACAGTTATAACCGTGAATTTGTAACCTATGAGAGTAGTTTGTCTGATATCGTTGGGGTGATCTTTTTCAATTTTATTGCTTTGAATGCCGTTATTAATGGACATGCATTCTTTGAATTTGGATGGCAGCTATTACTGATATTGATCGTTTCTTTTTTTGCAACAGTGGGTTTGTCGTATTTATTGGGAAGGATCAATCATCATATCAAATTCATTCCCATTATGGTGATGTTGATCTTGATCTATACCGTTTCTAAGATCTATCATTTACCTTCCTTATTATTCATTCTCTTGTTTGGTATTTTTCTGGGGAATCTGGATGCACTCAAGCAATACAAATGGATCGCATTATTGAAACCGGATAGTCTGGATAAAGAAGTACACAAATTCAGAGAAATAGCAACAGAAGCAGCTTTTGTGATACGCACGTTCTTTTTCATCCTCTTTGGATACTTATTGGAAACTGCAGACCTTATCAATTTGCAAACACTGTTGTGGGCAGGTATAGTAGTAGCTGCGATCTTTTTGATCAGGGCCATCCAATTGAAACTATCAGGATTGCCGCTATTTCCTTTATTGTTCATTGCACCAAGGGGGTTGATCACGATTCTTTTATTCTTATCCATTGTCCCGGAAGACAGAATACCCATGGTAGATAACTCACTCATTATTCAAGTGATCGTATTGACCGCATTGATCATGATGATCGGAATGATGGGAGTGAAGAAAGAAAAACCAGCTGAACACAAGCCGATACATGAAGATACGCATCCATGAAATTGAAATGGGATCCGATGATCTGACTAACACCACATCTTTCTTTAAGACGCTGGGACTTCACCCTGCAATCGAACAAGCAGCATTGACAGTTTTCAATAGTGGACAGCAAGGCGTCGATGTGAATGTATCCAAACATCTGGCAAAGGGCATTACACAGATCAGTTTTATCACCGATGACCTGAAAGCCATGATGCAGCATTTGACAACCCATCAGATCAGCTTTCAAGGCCCTTTTGAATCACACTTGGGGATGTTGTGTATTCGATTGATAACGCCGGATGGGATACCAGTCGTGATCAATACCCCAACAGATAGTTCTCCATCCTGGTTACAGGTTTAAATAATTGAAGATGTTTCGATTGCTTTTGTTGATAGGGAGTTTATGGATGTCGCTGTCGGTGCTGGCATCGCCTGGTAAAGGGTTATGGACAGTGGTCATTGACCCTAGCGGACGGTTTATTGTGACCGGCGGGGATGATCAAACCATCAGATTGTATCAATACAAAGATTTGAAACTGCTCAAGACATTTCCTGTTCAATCCATGATCCGAAAAATGGAATGGCAACCCAATGGACAATTATTGGCTGTTGCCACCCATGATCGTAATATGCATTTGAGGAATATGGTAACCGGAGATTCAATACCCTTATCCGGTGCAGAATTTGGTGGCAGGGGGATCAGTTGGAGTTACAATGGAAGATTTTTAGCAGCTACAGATAATCACCTCATCAAAATATGGAATGAAAGGGGACAATTGATCCGAACCATTCCTAAAGAAGACAATAACAGTTATTTCGATCTGGATTGGCATCCCTCAAAAAATCTATTGTTGTTGAGTGGGGATGATATTCGTTTGTATGAAATGAGTGGAAAGAAATTAGCCGTACTGAAACACAGAGAAGAAGCAACAGGTGTATTAACAGTGGAGTGGCATCCGAATGGACTCTTTTTCGTTAGTGGTGATTATGGACATGAAGAAGAAGGAATGCCTACGCTGTTGCAATTCTGGACTGCAGAAGGAAAGTTATTCAAGACCCTCAAGAAAAGCAAAACCGAATACCGGGATATGAAATGGAACCATGATGGTTCATGGTTGGCTACTGCTAGTGATCGGTTGCGTGTGTGGGATCGGGAAGGTAATATATTGTATACCGGTGGCGATGGTAAACATAACTTATGGGGAGTAGCATGGAATGCTTTTGAGAAGGAATGGATCACTGTTAGTTTCGATGGTACATTGGATAAATGGAGCGCTAAAGCAGTTTTACTGAAGCATATCGAATAACTTTTCACTTGTTTGCATTGAATAGGATGCGGTTAGTCCAGCCAACACAAAATAGCCAATGTGTTAACTGATAATGGATATATTTAGTGTTTCAGAAAAATTGCGATCATGTCAGATAAGGTTACAAAACGGCAAGAGCAGGCCAAATTGTTGAGGGTATTCAGAAAGATCCACAGGGTTACCGGTGCTTTACTCTTTGCATTCTTTTTTATCATCGCAGTTACCGGATTATTATTGGGATGGAAAAAAAATAGTGGCGGTGTTTTATTGGCCAAATCCTATAAAGGCAGTTCAACTGTATCCAAAGACTGGTTGTCGGTAGATAGTTTGAGTCAACAAGCGGTTCATTATTTGAAGCAGTTCGATAATACGATCTCAACTACCATCGATCGCATTGATTTCAGACCGGAGAAGGGGATGGTAAAGTTTGTCTTCACCCATCATTTCACTGCAGTACAGTTAGATGCTACAACCGGTGCATTGTTACACATCGAAAAGCGAAGGGCTGATTATATTGAGAAGATACATGATGGATCTTTGGTAGATCATTACCTGCATATTCCATCCGGTAGTTTTAAATTGATCTATACTACGATCATGGGATTGGCCTTATTACTTTTTACCATTACCGGATTCTGGTTATGGTATGGGCCGAAAAGGATGAGGGCAAATCAATAGTTTTTATTGCCACTGAAGGCACAGAAAAGCACTGAATTGTTTATTGCTGTATTCCTCTGTGCCTTCAGTGGCAATCTTATTTCCATCAAAGCAAAGCACTCCACAAAATTCTATCAGCCCCACGACCCCAATCTTTCATCGCTCTATTCAGGTCTGCAGATACTTGCTGCCAGGTAGCTTTCTTTCCTTTTTGAGCAGGAGAGAGTTGTGCAGGTGTGGGTTCTATCAATTCAACTTTTGTAGCAAACCAGGTAGTGTGTAATCTGGGAACGGCCAGACCTAAGATCATGCCGGGTAAACCACTAAAGCTTTCAGGTCCGCTGTTCACGAGAATCTGATCGGTATAAAAAGCCACTACGTAAACAGAATCACAAATACGCGTAACTGCTTTTTTGCATTCGAAACCCGCAATGGTTCTCGTTTCATCGGTGATACGCCATTCCAGTTGACGAAGACTATCTTGTATGATATAGGTTTGTTCAAATACGTCTCTTTGAATCGATAAAGTTCCTTTCACCAGATCTTTCACAGCAATATCTGATTCATTGGGTTTGCTGGACCATAAATATTTATTGTCAGGATTTTCTTTCATCAGTTTATACACTGATTTTTCCTGATTGAATTTCAGTTCATAAAAATCAGTCACCATCTTAGGGTAGTTCTTTTTCATCTCAGCGATCCAGATGCCTTCTTCTTGTCCTTCAAACTGACTATGCTGATTGTATTTTCTTTCAAATTCAATTCTGCCTGCACTTATGAATCTTGCTTGTGAAAAGCTGTTCAAAGCGACGAGTACGAATAATAAGGTGATTAACTTTTTCATAAAAGAGTTTATTTAAAATCCATCAGTTGGTTTTCCGTTTTTACTAAAGTTGTAAGCGATCGTAAATAACCAAAAGCGCTGGATATTTTGTTGAATGGTTTCAGTGATGAAGTTGGTACTGATATTTCTTCGGATATTCTGATTGTTATTGAAGATATCGTTCACAGAAACTTTAAGTTCCAGTTTATCTGATTTGCCAAATGTTTTCTTTAAGGAGCTATTCACGAGATACACATTTGCTGTATTGGCAAATTGTTCGGTTTTCTGATACATGGTAAGCTGGCTGTTCAGTTGGAAGAATAACTTAGCAGGCAGTTTTAAAGAAACATCGGCGTAGGAAGTATAGGTCCAGAATTTCGTTACAACATTCGGACGGATCGATGATTTGGACTGATTATGCGTAGCGCCAAAGTTGAAATAGAAACTTAACTTTTTCTCAGACCAGTGTCCAAGATTGATATCAAACCTTACATTGGTATTTGTACTTACGTTCTCAAGTCCATTTACACGATTCACAAATCGGTTAAAGCCCGGACTCACACCAAATCCAAGATTATAAGAGGGGAAGATGTCAAATCCATAATTGCTCCAAACATTACCATTGTAATTGCCGTTTACATTGATCGCCTGATTCACCCTTCTGCCAATACTGTCGATAAAGTTGGCATTGGTAATGGCATTGTTAACGGTGCTGAAGTTTGCACTGATGTAGAAGTTCTTACTCTTTAATACTTTATAATCACTAAACGTAAAATTCATGTTGTGTCTGAACTCCTGCTTTAAATTCGGATTACCGATTGTAATGTTCAGTGGATCTATATTATCAATAAAGGGCTGAATTT
This sequence comes from Sediminibacterium sp. KACHI17, assembly GCF_040362915.1. Lineage (NCBI taxonomy): Bacteria > Pseudomonadati > Bacteroidota > Chitinophagia > Chitinophagales > Chitinophagaceae > Sediminibacterium > Sediminibacterium longum. The sequence continues at coordinate 1,028,589 of NZ_AP029612.1, read as the reverse complement.
GTTGTAATGTTGGATTCCGTGTTGTTCCATTGTAATTGAATCTGAACCTGGTCTGTTTTTTAGGATTGAATGTAAGTCCGAAAGTGGGTAAGAAGTTGGTGAATTGAATACTTCTTTTTGCACCGGTATTGATATCATCTAAATTGAATCTGGCAGATCCAAGTGAAGTACCTACAGAGATACTATACTTTTTCTCATTCAGTCTAAATGTAAAACCACCTGTATGGTTGTTGTTGTTGTAGATAAAGTGGTTGCTCAGTGTGTCAATGACATTTTCATATTTACCACCCGGTACAGTACGTTCCAAAGTATTTCTTTCAGCATCATTTCGATTGAATGCAAAGCGATAGTTCAACTCAAGGAAAGTATTTTTCCAAAGTGGTTCCGTATAAGCAAGACGACCATTCACACCGGAAAGATTTTCAGTGTTGGTTTTGAACTGGTCTAGGTTATCCTGACGAACCAAGGTTCCATTTTTATCATAGAAATCGTTCTTTGCAAATAAAAAGCCATCATTCTTTTTATTCATGATAGAGAAATCTCCATTGAAGGATAAGGTCCGGCCTTTTTTCTTCAAACGTTTCTGCCATTGTAAAGAGCCTAATAGATTTCTATCTTCTCCATCATTGGTGGTAGTACGATCAGATTGGTTGATCAATTGACCTTCTTCACTGATGGCTTTCCCTAAAAAGCTATTGGCATTTCTGTTACTGATAATGGAACCGGTCAGTGTCATTTTCAGCGTGCTGGTAGAATCAAGCTTCACTTCATACTTACTGGTGATACGGTTACGTTTTCTATCACTCACAAAATTCTGATCCTGTGTATTGAAGAAAGTAGTATCCGGTAAGATGGTTTGTGTGCTGGTTCTGTTTCTACCGCGCACATTCAGGTTATTGTATTGATAGGAATTGTTGATGTTGTGCTTGTCCTGGTTCCATTTATTGCTAAATAACAATCCACCGGTTGTAGAAGTCGGTAGACCTTGTCCATAACTGAAATCATCTCCACCATCAAAAATTGCGATACCGCCATCATCCATCATCACCATATTATCTGCACCGCCACTGTAGTTGTTACGTTCGTTCCAGTTCAATGATTCAAACTTGGTATTATCGTTGGTAATAAATGCTGCAAACTTTCTTTTGCCTTTGAATGCATTCAACATACCCTTGCCATAACGATATCGGTCGAAATCAGCTCCAGCCTCTACTTTACCGAAATACCCTTTTTTGGCATCTTCCTTCATTTGTAAGTTGATGGTTTTGGCGGTTTGACCATCATCGATACCGGTAAATACAGCCTGATCACTTTTTTTATCAAACACCTGCACCTTGTCAATCGCATCTGCTCGTAAGTTTTGGGTAACAACCGCAGGATCATCACTAAAGAACTCTTCTCCATCTACCAGTACTTTCTCCACTTTTTGTCCTTGTGCGGTGATCTCACCCTTGCTATTCACTTGGATACCCGGCATTCTTTTCAATAGATCTTGTACGTTGGCATTGGGGCCTACATAAAAACTATCTGCACGGTATTCTGTGGTATCTCCTTTCATACGGATAGCAGCAACACGTTGTTTTACGATCACTTCTTCCAACAAATGAGCTTTGGTAGTAACATAGATATTACCCAATGATTTCTGCGGTGAAGCTGAGAGGTCGATATCATCGAGATAATCGGCATAATCAGGGTAGGAGATCATTACAATGAACTTGCCTGCGGGCAGGTTATTGATCTCGAAACTTCCTTGTGCATTGGTTCTTACAAACTTTACCAATACCGAATCCTTGGGACGTAATAAGGAAACCACAGCATTGTGGAGATTTACTTTATTGGTAGAGTCAACAACCGTACCTTTAAGGGAACCCGTTTGGGCGTAGCTGAAGGAGATGGTACAGAAACCGATCGCCAGCAGAAGAGCAGTTAGTTTTTTCATTGTTTGGTGCTTGCGGTGTTAGATGCTTCTTACAGCAAAATCCATAAAAAAATCTTAATAACTAAGAATATAGTTGTAATTTAATGTTAATTATTTTTTTAATCTGATCTCTTTGAACCTATGAACGATAAAAATAAAAAGTCAACTTCCGCCTCTAGATCAAATCTTTTAGAAGGAGACAATGGAGGACAAAAGGTTGGGAAATCGGATAAGAAATTTGAAGAGATTCATTTTGTAGACACCCAGCAACCTGTTTGGAACTATTCGTTGTTTTCTGATGAAGATATCCGCAATTTTCAGCAGGGAACACATTATAGGCTCTATGATTTTTTTGGGAACAAGCAGCTCACAGTATTGGATACACAAGGCACTTATTTCGCCGTATGGGCACCCAATGCCACATTCGTAAGTGTTACCGGTTATTTTAATGAATGGAATAAAACATCGCATCCATTAAAAGTGCGTTTGGATAATTCGGGGATTTGGGAAGGCTTTATTCCTGGCGTCAAAGCTGGCGAAGCCTATAAATATCATATCCATGGGTTTAAAGGAATCAAACTAGATAAAGGAGATCCCTTTGCGCATTTCTGGGAGAAACGTCCATATACAGCGTCCATTACCTGGCAAACTGATTATGAATGGAAGGACCAGGAATGGATGAAAAAACGTTCCAAACACAATGCATTGGATGCACCTTGGTCTGTATATGAAGTACACCTGGCCAGTTGGATGCGCCCTGATAAAAACAATGAAGAGGTGTATAATACCTATCAGCAAATAACTGAGCGACTGGTACCGTATGTGAAGGAAATGGGTTTTACGCATGTAGAGTTCATGCCTGTGATGGAACATCCTTTTGATGGAAGCTGGGGTTATCAGGGTACGGGTTATTTTGCACCCACTTCACGCTTTGGCACACCACAAGATTATGCTGCGATGGTAGATGCATTTCACCAGGCAGGTATTGGCGTGATATTGGATTGGGTGCCTTCTCATTTTCCTTATGATGCGCATGGTTTGTTTATGTTTGACGGAACACATACCTATGAGTATGCCGATATGCGTAAAGGGTATCACCCGGATTGGAACTCTTATATCTTCAATTATAAAAGGGGAGAAGTCAAATCATTTTTGATTAGCAGTGCGCGGTTTTGGTGTGATCAATTTCATACCGATGGTTTACGCGTAGATGCCGTGAGTTCAATGCTTCGTTTAGACTACAGCAGAAATGCGGGTCAGTGGGAGCCGAATGAGTTTGGTGGTAACGGAAATCTGGAAGCCATTGCATTTATCAAAGACCTCAATGAAACCTTGTTCCGCGATTTCCCCGATATTCAAACCATTGCCGAAGAAGCCACAGACTGGCCAAAGATCAGTAAACCCACATTTGAAGGGGGGCTGGGCTTTGGTATGAAATGGATGATGGGATGGATGCATGATACATTAGATTACTTCAAAATGGATCCCATCTACCGACAGTTTCATCAGGATAAGTTTTCATTCAGCATGATGTATTTCAATGATGAAAATTTTATGTTGCCATTGAGTCATGATGAAGTGGTGCATGGTAAGAGTCCTATGTTGTATAAAATGCCGGGAGATGAATGGCAAAAATTTGCCAACCTCCGTATTCTATATACTTACATGTTCACACACCCCGGAGCCAAATTGCTATTCATGGGTAATGAATTTGGAGCCACAAGCGAGTGGAATTATAAAAGTGAGTTACAATGGGAATTATTGCAGTTTGTGAGTCATGGTGGCATGAAATATTGCGTACAAAAACTCAATGAGTTGTACAGAACAGAACCAGCCTTATATGAAAAACAATTTGAGCCGGATGGTTTTGAGTGGGTGGATCTGAATCATAGAAGTGAATCGGTAATGGTGTACAAACGCAAAGGAAAAAAAGAGCAAGATGATGTACTTGTAATCCTCAATGTAACGCCAGTAGTAAGACATGACTGGGAGATCTTTGTTCACGGAAAAGGAAAATGGCAAGAAATATTTAATAGTGATGCCAAAGAATTCTGGGGAACCGGAGATGTCTTCAATCCCGAAATAAAATCTGAGCTGGTAGATAAACCTTCAAAATGCTACCGCCTGAAAGTGCATTTGCCGGCTTTAGGGGCAGTGGTGTTGAGATAGAAGCGGCAAGCATCAAGCAGCAATAAAAACACTTGCGGCTAAAGTCATTGTAACATTTCCTCTCTTCCCCCGTTACACTCAAAAACAAATCATTCATGAAAAAGATATTGAGTAGTTTATTAGCGCTTACCATGTTGTTTTCCATGGCTTTAGGTCAGGAAGTGGTGACCGGGGAAAATGTTCAAAAAAGAAATGTGGGTGCCTTTCATGCTGTTAAGACTTCAGCCGGTATTCAGGTGATCTTGACCAAAGGCAGTAAAGAAGAGTTAGCGGTTACCAGTAATGATGCTGATCTGTTAGACAAAGTAAAAACAACAGTGACCAATGGTGTATTAAGAATAGGTAGAGAAAATGATGACTGGAAATTCTGGGAAAGAAGAAGAAACTGGAAAATTGTGGTGTATGTTTCTTATACCAAACTTGATGGACTCGATGCCAGCAGCGGTGGTTCTATTCAAGCCAAATCAGTGGATCTTGATCGATTATCAGTAGATGTCAGCAGTGGTGGTACCATCACGGTCATGGGTAAAGCGAATGAGTTAAATGTAGATGGTAGCAGTGGTGGTATCTTTCGTGGATATGATCTGAATGTAACTTATTGTAAAGCCGATGTAAGCAGCGGTGCAGGTGTTCAGATCACAGTAAATAAAGAAATATCAGCAGAAGCCAGCAGCGGTGGTTATGTAAGATTCAAAGGCGAAGGCTTGATCCGTAATATCAATGTAAGTAGCGGCGGTACCGTGAAAAGACAATCAGATAAGTGAGATAGCAAATAGTTGATAGCTCATGATAGAATATCAGATCTCAGATTTTGACTTTTGACTTTTTAATTTTTACTTATTTCAAAATATAGCAGTGAGCATTCAAAACTGTTCGCTGCTTTTTTATGGCTTAAAGTGTGCAGATCATATCTATATTCTCCTTTCCATTATATGAATATGATCCTATGGGTATGAAATTATTTTTATGATAGTACTTTACTGCGATGGTATTATTCGTTTGAACTCCACCCCAAAGTATTACACGTTTCTTATTTGAGCGTTGTAAATACGCTTTTACGGTGTCCCATAATAAGTTGCCGATTCCTTTTCCTTGCCAATCATCTGCTAATGAAGGAGCATAAGTAGCATCGCTGATATGATCAGGTTGAAAATGATAACCAAGCAATCTTGGATGATCATGTTCAAGGAATCCCATTTTCACAATGGCATATCCTATAATATAGGTGCTGTTGTTTTCTATTAAAACGAAGCCTTTGTAATCGTGATGATGATATAAATGATCCAGCGCTTCCCGGGTAAAAGGGTGAGGACCAAAACGATCTTGTGTCTCTGCTTTTAAATGATGCAGGTACAACAATAGATTTGATAAATCACTTTCTTGCCATTGTCTACAGGTTATAGAATAAGCCACAGATTCACAGATTATGCACAAAAAAATCGAGTAACAATTCCTTTACAATTTAATCATTGTATGGTTATGTTACAGTTGTCAATTGCAATAAATTATGAACGATGAAAACACGTTATTGTGCATTGCTGGTCAATGCTACCGGACAATTATTACAGCAACATGCTTTTGATCATTTGTCGGATGAAAAATTATCTCGGATGAACAGTTGTTTGCATCAATTGGGTAATCTGCAAAGCAAATCCGATCTCAGGAAAATTGAACATGAATTATTGACCTATTGTCGGGAGGCTAATTTGTATGCAGACACTACAACCCCTCAATCATTGCAACAATGGTATACGGTAATGAGTAGTTATGGGGAGTCGCTTATGCCTGTGATGGAGTCTCATCTGCAGGAAGAGGCAGAATGATTCGGAAGCTTGTTCCTTTGCCGCTCTCACTCCAGCGAACAAATAATTTACCGCCATGGTATTCTTCCATGATACGTTTACTCAGCGGAAGACCCAGGCCCCAACCTCTTTTCTTTGTGGTAAATCCGGGCTTGAATACTTTGTTGATGTTCACGCCACTGATTCCTTTTCCTGTATCCGTTACATCAATTTGAAGTTCTTCGCGCGTAGTATGCGCTTCAATAGTGATGGTTCCTTTTCCCTCCATAGCATCCAATGCATTTTTGATCAGATTTTCGATCACCCAATCAAATAATGGGGCACTGAATTTAGGCTGAACAGACAACGGCTGTTTGGTGAACTCAAATTGTACTTGTCCGCCGGATCTTTTTTTCATGTAAATGATCATCTGTTCGATCTGCTCGAAAGGATCACCGGGTTCCAGTTTGGGTTGGCTACCTATTTTGCCAAAACGATCTGTGATCAATTGTAATCGTTTCACATCTTTAGCGATCTCAGGAATAATCTGTTCATTTTCCTGATGTTGTTTCAGGATCTCCAACCATCCTTCCAAACTTGAAACGGGAGTACCGAGTTGATGTGCTGTTTCCCTTGCCATCGCAGCCCATAATTGGTTTTGTGCACTTCTGTAATGAGACTGAACAGCCATAATCGCAATGGCGATGAATAGGGCCACAATGATCAATTGGATCAATGGGTATAATTTCACTTCTTTGAGTAGCTTACTCTGACCATAGTAATAATGATTGGCAGTGTATGGACTGTCTTTCATCACCAATACAATCGGCTTATTGTTATAGCGACGAAACTCTTCAAGCTTACTCTGTAAATAAGTGCTGTCGGACGCAACCAATGTACTGTCGAGATTCAGGTAGTTGCCTGTGATACTGTCTTTTTCATTGGTTTCAATGATGGGGATCTCCTGGTTTTCTGAAGAGATAAATGTAGCCAGGTTTAAATTGGCAGTATCATAAGAATTGAGAATGGTTCTTTGTGCTTCCACCCAAACGGTCACATACATTCTTTCTTCTGTGGCAATTTTTCCTGCCACATACTGCGAATAAAAGATCGTTCCGCTCACCAGAATCACCGCAATCACCACCAATATGATCCGCCAGTTTATACGCATGGGAAAGTTTGGGTGAAGATAGTGAATAGTCCATGGTCGATGGTTCATAGTCGATGGTAAAGAGGGATTTTTCTTAAGCCCTTATACTTCCTAACTATTGGCCATTGACCATGGGCTATGGACCAAAAAAGGCACCCTTTCGGATGCCTTGGTTGTTGCTTGCTAATATTACCCCCCGGAAATATTACATGCTCAAATTTTTCCTGTCTATTGTTCCTTGTTCCTTTCTTGTTTCCTGTTCTTTTCTCTTGTATCTTAACTAAACAATCCACCTTTTTTCAAAGTCTTTACACCTTCGCCGATTTTGAAACCGTTGTTATAGATCTCGATCTTGTAATTACCGGTTTGGTATTTAGTGCTTTGCTTCCAGTCAAAACTTACCGGAGTAACTTTGCCTTGTTCATAGGTTACGGATACTTTGCTGGTATAAATTTTTTCACCTTCTTCACGAGTGATGAATTTGGTTCCTTCGCTGATCACTTTGCCATCAGGTCCGGTAACACATACATAAATATCTTTTACACCACTAGGAGCAATACGATTTGGATCCAATACAAATGAGATGCGCATCAGGTCCGCTCTTTTAGCGGTAGTGGTTGCTTTTTCATTACCACTGTTACGGATATCGATGGCAGTGATACCAATGTTGGAAGCGTGTAGGGTAGAAGCTACGTCTACTTTTTCATCTAACTCCTTTTTGGTAGCACTCAGGTTTTGCTGAAGATTTTCCTTTTCAGAAGTCAGCTGTGTTTTTTCCGTGCTCAGCTGCTCGTTAGCGGCTGTCAATTGCTTGTTCTCACCTTGTAACTTTTCGATCTCAGCAAACAGACCATCGATCTTGCCATTCAGTTCACTGATCATTTGTTTTGCCTGAGCCAGTTCAGCATCAGAAGCATTCTTGCGTTTCAGGATATTGCTGATGCTTCCTTTGAGTTTCTGGATCTCAGAACCGCGGTCTGCCAATGCACCCTGTAATTGAATATTGTTTTGAGTCAGGGAATCAGCTTTGGCTGAAACCTCTAAAAACTCCTGCTGAATCGCATTACGCGCACTATCCACATTGGTGATACGTGTTTCTAATTGATCGATGGTTTCAGTTGTACGGCTCTTATCATAGAAGATATAGGCCCAGGTAGCCAAAAGGGCTACTATCAGAATACCGTATATTACTTTACGGTTGTCTTTCTGCTCTGGTGCAGCATTCTGATCGTTGGTGTTGATGTTGTTCATACGATGTGTTTTTTCAGTTAACGGAATTTTTAAACAGTGCTTATGCTCAAGGATCTGTTATTACTTGATATTGAAACAGTACCCGCCGTACCATCCTTTACAGAACTGGATTCTGTATGGCAAACCCTGTTTTGCGACAAAATATCTAAAACCGTGCCAGAAGATATGGAACCGGAAGAAGCTTACCGAAAAAAAGCAGGAATATTGGCCGAATTCGGTAAGATCATCTGTATCTCAACCGCTTTTTTCCATCAAAATGAAGAAGGTCAGTGGTGCCTTAAAATGAAGACGATCGCCGGAGATAATGAGGTAGAAATACTGAGTATTTTCACTGAATTATGCGATAAACTCTACCGGATCAACCCATCTTTTCAGTTTGCCGGACATAATATCCGCGAGTTTGATATCCCATATATAGGTCGTCGAATGCTGATCAACCATTGTCCCTTGCCTCCCTATCTAAGGATTCAGGATAAAAAGCCCTGGGAGCTAAAAATGGTAGATACGATGAATTGGTGGAAGTTTGGAGACCATAAAAACTATGTATCACTGCATTTATTGGCTACGGTATTAGGGATACCCACTTCCAAAACCGATATCGATGGCAGCATGGTTCAGGATGTATATTATCTGGAAAAAGACCTACAGTGCATCATCAACTATTGCCAGCAAGATGTAGTGGTTGTCGCCAATATCATCCTCCGCTTCCAACATCTACCATTACTCAACCCCGAAAATATCCAAATCGTAGTCTGACTATGGCAATAATGGCCTTGGCTTTTGCGTTTTGTCATAGCTCATAGCTCATAGCTCATAGCTCATAGCCTATGGACTATTAGCCATCAGCCATAAGCTATGTTCATAACTAAACCCTTGCTCATTTTTTAAATCCTTCATCATCCTTCATCTTTGCACCCATGTCGGCGGAAAAGATCATAACAGAATGGAAAAAGGGAGTCTATAAGCCCATTTATTGGCTGGAAGGAGAGGAACCTTACTTTATTGATCAGGTTGTGAACTATGCTGAACATAAGATTCTGGCCGAATCTGAGGTCGGATTCAATCTCACTGTTTTCTACGGAAAAGATGCAGATTGGGCTTCCGTGGTAAATGCCTGTCGCCGATACCCCATGTTTGCTGAACGACAAGTGGTGATCCTAAAAGAAGCGCAACAGATGCGCGATATTGATAAGCTAGAACCCTATATCGAAAATCCACTGCCCTCCACCATTTTTGTGGTGAGCTATAAGGATAAAAAAGTAGATGGCCGCTCAAAACTAGCCAAGACCCTCAAGACAAAAGGGGAAATGCTGACCACTAAAAAAATGTATGAGAGTCAGTTGCCTGAGTGGACAATGGAGATGGTGAAGAAACATCAATTATCGATCAACCAGAAAGCGTTGATGTTGTTGGTGGATCATGTGGGGAATGATCTCAGTCGAATAGAGAATGAAATTGAAAAGCTCGCAGTGAATCTGGCCGGCAGAACCAATATTACAGAAGATGATATTGAAAAATACATTGGAATCAGTAAAGAGTTCAATGTATTTGAATTACAGGAGGCAATCGGAAGAAAAGATCTGTCTAAATCCATTCGTATCATCCAATATTTTGAAGCCAACCCAAAAGCAGCGCCCATTCAACAGGTCTTACCGGCTTTGTATAATTACTTCAGTAAAGTGTATATGTTATTCGGTTTGCAAAATCCGGATGAGAAATCTGCTGCGAGTGCATTAGGGGTGAATCCATATTTCATCAAAGACTATCTCAGTTCTGCTCGTAAGTATGAATATACGGGAGTGGAAAAAGCATTGCTGTTACTACATCAGTACAATCTTCGAAGTGTAGGTGTTCATGATGCCGGAACTTCTGATGCCGGGTTGATGAAAGAGATGGTGGTGAAGATGATGCATTAATATTCTTCGTACACGCTGTAAGTTTTTCTTTTAAGGTTCGTCCATTGTACAAACCTTACATCATGAAAAAAATTATAGGACTCTTATTGATCTCTTTAATAAGCTCCACTGCAATACTCGCTCAGCAATCAGAAATTTTTACAATCAACGGAAAAGCCATTCGTGGATATGATGTTGTTGCTTTCTTTACTGCATCAAAGCCTGTGAAAGGAGAGGAACAGTTTTCACATGTATGGAAAAATACCACATGGCTATTTAGTTCCCTTGAAAACCAAGAACTGTTTAAAAGTAATCCCGAAAAATATGCTCCTCAGTATGGCGGCTATTGTGCATTTGGAATGTCAGGCGGTTACAAAGCACCTACTATCATTGAAACCTGGAAAATTATCGATCAAAAACTTTACTTCAATTATAGTTTGAAAGTTCAAGATATGTGGAACAAGGACATTTCAGGACATATCATAAAAGCAGATTACAATTGGCAAAAGATCAAGAATCAATAATAGTTGCCTTACTTAAACAATAGCTAAAGCTTGTAGTTTATCGTTACCTAATTGCGTTTTTAGAGCTTCTAGTCCATCAAACTTGATCTCGTTCCGCAATTGTTTTAATACATGAATACGCAATTGTTGTCCGTAAATGGTTGCATCAAAATCAAAAATATTTACTTCGATCACTCTTTTCTTTCCATCAATGGTTGGACGGATGCCAATATTCATCATGCCTCCCAGTTTTTGTGAAACGTTAGCATCATCGGATATAAGTTCAACATGCACTGCGTATACGCCATTACCCGGTATCAGTTTTTCTTCACTGCCGATATGCAGATTGGCGGTCGGGTAGCCAATGGTACGTCCTAGCTGATTGCCTTCGATCACCAATCCTTCAAAAAAGTAAGGATAACCCAAAGCTGCATTGGCAGTGTCAATATCATTTTCAGCAATGGCTTTGCGTATCCGTGTTGAACTGACTGCGATCTCATTCAGCAATTGTTCTGTGATCTCTTTTACTTCAAAACCTAATTGTTTACCATAGGCTTCCAATAGGTGATAGTCGCCTGTTCTCCCTTTTCCAAAACGATGATCATACCCTATGATGATGGTATGTGGATTGAAATATTTGTAAAGAAAATCTTTTACATATTCATCTGCAGATTGATTGGCAAAATGGTGATCAAAAGGAACAACCACCAAATGATCAATACCTGCTTTCTCCAGCAGTAATTTCTTTTCAGATAAAGTATTCAACAGTTTTACATCACCTGGAACAGATGATACGATCTTTCTGGGATGTGGGTGGAAAGTAATGATGATGGTCTCACCGTTGATCCGGGCCGCTTCTTCTTTCATTTGAGCCAATATCTGCTGGTGTCCTTTGTGCACGCCATCAAATGTGCCAATGGTTACTACAGCATTCCTAAATTCCGGTAAAGAGCCCGCCAGTTCACGATGTACTTTCATAGCGGTGCAAAAATACAGAGTTCGAAGGAGATGGTTGTTGGGATATTGGGTGATTGGGTGATCAGGAAATCGGGGAATCGGGGAATCGGGTTGAGAAAATATTTGCGAATGCAATAATGCAAATCAATATTCAGTTGGTCTTATCACCCAATCACCCAATCACCCAATCACCCAATCACCCAATCACCCAATCACCCAATCACCCGATCTGCCATCCATTACTTACCTTTGCCCGGAATCACAAATCTCACAATTCATGTCTCTTTACGCTCAACGTGGTGTTTCTGCTCAGAAAGAGGAAGTTCATGCGGCCATTCAAAAACTAGATCAGGGGTTATATGCACATGCTTTCTGTAAAATTTATCCTGATTTTCTTTGTGGAGATGAGCAGTGGGTCAACATCATGCATGCGGACGGGGCCGGTACTAAAAGTATTCTTGCCTATTTATATTGGAAAGAAACAGGCGACTTGTCTGTTTGGGAAGGGATCGCTAAAGATGCGGTTGCCATGAATATCGATGACCTGCTTTGTGTGGGTGTGACAGACAATATTCTGTTTTCTTCTACGATCGATCGGAATAAACTCCGCATTCCCGGAGAGGTCTTGCAGGCAGTGATCAACGGAACACAATCTTTTTTTGATCAGCTGAAGCAATATGGGGTGAATATCCATTATCTAGGTGGAGAAACAGCAGATGTAGGTGATGTGGTCAGAACGATCGCAGTCAATGGAACCATGACCAGTCGCTGGCCAAAAAATAAACTGATCACCAATGAGAAGATTTCAGCCGGAGATGTGATCGTTGGTTTTGGCAGTGCAGGTAAAGCCGAATATGAAACCGAATACAATAGTGGATTAGGGAGCAATGGTTTGACCAGCGCTCGTCATGATGTATTAGAGAAATATTATGCGACCCACTATCCGGAAACTTTTGAACCGCAGCTTTCAGATGCGGTAGTATATATCGGCAAGAATAAAATGACCGAACGTCTTTCTGTACCTGGCTTTGGTGAGTTAGAGATCGGCAAATTATTGTTGAGTCCAACCAGAACCTACGCCCCATTGGTGAAACAATTGCTTGATCATCATTTTGATGCGATCCATGGTATGATCCATTGTAGTGGGGGTGGACAAACAAAATGTATGAAATACCTGCCGGGTAATTTTAAGATCATCAAAGATCAGTTATTTGAGATCCCACCGATCTTTCATTTGATCCGGGAAAACTCCGGCGCAGATATGCGTGAAATGTATCAGGTATTCAATATGGGACACCGCCTGGAGGTATTTACCCCTCAAGCATCGGCCCAAGCTATGATCGATATCGCCACTGCGTTGGGTATTGAAGCTAAAATTGTGGGAAGGGTAGAGCCGGCAACAACATCGTCACTGCATTTGCATACCATTGAAGGAGAAATTGTTTACCAATATTAACAGGTTGGCAATCACATGATCCTTATTTTTGAAGAAGGTACATCATCAATACACGGAAAAGTAACTTAGTAACATGTCTGAAACAGTAGTCTCTATACGCAACGCCAAGATCTATCAAGGAAATAGTCTGATCCTGGAAGATGTCAATTTTTCTGTCAACAAAGGAGAATTCGTTTATCTGGTCGGTAAAACCGGTACAGGTAAAAGTAGCTTGCTGAAAACCCTTTATGGTGAATTACCCTTGACGGAAGGAAGTGCATCTGTGGTTGGATTTAACCTTCGCGAAATGGATTGGAAAAAAGTTCCATTCCTGCGTCGTAATCTGGGTGTGGTATTCCAAGACTTCCAATTATTGACTGACCGTAATGTGCACGAAAACCTGCGCTTTGTTTTGAAAGCAACAGGTTGGCAAGATGAAAGACTGATCGAAGAAAAGATCAATGATGTTCTCGATAAAGTTGGATTGAAAAGCAAAGGGTTCAAAATGCCTTTTGAAATGAGTGGTGGAGAGCAACAACGTGTAGACATTGCACGTGCATTACTCAATTCTCCTAAGCTGATCTTAGCAGATGAACCTACCGGAAACCTCGATCCGGAAACCAGTGATGAGATCATGCAATTATTGATTCAGATCGCCCGTGATTATGGTACAGCGGTGATCATGGCTACCCACGATTTCATTGTCATCAATCGATATCCATCCCGTATTCTGAAAACTGAAAAGGGTAGGGTGTTGGATAGTGCTGCAGTGGAGAATTAGGTGTTAGGTACTGGGTGCTAGGTTCTGGGTTCTGGGTGATGGGTGATGGGTTCCTTTTTTGTTCACTCAACTTTCTCCCCAGATCCATCCAATTTGTTTCTTGGCGTTTCTTTCGTTGTTGAAAAGATGATCCGTGAGTGATCTCCTGTGTGCTGTTTCTGTAGAGGTGAAGGGGGTGAAGAACAGTTCCTCTATTTTATTTGCAAAGGCTTCCGGCGTTTCAGCAATATGACAAGTGGATTCAAGTCCTGAATTGTTTACCGTGGCATGATTCACCAAACAATGTCTTCCATTAAAAATGGCATTCACCAATTTGATCTTGATGCCGGTGTGTGTATAAGAAGGTAAAATATTGATCTGCGCTTTTGCGATCATGTCCTGCATCTCTCGCTCTGATGGGTTCGCCACTAAACAGGTATGTCCTTTGCTATGCGCCAACTCTTCCAGTTTTTTGGATGGATTTTGTCCTGCGATCACAAACGGTATCTCCACTTTGTTGAATACTTTTTCCAGCAGCCATGTAGCTGCTTTTTCGTTGGCATCAATACTTAAATCGCCATGGTATAAACAGAAACTACCGTTCCCTACTTTTTCTTTTACATGCCAATGTGGTGGCACATACAGGGGAAGTTGTTCAATGTTTTTACAACCAAATTCTTTTCGATACACATCATCATCTGCTTCGGTCATTCCCCAGAATGTAGCTCTCTGAGCGATCTTACGCTCATAGCTTTTCAGCATGATGCTTTCACGTTTGAAATAAAGTTTACGAAAAGCGGTGGATGCATTTCTGTACAGATCGTTATAGTACTGGTATTCTACATTGTGCAATCGCACAAACAATTTTCTTTGATTGAAACGTTCATCAACAATGGGGTATGTGCAATGCACTCCTTCCATAAAAATGGGATATTCATCCTGCAACAAACGTTGCACCAGGTCCTCGTTTTTTCTGGAGGCAACGATATAGGGCAGTGCCGTAGAAATACCTTTATGTCCGGTATGACGCTGATAATAATGAACCGATTCACAAAACTGATTCAACTCCGGTTGCTCTCCTCTTCCATAATCAAAACAATGCAAATGGATGCGTACACCTTGCTGCTGTAAAGCTTGCAGCTTGTAGAATACATCATACACTCCCCCCTGATTTACAGGGTAAGGCACCGTGTAGGAGATGATGTGCAGATGCTTGTCCATTTACAATTGATTATAAAACGCCCTCAGTTTCAATTCCTCATGTTCCCAGTTCAGCACAGAACGTGCTTTTAATGCATTTTGTTGTAATTCTTGGTATAAAACACGGTCGCGCAGCATTTTGTTCAATTCCTGGGCAATAGAAATGCTGTCAGGTTCATCAATCAGATGGGCAAAACCATACTGGCTATTGATCTTTTGGTATTCAGGATAATTGACACAGAGTTGTGGAATCCCTGCCATCATATAATCGAAAAAACGATTTCCCAGTGATTGATACTGGTTAAGTCCTTTCAGGCTGAATAAAGTGAGTCCGATAGCAGCTTTTTGTGTGATTTCTCTTAACTGATGCGGTGCGACCATTCCCTTTAGCAGTACTTTGTCTTCTAGTTTGTATTGGCGGATCAACAACTTTGTCTGTTCAAAAAAGCTGCCATCACCGCAGATCCATAACGGGGCTTGAACTGATTGCATGGCCGGTATCAATGTTTCAAAACAGCGGCCTTCATTCACTGCACCCTGATAAAGAATATATCCTTCCGGATTGTAGTTTTCCAATGGATAGCATATTGGGAGGTTTCTGATAACGGTGTAGGTTACGCCATATTTGTATTGGAAATGATCTGCTATGAACTGATTCACCGTGTATCCCCATGTAAACCTTGGAACGGCAAAAGCCTCGATCCATGACCAGATCTTTTGTACTGTGGGTCTGCGAATGATCTCTGCCTGCTCGGTAAAAAGTTCATGGGCGTCATAAACCCTTTTTTGCTTTTTGAGACGGGAAGAGAAATAGCAGGGCAGGATGGTATCAAGATCGATCGCGCAGAGAATATCGGCACGGGTAAACAAAAGAAATAGGAACAGTCGGAGGTTGTATTCTGCATAAAACAAAAAGCCCTTTTCAAAAAAACAGGAAAGTCTTTTTTGTTGGAAGGGTTGATCCTGTAAAATAGTGGAGGAGGCTTTCTTTCTTCCCACCAATAAAACCGAGTATCCTTGCGCAGATAAACTACCGGCAATTCTTTGCATGCGCTGGTCGTAATTCAGGTCATTGGTAACGGTAAAAATGATCCTTTTCAATGGGTATACTTATCCAACAAATATAGGCTTGCAAAATGGAACAAGAAGTCGCTAAAATAAGTGATTTTTTATTCGATATGACCCTGTTTAAATAATTGATTGTCAGTTTGTTTTGAAAATTTGAAAAAGATTATTTTTTTTCCTTATTCTTTTTCTCCACGTCTTATACACAGGGGTATAATCTTTCCAAAAATTCTTCCTCTTTTCACGTATGTTCGCAGGTACTAAATTGAGGAAACGTGAGATTAAAATCATTAGAAATCAAAGGGTTCAAAAGTTTTGCTGATAAAACTGTGGTGAGTTTCGATGAAGGGATAACCGGTATCATCGGACCTAACGGTTGCGGCAAGAGTAATATCATTGACAGTATTCGTTGGGTTATAGGTGAACAAAAGATATCGGCATTAAGAAGTGAAAACCTGGAAGCATTGGTTTTCAATGGAAGTAAGACCAGAAGTCCGAGTGGTCTTGCAGAAGTTAGTCTCACTTTCGAAAACACAAAAAATTTACTGCCCACAGAATTTAGTACGGTTACCGTTACACGTCGATTTTACAAAAATGGAGAAAGTGAATATCGTCTCAACGATGTGACCTGCAGATTGAAAGATATTCATAACCTGTTTCTGGATACCGGTGTCAGCACAGATAGTTATGCCATTATTGAATTGGGAATGGTGGATGATATCATCAAAGACAAGGAGAACAGTCGTAGAAGAATGTTGGAACAGGCTGCCGGTATTACCATTTACAAAACGCGTAAGAAAGAAGCTAAAAATAAACTGGATGCCACCGAACAGGATCTGGCACGTATCGAGGATCTGTTATTCGAGATCAACAACCAATTGAAGACCCTCGAAAACCAGGCAAAAAAAGCGGAGAAGTATTACGAGATCAAAAAAGAATACAAAGAGGTTTCTGTAGAACTCGCGAAAGCTGCTTTGGAAGGTTTTAATATCACTTACAAAGAGCTGAATGAACAACAGGAACTGGAGATCAATAAAAAAGTACAACTCGATGCAGAGATCGCCATTGAAGAAGCGGCTATCGAACAGGAAAAAGTAGGCTTTATCGAAAAAGAAAGAGCCTTACAGAGCATGCAGCATGAGTTCAATGATCTGTTGCAAAATTTACGTAGCAAAGAGAACGAAAGAAACCTGGCTACCCAAAAACTGCATTACCTCAAAGAGAAAGAAACTAGCCTGAAAGATTTTCTGGAAAAAGCATCCGGACAATTAAAAACGATTGGTGATTCGATTGAGTATACCCAAATGCAGGTGGGAGAAGAAGAAGCCAAATTGAGTGAATTACAAGACCGGGTTGAAACGGCTAAACTGGATATCGAAGACAAACGTCGTTTATTTGATGAGCGCAGAAGCGGTGTTGATGCACTTCGTAATCAATACCAGCAAATTCAACGCAATCAGTTTGATGCGGAGAAAAAAGTAGCAGTTGCGGATACTTCTATTCAAAACCTGCAGCGTGCACAGGCGCAATTATCTGAAGAGAAACAAAGCCGTGAAGCGCAGTTAGAGCAGCTGCAAAAAGAGTTGGTTGAAAAAGAAGAAAGTCTCGAAGCCCGTAGGATCGATCTGCAGCAGTTACAGGAACAGCATGACCGTACACGTGAAAATATTTTTGAAACACAGGCTCAGCTAGAAGTGTTGCGTAATGAACTGGCAGAAGAGAATCGAAAACTGGATGCCAAGCGTAACGAATATAACCTTTTGAAAAGTTTGATCGACTCAATGGAAGGTTATCCGGAGAGTATCAAATTCCTGCACAAAAATCCAAACTGGAATCACTCTGCACCTATTCTTTCTGATATCATTTATGTAAAGGAAGAGTACAGGGCTGCTGTTGAAAATGTGTTGGAACCCTATCTGAACTACTATGTGGTGAACAACCTGGAAGAAGGATTGCAGGCGGTTCATTTATTGGATAATAACAATAAAGGGAAAGCCAACTTCTTCATGCTGGATAAGTTTAACGACCTGCGTGTAGAAACGCACCAGCCCGCCCATACGATCCGCGCGATGGAAGTGATCGAAGTGGATGATCAATACCGCAAACTGGCGGAGTACCTCTTGGGCAATGTCTATATCGCTGAAAATGACGAAGCGATTACCAACAGCAATGGCGCTGTAGTATTGGAGAAAACCGGTAAATATGTGAAAGGGAAATACACCCTTACCGGAGGTAGTGTAGGATTGTTTGAAGGAAAGAAAATCGGTCGTGCTAAGAACCTGGAAAAACTGGCTGAAGAAATTCAGGATCAGGAATCTGTGGTGAGTTTATTAAAAGCAGATATTCAGGCTAAGCACAATGAAGTGATCGCTTTCAATGAGCAATTGAAAGAAAATGCCATCAAGCAAACCGAAAATGAGATCAATCAGTTGACCAACCAGGTATTTGCTACTAAAAACAGGATCGAAAACCTGCAAGCCGCTCAACAAAATGCTGTTCAGCGTTTAGCAGATCTGGATACCCGTTTGCAGGACGAACAAGATGCTATTGCCGCAACACGTGAAGAACTGCATACCCTGAACGATCAATTGCTGCAAACAGGTGAGCAAATGAAAATGGTAGAGCAGGATTATCAATTGGCAGAACAAGAATACAATTTTGCATCTGTTCAGTACAATGAGATCAATCTTCAATTGACACGTCAGCAAAGTAAGATCACAACATTGAAACAAGAGTTGGTATTCAAAGAAAACCAATTAAGTGAATTACACCAGCAGATCGAAAGCAATACAGCACAACTCTCTGAAGCAACCGGTAATATTGAAGAAGGTGAAAAAGCCTTGATCGGTTCTGAAGAATTATTATTGGAGCTGATGCGTAAGAAAGAAGAAGAAGAAAAGAAATTGAATGAAGCCGATCAGGCATACTATAATCTTCGAAATGCTTTACAAGAGAAAGAAAGTGAGTTGCGTCTGAAAGTGAAGAGTAAAGAAATGATCGATCACCTCGTTACCGAGATCAAGGATAAGCTGAATGAGCTCAAACTCCAGCTCGCGGGAATGAAGGAAAGATTGAGCGTTGAATTCAAAGTAGAACTGGATGAGATCTTAGATCAGGCCAGAACTACAGATACTACACTCGAAGAGTTACAAGCTACGAGCGATAGGATGAAGAAGCGTTTGGAAAATATGGGCGAAGTGAATCCTACCGCGATCGAGGCATTCATGGAAATGAAAAAACGTTATGAGTTCATTCTGGAACAAAAGAATGACCTTGTTTCTGCCAAGGAGAGTTTATTACAAACAATCCAGGAAGTAGAAGCTACCGCTAATCAGCAATTCCTGGATACCTTCAATCAGGTTCGTGAGAATTTCCAGAAAGTATTTAAAGCCTTATTTACCGAGGAAGATACTGCTGATATGGTACTCGTTGATCCTACCAATCTTGCTGAAACCGGTATTGAGATCATCGCTAAGCCTAAAGGGAAACGTCCATCTTCTATCACTCAGTTGAGTGGGGGAGAGAAAACCCTGACCGCAACTGCATTGTTGTTCTCGATCTACTTGATCAAACCCGCGCCATTCTGTATCCTGGATGAGGTGGACGCTCCATTGGATGATGCCAACGTTGGTAAGTTCACGCAGATGATCAAGAAGTTCAGTGATAACTCTCAGTTCATTATTGTAACGCACAACAAGCAAACCATGGGTGCTGTAGATGTGATTTATGGTGTTACAATGCAAGAACCTGGTGTGAGCAAGTTGGTACCGGTGGATTTTAGAAGTCTATCCAATTAATATTCTTGAAAAGTGAAAGGTGAAAAGTGAAAGGTGGTTGTTTTAACCCATTTCACTTTTCACCTTTCACTTTTTTATATCTTATCTGCTATGTATAAAGGTGTCTTCATACTCTACCTTGTTTGTTTTGGCTGTTACCTGTTGTTTACCAGGCAGCCTGATTATTTTGATGGAGTACAGGTGCCTGCTATTGTTAGGAAAACAGTCAATATAACTGATGGAAAACCTGTTCTGAAGGCAGTTTTTAATACCGGGACAAAAGAGTTCGCGATTGATCCGAATTATATTTTTCGAAACATTGAGGAAGGGCAAAAACTAACTGTCATTTATGAGACCGGACTTCCTGAAAAAGGCGCTGTATATACATTTTGGGGCTACTGGATCTCATGGGGAGAGCTGGTGATGTCTGTAGTACTCTGTTTCGCTTTGTTTCAAATCGCAGTTTCGGTAACCAATAATCCAAGTCCCGAATCCTTGATCGAACAAATGGAATTCAAGGAAGAGAAAAAGAAAAAATACCTCGACTAGCTGGAAAATAATTATAAGCTGGTGTATTGATATTCGATTCTGCCAATCTGGAGTTTGCTTTTATCACTACAAGTCTCTTCAATTTTGAGCCCTTTATCATTGTACTTGTATTTCCAGACAAAATAATTACTGCTGCCCAGTGAAAATTGTGTCATCTGACTTAATTGATTGGAAGTATTGTATTCATAAATAAAATCGGGCAGTAACTTCTTGGCTTTACTGTTATATCGTACAATATCTGTAAGCTGTCGGTTATTATTGTAATAGTAGTAGTAACGTTCAACGACACGGTCATTTTTCTTCCATACTTCTTCACCAATATTTTGCTGATCATCTTTGATGAACTGAACGATGATCGTGTCAGTATTGTTTTTGATTCGCAGCATTTTTGATGGAGCACCATATTCGTCATACGACCATTCGTGCACTTCAGCGATCGTACTGTTCATAAAAGTATCTACAGTAGATAAATGAACTTTTTGGATACGCCCTTGGGCATCATAACTGTAATCAGTTTTATTGCTGATGTTTTTATTGTTAGACTGGGTCCGCTTTAGGATGCCCATATCATAGTTATTGACGGTGGTGCCGGTTTGATTATTATTGGTTGTAGTGATGGTCACTTTCTTGCCGTCGCGGCTGATTTCTTGTGTAACAGAAAAACCCTCTGTAAGACTATTATCCGGCTCATATGAAATGGCTTTCACACTTGCGATCTTTTGACTTCTCAATAACCGATATTGATCATTCCCCTGCTTGATGGAGATGATATCATTGAAATAATATTGAGCATTGGCACTAAAAGCCAGCAACAGATAGATGATTACCGGAAGTCTTTTTATCATGGTGGTAAAATTACTTAAATCCTGCTGTTCATTTTTCAACATTCAGGCAACATCGCCGCTTAGCCACTTGTTGCATAGGATTAGTTCTGTATTTTTAGTCAAACGTTAACAAGTGTCACATTTACCTGAAAGGAAAGAAAAAATCTGTCTTAACTGCGGTGCCGCCCTTCACGGGCGATTTTGTCATTATTGCGGTCAGGAAAATATAGAACCCAAAGACAGCTTTTGGCATCTTGTAACTCATTTCGTGTATGATATCATTCATTTCGACGGTAAATTTTTCAGTACACTTAAATACCTGCTTTTCAGACCCGGTTTTTTATCCCATGAATATCTTCGGGGGAGAAGGGCTGATTATCTCCATCCCATCAGGATGTATGTATTCACCTCTGCATTTTTCTTCCTGATATTCTTTAGTTTCTATCAAAAAGAAGAAGCGATCGATATCAAAGAGAAACGAGATACGCTAGAGGAAGTGATCGAAGACCTGCAAAATGAAAAAACTCGTCTGGAAAAAAAGATCCAAAAAGACACCGCTTCTTTTGCTGCTGAAAGATTAAAGGAGAAGCTAAAAAATGTTGAAGCAGAACTTGCAATGGTTCAAAAAGACAGTTCTTTAATAGACAGTGTTAAGTCTTTATCCAATGGAAGCTTTACACTGGTGTCTTTTGATAAAGAAACAAAATATCGAGAGCTGAAATCGGTTCAGCAGTATGATTCAGTTCAGGCCTCATTACCAGAGCGTGAGAGGGATGGATTCTTGAAGCGGGCGGTAAAACGTCAGGATATCCATCTCAATGAAAAATATAACAACGATGGATCAGCGATTTTAAAGGCAGTGACCAATAAGTTCATTCATTTCTTTCCCCAGATGCTCTTTTTGTCTTTGCCTTTATTCGGTTTTTTACTGTTGCTGCTTTATTTCAAGCATAAGCAGTTCTATTATGTAAATCATGTGATTTATTCGATACATCTGTATTGTGCTTTATTCATTATTATCCTGTCGGGGCTTTGGCTGAATAGTATACTGACCATGATCTCTCACCAGGAGCAGGACTGGATAGGCGGTGTATTTACATTCGCAGGGTTCTTCTATTTATATAAATCCATGCGTAATTTTTACGGACAAAGAAGAGCAGTCACAATCCTTAAATACATGTTCCTTCTGTTCTTATCCTTGTTTGTGATGCTTTTATTGTTTGGGGTATTTTTCCTTTTCTCTGCTTTTACTTTATAATGTTGAAATGAACGATTATGAAAGAATTGAGTGATAGCTTTTTAAAATTGGTAACCATCATGGATGAACTGCGCGAACAATGTCCATGGGATCGTAAGCAGACCATTCATACGCTGCGCTCAATGACCATTGAAGAAACCTATGAGCTGGCAGATGCCATCGATGCCAACGATTGGAAGGGTATCAAAGAAGAATTGGGCGATATGCTGCTGCATATCCTTTTTTACAGTAAGATCGGCACTGAGCAGCAGCAATTTGTATTGCAGGAAGTCATTGATGGTATCGCCGCTAAATTGATCAATCGCCATCCACATATTTATGGAGATGTACAGGTGAAGGATGAAGAAGACGTAAAGAGAAATTGGGAGCAGATCAAAATGAAGGAGGGGAAGAAATCCGTATTGAGTGGGGTTCCAAAATCACTTCCCGCTGTTGTGAAAGCAGCTCGTATCCAGGAAAAAGCAAAACAGGTAGGGTTTGAATGGGACAATCGCGAAGATGTATGGAAGAAAGTACAGGAAGAAACAGGGGAACTGCTGGAAGCCGTTGAATCAGAACAAAAAGATGCCATTGAAGATGAATTTGGAGACCTGCTCTTTAGTTTGATCAATTATGCACGGTTTTTGCAGATAGATGCCGAGGCCGCTTTGGAGCGTACCAACAAAAAATTTATGTATCGTTTTCAGGAGATGGAAAAGATGGCTGCGGAGAAGGGGCTACAACTAGGGAGTATGTCATTAGAAGCCATGGATGAGCTCTGGAACGAGATCAAAAAGAAAAAAGTAGCACCTTGATCAGTACACTACAAAAAGCGATTTATAAACATGGTTATTTGATCATTACAGCAGCATGGCTGTACACTTTTTCATTTATATTCATCAACTACTGGAGTTATAACGCATCACCTCAAAAAGTTCAATCAAAATTATCACAACGAATTGTCCGGCTGGAAGAAAAGCTGGAGAAGTTAGTGGATGATACCGCTCGGATCAATGCACTGATCATATCCAAGAACAATGAGCAGAAGGAAAAAATGGTCAAAGAAGGATATGGTTTATTTATTTATGAACTCAATGCTGTTGCTCCTCCTGCATTATTGTACTGGAATACCAATCAGTATTATACAGTACCGGATGATCTATACCGACAAGATAGTAGCTGGTTCTCTGTAAAAAGAAATGGAGAATTTGAGATCATAAAACGAAAGATTTCACTAAATGACCGTGACTTATTGATCTTAGGTATGATACCCATCCGGTGGTCTTACTTTATCGAAAATAAATACCTCCACAGTGATTTTGCCGGATATGACGGATTGGATGAACAATATGAGTTGATAACAGTGCCCGGTGAAGATGTACTACCCATCTATAATAGCGAAGGGAATACATTATTCGGAATTCGCTTGAAGCAAGGGAAATCATTTTTATCTTATGATGGCGTTACTATTTTATTACGGGTATTAGCGATCGTTTTTTTACTCGTCTTCTTTCATTCCATTTGTGTGGAAGTAATGCAAAGAAATGGATTCCGGATTGGCTATGCTTTATTGGTTGGCTTGGTTTTATTGATTCGATTGATCGCTTATCAATTCAATTTTCCATTTGATTATTCCAAACTGCCCTTATATGATCCATCGATCTATGCTTCCAACGCATTGCATCCATCATTAGGAGATCTCTTGGTCAATTCGGTCTTGTTATTCTGGTTGATCGGCGTATATAAGAATTATACTGATGGTAAGACATGGTTTATAAAGCCTCTGCCGGTTAAGATCAGGAACTATGGAGGCATTTCTTTACTCACTTTGATGGGCTACCTTATTGTAGATGTCATCAAAAGTTTGGTTCAAGATTCCAAAATATCGACCGATGTAACGAATTTCTTCAGTCTCGATTTTTATAGTGTTATTTCTTTTGTGATCCTGTGTTTTCTCGTTCTTAGTTTTTTTGAGTTTTCTCAGATCGTTCTCCGTCCGATCACAGAACGTAAATTCCCTTTATTTGAACAAGCCATTACTGTTGCAATCAGCGGTTTTCTTTGCTTGCTCTTATCTTATTCCAATAAAGAGATCCCATCCGGGTTGGGTATACTTATATGGTTGATCTTATACCTGGTCATTCTTCACTTGCGCAAATCTGATCTTAATCTGCCCTTGCTGCGATCGCCTTTCTTTATTTTTTGGGTGATGTTCTTTACATTCTCTATTGCTGCTGTTGTCATGTATGAGAATAGGATCACCGAGTTCGAACAACGGAAAAGAATCGCACAGAAGCTGGCTCTGCAGGTAGATCCATCCGGAGAAAATTTATTGAATATTGCTGCTACCAATTTTGATGATGAATTTTTAAAGCAAAACTTTTATCGCTTTCAAAGTGAGTATACCAATAAGTTCATAAAGGATAGTCTCATCAACCAGAACTTTTCGGGATACCTGAATAAATACGATACGCGTATCTATACATTTGACAGCCTCTATCATCCTTTATATAATGAGGATTCTACAGATTATGCAGCTATCAAGACCATTGTCTTGAACCAGGCCCGACCTACAGTTATACCGGGATTATACAGCTATGATAATACAGGTGAAGGGTTTAGTTATCTCTATCAAAAGGAAGTAAAGGATCGGAAAAATACCCTGGGGTATATTTTTGTCATCGCAAAATCCAAGCGATATAAGAGTGAAGCTTTATATCCTGAGCTATTCAACCAGGCACAGGACCTGTCATCTGACCTGAATACGAATTACGCCTACGCCATTTATAACAAGGGTAGTTTGATCAATTATTTCAATACCTATAGTTTCCCTTCAAGACTGAATAAAAAGGAAGTACCTGAGTTTGAATACACATATAAAGTGGTAGGTGATTACAGCGAACTTTGGTATAACAGTGGAGATGATAAACAAGTGCTTTTGGTAAAGCGCAATACATGGCTAGTTGAATCATTGACCTTGTTTGCATATTTATTCTGTTCATTCTTATTCATCGTTTTTATTTTTCATACAGGGGGACAATTATTGAAAGCACGATTTAAATGGCGTGAGATCAAGAAACTGTTTCGTTTTAATATTCGTACACAGATACAGTCGACCATTATTTTCTTGAGTGTCTTTTCATTTGTTGTGATTGGTATCGCCACTATTTCATTCTTTATTATTCGATTCAACAGAAGCAATGAAGACCGTTTATCGAAGGCCATACAAGTGATGGGTAATGAGATCAATAGTAAACTGAATTCACAGTTTAGTTTTGACGATGTATTGACCGTTCAGAATAATATTCTTACCAAAACACTGGAACGAGATATTGCTGAAGTTTCTGATTTGCACAATGTAGATGTCAATTTTTATGATATCAATGGGAACCTGTTGGTTTCAACACAGCCTTATATATACAATAAGCATTTGCTTAGCACACAGATGGAGCCAAGAGCCTATCAGCAATTGCATTATGATAATAATATTCGCTATATACAATCCGAAAAAGTGGGTGATTTTGAATATCTCAGTATTTATGTACCTCTTTCGGATGAGTCTGGAGATAATTATGCATACCTGAATATTCCATATCTGAATTCTCAAAATGAATTGAATCAGGAGATATCTGGATTTCTGGCAACACTGATCAATCTGAACGCCTTTATCTTCCTGGTAGCCGGAGCCATTGCCTTCTTTTTAACCAGTAGGATCACTGCATCATTTAGTCTGATCGGTGAAAAAATGCGTCAGATGAATATTGGTAAAGACAATCAGGAAATCATCTGGACGAGAAATGATGAGATCGGATTGTTAGTAGCGGAATATAACAAAATGGTGAAAAAGCTGGGAGAGAGTGCTCAGGCATTGGCGAGAAGCGAGCGGGAAGGTGCATGGCGGGAAATGGCCCGACAGGTAGCGCATGAGATCAAGAATCCGCTTACACCCATGAAACTAAGTATACAATACTTGCAGAAAGCTATTTTGAATGGAGCTCCCGATGTAAAACAGCTAACATCCAATATGGCTGTTACGTTGATTGAGCAGATCGATCAGTTATCAAAAATAGCGGGTGATTTTTCACAGTTTGCCAATATTGGAAATGCGCAGATGGAGACATTAGATCTTCAGGAAGTCATTGAATCTGTTGTACGTCTTTATCGCACGCATCCCGGATTAAATATTCATTGGGAGCCTTCGACCCATTCTGTTCGAGTGTTGGCAGACCGAGTTCAAATGAATCGTTTGTTGACGAACCTATTGCAGAATGCATCAGAAGCCAGATCAGGAGATGAAATGGTGGATGTTTTTGTGTCGCTGGAAACAAAGGATGAAACAGTATTGCTTTCAGTGAAAGACAATGCGGGCGGTATTCCTGAGTCCATGCAATCGAAAATATTTACACCCAACTTCACTACAAAATCTTCAGGTACCGGCTTAGGTCTTGCAATGTGTAAAGGCATCGTAGAAAATGCCAATGGACGTATCTGGTTTGAAACACAAGAAGGTACGGGCACTACTTTCTTTATACAGTTACCTCTCGTAACTAAATAAGCTATTGTAGTTGAAAATGATTGAACTGTATTCGCTTATGGTCTCTTCGCGTGTTGCTGAACTAAAAATGCTTCAAATTGATCTTTAGAAAAACTGCTAAGATTTTGATCTTTGGTCAGCCCGGCTTTTTGAGCAGCCAGTACACCATATTTACAGTCTTTAAATCCATCGATAGCATGGGCATCGGGGTTAATGGATATCAAGACACCTTTATCTAATGCTTTACCGATCCAACGCCAATCAATATCCAATCTTCGTGGATGAGCGTTCAGCTCAATGACCACATCATTGGCGGCACAAGCATCAATGATCTTCTCATGATCAACGGGATATCCGTTTCTGCTCAGTAAAAGTCTGCCGGTCATGTGCCCGAGAATACTGGTATATGGATTTTCAATGGCTGTGATCAGTCGCATCATTGCTTTATCCTGTGGCATTTTCAGGTTAGAGTGGATAGAAGCGATGATCAGATCAAATGAAGCCAGCACTTCGTCCGGATAATCGAGACTACCGTCGTTGAGGATATCGCTTTCAATGCTTTTGTATATTCGAAAGGAGCCTAATTGCTGATTGAGTTCATCGATTTGCTCATGTTGTGCCAAGACTCGCTCGATTTCTAATCCACTGGCATAAAAAGCAGATTTAGAATGGTCGCTGATGACCAGATACTCCAGGCCTTGTTCTTTTGCTGCTTTGGCCATTTCTTCCAGACTATGGCTGCCATCACTCCATTTACTATGACTATGAATGATGCCTTTGATATCATCTGATTGAATAATAATGGGTAATTTTTTCTCTTTTGCTTTTTCAATCACAGCTGGATCCTCACGATAATAGGGTGGTATATAGGCGATACCGGCACGCTCAAAAATGGCTTCTTCGGAAGTATATGCAATAGAAGCATCAAAAGGGTAAGATACTTTCCAAGCCGATAAAAATTCTTCGCTACAACTTGTTTCAAATTGTTTTTGAAAACATGAATCGATAGTAGAAATATAAAAGCCGAGTGTTACATTTTCTATCGCTCTTACAGATAAGTAAGAACTGTTTTCTGAGACGATGGTAAATTGTTGTTGGATAAAAAATGACTTCAATTGTTCCAAAGAAGTGGTTGTAACCCATTCAAGGATATCCACAATTTCATGCTGTTTTCGATAGGCGCCTGTGGATAAAAATGTTGCTCCCGGGAAGCTTTCCAATAGCTTTTTGGTGGCTTTTGGTTCAAATTCTTCCATTTGCTGATAGAGATAACTTCCGAGTGCATTGAAATAAAATTCAATAGCGTCTCGAATATTGTTCTGTGTTTTTTCACCAAAGCCTTTGTAAAGTGTTAGACGATTTTCGTTACAGGCGTATAATAATTCTCCCAGTGTTTCTATTTCCAGTTCTTTCCAAATCGTAGCAATTTTCTTAGGGCCGATACCTTTGATGTTCAACATTTCGATGATGCCTTCCGGTGTTTTTGCGAGGTATTCATCGAGAATGGCAAGTCTGCCTGTTTCTAATTGTTCAATGATCCTTTTCCCTGTACTTTCTCCGATCCCTTTCTGAATAAAAATTTTATCCTGAGAAAGGGTAGACAATTCTACGGGTAATTTATCTATGCTGAAAGCCGCGCTGGCGTAGGATTTGGCTTTAAAAGCATTGTCACCATGGATGTCCATGAGCTTTGATAATAGAGAAAAATTAGCGGCAATGGCTTCGTTGGTCATAGTCAATAGATATAAGAGAGGAGTGAAGTTAGGACAAAAAAAGTCCCGCAATTTGCGGGACTTTTAAATCTATTTTAGCAGAAGCTAAACTAAGATTACTTCTTTTTAGCGGCTTTCTTAGCAGCTTTTTTAGCAGCCTTTTTAGGAGCAGCTTTTTTAGCAGCTTTTTTAGGAGCAGCTTTCTTTGCAGCCTTTTTAGGAGCAGCTTTCTTTGCAGCTTTTTTAGGAGCAGCTTTCTTAGCGGCTTTCTTTGGTGCAGCTTTCTTAGCAGCTTTTTTTGCAGTTGCCATGTTTTTTAGATTTAATGGTTAGTAAATAATACATTAAAAATAAAAACTTATTTGTAACTACAAAAAATTTTTTTTATGCAGTCTCTGCAACCGGACTAACTGAAACAGTTGTCTTGTCGTTTTTTCCTTTTTTAAATTCAACGATACCGTCTGATAATGCAAACAAAGTATAGTCAGATCCAACACCAACATTTTTACCAGGATGGTAAACAGTACCTCTCTGACGAACAATGATATTACCAGCGATAGCAGGCTGACCACCATAAATCTTTACACCGAGACGTTTGCTCTGTGAATCGCGGCCGTTCTTTACACTACCTTCACCTTTTTTGTGTGCCATGGTTTATTGTTTTAAAATCTGTTCCACTCGAATGAAACAAGATCATGTTTTTTACTAAGCGATGCTTTCGATTTTGATACGGGTATAGTGGGTTCTATGACCATGCTTCTTGCGGAAGCCTTTCCTTCTTTTCATTTTGAAGGCGATCACTTTATCACCTTGTACCAGATCACTGATGATCTCAGCTTTAACGGTAGCTTTTACATTACTACCCGCCGCAACGGTACCTGCATTGTCTGTAAACAACACATCGGTGAACTCTACTTTATCTCCGGTTTTACCCTGCAGGTGAGGAACATACAGGCTTTGTCCTTCCTGTACCTTAAATTGCTGACCTGCGATTTTTACAACTGCTAACATAGCTATCCAAAATTAGGACGGCAAAGGTAGGGATTTGAAGGGGAATTTTGCAAAGATTTTTGAAATAATTCTATTCACCTGCGTGGATAAAACGAAAATACAACCTATTTGTCTTTTAAATCATGTAACTATTTCCGCACTAAGTGAACCTGATTTCTGCATCTGCTTGATTTTTAATTATTTATAATATTAGCATCCTTTCTCCCCATAAACCCCAACTTCTGTCTATTTTTGTCCATACCGGTCTTCAAGACCGCTCATTTGATATGAACCTGAAATCCTTATTGGCAAAACCTTTTGCCCAATACATTCATAAACAGATACGTAGAAATAGTAGTAATGCCCTTTCAGACCAGGATGCGATCCTCAAACAGCTCCTGAAAGTGGGGAAAGGGACTGTTTTTGGGAAAGACCATCTATTAGAGGCTGTTCATTCTCATGAAGAACTCCGGCAGGCTGTTCCAATACGGGATTATGAGTTGCTAAAACCATATATCAATCAGGTAAAAGAAGGGAAGGAAAATGTACTTTGGAAAGGGAAACCGATCTATTTTGCCAAAACCAGTGGTACCACCAGTGGGGTGAAATATATTCCTATTACCAAGGATTCAATACCCAATCATATCAATACTGCACGGAATGCGCTGCTATGTTATATGGCGGAGACCGGGAATAGTGCATTTGCCGGTGGTAAAATGATCTTTCTAAGCGGCTCTCCCGAACTGGAAAGAGTGGGTGGTATTCCAACAGGCCGCTTGAGCGGGATCGTGAACCATCATATACCTAGTTATCTCCGCACCAACCAATTGCCCAGTTATGAAACCAACTGTATCGAAGACTGGGAAACCAAATTGGATAAAATAGTTGCAGAAACCATTCACAAAGACATGAGTCTGATCAGTGGTATTCCACCTTGGATGCAGATGTATTTTGATCGTCTCATTGAAAAGAGTGGGAAAAAAGTAGGGGAGTTATTTCCCAACTTTAGCGTGATGGTACAGGGCGGTGTCAATTTCGAACCTTATCGTGCTAAACTTTTTGAGAGTATCGGAAGAAAGGTAGATTCGATAGAACTGTTTCCTGCCAGCGAAGGTTTTTTTGCTTTTCAGGATAGTCAGGAGGCAGAAGGACTTTTACTCAATACCAACAGCGGTATCTTTTTTGAATTTATTCCCGCAGGTGAGATCTTCTCAGAAAATCCAACCCGTTTGAGTTTGAAAGATGTGAAAGTAGGACAGAATTATGCTTTGATCATTAATAGCAATGCCGGTTTATGGGGATATAATATTGGGGATACCGTAAAGTTTCTCAGTACAGAACCTTATCGGTTAGTAGTAACGGGTAGGATCAAACATTTTATATCAGCATTTGGCGAACATGTGATCGGAGAAGAAGTTGAAGCCGCTTTACTGAAAGCAGCAACAGCAACAGGCGCAAGTATTGTAGAGTTCACTGTAGCACCTATGATCGCTCAGGGAGAAGGGAAAAGTTATCATGAATGGTTCATTGAATTTGAAAAAGAACCGGATGATATGGGCGCATTTATTGAACAGACGGATAATAATCTGCGGG
Organism: Sediminibacterium sp. KACHI17; assembly: GCF_040362915.1. NCBI lineage: Bacteria > Pseudomonadati > Bacteroidota > Chitinophagia > Chitinophagales > Chitinophagaceae > Sediminibacterium > Sediminibacterium longum. The sequence goes on along the minus strand of NZ_AP029612.1, from coordinate 997,290 downwards.
AGAAAAATGTGTACTATGATGACCTGATCAAAGGCAACATATTACAACGATTACAGATCACCAAGATCAGAAAAAATGGGTTCATTGATTATATGCGATCTATTGGAAAATTGGGTGGACAAAATAAAGTACCCAGGTTGAGCAATGATAGAATCCTGGCAGATGGATTATCATCTTTTATCCATCAATAATGGAGTTAGAAAAAAAGTCACAGCCATATATTGTGGATCTATTTTATCGCATATAAAATTTAGCAGAAGATTTTAAAAGGGATCTACGATCGCATTTTATCTGCACTCATTTTTAGCATATATTGTGTAACTATGCCCGCAAATTGCGGATCATTTCTATGAATCAGAAAAGAATAGCCATATTTGGATCTACGGGATCTATTGGAACACAAGCGCTGGATGTAATTGCAGCGAATCCCGATTTATTTTCCGCAGAAATCCTCACTGCGCAAACCAATGATGAATTACTGATCAAACAGGCTTTACAATTCAATCCCAATTTGGTGGTGATCGGTGATGAAAGAAAGTGCCAGACTGTAAAAGATGCTTTATCCGGTACCGATATCAAGGTCTTTGCAGGTGAGAAAGCATTGGTGGAAGCCGCAGCAATGGATTGTTATGATATGATGCTGGCGGCTATTGTTGGATATGCAGGATTGAAGCCTACACTCATGGCCATCTCGAATGGTAAAGCGATCGGACTTGCCAATAAAGAAACATTGGTGGTGGCAGGAGATATTGTGATGCGTATGGCATTGGAAAAGAATGTGCCGATCATTCCTGTAGATAGTGAGCACTCAGCGATCTTTCAGTGTTTGGTTGGAGAAGGAAGAAATAAAATTGAAAAAATTGTTTTGACTGCCAGTGGCGGTCCCTTTTTAGGAAAAAAACCCAACTTTTTGGTCAATGTTAAAAGAGACCATGCTTTGCAGCACCCGAATTGGAGTATGGGCGCTAAGATCAGTATCGACTCTGCAACGCTGATGAATAAAGGGCTTGAAATGATCGAAGCAAAATGGCTTTTCAACCTTAGACCCGATCAGATAGAAGTGGTGGTACATCCGCAAAGTATTATCCATAGCTTGGTTCAATTTGAAGATGGAAGTATCAAAGCGCAGATGGGCTTACCGGATATGAAATTGCCGATTCAATATGCGATGGCATTTCCACAAAGGATACCCAATGCCTTCCCACGATATGATTTCAAAAGACCCAACACCCTTACTTTCGAAGAACCGGATACCAAGACCTTCCGTAATCTGGCATTGGCAACGGAAGCATTGCACAAGGGTGGGAATATGCCTTGTATCCTGAACGCGGCTAATGAGATCGCTGTTTTTGCATTTTTGCGTAATCGAATAGGCTTTTTGGATATGACGGAGGTTGTGGAACAAACCATGCGTAAAACTGCTTTTATTGAGAATCCAACGCTGGAAGAATACTTTGAGAGTGATGGCGAAGCCCGGAATTTCGCAGCCACTTTAATTCACCTGTAATCTTTTTCCTATTTTCACCACCAATTCATTATAACTGCACGGGAGAAAGACTTTTGTAATTTAAAACACAGCAGAAACCTGTATGACTTTATTAGCAATTGATTGGAGTAGTGTGGCGGTCAAGGCCGGACAATTCATTTTATCCTTTTCTATACTTGTAGTTCTTCATGAACTCGGGCATTTCTTACCTGCCAGATGGTTTAAATGTCGCGTAGAGAAATTCTACCTGTTCTTTAATCCCTGGTTTAGTCTTTGGAAGACCAAAAAAGGAGAAACAGAATACGGTTTGGGCTGGGTACCTTTTGGCGGTTATGTGAAGATCGCGGGAATGATCGATGAAAGTATGGACAAGGAGCAGATGAAATTACCTCCACAACCATGGGAATTCCGTGCAAAACCGGCCTGGCAAAGACTCATCATCATGATCGGTGGAGTAGTAGTGAATGTGATATTAGCCATTGTCATTTTTATAGGCATCACTTGGAAATGGGGTGAAGAATATTTACCGGTTAAGAATCTGAAATATGGTATTCATGCGGATTCATTGGCAAAATCAATCGGTATTCAAGATGGAGACAGAATTGTGGGGATCAACCAAAAAGCAATTGAAAATTTTGGCACACTGGAATCAGAATTGATGCTCAATGATGCACAAAACATTCAGGTTGAAAGAGCCGGAGCTACAATCGATGTAAAGATTCCCGAAGGTTTTATCAAACAATTGGTAAAGAATAGAAGAACAGGAGGAATGATCATTCCGCAATATCCTGCGATCGTTGATTCTGTTTCATCCAAAGATGCAGTGTTCACCAAGAATGAATTACGCAAAGGTGATACATTGATCGGATTGAATGGAACTGCTTTTAAATTCTATCATGAATATCAACAGTTGGTGAAGGGGTATGAAGATTCTATCGTTACCATCTCAGTATTACGCGGCGCAGATACGATCGATGTCAGAGCTCGGGTAAATGATAAAGGAAAGCTTGGTTTTTTTGCAGTATCACCTTTGACATTATTTGGTACAGTTACTAAAGAATTTACTTTGATGGAAGCCATTCCTGTTGGTTTCAATCGTTGTTGGGAAACCTTGGATCGTTACATCACAGGTATCAAACAAATCTTTACCGGTAAAGTAGATGCGAGTGATTCTTTGGGAAGTGTGATCAGTATCGGAAATACATTCCCCGGTGTATGGGATTGGGAACGCTTCTGGACCCTGACAGGAATTTTCTCGATCGTTCTTGCATTTATGAATATCCTGCCCATACCTGCGTTGGATGGAGGGCATGCACTTTTCACGCTGATTGAAATGATCACTGGTCGTAAACCGGGTGATAAATTCATGGAGTATGCGCAGATGGTAGGTATGATCTTATTATTGGGATTGATGGCCTATGCATTGGGATTGGATTTCTGGCGATTATTCAAATAAGTAAAATAGCAAATCATAAAAAAGCTCCGGTCTTACGATCGGAGCTTTTTTGTGGAGTCGAGGGGAGTCGAACCCCTGTCCAAACATCGCTACCATTAGCTTTCTACATGCTTATTTCATGATTATTTGTCGGTGTATTGCCGGACATGAACAAACCAACAATACACGTAGCTGGATGGTCTTAAGCAACAGTCACAGCCTTCTGTTGCAGCAACCTGTGTTTATTTTGAGTCGGCGGCGGCACCTGGTAACAGATCAACCTGTGCGGCGGCCCAAATGACTAACTAATCACTGATTAGGCAGCCATGGCATACTGTGTATTGCCAGTTAATGTTTGAATATTCAGATTAAAGTGCTAATTATCCAACGCACTGCATGCTTACACCAACCGTACCATATGCTGTCAAAACCAGTACGACCCCGTGCGTCTGCAAAGTTACGATTATTCACTGTGAACTCGTTCTTTGCTGTTGTTAAAGATCAGCGGATAAAAAAAGCCATCTGCTTTAGGCGGATGGCTTTTCTCAATAAGATTTTGTGTTTATGATGGATCCGTTTCGGTCAGGTTATTATCCTCCTGACTTTCGGTAGAAGGAGGATTCGGAGCTACATAAATCGTTTGATGATAAAACTTATTCGAAGGTTTTACCTGTGACATTTTCTCCTGGAAAATATTCAGGTAGTTATTGTCCTTATTGTTCTTGCCAAATATTTCTTTCAGATGGGTATACAGATCCATTGAGCTGGATTCAAATGCACTGGTCTCCAGACTGATCAATTTGATATTGGCATCCACATACTGGTTCATTTCAGTATTGATGATGGTACAATGGATATTTCCTTTTAACACAGAGTCTTTACAAAGATTGACTCTGAGACCAAATACAGAGCCTTCGAATTCACCTTCTACTTTGATATCATTACAGATAATCACCCCATTCATCACACCTGAAGGAGTGATGTGTACTGTTTTCTTGCTGTACAACACTCCGGTGAAATTGCCATCCAATACAATATCATTCTCTGAATCCAGCACACCTGATACATTGGTAGACTTGGTGATCACCAGTTTTTCTTCAGAAAAAGACTGATTGCCAAAATTGGTATTGGGGTCATGCAATAGCTGCTCTCTGAACTTGTTCATAGTAAAAACGGCTTAAAAATGTTGAATTTATGACTTAAAATGAAGATAATATTACAACATTATTCCATTCTGAGTCAATAATATTTTTGTGTAAAGCCTGACAATAAAGCCTGTTTCCGATCAAACTATCCAAAAAAATGGGCTAACTTACTCTTCCCGCTTTCATCAAATAGCGGACATCCTATGTTTTCTCTGAAAAAAAGTAAAACCGAGCCTATGCTTCCGGCCGTTCAGGTAGTTTCCGGAGGTTTCTATTTTGGTATTATACGTACCATATCACCCATTCGTATCGAAGGCGATTTTAAGGGGATTATCTTTTGCAATAACAAGGTCATCATCGATAGCAAAGCCACTGTTAATGGGGATATTCTTTGCCACGAAATCGTCATTGGAGGACTGGTAGAAGGGAATGTGATCTGCAAAAACAAATGTCTGCTAAAGGAAAATGCAGTTGTAAGCGGTGTTGTACGTACGGCTCAATTTGAAAATGAAATGGATAGTTCTGTATCCGGGCCGGTGTATGTCAATAAAGAAAACAAGCACATCGATATTGATGAGTATTATGATCTTTTCAATAAAAAAGAGAACCTTGAAAAAATCAAAGCAGAATATTTTTCATTACCTCAAAAGTTGATCCTGATCACCTGATATTTGTACATGCATCCGACAGTTAGCACACTTGTTAAACGTTTTGATCTGAAGCCGCATCCTGAAGGCGGTTTTTATAGTGAAAGTTATCGAAGTGCAGAAACCATACCTCACAAGGGATTGCCTGATCGTTTTACCGGCGACAGGTATTATTCATCTGCTATTTACTTTTTGTTGGAAAAAGGAAATTTCTCAGCCTTTCATCGAATCAAAAGTGATGAGTGCTGGCATTTTTATAGTGGGGATCCCTTATGGATACATGTACTTTATCCTGACGGCACTTGTAAGACCATTACCCTCGGCAATACCGAAGAAGCCGTATTCCAATTCATAGTACCTGCGGGCTGTTGGTTTGCATCTGAAACAGCCCCGGGTGGTAATTTTTCATTGGTCGGGTGTACAGTAGCTCCTGCATTTGATTTTGCTGATTTTGAATTGGCAAATGCGGAGGAACTCATTCATGATTTTCCAAATCACAAGGATTTGATTCAACGTCTGTGCAGATCATGACAATTTATCGTTCGCTATAAAACATCCGAATGATCTGATAGGCTAGAACACAAAGCAGAAGGATCGTAACAATGCTGATCAATACCCAGTTTTGATCTTTAATGGCCCTTTTGAGTTTGCGCTTTTTTTCTTTTACCGTTTGTTTTCTTAACTGAATGTTCAGCTGCGCAGCATATTGTTGTAGTTTCTTTTTGTCCTGAAAATGCTGAAGACCTTCTACCGCATCATTTACAAAATCTGAATCTGCCATTTGTTTTTCAATAGCGAACCGTTCTTCCGGTGTGGCATTACCCTCCAGATAGCGAAGCAGTTCTTCCTGATTCATCTCTTCGTCGTGATGTAATATATCTTTCAGATCGGTCATTAGTGTTGTTTCATTTTCTTTTCAACGGATATTCTAAGATTTCTTTTCCCGTTTTGGATATGACTTTTTACTTGCAGTAATGTATATCCTGTCTGGTCCACAATTTCCTGATAGCTCATTTTTTGGAGATAGAATAAAGTTACGCATGTTTTCTGCTCTTCGTTCAATTCCTGTAAAGCTTGCTCTAATAAGCCGAGACTATGCTCTTTATCTAGCAGGCTCTGCTTGTCGGTTTCAGTGGATGTGAGTTCTTCATGCGCATCAGCAGATACAAAAACATGCTTATCGCGCAATTTCATCAGGCAGTGATTCTTGGCTACCATGTAGAGCCAACTTTTGATGTAGGCTACTTTATATTTCGCCAGTTCAGTGATGGCTTTCAGAAATATTTGTTGTACTGCATCTTTTGCTTCTTCTTCATTCTTGAGGTATTTCATACATACACCCAAGAGAAGAAATGTGTATCGTTCAAGTAGAATTCCCAGCCACTCATTATTCCCGTCCGTGTAAAAACGTTCCAATAATTCTGTATCGTTGATATGGGAATACTTCTCAAAATGCACAATTCAAAATAGGTATTTATTATTAGATGCCCAACCTGTAAATTTCCATATCTTGATCATAAATTCATTGCATGGGTTATGTTATTCCGATCGTAGCAGTTTGTCCAATGCGTCTCCAGTCCTCACACCGCAGTGAAATGGTGAGTCAGCTATTAATGGGTGAAGCCGCTCAGATCCTTGAAATGGAAACAGATTTTATCAAAGTACGATCAATGTATGACGAGTATGAAGGATGGTGTCAGAGAAGTCAACTAGCAATACTTGAAGCATTGCCTTCGCGTGAGCAAAGATCATTGTTGAGTAAAGGATACAGTAGTGTTGTGATGGTGGATGACATATCGGTTCATATTGGTGCAGGTACCCCTTTACATTTTCTTTTAGATCATGAATGGGGTGGATACAAATTCCGTTATGAAGGTGAGGTATGGGAAGTTGCCAATGCAGTGTTTGATGAAAAGACGATTCTTGAACTCACTGCATTATACCTCCATTCACCTTATCTATGGGGTGGCAGATCGGTCACAGGGATAGATTGTAGTGGCTTCTCACAACAGGTCTATCACTTTTTTGGGAAATCATTACCCAGAGACGCATATCAGCAAGCAGCATTAGGGGAGTCGGTTGGATTTTTACAAGAAACACGATGTGGTGATCTCGCTTTTTTTGATAACGCCGAAGGAAAGATCACGCATGTAGGTATTTTACTTGCTCCCGATAAGATCATTCATGCATCCGGACAAGTGCGTGTTGATGCCATTGATAATATGGGAATCATTCATAGTAAAACAGGCATGCGCACTCATCAGTTGAGGATCATTAAACGATACACATAAAAAAATGCAACCTTTTGGGTTGCATTTTTTTATGTGTATTGGGATGGATTACATGATATCCATTGCTTTTGCGAAATAAGTCACTGTGCCCGGAAGAGCCAGCCAGAAAAATTCACGATACACAAATAACAAAGTGATCATAGCGGCTAACCAGAAAAAGCAGAGAGCCCAGTATTTAGCAGTGGATTTTTTTGCTTCCATTTGTTATAAATTTTGGCAAAGATAAGGGCTGGATCATTCCAATTCAGCCTTTATGATTGTTTTTTTCAGTAACCGTTGTTTGATGTCCCGATAAGCCTGTTTTTTTATCCGGTGCTTTATCAAAAAAGAGCATTTTTAATGAGATCAGAAAGAGCAAGACGGCAAACACTTTTTTCATTTTCTCATCGCTCAGCGATAATGCCAGCTTACTACCCAGAAAACCACCCACTACAAAAGCGGCTGCTACGATCAAAACATAGTTCACATTTAAGTAGCCTTGTTTGTAATACTGAATAACAGCTAAGATACCGATAGGAAGAAGCATGATACCCAAGGAAGTGCCCTGCGCCTGCTTCTGTGTAAAACCTAATAACAGAACAAGGGCCGGAACAATGATGATACCTCCGCCGATACCCACCAGCCCGCTTAAAAATCCGGCAGCAAGTCCAATGATGATCAGCAGAATAATGGTGGTTGTGTTCATAGTGTTTTATTTAGAACCAAAGTTCTTTTTATAAAATTCAATGGCTTCATCTACGATGCTCAGGGCTTTTGCTTTGTCTCCAAAATCTTCTACCACAACAGATTTATTTTCGAGTTTTTTATATTCTTCAAAAAAATGTCGCAGCTCATCAAAGAAGTGCTTGGGTAGTTCTTCGATATTATTGTAATGGTTTACACCGGGATCGGTAGCGGCTACAGCAATGATCTTATCGTCCGGATCTCCGCCATCAATCATTTGCATCACACCGATCACTTTGGCATCCATCAGTGTCAAAGGTTGTACCGATAATGAAGTGATCACAAGAATGTCCAAAGGATCTTTATCGCCTCCATAAGATTGAGGGATAAAGCCATAATTGATAGGGTAGTAGAAAGATGAAAAAATTACCCGGTCAAGTTTCAACAATCCAGTTTCTTTATCGATTTCATATTTACAACGTGATCCTTGCGGGATCTCTATGACTGCATTTACGACTCTTGGGGCATTTTCACCGTAGTGAACACCATGCCAGGGGTGAAGAACATTTTGTTGCATGATTGATTGCTTTATTGTTGCGTCTTATATCAAAGATTTGGATTGAAGGTATACTTAAAATCAACCAGCCATTCCTCTTTTTGTTTGATCACTTTGATCTTTAATGGCTGTTGGTCAAAAGAATTACTGTAATAGATGATGGTTTGAACCGTATCAATATCACTTACCTCACTGATATTGATCGAAGCAGTTCTAAGTTGTTGTCTGCCTTCTTTGTCTAAGCCTCTGAATTTTGTTTCTGCACGGTTCAAATGTCCCAGATTGGTGCTATCATCCAGCATATAAAATTTTGCTTTAGAAAAATCACCTTTTAAACAAGCGTCTATGAACTCTCTGCCTGCATCAAGGGCGTTTTCTGCAGGTATATAAGTTTGTTGTTTGGAAGCACAGGCACTCAGCCACATGACAGCGATCAAAAACAGGTATTTCAATTTCTTTTTTGTGTAAAGGTAAGTCCGCGACTTGAATCAGGTATATAATTCATGTAGAACCTGGATGGGGGTACTTTCTCCATTATCTCAACAATTTATTGGTTTATAATGATTTAGGCCTATATTGGATGATGACTGCTACCAAAACCGACTTTGTCTATTCACAGACATCTGAGCCTCATCGTTGCCGAACAAAAGCCATCCTGAAAGAATTCCCCCACATCAGAAATCTGATCGGAAAAAATCCTTACACGATCTTGCCGATCATAGGGTTGGTAGTATTTCAACTTTCCGGAGCTTTTCTGCTGTCTGATCAACCTTGGTGGGCAGTGATTGTTGCAGCGTATTTACTGGGTGCTTTTGCAGATCATGCGTTGTTCGTGATGATCCATGAATGCTCACATCGATTGATTTTTAAATCGCCGGTTGCCAATAGACTATCCGGCATATTTGCCAATATTCCCTTGATCTTCCCTAGTTCAGTATCATTTGAACGTTATCATATCAAACATCATTCGTTTCAAGGAGTGCATGAGTTGGATGGAGATCTGCCCAATCATTGGGAAGCCAAACTCATCAATCATTATTTTATTGGTAAAGTGATCTGGTTGTTATTCTATCCTTTTTTTCAACTGTTCCGGATATCCAGATTAAAAGAGATCAAGCCATTTGATGGATGGATTGCATTGAACTGGCTGGTTCAGATCATTTTTGTTGGCGGTATAACTTTTTTATGGGGACCAAAAGCGTTGTTGTTTCTGGTATTCAGTTTTTTCTTTTCAGTAGGGCTGCATCCTTTAGGAGCAAGATGGATCCAGGAGCATTATTTAACACATGGAGAGCAAGAGACCTATAGTTATTATGGCGTATTGAATCATGTAGCGTTTAATGTGGGATACCATAATGAACACCATGATTTTCCTTCTATTCCCTGGAACCGCTTGCCAGATATCAGAGAAACAGCCCCGGGGTTTTATAATTCATTGGCATACCATACTTCATGGACCAAACTATTCTTTCGATTTCTATTTGATAAGGAGATTAGCTTGTATTCAAGGATCGTGCGCAAAAACAGAGGTGCAGTACCACTTACTGACCAATCAACACCAGATATCGCCACTCAGCACGTGTAAAGACCGAATTAACAACTAATTGACAGTTTTATTTTTCTATGAAAATAAAACGCTGTACTTTTGCACCCTGAAAATGAGCAGGTAATAACATCTCGCGGGTTTGCTTTGATTACTGCACCAACGATTGACTACATTTCCCCCTGATTCTGCTCAGCTAAATTTTATTGTAAAGAATAAAACGAAATATTATGAAGAGTAATGTTATGCCTTCTATTATCCAATTAGAAGCAGAAGAACTGAAAGAATTGGTAAGAGAGGTAAAAGAAACGGTAGCTGTTGATGTGATCAACACAAAAAAAGCAATTGAAAGTGCTCCCTTCGGAGCGATTGACCTCTGGAAAGTGCGCAGAAATGTAAAAACTGCACGTGCTTCTTTCCATTGGGAGTATTAATCTCTTAGCAAATTCATTCTATTAAGTCCTTACAAATTGCGTAAGGACTTTTTTTATTTTCAAAAACAAGGTACATTGTATTAGAAAAATGTATCTATGAAAATCCTTTGCAGTATTTTATTCTTCTTGAGTACCCTAGTACTCTCTGCTCAGATTCCGACGTCTAATATAAGATTGAATGCAAGCTCTATTGTAAAAGATTCTTCAGGGTTAGTGTATCCATATGCAATTTGGCAAAAACTGATACAATCTGGAGAGTATAGTATCCGTATCATCGATATAAACGCAAATCCCCTCGAATTTTTGTTGGTGAGATTGAGTGAGGCAGAAAAATATACGCGTGATGAGAAAATGCCCAAACCCAACGAAAGTAGATTTTTCAGAACGGGTAATACTATTTCCAATGTGAAGTTGGTGACTATGGATGGAAAGAAATATGTGTTGAAAGATATGAAAGGGAAGGTGGTAGTACTCAATTTCTGGTTTATCAATTGCCCGCCATGCCGAATGGAAATCCCACATCTAAATAATATGGTGGAAGCTTATAAAGAAAGAGAGGATGTTGTTTTTCTGGCCGTAGCATTGGATCAATCCTATGAACTCAAAGAGTTTTTAAAGGAAATGCCATTTCAATATGGTATTGTGGATGCGGGTTCTTACGTAGCATCTCGGTACGGTATCAATTTGTTTCCAACGCATGTTGTCATAGATAAAGAAGGTAAAGTCATATTCCATACATCCGGTTATGGTATGGGCACAGTTCCTTGGCTAAAGAAAGCCATCAATGAGGCATTGATACCAAAGATCTGATTACTTGTTTTCTATCCAAACAAAATCGTCGCTCTTGGGAATGCTATCAAATATTTCTCTGAAAGAATCAGGCGGTACAGCAAGTTTTCGTTTATGCGTATCCAGCCATGCACCGTCGATATGTAAGATGGCACTGAGGGTGTCTTTGTTTTTCCAAATCTCGTGTTTCATGGTCCAGCGACTCATATCACGTGTAGACTTACATATGTGTAATGTGAGTTCAACTTGATCATTGAAACTGATCTCTCTTTTAAAAACACATTCTTCTCTAAACAAAATCGGGCCAATCTGATATTGTTGTAAAAGAGAAGGCGTAATACCGTTTTCTGTCATGAATGACATACGTACATAAGCGCCCCAATCATAATAAACTGAATGACGCAAATGAAAATTCGGATCTAAGTCGCTCCATCTTACTTCTACTTTTTTGGTATAAACGGCAGACATGGTGTATGGTATTTAGAAGAATTATTGGTAGGTTAGAATTATAAAACAAATGTATGCGTGAAACAGAAAGAATAGCTGATTTACTGAAAGCTTTTTATGAAGGCGACTGTTGGATCGGGTTAAATTTTAAACACGCCCTTAAAGATGTCGATTTCATGCAAGCTGCTCAAAAGAAGGAACCTTTCAATAACTCCATCTGGCAATTGGTCAATCATCTTATCTATTGGCGTAAAACGGTCATCATACGTTTGCAAGGCGTACTAGGCAATCCACCAATGAATGATTTTTATCAACCTAAGGAACCGTCTCAGAAAGCATGGGAAGCAACACTTGAACATTTTAAAGAAGTCAATGAAGCATTGATACAAGCTATTGTAATATTTTCTGATGATCGCCTTGATCAACCTTCACCTATGAAAGGACAAACTTTTCATGACCTTCTGATTGGATGCATGCAACATGATGCATATCATTTAGGACAGGTAACAATGCTAAAGAAGTAGGGGGGAGTATTTGATCTTTTACTTAACAATGACTGTTCCCAATTGATCTGTGATGGCTTTTTCTGCTTCCTTTAGTTCTTTATGAATTTCCAATAATTTTTTGAAGTCATCCATTGAGGCGTTTTCAATATCTCGTTGATTTTCCTCGATCATTTTTTTGATCCTTCTTAGTTTGTAGAAATAAATACTCATGATCACATCTTGCCTGCTGGTATCACGATTCACGATATTCATTCCCTCCAATACCTCATCCCATTTTTGACTCAATTCAAAAGGCGTTACTGAGATACTTATGATCAGATTTCGGATATTTTCATCATCATGGTAGAGCATAGATTTAGTAGTAGGCTCAAGACCTTTGTGATAGGCATCTTTATATGCTTCAAATGCCTTTTCTAAAATGGATGTTTCAAAATGGAAGTGCTCTAACTCCGAAAAAATATAATCAGCTACATTAGTTGTTTCATCCCAAGAACGAAGACCATACTCAAGTAATACGCGGAGAATATTTCGCTCATGTGCTTCATCCTGAATGAGAAGACGGCTTGTATCATCCAGTACGTCTTCCGGTTGTTCAGCCTGTTTGAGTTGTTGATTGAATTCTTCCTGTGCAAGTCCTTTCTTTTCTTCTTTAGAAATTTTATCTCGCTTGTACTTATTGACAAGATTGGTAAGTCCGGCTTCATCGATCTTTAAAAGTGAGGAACATTGGCGGATATAATCCTGTTGCCGGGTAAAATCTTCAGCCTTATTGATCTTACTCAATGTTTCTGCCACTTGATTCACCACTGCACTTTTCCTACTTACATCTGATCCGGCTTCTTTCAACATCACTTCAAGTTGAAAGATGATGAAGTCTTTTTTTGATTTCGCAACAAAATCATTGAAAGCAGTTACGCCTACTTTATGAACATAACTATCCGGATCTTCATTATCAGGAATCAACACAAGGCGGACGTTCAGTCCTTCTTCCAACGCCATATCCAGGCCTCGTAAAGCAGCTTTAACACCCGCACTGTCGCCATCATAAATAATGGTCAGGTTGTCGGTGTATTTTTTGATCAGTCTGATCTGATCTGTGGTTAAAGAAGTACCGCCACTGGCTACTACGTTTTCAATACCGGCCTGGTGCAGACTAACAACATCTGTATAACCTTCTACCAGTAAACATTCCTGGGCTTTATCAATGGCCATTCTTGCCTGATAAAGGCCATAGAGAATCCTGCTTTTTACATAGATCTCATTCTCTGGCGTATTGATGTATTTGGGGCCACGATCACTCTTGCCAATAACACGGGCACCAAAGCCAATGATCTTACCGGTATTGCCATGTATTGGAAAGATGATACGATTGCGATAGTTGTCTACCAGCTCTTCATTATTCCTAACTGCACTAAGTCCACTTTTCGGTAACAACTCACGATTGAATTGATTCGACAATAATTCTTGCGTCAGTCCGTCGCGGTGATCAGGATTATAGCCTATTTGAAATTTATGCAGGATGTCTTCTCTGAAACCACGCTCTTTCAAGTAGCTGAGTGCGATCATCTTCCCTTCCTCGGTCTCAAATAATTGACGGGTAAAAAATTTCTGTGCAAAATTATTGATGGCATAGAGACTTTCAGAAGTGAGTTGTAGTTGCTTTACTTCAGGACTGGTTTCTGTTTCTTCGATCTCAATATTATAACGGGCGGCTAACCATCGCAAAGCTTCAGGGTAGCTGTATTTTTCATGCTCCATGACAAAATCGATCGCGCGACCACTTTTGCCACAGCCAAAACATTTATAAATTTCTTTGGTAGGAGAGACCGTAAAAGAAGGGGTCTTTTCATTGTGAAAAGGGCAATTACCAATATAGTTCGTACCTCTTTTTTTGAGTTTCACGAATTCCCCTACAATATCAATGATATCGACGCGGTTGAAGATCTGTTGTATGGTGTTTTGGGAGATCATGGATGTGAATTGTGAATCGTGAATCGTCAATGCGTTAATTTGATCATTATTCACCATTGATCATTCACCATTCACGAAATCTGATTCAGAATGACGAAAATACAATTTTGCGACCATGCAATTTGGTAATTCAGGCATTTCCTTATTTTTAACCATGCTTAAGAAAGAACGACAAGCTTATATCATACAGCAAATCAATATCCATAATAAGGTATTGTCCTCTGATTTGAGTGTGCAACTGGATGTTTCAGAAGATACCGTAAGACGTGATCTTCAGGAATTGGCGGAAGAAGGTAAACTCATTAAGGTACATGGTGGAGCATTGTCCAAATCGTTTCACTTTACTTTAGAAACGAGCAGCATCTATTCATTACCGGAGAAAAAAAGGATTGCGTATAAAGCCGTAGAACTCATTAAAGACGGCATGTTTATACTATTATCGGGTGGTACTACCATTCGGGAATTGGTGAAAGCATTACCCCCTGATTTAAGTGTCACATTCATTACAGTGAGTGTGCCGATCGCATTGGAGTTATTGGAACATCCGACCAGTGAAGTAATTTTTTTAGGGAATAAATTATCGAAAACAGCACAGATCTCAGTAGGTGCTGAAGTGATTCAGCGACTGGCAGGGATCAAAGCAGATTATTGTTTTTTAGGCACCAATAGTATGGATGCCACAGAAGGTATCACAGATCTGGAGTGGGAGATCATTGAAGTAAAAAGAGCAATGATTCGTGGTGCGCAAAAAACAGTTTCACTGGCGATATCTGAAAAATTGAATACAACTCAGAAGTTGCAGGTCTGCAAGCCGGAAGAAATAGATATCCTGATTACAGAATTAGATCCCTCTGATCCCAAATTGAATCCCTACGTTCAGAAGGGGATTATGGTATTATAAACGTGCTTTTTTGATATTACGATCAACGAACGCTTCCTCTTAGTTCGTTTTTTAGCGTTTTTTTACCCCAAATGGAGCGTAAAGTCTTTGTTTTTGCCAGTAATGCAGTTTTTTGCGGAAATACACATCTATTACGGTTAGATGTGAAAAAAATTATGATTAAATATATTCGAAAATATCACATAAGAACTTTAACATTGCTTTATTATTCCGCTTTTCGATAAATCATTTGATTTTTTGCAGTTTTCTGCGGCATTAAAATTCATACTTGATGCATTGTTTTGCGGGAATTTATTGTCATAAGGAGGAAATGGGGTTGCCATACGAGGATTCCCTAATTATTCTCTGTTAACGAAACCAAAAAAACTGTTATGAGAAATTTCGTCTCAATCATGAAAGTAGCATTGATGCTGCTTTTGCTTTTTTCACTACCGGCCATTGCCCAGAGTCAGACAGTATCCGGAACGATTACGGATGCTGCATCTAAATTGCCTTTAGCCGGTGTTACCGTAAAAGTTGTAGGCGGTTCTGCTACTGCGCAAACCAATGAGCGAGGTGTTTTCACCATTCGAGCCAACAATGGACAATCGCTTCAGATTTCTTATGTAGGTTATGAGGGTAAGCGTGTTCCCGTAACAGGAGCGCAGCTGAACATTACCTTATCTGCTGAGGTTTCTGAATTGGAAGAAGTGGTAGTAGCCATGGACATCAAACGTAAACCTCGCGAATTGGGTTATTCCGTTCAAAAAGTTACAGGTAAAGAAATTGCGGAAGCGCAACGCGAGAACTTCGTCAACAGCTTACAAGGAAGGGTAGCTGGTTTGTCAATTACACCTACTGGTGGACAAGCAGGTTCTTCTTCATCTATTGTTTTGAGAGGATTTAACTCAATGGCGCTGAGCAACCAACCGCTTTTTGTGGTGGATGGTGTGATCGTTGATAATGGTTCAGTAAACGAGAGTGGTGGTGGTGCTACGATTGGTCTGGCTTCTGATCAACCCAATCGTGGACAAGACTATACAAACCGTATCTCTGATATCAACCCAAATGATATTGAATCAGTAACGATCCTGAAAGGTCCGGAAGCAACGGCACTTTATGGTAGCCAGGCAAGTTCCGGTGCCATCGTGATCACGACAAAGAAAGCGAAAGCGATCGGTAAGATCAGCGTGAACTACGATAACAGTTTCCGTATCCAGAAACTAACACGTACTCCGGATGTTTCTAACAAATACAGCCAGGGTAACAACGGTATATCGGATAACCTGGTATACTCTTATTTCGGTCCGGCATATGGAACGGATGTACAGTTGTATGATAACGTAAAAGATTTCTTCGAAACTGGTTTTGCACAAACACATAATATCAGTGCAGACTATGGTACAAAAAATGCATCATGGAGATTCTCTGGATCTGCATTTGATCAGAAAGGTGTTGTACCAAGTAACAAGTTCTCAAGATATAACCTTCGTATATCTAACAGCACTAAGATCAATAAATGGATCGATGTAGCTCCATCTATCAGTTATATCAGAACTACCAACTTTAAACCACAGCGTGGTGCAGGATCTTACCTGTTGAATTTATTAACATGGCCATCTAATAATGATGCAAGTCAGTACCTGACAGAAGATTCCAGAAAATTACGTTTGGGTAATGATGAGTTCGATAACCCTTATTTCAATGCTAACTATAACAGAGGTTACGATGTGAATGATCGTTTCTTGATGACATTGGGAGTGAATCTGAATCCTTTCCCATGGTTGAGTGTTGCGGGTCGTTTCGGATATGATACTTATTCCAATGATGGTTACTCTGTGATGGACTCAGCTTCATCAGCGAGACTCCCCACTACATTTGGTGGTGGTATCGTAAGAACTTCCAGAGGTTTCCAGGATAATTTCTATCGTAAATACAAAGGATACAACCATACTATTACTGCTACCGCACGTAAAAGTTTGGGTAATTTCAATGGCCGTTTGATGGTAGGTACTATGTGGCAGGACTATCGTACAGAAATGTATGCAGTTTCCGGATCACAGTTGAAAGGGAACTACCTGAATGGTATGGATAGTAACAATACCAATCCTGCTACCCGTATCCGTTTGAACAATGCGATCCGTAATGGCGGACCAAACTATGTATTGAGTCGTCAGGTTGCATTCTTTGGTGAATTTGCTTTGAACTACAAGAACCTTGCATTCCTGACCTACTCTCATCGTTTTGAAGAGTCTTCTATTTTCCCTAAGCAATTTAGAAGTTACAATTACCCTGCAGGAAGTATCAGTTTCATCATGTCTGATATCCTTCCATTCATCAAACGCGGTAATGTGCTGAATTACTTTAAACTGAGAGGTTCATTGGCACAAACTGCAAGATCCAGCGCGCCTTATGCCAACCAGTCTGTATTTAATTTCGTACAGTCTAGCGGTGGTGGATATGCGTATGGTTTCTCAAACAACAACTTCTTCCTAGAGCCTGAAATTCAAAAGACCTATGAAGTGGGTGCTGAATTCAAGTTCTTGAATAATAAGATCAACTTAGATGTGACTTATTATAACACACTGAATGAAAAGCAGATCGCTGAAAACTTCAGAGCTAGTTATGGAACAGGTTTCGTACTGAATACGTTGAACGTAGGTTCTACGCGTAATACAGGTATTGAAATCGCCTTGGATGCGACACCAGTACAGACCAAAAACTTCAGCTGGAGCACACGCGTAAACTTCAACAGAATGCGTAATAAAGTGTTGAGTTTACCTGCAAACGTTCCGGAGTTTTATATCTCTGATACTTGGGTATTTGGTAATGCTCGTGGTGGTTTGATCACAGGTGGTCCAAGTACTTCTATCACAGGTTTTGGTTATCAGCGTAACAATGCTGGACAGATCCTGATCGAACCAACAACTGGTCTTCCATTGATCGATCAGAGATTCTTGGTACGTGGAGATAGAAATCCTGATTTCAGTATCGGTTTCAATAACAACTTCCGTTACAAGAACTTTACTTTAAGCTTCCTGTGGGATGTTAAAGTTGGTGGAGACATTTTCAATGCCAACGAAATGTTCCTGACCGGTAGAGGTAAGAGTTTAAGAACAGAAGATAGAAAAACACCAAGAGTTGTTGAGGGTGTATTGAATGATGGATTACAGAATACCGCTAATCCTACAAAGAATACTATTGCAATCACTCCATACAATCTGCAGACCTATTATACTGCGAGAATGCCGGAGGAAGAATTCATTGAGAAAGATGTTAACTGGGTACGTTTGAGAGATATCACGATCAGTTACATGTTCCCTGCAAAAGCTATACGCAAAATGCAGTTCCTGAAAGGCTTGAGCCTGTTTGCAACCGGAAACGATTTGATTCTGATCACCAATTACACCGGAGCAGATCCTGCAACGAGTGCAAATACTTCTGCAACAAGAGGGGTAGGTGGTTTTGGATTTGATTATGGAAACATTGCAACTCCAATAAGTGTAAACTTTGGCTTAAGAGCCGCTTTCTAAGGAGCTAATAAAATCGTATAACCACAAAGTCAATTTTTATGAAATATACATTCTTTAAAAAACTGCTAGTCGGAATTACACTCACCAGTGTAGTAGCCGTTTCTTGTAGTAAGAAAATAGATGAAGCGTATCAGAATCCCAATGCGGATGTTAAAGTGCCACCTGAACAATTACTGCCGGGTCTGTTGGCCAGTATGGTTGGTAATGGTGCCGGACATGGTACTGCCAATGACGCTCGTTTTGCAGGACGATACATTCAAAACTGGCACTCAATTAATGCCGGATCAGCAGCAGATGCTTATGATATGATGGGTGGAACAACTGGTGCAAGCGATAATGCTGCATCTGTATGGAGAACCCATTATTATGATCATGGACAAAATTTATTGCGCATGATCGATTGGGCAGCAGAAGAGAAGAAATGGGATTATGTAGGTGTTGGACAAGCCATTTTCGCATGGAGTTGGTTGACATTGGTTGATTATCATGGTGAAGTGATCTTAAAAGAAGCATTCAATACCAATTTGATCACTTTCAAATATGATGAACCACAGGAAGTGTACACATATGTTAGACAACTTTGTCATACCGCACTTGCCAACCTGAATAAAACAGGTGATGGTGTAAGCCAGGCAAATCTTGCTAAAGGCGATCAGTATTTTTATGGTGGTGATGTGAATAAGTGGAAGAAGTTTGTTTACGGTGTTCTTGCCCGTAGCTTCAATCACCTGAGTAACAAAGCTTCGTACAATCCTGATTCAGTAATCGTTTATTCAAATCTGTCGCTTGCAACCAATGCCGATAATGCTACCCTGAAATATGCCAATACCGGTATCTCTGCTAACGCCAATTTCTTTGGTCCGTTAAGAGGTAATGTGGGCACATTGCGTCAAGGTGCATTTTCTGCGAACCTGCTGAGTGGAACCAATCCGCATCCTTCATTTACTGGTGTAGTTGATCCTCGTAGATGGTATCTTTTGAGACCGAACCTCAACGGTACTTTTGTGGGTCTAGAACCAAACAGAGGCAATGCAGGAATCAGTAACGTGAACGATCGTCCCGAAAATTTCTGGGGTGGTGGAAGTGCTATCACGACCGGAACCACTGCAAATGAGACTACCGGTAGATTCATCTTCACTAGTGGTGCTGAGTTTCCTGTTATGACTGCCAGCGAAATCCAATTCATGAAAGCGGAAGCGGCATTTAAAAAGAATGATAGAGTAACAGCACTCGCTGCATTTCGTCTGGGTGTTAGCCTACACTTTGATATGCTGACGGATAAATACAATACGAATGTTCCAGTGGCTAATCAAATCACACCGGCTATGAAAGCTGCATATATGGCAAGTACAGCTGTTCCATCAGATCCGCTTACTTTGACCTTAAGCCATATTATGTTGCAGAAATACATCGCATTATGGGGTTATAATACATTGGAAAGCTGGGTAGACATGCGTCGTTATCATTATACTGATATCGATCCAGCTACTACTTTACAGGTGTATACCGGATTCACTCCTCCAAGTGGTATTAACATGTATGTAGATAATGCCGGCAAATTTGTTTACCGTGTGAGACCTCGTTACAATTCCGAGTATGTGTGGAATTTCAATGAACTGGTTAGAATCGGTGCCGATAAATTAGATTATCATACCAAAGAAACCTGGTTTTCACAGAAATAATTACACCCTCAAAACTTAACCGATGAAAAAATTATTATCCTATACAGCTATACTCGCAGCGGGAATGATGGTGTTTGCATCCTGCGAAAAACAGGCTGATCGTACCGCTGAATATACTACGCTGGAAGACAAAGCATTTATCCGTGTGATACATGCATCACCTTCTTTCAGACAAATCTTTAATGCTCCCGATTCAATTAACCTGTACGTGAACAATGCCAAAGTCAATGGCCCATTGATCACTTATGGTGGATTGTTTCCTGCTGCTGCAACGACCGGGTTTGGTTATTTTGCAGTTCCTGCCGGACTCCAAACTTTAAAAGTTACGGTGGCAGGTAGAGTCAATCCTGATTCTATTCAACTGGCATTGTTTACCAATCTGGCTTTGAA
Source organism: Sediminibacterium sp. KACHI17 (assembly GCF_040362915.1). Taxonomy (NCBI): domain Bacteria; kingdom Pseudomonadati; phylum Bacteroidota; class Chitinophagia; order Chitinophagales; family Chitinophagaceae; genus Sediminibacterium; species Sediminibacterium longum. The sequence continues at coordinate 976,892 of NZ_AP029612.1, read as the reverse complement.
AGGACAGCGTTACTCTGTTATTCTTACAGATGATGTTCGTTCTGCTAGAGACTCTTCTAAGATGGTGCTTCCAGATAATATCACACAACCTAATAACGGAAATTATCGCCTTCGTTTTGTGAATGCAATTGCTGCAGATACAGCAGGTACTACAGTAAGTATCTTCTCTGCAAGAAGAAACGGAAATATTTTTAACAGTGTAGCACCCGGACAGGTGGTTGATTTTCAAACCCTGCCATTCAACAGTCAGTTAAGTGATACCCTCTACGTGCGTAGACCCGGTAGCACATTTAATCTAGCCGTGATCAATGGTGCATCATTTGGTAACCAACGTTCTTATACCATGGTTTATCGTGGTTATGGTGGTACTGTTACAACAGGAACCAAAGGAAGAACATTGGTGACATATTTAGATGAGTGATTTTTGTAAAATAGTCAATCAAAAAGCGCACCCTTTAAGGTGCGCTTTTTTTATGAGCGATAAATGAAATAACAGACCAGGATGGCCATGATCAATGCCAGTATCATCTTGTACTTCTCCCAATAATGATTGCGTTGATACGATCGTAAAAACTGCGTGATTTGTTTTTTAGCTTCATCATCTAAGCCATATATTGCATACAGGGTATTTGTGAGTTGTAGACAATCAGATCTGTCTACATACTGCAGACAATACAGTATATCCTGTATCAGTAGCAAGGTTTGCTGTTTGTCTTTCCATTGCTCCAATAATTGAATATGGTATACAGATAGAACCGCTTCTATATCACTTACCAACTTGTCTCGATTGATTCTATCCGGGTTCAACAGTTTAATTCTTCTAACCAATTCCTTGCTCATATCTCTGACCTCTTCTGGAGTAGTAGCAATACGAGCAGTTACACGGTTGTCGGAAAAACGGATACGATCATACTTTTTTCTTTCGGCTGTATTACTCAAAATCGCATAAGCTTCTTTGATCAATGAGAACTGCTCTGCAGCAAGTATGCTGGGGTTTTTATCCGGATGAAATTCCATAGCCAATAGCCGATAAGATTTCTTGATCTCAGCCATGCTGGCCGTAGGTGGTACCCTGAGTATTTGATAGTAGTCTTTATTCGGCATAAGAGAGGGCATGTCAGATGTCAGATCGCAGATATATTTGTTGTTGTTTAAATCTGATACCTACGATCTGACATCATAGATATTTTACTCAGGTTTCTCAAACTCCATATCATCACCATCCATCAGCTCTCTTTCGATTTCTTCCATTTGTACAATGTCCCATGCCTCGCTTTCCGTTGGGGTAATATTCATGAAGTCCAGAAGTTCTTCTTGTTCGAAAACGGCCTCCAAAGGTTCTTTAAGGTTGCACAAAACAAAGGAGGCACTATTCTCATAGAAGTTTTGTTGAAGCATGGCCAGTGTTGTGGCGGCTTTAGGTTCAATTTCAGTAACGGGCTCCAGGTTTAAAACAATATTTTTTACAGTTTTAGACAAGAATTCGGAGCATGTTTCGGCCAGGTTTGCTGCTATATTGGCAGAAAGTACAGGCGTGACCGGTGTTACAACGGTGAATTTCTCTTTGGTATCAATTTTGACTTCCATTTTTACGTATGTTACGTTAACAGCTGTGTATAAGTGTTACACAACTTCGCTCAAAAATATTCGTTATAATTGTATAAATCCAATTTAGGTTATGGATAATAATTTTTCAGCACAGGTAAAAGAGATCATCTCTTTCAGCAGGGAAGAGGCTTTGCGGCTCGGAAACGACTTCATTGGCACGGAACACCTGTTATTGGGTTTGATCAGAGATGGCGATAATACCGCCATCAAAGTATTGAAGCAATTGAATGTCGATCTTTATGAACTAAGGAAGGAAGTAGAATTGGCTGTAAAAGATAAGACCGGTAAGAATATTGCCAATATCAACAGCCTGCCTCTTACCAAACAGGCAGAGAAAGTCATTCGTGTTACAGTATTGGAAGCGAAAGCTTTAAAGAGTCCCTTGGTAGAAACAGAGCACCTGATGCTCAGTATCCTCAAGAATAAAGAAAACATCGCTACACAGATATTGAATCAATTCGATGTCGATTATGATCTTTTCCGAAATGAACTAGGAATGGTTGGATCTACGAACCCCAATCCCAGAGCAGAGTTCAGCGATGAAGGAGAAGATGAATTTGATGAAGAGAAAAGAGGCTCCGGATACCAGCAACAAAAATCAGGCGCCAAGGCTGGTGGAAATGCAAAAAGTAAAACCCCTGTACTCGACAATTTTGGCAGGGATATCACCAAATTGGCAGAGTCTGGTTCTTTAGATCCTATTGTTGGCCGGGAAGAAGAAATCGAGAGAGTTAGCCAGATATTAAGTCGTCGTAAAAAGAACAACCCTATTTTGATTGGAGAACCTGGGGTGGGTAAGACTGCCATTGTTGAAGGATTGGCATTACGCATTGTTCAGCGTAAAGTGAGCAGGGTCTTATTTGATAAACGTGTGATCTCCTTAGACCTTGCAGCATTGGTAGCAGGTACGAAGTATCGCGGTCAGTTTGAAGAGAGAATGAAAGCCATCATGAATGAACTGGAAAAAAACAGAGATGTCATCCTTTTCATTGATGAAATACATACCATTGTTGGAGCAGGAGGAGCCAGTGGTTCTTTGGATGCCTCCAATATTTTCAAACCCGCTTTAGCCAGAGGCGAGTTACAATGCATCGGTGCTTCTACATTGGATGAATACCGTATGTACATTGAGAAAGATGGTGCATTAGATAGACGTTTCCAAAAAGTGATTGTTGAACCACCTAGTGTAGAAGATACTATTACCATTCTCAATAATATCAAATCAAAATACGAGGACTTCCATAATGTAACCTATGGTGATGAAGCGATCGATGCTTGTGTGAAGTTGAGTGATCGCTACATGACCGACAGATTATTGCCCGATAAGGCGATCGATGTATTGGATGAAGTGGGAGCTCGTGTGCACTTGAAGAATATCAATGTTCCACAAGAGATCGTTGAGCTAGAGAAGAAGATCGAGGATATTAAAAACGAAAAAAATAAAGTAGTCAAAAGCCAGCGCTTTGAAGAAGCGGCTGCATTACGTGATACTGAAAAAAGATTGGGGGAAGAACTGGAGAAAGCTAAAAATCTCTGGGAAGAAGAAAGTAAACACAAACGCTATCCGATCTCTGAAGAACATATCGCTGAAGTGGTAAGCATGATGACAGGTATACCTGTCAAGAGAATGGTTCAAGCGGAAACAGAGAAGCTGCGCAGAATGAGCGATGATATGATGGGAATGGTGGTAGGACAAGATGAAGCCATTCAGAAAGTGGTAAAAGCCATTCAGCGTAACCGCGTTGGATTAAAAGATCCCAAAAAACCGATTGGAACATTTATCTTCTTAGGTCCTACAGGTGTAGGTAAAACAGAATTGGCGCGTGCATTGGCTCGATACATGTTTGATTCCGAAGATTCACTGATTCGTATTGATATGAGTGAATACATGGAAAAATTCACGGTGAGCAGATTGATCGGTGCACCTCCGGGTTATGTAGGATATGAAGAAGGTGGACAACTGACTGAGAAAGTAAGAAGAAAACCTTATTGTGTGATCCTGTTGGATGAGATAGAAAAAGCACATCCGGATATCTACAATATCTTATTGCAAGTATTGGATGATGGTCAGTTAACAGATGGTTTGGGTAGAAAAGTAGATTTTAAAAATACCATGATCATCATGACTTCTAACATTGGTGTACGCCAATTGAAAGAGTTTGGTGATGGTGTAGGATTTGCTACCGCAACACGTATCCAGAATGCAGAAGAAAATAATAAAGCAGTAATCGAAAAAGCACTGAAAAGAACCTTCTCTCCTGAATTCTTGAATCGTATTGATGATGTGATCGTCTTCAACTCATTGAGCCAGGAAAACATCTTTAACATCATCGATATCCTGATGAAAGGTGTTTCTAAACGCTTGCAGAACTTAGGATTTTCACTGGAGCTGACAACAGCTGCTAAGGAATTCATTGCTGAGAAAGGCTATGATTCACAGTTCGGCGCCCGTCCGTTACATCGTGCGATCCAGAAATATCTGGAAGATCCTTTAGCAGAAGAGATACTCAATATGAATATCAAACAAGGAGATGTACTGATCGCTGACCTGGATAAAGAATCAGGAAAACTCAAATTTGATTTTCAGAAAAGAGTAGAAGAAGGGGAGAATGCACAAGTATAAGAGAAGGTAAGTACTCAATATAAAGGCTCTGCTGAAAAGCGGAGCTTTTTTGTGAATGGTGAGTAGTGAGTAGTCAATTGTCAATAGTGAGATATCCAGAGTTTATTCATACTCACTATTCACTACTCCTATTCACTTCTGCCCCATCTGAAAGAATGCTGCTCTAAGCCAGCAAGATCAAGAACACGATCAACTACTGTGGCGGCAACTTCTTCGATGGTTTTTGGCTTGCTGTAAAAAGAAGGTGTGGCAGGGCAAATAATACCTCCTGCTAGTGTCACTGTTTCCATGTTTTTGATATGGATCAGGTTATAAGGTGTTTCACGTACCATTAAGATCAGCTTTCTCCTTTCTTTTAAGATTACATCTGCAGCTCTTGTAACCAAGTCATCACTGACGCCCGCTGCGATACGTCCAAGTGTACCCATACTGCAAGGTGCAACAATCATTACATTGTATTTTGCAGACCCGGAAGCAAAAGGAGCATTGAAGTCATATTTATCAAAATAGCGAAAAGGGTAGTGGTTATAGTCTTCATTACCAAGTTCGGTCTTCCAAACCTCTTTGGCATTCTTGCTCATTACAATACCTACTTCCTGATACTGTTCAGGCATAGCCTGTAGTTTATCAAGCAGCAATTTGGCATAAACGGAACCACTGGCTCCTGTAATGGCTATGGCTATTTTGTTTTCCATACTTAAAAAACAAAGGTACACTGAAATAGTTCTGCAGATGATACTCCTTTCAGTGCCTTTCTGTGTATTCAGAGGCTAATTTATTTGTTGCCACTGAATACACAGAAAGACACAAAAAAGGCACAAGAATCGTCTTGTGCCTTTTTTTAATTCTTTTATCTTCTACTTGTACATGATCTCATAGTATTCATGAGCCATTCTGTTACTATCGAACTGGAATCGTACATCTCTCATGCCATTCTTGGTGATCTGTCTCCAGGTATCAAAATTGTCATAATACATTGGAATGATCTGTTGTTCCAGGATCTCATAAGCCTTGTTCAAGTCATATTCATCCTGATCATGTACGGTCATGTTTTCATAGTCAGCTTTTGGCACTACAAAGCCATTGTTGCCATGATTGATGAACTCTGGAATCCATCCATCATCAGTTGAAAAATTCACTGCGCCATTCATCGCTGCGGTCATACCACTGGTTCCGGATGCTTCTCTGGGCACACGTGGATTATTCAGCCAGACATCTGCAGCTTGCTTTAAACGTTTGCTCAATCCTAATTCATACCCAATCAATACAGCTACGTTCTTATAGTTCTTACTTAAATGAACGAGGTTATTGAATTGTGAAATGGCTGGATAATCTACAGGATAAGGTTTCCCTGCCCAAATGATCTGTACCGGACGCTTGATATTATTGAGCATTTTTTCAAAACGCTCCATATCATAGGTCAGCATGTCTGCACGTTTATAACCTGCAAATCTTCTGGCCCATACAATGGTTAATACGTTTGGATCGAAAACTTTACCTGTTTGATCCGCAACTATTTCAAACGCTCTTTTCTTCAAATATTTCTTCCTGTCATCAAATGCAAAATCATTGCCTTCTTCCATGGCACGATACATCTGTTTATCAGCCCAATATCGCCAGTTCTGGGCATTGGTGATAGAGGTGATCGGACAAATTCCTTCATGATTCTTCCACATTTCACGGCTTACATGACCATGCAGCGCAGATACACCATTGGCTTTGCGTGCAAAGCGTAATGCCGCTAATGAATGGTTGAACTGATCATCTTTGATGCCGGTAAGTTTACGGACTTCATCAATACTCAATCCACAGAAGTAACTCATTTTATGACATAAATAAATATCATGTTTTTCGTTACCTGCTTCTTCAGGAGTATGGGTTGTAAATACCAAATGTTCTTTTACTTTTTCTGCGCTCTTGAATTTATTCAACAAATAGAATGCAGAAGAAATTCCATGTGCTTCATTTAAATGATAAACATCAGGATTAAAACCAAGTTCATCAATAAGTTTAGCACCACCCACACCTAGTAGAATAAACTGCGCAACTTTTGTTGCCACATTTGCATCATATAAACGGTGCGTAATGGTTTGAGAAACATAATCATTCTCTGGTAAATCTGTACTCAATAAAAAGAGGGGAGCACTGTTAAATGTTTCAGGATTCAAGTAGTAAGCTTTTACCCAAACCGGATGTTCATGGATCAGAATTTGAAACTTAATACCGGTATCTTCCAAAAAGCTGTAGATCTTCTCCATGAAAGTTACCTGTAAAGTCTGATCCTGGTTTCTCGCTTGATCATAGTAACCATATTTCCACAGGATACCAATACCAATCATATTCTGCCTAAGTTCATAGGCACTTCTTAAATGAGATCCGGCCAGAAATCCTAAGCCTCCGCTATATATTTTTAAAGGTTGGTGAATTGCAAATTCCATTGAAAAATAAGCAGCTTTCTTGCTGTACTGCTCATTGATCTGATAAGGGACATGATAATTTCTAAAATTCATAAATGCTCGTTTGGTGATCGATTAGCGCTTGCAATATAGGGGTATTTCAATAAAATGTACTTTATACACATTAGAACTGTGGGTAATCAGTGGGAAGATAGTGTGCTTTGTACAAACAAACGTTAGGATTCAATGCAGAATGGCATTTGCAAACGTTTTCGGATCATTCATGCCATTACAATCAAAGAGATTTATTAGGATGATTTTTTCTTTTTTGTTTTCGGTTCTCTCTTTTTACGATAAGCATCATCAAAAAAACATTTGATCCCTCGATGATTGCCACAACTGCCTTGCTCTTTCACATTTACATAGTTACCCGAAAAATTAAAATCGATCACACAGGGATCACCATTTTGAAGATAGATGGCTGTTGTTCCTGTCTTTAATTTGAATTCACCTTTCAATTCTCCAACACATGACCCTTTGTCTTTTTCAAAATGAATAAAGAATAGGTAAGTGTTCAGGTCTTTTCCATCACGGATGGATATGTAATTTTTATCATTCTTTACATAATCGCCACTCCATTTATTCTTTCTGGGTAATGTATCTATCGGATTGATCACCGCTGTTTTTTCCGGATCTTCATTGCTATCGTTGATCACCAACATAAAAAATCCTTCATTGTTATACACCCATCCTGCACGCGTAAACTTTGCAGTATTATCCGATGACATCTTTTCACGATTGATCATGAATGTGGGTTCCTTATTGATGGAAACAAATCGATAGTACTGATCCGTTTTTTGATCTGTGATCAACTCTTTGGATGCGAGATAAGAAAGCTTTTTATCCGTTACAAAAACAACGGCTGTTGTTTTTTTCTGTTTGGTAAAGTTGAGTATCAGATAATTTTCATTTTCCTTTTCAATGATACCTACCGGACGGATCAATGTCTTTTTATCTTTCCCCACAAATGGTTTCAAAGCCGAATCCGGAATGAATTGTACCAGTGCTTTGTATCCAATTCTGGTTGTGTCAGCTTTGCGGACAAGGTTGGAATCCGCGATCAAAAAGGAGCCCGTGATCTTAGGGAATACAGTGATAAAATCTTCAGCTTTTAAAGGCACTTCTCCGGAAAAATCAATTTTCTTGTCTTTGCAGGCAAAGCAAATGATCAATAAAGAGAGCAGTACCCAGCGTTTCATGAACATAATTTGACTTAAAAATAGGGTTTTCAATGGAAGTATAACTATCTGTTGCAAATTAGCAGATTAAAATTTAGATTTGTCTAAAAATAAATTTAGGGTGATGAAGTTTACCATGGCGGAAGAGAACTATATCAAAGCTGTCTATCACTTGCAACATGGGCAGGATGTGGTGACTACCAATGCATTGTCTGCTGAGTTGCAGACCAGACCTGCATCCGTTACCGATATGTTGAAAAAACTGAAGGCTAAAAGGATCATCAGTTATGAGCCTTATCGCGGTGTAAAACTGAGTGCAGAAGGGAAGAAAGTGGCATTGGGGATCATCCGGAAGCACCGTTTATGGGAATATTTCTTGGTTGATAAATTGCATTTTGGCTGGGATGAGGTACATGAAGTGGCGGAAGAACTGGAACATATCAGTAGCCTGAAACTCATCGATAAATTGGATGAATTCCTCGGTCACCCAAAATTCGATCCGCATGGCGATCCGATTCCGGATAGTAAAGGAAAAATAACCGCCCAACCTCAGGAGCCATTAGCCACCATGCCTGTAAATACATTGGTAGAAATCACGGCAGTAGGTAGTCAATCTACCGAGTTATTGGAATTACTCAAACATAAAGGACTACAAATGGGAACCCGCTTGGAGGTCAAAAGATTGTTTGAATTCGATGGATCCATGGAATTGAGAATCAAAAATCAACAAACCATTACAGTGAGTCGGGAATTATCATCTGTATTATTTGTAAAAACGGTGTGAGATGAAACAAAGTAATGAATCGATTTCTTTAAGTGAGGTACACGAAACGGTAGACACAACAATACCCCGTAAAGGATGGAGACGCATATTGGCCTATTTAGGACCTGCCTATTTAGTGAGTGTAGGATATATGGATCCTGGTAACTGGGCTACAGATCTACAGGGTGGTGCGAAGTTTGGCTACCAGCTGATCTGGGTGCTATTGATGAGTAATCTCATGGCATTGTTACTACAAAGTTTAAGTGCCCGATTGGGTATTGTGAGAAGAAGAGATCTTGCACAAGCCAATCGTGAAACATATCCTCCGCTTGTTAATTTTTGTTTGTACATCTTAGCAGAACTAGCGATTGCAGCAACAGACCTGGCCGAGGTTGTAGGGATGGCCATTGGTCTGCATTTGTTGACCGGACTGCCCTTGATGTGGGGTGTGGCCATTACTGTATTGGATACTTTTTTGTTTTTATTGTTGCAGCGCTATGGTATCCGTAAAATGGAAGCCTTTATCCTGGCCTTGGTAGCAACCATCGGCGTCTCATTTCTGATCGAAATTCTTTTGGCTAAACCGGATTTAAGTGAAGTAGCAACAGGTTTTATTCCATCCATGCTGAGTGATGAATCTTTGTACATCGCAGTGGGCATCATTGGTGCAACAGTAATGCCACATAATCTGTACCTGCATTCAGCATTGGTACAAACACGAAAAATAGGTGCCGATTCGAAAAGTATCAAACGCGCATTAAAATATAATTTTATTGATAGCGCTATTGCATTGAATGCTGCATTTTTTGTGAATGCTGCGATTCTTGTTTTAGCCGCAACTGTTTTTTTTAAAACAGGAAATACTGAAGTAGCAAGAATTGAAGATGCACATCAGTTATTACAACCACTTCTGGGAACGCATCTGGCGCCTATTCTTTTTGCAGTCGCATTGATCGCTGCAGGACAAAGTTCTACAATCACGGGAACACTTGCCGGGCAGATCGTGATGGAAGGCTATCTACGCCTGCGTTTGAACCCATGGTTGCGTAGACTGATCACAAGGTTAATAGCGATTGTACCCGCTGTATTGGTGATCGGTATCTATGGTGATGGGAAAGTAGATGATCTGTTGGTTTTTAGTCAGGTGATATTGAGTTTACAGTTGGGATTTGCTGTGATACCCTTGATACATTTTGTAAGTGATAAAGAAACCATGGGTGATTTTGTGATCAAACCATGGGTGAAAGTTGCAGCATGGACAGTAGCATGTGTATTGGTATTCCTGAATGTAAAACTGGTAGCAGAAGAGGCATTGTCTGTTTATGATGCACAAGGGGAGTGGGGCCTGAAATTATTGGTAAGTGTATTGATCTTGATTTTTCTCTGGCTGTTTCTCACCATGACCTTTCTTCCCTTCTTCAAAAAACGCAGGGCGCAAAGAGATGCTGCTATGCATGGTGAATGGGCGGAGTTAAGTAATCTTTCTGTGAAAGCCACTAAAAAAATCGCCATAGCATTGGATTTCACCAAAGCAGATCAAAAACTGATCGCACATGCTTTGGCGCAGGGTAATAAAAATGTGTCTTTCCTGCTGTTACATGTGGTAGAAAGTGTATCAGCAAAGTATTTGGGAGATGCCAGTGATGATGATGAAACACGTTTAGATAAAAAACGACTCGATCATTATTGCGAACAATTAAAAATGCAAGGGTATCAGGCAGAAGCGATTTTAGGATATAAGAACCGCGTCACAGAGATCATACGAATAGTAAAAGATTCTGGAGCGGACATGGTGGTGATGGGGGCTCACAGACATAGTGGGTGGAAGGATTATCTTTTTGGAGAAACCATTGAAGATGTTCGGCATGCGTTGCAAATACCGGTTTTGATCGTAAATGTCTGATTCTGCATCGTGGATAACCAAAGGGTAGATTTATGCTGAAATAGCTTGAAATCGTTACATTTGTGCCCGTTTTATCATTAAAATAAACCGTAATGACGCAAAAAATCAAAGTAGCAAATCCCGTAGTAGAACTGGATGGTGATGAGATGACAAGGATCATCTGGAAATTCATTAAAGAGAAATTGATCCTTCCATATTTGGAATTGGATATTAAATATTATGACCTGGGAATGGAGTATCGTGATGAGACCAATGACCAGGTAACTATTGATGCAGCCAATGCAATCAAGCAGTATGGTGTTGGTATCAAATGTGCTACGATCACTCCCGATGAAGAGCGTGTGAAAGAATTCAAGCTCAAACAAATGTGGAAGAGCCCTAATGGTACGATCAGAAATATTTTGGATGGTACTGTTTTCCGTGAGCCGATCGTTTGTTCGAATGTACCAAGATTGGTGCCTAACTGGACTGCTCCGATTTGTATCGGTCGTCACGCTTTTGGGGATCAATATCGTGCTACAGATTTTGTAACCAAAGGAAAAGGAAAGCTGACCATTAAGTTTGAAGGAGAAGATGGAACGGTTCAAGAATTTGAAGTCTTCAATTTCAAAGGTGATGGGGTTGCTTTAGCGATGTACAATACTGATGAGAGTATCAAAGGTTTTGCTCGCGCTTGTTTTAATCAGGCATTGAGTAAGAAATGGCCTTTGTATCTGTCGACGAAGAATACCATTTTGAAAAAATATGATGGTCGTTTCAAAGACATTTTTGAAGAGATCTATCAGAATGAATTTAAAACTGCATTCACTGAAGCAGGCATTACTTATGAGCACCGTCTTATTGATGACATGGTAGCCAGTGCACTGAAGTGGAATGGCAATTTCGTATGGGCTTGTAAGAACTACGATGGTGATGTACAAAGTGATACCGTAGCACAAGGTTTTGGTTCTTTGGGTCTGATGACTTCTACACTTGTTACTCCTGACGGAAAAGTGATGGAAGCAGAAGCTGCACATGGAACTGTAACACGTCACTACCGTGAACACCAGAAAGGTAAACCTACATCTACCAATCCGATCGCATCGATCTTTGCATGGACCAGAGGTTTAGAGTTCCGTGGAAAACTGGATGGTAATCAGGAGCTGATCAATTTCTGTCAGGCACTAGAGCAAGTGTGTATTGAAACTGTTGAGAGCGGAAAGATGACAAAAGACCTGGCAGTATGTATCCATGGAAATAAAGTTAACCATGGTGAGCACTATCTGTATACAGAAGAGTTTCTGGAAGCGTTGGATCAGAACTTGAAAGTGAAACTCGCTAAATAGATCTTTGATTTTTTGATCTTTGATTTCTTGATTTATTTATTCAAATCAAGAAATCAAAGATCATCGAATCAAACTTTATTTTAAAAATCGCTTGATTTCTTTTTGAACATCCCTGTCTTTTATAGTCTCTCGCTTATCGTGGAGTTTTTTACCTTTTCCTAGTCCGATCTCTACTTTCACCAGGTTTTTATCATTCAGGAAAACACGTAGGGGAATCACTGTGTATCCTTTCTCTTTTAATTTGGCTTGTATCTTTTTTAATTCTCTTTTTTGTAAGAGTAGTTTTCTGTCGTGAACGGCAATATGATTATTGGCAGTGCCATGAGAGTATTCTGCGATATATAATCCTCGTACCCAGAGTTCACCATCATCAAACAAACAAAAAGCGTCATTGAAGCTTACTTTGCCATCGCGTATGGATTTCACTTCAGTTCCTAGCAATACAATACCGGCCACATATTTATCTTCAATGTGGTAATTGTAATAAGCCTGCCTGTTGTTCATTTCTTTTGCCATGGCAGTGTGTGGGTAACATTCTGTTCTTATTTTCTGAAATGCATGGCCAGTTGAGCCAGTTTCTGTTTCAGTTGTTTTCTCTCAACAATAAAGTCGAGGAATCCATGTTCCAATAAGAACTCACTTCTTTGGAAGCCTTCGGGAAGATCTCTTTTGATGGTTTCTTTGATCACACGAGGACCGGCAAAGCCAATGAGGGCACCGGGTTCGGCAATATTAAGATCACCCAGCATACCAAAGCTGGCAGAGATACCACCAAATGTAGGATCGGTGAGTAATGAAATATAGGGGAGACCCGCGTCACTCAATTGAGAGAGTTTTCCGCTGGTCTTGGCCAACTGCATCAGACTGAAAGCACTTTCCATCATACGTGCACCACCACTCTTGCTGATGACCAAATAAGGTAGTTTGTGCTCGATACAATAGTCTACAGCGCGACTGAATTTTTCGCCCATCACACTTCCCAATGAACCACCAATGAATTCAAAATCCATACATGCGATCACAAAACCTTCTCCATCCACTTTTCCGGTGGCAACACGCATTGAATCTTTCAGATCGGTCTTGGCATGAATTTCATCCAGTCGTTTCTGATAAGGTTTCAGATCGGTAAATCCGAGTGCATCCTTACTCTTGATCTGGTCAAACAACTCTGTGTATTCACTGTTGTCAAATAAGAAGTCGTAATAATCAGCACTTCCAATTCTGTGGTGGTGATTACATTTTGGACACACATACAGATTTTCAGAAAGTTCTGTTGTAGTACATATATAATTACATTCCGGACATTTATTCCAAAGTCCTTCCGGTGTTTCTTTTTTATCCGCAGTCGAAGTCAAGATACCCTTACGTATGCGCTTGAACCAACGAGGCTTGGTATCTTCACCCTGAGGGCCTTCTCCGGTTAAATTTGCTTCAAAATCTTCTTCACGTTCTTTTTTCATAACGAGGCAATAGATTGGGCGGCTAAGATAGGGAAAAGTGAGTAATGGGGGATAGTCCAAAGTTCATGGTCCATAGTCCATAGTAAAAAAATTTCCTACTATGGTCTATGGACCATGAACTATTAACTACTAAGCGTTTCTATTGATACAATTCAGATCCTCAAAAGCGACTTCCAGGCGCTTAGCGAAGTTTTCTTCGGCTTTGCGGAGCCATACGCGGGGATCATAGAACTTTTTATTAGGTTTATCAGCACCTTCAGGATTACCGAGTTGTCCTTGCAGGTAAGCTTCATTCTTCTTGTAGAAGTCTCTGATGCCTTCCCAGAAAGCCCACTGAAGATCCGTATCGATATTCATTTTGATTGCACCGTAGCTGATCGCTTCACGAATCTGGTGTTGCGGTGAACCACTACCTCCATGGAAAACGAAATACACTGGTTTAGGTCCTGTTTTCAGTTCCTGCTCAATAAAGAGCTGACTGTTATTCAGAATTTCAGGGCGAAGTTCTACGTTACCAGGACTGTATACACCGTGTACATTACCAAAAGCAGCAGCTACGGTAAAGAGCTTGCCCACTTTACTCAGTTCTGTATATGCGTATGCCACATGCTGTGGTTGTGTATATAATTTATCATTTTCGATACCACTATTATCAACACCATCTTCTTCACCACCGGTAACGCCTAATTCGATCTCAATGCTCATTCCAAGCGGAGCCATGCGTTTGTAAAACTCAACTGAAGTATGGATATTTTCTTCGATGGGTTCTTCTGATAGATCAAGCATATGTGAACTAAACAAAGGCTGGCCTTTTTCTTTATAAAACTGTTCACCCGCATCGATCAATCCACTCACCCATGGTAACCATTTTTTAGCAGCGTGGTCTGTATGTAACACTACAGGAACACCGTAGTGTTTTGCAACATTGTGAATATGTAAGGCTCCAGAAATACCACCGGAAATATTACCTTGTAATGCATCATTGGGCATACCTTTTCCGGCAACAAACTGAGCGCCGCCATTTGAAAATTGTATGATCACCGGAGAATTTACTTTAGCAGCTGTTTCCAATGTTGCGTTGATGGTATTGGTACCAATCGTATTTACAGCAGGCAATGCAAATTGATTGTCTTTTGCATCATTATACAATGCTTCTAATTCTTCACCGAATAATACCCCGGCTCTGTACTTTTTCATGGTTGGTTTATTTTAGATGTGAATTGTGAATAGTGAATGGTCAATAATAAATAGTAAGATATTTACAATTGACCATTCACCATTCACATCTATGGTCTTAAATCGGCGGCAAGATACTTTACAATCCGCAAACGATTGTTAGCTTTTTAGGGTTGTGGATGAACTGTTGATTGTGTTCCATAAACCGCAAAAATAGGCAGGAGAATGCTGTAATCTGCTCCCATACCAACTGAACATTTCTCCATCGGCGAGTAGGATCGTTGCACCGGGAACATGTGTTTGTAATTCAGCGATATGTTTTTCTTTAAAAGGATAAGGTTCAGAAGATAGTAAGATGATCTCCGGTGCCAATACTTGTATTTGCTCAATGGTGATAGAAGGGTAGCGTGTTTGGTTTGCAATAACGTTCTCAAGTTTACAACGTAACATCATATCATGGATGAATGTGTCGCTTCCAACAGACATGTAAGGATCTTTCCAGATCAGGTATAAACAAGTTTTGGTGCTTTGTTGCTGCAGTTGTGCTGAAAGTTTTATAAAACCTGTTTGAATATGTGTAATGATCTCTTTTGCTTTTGATAAGGTATTTGTGAGTTTACCTATTTCTTGTATCATATTACACGCATCTTCTAATGTACTGATATCTGTGGTATGAACAGGTGCAAGCGCAGCTAATGCTTCCACTTGTTCCTTTACATTTTCTTCTTTGTTAGCGATGATAAGTGTTGGTGATAAAGATTTGACGCGATCAAATTTTACATCTTTTGTACCTCCGATCCTGGCTTTATTCCTGAACCAATGATCTGGATGAATACAGAATTTGGTGATTCCTACCACCTCTTCTTCCAACCCTAGGTCAAACAATAATTCTGTTTGAGAAGGCACCAATGAAACGATTCGATTGATCTTATCGGAAAAGGTTTTCTGTAGACTCATAGTCGCTATACGTTGACTTTAACTCGAAGATGGTGATAATGTCAGTAACGTTGACTGAGATAGCACGATAGTAGTATATCAATATTGTAAAATTACCGCCAAAGCTGCTTTTTTTCAAAATGAAAAATTCTCGGCATTAAGGTTAAAAAACGCCACGATGAAAAAGATCTTACTGTTTACGCTTTTCTGTTATTGTTTTGATTGGTCGTTTGCGCAGTTAGCTACAAAAATGACGGGAACAGTTATAGACTCTATCGGACATCCGCTTCAATATGCCACTATTGCTTTATTCAAGGAAAAAAAAGAAAAGGTAATATCCATGACATATACAGATTCAAAAGGTAAATTTTTAATTACTCATTCCAATACAGGAGAGCATTGGCTGCAGGTAAGTCTGGAAGGATATGAAGTAAGCTGGAATCGTGTTATGCTGAATAAAGAGGATATGGATGTTGGGAGTATTATTTTAAAAACTTCAATCAAAGAATTACAGGGAGTAACGGTTACGAATACAAAGAGATTGGTTTCCATGCGCGAAGACGGGATTAGTTATAATGCTGAAAACGATCCGATGGCTAACTCGGAAAAAGCATTGGATCTATTGAAAAAAACACCCATGGTTAGTGTAGATGGAAATGGGAAAGTGATGATCAATGGACAAACTAGTTTCAGGGTTTTGGTAAATGGGAGAGAAACAGCACAATTTGCAAGAGATGCCAGTGAGGCACTAAAAAACTACCCGGGTAGTATTATTAAGCGGATAGATATCATCACGAATCCTTCTGCAAAATATGATGCAGAAGGCGTAGGAGGACTCATTAATATTATTACTAAGAAAAATGTCATAGGATACAATGCTTCCGTGGATATTTGGAACAACTACTTTAATCCTTTTGATTGGAGTTCAAATGTGGCGCGTGGTGGGAATATGACATTCAATATGAAAAAAGATAAAGTAGGTCTTGTCGTGGGTTTGCTTTATGACGGTAACCAGAATTTTATTTACCGTGAGAATGAAACTATCCGCTCATTATCCAGTGCTGCTTTTTCAAAAAGAACGAGTACTGGTATTTCCCAGAGTAGCACGTATTCACCTGAAGGCAATTGGGAGTTGACATATGAGATCGACTCTATGAACGCCATAAGTATTTATGGGACATTTGATCGAACCAGAAATGAAAGTGATAAAAGCAGATTGTTTACATTGGAAGGAAATCCAAGTACAACTACAATCCAAAGTGATTTTTTGAGTGTTCAGAATCAAAAATCCATTGATCTAAGTTCAGGAATAGATTATATAAAGAAGTTCAAGAGTAACCCTGCCAAAGAATTTACGATCAAGCTTTATGGTGTATTTGGAGATAATGATCTTAGAAATACAAGCGCTCAGTATAATAGCACAGGTAGTGACCGATTTATTTTGAATGATAATATTTCCAGTGATAAACAATACACCATACAAACCGATTACATCCTTCCCGGAAAAAATAAACGGATCTTGGAAATAGGAGCTAAAGCTATTTTACGTCGGGCTATTTCAGATTACCAGAGTTATATCAAAAGCACTGCTAGTGGTACTTATCAGCCTAATCCTTTGAACTCTGATAATTTTAATTATCATCAAAATGTGTATAGTACTTATGCAAGTAAGAGTTTCACATCCGGGAGGCTAAATTTTCGCATCGGATTACGGATGGAACATACAGTTATTAACGGTAATTTTATTTCTACAGGTACTGCAGTGCAACAATCTTATACAAGATGGTTGCCTAATTTCTTAGTAGGTGCTAGGACAAAAAACGGATCTTATTTTTCTTTTAGTTATAGTCAAAGACTTAACCGACCTTATGTGAACGCGCTGAATCCGTTTGTAAATAACATCGATTCCCTGAATGTATCAACAGGCAATCCAAATTTAGGACCTCAATTATCTCATGTAATGAATTTTCAGTACAGATTAAGTGGAAAGAAAATATTTACCACATTTAGCTTGGGATACAACTTTAGTAACAGTTACATCATCTATGGGTATTTCTTTAACAAGAGCACTGGTGTTACTACGTTTCAGCCTCAAAACGGAGGAACAAGCCGCATTGCTTTTTTGAATATTGGCCTTAATGCAACGCCATCGAAATCTGTCAGATTAAATTTCAATGGTAATATCTCATATCTCAGGATCGCAAGCCCAAGTTTAGGACAACAAACCAATCAAGGCTTCTCGGGCCAGACAGGTACTAATGGATCTTATGAAATCGGAAGTAAGCTTATAGCAACCTGGTTTGCTAATTATTATTTTCCGGTTTTATTGCTTCAAGGAAATGTCAATGCCTACTATGCCTATGGATTCGGTAGTCGGTATATTATTTCCAAAGGAAAATTATTTGCGAGTGTAAGTATCAATAATCTGTTCAATAAACGAGGAGAGTTTTTGAGGATCAGAGAATTTGCCGATGCAAATTTTGCCTCAGAAGTTAAAACGTTTAATCGATTCAGAGGTGTGACAATGTCTTTGACATGGAGTTTTGGAAAGCTTGATCAAAGCGTTTCAAAGAAGAAAGGGATTAGTAATACAGATCTGTTGTAGAATTGGAAACAGCGTTAGCAGCATTAAAAAAAGTCTAGGGTTTTAGATACCCTAGACTTTTTATTATTTACTTCGCCAAACTTTGAATCACATCATACTTCGTGATGATATGGAAATCTCCTTTCTCATCTTTCGCTAATACTGCACCATTTTCTTTATTGATCAGTGTACCGATCTTTTCAACCGGCGTAAGAAAATCAACAACAGGGTAGGGATGTTCTATCACACTTGCAACTGTAGCATCTTTTAATTCAGGGTTACTGAATATTTTTTGAAACAGTCCTCCTTCACTCAAAGAACCTTTGATCTCACCATCTTTCAATACCGGGATCTGTTCGATATCATATTTCTTCATCAACTCCACTGCATCTGCAACCGTATGTTCCGGTGATACCGTGATGAGTTTTTGTCCGCCTCTTCCGTTCACAATGTCTTTGAAAGTTTTTACATCCAGGAAACCACGTTCCATCATCCACTGGTCATTGTAGACTTTACCAACATAACGGCTGCCATGATCATGGAACACACAAACTACTACATCATCTTTTGTCAAACTTGCTTTTAATTGCATCAAGCCTTGTAAGCAACTACCTGCGCTATATCCACAAAACAATCCTTCTTCTTTAGCGATGCGACGGGCCATTACTGCTCCATCTTTATCAGTAACCTGCACAAACTCATCGATCACACTCATATCGTAGTTTCCGGGAACAAAATCTTCACCAAAACCTTCGGAGATATAAGGATGTACTTCATTCATATCGATCTCACCTGTCTTGAAATATTTTGTCAGCAATGAGCCGTATACATCAACTGCCCATACTTTGATATTGGGATTTTTTTCTTTCAAGTACATAGCTGTACCGGTGATCGTGCCGCCAGTTCCAGCGGTACACACAAAATGTGTGATCTTACCTTCTGTTTGTTCCCAGATTTCCGGTCCGGTGGTTTCGTAATGAGCCTGACGATTCGCCAAATTATCATATTGGTTCATGTACATGGAATTGGGAATCTCTTGTCCCAGTCTTTTGGCGACACTATAATAACTGCGAGGATCTTCGGGGAGAACGTTGGTGGGACAAACAATCACTTCTGCACCGACTGCTTTGAGGATGTCAACTTTTTCCTTGGATTGTTTATCGGTGGTAACAAATATGCATTTGTAACCCTTTACACAGGCTGCTAATGCCAATCCCATACCCGTATTTCCACTGGTACCTTCGATGATGGTTCCGCCAGGTTTGAGTTTGCCTTCTTGTTCGGCCACTTCCACCATTTTCAAAGCCATACGGTCTTTGATAGAGTTACCGGGATTGAAATAATCAACCTTGGCCAGCACGGTGGCAGGAATGTCTTTTGCTACTTTATTGAGTTTGATCAGGGGGGTATTACCTATCGTTTCGAGGATATTATTCAGCCACATGCTAAAACTAACGTTTGTTTGTGCAAAGGTAAAGTTTTGCTACGGCTGTTGAACAGTTCGGCCGTTTTTAATGCGAATATGTGAATAAACGATAGAGAAAAGGGTAGTGATGTACCTAAGAGTACCATGTAGCACCACTGCCCTTACTGATCTGCAGCGATGTACGTTGTTGCATCATATCTTTTGAATTAGAAGCTTTTCACTAAATGGATCATGCTTCCAGCATCTTGGATATTGATTCCTTTGCGTACGATTTCTGTTTTTTCTGATTCATCTTCAGTAGTTGCTTTATCCGTGTGCAAATAAGCAATAGTAATAGCAGGGATCAAAGCGATCATCGCGAAAATCTGGAGGTTGTTGACTAACTTTTTCATAACGGTTGTTTTTGTGTTTTTTAATTTGATAGAACAAAGATATGTCAACTTTTGGTACTATGCAACACATAGTACCATCTTAAGGAAAGTAATATCTGTTGCAAAATAGCTTAGTAAGCTTATTACATATTGATAATCAGTTGAATAGATTATTTATAGTCTATTTTCAGCGATTCTTTGAAAATGATGAGCGGTTGTAATTCGTGATGGAAAATGGTTTGCCACTGAGGGCACAGAGGGGCACTGAAGCGTTTCTGTGATCTTCTGAGTCTTCAGTGGCAATAAATAACTAGGAATTAAGCGCTAAAACTGCTGGTGATCTTACCGCAGAGATCGGTCTCGATCATTTTTTCAGCCAATGCGATCATGTTCTTGAAAGCGATATCATTACTGATACCATGACCAATAATAACAGGCTTAGCGACTCCCAATACAGGGGTGCCGCCATAGTTCTCATAGTGGAAGCGATTAAAGTAGCTATCTGAGGAGAGATTTCTTTCTACCGCGATATCGTAAATAGATTCTGCTAGTTTCAGAATGATATTACCGGTAAAGCCATCACACACCATTACATCGGCCTTATCCTGAAAGATATCGCGACCTTCTATGTTTCCGATGAAATTGATTTGTGTATTTTCTTTTAAAAGAGGGTAGGTGGCTTGTGCAAGAATATTGCCCTTGCCTTCTTCTTCTCCAACATTCACTAATCCTACAGAAGGATTGGTGATATTGAGAATATGCTGAGCATATAAACTTCCCAATAATGCAAACTGATTTAGTTGCTCTGGTTTGCAATCTGCATTCAATCCAACATCCACCAATAAACCGGTTCCGCCTTTCAATTTAGGGATGATGGTTGAAATCGTGGGACGTGCAACGCCTGCAATAGGTTTGATGCTGTACATCGCACCCACCAACATAGCTCCGGTATTTCCTGCACTGATGAATGCATCAATTTTACCGGTAGCAAGCAAGTGAAATCCGATAGCGATCGAAGAACGTTGCTTTTCTTTTAATGCCTTGGTAGGGTGTTCATGATAACCGATCACTTCCGGGGCATGTACCAAATGCAAATTAGGTGATGTAACCTGATGCTCCTCCAACAGAGGGTTGATCAGTGTTTCATCACCTATTAAATATAGTGAGGCAACAGGTGTACTGGTAGACAGATAAAGTTTCAGTCCCTTCACCGCTTCCAGCGGTGCAAAATCTCCACCCATCATGTCTATGCCAATATTCATGCGCGGTAAGCTTGGTTAAACTGTACTAAAAGGATTAAGCTTTCAATGGTGCTTTCTCAGCTACCAGTTTCCCTTTATAGAACAATTTACCTTCGCTCACGTGTGCACGATGGCGTACGTGTGTTTCACCTGTGGTGCTGTCTTTGCTCAATGTAACTTCCTGTGCTACGTAGTGCGTTCTTCTTTTTGCACTGCGCTGCTGTGAATGTCTGCGTTTAGGATTCGGCATATCTCGAATTTTAGAGTATCAATAATGTTTATTCTAAATCTTTAAATTTTTCTAGTCCCTTCCAAACCGTTTTGTGTTGGTCTTTTTGTGCTTCTTCTTCCATCTTCTTCAATTTCTCCAACACTTCTTTATTACACAGTGGACCACCCACTTCACTTTCCTTACACATTTTCTGGAGCGGAATACTGAGGTTGATGAATTCATAGATCCAATCGCTCAGGTACAGATGGCTTTCTCCTCGACTGATATAATACACATCAGGATCTTCTTCTTGCTCATTCATGATTTCAGGGTCGTCCACCATTTTTACAATGATGTTGAACTCATCCCAGAGTTGTAACGGCAATTGGTTTCCACATCTGTCGCAAGGAGTCTCCAATGTACCGTCAATATCAAACTTGAGTTGCATGAAGTTGTTATTCTTCTCCAAACTCAATTTTATATTGGCGATGCAGTTGTTGAAATCCTGCTCTCCATAACTCGTAAAGAACTTGTCCTCAATACGGTATTCGTATACATGAGTCCCCGGCTTTAAACCCACAAAAGCTATCTCATATTCCCGCCGATGACTCATAACCGATTTTTAAGGGCTTGCAAAGGTAGTCCATAATGGCGGAAATGCCAAGAGAAAATTGCCTTTCAAGGCTTTCTACTTATCAACAGACCTGAATCAAGAGGAAATCCCATATTTGTAACCATGAATGAAGGTCAGAAACCATCCCCTTTGATCTGGATAAAAACAGGATCGCTCCTTTTTATAGCCTTGCTATTGCATTTGCTGGGTTATTTTCCTTCAATTATTGAAAATTGGTACAGTACCGGAATCTACAAAGGTATATCCTATCTTCTAAGAGCCGTGACCAAATGGGTACCGTTCAGTGTGGGGGATGTTCTTTATATTCTATTCATTATCAGTCTAATAGTCGGACTTATCCGTTTTATTATACGATTGGTCGGGGGGAAGCTCAATCGACATTCTGTGATTCCCATAGCATTGAAATTATTTGGCAAAATATTGTATATCTATATCATTTTCAGACTGTTATGGGGCTTGAACTATGATCGGTTGGGGATCGCTCATCAATTGAAATTATCTACCAAAGAATATGAAACAGAGGAAGTGATTCAATTGACCAATCGCCTGATCGATAGTTTGAATGCCTGCCGTCTGCGATTATCGGATACCGTACTGCCAGAACCACCGGTAGACAGTATTTTTCGGATGGCTGGAATCGGGTATAGCCGATTGTCGGATCAATACTTTTTTCTGAATTATACACAACGTTCGCTGAAGCCGAGTCTATTTACCCCTATCGCTGACTGGTTGTCTTTTACCGGCTACTACAATCCATTTTCCGGGGAAGGACAGGTTCGGAAGGATATTCCTCGTGTATTGATTCCTTTTGTGTCTTGTCATGAGATCGGACATCAACTTGGATATGCCAGTGAGAGTGAAGCCAATTTTGTGGGATTTCTCGCAGCTTTATCAACCAATGATCCTTATTTCCGTTATTCAGCATTGAATGAGTTGTTTACCTATGCCCAACGAGAGGAGTTATTTATGCTGGCATTGGCAAAAGACTCTGTTCGATTCGAATCCGTTATTCAGCAGAATCGCGAGCGATTGGATACATTGGTGCGAAAAGATCGAAAAGAAATAAGGACCTTTTTTCAGCAACGTAGTAACAAGATATCACCTGCATTCAATGATCTTTATGAAAGATATCTGAAAGCCAACGATCAGGCCGAAGGTTTACGTAGTTATGATGAGGTGGTTGGATTATTAATAGCTTATATCAAGAAACATGAAAAAATCTGATCTCATAAAATTAATTACCTCCATTGTACTTTGTGTTTCGTTAGGTGCAGTAGGTGGATTGGTAACAGTGAATGAAATACCTACTTGGTATGCATCTCTCAATAAACCTTCATTCAATCCACCCAATTGGTTATTTGGTCCGGTATGGACAACCCTTTATTTCTTAATGGGTGTCAGCGCATACCTGATATGGAAACAACCTGTATCAAAAGCAAGAAATCAGGCATTACAATTGTTTATTTTACAATTCCTATTCAACTTCTGCTGGTCATTTATTTTTTTCGGATTGCACGCCACCGGATGGGCATTGATTGAAATGATCGCACTTTGGATCTTAATACTAATGACCATTTTGCATTTCGCGAAACACTCGAAGTTAGCAGCATGGCTTTTGGTGCCCTACATCTCCTGGGTAAGCTTTGCACTCTTGCTCAATGCAGCGATTTGGAGGCTGAATTGAGTGAGTAGTGAATAGTCAGTAGTGAGTTAGGCATTGTGAATGGTGAATTGTCAATGATCAATGAGTATGTTCTACATCTAAAACATATACTCACTACTGACTATTCACTACTCATAATTGACCATTCACAACTAAAATTTATTCTTCCACATCATACTCTCCACCGGCTTATTGGGTTGACCGCTGTATTTGGCGTTGGATTTCTGATTGTATTTTACTTCGATCTCTCCTTCAACAGGGAAGTAGATCAGCTGTCCGATCGGCATTCCATGATATACCCGTACAGGTTGTTTGCAAGAGATCTCGAGTGTCCAGTTACCACAAAATCCTACATCACCTTTACCTGCAGTTGCGTGAATATCGATACCAAGTCTACCTGTTGAGGATTTTCCTTCCAGAAAAGGTACGTGGGCATGTGTTTCCGTGTACTCAAGTGTAACGCCGAGGTAAAACTTGTGCGGCTCAAGCACATATCCTTCATCCGGAATATCAAAATATTCGATCTTATTGTGTTTTTTGGCATCCAATACTTCATCGACATATACTGCCAAAGTCTTTCCCAGATGAACATCATAGCTGTTACTGCCCAGATCGGCACGATTGTAAGGTTCAATTTTAATGGTGCCTTTATCCATTTCCTCAAGTATGCGCTTATCTGTCAGGATCATTATTCGTTAGTTTTTTGGGTTGGGATGCAAATAAATCTTAAATCTGCAATCTAAAACGCAATCATTCCAAGTGCCTCTGTTTTATCAACAAGATATCAACCACGATACTCGTTTAGCAGTATGGGAGATCACTGAGACCGAATCATTTTTTTTGGAGAAGGTTTCATTGAAAAAAGAAATCGCTCATCCCCTTAAACGCTTACAACATCTGGCGGGTCGCTATTTGTTAGGGTATTTGTTTCCGGATTTTCCTGCTGAACTCATTGAGATCGCAGATACGCGAAAACCGTTTCTTCCAGATGAACAATATCATTTTTCTATTTCGCACTGTGGAAATTTTGCAGCTGCTATTGTCAGCAAAACAGAAAGGGTAGGAGTCGATATTGAACTTTTAACGCCGCGTGTTGAAAAGATCAAACATAAATTTCTACACCTTGAAGAATTGCAGATGGTTGATCATGCGAGTGTTGATAGAATTCAATTACTCACTTTATTGTGGAGTGCGAAAGAAGCCATGTTCAAATGGTGGGGGAATGGAGATGTGGATTTTAGTGAGGTATTAAGAATTTGGCAAATGCCAAATGCTTTGGAAGGAAAGATCAATGCCTCTTTTCAAAAAAATGAAGTGGATATAGGATTGCAACTAGAATATCGTTTGATCAATGACTTGACTTTGTTTTGGATCAATTCTTAAATGTTGAAATTGAATGATGGGACAGGTTTTTCTTGATGATCTCCGTTCCTTTAATCATCAAATCTGCTTTTCGTTTTGGGAATCAGTAATAAGTTATTCTGTAATGTCTGTTTCAATTGTCTTTTGACCAATTGCCCCATCGTGCGGGCTTTCGAAAATGAAGCACCCGCTTTGAAGTGAAAAGATAATTCCGTCTTTAACTGCAATAATTTTTCTGGTGTTGATATAGTATCCTTACTCATGATGTCCAGTAGTTCTTTGATGCGATATCTTGAAGACACCAATCGATATGTCATCATGGTCCTTTCTTCTGCTTGATACTGTGCAATAGAATCAGTATTAAGGTGTTTTAAGACTATATCCACTAATGCACGATTCTCTTTGAAAAATTGCGGCAAGTATAAATTTTTTCTGCCTTCATAAGATTGTTGATCAAAGTCAATAGCACGAATACGGTATTGAAAATCTTCAATGTCCGGAATGATGTTCACTACGAAATTGTAAGAACGCATATCTCCCAGTAATTGCACAAAACATCGCTCATTGAATTTTACAAACTCTTTTGCAAGTCGAATGAGATTCGTATTGTTGCTGTGTAGATGATCAGTGATGAAAATATCTCCAGGTATGCCCGGGATATGTTCTTCAATTAAAGTATCTCGATCTGTAAAATAGGTCATGCGGTTAGGAGAGAGGAGGTGTTCCAATTCTAATCCATAAACCCTGCTCGCATCTGCTTGTTTAATATAATAATGATCGTAATTATCATTGAACTTATTTACAATGCGAATACGAAATGGCTGACTATTCCCGAAATAACAAAAATCAATTCTTGCCACATCCAGGTGA
This sequence comes from Sediminibacterium sp. KACHI17, assembly GCF_040362915.1. NCBI lineage: Bacteria > Pseudomonadati > Bacteroidota > Chitinophagia > Chitinophagales > Chitinophagaceae > Sediminibacterium > Sediminibacterium longum. Next base: position 951,102 of record NZ_AP029612.1, on the reverse strand, counting down.
TTGATATAGCTCATGTCACCTTCCGTTTTCAGAATGGCATAGATACGTACCAGATTTTCACGGAGGTAATTCCATTCATGCATATCATAAGAAACCTTCTCCCATGATGTGTCGTTCCCTTGTCTGTCTTTCAACGGAACAGAATAGGTATACCGCTGTAAATCTTTATAACTCACAGGCAATTTTACTTCACGACTGTACTGGGTAAGGTATTTTCTCAACTCATCATTGACCGGAAAGATGGGTTTCTTTTTAGAAGGTTTTTCTGCTTCTCCGGTCTTACTGATATGTCCGAATAAGTTATTCAAGAATCAAGGGGTCATTGTCTTCCAATAAATTAAGGTTCACAGCATCCGCTCCTGCGATTCCTTCAATAGAACCTTTGATATGTGCAGCATTCAGTAGTACTTTTTCCAATTGTTTTTCTCTGGCTTTCCAAAGTTTTTCCATGGCATCTCTTTCTTTCTGAATGCTCAGTTTCATGGTCATAAAACCTTCTCTGATGGCTTTCCATTGTTCACTGAATTCTGAACCGATCAGATAGTCGTATAACATCACCATTTTATCGCCTTTGTTTTCCTGACTTTTTTTAGCATCTGCAATTTTTAGCAATGCATTTCTCAACAACAAGGCTACACTTCTTACTTCGTTGAATGTGCAGATATATACACCATCTTTTTCACCAAAGCGATCCATATCTTTGGGAAGGGTTTGTGTAACGATCACGGCTACATCTGCACCCAGATTACGCATATCTGTTTTTAATTTTTCGATCCAGTCGATTGCAAAATCTTTGGTACGTTTACTTTCATAGATGATCTTTCCTGCCTCATTGCCAAATTGATTTCTGACAGTTTGAATACAATCAGCTCCGCGAACGCCTTTTCCTACTTCTTCAATTTTATCAAAAGGGAAAGTGGTTTGTAATAAGGATTCCAACATCAGTTCCTGCACTTCACCCTGGAGTTGCATACTTCCTTGCTCTGACTTACGGCGCATTTCTTCCACCAGTTTTTTCTGGTCTTCGATCTGCTTCTCCATTTCTTTCATGCGAAGCTGGTATTCCTGTTCTTTGATGCTAAGTTTCTCAGCTTCCTCTTTCGCTAATTGCTCTTTGAGTTTTTCTCTTTCTTCTATGAGTTGTCTTTGTAATGAAAGTTCTAATTCTTCTTCTTTGGTTTTGAGTGCTTGCTCTTTTTGTAAGAATTCCAGTTCCTTTTTACGGGCTTCTTTGAGCTTTTCTTCCTTTTCTTTATCTGCTTCCTGAAGCATTTTTAACTGGTTCTCAAAATCAGCAACAATGTTCTTTCGAAGCGATTCACGTAATTCTTCTTCGAGTTTCTTTTTTTCTGCGGCCAATTTTTTATTGGCTTCTTCTTCTTTTTGTTGAAGCTGTTGCTGAAAGACCAACTCTTTCTGTTTGAATTCCTCGTCTTTTTTCTTCTGCCAATCGATCACTTTGGCACGTAGCTCTTTTTCGATCTCATCTCGCATAGAATCTCCGGGATCGAATTGGTGGTTACAATTAGGACAGTGTATGATAAAGTCAGCCATTATGATACTTTTTTCAAGTTTTAAATGAAGCTACAAAATAAAAATTCCATTTAAGCTGCTTTGAGTTTTAATTCCTGACATCTTAAATGGGATAGTGCGGAAGAGGAGATTCGAACTCCCATCCCCACGGTACCGTGGGGACTATCAGCTCAAAGTAAAGCATACAACCATTCAGCTAAGAGAAGCACAATAATCCCATACTCTTCCGAAAGAATAATGTAAGAACAATAAAAAACCCAGAAATTATATCTGGGTTTAGTGCGGAAGAGGAGATTCGAACTCCCACGCCCGGTAAAAGGCGCTACCACCTCAAAGTAGTGCGTCTACCAATTTCGCCACCTCCGCATTCTTTGGGACGGCAAATATACAGTGATTCAGGAAATGATATGGCTTAGAACTCAAGATTTTTAAAGTCCTAATTACATCCGCTCCGGTACTCTGATACCCAGTACAGACATTCCATTTTTCAAGGTCAGTGCTGTTAGTTGCGATAAAGCCAGTCTCAATCTTTTTTTCTCCTCATTCTCCGCATTGGCAATCGAATGTTCCGTATAAAATGAATTGAAGGTTTTCGCCAAATTGAATACATAGATCGCCACTTTTGAAGGATCATGTTCAGAGGCAGCTTCATTCAGTACGGTTGGGAACTGCTCGAGGGTGAGGAGGAGTTCTTTTTCCAGAGGAAGTAGTCCATGGACCATGGACCATGAATCATGGGCTGCAGTATTTTTTCTCAGGATGCTCTTGATACGCGCATGGGTGTATTGAATAAACGGACCCGTAAATCCATGGAAATCGATGCTTTCTTCCGGATTAAAGATCATTTTCTTTTTGGGGTCTACACGCAGGAGGAAAAATTTAAGCGCCCCCAGTCCAATGATATCATAGAGTTCTTTCAATTCTTCCGCTGTGAAATCTTTTACCTTCCCGAGTTCTTCCGTTTTTTGTCGCGCAATATTTACCATTTCCTCCACCAGATCATCAGCATCCACAACCGTTCCTTCACGACTTTTCATTTTACCTGATGGTAATTCTACCATTCCATAACTCAAATGATAAATACCATCTGCAGAAGGCAGCTGTAATTTCTGACAGATCAGTTTCAATACCTTAAAATGATAATTCTGTTCATCACCCACCACATAGATACTTTGCTGTGCATTGAACTCCTTTTGTTTTTGCTCAGCCAATCCAATATCCTGTGTGATATATACCGATGTGCCATCTTTTCTTCGAACCAGTTTTTCATCGAGTCCATCAGCTGTCAGATCGATCCATACACTGCCATCTTCTTTTTGAAAAAACACGTCTTTGGTCAATCCCGTTTCTACCAGATCTTTTCCAAGCAGGTAGGTATTGCTTTCATAATAGGTCTTGTCAAAATCACTTCCGATTCGTTGATAGGTTTGGTTGAAACCCTCATATACCCAGCCATTCATGGTGCGCCACAATTCCATCACTTCAGGCTTGCCTGCTTCCCAATCGATCAGCATTTGTTGGGTATCTTTCATGATGGGTGCTTCTTTTTCAGCCTGTTCTTTCGTCATACCTGAAGCAACCAGTTCATCCATTTCTTTTTTATAGGCGTCATTGAATTTTACATAATAATCACCCACAAAATGATCACCTTTCATACCGGTACTGGCAGGAGTTGCACCATTGGCAAATCGTTGCCAAGCAATCATGCTTTTACATATATGCACACCACGGTCGTTTACGATACAGGTTTTAACAACATCATGACCGGTGGCCTTTAATATCTCAGCAATACTCCATCCTAAAAAATTGTTACGTAAATGACCTAAATGCAGGGGTTTATTGGTGTTGGGTGAAGAATACTCAACCATTACCTTTTCATGCTTAACAGTGTTGAAACCAAATGTTGGATTCGTATGCTGCTCTGATAAGAACTGAAACCAATAAGCGTCTGTAACTGAAAGATTCAAAAAACCTTTGATGATATTATAGTTGCTGAATAACAGGGGAAATTTTTCGAGCATTGCTTTGCCAATCTCTTCACCTAAAGCATCGGGTGACTTTTTAAGTTGTTTGACCAATGCAAAAAGTACGACCGTATAATCACCTTCAAATTCCGGTTTGGTAGCATTCACCAGTATATCGGCAGGTTGTATCTGTATTTGATACAACTCTGTGATCGTGGTAGCTGCTGCTGATTTGATCTGTTCTACAACACTCATATTCATAATGGTTTCGGGCGCAAAAGTAATTAATTAAGGCCTACCTTAGCGGCTTCATGCGAAACTTGCACGAACATATCCGGACGCTGATCCTTTCCGTGGTTGATTTTTTCTATCCGCTTTTTCGAAGGTTCATGCCATTGCAGACCTATCGTTATGCAGCCTGTGGCGGGTTCAATACCTCTTTGGATATCACACTTTTCTTTCTGGCATACAATTATGTATTTGATAAACAGATCATTCATCTGTCTTTTATATCAGTAAGTGCGCATATCGCCGCTTTTTTGGCAGCTTTTATGATCACATTTCCGGTAGGATTTTACCTGAGCCGTTATGTGGTATTTCAGGAAACATCAGTTGCTAAAAGAAAGCAGATCAGTAAATATTTCCTGGTAGTACTTGGATGTCTACTACTGAACTATGTTTTTTTGAAACTGTTTGTAGAAGTCTTCGGATGGTATCCCACGATTTCCAAGATCATCACTACTTTTTTTGTGGTGGCTTTTAGCTATTTCTCTCAAAAGAACTTTACGTTCAAAGCTAGTAGCTAGTGATCTTTTGCTGAAACATGATTTTATTTTCTTGTTTTTTTATAGGGTGGATATAAAACATCAATGTAGCAATGCCTGTTCTTTCTGCATGTATCACTTTGAATTCGTGTATCCCCTTGCTCAATTCCAATAATTTTCTTTGATGGGTCAGTTCATCCAATGTTGTGTATTTGGGGTCCCATGCATCGATGAATAGTTTTCCATCTACATACACTTTTACATAATCATCAGCTGTGATACCGATATCATAAAAACCTGCTTCTGTTTCAATATGGGTAGTTGCTACGGTTGCAAATGAATCTGCAGGTAAATTTTTTCCGATGGTTCCCCACCAGGTAAAGTCTAATTGATCATAAGTACTTTGATGAATGGGAGTGGAGCTAAGCAGTTGCATAAATGCATCTTCTTTTGTTAACGGATCGGTCGCTTCATTCCATGAAAACCATTGTATATCCCAATTTTGTTTGGGCTGGTATAGCTCGTATCCAAATGAACTGCCATTACCACCTGCTTTCCCAAACTGATCAATAAATACATCTCCCATGTATTCAAGTCTGATCTCTTTGAAAGCAGCGTCAGCGCTTGGTTTTGCAATCAGATATGATGGGAAACTGTCCACACCTTTATCTGTGATCTCAAATCCTAATGATCCATTCACTTTCCAGTTGCCTGATGGAGCCAGTACTTCAAAATGATAGCGTCCTGCACTATCAATTTTCTTCAGCCATAATAAAGGATATTCAAAATTATAAGGCCCCCATTGTGTGATACGGATATTGTCTTTTCCTTTGGGGAACTCACTCTCCGGTCTTTTGGTTGCAGGAACTTTTTTGAGTCTTTCATCCGGAACATAATCCATATCAAGTGGATCATCCTCTCTGGAAGTATCAATATCATGGGTTCTGTCGCCCAGCTTCAGACCGTTGGTATGTGCCATTTTCAAATTACCACTGAATGCTACGGTATCGGTTCCCATAATATCATATACGGTCTCAGTTGCCGTAAACTGATTCACTGCGATCCAATAGTTCATACTTCTTGTATCTCTTACCTGTGCATATTTCCAGTCGGATGGCTGTTTTTCCCTCGACCATAGTTTGATGGCCGTTTTGTCATATAAAAAACGGTTGAGTGCAATGTTGTTGTTTTGGCCATGCTCAATTGCAATGCCGATTCTATTGAAGGCAAAATCATTATCTGTAAAATCACTTTCGTAGCTATAGCCACCCCAAATACCATGGTCGCAATCACGTATCACATTTTTCATGATCAAGTTGCGACTGAAAGTAACTTCCACACCGTTTGTGGGCGCATAAGAAAAATCATTGCCGTATACAAAATTGTCATTGCAGCCGCCTTCACCCGTGTCCATAGTATGCTGTCCGGCCCAAAGAAAAAAACCATCGCCACTATGTGTAGCGCTGTTAAAGGCGAATATGTTGTGGTTACATTGTTCAAAAACCAAAAAGCCGGCACTGTCTTGCCCTCTTTTGTATTTACCATGGCTATACCCCCTCACATTCCAATCTACCCGGTTATGATAGATCAGATTATGACTACTTCTGTATAAACCAATACCAACCCCTGAATTGAACGAGAAATTGTTGTCAGCAACTGTTACACTATCCGATAACGTCATCATGAATCCGCATTGTCCGTTCGTGACCGTATTGCCAATGATCTTTGCATTATTGCATTTGCGTAAGTAAATACCTGCGCCATAACGGATCCATTCATTATGATCATTTTTGTGATAACTCATCCAGTCACTGATATCTTCTCTGTCAAGATTGCTTTTTAACTGTTGTCTGTAATTAAAGCTCAGATCGCATTGCTGAATGGAAAGACCTGTAACACTATCGGCCAATATGGCGATTTTATATCCATTGATACGAGCGTTTCGGATCTGTATATTCCTGGAGCCCGGCATGATCTTGATGGCGATTCCTGTAAATTCATCCGGTCGCTGCTCGTCTGTATTTCCTTTTAGCACAACACCTGTAAAGTCTAGTTGAATGTCATTCCCGGTAATTTCGATCAGCGCCTGATCTTCTGAGGTACTCAATTGGTACAATCCGGGGCTTATTCGAGCTGAGCTATTGATCAAGAGCCCTTTTTTCGGTGTGATCAAAGGGAGATCCTGAGCCGAGACTGAAAAAAAGGATATCACCAAGGATAAAAAAGCCGTCCATTTGATTCGCATACTTAAAACTAAGGTTTTCTCTCATTTGAGATGCCTGACGCTCATTTTTACATATGTTACTGTCAGAAACGCATTGATTTGTAGGGATTTCGGTAATGACAACAGGGGGGAATGCCATATTCTGACATTTTTTCACTTATTCCTGTCGTGGCATAATGATTGACAATAGAAAGCCGATTATTCACCTGAAATCAATAGTTATGGGCAAAATAATAGGCATTGACCTTGGAACAACGAATAGTTGTGTGGCCGTTATGGAAGGTAACGAGCCGGTAGTGATTGCAAACGATGAAGGTCGTAGAACAACTCCTTCCGTAGTGGCTTTCCTGAAAAACGGAGAGCGTAAAGTAGGGGATCCTGCCAAACGTCAGGCCATTACCAATCCGCAGAACACCATTACCAGTGTGAAGCGTTTTATGGGTCGTCGTCACGACGAAGTGACCGAAGAGATCAGTCATTGGAGTTATAAAGTAGCGAAAGGTGACAATAATACCGTTCGTGTTGCGATCGATGATCGTTTATATACCCCTCAGGAAATCTCAGCGATGGTGCTTCAGAAAATGAAGAAAACCGCTGAAGATTATCTTGGACAGGAAGTGACAGATGCAGTGATCACTGTACCTGCATATTTCAATGATGCACAGCGTCAGGCTACCAAAGAAGCCGGTGAGATCGCCGGATTGAATGTGCGCCGAATTGTGAATGAGCCTACTGCTGCGGCACTGGCTTATGGATTGGATAAGAAAAATGCGGATCAGAAGATCGCAGTGTTTGACTTGGGTGGTGGTACTTTTGATATTTCTATTCTTGAATTGGGTGATGGCGTTTTTGAAGTAAAATCTACCAACGGTGATACACACCTTGGTGGTGATGACTTTGATAAAGTGATCATGGACTGGTTAGCGGATGAATTCAAAACACAAGAAGCAATCGATCTGCGTAAAGATCCGATGGCATTACAGCGTTTGAAAGAAGCTGCTGAAAAAGCAAAAATCGAATTGAGTTCTTCTGCAGAAACAGAGATCAATCTTCCTTATATCACAGCGGTGGATGGTGTTCCTAAACACCTGGTATTGAAACTTACCCGTGCTAAGTTTGAAGCTTTGGCTGATAATCTTTTTGCACGTTGCTTGAAGCCTTGTGAAGCAGCTTTAAAAGATGCCGGTTATTCTACTTCTCAAATTGATGAAGTGATCCTCGTAGGTGGTTCTACACGTATTCCTAAAGTTCAGGAAATCGTAGAGAAATTCTTTGGAAAGAAACCTAACCGTGGCGTGAATCCGGATGAGGTAGTAGCTGTAGGTGCTGCAATTCAAGGTGCGGTATTGACCGGTGAAGTAAAAGATGTGTTGTTGTTGGATGTAACTCCATTAGGATTGGGTATTGAAACCATGGGTGGTGTTATGACAACCATGATCCCTTCAAATACAACCATTCCTACCAAGAAAACAGAAGTGTTCTCAACAGCCAGCGATAATCAACCGGGTGTACAGATCCATGTACTGCAGGGTGAGCGTCCGATGGCAAATCAGAATAAGAGTTTAGGTATCTTTAATCTGGATGGTATTCCACCTGCGCCAAGAGGTGTTCCTCAGATCGAAGTAACATTTGATATTGATGCGAATGGTATCCTGCATGTAAGTGCGAAAGATAAAGGAACAGGTAAAGAGCAGAAGATCCGTATCGAAGCGGGTAGTGGCTTGAGCAAAGAAGAGATCGAAAAGATGAAAGCAGAAGCAAAAGCCAATGAAGCTGCAGATAAAGAAGCTCGTGAAAAAGTAGAGAAGCTGAATCAGGCAGATAGTCTGATCTTCCAAACCGAGAAGCAATTCAAAGAGTTTGGTGATAAGATCCCTGCAGATAAAAAAGCTCCGATCGAAGCAGCACTCACCAAACTGAAAGAAGCGCATAAGAACCAGGATATTCCTGCGATTGATGCTGCTATGGCTGAGATGAATACTGCTTGGACAGCTGCCAGTGAAGAAATTTACAAGGCACAACAAGCTGCCGGAGCACAGCCCGGAGCAGACGCTGCTCAAGGTGCTGCAGATCAGTCAAACGGTAATGCTAAAAATGATACCGTAGAAGACGCACAGTTTGAAGAAGTGAAATAAGCTGAACTGAAAACGATACAAGCCCTGTTCCGATGATTCGGAACGGGGCTTTTTTATACCTGCTGAATCTTTGTGCTATTGCCATGTATTTTGATGACATCAGTGAGGTGGTCTTTGGCATGGAGGATTTGATACTTCTCATTTGGACTTAAACGCTTCCACCAGTCTTTGGCAGTTTCACCAAACAAGATCAATGCTTTGATCTCCATAAATAATAATTCACTGGTAGAAAACACTCTCGCCTCATGATATGGCTTGTATGAAGAGGAGGGTCTGTATGTATACATGTTGCATGTTTTCTCAAAACTATTTTCTTTCGATATCACTTCCGGAAGCACCTTAAAAAACAGGTATAAATACCGATAGAGATACTTGAGATAGCAACGTGTTTGTTCGTTATTTAGTGATTCTGTAACACCAACGCTTGAGCTTGCCTTCAAAGTCGAAAGGAGTGGTCGCTTTCGTAATATCTTTTATCTCACTGGCTTTGATCTCTTCGGCGGCCAATATGAACTTAGTAAAATTCGTACTGAAAAAAAGGGTTCCTCCTTTGGTCATGGCAGCTAAAACATCATTGATGAGTTCTACATGATCTCTTTGAATATCCAGAAAGTCCTTCATCCGCTTACTATTGCTAAAAGTGGGTGGGTCCATGATCACCAGATCAAAACTTTCGGGCTTTAGTGTTTTCAAATATTGCTTTACATCTGCATGCACAAAGAAATATTTCTCCTTATCCTTAAAACGATTGATGACCATATGATCTTCAGCCCAATTCAAATAGGTTTTGGATAAGTCAACAGAAGTAACGGTAGCTGCGCCACCTGCGGCTGTATACACCGAAAAAGAGCCGGTATAACAAAATAAATTCAAGACCCTTTTTCCCGCAGCCAAATCCCTGGCCATTTGTCGGGTCGTACGGTGATCAAGAAATAAGCCGGTATCCAGATAGTCGGTCAGGTTCACCAAAAACTTCAATCCATTCTCTTCAACGGTAAAGAATTCCTTTTTGCTGTCGATCTTCTCATACTGCTCATCTCGGTGAGACATTTTTTTTCGTTGTCTCACAAAAACATGCTCTTTCTTGATGCCTGTGATCTCACTGATCACTTCAATACAGGTATCTAACCAAGCATCATGTTCTTCATCGGTCATGCCATGTCTTCGCAAGTACTCAGCCAGATAGATCCTGTCTTCATAAAACTCAATCGCAAAAGGAAATTCTGGAAGATCATGGTCATATACTCGGTAGCAGGAGATATTCATGCGCTTTGCCTGCTTATGTCTGTGCTTATACACTTTCAATAAACGATTATGAAACATCTCCAGTTTTGGGTTCGCTGACATATTGCAAAGATACTATTCGGTTGAGCTTCGTCCATTCAAGTAAAATGAGTTTTATCAATCAGGGTTTACACTATATTTAGAATCCAAAATTTAATTGCATGCGAAAACTTATGCTTACGGCAATGTTGTGCTGGGCAGCAGGTACCATATCTGCCCAGGATTACAGCAACGCCACTGAACAGGCCGGCAGGCTCAATGCCCTGGTGAAAGCCTATCCTCAAACAAGTTCTCTTAGATCGCTCGCTAAAACCAATGGTGGGAAAGACATTTGGCTATTGACCATTGGCACGGGTAAAATAGAGAATAAACCGGCGATCGCTGTTATCGGTGGTGTCGAGGGAAATCATCTTCTCGGAACAGAATTAGCCATTGGCTTTGCAGAACAACTGCTGAAAGCTTCCGGAACAGACAGTATCAAAAATTTATTGGCACGTACTACTTATTATGTATTCCCGAATATGAGTCCGGATGCGATGGAGCAATACTTCTCCAAATTGCGTACAGGACGTACAGGCAATGCTACGCTTACCGATGATGATCGCGATGGTAAGACCGATGAAGATGGATGGGAAGATCTCGATGGTGATGGTAAGATCACTTTCCTACGCATTGAGTCTGTAACGGGTGATTATAAAGTACATCCTGATGATGCCCGAGTACTGATCAAAGCAGATATTAGCAAAGGTGAAAAAGGTAAATACAAATTAGTATCAGAAGGTACCGATAATGATAAAGATGGTCAGTTCAATGAAGATGGAGAAGGAGGTATTGCTTTTAATAAGAACCTGACTTATAATCATAAGACTTTTGCTCCTGGAGCAGGTGATTATCCCGCATCAGAAAAAGAAACCAGAGCCATGCTTGATTTTCTGTATGATGCATTCAATGTGTATGCAGTGGTAAGTTTTGGCAGCAACAATAATCTTTCAAATCCTATTGCATACAATCCGCAGGCAGCTGCACAAAGAATCGTAGCAGGCTTGTTAGAACCTGATGCGAAAGTCAATGGTATGGTAAGTGACTTGTACAACAAAGTTACTGGAACCAAAGATGCTCCGAGGAATAACACAACAGGAGGAGATGTTCTTTCTTGGGGTTACTTCCATTATGGTCGTTACAGCTTTAGCACACCGGGTTGGTGGGTACCTAAGACCAGACCTGATACAGCCAAAAAAGAAAAAGCATTCACTGTAGAAGATGTAACCGCTAATTATTTACGCTGGGCAGCTCAACAAGGCATCGCCAATGCATTCACAGAATGGAAAACCATCCAGCACCCTGATTTCCCCGGACAAAAAGTAGAAGTAGGTGGTGTGGATCCTTATGCAATGATGAATCCACCTTATAAAATAGTGGAACCTGTTGTAAAAAAACATACAGACTTTTTGGTGAAACTTGCTTCACATCAACCTGAAATTGATGTGGTGAATTTGAAAACAGAAAAACTTGCAAACGGATTGACAAGAGTTAGCTTGGATGTGGTGAACAAGGGTGGATTATCTACGCATAGTAAATTAGGAGAAAGAAGTTATTTCATTAAGAAAGTAAAAGTAGCTGTTCAAACTTCAGGAAAACAAGAAGTAGTGGGAGGTAAAAAAATCCACTTGCTGAATAGTATTGATGCCAATGGGTCGGAATCATTCAGTTGGGTCATCAAAGGAACCGGTAAGTTGGTTATTGAAGCCGGTTGTCCAACAGCAGGCAGCAAATCTATTGAGGTTACTCTTTGATCATCACAAATCATTCAACTATGAAACGTTTTAGTATAAAAATATTCGCAAGTCTGCTGGTGCTTATTACCGGTATGACCGCTCATGCACAATTGCCTGATCAGGTATTCAAAGCTGCAGGTTCACCTGTAAATCCCAAAGTAACTGTTACCTGGAATCGGTATTATGATCATGCAGGTATCAGTGAGATCTGTAAAAAGATCGCAGCTGCTTATCCGGATCTGGCTAAACTACAATCCATCGGTAAATCATTCGAGGGCAGAGATCTCTGGTGCTTGACCATCACTGATTTCAAAAAAGGGAATCCGGATCGTAAGCCCGGTATGTATATCGATGGCAATATTCACTCCAATGAAATTCAAGGTGCTGAATTCGCTTTGTATACTGCATGGTACTTAACTGAATCATTCGGCGATACGAAATTCATTCAGGAATTATTAGAAGATAAAGTATTCTATATCGTTCCTACCATCAACCCGGATGCAAGAGACAGCTATATGCACAAACCCAATACCGGCAGTTCACCCCGTTCTGGTGTGATCCCGGTTGATAATGATGGGGATGGACAAGTGAATGAAGACAGTTATGATGATATCAATAATGACGGGCACATCACCATGATGCGCAGAAAGAATCCTAATGGTCGTTGGAAATTGGACCCTAAAGATCCTCGTAACATGATTCAGGTTGGTCCGGATGAAAAGGGCGATTATGAATTATTGGGTATTGAAGGTATCGATAATGATGGGGATGGAAGAGTGAATGAAGATGGCTACACTTTTGAATATGATCCTAACCGTGATTGGGGTTGGGGATGGCAGCCAAACTATATTCAAAATGGTGCTTACAAATATCCATTCTCTTTGCCGGAGAATAGAGCGGTGATGGAGTTTGTAATGAAACATCCCAACATCGCTGCAGCACAATCATTCCATAATGCCGGAGGTATGATTCTTCGGGGTCCGGGTGGACAAGAAGATATCGGTACTTACAATGCACAGGATATTGCGGTGTATGATGCGATCGCAAAAAAAGGAGAGGAGTTGATTCCGGGATATAAATACCTGGTTGTGTACAAAGATCTGTATTCGGCTTATGGTGGTGAGTTGGATTGGTTTTATGCAGGAAGAGGAATCTATACGTATTCGAATGAATTGTGGACTCCTTATCTGATGTATATGCGTGATGCTACTCGTGATCCTTTTGATAATACCAGTTATAGCTTTGATCGTTATCTGTTATTCCAAGATGCATTTGTTTCTTGGAAAGAATATGATCATCCGCAATATGGTAAAATTGAAGTGGGTGGTATGAAGAAAAATTTTGGTCGTGCGCACCCCGGATTTTTACTGGAATCAGATGCACACCGTAATATGGCTTTCAGTATTTATCATTGCTTCCATACGCCTAAACTGGAAGTGTCTGAGATCACCGAAAAAGATCTAGGTGATGGATTGAAAGAAGTAACAGCAGTGATCTATAATGGCAGGCTGATGCCTACACACAGCAGTCAGGATGCTAAAAATAAAATTGAACGTCCGGATTATATCACGCTCACTACTTCCGGTAAAATACTCAGTGGTATGCAGGTAGAGAACAGAGATCTGAACCTGAGTAAAGAACAACAGAACAATCCTCAAACCATTGAAGTATCGAATATTCCCGGTTTAGGGACGGTGACAGTGAAGTGGATCGTACAAGGAGGAGGGAAGTATACCGTTAATGTGGACAGTAAAAAAGGCGGTACTGCTACCGCCTCAAAATAGATTATCTAATCTGTGAATCTGTGGCTACTATGAATGCCACAGATTCACAGATTTTTATTTCAGTTTTGCCAATGCTTCTTTGATTCTTCCCCAGGCTTTTTCAATATTCCCCATACTATTCGCAAAAGAGAATCGCACACATTTTGGTTCACCGAATGCATCACCCATTACAGAAGACACATGTGCGTTGTTGAGAATATACATACTTAAATCAGCCGCATTCTGAATGGTATTTGTTCCATCTGATTTACCATAATACGCACTTACATCCGGAAACACATAAAAAGCTCCTTCAGGTTCAAAACATTTGAATCCGGGTATTTCACTCACGAGTTGAAGTGTTCTTGCTCTTCTTCTTGTAAACTCTTCTGTCATTTCCATAGATGGACGAAGATCACCGGTCAATGCGGCTACAGCTGCTTTCTGTGTGATTGAGTTGGTGCCACTGGTAAATTGTCCTTGTAATTTCTCACACGCTTTAGCGATCTGAGCACTCGCAGCAATGTATCCAAGACGCCATCCGGTCATTGCGAAACCTTTACTCAGTCCATTGATCAAAACAACTCGGTCTTTCAGATCTTCAAACTGTGCAATGCTCTCATGTTTACCTACAAAATTGATATATTCATAGATCTCATCAGAGATGATCGCAATGTTTGGATATTTGCGAAATACTGCAGCCAATGATTCCAATTCTGCTTTGTTATACACAGCGCCGGATGGATTACATGGTGATGAGAACATGAATACCTTAGTTCTCGGAGTAATAGCGGCTTCTACTTCTGCAGCGGTTGCTTTGAAATGATTTTCGACACTGGTTCTGATCTCCACTACCTTACCCCTGGCTATTTTTACCAATTCTGAATACGTAACCCAATAAGGGGTGGGGATGATCACTTCATCACCTTCATCTACCAAAGCTAAAATGGCATTGGCCAGACTTTGTTTCGCACCTGTGGAAGTAACGATATTTTCAGGAGCATAGTCAAGATTATTATCACGTTTGAGTTTGGTGCAAACTGCTTCTCTCAGATCCAGAAAACCGGGAACAGGAGTATAGTGACTCCAGTTATCGTTGATGGCTTTGATAGCAGCATCTTTGATATGCTGTGGTGTATCAAAATCAGGCTCACCTAAACTCAGATCAATGACATCAATACCTTTGGCTCTGAGTTCACGACCAAGCTTGGCCATCTTAAGGGTTTCCGGTTCATTAAAACGATTGAGAAGCGATGATAATTCCATGATGCTTTACATTAACTAAAATCTGTACATGAATTTTTTGCGAGCGAAAGTTCGTAAAAACTATGCAAACGCCTGTAAGTTTTAACTAGAATGCCCTGTTTTGGTTAAAAAATGTGTAGTAATTGTGTATCTATAAAGGTTAGCAGGCTTTCACTATGATTGTATCAATAGGTCAGAATGAATTTACTCAGCTCCGGAATTCGCTTTTTCTTTCTTTTGAGCTCATGTTCATAGATCAGTTGTCCAAGGTCTCTGAGAAAAGGATATCCAATACTCTCATACTCATAACGGTCATCATTAAAAATCCCGTCACTGTTGCAATGTATGGTGGCACTCAGCATGAATTCAACTTTATTCTCTTGGTCAACGATATAGGCGATGTCTGTAAGAAATCCATAAGCACCCCCAATTTTATTAAAGATGCGAATATGCTTTGGCCGATCACCCTTTGCTGCACCATAAAGCAGAAATTTCACAGAAGCATCCCAAACAGCTTCCTTAGGATATACAGGATATTTACTTTCGGGAGGGAAACAACTCATAGCAGCATGCAGAAAATCATAGTCGCTTTTTTTCAGTTTAAATCTGGATCTTTTTGGAAAAGACTCCGGAAACAACACGGATTGTAATATGCGATGTAGATCACTCAAGTAAATGCGATTTTTTTCAGAGAAGTTAAAAGGCTCTTGGATTAATGTATTGCCGGACATATACCCTTTCCCCAACCTGCTTTCAAAAGAAGGAAAAACAACTTGGCTCTTCAGGGAGGGTTGCTCATGTAACACTTTGCCATTTTGATCAACAAAATATACAGGATGTGTCGTTCTGTTTTGCAGCTCTGTTCTGCTTACACTTAACCAATGTCTGATCACTGCATTGGGATACCCTTTTTCTGTTAACTTTTTATGGATGTATTCCTGTCCGAGAAACTCGTACAATCTGTTGTAAGCATCATTGTCGCTTACTAAAAATATTTTTCGGATGAATAATGCAATACAAGGGCGTTCTAGAGATTCATCGGATAGTTGTTTGCCAATATATTTTGATGCATCATTACTATCAGTGACCATCGTTGTATGAAGATCGACTCCTGCAATATTCAATTCATTTAACTTTTCAAATGCAAGAAATGCTAGTGGCATTTTCACGGTACTGGCAGGATAAAAATATTGCTCCGGATCAAGATTGAAATCGTAATCTTTGAATTGAGGTCTATTCTTTCGATCCCTATCTATTTGCGTATACCTGATCTGTACGATCCAATCTTTTGAATGCTGCAGTACTTGCCCGAATAGATCGGGTTTTGTTTGCATCAACTGTTCTAATAAAGCCATCTTGTTATTGGATAAATTTTGGGACTGCACATTGGTAGCAGATACAATCATGCAAAGGCCGAATAACAAGAATTGACGCATACTCAAATGTAATGAATGCGATAGAAATGATTCTTGCCCATATTGGGATATTACCCACAACCGGCATACTTGTATGGGATAGACTATCACTATAAGTCTTACATTTGAAGCACAATTTTTTTGCATGCCACACGAAGCGATCTCGGTATTTGATATGTTCAAAATTGGTGTCGGACCTTCCAGTTCCCATACACTTGGTCCATGGAGGGCTGCCATGCGTTGTGTAGATACCATTCGGGCAAAGGGTGGATTGGATCAGGTTCTTTCTGTAACGGTATTGTTATATGGTTCTTTGGCCAAAACAGGGAAGGGGCACGGCACTGATATTGCTGTGATGTTGGGGTTATGCGGCGAAGATCCTGTAACAATCGATGTCAATAGCATTCAACCCAAAATACAACACATACAAAACTCACAGCAATTGTTGTTGGGTGGAACCTTGAATATCCCTTTTATCCTGCCTGATCATCTTCAATTCCTGCATCAGGAAACATTGCCTTTTCATCCGAATGGACTATCCTTTCTGATCGAATTGAAAAATGGTGAACATTGGAGTGAAACATATTATTCCATCGGTGGTGGATTTGTTGTGAAGGAGGGTGAAGATAAAAATGCACAACAAACTGTTGATCTCCCTTTTCCGGTTAACACAGCAGATGACCTGTTACACTGGTGCATGAAAACGGGTATGTCGGTGCATGAAGTTGTGATGGAAAATGAGCAGGCCTGGCGCTCCGAAGAAGTGACTCGAAATGGTGTGTTGAATATCTGGCATACCATGCGTGATTGTATCTATCGTGGCTGTCATACCAAAGGTGAATTACCGGGTGGATTACAAGTAAGAAGAAGAGCATTTGATCTGAATAAAAAACTTATCCAACAAAATACTTACACAGACTACACATCGTGGGTTGAAGCGATCAGAAAAGGTGGGCATGATTTTAAATATATTTTAGATTGGGTCAGCTGCTTTGCGTTGGCAGTAAATGAAGAGAATGCCTCATTCGGCAGAGTAGTTACAGCACCTACGAATGGTGCTGCGGGCGTAATTCCTGCAGTGCTGCAATATTTCATTGCTTTTTGTGATGGATTGGATGATGAAAAGATCATCCGTTTCTTACTCACAGCTTCCGAGATCGGTAGTATTTTCAAAAAAGGTGCTACGATATCTGCAGCGATGGGTGGTTGTCAGGCTGAGATCGGAGTGTCTTCTGCAATGGCGGCTGCTGCACTCACTGAATCATTGGGTGGAACCCAACGTCAGACACTGATGGCTGCTGAAATTGCAATGGAACATCATCTTGGACTGACTTGTGATCCGATCGGCGGATTGGTACAAGTGCCCTGCATCGAAAGAAATACAATGGGTGCTATCAAAGCGATTACTGCTTCACAACTAGCGCTTCAAAGCTCGCCTGATTACGCAAAAGTAAGTTTGGATAAAGTCATTAAAACCATGTGGGATACTGCATTGGATATGAGCAGCAAATACAAAGAAACTGCAGATGGCGGACTAGCCATTCATATACCGATCAGTTTGCCGGAGTGCTAAGTTTGATTTCTTGATCTGTGATTTTTTGATTTGAAAAGATCAAGAAATCACAGATCAAAGAATCAAAGATTCAGAATAATCTTTAATCTCATTATACAAAGTTCCTCTCTCCACCGGTTGTCTGTTCACTTGTTTGATCAGGCGTACCAATTCTTCAGTAGACATGGTAGGGGTTTGTTCCTCACTGCCGGCCATTGCGTAGATCTTGGTTGAATCATCAATGGTACCATCAATATCATTTACACCAAACGATAAGGTCAGTTGCGCATTTTGTCTGCCCAACATTGGCCAATAAGCTTTGATATGAGGGAAGTTATCCATGTACAAACGTGATACAGCATACATGCGCATATCTTCTACAACGGATGATTCAGGAATATGACTCATGTCGTTGTCCTTATTGCGGAATTTGAGTGGGATAAACGTATTGAATCCACCTGTCTCATCCTGTAACTGGCGTAATCTTTCCATATGATCGATACGGTGCCAGAATTGTTCAATATGCCCATACAGCAAAGTGGCATTACTATGCATACCAAGTTGGTGTGCTGTTTTATGAATATGTAACCATCCATCAGCATCTACTTTATCTTCACAGATCTGTTTACGAATCTCAGGATGGAAGATCTCAGCACCACCTCCAGGTAAAGAATCAAGTCCCGCTTCATGCGCCAATCGCATTCCTTCTTCTACACTTACCTTGGCTTTGCGGAACATATAATCAAGTTCAACAGGTGTAAAGGCTTTGACATGTAGATCCGGACGATGCGCTTTGATGGTTCTCAATAATTCAAGGAAAAAATCCAAATTCATTTTGGGGTGAACGCCACCAACAATGTGCACTTCAGTTACAGGCTTGCCATCATAACTCTTAACGATATGCATCATTTGTTCAATGCTCAGTTCCCATCCTTCTTCACGGTGTGCATATAAGCGGGAATAGGAGCAGAACTTACAAGAGAACACACAAACATTCGTAGGCTCAATATGAAAGTTTCGGTTAAAATAGGTCTTATGCCCATGTTTTTCTTCTCTTACCCAATTCGCTAAAGCACCCAAATAGGATAATGAGCCTTTTTCAAAAAGGGTAACACCCTCTTCAAAACTGATACGGTCTTTTCTGAGGATCTTTTCTCCAATATTTTTTAAGTCGTAATCTGACTGTGTTGCTACCAAAATAAAGGGGTCTGAAATTCGTGCGCTCATCTTCACTTAATTTGACTGCAAAAATACGATTATAGTTGCCACTGAAAGCACAGAATATCACTGAATCGTTTCTGTGTATATCAGTGCGCTCAGTGGCAATCTCTTTCTAATTTTTAAGATTATAATCCCTATAAAACCACCAAATGCGAAAGTTCATGAATTTTATATAGATTCGTTGGTCTTGTTGAATAAACAGCATAACAGATAGATGGTTCATCACTAATTGTATAATCTATGTCAATTAAACTCAGGCTGACTTTTTTAAGTTTTTTTCAGTTTTTTGTTTGGGGAGCCTGGCTCACAACTTTGGGGTCTTATGGATTCGGGTTTAAAAACTGGACAGGTGCCCAATTTGGTGCTGTTTTTTCAACCCTCGGACTCGGTTCCCTGATCATGCCGGCGCTGATTGGTATCATAGCTGACCGTTGGATGAATGCTGAAAAGCTGTACGCTTTGTTGCATATTCTTTATGGATTGACATTGTTTGTACTACCTTTTATTGATGAGCCCAATACATTCTTTTGGGTACTCTTGGTGAGCATGTGTTTTTATATGCCAACCATTTCACTGTCCAACTCGCTTTCGTACAGAATTTTGATCGATAATCAAATGGATGTCGTAAAAGTATTCCCTCCCATTCGTGTGTGGGGGACGATTGGTTTTATTGCAGCTATGTGGACCACCAATCTGCTCAGTGACCCACAATCGCCATGGGAAGCCGGTAAAGCTGTTGGGGAACAGATTGCGGCTTTTACAGGTCATGCTATTAATGCGAATCAATTTTATATCGCCGGGGTATTCGCTGTGGTACTGGGTATCTATTCTTTCTTCTTGCCAAAATGCCCTCCTGAAAACAAAGGAAGAGGTGCTGGTTCTTGGATGGACAACTTAGGCCTAAAAGCTTTCAAATTGCTGGGTAATTACAAGATGGCCATTTTCTTTTTGTTCTCCATGTTTCTGGGAGCTGCTTTACAGCTGACCAATATGTATGGGGATACTTATTTGAAGGATTTTGAAAAGATCGAGCAGTATAAAGATTCTTTCGTAGTGGAATATTCAACGATCATCATCTCGATCTCTCAGATATCTGAAACACTCTTTATTCTGGCGATCCCATTCTTTATGAAAAGATTCGGGATCAAAAAAGTGATGTTGATCTCCATGTTTGCATGGGTATTGAGATTTGGACTTTTCTCTTTCGGTAATCCGGAAGGATTCTTCTGGATGATCATCCTGTCGAATATTGTGTATGGTATGGCATTTGACTTCTTCAATATTTCTGGTTCTTTATTCGTAGAAACTTCGATCGATCCGGAAATACGTTCTTCAGCTCAAGGATTGTTCATGATGATGACCAATGGTTTTGGTGCTATCATGGGAAGTGTACTGAGCGGCTGGATGATCGACGGATATTACCTGCTACCTGATGGTAGCAAAGATTGGTCCGGCATCTGGATGGTCTTTGCCATCTATGCATTATTCATCGCCATCTTCTTTGGGTTACTCTTCCGACATAAACACAATCCTGCGGAAGTCAAGAATATGTCACACTAATAGGTATAACTAATAGATATATTGAATAATAAAAAAGCAACTGAATTTGATCAGTTGCTTTTTTATTTGATAAGCTATCAACTTGAAGCTTATAGCTGCAGCTTAAATATGCGCCTGAATCTTTTTATCCAATACAGATTTAGGAACTGCACCAATTTGTTTGTCTACAATTTGTCCGCCTTTAATGAAAAGGATCGCAGGGATAGAAGTGATACCATAATTCACACTCAGGTTTGGATTATGGTCAACATTTACTTTGCCCACATTTACTTTACCATCGTATTCCTTGGCCAGTTCTTCAATAACGGGTCCGATAGCGCGACAAGGTCCGCACCACTCAGCCCAAAAATCCACTACTGTCAGTTTATCACTATCCAGCACCGTCGTCTGGAAATTCGCGTCTGTTAATTCTAAAGCCATTTTGATTTTATTTTTAGATGTTTATTGTTTGAAAAGCTTTGATGATAGCGTATAGTTCATGGCTAATGGTAGAGCCATGTGCTATGAACCATAAGCTATAACCTACTAGCCAAGAATCAAATTTAAGCCCAATCCGCTTTCTCTGCCCCTTTGACTTTTCCACCGTTGTTATTAATGACGTAAGGGCAGGGGAAACCTGACAGTGGGGCATTATTGTATTGTTTATATCCGGAATATTTGTAATTTGTTAGTACGAGATACATTTCACAATGCCTATTTACATGGATTTGCATATCGTTCCTGGAGTTAATGCAAAAGATGTTGCAATAGCTCATAGCCAAGATGTTTATCTTGAAAAGGACCACAATTGTAAATGCCTCACCTACTGGGTTGATGAACAGAAAGGGCATGTGTTTTGCTTGATCGATGCGCCATCCAAAGAAGTTGTGTATGAACTTCATAGTAGATCTCATGGATTGGTGCCACATAAGATTATAGAAGTAGAACCTGGTCTGGTACAGTCTTTTTTAGGCCGTATTACCGATCCTGAAGTAGACGAAAAAACAGAAGACGGTTTATTACTAGTGAAAGAAAGTTCTTATCGGATAATGATGCTAATCCAACTTCCTGATCCAATCTTGTATCAGTATAAACATCAAAATGGGAGTTTAATACAGCAAAAAATAGCTGCTATTAAGGAAAAAGTCATTACAGGAGGAGGGAGAGTCGCATTGCTTCATTCAGAAGGCATTATTGGGTCTTTTGTTCAGGTAGAAGAAGCGATAGAAGCGGCGATGCACATTATGACCTTAGCGGAAAAAGACTTTAGCATAACCATTGGGTTGCATGGGGGAGAACCTGTAACTAAACATGAGAAATTTTTCGGGGATACAATTAGCCTGCTTAAATATCTATGTTTCTTTGCTCATCAAAGTCCGATACGCATAAGTAATGCGTTACGGGAGATGATGATTCATAAACAGCTTACGAAACAAGACCGGTCAATATTGATTTTATCTGCTTCGGATGATCTGCTTATCAATAGTATAATCATATTGTTAGAAGAAAGATATAATGACCCTACGCTTCAAGTTGAAGATATGTCAAGAACGCTTGCATTGAGCCATTCGCAACTCTACAGAAAAATAGTAGCACTTACAGGATATTCTCCCAATGATCTATTGCGATCTTTCAGATTAGAGAAAGCTAGAAAGTCTTTGCAAAAAGGAGGGAAGAATATCACAGAAATTGCTTTTGAAAATGGATTCAATAGCCCATCTTATTTTACAAAATGTTTTAGAGAAAGTTTTGGAATAACTCCTCATGAATATGCTGGCTTACAATAAGTCCTATTGCAAGAAATTTACCAATTTTTGAAAGAAATGAGATAATAAAGGGCTTATGCGCTATCTAATTTTGGATTATTCAATCATCCAAAATCTATGGTTATGAAACAAGTTAAAATCCTTTTCAAATCACTACTTATTGTGTGTTTATTTATGCTTCAACAAGAGGCAAAGGCTCAACAAAAGTCTTCTACCGATGCAACAAAAGAGAGCAGTCAAAGTAGTATGAAATTATTCCTAATTGAAAGAGATATTCCCGGTGCGGGTACATTGACACCTGTAGAGTTAAAAGGGATCTCGCAAAAATCTTGTACGGTACTCACATCCATGGGGCCAAAGATAAAATGGGTCCAGAGTTATGTTACGGGTAATAAGATATTTTGTGTGTACCAAGCTGAAGATGAGAAATTGATCAAAGAACATGCACAGAAAGGTGGGTTCCCGATCACTAAAATTACGCAGATCAGTTCTACGATTAGTCCTGCCACCGCTGAACAATAAATGCGTTTTATTTGATAAAAAATTAAAGCTTGGCATTTATTGCCAGGCTTTTTTAGTGATGAAATATTGGGTGTAAAATAATTATCTTGTATTCCTTTTAACTAATGATATGACCCTCGAAGACATTCTTTCTGTATTACAATCACTCGGCAACGAAAAAATGATGGCGATCAACACCAAAGCCGGTGCTGGGGAAAATCAGTTCGGGGTAAAAATGGGTGATATTCGAAATATTGCCAAGAAGCTAAAAACCAATCATACACTGGGGTTGGAACTATGGAATGCCGGAAATATTGAAGCTCAGTTTTTAGCCATTCTTATTATGAAGCCTGATCAATTATCGGTTGAGCAGTTAGACCAAATGGTAGAACAAATTGATTTTACCCATGTAGCAGATTGGTTTAGCAATTATATTTTGAAAGATCATCCGGCAAAAGAAACGCTTAGGATAAAATGGCTTAAGTCAAACAACAAGTGGGCATTGAGAGCAGGATGGAGTTTGATGGCTGGTAAGATCGCCAGAAATGCTGATGATATTGATTTAGCGGCGCTATTAAAACAATTACACAAAGAACTGCCTCAAGCAGCACCTGAAGTTCAGTGGACCATGAATTTTGCGCTTGCATATATTGGTATTCATCATCCTGCTTATAGAAAACAAGCATTGGACATAGGAGAGGAGCTGGGAATCTATCGTGATTATCCTGTTTCAAAAGGTTGCACTTCTCCATTCGCACCCATATGGATCAACGAAATGGTCAAAAGACAATCCAAATAAAATATCGTGAAACGTTGTGGTAAAATAATCAACACAGTATAACGCAGTGTTTAAACAAGAAGTTGTGTAGAGGAAATATTGAAAAAATATGAGTAACGGTTGATTTTAGTTGCACCTGTTCTAGTAAATCCCGAGTTTGCAATCAAATTCATCTAAATGCTGACACAGATCCATCCCAAATTACCCATGCGGGATAAAGCAACGACCAAATCCTATTATGTTGACCAATTGCAGTTTCGTGAAATAAGTGATTATGGTGATTACTTGATCCTTCAAAAAGATACTATCGAAATTCATTTCTTTAGCTTTCCAACATTGAATCCTTTGGAGAATTATGGACAGGTGTATATCAGGCTAGATGAGATTGAAACTTTTTATCAGTCATTACTAGACAGAAAAGTAGCGATTCATCCCAATGCTCCTTTGACTGAAAAACCTTGGGGGCAAAAAGAATTTGCACTCCTAGATCCTGATCATAATCTGCTCACTTTCGGACAGTCAATTTAATCTCAGTGTAATCTCTGTTCTGTTTTTCTCTGCGGTGCATTTATTCGAATATTCACCGCAGAGAAAAAGAGCGTGGTATTTTACGCGGAGGCTTGCTTTTTTCGGAAAGGTTGTATTTTAAAATATGTCAACGATCTCCACAGCCACTCTACCGGGCCGAAGTAGAATTTTTTAAACCACCATTTGCATGCTATTGCCTGGAGTATGAAAAATGCAAGTGCGATCAGCCAGTTGAGCCAGGGAGCTGTTACGCCCACTAAACCAAATCCAAATCCAAAAAACAAAACAAGACCAAGTGCTGTTTGCAGTAAGTAACTGGTCAAAGCCATTTTTCCGATAGGTGCTAATGGGTATAATAAGTTTTGCCAAAATTTTCGGTTCATTAATAAAGTAATTCCTGTAACATAGAAAACCACGAGGGCTGCATTATTGAGATTATACAATGTGCCAAAAATGAAGCCTACCAATGGACTGCTTTCCCAGCCGAGTTTAAAACCTTCATTCAATCCATAGATGCCAACCCCACCTAAGAGTGTTACCAACACAACCCAACCGGACTTATTTTTTATTTTTTTAAAAATGGGTTTTAGTGCTTCCGAACTCATAGCAAACCATCCCTTTCTGCCACTATACATTCCCAATAAGAAAAATCCGAGTGTAACATAAATACGACCACTGCCAAATTGGAAATCAAATTTTTCTCCAATGCTGATGATGTTATTCTTCATCATACTCCAGATATCGCTTTTATAGACTGTTTTGAAAAATGCTTGTGAAGGATCAGGTCCCGGAGGCGGACCAGATGGAGGAGGTGGTGGTGGCGTAGTAGAGGTCAATTGTTCAATGAGTCCTGGCAACTGCATGAGTAAGCTGGGTAAATTGATCGCTAATAGAACACCTATGATCAATACAGCGCGGTTGCTGAGTTTGCGCATGGGTAAAAGAATAAAACCCAGGGGAGCATAAATGGAAAGAATATCTCCTCTCCAAAATGCATGATGTATCAAACCAATTATTCCCATGATCGTGATACGCCAAGCATATCTCCAAACAAAGGGTCTGCCGCTTTCTTCCATACTGTTCATCTGGAGGAAAAAACTCAATCCAAATAAAAATGAAAAGAAGGCGAAGAATTTACCGGAGATCAATATTTCATTCACGATACCAATAATACCACTTGCAGTATCATTGTGTTTCTCGAAAATAGATCCGGGTAAAGGTCCGGCATTGTACCAATAGATCATGTGCGCCAGAAGGATACCTAATAAGGCAAATCCACGTAGTGCGTCTACTGTTATAATACGTTGCTTCAGGGTTTCAGATGACATAAGGTCTGTTTTGGCAACAAGAAGCTATTTTTTCTTGGTAAAAAACAGACAAAAAAGGATAAGCAGCGTTTTTGAAAGATAAATGGCGATTAAGACTCACTAATTGATCAACTCCCTGTCATTATCCTACAACTCCCACAGTCACATCCAAATCCGGGTTCTCTAATAAGAAGCTAGCCATTTCTTCATTCATCATGAATCCTTTCTCCAACGAATACATACTCACTTTGAGTTGTTCCCTAGGTTCATAAATATTGAAACGCAAAGAAGATTTTCCGGGATGCTCTCTCACATTTTTATCAATGAAGGATACAAAATCAGGAGTTACTGAAGCCGGATGCATGTTGATCTCAATACTGCGTGTCAAGTTTTGTTTTACTGTTTCCAGTAAAGACATCACATTCACCTTAAATTCAAAATTATTAGGTTGATTGAAGCGCGAACGAAAGAAGCCGGTAAGTAAAATGTTTTGCCCCTTCTCTAAATAATTCTGGAACTTGATATAATCTTCACTCCACAAAATGAAATCAGTTTTACCGCTAAAATCCTCAATGACAAAAGAGCCAAAATTCTTCCCCGTTTTTGTTACCCGATGCTGAACATCGATCACCAAACCGGCTACACGGATCTGTTTTCCGGGATTAGGCTGTAAATGCAGCGTTTGTTTGATCTCATTAAAATCATTGATACTGGTGATGCCATAATACTTCAACTCAAACTTAAAATGATCCAGTGGGTGTCCGCTCATGAACATTCCCGTTACATCTTTTTCATGATCCAGTAGCTCTGTGAGTGTCCATGGTTCTACATTGGCGATCTTGGGTATCGGTACCTGCATGGCTGAAGACATATCTCCAAACAATGTATTGGTACTCGCGGCTGCTGCAGATTGATTGGCTTGACCATAGTTGATGATCTTCTCTAATCCTGATATTTTTTCACCATCTGCAACATGAAAATATTGAGCACGATGAAATTCCTTGAAACAATCAAATGCACCTGAATATGCCAAACTTTCTAAGGATTTCTTATTGACACTTCTTTGGATCACACGTTTGATAAAATCAAAAATGTTTTGGTACCATCCATTTTTTTCTCTCTCGGCAATAATGTTTTCGACTGCAGCTTCACCCACGCCTTTTAAGCCCCCTAATCCAAAACGGATCTCGCCATTTTTGTTTACGGCAAAGCCTTTTAAGGATTCATTGATATCCGGTCCCAGCACTTTAATCCCCATCCTCTTACATTCTTCCATAAAGAAGGTGATCTTCTCAATGCTGCCTGCATGATTCAGCACGGCAGACATGTATTCACCCGGATAATGTGCTTTTAAGTAAGCGGTTTGATATGCTACAAAAGCATAACAGGTGGAATGTGATTTATTGAAAGCGTATTGTGCAAAGGCTTCCCAGTCTGTCCATATCTTTTCCAATTTATCCGCAGGATGCCCCTTCGCAGTAGCCCCTTCAATAAATTGAGTTTTCATTTTGTCAAGAACTGATTTTTGTTTTTTACCCATGGCTTTACGCAGCACATCTGCATCACCTTTGGTAAAACCACCTAAACTCTGACTCAGCAACATCACCTGCTCTTGATATACAGTGATACCATAGGTCTCTGCCAGGTATTCCTCCATTTCAGGAATATCATAGGTCACAGGTTCACGACCATGTTTTCTATCAATGAATTTTGGAATGTAGGCAATCGGCCCGGGACGATACAGGGCGTTCATCGCAATGAGGTCATCGAACTTATCCGGCTTGAGATCGCGGAGATATTTCTGCATGCCTACACTTTCAAACTGAAAAGTGGCATTGGTTTCTCCACGCTGGTATAAGTGAAATGTTTTTTCATCATCCAACGGAATATTATCCAGATCAATGGTGACTCCATGGTTTTGCTGAATGAGTTCCAATGCTGTTTTCAAAATGGAAAGGGTCTTCAGACCCAGAAAGTCCATCTTGATAACACCGGCATCTTCAATAATACTTCCCTCGATCTGTGTTACCCATAGATCTGAATCTTTGGCCGTGGCAACAGGGATCAATTCCGTAAGATCTTTCGGAGCGATGATGATTCCCGCAGCATGAATGCCTGTATTACGAACAGACCCTTCTAGTCTTTCCGCTTCTTTTAATACTTGTGCACGGATATCATTGCCCTGATAGATCTCTCGTAGTTTTTTTACATTCTCAATATCTTCTTGCTGATAAGCTTCTTTTTCTTCCAGTGATTTTTCACCATCTTTTACAGTTAATGGTGCATGTAATACGCGTCCCAGTTCAGTTCCGGGCTTATCCGGAACCAGCTTGGCCAACATATTGCTTTCGGCAAGCGGGAGATCCAATACACGGGCCACATCTTTAATACTCATCTTGGCGGCCATGGTACCGTATGTGATGATCTGTGCCACCTGTTGTTTCCCGTATTTGTCAACCACATAATCGATCACTTTCTGACGGCCTTCATCATCGAAGTCCGTATCGATATCGGGCATGCTCTTACGGTCAGGATTGAGGAAACGCTCGAACAGCAAATTGTATTTGATCGGATCAATATTCGTGATACCGATACAATAAGCCACCACACTTCCGGCAGCAGAACCACGACCCGGACCTACGAATACACCTAATTCTCTTCCTGCTTTGATAAAATCACTCACGATCAAAAAGTATCCGGCAAAACCCATGGTCTTGATCGTGAACAATTCAAAATCGATACGTTCCTGTATCTCCGGTGTAAGGTCTGAATAGCGCATTTTAGCGCCCTCCATGGTAATATGACGCAGGTATTCCCACTGATTCAGGTTGGCGTCGGTATGTATCTGAAACTCTTTTGGAATTGGAAATGCAGGAAGCAGGATATCCTTTTTAAGATTCAATACTTCCACCTTATCTACGATCTGATTGGTATTATCCAGTGACTCGGGAATATCACTGAACAGTTTTTCCATTTCCTGTGTCGTCTTGAAATAAAACTGATCGTTAGGAAATTTGAATCGTCTGTTTTTGATCTGTGCATCATCGTTTACGAAGTCATCAAAACCCGGTGTGCTTTGTTTTTCTCCGGTATTGATGCATAAAAGAATATCGTGTGCATTGGCATCATCTTGATCTACATAGTGACTGTCATTCGTTGCAATAACAGGGACGTTGTATTTCTTGGCAAACTTCAATAGAGTTTGATTGATGAGTTCCTGTTCTTTGATATTATGACGCTGTATCTCGATATAATAATCTTCACCAAACAGGTCCAGCCACCATTTGAATTCCTGTTCCGCCTTTGCTTCACCATCATGTAAGATGGTCTGCGGCACATAGGCACCAATACAACAAGTTGTTGCGATCAGTCCTTCATGATATTGCTCGATCAGTTCTTTATCGATACGTGGATATTTACTATACATGCCTTCAATGAATCCAAGGGATGTAAGTTTGACTAGATTCTCGTATCCTTTTTTGTTTTTGGCTAGCAGAACCTGATGGTATCGTTCATCTTTTACCTCTTTTGTGAAAGTTTTTATATGTCTGTCTTTCACTACATAAAACTCACAACCCACGATCGGTTTTATCACAGGGGCAGTGATATCTTTTCCATTGGCATCTTTTCCGATCACCTTGGTATTCTTCCAGGCCTGACTTACAAATTCAAAAGCACCAAACATGTTGCCATGATCTGTAATGGCCAGGGCAGGCATATTATCTTTTGCTGCTTTTTTATACAAACTATCGATCGCTGCAGCACCATCGAGCAGTGAATATTGTGTATGAACGTGGAGATGAGAGAATGCCATAGAAACAGTTCGGAAGTCTGATGTCGGAAGCCTGATTTGGGATGGCAGATATCAGATCGCAGATGTCAGATGTATAATCTCTGATGTCTGATATCAGATGTCTGATTTTATTGGGTCAGGCTTCCATATTCCGAACTCCAAATATCCAATTTTGGAGGGGTTCTCTTTACTACCAATTATCCACATTGGCTACTTACTATCAGCCATTTGCTATGAACTATTGACCATCCGAGATCTTTTCCACATCGCTTGGCATAAAAACCGCAGCAGGGTATATTGCAGGTATGATGAACAGATCTGTTTGGATGATAGGAATGATCAGCTTATTGAGCTTCACGAGTTGTAAATCATTGAGTAAGCTGACTTCAAGGGATAATTCTACGGCTAAAACAACAGCTGCCAAAACAACCGGATCAAAAGAACGCACTTTTCTTGACCAGATCGAAGTAACACCGGGCTCTGTGGTTACAACAGGACATAAGGCCAGCACTACCAACGCAAATATGTCATCAGCCAGTAATACCGGCAAGCGAAATAACACCGGATCATCTGATATGAATGCGTTCAATATTGAAAGAGCAGGTTATCTGCAATTAAAATACGCTGTGATCATTGACGCTACTGTCGAAAAATTAACGAATATAGCCCTGCTCGAAACCATCGATAAATGGTGGGGAACGAAATATTGTTTGGGAGGAAGTACAGAAGATTGTATCGATTGTTCTGCATTCACGCAGGTGATCATGCGGGATGTATTTAATACTACCTTGCCAAGAACAGCTCAAGAGCAATTTGACAATAGCGAGAAGATCGAATTGGCAGACCTGCAGGAAGGGGATCTGGTTTTCTTTCACACAACGGGTCGTAACCGTGATATCACCCATGTAGGCGTTTATCTGCTCAATAATAAATTCGTTCATGCTGCCACCAGTGGTGGTGTAATGATCAGCGATCTGAATGAAAAATACTGGCAACCGAGGTTCAGAGGCGCCGGTAGGGTAGTAAAATGATGGTTGATGGATCAACAACAATCATGAAAATATTACCTGAACAAAGCTTGTACTGTTTCTTTGGTCTTTTGTAAGAGTACTACGTCCTTTCCCTCCAGCATTTTATTGAGTAAAGATTCCTCATAATGTCTGATGGTAAGTAATTGAAGATTTTTTTCTACCTGTACATCAAATAACATTCCTGACTGAGCTGCGAACTGATCTGTTTTATCCTGTTTATCATCCATACAGATCTGAACACCAATAGCGCCTGTTTGAATCAGATTCGGCCTGATGCGGGTTTGTCCGAAGATGCCATATAGTTGTCGCATAGGTTCTTCTCCCATAAATGAGAAGTCACGACTTTTCAAATGGATCAATATCTGTTTGTCTTTGATCACAAAAATTGGAGGGAGCCCTTTGATATTTTTTTTGTGGATGATAGTGCCCGGTAAAGAAGGATCCAGAAAGCATTTCACATACATTGGGATGCCCTTATTCTGTAGGGGCTTAATCGTTTTTGGATGGATGACCTGTGCTCCATAAAAAGCCATTTCGATCACTTCATTGAAATTCAATTCCTGGATCAATTGCGCTTCCGGAAATTGTTTGGGGTCTGCATTCATGACTCCCTCAACATCTTTCCATATGGTCAAACTTTCAGCATTGAGCATATTGGCAAACAATGCAGCAGTATAATCACTTCCCTCACGTCCGAGTGTGGTGCTTTCATTTTCATCAGTAGATCCGATGAAACCTTGTGTTACAATAATGTTCTTTCCTTCACCAACTGTCAGTTGCCAGCTCTCTGCTATTTTCTTTTCTGTGAAAGCAATATCTACGCCTGCGTCTCTGAAATTATCATCTGTACGAAGGATGTCACGAACATCGACCCATTCATTTGCGATATGTTCCTCATTCAGAAAATGGCTAATGATCGAAGTACTTAAGAGCTCTCCCACACATACAACCTGATCATAGTAATAATCAAACTCTCTGACCGGTTTATCGTGTAAAAGCCATTCCACTTCTGTAAAAAAATCATTGAGTTTGGATGCACAACTATTGTATTCTTTTACCAGCAAATATTTAGCAGTTGTAAGGTGCTGGTTTTTGATCACTTCAAATAGTTGAAGCGCTTCCTCTTTTTTTCCTGCATAAAAAGCTTCCACCACTTTTTCAAGTGCATTGGTGGTTTTGCCCATCGCAGAAATGATGATGACAAGTGGGGACTGACGATATTGTTGAACAATAGATGCCAGATTTTTGATGCGATCTACACTATTGACACTGGCTCCGCCGAATTTGAATACTTTCATTGAAATAGATGTTCTAAAGCAAAACTAAGGGTAAGACCGGTGTAAACAACGGTCAAAATCAAAGGGTGTATAACAAGTGCATAGTATTTGTTTCCATAGGTTTATACTTTTCTTGGGAGATTTTGTAATCTGATGATTGTAATTTGGTATAGTTGTTGTTTTAAAGGAGAAAAAATATATGCGAATGATTCGTATTTTATTTACTGTGCTGGGTATATTCCTGCTGCCTTTATTATTGCTCTCCTGCAATCGTAATTTATCTGCGATCGAAAGATCCAAATCCGATCCTGTTATTGTTAATGCATTTACCATGTCCAACGATATTCTTTATCATGTGAATGAATATCGTAAAAAGAAGGGGCTAGGAATGCTTAAAGGGATCGCTGCTGCCGATGAGCAAGCAGCATTACACAGTAAAAATATGGCACTCAAACGAACCGCTTTTGGGCATGATGGATTTGAAAACCGTATTCAACGAATCACAAAATCAACAGGAACTATAATGGCAGCGGCTGAAAATGTAGCTTATGGAAAGTTGTCAGCTGAAGAAGTGGTGAAAGGATGGATTAATAGTCCGGGTCATCGAAAAAATATTGAAGGCAATTATACCCAGACGGGTATTGGTGTTTACCAGGATGCAAAAGGTGTGATTTTCTTTACGCAGTTATTCATCCGTCAATAATTGAACAGACCGTGCCATTCATGCCAGCAATCTTAAAGGGATAGATAAGTTCTGTTCTTTACGAAGAACCATCTGTATAAGGAATTTGATAGTGTAATTCTTACACGACTTTATAAATTTTGTGAGAACCATTTTCAAATTAAATACCTTCGTGCAAACGATTGCCCTTAAGCCATGACAGTAAACAGAAGAATCCTTACACTGGATGAATTTACGCTGCAACAATTGAGACAATTTCCTACCGCAACTGGTGAATTAAGTAGTTTATTAAGAGATATCGGTCTAGCCGCTAAACGTGTGAATGTTGAAGTAAATAAAGCCGGACTGGTGGATATTCTTGGAGACGCCGGCACCATCAATGTGCAGGGTGAAGATGTAAAGAAACTGGATATCTATGCCAATAATCAATTCATGGGTGTTCTGCAGCATGGTATCAGCTGCGCAGGTATTGGCAGTGAAGAGTTAGATGATTTTGTTGTGTTTGATGATGAAGTAAGTAATCAGAGTAAGTATGTTGTCATGTTCGATCCACTGGATGGTAGTGGTAATATTGATGTGAATGTTTCTATCGGAACCATCTTTAGTGTATATCGCAGGGTAAGTGAGCGAGGTAAGCCTTGTACCAAAGAAGATTTTTTACAGCCCGGTAATCGACAAGTAGCTGCGGGATATGTTATTTATGGTTCGAGTACCATGTTCGTATATGCTACCAGAAGAGGTGTAAATGGATTTACTCTGGATCCGTCTATCGGAGAATTTTGTTTGAGTCATCCTGATATTAAATGTCCACCTACCGGCAAATTCTATTCTGTGAATCACGGTAATTTCTTTCAATACGATGAAGGTGTCAGAAAATACATTGATGCTTGTCAGCGAAAGACAAAAGAGACCGGTGGTCCATACACACAACGATATATTGGAAGTATGGTGGCAGATGTTCACCGAAACCTCATCAAGGGGGGCATTTTCATGTATCCCGGCACTACTGAGAAACCAAAGGGTAAGTTGAGGTTATTGTATGAATCCAATCCGTTTGCCTTTATTCTGGAAGTGGCTGGTGGACGCGCTACAGATGGAAAGCAGCGTATTCTTGATATACAACCAACTGAGTTACATCAACGAACACCACTCTTCATTGGTAGCAGGGAAATGATGGATGAACTCGAAAGCTACTTGTAATACATCAGCAGAGAAATATCAATTCAGCAGTTGATATTTCTCTGTTCATCGGTGAGATTAGGTCTTTGTTTTTGCTTATTTTGTGCAAAAAAATGTACCGCCTCCTTTTTATTAGTTCCTTTTTACTGATTTGTTCTTTCGCACAGTCTCAGCAACGTCTTGATCCGGGGCAGATGCAGTACATCATCAATCCCAAACCTAATAATATTTTATACCGGGATACGCTGTACAGAGGAAGCAAACAATTCATGCATTTGTTTTACCGTACACATGATCAACAAATCATCGGCTTATACCAGAAGCACCAGTCGAATAAAGTGGCAGGACAAATCTTAGGCTTGGCAGGAAGTTTTGCGATCATATTCGGCGTTGGAAATCTATCTGATGAAAATAGAAAAGGTTCAGGTTGGGCATTGATCGGAGGTGGTTTTGCATCACTGATGACAGGAGGGTATTTATCCTTACAAGGACAAAGAAATCTGGCTTTAGCTGTAACTTTATTCAATCAACGTCATAACAAAGCGGTTTTGGGTGTTGGTGTTTCTCAACAACAAGCCGGGTTTGTGTATAAATTTTAACCATGAGTCAGCCAATCATTAAGGTTACCAACCTGCATAAAAAGTATGGAGATTTTGAAGCGGTAAAAGGGTTAAGCTTTGAGGTATTACAAGGCGAGATCTTTGGTTTACTGGGTCCTAATGGAGCGGGCAAATCAACCACGCTTGAGATCATTGAGACACTTCGCGAAAAAACAAGCGGTAATGTATGGGTAGATGGATTTGACCTGGATAAACAACCCAATGAAATCAAAAAAATCATTGGAGTTCAATTACAAACATCCGGGTATTATCCGGGTCTGAATCTGGTAGAGTTATTACAGCTATTTGGTGGCTTATACAATCGCGCAATTGATCCTTTGTCTTTACTTGATATGGTGAATCTCCGTGATAAAGCCAAAGCGAAATTCAAAGACCTGAGTGGTGGACAAAAACAACGTTTTTCCATTGCAACAACACTGATCAATGAACCACATATTATATTCCTTGATGAACCGACCACCGGTCTTGATCCGCAGGCGAGGAGAAATTTATGGGATCTGATCCGACAAATCAGAGATAAAGGCACCACGGTGATCATTACTACACACTATATGGATGAAGCAGAGATATTATGTGATCGCGTTGCCATTGTTGATAAAGGAAAGATCATTGCATTGAATTCGCCGGATAAGTTGATCGATGAATTGGTCGCTACCGGTTTTGAAAAACCCAAAGAAGTGAAGCAGGCCAATCTCGAAGATGTATTCATCCATCTTACCGGACATGCTTTGCGCGAAGGAGCATAAGAAACAAGAAAAACCCTTTACTATAACCCATAAGCCATAATCTATAATCTATTTCTATGACTAAAGATCCACGTTATCCGATCGGGAAATTTGAACCTAAGCCTTTTAGTGAGCAACAAAAAAAAGAATGGTTGGCGGATATTCAGTTTCTTCCGGAAGAAGTCGAACGTGCTGTTTTGAATTTAGATGCAGCGCAAATACAGACACCTTATCGTGACGGTGGCTGGACCGTTCAACAGTTGGTACATCATATTGCGGATAGCCACATGAATGCGTATATCCGTTTTCGTCTTGGCTTAACAGAAGATAATCCGGTGATCAAACCCTATGATGAAAATGCCTGGGTTCAATTGGCTGATATTGAGAAAGTGCCCATCAATGTTTCATTAACCATTTTGCATGGGGTACATCAACGTTTGTTAGCAACGATCAAAGATTTAACTCCAGAACAATGGGAGAGAAAAGTTACACACCCTGAGCATGGTAGAGAAATGTCTATGTGGTTTTTACTGGGACTGTATGCTTGGCACGGTAAACATCATACAGCTCATATTACAACATTACGTGAAAACAAAGGTTGGTAATGCGAGAATTGAGGTGGAAGAAACTGGCATCCCAAAAAGTATACAGCGATCGCTGGTTCCAGGCTCGTGCAGATAAGTGTGAGTTTCCCGATGGCAGAATCATCGAACCTTATTATGTAGTGGAGCTCCCGGATTGGGCCAATATTTTTGTGGTAACAAGTGATGAAAAAGTGGTACTGGTTCAGCAGTACCGATATCCTGTGGATCAGGTGACCTATGAATTGCCCGGAGGTGTGATTGATTTGGGCGAAGATCATAAGACAGCTGCTATTCGTGAGATGCAAGAGGAGACAGGATATCATTCAGATGAAGTTGAATTTCTTTGTCAGTTGTGTCCGAATCCTGCCATCAATAACAATACGGCCTATTTCTATCTTGCTAAAAATGCAATACTGGGAGAGAAGAAAAGTTTTGATGCATTTGAAGACATTGAAATTTGTCTGTTTACAAAAGAAGAATTTCTGCAATTACTCCGCGAAAATAAAATACAACATGGGGTGCAGTTAGGCCCAATCTATGAAGCACTACTCAGACTCAATTGGATAGCTGCACGATAAGAGATGATTGAGATACTAGAAAGATGTATTCACTTCTCCTACCAGAAATACACTTCCACAAACAAGGATCAGGTCTTCAGGATCAGCATTCTTGATGGTTGCTTTCAGTGCGGTATTCACATCATCAAATCGATCTCCGATCAAACCAAATTGAGCAGCTTGTTCTTGTAGACTGCTTGCATCCAGCGCCCTGGGAATTTGAGCTTGTGTAAAATGATAGATCGCATGCTTCGGTAAAATGGCTAAGACGGCATCAATGTCTTTGTCTTTGACCATTCCAATAATGATGTGTAAGTTTTTATAAGTAACATGTGATAATTGTTGATTGATGGCTTTGATTCCATCTTCATTGTGTCCAACATCAAGTATCACAGCAGGATTTGTTCGAATGATCTCCCATCTGCCGTGCAGTCCTGTAAGTTTTTTTACTTGCGATAAAGCTTTTTGAATGATCGCTATTCCGGTATTCCATCCGCTATGTGCCAATTGATCAGCGGCTTCCAGCACCGTTAGGATATTCTTCAATTGATACATGCCGGGAAGGTCGATGCTAAATGTATCGCTTTCTTTTGTTGTCTGATGTAACGTTGTTACTTGTAGCTGATGATGCGCATAATTCCAATCAAGGATCGATCTTTCTCTTTGTGCATAGATTAAAGGCGAAGATACCTTACCTGAAGTATTCTCAAAGACCTGTTGTGTTTCAGGGAGTACTTCTCCTATGACACAAGGAATTCCAGCTTTCATGATACCTGCTTTTTCCCCTGCGATAGCGGTCAGTGTATTACCAAGCATGTTCATATGATCCATGCCGATATTTGTAATAACACTTAGCTCGGGTTGAATGATATTGGTACTGTCTAATCTTCCGCCCAGTCCTACTTCAATGACTGCAATGTCTACCTGTTGTTCAGCAAACCAGCTGAATGCCATTGCAACAGTGATCTCAAAAAAAGAGGGCTCAATTTCTTCGATCAGTGGTTGAATTTTCTTCGTAAAACGAATCACAAATTCCTCAGAACACATTTCTCCATTGATCTTGATACGTTCCCTGAAATCTTTTAAATGTGGCGAAGTGTACAATCCTGTTTTATAACCGCCTGTCTGTAAGATAGCAGCCATCATATGACTCACAGATCCTTTTCCATTGGTACCTGCTATATGAATGGATTTGAACTGATGATGCGGGTTTCCCAATGCTTCACATAAACGTATCGTGTTGGTAAGGTCTTTTTTGTAAGCAGCAGCCCCAATACGGCTGAACATGGGCAATCGGGTAAAGAGATAATCGATCGTTTCGGCGTAGGTCATTGTAGACTCAAAACTGTTGGCGACAAATGTATGAAACTATATGATTGAGATACTGAAGCCGTCGATTCGACTTATTTGCCAAAATGATTAACCTTTTAATTTGAAACTAAAGACCAATGTACCTGTTTGCTCATCTGCATTGCCTGCATTTAATTTGAGCGATCTGGCCTTACGCAAGGCAATGTTTCTGATATTTTGATTGGTAGTGGTAGTGCCTCTTGGATTGACAACGGCCATGGTTACATTACCTGATTTATCGACAGTGATATCAACCGCTACTTTTGCATTTTCATTAAAGTCGTCCTCAAAAGAAGGGATACTTCTGAAACTTCTTCCGGTTAATCCACTACGGATACTGACCCCTCCGGATCCTCCTGAACCACCATTGCCACTCGCGGCATTGCCTTTGTAGCTATCAGAGTTCGGATTGCCATTTGGATTGCCTTGATCTCCCTTTCCTCCTGCAATTCCTTGATTTTTTACACCATTATAGCTGTCTGCATTATTGCCACTCGTAGTAGTGCTCGTACCACCCTGAAATACAGCTTTGGGTTTTGGAGCTGGTGGAGTGGGGTTACTAACCGTGTTATTCGTTGGCTTCGTTATCGCAGGTTTATTCTCACTCAGTGGTTTTGTAACAGGTTTGTTGATCGTTTTATTGACTACCGGAGCATCGTCTGCTTCATTTTCATCGCCGGTAATATTGGGTTGATCAGTAGTAGGGGTAGATTTGGATGGAGTATTGGCATCCTGCGTTTCAGAGGGGGCGCCGGGTATTTGTGGAGCTATATCGCCCAATCCTGTTTCACTGTTACCTAGATTGACTTCAATTCCTTCGCCAAAATCCGGTTGTGGAATCTGCGGTAAACTCCATTGCAGCATGAAGAATAGTAAAAACAAAGCAGCGCAAATCACCAATGTGATCAATGATGCTTTGATATTTTTTTCTTTCTCAAAATCAATTGTCATGCTTGCATGGTTATTCATATAAAAATACAGCTATGCTTTCAGTCATTGAAGAATGTTGAAAATTACAGCCATAACCATGCAGTAATCCACTTTTGGGGTATAAAGAAAGGTTAATTGTATGGTAGAAGAGGTCTCATGACTAATGGTTCAGGGGATATGGTAGGGGCGACTAGTGATAAATTAAAAATATTTGTTCCATTGGCCATTAGCCCACAAACACATCATAGCCAAATCTCAGCAGCGTTGCGATCACAATAATGAGAAAGAAGATTCGAATGAACTGATTCCCTTTCTTAATGGCTAAGGAAGCTCCGATCATTCCGCCGACGGCATTACTAATGGCCATGGGGATGGCCACTGTCCAGAGAATGCTTCCTTTTAACAAAAACAAAACGATCGATCCCAAGTTGGTGGACAGGTTCACAATTTTTGCATTTGCACTCGCCTGTAAAAAATCGAATCCGAGTATTGCAATAAAGGCCACTACAAGAAAACTACCTGCACCCGGACCAATGAATCCGTCATAAAATCCAATGACAAGACTGATCAATATGCTAAGCCTGATCACTTTCTTATCGGAGTGTTTTTTATGTACTTGCTGACCAAAATCTTTTTTGGTATACGTATAAATCGCTACAAGGATCAGTACTATAAAAATAACCGGTTTCATGTACTTGTTGCTCACCAATGTCAATAATTCTGATCCTGCAAATGCTGCGACAAAAGCGGTCATACACATGACAAATGTGAGTTTCCAATTGAGTTGTACTTTTTTGAGATATTGTCTGGCAGCGAAAAAAGTGCCGCTAAAAGAAGGTATTTTAATAGAGCCGATCACTGTTGAGACAGGAAGATCAGGCAACAGCACCAATGCAGCCGGTGTTTGTATCAATCCACCTCCACCCACGATCGCATCTACGAATCCTGCAGAGAAAGCGGCAACACATAATAGGATCAAAGTAAAAGTATCCATGCTAGGGTGAAGATATGATTGTAGGTTAGTTTTTTTTCAGAAGTGTCTTCATTTTAGTCAATCCAAAAATGGGGCCTGCTGCTAATAGTGGCAAAAGCCAATACTTATCGATCGTTGCTGATGTCCAATTATCCCATATCAGATTCAATGTTTCAATACTAACAATGGTGATCGCGAAGCCTATAGATGTCACAAGTGTAAGTGCTGTTCCTTTGGTCTCCGGAGCTGCGGTCTGAGATACCAATGCAGAAAATTGCGGTGAGTCAGCGATCACAAAACATCCCCATACCAATAAGCCTGTAATAAAAACAACAGGAGAGGCATAGAAAAATAGAGGGGATAGCAGACAACACATACCTGAAATCATTAAAGATGCCCAGGCCACTTTAGCGCTGCCAATTTTATTTGAAACAGCACCGCCGATCACACAGCTGATACAACCTATTCCTATGATCACGAATGAAAAGAATGAAACTGGTATTGTTGTAGCATGTAAATGATTATACCATGTGATCATCAGTGGAACAAATGCCCAGAACGTGTACAGTTCCCACATATGTCCGAAATACCCGAATGACGCAGCTTTGAAAGGTTTGTTGTGAAACAATGCCAATATGTTCATGCGTTTAAGACCGGAGGCCTTACTACGATTCGGACCATCTTTTAAAAATAACCCAACAACTATTCCGCCAGCAGCTGCGAAGCAAGAAGTAAGGATCATAACTTCCGACCAATTGGAAATTGCTATCGTGCTTTTGATCAGGTGTGGTAAAGCTTTACCTGCCAC
The DNA here is from genome assembly GCF_040362915.1 of Sediminibacterium sp. KACHI17. Taxonomy (NCBI): domain Bacteria; kingdom Pseudomonadati; phylum Bacteroidota; class Chitinophagia; order Chitinophagales; family Chitinophagaceae; genus Sediminibacterium; species Sediminibacterium longum. The sequence goes on along the minus strand of NZ_AP029612.1, from coordinate 911,299 downwards.
CAATGCCCCTACCAAAAATCCTAAGGCTTTACCTAATCCCTTTGCATACCAATCAGCAGCGATCTTCATACCAACCGGATAGACACCTGCGAGAAAAAATCCGGTAAGTAATCTTAATGTTAATAGCAAATACATGTTATCGCTGACCGGTATAACGAGTATGTTGAACAAAGCAGCCATTAATGCACACCACATGAAAACTTTTACGGGGGAGAATCGATCTGCGATACTTAGTAAAGCAAATACCAATGTACCAATGATAAATCCTGATTGAACAGCAGTCGTAATATTTCCGAGCAAACTGTCTGGTAAATGATATTGCAATTGTAATGCCGGTAAAATTGCATTACCTGCAAACCAAACGGATGTTCCCGCAAATTGTGAAATAACGATCAACGGAAGAACATATGGTGGAATAGTGGATGATGCAGGTTGCTTCATACCGTAAATTACTGTTTTATGCGATGACGGTTTTGCATAGTATTGGCGATAATGAGTCCGCCAATGACCAATAACCCACTCATGAAATGAATGGAGTTGATTTTTTCACCCAATAACCAAACAGCTTCCAGTGTGCTGAAAATAGGGATGAGATTCCCAAATAGAACCGTGGTACTTGCACCTAACTTGTGTAATGCAGCATTCCAGCAAAGAAAGGAAATAACAGAAGTGCCAAGCCCTAAATAAATGATGGACCCAAATAGATATCCATTCCATTGAACAGGACCTGTAATATTGAACTCCACTAAATATGCAGGTAGCAATAAGATTGATCCGAATAAAAAAATGACGAATAAGAAATTAACGGCGGAAATACTGGCAGGTTTTTTTCTGACAAGTATATTGTAGATCGCAAATGCCAATGCACCTGCAAGGACCCAAAGATCACCTACCGCAAAAGTGAATGATGCAAGATTAGCCCAACTTCCTTTTGACAAGAGTAAGATGATACCTGAAATGCATAAAAGAATGCCAATGATTCTGAATGCATTTAATTTTTCTTTCAAAAAAGCAACCGCCATAATGGTGGCAAAAATGGGAGAGGATGTGGTGCCTATCAATGCCATATTGATGGCAGAAGTATAATGTCCGGCAACATATACAAACGTATTGAACAATGTGATGCCTGTCAGTGCTACCCAGAACAGGTATTTCCAGTGACTGCGAATGACTTCTTTTTCTTTTTTGAATTGATGATAAGCCAACGGTGCGATCAGAAGTGTTGCCAGTGTCCATCTGTAAAAGGCAAGACTGACCGGAGGGATTTGCTGACTTACGCCTCTGGAGATCACAAAATTACCTGACCAGATCAACGTAGCTAATACTGCCAATGCAATACCGGTGTAATAATCTTTTTTTGCAACCATTCTGTTATTGGTTCTGTAAAATGCTATTGGTATAATTCAGCACCAGCAAAATGCTGATCATAGTTTCCTTTGATTCGCTCCATCGGTGGATTGAAATATCCGAATTTCACTTTGGGGAATTCTTCTGAGATCAATGACATCAATTGTTTTACACCTAACATTTCACCGGTCTCATGAACGCCTATTTTACCCATGTACCAATCTGGGTCAATATTAAAATTACGCCACTGGATCATTGAGAGATCCGTATCAATGATCAATTGACGCAATGCTTCATATTCTTCTACACTATCAGTCATTCCAGGAAATACGAAGTAGTTGATACTTGCCCATCCTCCATAACTGCGTACGACTTTCAGACTTTCAATGATATCTTCAAAGCGATAGTTATTAGGACGGTAATAGGGTTCATAAATATGTTTGCGTGCAGAGTTGGTACTCACACGAATACTGTTCAATCCTGCTTCACATAAGGCTTTCACGGCATCCGGTTTAGAGCCGTTGGTATTGATATTGATACTGCCTCGGTCTGTATGTTTTCTGATTTGTAGAATCGCTTCACGAATGGTCTCCCACATCAATAAAGGTTCGCCTTCACAACCCTGACCAAAGCTTACGATCGGAAATGGAGCATTCATTAAATGGGGGACTGTAAACTCAACGATCTCTTCCGCCATGGGTTTAAAAGTGAGACGATCTTGTGTAGATACGATCGTTTCTTCTTCAGGTTGAAAAGAGATACAACCAACACAATTGGCATTACAAGCAGGAGAGGTAGGTACAGGACATTCCCATCTGGAAAGAGAGAAGTTCCTGGCTGCCGGACAATTGTATGTCATACAGCAGTTCTCCATCAGGTGTTTTACTAAGCGGTTATCAGGATAATTATTAAGTAATTGATGCGTACCGGTTTCGATCTTCTTTGCATCATAACCTGCGCATTCTTGTCTGATGTCTTTTTCAATTCTTACTGCCGGTACATAGATCTTTTCATTGTACCATCCTGCAGCAGTGTAACAAAACAATGGAAGTGTGGGTGCATCGGGTAAGGTTTCATAGGCTGCAATGTATAAGCCTGTATGCGCAGGCGGGATGAATGCCGCTACTGCCCAACCTTTTTCACATAAACGCATTTCACCTGTGACCACATCAATGCCAATACCTCTTCGGCCGGGGAGTTCGTATAAGTTTCCACCATCAGGCAATTCGATCCATTCATCTGAAGGAACCGGGAATGCATCCCAACCTGCTCTTCCAGTGGCATACAGGCTGGTATCTTCAAAGATATTCCCATTACCATCAGAGTAAAGTATGTATGGAGATTGTGTCATTGCCATGATTATTTGATTTATGATAGCCCCCAATATTAAAGAACATTTATGAAAGCATCCGGTAAGTACAGGTCAAGCCCCGCTATTCTATTTCACTTCTACTTTAGATATTATCGATCTGCAGAACTCATTGAATTCTTTCTCTAACTGAGGGGTAGTTTGCGAATCAATTTCTTTCTGTAGTAATTTGTTGTTTTTGAAATCAAGGGTCAATAAACCATCTTTCAAAACAACATTGCTCAGCTCATTCCACTTGTAATGTTTACGAGGAAAAGTATTGAATACTACTTCATGCTCATCAAAAGCGATCTCTCTTGGAAATTTTACTTGTTTCTCCATTACAGCAGCAATAACATACACGGCGAATATCCATACATAAGGAGACTTCAGTGTAATGAACAAACCCCATGCGGCAAATAAAAGCCCGATCCTGTAATATCCAACCTTGTCATTACTTTTTCTTGCATAAGTGAAAATGATCCAGCCCAGTATCAGTGTTGCGATCGTGAATGGCATCACAGATGCATTGGAAAAAGGGGTCAAGGCATCTTCTAAAAGAACGATCACGGCCAATAACAACATCATGATGCTGATATTGTCTACCAATTTAAAACTGCGTTGTTTTAATACAACAATATAATCAAAGGTCTTTGCCGCCATCTTATTATTTGATCATCAGGTTACAGAGTCTCCACAATAAACGAGCTCCTACGTTGCTATCCCAATCTGTTTGTCCGACTCCGATCTCAACCAGATCAAATCCGATCAATTGTCTGCCACTCTCTTTCACCTTTTTGAAAAGATACAATACTTCTTCTGTTTCAAATCCACCTTGTACCGGCGTACCAGTATTTGGACAGTATTTGCGATCCAGTCCATCGATATCGAAACTGATGTATACTTTTTCAGGGAGTTGATTTACGATCTCATCTGCGATATGTTTCCAGGTATCACCTTCAAATTTTCTTTCTTGAATGTTCTTATCGAAGTAAGTAATAACTCTAAAGTTGCTGTTGCAGATATAATCCCATTCTTCTTCACAGAAATCACGAATGCCTGCTTGCACCAATTTGGTAATCTGTGGAATTTCATTCAATGCATTGTACATCACTGACGCATGGGAATAAACGAAATTCTCATATGCTTTTCTAAGATCGCAGTGTGCATCTATTTGAAGAATACCAAAGTCGCCATGTTTTTCAGCGAGAGCTTTCATGAAACCAAGAGGGGTGCTGTGATCACCGCCTAATAATCCAACCAATTTGCCTTTGTCCAACAAAGCTTTTGTTTCTTCATATACCCACTGGTTCATCATTACACTGCCTTCATTGATCTCTTTAAGGCTTTTGCACATGAACTTATTCTTTTCCACTTCATCGCCGTGAGAGATATAGTCGATGTATAATTCAGCCTCTTTACGCAGGTAATCACTTTTCAACAAGATCTTTTTGTTGGTCTCTTTCATGTAATAACCCTGTTTCCATCCACCTGGAACATCAGCGTCAAAGAGATCCACTTGAATACTGGCTTTTAACACATGCTCTGCTGCGCGTGCTGTGCCGGCACCATAACTCACGGTTACTTCCCAGGGAACAGGAAGGATCACGAGGCGTGCATCTTCTTCAGAAAAAGGGAGTCCGAAAATGTTGTTGTTGGGATTACCAACCGTGTTGGGGTCAAACTGTGATAGATCGGTCATGATATTTCTTAGATTGCAAACAGGGCGCAAGTTAGGCGCATTTTTCGGAATTATGACTGTTTGTGCCGCTCAGCATGGATAATTTGAGCATTGCGTATACCATTCAGGGTTATTTCGGCTCATATTTCTCCATGAATGACTTGAACAGGTATTCCCATGCGATAAAGGGTATCAGGTACAAGGTATAACCCGGAATGGCTTTTACAGATAGTGGTAGCCACCAGGCATGAAGTAATAGACTGATCAATAAGATCCATTTGAGTCCCAGCCATCCTTCCAAAAACCAGCGGTCGGGTAGTGCAAAAGGGATTAAGACCCATACAAAAGCCGGATTAAAAAGGGCACGTCCGGTGTATAAATAGGTATAAATGAAAAATCCCATTAAAAAAGCAAGTATAATGGCGGTATAACGCCCGGGGAGGATCAGAAAAATGAGTAGAAAGGTGGAAGTAAAGATCCATTTCCAGACATCTACTTGGAAATAACTTGGGTCTATGAATCCGGGAAAATCTACATGATCAAAGGGGAGGGCATTGGACATCCAAAGACATAAAAAGATCAGGAATAACCAACCGGCAATGATCCTGGCCATGAATTTTTTATATTCCTGTAATGTGTTTGTTTCTGAAGGGTTCTCCTGCTCCATGTCCTAAAATTGTGGAAAGAAATCTGTTTTAACAAGATTGCCAGACAAACATCAGGCGTTGCTTGTTCATTTTGGGCTACTTTTGCAGCGTAAAAAGGTCGACATGAAAAAAACACATATCATCATATTGGTTCTCATTGCAGCTGCTATTGTAGTATTGATCAGTTATACAGGCGATTTGACCACGTATGAAACCATTGCATCTGCCAAGCAGAAAGAAGGAAAGTTTGTGAACCTGATCGCTAAGTTGGATAAAACACAGCCTTTGGAATATGATGCAGTGAAAAATCCGAATTATTTGACTTTTACAGCTGTGGATACCTTGGGTAATAGCATTAAAGTGGTGTACCATAATAATAAACCCACCGATATGGAGAAAAGTGAACGTCTTGTTTTAAAAGGAAAAATGCAGGGCGATCATTTTGAATGCAAGGATATCCTGTTGAAATGTCCTTCGAAATACAAGGATGATCCAAAAGCCATGCAACAACAGCCTGAGATGAACAAAGAAGTGACCAATTAAGTTATGAAGGTTCCTGATTTTTATTCCCTGACAGAATTCAATTAATCATGCAATATTTAGGAGAACATTTACTACCCGGACAGGCAGGTCATTTTTTTGCAGTTTTATCATTGGTAGCATCACTGATCGCTACCATTGCTTATTTTAAGGCAAGTCGTATCAGTCTGGATAGTGAGAGAGTTGGTTGGATCAGAATGGCACGTGTGGCATTTCTGGTAGAGACGATCAGTGTTCTTGCCATGTTTGGTATTTTGTATTATATCATCTCCAATCATCTTTTCGAATATAAGTATGCATACAACCATAGCGACAGAAGTCTGCAGATGGAATATCTGTTGAGTTGTTTCTGGGAAGGACAAGAGGGGAGTTTCATGTTGTGGAGTTTTTGGCATTGTGTATTGGGCTGGGTATTGATCTGGCGTGCCAAAGCCTGGGAAGCAGGGGTGATGACGGTGATGAGCTTTGCACAGTTTGCTCTTGCCACCATGTTATTGGGTGTATACATTTTTGGCGTGAAGATCGGAAGTAGTCCTTTTGTGTTATTGCGCAATGAGTTTGATTGGCCGATACTCGAAAGACCTGATTATCTCAGTTTGATCAAAGATGGTACGGGACTGAATACATTATTGCAGAACTATTGGATGGTGATCCATCCGCCGATTCTGTTCTTAGGTTTTGCATCTACTATCGTTCCCTTTGCTTATGCAATTGCCGGTTTGATGAGTAAGAAACATGAGTGGGTAAAGCCATCACTACCTTGGGCTTCTTTCTCTGCAGCCGTATTGGGAACAGGGATCATGATGGGGGCTGCATGGGCATATGAAAGTTTATCCTTTGGTGGTTACTGGGCCTGGGATCCGGTAGAGAATGCTTCATTGGTGCCATGGTTAACTTTGGTGGCCGGTTTGCATACCAATCTTATTTATCGTCATAGCGGTTATTCGCTCAGACCTACTTACTTTTTTTATATCATTACGTTCTCACTCATTTTATATTCAACTTTTTTGACCAGAAGTGGAGTGCTTGGTGATACTTCAGTACATGCTTTTACAGATCTGGGTATGAATACTCAATTACTATTGTTTGTATTGGTGTTCTTTGTACCTGCATTGGCATTGTATTTCAAAAGCTATAAATCAATTCCATCTATTCAAAAAGAGGAGAACACATATAGTCGTGAGTTTTGGATGTTCATCGGGTCATTGGTGTTGTTCTTATCAGGTATGGTGATCATTGCAAAGACCTCTACACCTGTATTCAACAAATTATTCGGAACCAATATTGCGCCTCCGGAAGACCCGGAATTCGCGCATAATCAGATACAGATATTTGTTGCGATCATCATCGGGGTACTGACTGCTTTAACACAATACCTGAAATACAAAGACACACCTAAACGTTTTTTTGGTAAACATATTTGGATACCTACACTGATCACTGTGATCATTAGTTTATCTATTAGCTTCTTTGGTGAGATCGGATATGATAAAAAAGGTCCAGGATTTTTATTCGCGATTCATTTGGCTATTTTTTCAGCTGTGTATGCGGTTGTAGCCAATAGCTCTTATATCTTCTTAGGATTGAAAGGGAAGCTAAAAGCTGCCGGAGCTTCAGTAGCACATATTGGATTTGGATTGGTGCTCGTGGGAATATTGATCTCATCTGCTAAGAAAACGGTACTGAGTTGGAATACAACAGGGGTAACACCGTTAAGACAAGAAGATGCAAAAGAACGTGGTAACCCTGCAGGGAATCCTGCTGAAAATATCACGCTTTTCAAAGGAGTGGCTACAGATATGGGTCGATATATGGTGACCTATGTAAAAGATACTTTAAATGAAAGAGACCGTAAACGTTATTACGAGATCTCATTCAAAGCAAAGCAAGGGGATGATTCTTTTAATCTCTATCCCGATGTTATCAAGAATAACAAGGGAATGGAGGGTTTTGCTGCCAATCCGGCTGCGAAACATTACTGGCATAAAGATATTTTCGCTTACATCACTTCTTTCCAGGAAAACAGTTCTGAAGACACAACCAGTTTTACCAATCGAGAGATCAGTGTCGGTGATACTTTGTTTTACAGCAATGGCTTACTCGTTCTGAATAAAGTATCTGTTAACCCTACAGAGAAATCTCAACTATACGCGCAAGGTGAAACAGCGTTGTTCCTTGATATAGCCGTATTGTCTAAAGATGGTCGCAGGTACACAGCTACTCCGGGAATTGCAGTCACAGGTAATGAGTTCAGGGCTATTCCGGATACGGTTACCGCACAAAGTCTGATCCTTAAATTCAATAAGGTAAAGGATGAGAAGAAAGGCTTATTGGAGATAGGTATCAAAGAAAGCGGCGCTATTACGGATCTGATCACATTGAAAGTGTATGAATTCCCGATGATCAATGTACTATGGCTCGGTATCGTGATCATGGTGATCGGTTTTGTAATGTCTATCATTCAAAGAAATCGTCAATCGAAGAACACCTTAAAAGTGGCTTCTTAAATCGTCCTCATATACGGTTGCTGCCTGCTGTTGATTTTGATTGGCATCAAGCAGCAACCGATTTGTTAAAACTGTTCCATCTCCCGGGTTACTTTTCTTCACAGGCAGCATTAATTAGAAAAACTAGTTCTATTTTTAAGTAATGCGTGTCCCTGGCAAAAATATTATGTTGAGCATTGTGCTCATTTTGCTGACCTCATTGTGCCTTTCTGCACAAGAACGGGGGCCCTATGATACCGTACGTGTATATGCTTATATCACACCCGAAGGAGATACGATCCCTGAAAGTATTTTGCCTCCCGTAGAAGTCATTGGTAAGTTGACCGGCAAATGGAAACGTCATTGGGCTGAGTGGACACGTTTGCGTAATGCAGTATACGTTACTTATCCCTATGCTATAGCAGCCAGTAAAGTGATGAATGAGATCAACGCAAGACTCGTGAATGTATCTGATAAACAAAAGCGAAGAGCCATTATTAAATCAAGAGAAAAAGAACTGAAACGAGAATTTGCCGATCAACTAACGAAGCTTTCGGTGTATCAAGGTAAAGTGTTGATGAAATTGATCTATCGTCAGACCGGGAATAATTGTTATGAGATCATCCAGGAATACAAGGGCGGATTCAATGCTGCTTTTTGGCAGACCATAGCAGTGATATTTGGCAGTAACCTGAAGCAGAATTATGATCCCTATAATAAGGATCGCGATATGGAAACGATCGTGCGTGATGTAGAAGTCATGTACGGTTACAAAAGCTAAAAAGCTTCTCAGCGTTCTCGTATTCTCTGTGGCGAACTACTCGAATATGTACCGCAGAGAACATGAGTGAATGCTAGATATGTTGTTTAAGCAACCGAATAAAATGCGCTCTCGGAATCATTTTTGCACCAAGGCTTTCCAGGTGGTCGGTATGTACCTGGCAATCGATAAGTATTATCCCTTCTTGCTGTAATTGTTTTACCCAATGAATGAAAGCAAATTTGCTGGCATTACTCACTTTGCTGAACATGCTTTCTCCGAAAAAGAAAGGTCCCATTTTAATACCATACAAGCCGCCTACTAATTCATCATTGACCCATGTTTCCGCAGAATGTGCATGTCCAAGTTGATGTAGTTCAATGAAAGCCTCTTTTAATTCCTCAGTGATCCATGTCCCATCTTGGCCTTTTCTAGGGAGTGATTGGCAATGCGTAATGACATCACCAAAAGCAGTATTGGTTTTGAATGTAAATGTTTTCTTCTTGATGAGCTGTTGCATGCTTTTGCTTACTTTCAATTCATCAGGTATCAATACAAATCTTGGATCGGGGCTCCACCATAATGGGGGAGTATCATCATACCATGGAAAGATACCATTGCGATAGGCCAGTAACAATCTTTCAACGGAAACATCTCCACCCATGGCCAATAATCCATCTTCCAAAGCATCTGAGACAGGAGGAAACCAGAGAGTGGAAGTGAGAGCGTGTAAAGGCATAAATACAAAATGAGAAATAAGGAATATGAAATAAGGAATATGAAATGATATTAGTTGATTAATTGAAATACTTTCTCATTTCTCTGTTTCTTATTTCTTATTTTATGTTTTCTATAGTTGCACCAATACCGCGGTCTGTGATGGCATCACACATGGGTTTGAGGGTATCGTAATCGCCTTTTTTGACTGCGTATTTACCCTGAAAGTGAATGATAAGCGCGCTTTGTTCTGCTTGTTCATGAGAATGTCCGCAGACTTCCATCAAAGTTTCGATGACCCATTCGAAAGTATTCACTTCGTCATTCCACACGATCAACTGATAAGGGGTGGTGGTTTCAACCATCACATCTTCATCCTGTGATTCCCATGGACGTGGGGAAGTCGTATTCACAATTACGGTCATAATGCAAAATTATAGATCGAATCAATAATGAAACCGTAAAAATGGATGAATAAAAAAACATCCGTCAAAGGGAGATATTTTTTTGGTGGGAGCACACGGGTTCGAACCGCGGCCCCTCCCGACTGAAGTCGGGATGCACTAAAGAAACTGAGTTTATGCTGGGCATAAAAAAACCATCCACAAGAAGTGGATGGTTTTTTTTTATTCTGTGGGAGCACACGGGTTCGAACCGCGGCCCCTCCCGACTGAAGTCGGGATGCACTAAAGAAACTGAGTTTATGCTGGGCATAAAAAAACCATCCACAAGAAGTGGATGGTTTTTTTATTCTGTGGGAGCACACGGGTTCGAACCGCGGACCCTCTGCTTGTAAGGCAGATGCTCTAAACCAACTGAGCTATGCTCCCGTTTTGTTGGGAGTGCAAAAATAGGGTCTGAAACATTACTGCCAAAAAAAGTTTTGAGATTTTTTAAAATTAGTTGAGTTGCAGTGCGGGTAAACGATAATGCTGGCTATCATACACGAATAATTCCTCGATCTCATAGGTCCAGTATTTATACAAAGGAGATTTGACCAAAACTTGGTCTGCCGCTTCTTTGCTCTCTGTATTCATGGTGATCCAGCAGGTTTGACTTTCCATACTCACCGCATAGCTGTCGAAAACGCCCTTGTTCAATAAGAAATTGACATAAGTACGATGGGGGGGGACCAGCGTCATGAAATCATCATCCATCTGAAACTTAATGATCGCCTGAAACTTTTTCATACTTGCCTGTTTTAATTGATTGAAGTACCTATACAATATCCATGCTGATTTTCCGAGCGTGGCAATCTGGCAACCTAGATGTTGTTTTCCTGCTGATATTGCAGTTATTTACTGCCACATTCAAATCGAATCTATATGATCAAAACCATTTTATTACTCTTAGTATCCAATGTCTTTATGACTTTTGCCTGGTACGGTCATCTCAAACAACAGGGTATGCCATTATGGAAAGCGATAGCCATTAGTTGGGGGATCGCTTTTTTCGAATATTGTTTAATGGTTCCTGCAAACCGTGCCGGTTATGCAAATGGCTTCACAGGCTTCCAATTAAAGATTACCCAGGAAATCATAACGCTGCTTGTATTTACCATATTCGCAGTTTTTTATCTGAAAGAACCGTTTCAAACCAAATATTTGATCAGCTTTTTATTTATCCTCGGAGCGGTATATTTTGCTTTTAAAAAATAAGGAGTACTGATCCGCACAGTACTCCTTTTCCGTATTCAAAAAAAACAACAATGAACTAAATGGGTTGGTGTCATGATCCAATTCTTCTACGCAACATTCTTTTATGACCGGGATTCAAACTGTCAGCTCTGTTCTTGGCTTTTTCTTTGAGCGCTGCTTTTTGCTCGGGTGTTAATTCTTCATAACGCTTGCGCATATTTTCACGCATCGTTTTTTTCTGCTCAGGAGAAAGACTGTCGTAACGAGCCCTCATTTCTTTTTTTCTTTCAGGAGATAGCTCATATCGGCCATGTTTTCTTCTTTCCTGTAATCTTTCTTTTTGCTCTGGGGTAAGACTGTCTGTACGTTGACGAATTTTTTCTCTGATCTCTTCTCTATTCTGTGCAACAGCAGTATTTGTTTGAATGGCGATGCAAAACAAAGCCGCCATACCAATGAGAAAGGTCTTTTTCATGTCTTTAAGTTTTTAATAAGACATGAGCAATACCTCGGAGTTTAATCGATCAAAAATTATTTCAGGCTTTTAACTTTTTCTATGATGGCAGTACCAAAAATGCAGAGCCCGCTATTAAAAACAATGAGCGAAGCAGTACCATACCAGAACCAATTACCTCCACTTGCTTTAACAGCACCAGCATCAATGGCCATCGATAATCCTGCGCCTACCAATACAAGTCCGATCGGCGCCATGAACAACCATTTCTTTTGATGTGTATTCATAGTATTAAGGTAAGATCAGTTGAGCAATTCTTCCATTCCCGCCGGCAAGAAAAATGGCCTTGCCGTTTCTTGCTTTTTGTACAACATGGAAACTTTCCTTCGAAATGAGTTGCCATGTTTGTCCGCCATCTTTGGAAACATCGATACCGGATGTACCACAAGTGACCAATTCATTTTCATTCAAATAGATCACACAAGAGCGATATCCATGAGGAGGAACGGAAGGTTTTGAAAAGATGGGTTTACCATTTTTGAACTGAACCAATACACAGTTGTCTATGGCAATGGTATCTTTCGAAAAGTCACCTCCAACTATCACTGCGAATTTTGTTTTACTCCAATAATCGATAGAGTTAGCTCCTGTAGATGTACCACCCTGGATCATCGGTAGAGAGTCATTGAATGAATAGTTGTATACATCTTTAATGCTTGCTTTACTTCCACCAGTCACTAAGAGTGTAGGAGTGCCGAAATCTTTTTCAGGGATCAATTTGATGTTTGTACCACTGGATGCAAACATAGCTTCGGTGTCTTTGACTTTGCGCACATCTTTTTTTCCATCTTTAACAGGCATGATTTGCCAACTATTGCCATTATCCATAGACATCGCTGTAAATAGATGCCCTTGAATGGGATCACCTACAACGATCATTGATCCGTTTGGGGATCGATCCATTGCATCCAAAAACATGCCCTTGGTCGTATCTTCAAAAACCTTCCTCCAATTTTTACCACCGTCCGTGGTTTTCAAAATCACAGCAGGCTCAGCGATGGCCATGATCACAGCGGTATCAGCACTTAAAGCTTCTATGTCTCGGAAATCCCTTTTTTCATAACCCGGAACAGAAATCCACTGCAAGTTTTTACCTCCATCCGTTGATCTTACGACGGATCCATTACTACCGCTTGCCCAAAATACTTGGTCGCTCACTACACTTAGTCCACGAAAGCTCACTCTTTTACCCGATTCCAATACTTGAATCTGTTGAGTCTTACCGGAATAAGTAAATAACAGGAATAAACTGCCAACAATTATTTTATAAAACCGCATGAGTACTTCATTTTTGCTCTTTGAAGATAGGGGAAATAAGAAACAAGAAATAAGAAACAAGAAATAAGAAACAAGGAACAAGAAAAGGAATCAAGAAATCAAAAATTCAAAAAATCAAACATCAAATGATACCTTACTGGATGAGTCGGACCCAACTTTTATTGGGTGATGAGCCGATCGAAAAGTTAATGACAAAAAATGTGCTGGTGGTTGGACTGGGGGGTGTTGGTGGTATTTGTGCGGAGATGATCGCTCGTGCGGGAGTGGGTAAGATGACGATCGTTGATGCCGATACAGTGGATCTCAGCAACTGTAATCGTCAGATCCCCGCTTTACATTCTAATGCAGGGAAGCTAAAAGCAGAGGTTATGGCAGATCGTCTAAAAGATATCAATCCTGATCTTGATCTGACCGTCCTCACAGAATTTATACGTGATGAACGTACCAATGAAATCTTAGATCAAGGCAAATTTGATTATGCAGTTGATTGTATTGATACCCTTTCCCCGAAAGTATATTTCATCAAAGCTTGTATAGACCGTGGTATTCCCATTGTTACATCTTTGGGTGCAGGAGGTAAAGTAGATCCATCGCAAGTGATGGTTACAGATATCTCTAAAACACACCAATGTAACCTCGCAAAATACGTTCGTAAAAAATTACATGGATTTGGAATCTATAAAGGATTGAAGGTTGTGTTCAGTCCTGAAAGAGCTGACCAAAGTCGTATCATTGAAACCGAGAAAGCCTATCCAAAAAAATCCATCATTGGCACTATCAGTTATATGCCAGCTATTTTTGGATGTGTTGCAGCTAGTGTCGTGATAAGAGACCTTTATGGGGATGGGAGATCGCAAATGTCAGATGTATGATGTCAGATCGCAGATATCTGATGTATGATTTGGGATGTAGTTATTTCTCTCTATTTATCCTGAAACACAAAATCTAATACCACACATCTGACATCTGCGATCTGACATCAAACATTAATACAAGATCGCTTGCTGTACCATTTCTTTCCATGCCCTCGCGTGGGTTTGCTTTGTGATGGCTGTAATGAAAGCGGCAAATGGGAGATCGAACAATTGCTCACTACCTAAGATGCCCGTTAACTTATCCAAATGATTTTTTCCTGATGGATTGACATTTGTTGGATAGATATCCCATTCAAATTGTTCCGGATGTAATGTTTTGATCAGCTTGACACAGATCATACCCGTTAATACGGGTCGAAAACTGATCCTGTCATGTATTTCCAAACGAACAGCCTTACAAAGTTGGCCGTTGAATTTACTATGCTCGGGTGTGAATGTTATTGCATGCGCACTGAATTCACCTCCTGAAATATCATTCAACATGGCAGCAACTCGTTCAGCTTGTAACCATGGCGCGCCTATTGCAGTAAAACTATAAGGGGTACCTCTTCCTTCCGAAAGATTTGTAGCTTCCAATAAACAAAGACCCGGATACAATAACATTGATTCAAATGACTGAATGGCCGGTGATGTAGGAATAAAAGCTAGTTTCCAATCCGGTTGAAACAACTCTCTGTTCCATCCTTTACAACGGATCACGTCTATGTTCGCAGCTATCTTTTTGGTCTCATTGAAATACAATGCCAACTCGCCTAATGTTAAGCTATGTCGAATGGGCATTTCCCATCTTCCAATAAATGAACTGTTTACTTCATCTAAAAATGGACCTTCCGCCAATTCCAGTATGCCCGAAATAGGATTGGGACGATCTAGCACCACCAACTTTTTTTCAAATTTTGTAGCACCTTCCATCACATGTGTAAGCGTCCACAAATAAGTGTAGAAGCGACTTCCAACATCCGGTACATCGAACAATAAGATATCCAGCTCTTTTACATGTTCAGCTTCCGGCGCTAGTCTTTCGCCGTAGAGGCTTATGACAGGTAGGCCGGTGAGTGTGTCTGTTCCGTCACTCATGGCATGTCCATCAGCACCTGTTACATCTAAGCCATGCTCTGGTGAAAACAAGATGGTAATGTTAAATCCATTATCTAGCAGAGCTTTTCTTGAAGCTATTCCATCACGTGTTTGGGCTGCTTCATTAGTGATCATCCCAATGCGAAGTTGCTTCCAGTTTGGATTTTGTTGAAGGACTTGATCTATTCCGAATTGTAGCATAGAAGAATTAAAAGTAAAAAGTCAAAAGTGAATGGTGAATGGTGAAAGAAAATTGATAATTCACCATTCACCATTCACACCTCTCTCTCAAATCCCATTTCATCTTTCATTTCTTCCACGATATTAAAAATGATGGGACAACGTCCGTAGTGCATAAGGGTTGTGAATAATCTTTTAGAGAATCCCGGTAAGTGCATGGCAGGAAATTCCCTGCATCCTTCAAAACGATGTTCATACACATTACAACGATTCGCTTCTAAAAAAGTACAGGGGATCGCATTCATCAACATCATACCATTGCTTCCTTTTTCCAAATAAGTGTCATCAAAAGAGGCTCTGGATACTTGAAGGTGTGAGGACAGATTGTCTGCTTCCAATTCCGAAACATTGATCATCAAACTACGGCAACAATTACCACAAAGGGTACAATCTATTTGGCGTTCGATATTTTTATTGAGTCGGTGAACCACTGCATCCATCTGGTCAGCGGAATTGGCTTTCACTTGTCGGGCAAATCGATCATTCTCCTCCAGTCGCTCAGCGGCAAGAATAGCGATCTGTTGCAGATCCAGAATGGGTTGTTTTTGAAGGGTGTTGATGCGGTAAAGGTAGGCAGAAGGGGGTAAAATTGCTAAAATCAACATTTTTTAATGTTTTATCCACATGAAAACGGCATTTGTAGAAAAGAAAAATTGTGTCGGGTGTACAGGTGGTTAGATTTGCGGGTTGGAGGGATGTTAATGTGTGGAAGTCAGTGTATTAAAATGAAGATTTATGGCAGAACAGAAGAATTTGAATGAGTACAATGAAGAATCGATACGGTCATTAGACTGGCGTGAGCATATACGTCTCAGGCCGGGGATGTATATCGGTAAATTGGGTGATGGTTCAGCAACAGATGATGGTATTTATGTACTGATCAAAGAAGTGATCGATAACTGTATCGATGAACACACCATGGGCTTTGGTAAGCAAGTGGAAATTACGATCGAAGGCAAACAGGTAAGTATACGTGATTATGGTAGGGGTATTCCTTTGGGTAAGGTGGTAGATGTAGTAAGTAAGATCAATACCGGAGCCAAATACGATAGTAAAGCGTTTCAAAAAAGTGTGGGTTTGAACGGTGTGGGTACCAAAGCGGTGAACGCCTTGAGTCAGTATTTCAAAGTAACTTCTCATCGTGATGGAAAAGAAAAAACAGCTGAATTTGAAAGAGGGGTTCTTGTAAAAGATCACAAAGAACAAAAGACCGATGAACCCAATGGAACATTGGTATCTTTTATTCCTGATGAAACCGTATTCCGCAATTTTCATTTCATCCATGAGTACCTGGATAGCCAGCTTTGGAACTATTGTTACCTCAATGCCGGCTTATCCATTCATTTCAACGGGAAGAAATATGTAAGTAAGAACGGATTATTGGATTTGTTAGAACGCAAGACCAATGCTGATGAGCTCCGTTATCCAATCATTCACTTAAAAGGGGATGATATTGAAGTAGCCGTTTCTCATAACAATGATTATGGAGAAGATATTTTCTCTTTTGTAAATGGTCAGTATACCACACAAGGTGGAACACACCAACAAGCATTCAGAGAAGCATATATCAAAGTCATCCGGGATTTTTACAAGAAAGACTATGATGCTGCAGATATCCGTGGTAGTATCGTTGCGGCTATTTCTGTGCGTGTGCAAGAGCCTGTGTTTGAAAGCCAGACCAAGACCAAATTAGGCTCGCAGAATGTATCAGAGGGCGGTCCATCCATGAAAAAGTTTGTAGAGGAATTTCTGGCCAAAGAACTGGATAATTATCTACATAGAAATCCAACAGTAGCAGAAGCCCTTCGCAAAAGAATTGAGCAGAGTGAGCGTGAAAGAAAGGAGTTGGCAGGCATTAAAAAACTCGCAAATGAAAGGGCTAAAAAAGCCAACCTGCATAATAAGAAGCTAAGAGATTGCAGGGTGCATTTGAATGATGATCTGCCTGCAAAGAACAAAGAAGAATTCATAGCCTTACAAAAGAATTCAACCATCTTCATCACCGAAGGTGATAGCGCCAGTGGTAGTATTACCAAATCTAGAAATGTTGATACACAGGCAGTATTCAGTTTGCGCGGTAAGCCATTGAATGCGTTTGGACTCACTAAGAAAGTAGTGTATGAAAATGAAGAGTTCAACTTGCTGCAACATGCATTGAATATTGAAGATGGTATGGAAGGGTTACGTTATAACAACATTGTAATTGCAACGGATGCCGATGTGGATGGTATGCATATTCGTTTGTTGATGATGACCTTCTTCCTGCAGTTTTTCCCTGATCTGGTAAAACGTGGACATGTATACATTCTGGAAACACCACTTTTCCGTGTAAGAAATAAACAGGAAACCATTTATTGTTATGATGAATCAGAAAAGCAGGCTGCAATCCAGAAACTGGGTGGAAAACCTGAGATTACACGATTCAAAGGATTAGGCGAGATTTCTCCTGAGGAATTTGGAAGATTTATCGGTGCGGAAATGCGTGTTCAGCCTGTGATATTAGAACAAGGTGATCATATTCAGCAACTGCTGGAATACTATATGGGTAAGAATACCATGGAAAGACAGGATTTTATTATTAATAATCTTAAAGTAGAATTAGATCTGGAGGTAGCAGCCAACTGATCTAAGTATTAAATAGCACAAGATGATTCATATTGTTTTCGAAACTGCGAATATCGCCGTACTGCAACAAGCCATGGAGTTGGATGAAACCATTCAAGGAACGATCCTTGAGATCAAAGACGATTATGCTGTAGGTCCATTGGGCGATATCTACGAAGCAGAAGGATACCAGCAACGTCGTGACTGGTGGAAAGACCTGCTGACCTATTCTCCTTATACCGAACAACTTGATCTGGTCGATGATAAATTGACCGTACATCATTTGATCAAACAGTTATCAGAAGAGCCTGATACGGAAGTATGGATATGGATGGCTCAAAATGCACATGATGTTTGTGGTTATTACTGGTTGATGAGTCAATTGAAAGATTTTCAAGGAAAAATACAGGTCTTGTATCTGAATAACCTTCCATTCATTAATGAGAAAGGACAAATTTTCTATCCTTCTTATCTCCATGAAATCCAGCCCAAAGAATTTTTAAAAGCGAAGCGGCTGGCCAGACCTATTACTCTCAGTGAATTTGAGGTAGATCCTGATGAGTGGAAAAAACATTGTCAGGAGTCTGCAATGGTCCGTTTTCTTGAAGGTGGGAAAAAATTGATCGGTAAGGAAGTCAGTTTTTTTGATAAAGATATATTGGCGCATATCAATTCAGAACCACAAAAGCTGAGTAAGATATTAACCAATACCTTAAGTAAGATGAAAGTGAAAACAGGAGATGTCTTTTTAGTGTGGAGAATCAGAGAATTGATCAATGAAGGAAAATTAGAAGCGATCGGTGATTGGAATAAATCATGGAAAGATATGAGTATCAAGACCCAGGGAGGAAAGAGTCAGGATGCAAGTATTGAAGCGACTGAATAAAAAAAGCGGATTGCAAATTTTAGAAGACAGCTCAAACAGCACCTATGGTTGAAATCATACAAGTAGCTAAAATAGGAGAAGATGAAAGAGGGGCTACGCACTATTTTGATACAGATAGAACCGGACAATTCATCATTGCTTACAGGAAAAAAGGGAGTGCCAGTGGCCGACATTACCACAAGGGTACCGCTCCTACGAAAAATCCAGAGCAATTGATATTGATGCAAGGAGAAGCAACGGTGAATTGGTTTGATGTAAAAGGAGCAGCGAAAGGATCTGTTCAAGTGAAAGCACCGGCTAAAATATTCATTCAACCATGGGCTTGGCATGAAGTGATTGCAGATACAGATATCATCATGTTCGAGTTGAATGGGTTAGAAGATGCTAAAGACGATACATTCAGAATTGAGAAATAGGGTGTAATAGACACCATTAACAAATGACGAGAAGATGGCGAAGGAAAAACAGCCCAATAGGGTTTTTGAAAATCAATCAGGCGTACAAGGGCAATACCGGAACTGGTTTCTGGATTATGCTTCCTATGTAATATTGGAAAGAGCTATTCCTGCTATTGAGGATGGTTTGAAACCTGTACAACGCAGGATATTACATGCAATGAAAGAAATGGATGATGGTCGCTTTAACAAAGTAGCGAACATTATCGGGCAAAGTATGCAGTACCATCCGCATGGAGATGCAAGTATTGGAGATGCATTGGTAAATCTTGGTCAAAAAGACCTGTTAATTGAAACACAAGGTAACTGGGGAGATGTAAGAACAGGTGATGAAGCGGCTGCTTCAAGATATATTGAAGCACGTTTATCGAAATTCGCACTTGAAGTTGCATTCAATCATAAGACAACACATTGGCAATTAAGTTATGATGGCAGAAAGAATGAACCCATCACTTTGCCTATGAAGTTCCCATTACTACTGGCTCAAGGAGCTGATGGTATTGCAGTAGGTTTATCTACTAAAATTCTTCCCCATAATTTCTGTGAACTGATCGATGCTTCGATCAAATACCTGAAAGGGAAAAAATTTGAGATCTATCCTGATTTTCAAACAGGAGGAATGATCGATGTATCCAATTACAATGAAGGGAAAAGAGGCGGTAAGGTTCGGGTGCGTGCACATATTGAAGAATTGGATAAAAAGACATTGGTTATTCGGGATGTGCCTTTTGGCGTGACCACAACTCAATTGATGGAGAGCATTACCAAAGCCAATGACCAGGGTAAGATCAAGATCAAGAAAGTGACTGATGTAACGGCACAAGAAGTGGAGATCCATATTGATCTTGCTGCGGGGATATCAACAGATATTACTATTGATGCTTTGTATGCTTTCACTGATTGTGAAGTAAGTATCTCTCCGAATGCTTGTGTAGTGGTGGATCAAAAACCTCAGTTCCTGGGGGTACACGAATTATTAAAAGTATCTGCTGATAACACCAAGACTTTATTAGGAAGAGAATTGGAGATCAGACTGGCAGAGTTGGAAGACAAATGGCATTATACTTCATTGGAAAAAATATTCTTTGAAGAAAAGATATACAAAGAGCTGGAGCAAAAACATGCTACCTGGGATCTGGTGATCGAGGCGATCAGTAAAGCCTTTGAGCCATTCAGAAAAAAGTTGAAGCGCGCTATTGAAAGAGAGGATATCCTGAAGCTCACTGAAAAACCTGTACGTAGGATTTACCGCTTAGACATCAATGAACTCAATGAGCAGATCAAAGGAATTGAAGCCGAGATCAAACAAGTAAAATTTGATCTGGAGCATTTAACAGAGTTTGCGGTTGCATACTTTGAAAATTTGCTGAAAAAATTTGGAAAGGGTCGGGAAAGAAAGACCGAGATCAAAGAATTTGATACCATTCAGGTAAAACAGGTAGCGATCGCGAATACGAAATTGTACCTGAATCGAGCAGAAGGTTTCATTGGTACCTCTTTGAAAAAAGATGAATTTTTATGTGACTGTTCTGATTATGATGACATCATTGCATTCACTAAATCCGGCACCATGAAAGTGGTGAAAGTTGCGGATAAGATCTTTGTAGGGAAAGACATCATTCATGCTGCTGTTTTCAGAAAAAATGATGAGCGTACCACTTACAATATGATCTATTTAGATGGGGCAAGTGGAACGAGTTATGCCAAACGATTCAATGTAACAGGGGTAACACGTGATAAGGAATATGATCTTACCAAAGGGTCTGATAAAAGTAAAGTGCATTATTTCACTGCCAACCCAAATGGCGAAGCTGAAGTGGTGAAAGTAGTGCTGAGTCCTAATTGTACTGCCCGTAATAAAGAGTTTGATTTTTATTTTGAAGAATTAGAGATCAAAGGAAGGAGCAGTATGGGTAACCAGGTAACGAAATACCCTATCAAGGCAGTTAAATTAAAAGAAGCGGGTAAGAGTACTTTAGCAGGTGTTAAACTTTGGTTCGATGATAAGTTCGGTAGACTGAATACAGAAGAAAAAGGACAATACCTTGGAAGCTTTGAAGATGAAAAATTATTGGTCATTTACAATGACGGTAGTTATGAGCTGACTGATACTGAAATGACCCAGCGTTTTGATCCGGAGAAAGTGACATTGATCGAAAAATTCGATGCGAATAAAATCATTACTGCGGTTTACTTGGATAATGATAAAGGACAATTCAATATCAAACGTTTCAAAATTGAAACCAGTACTTTGAAAACCCAGTTCCTATTCATCAAAGAAGGAGACGGGAACCGATTAGAAGCGGTTACAACTGATGAAGAGCCGATCTTGGTGGTTCAAACGGGCAGAGGAGCTCAAGTACGCAAAGCCAAATTCAAAGTTGCAAAAATGGTGGAAGTCATGGGTTGGAAAGCAGTTGGTGCGAAACTTACAGACTTCAATAAAAGTATTGAAATGGAATGGGAGCAAAGACCCAAAGATGAGAATCCAATGCCGGAATTGTTTTAACTGATCGCTGATCGGTCATACCAGATCGTGAGTCCTAATTGATTGTGCCGCGATTAGCTATGATCGATTAGCCATCAGCTACTCTTATGCTTCACTTGATCTTTCTTCTTAAACGGATTGTCGCGGTATTCTTCAGGTCACTGGTTAAAATGATTTCATGTCTTCTATTGCCATCATAGATGATCATGATCGCAGTGTTGGGAGGGATGCTGCCTAAGTTCTCAGCATACATACTGATCTCATTCACTTCTATAGTTGAATCGAGGAGTACGGTTCTTCTGAATGCACTTTGTGTGAGTGGTACATCTTTGTATAAGAGTCGGTCATTACTGAAAATCGAAATGGTATCATGATCAATAGTGCCATTATCATACAATTCAATTCTTAATGCGGTTTCACTGACCTCGATTTCTTTAAAGATCTTTTTTTCTCTTTTCAAAAAATCGGGATCGATCATTACAGCTTGCATTTCTTTCCGGTCAGTGATCGTGCGTGTAGCTATTGTGTCAGATGGTACATCTATCGCTGATGAATACAGTTCGGCCTTCTGCGCTACTGTATCTGTTGAAGACTTAAAACGATACTGAATAGCAGGTGTTGTATATCTATGTGCTGCATCACTTTCAAAAGCGCCGGTCAATATAGATTCCGTACGATTGACCAATAATGTGAAATTCCCGGTCAGTATACAATCAATACCTGTTTTAGTGCTGGTTGATAAATAGTAGATGAATGGGATCGGCTTAAAAATCAGTTGTCTCGTATTACTATTAAAACTACCAGTGACTTTTACCTTGAATAAACTATCCCTGAAATAATACTGTAATTCGCCGACAACAGCAGCCCCTTTTTGTTTGAGGGTCAATTCAGATAAATAGGAGCTATGTTCCCCCGGAACTGCCACTTTACCGATGCCATACCAATGACCAGAAACTGTTTGCGCAAAAGCCTGGAGTGAGAGTGTACACAATACAACTATCCCTATAATCCCTTTCATGCGATGAAAATATTAAAGCCTTAGGGATCAGTCTTTTAAAGTTGCTAACAGTAGTGGATACCCATGGTAATTGCTTATTTTAAAGCATTCGGATAAACTAACCTATTTTTGCCGATTAGGATTTTTATGGAAAAAGTTAATGTAGGGCAATACAATACCCTGAAAGTATCACGAAAAGTAGATTTTGGATTTTACCTCGAAGATGGAGGTGATGGCATTTTGTTACCCACCCGTTTTGCTCCGAAAGGACTTCGTATTGGAGATGAAATAACGGTATTTGTATACCATGATTCAGATAACAGATTGATCGCTACCACGCAAAAAGCCAACGCCTGTGTGGGTGAGATCGCTAAAATGAAAGCTGTTGCAGTTACAAGACAAGGCGCTTTTCTTGATTGGGGATTGATGAAGGATCTGTTCGTTCCCGCTTCCAAGCAGTTGGGTGGTATGCGTGTAGGAGGAGAGTACCTGGTGAAACTATATATCGATCAAATGACTGGTAGGGTAGCTGCCACAGAGAAGATCGAACAATTGCTGAGTAATGATGAACTTACTGTGAAGGAATTAGATCAGGTAGATTTATTGGTATACCGTCAATCGGAACTGGGTTTTGTGGTGATCATCAATAACCTGCATACTGGTATCATTCATACCAACGAAATATTTACAGAACTGAAGATCGGTGATAAGCTGAAAGGATTTATTAAGACGATTCTTCCGGGTAATAAAATTGATGTGGTCTTAGGTAAACCCGGATTTCAAAAAGTAGAAGATGAATCAGAAAAGATTCTACGCCTGTTGCAGGAGAACAATGGTTATCTGCCATATCATGATAAGTCTGATCCTGAAGCCATCTATGCATTCTTTGGCATGAGTAAAAAAACATTTAAAATGACGACCGGTAATCTTTATAAACAAAGAAAAATAGAGTTTACACAAACAGGCTTTAAACTCATTGCGGAATAAATAACATCCTTTGCAATCATCCATTATTTTCTGGCTACCAGCCAGGTAGTATCTGTAAATACACTCATGCCATTTGATGCTTTAACCGTGGTTGTGCCAATATAATAGTCATCAGCAATCTCTTTGATGTCAAAGTACAGGATGGTGTTTTCATAGAGCCTTTTTTCTGCTTCATTTTTGGGTCCGGCGCCCGATAAGTAGGATGCCGCAAATCTGCAATTCCCAAGCCACTCTATTTTCCAGTAAGTCGTGTCTTTTGTTTGCGTATTTACATCCTGTTGAATGCCGTCAATTCTGGTGATCTGTATATGATCGCCTTTCTTTGTATAGCTATGGAATCGGCCTGTCTTCAAAGCGTTGCAATCAGGAGGAGTGGCCATAAATGAACAGAACAGCACTAGTATAAGCGAGAATACAACCAAAAAAGAAAAGAGATTGCGCATAACTTTTTTGCTAATATACATCGGTTTGCTGCTTAGAATTAACAACCGAAGCTAACGATTGTTAGTATGATTGCCCTATATTTGCGCTTCAATTCAATCATATGTCGAATAGAACCGTATATATCGTATCAGCCGTGAGAACTCCAATGGGCTCATTTGGTGGTAGTCTTAAAGATTTTTCTGCGCCTCAGTTGGGTGCGATTGCCATCAAAGCTGCTGTTGAAAGAGCCGGTATTCAACCGGATCAAGTACAGGAAGTATTAATGGGTTGTGTGATTCAAGCCAATACCGGACAAGCACCTGCTCGTCAGGCAGCAAAATTTGCAGGGCTACCTGATAGTGTCATCTGTACCACCGTTAATAAGGTTTGTGCCAGTGGCATGAAAGCAATTGCACAAGGTGCGCAGGCAATTTTATTGGGTGATGCGGATGTAGTGGTTGCAGGAGGTATGGAGAGTATGAGCAATGTGCCCTTTTATTCTCCCAATCTTCGTTGGGGAAACAAATATGGCAATGTTCAATTAGTAGATGGTTTAGCGAAAGATGGATTAACCGATGTGTATCATAATTATGCAATGGGGAATGCAGCTGAACTTTGTGCAAAAGAGTGTAATATCTCACGTGAAGAACAAGATGCTTTTGCGATTGAGAGCTACAAGCGCAGTCAGGCCGCATGGAATAATGGCAGCTTTGATGCGGAAGTAGTTCCTGTACCCATTCCGCAGCGAAAAGGTGATCCGATCTTGTTTGCAAAGGATGAAGATGCATTCAATGTGAAATTTGATAAGATCCCTGAATTAAAGCCTGCTTTTGTAAAAGACGGTACTGTTACTGCAGCCAATGCTTCTACCATGAATGATGGAGCAGCAGCAGTGGTATTGATGAGTAAAGAAAAAGCAGATGCAATGGGTATTAAACCATTGGCTGTGATACGCAGCTATGCAGATGCAGAGCAAGCACCGGAATGGTTCACAACAACACCTGCTATGGCAGTTCCCAAAGCAGTGGCGAAGGCTGGATTGGAAATGAATCAAATTGATTATGTAGAGTTGAACGAGGCATTCTCAGTTGTTGGAATCGCCAATATCCAGAAGATGAAACTGGATCCTGCCAAAGTGAATGTACATGGTGGAGCGGTTTCTCTTGGACATCCATTGGGTTGTAGCGGCGCAAGGATCATCGTTACCTTATTGCATGTATTGAAACAGCACGGTGGTAAGATCGGAGCTGCCGGTATTTGTAATGGGGGTGGTGGTGCCAGTGCCATGGTCATTGAAAATATCCCTGCTTAATACATTGAAACGCTTAGAAATTCAAACTGCCACGGCTGATGATGCATCCTTGATCGCAACCATCAGCCGTGAAACTTTTTACGACAGTTTTGCCGACCAGAATACTGCCGAAGACATGCAATTGTTTCTGAATACTCAATTCGCTTCAGAAAAATTGATGGCTGAAGTACTCGATCCTCTTCATATTTATTTTATTGCTTTTTTGGATGATCAGCCGGTGGGTTATTGTAAAATAAAACCCGGAGCTCATTCACAAATGGATGGTTCAGCGGAAGCGATTGAAATATGTCGGTTTTATGCACGCAAGAACAGCATCGGTAAGGGGATAGGTAAAGCAATGATGCAGCATGCTTTATCTTATGCTGCATCATTAGGTAAAAAGAAAGTATGGTTAGGTGTTTGGGAAAAAAATCATCGTGCCATTGCTTTTTATCAATCTTTCGGCTTTTCAAAATTTGGAGAGCATGATTTCTTATTAGGCACCGACCTTCAAAGGGATTGGTTGATGATGAAAGAATTGAAGTCTTGATCAGTTACATTCTCTGGATTATAATCTGCTAATTCCTACACGTTGTTTCAAGTACTGCTGTTCTCGTATACAGGCAATCATGCAGTGCGCCAGATCTCCTGCCGCTATTTGATAATGATTCGGCTTGGGTGCATAATTCGCGGCGGTAATGTATTGTCCGGTTCCCATTTTATTCAGAATATCAGGAGAACAGATAAAGGTCCAGTCGAGAGCAGATGCTGCCAATGACTGATAAGCCAATAAATGCTCTTTGCCAACAGCCAGGTATGCTTCGGGATAGCCCGTTTGTTCAATCAATAAACCTTCTTCAGGCTCATCCGCATTCAGGATACCCATTCCTCCAAGTGTAACAATTCGTTTTACACCTGTTAGTTCCATTTGTGCGATGATGTTCTTCATCCCGAGACTTCTGGTCTTATCACTACCATCCATATTGCCGCCCAATACAGATATGACAGCATCTGCACCACTAATGGCATTCCTTACATCATTCGCATCAAAAACATAACCCTGTATGGCGGTTAGTGCATCATGATTGAGATCATGATCGATCAAATCCGAGACATTTCTTCCAAATGCACGAACCTTATATCCCAATGCTAATGCTTGTGATACAACAAAACGTCCAACCTGTCCGGTCGCACCAAAAACGGTGATGATCATGTGATTTTTTTCAGCAATTTACAAAAAGCAGACATGCTTTCCTATGCTGTTTGAGCGGCTTGCTCTGCTATTTCATCCATACTGATACCATGATGGCTTTCATCATATACGCATTCGCCATTTTTGATCAGTAACACCTGGGGAGATTCATGATAAACCGCAAAATCGGTAGCTATTTGATCGGAGATCGGACGATAAGCCAGTAGATCGAGATAATGAAATTGCACCTGCTCAGGAGCATCACTTCTTTCCAAACGATTTAATACCATGGAGCTAATACTACAACGGGTACTATGCTTGAATATAACTTGCGGTGATTGAAACGATGCTTCTTTGATTTGCGCCAGCTGATCAATAGAAGTAATAGGATTCCAGTTCATCTTTTTTTCTTAGAAAACAATACAAAAGTCAATAGGTTCACAAACCTTAGGGCTTGAAATAGCGCGGATTGGTAGTAGGACAGCCTCTGCTTTTGGATGACGTACAGGAACTGATAAACACTGCGCTCAATACAAGTAAGAACAGAATAGCGGTTATCTTTTTCATGTGTTACGTTTTAGGTTAGCGTTTTGACTGTATTTTGCGCTATAACAAAGATACTGATTTGACTGAAATTGTTGCTTTCGGACAGTTAATTTGCATAAAACGGTTGAAATCAAACATTTATTATGAAGGTTCACTTTATTTCGATAGGGGGTAGTGTGATGCACCAGCTGGCCATCGCACTCCATAAAAAGGGTTATCAGGTTACCGGAACAGATGATGAAATATTTGAACCTGCAGCCTCCAATTTGAAGCAACACGGGCTTCTTCCTGTTACGATTGGGTGGGATCCAGGGAAGATAACGGCTGATTTAGATGCCGTGATCTTAGGAATGCACGCGAAATCAGATAATCCTGAGTTGCTAAAGGCGATCGATCTGAAATTGAAGATCTACTCCTTTCCTGAATACATCTATCATGAGAGCCAACAAAAGAAAAGGGTAGTTGTAGGTGGCAGTCACGGTAAGACTACCACCACCAGTATGATCATGCATGTGCTGAAACATACTCGTCAGCAATTTGATTATCTCGTAGGCGCAAAAGTGGAAGGCTTTGATCAGTCAGTAGATATCACGAACGCCCCGGTGATCGTTTGTGAAGGTGATGAATATCCTGCCAGCGCGATCGAGAGAAAGCCCAAGTTTCACTTTTTGTTTCCACATGTTGCTATTCTGACCGGCATAGCCTGGGATCATATCAATGTGTTTTCCACGTTTGAATTTTACCTGGAGCAATTCATCATTTTTATCAATAAGATAGAGGTGGGTGGATTGCTGATCTACAATGAGTCTGATCCGGTATTAAATAAATTGGTCACTGAACACAGCAGAGCAGATATTCGCTATCAGCCTTATTCTATTCCTTCACATAAGATTACAGCAGGTGCTACAACAGTTACACTGGAAGGTGTATCAGGTGGCTTGAAAGTATTTGGTAATCATAACCTACTCAATTTGCATGCGGCCTTTTATGCATGTAAAGAATTGGGATTAACAGCGCAGGATTTTGTACAAGCGATCGGATCTTTCACAGGTGCTGCTAAACGATTAGAGTTATTATCCAGTAGCAAGGATGCAGCTGTTTATCGTGATTTTGCACATGCCCCCAGCAAAGTAAAAGCAACGATCGAGGCTGTGAAAGAACAGTTCCCTGATCGAAAACTGATCGGCGTATTGGAGTTGCATACTTATAGTAGTTTGAATGAGGCATTCATGAAAGAATACAATGGTGCTTTGGAACCTGCAGATCAAGCAGTGGTGTTTTATTCTAAACATGCACTGGCGATCAAACGATTGCCTGATCTGCCTGAAACAGCAGTGCAAGAAGGCTTTAATAAATCGGGCTTACTCGTTTTTACCGATGCCGCTTTATTAAAAGAATGGTTACTATCCGCCAATTATCATAACAGCAATCTTTTATTGATGAGCAGTGGGAATTATAATGGGATGGATGTAGTGGCACTGGCACAGGAGATCATTCAAAAGACAGATACCGATAATTAGAATTATTATATTTACTTCGTACCATGAAATTGCAACTCACACGCCCGCTTGCTTTTATTGATTTGGAAACAACCGGTGTTAACATCAGTCTGGATCGTATTGTTGAGATCGCTATTGTGAAGATCAATCCTGATGGAACTCAGCAAGTCAAGAGAAAACTCATCAACCCCATGATGCCGATTCCTAAAGGGGCAAGTGATGTGCATGGCATTACCGATGATATGGTCAAAGACGCGCCTACCTTTAAACAGGTAGCCAATGAGATCAAACAATTTATTGATCATTGTGATATAGGTGGCTATAACAGCAATCGTTTTGATATCCCCATGCTCATCGAAGAATTCTTACGTGTAGGGATCGATTTCTCTACTGATGGCAGAAAATTAGTCGATGTGCAGAAGGTGTTTCACATGATGGAGCAAAGAACCCTTAGTGCTGCATATAAATTTTATTGTCAAAAAACCTTGGAAGGAGCTCACAGTGCAGAAGTTGATGCAACTGCAACTTGGGAAGTATTGGAAGCTCAGGTAGAGCGTTATCCACAAATCGGTAATACGGTGGAGAGTATCGTCAAATTCACCGGTGAAGACGATATTGTTGATTTTGCGCGTCGATTTATTCGGGAAAATGGAGTAGAAGTATTCAATTTTGGTAAACATAAAGGAAAACCTGTAACACAGGTCCTCAAGGAAGAACCGCAGTATTATGATTGGATGATGAAAGGAGATTTTCCTATGAATACCAAGCAGAAACTCACGGAAATCCTGAATCGAACTTTGTTAAAGAAAGGATAACTCCCAGTATTTTTTCGAGTATTTTCCGCAAATATTCAGACGGCATAACGATTAATCGTTATGAGTTGTATTTTAGCAGAGCAACCGAATATCCCCATTGATTGGAAAAATTAGTCATCATACCAACCTATAACGAGAAGGAAAATATTGCGTCGATCATCACAGCTGTATTTGACTTACGAGCAGATTATCATATCCTAGTCATTGATGATGGTTCTCCTGATGGTACCGCATCCATTGTGAAAGAGTTGATTCAGCAATATCCCGGTCAATTATTTTTGGAAGAAAGAAAAGGAAAGCTGGGATTGGGAACAGCCTATATTCATGGATTTAAATGGGGTATCAGCAGAAAGTATGCATATATTTTTGAGATGGATGCAGATTTCTCTCACAACCCCAAAGATCTGGAACGGTTGTATGATGCATGTAAAAATGGTGGTGCAGATCTAGCTGTTGGTAGCAGATATGTACCCGGAGGCCGTACTGAAAACTGGCCATGGGATCGTCAGTTATATTCACGGGGTGGTGCATTGTACACCAAGATTCTCACCTGGATGCCCGTAAATGATCCAACAGCAGGCTTTGTATGCTATAAACGTCAGGTACTTGAAGCGATCAATTTAGACGAGATAGAGTTTGTTGGATATGCTTTCCAGATAGAAATGAAATTCGTTTCCTGGAAACTGGGCTTTCGTATCAAAGAAGTGCCCATCACATTTATAGATCGAAAGATAGGCGTGAGTAAAATGAGTAAGGGTATCATCAAAGAAGGTGTGCTGGGTGTTTTGAAAATACAGTGGCACAGTCTTTTCAAAAGTTATAAAAAGCGCGTTTCTAGTGCACCCTGATAATCGCATTTCATCACTGCATACTATTTTCCATTTCTTTGAATTAGCTTTAGTGCCATGAAAGATGCACTCATCAAGCTACACATTTCTGTTTTTTTAGCTGGATTTACGGGGGTATTGGGAGTACTGATTCATATGAATGAGGGATTATTGGTGTGGTATCGCATCATGATCACTGTAGTTACACTATTTGCACTATTGAAATGGAAGAACCAATTGCAAGAGGTTTCTTCTCACATGGTATGGAAACTATTAGGGATCGGAACGCTGATCGCATTGCATTGGGTATTCTTTTATGGAAGTATTAAAATGTCCAATGTCTCTATCGGACTTGTTTGTTTCGCGTCGACCGGATTGTTTACTGCATTATTGGAACCTGTATTCAATGAACGTCCATTCAGCTGGCCGGATGTAGGTTTGGGATTACTGAGTTTATTAGGGATCATTCTTATTTTTCAATTTGATACAAGGTATCGGGATGGGATCATCGCAGGTATCGTTTCTGCAATCTTAGCTGCATTATTCTCTGTATTGAATAAGCGACAAGTACAAAAAGTTGAACCAAGAACTATGATGATCTATGAGTTAAGTGGCGGATTACTGATCCTCACTTTGTTGATGCCGATATACCTTCATTATTATCCGGTTGAAACGATCTTTCCTTCTTTATCAGATTGGTTTTGGTTACTGATCTTAAGCTGGCTCTGTACCGTATTGGCCATGGATCTGATGCTTCAGGCACTCAAGAAAGTTTCTGCATTCACCCAGAATTTAAGTCTCAACCTGGAACCTGTATATGGAATTTTATTGGCCTTTATTTTATTTCAGGAAAATGAAAAACTCAATACGAGTTTTTATGCCGGGGTGGCATTGATTACAGTATCCGTGTTATTTCAAATGATCAGGGTGATAAGAAAACACCAGCAAAAGAGCAACATTTGATTTATTCATGTCTGGTATTGGATACGATCTTTTGAATCACGGTATCCAATCGGGATGCACTCACATTCAATAATTCCAATACTTGTACAATTTCAGGGTCATTTGTTTTTTCAGTGTACAACATCAAGACGTTGATCAATCCAAGAATATTACTTAATGGAGCACGGGCTTCATGTGATTGTAAATAAGCGATCTCACGCATGCGATCATATTGCTGTAACAATTTCATTTCTGCTTTTTTCCGGGCATCGATATTGGTGATATTCATCGCAACTCCCAGCATATCACCGGCTTCACTATAAACAGGATAGTATAGGAACTCAAACCATATCACATCTCCATTCAAAAGTGCAACGGGGCGCTCAGTCGTAAGTTTTTCTCCGGCTAGTGCTCTTTCAAAATGTTCTCTGAAGTAATGCCCAAGCTCTTTCGGTACATACTTGTTGAAATCAGCGCCAATAAAGAGTTGTGCATTAAAATACTCTTTAGAAAGTAGATCGGCGGTACGGTTAAAGTTCAATACTCTTAGATCTGCACTGATCAAGATATTGATATCCGTTGTACTGTCAAGAATGGCTTTCAGTTTGATCTCATTGGCGAGTAATTCCAGTTGTTGTTTTTTCTGTAAAGAGATATCAATGAAATAACAAATGATGCCTTCTTTAGATGGGGTAGCAGAAACAGCAAAATGATGATCCGGGGGCCAGGGTTGTTCAAATGTGATCGTTTCTTCCAGATCGAAGGCTTTACGCATGGCTGCGGCATATGGTTGATCTTCTGTATCGGGAAAAAAATCCCAGAAACTTCTTCCGATCATCTCTTGTCTGGATAAGCCAGTAACCGATTCAAAGAATCGATTCACTTTTAAGAAAATCCAGTTACGGTCTAATGCAAAAAAGCCATCACTAACACCATCCAGATATTCATTGAATTGATGTAGATATCTTGAAGCAGAAAAATCGTCCAAAGGATCTCCGCTCAATAATACTCCCATGGCTTGTATCTGTTCTTCTCCCTCTTCATCTTTACTACTACAAACTTCCCACTGTATCGTATGCTGGTGCTCATCTATCAGATAACGGGCAATAACCGAAAATTTTTCGCCCGGGTGTTGAAGAGCCTGATGTACCTGTTGCCTTAAGAAATCTACATCTGCATAGTGTATCTGCTCTTCATATCTTCTGGAACCGATCATCGATCTGTCCCAACCCGTGATCGTTGACATCTTCTGATTGATATATCGGTAGTGCCCTTTTTGATCAATGATCATATACATGAACACATGTGAGTGCTCAAGCATGGCGATCATTTGTTCAATGGGAGAATGTGTATTCATACTAACCTTACAACAACCAATAATAAGTGAAGTAATATCACTTTTTTTATCAATATAACGCGCTGAAAGTGATTAAAATGCAATTAATTGTTTTTTGAGCGATTTGCATTCACAGGATATGAGGTGTTACCTGAATATTTCGATTTTTCGTTGCTAATGTAGGGCAAACATTCATAAATAATCACTATTCACCCATTGGTCATTTTATTATGTATTCTTTCAATACCTCAACATTGTTTGATTAACTTAGAAGCCACTAAAATTACCAATATGAGAAAACTAATACTCGCATTTTTGTTATTGCCGGGTATCTCTGTCCTTGCTCAAAAAAAACCGCTGGATCATTCTGTGTATGATAGTTGGGAGTCCATCGGTGAGCGAGTGATCAGTAACGATGGAAAATATGTCGCCTATGCCGTTACCCCACAGGAAGGCGATGGGGTTGTATATCTGCAAAGTACAACCGGTGATTATAAAGTGACCATTCCCCGCGGGTATAGTATTTCCATTAGCGAAGACAATCGTTTTTTGGTGTGCAGGATCCGACCATTCTATAAGGATACCCGCGATGCCAGGATCAAAAAACGTCGTCCGGATGAAATGCCGAAAGATAGTTTGGCATTCATTGAATTGGGTACAACAAACATCACCAAAGTTCCCAGGATCAAAAGTTATAAGATACCTGACGACTCCGGTATCTGGTTAGCTTATTTACTTGATAAGCCACTGCCTGAAACCAATAGACCGCAACAGCCCGATTCTGCAACAAGACTAAATAATATGCTGAAAATGGCGGATAGCTTGATGCGTGTTGCTGATAGCATTCGTAATAAAGCCAATGAAGCAAAAACCGCGGGCATGTCTGTTCTTCAAAACAGAAATGGAAGGAATTCTGTTCGTGCTAATACAGAACCTGTGGAAGAAGGTACGGTACTTGTTTTACGTAACCTTCATACCGGTGAGGAGCGCAGGTTTGAGTTGGTAAAAGATTATTTCTTCAATCGTAAAGGCAATGTATTACTGATAGAGACAACTCGCAAAAACAGCGATGATAGATCTCTGGCCACCGTTGTCAAAGTCAATCTGGATAATAATAGCACACGCACCATCTTCACTAAATTCAATGAAGCCAAAAGTTTCAGGATGGATGAGGATGGAAAGCAGGTTGCGTTTGTAGCAGAAAGAGACAGTAGCAGTAAGGCATTGCAGAAGTTCTTCAAACTTTATTATTACAAAGACGGAATGGATAGTGCGCGTTTGCTGGCTGACAATAAAACCAAGGGGTTACCTGCGAACTGGACCATCAGTGATAATGTAGGTAGTATTGTTTTCAGTAAATCCGGAAATCGTCTGATGCTTGGAACGTTACCGATATGGCCGGTACGTGATACGACTGTTCCTGAAATGGACAGAGTCAGCGTTGATGTATGGCATTATAATGATGATTATATACAGCCGGTACAATTAAGAAATCTCAATACAGAATTGAGAAGAAGTTACCTCGCTTATTTTGATCTGGATAAAAATGAGATCATTCAGCTCGGTAATGAAAAGCTACGCAATGTAATACCTACACAAGAAGGGGACGGATCTGTTTTTTATGGAGTTTCTGATTTTGGTAAAAGAGTCGCCACACAATGGCAAGGATTCAGTTTCAATGATGTATTCAGGATCAATCCATTGACAGGACAAACGCAGTTGGTGACCAAAGATCTGAAAGGAGGAAATTTACAACCTTCATATACAGGTAAATACCTGGTGTTCTTTGATGAGCGTAAGCAGAAATATTTTGCCTATAACAGTGTTACTGCGCAGGTCTATCAAATAGCCAAAGACATTAAAACAGCATTGGGTGATGAAGAAAATGATGTGCCGGATGATCCGAATGCTTACGGAGTTGTAAAATGGATGGAGGGCGATAAATCTGTTTTGATTTATGATCGTTATGATATCTGGCAAGTAGATCCGGAAGGAATCGCTGCTTCTGTTTGTCTGACAGCAGGCAGAAAGGATAAAACCATCATCAGATATGTCAATACAGATCCTGATGAGCGATTCATCAGTGCTTCACAAAGATTGCTGTTACGTTTATTTGATGAAAAAGATAAAAGTGCCGGACTGGCAACATTGGATCTCTCTGGTAAAACTTTCAATGTGCTGTTCAAAGAGAAAGTAGGTCTTGGTATATCTATTCAAAAAGCTAAGAATGCGGATGTATTAAGCTATACAAAGGAAACTTTCCAGCAATCTCCCAATGTATTTGTACATACAATGGGTGCACAAGCCAAACAACTCTCCAATAGTAACCCTCAACAAGCGGAGTACAATTGGGGAACTGCAGAGTTGTTCAAATGGAAAGCATATACCGGAAAAGAAGCAGAGGGTATCGTGTACAAACCCGAAGATTTTGATCCGAAGAAGAAGTACCCGATGATCGTTTATTTCTATGAGAGAAGTAGTCAGGGATTATATGGATATGTAGCTCCATCACCCACACCATCTCGACTGAATATTTCATTCTTTGTAAGTCGCGGGTATGTGGTGTTTGTACCTGATATCTGGTATAAAAAAGGATATCCGGGTCAGGGAGCTTATGATTATATCCTGAGTGGAACCAGGGCTGTGGTAAAACAAGGTTATGTTGATAGTACGAAACTAGGATTGCAAGGACAAAGCTGGGGTGGATATCAAATCGCACATTTGATCACCAGAACCAATTTATATGCTGCTGCATGGGCAGGTGCTCCTGTAGTGAATATGACGAGTGCTTATGGTGGTATCAGATGGGGAACCGGTTTGAACAGACAGTTTCAGTATGAGCAATCTCAAAGTCGTATCGGTGCAACTTTATGGGAGAAGCCTAACTTGTACATCGAAAATTCACCATTGTTCTATTTGCCAAAAGTGAAGACTCCTTTGGTGATCATGGCCAATGATGCAGATGATGCAGTGCCTTGGTATCAGGGAATTGAATACTATACTGCCATGCGCAGATTAGGTAAAAAAGTATGGATGCTGAATTATAATAATGAAGCACATAACCTGGTAGAACGTAAGAATCGAAAAGATATTCAAGTTCGCGAGCAACAATTCTTCGATCATTTCCTCAAAGGTGAAAAACCTTCCAAATGGATTGCAGAAGGTGTGCCTGCAACGATGAAAGGAAAAGATATGGGATTGGGATATTAGGAGAATGTCAGATCTCTGATTTGACATCGTTGAAAATAAAGCGGCGAACACTGTTTATGGTGTTCGCCATTTTATTTTCATTCCTTTCATCTGACAACTTAAGTCATCTGCGTAGAAATATATCTCACCAAGCTTCTTTTGGCGATGGGTAATAATGTTTCTTCCAAAGGCAGTGTTAATTCTGTTTCTACAGAGTATACGGCAGGGTTGGGGAGATCGGATCTGTTCCTGATCAGCTCAGCTTTGATATTTTGATAAGAGTTTACAATACTTCTCTGCCAAACATCTACAAATTCTGTTTTGATACTTCTATATTTTTCATCGTGTTTTTCGAAGATGCTGAGACGGTATTGATATACCCATGTATTTCTGCAAGCCCCTTCACATAAAAGAAAATAGCCTTCATTATGATCCAATGGGATCAAACCGATCGGCTCGATGGTTAATTTATTTTCCACGAATTCATAGATCTCTGTTCCACTGGTAATGGTTTTCTTCATGTTGGAAGAAGCATAGTTGATGATCTCTTCCAGTTCCTGCATCAGTTCATCATCTTCGACCATGGATTCATACAAGAGCTGTAATTTTTCGATCTGTAAACCGGTCAATCTTTTGGGAAACTGTTCCTGTAAGTATTGTTTGTTCTCTTTGAATGCGATCAGATTGTTATAATGGAAAATAATGTCCGCCAACTGCGGATACAATTTGTTCTGACAGAAGTAGCGATTGATTTCCTGTAAATAGGCGAGGAGGGTATATTTTTTTAATTCAAAATCAATATAACCATCCGCAAACCATGTTTGAGATAAGGTCTTCATACTGATCCGTTTTGTTTTCTGAATTTACTGATTCAAAAACAGATTTGTATGAGTTGTTTATTAACAGGATGTGAAAATGAAGGTGGTTAATAGACCATGGTCCATAGTCCATAGTCCATGGACCATGGTCTATGGACTATGGTCTACAAATATTGAAACCACTGACGTTCTGGATCCCACTTTTCGAACTCTTTGGCAACTTCTGTGAGGAAGCTGGCACCGATACTGCCATCTACGATGCGATGATCATAGCTTAAAGAGAGATACATCATGTGTCGGATACCAATTGTGTCGCCTTCTTTGGTTTCTATGACCATTGGGCGCTTTTTGATCGCACCTACGGCCAGGATAGCTACCTGTGGTTGTGAAATAATAGGGGTTCCCATCAGACTTCCGAAAGTACCTACATTGGTCAATGTAAAAGTACCACCGGTGGTATCATCAGGTTTGAGTTTATTGTTTCTTGCTGCATCAGCCAATCCATTTACTGCTTTACTTAAGCCTACAATGTTTAGCTGATTGGCACCTTTGATGACCGGAACGATCAGGTTACCGGAAGGTAGGGCAGTGGCCATACCAATATTGATATCTTTTCTAACAATGATCTTGTCTCCATCCACTGAACAATTGATCAATGGATATCTTTCAATCACACGAGCAATACACTCAATGAACATGGGTGTGAATGTAAGCTTGGTACCTTCTCTCTTCTCAAACTCATGCTTCACTCTTTCGCGCCACTGCACCATATGAGTTACATCTGCTTCTGCAAAGCTGGTTACGTGTGGACTGGTATGCTTACTGTCAACCATGTGCTTGGCGATCAGTTTACGCATTCTGTCCATTTCGATGATCTCTGTATTGCCATTCACAACAACGGCTGCAGGATCACTTAGTTTACCGGATGGGGTACCAACAGTAATCGTTTTGACTTCAGAAACAGGAGATGCTGAAGCAGTTGGTTTAGCACTCGTTTCAAATCGTGGTGAAGCCTGAACAGGAGCAACGGGGGCAGTAGGGGTAACTTCTTTAGTGCTAATCCCCGACTTCTTATTGGCTACATATTGTAGAATATCTTTCTTGCTAACCCTTCCATCGATACCTGTACCGGGAATTCTTTCCAATTCACTCAGGCTAATGCCTTCACTATTCGCAATATTCAATACCAATGGAGAATAGAAGCGATTAACCGCAGGCTTATCTAATAATTCTGTGGTGACAGCTGCAGGTACAAAAGGAATAGGTTCTTCAATCGGAGCTTCAACCGGAGTAGCGATGGGTTGAGGAGCGACTTCTTCTTTTGCAACACTAACCTGTTCAACAATTACTTCCTCTTTTGCGGGAGGAGCTGCTTCAGGAACAACAACAGCTGATCCATTAGCCGCAGTATTAATTCTGGCAATGACCGTACCGATAGGCACTACATCATTTACATTAAATAAAATTTCAGTTATCACGCCTTCCGCAGTGGAAGGTACTTCACTGTCAACCTTATCTGTGGCGATATCCAATACGGTTTCATCCTGTTTCACATGATCACCCACCTTTTTATTCCATTTCAGAATGGTGGCTTCCATGATACTTTCGCCCAATTTGGGCATCACCAGTTCAGCAATTGCCATACAGTTCGTAGTGTTTAAAATAATGATCGAAAAATCAGAAAACCCTTAACAATCTCTCCATGGTATCTCCCCGTAAAACTTACGCCTGTTTGTTTTCAGGGGGCAATATTAGTGAGAAAATAGACAATTTAAGGCTGAAAATCGAAAAATCTGTGGCTTCTTTATACACAGTATTTTCTAACCCAATATCCATAGGCTTTTCAGCGAAACTTACAGTTTTCCAAGAATGAGTTGCCTTAACAAATTCAATGCATTAATAGCGGTCAATTCTGTATTTCTGGATCGGTCAAATCGAAATTGAAAAAGTTGCGTGACTGTTTTTTCAGCCGATGCCGCAGCTACCCATACCATTCCTACCGGTTTTTGTTCTGTTCCGCCGCGAGGTCCCATGATACCGCTGACTGCAAGCGCATAATCTGTTTGCATGGTTGCACGAGCTGTTTCTGCCATCACTTTTACGGTCTCTTCACTCACGGCTCCTTGGGTCTCTAATACTTCATGTGGCACAGACAATAAACGCTCTTTTATTTCATTGGCATAACTGATAATGCTTCCCTGATAGTAAGCAGAAGAGCCATCATGTTTAGTGATGAGATGAGCAATATATCCACCCGTACAACTTTCGGCGGTTGTCATCGTTTGTTTTCGTTCTTTCAGTAATTTTCCAACAACCAGTTCCATCGGAATGTCGTCATCCGTAACTAAATATTTTTCAGTGCGTTGCAGTAGTTGTTGAAAATAAATATCGATCTCCTTTTGTAACACACTCGCATCTGTTCCTGTACCACTCAGTCGCAATCTTACCATGCCATAATTCGGTAGATAGGCGAGTTTGATATGACTTGGTAAAGCAGTTTCGATATCCTGTATCATTTCAGCCAAAAATGATTCCCCGATACCGGCTGTTAATAATGTCCGATGTCTGATAAAACCTGTGCTGAATCTTTTTTCGATCAGAGGAATGACATGTGCGGTCATGATCCATTTCATCTCATGCGGTACACCCGGCATTGCGATAAAGATCACCCCATCTTTTTCAAACAACATTCCAGGTGCGGTACCTCGCTCATTTTTCAAAACCTTACATACATCCGGTACTTCCGCTTGCTTTCTGTTGCGTTCGATCATTGGTCGCTTCAATATCCTTTCAAAAATATCGGTCACATGTGCCAGTGTAGCTTCATCCATGATCATCTTGCCGCCAAAATATTGACACAATAGCGGTTTGGTAATATCATCTGCTGTAGGACCTAGTCCGCCAGTGATCAATACTATCGATGCTTTTTTACTTTCTGTATCCAATGCATTCCAAATATCATCCCATACATCTCCAACGGCAACCCGATTTTTAACTAAAATGCCCGCTTTGTTTAATTCCTGTGCAATCCATGCGCTGTTGGTGTCAATAACCTGACCGATCAACAATTCATCACCGATCGTAATGATCGAGGCAAAAACTTTTTCCATACTTTACAGACGCTTAATTTTAATGCAAGTTAAAACGCATTTATGAGAAGACTTGTTTACTCGTGTATTTGTTTCTTGGGTTTGATGAATTCTTTGGCAGCCCAGCCTGTGAAAGAAAGGTTGAATAAGGCTTTTCAACAATTGCTCAATGATCCCCAGATGCGTTATGCTACAGTGGGGATGACGGTTGTGAACAGCGAATCCGGAACTACGCTATTTGAATACAATGGAAATGTCGGACTCGCCCCGGCGAGTTGTCAGAAACTGGTGACCAGTGCCACAGCCTTGGATCTATTAGGCATTGATTATCGATACAAAACCGAGCTTGGGTATAGTGGTGTGATCCGTGATGGAAAATTAACAGGCAACCTACATATCACAGGATATGGGGATCCGACATTGGGTAGCTGGAGATATGCCGGCACCAGCGATACAATGATCATTCAAGAATGGCGCAAAAAGATCCGCGATCTAAACATCAAAAAAATAGAGGGACAAATTTTTGTACATGCCGATCAGTGGGAGACAGCATCTGTACCCGGCGGCTGGCCTTGGGATGATATGGGGAATTATTACGGAGCCGGTTCATACGGACTTAACTGGAGAGAAAATCAATATGATCTTGTATTGAAATCAGGGCAAAATCCTGGTGATCAGGTCATGATCTCCAAAACGATTCCTGTATTACACAATATGTTCTTTACCAATGAACTCAAGGCAGGCAAAAAAGGAAGTGGTGATAATGCCTATATTTTCTCTGCCCCGTATAATGATCGCGTTTTTATTCGCGGAACCATCCCGCCAGCCCAAAAAGCATTTACTATTTCAGGTTCTATGACGAATCCTGCTATGGAACTGGGTTACACGCTTGCAGCCGCATTAACAAATGGCTCCGCTAAACAACCCGGTGTTAGAGAACAATCCGGTAAAACGGTGATCCTGCCCATCCATGTACAATATTCGCCTGTGCTTGACAGCATCAATTATTGGTTCATGCGTAAAAGTGTAAACCTGTATGGAGAAACATTGGTGAAAACATTGGCTTTTGAAAAAAATGGCAAGGGCGTAACAGAAGATGGATTGGAGATCATGAAGGAGTTCTGGAAAAATAAAGGTATCGAGCCCGCGTCGATGCGTATGATCGATGGGAGTGGACTGTCGCCACAAAATCGTGTGACCACCGGATCGTTGGTGAAAGTGTTGCAGTATGCCCGTTCAAGACCTTGGTTTACGCAGTATCTGTCTGCGTTCCCCGAGTATAATAAAATGAAATTGAAGAGCGGAACCATTGGCGGGTCAAAAGGATTCGCAGGATATCATACTTCCAGTGATGGTGTTACATACACGGTTGCCATCATTGTAAATAATTATGATGGCTCTGCGAACGAGATCGTAAAAAAAATGTTTTTGGTATTGGATGAATTGAAATGATCTATTTCATGCATTCGATATTGAGATAATATCAAAAAGAAAAACAGCTATATGAGTCAACAAAGCTTTACCAAC
This sequence comes from Sediminibacterium sp. KACHI17, assembly GCF_040362915.1. Classification (NCBI taxonomy): domain Bacteria; kingdom Pseudomonadati; phylum Bacteroidota; class Chitinophagia; order Chitinophagales; family Chitinophagaceae; genus Sediminibacterium; species Sediminibacterium longum. Next base: position 870,241 of record NZ_AP029612.1, on the reverse strand, counting down.
CACACACGTTATGTACCATTATGGCATTATGTGACCGCTCCGGCCATATTCAGTCTACTGATCGGGTCATTTTACAATCTTAAAGATGCAAGTGATAGTAATCTCTATTCAGCCTCTTTGATCTGTTTGATCGCCGTGATACTTGTATTGGTTTTTTGGTATGTCCGCGCTTTTGCATTGAAAGCCCAGGATCGGGCGATTCGTGCTGAAGAACAGTTTCGCCACTTTATCTTAACGGGAAAGCCCCTGCCCAAAGAATTAAGGTTAAGACAGATCATTGCACTGCGTTTTGCTTCAGATGAAGAATTTCCGGCACTGGCAGCAAAAGCTGCGAACGAAAAGATGGGAAGCAAAGAGATCAAAGCTTCAATAAAACATTGGCGACCAGATTATAGCAGGGTTTAATTCATAAAATAAGGTAATAATTTTTCTCGAAGGGTTTCCGGCATGGAAGCCCTTTTTCCTGTCGCACTATCAATGAAGAACAAGGTTACCTTACCTGTCGTCAGAAGTTTTCCTTTCTCATTGTATACTTCATTGTAAAACGAAATGCTATGGTCTGTCGGGAGTTCTTTTAAGATCGTTTTGATCGTGATGAGGTCATCATAATGTGCAGGACGTAAGTAACGAACTTCCATTTCTACTACCGGCATGCGAATGCCCATTTCTTCCATCGTTTTATAAGTAAAACCCAATTCACGGATACATTCTGTTCTACCTACCTCAAAGTATTGTGCATAGTTGCCATAGTACACAATATCCATCTGATCCGTTTCTGCATACCTCACTCTTAAGTTTGTCACATGCGTGTACATAGTTATCCTGATTTGTTGACAAACTTACACCCTCTATCTGTTTTTCCACAAATGCATGTTAAGTCTTTCCTTACAAAACGCTAATACTACCTTTAAAACAGGGTTTTCGCTTTTCATTAAGAAAGAAACAAAAATCTTTGTTACCAAGCAGACCGAATATTATGAACAAATTCTTTTCTATATGCTTGCTTGCCGCAGGTTTTGCGGTTAGTACCCAAGTGAATGCACAGCTTAGCCAACAGTTACAGGATCCGGATGCTGAATTCAAACAGGCAAAGGAGTTATTTCAAAATGACCAATACGGATTGGCATATCCTGTGTTCAAAAAAATATATAGTCATGGTGCCGCAACCACCAATTTGTCTTTTACAGTACAGTTAGAGGCTCGCTATTACTATATTCTATGTGGATTGAAGCTCAATGATTCTACTGCTGCTCCCATGGCGGTTGATTTTGTTGAACTGGAGAATGATGTGCCTCATGTTCAAATGATGCGTTTTCATTTAGGGGAATATTATTATCGCAGAAAGATGTTACCTGAGGCTGTTGCCTGCTATGAAAAAGCCAATATCGCCAATTTGAGTAACCGTGAGATCGCTGATATGAAATTTCATCAGGCATACGGCTATTTCACCATGTTACAGTTCGATAAAGCCAGGCCTTTATTCAATGCCATACGTCAGATCCCTCAGGACCCTAATTATATCGATGCCAATTACTACTATGCATTTATCGCGTTCAATGATAAAAAGTATGATGATGCCATTGTGAGTTTTCAAATTGCAGAACAATCGAAGGATTATCAAAATGTCATTCCTTTTTATCTGACCGAGATCTATTATTTCAAAGGAGAAAGAAATAAAGCGCTTGAATATGGAGAAGCAGCTTTGAATAAAGGCGGACAATATTATGATCTGCAACTGAGACAGTTGGTTGGTCATTTGTATTTCGAAAAGCGTCAGTATGCAAAAGCGCTCCCATATATTGAAAAATACGTAGCGGGTACACCTAAAGTCAGAAGAGAAGACATGTACGAGTTGGCGTATTGTTATTATGAAGCCAAGAACTGGACAAAAGCCATTGAAGGATTAAAACAGTTGGGTGGAGGAGAAGATTCCTTGGCACAGAACAGTATGTACTTATTGGCAGATGCCTACCTGAAAACAAACGATAAGCAAAATGCAAGAAATGCTTTTCAATTTTGTGCGGACAATAACAGTAATGCCTTACAAAAAGAATTTTCTCTCTTCAATTACGCCAAGCTTTCTTATGATATGGGCTACATGGATGCTGCGCTGAAAGGGTTTCAGTCATTTACTTCGGCATATCCTGCTTCCACCATGTTACAGGAAGCGCGCGAATTATTAGTGAGCACTTTGGCCAATACCAGCAATTACAAAGATGGATTGGCATTGTATGAAAGTTTGCCGGTAAGGAGTGAGAATGCGATGAAAGTGTATCCCAGATTATTATATGGCCGATCTGTTGAATTGATCAATGATCAACAGATCAATCAGGCAGAGCCTTTGTTGAATCGATTATTAGAAGTGCCTTATAATAATAATCTGATCGCGCTCACACGTTTTTGGAAAGGGGAGATCGCTTATCGCAATGGTAACAATGAGGTCGCAATAGTTCAGTTCTCTGAATACATCAAAAATCCAATGACCAATGGTGAAGTGAATCTGGTGAATGCAAGGTACAGTTTAGGGTATGCGTTACTCAAAACAGAAAACTATCCTGCAGCAAAGGAGCAATTTGAGAATGTTGCTAAAAACATCACGATCAATTCTTCCAATATTGAAAAAGATGCATACCTGAGAGTTGCTGATTGTTATTTCATGAACAAAGAATTCAAGAAAGCTTTGGGCATGTATGATCAGGTATTGAATATGCAACTGAATACAGCAGATTATGCTTTGTATCAAAAAGCAGTGATCGCCGGAGCCATGAATCAAAATTCGGAAAAGCTGAAACTGTTACAAAGTCTGGAAAGCAGATTTCCTTCTTCATCCTATATCGCAGATGCTGCATTGGAGCAGGCCAATACCTATCTGGCCGATGAGAATTATGAGGCAGCATTAGCACCGCTCAATAAAATTTTGAAATCGGAAAAGGCGGCAAGTATTCATCCTGAAGCATACCTCAAATCAGGGATCGCTTATTTCAATTTAGATAAAAATGAAGAATCCCTGAATCAGTTTAAAACGCTGGTATCAGGGTATCCTAACTCAACAGAAACAGATGCAGCGGTAGAGTATATCAGAAACCTGTTCATTGAAAAACAGCAACCCGGTGAGTTTGTTTCATTCATGCGTTCCAATGGAAGACCTGTTACTTATAACGAAGAAGATTCTTTGACTTTTAAATCTGCCATGTTGCGATACGATGTAAAAGATATGTCAGGTGCTAAAAATGGGTTCAAAGATTATTTATCCAAATTCCCTGATGGCCGTTATGCCATCGAAGCCAACTATTTTTCAGCTGAGATCTTTGTAACTGAAAAACTCTTGAAAGAAGCTTTACCTTTTTATGCAGCAGTGGCAGAGAAAGGTGTGAGTTCTTTTGCTGAAAGAAGTGTATTGCAAGCAGCTCGTATTCATTATTTCGAGTTGAAAGATTATACCAATGCTGAAAAATATTTCAGTCAGTTAAAATCTATTGCTTCGCAGCAAGAAAATAAACTGGAAGCCATGCGCGGGTTATTGCGTTGTCAGTTCAAAGCCCAGAAATGGGTAGAAGCAGCCCCTAATGCAGAAGACTTATTGAAAGAAACCGGGATCGCTACCGATGATAAAATGATGGCCAATTTAGTTGTGGCAAAGAACTACCAGTTGAATAAGCAATCTGATCTGGCAATTGCTGCTTACAGACAGGTAATGCAAACCGGGAAATCTGAATATGGTGCAGAATCACAGTACCGGATTGCGGAGATACTATTTCAGCAGGATAAGTTAGCAGAAGCAGAGACTGCAGCTTTTGATGTGATCAAAAAATCAGGTTCCTATGAATTTTGGGTAACACGCAGTTATTTATTACTCGGAGATATATACTTCAAACAAAAAGACCTATTCAATGCGGAAGCAACTTTCAAGAGTATTGTGGATAATGCTACCATCATTGAATTAAAAGAGGAAGCGCAGCAAAAATTGAAGGTGGTATTGGAAGAGAAAAACAAAATCAATAAAGTAGAACAAGAATAAATTGGCATACATGAAGCGCATACTATATACATCTTGCTTAACATTCATTGCTCTTTGGATCGTAGGCAATGCGGATGCACAAAGGAGAAGAAGTACGAGAAAGAAAGTAACGGTTACAAAGAATCAGACCAAACCAGCAGTGGCAAATGAAACCCGCATGGATGCAGCTGCACTTGCTGATACCTCATCGCCAAGGGTCGTTACCATTACTTCGGCTTTTAAACCCTCACTTAAGAATGCTGCGAAAATCAATTTTACGGCAGCATCTACCTATGTGGATTCATCTCGTACACCGGTCACTTATGCAGTGCCTGCACAGAATTTATTTTTTTCTTATCAGCCGGTGCCGATCAAACCCCTAGCACTTCCGGTGGATACCGGATTTCATTGGCAAAATGATCACTCCATTCGTGCCGGATTGGGGAATTTCAATAGCTTCTTATTGGCCGGATCATTTTCTTTTGGAGATGGGAAAAAAAGCAACACCATCGTAAATGCAGACTATCTCTCCAATAAAGGTGACCTGTTTGCACAACAATATGCAAAGTTGGGATTGAGTGTTTTGTCTGTTTTTAATACCAATAACAATAATGAGTGGACGACCAAAGCTACTTATAAGAATACCACTCGTTATTTCTATGGCTTCGATAATACAGTGCCCAATTTCAAAAAAGAAGACCTGTTGCAGCGTTTTAATGAAGCAGGGATAGAGATCGGACTGAGGAATAAGAAAGCAAATGCTTTCAATATTACCTATGCTCCCAAACTCAGTTTGAAATATTTTGCTGATAATCGTCAGGGTAAAGAATACAATGCGATACTAGAAGCACCCTTGCGTAAGTCATTTGCAAATAAGTTTGCGATCGACTTGGGAATTGTAGCAGATATTGCTAGTACATCTGTTTCCATTGTTCCCAATACACTTAAGATCACGAACAATTTATTCTATGTGAGTCCATCGGTGCAGTTTCAGTCAAAAGCATTCAAAGTCAATGCAGGTATTCGGCCATCATGGGATAATGGGAAATTTGCCACCTTGCCCAATATTACAGCCGAAGCGAAAATCGGTGAAACAGGATTACTCGTAGAAGCGGGTTGGGTGGGATATTTTCAGAAGAATGGCTATCGCTCCTTAACAGATATCAATCCATGGATTTTACAACCCACCAGTCTTGTAAACACTAAAATCGGAGAACAATATGCAGGTATTCGCGGGGCAGCAGGTAACCATTTAACCTATCGCGCACGACTTTCATTTATGCGAACCAATAATCAACCACTGTTCCCAACTTCAAGGTCTTCTTTAGAAGGTAGGTTCTTTGATGTCTTTGTAGAGCCTGAGATGGATATCGTACAGTTACATGGTGAGATCGGTTATACTTTACAAGAGAAATTATCTTTAGTGGGTGGGCTGACGTATCGTCAATTCACGTCACTTCAAAAAGCGGAAAAAGCATGGGGATTATTGCCTTTGGAGGTAACAGGTGCTTTACGCTGGAAAATGTTCAAAGATTTGCAACTGAAAGCCGATATCTTTTTGTGGGATGGAAGCCATTACCGAAACGTAAATCAAACCACATTAAAGTTAGATCCTGCTGCTGATCTCAATATCGGTGCTGAATTCTCAGTGATGCCTAAATTGAATCTGTGGATACAACTGAACAATGTATTGAATAATAGATATCAACGCTGGAATCAATATGAAGTTCTGGGCTTGAATGTTTTGGGGGGAGTTGTATATTCGTTCCGGTAAATAGGCATCATGATACAACAGATACTGATCAAATACCTGATACAACATGGCCGATTGGGCATACCGGAGATCGGTATGTTTCAAGTTAAGCGTATTCCTGCTCAAGTCATCGCCGATGGCTCAGCGATCAAAGGTCCTGAATCTGTAATCACCTATCAATCCGAACCTGTTGCTGCGGATAAACATTTGTTTGAGTTTTTGTCCATGGAAACGTCCACTGATGAAGTCACAGTGATCGGACAATTCAATGAATGGACACAGGAATTAAAACATAAGATATTCAATCATCAAACTGTTGAATTACCCTTCATTGGTAAGCTTTTGTTAGATGAGGAGGGTAATATCTCACATATAGCTCCGGAATCAGCGATTGGATACAACACTGTCTCATTGCCGGAAGGAGTCGTATTTGATTCAACATTGACGGGAGAAAGGGAAGGAGCTGAGCAGTCTGATGCTTCCTGGTGGATCTATGCTATTATTTTATTTTTATTAGGTGCGGCTGCCATCGCCTATTATTATTTATAAAGTTTTGACCGCATGAGCGCAAGCCTCATTTATTATCAGGATTGTCCTTTTTGTCATAGTCAGGATATTCACCCTTTACTGGTCGCCAAAGATCATACAGTGAGTAAAGAAAACTTTGAGATATGGCATTGCGGTCAATGTACCAATCGATTCACACAATCCATTCCGGATCTACATCATATAGGACCTTATTATCATGCAGAAGCGTATGTCTCGCATACAGATACAAATAAAGGGTTGATCAATCAACTCTATCATTGGGTTCGTTCCTATACATTGGGTAATAAACGCAGGCTGATCAAAAGTATCAGTGGACTGCAAGCCGGAAGTTTGTTGGACATCGGTGCGGGTACCGGTGCTTTTGCGCATACGATGTCGGTCGCGGGATGGAATGTAACGGCCTTGGAACCGGATGCGGTTGCACGAGAGAATGCAGCCAATAAATATGGATTAAAACTTCAAGCTGCTGATGAGATCTATACCTTGCCGGAAAACGCTTTTGATGTGATCACTCTCTGGCATGTATTGGAACATGTACATGATATCCATGGATATTTCGAACGTTTTCGGAAATTATTAAAGCCTCATGGTAAATTGGTCATAGCAGTTCCTAATTATACCAGTAAAGATGCAACTGTGTATGGTCAACATTGGGCAGCATGGGATGTGCCCAGACATTTATATCATTTTTCACCTGCCGGTATGCAGCATTTGGCACACTTGAAAGGATTCAATGTAACGGAAATGTATCCGATGTGGTTTGATGCTTTTTATGTGTCCATGTTGAGTGAACAATACAAAACTGGTAGTTCTCAGCTTGTATCTGCCTTTTGGAATGGACTTAGATCTAATATTCGAGCACTGGGTGATAAGCGTAAGTGTAGTTCCGTGATCTATATCATGAGCCGCAACTCATAGTCGTATTACATTAATTCAGTTTGATCTCGTACAATGCTGGCCATCTTTTACCGGTAACATAAAAACTATTGTTCGCCGGGTTGAAGGCAATACCATTCAATACATCCGTGTTTTCAGTTATTGGCTGTCCGGTTTTCTGTAAGATAGAAGTGAGGTCAATTCGGCCTTCAACCAGACCTGTTTCAGGATTGATCTTCGCGATATAGTCTTTTAAATAAACATTGGCGTAAATAGTTCCATTCACAAATTCAAGTTCATTCAAATTAGATAGATAACCGTTGTTGTCATATACACCCAATGTTTTCTCAATGGCAAAGGTTTCAGGATTTACAAAGTAAATATTGCTATCACCTGTGCTGATCAGTAATTGTTTACCGTTATGCGAAATGCCCCATCCTTGTAAATTCCAATCAAACTCTTTGATCTTTTTGAAAGTGGCAAGATCATAGACAAAGACTTTATGGTCTTCCCAGGTTAGTTGATAAATTTTATCATTGAGGATGGTAATTCCTTCTCCAAAATATTCACTTGGAATATCTATTTTTTGTGTTGACTTTCCGGTTTCGATATCAATTTTCATTAATCGACTTTCTCCCTCAAGTCCTGTTCCTTCATACAAGGTATTGTTGAACCAGATCAATCCTTGTGTATAGGAGGTGACATCATGCGGATAGACCTTTACGATATTATATCCAATATTCGCCGGTGTAGGAATAGCAGCTGTTGTATTATCAGATGTTGATTCTTCTTTTGTGTCATTACAAGCCAGCATCAAAACCGGCAAAAGGAGCAGGGATATTTTTTTCATATCAATAGGTTCACTTCAAAAATAGAATAACAAACAATAGCAGTAAGTTAAAAATCCTGCAAAACGCTGTTGGCTACTTGTTCAGCCATCATAGGTGTCAATGCCACACCCATTCCATTGCAAGCCAAAGCCAAATAAACACCTTTATTGGTACGTCCGCAATAGGGTTTTTTGTCTTTTGTAAAACCCATGATCCCGCTCCACGAATCTGCGATCTCAAACTGAATAGAAGGATGGAGGTGTTTTCTGAGGAAAGCCAGTAGTGCATTTTTTATAGTGGCAGACCCTTCCATCGATAAAGTGTTTTCCCCTTCAAAATCCATATTTCTGGCGCCTCCTAACAATATACGATCACCTATATGACGCCAATAGTAGAATCCTTCATCAAAATGAAAAGTGCCCTTCATGGTAAGATGGGGGATGGGTGTGGTTAGAATGATCTGACCTCTACCGGGTTCCACTATAGACTCTTGTAAAAGCGTATCTGTAAACGCATTGGTGCAAAAGATCAATCGTTTTGCTGAAAGACTTATGCCTTCTGTATTGGTTACCACGGCCTGATCATGATCTGCTTCCCAATACCCCACACTAAAACCATCCAGTATCGTAACCCCTAATGAACGCACCAATGCTGTTAATGCCTGTACCAGTTTACCGCTATGTAATGCAGCTTCAGAACTGTTTTCGATCAATAGATCAAAACCTACCAATCCTAAGCCAGACATTTTTTGTCCTGCATATTTGAAGATGGATCTTTGTCCAGTGATATCCTTTAGTAATTTATTCAATTGACTCACCCTGTCATCAAAAGCATACCAGTACCTTGAGTCTTGATTGATGCATTCATACCCACCGCAGTGCTCATAACCAATGGCGCCCTCACTGAAATGTGATTTGATCTTTTCAATACCCTTGAAACGCATTTCAACAATACGCAGCATTTCCTCATTTCCCATAGATTCCATATCACTCATTAGTTCCGTGGGACTCCCAAAACAAGCGAAACCTGCATTACGGGTCGATGCTCCCAATGGGGTGGTGTTTCTTTCTACAATAGTGATATTTAGTTGGGGACTTTTTTTCTTGAGTTCATAGGCTGTCCAAAGACCCATGAGTCCTGCGCCAATGATGATGATATCCTGTGGAGCATAAAAGGATTCTTTCTCCCAAATAGACAAGCTGATCATGTCACGAAGTTAGTGGGTCTCTGATAAAAAAAGGCACGGACAATGATGCCGTGCCTTTCATAGATCGATGGATATCATTAAACGTTGAATCGGAAATGCATCACATCTCCGTCTTTCACGATGTATTCTTTTCCTTCAATTCTTAATCGACCATTATCACGACAAGCAGCTTCACTGCCGTACTTGATAAAATCATCGTAAGCAATTACTTCTGCTTTGATGAACCCTTTTTCAAAATCTGTGTGGATCACACTGGCAGCTTGTGGTGCTTTCCAGCCTTTATGAATGGTCCAGGCCCTAACTTCCTGAACACCTGCGGTAAAATAGGTGTCGAGGTTCAATAATTTATAAGCGCTGCGAATCAATCTGTTCAAAGCAGGTTCGGTCATTTTGTATTCTTCCATGAACATCTGCTTGTCTTCTTCTGATTCCATTTCAGCGATCTGGGCTTCGATATTATTACACATCACGATCACTTCAGCACCTTCATTTTTTACTGCTTCTTTCAATTGCTCAGAAAACTTATTGCCGGTATGCATACTTGCTTCATCTACATTGGCAACATACAATACAGGTTTATCTGTTAGTAAGAAAAGATCAGCAACTGCTACTTTTTCTTCTTTGGATAATCCAAGCGAATAAATACTCTTACCGGTTTCTAAATGTGCTTTACAGCGGGAGAGAATCTCAAACTCTGCTTTTGCCTTTGCATCGGTTCCTACACGTGCCATTTTCTCTACACGCTGCATTTTCTTTTCAACACTTTCCAGATCCTTCAGTTGTAATTCAGTATCGATGATCTCTTTATCACTTACCGGATTAATGGCACCTTCTTCACGCAAAACATTTTCATCTTCAAAACAACGGATCACATGAATGATCGCATCTACTTCACGGATATTACCCAGGAATTTATTACCCAGTCCTTCGCCCTTACTGGCACCTTTTACCAGTCCTGCAATATCCACGATCTCCATTTGAGTAGGAACGATCCTGTTCGGAACCACCAATTCTGCAAGTTTGGCCAAACGTTCATCTGGAACATCAACCAATCCCACATTTGGTTCAATGGTACAGAAACGATAGTTACTCGCCTGAGCCTTTGCACTATTACTCACCGCATTAAAAAGGGTTGATTTCCCCACATTGGGCAATCCCACGATACCTGCTTGTAAAGCCATACATGTTTTTTTCGAGCCGCAAATATAGGGCATTGTCCATAGTCCATGGCCGATAGCCTATAGTTAATACGAGATATTCTTCCTATCGACTATGGACCATCGGCCATGGACTAACCCCCTTTTCTCCCTATATTCACCCCATAATTCATTGTCATGGCACTCAATATTGTATGGATCGCTTTTTTTGTCATTGCATTCGTTATTGCGTTGTATAAATTCATTTTTTTGAATGATACTGAGATCTTTAAAACCCTGGTGGATGGGATGTTTGATAGTGCCAAAAGTTCTGTGGTGGATGTCGCTTTTCCGTTGACAGGAGCTATGGTGTTCTTTTTAGGGTTAATGAGTATCGCAGAAAAAGCCGGCGCCATCAATTGGCTCGCACGGATACTGAATCCATTTATGAAGAGATTGTTTCCGGGTGTTCCGGAAAAACACCCTGCTATGGGACAAATGGTCATGAATTTCAGTGCGAATATGTTGGGGCTCGATAATGCAGCCACTCCATTCGGATTGAAAGCAATGGAAAGTCTGCAGTCTATCAATCCTGAAAAAGAGAAGGCTTCCAATGCGCAGATCATGTTTTTGGTCTTGCATACGAGTGGACTTACACTCATTCCGCTAACGATCATTTCATACCGTTTGGCATCCGGATCCAAAGAATCTGCGAGTGTATTCATTCCATTGGTATTAGCTACTATTTGTACAACGCTTGCGTCAATTTTTATTGTAGGATTTTGGCAGAAACTAAAATGGGATAAAGTACTCTTTGGATGGATCGGAGCCTTGTTAGCATTGGTTGCGATGATGTTGTACTGGGTGCAATCCATGGGGCCTGCAGAAAAAGAAATATTTAGTCGCATAACCGGTAATCTATTGTTATTGGTGATCGTTGTTGCGATCATACTCGGAGGGGTTTGGAAAAAAGTAAATGTGTTTGATGCTTTTATTGATGGAGCAAAGGGTGGCTTCGATGTGATCCTGAAAATTGTACCTTATTTGGTTGGTATGTTGGTAGCTATTCGCATTTTTCGTGATAGCGGTGCATTGGGATATATCGTAGAAGGAATATCCTGGGTACTGATGCAAACGGGTATGAATACTGAATTCACTCCGGCATTACCGGTAGCTATTATGAAACCCTTTAGTGGCAGTGGTGCCCGCGGCTTGATGCTGGATGTTATGCAGGTATATGGGCCAGACTCATTTGCTGGTAAACTTGCGTCTACATTCCAAGGCTCTGCTGATACTACTTTTTATATTATCGCACTGTATTTTGGAAGTGTAGGAATCAAAAAAGTACGTTACGCTATCTGGGCAGGAATGCTTGCTGATCTGCTAGGAGTGGTGATGGCGATTGTGATTGGTTACATCTTTTTTAAATAAGAAATAGGAAACAAAAAATAAAAAACACGAAATAGGTAAGTAAGTGAAATATACTTTCTCATTTCTTATTTTCCAGCAACAGCCGCTGCAGTGTTTTCACCCCTTCTGATGCAGTTGTTTCAATGGGTGTGATAAAATTTGTATCTACAGCCGGTATTTTTTTGTCGATGATATATTTGGGTATAGATCGATGTACATAGTCCAATAATCCGGCGGCGGGATAAACTACGAGTGAAGTTCCTATAACCACAAAAATATCTGCTGTTCGGGCGATATCGATGGCTTCTGCAATTTTGGGAACCGGTTCTTCAAACCAAACAATGAATGGACGTAGCTGGTGACCATCTTCTGCAGTGTCACCTGGTTTTATATCGTTGCGAATAGGATAGATCAGTGATTCATCCAGCTCACTGCGCATTTTAAAGATCTCGCCATGTAAGTGTAGTACATGGGTGCTGCCACCTCTTTCATGTAGATCATCAATATTTTGAGTGATGATCTGAACATCGAAATATTGTTCTAGTTCAGCGAGTCCTTTGTGTGCATCATTGGGTAGGGCATTGGCAATATCTCTGCGTCTCTGGTTATAAAATTCCAAGACAAGTGCAGGATCTTTTTTCCATCCGCGAGGAGAAGCTACTTCATAAACATCATGTCCTTCCCATAATCCATCACTGTCACGAAAAGTCTTGATACCACTCTCTGCACTGATGCCAGCGCCTGTAAGTACCACCAATTTCTGTTTCTTTCCCATGCTTCACTGAATTTACTATCGCTGCGTCTTTCTTTCTCAGCGACAAAATCGCCGCATCGAACAAGAGAAAAGAAGGTGCACAGCGTATTTATTTTGTACCGGAAAGTTCCATCACGATCTTCCATTCCTCTTCTGTGACCGGCTGTACGGATAATCTTCCTAAACGCACCAGCGCCATATTCGACAATCGCTTATCGGTTTTGATTTGAGCAAGTCCAACCGGCTTTTTTAATTTCTTAAAAGGAGCGAAGTCAACAGCCGACCAGGTTTCATCATCAATGGTAGGGTCGGGGTATGCTTCTTTGATTACTTTAGCAATACCAACGATCTCAAGACCTTCATTGCTATGGTACCAGAAAGCGAGATCTCCTTTTTTCATGGCACGTAAATTATTTCGGGCAGCATAGTTTCTAACGCCGTCCCAAAAAGTACTACCATCTTTTTCAAATTGTTCCCAGCTGTATTTGAAGGGTTCTGATTTAATAAGCCAGTAAGCCATAGTAGGATGAATATTTTATGATCAATCAAATGATGCTAATACATCTGCTAAGTGTAAAACTTTTAATCCGGATCCTTTGTGTTTGATACATCCATCAATATGCATCAAACAACTCATATCGGTACTAATGATATAGTCTGCTTCAGTTGCTGAAGCATTGGTGATCTTCTGGTCACCCATTGCAATACTGATGGGTTCAAACTTTACCGCAAAGCTGCCTCCAAAACCACAGCAGGTTTCATTGTCAGCCATTTCCACCAGTTCAAGTCCTTTTACGTGTCGTAACAGCTTTCTAGGTTCTTCTTTGATCTTACACTCGCGTAAAGCAGCACAACTATCGTGATAGGTTACTTTGCCCTTAAAGGAAGCGCCAAGATCTTCTACTTTCAGCACATTCACCAGGAAATCAGATAATTCAAAAATGCGTTCGCTTGTTTTTTTGGCTGCCTGTTGCAGTGCCGATGTTTCAAATAATTTTTGATAGTAGTTTCTTACAAAACCAACACAACTAGCACTGGGAGCGACGATGTATGCTGATCCATTAAAATCTTCAATGAATTTGGTACAAACATCTTTGGCCTCACCCCAGAATCCTGCGTTGAATGCAGGCTGACCACAGCAAGTTTGATTGGGATTATAGGTAACTGTACAACCTGCTTTTTCCAACACTTTCACCATATTAAAAGCAACTGTTGGATATAATTGATCTACAAAACAGGGTACAAATAACTGAACTTGCATCTTTTATTTTTGGTTCATCAATTTACGATTCAGGGCGATCATTTTAATAGCCGTGATAGCCGCTTCTTCACCTTTATGCCCATGGTTACCACCTATTCTTTCAATGGCTTGTAATTCGTTATCAACGGTCAATACACCAAATACAACAGGTACATCCAGTGTAAGGTTCAGTTGAACAACGCCATCGGTCACTGCTTTACACACATAATCAAAATGTGGGGTATCCCCACGAATGACTGTGCCTAGTGTGATATAGGCATCTGGGGGTGTTTCACTATATGCATAATGATTTTTTACAGCGAATGGAATTTCAAAAGCACCCGGTACTACCAGTGTTTTGAAACCAACACCTTGCGCTTTCAATATTTTTTTGACACCTGCTTCCAGCTTATTGATGATATGCGCGTTCCACTCGGTTTTCACGATAACAACAAAGGCATCCTTTATAACGGGGATGCCTTTGTTTAATGAAGTATTTCCTTTTGTTGCCATTAGTTAGCTCCCAGGTCGTTTTTTTCAATGCTTAAACGATAAATATATCTGTCTGCCTGAAAACCTTTGTCGGTTTTAGGGAATTTCGTTTGAATTTCTTTGAAGATTTCCAATGCTTCTGCTGTTTTACCTTTTGTCTCCAGTAAAAGAGCAGCACGGAAAAGATATTCAGCAGAGTTGTTGTCATCTTTTTCGAAGATCGATCCGGCTTTTTTATAATAGCTTACTGCATCATCTGTTTTGCCTTGTTCTGCATATGCATCACCCAAAGCACCATAAGCCAATAATTGAATCTGCTGTGCATCTGTTGAGAAGTCTTTCAAATACTTCACAGCGTTGTTGAAATCGCCCAATTTCAGGTAGCTGATACCGGCATAGTAATGAGCCAGGTTCGCTGCTTTGGTACCGCCAAAATTTTTGATCACGTACAATGCACCGCGGGTTTGACCATCACCATTCAATACAAGATTCGAAGAATCCATTCTGAAATATTCTTCTGCTTTGAAAAGGGCTTCAGCAGCTTTTTCTTCTTTAGGCTTCACAATAAATTCGCCGTATGCAAACCAGCCACCAAAACCGATCACCACAGCGGCAATACCACCGATGATGATTTTCTGGTACTGTTTCCAAAATCCTTGTGCTTTTGCGAGGGCCTGATTGTCTTGCATCACTTCATGCTTATCACTCATGTTAGTTAGTTGTTCGTTTTTGAATGGGATATATTTCTAAAAAAAAATTAATCAACAATGAAAGGGTAGTTCTGATCGATATACACATCTTTCAATACTTCGCTGTCATCCGGCCATGGGCTTTCTTCTGCAAAGCGTACGCTTTCTTCTACAACAGCGTCAATGCGTTTATCGATATCATTGAGGAACTCTTCAGTAGCAAAACCATTTTCTAGAATGGTATTACGCACTTTTGTGATCGGGTCTTGCTCTTTGTACTCATCAACTTCTTCCTTCGAACGATATTTCTGAGGATCTGAGATAGAGTGTCCTTTGTAGCGATAGGTTTTCATTTCCAACAATGTTGGACCTTCACCTTCGCGCGCTCTTTTCACAGCTCTTGCGATACCTTCATGTACTGCTTCCGCTGTCATGCCATCTACTTTATCAGCAGGCATATCGTATGCATCAGCCAGTTTATAGATGTCAGTTACGTTACTGGTACGTTCGATAGAAGTACCCATCGCGTAGTTATTGTTCTCACAAATAAAGATCACAGGTAATTTCCAAGTCATGGCCAGGTTGAAGGTCTCATGTAGCATACCTTGTCTTGCGGCACCATCACCAAAATAACAAAGCACAACATTTTGTGTACCTCTGTATTTTTCTGCGAATGCAAGTCCTGCGCCTGTTCCGATCTGTGCACCTACGATACCATGTCCACCAAAGAATTTATGTTCCAGACTAAAGAAGTGCATACTACCGCCTTTTCCTTTCGCACAACCTGTTGCTTTACCATAGAGCTCAGCCATACATGCGTTAGCGCTGACACCCTTAGCTAAAGCCAGACCATGATCACGGTAGGCAGTAATGAATGGATCATCTGGTTGCGTAGCGGTCATACATCCTGCAGCAATAGCTTCCTGTCCAACATAGGCATGGAAGAAACCGCGGATCTTTCCCGCCATTTTATACATTTCCTCGGCTTTCAATTCAAACTGGCGGATCAGCTGCATCAGCTCATACCAGTAGAGATAGGTTTCTTTTGAGAATTTAGTCGGCACTTGGTCAAATTTTGAGCAGCAAATATAGGGGTTAAAACCCAAAAATGTCAGCAGGGTGGGTAAGAGCTTAGGAGGGTCAGAAACAGGGGGAATTCATTGAAACTCAGGACCTGTATCACAAAATAAACCCGGTCACCTCTTTTGGATAACCGGGTTTAGCATATTTAATAGACTTCCGCAGGTAATGGTACTTGTTTTTGGTCAAATGCCGGTAAGGGGATCTGTTCGATCAACTGCTCCTCCAATACATCAGCATAGGTTCTGAAGTAAAGAATCACATCTTCCCGTTTATTTCTTTTCAACCAGCGGAATCCTCCCGGTAATGCCTGTAAAACGGTTTTGTCTTCCAAGTATTCCAGATTGTGAATATCGGTAGGGGTTAGACCGGTCTCCTGTAATTTTTTCAATAACAAACTTACGGGCGCATCTGTAACACCACAATATTCTTCTGCCAATTCTGTCCATTCACCGATGCCAGTATGTGCATAGGTCAATATTTCTTCTTTCGACAGATCAGTGATCACCTGTAATAAATTTCCACAATTGCAGGAGCCATGATTACCCCATGCGTAATGTGCTCCGTCTTCTAAACGCTTAGCCGTTTCGCGAAGCGCTCCGATCAATGCTAAACTTGGATAGGCCATCTGAGTTATTTTTTCTAAGATAACATTTTTGAGAGAAGAATGGTTGAGCGGTGGGGGTGTTAGGTGTTAGGTGCTGGGTGCTAGGTACTGGGTTTTAGGTGAAATATTTATTTGACGTGTTGCACAATGATCATTAACACCTCAAAGCTTTACCTATCACCTAGTACCTAGTGCCCAGCACCCATGTTTAACCTAACTCTCTAAAAAATACCAAAGCTTCAACAGCAGTGTTAAAAAATTAAAAAAGAAAATTTTAATCGAACTGTTTGAAGATGCTACCTGTAATCATTCACAAACTATAAAAACTCAAAACATGAAAATGAAATTTTTCTCTTTTGCCATCGCTTTATTGATGGGTGCATTTGTTACCGTATCTGCTCAGAAAACTGTTGTTGATGTAGCTGTTGGTTCTAAAGCTCACACTACACTGGTTGCTGCTGTAAAAGCTGCAGGATTGGTTGAGACATTACAGGGAGCTGGTCCATTCACAGTATTTGCTCCTGTTAATGAAGCATTCGGTAAACTTCCTGCCGGTACTGTTGATAATTTATTGAAGCCTGAAAACAAAGCTCAGTTGGTTAAGATCCTGACTTACCATGTTGTTGCTGGTAACTTG
Organism: Sediminibacterium sp. KACHI17; assembly: GCF_040362915.1. Lineage (NCBI taxonomy): Bacteria > Pseudomonadati > Bacteroidota > Chitinophagia > Chitinophagales > Chitinophagaceae > Sediminibacterium > Sediminibacterium longum. The sequence continues at coordinate 852,984 of NZ_AP029612.1, read as the reverse complement.
GATGCTGCAGCTGTTGTAAAAGCAATCAAAGATGGTAAAGGTAAAGTAGTAGTAAAAACAGTAAGCGGTGGTTCTTTAACTGCTTCTTTGAAAGATGGAAAAGTAATTCTTACTGATGAGAATGGTGGTGTATCTACTGTAACTGCTACAGATCTGAAAGCTGGTAACGGTGTGATCCACGTGATTGATAGTGTTGTGTTGCCAAAATAGTTTTTTGCAGACAGTTGATAGTTGACAGAAGGAAGGCGTTATTTTGATTGATGATTTGTATTAGCGGCAATATCGGAATATAGGATTGTTATTTATAACGCTCAATTTTCAATAAAAGAAAGAGGCGAACAAATACTTTGTTCGCCTCTTTCTTTTATCTGTCAACTGTTAACTATCATCTGTCAACTCTCAACTCTCTTATTGTTCTCCCATAAACGGATACGTATAATCCACCGGTGGGTTATAGGTTTCCTTAATGGTTCTTGCACTTAACCAACGATACAGATTCAACATACTACCTGCTTTATCATTGGTACCTGAAGCTCTTGCGCCACCGAATGGTTGTTGACCTACTACGGCTCCTGTTGGTTTGTCGTTGATGTAGAAGTTGCCCGCTGCATTACGCAGTTTGTTGGTGGCTAATTCTACAGCAGCTCTGTCTTGTGATAAAACAGCACCTGTCAATGCATATGCAGAAGTATTGTTGACAAGATCCAATGTTTTTTCAAATTCATTGGCTTTGTAAGTATAGATGGTCAATACCGGTCCAAAGATCTCTTCACACATGGTTCTGTATTTCGGATCAGTGGTTTCAATGACAGTTGGTTCAATGAAGTATCCGTCTTTTTTGCTGTAATTACCACCTACCAGGATCTTTGCTTTTTTATCTTTTTTTGCACCATCAATATATTTTGTGATGCTGTTGAAAGCTTTCTCATCGATCACTGCATTGATGAAGTTGGTAAAGTCTTCTACCGTACCCATTTTCATGCTCTTTACAGTGGCTACTAATTTCTGTTTTACTTCTGCAGCAATATTATCCGGTAAATATGCACGTGATGCAGCAGAACATTTTTGTCCCTGGTATTCGAAAGCACCTCTTGCCAACGCTGTTACAACAGCATCAACATTTGCACTTGCATGTGCAATCACAAAATCTTTACCACCGGTTTCACCAACGATGCGTGGATAAGAACGATACTTGCTGATATTCTCACCGATCACTTTCCACATATTGTTAAAGACACCTGTTGAACCGGTGAAGTGAACACCTGCAAATTCAGGGTGATTGAAACATACTTTTCCGATGGTAGGGCCATCCACATAGATGAGGTTGATCACACCATCCGGTAAGCCTGCTTCTTTCAGGATACGCATGAACAATTGTGCCGAATAGATCTGTGTATTCGCTGGTTTCCATACTACCACATTGCCACACATTGCAGCAGAAGTAGGAAGGTTGCCGCCAATAGCAGTGAAGTTAAATGGCGTAACAGCCAGCACAAATCCTTCCAATGCACGCCATTCCATGCGGTTATGCATACCGGGCGCAGATACGGGCTGTTGCTTATAGATCTCACTTAAGAAGTGAACATTGAAACGTAAGAAGTCGATCAACTCACAAGTACTATCGATCTCAGACTGATATGCATTTTTACTTTGCCCAAGCATCGTACTTGCATTCATTACATAACGATATTTGGTAGCGAGCAGATCAGCCGCTTTTAAAAAGATATGAGCTCTGTTCTCCCAGCTCATAGATGTCCAGGCATCTTTGGCTTTTAAAGCAGCATCGATCGCTTGGTTCACGTGTTTTTCTTCACCTGCATGAAAATGACCCAATGTATGTGCAATTTCATGTGGAGGATGGATCGCCACTTTTTTACCGGTCTTCACAGATTTACCGCCGATATACATCGGAATATCCAATGTTTTCTTTTTGAGATCTGCGATCGCTTTTTTCAAAGCCGCTTTTTCGGGAGTCCCCGGAGCATAACTATTAACAGGCTCATTGGCCGGACTAGGATAAGAGAAAGTTCCAAAACTCATATGAATAGATTTTGAGGCTGCAAGGTACGGGAAAAGTGAAAAGTTAAAAGTCAAAAGTGAAAAGGGGAGATGCCGCTGAACACTTTTTGCTTTTGTTCTTGAAAACAGTTGGTAGATTAGGTCTAAATACCACCCTTATGATACGATTCCTCTGCCTTTTATTGGGCATCTCTGTTTCGGTCATTGCATTTACCAAACCCAATCCTGTACCCGTTTTAGTAGAAGCCCAGTGGTTGAAAGAACATCAGGCGGATAAAGATCTGGTTATTTTGCAAACCAATTTTATCCGGCTCGATTTTGAAAGAGAACATATTGCTGGCGCCCGCTTTTTATGGCCTGATTGGCTGGCCGCCCATTCGCCGGAAGGGAACTTCAATGCTCCTGGTATTGAAGCTGCCAATCGTGTGTTACAATCATTAGGGATCAATAAAGAATCTCATGTAGTGCTGGTATTTACCAAAGCAGATATTACAGTCACGGCCAGAATGTTCCTCACCCTCGAACATTTGGGGTTATATGGACAGGTAAGTTTATTGAACGGTGGATTAGAAGCATGGAAATATTTTGGTTTCGAAGTGATAGCAGGGGCTTCTCCCGTTGTGAAGAATGGCAACTTCACTGCTGCCTATCAACAGTTATTGGTTGATAAGAACTATGTGCAAAATGCCTTACTCAAAAAAGATAAACTTGTGGTAGATGCCCGATTGAAAAGATTTTATGATGGTGATCCAACAGGCAATCCCCGCGACGGACATATCACTGGTGCACTCAACTTGCCTTTCCCGGATCTGATCGATAGCTTCACCTGTATCAAACCTATTGCTGAGTTACAAGTGTATTTTGATAAAGTAAATACAGATAAGCATAAAGAAATGATCGGGTATTGTTTTATCGGACAAACCGCCAGTGTCGTGTATTTAGCCGGACGTTTATTAGGTTATCCGATGCGCATCTATGACGGATCTTTACAAGAATGGAGCAGGTTGCCGGAATTGCCGATGGAGAAGAGTAAGCAGTAATATTTTTATTTATTGCCACAGAGGACACAGAGAAACACAGAAATTTTTTCAGTGGTTTGCAGTGTCCTCTGTGGCAAAAAAAAGTCCTTGAACGAAAGCTCAAGGACTTTTTCACAAAGAGTTTGTTTTATTCTTCAGGTAACAAAACCAACTTCACCATATTATTCTCATTAAATAATTTATTTGCCAATTCTTTGGTCTTATCCACGGTGATCAGTTTGATCTTATCTGCTGTTTGCAAGATCTGAGTAGGGTCTGTACCACGGAAGAAGTTCTGTTCCAATCTAAAACGCCAGAAATTATTCTCTTTGATATCATTTTCTAAACTCCTGGTTTGTTCTGCTACTACTTTCTCAATGTTCACAGCCGGCACACCGTTGGCTTTGGTGTTTTTGATCTCTTCCATGACCAGCGCTACCAGTTTGTCTACATTCTCCGGAGCACAACCAAACTGAATCGTGATACCATAACTGTTGATAGGTTCACGGTTGAAACCACCGCCAACACCTACACCATATACGCCACCGGCATCTTCGCGTAATACTTCTCTTAGTTTGATCGCTAGTGCTTTGGTCAATTGTCCTACCTGCATTTCATCGAGATCACTGATCTCATTCACTTCTCCTGTGAATGCCAAGCGAACACTGGCTTTGGGTTCTTTTCCTTTTCTGATCACTTTATTGATCACTCCTTTCGGATAACGGATGCCTACATCTTTCCACTGTTCTTTTTGAGGGGTGGATGGGAGAGAAGCAATATATTTTTCGACCAATGATTTGATATTCTCCAGCTCAAAATTTCCAACAAAAGTGAATGTGAATTGTCCGGCATTACTGAATCGCTCTTTGTAAATAGCGAATGCACGATCGAGTTCCAACTGTTGCATGGTTTCTGTGGAGAATGGCTTTCTTCTTGGGTGATAGTTGCCCATGATATAGTTCACAGAATCAGCAAAAACAGATGCAGGGTCTTTGTCTTTATTCGCCAATTGCACTTTCATTTGTTGTTTGATCACTTCAAACATGTTGGCATCTTTTCTGGGAGCCACAAAATAACCATGCAATAACTGGAAAGCAGTTTCCAGATCTTTGGTAGTACTGTTTCCATTCAATCCCTGCATATAATTGGCAACCGAAGGCGACACAAAACAATTCTTACCTGCCAGCTCTTTTTGTAATGCTTGTATATCAAATTCGCCGATACCGCCAATCGAAGCGATCACCGAAGAGTTTGCGGCATTCACATAATCTTTATCACTGTACAAAGAAGATCCTCCCCAGCTGATCGCAGAAAACTGAACTTCATCATTTTTGAATTGCGTTGGTTTTAAGATCACTCTGGCACCATTGGATAATGTCCATTCAGTGGTTTCAATGGAAGGATATTTTTTTTCACTCACCACTTTTCCTGCAACAGGTTCAACCGGTAACAAAGCGCCTTTGGTTACTTTGTCTACATAAGCATCCAGTTTACCAATTGGTTTGTTCAGTAATGCGGTAACCTGATCGGCTGTCATCAGATCTGCTTTTTCTTTTTCAGGCGCAGTGATCACAACTGATCTGTTCTGGGTGGTGATCCAATCTTTGATCAATGCATTCACTTCTGCCAGTTGAATCGTAGGCAGGTATTTTTGGTGCATTTCGAATTCTTTTTCAATACCCGGAATCGATTCTTGTTTTAAATAATTTCTTACATACTCCTGTAAGAGCTCAACTGATTTGGTTTTGTCTCTTTCATTGTACATATTCTCCATGCGCGACAATGTACTTTTCACCGCACGGTCTAATTCTGTTTGTGCAAAACCATATTGTTTGACTCTTTCATTCTCTGTCAGTAATGTTTTGATCGATGCTTCTATGTCTTTGGCTGTTTTGGCAACAGCGATCAAACTAAAAGCATCTTTATCTCCAATGAATGAACCATAGCTGCTGCTTCCAAACAGGAATGGAGCTTCCGGTTTTTGAGCAATCTCTTCCAGACGGCTACTGATCATCTGGTTGAACAGGTTTCTGACCATACTAGCCCTGTATTCTTTTTCAGTTTTAGAAGCAGGGATCTCCGGACGTAAATAATATACCTGTACTACATTATACGGTTGTTCTGCATCAGTAAGAATGGATGCTCTCGTTTCAGGGAAGGCAGGTACGCCGAATTTGGTTCTGGGCTTAGGTGTTTTCGAAGCCGGTATCTTACCAAAATGTTCTTTGATCATTTTTTCAGTCTCTGCGATATCAATATCACCCACAATGATCACAGCCTGCAGATCCGGACGATACCAGTCTTTATAAAATTTGGTCAGTTCACTGTAAGGAGATTTCTCAATACTTTCTTTGGTACCAATGGGTAAACGTTTGGCATATTGAGAACCTTTGAGGATCACCGGAAAGAATTTATCACGCAGTCTGGCATCCGCACCTCTTCCCAGTCTCCACTCTTCAACGATCACACCTCTTTCTTTATCGATCTCGATCGGTTCAAAACTTACCTGATGCGCCCAGTCTTCGAGTATTTGCATGGCTTTTTTAAAAATTTGAATACTATCCGTAGGGACTTGTAATTCATACACTGTTTCATCAAAGCTGGTATATGCATTCAGATCTGCGCCGAAGTTGACGCCGCTTTTCTCAAGGAAATCAACCAGTTCTTGTTTCTTGAAATTCTTTGTGCCATTGAATGCCATATGTTCCACAAAATGCGCCAGCCCTAATTGCTTGTCTGACTCAAGTATTGATCCCGCATTCACCACCAGTCTTAGTTCAGCACGATTTTTTGGTTCGATGTTCTTTCGGAGATAATAGGTAAGTCCATTATTCAGTTTGCCAATTTTGACTTTCGGATCGATACCTAGTTTGGCATCAAGTCCTGTTTGGGCTTGCACCATAAGGGTTACAAGCAGTAAGAGCAGTGTTTGTCTGATACGCAACATGACAAAGGGTTTAAAATGATCAATGATATTCAGGAACAATATCCTGAATCAATAGTGCATTATACAATCGTGTTGAACGATTGGGAGGGATAACTAAGATAGGGATTTTATTGCCACTGAGGGCACTGAGGTCCACTGAAATTTTTCTGTGTATTTCTGTGCCTTCAGCGGCAATTCCTTACAACTGAAACCCCAGATTACGGATCAAAGCTTCCGGTAATGCAGGTAGTTTTTTTCTTTCGATCAAATAGGTGGATAAACCGGAAAGATCTCTATAAACATAATGTTTGTTCAAAGCACCTTCCAGATAACCGGCGCCGGAAGTATTGCCGGTTCCTACACGCATACCGATCATACGGCGCACCATGATGAGGTGTTTATGACGCCAGTTACTCATCAGGTGGTCGATCTCGATCAACGCATCCAATACTTGATAGGAAGTCTGGAACAGCGGAAAATCACGATACAACATAATGAACAATGCAGAACGTAAAGCGGTAGGAGAGAAACTGGTCTTCAAAGCACTGATTTGTTCTTCAGAAAAACCGGATGCATTGTCTTCAAAGAATACAAGATCAAACTCATGGATCTTATTCTTTTCTCGCTCGGTTAATCCTGCTGCGTATACTGCACGATAATCGTTCCAAAAAGGATGGTGTTTGCCATTCGAGCTTTTTGAAACATAACCTTGCCAGAAATCTTCTCTGAAAAAAGGAATACGCTCTAACCAGTTATTGACCAGTGTCAGCAAATGTGGTTTTTCTTCGGTATCAGTAATATGCTGATAATCGTTTTGCGTAAAACCACCTTCATTGGTACGTTTATAATAATCTTTATGATGACGATTGTCCAATTCCAATCCCAATCTCGCTTCGATCAATCTGAATTGTTTGCTTTGAAAGCCCGATGATGGTGTCAACAGGTTCCTGAATTCCAAGAAATCAAGTGGGGTCATGGTATCCAATACTTCAACCTGCTTATTCAATAATTGAAGAATATGAATGATACGATGCAGTCTGTGACGCACCAGATTCATATCTTCAGAATTGTCATTGATCTTCTCTTTGCTGAAAACACCGGTGATATAATCCAGTTCAAATAGTATTTGTTTGAACCACAACTCATAGGCCTGATGAATAATAATGAACAACATCTCATCATGTGCAGGTTCATTCCCGGGCTGAAAACTTACGGGATGTTGCGCATCTAATACCTTATCCAATCCCAGATAAGTGCCATAATACATCGGTTGTTTTTCCATTCTGAAGGGTTTAGGTGCAAGATATGAAACATGAAATAAGGAATGAGAAATAAGAAATAAGGGCCAAACCCTAAATGATCTTATGTCAGCCTTTCTGATTTCTTATTTCTCATTTCTTATTTCTTATTTTTGTGCATGACCCGCCAAGAACTCGTCGAACAAATACGTTCCAAGCAATCTTATCTCTGTGTTGGACTCGATACTGACCCGTTGAAAATCCCCAAACATTTGCAAGGACATCCTGATGGGGTGTTATCATTCAATAAGGCCATTATTGATGCTACGAAAGACCATTGTGTTTCTTATAAGATCAATACTGCTTTTTATGAATCGCAAGGAATCAAAGGCTGGGAGATCATGCAAGAAACATTGGCGTATATCCCATCTACACATTTCACCATCGCTGATGCTAAACGTGGAGATATCGGTAATACTTCTTCTCAATACGCAAAGACCTTCTTTGAGATATTACCTTTTGATGCGGTAACCGTTGCTCCTTATATGGGAGAAGATAGTGTTCGTCCGTTCTTAGAATACAAAGACAAATGGACGATCGTTCTTGGGCTCACTTCCAATGCCGGTAGTTTTGATTTTCAACGTTTATCATTAGCAGCACAACAAGGGAAGCAATTGTACGAGCAAGTATTGGAAACCACTTGTAAATGGGGCAGTCCGGATAATCTCATGTTTGTAGTAGGTGCTACTAGAGCCAGTGATCTGGCTGATATCCGTAAAATCATTCCTGATCATTTTTTACTGGTACCCGGTGTTGGAGCGCAAGGAGGGAGTTTGGAAGATGTATCCAAATACGGATTAAACACAGATGCAGGATTATTGGTCAATGCCAGCAGGGCCATCATTTTTGCAGATGGCGGAGAAGATTTTGCTGAAGCAGCGACCAAAGTAGCGGCTGGTTATCAGCAGGAGATGGCTAGTTATTTGCAATAATTTTTTCTATTACTACAGACTATTATAATTGCGTTAGTCTTATCGATCACTCTGATATTTTAAATGCTTTTACTCCCGGGCCGAATGGCCCCGTCCCAGTTTCCGGGCTGCATTGGCCTCTGATCAGATCTGCTGCGCTAGATCTGATCTGTCTTCGCTGCGCTTGACACCGAACCCAATGAGGCCCGTCCACCGGGACTGATGAAAAATATCTACCCTAACAGGTTCCATGTTTTGAATTTATATTTTGATAACCGATCAGTTAACAGCTCATGAATTGATTTTGTAACTTTCCAATTCAATTCTTTTCATGAATAGAAGAAGCTTTCTCCAACAATCAGCGTTATCAGCTGCAGCAGTTTCCGCTTTGCCTTTGACCGGATTGGCTTCCACCAATGCCAAACCCTCTATTCGTTTTGCTTTTATGTCGGATGTGCATATCAAAGCAGGCGCTATTCCGGAGCAGGGAATGCAGCGAGCATTTCGACACGTGAATGCATTCAAACCTAAAGTTGATTTTATTCTCAATGGTGGCGATGCCATCATGGATGCGATGAAAGCCACCAAAGCCAAAGTAGAAGAACAATGGGCTTTGTGGAATAAGATACTGGCAGAGGAAAATAAACTACCGATCTACCATTGTATCGGTAACCATGATGCATGGGGTTGGCAGATGACGGAGCCTGAGATCAAAGCAGATCCTTTATACAACAAAACATGGGCAGTACAACAACACCAAATGCCTAATCGCTATTATAGCTTCATCAAAGAAAACTGGAAATTCATCGTGCTGGATAGTGCGCATGAAAACAATGGAGGATACATTGCCAAAGTAGACCCGGAACAAATGCAATGGTTGCAAAAAGAATTGACTGCTACGGATAAGGAGATGCATATCTGTATCGCTTCGCATATTCCGATTGTTTCTTTTGTATCGGGTTTCTTTTTTGATAAGACAGAAGACAATGGGGATCGCAAAATTTCAAGAGCATTGCTGCATACCGATTCTTTCACCTTAACAGAATTATTCCGCAATCATCCAAATATTCGCTGCTGTTTAAGCGGACATATCCACTTACAAGATATCGTTGAATACCGCGGTATCCACTATTACTGCAATGGCGCTATCAGCGGTAACTGGTGGGGCGGAGCCTTCAAAGGATTCAATCCAGCCTATGCAATCTTCGAATTCTACAAAGACGGATCGGTAAAGCGAGAAATGATCGAGTATGATCTTTATCTCTGATTTTTTGATCTTTGATTTTTTGATTTCTTGATTTTTTTTGACTTTTTACTTTTGAATTTTGATTTTCTTCAATCAAGAAATCACAGATCAAAAAATCAAAGATTCCTCTCAATAGTGCTTGCTACTTTCTCTGCCCAAACTGCATGAGATTTCGCGGAGTAGTGGAGTTTGTCGGATGCCAGTAGCTGCTCATCATTCTTCGCCAATCTTGTTTGTGTAGTGATATTGATAAAGTGTCCGCCTAGTTTTTTTACTTTGTCTTCACATACTTTATTGAAGGCATCGATCTCAGAACTGATTTTATTACCATCTCTTTCAGCTGCAAAAGGAGTGACGCCCCAATCTGGAATCGATAACACGATCACTCTTTCAGGTTTATTGCCCGCGAAATAGATGGCTTTCTTCAGCAGGTATTCAAAATCATTTTCAAATTCTGTGATCGATAATCCTCTGTATTGATTATTCACTCCAATCAGCAAGCTCACGAAATCATAGTGTTCATTGAGTGAGGTATGAAGGATATGATCGGCTAATTCAAAACTGGTCCAGCCGGTCTTTGCTACTACTTCCGGCGCATGAAAATGCAATCCCTTTTTTCGCAACAGCTGTACAACTTGATAAGGGAACCCTTCATGCAATGGCACTGATTCGCCAATGGTATATGAATCGCCTAAAGCGAGATAGCTGAAATAGTGTTTTGTCATACCTGTTTTTTTTCTGTGTTCTTCAGTGCCTTCAGTGGCATTTATTTGCCACTGAAGGCACTGAGATACACTGAAGTTAGAAATTGGTCTTTAGAATTTCATAAAAACGATATACATCTTCAAAGCTGCAATACATCGGAGCGGGGGCAACGCGGATCACGCCGGGTTCACGATAGTCTACGATGATGCCACTACTGATCATCTTATCATGGATCTCTTTTCCTCTTTCTCTGAAATACAAACACAACTGTGCGCCTCTCTGTTCCGGATCGGATGGTGTAATGATCTCAAAATTCAAATGCGGTAACTGTTGTAATAAATATTCCAGGTATGCAGTTAAATGCAAACTCTTCTTTCGTAGGTTTTCTATACCCGCTTTTTCAAATAATTCCAGGGAAGCTTTCAATGCGGCTGTATTGAATACCTGTGAAGTACTGATATTCCATCCGCTGGCATCTGTTTTGGGGATGAAACCTTTTTCCATTTTAAAACGTGTCTTTTCATCATTGCCCCACCAGCCGGCAAGTCTGGGCGTGTCTGCATTACCTGCATGTTTTTCATGCACGAACACACCACCGATCGCACCCGGACCTGCATTCAAATATTTATAAGAACACCATACTGCGAAGTCTACCTTCCAGTCATGCAATTGCATCGGTACGTTACCAGCCACATGGGCCAGGTCGAAACCGGCGATGGCGCCAACAGCATGTGCCGACTTTGTGATGGCGGCGAGATCAAAAAGTTGTCCGGTATAATAATTAATACCACCAAACAATACCATGGCTAAAGAGTCGCCGGTGGAATGGATCGTCGTAAGAATATCTTCTGTGCGTACTATTTTTTCACCTGCTCTTGGTGCGATCTCAATGATCGCATCATCAGGATCAAAGCCAAAATGTTTCACCAATGTTTCTACTGCATACTGATCAGAAGGGAAAGCGCCCGCTTCCATGATCACTTTATAACGGGAGGGGGTAGGTTTATAAAAACTCAGCATTAATAAATGCAGGTTCACCGTTAATGCATTCATCACCGTGATCTCATTGTCTTTAGCACCCATCATTTTTGCAAGGGTAGGAATACAATACTGGTGATAATACAACCAAGGATTTTTACCGTTGAAATAGCCACCCACCGCCAGCTCACGCCAGGTGTTCAGTTCTGTTTCAATAGCTGCTTGTACGGAATGCGGTTGTAACCCGAGCGAGTTACCGCAGAAATAGATCACTTCACGACCATCCTTTACGGGAAAATGAAATTCTTTTTTATATCCGGCCAATCTATCTGCAGCATCAGCTTGTTGTGCATATGCGGGTTCTGTGGTAAAAGCAAACATCGTCTTGAATTTGGGCGTAAAATAGTGTTTTTGGGTGATCGGGTGATTGGGGTATCGGGTGATTGGGTGATCGGGTTATCAGGTGATCGGGGGATCGGGTGGTTTTGTATAGGATAGTACTCATACCTTTTCGCAACCACCCGATATCCCGATATCCCAATTACCCGATCACCCAATCACCCGATAACCTGATTCCCCGCCCCCTTCACCGAATTTTCATACATCTGATTGGGTTGTTTAATGGGTTTCGCCTAATTTTCAGCTCCTCAAAAACGTAATAACTGTATGAGAAAGTTCCTGCTGTTGTCAGTATGGCTGCTATTAGCTTTTGCCGTAACTGCACAACAAACCCCCGTTACCAAGGCCAATTATGCAATGGCGGCCCGTTTTTCACCAAAGAAATTGAGTAAGATGATCTTCAGTACCGCTGTTGATCCGCATTGGCTCAAGAATTCTGACAAATTCTGGTATATGTATGAGACCACTGAAGGTAAGAAGTGGTACATCGTTGATCCGGTAAAAGGTGAGAAAAAAGAGTTGTTCAACAATGCTGATCTGGCTGCTAAGATCACCCGTATCGTGAAAGATCCTTTCGATGCGCAAAACCTTGGATTAGACAGTATGCGTTTTGTGCGCGATGAAAACTGGATCCAGTTTGAAGTGAAGAGCACACAGGATGAGACAAAGAAAGATACCGCCACAACCGGTCGCCGCGGCGCTGCCGGTGCAGCTGCAACACCTGCCAAGAAAGTATTCTATTTTGAATACAACCTGCAGACAGGTGAGTTGATCGAATTGCCTGATTTCAAAAAACCAAAAAGAAAACCCAACTGGGCGAATATCTCTCCTGATGGAAACGTGATCATTTTTGGAAAGAATTATAACGTTTACTGGATGGACAAAGCCAATTATGAAAAGGCTTTGAAAAATGAAAATGATTCTACCATTGTTGAATATGCATTGACAAAAGATGGTAATGATGATTATGGTTATTACAACGACGGAAATCTTTCCGGAAGTGGTATGACCGATGATGAAAAAGAAAAAGAGTCTAAAAGAAGAAGACCCATTTTTGCACTCTGGTCGCCTGATTCAAAATATTTCACACTGCGTCGTGTAGACAACCGCAAAGTGAAAAATCTTTGGGTGATCAATAGCGTGGCGAATCCTCGTCCAACACTAGAGACCTACAAATATTGGATGCCGGGTGAAAAAGAATCACCTGTAGATCATTTATACCTCTTCGATGTTGTTAACAAAAGCAGCAAAGAACTGAATGTGTCAATGTTCAAAGACCAGGCGGTTGCGGTATGGTCTGATCCGGGAAAAGTAAATACCCGTGATGATGACTGGAGACCTTCTGTATGGTTAGGTACTAAAGATAAATTCTACTTCACACGTACCAGTCGCGATCAGAAGCGTATTGATGTATGTGTAGCTGATGTGGCTACCGGTACAGTGAAACCTGTAGTAGAAGAGCGTTTCAATACCTATATCGAGATCAACCGTATCGGATTGATCAATGGCGGTAAAGAATTCATTCACTGGAGTGAGCGTGATGGCTGGGCTCATTTTTATCTGTATGATGAAAATGGTAAGCTGAAAAATCAGATCACATCCGGTGCTTTCCATTGTGAAGACATCCTGGGTATCGATGAAACCAAGCGTGTGCTGTATTTCTCTGCGAATGGAAAAGAAGCAGGAGAAGATCCTTACTACTTACATGCATACCGTGTCAACTTTGATGGTACCGGTCTGAAACTCCTGAATGCAGGTGATTTCGATCATGCGATGCGTATGAACGATGGCAATAGTTTCTTTATCGATAACTATTCTCGCGTAAACACTGTTCCTAAATCTGTATTGTACAATGCAGAGGGTAAGAAGATCATGGATCTTGAAACGGCTGATTTCAGCTCGCTGTTTGCATCCGGATACAAATTCCCTGAGATCTTTAAAGCAAAAGCGGATGATGGTATCACTGATATTTATGGTGTGATGTACAAACCATTTGATTTCGATAGCACCAAGAAATATCCTTTGATCGAGTACGTATATCCGGGCCCTCAAACAGAAGCAGTGAATAAAGCTTTTGGTCGTGGTTTTGATAGAACAGATCGCCTCGCACAAATGGGTTTTGTGGTGATCACTTTGGGTAACCGTGGTGGACACCCTGCTCGCAGCAAATGGTACCACAACTATGGTTATGGTAACCTGCGCGATTATGGTTTAGCAGATAAAAAAGCCGTTGCAGAACAATTGGCTGATCGTTATAAGTACATTGATATCGATAGAGTAGGTATCCATGGTCACTCAGGTGGTGGCTTTATGAGTACGGCTGCGATGTTGGTATATCCTGATTTCTTTAAAGTAGCAGTATCTTCTGCAGGTAACCATGATAACTCCGTATACAACCGTTGGTGGAGTGAACAACACCATGGTGTGAAAGAAGTGATCAGCGATAAAGGCGATACTTCTTTCTTATACAGCATCGAAAAAAATCCTGATCTGGCTAAAAACCTGAAAGGTAAACTGATGTTGTCTCATGGTGATATCGATAACAACGTACACCCTGCGAATACCATTCGTATGGCCAATGCATTGATCCGTGCCAACAAACGTTTTGACCTGGTGATCTTACCCGGACAACGCCATGGTTATGGTGATATGACCGAATATTTCTTCTGGAGACAAGCAGACTATTTTGCTGAACACCTCTTAGGAGATAAAACCGGACGTTCTGAAACAGATATTGAAGAGATGAATAAAGAAGTGGAGCAGAATGGACGTAGTGGTGGTAGGAGGAATTAGGTGCTAGGTACTGGGTACTAGGTATATTTTTTTGCTGTGGCTCTCTTTGAGGGGGCCACAGTTTTTTTTGGAGGGGGTGTGGATAATTTCTGTTGATACTTGGTTTTGTGTTGTTGGGTTGATTTTTTTATTCAATTGAACAGGGTAGTTGTTGTGTAAGTTTTTGGTGGTGGATGTGAGGGATGGTTTGATTTTGTAATGCTCTATTTTAGTTGCATCGTCATCATTCTATTCATCAATCGTATACTCATCATGAGCCATTCAGTCAGGAAAAGAATCCTTGTTTATTTTATTTGTTTGCTTTTTCTTTCGTTCAGTAGTCAAGCCCAATCTCAATTATTGGATAGCCTGATCCGTGCCAACAGATCATATTTCTCTTATGATCAAACTTTTTCCGGTATGGGTTGGACGCAACTCATGGAGCGGGTGAATCAGTCGCATTATGTATTGATCGGAGAAGATCATTTTATTCGTGAAATACCCTTGTTCACCCAAGCATTGATCCGTGCATCTTCGTTTCAGAATTATGTTGCAGAACTGGATCCTTGGATGATGCAGCTCTTTCAAGACAAGATCACAAGATTAAGCAATGCTGAGTTGCAACGATGGATCGACAGCAACTACAATTGTTTTTCTTTCTTTCAAAAACAGCCCGACTTCGATCTGCTAAAGACCTTGGTTCAAAAGAAGATCCGGTTATTGGGATTGGAGCAAATTTGTTTGACCTCTACCAGTGTCATCTTTCAATATTTGTATGAAACAGGTAGTCCACAAAATCGAAAACAATACGCAGCTCTCAGAGATTCTTCTTCAGCAGTGAACGAAGTGTTTTTTAAAGATCTTGCTAAACCCTACTTTTTCAAATCGCCCTCTTTTGCCAAACAGATGGCGGGATTGGATCGCAGTAGCATGCAAAAGGATGAAAAGGAAGTGGTTGATGCATTGATGATCAGTCAAAAGATCTATCAAACAGGAAGCCATAGTCAGCGCATCAAACTGATGCAGCAAAATTTTCTGCAATACTATACGCCCTATATGAAAGGGAAAAGAAGTTTGTTCAGATTTGGTGCGAATCATGCGATGAAAGGGGAGAGCTATCTGCCGGTCTATGATATTGGAACAACGGCACATGTGCTGGCGCAAAGTGAGCAGGTAGAATCGTATCATATCCTCGTATTGCCGAAATCAGGACTCAAGGCCGGCTTTTTGAATGGAACAGAGCCGGTAGACCTGAGTGATGATCTGTTCAAATCCTTATCACCCTTTTTTACAGCGGCTTCTGATACAGCATGGACCTTCATTACATTGGATAAGATTCGAAGAGTGCTAAATAACAAAAGCTATCATATACCTGATGCCAACTTGGAGAAAACCATCAAAGGATATGATGCCATCATCATTATTCCGGTAGCAACACCTGCGCCCGCATTGAGGTGACGTGCGTGTCATGCCGACGAAGGAGGCATCTCCCACCGCTAGGATATACGCTAATCGTTTTGTTTTGTTCATAACTGCTAGAGGTGGGAGACCCCTCCTGACGTCGGGGTGACGAACGCGTCATGCCGACGAAGGAGGCATCTCCCACCGCTAGGGTGTATGTTCATCGTTTTGTTTTTTGC
Organism: Sediminibacterium sp. KACHI17; assembly: GCF_040362915.1. Lineage (NCBI taxonomy): Bacteria > Pseudomonadati > Bacteroidota > Chitinophagia > Chitinophagales > Chitinophagaceae > Sediminibacterium > Sediminibacterium longum. The sequence goes on along the minus strand of NZ_AP029612.1, from coordinate 837,071 downwards.
TTACCTGTTGGAGGTGGGAGACCCCTCCTGACGTCGGGGTGACGAACGCGTCATGCCGACGAAGGAGGCATCTCCCACCGCTAGGATATACGCTAATCGTTTTGTTTTGTTCATAACTGCTAGAGGTGGGAGACCCCTCCTGACGTCGGGGTGACGAACGCGTCATGCCGACGAAGGAGGCATCTCCCACCGCTCGGATGTACGTTAATCGTTTTGTTTTTTGCTTACCTGTTGGAGGTGGGAGACCCCTCCTGACGTCGAGGTGACGAACGCGTCATGCCGACGAAGGAGGCATCTCCCACCGCTAGGGTGTATGTTCATCGTTTTGTTTTTTGCTTACCTGTTGGAGGTGGGAGACCCCTCCTGACGTCGAGGTGACGAACGCGTCATGCCGACGAAGGAGGCATCTCCCACCGCTAGGGTGTATGTTCATTGTTTTGTTTTACGCATAATTGTTGCAGGTGTGAGACCTCTCCTTCGTCGAGGTGCCCTTCGCTGCGCTCAGGGTGACAAGGGTCATGCCGACGTCAGGAGGCATCTCTCACCGCTGGGGTGTATGTTCATTGTTTTGTTTTACGCATAATTGTTGCATGTGTGAGACCTTACCGATGCTTCGATCGGCATCCTGCGGACTCCTTACGTCGAGGTGACGGGGGGGGGCTATTCTTAGGATCCCTAGCTATTAAAAATGACCTGCAACAATTCCTCATCCAAAGGTTTGTGCAGTATTGATATAATATGTGGATTTTCTTCTGCTCTTTTCTTATCATTCTCATCAATACTCGAAGTGAGTAAATGAATATGAACATGCGAGAAGACTTCGGGTTTTGTGTTTTCTATTTTCTGTATGAGATCCCATCCTGAGATCAAAGGCATATTGATATCCAGTAAGATCAATGTTTTGTCATCAGCGTTATCGATGTGATCTGAGAGCAAATATCCGATTGCCTTTTCAGGATCCGAAAAAGGTACGATCGTTAAACTGGCATCAAAAAATGATAATATCTCACTATTCAGAAAATTGGTGATATTATCATCATCAATTAAAATGACTTTAGAACATTTCATTTGATTAGGGTTGTATGATGGGGAAACAAATGATAATGTGCGTGCCTTCGCCTACACGGCTTTTTAATTCGATCGTTCCATTCAAAGTCTCTACCTGGTTCTTCACCATAAATAATCCAACACCTCTTCCTTCGGATTGCAGATTGAATCTTTTATACAAACCAAAAAGCTGATCCTGATAACGATCGGTATCAATGCCTTCTCCGTTATCGATACAGTGGATCACGATCGTCTGATCTCTTTTTTCTGTCCATATGCGAATTTCAGGTTGAACATTGGGTCTGCTGAATTTGATACTGTTTCGAATGATTTGTGTAAAGATGTTCAGCAAATAAGGTCGTACACTATAGATTCTGTCTACCTGACTGAAGTCTGCTGAGAACATGACTTTTTTCTCTTGTATGATCGCTTCTTTTACTTTCAGGATATCTCTGATGATGTCTTCAAATAAGATCCACTCAAATTTATCTGTGATCTGTCTTCTGATCCTAAGGGTTTCATCCAGGTCAATGATCACATCATCGAGTTTTTTTGCGGAATCGATCAACCCGTCTATTACCCTTGGTAAAGAAGAAGCATTGAACCGGTCAGATTTGAATAAATAGGTCAACCCCAAAATATTTGTAACAGGCGCTCGTAAATTATGTGATACGATATAAGCGAACTGTTCCAGATCACGGTTGCGCTGCATGAGATCCGTGATCAATTTATGACGCTCTAATTCATTCAATTTTTTATCTGTGATATCAATGGCTGCTATGATAAAACCGATGATGGTATTTTCTTCAAGAACAGGGGAGATGTTGACAGTGAAATACTCTTTGCTTCCTTGATGCTCATATTCCGATTCATAGATCACAGATCTTTTTTCTGCTCTGACACGATTGATCACATCTTCCAGTCTGAGTTTTTTATTGTAGATCAGCAACTCATTCCAGTTAAGTCCTTTCTTCAGATCAAAACCCGTAAGTCTTTTATATCCATTGGCAATGGCTTTGTTGAATTCAAGGATGGAAAGATCGTTGTCTACCAATGAGTATCCGATATCTGTATTGTTGAACACCGTTAACAAGTTGGCTTGTGTCTTCTTAAGGGTATTAAAAATGTAGTTTTTATTGTAATGCACCGTTAAGAGATCGGCGATCGTACGAAGCAGCTGAATTTCCTCTGCCAAAAAGGGAATGCTTTGGGTACTGTCGTAACAGATCTCAATACTTCCTTTTTTTTGATTGAGGGTTGTAAAAGTTTCTTCTATTCTATTCTGAGAATGGCGATAATTTGGAGACTTGTATTCTGCTCCATCAAAACGAACGCAAGCATGACAGATCGTATCATATTGCCAGCCTTTCGGCAATAGGGCCGCCAGCTTTTCCAGTACTTCATCGATCGTCAGGGAATCATTTTTCAGAACCAATTCAAAATCATGTAAAGTGCGCATTTCTTTCACTCGCTCATTCAAATCATAGAGTGCTTTGTCTTTTTCCAATCGATGATTGATACTGATGATCGATTTGGTAATGGTTTTTACGATCTGTTCCAGGATCTCTACTTCTGCTTCATCAAAAGCATTGATATCATGCGAATAAATATTCAGACACGCTCTTTTATCATTGATGAGCAATGGCAATACCAATGATGAACAGATACCATGTTTGGATGCAATGGCAAGCCAGGGTTGAAAGTAATCGGATATGGTAACATTATTGGTCACCACTGTTTTGCCTGTTCTCAAACAGGTAATGGTAGGGCCACGCTGTTGTTGTTCATTTGCCATGGAGATACTGATCTCTTGTAAGTATCGTAATTCTCCAAAAGCATATTGGGGATGAATTGTTTGATCGGGATGATGACTGTCCGGTTCTTGACCGATCCATGCCAGTTTATATTCTCCATCTTCAACGATGGAGGTACAAACTTTTCTCAGCATGCTACCTATCGTATTCTCTTCATTGACGATGGTGTTGATCTTATGGAGCAGTAATAATTTATGGTTCGCCTTTTTAAGCTTGATCTCCGTTTTCTTTTGGGTATTGATATCTCTTGCTGCTAACAGCACTCCGATACAAGACTGCTGTGTATCATATACGGGATTCACTTTGTAGCGGTACCAATTCGAGAAGGTTTCATTGGTGGTCTCATGTTCTACTTCAATGGTTTCTCCATTCAATGCCCTGGTATAGGATGCGGTGAAGAGTTCCATACTTTGAGGAACCACAAAAGCCCTGTAATCATCACCCGGTTGAATGGTTCTGCCAAAAAAAGAAAATAGAGATCGGGTCATTTCGTTATTGCAATACAGCACACGAAAATCCTTATCCAGCAGTACCATGTTCTCTTGGATGCTGTCAAGAATAGCAGGAAATATCTCAGGGTTGATGGTCATGGGGTTATTTCAATAGGAAATTAAGGAATAAAAGGATATGGTGGTAGTGGGTGCTGGGTGCTAGGTACTAGGTATTAGGTATTAGGTGTGTCATGCCGACGTAAGGAGGCATCTCCCACCGCTGGGGTGTATGTTCATCGTTTTGTTTTTGGCAAACCTGTTGTAGGTGAGAGCCCTACCGATGCTTTGATCGGCATCCTGCGGACACCTTACGTCGAGGTGATGCTAAGACAGGTGCCTGACAAGGTACTGACTACTCCCTGACACTACTACGAGCATCCTAAGGAAAAGATACGAGGGGGTTACGAGCGTCATAAGAGAACCATAAGAGAATGATAGTGATTTCATAGGGAAACCATAGTGAAAGCATAGTGAAATGATAAGGTGTTAGGTGCTGGGTACTAGGTACTAGGTACTAGGTTATGGGTAATTGGGGGGAATGGGGCTTTAAATGCGTTTTGATTTTTTAGTCATAGGAAGGATGAAACCCAGATTTTTGATGATGATGATGTTGATCTGCGAGCAAAGGCTAAGAATATTCGTTGATTTTGCATTTTGCTAAAATTGCTAAAAGAGATAAGGACTACAATACCGTATGTATACGGTATCCCCTCCGTATCCCCTGGGTATCCCCTTTGTATGGGTTGGGTATCATTGGGTGAAGTGTACTATATCGCTAAGAAAAGATGCCTGCATGTATAAAGCCAAGGGTAGTTTTATCGAATAAAAATCGAGGATCTTTTCGTTTTTGAGGGTTGCTGTGTTTTTGAAAATACAGCGGCTCTATGGGTTTTAAATGCGTTTTGATTTTTTTTAAGTGCCAGTAATTGTTGGATGGCAGCTATCGGATCTCTAATTGAGTCCCCTTCATCCTGAGCGTAGCGAAGGATGGTACACTGATATTCTTAGCAGTTTCGAAATTTTTTCGAAGAAAGTAGACCAACATATCAAAAAAGAACTATATTAGTATTCCCCATCTTTTTTTCCCTCCCCATAGAGAAAATTGCATTGTTGATTTCAATACTTGTGTATGAAACTATTCAAACAACAGGAAGCGCAATCTATTGTAGTGCATGGCAAAAACCTGGTATGTCCGCATTGCAATCATGACCGTTTTTGGACCAAAAAAGTGTTACTCAACAGCTCTATCAGTACCTTTTTTGGTTTTGATTGGGCAGACCGTGCTGCAAACTGCTTCGCTTGTGAAGAGTGTGGGAGATTGGAGTGGTTTGTGAGGCAGTGAGGTTGTATTTACGAAGCAGGGTAGTAGGGTTGTATATTTTATAACATACTGATTCATTAAACTTTAATTCAGATTGTGAAATTGGTCAAGAGTTTTAGAGGTGCGTATATTAATTAGTTAGCTGCGATTTTAACAACAATAACAACACACATAATATTATGAAGATTGACAGAATTTGTATTTTGAACTATAAAACGCTTGAGAATATTGATATTCCTATCAACACCTATTACACAGCTATTTGTGGAAAAAATAACGCAGGGAAGTCTAGTCTAATCCAAGCAATACGGACAATTTTAGGTTCAGAAAGTTCTGACCCATTTGACTATAGCTCTGACTTTGAAGTAACTCATAAGACTGATTTTACTAAATGGAAGGCTGAGAAAATTGACCCTATTTCATTTTGTTTATACTTAAGTTTAGACAAGAGTTTAGATACTGGTCTTATAAAATTCATTGAAAAGTTCTTGAAGAAGAACGAGGGTGAAATTGTCGAAGAAAAAGATCATTACATACTTCAAATTTCTATCAAGTTTCACCAAGATAAAAGCAATCCAGAAATTGGCGTCCAGTTCGATGAAGATATCTTGGATGATTTTGGTTCTCGAGAAGTACTTTCAAAAATCAGAACATCAAAAGCCTTAATATTTCATAACTCAACCGAAGTCGCAAGAAGATACAGTCCCTATCATGGATGGTTTGACGATTTCACAGAAAACGAAAGAATTTCAGTAAAAAGTAAAAGAGAAATTCTGCAAAAAGAATTCAAGAAAATCTCTGACCGTCATAAGAAAGACTTGACAGATCTTTTAGGAAGACTTAGTGAAAAATATGATATAAATCTTACTGTTCCTGGTTTTAGTTTTGAGAAGGTTCCTTACGAAATCTCCTTGGGCGAAAAAGACTTTGATATACCCCTAGATAATTGGGGTAGCGGTACAAAAAATAGAACACTCATCTTAAAAAGCCTGTTTAATGCAAAAAAGTTTCTTGAGACTTCTGAAAGCTCAAGAAAAATAGCTCCAATTGTTTTAATTGAAGAGCCAGAAAGCTTCCTTCATCCATCAGCGCAAGCAGAATTTGGCAAACTTCTTCAAGACTTGGCTACTGAATTTAAAATTCAAATAATCACTACAACACACAGCCCATTTATTCTTTCAAATTTAGATGACCCGACTGCAAATATTTTATTAGATCGTCAATTTGATAAAAAGAAACCAAGAGCTACAATTAAAGTTGAAACTACTGGTAAGGACTGGAAAAAACCATTTGCATTAGCTTTAGGAATTGACAGTCCTGAGTTTGACAATATCAGAAGTGTTTTCTTTAGTACATCTAACTCTATTCTTTTGGTTGAAGGTGAAACAGACAAAGAATATCTTGAGTTACTTAAAGATGAACGTCATGGAAAACATAAGTTGGATTTTGATGGAGAGATTTATTCTTACGGAGGATTTGGCACTTTGAATAGTACAGTAATGCTAAAGTTTTTAATAGAAAAGTATAATAAACTTGTAATAACATTTGACTTGGACGCTTTCAGGCATGTTAGGAAAAGTTTGGAGTCTCTAAGATTACAAGACGAAAAAGATTTCTTTAAGGTGGGAATTGATAGTGGTGGAAAAAGAGCAATTGAAGGGCTGTTACCAGGCAATATTTTTAACAAAGTTTGGTCAGCAAATACTGAATTAGTTCAACAATCTCAATCTGATAATAAAGAAGAAGCTGAGAGTGCAAAAGATAGACTTAAAAAGCTTTATCTAGATGAGTTTAAACAAAATGCACAGCCGGGTGAGGAATATTACGGTCAATTCTACAAGTTAACAGCTAAACTTAATAAAGCATTTAAAAACAAATAAAACCGTAGCTAACAAAAGGTTTGGCAATATTGGGGGGACGGAATAAACTTAAACTTTTGTAATATTATTTTCCTGTCGTCACCAACTCGACAGAACGCTTTTCAGCTTTTGTAATCACAATCAACATTAGTAAGTATATTTAATTTTAGTTCAAGCGTTACGAAACGCTGTTGCCTCAACATCGCCAAGCCCAGAACGTTATGCAAAATGCTAAAGAGTTCACCAAACTAACTATAGACAACTTGACAAAAAAAGGTTTAAAATACGAACGAAGACTAATTGCTTTTATTGACATTCTTGGTTTCAAAGATATTGTCAAGCAATCCGAGACAGACTCTTCCAAAATTGAGTTAATCTATTTGGTACTTGAATATTTGAAGGACTGGGAAAAGACAGAAAAGTGGGATTTAAAGTTTTTGGAAATTGAAGAAGATGCTCAAAAGAAAGGTGTAAGCAATTTTGACCTTCGTGGAAAGACAAATATAACTTCCTTTTCGGACAGTATCGTTGTTTCTGTTAGTGTTGACTCGAACATTAATGAAATGGCTTCAACGTTAATTGTAAATCTGGCATACATTGGGACAGTGTTATTGGAAAAAGGCATTCTTTTTCGTGGAGGACTAACAATTGGAAATATCATTCATATTGACAACGGGACTGTATTCGGACAAGGATTAATAGACGCTTTCATGCTAGAAACAAGAAGTGCAAAATATCCAAGAATTATACTTTCTGACAAATTATTGAAGGAATTAAACTATCCATTAGAAACAAAGAGAAGTCGGTATCCATACCACCAGTACTTAGATAGATTTGAGGACGGTTGTGTTGGCTTTCACCAATTAATATATTATCAGGTGATTGAAAGTTGGACTGAAATCACTCCTGAATTACTAGCTGAATCGTTAAGGAAAGTTCGTAAGGTTATAATTAATGGACTTGATGTAAGTTTTGAAAATGTAGAAGTGTTCGAAAAATACAAGTGGCTTAAAGACCAATATAATAAATTGATAATTCTGAGCGACTATGATTTCGAAACAAAAACAGAAGAACACATAAAGCAAAAAATAAGGGACCTGAATGATGGAATTTCTGAACACAATATTCACTTCTCTTATACAGATAATTTTTATGAAAGTCGACGACTGAAAAATGACTGATTCTTTCTTCGCAATGTCTCCGAGGTACGAGGGGACGTTGCGTGTTACACACCCAGAGTGATTGTGTTTAGTAGTACGTTTAGAAATGCTACATCAAAGTGCGAATGAACTTTTGGAAAGTTTCGAAACTTTCCAAAAGTTTTTTATGATCGTCGGAATAGATCATGAACAATCATGAGAATCATCAAAATCTGTGTTCCATCCTTCTTTCATGAAGCCGATGCTGGGAAAATACCGATCTTTATTCATCTTAAATGAACCTTATGAAAAAGGCATACTTGTTTTTACTGTCGCTAATTGTCTTTACGTCTATTAAAGCAACTCCGAACACCGATACAACATCCACTCCTTTCAACCTCACCACACCAACAGGCAACATCATGGGTACCTTACTCATGCCCGGTGCTTCCTCAAAAGTACCTGTGGTGCTCATCATTGCCGGCTCCGGGCCAACAGACCGCAATGGCAATAACCCGATGATGAAGAATGAAAGTCTGCACATGTTGGCGCAGGGATTGGCTGCAAAAGGAATTGCCAGTGTTCGTTTTGATAAAAGAGGGATTGCTGCCAGTGCATCAGCCGGAAAAAAAGAAGCTGATCTTCGCTTTGATGATTATATACAAGATGCCATTGCATGGATCGAGCTGCTGAAAAAAGATTCCCGTTTTTCAAAAGTGATTGTTGCCGGTCATAGTGAAGGTTCATTGATCGGTATGGTTGCAGCCAATGGGAGAGCGGATGGATTTGTTTCGATCGCCGGTGCGGGTAAAGCTGCAGATCGTATTCTTAAAGACCAATTGGCTACACAGCCTGCAATGGTGAAAGATCCTTCTTATCGTATCATCGATAGTCTGGTGCAGGGGAAAACAGTGACTGATGTATCGCCTATGTTGTTCTCTTTGTTTCGTCCCAGTGTACAGCCTTATATGATCTCCTGGTTTCAATATGATCCTATCAAAGAAATTACAAAACTGAATATCCCGGTATTGATCGTGCAAGGCACCCATGATCTGCAGATCACCACTGCAGATGCGGATGCATTGGCAGTGGCAAAACCCAACGCTAAGAAAGTAGTGATTCAAAAAATGAATCACGTATTGAAGATCGTAGAAGGAGGACAAGCAGAGAATATCGCCTCGTATAGTAATCCTTCTTTACCGGTGAGTGAAGCGTTGGTGGCGGAGGTGGTGAGTTTTGTGTTAGGTATCTAGTAGGATAGTACGCAGATTTTTATGATTGATTATGATCGATAATAAAAATCATAACCCATCATAAAAATCTGCGTTCTATCCTTCGCTTTGCTCATCCTTCGCTGCGCTCAGGATGACGGGGTTGGTCCAATCATCAGACATCCGACAATTGTCATCTGCGATCTGTCATTTATTTATCTCTTAAAAGATGCGCTAAGAATTTCAATAAGTTATCTTGGTGGTTCTTTATAGCAGCACCTATATATTATACGCTTATATCCTTTTGAAGTTAAAGTGATGATTATTTCATTTATCATAACGTAATTTCATTACAATATCTTTACAGTTGGTTACATTGATAAACTCTTCTTCGAATTGAGTCCACTCTGCATTGCTGATGCCTGATTTTAATGCGCATTGTTTGAAATATTCGTAATCTGTCTTTGTATTTCTTTCATTGAGTATTACTTGTAAGAACGAATATATTTTATTAATACCAACGATCTTTTCAAGACCAACAATCAAAAATGGGGCATATGTATATCTATAGAATGCTGATATTTGTTCAGGATGAGTGATCTTATTTAGTGGGATCACTCTCGAATTTGCAAAAGTTTCTTCTGGTATTTTCATATATGCTCTTCGATAGGAGTTTCCATAAAAATGTTCTGTTGCTTTAAATGACATATATTCTGCTAGTGATTCGGAGAAAAACCAAAATAAATTATCATTAGGCATTAGAACAGTTCCGAAATAATAGTGAGCTAGTTCATGCGCATATAACTTGTGCGTTGCTGTGTCATTAAATCTGTTTGTTTTAGTATCAATTTGACTATTGAAACCTTTGCCTGCAATTGCAAAAGTTGGGTATGTTACAAAACCCCATGTTGCCTTCGGATGCATGGGTTTAATAGGTTGGTGTTCTAGGAAAACAAGATTTTGCGTATATGGTAAGTTTAGTTTCTTAACATAAAATTCCTGTATTGATTTTATAATACTTGTAAAAACTTTTTGTTCGGCACTTGAAATGTTGGTATTGAGAAGTGTTAATCCACTCTCTTTTTTTACTGAATAATCACCAATAAATAATAAAAGAGGTGTTGGGATAGATGAACTAACCTGTGCGGTATTCGAAGTGACCGGGTCTGATCCATTCATAAAAATATTTGAACAATCTGTACATTTAACATGTAAATCATAGGTTACATTAGCAAGCATTCTATCATTGATTTTGTCATAGATTACAGGATACCAAAGTGATTGTTCTGCTGCTCTTAAAGTTTTTCCATTAAAGGCAATTAACCCTTTGAAATCAAATGAATGCAATGTGTCTGTGTATACTGGAAACCCTCCTGTGTAGGAGACATAAAATTTTGATGGTAACGGTAAGGTGTCTGCATACATTCCCAGTTTGTAGATTTGACCATCACGTCTCATTTTGCCATCGTACCAACCGGAGTAAGTTAATACTTTGCCTGTGCTGTCTTTGAAGAATTTAATATTCATGCCTTTGTTGAGCAGAATTTCATATTGATGTTTAATATCTGGTAATTGGGATATAGTGAGGTTACATGTTAGTTGTCCTGTTTTAGTTGAGATGAGCACATCGCCAGTTATATGAGGTGATTGTTGCGCAATTGAAGAAATATTTGAACAGAAGAAGGACACAAAAAGGGCAAATAATAAAACACGGTTTTTATTTCTCTTTCGTTGCTTTTTAAGTTGAATAGGCATCATTAAAATTTTGATTAGACATTATTATCTAATCGACTTCTCTTGATAATTGTTACACTGTAATGAATTGTTTTTATGAAATTTAAGTGATTGTATAAGACCGTGTTGAATTGTAAAGTCTACTAATGACGTGTTTGGTGTGTTGAATGTATGCTTTTGATGTTTAGATGCTTAATTGTATTTTTTTTCCGCAGAGTCCTCTCTCACCTCTGGCGTGTTTGCGAATTGTTTTGATTTAAACATGCCTGTTAGCGGTGTGAGACCCCTCCTTCGTCGGGGTGACTTTTCGAGACACTTTTATATTAGAGATCCTTGCTTCGTTCATCCTTCGCTGCGCCCATCCTTTGCTGCGCTCAGGATGACAGGGTAGTTGAATGTGCTATTAATCTATCCGCCTTCTGACTCCTTCAAACGTCATCTTCACACGGCGAATACTTCCATCTTCATTGAAGTACAATCGATCGATACAAGTTACCCGATGATCTCTATCCAAATTGGGAATGGGTCTGCGATGATATACGATGTACCATTCATCGGTTCCGGGAATATTGAGTACAGAATGATGTCCGGCGCCGGTGGCAATGCTGCTATCGGCTTCTAGTATCGTAGCTTCTCTTTCAAAGGGACCAAAGATGGAATTAGATTTGGCATAGGCTACTTTGTAGGTGCCATTTGTCCATCCACCTTCAGACCACATGAGATAGTATGTTCCTTTTCGAATAAAAGCGGTAGGACCTTCTACATATCCTTTGGGTGTGATCTCCTGCACCAATGATCCATTGGGGAAGGGCACTAGTGCGGTAAAGTCTGCATTGAGTTTACCGATATTACAACGTCCCCATCCACCGTAGATAATGTAGTATTGTCCGTCAGTGTCTTTAAAAACATATTGATCGATCGGCTGTGCATCATTGTAAAATTGATTGATCAATGGTTTGCCTAAATGATCTTTATAAGGGCCTTCGGGTTTGTCAGCAACAGCAATACCAATTCCGCCATTGTGATCATCATTCTTGCCGTTTCTTTTTTTGCTTTGGATATCATTCGCAGAGAAGAATACATAATAGCGATGGTCTTTCTCAACAATTGACGGCGCCCACATGGCCATATACGCCCATTTGATGATAGACGTATCCAGTACGCGGGGATGTTTTGTCCAGTTCACAAGATCTTTGGAGGAGAAGGCATCGAGGAAAACCTGGTCTTTGTATTTGGCAGAGAAAGTAGGGAAGATCCAATATTGTTTATTGAGGATCACTCCTTCAGGATCAGCGTACCAACCTTCGATGACAGGATTGCCGGGGGCTTTCTGTTGAGCATTGAGTGTGGTGGCTAAGAATAGACAGAGTAGGGAGTAGCAGATGAGTTGTTTCATGGGTGTGTTGATGGTTAACAAATATAAGGATGTAGGATGGCAGATGGCAGATGTGGGATAGCCTTCGTCGCTTTGATCAAATATTTCTCTCATCCTCTGTTGTGATTTTGTGCTGATATTAACCGCTGAGAATAAGCGAGTAGGATGGAACGCAGATTTTTATGATGTGTTATGATCATAACCTATCATGAAAATCTGCGTTCCATCCTTCGTTTGGTCAACAATAATTTTAGTATCTTAAATGCAAAATACATCTATGCATCCCGATATCCATTCTTATAACCAACAACAGTTACCCGCTGAACAATCTATCTGTGAATTGCTAGCGAAAGAAATTGATGGCGTATTGAAAAAAGCAGAGAGTAAGATCTGGCATGCACATCCAGTTTGGTTCCTGGAGGGGAATCCGATTGTAGGGTATAGTAAATTGAAGGATGGGATACGCTTGTTGTTCTGGAGTGGACAATCATTCGATGAAGAGGGGTTGCAAAAAGAAGGGAAATTCAAAGCGGCAGAAAAAAGATATGCCACCGTGGCAGATATCAATACCAAAGACCTAAAGCGTTGGCTTAAAAAAGCAATCGATATTCAGTGGGATTATAAAAATCTGGTGAAGCGAAAAGGGGTATTAGAAAGACTATATTGACTCTTCGCTTTGATCAAAAGAATATCAGGTTATTATAAGGAATCATAGCATGCTAGTGGTGCATCTCCTTCGTCGCAGTTTCTGACTTCGTCAGAAAGCGACTCAGGGTGACAAGATGGGAACGTAAAGGAATAAGAGCGTAGGATAGGACGCAGATTTTTATGATTGATTATGATCGATTAGTAAAATCATAACCTATCATAAAAATCTGCGTACCATCCTTCGCGGTGCTCAGGATGACGGGGTAGTCTAATCAGACATTCTTTATCAGCAATCTGACATCTGTCATCAAACAATTTCCTCCACATATTCCTTCTCACTCTTCGCGATCACTAAGGTGGCTACACCATTGCCGATGATATTGGTGATGGCCCTTGCTTCGCTCATGAATTTGTCTACACCTAGTAGGAATGCAAGTCCTTCAAGTGGAATGGTTTTGATGGCCGCGAGAGTAGAAGCCAATACGATAAAGCCACTGCCTGTAACACCTGCCGCACCTTTTGAAGTGAGCATCAGTACCAGTAAGATGGTGAGTAATTCACCCGGACTTAAATGGATATTGTATAGTTGCGCCAGAAAAATAGCGGCCATGGATAAGTAAATGGAAGTGCCGTCCAGGTTAAAAGAATAGCCGGTGGGGATGACGAGTCCAACAACAGATTTACTGCATCCCATTTTTTCCATCTTGCGCATAATGGAAGGAAGTGCTGCTTCAGAAGAGGATGTTCCCAACACGATCAATAATTCTTCTTTGATGGATTTTAAAAAGGAAACGATGCTGAATCCATAATAACGCATGATACTTCCCAGAATAAAGAAGATGAAAAGAAACATGGTCAGGTATACACAGGCCATCAGTTTTCCCAATGGCACCAATGTTTGTAAACCAAATTTTCCGATCGTATATGCCATACCACCGAAAGCGCCGAGTGGTGCCAGGTACATGACATATTTCAATGCAAGGAAAACGTAGTGAGCTGCGCGCCCCAGCCAGTGAATGATCTTAAGACGGTGTTTGGAATAATTGAGAATGATACCTATGATAATCGCTACTGCCAGTACTTGTAAAGTGAGATTGGATTTGAAAAATGCTGTCCAGCTGAAACTACTCCCGGCTTGGTTGGTATACTTGCTTGCGTCCTGCAATTGTAATCCGGTTCTATCGATATTACCCGGCTGAACAATCAATGCCACAACGATACCAATACCCAATGCCAAAGTGGTGACGATCTCAAAATAGATCAATGATTTGATTCCGATGCGTCCTACTTTCTTCAGGTTACCAATACTACTAATACCGAGTACGATGGTTAAGAAAATGATCGGAGCGATGAATAGTTTGATGATGTCAACAAATGTCTTTCCAATCCATTCTGTCTTCATTGCTGTGGTCGGAAAGTAATGTCCAATCAGTATTCCGGTAATGATGGCGATCAACACATAAAATGTGAGATTGGTAAATAAACTATGTTGCCAGCTTTTCTTAATATAGGGTGATTGCTCGTTCAATTTTTTTGTTCTTGGCGATGAAGGTAAGGAAAGGAGTTGGGTGCTAGGTGCTAGGTGCTGGGTACTAGGTACTGGGTTTTTATGGGTGTTTGGAGAAAGTAAGTTGTTACATGGTAATTACCAATCCCCAATTCGCAATGCTTCCTTCATACCTTGCACCTAGTACCTAGTACCCAGTACCTAAGACTTTGGTTTACCCGGTACAAAGCTTCCGGTTGGTGCAGTGTACCAGGGTCTGATATCAGCGATCAATCTGCCTGCTGCAATCGCAGGATCTGTTTTTAATAAATTTTCTACTTCTTCCTTTGTAGCACAATCAAAAATGAAAATGCCTTGCCAATCTTTACCATCACCAAATGGACCGGCCACTTTCAATTTGCCATCGTAATACATTTTATCCATGTTGTCTAAATGTCCTCGCTGGATCTTTGCAGCGGTAGCGGAATCCTGGTTACGTACCGGACCTTTCAATAATAGCACAAACCAGTATTTTCTGATTTGCTCTTCAGGTTTTGGATTGTTTTGGGCGTTAGCGATACTGCATATAGCTGCCAGAAAAACAAGTAAGAGGACTTTTTTCATAAACGTAGATTTCTATTGTAAGATAAGAAATCTGTTTGTGATGGGTGCTGGGTACTGGGTGCTAGGTATTAGGTAATAGGTGATGGGTGACAGGGTTGGAGTGCTTTGAGTTCCATACTCACTCCTGATACCCAATACCCAGTACCTAGCACCTAGCACCCAGCACCTAATACCCCGCACCTCACATCAACCGTACCGAACCAAAATTACTTTTGATCTGGATGTTCATGCCTGCACCATTTCCGATCTTACCTACATAATGTCTGTTGGAACGGAAACTGATTCTTTGTCCGGGTGAACTGGGGTTTTCTTCTTCCAGTACAATATCTCCTTTACCTGTAGCGGTGGCATTGTTTGTAGTGATATCATAACTGATGCCATTGCCTTTTGGTAATAAGAGATACAGGCTTGTATGGTTGTTCTTCAAATCAATATTCTTCACACTGCCGTTGATCGGGAGATCAATACTGTTGCAAAAATTGATCGTGCCTTTTAAGTCGCCGGTCACTTCATCGATATCGATCTTTGTATGATTGAACGTTACTTCTGTATTACCCAATTTGGCAATTCTTGCCTTGCCAAAATTTACTTTTAATGATTTCAGGTTGGATAGATGTCCGGCCGTAAGTGTACCATGACTACTGGTGATATTTGCTTCACCACTGTAATCACCCAGTTCCATGGGGCCAAAGCTATTGCTGGCATTTAGTTTTGCTTTAGCAGGAACATATACCGTATAGTCGATATTCATTTTACTGCTTTGGTTGCTGCTCCATCCTTTTTTTTCATCGCCGATCTGTGTTTTGAAACGGATCTCCTCCGTTGTTTTTTCGTCTTTCACTTGAATGGCATCCAATAGACTGCTGGCAAAAGCTTCTTCCTGGGTGGAGACAACGATCTTGACATCTACTTTGATCTCATTTTTATCCCAGGTTTTGATCTCCATTTTTCCGAATTGATTGCTCAGTGAAATGGTTTCATTTCCAATAGGATAGGATTTGCTGTAATCCTTTTGTTTGGTTACGGCCCATTTATAATTATCCTGAGCTTGTGTGGAGTTGTTGTTGATCAGGACTGTGAAAATGATCATGCACAGTGCCGAACGGAATGATGATTTCATACTGCGGGTTGTTTTTTCAGGAATAAGAGTAGGATCCCCGAAAAAGGTTGGAAATAGTGGCTTTCTGTGAATGTTAAAAACTTGAAAACAAATAAAAGTGCCACAAAAACGGACTTAGAAGGCACATCCCTGTAAATTTGCCGCGTTAACAGGCGACCGAACCTAACGAACGAAATAAAAATTACAACACATGGCTGCCAGAACCGATCTATTCCAATCGCCCGATTATTATCAATTGGATGAATTATTATCAGAAGAGCATAAACTTATCCGTGAATCTGTTCGGAATTATGTGAAGAAGGAAATATCTCCGATCATCGAAGACTATGCGCAACGTGCAGAATTCCCGGAACATATCGTGAAGCAATTGGGTGAACTGGGATGTTTTGGTCCAACAGTACCTGTTGAATATGGCGGTGGTGGATTGGATTATATCAGTTATGGTTTGATGATGCAGGAATTGGAGCGTGGTGATAGTGGTGTTCGCAGTACAGCCAGCGTACAGGGAAGTCTGGTGATGTTTCCGATCTATGCATATGGTAATGAAGCGCAGCGTCATAAATATTTACCTAAACTGGCGAGTGGTGAGTGGTTGGGTTGTTTTGGTTTAACAGAGCCTGATCATGGAAGTAATCCGGCGGGCATGTTGACCAATATCAAAGATGCAGGCGATCATGTGATCCTGAATGGTGCCAAGATGTGGATCAGTAATGCACCTTTTGCGCAAGTGGCGGTGGTATGGGCAAAAAATGAAGAGGGGGATATTCAAGGTGTGATCGTTGAGCGTGGAATGGAAGGCTTCAGTACACCTACTACACATGGTAAATGGAGTTTGCGCGCTTCTGCTACCGGAGAGCTGGTGTTTGACAATGTAAAAGTTCCGAAAGAAAATATTCTACCCAATGTCAAAGGATTAAAAGGTCCATTGGGCTGTTTAACCAAAGCCCGTTATGGTATTGCATGGGGAGCATTGGGAGCTGCGATGGATTGTTATGATACCGCCTTGCGTTACAGCAAAGAAAGAGTGCAGTTCGATCGTCCGATCGGCGGTTTCCAGTTACAGCAAAAGAAATTGGCAGAAATGGTGACAGAGATCACCAAAGCGCAGTTAATGGTATGGCGATTGGGGGTATTGATGAATGAAGGGAAAGCCACTCCACAACAGGTAAGTATGGCCAAAAGAAATAGTTGTGAGATCGCAACCAATATCGCCAGAGATGCACGTCAGATGTTAGGTGGAATGGGCATCACCGGCGAATACAGTATCATGCGTCACATGATGAATCTAGAAAGTGTCATCACCTACGAAGGCACCCACGACATCCATTTGCTGATCACAGGGATGGATGTTACGGGGTTGAATGCGTTTAAATAGTGAATTGTGAATTGTCAATTGTGAATAAATAGCAGAATGCTAATCATCGGTATTGGGTTCTTATTTACCATTCTCAATTGACAATTGACAATTCCCCATTGACAATTCACAATTGACAATTCACCATTCACAATGAAAATATTCCTCATAGGTATGATGGGCTCCGGTAAGTCTTTTTGGAGCAAGCATTTGGCGAAGAAGCTGAAGACGGGAGGCTATGATCTTGATTTCTTGATCGAATCTCATGAAGAAAAAACCATCCCTGAAATATTTGCTGAGGATGGGGAAGATTATTTCAGAAAATCAGAGGGTAAGATCTTGCGTTGGTTCAAAGAAAAGAAAACCTTTGTTCTCGCCACAGGCGGTGGAACGCCCTGTTTTGATGATAATATGGATTGGATGAATCAACACGGCATCACGATATGGTTGGATGAACCGGTTACAACATTGGTGGAAAGATTATTGCCGGAAAAAGAACATCGTCCATTGATCCGTTCTTTATCGGAACCCGAATTGGTGCAATTCCTTACCCATAAATTAAAAGAGCGGGAGCCTTTTTATACAAAAGCCAAACATCGATTGACCGGTAAGGAGATCAACGATCTTTCATTCAAAAAAATCATTCAACAATATGCATAAAGGATATTTGGTCATCGCATCATTTTTAGGGGCATTCTCAGTGGTACTGGGTGCTTTTGGTGCACATGGCTTAAAGAAAATTGTATCTGCTGAAGCGCTCGTTACTTATGAAACAGCTGTACGTTATCAATTCTATCATGTATTTGCTTTGGCATTGACGGGACTGGTATTCGCATCCGGACAACCCTCTTTCATGAAAGCCGCGGGTGTGTTGTTTATGGTGGGCATGTTGTTGTTCAGCGGATCGCTCTATCTCCTCACGTATAAATCAGCAGCCCAAATACAGGGACTATCATGGGTTGGCCCTGTAACACCACTTGGCGGAACATTGCTGGTGGCAGGGTGGATCTGTCTGGCATTGGGTATCAGCAAAGGTGCCTGATGAAAAGTGGAAAACTCTGGGGCTGTATACCAGTTTTGCACATAGGTGGGTAGTAAGGTTGGGTAGGCATTGCCTTGACTTATATTTGTTTTCATGGCAAACCGCTTGAAGAAAAAAACACCACCGCCTCCTAATCCGGAAGAACTAACACCTGATAAAGAGCCTGAAGTCACGGTTACGGAAGTCGTGAAAGATGAACGTACTACCAAGATCATTGGTGCTTCCAGTTTATTGTTGACCATCTTCTTGTTCGTAGCCTTCACATCCTATTTATTTACCTGGCAGGAAGATCAGGATAAAGTGCATCAATTCGGTATTCGGATCTTTGCTACCGATGATGTGAAAGTGAATAACCTGCTCGGAGTTTTGGGAGCTTATGTAGCACATACACTTTTCTATAAAGGTTTTGGACTTGCTTCTTATCTGTTCTGTACTTTCTTTTTTGTACTCGGTGTGAATTTATTGTTCGGTAAGAAATTATTCAGCCTTGTGCGTAACCTCCGTTATGTGATCGTAGGATTGGTGGTACTGAGCATGGCATTTGCATTTGTATCACGTGCCAGTGCTTTTTCATGGGGTGGAGGTGTTGGGGAGTTACTCAATGCGTGGTTTGTAAAATGGATCGGTAATGTAGGAACAGGGGCATTATTGTTTTTATCTGTATTCAGTTATGTGATCTGGCGTTTCAATCCCACTTTCAAATGGCCGGAATGGAATTTTTCATCTCCGACAGTCAATAAATCTCATGAAGATGATTTCAAATTATCAATCGATGATGAAATAGCTGTGAAGCAAGAGTGGGATGAAACAGGTGCGATACAGGATGAGCCGGAAGAAGCTTTACCGGTAAGTCAAAATAAACTCAAATCAGATGCAGCAGGTGTAGTGGTCATCATGCCCAAAGAAGAGGAAGCAGTAGAGGATCCGCTGAATGAATTTGATGTAGTAGAGAAAGGAGAAGAGGAAGAGGAAATCGAAGAGGAAGAGGAGGAAGAAGAAGAAGATACCATTGTTGACATGGAAGAGGAAGTGATCACAAAGCCTGAACCACTGATCAATGTGATTCCTCCTAAAAAAGTAAATGTAGATACTGAAGGACTCGAACTGGAGATCAAAGAAACACCTGAGGAAGAAGAAGAGTTAGAAGTGGCGCCGGTTGCAACACCCGGTAAGTTGAATACCAAATACGATGCAACACTGGATCTAAAAGATTACAAATATCCGGGATTGGATCTACTAGAGACCCATGGTAGTGAGAAGATCGTTCATGACCCAACAGAACTGGAAACCAATAAAAACCAGATCATTGCTACACTCAAAAACTACGATATCGCGATCCAGCGTATTGCAGCAACTGTGGGTCCTACCGTTACCTTATACGAAATAGTACCAGCACCGGGTGTGCGTATCAGTCGGATCAAAAACCTGGAAGATGATATTGCATTGAGTCTTGCAGCCCTTGGTATTCGTATCATTGCGCCCATTCCGGGTAAGGGTACCATTGGTATCGAAGTACCGAATGTGAGAAAGACGGTTGTGAGTATGAAAACATTGTTGGCGAGTGACAAATTCCAAAACAGTGCTTTTTCATTACCGATCGCCATTGGTAAAAAGATCGATAATGAGAATTTCATCGTGGATCTGGCCAGTATGCCTCACTTATTGATGGCGGGTGCGACCGGACAAGGTAAGTCTGTTGGATTGAATGCGATCCTTGTTTCTTTATTGTATAAAAAGCATCCATCACAACTCAAATTCGTTCTTGTAGATCCCAAAAAAGTAGAACTGAGTTTGTACCGTGTCATTGAAAAACATTTTCTGGCAAAATTGCCGGGCGAAGAAGAGTCGATCATTACAGATACCAAAAAAGTGGTGCATACACTGAATGCATTGTGTATCGAAATGGATAATCGATATGATCTGTTGAAAGAAGCAGGATGTAGAAATATTCGTGAGTACAATGAGAAGTTCACGGCCCGAAAACTGAATCCTGAAAAAGGACATCAATATCTGCCATTCATCGTATTGGTAGTGGATGAGTTTGCAGATCTGATCATGACAGCGGGTAAGGAAGTAGAAATGCCGATCGCCCGATTAGCACAGCTGGCACGAGCCATCGGTATCCACTTGATCATTGCGACGCAGCGTCCGTCGGTGAATATCATCACCGGTACCATCAAAGCGAATTTCCCTGCACGTATTGCATTCAAGGTTTCCAGTAAGATCGATAGTAGAACCATTCTGGATGCAGGTGGTGCAGAACAACTGATCGGAAAAGGGGATATGTTGGTGAGTTACAATGGTGAGATCACCCGTTTACAATGTGCGTTTGTAGATACGCCTGAAGTAGAGAATGTTTGTGAATTCATTGGTGATCAGCGTGGCTATCCGCAAGCATTCCTGTTACCGGAATATGTGGATGAGAAGGAGATGGAAGGCAAGGATTTTGATGCGAGTGAAAGAGATCCACTGTTTGAAGATGCAGCCCGACTCATTGTGCAAAGTCAGATGGGCTCTACCTCTTTGATACAAAGAAGAATGAAACTCGGCTATAACCGTGCAGGCCGATTGATGGATCAATTGGAAGCTGCCGGTGTTGTTGGACCTAATCAAGGTAGTAAAGCCCGAGAAGTATTATTCAAAACAGATATGGAGCTTCAGGAATTCCTGGATACTATGTCATAATTCTGCCATTTCACCGATTTATTATAGCATCTTAACCTCTTGCCTGTAAACTAATTGGCATGCTTTCTGTCATACAAGGCAGTAAAACTTATATTTGCGCCCTCAAATGAAACGAATGAAGAAATTATACGCGATTGTATTGCTGCCATTGGCTATGATGTTACAGGTTCAGGCCCAGAATGATCCCAATGCAAAAAAGATACTCGATGCGGTGAGCAATACCGTAAAAACCTATAAAACCATTTCAGCAGGATTTACCATTACTTCCGTTACCAGTAAAGGAAAAAATAATGGCACGAAGAAAGGTACCATTGTTACCAAAGGATCCAAATACGTGTTGAAAGAAGGTAAGAATGAGATTTTATGTGATGGTGCTAAAATTTACAACTATGATGGCGCCAAGACCATCACGGTTTCTAATGTGGAAGAGGGTGGACAAACATTGAGTCCACAAAAGATCCTGTCCGGTGCTTACGATAAAGACTTCACATATAAGCTGATCGCTACAAAAGGTAATTTTCATGAGATCGAAATGAAGCCGCTGGATAACAGAAAGAATTTTTCCAAAGTGAACGTATTTGTAGACAAGACAAAGAATATGATTGCCCGTGCAGTTATCTTGGATAAAGGAAATAATACTGTTCAGGTAAGTTTTACCAATATTGTTCCAAATAAAGCGGTGGCTGATAATGTATTCGTGTTCAGTGCAGCTAAATACCCTAAGGATGTAGAAATACTAGATTAAACCTTCGGTGGTGACTGAAATAAGCCACAGATGCACAGATTAGTTTAAAATAATCTGTGCATCTGTGGCTTATTTTTTAACTATTTCGATCTGATATACACACAAGAGTTTTGTATTTTCAAAACATGAAGCAACTGATTTTATTATTCGCTGTTCTCTTCGCAATGGAATCAAAAGCACAGTTCACGGTTCGTTTGATTGTGAATTCCGTTGCTACTAAAGAGAATGATGATATTTATGTCGCAGGCAATTTCAACAATTGGAATCCTAAAGATGAAAACTATAAGCTCAAACCTTTTGGAGGCTCCAGAAAAAGTGTGGTTTTGCGTGGGATGGCTGCCGGTACATATGCATTCAAATTTACACGCGGCGGATTCGATAA
Source organism: Sediminibacterium sp. KACHI17 (assembly GCF_040362915.1). Taxonomy (NCBI): domain Bacteria; kingdom Pseudomonadati; phylum Bacteroidota; class Chitinophagia; order Chitinophagales; family Chitinophagaceae; genus Sediminibacterium; species Sediminibacterium longum. Next base: position 814,994 of record NZ_AP029612.1, on the reverse strand, counting down.
AGTAGAAACCACTGCTGATGGTAGAGATATTGCTGATCGTGTATTGGAAGTCAGTGACGACTTAACGCAGGAATTTTCCATACCGGGTTGGAAAGATGAATATCCGGAAAAACCCAAACGATATACTGCGAGTCCGCAAGTACGTATCATCGATACTGCTTTTAAAATTCCACAACTCAATCGCACACGGAGGATCTGGGTGTATTTACCCAAAGGGTATGCAACATCCAATAAAACTTATCCGGTGATCTATATGCAAGACGGACAAAACCTGTTCAATGAACAAACCGCTTTTATGGGTGAATGGGGAGTGGATGAATGTTTGGATACTTTGCAGCAGCAGTTAAAGAAAGAAGCTATCATCGTGGGTATTGATAATGGGGGAGAGAAAAGAATGCAGGAATACAATCCTTTTGATCACCCTCAATACGGTAAAGGCGAAGGAAAAGTATATGCAGAGTTCCTGGCAAAAACTTTAAAGCCTTACATCGATGCCAAGTACAGGACATACAAGTCGGCGGAGAATAATTATGTGGTGGGTAGTAGTATGGGTGGACTGATCAGTTTATATACCGTGTTGCAATATCCGGATGTGTTTGGCGCCGCGGGTGTTTTTTCTCCTTCTTTATGGATATCGAAAGACATTTATACACTCGCTGAAAATTTTAGTACACCGGGTATGCCTGCTTTTTATTTTTATACCGGTAGCAAAGAAGGCGGATCATCAGTGACCGATCTTCAAAAGATGAGTGATATCCTGCAGAAAAAACAACGTTATATCATTCGAACCGTTGTTAATCCGCTTGGACAACACAACGAAACATACTGGCGGCAAGAGTTTCGTGATTTTTATAAATGGATAGTTTCTATTGGAAGCCATTAATAGGCCGCAGATTTTTATGATCGGTTATGATCATAATCAATCATAAAAATCTGCGGTACATACTACGATTGAATGAAAAGTTTAAATCAAATAAGTCGTTCCTTCGATTGCGAGTTGTGTATTCGGAAATACAGATTGTGCTTCAGTGAGAAAGTCATCCAGTAGTTCATATTTGCTGCTGAAATGTCCGATCAATAATTTCTGGACCTCTGCTTGTTGTGCAATAGCAGCTGCTTGGATCGTAGTAGAATGGTATCGTGCTGCAGCTCTTTCTTCCAGGTCTTTCAAGTAAGTGGCTTCATGGTATAACACTGTGACGCCTTTTGTTTTTTCTGCGATTTGCGGATCATAGATCGTGTCTGCAGAGAATGCATAACTTCTGCCGGGTGTATTGGGAAAAGTGACCCATTCATTTTTGATGATCTTTCCATCTCTGGTTTCATAATCATCTCCGTTTTTCAAACGCTCATAATACACGGATGGAATTTCATAAGCTATTGCAGCATCTTTATTGATCTTTCTGGCTTTCTTCTTTTCACGAATAATAAAACCAAAGCAGGGGATGCGATGTTGGGTTTTGAAACATTCAACCGAAAACTTTGGATGATCAAGGATCAACCCTTCTTCTTCCAAACCATAAAAATGTAATGCATAGGGAAGGGTGGTGGCTGCCACATCCAATTGTAGTTGTATGATGTCCTTTAATTGAGGTGGTCCGTACACATGCAGATCTTGCTCACGGCCTAAGAGTCCCATACTCGTCAGTAGTCCGATCAGCCCAAAATAATGATCTCCATGGAGGTGTGAGATGAAAATATGGTTGATGCGGCCACGACGAACTTTGTATTTGGCGAGTTGCATTTGAGTGCCTTCTCCACAGTCGATCAGGAATAACTGTTCATTCAGGGTAATGGCCTGAGCAGTAGGATGCCTGTCATAGGCCGGTAGGGCAGAATTATTCCCAAGAATCGTGACTCCAAACATGAAAAAGACTTTGCTAGTACAACAAAATAAAAGATATTCTGTTGTAAATCAATAAATTAGTTACAATTTCCCCTGAAAGGGGGAGTTGGCAAACAACATTTTTCAGCCGATGAACAGTTACGGGGAGGATCCTGTGTACGCCGGACGACAAATCGGGTTAAAAATCAGGATTTAAAATTATCAAAATTCCATGATATTAACTACCTTTGCAGCCGATAAAAATAAAGAGGAAAACATTCCGGAGTCTATTAAACATTTTCAGATGTCTCATTTAACAACAGAAAAAAAAGCCAGCATTTTTGCTGAATTCGGTGGTAAAGCCACTAACACGGGTTCAATTGAAGGTCAGGTAGCATTGCTGACTGAGCGTATTGCCCACATTTCTAAGCACTTACAAGCCAACAAAAAAGATTATTCCACTCACCGTGGTTTGATGCAGATGGTAGGTCAGCGTAAGCGTTTGTTGACTTATATGCAGAAGAATAACCTGCAGGGCTATCGTGCACTCATCGAGAAACTGGGTCTGAGAAAATAATTTTTCAGTCTATGATACATGCTATTCCCAACTGATATTATTAACGGTTGGGAATAGTTATTTGTGTCTATACCTGTTTTTCGGTAAAATCCCTTTTAACCAAGATCCTTTCAGCACGATTTCCCGCCTTGTGTCTGATCGAGGTCTTCACAAATTTTGTTTATGTTATCACAACCATTAAGTGTAAGTTTCGATATCGGTGGTAACCGTATCGTTACCATAGAAACCGGTAAGTTGGCCCGTCAGGCTGATGGAGCCGTAACTGTTCGTCAGGGTAATTGCGTATTGCTTGCAACAGTTGTTGCCAATAAAGAACCTAAAGAAGGACAAGACTTCTTCCCATTGAGTGTAGACTATCAGGAGAAATTTGCTTCTGCCGGTCGTATCCCTGGTTCATTCTTCAAGCGTGAAGCACGTTTGAATGATTATGAGATCCTGACCAGCCGATTGATCGATCGTGCTTTGCGTCCATTGTTTCCTGAAGATTATCTCTGTGATGTACAGGTATTGGTGAGTTTGATCTCCAGCGATGATGAAGTAATGCCTGATTCACTTGCTTGTTTAGCAGCATCAGCGGCATTGGCTGTTTCTGATATTCCTATCAAAGAGATCATCAGTGAAGTTCGTGTTGGACGTATCAATGGTGAATATATCATCAACCCAACCCGTTCAGAATTAGAGAAGTCTGAATTGGAATTCATCGTAGCGGCTACCGATAAGAACCTGATGATGGTGGAAGGTGAAGCAAAAGAGTGTTCTGAAGCAGATCTGATCAAAGTATTGGAAATGGCTCATGATGCCATTCGTGTTCATATCAAAGCACAAGCTGAATTACGTGCGAAGAAAGGTATCACTACCGTTCGCGATTACAAAAAGCCTGAGCAGAATGAAGAACTTCGTGAGAAAGTATATGCATTTGCTAAACAGCGTGTATATGAGATCTCTCGTAAAGGATCGGCCAAACATGAACGCAGCGATGCTTACAGTGCATTGAAAGATGAACTGATCGCTAGTCTGGGTGAAGAAGCAACTGATCTCGATAAAAAATTAGCAAAAAAATACTACGAAGACCTGAAGTGGGAAGTAGTGCGTAGCATGATCATCGATGATCGTTTCCGCTTGGATGGCCGTAAATTGGATGAAGTTCGTCCATTGGCAATGGAAGTAGATCCATTACCAACCCCACACGGTTCTGCATTGTTCACCCGTGGTGAAACGCAGTCTTTAACTACGGTTACTTTTGGTACAGCATTGGATGAATTGCTGGTAGAGAGTGCAGCGAAATCTGTAGAGTCTAAGTTTTTCTTACACTATAATTTCCCTCCATTCAGTACGGGTGAAGTGAAAATGATGCGTGGACAAAGCCGTCGTGAAGTTGGACATGGTAACCTGGCACAACGTTCATTGAAGCAGATGATGCCGGATACCAGTACGTATGCTTACACGGTTCGTGTGGTGAGTGATATTTTAGAAAGTAATGGTTCCTCTTCAATGGCTACAGTATGTGCCGGTTCATTGGCGCTGATGGATGCAGGTGTACCTGTTCCTAAACACGTGAGTGGTGTAGCAATGGGATTGATCACCCGTGAAGATGGTAAATATGCGATCTTGACCGATATCCTGGGTGATGAAGATCATCTGGGTGATATGGATTTCAAAGTAACCGGTACCCGTGATGGTATTTGTGGTGTGCAGATGGATATTAAAGTAGACGGATTGAGCATGGAAGTAATGCGTGAAGCATTGGAGCAAGCGAGAAAAGGACGTTTACATATCCTGGATGCGATGTATGAATGTATTCCGGCACATCGTCCGGATGTGAAGCCGCATGCACCGCGTATGGTGAAATTGGTGATAGACAAAGAATTCATCGGTGCGGTGATCGGACCGGGTGGTAAAGTGATCCAGGAGATCCAGCGTGAGACAGGCACTACCATCAATATCGAAGAAGTAGGTAATACCGGTGAGGTAAGTATCTTCTCTGCGAATAAAGAATCTGTAGAAAAAGCAGTTAGATGGGTACGTGGTATCACGGCAGTTCCTCAGATCGGAGAAGTATATGAAGGACCTGTAAAAGGGATCAAAGAATTCGGCGCTTTTGTAGAATTCATGCCGGGTAAACAAGGCTTGTTGCACATCAGTGAGATCAGCTGGAAACGTTTGGAAAGCATGGAAGGCTTATTCAATGAAGGTGATATGGTGAAAGTGAAATTGGTAGGACTTGATCCAAAGACCGGAAAGTTCAAATTGAGCCGTAAGGTATTGATGCCAAGACCAGAAGGGCAGAAGCCAAGAGAGGATCAGGCTGCTGAACCAAAAGGAGAATAATTCAAAAAAATCATATGGTCAAGAGGCATTCCCCAAAAAGAATGCCTCTTTTCTTTATTAAAAATGGAGCGGTTATGAGCGATAATGTATCTGTTGAAGTTGCCATTCAAGTAGCGGATCCTGCTATCCGAGAAGCGTTGATCGCAGCATTGTCTGCAAACGGATTTGATGGATTTGAGGAACTGGATGATGCTTTGAAAGCATATGCTCAGGAAGGAAATATTGATTGGAATAATATTGAATTAATATTGAATCAATATTCATTAACTTATTCAAAATCAATTATTGAAAAGCAAAATTGGAATGCACTTTGGGAATCCAACTTTGAGCCTGTTCAGGTAGCTGATTTTGTGGGAGTCAGGGCCGGGTTTCATCCGCCCATGACAGGTGTGCGGCATGAGATCATCATAACACCCAAGATGAGTTTCGGGACCGGTCACCACGGAACCACTTTTTCCGTCATGAAATTGATGGAATCCATTGATTTTCAAGGGAAGTCGGTCTTTGATTTTGGCACAGGTACGGGTATTCTGGCTATTCTGGCTGAGCGGTTAGGGGCTACTGAGATACTGGCCGTGGATAACGATCCCTGGTGTATTGAAAATGCTTCAGAAAATAGTTTAATTAATCAATGTAAAAACATTGGTATTCAACTATTTGATACTGCTAAAACAAATCAACAGTACGATATTGTGATAGCCAATATTAACAAGAATATCATACTTGATAACCTGAGCCTGTTGGGCAAAGCAGTGAAGCCGGGAGGTGATATCTTACTCAGTGGATTACTGGTGATGGACGAATCCGACATACTAACTGCTTGTAAAACATTGGGTTGGTCGCATCAGCAGACCCTCACCAAAGAGGGGTGGATAGCTTTACACCTGAAGAACTGATTTTCCCCATTCGGTCTGTTAAGAAATCATTATCTTCATTTTAGCTATATTTGTAGCTCCAAACTTCAACCACCCCCCGATGAACGAATTATTGCTCATTGTACTGGCATATTTAATTGGATCGGTTCCCACCGCTATTTGGGTCAGCAAACGTTTTTTTGGTATTGATATCAGAGATTACGGAAGCGGCAATGCAGGCGCTACGAACACTTTTCGTGTGTTAGGTTCTAAATGGGGCAGTTTCGTGATGATGGTAGATGTAATCAAAGGTGTGGTCGCTACTTCTCTGTATATCCTCCTTCCTTATTATTTAACCAATGAATGGGATAGAACCAATCTGATGATCGGATTGGGCCTTGCCTCTGTTTTAGGTCATATTTTCCCGATCTGGGCAAATTTCCGTGGAGGTAAAGGCGTGGCAACTTTGCTGGGTATGGCTGTGGCCATTCAACCTGTTGTAGCACTCTGTTGTATCGGCGTATTCCTGATCGTTCTTTACCTGACCCGTTTTGTTTCCTTAAGTTCTATTCTGGCAGGTATCTCTTTTATGGTTTTTATTCTATTCATCTTCAATGAAGAAGAAACCCTATATCGCATTTTCGCAGTTCTCGTTGCCTTGATGGTGGTATTGACCCATCAAAAGAATATTTCTCGTATCCTCAAAGGCACAGAAAGCAAAGTCCCCATCCTTCGCTACCGCGACAAACGTAGATTGAGAAGAGATCGGTTTAAGCAATAGTCCATAGTCGATAGTCCATGGACCATGGTCTATCAACTATGGTCTACCACTATCTTTGGCAAGATTTTTTCTTACTTATGACTAAATGATGTCCTATGCAGAAGTGTATCACATCGCTATTCGTTATGGCTTTGGTTTTCTCGGCTTGTCATCGTAATGCGATCACCGGTCGTAACCAATTGAATTTGATCCCCGAATCAGAAGTACAGGCGATGGCTTTTACGCAGTACAAAGAGTTTATGACTGCGAATCCTGCTGTGCCCCTGAATACCAATAAAGATGCAGTGATGGTGAAGAATGTAGGCGATCGCATCATCAGCGCCATCAAAAAATATTACACCGAAAAAGGACTTGAAAAAGAACTCGAAAATTTCCAGTGGGAAGTCAATCTGGTCAATAACAAAGAACCCAATGCCTGGTGTATGCCGGGTGGAAAAATTGTTGTGTATACCGGTATCCTTCCTTATACCTTGAATGAGGCGGGACTGGCAGTGGTGATGGGGCATGAAGTTGCGCATGCATTGGCCAGACATGGAAATGAGCGCATGAGTCAGGGTATGTTCCAGCAGTTAGGCGGGATGGCTTTGTCGGCAGCACTCGCTTCGAAACCTGCAGAGACGCAGAATTTGTTTATGATGTCCTATGGAATTGGGTCAAACGTAGGTGTGATGTTGCCTTTCAGTCGTAAAAATGAATTAGAAGCAGATAGATTAGGTCTCATGTTCTCCGCATTGGCAGGTTATGACCCTCGTGAGTCCATCGCTTTCTGGAAAAGAATGGCTGCAGCATCCGGAGGGAATAAACCACCCGAGTTCCTAAGCACACACCCGGCAGACGAGACACGTATAAACGAACTCCAAAAGATCATGGATCAGACAGTGATGCAATATTATCGGAAGTAGTGAATGGTGAATGGTCAATGATGAATTTAACATAGGTTACCTATTGACAATTCACCATTCACTTGACAATACGCACTCACATTGTAATTTTCAAATATATCTCAGTTAAATCAGCCTTTTTGTGTTAAAAAATAGGCGACAACACAAAATACCCGCCATTTGTTTGCGGAAAGCGGTAACATTTTTTTAACTTTGCACTTCTTTTGTTCATCCTCGTAAATTTCTCTTTAGGCATGTCAAATCAGACTATGTTGGAAAAATTACAGCTGAAGGATGAGAAGAACCTCCTAATCCAGGGTCTTCCTTCAGCGATCGAAAAACAGTTTGCTAAATTAACCTACGCTAAAAATGTTACCCCACTACTGAGAAGTAAAAAGGTAGACTTTGCATTGGTTTTTGCGATCAGTCAACAACAACTGAATACTGTTTTGTGTGAAGTGATACCGGCCTTACATGAAGACAGCAAATTATGGGTGGCATATCCCAAAACAACCAGCAAAATTGTTAGCGATCTGAATCGTGATTGCAGCTGGGATTGTTTGACCAAAAAAGAATATGAATCTGTTCGTCAGGTGGCATTGGACCATGTGTGGAGCGCAATCCGCTTCAAGAAAACAGATAAGATTCCTAACCGTTCAAGAGCTTTTTCGGAAGTGAAGAGTCAGGAAATGGGGGTGGATTTTGAAAAACGCCTGGTGGTAGCTCCGGTAGAACTGGAAAGACTGTTCACCAAGCATGAAGAAGCAAAAGAATTTTTCAGCTCTTTATCTTTTACCAACCAGAAGGAATACGTAACCTGGATCCAGGGCGCTAAAAAAGAGGAGACCCGTAAAAGAAGACTGGAAACTGCATTAGAAAAATTACTGGCAGGGAAGAAGAACCCTTCGGAGAAATAATCAACATCCAAACCTGGAATAAAAAATGTCGAACATAGCCATATGTTCGACATTTTTTTACGATGATCTTTAGTCTATTGCGCTTGATTAAAAGCTTTTTCGATCTTCTTTTTTTGGTCTTCCGTCAATGTCTCATCACTGTGCATATGTTTGGCATGCTTAGTGATGAATCTAGATTGTTGCTCGAATAACCTGCATAAACTACAAATCGTCATATGCGTGCGCAACTGGATACTTTCGATCCAGTTCAACTTACCTTCTTCCTTTTTAGAAACCAGATAAGTAGCTTTTTTACAACTGATAGTAAATAGTCCCATGTTGATCAGGTTATTATTTCAGGTTGATCCAGTTTTTCTCCAGACAGGCCCTCAGTCCTAATTTGGCTCTGTGTATCAATACCCAATAGTTAGACGGTGTAATGTTCAATGCCTTACAGATATCCGCTGCATCTAGGTCTTCCATGTATTTCATGACAAATACGGCCTGCTGCAGATGCTGCAATTTTTTCTTACATCCTTCCAATACCGTAAAAAATTCTTTTTGTTGCAGTGAGTCCAATCCATCTACTCCCCAGCTTAAAGGCTGGTCCTTGTCAGTCCAGTGGTCTGCCTGGTTAAAGAAGTCATCCGTTGCATCCTTTTCTGATGCAGACTGAATGATCTCCTTACTTTTTTTACGATAATGGTCAATGATCTTATTTTTCAAGATCGTGAATAACCAACTTTTCTCCGAAGCTTCCCCTTTAAATCCATCTCTCGCTTTCCATGCACTTAAAAATGTTTCCTGCACCAGATCTTCAGCTAACTGTGCATCATTCACCCTTGGCTTTGCATACGCATACAATGCATCAGCGTAATTCGATATCCAGTCAGAGGGGGAGAGGTTCATTTTGATCTATGAATTTTTGATGTTTGATTTCTTGATTTGTTTTTTTGACTCCCTTTCATTTCTCACTTTTGACTTTTGACTTTTCAAATTAAATCAATAAATCAAAGATTCCCCAACGCTTTCACCAATGCATCCAGTTCATCCAGTGTTGTATATACATTGGGCGTGATTCGACAACCCTGCACATTGGCAGTTGGATTATCAATAGCGACGGTATAGATCTTATATTGATTCAAGAGTGTAGCTGCCAGGTCTGCCGGTTTCATTCCCTTGATACCTACATTAGCGATCGCACAACAGCGATCAGGATCTTCCGGTGTATTCATGATCACTTTCGGCAACTTACGAACTTTTGTGGTCCAATACTGCTGCAGGTATTTCAGTCTTGCTTCTTTTCTTTCTCTTCCGATCATCTGATAATGCTGAATCGCATATGGAATGGTAATGTCGGTTGCAACAGGATGGGTACCGGTATGATTCAATCTTGCAATGCTTGTTTCTTCTCCTTCTGAAGGTCCGAGTAATGGCCAATTCTGATGTATCAGGTCTTTCTTCACATACAAAATACCCGCACCCAATGGCACGCTTAACCATTTGTGTAAACTGGCGCCGTAATAGTCGCAATGCAGATCCGGTATTTTAAAATTCAGTTGTGCAAATGCATGCGCACCATCAACCAATACCTGAACACCTTTACTGTGTGCCATATCACTGATCTTACGAACCGGCATCACTTGTCCGGTGATATTGATGACATGACAAACCATCAACAATTTGGTCTTGGGTGTAATGGCATTGGCATAAAGTTGAACGATCTCTTCATCAGACTGTGGGTTATTGGGAACAGAAATGATCTTATTTACCACGCCATGTCTTTTTGCAACCAGACGAAACATATCCAGCATGGCGCCATAGTCCTGATAAGCCATCACAGCTTCATCACCCGGTTGCCAGGGATAACCGCCAATGATGGTATCTAACGATTCGGTGGTATTTCTTGTGATGATCAATTCCTCGGCACTACATCCAGCCAATTCAGCAAGTTGTGCTGCACTTTTCTTTTTGTTATCACCCTGCACCGTACGCATGTAAAATGCCCCTTGCTTGTTCACCTCTCTGATATTATTGATATAGGCTTCCAGAATATTCTGGGGTAGGAAATTATAATAGCCGTTTTCCAAATTGATATAATCAGATTTCAATACATACCCGGAACGGATTACCGACCAGAAATCTTCTTCAGTAGCCAATTGATCAGCAGACATGGCTTCATATTTGTTCGCCCACTGTTCCATAGCGAGTCCACTAAAAGGTAAAGCAATACCTGCCAATGAAAGGGATTTCAGGAAATCGCGCTTGTGCATAGATTTGTTTTTACCAAGGTATTGAATCTTGGATTATCTTTTACATGGAATGATGTGTAATATCCTTAAAATAGCATCTATATCAAAAATAGGGATGATGAAAGTGTATTTCACCATGATACTGATCTGTGTGGTTGCTTTTACAGATGCCCAGGATACCACTTTTATCAAAAGAACGGTAGCCGATACGCCATATGCATTTTATCATGCCATCTTTATTGATAAAAGTGATACTTCTCTATTTAGAAAACACATCACCGAGTATCAATTTGATCATTTTGATTCCAGTACTTATTTTGATGGGTTACGTTGTCTGGAAAGACCTGTACAAAAAGTTTACGGTAAGCCGAGTAAAGAATTGCCCCGAAATTGGGTGCAGCTTTATCGCTATAAAGGGCGATACTATACCTACCATGCTTCAGATGGGTGTTGTATTTTTCGATTTCGTATTACCGATACCACCACCATCGATCATACAGTAGAAGGACCGGAGCCTTCCTGGATTAAACGCATAAAGTATCATGGGAGAGATACATTTACCATCGAGCGGAATAGTCGTTATGGTGGGGATAAAGTAACTATTCAAATCATTCAAAAGAAACATGGGATCGCTATGATCCATTTCACGCCATCAAGATATGGTAGTGGTAGAAAAATATTAATGGTTGATGCGGCAAAAGCGCATTTGTTTCCTACGATTGTTAATTATTGTCCAACAGAGAGGGTGGAGGAATTTGAATTTGAAGAGATTGATTTTCCTAAAATAAAAAAGTAATTCATTTAAAATGCCGATGCTCATATATAAATCACAAAAAATCCAATCAAAATCAGATTGCAGTAATCAGGTTTGATTGGATTTTTTGTGGGCTCTTTTTTTAAACAGCTGAGCTGCTAACTTCCGAAAAATAAATACTTCAATGGTTACTTCTTTTGTACCCTAAAGTTAAGTGTTCCACTATAAGAAGAAAGCTCTAGTCGTATTTTCCAAATGCCGGATACTCCCACATTGGTTGTCTCATCACCCGTAACTTTTAAATCTGATGTTAATACAGTCGTTCCGTTTTTGTCGATGATCGTAACTTTTGCAGTTCCGGCATTGAGTACCCCTGATTTATTGATGGTAGCCATTGAGCCTGAATTTGTCCAGTTGTAATCAATAGTAGTAGTTGTTGATGTAACATTTGTAGTTTGTAATTGAAAATTATCTGCTGCATTTGTTATCTCAGGTTGAAAGGCTGCTAAACTATTATTGTCTTTAGCGCAACCTGAAAGGAGTATGAGGCAAATCATGCCTAAGCATACGAACTGATGGAGTTTGTTTTTCATAAAAGGATTTTAGATGATTGGATTTAATAAATAAATTTCGACATGAAATTTGAAATGTAAAATTACGACTGATTAATATTGCAATAAGTTAAAGTGTCTTTGTATCTAGTTGGTAACTGATGCTTGGTCATTTTTAACATTCCTACTACTGTTAGCAGCAAGTATAAATGCCTAATAACCCTGGTCAATAGATGTAATCTGCTGTAATAATATGATAAACTAAACTGGTCTCTTGTAGTAAATATTCCTTTGTATGATACACTTGGTACTACAAGAATTCTTGTAAAGTCTATTCGCACAACTGCAAAAAAAAAGCAGCAAATGAATTGCTGCTTTTGTGCCCAGAACAGGAATCGAACCTGCACTACCTTGCGATAACCAGATTTTGAGTCTAGCGCGTCTACCAGTTCCGCCATCTGGGCTTTTTATCGGGCTGCAATGATACGATAAAATTTGAAAATTTTACACTTTTCAAATTTTATCCAAATACTTCTTTTTAAAATAGTACTCCTTTACTTGCAACAACTCTTTTTCGGTAGTAATACCCTCCTGATAATTTGTAATAATCGCTTCCACGGGTTCATAGATCTGTGTTTTCAATTGATCAATAGTAGCAGTAATATTGTCAGTATCACCCTCTTCCCGGAGCTCATTCAGCTCCATTACTTCCATTAAAAAATCGGGGGATAACTGGTATTTTTCCTCCTCTTCCAATAATCCCTTCAATTGTAATACATATTTGATGGTCTCATCACGGTCTTTCAGCGTTTTAAATGCTTTATTGATCTGTGCCGAGACCTGCAACGCTTCTTCCTGCTCCTCCTCCGTAGCCTGTACATAACGATCCGGATGATACTTTCGCTGTAACTCAAAATATTGCTTCGACAGCTGACTCGTATCAGGTTGCAGGGTAATGGGCAGGTTGAATAATTCGAAATGGTTCATATAAGTAGTGAGTGGTGAGTAGCGAGTAATCAATGGTGAGTGGAGTACTTTTCATAAAATACTCACTATTGACTACTCACTACTCACTATCTTGCCCAAAATTACTCCAATGCTCGTTATCGGACTTATCAGAGAGGGAAAAATTCCGGCGGATAATCGTGTGGCGCTGACGCCCGGACAATGCAAGTGGTTGCAGAAGAACATTCCTGATTTGAAGATAAGGGTACAGCAGTCGCCTAATCGCTGCTTTACGGATCAGGAGTATATCGATGCCGGTATTGAAGTGACCGAAGACCTGTCTGACTGTTCAATTCTGCTGGGTATCAAAGAAGTACCCGTGAACATGCTGATCCCTAATAAAACCTACCTGTTCTTTTCACATACCAAGAAAAAACAACCCTACAATCAGGCTTTATTACATGCGATGATGGATCAAAACATCACATTGGTAGATTATGAGTGCCTGGAACATACCGATGGACAACGCATCATTGGTTTTGGGTTTTTTGCCGGAATCGTAGGAGCGCATAATGGTATCCTATGTTATGGGAATAGAACAGGAGCCTATCATTTGAACAGGGTAGTGGAAGTAAAAGACTATCGTGAACTGATCCATACTTATTTTGGTCTCAAGCTACCCAATATCAAAATTGCAGTTACGGGTAGTGGGCGTGTAGCACATGGTATCTTAGAGATCATGAATTTGATGGATGTTCAGGAAGTAGAACCTGATGAATACCTGAATCGTTCTTTTACCTATCCGGTCTATGTACACCTTAAGGGAAGTGATCTGTACAGACATAAGATCAATCGAACGTATCAGCGGGATCATTTTCATCATCATCCGGAAGAATATGAGTGCATCTTCAAACAATATTGTGCGGATACAGATATTCTGATGAACGGGATTTATTGGGATCATCATATTCCTCGTTTGTTTGAAATGGATGATTTACGTGCAGCTGATTTTCGTATTCAAACCATAGCAGATATCACTGATGATAAAGGTGGGAGTGTTCCTTGTAATTTAGGGGATGGTAGTATTGAAGATCCTGTTTATGGCGTGGATCGATCTTCATTTGAAAAAACGGCACCTTATTTATCTAACAGTATAGATGTAATGGCAGTGGGCAATTTGCCGAATGAATTGCCTCGCGATGCCAGTAAATATTTTGGTGAACAACTGATCAAATATGTGTTGGAAGACATCAGAAAAGGCGGCAGTGAAACCATTGATCGTGCTACGATTCTTGCAAAAGGGAAACTGACTGCGCATTTTGATTATTTAGCGGATTATGCGGCGCATTGATTTTTTATTGCCACTGAAAACACAGAAGCGCACTGAATCGTTTCTGTGTTTTCAGTGGCAACTAAAATGCCAAATAATAATCTTTCAGCAGCTCAATAAAAGCCTCTGTATACGTTCCATTCTCTTTGATGCGAATGTTCTTCGCTTCACCGACAGTCTTAGCTTTTTCAAACCAAAACATTACCCTAAACGCAGTATGTTTTTCTGTCTGACAAACCTGCATCGTTTCCGTGGCGGTGAGTCCCCATTGTTTTGCTAAGTCAATAGCTTCCTTACCTCGGAATGCGGGTAGAAGCAATGCGAATTTGCCATTGGGTTTGAGTAATCGAATTACATTTTCGAATAAGGATAGCAGGGTTAATCCGGTATCGTGTAAAGCAAGATTTCGTTGACTATCCGGACTTTTTAAATCATGCTCATAAAAAGGAGGATTGGATAAAATGAGATCATAAGCTTCCGCCTGCCATTCTGTAAGATCTGCATGATGTATATGCAGATGGTTGCTCCACGGTGAATTACCGGCATTCTCGGAAGCCTGTTGTGCGGCATCCGGTTGAATATCGATGGCATCGATGGTACCATCAAATTTTTGCGCCAGCATAAGTGCCAATAAGCCAGTACCTGTTCCAATATCCAAAGCCCTACGATCACTCTTACTGTCATCTGTCAACGGTCTACTTCCCATTTTCCTTGCCACCCATGCACCAAACAAACAAGCATCGGTACAAACCTTCATCGCACACTGATCCTGATGAATGGTGAATTGCTTGAATTGGAAATAGGAGTTAGGCATCATGCAAAGGTAATGTTGCAAGGTTTTGAAAAGGACTTATTATCTTAGAGAAGATGAAAGCAACGTTTTTCGGTAGATACAAGACGGTGGGATTGTATGGTCTGGCACTCGCTATTCTTTTATTGTTATTGAGGTGGCTGGAATTGAAGTTCCTCATCTATCAACATTCTTTTGAGATCTATGCGGGCATGATCGCTCTTTTTTTTACCGGACTGGGTATCTGGCTTTCCAGAAAACTGACCCAACCCAAAACCGAAACCCGCATCATTGAAAGAACCATCTATCGTGATCCATCGCTGCCTTTTGAAGTGAATAAAAAAGAAATGGAAAGCTTAGGGATCAGTGAACGGGAATTGGAAGTGCTGCAGTTAATGTCGCGGGGGATGAGTAATCAGGAAATTGGTGCCACTTTGTTTGTCTCTCTCAACACAGTAAAGACCCATGCAGCCCGAATCTTTGAGAAGCTGGATGTACAAAGAAGAACACAGGCCGTTGAAAAGGCTAAAAAGATCGGTTTGATCGCATGATCCTTCATGCTTTTGGATGATTCCAACAGAATAGCGGCAAAATCACCCGAAAGTATGAATGAAAAAAAGGACCGGTATCCGATTTTAGCACTTCATTTTTCACCCTAAACCCACACAATATGAAAAAAGTTGTTCTTGTCAATGGAATCATCGCCGGATTGATCGTAAGTGTCTTGATGGTTGCATCGACCATGTATTTTAAGTCTTCCGGCGATCATGAAAATGGAATGATCTATGGGTATGCATCCATGATCCTGGCTTTTGCTTTTATTTTCGTAGGAATTAAAAGTTTCCGTGACCGATACAACAATGGTGTGATCAGTTTTGGAAAAGCATTTAAGATCGGTTTATTGATTGCGCTGATCGCCTCTACTTTTTATGTTGTCACCTGGCTGATAGAATATTTTTATTTTTTCCCTGATTTCGCTGAGAAATATGCTGCAATAGAACTTGCCAAAGCGAAAGCGGCAGGAGCGACCGAGGCTGAGCTGGCCAAACAAACAGCCGAAATGGCCAGTTTCGCAAAATGGTATAAAAATCCTCTTTTTAATGCCCTGATGACCTATGCAGAAATCTTACCGGTAGGATTGCTTGTTTCTTTAATTAGTGCTTTGTTGTTGAAGAGAAAGTAGAGGTGCAAGCTGTAAGCTACAAGCTGCAAGCGCCAAGCTGCAAGTGTATGTTGATAGATCTTTCTTATGAATATAATAAAAGAAGAGCGCATCTGGTATTCAGATGCGCTCTTCTTTTATTACTTGCAGCTTGAAGCTAGCAGCTGTTTACTCCGCTGTCAAACTCGCCATCAAATATTCCTGATTCAAGCGAGCGATATTGCTGATGGAAATTTCTTTTGGACAGGTAGCTTCACAAGCACCAGTATTGGTACATGCGCCAAAACCTTCTTTATCCATTTGAGCAACCATGTTCATTACACGAGTTTTGCGTTCAGGAGCGCCTTGTGGCAATAGTGCCAGGTGTGATACCTTAGCGCTGAGGAACAACATCGCTGAACTGTTCTTACATGCAGCAACACATGCTCCACAACCAATACACATGGCAGCAGCAAATGCGTTGTCAGCTTTATCTTTTTCAATAGGTAAGGCGTTGCCGTCAACGGCGTTACCGGTATTTACACTGATATATCCACCTGCTTGAATGATACGATCGAATGCAGAACGGTCTACCATCAGGTCTTTGATCACAGGGAATGCATTGGCTCTCCATGGCTCAACAACGATGGTATCACCATCTTTAAAAGCACGCATGTGCAATTGACAAGTGGTATTTGCTTGCCATGGACCATGTGGTTTTCCGTTGATGTACATCGAACAAGCACCACAGATACCTTCACGGCAATCATGGTCAAACGTAACCGGATCTTCTCCGTCACGGATCAATTGCTCGTTCAGCACATCGAACATTTCCAGAAAACTCATTTCTGAAGAAATGTTTTCAACTCTGTACAGTTTAAACTCTCCTTTGCTGGCATTATTTTTTTGCCTCCATACTTTGAGATTCAGATTCATGTGATAATGTTCCATATGCCGATGTTATAAGTGTTTCTTGTATTTATTACTGAAGACCTTTCTCTTAAACTGGGGTGTTTTCCCAAAGTTAAGCAAGAGTCCGACTTCAATGTTAGTTGCTTTCAAATAATTGATCAATTGCGCTTCGTGTATCTCAATCAATCCTTCCGCGGTTTTGACCTCAATGATAACTTCATTCTCAACAATTATATCCGCAAAATAATCACCTACTTCTATTTGATTATAAAACACTTTCAATTGAGTTTGTCTGGTGGCACTTAAGCCTTCTTTTCTAAGTTCAATTAAAAGTGATTTTTCATAAACCTTCTCTAAAAAACCAAATCCCAGTTGATTATAAACTGTATAAAAGCATCTTATAATTTTATTTGTAAGAGCTGTGTGCTTAAAATTATCATCCATTGATCAGAAATTTATGGTAAGTAATAGATTACTACCCTTTTCTTTCTTATGGACTATTTATTAACCGCAGATTTTTATGATTGATTATGATTTTTTACCATCATAATCAATCATAAAAATCTGCGGTCTCATTCTACTTGTAATTACGCTGACTTGGCTTAATTACATCATAATTCAATGCCTCTTTATGTAATTCCCACTGGTGTTCGGCTTTGAACTCCCATGCAGCTACATACATATAGTTAGCATCGTCACGTAAAGCTTCACCTTCTTCTGTTTGAGATTCTTCACGGAAGTGACCGCCACAGCTTTCATTACGATTCAATGCATCGATACACATCAATTCTCCTAACTCAATAAAATCGGCGACACGATTGGCTTTATCCAGCTCCGGATTCATTTGTTCAATTTCACCAGGGATACGAACATCGCTCCAGAATTCTTTTTTCAATGCCTGGATCTCAGCGATCGCTTGTTTCAAGCCTTGCTCATTTCTAGCCATACCGCATTTATCCCACATGATCTTACCCAAACGCTTATGGAAACTTTCTACAGATTGTTTTCCTTTAATGTTCATCAACTGATGAATACGATCGTTCACTGCTTTTTCAGCTTCTGCAAACGCAGGATGATCTGTAGAGATGGCTTTGCTGTAGATCTCATCAGCAAGATAGTTACCGATGGTATATGGAATTACAAAGTAACCGTCTGCCAATCCCTGCATCAGGGCAGAAGCACCTAAACGGTTGGCTCCATGATCACTAAAGTTCGCTTCACCCAAAGCATATAATCCAGGAACAGTGGTTTGCAGTTCATAGTCTACCCATAATCCACCCATGGTATAGTGAACAGCAGGGTAGATGCGCATGGGTACTTCGTATGGATTTTCACCGGTGATCTTTTCATACATATCAAACAGGTTGCCATACTTTTCCTTTACCACTTCTTTACCCATGGCAATGATCTCGTCCATGCTGGCATTGTTCTTACCTTGTTTATTGGCTTCGGTACGTCCATATCTTTCAATCGCAGAAGCATAATCAAGATAAACCGCCTGTTTAGAAGAACCTACACCATAGCCTGCATCACATCTTTCTTTAGCAGCACGTGATGCTACATCTCTTGGTACAAGGTTACCGAAAGCCGGATATCTTCTTTCCAGATAGTAATCACGCTCTTCCTCTGGAATATCGGTTGCTTTTCTGGTATCGTTTTGTTTTTTAGGAACCCAGATACGTCCGTCATTACGGAGTGACTCTGACATCAATGTCAATTTAGACTGATGGTCTCCACTTACTGGGATACAGGTAGGGTGAATTTGTGTAAAGCAAGGGTTGCCGAACAGAGCACCTTGTTTGTGTGCTTTCCATGCAGCCGTTACATTGCTACCCATCGCATTGGTGGATAAGTAGAATACGTTACCGTAACCACCTGAGCAAAGCAATACAGCATGACCGAAATGGCGTTCCAATTTACCATTCACGAGATCACGTGCAATGATACCACGAGCCTTACCATCGATCTTAACGATCTCAAGCATTTCATGGCGGCTATACATTTTCACATTACCCAAAGCCACCTGACGCTCTAAAGCCTGGTATGCACCTATCAATAATTGCTGTCCGGTTTGTCCGGCAGCATAGAATGTTCTTTGTACTTGTGTACCACCGAAAGAGCGGTTACTCAATAATCCACCATATTCACGTGCAAAGGGAACACCTTGTGCCACGCACTGGTCAATGATATTCGCACTCACTTCAGCCAAACGGTGAACGTTTGCTTCACGTGCACGGTAGTCACCACCTTTAATAGTATCATAGAAGAGACGGAAAACGCTGTCGCCATCGTTTTGATAGTTCTTAGCAGCATTGATACCTCCTTGTGCAGCAATAGAGTGAGCACGGCGAGGTGAATCCTGAAAGCAAAATGCTTTCACTTTATAACCCAGTTCTCCCAGGGATGCTGCGGCAGATGCGCCGGCAAGACCGGTACCTACAACAATCACTTCCAGCTTACGCTTGTTGGCAGGATTCACCAACTTACAATGTCCTTTGTAATCTGTCCATTTACTTTCTAGAGGTCCTGCGGGAATTTTCGCATTCAGCATACGAGACGATTTTTGAAGTGAAAAAGTGAGTGGTGAATTGTCAATTGTGAATTGTGAAAATTATTACTACTCTATTCACAATTGACCATTCACCTATTGAATCCATTTAAAATAAAAACTGATAGGCATCATTGCGAAAACCAGTGGTACGATCACTGAGAATCCGTATCCAATGCTTACCAGCATTCTATTGTATTTTTTATTGTGTACTCCTAAAGTTTTGAACGCACTCTGAAAACCGTGTGCCAGGTGATAAGCCAATGAGATGCAACCGATCACATATACGATCACAACCCACAGAACACTGAATTCAGTTTTCATTTTTTCATACAGGTTGATCTCTGGGCCTAATAGAAATCCTTGGTTAGATCTGTTTGGAAACCAGAAATGAGACATGTGCATGATCAGGAATAACAGGATCAGTGTGCCCAGTAATCCCATGCTGCGGCTATACCATTTGCTGCCATCACTGTATGCTACTGCGTAACCAACAGAACGTTTCTTTCTGTTTTCAAGGGTCAGGAGATAGCCTTGGTAGATATGCAGGATAAAACCTACAAAAAGACCGATCTCAAGAATGCGGGGAACCCAGTTGCCACCCATGAAGTGGGCTGCATGTAAAAACATTTCACCACCGTCATTGGCCCAGATACAGGCATTCAATCCGGCATGAACGATCAGAAAGAGGATCAGGAAAATACCGGTTAGTCCCATGACCAACTTCTTTCCAACTGATGAAATAAATACTTGTTTCCAGGTCATATCGCAAGTTTATGTTTTAAGAAATCGCTGCAAAAATAGCACAGAAGGTGATAGCTATTTCTCAAACGAAAAACTTTTTTCATGCATATTGTTGATAAACAACATGAAATGAGCAATTGTTCTCGCTTTTAAGCCAGTTTTTTATGTTGTTGAACTTGGAATAGCCTTGTTCTCCTCCTCTTTGAACATTTCCTTCATTACCTGTGGGATACGTCCTGATTTATCCATCATTCCACCCATAAAATTCTCTCGATCGATTCCTGTTGACACCTTACATTTGGATATGTTTAAACTGCTTAGCATATTATGGAATAGTTTCCGAATGGCGCTTCAGGAGTTGAGGGTCAATAAACTACGTACCTTCTTGTCGCTGTTTGGGATCACCATTGGCATTTTCTGTATCATCGGCGTTCTGGCTACCGTTGATAGCTTGGAAAGGAAAGTACAGAACGATATCAAAGCATTTGGCAGTAATACCATTTATATCGATAAATGGGATTATAGTGGCGGTGGACCTGATTATCCCTGGTGGAAGTTTGTAAAGCGCCCACCCATGAAAGAATCAGAAATGAGTTTCATTAAAACAAAAAGTCAGCTCGCCAGCAATATTGCTTTTTTTGTCAACACTACTTCCAATATCAGCTATAAAGACAATATCCTCAGCAATATCAATCTTTATGGCATTACACAAGAATACAATGCTATTCAAACCATTGATATCGATCAGGGGCGTTATTTAAATGAGGCTGAATTTTTACGTGGCACCACATCGGCGGTCATTGGTTTTTTTGTAGCGGAACAATTATTCGGTTCACCTCAAAAGGCGGTCGGTAAGCAAATCAGTTATAATGGTAAACGATTGAATGTAGTAGGTGTTGTAAAAAAACAAGGTCAAAGTTTCATAGGAGGCTTTGATTATGACCAATCCGTATTGGTTTCTTATAATTATTTCGCAAGTGTATACAATCCGGATCTGAATAGTCCTGTGATCATGGTACAGGGCAAACCCAATATATCTTCCGCAGCGTTGGCAGATGAATTGACCGGCGTTATGCGACAACTCAGAAGACTTAGTCCTGCTGAGGAAAATAATTTCTCTTGTAATGATGTAGCACAATTCAGTGAACAGGTAAGTGGTTTCTTTGGTCAGGTGAGTGCCGGAGGATGGGCCATTGCCGGATTGAGTTTGATTGTTGGTGCATTCGGTGTGGCCAATATCATGTTCGTGACCGTTCGTGAACGAACCAGTCAGATCGGATTGAAAAAAGCCATCGGTGCAAAGAAGAGAACCATTTTAACTGAGTTCTTATTGGAAAGTGCATTTCTCTGTATCATCGGTGGATTGATCGGATTGGCCTTGGTATGGTTGATGTCGTTGGTCTTGAGTGCTGTACTTCCTTTCCCAATATATATCGCACCCAATATTATCATTCTCGCATTAAGCATTTGTATTGGATTGGGAATCATTTCCGGGATCATTCCAGCTTCTATTGCTGCAAGAATGGATCCGGTAGTGGCGATCAGAACAAAATAATAGGCCGCAACTCTTTTCTTAGCGTTAATTTTGCAGACTCATTTAAAGTATAGAGTCATCAGTTCATCAATTACCATATTAGCTATTGAATCATCCTGCGATGAAACCTCTGCATCGGTATGTAAGGATGGAAAGATAGCATCGAACTTCATCGCAAACCAATCAGTACATGAGCAGTATGGTGGTGTAGTGCCTGAATTGGCAAGTCGTGCTCACATGCAGAATATAGTTCCGGTGGTACAGCAAGCGCTGTCTGCTGCTAACTGTCAACTCTCAAGTATCAATGCTATTGCATTTACACAGGCTCCCGGTCTTATCGGAAGCTTGTTGGTAGGAGCTCAGTTTGCAAAATCAATGGCATTATCCTTACATGTTCCACTGATCGGCGTACATCATATGCAGGCACATGTTTTGGCTAACTTGATCATGGAACCGTCTCCATCCTTTCCTTTTTTATGCTTAACGGTAAGTGGTGGACATACACAGATCGTATTGGCCCGCTCGCCACTGGATCTGGAAGTGATTGGAGAAACGATCGATGATGCCGCTGGTGAAGCATTTGATAAAACCGCAAAATTATTGGGCTTGCCTTATCCCGGCGGACCTTTGATCGATCAGTATGCAAAAACAGGAAACCCCAAGGCGTTCAGTTTTGCAGAACCCAAGATCCCCGAACTGAATTTTAGTTTCAGTGGCTTGAAAACATCTGTATTGTATTTCTTACAGAAGCAACAGCCCGGATTCATCCAAGATCATCTTCCTGATCTCTGTGCTTCTATTCAGTTTACCATCGTGAATATTCTGATCAAAAAATTGAAGCTGGCGGTA
Organism: Sediminibacterium sp. KACHI17; assembly: GCF_040362915.1. Classification (NCBI taxonomy): domain Bacteria; kingdom Pseudomonadati; phylum Bacteroidota; class Chitinophagia; order Chitinophagales; family Chitinophagaceae; genus Sediminibacterium; species Sediminibacterium longum. The sequence goes on along the minus strand of NZ_AP029612.1, from coordinate 792,502 downwards.
CAACAGACAGGCATTAAACAAGTATGCATTGCCGGTGGAGTGAGTGCAAACAGCGGCCTGAGACAAGCTTTAAAAGATGCAGGTCAAAAACATGGATGGCAAACCTATGTACCTTCTTTTGAATATTGTACGGATAATGCGGCGATGATCGCTATCACGGCATATCATAAATATTTACAGAAAGATTTTGTGGATTTAGATGCAGGACCCAGTGCCAGAGCAATATGGTAATACTCATTGTTTTTGTGTAATCTGCAGTGAAATTCCTCACAAGTAGTATTTATTGTTATCTTTTCATTTGAAAACTGACATGAGAAAATGACCTATGACATTTCATTGGGTGCTTATCATTTGCCCCGTCTAAAAGGACCTTCTTTTTTTGCGACCATTTTTTTCTTTTCTGATCTTAACTCCCATACATGCAAATGATCAGGTGTATTTTATTGATCACCTGTATCTGCTTTTCTGTTTTTGTTCCGGCACAACAAAAACGATTGGATAGTTTAATACAAGTGAACAAGTCTTATAAAGCGCAGGATTCACTTAAAGTGATCCACTACCGAAATATATTTCGCCAATATGGTGCCATGCGAAATTATCCAATGGCAGTGGTTTATGTAGACAGCGCAGTTGCGTTGGCGGAGCGATTAAAAAAGTATCCGCTCATGGTTGATTTGTATGAACGTTTGGGTCGACTGTTTCATGGCTCTTCTCAATATTTTGAAGCATTGAACTATTATCAGAAAGCGTATGAAACCTCACTCAAATATAATTATGCACGCGGGGAAGCCGGCATACTCCTGAATATCGGTGCGCTGTATATGGATGTTAAAGATTATGGTAAGTCACTTGAAACACTTCAACAGGCCATTCAATTAAATGAGCAATTAGGTGTGATGGGTAATGTGGTCAGTTCTTATATGAACATTGCGCTGGTTTATATAGAACTCAACCAAATTGTGCAGGCGCTGCCTTATTTGACAAAAGCACTCAATGCATTTGAAGCGGATGATCCGAAAGGTAGAGGTGTTGCAGTTGCTAGTCAGGCATTGGCCACAGCGTATATGAAGGCAACGGAAAAAGAATTGGTTGCCATGGGTATTACCCCCGTAAAACGGTACTCGCTGGCATTGAGTGCACTAAACAAAGCACTACCGATTGCCTTTAATGTAGATGATTTACCGTCAGCAGCAACCATCTATGCGGATATGGCAGATATCTATGAAGCTTCCGGCGAAAAAGAGAAAGCGAGGACCTATTTCAAGAAAGCTGTAGAAATCGATCAGCAGCATGAAACACATGCTGTAGCTGCAGATAATTTAGTGCGAATAGGGATGCATTATCTGAGAACAAAGGAGCAGGTGAATGGATTTTTATCAATTCAAAAGGGAATCCTGTTAGCAGAAGACTGTAAATCACTAACCACACTGCGAACAGGATATGAGCAATTAAGCCGTTTTTATGAAGAAGCGAATAACTATGATAGTTCCTTGGTTTACTATAAGAAATTCATAGTTATTCGGGATAGTATTTATGGTGTTGAAAAAGAAAAAGAGATCTCATTAAAACAAGTTTCGCTGAATTATGAATTAAAGGAAAGAGATTATGAGTATAGTAAGCAGCAAGTTGACAATGAATTAAAACAACAAGTGCTTTTGGCAGAACAAAGAAAGAATCAGCTGGCTTTGGCAGAAAAAGAAAAAAGTGTTCAACGATTGCTGTTTCTCCAACAAAGAGCCAAATTGGAGAATGAAGCGCTGCTTCAGTCAAATGCATTCCAACAACAAAAAGATAAGCTTGCCTATGAACAGGCTATTTCAAAAAAGCAGATCGATAATCAAACCCTCGAGATCAGGTTCAACAAGTATTTGAATTTATTCTTTCTGGCTTCTGTGATCGTATTGATCATTGGAGGTACTATTATTTTCTTTAGTCAACGCCGTACAAAAAAACTGAATCAGATCATTTCTGATCAAAAAGATTCACTTCAGGAATTGGTGCATGTGAAGGATCAGTTGTTAGGAACCATTAGCCATGACATGCGCACGCCGATCAATTCACTGATGGCGTTCACATACCTGCTCGAAAATCAAACACTGTCACAAGAAAAGCTGCGTGTATACACCCATCAGTTGAAAAATACGCTTGGTTATACTCAAGAATTATTGGATAATCTTCTTAAATGGGCCAGTACTCAAATGAAAGGATTTGCGCCACAACTGACCCCATTAGAACTCAACAGTATCTTGCAACATGCTCTTTCGGGCTTTTCGGATAGTATTACACAAAAACAACTGAAGATCGAACAGGATGTTGATGCAAACGTAAATGTATTGGCAGATCGGGAAATGTTGTTATCTGTTATCAGGAACCTGATCAGTAATGCGATAAAATTTAGTCATGTAAATGGTACGATCCATATTTGTATCGGTAAGGATTCGAATAGCAGCCATGTCATCATCGAAGATGATGGAATCGGTATTGCAGATGAGAAATTACAATTGATCAATGATCCTGTTGCAAAACTTGTCAACTCTTCTCTGGGAACCAGCCAGGAAAAAGGAAATGGGTTAGGAGTGCTATTGTGTAAATCCTTTGTACAACTGATGAATGGATCTATTCAATTCAGTAGTGAAGTAGGAAAGGGGACGCGGGCAAGGATCGAATTGGTCAGTGTCAATGATATCAGTCACCAAAACGTTTGAGTAATTTTTTTTCTAAAACAGACTCTACCAGATTTTGTCTATAAGAAACACTCAGCGGAATTACATTTTTATCATCCAATACGATCTCATTACCATTGATCGTATTCGCATGCAGGATATTGATGATAAACTGACGATGTATACGTTTGAATATTTTTTGAGATAGTTGCTTCTCTATGTTTTTCAGATTGACAAGAACAACAAATTTCTTTTGTCCGATGGTATGTATCCTAGAAAAGTCTCCCATACTTTCAATGAAAGTGATTTCCTGAATATTGAGTTTTGTATAATTATTGTTTTCGCGTATAAAGAAGAAACCGTCTGTTGAGATATGGCTTCCGATCTCATGAAGTTCCTGTCCGCTTGTTAAACGATCTGTATCAATATGAACGCGATTTTTTATTTCAATATATTCAATGGCTTTGTCAATTGATTTTTGTACACGCTCTAATGAGGCAGGTTTCACGATGTAATCAACCGCATCCAGATTATAGCTTTCCGCTGCATACTCTGTATACGATGAAATAAATATGAACACCGGGTGTTTTTTCAATTCTTTCATTAAACCAATTCCGCTGATACCCGGCATATCGATATCTGATAAAACGATATCAACAGTTGATTCTTTCAAGTATTTGAGGGCTTCTTCACCAGAGCTGCAAATTGCTACCACTTTTATTTTTTCAATGGAGGAAAGGTGCATGAAGAGAAGGTCTCTTTCAATGATATTATCGTCGGCAATCAAACATCGGTACATTGAAGGGATATTAGTCTTTTGTGTAAATATAGGTCACCGATAATCGAATGAAGCGAAAAAAATCTTGTTTTTACTTAAACCTAAGAACCTTAAATATCCATTTAAATTAGTATATCTCGTTTTTTTACAAGCTTAGAAAATTGCTCATCTACTTAAAAGGTCTATTCATCTACTATATGTCGACACTATTCGAATTGTCTACATACAAATAAAAATATTATTGATATTGTTCCTAAATCCATATCTGCCGCCAGATATGGATTTTTATTTATGCTATTCTGTTAATCGGTTCACCAGAGCAATTTTCAGAATGGATTTATTAACCTACTAACTAAACATCATGAGAAAATTGATGCTTCAGGCAATCAGCTTAGGTATGATTGTCTTTTTCCTTGCTACCAATGCCGGTGCCCAAACCGGAAGGGAGAGAACAAGGATCCCTGTTCCAGTTCAGGAAGGATTCGCTCCTCCGGGTAAACAAGAACAGATCAAAAATTTCCAAGAGAAAGTATTACCCCGAGTACAGCTTTCTCAAACTCAGAAAGTAAAAGTTGCAAAGATCTACGATGATTTTTTCAGCACGATTGACGCGCAAAAAAAATCAGGAGCCCGTATTTCTAAAGAGTTAATGGATAAGACCATTGCAGCAAAAGACGCACAATTAAAAGCTACACTGAATCCTGAGCAGATCAAAGATTTGGTCAGAGCTGAAAGAAGTCTTCCTGTTGCCAGACCTCATGAACAAATGCAGGAATACATGAAAAAGCAGGGAGCTCCTAAAAATGCGCAAATGCGTAAGCCTGTAAAAGGATAACGGGCGCCTGTTTATTTACAATTAAATCTTTTGCAATGAAAAAAATATTACACATAACCGCTTGTCTCATACTATTTATGATGCAGGCTCAACAAACCCTAGCCCAGGCTGGTACTTTGGATAACAGTTTCAATGGCAATGGAATAAAAGTTATACCAAGTAGCAGTTATGGTAATGCTACTGACGTAGCGGTACAGGCTGACGGAAAGTCTGTACTGGTGGGTCGTTTAGATGATAATTACAATTCGCAATACCCTTTTACGATCGTAAGATTAAATCAGGATGGAACCGAAGACCAAAGTTTCGGTACCAATGGTAGAGCAACTGTAAATATTTATGCCAATAACTATAACTATTATTACTACAACTACAGCGAAGCAAAATCTGTAGCTATACAAAGTGATGGTAAAATTGTAGTTGCAGGAAACGCATACTATCAGGATTACTATTACAACTATGGTTATTATGTTTTTACGGTTGTTAGATTGAACAGTAACGGAACCATCGACAATACTTTTGGTGGAGGTGATGGTATCGTTCAATTCAATCCGTCCAATAATAACTATGGATCAGATGTTGCAGATGTCGCCATTCAAAATGATGGAAGAATTTTAGTTGCTGGCTCTGCTTATGATTATACCTATAACTATTATGGATACTCAAGTTGGTCTTATGCCATGGTTCGATTCAATCCGGATGGTAGCCATGATAATACCTATAACAATGGTACAGGTGTTTTCAGACATTCTTTTGATCAGAATAATTATTATGATCCTTACTATGGTTATTACTATTCTCCATACGCATACTGTTACGATATTGCTATAGGTAATGATGGTAAAGTAGTGATGAATGGGGTAACACGTACCAGCAATAATCAGTACTACTATTATTACTATTACTATCGCTACTCTTATGGAGTTGTGAGGGTAAATACAGATGGAACATTGGATCAGTCTTTTAATGGAACAGGTTCTATTAAACTTGATGTTTTCCCGAATGATTACAACTATTACTACAGTTATGCTGAAGGACGCGGTATCGCTGTTCAGGCAGATAACAAAATTGTTGTTTCAGGTTACGGATATGATTACAACAATGGCGGAAATACGAGAGACTATTATGTAGCCGGTGTGTTCCGTTTGAATGTGAATGGTAGTTTGGACAATACTTTTGATGGTGATGGACAAAAGAACTTCAGTTTAAGAAGGGGTGAGTTGACAAATAACTATGATTACAATTCGTACACTTATAGTTATCCTTATGCAGTATTGATTCAAAACGATCAGAAGATATTGGTAGGGGGTAGTTCTGATGGTCAGCTGTATGACCCTCAATTTGGGTATACTTATCGTCAAGGATTTTCATTGGCCAGACTTAATGTTGATGGCTCACTGGATAATACTTTTGGCCCGAATCAGAATGGTGTAAATACCTATAATCTGCACCCAAATAATAATTATAACAATAGCTATTCATGGTCAGAGTCTATGGCAAAAGCACCTGATGGTCGTATTGTAATGGCCGGAAGATCGAATGATTATTCTACCGGAGAAAAAATGGGTGCTATTCGTGTGTTAGTGAATAATGATTGTCCTGCATCTGTTTCAGTAAATGCACCAGCAAATGCATGTTCAACAGTTGTGAACAATATTGCCTCTCATTTTGAGTTGAAAGAAGGAGAAGTATTAGGCTTGGTTACGTATGTGATCACTGGTGTAACAACCGGTTCAGGAGAAGGTGATGCCAGTGGTACCACCTTCAATTTGGGAACTTCTTATATCACTTATACAGCCAATATCATGGGAGCTGATGAGCAGTATTATCAGCGACAGTGTACGTTTAGTGTTACTGTAAAAGATGTTACACCTCCGGTTATGACCTGTCTCCCTGAAATTCGTGTTTCAGTTCAGCCTGGTTATAATTATGTGATGTTGTCAAGTCTGACTGCTCCTGTAGCCACTGATCTTTGTGGTACTGTAACTGTTAACAGCAATAATTATCCATATTTATACGCAGGTGATAATTACGTGAACTGGATAGCTACTGATGCAGCAGGTAATACAACCACTTGCACTCAAAAAGTAGTGGTGGTGCTGGATAATGAGCCTCCGGTTATTACATGTCCTGTACCTATTGTAGTGAATGCAGGTGAAGGTTGCGCCACCAATGTAACATATCAGGCTACTGCAACAGATAACAGCGGCTCTGTAAATCTTTCATACAGTATTGCTTCAGGTAGTTCGTTCTCTAAAGGCGTTACTACAGTTACCGTTACAGCTACTGATGCTGTAGGAAATCAGTCTACTTGTAGCTTTACCGTTACAGTGAATGATAATACTGCACCTGTATTTACAAGTACGCCAAGTGCGGTGACAGTATCAAACAATACAGGTCTGTGTGGAGCGACTGTTGCATTGACAGCGCCATCTGCATCCGATAATTGTGGAGTGGCATCAGTTACAAGCAATGCTCCTGCTACATTCCCAATCGGTACCACAGTGGTAACCTGGACTGCAACTGATGTGAATGGTAATACTAGTACCATTTCTCAATCAGTTACAGTGAATGATACAGAAGCACCTGTTGCTAAATGTCAGCCGGTAACTGTTAACCTGCAAAATGGTACTGCATCTATCACCGCTGCCGATATCAACAATGGAAGCACTGATAACTGTGGTATTGCAAGCATGACTATTTCTAAATCTAGTTTCAGTTGTGCAGAGATCGGAACACACAATGTGATCTTAACTGTAACTGATGTGAATGGTAATCAGTCTACCTGTACAACACAGGTAACAGTAACGGGTAGTATTCCAACTGCAACCATTACGGCTGTTCCATCATCGAATGTGTATACAGGTGGAGTGCCAACCACTATTTACTTGGGTTATGGTGCTCAGAGCGTGACCTTAGCTGTGAGTGCATCAAATGGGGCACCATACACTTACCAGTGGACAGGTAACGGTACTTTAAGTAATACCAATACTGCGAATCCGGTATTTGCACCAACTGCTGCGGGTAATTATACATTCACTGTTCTGGTAACCAATGCCAATGGTTGTGTAACAACTGCCACGATCCGCATTTGTGTGAAAGATATCCGCGTACCAGGTACGGCAGGTAAGAAAGTGTATGTATGCCATGTGCCTCCTGGTAACAGTGGTAATCCACAGACACTGGAGATCAGTGTGAATGCAGTTTCAGCACATATCGGAGCTCATTCTCTGGATAAGCTTGGTAGCTGTAGTGATCAGGGTTGTGCAGTGGTAACCAATGCACCTCAGTCGACTACTCCGAAAGCGCAGGCATTGACTGAAACCATTCAAAAAGCCGGTGAAGAAACGGAGTTGAAAGTGGTAGTTATGCCAAATCCAAGTTCAGATGCCTTCACGCTTAGATTAGAAAGCAAAATGCAGGCTCCGGTTCAAATGCGCATTACTGACGCATCTGGAAGAGCTGTAGAAAGCAGGGCTAATCTGGCTCCGAATAGTACGCTGAGAGTAGGTTCAAACTTCCTGAGTGGTACTTATTATGCAGAATTCATACAAGCCAATCAGCGTAAGGTGGTTCAGCTGATCAAGGTAAAACGATAATTTTCTCGTAACCCCTACATAAGGGCTGCCAGCAATGGTGGCCCTTTTTGTTATGTATACCCGTATTCATTGTATAGAAGATGGAAATACCGTTTAATCAGCGTAATTTTGCCGCCTGAAAAACATAGCAATCTAATGATCAGCGCAAGAAATATCACCCTGGCTTACGGTAAAAGGGTATTGTTCGATGAGGTAAATATCAATTTCGTAAAAGGAAATTGTTATGGTGTGATTGGAGCCAATGGTGCCGGTAAATCCACTTTTCTCAAAATCCTTAGCGGAGAAATAGAGCCGAATAAAGGATCTGTTGAAATTACGCCGGGAGAACGTATGTCATTCCTCAAGCAAAACCAGTTTGAGTTTGATGAATGTACCGTACTGAATACCGTATTGATGGGACACAAAAAAATGTGGGATATCATGCATGAGCGTGAAGCTATCTACGCGAAAGCTGATTTTTCTGAAGAAGATGGTATCCGTGCCGGTGAATTGGAAGCTGAATTTGGTGAAATGGGAGGCTATACTGCTGAGAGTGATGCCGCCACTTTATTGAGTAGTCTGGGGATCAAAGATGATATGCATACCAGTCTGATGAAAGATATTCCTTCCAATATGAAAGTACGTGTGCTCCTGGCACAGGCTTTATTTGGGAATCCGGATATCTTATTGTTGGATGAGCCTACCAACGGTCTGGATATCGAAACCATCGGTTGGTTAGAAAATTTTCTGGCTGATTATGAGAATATTGTATTGGTGGTGAGTCACGACCGACATTTTCTCGATACTGTTTGTACACACGTAGCGGATGTGGATCGCTCCAAGATCAAAGTATTTACCGGTAACTATACATTCTGGTATGAGTCATCGCAGTTGATGAGCAGACAGATCAATGATAAGAATAAGAAAGTAGAAGAAAAGCGTCAGGCATTATTAGACTTTATCGCCCGATTCTCTGCAAATGCATCGAAAAGTAAGCAGGCAACTTCCAGAAAGAAAGCGTTGGAAAAATTAACGATTGAAGAGATCGAACCATCGAACCGTAAATATCCGGGTATTATATTCCAGCCTTTGCGTGAAGTAGGTAATCAGATCTTGAATGTAGAGAACTTAAAGAAAGCAGTGGATGGACGTGTGTTGTTTGATAAAGTAAGTTTCAGTATCAACAAAGGAGAGAAGATCGCTTTTTTAAGCAAGGATCCATTGGCGGTGACCAGTTTCTTCGAGATCATTAATGAGAAAATGCAAGCAGATGCAGGTAAGTATGAGTGGGGTACTACCATCACAAAAGCCTATTTGCCTGTTGAGAATAGCGAATTTTTCACTGATGGATTCAATCTCATGGATTGGTTACGTCAATTTGTTCCCTCGCATGTAACAGATGCGGATGAACCATTCATTCGTGGATTTTTAGGTAAAATGTTATTCAGTGGTGATGATATCATGAAGAAGACCAATGTACTCAGTGGAGGAGAGAAAGTGCGTTGTATGGTGAGTAGAATGATGCTGCAGAATCCGAACCTGATTGTATTGGATCAACCTACCAACCACCTGGACCTCGAAAGCATTCAAAGCTTTAACGAAGGTTGTATCAGTTTTCCGGGTATCGTTTTGTTAACTTCTCATGACCACACGTTCATGCAAACAGTGGCCAATCGTATCATTGAACTCACGCCGAAGGGTATTATTGATCGATTGATGACATTTGATGAATACATGGAAGACAAGCGAGTGAAGGAATTGAGAGAAGAAATGTACGCCTAATTCGCCTCTCACGAATTACGTTACCGTATATCCCGCAAATCTTTTTGGAAGGGTTGTTTAGAAGTAAATACTATTTAGTTTAGCTTTCAAACAACCCTTTTATATGTCTGTTATAAAAATTCCATTACTGTTCACTGGATCACTAGGGGAAAAAAGAATATATACTTTGTTTGATAGTGGAGCCAACCTTTCTTGTATCCATCCTGATTTTGTATCCGGATTAGAAGTACCTACTGAATTAAGTGCAACTCGCAAGCTTTTGACTGCTAGTCAAGGTCACTATATCGAAGTTTCACAGCGTATTATTGTTGATTTCTGGATACATGATGTGTATGTAAGTGATGAGTTCTTAATAGTGCCTGGTTTAACAGAAGAAGCTGTGATAGGTGCGGTCACCATGCAGAAATGGCGTATGAAATTGGATTTTGATCATGATACGGTTCATGTTGATCCTAAAGTGATGATCATGCAATTGATCTGATTTCTTTTTGTATTCACCTAATTGGCCATTCGATTCAAGGATGGCTTTTTTGTTTTTACTATCTTAGGCAACTTAAATAGCCATCATGAGAAATTTGCTTTTAGCCTTTGCGCTGCTATGTACGGTTGGTTTACAGGCGCAAAATCTGGATTATTACTTGCCTAAAAATGTTCGTTACAACCCTTCTATTCCCACTCCTGCTTCAGTGATTGGACATGAAGTAGGAGAGTGGCATGTAACACATGATCGTTTGGTGAACTACATGAAAGCGATCGATGCTGCATCAGATCGTGTGACCTTACAACAATTGGGTACAACCTATGAGGGGCGCCCACAACTGGCGCTGATCATTACATCCCCCAAGAATCATCAGAACTTAGAACAGATCCGTCAGCAACATGTTCAACTGACGCAGGCAAATCAATCTGCTAATTTGAATGTAAATGATATGCCTTCGGTTGTTTGGATCGGACATAGCATTCACGGTAATGAAAGCAGCGGTTCCAATGCATCACTATTGACCACCTATTATTTGGCCGCCGCACAAGGCCCTGAGATCGATGCTTTATTAGATAAAACAGTGATCCTGCTTGATCCATCTTTCAATCCCGACGGATTGAATCGCTTTGCAACATGGGCCAATATGCATAAAAGTCAAACATTGGTATCAGATCCTCAGGCAAGAGAGTTCAATGAAGTTTGGCCGGGCGGAAGATTCAATCATTATTGGTTTGATTTGAATCGTGATTGGTTGCCTGCACAGCATAGAGAAAGTCAGAATCGTTTGCAGTTGTTCCATCAATGGAAACCCAATATTCTTACAGATCATCATGAAATGGGAAGTAATGCGACTTTCTTTTTTCAGCCCGGTGTGCCATCAAGAGTGAATCCCAATACACCTGCCAAGAATCAAGAGTTAACTGCAGCAATTGGAAATTATCATGCTAAATTCTTTGATAGCATTGGTTCTTTGTATTTCACTAAAGAAGGGTATGATGACTTCTACTATGGAAAAGGATCTACCTATCCGGATATCAATGGTGGCGTCGGTATTCTTTTTGAACAAGCAAGTAGTCGTGGTCATGCACAGGATACAGAAAATGGATTACTGACCTTCCCTTTCACTGTTCGCAATCAGTTTACTGCAGCGCTGTCTACCTTGGAAGCTGCCAAACAATTGCGCGTGGATATGCTCAAATACCAGCGTGATTTTTATAAAGAGGTGGAAAAAGAAGCTGCTGCTTATCCGGTCAAAGCTTTTGTGATAGGAGATCAGTTTGATCAAACACGTACCAATATTTTCGTTCAGATGTTATTGAGACATCAGGTAGATATCTTTCAGTTGAAGCAAGATCTTACTGCTGATGGAAAACAATTCAAAGCAGGTAAAGCTTTTGTAATTCCGGCTGCACAACAACAATTCAAGATCATTAAAACTGTTTTTGAAAAAACCTTTGAGTACAAAGACAGTTTATTTTATGATGTTACTGCATGGACCATGTCGCTTGCTTTTGGTATGCCAACTGCAGAACTCAAAACAGGTTTTGATCAGCTGCTGGGAGCCAAAGTGATCAATGCTGTGCCATTGAGTCAGCCACTGATGAATTTATCAGCTAATGCAGCTGCCTATGCTTTTCGTTGGGATGATTACAATGCGCCAAAGCTGTTGTTCCAGTTACAATCCAAAGGCATCAAAGCAAAAGTGGCTACACAGAAATTCAAGATGATGGTTGATGGCAAAGAGGAGTCATTCGATTATGGAACCATCGTCATTCCTATGGGAACACAAACCTCTAAAGGAAAAGAACTGGCAACACTGATCGGTTCTGTTGCTGCAGGTACAGGCGTAGAAGTATTTGCGATCCCGACCGGATTGGCGGCAGGAGGCATTGATCTGGGAAGTGCCAGTTTGAATAATGTAAAAACGCCGCGTATCATGATGTTTGGCGGAACAGGAACCAGTGCTACGGATGTAGGAGAGATCTGGCATATGATTGATATCCGTTATCAAATGCCGGTGAGTATCGTAGATGTTGAGCGTTTTAATTCCATCAATGCAGACAAATACAATGTCATCATCATGCCATCAGGTACCTATAACAATTTAAATAAACCTGCACAGGATAAGCTTAGAGAGTGGATCAGTGCAGGAGGTACGCTTGTTGCAACAGAAGATGCAACGAAATGGCTTGCTACCAATGGGTTTACTAAAGTGATCTTCAGAAATGCGGAGGAAAAAAGGGATTCTACCTTACAGTTGCCTTATTATCTGCGTTCAGATGAGCAACGTGCAAAAGATATGGCCGGCTCATTGTTTGAAGCGCAGTTAGATCTTACACACCCATTGGCATATGGTTATCGCCATCCATCGGTAAGTATCTTTAAATCCAATACATTGTTCATGGATCAGAACAATAATCCTTACGATTCACCGGTGATGTATACGGATAATCCATTGCAAAGCGGGTATTTGTATAGGGGCTATAAGGAAGTGGTGAAGAAAAGTGCTGCCATCAATATTGATGCAGTAGGCAGGGGAAAGGTAATTTCTATGGTAGATAATCTCAATTTCAGAGCATTCTGGTTGGGAACTTCGAAACTATTCATGAATGCTGTGTTTTTCGGAGACATTATCAGACTTTAAAACTTATTTCTGTGATTTTCAGTGTTTTCTGTGGCAATAAATGCCACTGAGGACACAGAAAATCACAGATTTTTTTTAGAAATCAGGGTACTAAGAAGGTGAAATGTGGAAAAACCAGCTCAAAAAATTAGTCCCAAATGAAATTTATACGGGTAGTGTGAACAAATTCATTAAAAAAAGAGAATTTCGTATGGATTTTTTGGAGCATTTCCCTACCTTTGCCGTCCCGAAAAAAATTGAGTCATGGCAAGAGTATGTCAGGTTACTGGAAAAAAGCCGATCGTAGGAAATAGTGTTTCTCACTCAAACATTAAGACCAAGCGTCGTTTTTTACCCAATTTACAAAAGAAGCGTTTCTTTTTTGCTGAGGAAGACCGTTGGGTAACCCTGAAGGTTTCAACTGATGCTTTAAGAACCATCAACAAAAATGGTTTGGCAACTGTGATCAAAGAAATGAGAGCCCAGGGCGCTAAGATCTAATTAACAAAAGAAAAAACTACCTAATACAATGGCAAAGAAAGGTAACAGGGTACAGGTGATTTTGGAATGCACTGAGCATAAGACCACAGGTCTGCCAGGCACAAGCCGTTATATCACTACCAAAAACAAGAAAAATACGCCTGAGCGTATGGAACTGAAGAAGTTCAATCCAATTTTGAAAAAAGTAACCGTTCATAAAGAAATCAAATAATCATGGCAAAAGCAGCTTCCAAAAACGCGAAAGTAAAAGACCAGAAAGCAGCCGCTGAAGCTAAGAACTGGACTAAAGTGATCAGAGCGGTACGTAGCCCAAAGACAGGTGCATACACCTTCAAAGAAGCTATTGTACACAAAGACAAGGTTAAAGACTTCATGTCAGAGAAGTAATCTTTCTGACCTTATCATATTAAAAGCTTTCTCTTACACGGGAAGGCTTTTTGTATTTAATTGCATCCATAAAATCAGGTAGTATGGGTTTGTTTGATAAATTATTTGGGAAGAAAGAAAAGGAAAGTCTGGATCACGGTTTACAAAAGACCAAAGAAGGATTCTTTTCCAAGATCACCAAAGCAATTGCCGGTAAAACAACTGTTGATGATGAAGTATTGGATAACCTTGAAGAAGCTTTGGTAAGTGCCGATGTTGGGATCGACACCACCATCAAGATCATTGAAAGGATTGAAAAAAGAGTAAAGCAGGATAAATATGTAAACACAGCGGAACTCAATCAGTTATTGCAGGAAGAAATTGCTGCACTACTGGTAGATGCACCTGAACTTTCTTATCAGGATTTTGAGATCCCCGAAGGAAAGAAACCATACGTCATCTTGGTGGTAGGTGTAAATGGTGTTGGAAAAACAACGACCATCGGAAAACTAGCACACAATTATAAAAAAGCAGGTAAAGAAGTGGTATTGGGCGCAGCAGATACCTTTCGTGCCGCTGCTGTTGATCAACTGACCATTTGGAGTGAGCGGGTAGGTGTTCCCATCGTTAAACAAGCCATGGGGTCAGATCCCAGCGCGGTTGCCTTTGATACCGTTAAAAGCGCTGTGGCCCGCAACGCAGATGTTGTGATCATTGACACTGCAGGTCGTTTGCACAATAAGCTTCACCTGATGGATGAACTCAGTAAGATCAAACGTGTTATCCAAAAAGTAATTCCTGATGCACCACATGAAGTGATGCTTGTATTAGATGGTTCTACCGGACAAAATGCATTAGAACAAGCCAGACAATTCACCGCTACAACTGAGGTATCTGCTTTATCTATCACCAAATTGGATGGTACTGCGAAAGGGGGAGTTGTACTGGCGATCGCTGATCAATTCAAAATTCCTGTTAAGTATATTGGTGTAGGAGAAAAAATTGATGACCTGATCATCTTTGATAAACACGCTTTTGTAAGCAGCCTGTTTAGTGTAGCAGAAAAATAAAAAGCAAAAAGTAAGAAATAGGAAATAAAAAGTGAACTCTATTTTCCCAATATTTATTTCCTATTTCTTGTTTATTATTTCCAGGTCTCGTACTTAAAAAGTATACCTGATACCAATTCCACCCCAACCACCTTCAAAGTAGTTGTATCCGATAAAATTGAACGAAGGTTGCCAGTCGAAACTAAGGTTTAATGGAGCGCCTTTGATTTTGTAATCAACACCCAATACGCCATCCATACCAATAGCAAGTCCATCATTACGTGTTGGATAACGATTGCGCCAGCTATCACTCCATACACCGATATGTCCACCACCACCGATATACCATTTCAATCCTTCTACACCATTAAAATTTCCATGGTATTCATATAAACCCGTTAAACGAAATCCATCATTGGAGATATAACCAAGTCCTTCCAGTGCTACATTGCTTTTAGTAAAATGCTTGACACTGATGGCTCCGGGATATACTTTTACCCCCAATGCGGTTTTATAGGTAGAGCCGGTACTTTGAGACATAGCCGCATTCGCAGCCAAAACGATCAGGGTTAACAGAACTATTCTTTTCATAACAGTGTTTTTGTCTGTATAAGATAAAATCGTGCCAAAAATAATCCTGTGATTCCGGAAGGAATAGTTAAGGTTGCTTTTGGTTTTATATTTAGGTTTGTATTATGCACAGTTTTAAAGATTTAGTAACAGAATTCGGCAATCATTTCGCTACCAGACATTTTCCTGAACAGCCTGCCAGTTTGTATGAACCCAATGAGTATTTCTTATCATGGGGAGGGAAAAGGATCAGACCTGTGATGTGTTTGATGGGCAATGAATTGTTTGACGAGATCCATCCGGATAGCTGGGAATTGGCAACAGCGATAGAACTATTCCACAACTTCACGCTGATTCATGATGATATCATGGATGAAGCCCCCTTGCGTAGAGGGATGGAAACAGTTCACATGAAATACGGGTTAAGCACTGCTTTATTGGCCGGGGATGTGATGTTGATCAAAGCCTATGATTATTTGAACAAGATTCAACCTCAATACATTCATCGGATACTTCACTTATTCAATACCACTGCAAGAGAAGTATGTGAAGGTCAGCAAATGGATATGGATTTTGAACGCAACAGTTCTGTGTCGCTGGATGATTATATTCATATGATCAGCTTAAAGACATCTGTACTATTGGCTGCCAGTTTGGAAATGGGTGCTATCATTGGGGGAGCCAGCGAAGGCAATTGTAAACACCTGTATGAATTTGGTAAAAATTTAGGGATCGCCTTTCAAGTACAAGATGATTATCTGGATGCTTTTGGTGATCCTGAAAAATTTGGAAAGGATGTTGGAGGAGATATTCGCCAGAATAAAAAGACCTTCCTGATGTTACATGCATTGGAAGTCGCCAATACCGATCAGAAAAACCGACTATTTCAGTTGATGCAAATGAATCCACCGGATAAGGTGGAACAAGTGTTGCAAATATTCCGTGATTGCAATATTGATGCATGGGCGAAAGAGTTGAAAGATACCTACCTGCAAACGGCGCTACAGCATTTGGATGCTATTGCGGTTCGTTCGGTGCGGAAAGAACCTTTGAAGGAATTAGCCAATTTTCTGATACAGCGTGAATATTAAAAGATTCGTTTATCTTGTCATCCATAGCAAATAGGGAAAGCCATTTGCATTCATTCAGATTGCTTTATACCAAAACCAACGAGCATGTCAGGTTCTTTATTCAGAAGAAAATCAATCGACAGAATCGCTGCTGAAGCAGCAGCCGGTCATACCGACGGTCATGGAACCGGATTGAAAAAAATATTGGGAGTACGTGACCTTACTTTCATGGGTATCGCTGCTGTAATCGGCGCAGGTATCTTTTCAACCATCGGAACCGCTGCATATAATGGTGGACCCGGCATTGCTGTCCTTTTTATTATTACTGCGATCACCTGTGGATTCAGTGCGCTTTGTTATGCTGAATTTGCAAGTCGAATTCCCATAGCCGGAAGTGCATATACTTATGCCTATGTTTCATTTGGAGAAGTGATCGCCTGGATCATCGGATGGGCATTGATCCTCGAATACTCCATTGGTAATATTGTTGTGGCTATCAGTTGGAGCGGCTACTTCAATAACTTGTTGGAAGGATTTGGGATTCATCTGCCCGGCTGGCTCGCTACCAATGCTTCAAATGCTCAGTTGGGTTATGAAGAAGCCATGAAAGGGATGGCCGAAGGAAAGACATTGGAAAGTTTGACCAATCATGCCAGAATGGGATATGATGCCATAATGAATGCGCCTGTCATCGCGGGATGGAAAATGATCATCAATATCCCTGCTTTTATGATCGTTGCCCTTATCACAGTATTGGCTTATATCGGTATCAAAGAAAGTAAGAAGAGCACCAATGCAATGGTGATGTTCAAAATCGGAGTGATCATTTTTGTGATCGTGATGGGCTTCTTTTATGTAGATACCGATAACTGGACTCCTTTTATGCCCAACGGATTTGGAGGGGTATTAGCAGGTGTATCCGCGGTATTCTATGCCTATATTGGCTTTGACGCTATTTCTACCACTGCAGAAGAATGTAAAAATCCACAACGAGACCTTCCTAAAGGAATGATCTATTCTTTGTTGATCTGCACGGGCTTGTACATATTGATCGCACTGGTACTTACCGGAATGGTTCATTACAGTGAATTGAAAGTCGACGATCCATTAGCCTATGTCTTCGATAAATTACACATGAATAAAGTAGGCTACATCATTTCTGTGAGTGCTGTGGTGGCGACCACCAGTGTATTATTAGTATTCGCACTCGGACAGCCTCGTATATGGATGAGCATGAGTAGAGATGGATTGTTGCCCAAAAAATTTGCACAAGTACATCCAAAATTTCAGACGCCTTCTTTTGCTACGATCTTAACAGGATTGATGGCAGGAGTTCCTGCATTGTTTGTATCAAGCGGCACCATGACAGATCTTACCAGTATCGGTACTTTATTCGCATTTGTGTTGGTTTGTTTTGGCGTGTTGGCATTACCTCGCATCGCCAAAGCCAAAGGGAGCAATGCTTTTAGTCTGCCTTATATCAATGGTAAGTTATTGATACCTGCGGTTGTTGGTGTTTTTGTATATTTTTCATGGAGCCGTATCATGGCTGCTTTTCAAAATATTGGTACAGAAGGATATCAGGAAATCTTATTCCTTGTATTCGTTCTTATTTCATTGGTGACTGCGGTATATAGCTTTCTGAGAAATCATTCATTGATACCCGTACTGGGAGCATTGTGCTGCTTGTATCTGATGATCGAAATACCGGCGGTTAGCTGGCTCTGGTTCTTTGTTTGGATGGGGGTTGGACTGGCCATCTACTTTTTGTATGGACGTAAACGCAGCAGATTGAATACAGAATCCTGATAGGATCTGATTAACTTTGCAGCGAAATTGAGAGACATGAAGTACCAGGTTGGTGATGATATAATCGTATTGCACAGCAATGAAGAGGGAAAAGTTATTGAACTGATCAATGACAAGATGGTCATGATCGAAGTGAGGGGTGTGAAATTTCCTGCTTACATGGATCAGATCGATTTTCCTTATTTCTATCGGTTTACAAAAAAGAAGCAGGAGCCCGAAAAGAAAGTTGCACCTAAACAATACATTGACCAGGTTCCAAAAGAAAAGCCTAAACCCAATCAAATACAAGTGGCTGATGGAGTATGGCTTTCATTTATACCCAAGTTTGCTTTGGATGATTTTAATGATGAAGTGGTTGAATTGTTGAAAGTACATCTGGTCAATAAAACTCCGGACACTTATCAATTCACTTACAAACAATTTTTTCTGCACGACCTCGACTTTGAATTGGTAAATCAGGTGCAAGGCTTTCATGATTTTTATCTTCATGACATCGATTTTGAAAAAGTGAATGATAGTCCTTCATTCTCCGTTGATTTTTCTCTGCTTCAACCCAAAAAAGGGAAAGCTGCACATTATGAAGCACAATTGAAACTGAAGCCAAAGCAGATCTTTCAAAAGATTGAAGCATTGAAGGAAAACAATGAGCCCACTTTTTCTTATCAATTATTCAAAGAGTATCCTGAGAAGGATTCATCCGAAGATTATGTAGATCTATCTAAATTATCTAATAAAGGCTATAAAATCTATGATGCATCGAAAGTGCGTCAACATTTACCGCCAGCCAGATCGGTGATTGATCTTCATATTGAAAAGTTAACCGACACATACGATCATCTCAGTAATATCGAAATCATCGGTATCCAGCTAGCCGAATTTGAAAAATGGTTTGATCTGGCCATTGCACATCGTCAACCTTCCTTGATCGTCATTCATGGTGTTGGCAAAGGGCGTTTACGTGAAGAAATACATGATATCCTCAAAACAAAAAGAGAAGTAAAGCATTTCATCAATCAATACGACCCCCGTTTCGGATATGGGGCGACGGAAGTGTTTTTTCAGTACTGATTGAAAAGCCAAAAGTCAAAACAATATCCCGTTTTGACTTTTTAATTTTGACTTTTGATTTCTTATTCTCACGCGCCCATTTTTAAATTACCTTTGCACTTGCATAAGCTCGAACCATCGCCTCTACAGCAATGTGGGGGAGGAAAGTCTGGACAGCATAGGGCAACCCACCGGTGAATAGCCGGCTCCCGACGATTCTGTCGGGACGAGAAAGTGCCACAGAAAATAACCGTCCCCGCAGTAATGTGGGGGTAAGGGTGAAAATGTGAGGTAAGAGCTCACGTTCTGTTTTGGTAACAAAATAGAAGGGTAAACCTTGGGTGCTGTAATGCCATGTATAGGAGTCTTTGAGAGCGGCTCGTTCAATTCTATCTTGCCTTAGGCGAGACGGGAAGATTCCAGGGTAGGCAGCAAGATCCCTGTAGTAATGCAGGGGCTAGATAAATGATGGTGTAGAAACAGAATCCGGCTTACGAGGCTTATGTTTTTGATCTTTGATTTCTTGATTTTTTGATTTCTTGATTTGATTTCAAGAGTCAAAAAGTCAAAAATCACAGATCAAGAAATCACAGATCAAAAAAATCAAAGATTGAAATGACACAAGAACAAATCAAGAGTATGAGGGACCGTGTGGTGGTCCTGAGGAGGTTTCTTTGACGTCGATAATCGTAACTATAAAGTAGAAACGGATCGACAACTCTCTCTCTCGCCTGGCTTCTGGGATGATAATACCCGCGCTACGGCCATCATGAAAGAAATAAAAGTGAATGAGTACTGGCTGCGACTTTACAAACAAGTAGAGACTGCAGTGGAGGATTTTGCTGTGCTTTTTGAATTCTGGAAAGGCGGTGATGCCAGTGAAGAAGAAACCAAACAATCTTATGAACAGGCATTGGCAGCGATTGAAGATGCTGAGTTCAAGAGTACTTTGAATAAACCGGAAGACGAATTACCCGCCATCGTACAGATCAACTCAGGTGCAGGAGGAACAGAAAGTCAGGATTGGGCCGAAATGCTCTTACGCATGTATCGCATGTATGGTGATAAGCAAGGATGGAAAGTGACTGAATTAGATTTTCAAGAAGGAGATGGTGCCGGTATTAAAAGTGCTACCCTTCAATTTGATGGTGACTTTGCTTATGGGTTTTTAAAAGCAGAAAGTGGTGTTCATCGATTGGTACGTATCTCTCCATTTGATAGTAATGCCCGTCGTCATACTTCTTTTGCATCTGTATTTGTATATCCTTTGATCGATGATAGTATTGAGATCAATGTAAACCCCGGAGATCTGGAATGGGCTTTTTATAGAAGTGGGGGTAGTGGTGGACAGAACGTGAATAAGGTTGAAACTGCGGTACGATTGAAACATATTCCGAGTGGTTTCATTGTTGAATGTCAGCAGGCAAGGACACAGGGCGAGAACCGTGAATTGGCCTTAAAGATGTTGAAGAGTCGGTTGTATGAAGAAGAATTACGGAAACGTCAAGAGGCCATGAATGCAACCAATGCCAACAAAAAGAAGATCGAGTGGGGTAGTCAGATCAGAAGTTATGTCTTCCATCCCTATAAGATGATCAAAGATCATCGTACCGATTACGAAGTAGGTAATGTGGGCCCTGTAATGGATGGTGAGATCGATGGATTCATCAAAGCTTATTTGATGATGGAAAAAGAAGGTTAGTCTAGTAAGAAACAAGAAATAGGAAACAGGAAATAGGAAACAGGAAATAGGAAACAGGAAATTTTCAAGAGTTACTATACACGTTCAAATAGGGCCTGATTTCAGTCCGGCGTGAGGCCTGAGAGAAAGTAAGTTCATTCTTATTTACAATTTCTTAGCCAAACATATCCGGCAAACATCGCAATCAGTGATGCTAATAAGACTGATATTTTAGCGATGTCCTGTTCTGCAGGATTACTGAATGCAAGGGTAGAGATGAAAATACTCATCGTAAACCCAATACCTGCGAGTAGCCCTCCACCAATCATTTTCATCCAATTTGTACCTGAAGGAAGTTCAGCTAGTTTTCTTGAAACCAGAAAATAGCAGGCTGCTGTGATACCTACAGGTTTACCGATACACAACCCGATGATGATACCCCAGCTTAGACTGCTATTCAATGCACTAAGACTATCACTTGGAAATCCAATCGCAGTATTGGCTAATGCGAAAATGGGCATAATGATAAAATAAACCGGGGTATGGAATTTCAATTCATAAGCTTCCAGATTTTTGACTGGAACCATGAATGCAAAGATCACACCTGCTACAGTAGCATGGATACCTGAATTGAACATCATATACCAAAGCAGGATGCCCAATATCCAATGTATGATTCCAAATGAAACCTTTCTTTTATTCAAGAACCAAAGTAGGGTAATGATGGATGCAGCACCTATGAGATAGCCAATGGCGATTTCGCCACCATAAAAAAGTGCGATCACTACAATGGCTCCAAGATCATCGATGATCGCTAATGCGGTGAGGAATATTTTCAAAGCAACGGGTACTCTTTTACCCAATAAAGAAGCAATTCCTAAAGTAAAAGCGATATCTGTTGCAGTAGGTACAGCCCATCCTTCCATATAGGGCGTTCCTTTATTGAATAACCCGAATAAGAGTGCAGGCGCAAGCATTCCACCAATAGCTCCGAATACCGGTAAAGCGGATTTTTTAATGGAAGCTAATTCGCCACATACCAATTCTCTTTTGATCTCCATGCCTGCCAAGAAAAAGAAAGCAGCCATCAATGCATCGTTGATGATCAACAGCGGAGAATTCGGTAATGATAAATAACCAAGATGAGCATGGTGGGTATTGGTTCCGTCAAAACTGATATTCCACATGCTTCTATATGCCTCACCCCAATCACCCCAATTCGCTGCGATCAAGGATACAGCAGTGCATACCAATAGTGTGATACCAATGGCTCTACTATCATGTATAAATTGTCTAAGTGGATGAATCAGTCTTGTATGAACAAACTTAGGTAAGATCATACGGCAATTTACGAAAAACTGTGGGAAGGCTATTGAGAGGAGAGGATATCGTATCGGCTCTTAGGTCGTCGATCATCCATCCATTTGAAATTTCTGAGCTTTAACTCTTCATGGTTTACTTTTCGCATCGGATACATGGTGCCATCTACGCCATTGATCAGTAACACACGTTTCGCTTTGCCATCCGCAAACCTGATCTCTACTACATCAGAACTGTTCTTATTAACACCAATAAAGTTGCCACCTTCATCTGTGGCATAATATACATTTTCAGAATTCCCTTTCGATCGTAAAAAATGTATCTGTCCGGTCGTATCAAAATATGCATTGATCGTATTACCCTTTACCTGATTGAAATAGATCGTACTGTCTACCTGACTCAATGCCATTGCATTTTCGAATACGTACAAACGTTCCGGTTTGCTTTTTTTCAGGTACATATAGATCGTATCACCTGTGACCTGATTCGACTGCGCCCATACCACAGGGGATTTGAATAAGCGAAATACAGAATCTTTCAAAGCATAAAACAAACTGTCACCAACACTTTGCATGGAGTCTGAAAAGATCTTCACGTTATAGTATGCTTCGAAATATTTATCAGTACTGTCTTCTTTTGTTGAGTCGGGCAAAAAAGTAAAATCAACACTATCTCTTACCCTGGGTACATTTTTGATCTTTAGCAGATCAGAAAGTTTTGCGGAGTAAAATGTATCTGCGGCGATGTAAATTGAGTCACGGGCTTGCTTTAACAGCAATAAAGGGCTCTGTGTAGCCAGTAATGAATTTTTCTTGTTGTTGGTTTTGATATTATTAGCAATCAGATCAAAACCTTTTGCTGAATCTTTACCTCGATAAACAGCATTGCCTCTGAATTCACTCAATCCGCTGATACTATCCAATGCCATATCATCTGCCGTCATGGTATAAGTGCTGTCATCAATTACTGGACGTTTGTATAATTCGGCTCGTTTATTTTTCAGGTCATAAAATCCTGATCTTGTTTTGATGACCAGTTTTTTATCATTTCTGATGGTTGTCGGACTCGTAAATGTAGTGATCTCCGTATCTGTATTGTATTGAAGCGTATCTGTATCGATTTTATAATCGGGATTTACCAAACGAACCTTTCTTTTAAAAATGATATCTCGTGTATCACCATAATAATATCCTTCGGTACTTGTAAGGGTTGTTTTTTCGTTTACAACTTTACCACCTTTAAGATATGTACCGATTTTAACGGTAACATCATATTCTAGTTCATCAGTGGTCAGTGTGCTTTTTCCATCAGTAAGTCTGACCTTTTTTTTCAGAAAAGCTTGTTTTTCTTTTGCCAGATATTTCAGGTATTGGGCATAGGTATGAACACTGTCTGCATCATTGATATGAATATTACCAAAAGCTTCAAAAATGTTGGTCACAGGATTTACTACGGCACTATCGGCATAAAAAAGTGTTTTACCCTGTTTGATCTTGACATTACCTGCGTAGGAGATAAATTGATTGCTGTCGATCTTTTTAATATTATTTCTATCCGCTTTCAGGAACTCGAGTAGTTGTCCTGTACCGGGTTGAGTAGTCGTATCTACTTTTTGTTGGGCATAAGTTGCCGATATGCTAAGCAATATGATCCCAAATATGAACAGACAGATATAGTGAACCCTTTTTCGCATTATTGTTTGGCCTTAGTAGAATCTAATGGAGCCATTAGCGGACCAGTTTTGTCTTTTTTACCGAACACTGAAATGTTTACATAACGCTTTGGATGAACACGCAGATCATCCATTAAAATATTTGCACTCCTTACAGTGTTGGTCAGATTATCGTACAAAGCTTTATCATTCAGGAGCTTTCCGAGAGACCCATCGGTTGAAGACATTTTTCCTAAAATGGTATTGAGGGTTTCAATTGAATTCTTTAGTTGTGCAATCGTTCCATCGATATCTGCTTTTGAAAGATTTTCGGTGGTTTTCTCAACATTGCCCAGCATCCTGGTTACTTTGTCGTTGTTATCTGCCAGATTTTTCGTGAAACTATTCACATTATTCATCGAGGCGGTAATTGCACCTGTTTGCTGATTTAGCATGGCTTGTATCGAAGCAGAAGATACAACCAGACTGGCAGTGGTCTTATTGATATTGGCGATTACTTCCTGTAAGTTATTCTTAGTAGCAGGATCGAAAATAGTATTGATGTTTTTCAGTACACTATCCAATGAGCCAACGGTGGCTTTGATCTGATCACCTACGGGACCTAGCTTATTCATGACATCACCCAACAAACCCGCATTGGATGCCGTTAAAATGGTGTCACCGGATTTTACATAGGTAGTGGCATCACCTAATGCGATAGTGATACTTGCATTGCCTAATGGATTGTCTTTGATGCTTGCAATGGAGTTGGCAGGGATATTATAGTTGTCTTTCAACTTGATGGCTACGACAATAGCAGAAAGATTCTTATCTGCGTTTTCAATATCGTACACCGAACCCACCTGAAAACCATTAATGAATACACCATTGGATACCATGATACCTTTGGTGTCGGTATATTTTGCGTAGATAATATTA
The DNA here is from genome assembly GCF_040362915.1 of Sediminibacterium sp. KACHI17. Classification (NCBI taxonomy): domain Bacteria; kingdom Pseudomonadati; phylum Bacteroidota; class Chitinophagia; order Chitinophagales; family Chitinophagaceae; genus Sediminibacterium; species Sediminibacterium longum. Next base: position 767,762 of record NZ_AP029612.1, on the reverse strand, counting down.
CCGGTTTTGAAGAGTGTTTTTCCTTTCAGAAAATTAAAGCCCAGTATCAATAAAGTAATGGCCACAGCCGTAAGTGCACCAACTTTTGTTTCGTTCGAGATCTTCATATACCACAAAACTAAGGTTTATTGTGCTATCGGTTTGGGTACTATGTTAAAGGGAACTTATTTTCGAGAACCGGTATTCGTACCGATGCCTACCTGATTCTCCAATGAGAATTTATACAAGCGGATAGAACGGGTAATTACTTCACAGATCTCTATCTGGCCTTGTTCACTATTCAGGTAATCTTCTTCATCCGGATTCGAGATAAAACCCGTTTCAACCAAAACCGCAGGCATATTCACAGCTTGTAATACCCAAATTCCTTTTTTTCGTTGTTGTGCCTGTCTGCTGATACGTCCCACTTTCTGAAATTCTTCTTCGATGGTAAGCGCGAGTTTAGCACTGCGTTGAAAATATTGCTGGGTAAGAATATTCGCCAACATGGTCTTGGTAGGGTCGTTGACGTCAGACGTTTTTCTGGCCTGTAATATCTTGAGGGAAACACTATCGAGGTATTCATCAAGTCCTTCAGTAGCCACAGCCTTGCGTTCATCGGTCTTATCAACCCCATAGATATAGGTCTCTGTTCCTTTAGCAGGATTGGGGGTTGTCCAGGTTCTGTAATCTTTAACTCTTTGTTTAACAGACTTACCTTTTCTCCTGACAGTGATGGTTTTATAACCTACAAACTCTCTTCGACGGGATGGGGCAGCGGAGTTCACGTGGATACAAACAAAAAGATCTCCCTTTGCCTGATTGGCGATATCTGCTTTCTGGATGACCGAGTGGAAAACGTCTGTCCGACGTGTCATAACGATATCTACATCAGGTAAAGCAGCCTGTAGCATCTTTTCGAGCTTGAGGGCAACTTCCAATGAAATTTGGCTTTCTGTGGAATATCGACCCCTGGCCCCAACATCTTCTCCACCATGTCCGGCATCAATAATGATCCTTTTAAGTACCTGTTTTTGCTGGGGTTTGCCTACCGGACCAGTAAATGCACTCAAAAAAGCGATCCCTAAACTTAACAAAACAAAAGCAGCATATTTAACACGCATCATATCAATTCGTTAAAGGATTATACCCAGAGTTCGGTTTACACGCTTCAAACACTATTTTTGTCGAGTGAATATGAGCAAACGCTGTAAAATTAACGCAAAAACCATGCTTCCTATTGTGGCGTGTGGATATTTGCTCATATTAACATTTCTTAAGCAGGCCGGTGCTACGAACTATCATGCACCTGTGGGTCTCATTCAGCCAGCATATGATACGGTTCCTCGTCTTCAAAAAATAGATACGTCCCGTACGAAATCTAATAGTCTTGCTCAAAAAAAACAAAGACCCGATTCAATTTCCAAAGTAGATACCATCAGAATTTCCAAGGATTCCATTGACGCGCCTATCAAATATGCGGCAACAGATTCAGGTGTTCTGATCATTGATACCAAAGAGTTTTTATTGTACGGTAAAGCAAAGACCGAGTACAAAGACCTTCAAATGGAAGCGGCCACGATCCGCTATGATCAGCAGACACAAATGGTGAAAGCATATGGATCACTTGATTCTACGGGTAATCCAATGAGTAAACCTCAGTTTACCCAAGGTGAAATGAAATCGGTCAGCGACTCTATCTTTTATGATATGCGAACGGCGAAAGGTCTGACCAAGAATACTTTTTTTCAAGAAGGAGAGATCTATGTCAATGCACAAAAACTGAAAAAAGTAAGTGCTACTGAGGTCTTCGCCAGTAAAGCCCGTTTCACCACATGTAATCTAGATACGCCGCATTTTGCTTTTCGGACCAGCAGAATGAAGATCGTCAATAATAAGTTGGGTATTTCAAGTGCGGCCTTTCCTGAATTTGAAGGTGTGCCAATGCCCATCGGGATTCCCTTTGGCATCTTCCCATTAAATAAAACACCTCAATCCGGTTTAATGGCACCTGCATTTACTGCCAGTGAAGATTTTGGATTGGGATTAGAAGGATTGGGTTATTATTTTCTCATTAGTGATTACGTTGACCTAACCACCCGAACCAATTTGTATTCTTATGGTGGTTGGATGGTGAATTTCAATTCCAAGTATATCAAACGTTATACTTTCACCGGTAATCTTAATTTGACCATTCAAAATACCAGAGCACTCAACAGGGGTGGTATTTCAAAAGAAGAGTTCAATAAGAGTCGCTCATTCATGATCAACTGGTCACATACCCGTGATAGCCGAGCTAGACCCGGTACCAGTTTCTCAGGTAACGTGAATTTTGGTAGTACCCGTTTCAATCAAAATTTGTTGAATAACCCTTTTCAGAATTTCCAGAACCAGTTAAGTTCTTCGATCAATTTTACCAAGGATTGGAGAGGTAAATACAATCTTTCTGTAAATGCCAATCACAACCAAAATAACAATACCCGTTTGGTGAATTTGAATTTACCGACTGTGAACTTTAACGTGGTTACTTTTTACCCGTTTCAACGTAAAGAACAAGTAGGGGCGTCGAAATGGTATGAAAAAATTGGTATTGGCTATAGTGGTAATCTGCAGAATCAGTTGTCGTTCTATGATACTGCCTACAACTTTAGGCGAATGCTGGATACACTCCAATGGGGTGCGCAACACAATATTCCCATAACGCTCTCTTTGCCTTCTTTAGGCCCTGTTACAGTAGCGCCGAGTGTTTCTTATGAAGAACGCTGGTATGGGCAACGTATTTTCAGAAGTTGGAATAGTGCAGCTAAAAGAGTGGATACTACTATTCAACGAGGTTTTTACGCAGCCAGACAAATGGCTTTTGGTATCAGTGCCAATACACGAATTTTCGGTACGTATAACATTAAGTCGAAAGATGGAGGAAGGACCATCAGGCATGAAGTAAGACCCAGTCTTTCGATCAACTATCGACCGGATATGGCTAAAAAGTATTACTACAATACGCAAGTTGATAGCACCGGAAGACAATTGCGATTCTCTCAATTTGAAGGCGGGATCATCGGTGCATTTTCAGAAGGTACTTTTGGAGGACTTTCATTCGGTATCGATAACCTACTTGAAATGAAAGTGAAGGATAAAACAGATAGTACCGGTAAGGCCACTAAGAAAATAAAACTGATCGATGGTTTTGGTTTTAACTCATCGTATAATTTTTTAGCAGACAGTTTTGCTTTGGGCAATTTTAATATTTATGCCCGTAGTACATTGTTTGATAAGATCAATATCACTGCAGGAATGAATCTGGATCCATATGATGTTGACCGACAAGGATATCGTGTGAATCGTATCCTTTTTGATCCTGCCAAATTGAAATTTGGAAGAATTACCAGTGGTAATCTGGCCGTGTCTACCTCTTTCACCAGTAAGCCCAAAGATGGAAGTACAGATGAAAAAAGAGAGATGCCGATCGATCCGTTCATGACCCCTGAAGAACAACAGAGACAATTACAGTTTGCAAGAGCAAATCCTGCTGAGTTCACGGATTTCAATATTCCATGGAGTTTGAATCTGGGGTATTCACTCAATTTTAATCGTGTGCTAAAGCCTGATTTTACAGGATTTGAAACACAATTATTTTCAAGCATCAACTTCAATGGAGATTTTAGTCTGACCGATAAATGGAAGTTAGGAGGTAATGGATATTATGATATCTCACAAGGTGGATTACAACAATTCAGTATGTTCATTACCCGTGAAATGCATTGTTGGCAATTGTCAGTGAATGTAACACCGATTGGATTATTCCGCTCTTTCAATATTACGATCAACCCTAAGTCAGGTATTCTGCGCGACCTTCGGATCAATCGAAGCCGGGTGTTTTCTAATTCTGGATTTTGATCAGGTTACGCATGTTCCTGATAATAATTCCACATGATCGAAAACAATTCTTCTTTTAACGCAACAGCAGATTTGCCTTCTGATGAAACAGGAGGGAGAAAATGCATTTCCAGTTGATGAGGCATCAGATAGAAGAAGATATTTGCGGGTAAGACTTTTTTCGTGTGTAATAATATCACGGGTAGAACGGGCTTTCCGGTATCAACAGCCAGCCTGAATGCCCCGTCATAAAAGCTTTTCAAAGGATCTCCGGTTCTGTTTCTTGTTCCTTCAGGATAGATCAGCATATCTAAACCAATGGCTAACATCCGTTTCATTTCCTCATAACTTTTTCTACGACTTTCATCACTTTTTCTGTCTACCAGTACACTCCCGAAAGTATAGATCCATCCAAAAAGCGGGATCTTAGCAAAACTTTTTTTGGCAATTGTTTTATTCGGTCGTGGCATGAATGGCGTGCTGACAGGTACATCCATCAAACTATTATGATTGCAGACAATCACATAATTTGTATGCTTGATGAAATGTTCTTTTCCTTTTACTTTCAGTGGGCAGCCGATCAGATGTAAATAGATCCACATCCACACACGTGATACATGTCTATGCCAGCTTGCTTTTGCAGGATCATCCAATAAAAAACAAGGCAGATAAAAAATAATTGCGGGTAACATCGTAAGGATAAAAAGAATCAACGCCCATACTGCAAAGATTCTTCCTAACACCAATTTCCAGAAAGGAGTATTGTTTTCTTTTTTCATCATTTTTCTACTTCAGTTGATAAATCCCAGTCGATCGGTGACAGCCCTTGCTTCATTAATAACTCATTGGTTCTGCTGAAATGTTTACATCCGAAAAAACCTTTATCTGCGCTGAAAGGGGATGGGTGTGCAGCTTTCAGCACATAATGTTTAGTTTCATCGATCAGAATTTGTTTTTCTTGTGCGAATCTTCCCCACAATAAAAAAACAATCCCCTTTTTTTCATCGGATATTTTTCTGATGACAGCATCCGTAAAATCCATCCATCCAATTTTTGCATGACTGGCAGGTTCATTCGCTCTAACAGTTAGCACCGCATTCAATAGCAAAACGCCTTGTTTGGCCCACTTGGTCAGATCACCCGTTTTTGGGATAGGCATTCCAATATCCTTATTGAGCTCTTTATAAATATTACCGAGTGAGGGTGGAGGAGGTACGCCTTCCGGAACTGAAAAACTTAAACCGTGTGCTTGTCCAGGCCCATGATAGGGATCCTGACCCAAGATCACCACTTTTAACTCATCGAAAGGGGTTGTAAAAAAAGCATGGAAGATCAGAGAGCCCGGTGGATAGATCACTGCACCAGTAGCTCTTTCTGTTTTCAGGTGCGTGGCAACCTGTAAAAAGTAAGGCTTGGTGAATTCATGTTTCAGAACTGCTTTCCAGGATTCTTCTATTTTGACATCCATAAGGCTTTGTGCTTATGCAGCGAAAATACAGAATCATTCAGGGAAATAGCTTTAGTATATCACGGTAACGGTACCGGAGATCGGCTTTAACCTAGGGGATGCCTTAATCAGATAATAATACACACCAACCGGAACAACACTTCCATCATTCGCTTTTCCATCCCAAACACGTGTATAACCTTTCGATCGATAGATCGACTGACCATTACGCGTAAATATTTCAATGGTTGACTCAGGATAATAATCGATCAAAGGGATGAGCCAGTAATCATTGATCCCATCACCATTGGGAGAAAAAATATTTGCAGGCAGAATATCCGCATCATCAATATTGACATTGACCGGTTGCACTACAGTACAGCCTTCATTACTGGTCGCTTTTATAAAGTATGTTCCTGACTTTAAAACACGTTCAGGGCTGAATAAGGTTTTGGTGGTGGCACTATCTTCCCAATAGGTATACCTCCAGTTCTGACTAAATGGAACAGCCGTGGTTAAGTTTACGGTTCTCGGTATCTTAACTGTTGGTGGATCAGTGACGATAAAATCCGGATATGGATGTATGGTCACTGTAGCAGGACGAATCACACTACATCCGCCTATGGATGTGACTTTCACAAACAGATTAGTCGTGTTGGTAAAAATATTATCATCCTGAATTCTATTTGCTCTAGCGGCTGCATCTAGCCAATAAGAAACAGTTGCTGTTGGATCACTGCCCGCGGCTAAGTTTGCGGTTGACAATGAAAGAGAGCCACAAACGGCAGCATTGTTGACCACAGTTAAAGGTGGGGCGGTGATCGCAATATTGATGGCTTGTATTACAGAACATTTGAATGGATCTGTAGCCTGAATAAAATACGTGCCTGTTTTTGAAACAGAAGAAGCATTCAACAAAGGTTTGGTGGCTTTGAGATCCTCCCAAAAACTATAACTGAGGTCTGACCTGTTACCGGCAACAAGTGCAGGGTCAAGAAGATTAACGGTATTCGGGATACATTCAGCAATGCTAGTTGGAATACGAATAGACGGATTATCCCTGATCGTAACATTCACAGGTTTCGTATCCGTACAACCCGCTTTATTACTTGCCTTGATATAGTAAGTACTACTATTGATAATAGCTTTCGGGTTTACGACAAAGACCGATTCATCAAAGTCTACAAAATAGGCATAGTTCATGTCAGGAGTACTGCCTTTCGTGATATCTGCGTGCGTGAGATCCAATCCGGGGTTTCTACATGCATCAATATTTGATGTTACATTGAATACAAAAGGATCCAATGATTTGGTGATCGTTGTGTACAAAGTATCAAGACAGCCCTGGTTGGGGAATGGCGTGATCTCTAATGCCAATCTTGTTCCAGGAAGTGGCGCAGGATTGATTTTTAAAGTATTTTTTTCACCCAATGTTTTAGAAAAATCATCCGTAAACCAACGATATCCCTGAAAGCCATAGGGTGCCGTTAAAGTCATGTTGGTAACATCCGTACAAAAAACATTACCGGTGATCGGTGTAGTACAGTTCTCATTGATATCAATATACGCATACCCAAAATGGCCGCCCAGTGTACAATCATTGACCGTGAATTCCAAGCGAAGGGTTTTATCTTCAAAGCCGGGTAATCTCAAAGTGATCGGCGCCCAATCTTTATAGTATACATTCGGGCGACCTGAATTTGAAAGTTTGAATCCGGGAAGATTTGCCGCAGCTATGAATTGAAAGGAGCCGCAGCTTTCATATTTATTATCAGTGACATTGAACACTTTTACACTGAACAAAGGTTGTTCATGCGGTTGGTGGGGTGGATTTTCCAATACCACAGCATAATTGTAGATGATACTAAAATCTCCGGATGTTCTTGGAACCGTAAATGTGTAGTTCAATCCATGTGCATCTCTACCACCTGTTGCTGTTCCCAGTTTGACGGAGTATCCACTTCCATTGGGACAAACAACAGGAAAACCACCAAATTCATCTGTATATTTTCCATCTGCAGCAGCGCTCATCAAAACATGGTTAAAAGGATCGGGTACCTGAGAAGACATGGTAATATTACCCGCTCCATCAATACTGCCTTTTAATGTTTCCCAATTATCAAAATTGCCTTTTTCGAAACCGATATTCGGAGGACATTGTGCATATGTGAAGCTATTGATGCCTATCATCAATACCATGAAAAGCCCAATCACCTTTTTTTTACTATACCAATAATCAAACAAAGACATCATTGCGTTTTACTTCTGATACATACATTAGTCAGACAATTCAATTGTCTAAAGAGTTGCATAAGTTGGATTTCAGGCAGGGTAGGGTATCCTTTCAATGATAGCCGCGTTTCTAAATTAACTAAATTTCATACATAAATGCCATATCTGTGTAATGTATTGCCGGTTTTTGGGATGATTGGTTTATCATTCAATATAGCAGGTTAAAAGGGACGGATTATTACATAAATCTCCCTGCCGGATAAATTTGGCATCATTTTTTCAAAGGCTTTTTTAGTCAAATCGTCTTATATGAGAAAGCCTGTCGTTTTTCTGTTTATTATATCAGTTCTTTTGATCCAATCCTGTAAAAAGGAAGCATCCACTGTGGTTCTATCTGGGCCTGTTGGCATCAATGACAATAGAAATGTAGGTGCTTCAGCTGCAGAGTTATTGGCGTCTGATAATTATACATCGCTCACGGTTGAGGTACAATACAGTCCGGGTATGCAGTTGCAGGAGCAAACATTTACCAATCTGCAAAGTTTTTTGGAACAAAGACTGAATAAACCCGGGGGTATTACGCTACAACGCAAACAGGTAGCATCTATTGGTAAACCGGTAGTGTCAATAGCTGACATTACTTCTTTCACTGATCAAAATAGAACTGCATATACGGATGGAAATCGAATCACGGTCTATGTTTACATTGCTGATGCAAATTTTGATAAGGATAATGTAGTAGGGGTTGCCTATAGAAATACTGCCATTTGTTTATTTGGTAAAACGATACAATCGAATAGCGGAGGGATCAATCAGGCCAGTAGGGTGAAAGTGGAGTCAGGTGTATTGTTGCATGAGATCGGGCATTTACTCGGGTTGGTCAATAATGGAACCGGAATGGTAACGCCACATGAAGATGGTGATAACCGTGCGCATTGCACCAATACCAATTGTTTGATGTATTATACCATTGAGACAACCGGATTAATGAATATGTTGAACAATGCTATCCCGCAATTAGATGCTAACTGCATCAATGATTTGAGGGCAAATGGAGGGAAATGATTTTCCAATAGCTATGAGCTTAAGCCCGTGACCATTCGACTAAGTGTTGGATACCTAAATTACTTGACCAGGAGGTGTTTATATGATGAAAAAAACGTAAATTAGTTCTCTAACTGCTTTGTGTCCTGAACCCGGGAGTTTGGTTGGCAGATCTATGTCTGATACCGCACTAAATGGTAGTCTGACCAAAACCTGAGTGTATGCGTTTTTTTGTTGTTTTACTCTTTCTCTGTATTTCCCTTGCAATCAAGGCAAATGATACTTGTGTCACTTTAAAGTCTTCCATGTATGAAGATGTCAAAGAGTTGTATTTAACCAACAAAGATGGCTGGTTATTTAAAAAGGGGAATGATTCTTCCTATATAAATGGGCAAGGTTGGCAACCCCTTAAGCCGGTGCAGCTTTCTGCGAAAATGGCTGACAATAATGGTAGATTGGAAGGTTGGTTTCGTTTTCGATTCAAAGTAGATACGAGTATTTCCAATCAACCTCACTATTTCTATTTAGGAAGAAATGCCTCTTTTGAAGTGTTTCTGGATGGACAAAAAATTGCACAAGTAGGTAATGTCAATGGAGTGAATAGGTTAGAAGTTGAGTCTTTTGAATTCGAACGAATTCCTTTTTATGTGAAACTTATTTCCGATAAGGAATATTTACTTTCTATTCACATGGTGGATTATGTCATTCCTGCCAAGCCACTCTTGACTTTTAAAAAAGATTCCTTGGTTTTGATGTCTGAAGTTGGCGAATTAAAAAATCTTTTTGAACTGAATAGTGTAGATTTTTTAAAATTTCATACTGAGAACTTAAGCTTCATGAAGAAGTTTTTGATGGCTATCATGACGGTTTGCATTATTTTAGCACTGCTATTTGTATTGTTGTTTTTCTTCAATACCAAAGAACAGCAGTTATTATTATTTGCAAGTCTTTGTTTACTGGTAGCATTCTCTATCCTTGGAGCTACTCCGTATCTCTTATTTGTAGCTTCTCCTTTGGATCTACAGGTGTTGTTTTCTTATCTGGCTGATTTTTGTTTTATTGCTATTCTGGTGTTGATGCCTGTGATTATTGCTAATATTTATCATTATTCATTAAGTAAGTATCAATATTTTCTGCTACTAATATTGATTGTTTGGGATGTATATATTCATTATGACACAGCGGATAAATCAATCGTACTGATTCCTACGATCTCCTTTTTATTATTGCTATGGATTATTATTGGTACTCCAAAAAGATTTGAAGGTCCCAATAAGGTGGTTATGATGGGTTTGTTATTCACTGTTTTGGCTCAAACGAGCTTTGGAATTGTACCTAATGAGTGGTTTAACGGTTATCATAAGTATAAATTAGCTACGCTGGTTAGTATATATACACTTTCTTTTCCTGTAAGCTTATTAATTTATACTGCTATGCGCTTTAAACAAATGATTCATGAGGTGGAAGCTCGTGCAGCTGAAGTGATTAAACTGTCAGAAGAGAAAAAAGAACAAGCATTGCGTCAAAAAGAAATTTTGCAGGAAGAAGTAAATACGCAAACTGCAGAACTGCGTACAACTCTTGCGAACCTGCAAGCCACACAAACACAATTGATTCAGGCAGAAAAAATGGCTTCTCTAGGTGAACTTACTGCAGGTATTGCACACGAAATTCAAAATCCGTTGAACTTTATCAATAATTTTTCTGAAGTCAATCAGGATCTGCTTGCTGAATTGAAAACTGCTGTGGAAAAAGGTGACTGGGATGAAGTAAAACTATTGGCAGCAGATGTTCAAGCCAATGAAGATAAGATTACACATCACGGTAAAAGAGCAGATGCGATCGTAAAGGGAATGTTGCAACATAGCAGACATAGCACAGGACAAAAAGAAGCGACAGATATCAATGCACTTTGTGATGAGTATTTACGATTGGCTTATCATGGATTAAGAGCCAGTGATAAAGGATTCAATGCGCAACTTTCTACCTCACTTGATCCTGCAGTGGGTGTAGTAGATGTCATGGTACAAGAACTAGGTAGAGTCGTTTTGAATCTCATCAACAATGCCTTTTATGCTGTACATGAACGAAAACAGAAAGAAGGTGCGGATTTTATTCCTCAAGTGACTATCACTACCCAAAGAGTCGACGATCAGATCATGATAAAAGTTGCTGATAATGGAGGTGGTATTCCTGCAGCAGTAAGAGAAAAAATATTCCAGCCCTTTTTTACTACTAAACCCACGGGTAAGGGAACAGGCCTGGGATTAAGTCTGAGTTATGACATCATTACCAAAGGTCATCAAGGGAAAATAGAGTTGGAGACAAAAGAGGGGGTTGGAACTACATTCACCATCATACTTCCTGTAAAATAAACCATGGCATTGACGAAGGCATTGAAAGAGAAAATTATCAGCAGGCATAATGAAATGTTTGAAGCATTTCTGCGAGGTGATATTGAAGGATTTACTGCCTGGTGGACTGATGATATCGTGATATATGGCACAGCTATTAGTGAAGTGTTTACCAGTAAACAAGTTGCCTTTGATTTTTACAAGTCTACCAGTGATCAGGTGACCGGTTTGGTAAAAATGGAAAATAAAAAGATCAATGTACATGAGCAAGATGGGTATCTCATTTTAACTGAGGAATCGGATTTTCATGTCAAGATAGGTGACGAATGGATGTTTTATCATCATAGTAGACTGACCGGAGTTTGGTCTGAAATCAATGGTGAATGGTATACTACACATGTACATATTTCTTATCCGGATGGTTATTCAAGTGAAGGACAGCAGATCAACCCTGAACAACTGCGGTCGGAAAATATTAAACTGCTGGCAGCAGTAGAAGAAAGAACAGCAGAATTAGCGCAAAAAAATCGTGAACTGGAAATAGAGATTGCACTTGATAAAATTCGAACACGTTCCCTCTCTATGCACCATAGCAATGAGATTCTCGAAGTGGCGTATCTGGTTTCCGAAAAGCTGAAAGAACTATCATTGGGTATTGATGCCGTAGCGATATTGTTGCTTCACGAAGACCATTATGAATATTGGATTGCTAATGATGAAGGGGCTTACACTACTAAGATTATCGATGATAAGATTCATGCAAATCCTTCTGCTATTGCCAGGAATTTTTATACCTATAGTCAAAAAGCGGAGGATTTTACAAAGTGTTATTCTGGAGATGAGAAGCGGAAACATTGGGAATATCTATTCACTAATACTGGATTCAGCATTGTCCCTGAAGAACGAAAAGCATTTATTCTATCACAATCTTATTATAATATTTGCGTCTCTTTTCATGACAGCATCTCACTTGCCATAGTACGTTATAATGATCGTGATTATAGTGAGGCAGAGCAAAGTATTGTCAAGAAGTTCTGTAAGGTATTTGCACAGGCCTATACCCGTTTTATGGATTTGTATACTGCGGAAAAGCAGGCTAAAGAAGCCAGGATAGAAGCGGCACTCGAAAAAGTACGAAGCCGTTCATTGATCATGCGCAGTTCTGATGAATTGAGTGAAGTGGTGAAGACCGTTTTTGATAATCTGCGCGACCTGGAATTTAATTTATCAGATTCTGCTGTTGTGATCAACTTATTTCAGGAAGATTCTGATGATATCGTACAATGGATTACTGATAATGAACAAACCTATCCAAGAAGCTTTAGACACCCTCATTTTGATAATCCAATACTGAATGATATAAAGTCGGCTATAAAAAGGGGGGTAGATTACTTTTCTGCTACTTATTCATTTGAAGATAAGAATGCTTTCTGGAACTACTATTTTGAACATACAGACTTTAGTCGATTTCCCGATCATATTAAGCAAGATATCTTGCAGAGAAAAAGCTATGCGCAAAGCATGGCTTTGCAACAGTTTACGGGAATACTGTTTCCTAATATAGAAGGAAGAGTGTTAGATAATGAGGAAGGACAAATTTTAAAGCGATTTTCCATTGTATTCGAGCAAGCTTATATCCGTTTTCTGGATTTAAAAAAAGCAGAAGAGCAAGCACGCGAAGCACAAATAGAAGCCGCATTGGAGAAAGTCCGGTCAGTCTCTTTATCAATGCAGAAAAGTGAGGATTTGCCAATAGTCGTAGAAACAGTTGAAGAAAAACTACTGGAATTAGGACTCAAAGTATCCGGAGGAATTTCTATCACCATTTTTGTGGAAGGCACAAAAGACTTCTTGAACTGTCTATTGATGCTGGATAGAAAAGAAAAAGCTACATTTTATTACCAAAACTATTTTGATACCCAAGCTTTCCGTGATTTTTATGAGGCTAGAGCCAATGGCGAAACCTATATCAATAAAGTGTATAATGAAGTGGATTCGCGTGAACATATTGATTCAATATTAGCACAAGAGTCTTTCCAGCAAGCAGACTATGAAGTCAGACAGTGGATGCAAAGCAAGGATGTCTACGCCTATGCTGCTGCTCTCATGAAGTATACAGGATTGTTTGTGTTTTATTTTGATAGAGAATATTTATCTCAGGATTTTGCTTCCATTTTACAACGTTTTGCCAATGCATTTGAACAGGCGTATATCCGTTTTCTGGATCTAAAAAAAGCAGAAGAACAAGCCCGTGAAGCAAAAGTGGAAGCAGCATTAGAGCGTGTGAGAAGCAGAACAATGGCGATGCAACGAAGTGAGGAATTGTCTGCTGTTGCCCATTTGTTGTTTGAAGAATTTAAAGCTTTGTATACAGATGCTGGTCACGTATTATCCAGGGCTTTTGTGATTACTGTTGATGAACAAACAGAGCGGTTTACTTTTTTTATTACCACTACAGATGGTGAGTACCTGCAAACAGCTTACCCTTTGCCATTTGATGAACCAACAAACGGAGCCCCCTTGTTCCGGTGTTGGAAAAATCAAAATGATCTATTGGTAAATGAATTGGAAGGTGATGTCTATAAGTTGTGGTTGAATTATTTGGACAGTATTCACTTGTACGTAAGCTCTGAAGTTCGTCAAATGAATAAACGAGTAAATAATTATGCTCGTTTTGCTAAGGGATTCATAGGAATTACATCAGTAGATAAATTAACCGATCTAGGATTGTCAATACTACAACGCTTTACCAAAGTATTTGACCAAACCTATACTCGTTTTCTTGATTTACAGGTAGCAGAAGCTAATAAAAAATCAGCAGTTAAGCAAGCGGCTATTGATAGAATCCGTGCAGATATAGCATCTATGCGTTCTGTGGAAGATTTGGATCGCGTAATACCTCTGATCTGGAACGAGCTCCATACACTACAGATACCTTTTTTACGCTGTGGAATTTTTATCATGAATGAGCAGGAACAAACGATCAATACATTCTTATCGACCCCCGATGGGAAATCTATTGCTTCTTTTCCCTTGTCCTATCAGGCATCAGACAATATTAATGATGTGGTGAGTCATTGGCAGCGAGGTGAATTGTATATCAATCAATGGAGTATAGATGCTTTTCACAGTTTAGCCGATTCTCTGTTGGAGCGTAATATCATTGAGCATAGAGAACAATACTTGGCCTCTATTCCTGATAAAGGGATGTATCTGCATTTTGTTCCTTTTTTACAAGGAATGTTGTATGTAGGTAATGCAGAGACCTTATCCGAAGAAGAGCTAGATGTTTTGCAATCAGTCTCCAGTGCTTTTTCTACTGCCTATGCACGTTATCAGGATTTCAGCAATTTGGAAGCTGCAAAAAAGGAAATTGAAAAAACATTACAAGATCTCAAGCAAACACAGCAACAGTTAATACAAGCAGAGAAGATGGCTTCATTAGGAGAGCTCACAGCCGGTATTGCCCATGAAATACAAAACCCATTGAATTTCGTCAATAATTTCAGTGAAGTGAGTCAAGAGTTGATGGATGAAATGAAAGTAGAGATAGCCAATGGCAACTATAAGGATGCTGACCAATTGGCTACAGATATCAAAGAGAATCTCAATAAGATCCACCACCATGGGAAAAGAGCAGATGCTATTGTAAAAGGGATGTTGCAGCACAGCAGAACTAGTTCAGGCAAAAAAGAACTTGCTGATATCAATACTTTATGTGATGAGTATCTACGATTGGCTTATCATGGGCTAAGAGCTAAGGATAAAAATTTCAATATCAAATTTGAAACAAAGCTTGATAGTACAATAGGTTTGATTCAACTCATACCGCAGGATATCGGTCGTGTTCTTTTGAACCTAATTAATAATGCATTTTATGCGACGAATGAAAGAAAGAAAAAGGATGAGCCTGGCTATGAGCCTATGGTGAAGGTTACCACTGAGAAATCAAATGACTCGATCCGAATTTCTGTAATCGATAATGGTTTGGGTATTCCTGATTCAATCAAAGAGAAAATATTTCAACCTTTTTTTACCACCAAACCAACCGGACAAGGAACTGGTTTAGGACTCAGTCTTAGTTATGATATCATAACCAAAGGTCATGGGGGTGAATTACAGTGTACAAGCAACTATTTATCAGATGAATCAGCTATGACTCAGGCTGGAACAGTATTTACAATCATATTACCGTATAAGTACTCATGAAAAAATTAGTTACTACCATATCATTTCTTTGTATCATGGTTGCTGTGATAGGGCAGCATGCTTTTTCTAATTATAAAGTAGTGCATTACAATTCCAAAAATGGGATGCCTACTGACTTTATCATGAATGCATATCAGACCAAAGATGGTTTTATATGGATGAATACCTATGAAGCTTACCTCAGATTTGATGGTCGGCAGTTTGTGAATTTTAATTCATCGAATACACCCCTGATAAAAACCAATAACAATACGAGTTTATTTTGGGAAGCAAAGGACAGCACACTATGGTTGCCAACCGGACGCGGTTTGTTATCCTATAAAAATGGACAATTCAAATCTTATTTGCCGGATTTCTCAAATTTATTTTTAGAGGGAACAACACAAAAAGGAGAACTATTACTGTATTCATCGTCTAACAATCGAAGAGGGGTATACATAAAATTTGATCCTTCTACAGCAAGATATGATACGGGATCTGTGCAGATGTTTTTTGCAAACTATTACAAAACAGGACAGAGTGCAGGCGCTGAATCACAAAACTGGTCAGTTAGACGAAGCAAAATTGTACATCGTGAAAAAGATGGTAGCTGGAGAGTTATAGGAGCGGATGAAGGAATCAAAGATGATATGCTCTTTAGTCGCGATGATATTTTTGTAGATAGTAAGAACAGGGTGTGGGTCACTTCAATTTATGGATTGTTTTTTTGGGATGGTAAAAAGTTCATTGTATATCCTGGTATGGAGGCTTCGAAAGTTCCATCGCCGAATCCAAGTATGGCGCGGATGGCTGAAGATCAGCAAAAAGGTATTTGGGCACCTGTTGGTAATACCATCGCTTATCTTGCTGATGGCGAAACAAGATTTCAATTCTTTCCAGAGCAGCAATTACATATTCAGACATTACACAACATCAGTATAGATCGAGAACAAAATATCTGGCTCTCTACTGACAGAGGATTGTATAAGATCTATAAAACAAAAGTGGTGAATTATGCAGAGGCAGAAGGGATAGACAATAACAGGGTATCGGGTATTTGTGAAGTGTCCCCGGGGAAGTTTCTAGTTAGCAGTGCCAATAGCCAATTGTATTGGTTGGAAAATCAAAAGATCACCCCCTATAAGCCTCGATCCCCTAAATTATTGGAGTCACTGACCAATTTTATCTGTATCAAAAAAGATTCAAAGGGGAATATCTGGATCGGACATCAGGCCGGTGTGCTCAAGATCACATCAAAAGGGGAGATCAATATTCCAACATCTAGACAAGTAAGGTTCATTGAGGAGTCTCCTGATGGTAAGATTTATCTCGCAATTTCTTTTACCGGCATCGGTGTAGTGAATGATAAAGACCAGATTGATATGTTGCCATATCCTGGAGTAGATTTTTCTACCAGTTATTTTAGTTCATTGCGACATCTTAAAGATGGGGCCCTTTTACTTACGACTTATCGTACCGGAGCTTATATCCTAAGAAAAGATGGTAAAAAGCAGGTACTAGATCTTTTCAATGGGGTAGAAGATGTAGGGATCTTTAATGCTTATGTAAAAGAAAATGGTGCAATATGGTTTGCTACTCAAAATGGACTTGTCAAGTGGGATAATGGACACATTGACCATGTGGATGCTACTCGTTCAGGTCTTCCACAAACAGCCATATTCGATATACTGGAAGACCAAAAAGGGAATTGGTGGATGCCTTCTAATAATGGGGTGATCTATGCTCCATTTAATCAAATCGAACAACACATAAAAAACAGGACAAACGAAATCCCGTGGCGATTGATCGATGAGTCGGATGGAATGAATAACAGGCAATGTGTGGGTGCGCGTTATTCCCGTGTATCAAAAGATGGGAAACTTTATATTGTTAGTATTGGAGGACTGGTGGAGATCGATCCGGCAAAGTTGACCACCAATAAAGTACCGCCTATTGTTCGCATCAATCATTTACGGGTGGATGATTCTTTACACTATTCAAATGGTGTGGATGAGATCATACCGGGAAATCACAGGTATGTATTCGATTACAGTGTATTGAGTTTGGTAGCGCCAGAAAGAAATGCCATCTACTTTAGATTGGTTGGTCAGGATGATAAATGGATCAGATCAAGTGGTGATAATCGTGCCTTCTACACAAACTTACCTCCGGGAACTTATCGTTTTGAAGTAAAAGCAACCAATAATGATGGCGTATGGTGTGAAACGCCTGCTTTTTATGAGTTTACAGTGTTACCTCATTTTTATCAAACAGTATGGTTTAAGATCATCTGCATTTTATTGTTATTGTTAGCAATATGGCTTTTGATCAGATGGCGAACCAGCGCGGCAAAACTGCAAACTAAAAAGCTCGAACAGCAGGTTGAAGAAAGAACCAGAGAATTGACGCAATCCCTTAGCCAGCTAAAGTCAACACAGTCGCAATTGATACAATCCGAAAAAATGGCTTCGTTAGGGGAGTTGACTGCCGGCATTGCTCATGAGATTCAAAACCCATTGAACTTTGTAAATAATTTCAGTGAAGTGAGTGTTGAGTTACTTCAGGAAATGAAGATGGAGTTAGAGAAAGGAGATGCCAATGAAGCTAAAGTTATTGCCAATGATGTGATACAAAATCTGGAAAAAATCACTTATCATGGTAAAAGAGCGGACAGTATTGTAAAAGGGATGCTACAACATAGTAGAAGTAGCACAAGCCAGAAAGAATTGGCAGATATCAATGCTTTATGTGAAGAATATCTTCGATTGGCGTATCATGGCTTGCGAGCAAAGGATAAATCATTCAATGCCAATTTTGAAATGAAGCCTGATATGAACTTGCCTAAATTAATGGTGGTGCAACAGGAAATTGGCAGGGTGATTTTGAATCTTATCAGCAATGCGTTTTATGCAGTCAATGAACGAAAGAAAAAAGAAGCAGATAATTTTATTCCAACCGTAAAGGTTATTACAAGGTATGATAACAATGTAGTGACTATTGTAGTAGAAGATAATGGATCAGGCATACCTCAATCGGTTCAACAAAAAATATTCCAACCCTTTTTTACGACAAAGCCGGCCGGACAAGGAACCGGTTTAGGATTGAGTTTGAGCTATGATATTATCAAAGCTCATGGAGGTACAATTCAAATGGAAAGTAAAGAGGGAGAAGGAACTTGTCTTGCTATCTATTTGCCAACATCATAAATACACAGTATTTTTCAATACCCAAAACTAAACCTAATGAAAATTCTTGTTGTGGATGACGAAACAGATGTTCAGGCTTTGTTTGAACAACGTTTCCGAAAAGAAATCCGATCCGGTGAATTCCAATTCGCCTTCGCTTTCTCCGGTGAACAGGCATTGGATTACATGCAACATAATCATCATGAAGCCGTTTTGATCTTATCAGATATCAATATGCCGGGTATGAGTGGACTCGAATTGCTCCGTGAGATCAAGGAAAAATATGAAGCTCCTCCGCCTGTTGTAATGATGCTCACCGCATATGGGGATCAGGAAAATCATGACCAGGCTATGCGTCTGGGTGCGGATGATTTCTTAACTAAACCCGTGGATTTTCATCTACTCAAAGAAAAACTAAAAACCCAAACAGCATGACCAAAATACTTGTAGCCGACGATGAAGCAGATCTGGAGCTGTTGATCAGGCAGAAGTTTCGACAGAAAATCCGGGAACAGCAATATGATTTTGTGTTTGCCTGTAATGGAAATGATGCACTCGAAAAATTATCCGCCCATCCCGACATCGATGTTGTACTATCCGATATCAACATGCCAGAAATGGACGGTCTGACCCTGCTCACTAAATTAGGAGATGTTGCTCCCCTTACAAGAGCTGTAATGGTATCTGCCTATGGTGATATGGACAATATCAGGGTTGCCATGAATAAAGGTGCTTTTGATTTTGTAACCAAGCCTGTCAACTTTGAAGATCTTGAACTCACGATCGAAAAAACGATCAAATATGTGAATCAACTCAAAGAAACACTGCAAGCGATTAAGGAGAATAATATCCTGAAGATGTATGTAGATTCCAATGTGCTGAATTTCATGGGCACGAAGGAATATGAACATTCATTACTGGAAAACGAAACAACAGAAGCTACTGTTGCTTTTATTGATATTTGTGGATTCACCAGTATCAGTGAAAAAGAAACGCCAGATACAGTGGTTCGTTTATTGAATCATTATTTTGATCTGATGGTGAAAGAGATCATTGCACAAAATGGCATCATTGATAAGTTCATAGGTGACTGTGTAATGGCTGTTTTCAAAGGTGATTTTCATCTTGATCGAGCGATTGAAGCCTGCTTGGCCATTCGTAATCGAATCGATGCACTGCCGGAAGAACACAGCTTTAGTCCACATGTGTCTATTGGCATCAATAGTGGTGAAATGATCTCTGGTAATATTGGGTCTGCTACTCTGAAAAGGCTTGACTATACCGTAATAGGTGATGTGGTAAATACTGCACAAAGATTACAAGCAGTGGCAGGCAGGGGGCAAATACTGATCACTGCTGAAGCATATGAGAAAGTAAAAATGTCTTTTCAATGTCAATCGATTGGCAAGAAAAATCTGAAAAATAAAGAAGAAGTAGCTGAACTTTTTGAAGTACTTAATTAATAGTAATGGATTCGTTTCAACATATATATAAGACCATTATTGATAAACTTGAGCATGGTTTACCGGCTTATTTGACATACCATAATGTACAACATACACAGAATGTTGTGGAAGCAGCCACACATTTGTCAAACAAAGAGGGGTTATCAGAACGTGAGACTTTATTGGTACAAACGGCTGCGCTATTTCATGATGCGGGCTTTTTGCAAAGTCATGATGAACATGAAATGCTTTCCTGTAAGCTTGCCCAAAAGCTATTGCCTGACTATGGTTTTACACCAGAAGAAGTAGAGCAGATCAGTATCATGATCATGGCTACCAAATTGCCACAGTCTGCTGCAGATACACTCAGTAAAATTCTTTGTGATGCTGACTTGTATTATTTGGGAACAGATACTTATAATACCATGGCAGAAGCTTTATACCAGGAAATGAAGCGATTTAATAGGGTGAAAGATGAACGGGAGTGGTTGATCAAGCAAATTGAATTCTTAAACGATCATAAGTATTATACCGATACAGCTAAGAAACAAATGGAACAAGGGAAACAAAAAAATAAAGAAGCTTTGCAAGAAAAACTTAATCAAACACTAGATCTTTCAAACGAAAAGGGAAGTGGCATTCAGATCTTTCAAGATTCACTTTTAATGATCCTGGGGATATTGTTTGCGGGAGTAGCGTTGAAAGGTTTTTTGGTGCCTAATCATTTTTTTGATGGAGGTGTCACCGGCATATCATTATTGATTCATGAGATCTATCATTACAACCTGGCAGTACTGATCATTGTATTCAATGTGCCGCTGATGATTGCCGGCTATTTTTCTGTTGGAAAACGGTTTGCTTTACGCATGTTAGCAGGGGTTTTACTGTTAGGGATATGTTTAGAATTGCTACCGAATTTTGCATTGACTGCTGATAAATTACTGATCTCTATTTTTGGAGGAGCTTTTTTGGGTATTGGCATTGGGCTGGTAATGCGTGTTGGAGCTGCATTAGATGGTATTGAAGTGATCGCATTGTATACACTCAAAAGAACTTCCTTTACCATCACTGAAATCATATTAGGGATCAATATTATCATATTCGCCATAGCGGCGTTTCAATTTGGTATTGAAACGGCTTTGTATTCTATTCTCACTTATTTCACAGCAACCCGCTGTATTGATTATGTGGTAGAGGGGATACAAGCTTATACAGGTGTTACCATTATTTCCTCAAAAAGTGAAGTGATCAAATACCAACTGGTAAATAAACTTGGCAGAGGGATCACTGTATATAAAGGAGAGCGTGGATTTTTACCTGGTAAATTCGAAGTCAGCTCAGAATGTGATATTATATTCACTGTTGTGACCAGACTTGAATTGCGAAAGCTTAAAAATCTCGTTCATGAAGTGGATCCAAAAGCATTTGTTTTTGCAAATACGATACGTGAAACTTCAGGTGGGGTATTGAAAAGAAGAAGTGCTCATTAATCGATTTTTTGATACTGCACAATTTTTACGATCAGAGCTTTGTATATCCTAATATTGTAAGGTCCTCAACGCTATTTGTTAAAACTGTTCGTCCATTAGACAGTAGATATAAGCTGTCTGCTAGATCAACGATATGTCTGTAAAGATGATCAGTCATGAGGATACCTTTGTTTTTCTTTTCTTCGATCAGCAGCGCTTTTACCTTTTCAATTTGTAATGGGTTTAGCATTGTAAAAGGCTCATCAAGCATAATGAATTGAGAATTTGATTGGATGATCGTATACAGTTCAACTAAACGTCTTTCGCCCCCGGAAAGCTTTCCAATACTATCTTTTTCTCTATGTATGAATTCAGGAAAAATTGCTTGAAATGATCGGTAATTCACATCGAAATCTCGAAAAATGCGATGTAATGATAAGGAATGAGGAATAAAATGGAACTGAGGTAAATACCTGATCAGATCTGGGTTTCTAAACCCTTCCGGTATTGATTTGCGATCGATCCTGACCGATTTCTCCGATGATAAACTGCCATATATAATATTCATCAGGCAAGATTTCCCCTGCCCATTTCTACCCAATAATCCTGTGATCTTTCCTGTTTCACATTTGACATAAATGCCTGATAAGATTTTTCTCCCATCAAATTCTAATTGAATACCATCTGCTTCTAGAATATGAGTCATGATAATTGATGGGCTATGCAGAGTAGAAAAATGAATAAAACAAAATCGAATAAAAGGCTAGTCGCCCATAATTGTATTTTCCCTATCCCATGATTGTAGTAATAGTAGTATTCTTTCTTTTTTATCTTATGTACAAATAAATAGGCTACCGCAAGACTGAATAGTTTACCCCAGAAAATACCAAAAAAAGATGCGAATCCATATAGCCAAAATGCCCTGACCAAAAACAGTGTAGCCAGTGCAGAGAATAAAACATAGCTTCTATAAAATGTCCAAATTAGTTGTATCGTTTTGATTTTTTTTGACATAATAGCTTATGAAAAATACAAAAGCTTATTTGGTGATTGCATCAATACTACGTTAAAATCATTACACATTTTCATCAAATCCTTACTGAAAGGCCTGGCCAAAATAAAAAGCCTGATTATTCCTTGGGGATAGTAAATCGGATTTTCCCGATTCAGGGCGAATCAATGACCCACTCGATAGAATCGGGATGTTCTACCCAGCAGCGCATAAAATAAAAAAGCCCCACATTTCTGTGAGGCTAGTGAACCGGATTGGATTCGAACCAATGACCTACTGCTTAGAAGGCAGTTGCTCTATCCAGCTGAGCTACCGGTCCATAAAGGACAAATTCTTACTCAATGACCTTCCCGATAGAATCGGGGTGCTCTATCCAGTTGAGCTCGTAGTCCAATTTTTCAGAGCCGCAAAATAAAGAAAAAAACATCAGTTCATCAAATCAAATGGCTTTCTCTTTTCCTTCTCCCAAAACTCCTTACTTTGCGACAAAGGATTGCTTCCATGAGCTATAATTACTTGCCCTTAGACAGAAAATGGCTGCATTTTAGTCAGATTAAGAATTTATTGGACTTCAACCAGCATGTTTCCATCACATTTGATGCACATGAACGCATCCTTGCTTGCCGAGAATACCTAGACCGTAAAATGGCTGAAAAAGACCGCCTTTTCTATGGAATCAATACAGGTTTTGGATTTCTTCAAAATGTGAAGATCGACGCTGATCAGATCGGGCAACTTCAGTACAATTTACTTGTTTCCCATGCCTGCGGATTAGGAGAGGAAGTGCCTGCCGATATTGTGAAACTGATGCTGATGTTGAAGATCAAATCCCTCAGTTATGGCCATAGTGGAGTTCAAATTGATACCGTTAAAAGGTTAATGGAGATGTACAATCACGATGTACTTCCCGTTATCTATACCCAAGGCTCACTGGGGGCTTCCGGTGATCTGGCACCACTAAGTCACCTGAGCCTGCCTTTAATCGGGTTGGGAGAAGTGTATTATCAAGGTCAGAAAATGCCTTCTGCCGAGGCCTTGCAGAAATTGGGATGGACGCCGCTTCAACTGCAGAGTAAGGAAGGGCTGGCATTGATCAATGGTACCCAATTTATGAGTGCTTATGGATTATACTGCCTCAAAAAGGCAGAACACCTCCTGGCCATGGCAGATATGATCAGTGCGCTATCTTTTGATGCCTTTGATTGTACAACCGAACCGCTTCGGGAACAAATACATGCCATTCGAGCACATGCCGGACAAATAAATACTGCTACTACTTTAAGAAAGTACCTTTCAGATAGTGCCATTGCTGCGAGATCCAAAGATCAGGTGCAGGATCCCTATTCCTTTAGGTGTATTCCACAAGTGCATGGCGCATCTAAAGATGCTTTTGAGCATGTATTGTCTGTATTTATTCGAGAAATCAATTCTGTAACGGATAATCCCAATATTTTTCCGGATGATGATCTGATACTAAGTGGAGGTAATTTCCATGGTCAGCCATTAGCGATGGCCCTGGATTATTTATCGATCTCAATGAGCGAGATCGCCAATATTGCAGAGAGAAGAACGTACCAGTTGATCAGTGGACAAAGAGGATTGCCCCTGTTTTTGGTGAAAAATCCCGGACTGCATTCGGGCTTTATGATTCCCCAGTATACCGCTGCGGGTATTGTCAGCGAGAATAAACAACTCTGCACTCCTGCATCCGTAGACAGTATTTCTTCTTCTAATAATCAGGAAGATCATGTGAGTATGGGGGCTAATGCAGCTACAAAATGTTATCGGGTCATCGAAAATGTTGAAAAAGTACTGGCTATTGAACTCATGAGTGCCGCTCAGGCACTGGATTTCAGACGTCCATCGAAAAGCGGCCGAGATATAGAGCACTTAGTGGCTGCTTTCCGCGAAAAAGTAAGCTTTAATGAACAGGATCGGGTATTACACGATGATATGAAAGCAGCGGTGAATTTCCTGCGTAACTACCGTATCCCGGAAGACGTCCGTTGACCTACAAAGCTTAACTTTGCAGGCCTAACCGAGTTTTATGTCTGAAGAAAAAAGTTTGAATTTTATTGAAGAGATCGTTGAAGCAGATCTGAATAGCGGAAAATATAAATCAATTGTTACCCGTTTCCCTCCCGAACCGAACGGTTATCTGCATATAGGTCATGCCAAAAGTATTTGCCTGAATTTTGGACTGGCAAAAAAATATGGTGGTATTACCAATCTTCGTTTTGATGATACCAATCCTGTTACAGAAGATACAGAGTATGTTGATAGCATTAAAGACGATGTACGCTGGCTGGGATTTGAATGGGCGGAAGAAAGATATGCGTCTGATTATTTTGAGCAACTATATGGTTTTGCTGTAAAGCTGATTGAAAAAGGATTGGCTTATGTAGATGATAGTACAAGCGAAGAAATCGCACAACAAAAAGGTACACCAACTCAGGCCGGAACCAATAGCCCTTTCAGAGATCGTTCTGTTACCGAAAATCTTGAACTGTTCAAAGCGATGAGAGCTGGTCAGTTCAAAGACGGTGAAAAAGTATTACGTGCTAAAATCGACATGGCACATCCCAATATGCATATGCGTGATCCGATCATCTATCGTATCAAACATGCGCATCACCATCGTACCGGTGACCAGTGGTGTATTTATCCCATGTATGACTTTGCTCATGGACAAAGTGATGCGATCGAAAATATCACGCATTCCGTTTGTACACTTGAATTCATTCCCCATCGTGCTTTGTATGATTGGTTCATTGAACAACTGGAGATATTCCCTTCCAAACAATATGAGTTTGCACGTTTGAATATGACTTATACGGTCATGAGTAAACGGAAGTTATTGCAGTTGGTAAATGAAAAACACGTAAATGGTTGGGACGATCCAAGAATGTCTACCATCAGCGGTATGCGTAGGAGAGGGTACACGGCTGAAGCCATTCGCGAATTTTGTGATCGTATTGGTATTGCCAAGAGAGATAATTTGATCGATGTCGGGTTACTGGAGTTCTGCGTTCGTGAGCACCTCAATAAAATTGCGGTAAGACGAATGGTGGTATTCGATCCCTTAAAAGTGATCATTACCAATTACGAAGGTGATGGAGAGGTTTTACTGAGTGAGAACAATCCGGAAGATCCGAATGCAGGTAACCGTGAAATTCCATTCAGCAGGGAGCTGTATATCGAAAAAGATGATTTCATGGAAGTTGCTCCCAAGAAGTATTTCAGACTTGCACCCGGACAAATGGTTCGACTAAAGAGTGCATATATCATTCGTTGTGATGAAGTGATCAAAGATGCGGATGGTAATATAACAGCATTACATTGTAGTTATATTCCGGAAAGTAAAAGTGGTTCTGATACATCCGGTATCAATGTGAAAGGCACATTACATTGGGTGAGCGCTCGTCACGCAGTAAAAGCAGAAGTTCGATTATATGATCGTTTGTTCAAGGTAGAAGATGTGGGAAATGCAGAAGGTGACTTTAAAGATCATATCAATACGGATTCACTGGAAGTGATCAGTAATGCTTATGCAGAACCGGCATTGGCAGCTGATTCAAGTGACAATCGCTACCAATTCTTAAGGAAGGGCTATTTCTGTTTGGATAAAGACAGTACAACAGAGAAACTCGTCTTTAACAGAACCGTGACTTTAAAAGATACATGGGCAAAAGAAGTAAAAAAAGGGTAGAGGATATATCATCATGAATTTGCTTCAGCGCTTTCAACAATCATTGGGAACTCGTTTTCCTTGGCTTTCTACTACACATGTGCAACTAGTAGTTGCGGTGAGTGGCGGTCTGGATAGTGTTGTGCTGACGCATTTATTGAAATCTTCCGGATTTGATCTGATGATCGCTCATGTTAATTTTCAATTAAGGGAACAAGAAAGTGATCGGGATGAGGCTTTTGTTCGTGAAATGGCAACGAAATGGCAATTGCCTGTCCACGTAACACATTTTGAAACCAAACAATTCGCCGAACAACATAAGCTGTCTACACAAGAAGCCGCCAGAGTACTAAGGTATGAATGGTTTGAGTCTTTACGTCAGCAATTGATCAAAGATCATTCGAAGAAAGTATTGGTTGTTACAGCTCATCATGCAGATGATAATAACGAAACTGTATTGATGAACTTGTTTCGTGGAACAGGATTATCCGGGCTTACCGGTATCAATCATTATAGACCTGAGCAAGCGTTGATCAGACCTTTACTGCCTTTTACTAAGCAACAATTACAAGAACATGCATCTGCTGAAGGGTTGAAGTATGTAGAAGACTCTTCTAACCTACAGGATGATTATACAAGAAATTTTTTCAGGAATCAGGTCTTGCCAATGATTCGTACAAAGTATCCTGCTGCAGATGAAAATCTGCAACATACAATATTGCGATTGAAGGAAGCTTATCAATTGTACGAAGCAGGTTTGCAAACGCAACTGAAAAAATTACTGCGATTTAAGGGTGAGGAAGTTAGTATTCCTGTTCTCGCATGGAAAAAAGCGAATCCATTGGCTACCATTTCATATGAATTATTGAAGCCTTATGGGTTTACTCCAGCGCAAACATTTGAAGCGATCAAATTATTGGATGCAGAGAATGGAAGTGTATTGTATTCAGAGACTCATCGATTGATCAAGAACAGGAATCATATGATTGTTTCTCCTGTTAATACAACGAAGGGCTCTATTCTATTGATTGATGAAAATACAGATAAAGTACAAGCCGAATCTTTCAAGTTAACCATTCAGCAACATATGGATCTTCAGATCCGTTCAAATTCGGATGAAGCATTGATCGATCAGGATGAGTTGCGCTATCCTTTGATCTTACGCAAGTGGAAGACAGGAGATTATTTTTATCCCTTGGGTATGATGAAAAAAAAGAAACTCAGTCGCTTTTTTATTGATCAAAAATTATCACTGACCGATAAAGAAAAAGTATGGGTACTCGAATCTGACAAAAGGATTGTTTGGGTACTTGGTTGTCGGATCGATCATCGTTTTCGTATTAAACCCTCGACAAAAAAGGGGATACTTTTTCGCTACGAGAAATAATTTTTTACCTGAAACAGGAAGTTGGTGATAGGATTAAATCTTGTCAGTAATAAGCAGGTAATGATGACGAATACAATTCCCCAAACGGCTCCCCAGAAATGCGCTGAGTGATTGATGTTATCACCCCCGCGCTTCGCCATATAAGCAGAAAGTATCAAATACAAGGGGCCAAATATAAAACCAGGAATTATAGGAGGAATGATAAGCAGCCCGATCTTAATGGTTGGGTCTAAGAATATTCCGGCAAATACAACAGCGGATACTGCACCTGATGCTCCTAAACTTCTATAGTGATAATTATCCTTGTTCTGTAAATAGGTTGGTATCAAACAAACGGGTAATGCAGTGATGTACATGGTAATGAATAAAATCTTCCCTCTTTCATCAAATAACGCCATGAAGTATTTCTCAACAAACTCTCCAAACATATAAAAGGAGAACATGTTAAAAGCCAGATGAGCAATGTCTGCATGGATCACCCCATTGGTAATGAAACGATACCACTGATTTCTTTGTGTAATAGCAGGAGGATAAAAAATCAGATCATTGATCACTTTCTGATTAGAGAATGCTGTGAATGAAATGATACAGGTTAATATTAGGATAACGATGGTGATGGAAAACATACCTGCAATTTAAGTGTTTTCACATATGATGGTATTTTTCATTCCTTAAAATCGTACAGGCCCGATAGAGTTGTTCGGATAGGATCAGTCTCACTAACATGTGTGGAAATACCAATTTTGAGAGGCTCCATATCATATTGGCTCTTTGTGTGATTGATTCATCTACACCAAATGCACCACCGATAATGAATATGAGTCGCTTTGTACTTTCATTGGCTCTTTTTTGTAAGATCTCTGCTAATTCTGTGGAACTGAATTGTTTGCCCCGCTCATCCAACAGTATCAGAAAATCATCTTTTTCTACTAGCTGTAATATGGCTGCTGCTTCTGCCTTTTTCTGTAGTTGATCAGACATTGAAGCAGACTGTTTGGGCGCGGGTATGATCTGCCATTGAGCCGGAAAATAATTGTTAAGCCGTTTTGTAAAATCTTCAATACCTGCTTTCACATAAGCATCATGAGGTTTGCCTACTGACCATAATTGAATTTTCATGTAATAAAGGTAGGGTAGAGTCCTTATAGAAAAAAGGCCGGACATTCATCCGACCTATTCTCAATAAACCTCGAAACCTACTAAAACCTATCTTTCAGAATCCCGCTGTGGATCTTTACTACTTTGTTTCGCTTGTTCAGCCATGATCTTTTCCAGGATCTCTTTATATTTTTCTGCATCATTATTTGCAGGATCTAATTCCAGTATCTTATCATAGAGCTCCAGCGCTGTATCATATTTTTTCTCTGCATTCACTTTGTAAGCTGCAATATATCCGTATGCTTCAATCAGCCATTTTTTATTATTGGCATTACCGGTGTCTTTGAGTGCAACATCGATCATGTCTTCATAATGTGGGATAGCAATACCCATTTCCATAGCGGTATCAACAGCCGCATTACTTCTCGCACGCCAGTAATAACCAAAAGTTTGGTCTGGATATTTCGTAGCATAAATACCAAATACACTATCTGCCATTTGGTAATTTTTAGCATTATAATATGCCACACCCCAATTGAAGATGTCTACATTGGTAAATGGTGCATTCATTTTATAAAGTTCTCCATTCCATTCTGCCTGTTTTACATAGTTCTTTTGACTTTTATATACAGCCATGATCTTCTTAACATAGTCCATCTTTAAAGTGGTATCTTTTTCAAGTTGATATGCTTTTTCATACCAGATAACACCTTCACCCGTATCTCCCTTGTTTGTTACGATCTTGCCCATAAGATCAAAGTCTTTGGCGACATAGTTGCTGTCATTTTCTTTTTCGAAATAATCTTTCATCCATTTTTCTGCATTGGTAGCGTCTTCTAATCCATCATAACTGTAAGCAAGCAACTTATAAATGCGAGGCTTTACCTGATTACCTTCTTTTGCTAAGACCTGTTGTCCTGCTTGTATCGCTTCATTGTACTTTTTTGATACATAGTACAGGTCTGTAAGCATATATTCATTTTCAATGCTATAGTCTGTTTTGCTTATGTAAGTCTGTAAGTATTCTAATGCTTTGTTTACATCCCTGAAATAGTAATAGTAATACAATGGATAGTATACCGGTGCAAAATCAGGATCGGCTTGAATAGCTTTATTGTAATATTCAGTGAAGACCTCTACATTATTTTGTGTTTGATAGATCTTGCCGATTTTATAGTATGCTTCTGCATTTTTAGAATCGGCATCAATGGCTTCCTGATACGCTTTTACTGCTTCTGATCCATTATACAATTTTCGATAAGCATCCCCAATGCTTAAGTAGATCAAAGAATTCTTTTTATCTCTTTCTGCTGCTTCACGTAATAATTCAATCGCTTTATTGAGATTTCCTTTAGGAGCATCGATCATTGCATTTGCTACCGCAAGTTGAATTGCAGGATCTTTCTTTCTTTTGGTTCCAATCGCTTCCGTAAATAATTGTAATGAAGTGATTGAGTCTTCTTTTTGTAGCAATACGGCACCCTGGATTACTTTTCCAAATGGCTGCAATTTGAGATCTGCTGGCATTTGTTGTATGGATAATGCTGCACTGTCTGTATTACCAGCTGCTAGCTGTGCACGCGTCAACCAATACCATCCATTTATATCCTGTGGATTTGCTGTAACTGTCTTCTTTAGTACTTCAATTGCACTGCGGTATCTTTCATACTCGAACAACTTTTTGCCTTCATCGACAGTTTGTGCGCTAACTGCAAACATCATTGTCATGAATACGCATACGGTATACCATAATTTCTTCTGCATAAACTAGATTTTAAATCGTTCTTTTCAAATAGGGTTTCAATGTCAGAATATGTAAAGCGGAAATAGGATTTAGCATATCTGTTATCCTTTGTCGCATAATGCCCGGGATTCGTTGTTTTTTATCAGGATTTACCAAGATCATATCTGCTTTAATCTGATCAGCATACCGCAGTAGAGCAGCATCACTGTCTGCTCCCTGCAGTATCTTGTATTGTGGGGGGTGACCATATTCTGATAAGATTTTATAAGTGAGATAAAATGCATCGACACGAATTTTCGCATCGCTGTCATTATTATCAAGCAGTGTGACCAAATGAATATGAGCATTGTATCTTTTGGCATATGCCAAAGCCACCTGTATTTTTCTTTCAGGAACAAACGATTTAACAGGCAGTAGAATAGATTTGATAGGGTGGTTCAAACATCCCTTTGTAACTGTAAGCACAGCAACACTGGCTTTTCTTGCCAGTTCTTCACTCCAATCCTTTTTAAACCAATGAAATCCTGAACGAGATGATTTATGTGTATTAATGACCAGGTCAATATTGTGTTGAGCCGTGTATTTGATCAGTTGATCACTGACGGCTGTTTCAATGATCACACTTGTTTTAACGATGGATAGCGGAGAAACAGTTGCAATCTTTGTTTTGATCGCTTCAATTTTTCTCTCGGCCAGAGTGTTTCTTTTTGCGAAGTATCGCTGTTTTCGAATAAAGTTTTCTGTATAAAATATCCGTTGCCAAAATGATCGGAAACGAATCACGCTGACTAAATGTATACAGGTCTCGCCCGGATCAGACAGTTCAAGTGCTTTTTCAGCAGCAACTTGGGCCTGATGCAATGAATCAATTGGGATTAATATGTTCTTATATGGGATCATAACAATTAACCAAACCTAGCCGTACTGAATTAGGGGGTTATTAGTGTTGAATTAAAAGATGATTAGAATATCAATGAGCTGCATACTCCAGCAATGGCTCAAATTTTTCTTCTTGTATTAAAAAATCAGCTGTTTGCTTCAGGTATTCATTTTTAGAACGAAACGCGATACCAAAACCGGCTTTTTTCACCATACAAATATCATTTTCACTATCTCCCATTGCAATGCAGTTGCCGTGTGTGATCTCATATTTATTCAATATGTGATCCAAAGCATTTGATTTACAAATGGTGTGTAAGCAGGAACTCTTTTCATGATGGAAAAAGAAGGAGGGGATCTTTACTTCTCCGGTAGCTATGCTATTTGAAAACTCTAATTCATTGGCTAACGAAAAATCAGCCCCAATCTTATGCCTGATGTGATTGGCCACAAAATCATAACTATCTGTAATAATGCCAACAATGTATTCACGATGGTGGAGTTCTTTCACAACTGCAGCGGCATCTGAAATGATCGCAATGCTATCTACCGTTTCCATCAACTCGCCTAGATTCTTTCCTTTAAACATTTTTGCAATCGCTTTTGTACGTAACGTACTATCAGTCACTCTATTCCTGATTTCAGTCAATTGCTCAGTCAAACCAAACTTTTCGGCAAAAATGTCTACAAATCTTCCTTTGAGAATGGTGTCGTCCATATCAAGTACTACCATTTTCTTAGCGTCTTTCAATTGTTCGGTAAATGCCATTTCCATTTGATCGCGAATGATATTGATGGATTGAAACTCTTCCATTGATATTGCATTTGTATTTTGACTAAATGCTTTTTTGATGATGGCACTTGCTACTTCTTTACTCATTTTACCTAACTCATGTAAAGGCTTACTGTCATTTTCAATATAACCGATATTCATTTCGAGGATCCTTGCCTTTTGGGTGTGCATATCGATGAGAATACCAATATCTACGCCATAGTCATTGAAGAAATCAATGTTTTCAAAAAAGCTTTTCTTCCCGGCTATCATACCGCTTAATGGTTGTGTATAATGGGAGAGACCTGGAAAAAACATACTGAGTAGTGGTTTGGCAACCAATTCTGTTACCCTGCCACTATTTCTGGCAAATGAGGCTTTGATGAAGTCGTATTGATCTTTTAAGATGGGTTCTGTCATTTGTTCGATCATTTTCTCAGGATAAGGATCGATATCACCATCCAGAAAAAGAATAATTTCGTTTTTAGCGCATAACAGTCCATCACGCATGGATGCTCCTTTTCCCAATCGTGTGCTTGTGATGGTTTTCGCACCGGCCTCACGTGCAAGTTTTACCGTATTGTCGAATGATTTATCATCAACCACGATTACTTCAGACACTACAGATTTCGACCTGCAATACTTGATGACATTGCTGATCGTTTTTTCTTCATTCAATGTAGGTATGATTACAGTTATCATAATTCAGCTTTATAATTCAAACGAAGATGTAAGACCACTCTTAAAAGAGAATTAGTGCTGAATTAGAAGGGTATTATAATTTAGGAGATGGTGGTAAAAACAAAGCCACTCTTAGACAAGAGCGGCTTTAAACTAAACCCTGAGCAAATAATAACAGTCTTAAATATTTTGAATGCAATATCATCTCGACCTATTAAGCATTCATTAGGACAAGATTAAAATAAGATTAGAAACTAAGTGATTGATTGTTAGCGTGTTCGAGTTCGTAAAATCAAATCAAATGAAATTTCCTTGCGATCGGTAGAGAAATGGTAAAGATGCTCCCTTGTGGTTGATTATTTGTTAGTTGAATATCACCTTTATGCAACTTGATGATTCTGGATGCCAATGAAAGCCCCAAACCAAATCCTTCGGAATTGGTTTCACTTTTACTTCTGAAAAAAGGCTGAAAAACAAGGGTTTGTTCTTCTTCTTTAATGCCGCTGCCAAGATCAGAGACAACGATCTTTAACTCATTTTCAGAAAAGTTTAATCCGACGATCGCTGTGTGGTCTCCTGAATATTTACAGGCATTGAGTGTGATATTTTTAATAGCACTTTCTAAAAGATCACCATTCCCAAATACTAATAACTTGTCTTCATCCTCAGGGAATGTATCAAAATGTAATTCAACTTTGAATTGTTCATTGGTTTTACGGAGCTCAACAGGTAGCTTCATCAGAATCTCATCAATTCGGACAAGAGATAATTCCATGCCATCAGAAGTGCCACTGGCTTTGGCCAATTCTAATAAACTTCTGGTTAGTCGGTTCAGATTTTTAACGTCGTCATATACTGAGAGCAAAACAGTCTTATATTCCTCAGCGTTTCTGCTATTTTGAAGCGATATCTCCAATTGACTGGAAATAGAAGTGAGTGGTGTTGAAAGTTCATGAGAGGCATTTGCAATAAATCTTCTTTGGATTTCAAAAGATTGTTGAAGTCTTGTCAGCAACTCATTAAATGTTGAGGAAAGCTCATGTAATTCATCTTTTGTATCATTAAGGATGATTCTTCTGGATAAATTTTGAGAAGAGATCTCTTTTACTTCACTTGTGATTTTTTTGATTGGAACAACCAGACGGGATGAAAAGATCAATCCGGACAATAGGGTGATCAAGGTTCCACTGATAAAGCTAACTACTAATACAAACCGTAGTTCTCCCATTTTATCAAGCCCTTCTTTATCGTAAGCGGCTGCTACGGATACATATTCGTGATCTCCTGCACGGTATTTTATTGCGATAACATCTCTATGACCTTTGGAGTATACATATTCACCATTATCTCGTGCGTATTGTAGTACACTGTTTTCCGGTCTTTCGAGTGTGGCACCTTCATCTCTGAAACGATAAACTTCTTTGTTATTGTTATCATAAACAATCACACTTTTTTCGCGCAGCGAAATGAGCATATTCTGATCAATCTTTTGTAACAGATCTCTGTCAATACCTTCTACTTTTACCAACAAGCTGATAGTAGATAAGGCTCTGTTACGAATTCTTCGCTGGAAGTCTAGTTTTCGATTTAGATCTGAGAAATAATAGATAGAGGCACATACAAAGAAGAGTATGAACGTTACCAATAAGGTAAAAAGAATCGTGATACGATATTTTATTTTCATCAGGTGCTCTCTTTCATGATATAACCCATGCCTACTTGTGTATGAATCAGTCGTGTATCAAATTTCTTATCGATCTTATTTCTCAGATAATTCACATAAACGTCAATAACATTGGTTTGTGTGTCAAAATCAATTTCCCAAACTCTTTCTGCAATATCCGCTCGGGAGAGAACCCTGTTCCTGTTGCGCATGAAATACTCTAGCAATTGAAATTCTTTTGCAGTGAGGGTGATTGATTGATCAGCACGTTTTACTTCCTTAGTGTCCAAGTTCATTTCAAGATCGGCTACTTTCAGAATATTTCCTGTGGGCAGCTGTTGGTTCATGGTTCTTTTCAGAAGTGCACGAATACGAACCAGTAATTCTTTAAACTCAAATGGTTTTATGATATAATCATCAGTGCCAGTGTCAAATCCTTCGATCTTGTCTTCGGTGGTATTCATGGCGGTCAGCATAATGATCGGAATATGCTGATTGATATTTCGTATGGCTTTACAAAGCTCATACCCGTTCATGCCAGGAAGATTGATATCAAGGATGAGTAGGTCGTATTCGTTGGAGTCGAATAATCTTTTGCCAATTAATCCGTCAAAAGCCAGATCAACATGATAGCCATTTTCAATGAGCCCTTTTTTTAATGTAGTGGCTATTTTCTTTTCGTCTTCTACAATCAATATCTTTCTTTCTTCCATAAGGATCCAATACGCTTAAGTCGTTAGCAAATTACATAATCTATTTAAGCAGCGTTGTTTCTAATCTGATTCTAATTTCGTTACTCCTAGAGTGGAAATACTGAAGCTGTTCCTTAAATTTACCCTTCGGCAATCATCCAAACCAACTTTATGACCAAACGATCTCGTCGTGCATTTCTTTCGACTTCTGTTTTAGCTACAGCAGCAACTGTAGTAGTTGACCCCTTGATAAGTGTTAAAGATTCTTCACCATTGATCCATCAGGTCTTTTTCTGGCTCAAAAATCCCGGTTCAATAAGTGATCGAAAGAAATTGGCTGAGGGACTTAAGAAGCTTTCAGCGATACCGCAGATCAAACTATTAAAGATCGGATTTCCGGCAGGTACTGAGAAGCGAGAAGTGGTGGATAATAGTTGGGATGTTTCAGAGCTTATGTTCTTTGAAGACCTGAAAGCACAAAAAGCTTATCAGGATCATCCTTTGCATCAAGCATTCATTCAGCAGTATAGTTATTTGTGGGAAAGAGTCATCGTGTATGATACTCTAACCATGGAGTCATAAGATCATTAAAGGCGCTTTTCGGCTGTGGCTTTTGCGAAGTCGGATATCTTCATTGAATTTGCTCTTGAAACAGGTAATTCGACGTCATTCACCGATACAAATCGTGTATTCATTTTTTGAACAGCCATCAGATTTACAATATAAGATCGATGAATTCGTTTGAATTTATGTTCTGGTAAATTTAATTCCGCCCATTCTAAGGATTGTCGGGCAATGATCTTTTGTGTTTTGGTAAAAATATGTATATAGTTGCCATTGCTTTCGATATATAAGATATCATCTGTAGGGATTCTTGTTGTCGTATTATTCTCTTTGATTGAAAGAAAAGATAGCTCAGGTGCTATATTGGTTTTCAGTGCCAATTGTATAGCTGCGAAAAGATCTGTTTTTTTAACTGGCTTTGTAATATAGCCTGATGCATTTACCTGTATTGCTTCCTGAATAATCAGCACATCAACATTAGCAGTAATAAAGATATACGGACATTTCTTCGTCTTATCAATGCTACGAGCGATTTCTAAACCATCTTTGGGTTGTTGTAAGTGGAGATCTAACAATATCAGGTCTATCTCCATACATGACAGTGCTTCAAGCGCTGTATTCTTTGTATGCGCCATACTGATATGACTGAAACCGAAATTCAAAAGGTAGTCCTTGATATGTTCGGCGATCAATATTTCATCTTCAACGATCAGTATCTTAAAATTTTTCATGCCGTTGCCTGGTTTATGACTAGTTTAAATCTAAATTTATTTTGTGTGGTTAATTCGTAGCTTCCTGCTAATTGTCTGCTAAAAATATCGACCAGTCTTCTGCCAAGTCCTGATTCGTTAGTAGTTGTTGTTATGCCATTTCCATTGTCTTCAAATACCAATTCAATATTTTTAGTGAGTTTATTTTTTTTGAGTTCGATATAGATCTGCGGTTTTTGAATATCTTTAAACGCATGTTTAAAAGAATTACTCATTAGCTCTGAAATAATAATACCCATTGAAAGTGCTTTTCTAGAGTCGAATGTGAGATCTTCTATCGAAAGCTTGATGTCTACTTGAGTTTCGTTTCCACCCTCAGCCATTTCTTTTAAATTATCGATCAATTGATAGATATAGGAAGTGATTGATATCCCCTTTGTATCGGGTTTTGCATATAGCATTTCATGAACAAGCGACATGGCTTTGATACGTCTAGATGTACTCAATAGTGCCTGTAATGTTTCCTTCGAATACTGCTTATTCATTTGCATCTCAAGCATAGCCATGATGAATTGCAGGTTATTTTTTACACGATGATTGATCTCTTCTATTAAAACTTCCTTTTCCTGATTTTGCGCATCGATGACATGAAGGCTTTCTTCAAGGGCATTCTTTTCTTTCAAAATAGTTGCCGTTTGTTCTTTCACTTTTTCTTCAAGCAATACATTTATTTTCAATTGTCTCTTTGCTTTTCTTCTAAAATATAGAATGATAGCTGCAACTACCGAGAAGCCTATAATACATCGGAAAAGGATTGTATTGTACCAGAAAGGATTTACAATAATATTAAATGGCTCAGCATAATAGATTTTATTTTTTTCTGTTCCTTTTAAAATAATCTGATAATTGCCCGGCACTAGATTATTGAGAGTGATTTTGCCATTGATCGGAACAGAAATTACTATTGTGTCTTTATCGTTATGAATTAGTTGATAGGATAGTTTTAAATGATTTTCTTTACCCCAATAAATAGTCCTGTAATCTATGATCAAAGTTTGATTAGGTAAAAATGAGATATCGTTATTGCCAGTAATCGTATCACTATTGAGAATCAAATTTTTAATAAAAAATAGCGGCTTTTTAGCAGGGGTAGTGAAGACACTGTCGTAGGTTAGTTTTTTCCCATTGATATTCCATGCTGGGTACCCAGAGTCATCGATAAAGACTTGTTGTGCATCACTTACAAACCTGCCATTGCTTTCATTGTAAATGGTATGTTCAGTGATCGATAATCCAGTCATTTTAAAAGATTCGATACCACGATTGGTAGCTATCCAAAATCGTCCTGCTCTATCCCTTCTGATATTTTTGATTTGATTGGAATACAACCCATTATTGGTTGACAACTGATATATACTCTGGTGGTGCTGTATGAATAGTCCATCTGAAGATGTTGTGAGAATACTGGTTGCAGAATCTACTATAAATTGTTCACCGACTATACCGGTGAACAATTTGTTATCGATATAGAATGTTTCCAATCCTCTTCGTGTAATTCTTTGTAAGCCTGCGTCACTCACAATATGAACTTGCTTCTCTTGATCTGTGTATAGCCGAATTGTATTCTCTGATAAAAGTCCGGATCTTTTGGTATACCTCCAGAATTCATCGTTCTTTAAATACATAAGACCATATTTGATAGGAGAGAACCATATGGTATTATTGAAATCTCTTTTTACGGATGTAATGATATTATTATCAGGTATTTCATTGATCTTATAACAGGTAAATTTATTTTTGGTGACTTTTGTTGGTCCCCATGCGTAACTTCCTAGCCATAATGAACCATCTGAATTTACGATGCCATCATTTATGTAAATCAGTTTTTTATTTTTTTCAGTGGGAGGTTCTATGTATTGAATAATACCACCCTTTGTTCGGTAGCATAACCCCTGCCCGAATGTAATAAGCCATTCTCCTTTGCCTTTTTCAGGAATAACGGTGTTCACTTGAGCATCGATATAATTTGTAAAATCAGACTGGTAAAACGAATTGTCATTGATTCGGGAAAAGCCGGATATAAAAGTACTTATCCAGATATTTCCAAAACTGTCATGAAACAAACGGAAATTCGATTGATAGGCCAATCCGTTGTTATGGTTAATATTAACTGTTCTTTTTTTATCAAAATAGTAGATGCCATTACTCAAGGTAGCAATCCATAGACCCGTTTTAACTGGAATGATATCGTTTATTTGTTCTCGGAAACTTCCAGTAAAGGAGTAGTGAATGGTATCTTTTAAACCAATGTTGATCAATGCCCCATTAAATAGACCCGCCCATATACCATCTTCATTTTCAGCGAAACATAAAAAACCATTCCAATCTAGTTTTTCGGGATGTCTGAAGAGTGATATCATTTTATCGGGCTGAATAATCACGATGCCTGATAGTCCTGATCCAATATAGATATCTCCTTTTTTATCAACAAAAACATTTATGATATATAGATCAGGTAAGCCTGCTCTTTTATCATAGATAGATACTGTTTTATTATTGATACATAAAACGCCTTTTTCTTTGGTGGCAATCCAAATGCGATGTTGCTTGTCGGCGGTAACTTTTCGCGCATTGATCTTTGAGAATTCAAGCGTTTTGGATTGAAGGGTAAAAATTGAATCGTTATGAATATAATAGATACCATTTTCACTGACCAGCCATAATCTTTTCAGATGATCGATAAGAATACTGGTTTCAGTGGTCGCAATATTAGGACTAGGGTATGCGTATAGAAAATATTGGTGGCCATCATATTTTATAAGACCATTACTGGAGCTGATCCAGATATTGTATTTGTCATCTTCTGCAAAAGTGAAACTGTTGGTGCCGGCAAATCCATGTTCTTTATTTGTATAAGACAGATTATAGATGGCGTTGTCACGAATTTGTAAGGGTGGGGCGTTCACAATTTCAGGAGCAGGTAATTTTTTACCGATAAAGGTCAGTGTTTCTATAACCGGAATTGTTGGGCCATTATGAATGAGTTTTCTTTCTGAAGGAATATTTTTTTTGTAGATCTTTCTTTCTGAATTTAATACCATGCGTTGTTGCAGCGGAAAGCTAAGAGGTGTTGTGGTAATTTTTTCTTTAACAGGAGAGGCATTAGTGAGTTTCCAGTTGGCAGATCCTATCAATTGAGGGTTAAGTTGCTGCGAGTGCACCTGAAGGTGTAAAAGGATCCCTAATAATATAAGCAGACAACTTCTCATTTTGGTTTACTACGGTATTTTTCAAGCAGTGGTTGACTTCTTTTCAACTGCTATAAAAATAGCATTGTGACAAGATAAGACATAATGTTATTGGTAGCTGTACAAATACCATTCGCACCTCATTTTGTGTAATTCACACCATTTTTAAGATTTTTTTAAAGATGTTATCAGCGATTGAATATTTTAGAATTATATAATCTGAAATACGATTATGTTAGTTAAAATCCAATGGAGTTAACTACGACTCCAATATCCAAGTAATAAATCCAAATCATAAAATTGTATCTACAGTAGATACAATTTTATACAACCGAACTAACTGTATGCAACCAAAACGTTTGCATGACGCATCATTTGATGTGGCCATGTGTATATCTTCTAGTGCTGAATCTAAACAGCCATTATCCCAGCAATATTTTAGTCTACTCTCAACGAAGTATACACTTCGAACAATGACGCAATCCGCTCAATCATTTATATCTAATCTCATGAAAACAAGTTTACTTAAACTTACGAGTGCCATTATATGCTCGTTATTTTCAATGTTATTGTTTGCACAAACAACAACTACATTCAGCTATACTGGTAATATAATTAACTACACAGTACCTACAGGAGTGACTTCTATAGTAATTGAAGCTTTTGGAGCACAAGGTGGGGGAACTGTACTTGCCGGAGGAAAAGGAGCGCAGATAAAAGGAACCTTCAGTGTTACGCCGGGTGAAGTGTTACGTATTCTTGTTGGTCAAAAAGGTGGTAGCTCTGGAAGTGACAATAACTACAATGGCGGAGGTGGGGGATCCTTTGTAGTAAGGCAGTTAAACAATACACCATTACTAATAGCTGGAGGCGGCGGCGGTGGGCCTAAAAGCCAAACTTCTACTAGTTGCCCTAGAGATATTAATCTGGCAGATGGACAAATCACAAATTCTGGGGCTACCATTCAATGTAATATTATAGCTTACGGAGGAAGTGGCGGATATGGTGGAGAAGCTAAGACTTATTCTTCTTATGCAGATGAAATAGGGGGAGGTGGAGCAGGATTTCATGGTGATGGATTCTCTTACTCAAGCGGCGGATGTGAAGGAAAAGGTGGCAAGTCTTTCATAAATGGCGGTGCTGGAGGATACAACGGATGTATTTCAAATGCTTATGGTGGATTTGGAGGTGGGGGTGCCGGTGGAAAAGATGCCCCAGGAGGTGGTGGTGGATATTCTGGAGGAGCTACAGCAGCAACCGGTGGAATTTTTCAAATTAATGCTTCCACTTATGGTGGAGGTGGCGGGTCATATAATTCTGGAGTCAATCAATTGAATATCCCAGGAGTTAGAACAGGTGATGGGTTAGTTAGTATCACAACTCTTACTCCAGCAGGTGCTTTAAAATTCGATCCAAGTTTAGCGATCAATGATAACAGCAGATTAAATTATGTAAGTGTCAATAATCCTTTTGAAGCTTTTCAGAAAGAAATGACTGTTGAGTTCTGGATGTATACGCCCAATGCGAATTTACCATTTGGTTCTGTAATGGGGCAAGGGGATAATAACGCCACAACGAATACAGTATGGCTGATGCACCCCAATAGAAATGGTACCATGACTTTCTATGTTAATGATGCAGGTACTTTACGAGGAACAACCGGTAACATTACGGCAAACGAATGGCATCATTATGCAGCAGTGTCGACTGGTGCCTTTACGAAATTTTATGTAGATGGTGTTTTAGTACATACTGGAGATGGTGTTTCAAATTCCATTGTAAACAATCCGAATTCTGTCATCCATATCGGTAAAGATGTTCGGTTTGCCACACGTCACGTTGCAAATGGTGATCCCGATAACCGTTATGGTACTATGATATTAGATGAGTTGCGTATTTGGAGTCGTGCATTGTGTCAGGAGGAGATTAATGCCAATAAAAATGTTGAGATCAATCCTACTGGGCAAAATGGTCTTCAAGAATATTATCGATTCAATCAAGGATTTGTTAATGCCAATAATTCAACAGTTACTACATTGACTGATCTTAGCGGTAATAATAGAAATGGTACACTGAATAACTTCACATTGGATGGAGCTAATTCTAATTGGGCAGCATCTGGTTCTACAAATACAGGTATTGTGAATGCTTTTGTACCTCCAACAGCGGCTATTCAAGGAGGCGCTACTATTTGTATTGGTCAGTCACGAACATTAACGAATACCATACCAGGGGGTAGCTGGACGAGTAGTAACACTGGAGTAGCTACCATTAATGCTACTACAGGTCAAGTTACTACCGTTAGTGCTGGTACCACTACGATTACCTATACAACAGCATGTGGTGGCGTTTCTACATTAAACTTTACCGTGAACCCTTTACCGACTCCGGCTATCGCTGGAACAAATACAATTTGTTCCGGAGGGTCTACAACATTAACAGCAAGTGGTGGAAATACTTATTCATGGAATACAGGAGCTACTACAGCTGCAATTACTGTGTCACCCACCGTTACTACTACTTATACAGCTACAGTTACAAATGTTAATGGATGTACAGCACAAGCATCAAGAACAGTGACTGTCAATGTTAAGCCAGATGTTACGGCTAGTTCAAACAGTCCGATATCGACTGGAAATAACCTTCAACTATCTGCAAATGGAGCATTTAGTTACTCTTGGTCTGGACCAAATGGATTTAACAGTACAGCCCAAAATCCAGTTATAAATAATATAACAAGTGCGGCTAATGGCACTTACACTGTAACGGGAACCAGTATATTAGGTTGTACTAATACAGCTTCTGTAAATGTAACTGTGCTGTCAACACCTGCTACTGCATTAAAAACAGATGGTGTGGATGATCATGTAACGATCAGTAATCCATTCAGAGCTTTCAACAAAGAAATAACTGTTGAATTCTGGATGAATACACCTACGGGTAAATTGGCCCAGGGTTCTATAATGGGTCAGTCTTCATTGAATGTGGATGGTATGGGTACTGATGTATGGTTGATGCATCCTGATATTGGCGGTACTAATCTTGACTTTTATGTAAATGATGCGGGAACATGGAGACGTGCAACAGTACCTATCAGAGCGGGAGGCTGGCATCATTATGTAGGTGTGGCGAGTGAGTTTGGTATTAAATTCTATGTAGATGGAGTATTGGAGCAGACAGGACCCGCTATCAGTACAGGTATCCTGAACAATGCCAATGCTATCATGCAAATTGGTAAAGACCCAAGACATACCAACTTCCGTTTTGCAGACATGTCTATTGACGAAGTAAGGGTATGGAGCCGTGCGCTTTGTGAGGCAGAAATCATTAATAATAAAAACTGTGAATTGAATCCTACAGGACAGACCGGATTACAAGAGTATTATCGTTTTAATCAAGGTTTTGTAGGTGCGAATAATTCAACAGAAACAACTTTGACAGATCTGAGTGGTAATAATCGTCATGGATTACTCAGTGGCTTTGGATTGACGGGTAATAATTCCAATTGGATAGAATCCGGATTTGTGAGTACAGCCAATTGTTCTCCATACGTAGCGCCTTCAGCACCTATCGTGGGTAATACTTCTCTTTGTATTGGAGGTAATAGTACATTGTCCAATACTATTACTGGAGGCTTATGGAGTAGCAGTAATACTGCCATAGCTACTATTAATGCGAATACAGGTGTTGTTAATGCATTTAGTGCTGGTACCACTACCATTACCTATAGAACTGAGTGTGGTGGAGTATCTACAGCTACCATAACGGTGAATACGTTTCCTGTAGCATCTATTTCAGGTATTAATACTACTTGTTTGGGAGGTTCAACAACATTGACAGCATCAGGTGGAGGTACCTATTTATGGAATACAGGTGCTACTACGGCATCCATTAATGTGTCTCCAACTGTTGCAACCACATATAGTGTTACAGTTACCAGTGCTGCTGGTTGTGTATCTACAGCGAATAGAACTGTAACGGTGAATCCAACACCAACTGTTACTGCCAGCTCAAATAGTCCGATCATCGCAGGTGATAATTTGCAATTATCTTCTACCGGAGCAACTACTTATAGTTGGACAGGACCGAATGGGTTTACCAGTGCGGTTCAGAATCCTGTAATAACAACTGCAACTACAACAGCCAGTGGTGTGTATACCGTTACTGGCACCAATGCTTCGGGTTGTAGTAATACGGCAACTGTAAATGTGACTGTTCAGGCAAAACCTGCTACTGCACTGAATACTGATGGTGTTGATGATTATGTTGTTATTAATAACCCATTCAGAGCTTTCAATAAAGAAATAACGGTTGAATTCTGGATGAATACACCTAATGCAATTATGCCTTATGGATCTGTGATGGGTCAGGCTACATCAGGTGTTGATAACATGTCTACCAATGTTTGGCTCATGCATCCGAATACAACAGGTGGAATTGATTTCTTAGTAAACGATGCGGGTACTTGGAGAGGTGCTACTGTACCTATCAAAGCCGGTGGCTGGCATCATTATGTGGGTGTGGCCAGTGAGTTTGGGACCAGGTTTTACGTGGACGGCGTATTGGAGGCTACAGGGCCTGCCATTACAACCGGAATCGTAAACAATCCGAATTCTGTGATTCATATTGGAAAAGATGTAAGACATAATACGGGTCGCTTTGGTAATATAACTGTTGATGAGGTCCGTATTTGGAGCAGAGTGTTATGTGAAAGTGAGATCAACAATAGCAAAAACTGTGAATTAAATCCATCAGGTTTAATCGGTTTGCAACAGTATTATCGTTTCAACCAAGGATTTGTTGATGCCAATAATATTTCTGTGACTACACTTGTAGATGCGAGTGGAAATGGAAGAGATGGACAACTCAATGATTTTACCCTAACAGGTGCTAATTCTAATTGGGTTGCATCAGGTTCTACCAATAATGGCACTTGCTCAAATTATGTTCCACCAACTGCACCTATTACCGGAACAACGTATATCTGTATTGGATCTACAAGTACTTTATCAAATGCAATACCTGGTGGTTTATGGAGCAGCAGTAATCCAAGTGTTGCTACCATTAATGCAAA
The DNA here is from genome assembly GCF_040362915.1 of Sediminibacterium sp. KACHI17. Lineage (NCBI taxonomy): Bacteria > Pseudomonadati > Bacteroidota > Chitinophagia > Chitinophagales > Chitinophagaceae > Sediminibacterium > Sediminibacterium longum. Next base: position 723,331 of record NZ_AP029612.1, on the reverse strand, counting down.
TACAGGATTGGTAACATCAGTTAGCGCAGGAGTAACTACGATCACTTACAAAAATGAATGTGGTGGTATTTCTACTACTACTGTTTCTACCCCTAATTTGCCTACACCTACCATAACTACACCTGTAGGAGGTACCAGTGTTTGTCCGGGTAATACCGTTACTTTAAGTGCTCCATCTGGCTTTGGTATAAGATACCAATGGTACAAAGATGGGGTGGAAATTCCAGGTGCAACATCTAGCAATTATACTGCAACAGTTTCTGGAACCTATACTCTCGCCAGAACTAGCATCCCATGTGTTTCAACTCAGTCAAGTCCTGTAATAGTAACTATTGCAGATGATGTTAAACCAAGTATTACATGTCCTCCAAATCAAACAATCGATCTTGATGCGAATTGTAAAGCAATATTACCGGATTACAGAAGTCTGTTAACAGTGAGTGATAATTGTACACCTTCTGGCTCTTTGACAATTACACAAAGTCCGGCAGCAGGATCAGAGATAAATGATAAAGGTTCTATGATTGTAGCATTTACAGTTAGAGATGCGGCAGGTAATGAAAGTACTTGTACCATTACTTTGACTAAGAAAGATGTTACTGCTCCAGTAATTACTTGTCCTGCTCCAATCATTGTGAATAATACTGCGAATACTTGTGGTGCAGTTGTAAACTTTATCAACCCAACTGCAACTGATAATTGTACAGGAGGAGCATTTAACTTCTGGAGTGGAGGTGAGCCGAATAATTTCCAAAATGCGAATGAAGATTATGTGCAGTTGTATACCAGTGGAAGATGGAATGATTTGCCTAACTCTTCGCTGAATAGATTTATTGTAGAGTTCAATGATATTCGTTCAACTGTTTACTCAGGATATACATTGATCGGAACATATGGTGGTCATACTTACTACATATCAACAGGTTCTGCAACTTGGACAGCTTCACGTTCTGCTGCTCAAGCGATAGGTGGTGATCTGGCATCTATTAACACATTAGGAGAAAGCTCATTCCTGGCTCCTTATGGTGGTAATACCTGGGTTGGAGGGTATCAAGACAAGTCAGTACCCGGATTTAGAGAGCCAGGTAATGCGAGTCAAAACTATTTGGGATGGAAATGGGTAGATGGCACACAACTAGGCGCTGGTCAAATCATCATCACACAAACAGCAGGTTTACCATCAGGTTCTGTGTTCCCAGTTGGTGTTACTACCAATACATTTGTTGCTCGAGATGAATCAGGCAATGAAAGTACTTGTAGCTTCACTGTGACTGTTCGTGATGTACAGCCTCCTGTGATCACTTGTCAGGCTAATATCAATGTTACTGCTACTAGTGCTGACGGTGTAGTGGTGAATTATACCACGCCTGTAGGCACAGATAATTGTAGCGGTGTAACAACTATAAGAACTGCAGGTCTTGCCAGTGGATCAACTTTCCCAATCGGTACTACAACTGTTACTTATCGTGTAACAGATGCTGCAGGATTATCAACGCAGTGCTCATTTACTGTAACGGTGGTTGGCGTGGCGCCGGTTATTACTTGTCCGGCCCATATCACTGTGAATGCAACTGCTGGTACTTGTGCAGCTAATGTGAATTTTGCTGCAACAGAGACAGTAGGTATTCCAGCATCAACTATTACTTACACCATCAATGGAAATCCAGTAGTATCAGGTGCCAGCTTCCCGGTTGGAACAACAACTGTTGTAGCTACGGCTACCAATGCAGCGGGAAGTTCAAGTTGTTCATTTACTGTAACTGTAGTGGATAATGAAAAACCAACTATTACAGCACCGGCGAATGTTCAAGGCAATAATACTACCGGACTTTGTACAGGAACTGTAACATTGGGTACACCTGTTACGGCAGATAATTGTGGAGTAGCATCTGTTGACAGTGATGCACCTGCTACCTTCCCAGTTGGTACAACAACTGTAACATGGACTGTAACAGATATTCATGGAAATACGAATACTGCAACACAAACAGTAACTATTAGAGATAATGAAAAACCGACTATTACAGCACCGGCGAATGTTCAAGGCAATAATACTGCCGGACTTTGTACAGGAACTGTAACATTAGGTACACCTGTTACGGCAGATAATTGTGGAGTAGCATCTGTTGACAATGATGCACCTTCAGTATTCCCAGTTGGTACAACAACTGTAACATGGACTGTAACAGATATTCATGGAAATACGAATACTGCAACACAAACAGTAACTATTAGAGATAATGAAAAACCAACTATTACAGCACCGGCGAATGTTCAAGGCAATAATACTGCCGGACTTTGCACAGGAACTGTAACATTGGGTACACCTGTTACGGCAGATAATTGTGGAGTAGCATCTGTTGACAATGATGCACCTTCAGTATTCCCAGTTGGTACAACAGTTGTTACATGGACAGTAACGGATATTCATGGGAATGCTGCTACTGCTACACAAACTGTAGTGATTGTAGATCATGAGAAACCCACGATTAGCACTTCTAATATATCGGTTAATAATGATCCAACTAAGTGTGGTGCATCAGTTTCGATCTCACAACCAACAACAGCTGATAATTGTGGTGTGCTTGCTGTGATGGGTATTAGAAGTGACAATGAATTGCTCACAGCCGATTATCCGGTAGGAACTACAACTATTACCTGGACTGTGAGAGATATACATGGTAATACAAATACCACTACTCAAACAGTAATAGTGAATGACACAGAGTTGCCGGTAGTTAAAACACAAAACATCATTGCTCAATTGGGTGCGAACGGACAGGTTTCAATTACTGCTTCGCAAATCAATAATGGATCAACTGATAATTGTGCAATTGCAACTGTTGTATTAGACAAAGTGAATTTCAACTGTAGTAATGTAGGACAGAATACAGTATTATTGACCGTGACAGATATTCATGGAAATAGCGCTTCTGGTACTGCAACAGTTACTGTTCAGGATAATATACGTCCAACAGTCATTACACAACCTGTTACAGTTACATTGATAAATGGTGCTGCATCTGTTACAGCAGCTCAGGTAAATAACGGTTCATTTGATAATTGTGGAATTGCTACAATCACCGTTTCTCCTGCCAACTTTAATTGTAACAATATCGGTAGTAACACTGTAATCTTAACTGTAACAGATGTAAATGGTAATACAAATACGGCATCAGCAACTGTAACAGTTGTTGGACAATTACCAAGCTGTTCAATCACATCTGTACCAACCAGCAATGTGTTTACTGGTGGTAATCCGAATAATATCTATCTGGGTTACGGTGCTCAAAGCACGGTATTGAATGTGGCAGCAACGGGTGGTAGTAGTTATACTTACCAGTGGAGTGGTACTGCAACACAAATGCTGAGCAGCATCACTGCTGCGGCACCAGTATTCACACCAACAGCACCGGGTAATTATACCTTCACAGTTACTGTTACCAATAACTTTGGATGTACTTCAACCTGCAGTATTACGATCTGTGTGAAAGATATCCGAGTGCCAGGAACAGGCTTGAAAGGAAGTCCGGCTAAAGTATACATCTGCCACTTACCTCCAGGTAATAAAAACAATCCTCAAACATTGGAGATCAGTGTTAATGCAGTTGCAACACATATTGGTCAACATTCTGGAGACAGACTCGGAACTTGTGCAATGACACCATGTCCTGAGCCAGCACCAGCAACTGTTTCAAATGCGCTGATTTCTAAAGCAGTGGTGGAAAGTGAGTCAAAAGCTGATACGAATGAAGAACTGAAAGTAACAGTGATGCCAAATCCAAGTGCAACATACTTTACATTGAAACTGGAAAGTAAGTATGCGGCCCCTGTTAATTTACGTGTGATGGATGCTTTGGGAAGGGTGGTAGATAACAGACAAAAACTTGGTTCGAATTCGACTGTTGAAGTTGGTCATAACTATCAGTCAGGAACTTACTTTGCAGAATTCATACAAGGTAATAGGAGAAGAGTGGTTCAGTTGTTAAAGATCAAACGATAATCATTTGTAACCCCTCAAATGATAAAGAAAAGGGTTCGTCAGAAATGATGAACCCTTTTTAATGAAATAGTGGTCGTAAAACGCAGATTTAATATATAAGTTGTGATAGGGTGGTTGCATAAAAAAAGACCAGCTATTGCTGATCTTTCTTTCTGTGTGACCTCGTCAGGATTCAAACCTGAAACCTTCTGATCCGTAGTCAGATGCTCTATTCAGTTGAGCTACGAGGCCTTTCCCTTAATCGGGGTGCAAATATAGGTCTAGAATGATTATTTTCAAAAAGCTTCCATGCTTTTTTAAAAAATCAATCCAATTCATAGATCCCTGCTGCGGTTTTTTCTGCCAACTTCTTTGGAAGAAGCCATACCAGAAAAGCGCCCAATTGATTGATAAAGCCGGTGATCACTTCCGCTTTTTTTCCATACATAGCATTCACTGCGATCTTAGCAACGGCTTCAGGTGTCATATTCACCTTTTCTGCGGCTTTTAATCCTTTTTGTCCAACTTTCGCCCTCGCTGCAAAACCTGTATCTGTTGATCCCGGACTCACAGCTGTTACTGAAACTCCTTTTTTTCTCAATTCATAACGTAATCCACGACTAAAATTCAGCATAAAGGCCTTGCTCGCTGCATAAGTACTAAGTCCCGGAACCGACTGATAAGCTGCGGAGCTGACGATATTCAGTATATATGAGGGATGATTCTGCTTTAAATCCGGTAGAAGCGCCGATGTTAATTCTACGGGAACCGTCATATTAACCCGCATCATATCCTTATGTTCTGATGCTGTATAAGATTCAAAAGGCCCACTCAGTCCATACCCTGCATTATTGACTAGGATATTTATTTGTACCTGTTGTTGTAAGATCCAATTGTATAACTGTTGAACAGCATCTGGTAAAGCAAGATCCAGAGAGCAATAGCGAACGTCAATATTGTGTTTTACAGATAAACCAGCGGCAAGTTCTTCCAATAAATGTTTATCTCTCGCTACTAATACCAAGTGAACGCCACGTGCAGCTAATTCCTGCGCAATGGCTTTACCAATTCCCTTACTGGCGCCGGTGATCAATGCATATTTCATATTCGATGAATTGAATAAAAAAGGTCAACATGCGTTGACCTTTTAAAGATATATTTTCTAATGAATTAGTGGTGTACTTTCCCAGTAAAACGGTGGTAGAAAGGTGTTTTACTGTTCTCATCCTTGGGTTTGTACTTACCGGTAACAATCGGTACATACATGACTCTTCTACGGCTTTCTTCACCGAATTTTGGTGATTGTTTTACACGATGCCATAGACGACCATCATGAACAGAAAGATCTCCTGAGAAAATATCAAACCCTACTTCACGCGGATCATCATTGTTATCAATAAAGTATTTCTTTCCGAAAAGCAGTTTGAACATGCCTTGTTTATGGGTGCCCGGTAAAACACGTAAACCACCGTTTTCAAACATGCAGGTATCCAAGTGAATTCCCACATTCAGCATTGGCATGATCTTTTGTCCCATAAAAAGGTCACGAGGACTATCTGTATGCCAGCCCATTTGGGTAAATGTGCTATTCGGTGTATTGATATAATTGTTGATGACCAATCCGTCCTTTTCATTCTCAGCAATACGTCCTTCGTAAGGATGTAAGAATGCAGTTAAGGCTTTCAAACGGTCATCTGACAATAGCGCATGCAATGGATCACTGTAAAGTGAGCTGAAACAAAGACGCTGAATTGTCGTATTTCCATTTTCGTCTTTACCAAACTTTAATGGAATACCATTGATCTTGTCTTTCTTTTCATCCAACCACTGTTTCTCCAGTCGTTGTAATTCGCTGATATAAGTGGCTACCTTTTCTTTGTCCAGAAAATTACGGAACACGATTACACCATGCTCATCAAAAAAATCCAGTTGCTCGGGGGTTACCGCATCGCCAAGCTTAAAATGACTTTCCCATTTTTTCATTCTGATCCGGTTCAGTTTTTTATGTGTCTGTAATGTTAATTATTTATTACAAAATTGTAAAACCATTACTGTTGTGAAACAAGCAAAAATAAGCAATTTACTGCTAGATTTTTGACTAATAAGGGTTCAACGGCTTATTTTGCATTTATATGACACAAATTATCAGGGTCTTATCTCTTTTTTCCTTCTTTCTTGGCAGTTTTTCCACATCCTTCGCTCAGGACAGTTCAAAACCCAATAAGGGTAAATTTGTGGCATTCCCGGCCATTACGCGCTCCATCGAAACAAGCTGGGCTGCGGGTGGGGCGGCTTCTTATACTTTCCGTCCATTTAAGGATGATACCATTTCCCGAACCTCCAGTATCCAGTTTGGATCAATTTATTCACTTCGCAAGCAATTGGTTGCTTCCGTAAAGGGAACCCAGTATCTCCGGAATGAAAACTGGATATTAAACGAGCAGATCTCATTCAGTTCTTTCCCCGATAAATTTTGGGGTATCGGAAAAAATACCAAGGATCTCACTGAAGAAGATTATGAGTTCAAACAAGCATATCTGTATTTACATTTCATGAAAAAAATCGCCCCACGTCTTTTTGGGGGTATCCTATACGAATACCAGCGTGTTTGGGATATCCATTATCAACCGGGTGGATTATTTGACCAACAAAAGGTTTTTGGTAGAACTGATTACCATGTTTCCGGTTTGGGAATGAGTATCACCTATGACTCCCGTAACCATGCATTTTGGCCTAATAAAGGATTGTTTGCGCAACTTTATTTTAACCATTACAGTCCGGTGACTGCTTCTGAATATAGCTTTACGAATATCGTTGCGGATTTGAGGAGATATATTCCAGCAGGCAGAAATGCTGTATTCGCTGCGCAAGCCTGGGTTTTCAGTAATATCGGATCCCATGTTCCGCTTAGGAGTCAGGCAGCTTTTGGCGGGGATAATATTATGCGTGGCTATTATCAGGGGAGATTCAGAGATAACCAGCAATTCGCAGTGCAAGGAGAATATCGGAGAGCAGTATACAAGAGATTTGGACTTGTTGCGTTTGCAGGTTTTGGTAATGTTGCGCATACGATAGATGGTTTGAATCTTCGTAACCTCAAATATTCAATAGGGGGAGGTATGCGTTATGCCTTGAATAAATCGGAAAAACTGAATCTTAGGATTGATTATGGAATCGGGAAAGGAATCAACCGAGGCCTTTACTTTCAACTGGGCGAAGCTTTCTAATGCGTAGCCGTCAACTTCGCAACCCTAAAAATCAGATAGGTAAATACAAAAGCAAATAGCACATCAACTGTATAGTGTACATGTTGTATCAATACCAAGCATGCTACCAAGATGGATGCTATTAAAGCTATTCTTTTATCGGACTTTCTCTCCAGGCATAAATACATCAAAAACATGTTGGAAGTGTGCCCTGAAAAGAACAGGTCTTTTGTAATGAATTTATCTTTCCCTCCGTAGATTAAACTTGTCAGTGGGTCATTCAATTTGATCAGTCCATCAGGTGGATCAAGGGGTACCATTACGATGCTTACCATTCTGGCCAAACAAAGAAGCGTGAATGACATCAGCATGAGCAAAGCAAATGAAGGCCTTTGAATACACCGGATGATGACCCAGCCACTCATTGACCAAATGATCAGAAATGTTAGTAGGGATACATCTGCAGCAGGTATATGTTGAAGGATCAGATCGTGCAGGTAGGCACCTTTTCTTTGCTCGATATAGTTAAAGAAAGTAGGTAATGAAAGAACAACAATGATCAGGATCACCACAGTGCTGATCATTTTTTTACGAAACGTTTTATTGGTAGACAGGATATCCTGCCACTCTCCAATAACACCTGTAAATCCCGTCATTTCCTTCTGCATGCCGCAAATATAAAATCAAAGCGATGGATTCAATCAGATGATTTGTTCAGTGGTCAAGTTAGTAATGCCAACGAACAAATGCCTCCATGGCTGCATATTTGGTCATACCTAAAGCTGCGTATAAATTGGCAGTATTGGCATTGCGGTCTTCTGCTCTTTGCCAGAATTCTCTGCTGTCACTTCCCTGGAAAGGCACCATATCTTTTTGAGATTGATGGATAAAAATGCCAAATCTCTTTTTCATGACCTGATCGGGGCTCATCGGGATGGCCATCTCAATTTCAGCGATATCCCATTCTTGCCATGCACCTTTGTACAACCACACCCAACAATCTTTGATCCATGGTTCACCGGCTGCTTTTAATCTACGGAGACTTTCAAAAATGATATCCAGACAAACCTTATGTGTACCATGTGGATCGGCCAGATCGCCTGCGCAGTAGATCTGCTGGGGTTGGATCTTCTTCAATAATTCCATGGTGATTTGTATATCAGCTTCACCCATCGGATTTTTTTCAACGGTACCGGTTTCGTAAAAAGGAAGATTCATAAAGTGGCAGCGATCATCGGTCAGACCTACATATCGGCAGGTGGCTTTGGCTTCACAGCGACGTATCAATCCTTTGATCGCACGAATCTCAGGGGTATCACGTTGGTTTTTTTGTTTGGATGCGATAAAACTTCTGGCTGCCTGAAGAATAGACTGACTTTTCTGGTTATCGATTCCAAACATATCTTCAAATCCTACTGCAAAATCTATAAAGCGTGTTACAAACTCATCAGCAACGGCAATGTTTCCACTGGTTTGGTAAGCAACATGTACTTCATGTCCCTGATCATGTAAACGCATGAAGGTTCCACCCATACTGATGATATCGTCATCGGGGTGAGGAGAGAAGATCAAACATTTTTTAGGATATGGAGTGCTTCTTTCCGGATGTGCAGGTATGATTGCATTTGCTTTTCCACCCGGCCATCCGGTTAAGCTATCACGAAGCATATAAAATACCTGCAAGTTGATCTCGTATGCTTCTCCTTTTTCAACGATCAGATCTGACAATCCGTTTTCATTATAGTCATGCTCTGTCAAACTCAAAACGGATTTATTCAGTTTCAGCGCCAGATTGATCACGGCTCTTTTGATCATTTTAGGTGTCCATTCACAATCGCCCGTTAGCCATGGAGATTTGATCCTGGTCAGTTCGGTCGATGCAGCTTCATCGATCACAAAAGTGCAGTCGGGGTGTTGTTGCAGGATACTCGCAGGTACCTGTTCGGTCACATCACCTTCCACAGAACGTGCGATGATCTTACCTTTCATTCCCCAGCCCATCAAAAGAATTCTTTTCGCTTTCAGGATGGTGCTGATACCCATGGTTACCGCCAGACGGGGTACTTTTGAAATATTCTGAAACTCATGCGCATTGGCAATACGAGTACTATTATCCAGATTTACCAGTCTTGTTTTTGAATAAATACTAGACCCGGGTTCATTAAAACCAATATGTCCATTGTTGCCGATTCCTAGTATCTGCAGATCAATGCCGCCTGCATCTTCAATCATCTGATCATATTCCGCACAATATTTTTTGATCTCTTCTTTTGGCCATAATCCATTGGGAAGATGAATGTTTTCAGGAGCAATGTCTACATGACTAAATAAATGCCTGTGCATGAAACTCCAATAGCTTTGAAAAGCATCACGCTCGATAGGGTAGTATTCATCCAGATTAAATGTGATGACATTGGCAAAACTCAATCCCTCTTCTTTGTGCATTCTCACTAATTCAGCATAGAGGCTAATCGGTGTAGACCCTGTTGCCATCCCTAACACGCATTTCTCTCCGGACTTTTGTTTGGCTCGGATCAACTGTGCGATTTCATTGGCTACATATTTGGAGCCTTCTTTCGAAGAAGTATGAATTTTTACAGGGATTTTTTCAAAAGAATCAACCATGACTGACATAGGATTTGTGTTAGACGAAAATACACCGATATTTCTAAAAACGCAAAAACCTGCATATTTTTAGCGTTATTATTTAGTTATAGGCTGATTATATAGCCTGTTTTTGCAATTTTCGGTTCTTTTTCGGATGAATAATGGGTTGATAATATTATTTTAAAACCGGCAGCACGATCTTCGAATCATTGTGATAGATCCGAATGGTGGCCTTTTTAAAGTCACTGTCTTTGGCCTGATAAATATCCATGAATTGTTGTGGATTTCTATCAACCAATGGAAACCAACTGCTTTGTACCTGTATCATGAGACGATGGCCTTTTTTGAATGTATGTGCCACATCCGGTAATTCATATTTTACACGTGTTGGTTTATTGGGAACGAATGGCTCTGGTTTTTCAAAACTGTTTCTGAATTTACCACGCATCACTTCACCGCGAACCAGCATTTGATAACCATTCATGACATAACCGTTCTCTTTCTCATATTTGAAATCATCCGGAAATACATCGATCAGTTTCACGACAAAATCAGCATCTGTTCCGGAGATAGCAACCATCAGATCTGCTGTTATTGGTCCTGCCAATGTGAGATCATTTTCCAGTGGTTCAGTTTGAAATACCAAAACATCCGGTCTTCTTGCCGCAAAACGTTGATCATCGGTCATGTATTCTCTGGTTCTTCCAAAATGCACATCTTCTGTATACGGAACAGGTTTGGCAGGGTCACTGGTATACTCTTGCCAGCTGCTTAGTGGCGCAATGAGTGGAACTGCTTTGGATAAATATCCTCCTTTCCGTAATGCATAACTTTCATAGGATACCTGATCAAGAGGCCATTTAGGTAACTGCTTCCATTCATTAGAGCCTGAGAAAAAGATGGTGGCTTCTTGTAACTGATCAATATTCCCTTTCTGTTTCAGATAATAGTTGAAGAAAGGCAGTTCCACATTTTTTCCATACCATTCACTTGTATTACTTCCCCATTGTACATTTCCTAAAAATGAACCATCCGTTCTGGCCCATTGTCCATGATACCATGGCCCCATCACGATCTTATTATTGTTCTTTGTTTTCTTTTCAATGGCCTTATAAAGATTCCATGCCCCATAACAATCTTCTGCGTCGTATAAACCGCCTACAACCAATGTTGGGATATCCTGTGAAATGAATTGCACATTCGCACGTGCATCTCGGGCCTTCCACCATGCATCATAATTTGGATGACTCATCAGGTCTTTCCAGAATTTGATACTATCACCCATTAATTTCGTGAAATTGGTGAGTGCTCCTGTTCTCAAATAAAATTCATAATTGTCTTTGGTTGGAAAATCAAATCCCTTAGGTCCGATCGTAGTGGGTTTGGGTCTGGGCTTACCAAAACCTGAATAGAAGGCAAAGCCATCCATTAACATAAAGGCACCATTGTGATGAAAGTCATCACCCAAAAACCATTCTGTAACCGGTGCTTGCGGACTTACTGCCTTAAGGGCTGGATGATTGCTCAGTGCTGCCATCGTGGAATAAAAACCGGGATAGGAGATTCCAAACACACCCACATTTCCATTATTGTTGGTCAGATTTTTTACCAACCAATCAATGGTGTCATAAGTATCACTGGCTTCATCTGTCTCTGTGCCTTTTTTATTCGGATTGTATGGACGAACATCTTCAAATACTCCTTCACTCATCCATCTTCCTCGTACATCCTGTTGTACATAGATGTAGTGCTCTTTCATGAAATAGCTTCTTGGACTACTCCAAAAGGCTGCGAATTTATCTTCACCATAAGGCGCACAGGAATACGGAGTTCTGGTTAGAAGGATCGGATGTTTTTCTGATACATTTTTTGGTAAATAGATACTGGTGAAAAGCTTAACACCATCCCTCATCGGGATATAGACTTCTTTTTTAGTATAATTATTTACGATCCAGGCTGAATCAGTTCCTTGCGTGAGCCCTACAAAGGGAAGCGTTAATAACAGGAGAATGACAATTTTCTTCATGGCAGCAGGTATGAATGATTAGGATGTACAATATAAAAAAAGATTCCCGTTGAGGAATCTTTTGATGGTAAAATATGATGACCTGTATATAAGGTTTAGATCACTTTGGTCAGCTTGATGATATTCGTTGGAAGGTGCTGCTCAACAGGAGTACTTCCCGTATTAACCACCACATCACCTGTCTTTAAAAAGCCTCTCTCTTTCAGAATATTGATCTGATCAAAAATGATATCATCTAAACTGTCTTCTTCTGCATAATAAAACGCACGAACGCCCCAGCTCAAACTCAATTGATTCACCAATGATTTTTCTTTGGTGAAAATATAGAGTGGGGAAGAAGGGCGATAACTACTCAACATAAAAGCTGTATAACCACTCTGAGTCATACCAACCAATGCATTGGCAGATACATCTTCAGATATTTTACACGCATTATAACAAATCGCATCACTGTGGAATGATGGAGAATGTGGTTGAGGTTTCAGATCTTCTGAGCGATTGTATCGGTATTCTTTTTTCTCTACTTCCAGAATGATCTTACGCATGGTTTCCACGACCAATGCCGGATGATTACCGGCTGCTGTTTCACCACTGAGCATTACGGCATCAGCGCCTTCTAATACTGCATTGGCAACATCCGTGATCTCGCTTCTGTTGGGTTTCACTCTGTCGATCATGCTCTCCATCATCTGTGTTGCAACGATCACAGGCTTTGCACGGTGAATACATTTGCGGATCAGTTCTTTTTGAATCAAAGGAATTTGTTCAACTGGAAGTTCAACACCCAGATCTCCACGCGCCACCATGATACCATCGCTCTCGATGATGATATCTCGAATATTGACCAGCGCTTCCGGTTTTTCAATCTTAGCGATGATCTTGGTTTTGCTTTTTTTCTCGGTCAGTTTACTTCTTAGGATGACAATATCTTTCACACTGCGTACAAAACTCAATGCTACCCAGTCAAGCTCTTGTTCAATAATGAAATCCAGATCGATCAGGTCTTTTTCAGTGAGTGCGGGAAGAGAAATTTTAGTGTCGGGTAAGTTGATTCCTTTTTTAGAAGAAAGAATACCGCCTAAGGTCACTACTACTTTTACATCACCGTTCTTTTCAATATTTACAACCTTAACTTCCAATTTACCATCATCGATCAAAATGATATTGCCGATGGTAACATCACCTGCCAGGTTTGGATAAGAAACATAGATCTTTTCAAGGGTGCCAATACATTTTTCATTCGTGAATGTGAGTATATCACCCACTTTTACTTCGAGTGCATTGTTCTCGATCTCACCCACACGCAATTTTGGGCCTTGCAGATCACCTAAGATGGAGATATTGTAAGGTTGGGTTTTATTGATATTTCGAATGTGTTCAATGATCCTTTGTTTGTCTTCATGACTACCATGAGAGAAATTGAGACGAAAAACATTGACACCGGCTTTTACCAGCTCCAGTAATTGTTCATAGCTGTCGCATGCCGGACCAACCGTTGCCACGATCTTGGTCTTGTGGTTCACGTGGGCGAGACCGGCTTCTTTGTCCATGTTTTTGTGGAGGTACTTTTCGAGATTCTTTGACATCTGTTTGAGTGTGTTTTGAGTTTAAGATCTGTACACATCCGCAAGTTTAGGGTCACTTGTTAACTGGCAAGGATCTTCACGATCTTCAACCAATCTTCGGATATTTTTTGCTTTGCTTTAATTGCGTTGTCGAGTGGTATATAGTTCATTTTGTTATTGAGAATACCTACCATCACATTGAATCGGCCGATCATCAGGCTTTCAACCGCATGATAACCCATTCTACTGGCGATGAGTCTGTCTAAACAGGTAGGAGAGCCCCCACGTTGAATATGTCCCAGGATACATACTCTCGTATCTGCATTGGGTAGTCTTTGTTTGATGATGGTAGCTACTTCATTCCCACCGCCAAAATCATCACCCTCCGCAACAACGATGAGATTTACTAGTTTCTTTCTTTTTTCTTTTTCTGATAAAGATGCGATCAGTTCTTCGATATCGGTCTTTGTTTCAGGGATGAGGATGTTTTCTGCACCGGTTGCAATACCACTGTGCAATGCGATATAACCGGCATCTCTACCCATCACTTCTACAATGAATAAACGGTCATGCGCATCTGCAGTATCGCGGATTTTATCGATGGCTTCAACAGCCGTATTGACTGCGGTATCAAATCCGATCGTAAAATCACTTCCGGCTATATCTTTATCAATGGTGCCCGGCAGACCGATACAAGGGATGTCGAATTCATTGCTGAACTTCTGTGCACCTCTGAAAGATCCATCTCCACCGATGATGACCAAACCATTGATCCCTCTTTTTTTCAGATTCTCATAGGCTTTTTGACGGCCTTCTTTTTCAAAAAATTCTTTACTTCTCGCAGTTTTGAGTATGGTTCCTCCGCGTTGTATGATATTGGCAACGGATCTGGAATCCATTTGGAAAATATCATCTTCGATCATGCCGCTATAGCCTCTCATGATGCCATACACTTCCATGCCATGATAGATACCCGTTCTTACAACAGCTCTTACTGCAGCATTCATACCCGGCGAGTCACCCCCGGAAGTAAGAACACCAATCTTAGTTACTTTTTTTTCAGCCATTTTGTTTCAGCAGTTCAACGTTTAGCGTTAGATGTGATTGACATACAAATACATATAGATTGTGTATCAATTACACGGAGTTTCAAAAATAAGCATTTGAGGCTAATTGTCCATCCCGATATCTAATTACATTTTAGTAAACTTGTCACATGAAAATCCTCATTACCGGCGCCAATGGATTTACTGGGATGCATCTTTGTTTAACCCTTATCAATAAAGGGTTTGAGGTATATGCCCTTGGGAGGGGAGAAAGACGACTCCCGATCATGGAACGATTGAATTATTACTCCATTGAACTAACAAGTGTTCGTTCTCTTTTGAAAATATTTGAACATGTTGCCCCCGATGTGGTGATTCATACAGCCGCGATGAGCAAACCGGATATTTGTGATCGTCATCGCAAAGAATGCCTGCTTAATAATGTGGAAGTAACGCGCTATCTATTAGAAGCCAGCCGTCATTTCCCGGTACATTTTATTCATCTCTCGACCGATTTCATCTTTGGAGATGGTGGACCGCATCACGAAGATGATATTCCTTCGCCATTGAACTTTTATGGTGAAAGTAAATTGCAAGCTGAAAAATTAGTACTCCAGACCGAGTTAACGACCACCATTGTTCGACCTGTTTTTATTTATGGTCCTGCGCTTCATCAGATCCGACCTTCTTTTATTCAATGGGTGCAAGAAAAGCTATCTAAGAACGAGAAGATCAAAGTGGTTACTGATCAGCAAAGAACACCGACATATGTATATGATCTTTGTGAAGGCATCGCAACAATCTTGATTTTCAAGAAGGCGGGGATTTATCATATCGCCGGAAAAGATATTTTATCTCCGTATGATATGGCTATAACTGTGGCAAAGGTGTTAGATTTGGATGCGCATCTGATTGAACCTGTAACCTCTGAAACTTTTCCCGAACCTGTTATCAGAGCTAAGCGATCAGGACTTCGTATTGATAAAGCCATCCGTGAATTGAACTATGCACCACATAGTTTTGAAGAAGCGGTCAGACTGAGTTTTAAATAGAAGAAACATGAGTAAGAGAAAAATATTATTGGTCATATTCCTCCTGATACTGCTAATGCATTGTTTGAGTATACAGGTAGAAATGACTCAGATACGTACAGTAACAAAAGTCGTATTGGTACCCTTACTGATGATCCATTTATTGATCAACCGATCCTTACGTTTATTGGGATATCTTCCATTGATCGCATTGCTGTTTTCCTGGATCGGAGACATATTATTGTTGGGGGATGAACCTGCATTTTTTCTCTCAGGTATGATCGCATTTGTCATGACCCATGTCAGCTATAGCTTTACTTTTTTAAAGATCAAACAGGTGACACCTAAAGACCGATCCTATTTTATCTTTCCACTGCTGGCATTATTGGCGTTTAGTTTATTGGTATTCTTTTACCTCAAAGACTATTTGGGCAGCTACCTGATTCCGGTTCTTTTTTATATGGTCTTTATCAGTCTGATGGCTGCTTTAGCCATTCATACCCGAACCAACTCCAAGATACAGACGCTAACACTCTACACATTTATACCGGGAGCACTTTTATTTGTTGTGAGTGATGCATTACTGGCCATTAATATGTTCAGGGTACAGCATATTGTACTGGAGGTATTAGTCATGTTGACATATGGATTGGCGCAATTCTTCATTACAAGAGGTTTTCAAAAAACTGCTGAGTTCTCCGAATAGTTTCACCGGAATGATTTAGATTGCTGTAACTCCTTAACCACGGTATATGGAATGGATACGCCGCAACATTCTTTATTTATTCTGGATGATATTAATTGTTCACTGTTTGTTTCATTTTTTCCATTTACCATTCGTAGGCATCAGTAAACTACTCTTAATACCCACGTTACTGGTATATCTGTTCACCAGAAAAAAAGAAGATGCATTGGCAGGTATCAATTTCTTTTATCTGGTTGCGATCGTATTTGCCTTTATCGGAGACATGTTACTGGTGATCATTAATGATCTTCTTTTTTTGCCGGGAATGATATCCTATATCGTTAACCTCTTTTTCTTGTGTATCTTCTTTTTGCAGTTGTATAAGATTCGGCTTGATCAATTGTTCAAACCCTTAATGGTGCTGCTTATCCTCGCGGTGATCGGATATTTTGTGTATGGATTTTTGGGAGATAAGTTAAAGCAGTTTCAACTGCCTGTTCTGGTTTATATGTTTTTTGTAGCGATTACTGCTGCTTTGGCGATGAATACAACACAGCACCCGCAATTGCATAAAACAGGATGGTATTTCTTTATTGGGATTCTTGTGTTTATTGTATCAAACACCATTTTGGTATTGAATCGCTTTCATTTTTTATACCATAATCTTTATATCGCAGTCATGCTCACTTATGGCACTGCACAATATTTACTTGTAAGGGGAGTAGCATTGGTAAGTAAAGATGTACGGTCATAAAAAATCCCCGCTCGCAACCGAACGGGGATTATTATTATTTCGCTTTTAGCGATGTTTTGATTAGTAACCCATACCACCCATGTCAGGTGCAGCATGTGTATGCGGCGCTTCAGGCTTTGGCTTATCTGCGATCACACATTCAGTGGTCAACAGCATAGCGGCGATAGAAGCTGCATTTTCTAATGCAACACGGCTAACTTTAGTAGGATCGATAACACCAGCTTTTAGTAAGTTTTCGAATACTTCTGTACGAGCATTGAAACCGAAATCAGCCTTACCTTCTTTGATCTTCTGAACCACGATAGAACCTTCGATACCACTGTTAGCAACGATCTGACGCAGCGGCTCTTCGATCGCTCTTTTTACGATCTGGATACCTGTTTGCTCATCTTCATTTGCACCTTTCAGTTTCTCCAGTGCTTCTACAGAACGGATATACGCAACACCACCACCTGGAACAATACCTTCTTCAACAGCAGCGCGAGTTGCATGCAGTGCATCATCTACACGATCTTTCTTTTCTTTCATTTCAACTTCAGTAGCAGCACCTACGTACAGTACGGCAACACCACCACTCAGTTTGGCCAAACGCTCTTGTAATTTTTCACGATCGTAATCAGAAGTTGTATTCTCGATCTGAGCTTTGATCTGATTTACACGTGCAACGATATCAGCTTTTTTACCTTTACCGCCAACGATGGTAGTATTGTCTTTGTCGATCGTTACTGAAGCAGCCTGACCTAAATAAGAGATGTCAGCATTCTCCAGTTTGAAACCTTGCTCTTCACTTACTACAGTACCTGCAGTGAGGATAGCGATATCAGTCAACATTTCTTTTCTGCGATCGCCGAAACCAGGAGCTTTAACAGCAGCTACTTTCAGCGTACCACGTAATTTATTCACTACCAATGTTGCCAATGCTTCACCTTCAAGGTCTTCAGCAATGATCAACAGTGGACGTCCACTTTGAGCAACTTTCTCCAGAATGTGGAGGATATCTTTCATAGCGCTGATCTTCTTATCGTAGATCAGGATGTATGGATTCTGTAATTCAGCTTCCATTTTCTCGCTATTGGTTACGAAGTATGGAGAGATGTATCCACGATCGAACTGCATACCTTCTACTACATCTACAGTAGTATCAGTACCTTTTGCTTCTTCTACAGTGATCACACCTTCTTTACCAACTTTAGCCATAGCAGTAGCGATTAACTTACCGATTTCACTATCGCTGTTTGCAGAAATAGTAGCTACTTGCTCGATTTTCTTGGTATCGTTACCAACAGCTTGTGATTGTGCTTTCAGGTTATCAACAACCTTAGCTACAGCTTTATCGATTCCGCGCTTCAGGTCCATTGGATTAGCACCAGCAGCAACGTTCTTCAAACCTTCACCGATGATCGCCTGAGCCAAAACAGTTGCAGTAGTAGTACCATCACCAGCAATATCAGCGGTTTTAGAAGCTACTTCTTTCACCATCTGTGCGCCCATGTTCTCGATCGCATCTTCCAATTCAATTTCTTTTGCTACAGTAACACCATCTTTGGTTACAGATGGAGCACCGAATTTTTTCTCGATTACCACGTTACGACCTTTAGGTCCGAGGGTAACTTTTACTGCATTCGCCAGGGTATCAACACCCTTTTTCATTTTATTTCTTGCTTCGATATCGAAGAATATTTGTTTTGCCATGTTTTTGGAATTTGAAAATTTGAAAATTTGGTCATTTGAAAAATTTGAGGGACAACTCTTGTGTGACTTGAATATTCATACAGATCAAGCCGTCCTGTCTGTAGGATCACAGACGATTTTTCAAATTAAACAATTGCCAACAAGTCGCTTTCGCGCATGATCAACAGGTCCTGACCTTCGATCTGGATCTCAGTTCCTGCATATTTACCATACAATACCGTATCACCTACTTTAACGGTCATAGGCTCATCTTTTTTACCATTTCCGGCAGCAACGATGGTTCCACGTTGAGGTTTTTCTTTTGCGGTGTCAGGGATAATAATTCCGCCGGCAGTTTTTTCTTCAGCAGCGGCCGGCTTAACAATTACTCTGTCATGCAGAGGAGTAACGTTGAGTTTCTTAGCCATACGTTATTGGTTTTTAATTTATGAGGTTTAAAATCTTTTTCCCACTCATCGAGAATTATGCCATGGGATGATAACAGGTCAAAATTTCAGTTTTAGCTTGTTTTTCAGTCCAGCAAGCCCTTTATCTGTCAGAACGGGCGGCAAAGATGCACTAAGTTTCTGGTTAGCAGTGTCAAATTTTCATTCCCGGCATTTATTTTAAAAAAAGACCCCCAGGACGCAATCCAATCCTTTCCGGTTACCGTAAATGTCATCAAACCGTCAGATTATGAAACTGATCAAGAAAATTGCCAAAGCCTTCATGATGACCTGTCTGGTCCTTTTTGCCACACTTTTTATTTATGCCAACTGGAATAAACCAAGTCTGGGAGAGAGGGTTTACATGGAAAATCCAACCCAAATCGTTGTTATGACTTTGCCTGAAACCTTTACGGAAAAGGATTCTGCGATGGTTGACCAGTTCCTTATGCGTAAAGAGGGCGTATATTCTACTGTTATCAGCAGATATAGTAATACCCTCTGTATCACAATTGATCCCAGGGAGACCGATAGAAGCAGTATGATCAAAACCATGGCTGCATTCAATCCTTCGATACAAGAAAGGGCTCCGTTGAACAACCGAGCTGAATGTCCGGTCAATCTGAATGCATTTCGAAAAATCACCTATGCGCTCAATGTGCGCAAATAGTCTTTCAAATCTTTAACCAATTAAATCAAATAGCAATGAAAAAGAGCCTCGTACGTATGTCGGCCCTTGCACTCTGTGCAGCCATGCTGTTCACTGCATGTAAAAAAGATGATGCACCTCCGGCTAATACCGGAAGTGAACTGTACAAAAGATTAGGCAGTAATGCAGGTATTAAAAAAGTAGTAGATGATTTTATCGGTATTGTGGTTGCTGATAATGTGATCAATGGCTTTTTTGCCAATACTGCCAGGTCTCAGGAGCGTGTAGATGACCTTAAAATGAATCTGGTGAACCAAATTGGTCAAGCCGTTGGCGGACCTGAAAAGTACACTGGTTTATCTATGAAGGCGGCACACGTTGGATTAGGTATTAAAGATGTACACTTCAATGCCCTAGTGAATGATCTGGTGGCGGCATTGAAGAAGAACAATGTAAGCGATGCTGATATCAACACAATTGGTGGTGTTTTATTACCAATGAGGGCTGATATCGTTGAGCCATAATCCGAAAGGGTTATTCATCATAGGTTGTATCAAGGTTAGACCCGTCCGTTCTCGGATGGGTTTTTCATTTTGAACGGGTCTTATTAATCAATACCTTTGCCGCTTCCAAACAAGTTCTTACCAGATGATCAGTAGAAGAAATATCCGTGTGAAAGTGATGCAGCTACTTTATATGATGGAAGCTGCCGAGACGAGTGTAACAAGACAAAAACCAGAGATCGAACTCAAAAAGCAATTCGATCAAACAACAGCTCTGTTTGTTTACCTGCTATATTTTATTACTGAAGTAGCGCGTTATGCTGAAACCCATGCGGTAAAGGGAGCTTCCAAAAATTTACCCACTACAGCTGATCTGAATATCAATACTAAGATTGCAGGGAATGAGTTGTTATGGACAATCCTGGAGAGTGCCACTTTTCAAAAAGCTGTAGAAACCCATACACCATCGAAATTGATCGATCAGGATCTGGTTCGCAAAACTTACACTGAATTAACCGCATTAACACAATACCAGGAATACATCAGTGTTCCGGCTCGTGAAAAAGCAAAAGAGAAGGAAATCATTAAGATCATTTTCACCCATCTCATGCTTCCGAATGAATCTTTTATCAGTCATGTTGAAGAACATTTCAATAACTGGGATGATGATGCTGAAATGATGGAACAACTGATTCTCAATTATTTTCAGAAACCATCCAGCTACAATATGCAAGAGATGGTAAGTCAGGAAAAATGGCAGTTCGCCAAGTCTCTGTTACTTACCAGCATTGAGAAAAAAGAGATCGCTACAGACCTTATTAAACCCAAGCTGAAGAATTGGGACGCAGAAAGGATTGCACAACTCGATATGATCTTAATGAGAATGGGAGTTTGTGAATTATTGTATTTTGAAACCATTCCTACCAAAGTCACTATCAATGAATACATTGATCTGGCCAAAGAATACAGTACGCAACAGAGCGGACAATTTGTGAATGGTATTCTGGATAATATTCATAAAGAGTTGACAGATGCCGGTAAGATCCAAAAAATCAATTACAAGAAATAAGATCAAGATGAAAACTGTTTCATGTCTGTTCTTTTTTGTTGCAACGATGTTCCTAATATCTTGTGCCGGACCGGAGAACACAACCCCGCCGGCAAATTCACATCTTGCAGATACAGCCAACTTTACCACCATTCAATGGCTTGACTCCGTCGTCGATTTTGGAACGATTACGCAAGGGGAGAAGATCCGGTTACAGTTCAAATTCAAGAATACAGGTAAAAAGCCTTTGTTCATTACGAATGTAAGAGCCGGATGTGGTTGTACAGTCCCTAACTATACCAAAGAGGCCGTTGCTCCGGGAACTACCGGAGAAGTAACCGCGGAATTCGATACCAATCGCTCGGCATCTGGTAATGTTCGTAAAAATGTGGTTGTACACACGAATACTTCTAACGGAAACGAACACACCCTTATCTTTACAGGAAATGTAAAAGAGGTTAAAGTCAACTAATTCTTTTATCACTTAAATAAATAGCAATGTTTTATCTTAATTCAGTATTACTTGCCGCAAATGGACAGCAGGGCGGAGGTATGGTTCAGTTGGTGATGATGGGAGCCATCATCCTTGTGTTTTGGTTATTCATGATTCGTCCACAAGCTAAAAAAGCAAAAGAGCAAAAAAAGTTCGTTGATAATATGCAGAAAGGTGATAAGATCGTCACTATTGCAGGTATCCATGGTGTGATCAATAAGATCAACGAGGATGGCACCATTCAACTCGAGGTAAACCCCGGAAGCTATCTGAAGATCGAAAAGTCTTCTGTTAGTATGGAATGGAGTGCTGCTTTGAACAAAGCTGCAGATAAAAAATAATTTCAACTGAAATTCAACTAAATTCAAGGTTCGGAACAGATAGATGTTTCGAACCTTCTTTTTTTATGCTTAAGATCGGCATTACTGGTGGTATCGGGAGCGGCAAATCTACCGTCTCAAGTATTTTTAAAGTGCTGGGTATTCCTGTGTTTGATGCAGATACCTGTGCCAAAAATATCATGCAAACCGATGAACAACTGAAAGCAGCTGTGATCGATTTATTCGGGGAAAACGCTTATCGACACGGTCTGCTCAATAGAAAATACATTGCCGAAATCGTCTTCAATGATCCTTCTCAATTAGAAAAATTGAATGCACTCATTCACCCAGCTACTATTAAGGCGGGTGAAGAATGGGCTGCCAGACAAACAAGTCCGTACACGATCAAAGAAGCGGCTTTGTTTTTTGAATCAGGATCGGCAGAAGGAATGGATTATATCATTGGTGTATACGCACCACAACATATACGGGTCAATCGTGTGATGCATCGAGATGGCGTGAGTAGAGAAGAGGTGATGAACAGAATGAAAAGACAAATACAAGAGGAAGTGAAAATGCGTCTTTGTGATTTTGTGATCATCAATGACGATCAGCATTTATTGATACCGCAGGTATTACAACTGCATGCAAATTTTATTACTGAATCCAAACAACAGCAGAATGAATAAGGTCAATGTGATTGAAAAGTTCGCTCAAGTAGACGGATACTGGAACCCTGCTGTAGTAGGGGCTTTGAATGGACAAGAAGTAAAGATCGTTAAATTCAAAGGACCTTTTACCTGGCATCATCATGATCATGAAGATGAGTTATTCTATG
The DNA here is from genome assembly GCF_040362915.1 of Sediminibacterium sp. KACHI17. Classification (NCBI taxonomy): domain Bacteria; kingdom Pseudomonadati; phylum Bacteroidota; class Chitinophagia; order Chitinophagales; family Chitinophagaceae; genus Sediminibacterium; species Sediminibacterium longum. The sequence continues at coordinate 700,461 of NZ_AP029612.1, read as the reverse complement.
TGGTCAAAGGAAGTTTTGTAATGGAATTTCGCGATCGGAATGTTGAACTGAATGAAGGAGATTTCCTTATCGTACCCAAAGGAGTAGAACACAGACCCAACGCTTCAGAGGAAGTTTGGGTAATGTTGTTTGAGCCGGCTTCTACCTTGAATACAGGTAATGTCATCAATGAGTTTACAAAAAATACTTTACAGAAATTATGATTGCGCAAACACCACAGCCGCCTTATTATGCTGTCATTTTCACCAATGAGTTATCCGCTCATACTGAAGGGTATGAGGAAATGGCGCATCGTATGACAGAGCTCGCTTTACAACAAAAAGGATGTTTGGGATATGAGTCTGTTCGTAATGGTTTGGGGATCACCATCTCATACTGGGAGACATTGGATGATATCCATCATTGGAAATCCAATGCTGAGCATATGGTAGCGCAACAACAAGGCAGAGATATTTGGTACAAGCACTATAAAACCCGAATTTGCAAAGTAGAGAGAGATTATGGATATGAACATCCTTGATCCTTCCCCCTAATCCCTAAGCTATGATCTATGCCCCCATGCCTGACAATGAACAGGAAAGGTTACATGAACTCATTCGTTATGAAGTTTTGTATACGCAGTATGAAGAAGATTTTGATCAGATCGTTCGATTAGCTTCGGCTATTTGCAAAACTCCCATATCTACTATCACCTTACTGGATTTCAACAAACAGTGGTTCAAAGCAAAAATCGGTATCGATAATACAGAAGGAGACCGTGGTACATCTTTTTGTGGTCATGCCATTATGCAAGATGAGTCTATAATGGTGGTAAATGATGCTTTGGAAGATCAACGATTCATTGATAATCCACTGGTATTAGGAGACCCCAATATTCGTTTTTATGCCGGTTACCCCTTGGTAAGTCCATCGGGTTATAAATTGGGTACTTTGTGTGTCATAGATAAAGTTCCCCGAACATTAAATGAGGAACAGGAACTCACCCTGAAAACACTCGGGAATCAGGTTGTTAAGCTATTTGAATTGAGACTTCGCAACAAAGAAGCGCAGATAAAAGCCCAATTGATTGAAGACCAAAAAAAGCAGTTGGAAGAATCTTCATCGGCTCAAAGTAAGATCATCTCTATCATTGCGCATGATGTGCGTGGACCGGTTACTTCTCTCAAAACCATGATCGAGCTAACCAAGTCCAAGAGTTTGACCGAAGCTGAGACCGCTTTGTTGTTGGATATGCTCGATAAACAATTGGATGGTACTTTAGATATGTTAACTAACCTGGTGGATTGGGGAAGTATGTTACTGAGGAAAGGGAAGTTGTCGATAACATCAGTTCAGATATACGCATTGATCGATAAAGTATTCAAGAGTATTGCGCCAATGATGCAACTGAAAAAAAATCAGTTTCAAAATCTGGTGCCTGAAGATATTGCTGTAAAAGCAGATGAAAATACCTTGCGCTTCATCTTGCGGAATATCATCAGTAATGCCAATAAGTTTACCAGCAATGGTTCTATCACCATCAGTCTTGTACCTGCTGAAAATAAAGAGTATTTATCGATCGTTGTAGCGGATACAGGTTGTGGTATGCCTCTAGAGATCCAGCAAGAACTTTTTAATCCTGCCAAACGTCATAGTCGTGAAGGAACCAATAATGAGAAGGGGAGTGGGTTGGGATTGATCCTCGCTAAGGAATTTGCAGAGGCAATGCAGGCTTCCATCGAAGTGAAGAGCGAACCAGGAAAAGGAACGAGCTTTATACTAACATTGCCTGCCAGCATCTGAAGTTGACAATAACTCATGAGAAAGCCCGGCCATATCATCCGGGCTTTCTCATTTTTAGATATTATATTTCCTGATCCGGTAAACCAGGATCTTTTAGTTTCATTTTTTTATCATCACTTCCTCGATAACTTTTCCAACAGATCCATTGGGCATTTGAATGTTTAGCATGGCAGCCAATGTTACTGCGATATCTGTCATGTATCTTTCCTGATAACTCTTGCCCGGTTTAATATTCCAGCCATACCACAGTAATGGAATATGTGCATCGTATGGATTCCAAACACTATGATCGGTTCCTTTCCAATTTTCTTTGAACCAATTCGGTTTTGGGATGACTTGCAAGTCACCGCTCCGATAAGGAAAATAACCATTGATCAGTCTTTCCCGAATCGTAGCCTGCACATTTGATTCACCCAGTTCTTCTTTATCAACCACACGATAAATGCCTTCTTCTTTTTCCATCTCACGAATGATCAGTGATTTGATGGCATCCTTATCAATCCCTAACGAATCTATTTCTTTATGATTCAATGCCAGGTTGTAATAAGTTGAATGAATGATCCCATTCTTCACTTTGAATTTTTGTAGTATCAGGTCATTGACTTTTTTCACCAGATTACTCAGTGCAATCGAGCCACCGGGATGATTATTTTCTTTCAGAAATCCGGGTACATGTGCTGCACCATGGTCTGCAGTTAAAAAGAGCAGATAGTTGTTTTTACCTACCTGTGCATCGAGAAAATTGAGGAATTGTTCAATGTCCTTGTCTAATCGCAGGTAAGTGTCTTCCACTTCAATCGAGTTTGGCCCAAAACTATGACCGGTATAATCAGGTGAAGAAATACTCACAGCAAGAAAATCGGTCTCTTTATTTTTTCCCATTTGCTCATGGATGGCAGCTGCTTTGGCCATTTCAAATGTATAAGTAGCGGCTTGTGGCAGAAAGGGAAGTTTGTAGTAATCTTTTCCAATATATCCGCTCATATCATAAGGAAAACTGTTTTTGGGGCCGATCTCAGTACGTTCATAGTCTTTTGCATCACCGGTACTTTGAACATATGTATCGATCGGGTATAATGTTTTCCATCCTTCTTTGTAATAAGTATCAGGTAATTTTCTGGCGTTAAAATCTTTCACCCATTGCGGAAGGTCTTTCATGTAATAGGTACTGCTGATGAAGATCCCTTTTGACTCATCATACCAATAGGCAGCGTTGGCGGTATGTCCGGCAGGAAGAATTGCACCTCTGTCCTTGATCGAAATACCAATCACTTTACTTCTAAAGTTGGTGGCAAGCTTTAATTCGTCTGTGACAGTATTAGCAACCATGTTTCTCGGGCTCATTTCGCCGTCTTTACTATCAGAACCCACTGTAGCAACCGTTTTATCTTCGGCACAATACATTCTTCGTTGTAGTTTGGCATCCCACCAGTCATTACCGGTGATGCCATGAATGGCCGGAACAGTGCCCGAATAAACCGAAGCATGACCACAACCCGTAGCAGTAGGGGTATAGGGGATGAAGGTATTTTGACAGCTGAATCCCTGGGTCAATAAACGGTTAAACCCACCTTTTCCGTAACGATTTTGGTAACGGTACAGATAATCCCATCGCATTTGGTCTATCATAAGGCCTACCACCAGTTTTGGTCTTGCAACTGGTTGAGGAGTTGTGGCAGCTGTATTCTTTTGTGCAAAAGCCTGTAAAATCAGGAGGTTCAGGCATAATGCCCAGAGCAGATTCTTCTTCATTTTGAGTTTCTTTGATGTGAAGCAGGGGTGAAGATAGTACAAGGTGAATAAATGCGCTTGCCCCTTCAAGCCGAAAAGATTAGTTTTGCGCCAATTTTGAACCAAAGTAATAATTTGATAATATGGCAGACATCTTTGAGAAACTGGTTAAGAATTATGGACCGATAGGTCAGCACCGTGAGCGTGCACATGGATATTTCGCCTTTCCAAAACTGGAAGGAGAGATCGGAAGCAGAATGAAGTTTAGAGGTAAGGAAATGATCGTATGGAGTCTGAATAATTATCTCGGACTGGCCAACCACCCTGAGATCCGTAAAACGGATGCAGAAGCTTCACAGCAATTTGGTCTGGCACTGCCGATGGGAGCGCGTATGATGAGTGGTAACAGTAATTACCATGAGCAACTTGAAAAAGAACTGGCTGAGTTTGAGTCTAAGGAAGATGCTATTTTGATGAACTTCGGATACCAGGGTATCATGAGTGCGATTGATGCCATCTGTGGTCGTCATGATGTGATCGTATATGATGCAGAAAGTCATGCGTGTATCATTGATGGTTTACGTCTACATCCCGGACATCGTTATGTATTCAAGCATAATGATATTGAAGATTGTGAAAAACAATTACAGCGTGCTTCAGCATTGATCGAAAAACAAAAGACCGGTGGTATTCTTGTTATCACGGAAGGTGTATTCGGTATGGCGGGTGATCAAGGAAAATTAAAAGAGATCGCTGCACTGAAGAAAAAATATGAATTCCGCTTATTAGTGGATGATGCGCACGGTTTTGGTACTTTAGGAAAAACCGGAGCAGGTGCCGGTGAAGAACAGGGTTGTCAGGATGACATTGATCTATACTTTTCAACTTTCGCAAAATCAATGGCTTCTATCGGAGCTTTTATGGCCGGACCAAAGATCATCATCGACTTTATCCGTTACAATATTCGTTCTCAGATCTTCGCAAAAAGCTTACCGATGCCGATTGTAATTGGTAATCTGAAGCGTCTGGAGATGTTGCGCACCATGCCCGAATTAAAAGAAAAATTGTGGAGCAACGCCATGAAGCTGCAAAATGGTTTGAAAGAAAGAGGATTTGATATTGGTAAAACAGATACCCCTGTAACACCTGTTTATATGAAAGGTGGCGTAGAAGAAGCTACAGCGATGGTAATGGATCTAAGAGAGAATTATCATATTTTCTGTTCCATCGTAGTGTATCCGGTGATTCCAAAAGGTCATATCATTTATCGTTTGATCCCAACTGCGGCGCATACCGATCAGGATATTGAGGAAACATTAAAAGCATTCAGTGAAACCAAGGCGAAATTGGATGCAGGTGCCTATAAAGCAGAAGCCATTCCTGATATGGCAGAAACAAAAGCCTAAGTGAATTACAAGTAAATCATACAATGCCTTTCTTTTTGAAAGGCATTTTTTTTGATCTTTGAAAGATGAAAATTGAACATGTAGCAATATGGTGTCGAGATCTTGAGGTCATGCGTTCCTTTTATATCAGTTATTTCAACGCTGTCTCCAATGAGCTTTATATCAATGAAAAGAAACAATATCGTTCCTACTTTTTATCATTTGAATCGGGTGCGAGATTAGAGCTGATGCAGATGCATTCGGTTACCGAAAATCTAAATGGTACAGGTACGCAATATTTTGGCCTGAATCATTTTGCTTTTTCAACAGGTAGTAAGGAGAGTGTGGATGAACTTACCCGTCGTTTATCTGAAGCAGGATTTCAAGTGGTCGGCGCACCGCGAACAACCGGAGATGGTTATTATGAGAGTGTTGTGCTGGATCCTGAAAACAATCGTATTGAGATCACCATATAAAAAAGCCGATGTTGATAGACATCGGCTTTTTTGTATCAGAATGATATCCGTTTATAATTTTTTGATCAACTCAGCTCCCAGTTTCACATACTCATCATTCTTACCGGTAGTAGCTAATTCAATACATTTTTCAGCACTTGCTTTAGCTCCAACTTTATCTCCCATATCACGCTGGATCTTTGCTTTCAGTAAGAAGATCCAATAACCATTTGGATTTACTTCAGTTGCTTTTGTTGCAGCATTCAATGCTTTGGTCATATCCTTATCCCACTCATAATAAAAATTTGCAGCAGGGTAATACGCATTTGGATTTACTTTTTCTGCACTCAATGCTTTCTCTACCTGAGCACGTAAGCGATCTTTTACATTTGTACTGATCGGGATTCTTACTGAAGTGCCACCCCAAATAATATTCAGGTCGCAACTTTCAAATGCGATGTTTGCGAATTGCATGGTAAATGTTTCTGTATTACCGGTTGCTTTATCCGCTTTTACTTTAAAACGAACAACATCTTCTGCTTCTTTATAACCATCCGTTCCCCAATTGTTAAGACCTTTATTCAAGATCACTTCCCAAGTGTCTTTACCCGGGATCGTATACAATACATAAGAACCGGTATCTAATTTTTTGCCACCAATGGTAACGTTGTCTGTAAATTTCAGACGAGTTGCTGCATTGGCACCTGTGCGCCATAATTTATTGAGAGGAGCGAGGTCGCTGTTTTCTTTCAATAAAGAACGACCATTGATATTTGGACGTGAATAAGTCAGCTCAATACTACCCATGCCAAATGCTTGCGTAATATGCTGTGTAGTACTAGGCTGAGGCATGTTGATTTGTGCAAATCCATTCAAGCTGCAAATTGTTGCAACCAAGAAGAAAAACTTTTTCATATGTTTCCAGATTTTAGAATAGCGAAATTACCGCAATTTCATCGACCGCGCCTACCTTTTATACTTTAATCATTATTATTTCTTGAAAGCTGGATGAAACTGCTGCAAGGTGTTTCGCAGGAAGTCACGATCCAGATGGGTATATATTTCGGTAGTGGTAATGCTTTCATGTCCTAACATCTCCTGTACTGCACGGAGATCAGCACCACCTTCAACTAAATGGGTGGCAAAAGAATGACGGAATGTATGCGGTGAAATACTTTTTGTGATACCTGCTTTAGCCGCCAGATCACGAATGATATAAAAGATCATGACCCTGGTAAGACCTTTGCCACGTTGATTTAAAAAAAGAATATCCTCATATCCGGGAACCATGGGCTGATGAACACGAATATTCTCTTTGTACAGTTTAATGTATTTAATGGCATCAGATCCGATCGGTACCAATCTTTCCTTATCACCTTTACCGATCACTCTGATAAAGCCTACATCCAAATACAAACAGGAGATTTTTAAATTCACGACTTCACTCACCCGCAACCCACAGCTGTACATCGTTTCGAGTATAGCTTTATTTCTGCCGCCTTCAGGTTTACTTTGATCGATTTTTGAAATGATCAATTCGATCTCTTCAAAACTTAATACATCCGGTAATGCACGCCTGGTTTTTGGAGCTTCTAACAAGGCGGTAGGATCTGTGCTGATGATCTGTTCTGTAAGCAGATACTTATAAAAACTTCGAATCCCAGAAATGATCCTTGCCTGAGAGGTGGCGGTCATTCCCAATTCACTGATCCATTTTACAAATTGCTGAAGGTCTTTTAGATCAACTGCAGCAGGAGCTTTGATGCTTTCGCCGGATGCAAGGAATACAGTCAGTTTCTCAACATCCCTTAAATACGCTTCTACGGAATGATCGCTCAACGATTTTTCCAGACGTAAAAAAGCTTTGTATCCTTTTTTATAAGCATCCCACATAAAATGAAATGTACAATCAGTGGAGCAAAATGTCAAATAATGATGAAAATAAACGGTGCAAATTGTTTTGGCATTGCGGTAGGGGAGACCGATATTGCAAACTCAAAACAGACTAACCATTTTCGCATGCAGATCAATCTTCGTTCGTTCAAACAGAAAGTGAGACATCATCAAAAAGCCTTTAAAAAATTTTTAGGTAAGATCGAGAAAAACCCACCCAGACATCTAGATAAAATCGCAGAAGAAATCGATGCAGAAGTTTGGAAAGAAGTGGATTGTCTTAGTTGTGCCAACTGTTGTAAAAGCATGAGTCCTACTTTTACCAATACCGATATTAAAAGGATCGCTGCTCATTTTGAAATGTCTGCAAAAGAGTTCAAAGAGAAGTGGTTATATTTTGATGAAGAAGACAGTGACTGGATGAATAAGAAGCAACCCTGTCAGTTTCTGGATCTCTCAACCAATATGTGTTCCATTTACGAAGTAAGACCTGCAGATTGTGCGGGATTCCCACATTTGAAAAAGAAGAAGATGGTAGAATATATTCATGTTCACCAACAGAACGTTGAGTATTGTCCTGCTACATTTAAAATGGTTGAAAAAATGATGGCTCGCTTTTCCTGATCAATTGCTGATCAGTAGTGAAGTCATCGAGATCGAACCAAAAACGGTTTTGTCATTAAAGAACCGGATTTTTTCGTTCTCTTCTTTAAGCCCCAGTGTATACAATAACGGCAAATAGTGTTCCGGTGTTGGTATAGATTGATTTACTTCTGTACCCAGGTCTTTATACCTTGTCAAAGGCAGATGGTCATTATTGGCGATGAGTGCTTTTAATGTTTGATTGGCTTCTTCTGCCCAATCGTATCCTTTCTCCGGTGTTTTCCAGTTCATGACACCTAAGTTGTGCACCATATTACCACTACCAATGATGAGTACACCTTTGTTCCGCAATACACTCAACTCACGGGCCAATTCATAATGCCATAAAGGGTCTTGCAATTGATTTAAACTCAATTGAACCACGGGTATATTTGCATCAGGGTACATGTGTTGTAAAATACTCCAGCAACCATGATCCAGTCCCCAGGAAAGGTCTTTTTCAACCATGGTCTTTTCAACCGCTTCAATTGTGTCGTTAGCCAGCACTGAACTACCCGGTGCAGGATATTGCAGATCGAACAACTGTTTCGGAAAGCCATAAAAGTCATGGATCGTTCTGGGATGATCCATCGCAGTTACATAAGTGCCTCTGGTTTCCCAATGTGCAGAAATACACAGGATAGCGGTAGGTTGAACCAGCTCTTTTGTAATTTCCTGCCAGCCCTTGGAGAACTCATTTGATTCAATGGCGTTCATTGGACTACCATGGCCTGCAAAAATAACCGGCATTTTTGGCTGATCACTTTTAGCAGTGAGCGATGATGAAAAGGAGCTGACCGTTTGCATATTTAGTGTTTAAACATCAAATATACGATTTACTAAAATGAGGTATTGTTAAAAATAGACATCTTCGATCATAAAGATCTCTTTGGTGATACCATTGACTAGTGTAATAGCGATCACATCAAATTGGATATATTTCCATTCCGGATGTTGGTATTGGTATTGTTCAGCAGCATTTTTTAAATGGGACATTTTCTCTCTGGTGATACTTTCCTCCGGTTTCCCAAAACGGAGAGAGTTTCGTGTTTTGACTTCTATGAAATGAAGTTTACGGTTTCTGGAAGCGATGATATCAACTTCCCAATGTTTATAGCGCCAATTTCTCTCCAAAATATGATATCCTTTCTCGATGATGAATTCTCCGGCAATTGATTCCCCTAAATCACCGGTTTTTTTGTGATGGAGCATAAACTATTTCGTTAAAAATGAATAAAGGGATACGAATTAAAAAGATTTGAGCGTTCTTGCAACTGTTCATATGTCAAATCATCATTCCATCCTAAAATTGCAAGGTAAGGTTCAACACTACGAGTGGGGCGGATATACGTTTCTACCGGAGTTGTTAGGTATAAAAAATGAGGAAAACCTGCCTTTTGCGGAATATTGGCTAGGTGTGCACCACTCTGCTCCGGCGCAGGTTTCTATTCATAACCAGTGGGTAGCTTTACAAGAGTTGATCGATAATGAGCCGGCATCAACCCTGTCAGATTTTGTCCAACATCATTTTGGCAATATTCCTTACTTATTGAAAGTGATGGATGTTCGGGAGATGCTATCCATTCAGGTTCATCCCAGCAAGGAAAATGCAATAGCCGGTTTTGATCGTGAAAATAGGGCCGGAATTCCTTTGAATGCGTCGGCTCGAAACTATAAAGATCAAAATCACAAGCCAGAGTTTATGCTGGCAATCAGTGAGTTCTGGTTGTTACATGGATTTAAACAGAAAGAAGACTTAGAGCAAATCTTGAATGAAGTGATCGAATTTCAGATACTGCTACCACTCTTTAGAAAAGAAGGTCTTCAATCCCTGTATTGTTTCATCATGGAAATGGAACAACAAAGTATCAATGATCTTCTACTGCCGCTCGTGAAACGTGAGATTCGAAAAAAACAGGAAGGATTGCTCACCAAAGAACATCCAGGCTGGTGGGTTGCCAAGTATTTCCATGATCAGGCCCCTGCAGGTGATATTGATCGTGGTATCTTTTCTATTTATTTTTTCAATATCGTTCATCTGCAACCCGGTGAAGGTATCTTCCAAGGAGCCGGACTTCCCCATGCATATCTGGAGGGACAGAATATCGAATTGATGTCGAATAGTGACAATGTACTTCGTGGCGGTTTGACCAAAAAGCACATTGATGTTGCAGAACTATTGGCGAATATTGATTTTAGTCCGATTAGACCCGATATATTGAAAGGACAAAACAGACGTGACGGAGAGTATGTTTTCCATTTTCCGGTACCTGATTTTTCACTTACGCATCTGTTGTTGAATAGTGATACCATTTTTGAGGACAAAGCAGTTTCTCCTGAAATATGGATCGTTATTGAAGGGGGTGTTATTATAAATCAGCAGATCGTGGTCAAAAAAGGAGAGTCATTCATTGTATTTCCGGGGCAAGTCTATCAGATATTATCCTCCGGCAAAACTTCACTATACAAAGCTTTTGTATCAGTTCCGAATGCTTATTCACAGGATGAGGAAAATTGAGGACTAAACTTAGCTCATAACACCTATTTTTGTCTCTGAAATTCTTTACAATGAAATTGAATCGTTCACTCGTTATTTCTCTGGTTTTGACCATTTTTCTAAGTGCTGTGTACCGCGCTATGCCTAACAGACCTTGGGGTTTTGCGCCTCAGTTCGCCATTGCGCTTTTTGCTGGTGCTATTTTCGTAAAGGATAAGAAATGGGCTTTTGCATTACCACTGATTTCTATGTTCATATCTGACTTGTTATACCAGTTTTTATATAACAAAGGCCTGACAGAGATCCCGGGATTTTATAAGGGACAATGGGTTAACTACTTGTTGTTTACCAGTTTGACCATCTTCGGATTCATGGTTCGTAGTCAAAAACCTATGCAGGTATTGGGAGCCTCTATCGCAACACCTACTACTTTCTTCTTGATTTCTAACTTTATGGTATGGGCCGGTGGCGGCGGATTGAAACGCCCTAAAACATTTGAAGGTCTTATGATGTGCTATAATGATGCATTGCCTTTTTATGCTAATAGCTTAATGGCTACCGCTATTTTTTCTGCCATTCTTTTCGGCGGTTATTATTTCTTGAATCAGTCAGTTGCTAAGAAGAATATTTCTTTATAAAGACTTTTCGCACAATAAAAAAATCCGCAGCCATCGCTGCGGATTTTTTATTTCCTGAGTATGAGTTCCGAAAAGTAATATTGATTGTGCTGTAATGCTTGTTTTACTTCTACATGAAGAGGTTCCTTGAACAATGGACAGTCATACACCAAAGTATGAAATTCGCCATTTTCGCCACAAGCATCTACACCCAATGCTTCTAATTCATTGATCAAACTTGGAGTCAGGGTTTTTCCGATGAAAGATGGACCCATTACTTCATTACAACTTACGATCATGGTTTGAATACCACTAGCTAACATTTCTTCAACCAATGATCTTCTATCTTGCTGCCATAAGGGGAGAAGTGCAACGAGTCCGGCACCGGTACAAACTTTTTCCTCCCAATCTCGATGCGCTTGAAGGTCAATATCTCCAAATACAGCATGCGTCACGTGATAATTTGACTTGAGCTGTTTTAAAGCAGATGAAAAATGTTGCTCATACTCCTGCCAGCTACTACTGATCAGATGTATGGGTAACTGCGCAGCACTAGCTTGTGCTTGTAGAATAGATTCGGGTATACCATGACTTCTGGAAATTTTTCCATTTTCATTCATGACATTGAGGAGTACTTGAGGTGTATAGCCCAGTTCAATGGCTTTCATTAGCGCAAAACAACTATCCTTACCACCACTCCAGGAGCTTAAACAATGGTTCAATTTGAAGTCTTTTAAATACGATTTTTGATTTGAGGTTGATACATGACAGACACATCAATTATTTAAAACTTCTTTCTCGAAAACCTCATCCACTAAAAGATCAGTTCCATCTGCAGCAGTTGTGGCCAATTCATCACATCGATTGTTCCAAGGATTATTGGCATGTCCTTTTACCCACACAAACCGGATTTGAAAATGATTAGCGATTGCTTTATATCGCAGCCAAAGGTCTTTATTCTTTTTACCACCTTTGAAATCAGTCCGTATCCAATTGTCCAGCCATTTTTTCTCTACCGTATTTACGATATACTGACTGTCTGTATAGATCGTGACCGCAATATTTCTCTTGGTCAATGATTCCAAAGCAACGATCACCGCAAGTAATTCCATGCGGTTGTTGGTGGTATGACGATAACCGGCTGATAATTCCTTTCTTTTATCACCCCACATTAGCACAATACCATACCCGCCGGGGCCAGGGTTTCCCCTTGATGAGCCATCGGTATAAATGATCAGTTGATGTCCGCTGGATGTACTCATGCCAATTTGTATGCACCTTTCATATATAAAACAGCTTTACCGGCAATGGTTACTCTGTCACCATTGATACCACACCAAAGATCGCCACGTCGTTTGGATAATTGCTCGGCTTTCATACTTGTTTTATTCAATTCCTTTGCCCAATAGGGAATGAGAGTAGCATGAGCTGAGCCTGTAACAGGATCTTCTCCGATCACAGAATTCGGAACAAAGAAACGAGAGACAAAATCGGCATTGTTTCCTTTGGCCGTAATAATGATACCTAATGTTTCCACTTGGTTCAACTGAACAAAATCAGGAATTACTTTTTCGATCTCTTCTTGAGATTCATAGATCAAAAAATAATCTCGGGAACGTAATACTTGTTGTGGACGAATACTAAAACCTTCCAATAAGTGTGCTGGAATTTCACAAGGTTGAGGCATACGAGCCGGAAAATTCATTTCCATCAGATCGCCATTCTTCGTGACTGTCAGCAATCCACTTTTGCTGTGAAAACGAATGGTGTCTTGCGCATAGCCAAGTTCATTGAAAAGAACATATGCTGTAGCAAGGGTAGGGTGACCCGCAAGATCGATCTCTAGTTCCGGTGTAAACCATCGAATGTCATAGTCACCATCTTCTCGCTGAACAAAAAAAGCGGTCTCTGAAAGGTTATTCTCATTCGCTAATTGTTGCATGGTTTCGGTAGGTAACCATGCAGTAAGTGGACAAACAGCTGCGGGGTTACCTCCAAAAACGTGATCCGTAAATGCATCAACGGTATAAATAGGATAAGTCATATGAAATGATTGAACAGCAAAGTAAAATGATTCAGTCATATGATGACTTACCACTGACCATAATTTCAAAACAGATCAGACCTGAAACACACCAGTACGCAAAATATCGAGATCCGGGTTATGATTGGCGGCATGCAATCCTTCTGCGATCACTTTCCTTGTTTCAGTTGGATCAATGATTCCATCCACCCATAATCTGGCAGCTGCATAATAGGGAGTGGTTTGTCTTTCATATCGGCCTTTGATCTCTTTTAATAAAGCTTGTTCTTGTTCTTTATCGACTTCTTTTCCTTGGGCTTTCATTGATGCGACCTGAATTTGAGCCAATGTTTTTGCAGCCTGATCACCACCCATCACAGCAATTTTTGCTGATGGCCATGCATAAATAAATCGAGGATCATAGGCTTTGCCACACATAGCATAATTACCTGCACCATAGCTATTGCCAACAATGATCGTGATCTTTGGAACAATGGAGTTGGCAACCGCATTCACCAATTTCGCACCATCTTTGATGATACCGCTGTGCTCACTTCTGCTACCAACCATAAAGCCGGTCACATCCTGTAAAAAAACCAGCGGAATTTTTTTCTGGTTACAATTGAGAATAAATCTGGCAGCTTTATCAGCACTATCGTTATAGATCACACCACCGATCTGCATTTCACCTTTTTTATTCTTACAGATGAGACGCTGATTGGCTACAATTCCCACAGCCCATCCTTCAATACGGGCATAGCCACACAGAATGGTTTTTCCATAATCTTGTTTGAACTGATCGAACTCACTATTATCGACCATTCTTTCAATGATATCCAACATATCATATGGCTTTAGATTTCCTTCAGGAATAATACCATACAATTCTTTTGGATCTTTTTTAGGAGCTACGGGCTGGATCCTGTCGAAACCTGCATTTCCGGAGGCACCCAATTTGTTCATGATCTTTTTGATATGATCGAGACAATCCTGTTCCGTCTTAAACTTATAATCTGCAATACCGCTGATCTCTGTGTGTGTTACAGCGCCACCCAATGTTTCATTATCGATGTCTTCACCGATCGCTGCTTTCACCAGATAAGCACCTGCCAGAAAAATACTGCCATTTCCTTCTACCATTAATGTTTCATCACTCATGATCGGTAAATAAGCACCACCGGCCACACATGCACCCATCACAGCAGCGATCTGGGTAATACCCATGGCACTCATTCTTGCATTGTTTCTGAAGATGCGCCCAAAATGTTCTTTATCGGGAAATATCTCATCCTGCATAGGCAGAAAAACTCCTGCACTATCCACGAGATAGATAATTGGCAGTTTATTCTCCATCGCGATCTCCTGCATCCGTAAATTCTTTTTGCCGGTGATCGGAAACCAGGCACCCGCTTTTACAGTTTGATCATTGGCCACAATCACTGCTTGTCTACCACTTACATAACCAATTCCTGCTACTGTTCCGGCAGATGGACAACCTCCTTCAGCTTCATACATATCAAAACCTGCAAAGCCACCGATTTCTACAAAAGGCTTGTCCTTATCGCATAAATAATCGATACGCTCTCTGGCAGTGAGTTTATTTCGCTCTCTTTGTTTTTCGATCGATTTTTTTCCTCCCCCCAGTTTGATCTTTTCAAAATGCTGCTCAACCTGACTGAGCATGAGTTTCATCCAATCTTCATTACGGTTAAATGCCATATCTGTCATACGAACAATTGTTAGTTTTGCAAAGATAGGGGGCTATCCATCATTTACAGGATAAAATTGTGATGCTAAAGTTGTCATTTGATCAAATATCATTCAGTACTGGCATGCTTTCTTTTTTTACTTTACTTTTAAAGTATGTCTTATGATTACATTATCATCGGTGCCGGTTCAGCAGGTTGTGTGTTGGCCAATCGCTTATCAGAAGGCGGACATCATAAGATATTGTTATTAGAAGCAGGCGGACCTGATAAAAAGCCTGAGATACATATTCCCGGCGCATATACTAAATTGAACCGATCAGATGCCGACTGGGCATTTTGGACCACACCGCAAAAGCATATTGATCAACGACGTCTTTTTATACCCAGGGGAAAAACATTAGGAGGTAGTAGCGCTACCAATGCCATGGCCTATGTTCGGGGCAACAGAGCAGATTTTGATGAGTGGGCTTCGATGGGAAATCCGGGATGGAATTATGATGCTGTCTTACCCTATTTCAAAAAATCGGAGCACAATGAAAACTTTGGAGGTGATTATCATGGATGGGATGGGCCATTGAACATAACCCATTCCTTACAACCGCATCCACTTGGAGAAGTCTTTATTCAGGCTTGTGAAGAATCCGGTATTCAAAGAAATGATGATTATAATGGCGCACAACAGATCGGTGCTTCTTTACTTCAGTTCACTATCAAAAACAATCAACGTCACAGTACCGCAACTGCATTTCTAAAACCTGCGATGAAGAGAAAGAACCTTACGGTGAGAACACAATGTCAGGTAAAATCGATCTTGATTGAAAATGGTAGGGCTGTAGGTGTAGAAGTAATGATTGGTCAATCGGGTACCGAAAGGATCAATTGTTCAAAAGAAGTCATACTCTCAGCAGGTGCGATACAATCCCCGCATTTATTAATGTTATCCGGTATCGGTGATCCTATTGAATTGGGTAAACAAGGGATCAATGTGGTTCACGCTTTACCCGGAGTGGGTAAGAACCTACAAGACCATGTGTGGAGCGGCGTGTCGGTGAATAGTATCATTCCAACATCCAATGCATTGCTATCACCTTTGAATATGGGAAAGGCGCTTGTACAGCATCTTTTATTCAAGAAAGGCCCCTTGGGCAATAGTCCACTTGAAGCCAATGCATTTTATAGTACCCATGGCGGAGAAAGACCTGATATACAATTTCATTTTGCGCCCATCGGTATCGCAGACGATTATAGCACGGATATGTACAACCTCAAAACCTTTCCCAAAAAAAGTGGATTTGGAATCATGGCGATCCTCTTACACCCCGAAAGCAGGGGAGTAATCCGATTAAAAAATTCCAATCCGAAAGACGCACCGATCATTGATCATCGTGTATTGGATCATCCGAAGGATAGAGAACTTTTATTGATCGCCTTAAAAAAAGCCATTGCGATCGCGCAGACGCCATCAATGAATGCATATGCTGATGGTGATCTGGCACTACCCAAAAACTATCATGACGACAATGCATTACAACAACATATCAACAAAAGCCTTGAAACCCTTTACCATCCGGTAGGTACCTGTAAAATGGGTACTGATGAAGAATCTGTGGTCGATCATGAATTAAAAGTACATGGGATTCGTTCATTACGGGTTGTTGATGCATCCATCATGCCAACCATCGTCTCCGGTAATACAAATGCGGCAACAATTATGATCGCAGAAAAAGCAGCCGATCTCATTAAACAGCATCTATAAGCACTTACATTTGCGCTCGGACAGGAGATTATTGTGTTTTATTTACACATTAATCCCTATTTTAGTAATACCAAAAATGCTTGTAGTGGCTACGATGAAAAAAATGATTGCTCCAGCCAATGGGAATCCTGTGTCTTCACCCAATGCTGAAACCCCAACTATACCAAAGAAAGCAACACGTGGTAAGACATCCAAAAAGAAAGATACTTCGACGGCTGTAGCTGACAATAAAGGGAAAAGCAAAACTGTTACGAAAACGAAATCGAGTACTGCAGGCAAGAAAGTTACTTTCCAACTTAAATTTCATACCAGTTTCGGTCAGGATCTCTTCATACTTGGCAATCACCCTTTATTAGGAAATAATGATCCTGCCAAAGCAATACCGCTTCAATATTTCAATGAAGAATACTGGTTTATTACCATTGATTTTACCCCAAAAGATCTGAGTCAAGACAAGATTACCTATCACTACATATTACGCAACGCTGATGGAACTTCAAGCTATGATTGGGGTAATGATAAGGCTCTCGATTTAAATGCGATCAAAGCCAAAGAAATTCACGTGCTGGATGCATGGAATTTTGCAGGGTATTATGAGAACGCTTTTTATACAGAACCATTTACCAAAGTACTGCTGAATGCTGTTCATCCCAACACAGGTTCGAAAGTACCTAAAACCACTACCCATCTTCTAAAGATCAAAGCACCTTTACTTAAAAAAGGGGAGACGTTGTGTTTATTGGGCAGCAGTCAGCAGCTCGGTAATTGGGATACGACAGCCCCAATGTTGCTTACAAAGAATAGTAACGAAGATTTTTTTCAAATACAATTGGATCTTACCAAAGATTCTTTTCCCATTGCTTATAAATATGGGGTTTATGATACCGATCAACAACAATTCCTACGATATGAGGATGGCGATAATCGTGTGTTGTATGATGGTGTTGTAAAAGATAAGATCAGCATCATACACGACGGGTTTGCAGTACTACCCAATAACACATGGAAAGGAACCGGTGTTGCGATTCCGGTTTTTAGCCTGAGATCCGAACATGGATTGGGTGTCGGTGAATTCAATGACCTGAAACAAATGGTTGATTGGGCTGCGAAGACCGGATTGAAAATGATCCAGATACTTCCGATCAATGATACTACTGCTACACATAGTTGGACTGATTCTTATCCTTATGCAGCTATATCTGCATTTGCATTACATCCACTCTATCTTCATTTGGACACATTGATCAAAGATGATCGCAAACTGCAAAAACAAATAGCTGTTGAAAAAGCCAAACTGAATGCATTGGATACGGTGGATTATGAAGAAGTGATCCGTTTCAAAACAAAGATCATAGCGAAGATCTATGAAGAACAGGGAGCAGCTATTTTAGCAACTGCGGACTTCAAGCAATATTTCAACGACAATAAACATTGGCTACAATCATATGCGGTCTTCTGTTATTTGAGAGATCAATATGGCACTGTCGATTTCAATCAATGGCCTGCATTCAGACATTATGATGAGTCTGAGATTGAAAGACTGGCATCACCTGATTCTGCTGCGTATAAAGAGATCGCACTGCATTATTTTACGCAATACCATTTGCACCTGCAATTGAAAGAAGCCACGTCTTATGCGCATTCTAAAGGGATCATCGTAAAAGGGGATATTGCGATCGGGGTTTACAGACATGGTGCTGATGCATGGCAGCATCCTGAACTCTACCACATGGATGCACAAGCAGGAGCACCGCCGGATGATTTTGCGATCGCAGGCCAGAACTGGGGTTTCCCTACTTACAATTGGGAAAGAATGCAGGCTGATGGATTTGCCTGGTGGAAACAGCGTTTCGAGCAGATGAGTTATTACTTTGATGCTTTCCGGATAGACCATATCCTGGGCTTCTTTAGAATATGGAGTATCCCTATGCATGCGGTTGAAGGAATACTGGGACGTTTTGTTCCTGCCATTCCTGTTCACATCAATGAATTTCAATCGCGTGGAATCTCATTTGATCATCATCGATTCACTCAGCCATTTATCCATGAAAATGTTTTATGGGAGCTGTTTGGTTATGATAACGAATTGGTGAAAAAAGAATTCCTGAACTATGATGGTTTTGGTCAATACACTTTAAAGCCGGAGTTTGCAACACAACGTCAGGTTGAACAATATTTCAATACCCTTGAAAAGGATGAACAACATGATAAGGTAAAGAAAGGATTATACAACCTCATCAGTAATGTATTGTTGTTTGAAGACAAAGAAGGAGATCTGCAGCATTTCCATTTCAGATTCAATATGGAAAGCACTTCTTCTTTCCGTTATTTAGATCAGCACACACAACAGCAATTAAAAGACCTGTATGTAGATTATTTCTTCCGTCGTCAGGATGATTTCTGGATGAAAGAAGCCATGAAAAAATTACCGGCGCTGAAGCGGGTAACAAACATGCTGGTATGCGGAGAAGATCTGGGCTTAGTGCCGGCTTGCGTTCCGGATGTTATGAGACAGTTGGGACTTTTGAGTTTAGAAATTCAGCGGATGCCAAAAGATCCTAAGCGTACATTTTTCCATCCTTCAGATGCGCCATATTTGAGTGTGGTAACACCTTCTACGCATGATATGAGTACTATTCGTGGCTGGTGGGAAGAAGACAAAGATCGGATCCAGCAGTTTTACAATCATGAACTCGGACAAGCAGGTGAAGCACCATATTACTGCGAAGCATGGATCAACACAGCAATTGTCATACAACATTTGTATTCTCCTGCGATGTGGACTGTTTTCCAATTACAAGATATCATGGGCATGGATGCAGCACTTCGTAAACAAGACCCACATAGCGAACGCATCAATATTCCTGCAGATCCAAAACATTATTGGAGATATCGAATGCACATTACCTTGGAATCCTTGTTGCAACAAGATGATTTCAATCATACACTGCATCAGTACATTCAATTGAGTGGTAGGAGTTAATGGATTGCCACTGAAGTCACTGCTCACACTGAAATTTTCTGTGTTTGTCTGTGCTTTCAGTGGCAAATACAATCCTTAATTATCTTTGCCCCTCAAAATACATCTCTTGAAGCTCAGTTACAGACCCATCAATCTTCCTTTTGAATATCCATTCACCATTTCCAATGGTCGCACGAAAACACATCAGCCTTCGCTATTAGTGGCATTGGAATTAGGTCCCTTTATGGGTTTTGGTGAAGCTCCTGCGATTGCTTATTATGATGTAACGGTTGAATCCATGATCGCAGATCTGGAAAAGCATCGTCGTATGATCGAAAAATTTGCGTTAACGGAACCAGAGAGATATTGGCACTATTTGCATCATCTCATCCCTAATAATCCTTTTTTAGTATGTGCATTAGATATGGCTTGTTGGGATTTGTTTGGCAAAATGAAAGGTAAACCCCTGTATGAACTGATGCATACAGAGTGGAAGCAGCCCCCTGTTACTGATTACACGATTGGTATTGATACCATTGACAAGATGGTGGAAAAAATGAAAGCCAAACCTTGGCCTGTTTATAAGATCAAACTAGGCACGGCGAATGATATTTCGATCATCGCAACTTTGCGTCAACATACGGATGCTGTTTTCAGGATAGATGCCAATGCAGGTTGGACAACAGAAGAAGCCTTAGAAAAAATTCCACAGCTCGCAGAACTAGGAGTGGAGTTTATCGAACAACCACTTGCCAAAGATAACTGGGAAGGAATGAAGCTATTATACCAGCAGTCTTCCTTGCCATTGTTTGCTGATGAGAGTTGTGTATCGGAACATGATGTCAAGAAATGTGTCGGTCATTTCCATGGCATCAATATCAAACTCACAAAATGCAGTGGAATCACACCTGCCATAAGAATGATACAAGAAGCAAGAACATTAGGATTACAGGTGATGATGGGTAGCATGAATGAGTCAGAAGTTGGCTCTGCTGCGATCGCACATTTCCTTCCGCAATTGGATCATGTAGATATGGATGGCCCTCTACTATTATCAACATCCATCGCCACCGGTGTAACATATGATCATGGACAAGTTTCCGTTTCAGGTAAACCCGGTTTAGGTATACAGTTTCGTTGATCTTGTTCCCTCAACAAGATTTTCCTGAATTCACATTTCCCTAACAGAAAGCTTCTTTTTTGGCATCTGGTTTGGCTTTATATCCATATAAAACCGTGAACCATGAAAAGAAAAATTTTACCCATTCTAATTGTGTCATCCATTTTTTGGGTCGGCATAACACAAGCTCAGGTTAGATTGAATGTGAATGTGAATATAGGTCAGCGTCCGGCATGGGCCTTACCCGGCAACCATGTAGGAGATTATTATTATTTCCCAGAAATAGACATGTACTACAGCATTCCGGCAAGTCGATTTGTTTATTTTGAAAGAGGACAATGGATCTATGTTTCTGATCTCCCACGTGCTTATCGTCATTATGACTTACATCGTGGATACAAAGTGGTGATCAATGATCGAGATCCATTCAGACATCCACAAGTATACCGCGATCGTTATGCAAGACAGTACATGGCTTATCGTCCACCCGTCGTGTTCGTCGACAAACGCCGGGGTCATGACCGATGGGATCGCAGAGATCGTGACGATGATAGACGTGATAGAGATCGCCGCAGATGGTAATTCAAAAAAAGCAGGTATGATTACCTGCTTTTTTTACACGGTATTTGTTTAATCCTAATGAAGTACCGATTTTCGGGGTCTATGACACCTGAAAGAAGAGAAAAACTATTGCGTGTTTTACATCAGCGTCAATCTAATTTGGCCGTGGTAATGGAAAATGTGCAAGATCCTCACAACATATCTGCTGTAATGCGAACCTGTGATGCTGTGGGTATCCAGGATATATACATCCTTACCACTAAAATCCCCAGGCATGAAAAGTTTGGTCCGAAAAGTAGTAGTAGCGCTGCCAAATGGCTAACCATTCACCAGTTTGATGATGCCACTGCCTGTTTTGAAGCATTGCGTAAAAAATATGCACGCATTTTAACAACCCATTTATCCTCCGATGCAGTAAGTTTATATGACATCGACTTTACAGAAAGTGTAGCACTGGTATTTGGGAATGAGCATTCCGGTGTAAGTGAAGATATCAGGGCATTGGCGGATGGTAATTTCATCATCCCACAAATGGGTATTATTCAGAGTTTAAACATTTCGGTAGCCTGTGCTGTAAGTATTTATGAAGCGTATCGTCAAAAAAAGGCAGCAGGTCAATATGATCAGCCTTCTATGTCTGCCGAAAGACAAACTGAATTATTAAATGAATGGGGCTTCAAACAAGAAGACCCTTTGTAAAAGATCATTATGAAAAAAATTGTCTTGTTCCTGTTGGTGATAGTACTCGGAACGACCGTACACGCTCAGGAGATAAAAAAAGTAAAGATCAATGATCTTGTAAAAATGATCGACACCAGTTCGGTTCCTTTAGTGGTCAATTTTTGGGCCAGTTGGTGCGCGCCTTGTATCAAGGAAATACCCTGGTTTGAAAAATCTGTTGCAGCATTCAAAGATCAAAAAGTACAATTACTGTTGGTGAGTCTTGATTTCGCAGAGGATTATCCAAAAGGTATTGCAGCTTTTGCCAAAAAAAATAACTACCAATCCAAGATCGTATGGCTGGATGAAACCAATGCAGATGAATTCTGTCCCAAGATCGATGAAAAATGGGATGGTGCAATTCCGGTAACATTGATGGTCAACAATAAACGCCAATACCGTCAATTCTTTGCGCAACAATTACCCGAACAAAGATTGGTACAAGAATTACAAAAATTAATAGGGCAGTAGCACTCATCAATATTCGCCCTCAGCTTCCTCACGCAATTGTTTGTGAAGTTTTTCTGTCAGATAAATAGCGTATCCCAATGCTATCAGGCTACATGTTGCGAGTACAATACCGGTTGTACTACCATAATGAATCCCTTCTGCGATGGCATAGGTGATGGCCAATAACAACGTAATGATGATAAAAGGCTTCATAAAACAGGTTTTGGTTATTAAAATGATGCCCGTATTCATTATTTCCACAAAAAAGCCGCTTCTTTTTTAAAAGCGGCTTATATAACGATCATGGAAATGATCCAATTAACTTCTTTTAATGCTACAACCTACTGAGCGACTTTCTTTTACTGAAATAGATTTTCCAGTAGTAAGCTCACTGATCGCTTCTTTGGCATGAATACGTTTTACATTCCCTGCATCATTAGGATTATCATCGATTGCGCCTTTATACTGAAGTTTACCGGCACTATTGAATAGAAATAGTTCAGGTGTTCTGGTGGCACCAAAAGCATTGGCGATCTTTGAATCTGTATCAACTGTGTAATAAAAATCGTATCCCTGCTTTTTGGCATATTCCTTCATTGCATCATATGAATCATCTCCGCCACGGGTACCTTCATTAGCGTTCAATAGAATGATGCCAATATTATTTTGTTTGGCATAAGCAGCAATATCAAGTGTCCTTTGTTGGTTTTTAATCACGTACGGACAGGTATTGCATGAGAACATCACGAGAACACCATTGGCTTTCATGGCATCTGTAATAGAAACTTCTTTACCGGATACATCTTTCATCTTTACATCCTTCATTGGGAGATCAGCTCCAACAGGGAGTGATTGTGCTTGCATATTAAGTGCAGTGAACGCAAAAAACAGCGAATAAAGCAACGTTTTCATAATGATGGTTTTTATAGTGACAAATGATAGATATTACTTGTTCATGCAGGAACAAGTATTTTTCTTCAGTGCAATATCAGGAGGCGTTTTGGGCTTTCTCTTTCAGTTTCCGGGCTTCTGCTTCCTTAGTAAGATACGTGATACTTACATTTAACTCAAAGCCGATCAATAAAATTAACGAATTGATATAAATCAATAGCATCATGATCAGTACCGTTCCTATGGATCCGTAGATCCTGTTATAACTGGAATTTGCAAATAAACTGACCCAATAAGAAAAGACAAGGGTAGTAGCCAATGTGAGAAAAGTGGCCAATAAAGCCCCCGGTGAAGCTAGTTTCCAACGTTTTTGAACCGAAGGGGCGTATTTGTAGGTACAAGCGATTCCATAAAACACCAACCCTATAATCACCAACCATCTGGCGGCATTCCACACAGGAAGAAGGGTCTTTGATTTTATGTCAAACAAACTTTTCAGCAAACTAAATAATTGATCCTGACCAATTAATACCAAGGAGGATCCGATCACAAGTAAGATCAATATCGCTGTCAGTTGAATGGCTCTCCAACGCTGGTGAAAAATAAACCCTTTTTGTTCCTGAATCGATTTATCAAAAGTTCGGATTATACCGATCATCGCATTGGATGCATAAAAGATCAACAGTATAAAACCAAAGGAGAAAATACCCACATGTTTTTTAAGAAGATCATTGATGATCTGGCTCACAAAACGGTAAGTCTCTGAATTCGGTGTGATATCTTTAAATAGACTTAATATCTGCTTATCAACTTTAAATGATTTCGGGAAATAGGGGATGAGTGAAAATAAAAAGATCATAGCAGCAGGTAATGCCATGATCAGATTAAACGAAATGGCAGCAGCTCTTTCATTTAATCCCACCTTATTGATCTGTTTAAAGAAAAATAGAACTACATCATACAACGGCAATCCCTGAAATCCGGGAACAATAGTGGTCTTGCTTTTGCGGATCACAAAAGCAATAGGTTTCCAACTAATGATGATACGTTGTAGTTTGATCAAAACGGAATTACTTTTTATTGGCCATGTAAATGTCTAACTGCTTTTGATATTCTTTGGCATATTTATCATGCGTTTCATAATTATTACTGAAATGATGATATCCACTGAAATCACTCTTTGCCACAAAGAATAAATAATCAGTTACCGGAGCTTCTAGCACAATATCTATGGTTTTAGGTGAAGGCGTGCAAATGGGTCCGGGTGGTAATCCTTTCCTTCGGTAGGTATTGTATGGGGATGGATTAGATAAATATTTCTCATAAATACGCGTGATCGTAAAATCTTGCATAGCATATTTTATGGTAGGACAAGCTTGTAAGGGCATCCCTTTTTCTAAACGGTTTATATACACACTGGCGATCTTGTATTTATCTGAATCGAAATTGGTTTCTTCTTCTACGATCGATGCCAATGTGTAGGCTTCATTCTTTGATAATCCTTTGGAAGTGGCTTTGGCCAATCGATTGTTTTTTTGCCAAAATTGATCACTGTTGTCTTTTAGTTTTTTTAAGATCTTGATCAACGGAGTATTCCAATAGAATATGTAAGTGTTGGGTATGATCGTTGTAAATAGCTGTGTGGTATCCGTTCCCAATTGTTGCAAAGAGTCGTTCGATTGGAGGAATTGCATAACCGTTACTGAATCCGTGTTGAATTGTTTACTGATCAGTTTTGCGAGATCTGATTTGGTGCGGAGCTTATTGATCACCAGTTTTAATTCTGCTTGCTTTCCATTCCGTAACATGCGTGCAATGTCAAAAGCAGATTGCCCTTTTTTAACCTCGTATTTACCCGGCTTTACTTTCGGCCAAACTGCACTAACCGTACCTAACATTGATAATCCGATGGTCTGCGATACGATACCGTTTTCCTTGAGGGCTGCTAAGATCGAGGCCCTGTCTGTTTTTCCTTGCTCAACAATGAAGTATCGTTGTGCTTCTGAAAAAGCGGTATTGCTACCAAATATCAACCAGGCAGAGATACCTGAAATTATCAGTACGATCAGTAGAGCCCATCCAATACTTTTTTTCATACCAACAAATTAAACAAAAAACCCTGTCTGTAGAACAGGCAGGGTTTTAACAATCTAGTATTCAAATTATTTTTTTCCTGTATCAGGAGTTGCCGTTGTAGTATTGGCAGGTGTAGTAGGGGCTGGAGCAGGAGCACTGGTAGTTGTATTTACTTTTTGTAATACAGAGCTGTCTACACTTGCACCACCTTTTAGAAATAAACTGGATACCAAAGCCAATACCGCAATGATACCGGCAAATAGCCATGTACCTTTTTCGAGTACATCTGTGGTTTGTTTAACACCCATGAATTGATTACTCAAACCACCAACATTGGCAGAAAGACCGCCTCCTTTAGGGTTCTGAATCAGTACTACAAAACCAAGCGCTACACAAGCTAACACAATCAGAATCAGAAACAGAATGATCATTTTATATACCTTTTAATTGTTGAATCTTCGCCGCAAAATAAGCGGATTTTTCAGGATTTATGAAACTTAATTTGATATAAAGCTGAATGGCTTTATCCAATTGCCCTTGTTTTTCCAGAACCTCAGCCATGGTTTCAGTCACGACTTCCCTGGATTCATTGGAATTTTCAGCGATCAGGGCTACTGCCTGCTCCAGATCTGAGCCTGTTCCAAGGTCGGCAGGTTCATTGGGCACGTGTTTCATTTGTTTCAGCCAGTCTGTGAACTTACGGAGCTGGGAGGTCAATTTATCCTGCGGGATCTTAGAAAGATCGATTTTTATACCTTGAGAAGCAAAATAATCGATGGTATGCAGTCGCTCTGTTTCAATTTCTAATTGAGCCGCACTATCAACCGGCTTTTTGAAATCAGCCAGTTGTTCTGATAACAGATCGCTCAATTTCGTCTCAGGCAATGGCAACTCATCCATTGGTTCTTCATATTCTTCCTCGGTTTCATCTACCTCTGGTGGATTATCAGGAATCTTTCTAGGGTCGATCGACCGCATAATATCCCTCACATCATCCATGGTTGGGATATCGATAGTCTTGGATATGGATAGGGCAGGTTTATCGGCCACCGGAGTTTCCGGCATACCGACTTCATCCATAACAGTAGGTTCTTGTAATAAATAGGAAGTCCAAAGCGGGTTATCCGTGAAAAGAAACGATTTGCCTAAACTGGCCTCCAATTGTGTGGTCGCACCATCCGCTTTACACTTGGCATGATACAATAGCGTTGCGGGCGCAAAGTAAGGGTAGGTTTGAACCAATGACTCCAATTGATCGATAGGAACCGTTTGAAGGGTAGATTGTCCGGTCAGGTGTAATAAGGCTTTATCCCGTATGGATTTCATAGCGATAAATGTACAAATTGATTACCAGTCTGAGAAAATACGGTTAAATATCTCGTCTACCATATTTCTTACCACTTCATCCAATAACTGTGCTTCGGCAGTATTAAAAGCTAGATTGGCACTATAGTCAAAGCTTCGGCTCACTACAAATTCTTTGGTTTCATTTTCAATATTTTTTCTCAGCTTGATATTGATCGAAACAGTAAGACGGTTCGTACTTGCTTGCCTGCCGCTTACCCCAACAGTTTGTGTACCATCATAAGTTGAGATGTAGCCACTGATGACATAATCAGCATCATCATTCGATACACGCGTCAACTTGGTTTGGTTGGTGATCTTTTGCTGTAGCTTATCATTTAGCTTAGGACTCAACTGCGGGTTGATG
Source organism: Sediminibacterium sp. KACHI17 (assembly GCF_040362915.1). Taxonomy (NCBI): domain Bacteria; kingdom Pseudomonadati; phylum Bacteroidota; class Chitinophagia; order Chitinophagales; family Chitinophagaceae; genus Sediminibacterium; species Sediminibacterium longum. Next base: position 673,480 of record NZ_AP029612.1, on the reverse strand, counting down.
TAACGGGCTTTGTTTTCAATGAAACCCAGTTTGATCGTTTTATATCGCGGATCGATCGTGGCATCATTAAAGCTATATTTTACTTTACATGCAGTAAATCCAATTAACATGATCATCCATAAAAGAATGCTATGCCGATAACTATATGTTTGAAATAATGATCTCATGTAATTAGATTATTCCTCAATATCGTATTCTTTCAATTTACGGTATAATGTTCTTTCACTAATACCCAGATCAAGTGATGCATCTCTTCTTTTCCCTTTGTGTTTTTTCAAAGCTTTTAGAATCAGTTCTTTCTCCTTATCCATGATATTCAATGATTCTTCAACTTCCTCATGGTGATGAATATCATCCTCATGCAAGATCACCGGCTGTGAACCTACATTACCGGGCAATACCGCTGTATGAGCAGCAGTCGAATTGCTTAGCACAGGGGAGATGTCACCATTCGTATGAAAATCCTGCATCAGTGAATCCCGGGTATAATTGGCTGCATTACCCGCTAATGAAGGGTTTTGCAGTATTTCTAAAAACATCTTTTTCAGCTCTGTCACATCCTTCTTCATGTCAAAGAAGAGCTTGTACAAAATTTCACGCTCATTCGCAAACTCTGATGAAGAGCCGCCTGCTTGTCCGGCTAGTACAGGCATTCTCATATGCTTACTTTGATCCGGTAGAAATTGCTGCAAGGTGACCGCTGAAATATTGTTGGTTTGACTCAACACAGATATCTGTTCTGCAATATTCTTCAATTCACGCACGTTACCTTGCCAAGGATGATTTATTAACAGGTTTTTAGCGTCATCATCGAGCTGTATCGGTTGTGTCTTGTATCGTTCGGCAAAATCAACCGCAAATTTTCGGAACAGCAGTAAAACATCTTCTTTACGATCTCGCAAAGCGGGAACACGGATCGGAACCGTACTCAAACGATAATACAGATCTTCACGGAACCTTCCTTTTTGGGTAAATTCCAATAACTCTCTGTTCGTAGCTGCGATCACACGTACATCTGTCTTTTGCACTTTAGAAGAACCCACACGGATGAATTCTCCTGTTTCCAATACACGTAAGAGTCTGGCTTGTGTACCCAATGGCATTTCACCGATCTCATCTAAAAAGATGGTACCGCCACTTACCGTTTCGAAATAACCCTTTCTGCTATCAACAGCCCCTGTGAATGCGCCTTTTTCATGTCCGAATAATTCTGAATCAATCGTTCCTTCCGGAATAGCACCACAGTTCACGGCAATGAATGGATTATGCTTTCGTGATGATAAAGAATGAATGATCTGAGAAAATACTTCCTTACCCACACCACTTTCTCCTACAATCAATACGGTCAGATCGGTAGCAGCTACCTGTACAGCTGTATTGAGTGCATGATTCAACGAAGGTGAATTACCTATTATGCCAAACCTGTTTTTTATACTTTGAAGATCCATAGCTTTAATTTGCTGATCCCTAATGTCAGATGCCTGATACATAGAGATCCGTTTTATTCATTGACCACTTGTTTGAACTTCCTGCATTCAGGATTCAATATTCATCATTGATGATTACAGTTCTCTTTCTCCACGCAGTGTTGTCTTGGTACAGTCGGTTACTTTCACCATTACATAAGTACCTTTCAGATCTTCATTCAGATCTTTCTTTGGGAAAACAATGACCTTATTCTGGCTGTTTCTTCCCATCCAATCAGATTCACTTTTACGGCTATTACCTTCGACCAATACTTTAAAGGTTTTACCCAGATCTTTTAAGTTGCTCTGACGAGATAATTCACCTTGAAGATCTACGATCTCCTGCAACCTTCTTTTCTTCACTTCTTCAGGAATGTCATCTTCATATCTTCTGGCTGCCAATGTTCCGGGTCTTTCACTGTAGAAGAACATATAGCTCATATCATAGCCACTGTACTGCATGATACTGAGTGTTTCCTGATGATCTTCCTCCGTTTCCGTACAAAAACCTGCGATGATATCAGAACTAATGCCGCAGTCGGGTAGTAGTTCTCTGATACGATCTACTTTGGCCATATACCATTCACGGGTATAAGTTCTGTTCATCAATTGTAGGATTCTGGAACTTCCACTCTGTACCGGTAAGTGTATGTACTTACAGATATTCTCATATTTAGCCATGGTGAACAATACCTCATCCGTAATGTCTTTTGGATGTGAGGTACTGAATCGAACCCTGAGATCCGGACTGATCAATGCCACTTTCTCAAGAAGAGCTGCAAATGTTACGGTTTCATCTTTTTGCTCATCGATCCAATAGTAACTGTCCACGTTTTGTCCCAATAAGGTTACTTCTTTGTAACCCTTATCACATAATGCTTGTACTTCTTGAATGATCGAATGCGCATCACGACTTCTTTCTCGTCCTCTTGTAAATGGTACAACACAGAAGCTGCACATATTATTACAGCCACGCATAATCGATACAAAAGCACTGATTCCATTGCTATCTAAACGAATGGGAGCGATGTCACCATAAGTTTCATCGCGGCTCAACAAAACATTCACGGCTTTCTGTCCGGATTCCGCTTCTTCGATCAGTGCCGGTAAACTTCTGTACGCATCAGGACCAACCACCAGGTCCACCAGTTTTTCTTGCTCGAGTAACTGGGCTTTTAATCGCTCAGCCATACAACCCAGCATGCCAATCAGCATTCCCGGTGTACGTTCTTTGATCTTGCGAAACTCTGTTAATCTTTTACGGACCGTTTGTTCTGCTTTTTCACGAATGGAGCAGGTATTCAATAAAATCAGATTGGCTTCTTCAAGATTTCGGGTCGCACCAAAACCGGCACCATTTAAGATCGAGGCCACCACCTCACTATCTGCAAAATTCATTGCACAGCCATAACTCTCAATATAAAAATGCTTTTTATACTGATTTGGATCATTAGCGAATGGCTGAAATGCTTCTCCCTGACGGGCTTCATCATGCACTTTATCTGTAGTAAGCATTGTATTCATACCTTCTTTTAGAATCGTTTAGATGCAAAATTAACAAAATTGTCTTGTTTTTGTGTCAGTTTGACAGGTTTTCAACGCTGAAAATTCTGTTAATCAATTAGTTTTGCAACGCAAATCCCCCGGCCACATGAAGAAAACTATGCTATGGATGCTGATGCTGTGTTTTTCATCAGCAGTTTTTTCTCAGGATATTGTAGTGAATAAACTTCGAAGTGAAACTTCCCGAACCATCAAAAAAGACGCGGATACCAGTACATGGGTATGGAAAAAAGGTGGTTTATTGAGTGCAAATCTTGCACAAGGCTCCCTGAGTAATTGGGCTGCAGGGGGTGATAATTTTTCACTCGCAGTAAGCTCATACTTCAATTTTTTCTATTTCTATCGTAAGAACCGCCACAGCTGGGATAACAACTTTGATATGAACCTCGGCTACGTGCAGACCACCAGCCTAGGAGGAAGAAAGAACGATGACCGTTTTGATTTTCTGAGTAAGTATGGTTATAAAATGGATAGTACCGGAAAAGTATTTTTATCCAGTCTTTTTAACTTTCGTTCCCAATGGTTTGATGGTTATACCTTTTCAGGAGGTGTGCCAAGTTTTTCATCATCATTCTTATCACCGGCATACATAATTCTTTCAGTCGGATTTGATTACAAACCTTCTGATAAGCTTTCAGTGTTTGTGTCGCCACTTACATCCAGGTGGACTGTTGTGGCGAATAACAAACTATCTACATTAGGTAAGTATGGTGTACCTGCAGGCAAAACATCGATCAATGAAATAGGAACTTTCGCTACCGTTAACTACAATAATACGATTGCGAAAAATGTGACTTACAAAGGAAGGTTAGACATGTTCTCTAACTATAACAACCAAGCACAGAATATCGACTTCTTCATGACCAATTTATTCTCTTTCAAGATCAATAAATTTTTCTCGGCAACATATAGTCTTGATCTGATCTATGATGACGATGTTCGTTTATTCGGTCCTAATAAAACATCACCCGGACTACAAACCAAAAGCCTGATTGGTATTGGATTCTTACGCCCTTTGAATGTGAAGAAAGGATAGTGAATGAGAAATGTGAGATGTCAGATTGGGTTCATTTATAAAATCAAATCTGACATCTGACATTAAAATTATGTGCTAATGACCTTCAATAAATGTTTGATCTTATTCGCCTTGTGTGTTAGATCCTGATAGTCTTTGTGCATAATGGTAACATGCCCCATTTTTCTACCGGGTTTTGTCTGCTTTTTTCCATAGAGATGTACAAAAACATTATCCATTTTTAAGACCTCGTCAAGGTTTTCATAAACTGCTTCACCGGAATATCCTTCGGCGCCGAGAAGATTTACAATGGCAGATGGAAGTATCGCATCAGTATTTCCCAAGGGATAACCTAACATGATACGCCATAACATATCATATTGACTGGAATAATTGGCTTCAATGGTATGATGCCCGCTGTTATGTACACGTGGTGCTGTTTCATTGACCAACACTTCTTCATTCTTATCAACAAAAAGTTCTACAGCAAATAATCCCGGGCTATTCAACCCTTTTACCACACGTAAAGCGATGGCTTCTGCTTTCCAAAATACTTTTTCCGGAAGTGATGCAGGACTCAATTGATAATCCAATAAATTTAACACAGGATCAAATACCATTTCAGCAGGAGGATACAATGCTGTTTCTCCTTTATCATTCATCGCAACGATCATTGCGATCTCTTTATGTATAGGCACCATTTTTTCAAGTACCGCTGGTGCATCAAATCCTTTTTCTATTTCTTGCTCATCACGAATGATCTGAACACCTTTTCCATCATATCCACCTTGTCCGATCTTATGAACAGCCGGTAAAAAAGCAGTGTGGTCTTTTAGATCACTCAGCTTTTCTGTGATAACAAATGAGGAAGTAGGGATATCATTTGATTCATAGAATTGCTTTTGAAGGATCTTATTTTTGATCGTTCTGATCGCAGAGGGTTTGGGATACACTTTAACGCCTTCAGCTTCGAGTTTTTCTAATGCATCCACATTCACCGACTCAATTTCGATGGTAAGAACATCCAGCCCTTTCCCAAATGCATATACTGCATCAAAATCATTGATATTTCCCAGAACAAAATGGTGACAAAGATGCGCGGCCGGACAATTAGGGTCGTTTTCCATTACCCAAGTTTCTACTGTGTAATTGGCTGCTGCTTGTAACAGCATACGGCCCAACTGGCCACCTCCAAGAATTCCTGCTTTCATGTCTGCGAAGATAAGGGGAACTGGGTACTAGGGTATGGGTCGTGGGTGATAGGTTATTTTTTGATGTTGAAGAAGGGTTTCTAAATCCGATAACCCATCGTCCATAACCCATTATCTATCCCCAAAATCCCTAACTTTGAACCATGCTACCTGATTATCCTCATAAAGTCTTCGGTGACAAACGCGGATGTTATTGTCTGCTGATGGAAGCATTGGCCATGGATGCCTGATCTTGTCTTTGACGACAAAGATTTTCTCCCTATTCATTCATTTTATAAACATATTGTATGGAATCGATTGTAACTTCTGCAGTACAGTCTACTACTACTGATTTTTTACCCTTATTGGGCACTGATTATGTTGAATTTTATGTCGGCAATGCAAAGCAAGCCGCTCATTTTTATAAAACAGCTTTTGGCTTTCAAAGTTTGGCTTATGCCGGACCTGAAACAGGGGTAAAAGATCGTGCCAGCTATGCTGTCAGACAAAACAAATTGACTTTTGTTTTTACAACCGCACTGCGTACCGATAATCCGATAGCAGATCATGTATACAAACACGGAGATGGTGTGAAGGTATTGGCATTGAAAGTAAACGATGCTACGGATGCCTGGAAACAAACAACACAGCGCGGTGGTAAGAGCTATATGGAACCGCAACGATTAAAAGATGAATTCGGAGAAGTAGTCATCAGCGGTATCCATACTTATGGAGATACTGTACACCTTTTTATTGAAAGAACAAATTATACCGGTGCATTCTTACCTGGATACAGAAAATGGGAGAGTCATTATAATCCAAGTGAAACGGGATTACTGTACGTCGATCATTGTGTGGGTAATGTAGGATGGAATCAAATGAATCCTTGGGTTAAGTTTTATGAAGATGTGATGGGCTTTAAGAATATCCTCAGTTTTGATGATAACGATATCTCAACCGAGTACTCAGCGTTGATGAGTAAGGTGATGAGTAATGGAAACGGATTCGTAAAGTTCCCGATCAATGAACCTGCAGAAGGAAAGAAAAAATCACAGGTAGAAGAGTACCTCGATTTTTATAATGGAGAAGGCTGTCAACATGTGGCACTGGCAACAAATGATATTGTCAGAACCGTCACCGATCTTCAAAACAGAGGTGTTGAGTTTTTAAAAGTTCCTACCACCTATTATGATGATTTATTGGATAGAGTAGGACATATCGATGAAGACCTAAATCCTTTGCGTGATCTGGGAATCTTGGTGGATAGAGATGATGAAGGATACTTATTACAAATTTTTACCAAGCCCGTTGAAGACAGGCCTACACTTTTCTTTGAGATCATTCAGCGGAAAGGGGCTAAGAGTTTCGGAAAAGGTAATTTTAAAGCCTTATTTGAAGCCATTGAAAGAGAACAGGCGGATAGAGGAAACCTATAATTGAAAGGAAATTATAAGACCGGAATCTTCGCAACGATTCCGGTCTTTTTATACAATAATCCTAACTTGCCAACGTTTCAATTTAACAGTAGCTTCAACAATCACATCTTGATCATTTAGTATTTTGCAATAATGAAATACCCCCTGTTATTTCTTTCAATATTGATGACCGCGGTATCCGTCAACGGACAGTCAGGTTTTATTGAAAATCAACGTGTGTTTCCCAGGGTTGCACAGGCCATTCGCTCCAAAGAAGATAGTTTGAAGAAACAGTTCGCAAATGCTAAACTTCAATGGCCCGCAAAAGATGTTTATATCCGAAGCTTTAAGTATGATAGTCAATTGGAAGTATGGGTAAGAAATACTTCAGCAGAACCTTATAAGTTATTCAAAACCTATAAGATATGCGCGCTTTCAGGAACGCTTGGGCCGAAAAGAATGGAGGGTGATTATCAGGTGCCGGAAGGATTTTACTATATCAATGAATTCAATCCCAAAAGCATGTATCACTTATCATTGGGATTGAATTACCCCAATGCATCAGATCTGCTTTTAAGTGATTCCATCAAACCGGGAAGTGATATATACATTCATGGTAGTTGTATCACCGTAGGATGTATCCCAATTCAGAACGATCAGATCGAAGAATTGTATGTGTTGGCCTCACATGCCCGTAATCAGGGACAAGACTTCATACCTGTTCATATTTATCCGGTTCGTTTCAGCAATAATAGAAGTCAGGAGTACTTGGATAGAAATAGTAAAGAAGATAAAGAATACCAAAAGTTCTCAACCCGTTTAAAAGAAGTATATGACTACTTCGAAGAAAACAAAAAGCTGCCATTGATCTCCGTAAACAAAAAAGGGGAGTACGTTATATTATAATGGCAGATCGCAGATTTCAGATTTTTGTAAGAAATATATCTTCGATACAATAAAGAAAGTCGAAAGCAAGATTCCAACTACTCATTGCTCCATCTTTTCTTCACGACATGATACAACTGCATGGCATCAGGGGTTAGCTTGAAGACAAATATTCCTGCGATCATAATACCCGAAAAGACAACCGCATTACAAATAATTGCTATCCAGCCACTCAAAGCACTGAAAGACTGTTTACAGATAAAATAAGCTGCAACAGCTAACAATAGAGAATACAAGGTCTTCATGGTAAATGGCTGCATATTGAATTTCCGTCTCAGAAATTCATAGCGTATAAAATTATAGGTAGCATACGCTATCAATTCGGCATAAGCCGATCCGATAATGCCATACTCTTTGATCATGAAATAAGTTAGTGGTAATCGAAGCCCGATCAACACCACTCCACTGATGAAATCAAATCGCCAATAAGTTGAGGTATTGATAACCATGGCATTCAAACCGGTGCCCGCATCAATAATTCGTACAATCCCTAAAATGAAAATAACATTCAAACTATTCAGATAATCTTGCTGAATATTCAACACTTTGATGCCCTCTTCTGCATTCAGCCATATATTACCGAAAATGAATAATGACATCAATAACAGATTGATACAGGATCTTGAATAGATGCGATGAATCTCGCCATAGTTTTTGTCTTTCCAAGCCCTGGAAAGAAAGCTCGAGGAAACTGCCTGAATACTTCTCTGCGGAACCTGAATAACATTCGCCGTGAATTGTGCAAACACAAAAATACCGACAGCTGTAAGTCCTTGAAAACCCGCAATGATAAAGCTATCAATGGTTGCAGCAACAGATGCGATCAATGTGCCTCCATAAATCAGGATCTGCATTGAGAGTATCTTTTTCCAGAACTTCCTGGTTACCCTGCTGATTTTAAAATGAAAGTGAAGGTGACCACTGCGTAATAGGTAGATGAATAGAAATAAAAAGATAGCTAGGTATTGAAATGCAAAGAGGTAGATGAACACGGTGAAACTGATCCATTTGAAATAAAATAGTCCGATCAATACACTGGTAATAACCCTGAGTAATGTCTCCTTTAAGAAGTTGGATACCACAGATAATTGCAATGCCCAGCTAAATCCTTCTATCACAGAAAAGAATAACATCCCCATGGCGAATGGAAACATCCAGTAATAGTAATTCAGGATTAAAGGGGATTTCTCTTGGTACTTTTCTACAAAAAATGGTTGAAATACAAAACCACTGACCAATACAATGACAAATCCAATGATCGATGCCAACATGGCCCAACTCATCAGATCGATCTTGCGAGGCTCAAGATTATCCTTATAATAAGGGTAGAATTTATAGATGACCGGAATGACACCCAAGGCTCCAAAAGCCATCATATTTTGTGCGAAATCAAAGAAAATACGCGTCAGACCAAACTGCTCGGGGGTAAAAGAACCATTTTTGGTGTAGAAATAATGATTGACAAACCCAATGGCAAAACCAATATAAACCAGTACGCTGGAAATGATGGTTTGTTTACGAATACTTCCCATGGGCCTGTTCGATAGATTCCTGTAAAAATAAGGTGCAGAAAACTAGTTTAAACAGATTTTACTGGGGTAGCTGCTAAATAAAAGCAAAAAAGAAGCCACAGATTCACAGATTAGTTCTTTAATCTGTGAATCTGTGGCTTTACTCAACACACTTCAATTATTGCTTCTTTAACTTGTCTTTGAACACCTTCTCGAATTTCTCCAATTTAGGTCTGATCACAAATCTGCAATATCCCTGATTGGGATTGTCATTGTAATAGTTTTGATGATAGTTTTCTGCCAGATAAAAATTCTTGAAAGGTTCAATGGTAGTAACGATGGGTTTATCCCAGGCACCACTTTTATCCAATAATGCTTTGTATTGTTCCGCTTTTTGTTTTTGTGTTTCGTTGTGATAATAAACCACACTTCGATACTGTGGCCCAATATCATTGCCTTGCTGATTTGGAGTTGTAGGATCGTGGGTCTTCCAAAAAACCTCTAAAAGCTCATCATAAGTGATCTTTGAAGGATCATAAACGATCCGTGCCAGCTCCACATGACCCGTATTCTTATCACATACCTGTTCATAGGTCGGATTCTCCACAAATCCACCACCATATCCACTAACTACTTCCAATACACCTTCCAATCGTTGAAAGAAAGCTTCTGTACACCAAAAACATCCTTCGCCAAATGTAGCCGTATCGGTAACGATACCACTATAATTCACCTTCGTATTCATATTTGTTACTTTTTTTGATGGCTGTTGGGCACAAGAAGCAAATACAATTGCCCATACCATTACACTCAAAATAAATCGCATATTAACCTTTTTTATAAAATTAGGTGTTGATTCTATAACAAATAGACAGCATGAATGTTCTAACCTTACAAAAGGGTTGTTAATCTCTGATTCTTTGATCTTTGATTGCTTGATTAGTGAACTGATGGTTCATGTCCTACACCTGATTAAGGAAATCAAAAAATCACAGATCTAAGATCAAAGATCACCTTTACCTTTGCGCCTTAATCGTAGTACAGAATTATGCGTTTGTATCCTGAAACAGCTTTGACTCAACTGGAATTTGATAAGGTCAGAACTTTATTGGAAAGTCACTGTAAAACCTTGCATGCCCGTGAGAAAGCAGCCCAATTAAGGATCCATACACGCAAAGAATATATTCAATTAGCCCTGCAGCAAACATTCGAATTCAAATCTATTCTTCAACAGGCGCAGTATTTCCCCAATGATTTTACCCTCCCTTTACAACAGGAACTTCGCTTATTGGGAATTCCCGGTGCACTGATCACAGGAGAACAGTGGTTACAGATCAGGAAATTATCGGAAAACACTGCCAATATTTTTCGATGGTTTGATACAGAAAGAAGACAGGCTTTCCCGGCCATGGCTGAAGTGATCAAAGATGTTTATTACGAGAAAACGATCATTGAAATGATCGATGAGGTGATCGATGAACAGGGAAATGTAAAAGACAATGCCTCACCCGATCTTCAAAAGATACGGATGAGCCTCTATCGCAAGAGAAACGAATTGCGAAGAATGTTTGAAAAAGTGATCGCTAAATTGGCCAAGGCCGGATATACAGCAGACATTGATGAAAGTTTTAGCAATGGCAGGAGAGTTGTTGCTGTTTTTTCAGAACATAAACGTCAGGTGAAAGGGATTCTACATGGAGAAAGTGACAGTAGAAAAACTTCCTTCATTGAACCGGAAGAAACCATTGATCTGAATAATACCGTGTTTGCACTGGAGCATGATGAATTAAAAGAAGTTCAACGCATACTCAGACAACTCACTGCTCGTTTATCCGTTTATGCTCCATTGCTTTCTCAATACTTATTGATCTCCGGAGAATATGATTTCATCAGAGCGAAAGCCAAACTGGCCATTGAAATGAATGGACAGTTACCTGAGTTATCGGACAAGGCGCATGTACACTTGATCAATGCCTTTCATCCCTTGCTTCTGTTGTATAATAAGACCGCCAATAAACCAACGATACCCGTCACACTTACATTGGATGAACAGAGCCGAATCCTAGTCATCAGCGGGCCCAATGCAGGTGGTAAAACAGTAACGATGAAAACGATCGGACTGAATCAGCTCTTACTGCAAAGCGGATTATTGGTGCCGGTAAGTCCGGATTCTCAGATGGGTATTTTTAAGCAGTTGTTTATTCACATCGGCGATACCCAAAATCTTGAATTTGAACTGAGCACTTACAGCAGTCATCTTTTACACATGAAGTCTTTTATTGAGTCTGCTAACGGAAAGACTTTATTTTTTATTGATGAATTGGGTAGTGGAAGTGATCCGAATCTGGGTGGTGCTTTCGCTGAAGTGATCATGGAGGAATTGGCACGCAAACATGCATATGGTGTTGTCACTACACACTATCTCAATTTGAAAGTGATGGCCAATCATACGAAAGGTATCATCAATGGTGCGATGCAGTTTGATGAAGTCAATCTTCAGCCTATGTATAAACTGATCGTTGGTAAGCCCGGCAGTTCCTACACTTTCGCGATTGCAGAAAGAATCGGATTGCCACAACACCTGATCAACAGAGCACGAAAGCTGGTAGAAGAAGACCATTTCAAATTGGATCGTTTGTTGAATAGAACCGAACAAGATCTGCAGCAATTGGAGCAAGAAAAAAAGCAACTCCACAAACTGCTCAGAGAAAACGATCGTTTGAAAAAGGAAATGGAAGTGGTGATGGACAAAGAACGACATCGTCAGCAAGTGGAATTATTGAAACAGCAGAACAGAATCACTGAGGATCGTCTTGTGTACCTGAAAGATATGGAGCGTAAACTCAAACAGATCGTATTGGATTGGAAAAAATCAGAAAATAAGCAAGAGGTCATCAAAAATTTACAGCATCTTTTATTCAAGCAAAAAGAAACCATTGTTGTAAATAAACTGGCGAAAAAAGTAGACCTGAAATACAAAGAACTCAATCAACAAATTGTAATAGGCTCGCTGGTGAAGTTGAGAAAGAACTACCAGGTAGGGGAAGTGAAAGAGATCCGGGGAAAAAGAGCCATCGTGCAAATTGGATTACTACCCATGCACGTCGACCTGTCAGATCTCGTCGTAGTTGAAAAACTTGAAGAGAAACCCACTTCCTAGTCCTTTCGTTTACAAAGAACTTCTCTGTAGCCCTTTCCCAATAAGGCTTTCAAAGTTTTTATCGGTTCTTTCTCTATTTTTTTTGGTAAATATCATTCAAAACGTACTTTTGCGCCGGAGAGATGGCAGAGCGGTCGAATGCGGCGGTCTTGAAAACCGTTGACTGTCAAAGGTCCGGGGGTTCGAATCCCTCTCTCTCCGCTTACGCCCACCATAGTTTTAGCAACGGTGGGCTTTTCTTTTATATACACGTCTAAATTCTGATATACTTCGACAGACGAGTTCGTTTTACTATTTTTATTTCAAGCTTTAGACACTCCGAAACGAAATCATTAAAAGTAAAACAATTGCATGCAGATTTTTCTCGTACTTCTTCTTGTAATTATCGGGTTAACGGTACTGACATCTGTATATAAAGTTTCTCCATTCGTCTCATTTTTAATTGTTTCAATTTGCGCCGGGTTGCTTCTTGGGATGCCTCTTATGGCAATTGTAAAATCATTGCAGAAAGGGGTGGGAGATATGCTGGGCTCCATCATCATCACCCTCGCCTCAGGAGCCATGATCGGTAAACTGGTAGCAAATAGTGGAGCTGCAACCGTTATTGCTGAAAGAGTCATTCGTATATGCGGTCAACAATATCTTTCCTGGGGTATGATGTTGACCGGACTCATCATCGGAATTCCTTTGTTTTACAATGTGGGGTTTGTTTTGGTGATCCCGATCATATACAGTTTAGTTTACAAATTCAAACTACCCGTTATACCGGTTGCAATACCCATTTTAGCTGCTCTATCTGTAGCCCATAGTTTATTACCGCCACATCCATCACCGGCTTCTTTGATCGGTATTTTTAATGCGAGTATCTCAAAAACATTTCTTTACGGAATGATCGTAGCCATTCCAGCGGTTGTATTGGCAGGTCCTATTTTTTCGAGATTTCTGATTCGCATCAAAACAACTTCATCACGTTTCGATTTTCAGGAAACTGTACAAGCTGAAAATCAACCTTCTTTGGGGATCAGTATTCTTTCTGCCTTAATGCCCATCTTCTTATTACTAGTCACACTCCTGACTTCTATCATCTTCAAAGCAAATGATAGCATTGCAAAAATTTGTGACTTCATCAATGAGCCTTCGATTTTAATGTTATGCTCCTTATTAATTGTGACGCTTTTATTAGGGAAAAGACAAGGTATGTCTGTACAAGCGATCATGACGACCTATGACCAAGGAGTCCGAGAGATCGCTACAATTATTTTGATCATAGGAGCGTCGGGAGGACTGAAACAAATACTGATTGACAGTGAAATGAGTAATGAAATTGTCGCTGTTTTACAATCGGTACAAATTCATCCACTCGTGCTTGCCTGGCTGGTAGCTGCGCTTATTCGACTCTGTCTGGGATCTGCAACAGTAGCGGGTCTTACGGCGGCAGGTATCATTGCGCCATTGATCACACAATTAGATGTAGAACCGAATTTGGTCATTTTAGCGATTGGTTCAGGCAGTATCTTTTGTTCACACGTGAATGATACGGGTTTTTGGATGTTTAAAGAGTATTTTAATGTTTCAGTAAAAGATACATTTTTATCCTGGTCATTGATGGAAAGCATTGTTTCAGTAGTTGGATTACTGGGAGTTTTGGTATTGAGTTTGTTTATTTAAGCTTAACTGATGTATGAAGCGAAGTGCAAAGATCTATTTGTTGATGGGTGTATCCGGAAGTGGCAAAACCACTATTGGACAGTTATTGGCAGCTCAGTTGGGTATTCCGTTTTTTGATGGAGATGATTTTCACTCCGCAAGTAATATCGAAAAGATGAAAGCCGGTATACCTCTTGATGATAGCGATCGGTATGAATGGCTCAAGAATATAAATAGAATAGGCAATGAGGCTTTAGTAGCTGATAGATCGGTGATAATAGCCTGTTCGGCATTGAAAAAGAAATACCGTGAGATCATCGCGGAGCATATGGAAGGTTCTATTTTTTGGATTTTTTTACAAGGATCAAAAGAGCTGATACAAAAAAGGATGGCAACCAGAAAAGAGCATTATATGCCCATTTCGCTTTTACAATCTCAGTTTGATATCCTTGAAATACCAAATGAAAGTATTAAGATTGACATATCACTCGATAAACAAACTATGGTGAACACAATTTTAGAGGAAACCAATAAGTCTACATTAGGTGTTGTTGGGTTAGGTGTAATGGGTAAAAGCCTGGCCAGAAACTGGGCACGAAACGGAGTAAAGCTTTCGCTGTATAACCGATATATAAAAGGTGTCGAGGAAAAAGTTGCTGAAAATGCAATTCATAATTATACAGAGTTGAATACTGCATTAGGTTTCGTAGATGTAAAACCTTTTGTACAATCGTTAATGCAACCTAGGATCATCTTTATGATGATAAAGGCCGGCAGAGAAACAGATCAATTTATTGATGAAATTTTACCACACTTAGAAGCAGGGGATATTTTAGTGGATGGAGGTAACTCTCATTATGAGGATACGAAAAGACGTATCGCTTATCTGGAAAAGCAACAAATTCATTTTATCGGCACAGGCGTCTCCGGTGGTGAAAAGGGAGCGTTAAATGGTCCGAGTATTATGCCTTCCGGCCCTTTTGAAGCGTATAAAAAAATAGAACACCTATTAAATACCATTGCAGCAAAAGATAAAAATGGCAAACCCTGCGCTGCATATATTGGGCCGGATGGATCAGGACATTTTGTAAAAATGATCCATAACGGAATTGAATATGCTGAGATGCAACTGATCGCAGAAACATATGCATACTTACGGTATGTTCAGGGATTAGCCCCCAATAAGATCGCTGATCTATTTCATGAATGGAATCAAGGAACACTTCGTAGTTATTTACTTGAAAGCACCGTTCATATCCTGCAAAAAAAAGAAGGCGATGCTTATTTGATCGACCTGATTTTAGATGTTGCAGGCAATAAAGGCACTGGAAACTGGGCTACCATTTCAGCTTCTGAATTGGGAATACCTGCGGGAATGATTACCGGTGCATTGTTTGCACGGTATGTATCAACCCTCAAAGAATCAGTGTGTAACTTAAGGCAACAGACAGTTACAAATAGTACTGATCAGTCGCTCAGCTTGAATACAGTAAAAGCTGCTTATACTGCAGCACGAATCATCAATCATCAACAAGGTTTTTTGATCTTGAAGGCGGCTTCACTTGAGTTTAAATGGGATCTGGATCTTTCCAACATAGCACGTATATGGACCAACGGTTGTATCATCAGAAGCGCATTAATGGAAGAAATGATCATCGCTTTTCATCAACACGATGAACTGTTTAACGATGATAAGATCCAGCAGGAAATCATAGCGTTGAAGCAAGATCTGAAATCCTTTTGTATCCACTCTTTGGCATCTGACTTGTCGATACCTTGTCATGCAGCTTCATTGGATTATTTGAATTCACTGCATGCAAAGCATGCAACTGCGAATATCATACAAGCACAAAGAGATTTTTTCGGCGCCCATACTTATCAAAAGAGGGATGATGTCACTGGGACATTTTATCATACAGAGTGGTAATCTAATTACTATATGCAGCTATTCACATCAATTCTTCATTACTTCCTGCATTTTATAGCGCCCATTTTCATTGCGTATATTTTTTTCAGGGATAAATGGAAAACCGTATCGATCATCTTTTTGCTAACCATGTTGGTTGACCTGGATCATTTATTGGCGACCCCCATTTTTGATCCATGCAGGTGTAGTATTGGTTTTCATCTGATGCATAGCTGGTATATGATTGCCCTTTACTTTTTATTACTATTTACAAAACTTCGAATTGTGGGTATTGGATTATTGATGCATATGCTGACCGATCAGATCGATTGTTGGATGCATGGTTACACCTGTTTGTAAATCCTAAAGTACGTATAGTGTCATTTCCTCACAATCATGCTCCGCTATATAAACAGGAAAGGGGTGTTTCTCCATCCCGGAAAACTCACCTGCTTCATCCATTTCTTTGAAAGCTTTATGCAGAAACAACCTTGATTGATACTGATAGTAAGTCATCAGGTCTTGTCCTAATTGCAATAATTCGTGTTCTTCATCTGCTTCATCGATCATGATGGAACAATCAGGCCAAACACCTGAAAAATCAGGGCCTTTTGCAAAACCGGTATAATGACCCGGTGGTAGTTCACGGTATAAATATCTCGGCTCTGCAATAATGGGAAAACTCAATTCTTGTTTAAAAAAATTGATCCCGGAGTCGTAATGAAAATACCAATCATACCCGATCTCCATTGCACCGGATTTCATCATTTGCGGTCTTACATCAGCATCAAACAAGCAAGATCGCAATTCATTTTTCAAATAAGTGACACATTCTTGCTCATTCAGGGGATGTGTATCAATAAAATTTGAATAAGGGTTGATGGCTGCGATATCAGTAGCTTTATCTCCAATCTCTTCTTCAACATTTGCACCGTCCATATCAATGAGTTCACCTCTTCGATACATATCAAGATAATCAGCATAACGTTTGAATAAAGGGGTATACAAACGATCCCTTATTTCATTATACTGCTTCTCTAGTTGCTCATATAGTATCTCATTCAGTGAACTTCGATTCATGCTAACCTATTTTTCCGGTAAAAAAACTTCCGCCATCATACATCTGGCACTACCACCACCATTGGTTTCAATAGTAGTGATATCAGAATGCAGTATCGGATTGTATTTTTCGATGCGCTGAACCTGATCAGGTGTTAAACTATGATATGCCTGTGATGACATTACCAAATAATGCTGTCCGGTAGTATTCTTCACCTGAAGCATATTTCCTGCAAAATGATTCATCTGATCAAAACTGATCTCAATGATCTCTTTTTTTGTATCCTGCAAGGTTTCTGTAACAGCGGTTCTTTCCTTGCTATCTGGAATTGAATCCAGACAGATCACTGCAAATCTATCCGCTATACACATCATCACATTGGTATGATAAATCGGGTCTCCTTTACTATCCACGGAAGTAAATGCAACCGGACGAAATCCTGCTTTATTGCACCAATCATTTAGCACAGTGAGATCTGTCCTGGGAGACAAACAAGCATAAGCGATTTTATTTTCTCGATCCAATACCATGCTTCCGGTTCCCTCTAAGAAAACATGTTGTTGCTCATATGTACTCAAATCAATGGTATTTGCAACCTGAAACTTCTCAGCGATCGCTGATAGTACATGAGGCTTGCGCTCAAGTCTGCGATTCACTGCGAACATTGGATATAAGAATATTGTTCCGTCTGTATGAAACGATATCCAGTTATTGGGAAATACGGAATCAGGTGTATGAGGCTCAGGTGTATCTTCTACAACAGTTACCTGAACTCCGGCATTTCTTAGGACAGATACAAACCGATCAAATTCAGCCGTCGCTTTTGCACTTACTTGCTCATCTGCAGAAGCCTGCTGAAAACTATTATTCACTGCCGTTTCTGCATTAAAATCAAAACGAACAGGTTTTATCATCAATAGATTTGAAGTTGTCTGCATGTTGGTTGTCATTTAAATTTAGTATTGCGGTTCCTAGTTGACAGTTGACAGAAGAGAAATTGTTTTCCTGTCAACCGTCAACTATCATCTGTCTACTCAAATATCTTCTCTCCACAATGGCATACTCATACAATGAAATCCACCACGAGCTCTTGACAATTCTGCGGATGGCATCAATATGAGCGTGTCTGTCATGGTTTCCGGGTTCAATTCACCACTTTCTAGTTTGGGTAATAATTCTTTCACATGAATAATGGTAAAGCCAGCTTTTCTGAAAGCTTCGGTTGTTTTATCATTACGATCATAACCCAATACAACACCTTCCTTCAATGCCAGCAAATTGCAGGAGTCTGTCCATTGTTCGCGAGCATTGTAGGGAAATTCATTGTTACCGGAAAAAATAAACCGTACATCATTCTCACAACGCAGGTCTGTCAGACTGATATCCTGTAAAAGATCTTCCAGACTATCGAAATAAACAGGGTTGTCCGGACACTTCTTATGGAATTGTGTGATCTTAATTTTTTCATCTTTCTTAACCTGTAATTCTCTTTCGATCACGCTATCATCTTCATGCTTTACGGCTTTACGCGAGAAATTTCCCAGCATTACCCATACATCTCTTTTCACCTGTGTGAAAACAGTATCAATATGCATATAATCTCTTTTCTTAGGAATACGAACGATCGTGACCTTATCCATCAAACTCTTTTCAAACATCACATTCGTGATCATCGCAGCAGCTTCTGCAGAAGTACGTTCACTAACACCCACGAGTAAATGGTTGTTACTGACAACCATGATATCACCGCCTTCCAGTGTTGTTTTGCGATCATCTTCTTCCTCTTCCGGCATCAAAAAACTCTGATTGGAATCCGCCAATTCAATGACATTATTTTGCCATGGAGCGAAAATGGGGTGATGGAAAAAGATATACTTTGCCAGAAGGGCTTCTCTTGTACGTGCTTTCTTGGCAGGCTTATTTAACAGTACATGGTCTTTGATCGTGATCCCAATATCTCTGGTGAAAATGAAGTTAGGAATAGGAGCGAACAGTAATTTCTTATCCGCTGATGTACCGGAAATAAATGTTTTAGCCAGTTCTTTGGCACTATAACCCAATAATTCCTGTTGGGTTTGAAAAGTACAACCTTCAATGGCAGATACAGATGCTACCAATTGAGAGCGGATATCTTCATTTTCCAGAATTTCAGCCAATAACCACTGTAGCTCTATGACTTTATCTGATTTATAAAATCCATCAGAGTCGGGTTTAAAAAAAGAACGATCGTTTCCATCAATCTCCTGGAGCTTTCCTTTGATCTTTACAGGATCCAGAAAATACAGCAACAGTTTGGTGTAATAATCATATTCATCCTTACGAATGGTATCCAGATGAACGATGTCTTCGAATAACCAGTCTTGGGCTTTGGAAGGGACTACTTTACCCAAGCCACTATCAGGACTATGTACCAATAAACGTTTTAAAGTACCTATTTCAGAGGTAACATGCAATGTATGTTCCATACTAATATTGTATTAAATAAATGAAGGGATCAAGATTCCCGAAATGCAGTAATGATCAGAATAACAAGAAGCGAACTCAGTGATCAGGCATAGAGTTCAGTCCACGATACATCCAGGCGAAGTGAGCGGTCAGGAATGTGATGGTAGAACAATGATTCATGCGACAAAACTAAGGATTTCTTTTGATTGGGTCATTTCCACGCAAACTACCCTTAGAATCAATGATTTGGAAGCGAACAAACAATTCTTCCGTGTACCATTTTTCTTGTCTCGTCTTACGTACCACATCTGCATGTTCTTGTAAACGATAGGCGAATGATTTCATATCTTCTTTGGATTCCCAGATACTAAAAGTTGCTTGTTTGATCCAGGGTACTTCACCAATTCCTACAGAAGTAATAAATCCGGGTGCTCCACTCATTCTCTGTGCAACAGCATCAACATGTTGCCAAAATCGGGATAGTTGACTAAGTCTGATGGTAGCCCTTGTTATAACAGCTATTCTTCCTGCATAATCTGTGTGTTTGGGTAATGTGCCAAAGACTTCTTTTCCATCCCACAAACCATGTCCTTCAATAGGACGAAGGATCAGTTCCCATTTTTCACACCTAAATAGATTCCACCATAAAATAAAAAAGCCCGATACCGGTACTTTTTCGTCCTGAATGATCTCCATGATCGCCCATTGGCGCCAATCGGGCGTTTTATCGAAGCTACCATTTCTACCACAGCCCATTAGCTTCCAAAATGAAATATCTTTTCTCAGCCAAAGCGGAAAACGAAAGAATGCCATGGATAAAAAGCCTGCCCATCCGAACCAAGCTGGATAACGTACTATGGTGAGTCGTGTAAGCATATGATAGTCGCAAGCTATACGCTGCAGGCTGCAAGTTTATGTTAAATGAATTATATCTGAATGATCATGTGAGTAATTAAATATAGTGATTCCAAAAAGCTTGAGACTTGTAGCTTGAAGCATGCAGCTAAATCCTTATTTTCCCATCATGAATCAAACGCTTCTAACAAACATTCACCAACTGATAAATGTTCGTCAGCAACCCATGCTATTACGGGGCAAGGAATTAAGCCATTTGCCGATCCTTGAAGATGCATGGCTATTGATTGTAAACGGAAGGATAGCAGATTTTGGGTCTATGAAGGATTGTCCGGAAGGAACAAATATCGTTGATCTACAAGGCGCCAGTGTAATGCCATGTTGGTGTGATAGTCATACGCATTTGGTATTTGCAACAAGTAGGGAAGAAGAGTTCGTAGATAAGATCAAAGGGATGACATATGCAGATATAGCGGCTAAGGGCGGAGGAATCCTGAATTCTGCAAGGAGGCTTGCTTTGACTACAGAAGAAGATCTCTATACATCTGCAAAACAGCGATTGATCGAAATCATACGGTTGGGAACGGGAGCTGTAGAAATAAAAAGTGGCTATGGTTTATCAGTAGATGCAGAAATAAAGATGCTTCGTGTGATCAAAAAGCTAAAAGAAACATCACCCATACCCATCAAAGCAACATTCCTTGGCGCTCACACCTATCCAACATTGTTCAAAGAAGATCATGAAGGTTATATCGATCAGATTCTGCTTGATATGCTACCGATCATTGATCGTGAACAATTGGCTGATTACATTGATGTGTTTTGTGAGGATGGTTTCTTTTCTCCGGATGAAACAAAACGTATCTGTGAGGCAGGAAAACAAATCGGATTGAAACCAAAAATTCATGCCAATCAATTGAATCTTTCGGGCGGTGTTCAAACGGGAGTGGCGGTTGGAGCGCTATCTGTTGACCATCTGGAAACCATGGATGAGGCAACCATTCAATTGTTAGCCTCTTCAAATACCATTGGTACACTTTTACCAACAGCTGCCTATTTTCTGAGAATGCCCTTTCAGCTTGCAAGACAATTGATTGACGCCGGTACTGCCATTGCATTGGCATCTGATTACAACCCCGGATCCAGTCCGAGTGGGAATATGAATATGGTTGTGTCCATGAGTTGCATACAAATGAAAATGTTACCGGAAGAAGCGATCAATGCAGCCACATTAAATGGAGCTTATGCAATGGAAGTAGAGAAGGAGGTAGGAAGTATCACGATCGGAAAAAGAGCGAACCTGATCATTACCAAACCCATTCCTTCTGTAGCATATATTCCTTATGCCTTCGGATCCAATCTGATAGATAAGGTACTCATCAATGGAGAAGTGTTTAAATAGTCCATGGTACATAGATCATAGACAATGGAGTATGAACTATTTAAAAAATCAGTATATTCATAGTAAATCCATTTACATTGCAACTACCTCACTTAAAGATCTATAACAAACAGGATGTTCTGTCTGTAACCCGAATCAGAAGATTTGAAACCAAAATTGGTGAACGGGTTCAAGTCATCAAAGATCCTTCAGCATTGGAGTTGTCTTTGCAACAGTCAAGTGCCCCTTTTGTATTGTTGGGTATCCCTGAAGATATTGGCGTGCTTGCCAATCAAGGTATTGGTGGCTGTGATTCCGGGTGGATCGCTTTTTTACAAACATTCCTGAATACACAGAGCAATGATTTCTTTGAAGGAAGTAGTATTCTCTTACTGGGTCATTTTGATTTTTCAGATGCCAAAAATTTAATCGAGCAAAACGCACAGAGCTACGATGAAAAGTTAGCCGCATATCGACATGCCGTTAATATGATCGATGATGAAGTAGAACAGCTAATACATGTGATCACACAAAATAATAAAATACCCATTGTGATCGGGGGTGGACATAATAATGCTTATCCATGTATCAAAGGGGCTGCAAAAGGTTTGTATAAAGCTGGCTTGATCCCTATTGCACAGATCAATGCGATCAATCTGGATGCCCATGCAGATTTTCGTCCAATGGAAGGAAGACATAGCGGTAATGGTTTTTCTTATGCCGAAGCAGATGGATATCTAGAGAAATATTGTGTCTTAGGCTATCATGAAAATTATCTTCCGCAAAATGTATGGATGGACATGGTCAATAATCCATTCATTGATTGTATCAGTTATGAAGATATTTTTATCCATGAAAAAAGAACATTTCTTCAATCGGTAGCACATGCGACCGGATTTACTGAAGATTCCTATTGTGGAATTGAATTAGATATGGACGTGATTGAGAATGCTGTCAGCAGTGCTTCAAGTCCGGCAGGTATTTCTCTTGCACATGCCAGACAATACATCAATTTCACAGCTACAGATAGCAAGGTTGCTTATTTGCATATTTGCGAGGGGGCATCACAACTTGCAGATGGGAGGTCGGGCCATCATACCGGAAAAATGATCAGTTATTTGGTTACTGATTTTGTAAAAGCCATGTTTACCAGTCGATAATTCAAGTCAAAAGCAAAAGACGAAACATAGAAAATACTACGCTTTTTGCAAAGGCGTTTTGTAGGTTTAGATGAGGTCTCACGTGTTGATTTCTTATCTTTACTTCATGCTTTGGAAATGTCGTTTTATTGGATGTAGTATTTTCCTTTTATTCATCGCTCATACAAAAGCTGCCGATACACTTGTATCTTTTAAAATATTACAAAGATTAGAACAGTTGCAGGTAAAGGAATCGGGTGTATTTCCTAAAGGATTGTTTCCATCCTATCGCATTTATGCTTTAAATCAACATCAACAAAAAGCAGATATCAATATATTTTTCACTGCGTTGATCGCGTTTACATTACGTGATCTAATGCCTGATCTGACAACGTATCAGCAATCCATTGCAAAAAGGATCATTGATGAGTCGTTAGTAGTGAGCAATAAATTTAAAAACCGAAAGGGAAGGAATACCTATAATTTCTGGCCTACAGATACACCTCAGATCTTTCCGAATTCCGGATGGATGAATCTATTCAATAAAAGTCAGGCACTACCTGATGACTTAGATGATACTGCTATCATGTTATTAGCCCTTGCGGCAGATAAACCTATTGCAGAAGAAGTACATAAGCTCATGCAAGATTATAGAAATGGCGGCATATCTAAGATCAAAAATACCTTCCCGGAATACCGTACTATACCAGCTTACTCAACATGGTTTGGCAAAAAAATGCCGGTTGATTTTGATGTATGTGTATTGGCCAATGTATTGTTAATGGTTCAGCGTTATGATTTAGCATGGACAAAAGCAGACTCAGCAAGCTTAGATCTCATCGTTCGTGTGATTCAGGAAAAGAAACACTTGAGTCATGCATCCTATGTATCACCGCATTACAGTAACCCTGCTATTGTTTTGTATCATATGTCCAGATTGATGTCTACAAAAAAGATCATAGCATTGGAAGCATTAAAATCTCAAATGGTGAGTGAAGCAAAGGAATTATTGCTACAATCTTCCTCATTTCTTGAACAAGTGATCTTATCCACTGCGTTGTTAAAATGGGAAGTGATGCCGCCTATTGTTACACCCAAAAAAGTGACTTCATTCCGAGAATTGACGGAAGATGAATCCTTCTCGTTTTTTATTGCCAATATGGCTTCTATGTTACCTGACCAATTAAAACAGTTCACAGGCAAAGCCCAACTAGGTAAATTCTATTACTATTGTCCGGCATACAATCAACTTCTTTTATTAGAACACTTTATTACTAATCAGAGAATGGCTTTACATTCGCAATAAATTTCCAGGCATGTCGATACATTCCGATGTTTTTAAAACCATCAGTCAGGAATTAAAAGAGAAAAAGGTGACACTGGTCGCTGTCAGCAAAACAAAACCTGTTGAAGATATTGAAGCCTTATACCAGTTAGGTCAAAGAGATTTCGGTGAGAATTATGTCCAGGAATTGGTAGATAAACAGGCAAGCTTACCAACAGATATTCGCTGGCATTTTATCGGACACTTACAATCTAACAAAGTAAAATACATAGCACCCTTTGTTCATCTCATACATGGTGTGGATAGCCTTAAATTATTGAAAGAGATAGATAAACAAGCTGCTAAAAACAATCGCATTATAGATTGTCTGTTACAAATCCATATCGCAACGGAAGAAACAAAATTTGGAATGGATCAACAAGAATTAACGGCAGCAATGGAACAACTCGAACACTTCCCTAATGTACGTGTATGTGGACTTATGGGAATGGCATCATTTACTGATGATCAGGAAAAAGTGAGAGCAGAATTTAAATCCCTTTATGATATTTTCAATACATCTGGTATTGGCCATCTGCCATCTGCCATTCTCAGTATGGGTATGAGTGGCGATTATAAAATTGCCATCGAAGAGGGGAGTAACATGGTAAGAATTGGGAGCTTATTGTTTGGGGCGAGAATATATTCTTAAATCAATTGCCACTGAAAACACTGAGATAGACAAAAACTTTCTGTGCAATTCTGTGTTCTCAGTGGCAATAAATCCTTACTTCTTACTCTTAGCATAATCAAATACCAACTGGCAGAAAGCTTTCACACCCAGATCGAATCCACTTTCGTCAATATAGAAGTCAGCGGTATGATGTTGTGGCGCCTTATTGACATCCTGATCTTTTGGCATACCTCCAAGATAGAAAAAGAAGGAAGGTGCTTTTTCACCATAAAATGAAAAATCTTCTGCTCCTGTATCCCAATCACGAGTAACCACTTTCCCTTTGCCTGCAGCTTTTTCAAGAAAAGGCAGTGTCAGTTTAACCAACTCAGGATCGTTATAGGTCACCAATGTTTTTGTATCAATGGTAACTTCCGCTTCTGTACCATTACTTGCAGCAATATGTTTAACTGTATTGCGAATTCTTTCATGCACTTCTTTTTGCATCTTACTATCCAGGGTTCTGATGGTACCTAACATCTCACAGGTCTCAGGAATAATATTATTTCTTACACCTGATTGTATGGCTCCTACAGTGATCACAACTGGCGCTTTCGTCAATTCCATTTGTCTACTTACAATATGTTGCAATCCTTCAATGATCTGTGATGCGGATGCGATCGGATCAATGGCTTTCCAGGGTTTAGAACCATGTCCGCCCTGACCCTTGACCACTATTTTAAACCAATCAGAAGACGCCATAAAAGCACCTGTTTTATATTGAATCTCTCCAACAGGGATCGTTGAGTTGATATGTAAGCCAAATACAGCTTCTACTTTTGGATTATCCAATGCACCCTCTTTGATCATTAAAGAAGCGCCACCTTCTTCATTTGCAGGTGCACCTTCCTCAGCAGGTTGAAACAAGAATACAATGGTACCTGGTACATCTGCCTGCATTTTTTTCAAGACAGATGCAGTACCCATAAGTATAGAAGTGTGAGAATCATGTCCGCATGCATGCATTACACCAACCGTTTGTCCATTGAACTCGGTCGTAACTTTTGATGCGAATGGAATATTTACGCGTTCAGTAACAGGTAATGCATCAATATCAGCTCTTAGTGCAACAACAGGCCCAGGTTTACCACCCTTTAAGATGGCTACTACGCCTGTTTTAGCAACATTCGCTTTCACTTCTAGACCGATTGATTTCAAATACGCAGCGATATAAGCGCCCGTTTTAAATTCTCTGTTTGATAATTCAGGATTTTGATGAAAATGACGACGCCATTCAACCAGTTTGGGTGTAATATCTTTTACCAGTTGAGGATAGGAGGTTGGTAATTCCTGTGCGTGTATAGCTAAACTGCTACCTAAGGCCAAAGCCAAAAAAGAAAATCTCATGTAAGTATATTTTGGTCATTGAAAGTTACTGTTTTCTGAATGTATATGGATCATATTCTACAAAATCATTTACAGGGATATCAATGCTGACAACCTGTTGCTGTTGTGTTTTGAACTTGACAGAAAAAATACCAAATGCAGGGTTACTGTAAGAAAGTCGCCATTCTTCATTGTCCATATACTGTAATCTTGCACTGAGTTGTCGATGTCCATCAAATTTGATCATCAGATCACGATCCTCTTTTACAATATGAATTGTTCCATAGAGCGGATGAACATATTTACCTGTATAAGCGATCAATGAAAGCGGAGGCTCTTTCAATTGCTGTATTCTTTTATCGTATGCATTGATACCGGCAAGTTTGCGATCCTCCATTTCACGAAAATGTTTATACGCTTCCGTATGTTTATCTATGAAGGCCGCTCCCATATAGGCCGCTAGTATTTGGTGTCTTAATATTTCAAAAAATGACTGATTATCATTATTCGTTAAGATCACGATACCCAATTTTTCTTCCGGCACAAAACAGGTATTACTAACAAATCCAAAAGCACCTCCTGTATGCCAAAAGACCTGCTTCCCGAAGTAATCGGTCATAAAGAGTCCCAGTCCATATCCCGTGAAATGTGAAGACGTATTTGTATTCAGTCTGCTGGATAAAGTAATGTTGACATCTCGGGTTTTTTGAATCACCTGCCATGGCAAAATGGTTCTTCCTTCATATCTGCCACTGTCTAACTGCATGATAAGCCATTTAGATAAGTCATGAACACTGCTCACCATACTGCCTGCAGGCCCTAAATTATCAACCTGATCATATGGCAATTCTGTGATCTTACCGGTGAATGAAGTGGTGTATGGTTTTGCAACATTGGGACGTTGGTTCATACCTGTGACCAGCGTATGGGTATTTTTCATTCCCAAGGGCATTAATAAGCTATCATATACATAGACTTCCCATGGTTTTCCGGTAATGACAGGGATGATCTCTCCAGCAGTTAAATAGCAGCTATTACAGTACCCAAAATCCTGACGAAAAAGTCCAGTGGGTTTCAATAACCGCATTTTTTGCATGATTTCTCTTCTTCCAATCTTTCCATTCCAGAAAGTAAAATCACCTTGGAAGGTCTTTGTTCCAATACGATGTGATAACATGTCCCGAATGGTGACCTGTTGAGTAGTCAATGAGTCGAATAATTTGAAATCAGGAAAATAACGAATGATCTTATCATTGAGCGATAGCAACTTTTGATGCTCCAATTGCGCAATAGCAGTTCCTGTAAATAATTTACTGTTACTAGCGATCATGAATAAGGTATGCTCAGTGACCGGCGCATGTGTGGTGGTGTTTCTTTCACCAAATCCTTTCATATAAACTGTCTTACCATCTTTTACAATTGCAATCGAGAGACCCGGAATTTGCCAGTCTGCCATTCCTTTTTGTATATACTTGTCAAGGCTGTCACCAATAAACGTAGGGGATTGAGCAAGCGGCTTTTGAAAAGAAAAAAGTAAAAAAAGTATTCCTACAACAAATTTCATATTGGTATTTAAAGGGAAATTACTGAATTAATGCCTGACAGATTTAATTTACAATGCATGATTTTTTTATTTAATTTCAGACTCTAAACTTTTTATATGAAAAAGATCAGTTTGAGTTTAATGGCTGTGAGCATCGTGTTATCTGCCAATAGCAGTATCACAGAGCCTACCGAAGTCATATCCGGTAAAAAAGAAGTCACAACACAACAAGCTCCTGTAATGAATGATGTAGTGGTGGAAGATGCTATTCGTGAATTCAAGAGCTTAAGCAGGACTGAACGAAAAGCGAGGATCAAAGAAGTAAAAAAGATCGCAAGAGAATATAAAGCTGCAAAAAAAGCAGGAAGTGATGTACAAACCAATACAGTATTGCTGGCTATTCTTGCCGTGTTGTTGCCACCTTTAGCTGTTGGACTTCATCAAGGAGAACTGAATGGTAAATTCTGGTTAAGCGTATTGCTTACTTTGCTATTCTGGTTACCGGGTGTTATTTATGCGTTGATCGTTGTATTAGGCTGATAAATAATCAATGTAGAATGTCCAATTTCGGAGTTGGACATTCTACATTCATCAGTTTGCTTCTTTCCTCCAATCCCATACTACTACATTCCATTCATCCATATGATCATGATAGGTGTGGATGGTTTTAAATCCAACTCGCTCGTGTGCTCTCAAAGAGCGGTGGTTGGAAGTTGATACTTCTGTGAGTAGGATATCATACTGATCACTATTGACCTTTCGATGATATTCATACAACTGATCGAACAAGCCTTGTCCACGATGCTCTTTTGCTATACATATTTGTCCCATCATGTAGTACTTATAGTCGTTCATCGGCTTGCCTTGATAGGTTAAAGTGGCAAGATTGTTCAGCATCACGTTCATTTCTGCATGCACTCCTGACATTGCATGTGTAGCTACTAGTGCATAGCCTACTACTTGGTCATTCCACTTTGCGATGACACTGGGCGCAATTTCATGCATATCCTGCAACAATTTTTCAGTGTATTCCCAAGTGAGGAAACCTTGTGCTGCCTTTTCGGTTTCACTGACAATGGTACGCAGATTGACTGAAGAGAGTGCTGCTATTTCCTGTAAATCTTTATGTGTGTTGGCTAACTGTATCGTATACATACATCTGAACTATTGATATTCTCCAAAGACTTTTCTTAAAGTATCCGATATCTCACCCAATGTTGCATAGTTTTCAACTGCTTCTATCACCAGTGGCATGAGGTTTTCATTTGTTTGTGCGGCCTGAGATATTGCCTGTAAACAAGCATCTACTTTAACCTGATCTCTTCTTGATCTGAGTGATTTGAGTTTATCACTTTGAACCTGACGAATACTATCATCAATCTTAAATACAGGGGTATTGTTTGTCTCTTGCACCTGAAATTTATTCACCCCAACAATGATCTTTTCACCACTCTCAATATTACGTTGGTATTCATAGGCACTACGTGCGATCTCATCCTGCATAAATCCTTCTTCGATTGCAGCCACACTTCCGCCCATAGCGTCAATTTTTTCGACTAGCTGCCAGGCTTTGTCTTCTACTTCTTTGGTCAATGACTCAATGAAATAACTTCCTGCCAAAGGATCAACTGTGTCAGGTGCTCCGCTCTCAAAAGCCACAATTTGCTGTGTACGCAAGGCAATACGTGCCGCTTCTTCAGTTGGTAAACTGAGGGCTTCATCATAACCATTGGTATGTAAACTTTGCGTTCCGCCTAATACAGCAGCAAGTGTTTGAATGGTGACACGACAAATATTATTCAAAGGTTGTTGTGCTGTGAGTGTGGCGCCACCTGTTTGGGTATGAAAGCGAAGCATCATTGCTTTTTCGTCTGTAGCACCCAATTCTTTCATCATGGTTGCCCACATTTTTCTGGCCGCTCTGAATTTTGCAATTTCTTCAAAGAGATTATTGTGTGCATTGAAGAAAAAGGAGAGACGTTTACCAAAAACATTGATATCAAGTCCTTTGTCGATAGCAGCTTTTACATAGGCTTTACCATTACTCAATGTAAAGGCGATTTCCTGCACAGCAGTGCTTCCTGCTTCACGAATATGATATCCTGATATGGAGATGGTATTCCACTTAGGCAATTCTTTACTACACCATTCAAAGATGTCAGTGATGATACGCATAGAAGGTTTGGGAGGATAGATATAAGTTCCTCTCGCAGCATATTCTTTCAGGATATCATTCTGAATCGTACCACTGATCTTCTTCAGATCTGCGCCCTGCTTTTTGGCAAGTGCCACATAAAAAGCCAGTAAGATAAATCCGGTAGCATTGATGGTCATGGAAGTGCTGACCTGCTCCAATTGTATCCCCTTGAAAAGGGTTTCCATATCTTCCAAGCTATCGATTGCTACACCCACTTTACCCACTTCACCTTCTGCTAATGCATGATCACTGTCATATCCTATTTGTGTGGGTAGATCAAATGCCACACTCAATCCCATTACACCTTGTGATAACAAATAATGATAGCGCTTATTACTTTCTTCTGCAGTTGAAAATCCGGCATACTGACGCATCGTCCATAATTTACCACGATACATATCCGGTTGCACACCTCTGGTATAAGGAAAACTTCCCGGCTTTTCCTGCTCAGTATTGGGGAGATCAGCAGGATAATACACTTCTTTGATATCAATGCCGCTGTCGGTAGTTATCTTTTTCATATTTATAGACCTAGAGTTTTGTGAATAGTGAGTAGTGAGTAAGTTTTTTATTGACTACTAACTACTCACTTGTTAAAACAGTTTCTTGGCTTCATAACTCAGCGCTTCGCTGACTACTTCATGCAAATTTGCTTTTGGATCCTGCATCAGGTATTCAAGAATGGCACGGTTAAGGGTAGCAGCAGAAGCCATGCTGGGTACAGATGTGCCGACCCGATGGATAATCAATAAATTATTCTCTTTCAGATTTCTGATCGCATTCCATATTTCAGGAGAAACATAGATCTGTTGTGAAATGTTATAGTCAAATTCATCTTTGATATTTTTCGTCAGTAAAAACTGCATTTCACTGGCATTCACATCAGGGTTACCCAAGCGACTGATCAGATTGGGCAAGGCGATGCGATCTGTTAGCAATGCCAATCGTTCATATGCTTGTAACTGAAGAGCAACCGAAGTCTTCTTTGAATGCTGCTCTTCACGTTGATTTTTTCTTTGTAGATAGAATAAGTATCCTGCGAAGCCCGCGATCATCAATCCGATCACAACCGTCAACAATGTTGTCATATCCAGCATATCCAGATTTTCGTCAAAAATAGCACAGAAAAGCCGAGAGTGAGCAGGGAGAAGAGTTGACAGTTGTTAGATGACAGTTGATAGGAAAATTAAGGGATAAGACAAATTAAACAAGGTTTTACTCACTGTCAACTGTCATCTAACAACTGTCAACTAATAAAAACTAATTTCCATTCTCGAAAAAGTCCTTACGGTCCCATTTTGGCGAAACCTTGTAAATTTGTATCTAAATGGATTTTTTATGAGTACGATCACAGGAACACCGGTGAGTTTAACGGAAGGCGCGATCAATGAATTACGTCGCTTGATGAATGAAGAGGGTTTTGATCAAAGTCAATTCCTGCGTGTAGGCGTTAAGGGTGGGGGTTGCAGCGGTATGACCTATGTATTGGGATTTGATCAGCCTACTGATGAAGACGAACATTTCGAAATTGAAGGCATTCGTTGCGTCATGAATAAAAGTCATCAGTTATACCTCTATGGGATGGAAATTGATTGGCAGGGTGGATTGAACAGTCGTGGGTTCACTTTTACGAACCCCAATGCCAGTAAGACCTGCGGATGTGGCACCTCTTTTGCAGTTTAATTTTTTTCTTTTTAAATAAAAATCCCCTTGTCAATGACAAGGGGATTTTTTTATGTGATGAGCTACGGATTATTTCTTTTCAGTAGCCTTACCTAATGGTTTGTTTTTAGCAAAGTCTACCAAGATCGGAGCTGCTACGAAGATAGAAGAGTAAGTACCAGTGAATACCCCGATCATCATGGCGAATGCAAAACCTCTGGTCACTTCACCACCAAAGATGAAGAGGATCAACAGGGTTAAGAATACGGTGAGAGAGGTCATAATGGTACGGCTCAATGTTTCATTGATCGCTTTATTGATAATCGTTGCATTGTTAACACCTTTCATCATACCGCTGTCTTCACGGATACGGTCATACACGATCACTGTATCATTCATTGAGAAACCGATCACCGTCAAGATCGCAGCAATAAAATGCTGGTCGATTTCTAATGGGAATGGTACAATAGTACGCGCGTAACTGAAAACGATCAACGTAACAAATACGTCGTGCATCAAAGAGAAGATCGTACCCAATGAGTATCTCCAATCACGGAAACGGATGAAGATATACAAACAGATCACGATGAGTGCGAAGATGGTAGCTTGTGTAGCACCGGCTTTCAAGTCATCAGAGATCGTAGGTAATACGGTCTGAGAGCTTTGCTTATACTTTGTTTCAAATTCATTGAAACTTAAGCCTTGTGGCAACTGCTTCTGTAAGCCGGTATACAACATGCGTTCAACCAAAGAATCTACATTGTTGCCGGTTTCTTCAATTTTATAAGAAGTAGTGATGTTAAGCTGGTTATTACTGTTTACTGTTTTGATGATGGGTGATTCGCCGAAAGTAACTTTCAACTGATCACGCACTTCTTCAACATTCACAGGCTTATCAAACTTAATGGTATAGCTACGTCCACCTGCGAATTCCACACCTTGATCAAAGCCATTGAAGAAGGTAGATACACCCAGTAAGAAGATCACGATAGAAATTGCATAAGCAACTTTTCTGTATTCAATGAATTTGAAAGCGGCTTTTTGGAAGATCTTTCTAGATAATCCTGTGAAATATTCAAAGTGACGATTCTTATTCGTATACCAGTCAGTGATCAGACGAGATACCAGGATACCGCAGAATAATGACAACAGAATACCAATGATCTGTGTGGTAGCGAAACCTAATACCGGACCTAATCCAAAATAGGCAAGGATAATAGCGGTTAATAAAGTAGTGATATGTCCATCGAGTACAGGAGCCAATGAACGTTTGTAACCATCATTCACAGCAGCTTGATAACCTTTTCCTTTGGTTATTTCCTCTTTGATACGCTCAAAGATGATTACGTTGGTATCCACTGCCATACCGATGGTCAGTACCAGACCTGCAATACCAGGAGCGGTTAAGGTAAATCCAAGTGCACTGAGGATACCCACAGTGAACAGTAGGTTAAGGATCAGGGCGATGTTAGCCACCCATCCGCCGGTATTAAAGTAAACCAGCATCAATACGAAGATCACCAAGAATGAGATACCGAAAGAAAGAGCACCGCCTTTTACAGATTCGCTACCCAAGGTAGGACCTACTTGTTGTTCCTGAACGATTTTAGCAGGAGCAGGCAGTTTACCGCTTTCAAGGATCTCAGATAGATCTTGTGCTTCTTTTAAAGTATAGTTACCACTGATCTGTGAGTTACCGGTAGTGATTGGATCATTCACATTCGGTGCAGAATAAACAAAATTATCCAATACGATAGCGATCGGCTTGCCCACATTACGTGTGGTCATTTTAGCCCAGATATTGCTACCCACTTTATCCATGTTCATTTTGATAGCGATACGTCCACGCTCATCAAAATCCTGAGCAGCGCTAGAGATATGATCGCCTTCCAATTCAGCCTGGCCATTATCTAATGTTTTGATCGCATAGAAAGCCAGAATATCTTTCATATTGGCATCAGAAGATTCTGTTTTGCCATACATGAATACCAGGTTAGAAGGGAATTTCGCTTTCACGAAATCAAGTTTCAAATAATCATTCAGTGTACCGGTATCTTTCGCTTGGATATAACCCAAAGCAGCCGGATAGATCACTTTACCACCCTGATCTTGATAAGGCTGAGAGAATTGGATCAATCTGGCGATCGGATTTTGGTTCAGACTATCTTTTGGTGTAGTAGTTGCAGCGGTTGTCTTTGCATCTTTTTTAATACCAGAGATGGTCGCAGTTTTAGTAGTATCAGCAGTGGTGGTTGCTGTAGTGGCTGCTTTTGTGGTATCAGCCGGTGTAGTTTGTGCTGAACCATTCAGGTAATCCTGAACTGCTTTATCAGCAGCTACTAAACCTTCTTGCAGATCGCGGCTCTCAAAAGTATATACTTCGAAGAACTGAAGATTGGCAGTAGATTGTAAATAAGATCTTACACGCTCTTTATCATTGACACCTGCCAGTTCAATATTGATGATACCTTTTGCGGGATCAGGATTGATGGTAGGAGATGCCACACCAAAACGGTCGATACGTGTACGCAAGATTCGGAATGTATTGTTGAAAGCAGCGGTAGCCTGATCATTCAGGTAGTTCGCTACTGCATCATCAGAAGCATCAAACTTCACTTTTCCATTGCTACGTGTAGCAAAAAAAGGAGCGAGGTTACCGGAAGGATTCTGTTTCTTGTATTCTTCACGGAATAAAGTGATCAAGTTCGCACCACTATTAGCTTTACGCGCAACTGCAGCATCCAATGCTTTATTGAAGACAGGGTCTTTGGTAAAGTTGGCCAGTGATTTGATCAAGCCATCCAATCCTACTTCCATAGTCACGCTCATACCACCTTGCAGATCCAGACCCAACATGAGTTCTTTTTCTTTCGCACTGCGGTACGTCGTTAAACCAAAAGCCAGCTTGGTGTCTTTGGTACTGTCGAGTAGACGCTGCAATCTTTCCTTTTTTACTTCAGAAAGGCTGTCGGCGTAGATCGCCTGTAGTTCTTTGTTCCCGGGGTATTTTTGTTCCGGAGTAGGGAAGCGGGAGATCCAGGCTTGCGCCTTTTCATCCATGGCTTTTTCGTGGCTGCGTACAAACCAGGTAAAAGATAACTGGTAGAGGCAGATTAAAATCAGGGCAATCGCAAAAAATCGCACTAAACCTTTCAGTTGCATATCGGTAAGGGTTTTCAAAAAATTTTAGAGCGGCAAAGATAGGGGAATGGTAATGAAATTTACCAGTTCCGCCAAGTTTGAAGCTTTGGGGGTATAAAATAGATAGAAAGTCTTGTTGGATAGGGGTTTCATCGAATATGAAGGCGCTCAATAAACGGGTTTATACACAGTTGTGAACATAAGTTTGGCGGGATATGATCCCGCCAAACCCGTTATTTATTTTACGTCTGTTAACGTTACATCAAAGAAAAGCGGACTATTCGGTGGAATCGAGTTTGATCCGGTACAGCTATATGCCAAAGCCGATGGTATCACCATTTTGATCCTGCCGCTCTTCTGGATAAGCGGAATACCGATCTTCCAGCCCTCAATCACACCACTCAAAGGAAAGCTGATCGGGTTTGCAGTAGCATCAAATTGAGTTCCGTTCAAAAGTTTTCCAGTATATACAGCAAAAACCAGGTTATTAATGGTAGGTGTGATGCCTGAACCAGTTGATACAATTTCATAAAGTATTCCACTCGAGTGCTCCGTAAAGTTGATCCCATTTGCCTGACAATAGGCCACCATTTCCGCTCTCTCCGATGCAGGTGTTTTGGGTTCACATCCTTTATCCTGCTTTCCACAAGAAACAAAGAGGGTTACAATTCCTAAACTCAATAACAATAAAGCTCTTTTCATGTATAAATTCGTCTGTTTTACGGTTAAGACCATTTTTTAGCCCGTGGGGCTGCTTATACTTCTTTTTTTTCAAGTGTTTTTTTTCTGGCCAACAACTCCCTATAGCGTTGTTCATTGGTTTCCCAACGAAACTTTCGGTACATAAATGCCATGAAAAAGGAGATACCCAATATCGCCAAAAGAAACACAAAGGAACTCAATCTCGAATTGGCCACCATATTGGCTCTTTCATACCAACCCGAAAAAACCACAGCGATCAAACTAATACCCAGAACAAATCCGGCTGAGAGTCCGATCATGAATGGACGTGTACTGTGTTTCTGTTGTAGGCTGTTTTTCTCCCAATAATCCAAAAAATCAAGTTCCTCTTTAGTCAACATGCCACAAAAATAAAGAATGATCGTATTGCCATCGGGATAATCTCTCGCCCCGTTTGTAACAATTGAGTGATTACCAGTGTTTCTGTTTGTAGTTTTGTCCTAAAGTCAATCATTCGTGAAGCACCTCTCGGCACTCAATAAATATTTCTGGAAATATCGCTTCCGATTCTTTCTCGGAATACTCTTTGTTGTTTTATCCAACTACTTTGCCGTATTGGCCCCCCAGATCACCGGTTTTGTGGTAAATCAGGTACAGCAGCAATTGCCCGGTGCGAAACCTTCCTCCCTTAAGAACACCGATGATGGACTGGTAACTGCCTTTATTCAATGGGTCAGTTCATCGGAATTCACTTTTGCATGGCTGGTGGCTATTTGCAGTATGACGATTTTATTATTGGCCATTTTGAGGGGTGTACTTATGTTCTTTATGCGTCAAACCATCATTGTGATGAGTCGCCACATTGAATATGATCAGAAAAATGAAATATTCAATCACTATCAACTATTAGATACTTCGTTTTATAAGACCCATAGTACGGGGGATCTGATGAGCAGAATGACAGAAGATGTCAGCAGGGTGAGAATGTATACGGGTCCGGCCATCATGTACCTTATTAATTTGGTGACACTGATCAGTTTTTGCGTTGTGAACATGTTACGAAAAGATGTAACGCTGACTTTATACGTTCTGGCTCCTTTACCAATTCTGGCCATTACTATTTATATTGTCAATAGTATCATCAACAAGAAAAGTGAACGCATCCAGGCTTTATTATCTGACCTTACCACCAATGCACAAGAATCCTATTCAGGCATACGTGTGATCAAGTCTTTTGTGCAAGAGAAGGCCATGATGGGCTTTTTTGAGAAAAATAGTGAATCTTATAAGAAAAACGCTATTGGATTGGCGAAAGTAGAAGCCATTTACTTCCCAAGCATGGCTTTAATGATCGGCATCAGTACACTTGTGACCATCTTTATTGGAGGCATTCAAGCTTTGCAGGATCCGAGTAAAGTAGGGCTGGTGGTCGAGTTTGTGATCTATATTAACATGCTGACCTTTCCTGTAAGTGCTATTGGCTGGACAGCCAGTATGATCCAGCGAGCGGCAGCTTCTCAAAAACGTTTGAATGAATTCCTGTTGACAGCGCCAGTGATCAAAGACAATGCGACAGAAAAAAGTACGGAAAAGGTAGGGGGTGATATTGTCATTCAGGATTTATCTTTCACATATCCGCATACAGGTATACGTGCAATACAGGATTTTAATTTATCGATTCGTCGCGGAGAAAAAATATTGATCCTTGGAAAAACAGGCAGTGGTAAGTCCACCTTGGCTCAATTATTATTACGATTTTATGATCCGACGAATGGTCGTATTCAAATTGGTAATCGTGATATCAGGAATATCCCTTTACATGAACTACGTTCTCAGATCAGTTATGTACAACAGGATGTATTTCTATTCAGTGACACGGTGCATGATAATATCAGTTTTGGTTTGAAAGAACCAGCAGAGAGAACTGTGGTTGAACGAGCTGCTTCATTTTCTAGTGTTCATAAAGAGATTCAGGGATTTAGTAATGGATATGAAACGATGATCGGGGAGCGTGGGGTGACTTTGAGTGGTGGACAAAAACAAAGGATATCGATCGCCCGTGCACTGATAAAAGAACCCGAGATCATCATTTTTGATGATTGTTTGAGTGCAGTGGATGCGAAGACAGAATATGAGATCATTAGTAATCTCTACCAATATTTACATGATAAAACGGCGATCATTATAACCCACCGAATTTTCACCAGCTTTAAATTTGATAAGATCATTGTACTCGACAATGGCTCACTTAGCGAATCCGGCACACATGAGGAATTGCTCAAGCGAAATGGATACTATGCCGAATTGTACCGTTTACAGTTAACGGATAACAGTTAAAGTTGACCGTTAATAGTTGACAGATGACAGAAAAACAAATAATTTCTTGCTGTCAACTGTCTACTATCAACTTGCTTCTAAACCCCAGTCCCAATAAGTTTTTCGAAAATTTTGGTAATTCCGAAACATCCCTATATTTGTCAGGCATAAAAAATCAGAAAACCAAAAAACAACAACTGTGGCGTACGAGAACAACGACAAAAAAATGGAAAGTGTTTACAGCAAACGAATCAGAGCTGGTAAAAGAAGAACCTATTTTTTTGATGTAAGGGCTACTCGCGGAAATGATTATTATTTAACGATCACCGAGAGCCGTAAGCGTTTTGATAACAATGGTTATGACAGACACAAGATCTTCCTCTACAAAGAAGATTTCAACAAGTTCATCAAAGCATTGGGAGAGGCTGTTGACTATGTGAAGACCGACCTGATGCCAGATTTCGATTTCGACGCATTCAACCATGAATATGATGATGCAGAAGGTGCTGAAGGGCAGCAAGACGGCTACACTGCCGATGCTGAAGTAGAAGAAGTAGCTGCTCCCGCTCCGGTAGCTGTTGCTGCGACACCTATCACTGACGCTGCTGCTGCATCAACCACTGCTTCTGAAGAAGTAGACAAATGGTAAAACAACCAAAACCAACTGCAAAAAAGCCGATCAATGATCGGCTTTTTTAATATGAAATAAGGAATAAGAAACATGAAATAAGAAAGTAAGGACTATAAATTGACTTTCTTATTTCATGTTTCTCATTCCTTATTTACAGTTTTCTAATCATCCAAATATCACATCCATTATGCCCGCTGTTTCCCATGGGACCATCAAGGTAGGTAAAGCCGAATTTTTCATAGACACTTACGGCTTTCTTTAATTCGGGCATTGTCTCAAGATAAACAGAAGTAAACCCTTTATTTTTTGCTGCTTCTAAACACTTCGCGATCATTGTTCTGCCTAAACCCAGTCCACGTGCGGAAGGAGTGAGATACATTTTTACCAATTCACAAGTTCCTTCAGGTAATGCATCGGTGGGATAAATACCGGCACCACCTAATAAAACACCCTCTTTTTCTGCAATGAAATACTCACTCAATGGTTCAGATTGAAACAATTCATAGAGATGATCAGTGCTATCATCAAAATAAACTGTACCTGGTCTGTTCGCACCAAACTCTTCCAATGATCTTCTGATCACATTTGCCATGGCGGCATTATCGGCTGGATGTATATGACGTATGGTAACTCCTTCCATGACTATGCTTTTCTAAACGCTTTATACGCATTGATTAGTCCATTGGTTGAACTATCATGAGAATGTATTTCAGAGTCATCTGCCAATTCAGGTAATACTTTATTGGCCAACTGTTTTCCCAATTCAACACCCCACTGATCAAAGCTATAGATGTTCCAGATCACACCTTGTACAAATATTTTGTGTTCATACAATGCAATGAGCTGACCCAAATTGAAGGGGTTGATCTCTTTGATTAAAATAGAGTTGGTTGGTTTATTACCATCGAATATTTTGAATGGAGCGATCTTTTTGATCTCTTCCTGTGATTTATGATCCTTCATCAATTCCACTTTCACTTCATTCTCTGATTTTCCATTCATCAACGCTTCTGTTTGCGCGAAGAAATTGGATAATAATTTTTGATGATGATCTCCAACCGGATTATGGCTGATAGCAGGTGCTATAAAATCGCAAGGCACCAATGGTGTACCCTGATGTAACAACTGATAGAAAGCATGTTGTCCATTGGTACCCGGCTCACCCCAGATAACAGGGCCTGTTGCATAGTTAACCGGGTTGCCGCTTCTATCAATGCTCTTTCCGTTACTTTCCATATTCCCTTGTTGGAAATAGGCGGCAAATCTGTGCAGGTATTGGTCGTATGGTAATATCGCTTCGCTTTGTGCACCAAAGAAATTGGTATACCAAATACCCAATAGAGCCATCAGTACAGGAATATTTTTCTCAAATTTTTCTTTTCTGAAATGTTCATCTGCAGCTGCAGCTCCTTTGAGCAATTCTTCAAAATGATCATAACCGATGGTCAATGCGATCGATAATCCGATAGCACTCCACAAAGAATATCTCCCACCAACCCAATCCCAGAATTCGAACATATTGTTCTTATCAATACCAAAAGCGGTCACTTCTTTTTCATTGGTACTGAGCGCTACGAAATGTTTGGCGATGTGTTTTTCGTCTTCGGCAGTTTCCAAAAACCATTGCCTAGCAGTATGCGCATTGGTCATGGTTTCTTGCGTAGTAAATGTTTTGGATGCGATCAGAAATAAGGTTTCTTCCGGTCTTACTTTTTTTAATACTTCACTGATATGTGTGCCATCAATATTGCTTACAAAAAAAGTTTCGATCCCTTTTTTCCAAAATGGCTTGAGGGCCTCAGTAACCATTACCGGTCCGAGATCACTTCCTCCGATACCGATGTTTACTATGAATCGGATTTTTTTTCCTGTGTACCCTTTATGTTTTCCGCTATGCACCTCTTCGGTAAACGATTTCATATGCGCCTGTACTCTTTGTACATGAGGCATGATATCTTTTCCATCTACTAGGATAGGGGTGTCAGAAAAATTACGCAGGGCTGTATGAAGCACAGAACGTTGTTCCGTTTCATTGATCTTGATGCCTGCAAACATCTCATGTATTGCATCTTTTAGTTTGCAGTCTTCAGCCAGTTGCAGGAGTAATTGTAATGTCTTCTGATTGATGATATTTTTAGAATAATCAAAAAGAAGATCATTCAATCTGATAGAAAATTTATTAAACCTTTCTGCATCAGCAGCAAAGAGATCGCGCATATGACGGCGATTCATTTCTTCCTCATAGTGCTTCTGCAATAAAAACCATGCTTGTGTATTGGTCGGATTGATTTTAGGTAACATCTCTTTTTTTGTCTTTAATTCTTCTGGCTAGCAATAATAATCGTCTATAACGCTTTGATCGTCTGAATAGTTGTTTCGATCATCGCAGGGGTAATATCCAAATGCACCACCAATCGTATTTGTGTTGGTGATATGGCTAAGGCTAGAATATTGGATCGTTTGAGTATCGTCACCAGATCTGGTGCAGTGAATCTACCTTTCACCTCAAAAATAACGATATTGGTTTCAACAGGCAGAATTTCTCCAACGAAATCTTTTTGTCGCAAAGTATCTGCCAGTAATTGCGTATGATGATGATCTTCCTGTAAACGTTGTACATGATGCTCCAGTGCATACAAACCAGCAGCAGCTAACATACCTGCTTGTCGCATTCCTCCACCAAATACTTTTCTAAAACGACGCGCTTTTTTGATGAATGATGCGGGCCCAAGTAACAAACTTCCTACCGGTGCACCCAATCCTTTGCTCAAACAAATAGAAATGGTATCAAAGACCTCACCGTATTGTTTACAAGTTTCATTCTTGGCGACAAGCGCATTAAAAAGTCTGGCACCATCCAGATGCAGTTTCAATTGATGCTGATCGCAGACCTTACGGATAGATCTTATCTCATCAAAATCATAACAACTTCCACCGGCTCTGTTGGCGGTATTTTCTAAGGATACCAATGTGGTCACCGGCTTATGAATATCATCCGGATTGATCGCTCCCAACACCTGCGTTGCTGTGATGCGTCCACGATCACCTTGCAATAAACGTACGGAAGCACCTGAATTGAAAGCGATACCACCTCCTTCATATTGGTAAATATGTGATAAATGATCACAGATCACTTCATCACCGGGCTGGGTATGACATTTAATGGCAATTTGGTTGGTCATGGTGCCGCTGGGACAAAATATTCCGGCTTCCATACCAAAAAGACCGGCAGCGAATTGTTCCAAATGGTTAATGGTGGGGTCTTCTCCGAAAACATCATCCCCAAGAGGGGCTTCGTGCATAGCTTTGAGCATACCAGGGGTAGGTCTGGTGACGGTGTCGCTCCTAAAATCGATCATGTGCCAAAGATAATGTGTGATGGCAAACATATCCTCCGGGATTATTGAGAAGAGTGATTGAAATAGGAGGAGGGATGGATACCTGCGCAAAAGTGCCAGCGGTAATGTGAATAAATATTTACAAGTATTTGTTAATCAGTATTTTAAAATATTTATTTTGCTTTGAAAGTGCGCAAATTTTGCCCATTTATGCAAGTTTTTCCACAAAAGCTGGCATATTCGAAGGCTGTTTCGTACTTTTGCACGCTTCTGAAAGAGCCATTGCTGCCAATTTTAACGAATCCAGCAACAGCTTTTATACAACATTCAGGGTCTAATAGTCGTTTATAATAATACAGTTAATAGCACATCATGAGGCAGCTCAAAATTGCAACACAGATTACCAACAGAGATTCGCAGGCGGTTGAAAAGTACTTACAGGAGATCTCGAAAATTCCGATGATCACACCTGAAGAGGAAACCACACTGGCTCAGCGTATCAAAATGGGTGATCAGCGAGCACTCGACAAACTGGTGCAGGCCAACTTACGTTTCGTGGTATCTGTTGCTAAGCAGTACCAGCACCAAGGTCTTTCTCTTAGCGATCTGATCAACGAGGGTAACCTCGGTTTGATAAAAGCAGCCCAGCGTTTCGATGAAACCAAGGGTTTTAAATTCATCTCATACGCCGTATGGTGGATTCGCCAGTCCATTTTACAAGCGTTGGCAGAGCAGGGTAGATTAGTCCGCCTGCCTCAAAACAAAATTGGCACTTACAACAAAGCTAACAAAGCCTATATGGCTTTTGAACAGGAACATGAGCGTGAACCTTCAACAGAAGAACTAGCTGAGATCCTGGAAATGAGCGAAACGGAGATCAACAACATCTTCCAAAGCAACACCCGTCACACATCCCTCGACGCTCCGGTTCACGAAGCTGAAGATGTGGCCATGGGAGATCTATTGGAAGGTAGCGATGACACTGATGATGATGTGATGAAAGACTCATTACGCGAAGAAATTCGCCGAGTATTGAAATCACTGAGTCCGAGAGAAGCTGAGATCGTGAATGCTTATTTCGGTCTGGATGGAGAAAATGGTGTTACCATTGAACAAATTGGTATGAAATATGACCTTACCAAAGAGCGTATCCGTCAGATCAAAGAAAGAGCGATCAAACGTCTACAGAAAGCGCGTTATAGCAATGCGTTGAAAGCTTATCTGGGATAAGGTTTTAAAAGAAAATGACCAGCCCTTTCCAACCCGGAAAGGGCTTTTTTGTTTTATATAGTATTAACATAAACTGAAATACCTTTGCAGCATGTTTCGGAAACTGATTTTTCTATTGTTAAGCATCACCCTGATCTCTTGTGAACGAGAAATCAATATTGTACCTACCGTTAGAGACAGTCGTTTAGTGGTAGATGCTGAAATCGAGAACGGTCGACCTCCGATCGTTGTGCTGAGCAGGTCACTGAATTTCTTTACTACAATTGATTCAGCAGAATTGGCCGCATCATATGTTCGAAATGCCAGTGTAACGATTCAAGAGGGTAATACCATTTATCCGCTCAAAGAATTTGAATTACGAGATTCCAGTGGTAATCGCTTTTATTATTATAGCACAGACCCTCAAGGTGCTTCTCCGTTGACCGGACAATTCGGTAAAACTTATAAACTGTCCATCACTGTTGATGGAAATTCTTATAATAGTGAAACCTCCATTCCTTTGTTGACAAAAACAATGGACTCTATCTGGTGGAAACCGGCACCCAATAATGATGATCCTAAGAAAGTTGTATTGATGGCTAGGGTACAGGACCCACCGGGATTGGGTAATTATATCCGTTATTTTACCCGTCAGAATAGACAACCATTCTTACCCGGACTCAACAGTGTTTTCGATGATAATATTATTGATGGAAAGACT
Organism: Sediminibacterium sp. KACHI17; assembly: GCF_040362915.1. Classification (NCBI taxonomy): domain Bacteria; kingdom Pseudomonadati; phylum Bacteroidota; class Chitinophagia; order Chitinophagales; family Chitinophagaceae; genus Sediminibacterium; species Sediminibacterium longum. Next base: position 630,020 of record NZ_AP029612.1, on the reverse strand, counting down.
TATGAAATTCAGGTAGACAGAGGCGTCAATAGAAATGAAGAGATCGATTTTGAGACTTATGGTTTCTTCCAGAAAGGGGATACGGTATCGGTAAAACTGTGCAATATCAATAAATCAACCTTTGATTTTTGGAGAACCTGGGAATTCAACCTGCAATCCGTAGGTAATCCATTTTCATCGCCGGGAAAAGTGATCGGCAATATCAGCAATAATGCCTTGGGTGCTTTTTGTGGTTATGCCGCACAATATCGGAGCCTGATTATCCCCAAATAAATACGGATTGTGTAAAAACGAAAACCGGAAACTGCAAGGGTTCAATAAATTTGTTCGTCTAATATAAAAAAACAAGTATGGCAAGTGAAGCAACAGAAAGAGTACATGTATTGATCATCGGTTCTGGTCCGGCAGGATATACCGCAGCTATATATGCAGCCCGTGCAAATATGAAACCGGTTTTATACCAGGGCATACAACCCGGTGGACAATTGACCATTACAACAGAAGTAGAAAATTATCCGGGTTATCCTGAAGGAATTCAGGGGCCGGAAATGATGGTTCATTTTGAAAAGCAGGCAGCAAGAATGGGTGCAGATATACGATATGGCATGGCCACTAAAGTAGATTTTAGTCAACAACCTTATCGGGTAGAGATCGATGAAGAAAAATGGATCGAAGCAGATGCTGTGATCATCAGCACCGGAGCATCCGCCAAATGGTTAGGACTTGAGAGTGAGCAAAGGCTCAATGGTTTTGGTGTGAGTGCCTGTGCGGTTTGTGATGGCTTTTTCTTCAAAGGAAAGGATGTAGCGATCGTAGGCGCAGGAGATACTGCTGCTGAAGAAGCTTTATACTTATCGAAGCTGTGTACTACTGTTCATATGTTCGTACGAAGAGATCAAATGCGTGCAAGTAAAGTGATGCAGGATCGCGTATTGAATGCGCCTAATATCAAAGTGTATTGGAATACTGATACCGATGAGATCTTAGGCGAAAAAAAAGTAGAAGGTGTACGCATCAAAAACAATCAAACACAAGAAACCCAAGAAATACCTATCAGCGGCTTCTTTGTTGCAATCGGTCATCAGCCCAATAGCGATATCTTCAAAGGATGGATCGATATGGATGAAACAGGTTACATTAAAACGATACCTGGTACCACCAAGACGAATCTGGAAGGTGTTTTTGCGGCAGGTGATGTACAAGATAAAAATTATCGTCAGGCTGTAACCGCAGCCGGCAGTGGTTGTATGGCGGCATTAGATGCTGAAAGATACCTTACTGCTAAAGGACTGGCATAGTAGTAAACAAAGAAATACGAATCAGGAAATAGGAAATAAGGAACTAAAAATCCATTCACCTATTTCCTGATTCTTGTTTCTTATTTTTTGTTTCTTATTTCTATTTTTCTCATGCTTTCAATTCATCTTCATAAAGTCATAATACATGCATACCATGGGGTATATGCGGAAGAGAAGGTTTTGGGAAATGACTTTCTTGTAGATGTATCCGTTAACTATCATCCTTCAAAATATCCTGTCACAACGATTGAGAATACTATCGACTATGTGGCATTGTATGATTTGGTCAAAAAAAGAATGTCGATCGCCACTCCTTTACTGGAAACGGTAGCATCTGACATCGCATTGGAAATCTTGGCACAATTTTCTCTGTCAGTAACAGTGAACATTGCGATCAAAAAACTACATCCACCGATCCCCGCTTTTCAAGGATCAACGGGTGTATCTCTCATCATTCATAGAAAAGATATTCAATGAAAAAAGTGCTTAATATAATATTGGCAACTTGTTGCTCACTGATGTTTCAGCCTTTATCGATATGGTCACAGGATATCAATGTTTTATTCAAAGAGGCATCCAATTTTGAGCGTGTACAAAAGGAGAATGAGGCCCTGGAGAAATATAAATTGATCCTCACACAAGACCCTGCGAATGTAAAAGCATTGGTAAAAGCAACTGAGCTGAGTGCCGCTATCGGGGGTAGGCAAGGAGATAAGAACAACAAGCGTCTGTTTTATGAAACAGCATTGTCCTATGCGAAACGCGCTTGGCAGTCAGACAGTAATCATGCAGATGCCGCTTATGCGATGGCCATGATCGCGGGTAGAATGACGGATATCGAAACGGAGAATAAGCAGATCGTAGCGTATGTGAAAGATATCAAACAATATGCGGATAAAGCATTAAGCATAAATGCCGATCATGCTAAAGCCAATTATACATTGGGTAAATGGCATTATGAAATGGTCACACTATCCGGATTGAAAAAAGCTGCGGTGAAATTATTTTATGGTGGCTTACCGTCTGGAGATCTGGATAAAGCGATCGCTTATATGGAGAAATGTAAAACTTTGGAGCCTTATTTCGCTTTGAATTATCTGGATCTGGCAAAAGCATACAAAGAAGCAAGACAACCGGCCAAAGCGATCGAAGTGCTCAATAAATTGGTTAAATTACCTACCAGAACCGGTGATGATCCTGCTATCAAAGCAGAAGGAGCCAAAATGTTAGAAGCTATTCAATAAAATACTGAATCAACACCTATGTCATTAACAGAACGTTTTACAGCTGCTGTAGCAAACAGCAAAACATTGTCTGAGAAACCCGATAATGAAACTTTATTACAACTGTACTCCTTATACAAACAAGCTACAGAGGGAGATAATACAGATGCCGGTCCTTCGAATCCATTTGATTTTGTTGCGAAATTCAAGCATGAGGCTTGGGAGAAATTAAAAGGAATGACCAAAGAAACAGCCATGGAGCAATATGCTGACCTGGTTGAAAAACTGAAAGGCTAAAAATAAAATAAGAGACGTACCAACCATACATCTCTTATTTTTTTATTCACGACTTCTTATTCGCTATTTAATCAGGTATCCAATACCGATACTCATATTATTGAAGGCTGTTCCAAGTGCACCCCCATAAATATTAAATGAGTTTGATCTGGTTTCATTGATCGTGCCGGAATATGTTTTACCATGATCAAAACGAATACCTGCCAATGACCCCATATTCGCAGAGAAGACCCACTTCTTTTTAGTCAAATAAACAATACCGATCGTTGCTGAAACACCTGCGGTGAAATTATTGGCCTTATTCACCAGTTGATTGTTACTCTTCAACTCAAAACGAGAAAAACTGGTACCAAAAGAAAAAGGGAAACTGAGGTACACCCTTTGTGCCAGCGGTGTTAAAATGGTATGTCCGAAAGCAATACCAATTCCATTTCTGATCTGTTTATTTTCAACAGTACTAGTTGGATTTTGCTTGGAAACATTGTGATTAAAAGACAAGGTCAGACTGTTCAACTTTCTGTCAGATATAAATTTGGATGCTGATATACTCAACCCTGTTCCAAAAGCAGAATTGCTGGAAGCGGGAGATAAGTTATTCGTTTTATTGGTTGACATATCCACAAATCCTGTCAACAAAACATTGTTCCGCTGGAATTGTGCATATCCGATAAAAGAAATCAACAACAACGGGAAGATGATTAATTTTCTCATTTTTCTTTTTTTCAAAGAAAAGAAAATAATCTCCAATGCTGCATGAATCGATCACTTTAACAAGAGATTATGTAGGGATTATAATTTTTGCTTCTTCCATCTTCCACTGGTCATATACCAGAAAGACGGGATGAATAGGGTGGTCCAATAAAGCATTTCACTTGCCCATCCCCATTCAATTGATAAGTGAAGTTTCTCTAGTACGGTATAAACGTATAAACAATATAAAATGATCGCAGCGATCTCACTATACAGGTTCACTTTGGTATTACCGGTACCCGTTACAGCATTCAGCCAAATCACTGATACCGACATGAATACAAGCGCTACAGATACTATGCGCATCACAGGGATAGCGGCTGTTATAAAATCTTCTCCCTGTCCATAAACAGACAAGAAACTATGTGGAAACAGATTCAAAACGGTGCAGACAAAAACAGCAAAACCCACACTCCACAACATGATCTTTTTCACCAGTTCGGTCACGCGTTCCTGTTTCCCTTGCCCGATAACATTGCTTACCATACTATTGGCTGTAGCACCAAAGGCCCAGGTAAAACAGCCAAAGAATCCAAAAATATTGCGCATTGTATTCGAGATGGCCAGATCTCTCGCACCATGATGTTCGATCAGAATGTAAAAGAACTCCCAGCTTATGATACTAATAGCAAACTGCAGGATCACCGGAAAAGAAATACGCAAGATCAATTTGATATTGTTCCAATCATATTTCGTGTTTTGAAACAAATTCAGGTTCTTACTGATGCCTTTGGCTTGAATCACAAAAAATATTACAAATAAACCGGCGACTTCTGAGATAATAGAGGCATAAGCAGCTCCATTGAACCCAAGTTCAGGTAATCCCAATTTGCCATAAATAAATCCGTAATCAAAATAAACATTGGTGACAGCTTCTGTTGCGGTGCCAATGATCAGATATCTACTTTGATTGGTACCTACCAACAATGCATTTCGCATTTGATACACGTACAAAAAGGGAAGACCTAAAATCCGGATATTCAAAAAAGATACGGCCATGTCTACACGTTCCGGATCCTGAAGTGCATATTTGAATAATATTGGAGCGAAAAACCAGGTGATCAATATTCCCATCAAAGCCAATACCAATGAAATGCGTATCCCCTGAAAAAATAAACTACCGATTTGATCGACCCTGTTTTCACCGGCTCTGCGAGAGATCAGAGCTTGTAAACCATTGTTAAGCCCTTGTCCGATGACCGCAAAGATCAAATAGTATACACCGGTAATTCCGGCGACACCTAATTCCTGCTGTCCCAAGCCACTCAGGAAAATATTATTGGTGATGAAATTGATCTGAGGAACAATAATGGAAGCGGTGATGGGTAGCGCAATGCTTAATATCTGCCGATGACTGATCGACACCTGTAAATTCATATTGCCTTTTCCGATTTCCATAAACGCGGGCAAAGCTACAATATTAACCTGTGCACAAATCAGTGGCTTTTTTTATATCATTGCAATCAATATCGATTGTATGGCAAGAAAAACAATGGCATTCTATCCACCCACACCGGTGGTCATCGCTCCTGAACATCAACTTCGGGTGGAAATAGGTCCTTTGTATGTTGCTTGCTCTATCGCCGATCAGGCATCGATCTATGCTTTTGAATTCTTTGAGCTGGATAATGATATCAATGAATGGAGTGATGTATTCTTCGAAATCAAAAACAATTCCGTTTTACTTGATAAATATTCCGGCAATATAGATCTCTGTTACAATTTTCGTGAAGCATTGATCATTCCGGGTGAGAAAATGAATAGTGCAGCCTCCGCAGACTTTTTATCCCTGATATACGGGGAGTCTAACAGACATGAACAGAAACATGATAAGTTAGCAGACCCAAAAAATATGGTGAACTGTTATCGCATCAGAAAAACCATATTAGACCAGGCCGTTAGACATTTCCACCTGTTCCAGGGGCATCATGTATACACAGGAATGCTTGATCAGCTTTTTGCCAGACAGGATCTTCCGGATCAATTATTGCAGCTACGCGTGTACCCACAATGTTTCATTGTGGTATTGATGATAAAAGGACAACTTCAGTTGATTCAATCATATACATTTGAAACAGCTGCAGATCTTTGCTTTTATCTGCTATCAATACTCAAGGAGCATACGCTAAGACCTGAAGATACCCATATTGAGATGAGTGGCTTTATCGAACCGCATGGTGAATTACATCAGCAGTTGCAACAATTATTCCCCAAACGATCTTTTAGTACGCTTGCGGAATCAGCGTTGATCCCTGAGATGCTTGAATCTTATCATTCACATTATTTTACCCCGTTCTTTAATCCGTCACTATGAGAATCATTTCCGGAAAATGGGGAGGCAGGAGGATCAGTCCACCCGCCCAGATGCCACATACCAGACCCACTACTGATATTGCGAAAGAAGGCTTGTTCAATATCCTTCAGAACAGAATGGATTTTGAAGGCATTGAATCATTGGATCTTTTTGGTGGTACCGGGTGCATCAGTTATGAGTTGGCTTCACGTGGCGCTGCACAATTGACCATTATTGAAAAAGACCCCATCATGCATGCTTTTATTAAAAAGAATGCAGACATGTTGGGTATGGAAAATTTTAAGGTCTTGAAGATGGATGTATTTGCTTATCTGCAATCCTGCGAAGAAGATTTCGATTTTATTTTTGCAGGTCCGCCCTATGCATTAGGCACCATTGATGAACTACCCAAGATCATCGTTGCAAAAAAAATGATCCGTAAGGGAGGTTTTTTTGTACTTGAACATACACCCAGAAATAATTATGAAAAATTTGAAGGCTTTAGCTTTCAAAGAAATTACGGAACAACTTTGTTTTCGTTTTTTGTGGACAATAGCTTATAGCTTATTGTTCATTGCGGATTGTCCATTATATATGAACGAATCATTGTACTGTAAGAAAATGTTCTGATAAATTTCTTTTGCAAAATATCATAAAATAAAACATCATGGTCTATTTACTATTTGCCATGAACGATAAGCTATCAACTAAATGAACCGCCCCATATTTATAACAGGTATTGGAACTGAGATCGGTAAGACCGTAGTATCTGCGATTGTAACTGAAGCGCTGGAAGCTGATTATTGGAAACCGGTACAAGCAGGTTTTGAAACCGGTACAGATTCGCAAAGGGTGCAACAATTGGTAACGAATACAAAGACCATCATTCATCCGGAGATCTATTGTTTACAGATGCCTGCATCACCGCATATTGCTGCACAAGCAGAGCAGAAAACGATTGACATCGATGTCATCACCAAAAAAGCAGTCGAACTGGAACATAAAACAGCTGATCGTCCACTGATCATCGAAGGGGCTGGAGGCTTATTGGTTCCTTTGAATGATCAGCAATCAATTGCAGACCTGATTCTTTCATTGAAGGCCAGGGTGATCCTTGTCAGCCGGAATTATTTGGGAAGCATTAACCATTCGCGTTTAACAGCAGCATACTGCAAACAGATGGGTATTGATGTGATGGGGTGGATCTTCAATGATCAATACCTGAACTATGAAGATGAAATTGTTACATGGAGTGGTTATCCTTCTTTGGGATCGATCCCTTATCTTTCTGAGATCAATCCTACCTTTATTCATCAGCAGGCAGAGAATATCCGTAGTACATTGTATCGTTATCTATAAGAGATCAACATGACCAAAGAAGCACTCAGAAAGATCTATAAAGCCAAACGAAAAGAATTGGATGGACATGATCGTTTGCGAATGGATGATCTGATGTTGATACAATTTCAGCAATTTGATTTTAGCAGTATTCATACATTACTAACGTACTGGCCGATGCATGCGCAAGCCGAGCCGAATACACACTTATTTTCCGGCTATTTAAGACATATGGTACCCGGTCTCAGGATCGCATATCCTGTAGCAGATCAAGAAGCATGCACTATGACCGCTCATTTGATCCATGAAGAAACGGTTTATAAGGTCAATCAATGGGGTATTACAGAACCGTCGGATACATCACCACTTCCGCCTAGTGATATCGATCTGATTTTTGTACCCATGCTGGTCTGTGATGTAAATGGATATCGGGTAGGTTATGGGAAAGGATTTTATGACCGATACCTGCAACAATGCCGTACTGATGTAGTTGCAATAGGATTCAGTTATTTTGACCCGATCCCATTGATCTCAGACACCCACGAATTTGATGTACCTTTGAACTACTGTATCACGCCGAACGAGGTCTATGAATTTTAATACAATATTTCTTACTTCTTTTAGGGTACTGTTGTTGCCGGTTGCACTATTATATGGACTCGTTATTCGGATCCGCAACTGGATGTTCGATAAGCAATACCTCAAGTCTGCATCTTTCAATTTCCCATTGATCTGTGTAGGCAACTTAGCAGTAGGCGGAACAGGAAAATCACCGATGGTAGAATATTTACTGTATCTACTATCACCGCAGTTCAAAGTGGGTACTTTAAGCAGAGGATATAAAAGAAAAACAAAGGGATATGCATTGGCCAATCCGAATACAACCGCTCTGGAAATAGGAGATGAGCCGATGTTGTTTCACATGAAGTTTCCGCAAATACCCGTTGCAGTGGGCGAAGAAAGACTGGTTGCCATCCCACAATTATTACAGGATGTACCGGATCTGCAAGCGATCATTTTGGATGATGCTTTTCAACATCGCTCTGTCAATGCGGGTTTTAATATTTTATTGACTGAATACAGCAATATTTACGTCAACGATTTCTTTTTACCAACCGGAGACCTGCGGGATGAAAGAAGATCAGCTAAAAGAGCCAATATCATTGTGGTCACCAAATGCCCTGCTGATCTTTCTTTTGAAAGAAAACAACAGATCATTCGCAACCTCAAACCACGTGCAGATCAAAAAGTATTCTTTACTAGGATCGCTTATGGTGTGCCTTATCATATTTTCAATTATGAAGATGAATGGCTGTTAACACCCAGAGTGGAAGTATTGCTGGTATGTGGTATTGCAAACCCCAAACCATTGAAAGAATACCTGCATGAATGCACGCACACTTATTATCAGCAAGACTATTCAGACCACCATATTTTTACGATCGATGACCTGAATGAAATAAAGGAAAAATTCGATGGTATTCATGCCAAAGACAAGATCATTCTAACCACAGAAAAAGATGCGGTAAGACTAATAAAATTCAGTAATGAATTAAAGTCATTACCGATGTATGTACTCCCCATACGACACGACTTTTTGTTTGGAGAAGGTGAACAATTTAATCGTATGGTTACTGATTTTATCAGGAACTTTAGGTACAAGCCTATATCATGAGTAAGAAAACATCCAAGCAAAAGAAACAAAAGCAAAAGCAAAAATCTGTAACGGCGCAACTACTTAAAGGTAAGCTGGAAGTAACCCGTTCAGGCATGGGATATGTAGTGATCGATAATGGCAGTGGCGACGTACTGGTTCGTCCGGGTGATTTCATGAATGCACTGAATGGAGATATCGTTCGTGTGAAAGTAGTGCGTGAAAACGGAAGAACAGGAAAGAAAGAAGGTAAGATCACTGAAGTGATCAGCAGAAGACAAACAGAATTCATTGGCTATATACAGCTCTCTACCAATTTTGCTTTTTTCGTTCCGGATACGGATAAACCCATGCCGGATCTTTTTATTCCGCTTACCTCATTGAATGGGGCAAAAAATAAAGACAGGGTAGTGGCCCGATTGGTCAAATGGGATAAAGAAGACAAAAAACCGGTAGGTGAAGTAGTGAGCGTTATGCAACCGGAAGATGAGAATGATGCGGCCATGAAGGAATTACTGGCACAGGCCGGGTTCCCGCTTTTCTTTCCGGAAGATGTATTGGAAGAAGCAGAACGATTGCCGGAAATATTGGATTCAGAAGAGATCAAAAAAAGAAAGGACTGCAGAGATATCCGCACATTTACCATTGATCCGGTGGATGCCAAGGATTTTGATGATGCCATTTCAATCAGAAAATTATCCAATGGTATTTATGAGATCGGCGTACATATCGCTGATGTGAGTTACTATGTTCATCCGGAGACAGAATTGGATGCAGAAGCGTATAAAAGAGCTACTTCCGTATATCTGCCAGACAGGGTGAATCCGATGTTACCCGAACGGATTTCAAATGAATTGTGTTCACTCAGACCACATGAAGACAAGTTCACTTTCTCAGCTATTTTTCAGATGAGTGCAAAAGGTGAGATCAAACAATACTGGTTAGGAAGAACTGTGATTCATTCGGATCATCGTTTTACTTATGAAGATGTTCAGCAGATCATAGAGACCAAAGAAGGAAAATTTGTTGAAGACATCCTACTCTTGAATGACTTCGCACAAAAAATGCGAAAGAAAAGATTCAGTAAGGGTGCCATCAACTTCTCTTCGCAAGAAGTTCGTTTTAAGTTGGATGAAAAGGGAAAGCCGGTAGGTATTGTAGTAAAAGAAAGCAAGGAAGCTCACCAACTGATCGAAGAGTTCATGTTATTGGCGAATCGTACAGTTGCAGAGAATGTTTCAAAAATTCAGATCAATAAAAAAGCTATCCCATTCCCATATCGTGTACATGACCAGCCTGATGCCGAAAGACTGGCTCCCTTTATGGAATTCGCGAAAAAGTACGGACATAAATTTGATCTCAGTACGCCTGAATCCATTGCAGCAAGTTTTAACCAGATGCTTGCAGATGCAAAAGGAAAGCCTGAACAACATGTACTGGAACAATTAGGTATCAGAACTATGGCCAAAGCAGTGTATACCACGGAGAATATTGGTCACTATGGACTGGCATTTGAATTTTATTGTCACTTCACGTCTCCCATCAGAAGATACCCCGACGTATTGGTACACCGTGTACTCGAAACTGTGTTACAGGGTAAACCGATGATCGATAAAAAGATGGAAGAAAAGTGCAAACACAGCAGCGACAGAGAACGCGCCGCGATGGAATGTGAGCGGGCAGGTAATAAATACAAACAAGTGGAGTACATGCGTGACTACCTGGGTGAAACTTTTGAAGGTGTGGTCAGCGGTGTTGCCAGTTTTGGTTTTTGGGTTGAAACGGTCGAACACAAATGTGAAGGACTGGTGAGCTTGATCGGATTGAGTGATTATGACGATTTTAGATTGGTTGAAAGTGATTATAGCCTGGTAGGCAGAAGAAGTGGCAGGACATTTCGCATGGGTGATAAAGTGACCATCAGGGTAGTGGCAGCGAATCTTGAAAAAAGACAATTGGACTATGAATGGGTGATCGAGGGAAAAAATGAAAAGTCAAAAGGAAAAAGTCAAAAAACAAAAGGGAAATAGGTAAATCAGTCTTCCACTTCATGAAAGACGATCCCTTCTTTTTCCAATAAAGACAATACCGGTGTATAGATCGATGAAATGATTGGAATATGTAAACCCCTTTCATGCAAAGATTTTTCTGCAAGTAAAACAGCTGCAATTCCCAAAGGCAATCCAACTGTTTTGGCCATGGCAGTACGCAGATGATCTTCCCCTTTTACTACCAAACTGCTTTTCACAGATTTGTGTTTGCCATTCAACTCATATTCGATTTCATGTAGCATTACGATCATGTCTTTATCATGCGGCTCTAATATCCAGGATGATTCCATTCTCCATTGAAGAATATCGGCAGCTGTACATATCCCTTTTTTGATCGGTAGTTCCGCATTCAAACCCAGACTCACTAACATTTGATGGATCTGTGAATCGGATGATAAACGATCAGCTGTTACGGGCAATTGATGACGTTGAATATGCAATTGGATAAAATCACACATGCGCATATTATCCGTATCATAGGTCTCGATTTCATCAGTAAGTTTCAGGTCAACGATAGCAGCCCAACCTTTGCAGAAATCCGGATAGCGAAGTGTGGTTCTGATAAAAGTTGAACAATCTTGTAAATCGTATTTCGGAATATAACTGAGCGAGTCTCTGTTGGCATAGTATGCTAATGTTCCCAGATCGGGGATGGATACTTTGCCGGATTCGCGGAATAAGTGTTCATAAGACAATGATTTTTCTTCCCCATTCTTTAGAAATATCGCCCCGGCTTTACCGGCGAGTACAACATTGCGGGGATTCCAACTGATTTTATAATGCCATGGATTGGTATCGCTTTCAGGAGCCACCAATCCACCACAATGTGATAAGAAAGAACGGATCTTTCCGCCTTTGGCTTTGATGGAATGAATGAGTTGCATCGCACTCATGTGATCGATGCCGGGATCCAATCCCATTTCACATAAAAACAACAATCCCTTTTCTGCTATTTCTTGTTGTAATGCTTTGATCTTATCGTCTACATAAGAAGCGGTGAGCAAGTGTTTTCCCAGGCTCAAACAATCCAATGCTACGTGATAATGAAGAGCAGGAGGCATCAAGGAGATCACTACATCAGCAGCGGCGATCAGTTTTCTTCTCTTTTCACTATCCGTGATATCCAGTTGAATGGCATGGGTATGAATTTCAGTACCCAGTTTTTGAATAACCGTTTCGAGATCAGCATCTGCCACCGTTAATTCCCATAGCCTGCGTCTGGTCTCACGTTTGAGATAATCGATCAAAACAGTAGCTGATTTACCGGCGCCAAAAACGAGGATATGGGTGGGTGGAAATAACATGCCGCAAGCTAAGGAGAAAAGAGGAATTGATCATTTGGTTAAAATCCTCAGAAAATTCAATATCCACCTGTAACTAAAGAAAAGCTCGTTCGTTCAACTCAAAAAACGCTACATGAAACATGTTATTACCTTATTCGTTTCCTTACTGATGTTAACGGGAACGATCCTTGCGCAAAAGACCATTCGTGATGCCAATGCACAATCGCGTAATGGACTCAAGAATTTCCATGCGGTGCAGGTATCCAGTGGTATTGATCTGTATCTCACACAATCTGCTGAAGAAGCGGTAGCGGTGAGTGCTTCTGCTGAAGAATACCGTGATAAGATCATTACGGAAGTAGTAGATGGGGTATTGAAGATATACTATGAAAAAAGTAATAACTGGAGTTGGGGAGGCAATAGTGGCAATAAGAAACTGAAAGCCTATGTTTCTGTAAAGCAGCTTGATAAACTAAGCGCATCCGGAGGCTCAGATGTATCTTTCGAAACGGTCATCAGAAGCAATAAATTGAGTATCTCCATTTCAGGAGGTTCAGATCTCAAAGGAGAAATAGCCTGTGATGATCTGAGTTTTACTGCTAGTGGTGGTAGTGATGCCGACCTAAGCGGTAAGGCATCTAAAGCCAGGATCAGTGCTTCAGGAGGAAGTGATGTGGATGGATTTGGTTTGATCACCGATGTATGTAATGTGATTTCCAGCGGAGGTAGTGATGTGAATATTACCGTGAATAAGGAAATGGATGCCAATGCTTCCGGAGGAAGTGATATTCATTATAAAGGAAATGCAACAGCCAGAACCTCTAAAAGTGGTAGTTCAGATATCCGTAAAGTGACCAATTAGGCCAGCCCGGAACAAAGGTTATAGAGCAGAAAACACCCTTCTTTTCCCATCGCTGTGAGTGATGGAAAAGAAGGGTGTTTTTTTATGCAGTTTTGTGGATAAAACAGCTTAAAAAACAGCTATTTCAGCCCCTTTTTCCCACCTAAAAAAACTATCTTCGCCATCCCGGATTTATAGGTCTAAAAATCTACCGGTAAGAACTCAAAAACACGTACGAGAAACGCGAACATGGAAGAAAATCTGCTACCCGAACAGACGAGCGATAACGACCGCATTATACAGGTCAATATTGAAGAACAAATGAAAACCGCCTACATCGATTATTCGATGTCGGTGATCGTTGGCCGTGCCTTACCGGATGCCAGAGATGGTTTCAAACCGGTGCATCGCAGGGTGCTTTATGCGATGAATGAATTGGGCAATAACAGCAATAAGCCTTATAAAAAATCTGCCCGTATCGTGGGTGAGGTCATGGGTAAATATCACCCGCATGGTGACTCATCCATCTATGATACATTGGTGCGTATGGCCCAGGACTGGACGATGCGTTATACGCTGGTAGACGGTCAGGGTAACTTTGGTAATCAGGATGGTGATCCACCTGCAGCCATGCGTTATACCGAAGCCCGATTACAGAAAGTGGCGGAAGCCATGCTGGATGATATTGAAAAAGAGACGGTAGATTTTCAATTGAACTTTGATGACTCTTTACAGGAGCCTACTGTACTGCCCTCACGTATTCCTCAGTTATTGGTAAATGGTTCATCAGGTATTGCCGTAGGTATGGCTACCAACATGATGCCCCATAACCTGAGCGAAGTGGTAGATGGTTGTGTGGCCTATATCGAGAACAAAGACATTACCGGTGAAGAGTTGATGCTGCATGTGAAAGCCCCTGATTTTCCAACCGGAGGTGTGATCTATGGCATGGAAGGTGTGAAACAGGCGATGCTGACCGGTAGAGGAAGGGTAGTTGTGCGTGGTAAATGTCATGTAGATACCAAACAAAGTGGCCGCGAACAGATCGTGATCACTGAAGTGCCGTATCAGGTAAATAGAGATCAACTGACCGATCGTATCGGACAATTGGTGAATGACAAGACCGTTGAAGGAATTGCACACGTAAACAATGAAAGTAACAAACGTGAAGGAACACGTATTGTACTGGATCTGAAACGTGATGCAGTAGCACAGGTCGTGATCAATCAACTGTACAAATACACAGAATTACAAACCAGCTACGGTATCAATAATGTAGCCTTATCGAAAGGCAAACCTAAGATCATGAATTTGCGCGACCTGATCGCTGAATTCATTGACTTCAGGATGGATGTCGTGATCAGAAGAGCAAAGTTCGATCTGCGTAAAGCAGAAGAACGTGCGCATATCTTAGAAGGATACCTCAAAGCACTGGATCATTTGGATGAAGTGATCAGTTTGATCCGTGCCAGCAGAACACCGGATGAAGCAAAAGAAAGTCTGATCAGTAAGAGTAAAGAAGCCAAATGGCTACTCAAACAAGAACTCTTCACTGATCTTTCCAATGAACTATACAAGCAGGAAGAAGGCTTATCAGAAGCACAGGCCAAAGCCATACTGGAATTGCGTTTACAGCGTTTGACAGGTATGGAAAGAGAAAAAATCATTGAAGAATTCAATGGTTTGATCAATACCATCAAAGACCTGAAAGCTTTATTGGCCAGTGAAGAACTGCGTTATGATCTGATCAAAAAAGAATTGATCGAGATCAAAGAACAATTCGGTGATGCACGTAAGAGTGAGATCCAATATCTCGCTGATGAAATGCGTATCGAAGACCTTATTGAAGAAGAAGATGTGGTGATCACCATCTCACACCTGGGTTATATCAAAAGAACCTCTGCTTCTGAATACCGCCAGCAAAAACGCGGTGGAAGAGGTGCCGTGGGTTCTAAGACAAGAGAAGAAGATTATGTAGAACACTTGTTCGTGGCTTCTACACATGATACCATGCTTTTCTTCACGGAAAAAGGACGTTGCTACTGGATGCGTGTATATGAAATTCCGGAAGGAGAAAAACAAAGCAAAGGAAGAGCCATTCAGAACCTGATCCAATTACCGGGTGATGATAAAGTAAAAGCCATCATTGATGTAAAAAATCTCGCCGATAAAGATTTCGTACAGCAACATTATATTGTACTTTGTACCAAGAAAGGGATCATCAAAAAGACCTCATTGGAAGATTTCAGTCGCCCAAGAGCCAATGGTGTGAATGCGATCACCATTGTAGAAGGAGATGAACTACTGGAAGCAAGAATGACCGATGGCAAATCAGAGATCATGCTGGCGGTTAAAAGTGGTAGAGCGATCCGCTTTGAGGAAGAAAAAGTAAGGGCAACAGGCAGAGGAGCGATCGGTGTGGCAGGAATTGAAGTAGATGATGAAAAAGATGAAGTGATTGGCATGATCTGTGTAAATAAGGAAGATACAACCCGAACCATCCTGGTGGTGAGTGAAAAAGGATTTGGAAAAAGAACACCGATCGATGAATATCGTATCACCAACAGAGGCGGAAAAGGGGTGAAAACGATCAATGTCACAGACAAAACAGGAAGTTTAGTTGGCATCCTCTATGTAACTGAAAAAGAAGATCTTATCATTACTTGTAGATCAGGTATTACGATTCGTACCAGCATCAGTGAGATCCGTGAAGCCGGAAGAGCGACACAGGGTGTAAAACTGATCAGGATCGATGAAGGAGATGAGATCGCTGCTATTTCACAGATCGAAGAAGATGATGAAGACGAGGCTAACACAGCGTCTACAGAGCCAACAGCAACCGATTCAACAGACGAAAACCCTGCAACAGAAAATAACGATTCAACCACTAACGAAAACCAAGATTAAAAACCTCCCGTTATGAAGAAGCTATTCATGCTTTCCATGTTCGCTGCAACCTTGCAGTTTGTTACCGCACAGGATTATAAAAAGGTACAAAATGCATTAATATTAGGCAGGGTGGAAGATGCAAAAACAGAGATCGATAAATTAGCTGCTGATCCAAAAGCACAAGCTAAAGCAGAGACATACATGTACAAAGGAAAGATCTATGCTGCGATCTTTAAAAGCCCTGAACTGAGCGCTAAGTATGCCAATGCCGGAACTGAAGCAGAAGCTGCTTTGAAAAAATACCAGGAAATGGATCCTACTTATGCCATCGCAAAAGAAAAAGATGGTATCGGTGCTTATTTTGATATGTATTCAGCATTCATCAACAAAGGAACCGGAAGCTTTAACGCCAAAGACTGGACCAATGCCGGTGAAAACTTTGCTACCGCTATTCGATACATCGATCAGATCATCGAAAACAAATGGATCAGCAATAACCTGAAGATGGATACCACTTCTATCCTCTACGCCGCTTATGCTTTCCAGAACGCAAAGAAAACAGCTACTGCTGCTGAATTTTATCAGCGCCTTGCAGATAACAAAGTGAATGACTCAACCTTCACAGATGTGTATCGCTTCTTATTGGATTATTATACCAATGGAAAAAAAGACGAAACTCAGTTCAAAAAGAACCTTGCACTGGCTAATGAAGTTCACCCTTCATTAAGCAAAGAGTGGGAGAGCTATGAAATGGATTTTATCGACACTTATGATCTGAAAGCAAAGACTGAAATGTATGACAAAGAAGATGCTGCTGGAACTTTGTCTGAAAACAAATACTTGCTATTCGGAGAGTCTTTCGCAAACGCTAAAAACAAAGACGATTTAGATAGTGCTACTGCCGCTAAATACACCGACAAATCGATCGAAGCCTTCAAAAAAGCATTTGCTAAAAACAGCAACAATGCCATCGCTGCGTTTAACGTAGGTGTAGTGAGCTACAATACATTTGCTACGCTTGATGATGTAATACGTGAAAACATTCGCTCGGTTCAAAGAATCAATGCGGAGAAGCCTGTTGAAAAAGATCCTAAGAAAAAAGCGGCTGTAGAAGCAAAAGCCAAAGCTGAAGCTGAACCTTTCCTGAAAGCCAATGCTGCATTAGAACCATCGATCGCGAAACAAGTAGACCAGGCGATCGAGTGGTTACAAAAAGCATATACCATTTTAAAAGATAAGAGCACCAGAACCAATAGCGAAAAAAGTGTGATCAACCGTTCTGTTGACTGGTTAGCTAACTTGTATGCTTACAAGCGTGATAAAGCCAGAGGTAAAGACAATGCTGCATTCGATGCTTTTGAAGCGAAATACAAAGAGTTTGATGCATTGCATAACAAATTCTAACACATAGTTCCACCAACAAATTTTGAAAAGCCCTGTTAAAGCCTTAACAGGGCTTTTTATTTGGCACCAGAACAATTACATTTAGTAGACTTTTCAAACGCATGCATATGAAATCAGCAATCATTACATCTTTATTGGGACTAACGCTCTTTCTTGGTTCCTGCCAAGGTTCATCCAATAAAAATCCTGAATTGCCACTTACCGGTGATCCCACATTGAAAACAACGGTCATTGTCAATAACAGAGAGATCATTTGGGGAATGGATTTCTTACCCAATGGTGACCTGCTTTTCACCGAGAAGAAAGGCACCATCGCTCGGTATACTTCCAATGGAAATATCCAGGAGATCAGCGGTGTGCCTGCCGGCATATTCACCAATGGACAAGGCGGTTTATTAGATATCAAAGTACATCCCAACTATGCCAATAACGGATGGATCTATATTTCTTATGCAGCCAGCGAGAATGGTCTGAATGGCGCACTCTTAAAACTCACACGTTTTAAACTCAATGGTAATCAGATCATCAATGCCGAGACCATCTTTCAAACCAAAACTGTCAATACCTGGTATGGCCATTATGGAAGTCGTATCGTATTTGACAAAGCCGGCTTTTTGTACTTGAGCATAGGAGAGGGCGGCTCTACCAGTTATGGAGGCGTAGGCAGCGGAAACATGAATGCGCAGGATACCAAAAGCGATTGGGGGAAAGTACATCGCATGACAGATGATGGAAAAGTACCTTCAGATAATCCCATTCTTCCGGGTAATACAACAGCCACTACCGTTTACTCTTATGGACATCGCAATCCACAAGGCATGACCTATGATGCGATCAATAACCGCATCTGGGAAAATGAACATGGTCCGATGGGCGGTGATGAGATCAACCTCGTAGAAAAAGGGAAAAACTATGGATGGCCACTCGTGAGTTATGGAAAAAACTATGATGGTGTTGCAGTATCATCCAATCCTTCTGCCAGCGGAATTACTGAGCCATTGAAATATTGGGTTCCATCGATCGCACCCAGTGGTATGGCGGTGATCACGAGTGATCAATTCAAATCCTGGAAAGGCAATCTATTGACGGGCTCTCTCAAATTCAATTATGTTAGCAGGGCTGTGTTAGAAGGCAACAAGATCACCAAAGATGAAAAGATCTTAGAAGGCATCGGTCGTGTCCGCAATGTAAAACAAGGACCCGATGGAAATATTTATGTATCGGTAGAAGGACCGGGTAGAATTATTCGGGTTACAGGGGAATAAGTTTGATTTTTTGATCTGTGATTTTTTGATTTTTATGCAATAAATCAAATCAAGAATTCACAGATCAAAAATTCAAAGATCATACATCGGAACTTACTTCTTCTTATAACGCAGCTTCACCTCCGCCACACCTTTTGTGCGCATGTCAATTTTCTTTGCTGCTTTTTCACTGAGGTCGATAATTCTTCCTTTTACAAATGGACCACGGTCATTGATGCGAACTTTTACACTTTGTCCGTTGGAGAGATTCGTCACTTTTACGATGGTACCAAAGGGCAGGGTTTTATGTGCAGCAGTTAGTTTGTTTTTATTGAAGGTTTCGCCATTGGCTGTTTTTTTACCATTGAATCCATCACCTGCTCCATAAAAAGAAGCTTGTCCGCTCTCCGTGATCTTTCGGCTACAACCCACCAACAACAAAAGACCCGATGCCATGACCCATAAGCCACTCAAGATCTTTCGCTCAATCCCTAAACGGTAAAAATTTTTCATCTTGAATTTCTTTAAGAACGGGCGGATGATGGTTGAGCGTATGTCCGTTCAAAACTATTTCATACTTCTGCAGGTATTGTTGCATCATATGTGTAGCCGTGAACTGATCCATCACGCGCTCATGGCAACGTTTTCGATCATACTGATCGATATGCTGTAAAGCTTCTGCCAATTCGTTTTTACTGGCCGATAAATAGCCGACATCCTTTGTAACGATCTCAGTAAGAGACCCATAGGGGGTGCCAAAAACAGGACATCCAAAATACAAACTCTCCGTGATCGCTAACCCAAATGGCTCATGCCAGCGTACAGGAAACAACATCGCAGCAGAATGACGAAGAATATGATTCTTCTCATCGCCACCCTTCATGCCATGAAAATGAACATGTGTATCAAAAGTGAGACGAATGCCTTGGTTGAAATTGAATCGATGTCCACCAATGACATGCAAGGGCCATTTCGCTTTGCGTGATACATCAATTGCACCCTGTACATTCTTCACACGCCAGGCCGCATCACCTAGAAAATGAATATAAGAACGTACTGTATCCAACGCAGGATCTCCATAATCATCCGGATCAATGCCATTGCAGACAAAGGACTCACTACAGAAACGTTCTGCATGATTGCGGGATACAAATACTGTATTCACAGGCAATGGAATCTGCTCATTCATATTGCCATGCATGGTCATCAAATGGGGAAGGAGTGGTGTTTCATTGACACCATGATTCAAGTGTATGATATCGATCCCTTTGTCTTTGGGCACTTGCTGATTGAAAGGCTGTGAAGGATCAAAAGGATAAACATCTGCAAATGGACAACTCGATCCGGGTGCAACCAGATAGGAGACCTGATGTCCGGCTTTGACCAAGGCTTTCCCCAGCCACCAGATCACACGTTCAGTGCCACCATATTTCAAAGCGGGAATTGCAGTGTTGTTGACGATGAGAACATGCATAGGATGTAAAAATAAGGAAGGGATCGCAGATGGCTGATGTCGGATTTTGGATAGAGAAGGAAATGAAAGCTGAAAAGAAAACAAAGTTTATTGCTGGTTAAAATACAACACCAAAAAAGTCATCAACAAAAATACAAGTGAAAGGATAGGGAATACAAGAGTTTTGAAAGATCGTTTGATGATACGATACATGATTACAAAGGGAAGTATAATACCCAATGCAAGTATTGGCAAAGCAAGCAGCTCATATATCGCACCGATTACCACATAAGAATAGACATTTATAGACTGACTAACCATCCAAAAAAGAAAGACGAAAACGGAGAGCAGTAGAATAATAAGATCTGTATGCCAAACTATTTTCTTCATGATGGAGCTGTTGTGTTAAAGATATCAATTGTGAAGTGGTTTTCAGATTTACTTCTATACGAGTGAAGGAAAACAAATGGCTAGCGAGGGAAACGAGCAACTATTCGCACCGTTATATTATAATTTTTTAGTAGGTTAGGGGTAACCGAAACCTGATCAATATGAAAGAAAATTTTATTCCTAAAGAATTAGTAGCTCATTTTTCTGCAAGCTCTGCTAGAGGACAAATTATAAATGTTTTTGCATCCTTAGAAACTCATTTAGATATTTTTCTAGGTCAACACTTTTGCACTCACGAAGACAAAAAAGATCAAATGTTAAACCTAGTGTTAAGCAGGATAACATTTGATAATAAAAGAGCAATATTTAAATTTCTTATTGATAATTATTATACTAAATGGTTAGCAAAATACCCTGATTTTAATGCGGCAATTAAAGATATATCCGATGAAAGAAACATATTTGCTCATTACACAATGGATACAACTCTAGAAGGGATTGACTACATGGTAAATAGTAGAAATGTTGTTTTTATAAAATTTAAAAACCAAAGAGAAAGAATTGAGTACAGTGAACAACGCATTAATGAATTAATAGGGAAAATAAGCAAATGGGCGGAAGCTATTGCAGAACTCATAAAGTTTGACGATAATAGCAACGCAGTCACATCTACACAATAAACAAAGTGCACTAAGTTTAAAGGATCAACGATGTGATAGCTATTTTTCAACTTTTATACTCGCACTAAGAAAAAAAAACAGAAGCAGAGCCGTTTTCTTTTTTACTCGTATTTCGCTGTGTGCGATTTAACATAAAAGTTAGTTATAAGTGTTTTTCAATGCCTTGGGGTCGGTTATTGCGATTTTATCATTTCTTTTTCCCAAACTGTATTTCTGGGAAAATCGCAATAACCGACCCCCAATCGTGCGTTCCTGCGCACACACTACTGACCATTGAAAAACAATTATAACTCAATATTATGTTACTTCGGTTGGCGCTGTGTAGGGGCTTTTGTATTTTTTAGCGTAGCGATACAAAAGACCCGATGCGGGAGAAATACCTTTTTTTCTTTTTTTCTGTGCCGCGGAGCATTCTTTTACTGAGCCAACAGGCGAAGAATTTATTTTGTATATTACTAATTGAAATATTAATAATATGACTGAGTCTATACCTGCTTCTATAGAAATGGCATTGCGAGGTGAAACAATGAGGCTTTCAACTTATATAGAAAGTGCATTGTTCCAAATAATAATAAGCGGCAATGTTGCAAATGGTAGAGAGAACGCTATCAATTTTTTAAGACTAACATTTGGCGAAAAATTAAAACAAGCAAAGGAGTTGATAATTCAACAAGCACCAAATATTTACAATGAAAAAAAATTGCTTTTTCAATACTTAAATGATATTTGTAAATTCAGAAATGTAATGGCTCATTGCCCATTTATTTGGAAGGATGGAGATACTTCTTTTTTTGGATTTTGGGATGTTGTAGTACCTGAAAATAAATCAGATTTTCAATACATAGACTCATTTAAGTACCAATTACAAGATGCAGTTGCTAATATAAAATCTATGGGAACTTTAGCGGTGCAAACAATTGAATTGGCTGCTTTATTTCAATCTCACGTTGGTGTTGATATAAAGTTTTTTGATCAGTTACAAACTGAGATAAATAAGAGACAACAAAATGGTTAGTTTCATTTATATTATTAATAAGTGATGAAACTCCGTCAGGAGACTCAGACGAATCTAAGCCCCCAATAGGTGTGCTGTTTATATGTTTCTCTTCGGTTATCATTTTTGATAACCTTTATATTAAACTACCTTATCTCTTTGATACTCGCACTAATCAGAAGCGTGGGAGAAAAAAAGAAAAAAAGGTATTTCGCTGTGTGCGATTTAACATAATATTAATTATAGGTTTTTAAAATGACAAGTTGGCACTGGTACAGTGTTTAATAAATCATTCAAACCTATAATATGAATCAAAAGACAAGATTAAAGCGGGAATGTGTTACCCGTTTGAAAGTCGCACAGACTTACAGTCGTTATCCTTTCAAAGGAAGTTTACTATTTACAATTGTTCGGATAATACCTGAAACTTCTGAAATGGTAGTTTATTGTCACTCTACTGGAGTTAATGTTATTCATCATCCACCTTTTAAATGTTATCGCAGAGATGTCTCAAAAGAAAACATACAATGTAATCACGAAATATTCAGGCGGAGGCGTTGCCAAACACCGAAATATTCAGAACGTACGAAATTTTATAGAATACATGAGTCGTGAATATTTGGCACATACCATGTTTTTCTACGATCATTCTAATCGTCAATATGTCGGTTACTGGCGCAAGAATTTACCATACCAAATTCATTATAAATGATCTACGTTATACAACGTCCAGACAACACACAGTATACTACACAAAGCAAATTCAATTTGCTTTTGCACTGTCTCGGATATAGACTTATTGCAATTATTCACCTTAAAATAAAACCCTTATGTACTACGCATTAATTGCATTACCGATACCCACATTAATGGGTGTTATTCCTGTTGGTTCTTCTTACGAGATTCGGAAGTTACCATTTCGTAGTCATTTGACTGGCCGTTTAATCACCGAAGGTACTTGGATAATATTCAGGGGCTTTCCTGTTCAGTTGCAAAATCATGAATTTATGTTAATGGCTACAATATGAATCATGCCCGTTCATGAAGTTTACCACCTTCCTGAACGGGCTTAAAAAACCTCATGAAAAACCACCCTTGCTGGGGTTTGGGGCTACGCCCCAATTTTCGCTTTCATAACTCACTCTAAACTTTTTACCACAATGGAGTTTACTTACCAACCTATTTTAGTGGCATATGCATTGCCACCGTATACGGTCGAAGATCTTCGGATTGTTCCCATAGATCAGTTCGATGTATCTCTCAAACCGTACATAATCGCTTTTTGTTACCCAAAATCCCTGTATCGTGAAAGCTAAGGACATACAACTCCCCTTAGCTAACAGGGGAGTAAATTTGCCAACTAAGCCCAAAGCAGACCGTTTACAGCCTCACCAGTCCGTTACTTATGCAATGGGCTTCGATTGGATTGAATTTACCTGCATCAGCGATCTTAACGGCTTACCGAACCATCCCTTTTTGTTCTCACACGAACATACTGGACACGGTACAAAGTATTTCAATGACCTCTACCGTGTCGAAACTATTGTCCATGGAGAAACTTTCCCATTTGCTGAAATCGAGGTGAAGCCTCGACCTTCTTTTCTTGACCCTTGTTTAGTTAAGGTAAAGATTGCAAACCGCTTCTGTTACAGTCCAGACATATTGGAATCCATCAACAAATTTTTGAGCGAATACAGGTTGACTTTTAAAAATTATGTACGGTTGGATATGTTCGTTGATGTACAACAGTTGAATGACTACGGAGACGACATTCAGAGTTTTATGCAGCATTGTGCTTCGAGAAAATTAGTGATGAAAGGTAAGAGTATGAAGGTGCATCACAAGCGCAATGAAGTACAAACGATCACATGGGGTTCACGTTCCTCCGGTACGAGCATCACGATGTATAATAAAACGGCTGAAATGCTTAAAAAGTCATGGAAGCCATGGATTGAATCTTTGTGGAAAGAATCAGGTTTTAATCCTGAACTGGACACATATCGTTTGGAATATTCAGTGAAAAAACCGAAAACCGACATTGTTTCTGAATGGGGTGAAACGATTGGATTGTTTTCAGATGTAACATTCATTTCAAAGTTCAACGATCTCCTACTCTATTATCACAATACGCATTTTCAGTTAGCGATCAACAAAGAAGGTGAAAGGTTTTCAAGGCTTCAAAGGTTTCATCCATTCATATTTAACGCAACTATTTACAGACCGAAAACAACTTGTATCAGACCACAGTCAAATAATTACACCAAAGCATATATAAAACGCCTTGCCATTGATGCAATGTTTTACCAGAAAGAAGGCAATCGAATACATTCAACGTATCTCTACGATCATTTAATGGAATTGGTTCATCGCTACTCATTGCAAAAATGGTTTAACGATAAATTCTACTGGCTCAATCTCAAAAATTCAAGTCTTACTGTATTCGATGTGTATGTACAACAACACATGAAAAGTACTCCGTTAACTCAATCACAAATCATACTCAACTAACATGAAAAATTTAATAAGAAGAAAGCGATTCAAGATGTATTTAAACGTAAGGATATACATTGAGAAAAATGTATTCAAAGTGTATCAATTCGGTTTCAATTCAATAGTTAAAGCACGATTATTCATTGAAAAATTACATTCAAATGGAATCATTACAAACCCTTAAGATCAATCCGATATTAAAGCCCCGACATTTACAATTTTATTTCGGAGTATCCCAACCAACTGCATCACGTTATATGAAAATACTGCGTGAAAGCATTGGAAAAAAACTGCTAACCTTCATGGATTTCTTTCGTGAATATGAAGCATTTCCCGAACCAAGATTTAAGCCTATTTGGATTCAATTAGAGCGTCCTAAACGTTATAAATAATTCAAAGTATTCTTTTTATTCAAATCATTCACGCACTACGAAACCTCGTTCTTTTTTTGTTCTCGTAAACGGAAGGGAGCGCGCCCCGACTATAACAGAAACAGAAAAAATGAACAAATAAAAAATGAAACTTAACGACGCCCCTATTACGGGTTCAGCATCAATCAAAATTCAAAGTAAGTTTGCAAAGTTCTTGTTTGTTATTGCTTGCGGAGAGGCAGGTAATGCAATGAACGCTACACAGGCATTGGCTGCTGTAAAAGCAACCAATTTTGAATTGGAGAAAGTTAGTCCTGATGGTAGTATTTCTCCATTGAGAAAATTATCTCTGTCTGATTATTTGGAGATTGGTTCTCTCCTTTCTACTGGTCCAGTTACTGTAGAAACTGCGGGAAACACAACCACAGTCACAGGCGATATCATCTGTGCATTGGATGGTGATATCGAACCAAACCCACAGGATATTTATACTTTGAAGATTACTGATTTACCTGCTTATTGTAAAGCGGACGTGTATTTGATTACACAGAAACGACGTGCTTCAATCCACTTCAAGTATGATCTTGCAAAGATTTACAGTGATGTACCGTCATTGGTAGAATTGTCATCTGCTCACTTATTAGGTATTCCAAAAACTGACCTCGTTAAAGTGGAATTGGAAGCCGATGGACAAGACCGTTTAGAGTTGTTACCTGCTGAATTAAAGAGTTTACTTGTAGATATGAACGCACAGGCGTTTAATATCAATGGTGCTGTTACTCCAGTCGGTTTGAATCTCTACACATTCCCTGTCCCTTCTGCCAATCGTGCATACCTGACAGCGACTCAGGATAAGACACTCATTGTTGTAAATGCAGTAAGAGTTTAACCTATGTCATTCTTTGAAGATTTATTCGGCAAATCCTTACCAGAAGGTACACCTGCGGGTAACCTTCTGCGTAAGGTGTCGTATGAATTAACAGGTGGATTATTAGGTAATGGAGCAGCAAAGATCACACAGGTTGAATACGATTTAACGAATCTTTCCGATAGCGATTATATCGCTAAGTATGGCGAGACTAAGACTGGCATAAAGCAAAACGTTATGCCTAATCCAAACATTACAGCTGTTGATCAACAAATAAGGACACGAAAACATGCTACATCTCCTATCTGGCAAACAGTATGGATTTTCTGTAAGCGATTTTGGTTTTTGGTTGTACCTGCTCTCCTGTTAATCATTATGTGGGTTATTCGATTGATTTCAGATAACCGATCAAGAAAACCAAGTTATAAACGTAAAAAGTAAAACAGTGGCAAAAAACTACAACAGAAGCCGCCAATACAATAATAACAATTCACGCAATGATCGTGATTATGTTAAGAAAAGCGGCTGTACAAAAGGCTTTGCACAGGGCGAACAGAACCGACCTTATGTAAGAGGTTGGCGTGCTTCAAAACGTGATGGTATTACTACCTATATGTGTTCACCGTATAAGTCTAAGACGAGTGAAACCAAACAACATAAATCAAATTCAGGTCGTATTTGGGAAAACTGGGCATGTAAGGTTCAACCACAAAATGGACAATCGTTTTTCGTGAGTTGTTTGTATGAACCTGCAAGCGGAAAAGTCATCATCCCTGAACTAAGTATGGTGTTGAATCCGAAAGGTGGACGAGGTGGTTATTGTGGTCGTAACTATTACAAAGATTAAAAATGTCAATTATTCAATGGCTTTCCGATAAGATTGGTGGTGGAATCATAAGATTAACCCGTCCAGATAATGAAACAACCGCAGGCGGCTGTCCTCCAAAAATCTATGGAATGTACTACGCAAAAAAACAAAGGAGATCAAAATGAAATTTCTAGATAAGATCGGCGGCGTTTTTAGTCGCTTACACAAATTCGGTGTTTTTCTCGGAGCGTTAACTGCGGGATTTAAAGCAGCAGACGAATACTGGCAGCAACATCAACCCACAATGAAAGTCATTGAATCAAAAAAAGAGGATAACTAAAATGACAGACACGTTATCACAAATCGTCAACACACCTGTTGGTGCAGCCGCCTCTGGCGTTGCCGCTGTACCAGTGATTGATCTGCCGAATACTGGACATGCACTTATAGACACCGTCTTAAAAGTTCTTGTTGTTGTTATTGGTCTTATACCATCAATTAAGCAACTATTCGGAAGGAAAAAACGCAAACAAAATTCAGAACCTGTAAAGTAAGAACCATGAAAAAATGGATGTATTGGGTTATCGGTGGAATCGCTGTTATTGGTACAGTGTGGTATTTCTTCGGTAACAAAATTAAGACTTCAATATCCGGTATGTTTTCAAAATAACATATCCTATGAAAAACCGTAAAAGTAAAACCACCCTCTTTAGTGTAGTGGTGGTTTTATTTCTTTTTTTAACGATCATCTGGCAAAAGATATTTCCAAAGCGTGATAACGCTGACGATACATCAATGACTGATGATTTCAAAAACACAATCACAATTATAAATCCTTTTATGAGTGCAAAAAAAACAGCTGAAGCCATCATCAAAAAATTTGAAGGTCTGCGCTTACGTGCATACTTAGACACTGCGGGAATACCCACAATCGGATATGGAACTATCGTTTATTCAGATGGAACACGTGTTAAAATTACAGACGTTATTACAAAGGAAAAGGCAGAACAAGAATTTCAACACCACTTCTCTAAGTTTTACACTGAGGTAGAACAAAAACTGAAAGTGTCTGTGAAAGATCACCAGAAAGCTGCATTAGTATCTCTTGCATACAACGTTGGTATTAGCGCACTCACCCGCTCTACCTTATGGAGAAAGTTACATGAGCAACGTCCAGAAAAAGAAATCGCAGATGAATTTAGAAAATGGGTTTATGCTGGCGGGGTTGTTGTTCAGGGTCTTGTAAACCGTAGGGAAAGTGAAAGGAATTTATATCTAAGCTAAGAATATGGGCTATTCAAAAAAAAATAAAATTGACTGGTCAGATCCAAAAGTGATTTCCATTGCAGTGGCAATTGGTATTCTCTTGCTTACGTTTGGTAAATCTATTATCAACCGTTTGTCATCAGGATTAAGTTTCCTTAATGCAAAGAAAGATCAGGACAAACTAGTTAACGAAACGCTTAACAACCCAGTGGGTGTTAGGTACACTTACGTTCAGGGGATTGTAGATGCCATTCATTCAGAGATCAACAATGGTATGTTTTCGGACACCGATGAGAAGATGATCGTTTCTGAAATGAACAAATTAAATACTCCTGAAGAAGTCATTTTCGCATCGAATTATTTCAAGAATAAACATGGCAAATCGTTAAAAACTGTTCTTAAATCTGAATTGAATAGTTCATGGCGTGACGGTTCGGGATTTCTTGGAAAGATTGTAAACCCCAATGCAGCAGGTGGCTCTTATAGCAACCTTTCTGACGTTGTACAAAAGAATCTGTTATGATTACAGGAGCAGAACTACAAGCCGCAAAATCCGTTATAGGAACTATTAGTGGTGTTATTTCAAAACTTACTGCTGTATTTGATAATTCTACAAGCCGATGGAAAAGTCGTTTACCTGAATTAAAAAAGTTGACACCTGATCAGCGTATTGCATTTTATATTAATGAAATGCAGCAGAATAAAGATTTCCATGCATCTGTGGTTCAATACGCAGAGTTATTCGGTAAGTCTCCGAATGGTAAAGGCATTGATGATAGAGGAAAGGTATCATATCAACTCCTTAAGGCGTTTAATGATCTTGCAGATTTGAATTATTTCAAAGGCGCTGAATATCGTGACCAAGGTTTTCGTTATTGGAAAAAAGACATATTGAATGATTTGTCAATTGCACCCGATAAGCCTAGCCTAGACATTTCCGCAATGCAACGATCACTTGGAATGTCTTCACAGAATGTTCTTTCTCTGATGGCAAAGGATAACCCAACTTATCAACTCCAACCAGAGATAAAAAAAGCATCTATTGGAAATAACATTATCATTTCTATTTTAATATTATTATCTCTCGTTGGTCTTTTCTTTGGATTTAATAAAAAAAATAAACGTTCATACAGATGAGTGTAATTAACCGATCACATAGACGACAAAAGAAATCAGACTGGAATGCAGAGGGTACAGTCCAAGAGATTTTAAATAAACCAATACCGTTAAAAGGCGATAAGGGCGATCAAGGTATACAGGGAATACAAGGTGTTAAAGGTGATAAAGGAGATCAGGGTATACAGGGAATACAAGGTGTTAAAGGTGATAAAGGAGATCAGGGTATACAGGGAATACAAGGTATTAAAGGTGATAAAGGAGATCAGGGTATACAGGGAATACAAGGTGTTAAAGGTGATAAAGGTGATCAGGGTATACAGGGAATACAAGGTGTTAAAGGAGATAAAGGTGATAAAGGTGATCCTGGCTCCTCTTCTGCAATATCAGACGAATTAATGATCGGTTTTCCTGCATCTTATAAAGCTTCCTTATTTAAATTTCATATGGAAAGCTTTCTTGAATTAATGTTTTTTCAAGGTGAAGGATTTTACCCTGCATTTGAATTCCATGAAAATGGTGATTTCACTTCTTTTGGCAATATTTCAGCAGCAAACTTTGGCTCTGGTTCATATTCTCCTACACTCTCTTATACAAATGGTTCTGCCACTCCTTACGCAGATTTTCATTGGACAAGAGTAGGTGATATAGTTCGTGTAACTGGACATTTGCTTGCAAATGCTGTATCTGGTACATCGCATTATTGTAAGATATCCTTACCCATTGAATCTGAATTTACTTTACCAGAAGATGTTTCTGGTTGTTCTGTAACTGCGTTAAGGCAAGCTTGTCCGATTATCGCTCATGTAATAGATAATGTTGCCTACTTGCAGATTGATACAACAAGCACCGGTAATTATCGATTTATTGTTGACTTTACTTATAAAATTAAAACACAACTTATATGAGTCCAGTACGATTAGATTTTATCGCTAAATGGACTGCAAAAATTATAGTTGCAGTCCAAAAATCAGGCTCTTTTGTTTATGAGATTACTGATAAATTCATACCAATTTCAGAAGTACGTAAACCTTATAATGTTAATCCAGAGTGGAATGATGACGATGCACGTAAGGCATTGTTGTCTTCTGATGCTGTTGACCTTGTTAGTTCCTTCACAGGGACAAATACTGATTTAACTGCATTAGTCGTTGACCCTAAAAAGATCACGCATAGTTTTTTCTCTGGTGATGGAAATTCATTATTGCAGGAAGGTGATGCAATGCTAATTCTAGTTCCACAGATGTAAAAAAGAAATCCCTCACTTACCACGGTGAGGGATTTTATAATAGGGTTACTCACCCACTCTAAACTACCGATTACCACATCGGCTTAAGGTTGTCAACATTTGTTGAAAAACAATATTTGAGAACCTTAATGCGTTATATAAATTAGCTGATCTAAATTACTTACCACATGCCACATACTTTAACCTTCTACCCTATTCGGGTACATTATCCTTGTTCAAATCTTCGTAGATCAAACATAAAGAAACTACCTGAATTTTTGTCGGGTGCTTTTTTTCTATTTATCCACTCTTGTGGATGGGGGAGAAGTTGACTTTTCTAATCTACTCAATGTCAACTTTTTATAAGTTTTAAATACTATTAATTATAGGAAATATAATTAGGTTTAAATAGAGAGACGAATAGCCGTATAATTATTTGATAGACTGATACTTATGTTGTAATCCATCTATAGTATCCTGGTCTTCGTTAGCAGATCTTGCCATTTGAAGGGCTTTTTGGAGACTTTCTCTGGCAGCTGTTTTTTGTCGCTGTAACAATTGAACATCTGCAAGTACTTCATATAATATATATACATCCGTTTGATCCAAACTCACCAACCGGTCCATCCAATTCCTGGCTCTTTGAATCATCTTTTGATTCGTCGGGTATCGTTTACAGATATCCTTTACCCAGTTCATCACTTCATAGATACTCAGTACATGATACCATTGGCTCACCAACCGATCTGCGGTACTGATCTGTTTTTCCCAATTGGTTTTCCCGTTTTGGATGGCAAAGAAACTGTCCAGCATCCCATAATAGATCGTCAATGCTTTTGCTTGCGGATGTTTGTTGGCGATCGAACGAACATATACTCCCGCCATTTTATACTCCTCAGACGACATATTTCCTGACCAATATCGGTTCAGGGTGTGATAAATGACCTGGTCTACATACTGCTTCCCATATTTTTGAACATAGGTCTTTTCATTCGTTAATACATATTGAAATGCCGGTGACAAAGGATTGCGCACATAATTATCCAGCAAATTCCACCAGGCTGCTTCCGTTTTCAATGAGTCGGGTGTTCGATTAAAAATGACTGTTAACACACTATCTGTATGGCAATTATAATTCTGTGTACAAGATGGCGGATACTTACTCTTTTTACAATAACGGGCTACTTCTCGTAAACTCGCAGTGCCAGATAAAAGCTTTTGATGCAATAAAGAAACAGATAATCCCATTTTACTCTCCTGCATGAATACCATCAATTCTTCCTTATCCATAAAGCCACTGGATTCATCAAGAATATTTCCGGCACTATCTACCATGAGCAAGGTTGGAAAACGATTGATCTCAAACTGTTTTTGAATGGCTCTTGCAAAAGGTTTTTCATCCACACAATCCACTTTCACCGGAATACTTACTTCCTCCACCAGCTTGATGACTTCCGGCTGATTGAATACGGTTCTCTCCATGATCTTACATGGTGCACAATAAGGATGTGTGAAATAAAACAACACATTCCGTTGTTGCATACGCGCCGCTTCCATGATGGTCTGATAATCAGATTCTCTAAACGCAATCGTTTCGGGTTTGTTTTGCGCAGCGATCACAGTGAAGCCATGCAGTAAAATACATACTAACCAGTACCTTTTTTTTCTCATGTTATGATATGGATTTACTGTTATCATCATCAAGCAACCCCAAGTACCGTTGCGGTGGCTGCATATGGAACGGGATCGATATCGTTCAGGTAAACGGGCACCCCCATTTGAATACCCATACCTGCCATTAAACTGATATCATCACGCTCCAACAGATCCGGATACGACAATTTAACAATAAAACTTTGTGCCGGCATCTTTTGTGTGCTCAACATCCAATTGCTGAATACATTGTTCACCATTACTTTTTTTCTACCATAGCTGGTATCATAACCGTTACCCTGATCATGTAAGTCGCCAAGCATACCCAAGGATAAAACAAACCTGAAATAAGCATGTTTCCACGGCAACTGCAAATTAAATCCCGGTATCAACTCCCCCATCTGTACATGCAACTCACCTTGCGCTCTGTTGATTTCAACAACAGGCCGCTGTCGAACAACAGATTCAAAAACAAAACGCTTATTCAACACCAAAGATGTTAAGGATGCTTTGTAAGCAGAAAATACGATCGACCGCTTCCCTGCCGCATTTATCTTGTCTTGCTGCTGAAGTACTTTACAAAATTTATTCATCGCGGGCGACACATTATAATCCGCCAATAAAATCAGTGATCCCAGTGCATCCCGCAATATTTTTCCACCATACGCACAAGCGGTGAACTCCGCATTGTTTCTGCGCATTGCTTCATACTGAGGCGCTGTCTTAAAAGTATCCTTGCCGGGAAAATATCTTTTTTTGCGAACAATGACCTTATCACTGTTACGCGTTCTGTAAGCAGTTAAATCATCGATCGTACCAATGTATTGTATCGGTCCTGTTAGTATGGCCATTGTCTTTATTTTATGCATTGAAAGTACCGATATTTTATAGGCATAACAAGTATGCATTTTTGCAGTATTGTTTCAGTACTTAATAGATATAAGATACAACTGAGTAAACACTGGGGTTTCACTGAGATAACACTGAGACAACCTTTAATAACTACGCCTACAAAGCGTAAATCAATACACAAATGGCATTGAGCAAATGATTATTGTTTTATAGCCGCATTTAGATTTCATTGAGTACGCGATATCCGAAAAGACCATTTAAACACCAAAGCGATCGGTCTATCGTCTGTAATCACCACTCGTCCCTACACACATATTTATGCGGTTGAGTACATGGGTTTTGTAGAACAGTTTTACACCGTAAATCGCAAAACTCAACCACCATATGAAAAGGTATTTTACATTCCTGATGCTCTTGATCACCACCACTGCCAACCTAGCATTTGCGCAACAAACAGGCAGTATCACGGGTACTTTAACAGGTAACGGTCGCACAATCGAAAGTGCTTCTGTAACCTTACTCAAACAAAAAGATTCCAGTCTCGCCAAAGCAGCGGTATCGGATAAGAACGGGGTTTTTACTTTTGAGAACATCCCTTTTGGCAACTACCTCATCAGTGTAAGCAGTGTTGGGTATGAGCGTTTTTACTCCACGCCGATCAGTGTATCTGCAAATAATAGTACAGTCAATATGGGTGCCGTTTCATTAAAGGCACAAGACAATTCATTGGGTGAAGTTACTGTCACCAGCAAAAAACCTTTTCTCGAAATGAAGGCGGATAAAATGGTGGTGAATGTAGACGCTTCACCTTCTAATGCCGGTAATACTGCGTTGGAAGTATTGGAGAAATCTCCGGGTGTATCAGTAGACAGAGACGGTAATATCAGTCTGAAAGGAAAGCAAGGTGTGATCGTTTTATTGGATGGTCGTCCCACTTACATGAGCAGCGAAGATCTGGCCAATATGTTGCGTGGCATGAATGCCAATCAGTTGGATCAGATCGAGATCATGACCAATCCGCCTGCACGCTTTGATGCATCGGGTAATTCCGGTGTGATCAATATTCGCACGAAGAAGATCAAAACCAAAGGCTTCAACGGTAATATCAATACCAGTTATGCACAAGGTGTTTATCCCAAAGCCAGTGTAGGCGCGAATCTGAATTATCGTATCAACAAATTGAATGTATTTGGCAACTATAACTACAGTTACAGAGAAGCATACCAGCAGTTCAGCATTTTAAGAAATTTCATTCATCCGACAACAAAATTACTGACCGGAACTTTCGATCAGCGCGCATATATGCCTGATAGTCGTAATTCACATTCAGGTAAAATCGGAATGGATTATACTTTTTCCAAAAGAACATCTGCTGCTTTGACGGTGAATGGCTTTGACACCAAAATGGAATACAACAACAACAGCGTTAGTAAGCTTACAGATGCACAGGGCAATTTACAGTCTACCATTTATGGCGGTACAAACATGAAACCCCATGTAACCAATTACAGCAGCAACCTGAACGTGCGTCACCAGTTCGATTCTGCAGGCAGAGAATTGAGTTTTGATGCTGACTATATTCAATACAAAGACAAACACCGCCAGCGTTTCATCAATAGTGTGTATGATGCCAATAACAATCTGACAGGTAAAGCAGATAGTTTGGTGGGATATCTTCCATCAGGATTTGATGTATATGCGGCCAAGTTGGATTATGCACAACCATTGAAAAACAAAGGAAAATTTGAAGCAGGTGCAAAAGTGAGTTTTGTGAACAGTGATAACAATATTCGTTTCGATAGCATCATCAATGGCAATCGTGTACAGGATCTTACGCGTTCCAACTATTTCATTTATAAAGAGAATGTTTATGCAGCTTATGTGAATCTGAATACGCCACTGAGTACAAAATTATCGATGCAGGCCGGACTTCGTTATGAGTACACGGATGCAAAGGGCGATCAGGTGACCAGTAATATTCAGTTCAAGAATAATTACGGACAGCTCTTCCCTACCCTATATCTGAGTTATAACCTGAATGAGAAACATATGTTGGCTGCGAATTTTGGTCGCAGGATCATGCGTCCGCAGTATCGCAACCTGAATCCGTTTGTATTCATTGTAGACAGGTATACGTATCAAAAAGGAAATCCAAGTTTACAGCCACAGTTCAGTAATAATATTGAGTTAACACACACATATGCCGGTGTATTGACCACTACTTTGAACTATTCTCATACCAGTGGTGTGATCTCAGAAGTGATCGAGCAGAATGAAGCCACGAAAGAAACATTTTTAATCAGAAAGAACATTGCTACGCGCAAACAATATGGCATTGCAATCAATTTCTATAAGCCCGTTACAAAATGGCTGACTGTGAGTGTGAATGCGAACTTATTCAATAACCAGTTCAAAGGTATTGTGAATGATTCGCTGATCGATATCAGTGTGAACTCAGGTAATTTCAGTGGCGCATTGCAAAGCAAATTGGGTAAAGGATGGGATGCAGAGATCAATGGATTTTACAATACCAAGGGTGTAGATGGGGTGATGATCTATAAAGGAATGGGCATGTTTACGGTTGCTGTATCCAAAGCAGTCATGAATAACAAAGGCCGAATCAGTCTGAACTATCGTGATCCATTTAAACTAATGCGTTTCAGTGGCACTACAAAATATGCAACAGTTGATGCGACCGTTAATAACAGATGGGAAAACAGTATCCTGAACATCAGCTTTAATTATCGTTTTGGTAAAAGCTTCAAAACCAATAAACGCAACTCCGGAAGTGCTACGGAAGAGCAGAGTAGAATTGGGGGGTAAAATAAAAATTAGAAAATAAAAAGTCAAAAGTAAAAAGTCAAAAATGAAATGGTACTCATTTTTGACTTTTTACTTTTGACTTTTGAATTCACCCTTTACCTTTCACCTTTAAAACCTGCTTATCCAATATTTCATGATTAAAAATGAAATAGAAACTTGACAAGGATCATACGTGGACGAATACGATAATTTCTTTCAACAATATTATTTGCAGCCGCTGATATAATTGTATAATGATCAGCACCTCCTATATTAGTGATAGAAAAATCGATATCGGTCTTGAGCCGATTCCATTTATAGACCATGGCTGCATCCCAAAACAGAAACCTGTTAGTGAATCTACTCGTTGCTGTAGAAGCATAATATTCTCCTCTGGTCTTGAACAACAGACTGTTACTTAGGGAGATATTCATATTAAGTTGCTGTATGGCAGTATTTAGCTTCTGAACACCGGCAGCTGCTTTTACATCCGGATCAGTTGGCATATTGGTCACCCATGAAAATTGCCCACGATAATCAAAATCGATCGTTGGACTGATTTTGATATGCATATTCCCTTCAGTACTCAATATGCGGCTTCGATAGGATAATAAAACTCCGTTCAGCAGTTGATTCATCCCATCTTGCTGAATCGTGATTTTTGCACTGACCGTTGTTTTTAGCTTAAATAAGTGCTTACTAATGCTCATGGAAAGCCTACTACTTTCTGTGATATTATCAAAAAGAACAAGTGAGGATTTCTGAAGAATAGTACTGAAGCGATTATCAGCAATGGTATTCATTCGATTGAAACTATACATTGCTTGGATATTTATGAAGAAAACCTTGAGTGTATTCCTTTTTTCATAAGACAGAGCCGTAACATGCATTTGTTGTTGAGGCAATGATCCGGAATTCGTATTGAAGTTCCGATAGGTTTGCATAACATACCCATCAAATACATGTTGTAGTCCCTTCCAATCATTGGTATAGCTATAAGAAACTGCTACTGTTTTTTCTTTCTTACCACGAATATTTACTGACAATACCGGTGTAATAAATAGTGAACGAACCTTTTGATCCAGGATCTGATGATTAAAATCAATGAAATGTTTTACTATGGGTATGGATAAATTAATACTTGTAGCATTATGTGTATAGCGGTAATCAATCTGCCCATACAATTTACGGTATCGCCAGTCTATCTGATTGATAAAGCTATCAGCAAGGCTTTTTTGTGTATCATTAAGATACCGAATATCCAACTGACTATTCAATTCTTGTTGCATTGTATTCATTCCTACTTTATACAACTGATTAAATTTTCCCGGTAGCCGATAACTAAGGGAATGATGGACAAATGAAGTAGGAACAGAAGCCCGCTGCAACAATCCGGCATAATCATTCCCTTGATTAAAAATACTTTGGTACAAACCGGGAGAAACATCAAGTAGAAAAGGATTGGTAAGTTTCCCAAAAAAAGAGTAAAAGTCAATGATATTCTTTTTATGGATTACGGTATTACACCTTAACTCATTGGAAAAATTAGTAACGGCTCCGCTCAGTTGTTGCTCAATACGGCTATTCCCGGTAGAAATCAAGTTGCCATAATTATGTTGAGGTTTGCTATCAAGAAGCAGTGAATTAGACAGGTAATAAGAAGATTTGTTTATTGTCAGTGCTAAATTCGTATTGAAAGATTGTTGGGCTAACTTATTCGTATAGCTCTCCTGAAACTGAATGGTATCACCGGGTAAATAATAATCAATCTTACTATTTACTTCTTGAAATTGTCTGTCATACAGATACGATACGTTGATTCTGATATCAGCTTCAGCAGACAGCTTTAAGAGATTATTGGCGTTGATCAATCCTGTTTGATTCAACAAGTATCTTTTCTTTGCTAACGGAGGATTATTGGAGGCTATTTGTAAAAGGTTCAGTGGTACAAATTCAGTTTCCGCATTGAAATGCGAAATCAGGTCACTTGAAAGATCTAACCCTGTATTATTCAGTTTATAGTAATTCATGAACTTGAGCTTCTTTTTAAACAACAACAGATTGGCTGTACCTTGATAGGCATCTGGAACACCGAATGCCATATCGCCGGAGCCTGTTAATTTAAGTTTGGCTTTGTCTTTTAATGAAATATTCAATGCAGGCTTATCACTTATTTCAGCATTTTGTAACGATTTAATTGGTTGATGATTTTCATATACCTGTATTTTATCGACCATTTGAACGGGTATTCCATTCGACGCAATATTATATTTTCCATCAAGTAGATTGTCTCCATCAATGTAAAAACGATTGATCTCTTTCCCTTGGTACTTTATTTTTCCATTATCATCCATTTCAACGCCGGGCAATCTTTTGATAACATCGCCAATAACACGATCTTGAACAGACATGAATGCTGAAACCGAATAGTTCAGGGTATCCCCTCTTCTACCGATCAAATTTTTTGAATTCTGGACAACCACATCAGGTAAACGTGCAGATGATCGGACAAGAATAAAATCTGTTAGTTGTTTATTTGATCGCAGGTTGACTTCTTGCCGCAGATACCCCACGGAACCAGCTTGTAACAACAAAGTATCTTTACCAATAGATTCATCAGATTTTAACTGATAAAAACCAAACTCATTCGTGAGAGTAAAAGCCAATACAATACCCGTTCGTTGCTGAATTAAAGCTATCGTAGCTCCTGCCAGTACTTTTCCCGTAGAATCTTTAACTGTACCACTTACTTCAACTTGCGCATGAATTTGCAACGCAGTTAATAAGATGAATGAAAAAAGTAACAGGCTTTTGTGCATAGACAGCAAGATGAATACGACTCAATATTTTTCTATTTCGATCGGATTGTTGTACATACGTCTTCTAGTAGAAGCAGCCGATTGTCCTTCACTTTGTGATATCATTGTTTTTCCAGCGGACGGGCTCCCCAAACTGATTTGATAGGCTTCGATCGCTTTATTGAGTTCTTTTGTGGTCGTCGGAATCGTGTTCTCCGGTAATTCGATCGCAAATGCAGCAGTATCCTGCATAGATTTAAAATTAAAAACGATTTCTTTTTTTGAGTCTGAGGCTTCGAGTATCAATCCCGGCAGCCCCCCTAATTTCCATGGTCCATATGGATAAGGTACTTTCGGACAAAACCAGACTTCATAAAATCTACCTTTAAATTCTGTGGTGGCCTTTTGACAAGTATATCCTTTGATCTCTTTTGTTTCAGGACTGATTTTCCAATCCGGTGTTGTAATATTTTCATTCAATAAATAAGTATTCCCTCTCAACTTGGCAACAGAAGAAAATTTACCGGCAGGAAGATTCCTAAAAAAATAAACAGGCGCTCCATAAAAAAGCGTCATGGATGTTGACATCGTAGGATTACTTTCTCGTTGATTTTTTACATAAAGCTCACTACGCATTGCAGCTCTTTCTCCGAAGAAACTAGTGCCATTACCGATGATCAATAGACCTTCATAGGTATTCGGTTTCTCCGGCATGGTTGAATCTATAACATAGATGAATTCATATTTAACCATCAGTTTTGTGGTTTGAGCATCTTGCGCTTGAATCTTATAACTGAAAATCAATACGATAAGCAGAAATAAAACATGTATTTTTTTCATAAACAAGTTTTAATAAGTTTAAGCTACAAATAAGAGTATCATATGAATGTTTAGTTGTAATTCAACAGGTCATAAAGTCACACAAAGCACTTTATTGCGTACCAAAAGCGGTTTGAAGTCAATATTGAAATTGTCACCTAAAAGATGTATATGATATATTATGATTCATTATCTACTGCCATCAATGATTTGGCAGCAAAAGGGTATACCACGGATTTCAATCTTGCCTTTGATCAGATCAAGTGTGCCAGTACAGGCATTTGCCTACTCCCCTCACAATTCACGATCGTTGCGCATCATCGATTTGAAGGAGATACCGATCCTTCCAACTCCAGTATCTTATACGTCATCGAATCACTTGATCAAACCCTGAAAGGAACACTGATCAATGCGTATGGAGCTTACAGTGATGCTTTGAGTGATGAGATGATTCGGAAACTGTCTATTCGTGAATTGTGAATGGTCAATGGTCAATGGGTTGTATACAATATTTTTACTATTCACAATTCACCATTCACAATTCACGAATCTGACATTTCTTCCTACATTCGACGAAACAAATCATCATGCTGCATCGTCGACATTTTCTTCAGCTAGGGTCTTTAGGATTATCCGCCCTTACCTTCTCTTCATTTCGCGGAAGAATGACCGCACAAAAACCATTGGTATTATCTACCTGGGATGCCGGTATTGCGGCCAATAAAGCGGCCTGGCAAATTCTTCGCAATGGTGGACGTGCGTTGGATGCTGTAGAGCAAGGTGTTCGTGTTACAGAAGCATCATTAAACTGTTGTGTGGGATTGGGTGCGAATCCGGATCGAGATGGTTATGTGACCTTAGATGCCTGTATCATGGATGAAAATTTCAATTGTGGTAGCGTCTTGTTTTTAGAAAAAATAAAACACCCGATCTCAGTAGCTAGACGTGTGATGGAAAAAACACCCCATGTAATGCTGGCAGGCTCCGGTGCACAACAATTTGCAGTTGCAGAAGGCTTTCCTTTAGAGTCTGGTGAATTATCTGAAGATGCAAAAAGAGCTTATCAGAATTGGCTGAAAAAAAGCGAATACAAACCGGTGATCAATATTGAAAATTCAAAAAGACAAGAAGCATTTGTTCCGACCAAACTGGAGAACGGTGATTGGAATCATGATACCATCGGTATGATCGCACTGGATGCAAAAGGCAATCTGAGTGGTAGTTGTACCACCAGCGGTATGGGTTTTAAAATGCGCGGACGTATTGGCGACTCTCCGATCATTGGTGCAGGATTATTTGTAGACAATGAAGTAGGTGCTGCGGTGGCTACGGGACAAGGTGAAGACATCATACGCATTTGTGGTGCACATACCATTGTTGAGTTGATGCGACAGGGTATGGATCCGGA
Organism: Sediminibacterium sp. KACHI17; assembly: GCF_040362915.1. Lineage (NCBI taxonomy): Bacteria > Pseudomonadati > Bacteroidota > Chitinophagia > Chitinophagales > Chitinophagaceae > Sediminibacterium > Sediminibacterium longum. The sequence goes on along the minus strand of NZ_AP029612.1, from coordinate 589,459 downwards.
AACAGCTTGTAAAAAAGCCATGGAAAGATTGCTGAAAGTAAAAGGCATCGATAAAGCAAAAGCCATTCAGGCTGGATTTATTGCGATCAGTAAATCAGGTGAGTATGGCGGTTATGCTTTACAGAAAGGATTCAACTTTGCTGTTTGTCATGCCGACGATAAAAATTTCTTAGTTGATGCAAAACCACTGATCTGATCTATGTCATTACCATTAGAGATATGCGTATTCAATACTGCTACAGCCATCGAAGCTGCCAATGCGGGTGCAGATAGAATTGAATTATGTGAGAACTATGCCAATGGTGGCACTACGCCATCTTACGGTTATTTGAAAACAACGCGTGAAAAAATATCCATCCCCGTATTCCCGATGATTCGTCCGCGTGGCGGAGATTATTATCATAGTGAAGAAGAATTGGAGATCATCCGAAAAGATATTCTGTTGTGTAAAGAATTGGGATTTGAAGGCGTGGTTGTTGGATTATTGAAAAAAGATGGCACCATTGACGCAGATAATACCGCTCGTTTGACTGAGTTGGCTTATCCGCTGGATGTCACTTTTCACCGTGCTTTTGATCGCTGTAAAGATCCATTACAAGCATTGGAGACGATCATTCAATGTGGTTGTACAAGAATTCTCACCAGCGGACAACAACCCAAAGCTCCGGATGGAAAAGTACTGATCAAACAATTGGTTGAACAGGCTGATGGACGTATCATCATTATGCCCGGTAGTGGCATCAATAGCAATAATATTGCAGAGATGCGAGCGTATACCGGTGCTGTTGAGTTTCACACTTCTGCACGCATCTTGATCCCTTCCTTGAGTGAATACATGAATCCGGATATGCCTGAAGATTTCAGCAGAGATTTTACCAATGCGGAAGAGATACAAAAAATAAAAAAATTGCTCTCCTAAAACAATCATGCAATCACATGAATATTCGGGAAGCCATATTAGCCGAACATTCCAGAGAACATGCACTTCGAATAGCAACTTATGCTATTCAAAATAAAAAAAAGTTCAAAGAATTGATGCATTGTTATATGGATCCAGACTATCGCTTGTCTCAGCGAGCAGCATGGAGTGTGAGTTGGGCTGCCAGAAAGAATCCTGCAATGATTCAACCATATATCGGCGAATTAGTAAAGCGTTTACAGGATGATACAGTACATCCGGCAGTGATTAGAAATGCAGTTAGGGTATTAGAAGAACTTGATATACCTGAAGAGTATCATGGAGAAGTAATGAACAGTTGCTTTCAGTTCTTAGAAAGTCCAACAACACCCGCAGCTATCAAAGCTTTTTCAATGACGGTTCTTTATCATCTTTCCAAATATTATCCTGAGATCAAACAAGAATTAAAACTTATCATCGAAGAGAACTGGGAACATGAAATTCCTGCGTTTAAAAGCAGAGGAAGAAAAATATTGAAGACACTGTAGGATGTCAGATATCAGATGGCAGATATAAAATCTGACATCTGATATCAATACAGCATTCTTACCTTAATCGTCTCTTTCACTTCTTTCAACAACTCAACCGCTCTTTTAGAAAGTTTTTTGTCTACATCTAATACTACGTATCCGATCTCTTCATTGGTTTTGAGGTATTGTCCGACAATGTTGATATTGTTTTTGGATAAAGCGGTATTGATCGCACTCAATACACCCGGAACATTTTTGTGAATATGAAGGATGCGATGAGCACCATCTACCGGTGGTAAGCCGATCGCCGGTACTGTGTGTGATCCATTGGTGATGCCACGTTCGAGGTATTGGAATAATTTCACGCTGACATCTTCTCCAATATTTTGTTGCGCCTCTTCTGTGGATCCACCGATATGTGGTGTGAGTATAACATTGGGTAAGCCTTGAAGTGGTGTTTCAAAATGATCTCCATTTTTTTCCGGTTCCCAGGGATACACATCAATGCCTGCGCCACCGATCATCCCTTCTTTGATGGCTTCACTTAATGCTTTCAGATCAACGACCTCTCCCCTTGCATAGTTCAATAAGATCGCTCCCTTTTTAAAGAGTTTGATATTATTTTTATTGATGAGGTTTTTGGTTTGAGGCGTTTCAGGAACATGCAGAGAAACAATATCACTGTTACTCAATACTTCTTTCATGTTTTTTGCTGCTACTGCATTCCCTAATGGAAGTTTGGTTTCGGTATCATAGAACAATACTTTCATGCCCAAAGCTTCACACAATACACTTACCTGAGAGCCGATATTTCCATATCCGATAATACCCATGGTTTTACCACGCAGTTCATAACTACCCTTGGCATCTTTCATCCAGATGCCCTTATGCGCGGCGATATTTTTATCGGAAATCTTTCGGATGAGCATCACTGAAATACCTATCACCAATTCAGCTACACTTCGGGTATTACTGTATGGCGCATTGAATACGACCACTCCTTTTCTTGTGGCTGCTTTCAGATCTACTTGATTCACCCCGATACAAAAGCAACCAATGGCTTGTAATTTTTTTGCAGCTTCCAGTACTTTCGGTGTGATCTGTGTTTTGGAACGGATGCCAATCAGATGAACATCTTTTACTTCTTTAATCAGTTCTTCTTCACTCAATGCACCGGCTATTTTTTTAACGTTGGCATAGCCTTGCTGTTTGAAATATTGTACAGCTTTATCACTGATGTTTTCCAGAAACAAAATATTGATCCGCTCTTTCGGATAACTGGTTGTTGCCTGCTTGCTCATAAAACGAAAATAATGTTTTTATTTTCTGGATAATCTTTCTCGTTTTAACCATTTCACTAACACATTGTTCTTTATTTTCGCCGCGAAGAAAAACTAACAGATGATCGTAAGAGTCTTTGGTATCGCAATTTTGATGGGATTGCTGCAAGCATGCAATGCTCAGCCGGCAGCAACTGATTCAGCAGTGAGTGGCAGTTCGTTTAATGCTATTCCTTCTGCTACAAAAGCATTGTATGCTGCTGAGATTGAAAAACAGTATCAGCAAATGTTGGCTAACCGTGGTTTCAACGGAAGTATCCTCGTAGCCAAAAATGGAGAGATATTATTTGAAGATTATCGTGGCTTTAGCAATTTTAAAACCAAGGATCCCATCACTCCCAATACACCCTTTCATTTGGCATCGGTGTCCAAGACTTTCACCGGCATGGCCATTCTAAAATTACGTGAACAGGGTAAGTTGCAATTGGATGATACAGTGGATGAATTCTTTCCGGGATTTCCTTACCAAAATATCACTGTACAATTATTACTGAATCACCGCAGTGGCTTAAATAATTATATGTATTTCATGGTCGACCGCAAAGTGGAGACCTATCGTGTAAAAAACAAAAAAGGTCGTTGGGTAAGAAGAACACGCACGATCAAAATGCCGCCACTAAAGCCGGGATTACTGACCAATCAGGATGTATTGGATTATATGATAAAACATCGTCCGGCCCCACTCTTCGCTCCCGACCGTGCATTCAGGTATAGCAATACCAACTATGCACTACTCGCTTTGATCATTGAAAAAGTGACCGGACAATCTTATCCTACTTATATGAGGGATAGTTTATTCATTCCATTGGGCATGAATGACTCTTATGTTTTTAATATAGCCGATACCGGAAATTATATCCCTTCGTATAAATACAATAATGTCCCATACGGAATCGAGAAGCTTGACTGCATTTATGGCGATAAAAATGTTTACTCAACGGTAAGAGACATATTATTATGGGACAGAGCGCTGTACGAAGGTGCTTATGTTAGCAAAGCCTCACAAGAGCTTGCCTATCAACCTTATAGTTTTGAGACCAAATCGTTTCATAATTATGGATTGGGATGGCGTTTGTTGAATTCCCCTACTGAGGACATTGTATACCACAATGGCTGGTGGCATGGTAACAATACTGTTTTCACCCGATATATTAAAGATTCGGCCACTATCATCGTATTGGGCAATCGTTATAATCGTAACATTTACAAGGCGAAAGCCCTATCCTCAGCCTTCACCGGAAGGACAGACAGCACAGAATTGGAGGAATAAGTCAGGATTGACTTGATATATTGTCAACACATAGGCTACTAACCGTTGTTTTTAGCCTTTTCCCCCTATTTTTGCAGACTTTCAATTAACATAAACTTACCAGACACACTGTATTATGGACAAAATCTTGTTTTATGCCGTTCCGGCGATGGGAGTTGTAGGTCTCCTGTACACATTTTTGAAGTTTAATTGGGTTTCGAAGCAGGATGCGGGTAATGACCGTATGAAAGAGATCAGTACCTATATCGCAGAAGGTGCCATGGCATTCTTGAAAGCGGAGTGGAAGATACTGACCTATTTTGTTGCGATCGTAGCCTTGTTATTGGGTGTAATGGCCAAGAGCAATCCTCATTCACACTGGTCGATCTCATTGGCTTTTGTGTTGGGAGCTGTTTGTAGTGCTGTTGCCGGATATATTGGTATGAAAGTGGCTACCAAAGCCAATGTTCGTACTGCTCAGGCAGCAAGAACCAGTCTGTCAAAAGCCCTGAATGTATCCTTTACAGGCGGTGCCGTAATGGGATTGGGTGTTGCCGGATTGGCTGTATTAGGTCTGGGTGGAGTTTACCTGATCTTAAAGCAGGTATTTGCTCCGGAAGCTGCAGCAAACTCTGCTGAAATGCTCCAAACCATTGAAGTACTGACCGGGTTCTCTCTTGGTGCTGAATCAATCGCATTGTTTGCCCGTGTAGGTGGTGGTATCTATACCAAAGCTGCTGACGTAGGTGCTGACCTTGTAGGTAAAGTAGAAGCAGGTATCCCTGAAGATGATCCTCGTAACCCGGCCACCATCGCCGATAACGTAGGTGATAATGTGGGTGACGTTGCAGGTATGGGTGCCGATCTGTTTGGTTCTTATGTAGCAACCGTATTGGCAACCATGGTACTCGGACAAGAGACCGTTTCCTCAGATAATTTTGGGGGATATGCTCCTATCCTGTTACCAATGCTGATCGCAGGTGTAGGTATCCTGTTCTCGATCGTAGGTACCTGGTTTGTTCGCGTGAGTGATGCTGCAGGTATCAACACTGCGAACGTACAGAAAGCCCTGAACATGGGTAACTGGGGTTCTATTATTTTAACTGCCGCTGCTTGTGCAGGTCTGGTATATTATATTTTGCCTGAAACCATGACCCTTCGTGGATTGGAATTCACGCGCGATGGCGTACTTGGTGCGATCGTGGTAGGTCTGGCCGTAGGTACTTTGATGAGTATCATTACTGAATATTACACTGCAATGGGTAAGCGTCCGGTAATGTCTATTATTCGTCAATCATCTACCGGACATGCTACCAACGTGATCGGAGGTTTGGCTGTGGGTATGGAATCTACTTTCTTACCGATTTTGGTATTGGCAGGTGGTATCTGGGGATCTTATGAGTGTGCCGGTTTATATGGTGTAGCGATCGCTGCAGCAGGTATGATGGCTACCACTGCTATGCAATTGGCAATCGACGCATTTGGTCCGATCGCTGATAACGCAGGTGGTATCGCTGAAATGAGCGAATTACCAAAAGAAGTACGTGAAAAAACAGATGTATTGGATGCTGTAGGTAATACCACTGCTGCTACCGGTAAAGGGTTTGCGATCGCTTCTGCTGCACTGACAGCATTGGCATTGTTCGCAGCGTTTGTGGGTGTTGCAGGCATCAATGGTATCGATATTTATAAAGCGAAAGTATTGGCCTCATTATTTGTAGGTGCAATGATTCCTTTCATCTTCTCTTCTTTGGCGATTCGTGCGGTTGGACAAGCAGCCATGTCGATGGTGGAAGAAGTGCGTCGTCAGTTCCGTTCTATTCCGGGTATCATGGAAGGAACAGGAAAACCTGAGTACGATAAATGCGTAGCGATTTCTACAGAAGCATCGATCAAGAAAATGATGCTGCCTGGTGCGATCGCGATCGTTTCTCCTTTGATCATTGGCTTCTTATTGGGCGCTGAAGCATTGGGTGGATTCCTGGCAGGTGCTACTGTAAGTGGTGTACTGATGGGTATGTTCCAGAACAATGCCGGTGGTGCTTGGGATAATGCCAAGAAATCATTTGAAAAAGGAGTTGAGATCAATGGTGAGATGTACTACAAAAAATCTGAACCACACAAAGCTTCTGTAACAGGTGATACCGTAGGTGATCCTTTTAAAGATACTTCAGGTCCATCTATGAACATCCTGATCAAATTGATGTCAATCGTTTCATTGGTGATCGCTCCTACACTCGCACAATTACATGGTGCAGATGTAGACAAGCAGATCGTAGAAAAAAGAATTGAGATCAAAGCTACTGACGGAGATAACAGCGCTTCAATGACCGTTAACGGAGAAGCCATCAATGTAGAAGGATTGATCAAAGAATTGAAAAATGCCGGATTAACTTCTGATGATAATGTTTCTGTAGAAGTAAAAGATGGCAAGATCATCATTAATGGACAAGAACTGTCTGAAGACGTAGCCAAGCAGTTTTCTATGTACCTGGATGGCAAAGAAAATGTGAGTGTGAAAGTAGATCTGAAGAAGAACTAATCAACTTTTACAATACAATAAAAAAAGGGTATCGATACTGATACCCTTTTTTATTTTAACGTGTTAGTTTGATCAATGCCGGAAGAGATAAATTAGCGCCGATAACACTTAGAAAATTATTGGAGCTGGTGAACGGGCCGTTGAAATCTTTTCCAACGGATGCAGTGAGTGACACCACTTCACTAAGTTGATATTCCATCGAGATGTTCAATCGATAAGTAGATCCCGACTTAATAGCTCTGATATCATTACCTAAAAAATCTTTGGTATAGTAGCGATATGAATAGTTGCGAAAGATCCACTCTACGCCATAATTAAATCCTTTACTGACAACACGGGTAGCTGTGAGTCCGAAATCAGTATTGGTATTGGCAGAATCATTGTTCGTAAAGAAATGCCGGCCCACAAAAGCGAACTCAGATTTCTGATCCTTACTGCGATAAGTCAGGGTTGCCCATACCCCTGCTTTTTGAAACGATGAAGGACTAAAACTGTTATTACCCAGGTATTGAATTCCGGCAAATGCCACTTCACAAAAAAAGCCAACTTTATTCTTATCACTCTCCTGAAACTTTTGAAGCTGTAAAGCATAAGCTGTTTTATTACCAATCTTGTCTAGTAGCTTACTCAGGTATTGTTGTCCGGTAAGTCCATCTGCGATACCCTCCATCTCATTCAAATGTTCTGTTGCCATTCCCAGTACTTTTTTTCGCTCCTCATCATCAAGATCAACAGAAACTTTCAGTAATCTCTCTATCGTACTCAACAACGATTGTTTGAATGCAATTGAATACGATGAGTCTTTCCGTGCTAAAGCAACATACTGAGCATTATTTGTTTGCTTTAAAAGTGTCAAGGATGATTGTATGACATCATAGGATTTCAATTTCAGATCAATTTCCCGGATCTCTTTTTTTGTTTGAGGCGACATTTCACCCGAGAGTAATTGTGTTCTCACACCCACACTCAATCGGGTACCCGGCAAACTGTCTTTGTTATCACCCAATTTAGATGTTGCTACAGAAATGGCCAGAGAACGAAGCATGTTTTCGCCAATGTCAACCGACGAACCTTTTGCGTCATTATTCAATTGATAATACTCAGCAAAACTGAGCTTACGTTGGGGTTTTAACCAATAAGGCGCAAATTCGATATTGATATTGGGATTGAATAATCCGCCCCCTCCTAATCCGGATAACAAAGAGGTTGCAAATCCTTTCGGGAGTGTTGGTCTGGTAATGGACTGTGTTCCCATATTCAAAATAGATGCCGCAGGCGTAGTAGGCATTCTAAAATTGTCCAGTTTAATGGTAGTATCTATTTGCGCGAAAGATGGTATACAAAACAGCATCATTAACACTGTAGCGTATATGCTGATCTTTTTCATACAATGTCGATATAGATATTGAATAATATGCTTCCGCCATTCTGAGCAACGGATTGTTCATATTCATACACTTCTTTCTTGCTATTGTCTGCTAATTCAATGGTAACAGGAATTAGGTTGGTATTTGCATTCGTATCGGTAGCATTGACTTCAATGAATAACTTCTTGTTTTTACAGTCTGCTACTTTGCCGATGGTTAACTTGGGAAATGTTCCCCAAACAAGTAACTCATCGCCTAACATGACCATCGTATTGTGATACTGTCCATTGCCCACTTGAAGTTTCAATACTAAATCACCACTTCCTGAAGTGTAGGTTTCTTTGATTTCATAAGTAACTGCCATATAATTAGGGTTTAAATGACGATTGAGAGAAATAATATAGACTGCTAAAAAGGCATGCAATTTTCATCGAATAGTAGGGGGAATTGAAGCCTGATAGTACCGGTTCACAAGTATCCTAAATATAATTATCTGGTATGATTATTTCAAGAAAAAACATATTAACTTTCTTATTAATTACATTAAATACTCATTTATCGTGAGAAAAATTATTGGCATCCATTCCTTGATGATCCTCTTTGTTATTGCATGCAACAGTAACCAGCAAAATGAGAAGAAGGAAACAGCTGTGGTGATACCTGCAGAAGCAATATCAGAACAACGTTCTACCGTTCGCAAAGAGGCGGTAGTTGCACATGAACAAAAAGTCGCAGATGAATTGAATGACTGGAAGTTCGCAGTGAGACTCTATGAAACAGAACGGAGGTTTCATTTTACGGTCCGAATGCAATACAAAGAATTGCGCATAACCGATTCGATCAATATTCCCAATTTGGGTAAAGAGCCGATCCTAAAAATTGAAAAAGACAGTACCCCCTATTCCTGTACCATCGGTTTTCTTGACAATAAAGGCACATTCAAACCCTATTACCGAGCCAATGTCATCAAAGAACAATTACGCTTTAAAAAGATCGCGGGATATGGTGTTGGAGTATATAAGAAGGCAGCGGATAGTAAATAGCTTATGGTTCATAGAATATAGTTCATTACAGATTGTTTGTTGCTAAAAAGTAGAATGAATACGATTCACTAACTTATTAGCCATAAGCCATGAACTATATGCCATAGACTATTAACATAACTTTTCTTGCTCATTTACGACTAACCTCGTAAATTGCTTACGAATTAAATCGTAAAGCATGGCAAAGAACATTAAGCCCACTGAAAGTGAGCTGGAAATATTGAGGGTTCTATGGGATAAAGGAACTGCTACCGTTCGTGAAGTACATGAAATATTGAGTGAACATAAGGATGCGGGTTATACCACTACCCTAAAACTCATGCAGATCATGTTTGAAAAGGGAATTGTAAAAAGAGACGACAGTAGTAAAACACATATTTACCGTGCCAATATCAGCCGGGAAAGCACACAACAGCAGATCGTTGGTAAAATGATCAACTCTTTATTCGGTGGATCATCCAGTCAATTGGTGATGCAGGCATTAGGTAATCAAACGCCGAATAAAGAAGAATTAGAAGAGATCCAGAAGTTATTGGATAACCTGAAAAAGCAATAAAATGCTCCCTGTTTTTCAGTCTGTTTTTCTGCAATCACTGGGTTATGCTATTGCGAATAGTTTATGGCAAACGGCTATTCTATGGCTATTCTATCTACTTATCACCTCCGTTCTGAAACCAAGGGCATCTGTAAAATATACCTTAGCGGTCATTTTACAAAGCATTGGTTTTATCTGGTTCATCTTCACCTTATTCTTTTATTACAGTGCTTATAACCAACTGGTACCTGTAACTGCAGGTACATCTGGAGGAACGATCACTACCATCGTGCCACCCGGAACAGGCTTTAGATCTTCGATCTTGAAACTGATGATATGGGCTGAACAATTACTGCCTTATCTGTCTGCGGCTTATCTGATTCTGATGATCTTCTTATCGGTAAAATGGATCATCGGCTATCGCTACACCCTACAAATAAGAAAAGAAGGATTGGCCAAAATGCCTGCCAACTGGAGAGTATTTGTACAAGATACAGCCCGACAATTGGGCATCACAAGAGAGGTGAGAATTTTTTTATCGGAAAAAATTGCCTCACCCCTTACGATCGGATTTTTAAAACCACTGATTTTAGTACCGGTTGCCAGTATCAATCATTTAACGATTGCCCAACTAGAAGCTATTTTACTGCATGAACTGGCACATATCAAGCGATATGATTACCTCATCAATATTTTATTGTCTGTTGCCGAGATCAGTTTATTCTTCAATCCATTTACAAGATTGTTTTCATCACATATTCGTAAAGAAAGAGAGAACAGCTGTGATGACTGGGTTTTACAATTTCAATACAGTGCTTCCACTTATGCAGAAGCTTTGTTACGAATGGCTCAACTGCAAGCTACACCTGCATTTGCCATGGCAGCGGCTGGCTCGCATCAACATGAATTATTGAACAGGGTCAAGCGAATGATCGGCGCGAATGAAAACAGATTTACGTACAAAAAGCAACTCTTATCATTTTTATTGGTAACAGGTATCTTAAGTTCCGTTGCATGGTTTCATCCTGAACAATCAAAAAATAATGGTATCGCTGTACAAAAGAATACAGCTAACAGCACTGCACTTCGATTGAAAGAAGTACAACCGGTAGCGATTGAACCGATGGCGGTGAAAGTGACGAACCCCTTATTCAACCCTGCATTCTTTCTTTCCAATACACTTAAAAAAGAAATGAGTGAAAATCTCGAACAGGCATCTCGCGAAATTGAAGCTTCATTGAACAGTAAAGAAGTAAGGGAAGCCATTCAGCAGATACCTGCAACATTACAAGGTGCATTTCAAAAAATACAAACAGAGAAAAACCTGGAATTATCTGATTGGAAAGAAGAACTGATCAAAATAGAAAAAGCGGAACAAGAAATGAAACAGGCATATAAAACATTAGATACAAGCGGAATGCCTGTTTATGTCCGTAAGCCTTTTAAAGAGGAATTCGAGAAGGATATGCAACGAATGGAAAAAGACTTACAAGAAGCCAAGCTGACCATCGCCAAAGAAATGAAAGCCACCCTATTAAATAAAACGGAGCAAGAAAAGATCAGTAAAGAAGTGGAGATGGCCATGAAAGCTGTAGAGGAATTGAATTTGCAACAAATCATTCCCTCAAGTTTAGAATCACTTGAGAAAATGATCGAGACATTTGAAAAGCTTGATAAGAAAATCAACCCAGTGAGTCCACCCGCTCCTGATAAACCCAAATTCAAAAAACCGGTTGTTGAAGAAAAGCTAAAAGAAAAAGAGCGCAAAGAGGGAGTCCTGATAAAGGAACCCGCTGAAATCTTAGCAGTACTTGATCGTTTAAACGCTCTGGAACTACAAAATGAATGGATCACCTACCCTGCCGCTTTCAGTGATCAAGATTCGATGTTGGTAAAAAAGCGAATGCTGAAGGATTGGTACAAACAACAATTACTTCGTCAGTTGATACAACGCGATAGTGTTATGGTCAAAGGTCTGAAGAAAGCAAGACTATAAGAAAACTGCTGATCACCAAAGATTACGCGGACACCAGTCTCCATATTTATTTCCCAATTGAAAACCGATCAGAATCTCATGAGTTCCTTTGCTGACAGTATTCAGCCTGGAGGTTTGCAGATCATAAGAGTAACCGATATTGATGTTGTGACTGATATTCAATCCCACCATACCTGCAAATCCATCCTGATAACGATAAGATCCTCCCACCCATAAAAGATCCTGGTACATAAACTTGGCGTTTACATCAAATCCAATGGGCAAAGGTGATACGTAACGAATCAATGTTGATGGCAATAAACTTACATCCTGTGATAACTGCATACGATAACCTGCACTAAAAAAAAGATGCGGCACCAGTTTCCCTTTCTCTACATAAACCGTGTTATTGGAGAACGCCACATTTTGAGGAACGATTTGTTGCGCAGATACCCCTAAAAAATAGTCTTTTGAATACAACCATAATCCGGCACTGATATCAGGTCTGATCTGATTGATCAAACCACTGCCTGCCACGGCAGGATCAACTGTTGTTGTACCAAAATTGAGTTTGGATGCATCTAAACTCATATTACTGATACCGGCTGAAACACCTGCAGATAGACTGGTTGTTGGAGAAATCCCTAAATGATAAGAATATGTACCAAAAGCGGCAAAGCGATTGAGTGGACCTGTTTTATCATTCAACATGGTAAACCCAATACCATGATGAGGCTCTGCAGACTGATAACTTTGCCAATATGCTTGTCCGCGAGGGTTCTCTCCTCTTGCACGCATACTTGTCGCGGTTTCCCAACCAAAATCATTTTTCTTTAAGGGTCCATGCATGGTGATATAGGTCGTCACCGGTGCATCTTGTATGCCAACCCATTGCATACGATGAGAAGCTTTTACATCCCAATAATTCTCAATACCTGCAACGGCAGGATTGATGATGTAATTATTCATGATATACTGGGTATAGTATGGACGCTGTTGTGCTGTAACCACAACGGTCATGAATATGCCCACCAATAATACATATAGTTTCAAACTCTTCATGCTATCTGATAATCGTTATGGACCCGGTATAAATCGGTTTTCCATTTTTGGGATTAATGATATAATAGTATGTGCCAATTGGTAACAGGTGTCCCTGTGATGTACCATCCCAAGGCCTGTTATATCCAAAAGAACGAAAAACAACTTGTCCATACCTGTTAAATACATCAACGGTTGCCCCGGGATAGCTTTCAAGATACTTAATATTCCAGGTATCATTGACACCATCACCATTGGGGGAAAAGGCATTGGGGATTTCGGGCGACTTCAATACTTTGATAAAGATGGTATCACTGACCGAACAACCGCCCTCTCCTGTTACCGTAAAAGTATAACGGATATCATCTACCGGTTTTGAGACAGGTGAATAAGCCGTATCGCTGCTCAAGAAAGAAGCAGGTGTCCATAAATAACGGAGATCATTGCCATACACAAATGATGGATTCAATTTGATCTGACCACCTTCCAATATCGTTACGCTCTTATTACCCATATTGAGTACGGGAAGAGGGTATACTGTTAATGTGAGCATTGCAGTATCACTGACACAGCCTGCAGCACTATACACGTGCAGCGTTGTATTAAAAGAGCCTGAATCTTTATAAGCACGAACAGGATTTTGAATGGTTGAAGTATTTCCTTTTCCAAGATCCCACACCCATCGGCTGGGCAACACAGCCGATCTTGTTGCACTTTGATCGATGAAAGATACCGGTTCATCAAAACAAATCTCAGCACTTGATACGGTAAATGCAGCCAATGGATTCGGATGTACGGTAATCGTCTTCGTTAATTCACTCACACAAGTATTCCCTCCCGAATAGGAAACCAATCTGATATTGAAATTTTGTCCCGCAGTATTGGATACAGCATATTTATTATTATATGCTTTATTCATTGTCGGCGACTCATCCGTTTGAAATGCGGTGGGATTATTGACCCTGTCCCAGTAAATTTCAGATCTTGTTACCGAGCCAAAATCAACGGTTGATTTATTCAATATTACAACAGGTGTCTTGGCACAGAGTACCGAATTCATTTGTACCTCAAAATCAGCTTTGGGGATGGATCCGTTGACCGTAAAATTTTGCGAAACAGTATTCACACATCCATCTTTAGAAGTTACTCTGAGAGAGACCGTATAATTATCCGATTTATTGTATTTCACTTGCGGATTCTTCAGGGTACTGCTATTGATATTTGGAGCAGGACTTACTGCCGGTGTTCCTGCATTGAAATTCCATACATAAGTAAACTGAGCTTCTGAGCCATCCGATATTTTACTGGTATCTGTGAACTGTGCGCTGGCATCGTTCAAACAAACTTCGGGTAATATAAAACCGGGTTGTGGTAAAGGATGTACAAAAGGTAATGTGGCAGGGATAAATACATCACTTTTACAACCTGAAGCGGTTTCTACTTGTAAGCTAACATTCTTCCCTCCTGTGGTGGTGTATTTGGTGGTTTGTGGTGCATTGGTTGTAGCAACAATGCTTCCATTTCCATCACCAAGATCCCAGGTCCATTTATTGATAGTACCTACCTGACTGGTAGATGCATCCGTAAATGTGATATCAGTATCTGTACAACGAACAGATGAGAAATTAAAATTCGCAATAGGCTTTGTAGTGATCGATAAAACTTTGGTAACCTCTTCAGACACACAGCCAATATCTGAAACCGTTCGAAGTTTTACATTGAAATTGCCGGGTTGTGCATAGACGACGCCATGTGTTTCATTGGTGAGATCAAGATTGGTACCATTACCCAGATCCCAAAGCCATCTTACACCGGATGTTTTCGGTGTATTGAAAGTCACAACATCCGAAACACATCCGCTAGCGGTAAATGAGAAATCAGCAATGGGTTTGCTATTCACTTTAACAGGAATGGTAAATACTTGATCAGTACTACCACAACCATCTGGCGTAGCAGAAGTTGTATATAATTTGATAGTATCTCGTAATGCGTTGGTATTTGTTGAAGTAAACTGAAATGTTTTGCCTGTGCTATAATAGTACAAACTTTGTCCGCCTACAATTAACGTGCTATCTGCAGCCGGGGTATTTATGATACCAATGGCGGTACTGGGTGTAATATTAGGCGCGGCTGTAAAATCCCATCTAAGACTTGTTGGTTGAAAGCCAAGTGGTACAGAGAACTGAACAGGAGTATTGATACAAGTAACCGCTGAGTCAATACGCGTGTATGGATTACTAAATGAGGCTTGTCGACTAAAGTCTCTCAAATTTGTGCCTGCATTGTATCCATAACTTTCTGCAGCTCCAAATCCATATGCAATGGCATTGAATCCTGTATCTGAATAAAGATTATGAGATCCTGCTGAAACATTTAATGTAGCATAGTAATAATTTGGTTCTGAAGGATGAACTTTAAAAGAATCTGAAATTAATCTACCATCCAGTTTAAAACTTTTTTCCCCACCTTTTTTTACTACTACGTTAATATAGCTTTGAATAATATTAAATCTATCAGCCGAGTAAAGCGTTATGTCATTAATAGTTTGTTCAACAGGGCTCAATAAAATCATTTCTGGATCACCTCCAGGTGTGGTATTAGGGTTGCCTTCCGTTCCTTGAGTAGTACAATATTGAGCAACTAAAATTGGCTTATCAGATTCAATTAGATTTGGCAGGGCTGCACCAGTTCCAGATATGTTACTATTTTTAAACTGATAGTAAAATCCATTTACTAATAGATTATTCGGAATAATGTTGCCATTCAATTTTACAATAGTAGAAGGATCAGAAACACAAATTCTATAAAAATTATTGGGTTGAGGACTGGTGGGAACAGTTAAATATTTTTTTCCCCATGCTACTATCGGAAATGCTTGGGCAAACAAATTATCTGCACTACCACTATTACCTCCTCCAATACTAATTTTACCTGTTCCTGAAAAAACTGCAATTTTTTTACAAGATCCAGAACTATTAGAACTAATTGATTTAACCTTTGATCCTGTCAAGTCTGATCCTGTTGCTCCATTAGTAGTTCCAAGTACACTGTATATCTGACCTTTATTTAGCTTAACAGTAAAGGGTTTATTTATTTCTTTATTATTTCTATTAGCCGCACTTGGTGTTATTTCAACTAATGTATTGTCCTCAGTAGCAACGACAAAAAAAAATGAATTAGAAAAAGGATCATTTGAAAACTGAGAATAACTAAGTGCATAATATTCTTGCCCTAATGTATTTGTTGGAAATAACAAAGAAGCCCCAGAAACGCTCTGGTTATAAATATGGGCATAAGCTACAATATCCTCAGTACTGGTAATGTGTATACCATGATTATATGTCCCAGTATCTGCAATTCTTGTATCTTGATTTCCTGATTTTGGTATTGGATTCGAAACAGTTACTTGGCCCTTCGTGACCGTATAAGTCTGAGTATAATTAATTGAAGGGACTTCAACCGTAACAGAGGCATCTTTGTTTGATGTAAAATAGAGTATCATGTCTTGTGATCCACCATTAGATTGAGGCACTCCGGTAGTCAATGAAACCATTCTTACATGATACCCGTAGCCTAGCCAAAAATCCTTGCCTTTATTAGAAAAATCTTGAGCATACAAAGAAAAGACACTACATAGGAGCAGTGAGAGCAAAAGTAATTTTCTATTATTCATCAGGGTGTTATACACAAACACTACATTGACCACGTTGGGTTACAAAGGTTTAAAATTAAGGTTTCAACCCTATTCCAACCTAAGATTATTTAAATGGGTAAAATGTTGCCTTTCAGCAGCGAATGAGCGGATGGACCCATGCAAAACAAAAGGTCTAAAATGCTGAGATTAGGCTGAAAACCGATTCGATCTTCAAATACCTGTCGATACCGGATCTTAAATGCATCCAATTGAAAGTTTTTGGGCACCCATCGATTACGGAAGTCCGTATGATCCTGGATCGGCGGAGTCTGGTAAGACGAGGTTTCAGCATAGCTCGACGGTATCTTCAACACCTTCCAAAGCCAGTTTCGGATATCCCGGTTGAGATCGATCAGATATACTGGTTTGCTGGTAAAGATGTTTTCCAGTCCATCCCGATAGAATTCATAAAAAGGAGATCGGTTGTAACAAGATTCGATCGTGCGCCAATGTTGCTGTTGCCAGGGCAACGAATAACTGATTTTAACATCGCTGATCGGCTGCTTTTGATCACGCCCTTTTTCCAGAGGAACAGACAAGTGAACCAATCCATTACTCCCCGCTACTACCATTCTATTGCGAAAACTCATTTTTTGAAAGCTCTCATATACTTCAAATTCAATATTTGAAAATTGAAACAAAGCATTAGTGTAATTAATGCTTCCAAAATATTGATATTCAATTATTAAATTATCATTCATAATTAAAAACTAACAAAACCGCCTTTCGTTCAAAAACATTGACTATTAAGCAAATAAAAGATGCATATATTATTTCATTAAATTATTCTAAAATAATGATAATCAATATTTTAAATTAAATTGGTAATACTAAATAAAATAGCTTCATAGTAAAATTAATAAAAGTATCAAAAAGCTAAATTATTTAGGAGAATAATTCATAAAAAAAGTCACCTCCGCTCCTTTCGAAACACTTCAATGACTTTTGATTGAATAAAGATAACTCAGTATTGATTCCATCCATTCACATTCTCCTCACAGTGAAAATTGACTTGATTGGATTGATTGATAAATGGCAAAACGGCAATCGTACAATCCGCTAATTTGCACCAAATTGAAATTGTGAAGTATCTTCTATTACTTTGGATTGTATCGGTCGGATTATTCGCTTGTCAAAAACCGCAGGCTTTTGATTACCGGAATGTGAAAAATGTAAAGATTGAAAAGCTAGGGTTCGAAAAGTCCACCCTAAGTATGGACCTGGTTTACTACAACCCGAATGCCTTCGGGGTTGATCTGAGAAAGGTAGATGCGGATATTTATATCGACAATCACTATCTCGGCAAATACCAATTAGATACCTTAATGCATATCCAACGTAAAGCCGAATTTGTACTTCCCTCCCGTATTCAGGTGGATATGCGTGGTATTTTCAAAAATGCATTGACAGTACTTTTCAATAAAGAAGTACTATTACATGTGAAAGGCACGACAAAAGTGGGTAAAGCCGGCTTCTTCAAAACCATTCCTTTCGATTACGAAGCCAGGCACAAATTGGAATTGTAAGTTTCAAGAGACAAGAATATAGGATTCAATCAAGGTACAAGGTATCAATCAGCTGTCTGTAGATTGCTTGTTCCCTGCTCTTTGTGTCTTGAAACTCCCTTATATCTTGCCCTCTTGTATTTCGAATCTTAATTAAAGGGTTTGACGTGACAAGGCTTTCTTGGCTGTGGTCCACCTCCATCCGTTGCCCTTTTGCAGGCCGGAGGTAAGCGTTTATAAGCGTCTTCAGTGGCCTTGGTATCATCTGCATCAAAACCGGCATTATTGAGCGTCACTTTAAGTGCATCCGGGTTGGTATAATTGGGTAGGTATTGTATCCTGATCTCTCCTTGCAACAAATTGATCTTCCATTGAACCAATCCGCCTTCGATGATCCCTTTTTCTTCCAGCAAAAATTTATCCAATACTTCTTTGCACTCCCAGCATTTGAGATTATTGGATTTGATGGTCACCCATTCCGGTTTAGCTTGTTGAGCATTTGTCAGCTTGCCCAAAGCAATACAAAGAGTCATCAACAGTAACATCTTTTTCATAGCTTACAATTTAAGTGATTCATTCAGTGCTATTCTGTGTCTTTAGTGGCAATTCTTTTATTAGACACCTAATTAACAATAAATGTTGCCACAGAGGGCACTGAGTTACACAGAAATTAGAGACCCTTCCAATTAGCGGGGTCTTTTCTCCACTCCAGCAATAACTGTTCCGTTTCTGCAGATACCTGTCCTTTTTCAACTGCCAGACTGATCAAACTGCTATAGTTGGTCAATGATTTGTAGGTGACACCTGCTTTAGCAAAAGCCTCATCGGCATGCGAAAATCCATAAGTAAAAATGGAGACCATCCCTACTACTTCAACACCTGCTGCACGCAATACATCTACAACCTGTAAACTGCTTTTACCGGTAGAAATCAAATCTTCGATGACCAATACTTTTTGTCCAGCCGAATAAAACCCTTCAATCTGATTCCCCATTCCATGCTCTTTGGGTTTTGGACGAACATATACATACGGCAATTTCAACTGATCAGCAGCCATTGCACCCCATGCAATACCCGCTGTAGCCACTCCCGCCAGCATTTCTGCTTCCGGGAATCCTTCAAAGATGACATTGCATAATTCACTCTTAATAAAATCCCGAACATAAGGAAATGACAATACTTTACGATTATCACAGTATATCGGGCTCTTCCATCCACTTGCCCAGGTAAAGGGTTGATCTGGACTGAGTTTTACAGCGGCTACCTGAAGTAGCTTTTCCGCTACAGCTTTTTCATTAGTCATGCTGCGAATGTAGAGCAATTAGTCAATTGTAAAATTTGAAAATTTGAAAATAATGACCAGATTTGACCCATGGGACTAAAAATAATAAAGGCTGCAGGCGGATTGGTTTTGAATGAGAAGCAGGAAATACTCATGATCTTTAGAAGAGGTAAATGGGATCTTCCTAAAGGAAAACTCGACGAGGGCGAAACAATAGAAACTTGTGCTGTTCGGGAAGTGATGGAAGAGACCGGATTAAGCGACGTAACATTGGGCCCATTGCTAACGGTGACCCACCACACTTATTTTGATCCATGGATCAAAGAAGAAGTCATCAAAGAAACATACTGGTACCAAATGCAAGCCACAGTTGATCAAACACTGATCCCGCAAACATCAGAAGATATTGAAGTGATTGAATGGGTTTCTTCAGCAACCCTTTCGGATAAATTAGCGGATAGTTATGATACGATTGTGGAGGTGGTGGGGAAGTTGACAGTTGATAATTGACAGTCTTTTTTCCTCCTATCAACTATCAACTATCAACTGTCAACTCAAAAACTACTTCTCACAAGGCTCCTTCCTTCTGGTATCGATCAGGTAATGAATCTTCCAACCATTTTTTTCACGGAGTAATTGGAAAGAGTTCACTCCACAGTGACTAAAGTTTCCGTTGAAGTAAAATTTGTAGGGAGTCCATACAGATGCGAGTGCTCCATCTATTTTGACAGTTTCGAATTGAATGCGCTCATCAGCTGCATTCTTCTGTAATCCTGCAATACTTCTTCCGAAATTGGATACTAACTCGGTTTTCACAGCCATGTTTCCGTCTTTATCACGAACGATGGTTTGCAAAATATTTTTTTCAGAAAAGCAATTCACAACACCCGCTGAATCGGCATTTCGCATGGAAGTAAATAATTGATTGATCACAGCTTTAACAGAATCTTCTGCAGACTGTGCTTTCACAAGCGTTGTTGCAGTGATCAATACGATGAGAAACAGGTATTTTTTCATAATGATTACTTTCATTAAAAATAGCAGTAATTATTGTTTGTACATATCCGCTTATAAAAAAAAGTCAGATCAAACAAGCTTGTCGGATCTGACTTTTAGAAATCGATTGGTAACTTATCTTAAGTAACCAAGTATTTTCAACATACTTTGTGCCGTTTGTTCTTTTGCGTATACCCAATCTTCCAGTTTTCCATTTTTATCATACTCAACGATCACATGTTTGGGAGATGGAATAAGACAATGTTTGATCCCTCCATAACCACTGATCTGATCCTGATAAGCACCGGTATGGAAAAAGCCAACATACAAAGGCTCTTTATTTCCTTCAACATCTTTCGCGTCGGAATTGGTGAGCTTAGGCAGGAACACTTCATTGATATGTTCTTCCGAATCGTAATAATCATGGCTATCACAAGTGATACCACCTAAAACGACTCGCTGGTATTCATTATCCCATTTATTAATGGGCAGCATGAGGAATTTTTCTCCAATGCCCCAAGTATCCGGTAAGGTCGTAATGAAAGATGAATCGATCATATACCAGCACTCGCGATCGTTCTGTACTTTTTGTCCGATCACGCTGTAAATATGTGCCATGCTCTCTCCTACAGTATAACTGCCAAACTCTGTATAGATATTCGGCATAGGTACTTTTGCTTTCTTGCAGGCTTTTTTGATATTGCTTACGATCTCATTGATCATGAACTGATAATCGTATTCAAATCCAAGTGAGTGCTTGATCGGAAATCCACCACCGATATTGATCGAATCCAGTTCTGGACAGATCTTCTTCAACTGACAATACAGATTGATGATTTTATTTAACTCCGACCAGTAATAGATATCATCTTTGATCCCTTTATTCAGGAAGATATGCAACATCTTCAACTGAAATTTATCTTCATATCCTTCGATCTCATCCACATAAAATTCCAAGATATCTTTTGCACGGATGCCTAATCGAGAGGTATAGAAAGGAAAGTTAGGTTCTTCCTCGGCTGCAACACGAATCCCTAAACGGAATGGTTGTTTTACACTGCGCTTATAGGCTTGTAATTCTTCTTTATTATCTAAAATCGGAATAACATTTTTAAAGCCGCTGTTGATCAGCTTTGCAATACGTGAAGTATAAGATTTCTGTTTGTATCCGTTACAGATGATATAAGTCTCTTTATTGATCTTTCTGCGTTGATACAAGCGATTGATGATCTCAATATCATACGCATAAGATGTTTCGAGGTGAATATTATGTTTCAGTGCTTCTTCTACCACAAAAGAAAAATGAGAACTCTTGGTACAGTAGCAATAAAAATATTCGCCTTCATACTTATGCTTTTTAAAAGCATCGGCAAACATCTTTTTAGCTTTGTTGATCTGCATCCCGATCTTAGGGAGATAGGTCAGTTTCAACGGAGTTCCGTACTTCTCGATGATTTTTTTAAGATCCAGTTCATTGAACTGCAAATAGCCATCGTCATTAACATCGAATCCTTCTTGTGGAAAATGGAAGGTCTGGTTCACCAGCGAGGTGTAGGTATTGTTCATTAGCCGGGTTAGTGGTTGTTTAGTGTGAACAAGAATGGTACCTTATTGAAACAACAAAAATAGTTCTTTGTACAGTTCTGCAAATAAAAAAACCGGGAAGTAGGGTTACTTCCCGGTTATATTTTTGATCAGGGTTACTGATTACTTTACAGAATTTACCAGTGCCTTGAAACTAGCTGGCTCATTCATAGCCAGATCCGCCAGCACTTTACGGTTCAGATCGATACCTTTTACTGCAAGCTTATTGATAAACTGGCTGTAGGTCAATCCTTCTTCTCTTACTGCTGCGTTGATACGGGCGATCCAAAGCTGACGGTATTCGCGCTTCTTCAACTTACGACCAACATAGCTGTAGGTCATACCTTTTTCAACAATATTTTTGGCTACGGTGTATACATTTTTACGTTTACCGTAGAATCCTTTAGCCTGCTTGAGGATACGCTTCCTGCGGGCTCTTGATGCTACTGCATTTACTGAACGTGGCATAATAACTTTTTTTAACTCCTTCTTCGGTAAACCGATATCAGGATTTGTTTTTTAATGGTTTGATTCCCTTCCGGGGATGATTGGCTTTGATTAACCTTTCAAACGCAATAAGCGCAGAACGAAATCTTTGTTAGGAGCTCCAACAACACCTTTCTTGTTCAATGCTCTTTTACGCTTTTTTGATTTTTTGGTTAAAATGTGCCTTTTGAAAGCTTTCTGGAAGGTGATCTCTCCACTGCCAGTCACCTTAAAGCGCTTCTTCGCGCTGGAGTTTGTTTTTACCTTTGGCATAAATAATAATCTGCTTAAGATTACACCCTGCTGGCGGCCTCGAACAGACGAGACACTTGTTGAGCCATACGGGAAAAATTTGGAGTGCAAAAGTAGGAAAAAAACAGAGAAATAAGAAATAAGGAACAGAGAAACAGGGATTTTTAAGCTACAAACCCTTTTATAGCAGAAATGTCGATGAAAATCATCGACATTTCTGCTATAAAAAATTGAAAATCAGAGCATTAAAACCTTTTCAATGGTCCTGTGTTTCTAATTTCTTATTCCTCTGTTTCTTATTCCTCTGTTTTACTAGCTGCTTTTTTCTTACCTGTTTTAGGCGTAAAGATGGCAAACATTCGCTTTCCTTCCAGTTTAGGCATGCTTTCCAAAGATCCGGCTTCAGCCAAACGCTCAGCAAATTTGAGCAGTAACAATTGTCCACGGTCTTGGAACATGATCGCACGTCCTTTGAACTGAACATAGGCTTTTACCTTATTGCCATCTTTCAGGAACTTTTCTGCATGTTTGGCTTTGAAATCGAAGTCATGATCATCGGTTCCAGGCGTAAAGCGAATCTCTTTGATCTCACTTTGCTTGGAATTGGCTTTCATCTCCTTTTCCTTCTTCTTCTTTTCGTAAAGGAACTTTTTATAATCGATCACCTTACAAACGGGAGGGTCAGCAGTTGGAGAAATTTCCACTAGATCCAATTCTTGCTCTTGCGCAATTTTCAATGCTTCTTGTGTAGAGTAAACTCCAACAGTTACATTGTCGCCAACCAAACGCACTTGTGGTACACGGATTCTTTCGTTGATACGATGTTCAGGCTCCGGTTGCCTGTTAAACCTGGGATTGAATCTTCCGCCCCCTCTTGGTGGTAATGCCATTAAAACTTGTTTAGTTAAAAATTTAGGTGTTAAAGATATAGCTATTTCCTTATTCCGAATTATTCCCCGCCTTTTCGGTGAAGAATTTCGTCCTGGATCATTGCTGTAAAGGCTGCTAATTCCTGCGTTCCCATATCACCTTTTCCTTGTCTGCGTACCGCCAGCTTTCTGTCAGCCGCTTCTTTCTCTCCCACTACAAGCATATATGGAACTCGACTCAATTCTGTATCACGGATCTTCTTACCGATCTTCTCACTTCGATCATCGATCTCTACTCGCACACCAATGGAACGCAGCGACTGCTTTACTTCCAGCGCATAATCCATGAACTTGTCACTGATCGGAAGGATCTTAACCTGTAATGGTGCCAACCATACCGGGAATTTTCCTGCATAGTGCTCTAAAAGGAACCCAATGAAACGCTCATGTGTTCCAAGCGGAGCACGGTGAATGATCAATGGCACTTCAGGCTGATTGTTCTGGTTTACATAATTCAACTTGAATTTGTTTCCGGAATTGAAATCTACCTGATTGGTTGCCAATGTAAACTCTCTTCCGATCGCACTCCATATCTGCACATCGATCTTAGGTCCATAGAATGCTGCTTCATCCGGTACTTCTACAAATGGAATATTGGATTCGATCAATACATCGCGTACCATTGATTCTGTTTCTTTCCAGAGCTCAGGCTCATTCACATATTTAGCACCCAGTTTTGTAGGTTCATGTAAGCTCAAACGCATTACATATTTATCAATGCCAAATATTTTGAAGTACTTAATGTACATATCATTCACCGCACGGAATTCTGCTGCGAACTGCTCTTTACTGCAGTAAATATGCGCATCATTCATATGCAAACAGCGAACACGCATCAAACCAAACAATTCACCACTCTGCTCATAACGATAACAAGTACCATATTCTGCAATACGGAATGGAAGATCCTTATAGCTCTTGGGTTCTGCATCAAATATTTTATGGTGATGCGGACAGTTCATCGCCTTTAGATAATATTTGGTGCCATCCAGCTCCATCGGAGGAAACATACTATCTGCATAATAAGGAAGGTGACCGCTGGTGAGATACATACTCTCTTTTGCGATATGTGGTGTCACTACTCGCTTATAGCCTGCATCTTCTTCTGTTTGCTTAGCCAGTTTTTCTAACTCTTCTATAATAACCGTTCCATTGGGCAACCATAAAGGCAACCCCGCTCCCACATCATCATCCATGGTGAAAATACCCAGTTCTTTCCCCAGCTTACGATGGTCTCTTTTCTTGGCTTCTTCCAGCATCAAAAGATATTCATCCAGTTCTTTTTGATTGGGGAAAGTAACACCATATAAACGGGTCAGCATTTTATTCTTCTCATCTCCTTTCCAATAAGCACCTGCAATACTGGTCAATTTGATGGCTTTGATAAATCCAGTGTGTGGGATATGTGGTCCACGACATAGGTCAGTAAACTGTCCTTGAGTATAGAAGGTGATAGAACCATCATCCAGACCTTGTAAGAGATCAAGTTTATATTCATCAGACTTATCCTCAAAATATGCAACAGCCTCTTGCTTTGATATTTCTTTACGCTGGTAAGCATTGTTCTGCTTCGCCAGCTCATTCATCTTTTTCTCGATAGCTGCCAGATCTTCTTCTGAGATATGCTGTCCACCCAGATCGATATCATAATAGAACCCTTTATCCAATGCCGGTCCTACCCAAAACTTAACGCCCGGATATAATGCTTCAACCGCTTCAGCCATGAGGTGAGCAGAAGAATGCCAAAAAGTATTTTTACCTTCTGCGTCATCCCAGGTATGTAATTTCAGCGTACTGTCTGTCGTGATCGGGCGTGTGGCATCCCATACTTGTCCGTTAACACTTGCTGCCAATACCTTTCTGGCCAGTCCTTCACTGATTGATTTAGCAATATCCAAAGCACTTACGCCTGCTTCATACTGCCTTTCTGCCCCATCGGGAAAACGAATGTTGATCATTTGTTCGATTGCTGAAAATTGAATAATTCTAAGGATTGCAAAAATAGTGTAAAGCTGCAAGCCGCAAGCCACTAGCTGTAAGTTTTGTACTAATTATAATTTATCCCAATTTCTTAAAGCGCAAACCTTGTGGCTTGTAGCTTGCAGCTCAAAGCTCAAAGCTTATTTAACGCTTCTTTATCAGCATGCACTATATTGCAATCGTAGTTTTGCCCGAATGAGACTGAATATTACCCTAACCTCTTTTTTATTGTTGTTCTCGCTTGCCCTGGGTGCCCAGAATTTAACAGGCATCTGGAGAGGTTATTTTGGGTCATCTACCAGCATGTACAAGGATGATACCCGCATGGAAATGTTCAAATATGAAGTTCAGATCGATCAGCAAAGCAATAATTCTTTAAAGGGGGTTACTTATTCTTACCAGAGTACCGTGTTTTACGGAAAAGCATCATTGCAGGGTATTTATACCGTACAAACCAAAAACCTGATCTTGAAAGAACTTGCAATGCAAGAATTAAAGATCGAAGACAATAGCGAACCATGTCTCATGACTTGCTATCTGGAATATTCCAAAATTGGAAATCTTGAAGTGTTACAAGGGACTTTCATCTCCGTAAATGCCAACAGCAAAGTGGATTGTGGTAGTGGTAAAGTCTATTTGGAAAGGGTAAAAGAATCTGATTTCGCACTGGAACCGTTCTTGGCAAAAAGAGGAGGATTTACATCCAAACGTGGAAAAGATTCTGCCAAACCTCCCGTGAGTCTTAAAAATCCGGTTGTAACTACTAAACCTGGCACGAATGCACCAAAGGATAACACTGTAAAAACACCTTTGAAAATACAAGCGGCTCCTCCTGCCTCTAAAAAACCAACTCCCGTTACTCAAGTACCAACATCAAAAAATAAAGCTGCGGTCACTACTCAAAAACCAGCTGCAAATACTGTTAAGAGCTCACCCAAAACAAAAACACAAACCCCGGCTAAAACGGATGCAACGATCGCACCTCCTCCTGCGTCAAACTGGAAGCAAGATGCTACGATCGCAACCAGAAAAGCTGATACCCCAATTGTGAAGTGGGAACAACCAACAACCACAAAGGGGCCGATACCTAAAGTGTTATTGGAGAGAGAAAACAACCTTATAAAGACCATTTATACCAACGAACGGACTTTAACAGTTGAAATCTTTGACAATGGTACCATCGATAATGATACCATTTCACTCTACCACAACAATAAACTGGTGATCAGTCACGGTAAGTTGAATTTTACACCACTCCGATTCAACATCAAGTGCACGGAAGAAGAGATCAGGCATGAGCTTATTTTGGTTGCGGAAAATCTCGGAGAAATACCACCCAACACAGCGTTGATGGTCATTACAGCCGGAAAAAAACGATACGAAGTGTTTTTAACTTCGAACGAAAAGCGTAATGCCAAAGTAGTTATTGAGTATAAACCTGATTAGTCACATGCTCCAGCGTCTCATTCATCAACCAAAATTTGTTTTCCTTTTTGATGCATTAGGCGCTTTACTTACCAGTACATTGATCGGCGGCTTATTGGTTGCATATCAGTCTCACATTGGGCTTCCCCTTACTTGGCTGTATATCCTGGCTTCCATTGCAGCCATATTCACGATCTTCTCCAGCTCTTGCGCCTCACTAATTCAATCGAATTGGAAACCTTTCCTGATCATCATTATTACAGGAAATGCCTTGTATGCTTGTCTTACCACCACACTGATCATCATGTATAGCAAAGAACTGACAGGCTGGGGCTTTGCTTATTTTATTGGAGAGATCTTTGTTTTACTCGGCGTTATTTGGCTGGAATTAAAGGCAGTGAAAGCGCTATCTCATTAAGATCATCGTTTAGGTTCCGAGATTGAAGTGGATACAAGATACTACAGTTACTATCTGCTGTTCCGAATGATCATATCCTGATGCTGATTACTTGATGCTTTCATCTTCCTTGCCCTCTTATTTCTTGATTCTTGACGCTTCTTCTTACATCTTAATATTCCATGTCACTGCCGGTATCACTGGAAATAGCGATACTTGTCTGGCTGTTACTCGTAAATCTCCGTTCGATGCCTGCCCTTCCTGATCGAAGTAAATGAAATAAGGATTCAGTCTACTGTAAGCATTGTATAAACTGAAGACCCAATTAGAAGTGTACTTCCTCACTTTCTTTGGAGTAGGTGTATAAGTAAAAGACAAGTCCATTCTATGATATGGCTTCATCCGGTAGGCATTGATCCTGCTATACTCCTGCGTGAGGACTCCTCCAACAAAATAAAAACGCTCAGGCAATGATGTTGCATTACCGGTTCCATAAACGAACACTCCTGATACTTTCCATTTTTTGGATAACTCATATGTTCCCACTACCGACATATCATGTCTTCTGTCATAGCGACTCGGATATTTCAATCCATCATTCAGGTCTTTGAATCTTCGCCATGTCCAGCTCAGTGTATAACCGATCCATCCGGTAAATCTTCCGCGCACTTTATTGATGAATAATTCTGCGCCATAACTCCACCCCTTTCCAAAAACAAATTCTTCTTCCGGATCTTTTAAAGAAGGCGTATACCCTTCTTTGTATTCGATCTGATTATTCATGGTTTTGTAATACACTTCCAAAGAAGTTTCAAACATGCCATTATTGAAATTCCTGAAATAACCGGCTGCATATTGCCAACCTGTTTGTGGACGAACCCGAATGGTACTCGGCACCCATAGATCCGTTGGTAATGTAGTACCGGCATTGGTTACTAAATGGATGTATTGAATGTTTCGTGTTATGGCTACTTTAAAGGAAGATAGTTCTGAAATGGCATATCGAACAGTGAGTCTTGGTTCAAATCCGCCATGTGCTTTTACTGTCTGCCCGCGACCGTACACTACACTATCTAATTTATTTCCATTTGCATCTCTTTCATACAAAGTATACCTGCCTATTTGTTGAAAAACGCTATAACGCAATCCCGCATTCACTTTGATCTTATCAGACAGCTCCCAGTCATCCTGTATATAAGCAGCATATTCATTGGCCAGTTTTCTGCTGGCATTATTGGGTTCGAAGATCACAGAATCCTGACTACCACTTACAATATTGGGTAAGAAGGTATGGTGTGTATATTGGATACCAAACTTGAGTTTATGCTCAGGCACCGGATAAAAATCAAAATCAGTTTTTAAATTCAGGTCTCTGATTCCTGATGATAAATTGATGTTGAAATCATTTTGTCTACCTGCCAGTTCAAACTTATAATCATTATACACCGCAGTAGTATTGGCAAATAGTTTCTTATTGAATACATGATTCCAACGCAACGTGGCCGTAGAATTACCCCAGGGTATTCTCGTACTGAACGAGCGCTTAGCATTATTGAAAGTGAATTTATCTCTGCCAAAATAACCACTCAGGTATAACACATCTTTTTCCGAGAACCTATAATTCATTTTCGCATTCAGATCATAGAAATAATAACCCGAACCATAGAACTCACTTTGTTTACTGATAAAAGGTTTTGACAAAAGATCTACATAAGTTCTTCTTGCAGATAAGATATAAGAAGCTTTATTTTTTTTCAAAGGTCCCTGAATCGAAAAACGAGATGCGATTAGTCCGATACCAGCATCGATCTGGGTTTTATTGTTATTCCCTTCTTTCATGGCCACATCTACCACGGATGACAATCTTCCTCCATATTGAGCCGGCATGCCTCCTTTGATCAGTGTTACATTCTTGATTGCATCCGCATTGAAAATGGAGAAGAATCCAAAAAGATGACCTGTATTATACACTACTGCATCATCCAATAAAATAAGATTTTGATCCGGTCCACCACCACGTACATAAAACCCTGCATTGCCTTCTCCGGCATTGCGAACACCCGGCAGAAGTTGTAAGGTTTTCAAAGGATCCACTTCCCCTAGAAAAGCAGGCAGTGCCTTTGCTGTATTCATGCTCAACTCGATCTTACCCATTTGAGCGGTCTTCACATTGTTCTCTCGTTTCCTCGCTATCACGGTCACATTGTTGATGACGGCTGTATTGGGTAAGAGTAAAATATTCTGTTGAATATCTTTTCTAAGATCGATCGTTAACTCGGCTGTTTGGTAACCAATAAAAGAAACCAATAAACGATAGGAGCCTTTTTCTAATGAAATGGAATAAAAACCATACTGATTACTTTGAACACCTTTACCCTGCCCCACTACTTGCAAATTGGCGCCAATCAGAGTTTCGCCGGTCAAAGAATCTTTGAGATATCCATTGAGTGTAACCCTGTCCTGCGCTATCACAGAAAAGACCATACAACACATTAACACCAGAAGTGAACCTCGCATGTAAAGAGAATAAAATGATTGTTGACTGATTTCGGAACAGTAACAGTAAACCGACGATTAGAGTTTTCGGAAATCAATAGAATCTTTTACTTCCCCACAGATCAGCATTTTCTTAGGAAGGTATGGATTACGAATATCTGAGGAATTACTTAACCAGAAAGCCCCGGCATCATTGAATGCCATGGGACAATACTGATGATATACGACTGCTCGATCGTATTTAACAGTACGAATCAGATCATACAACTGCTCACTCAGTACCTGAAACGATTTACGTCTTTCTTCAATATCTTTTTCCTGCTTCACTGCAGTGAGTTCATTATTGATGCCTGTAGTATAGGTTTTAGCAGTTGATACAATACTGGAATCCGCTTTTAATTCACTCAAAACGCCTGCCGCAGCATTGATATCAGCGATCAATTGTTCTGTTCCCTTGGTGATCAAGGTATCATTTTCCTTAATGAACTGATCTTTCAGTTGGAAATAACTATCCAGCATTTTTCCAAATACCAGATTGAAAGTATCAGAATTGGCACTTTGTCCGAGTGGTGCCTGTGGAGCTTCCGTTACAGCTGCTTTTTCATCATTTCCGCCACAAGCGGCCAAGAATAAGATCAGGGAGAAGGCCAATATCCTTTTCATAAGTATAAATTTTGCACAAATTTAAAGCAAATTGAAATGGCAGCCGTTTGCAATTACCTTTGCGCTCCTAAACCATTGTTAAGAAATGTTGATCGGCTTACAGAATGTGACTTTTGAATTTGGTGCCCGTGTGATCGTTGAAGATGCTACCTGGCATATACAACCCGGCGACCGTATCGGATTGATCGGTTATAATGGTACGGGTAAGTCTACCCTTTTAAAGGTATTGGTGGGAGAATATACACCCTCTAAAGGATCTGTTGAAAAAGGAAAAGATACCACGATTGGCTACCTGCATCAAGATCTATTAAGCTTTGACACCAATGAATCCATTACTGAAGTGGCATTGGGTGCATTTGAACGTGTGCGTCAACTGGAGAAAGAAATTGAAACACTGGGACATGAACTTGAAAAAGACCCGGAGAACAACGATCTACTGATTCGTTATACCGATGCCTTACATGAATTGGATGTATTGGATGGTTACAATATTCATCATAAAGCAGAAGAAGTATTACATGGATTGGGTTTCAGTAATGAAGACCTTATTCGTCCTTATAAAGAATTCAGTGGAGGATGGCGCATGCGTGTGCTGTTGTGCAAAATGATTCTGCAACAACCGGATGTGCTTTTATTGGATGAACCTACGAACCACCTCGATCTTCCTTCCATCGAATGGCTGGAAAAATATCTGTTGCATTACCAAGGCAGTGTGGTGATCGTGAGTCACGATAAATTTTTCCTGAATAGAATGGTCAATAAGATCGTAGAAGTTTATCAGCAACAATTACATATTTATTCTGGCAATTACAGCTACTATGAAACAGAAAAAGCGTTGCGCATAGAAATGCAGCAAAAAGCTTTTGAAAACCAGCAGGATTATATTCGCCAGCAAGAACGATTCATTGAACGATTCAAAGCCAAAGCCAGCAAAGCTGCTCAGGCGCAAAGTATCCAAAAGCGATTGGATAAAATTGAAAAGATCGAAGATGTAAAACTGGAACGTCCGGATCTGCGCATCAATTTTCAATTAGAGAAAGTTCCGGGTAAAGTATTGGTACAATTAAAAGATGCCAGTAAAAGTTTTGGCAAGATCAAAATTCTCGAAGGCGCACAAGCAGAGATCGAACGTGGTGATAAAATTGCATTGATCGGAGCGAACGGAAAAGGTAAATCAACCGTATTACGCATGGTAGCCGGCACTGAACCTTTTGAAGGCGAGCGTGTGTGGGGACATAATGTAGAAGAGAGTTTCTATGCACAGCACCAGTTGGAAGCACTGACCTTAACCAATACCATTCTGGAAGAATTGCAACAATGCGGAAGTAAGAAAACTGATGTAGAACTTCGAGCATTATTAGGCGCCTTTCTCTTTAGTGGCGATGACGTTGATAAAAAAATTCGTGTATTAAGTGGGGGTGAAAAAGCACGTGTAGCATTGGCCAAAACCATTGTAAGCAAAGGTAATTTCTTAATGCTCGATGAGCCGACCAACCACCTGGACATGCATTCAGTGGAATTATTGGCAGAAGCATTGAATAAATACGAAGGCACGATCATATTGGTCAGCCACGATCGTTATTTTATTTCAAAGACTGCAAATAAGATCTGGGAGATCGTGGATCATCAGATCAAAGAATTCAAAGGCACTTATCAGGAATGGGTGGAGTGGAATGAAAGAATGGAGAGAATCAAGGAGGAAGAGACAAGAGGAAAGAAACAAGAGACAAAGAAGGTACAAGAAACAGAAAATAAGACGCCCGTTGAAAACAAAAAGGTTGAAGTTATTGAACCTGTAAAACCCGCACCTACCAATCAACCGATTGATAGAGAGAAACAAAAAGAACTACAGAAACAAAAGAAAAGATTGAGCAATCTGGAAATAGAGTTAGATAAACTTAAGCAGGAAAAAGCACAACTAGAAAACGCATTGGGCGATCCCTCTAATTATTCTGACCCTACTAAATTCCAACAACTTGAAGCCTCTTATCAACAAGTCCAATCAAAATGGAATACGTTGAATCAAGAGTATGAAGAGGTATTTGAAAAAGTAATGGAAAGCGAATTGTAAAAAGTTAAAAATCAAAAGTCAAAAGTAAAAATGTAATGATACCTAACTACAACATTTTTACTTTTGACTTTTGATTTTTTATTTTCCAATCACCCCCTACGGCAGTAATACCGCATCAATCACATGCACTACACCATTGCTGGCAACAATATCAGTAGCCGTAATATTAGAAGCGGCCATATTACCATTACCTCTCACTTTGGCTCCTCCTGCTAAGGTTATGGTCACAGTTCCGCCATTAGCTGTTGCTGGTCTTGCACCTTCAGTAAGATCAGAAGAAAATACCCTTGCAGCGATCACATGATAAGTAAGGATAGATGCCAACGTATTGGGATCAGCCTGTTGTATGGATTCGATTGTTTGGAAACCTGCATTTTGAAAAGCTGTATTTGTTGGTGCAAAAACAGTGAATGGTCCTGCGCCAGACAATACCGCAGCTACATTGGTACTACCCTGACTTGCTCTAACAACCGCAGCAACCAAGAAAGATAAATTGGCATTTGACTGAGCCAGTTGTACAAGATTACCCGGAGGTGGCATCAACACTTTGTTGATCACATGAACGACTCCATTCGCAGCATCAACATCAGCAGTGGTTACTGCAGCTCCATTAACAAAAACCCCATTACCATTTTTAGTAACATAAACGTTTGCTTGACCGGCACTGGCTAACTCAGTGGTAGCAGTGGGGATCGCGCCGGATGCATACTCCTGTCCGAGTACATGATACAGTAGTATCTGACGTAATGTAGCTTCCGGCACAGCATTGATCGCAGCTTCTGTACCTAAGCCGGCAGCAGCAAATGCATTGTTATCCGGTGCAAATACTGTAAAAGTACCTTGTCCGGATAATGTTTCAACCAGTCCGGCCCTTACCACAGCTGTTCGCAATAATGATAAGTTTGAATTCTCTGTTACAAGCGTTGCAATGGTTTTAGCAGGTGCCGCTTCATCTTTTTTGCAAGACACGAATGCAAAGAGCGGCAAACATGCCAGCATCAGGATTTTAATGTGCTTCATCATACTTTTTGGTTTTTTGTTGGTTAATAATGGGATATGTAAAAGATGTTGTTTGTTGAAATGAACCATTCATGATGACATACATCTACACTTTTTGTGCATGATCACATAGTTATATTTCCATCGTTGCATTACACACATAGATGTATTGTTTGGACACATGACTGTTCCATTGATTTGGCATTAAGAGACAGGGGTAGATGCAAATAGTGATGTTATAAATAGTATCAGCTGATAGCTAAGTATAACGATCTCAACATATCATGTCGTCATCAAAAAGGGTTAATTGTGATCGTGTTGTGTAGGATAACATCGATCTGTATGCTTATCAAGAGGGGGTGATAATGGAACAACAATGCAAAAGTTTTGTTCTGATAATTTTATAAAAAAATGTAATAGAACATCTCTGTAAAAAAGATGAGAAGAATACAGCATGAAAGATTGAACAAACTTTTTCTTTTTACTAAAGAATGGTCTTATCGATCAAATTTTTCAACCACAAATTTTTGTGGCAATGCTTTTATGTAAAATGAAGCGATAGCCCTTGCAAGTCCGGGCAATAATTCACCATCATTACTTAATACTATGAATGTGTAGCCTTCCTTAGGGAATCTGAGAATTTCTGCTAAGCCTGGTCCACCACTATGTCCGGCATATGTAATACCATTTTCATTTTCCAATATCCAACCTGCGCGTGTGTAGGTTGATTTTTTTACTCCAATATCATCTCGTCCATAAATCATCCCATCCACCAACTGTTTGGAGAACAATTGATCATTATCAAGCCCTATAGCCCAATTCGTTAAATCACTAATGGATGCATAATAAGCACCAGCTGCATAATAAAATTGCGGATAAATGAACTTGTAGCCTTGCAGGTTGCCTTTTAAATCATAATAAGTTGTTGCTCTTTCTTTCATAAGACGGGTCCTCATTAAGCTTCCTGTTTTAGCTTCCATATCATAACCGCCGTCGTTCATTTTGAGTGGAATCGAAATTTCATCGTTGATCAAATCTGGAAATGACTTGTGGTATATTTTTCCTAGGATATATGATAAGAGCATAAAATCAGCCTGCGCATAATGCTGATCGGTTCCGGGGATATATTCCAATGTAGAATCTTTTAAAGATCGAACGACAGCATCAACAGGTGTATATGGATCTCCTTTGAATTCCCTTAACCCACTCGAGTGACTGATCAAATGCTTGATGCGCATAGATTTCCACGATTCAGGAATGGTATCTACATATAAAGCTACCGGATCTTCCAAATGAATTTTACCTGCGCTAATGGCTTTTAGTAAAAGCGTAGAGGTCATCAATTTGGTACAAGAAGCGATTTGAAAATTAGTATGTGAAGAAACCTGAGCATTCCATTCCAAATTCGCCATTCCGTATACGGATTGATTGATCACTTCTCCATTTTTTACTACTGCAATAGCAATACCGGTTATCTTCAGCATCTTCATTTTCTCATTGATAAATGAATCTACTGCAGTATTTATCACTTTCTCATTAGATAGGACGTTAGCCATGGTACAGAAGAACAAGGCTATAATTAGGACGATTTTCTTATTCATGTTAAAAATGGCTAACGAGTACATACATTATATGCTTTGCCATTCTTAACGTAGATTATTCAAAATGTTACAGAAGAAACTGTTACAACAAAAAATCATACGATACTATCGGAATCATCCACCCTACTTCAGATGCGTCATCGGGATCATAAAAAAAGGTGAGCTAATGCTCACCTCTGATTATAACTTTTGATTTTTTACTTTTTACTTACTTAAAATACTTCTACTGATCACAATCCGCTGCACTTCACTCGTACCCTCGTAAATCTGTGTGATCTTCGC
Source organism: Sediminibacterium sp. KACHI17 (assembly GCF_040362915.1). Taxonomy (NCBI): domain Bacteria; kingdom Pseudomonadati; phylum Bacteroidota; class Chitinophagia; order Chitinophagales; family Chitinophagaceae; genus Sediminibacterium; species Sediminibacterium longum. The sequence goes on along the minus strand of NZ_AP029612.1, from coordinate 554,297 downwards.
ATCGCGCATCAATCTTTCTACATGATATTCTTTCACAAAACCATAACCACCATGCACCTGTACCGCTTCTGTTGAGATCCACATCGCTGCTTCACTGGCATATACTTTCGCCATAGATGAACTCAGCGTATAATCAAGCCCATTATCTTTTTCCCAGGCTGCTTTTAAACAAAGTAAGCGAGCAGCTTCTATTTTAGTGGCCATATCCGCCAGTTTGAACTGGATCGCCTGATGGTGCATGATCTCTTTACCAAATGCCTTACGCTGCTTACTGTAAGCCAATGCCAATTCATAAGCACCGCTGGCGATACCCAATGCCTGAGAAGCAATACCAATTCTACCACCTGCCAATGTTTTCATAGCGAATTTGAAACCGAAACCATCTTCACCGATCCTGTTCTCTTTTGGCACTTTCACATCTGTTAATAGAATGGTGTGTGTATCACTACCGCGAATACCTAATTTATTTTCTTTCGCTGCAACGGTTACGCCCGGCCAGCTTTTTTCTACAATAAACGCATTGATGCCTTTACTTCCTTTTGCAGGATCTGTTTGAGCGATCACCAGGTACACAGAAGCGGATGAACCATTGGTGATCCAGTTCTTTGTACCGTTCAATAAATAATGATCTCCCATATCTTCTGCAGTAGTACGCTGACTGGTAGCATCACTACCCGCTTCAGGCTCACTTAATAAAAAAGCTCCGATATACAATTCACCATCTTTACGTCCTTGAGCCAATGGTGTCAGGTATTTTTGTTTTTGCTCTTCTGTACCAAATGTTTCCAATCCCCAACATACCAGACTATTGTTTACACTCATACAAACACTGGTACTGGCATCCACTTTACTGATCTCTTCCATCGCCAATACATAACTTACGGTATCCATTCCGGCGCCACCATATTTAGGATCCACCATCATCCCCATAAAACCCAATTCAGCCAGTTTCATGATCTGCTCTTTGGGAAACTGCTGTTTCTCATCACGTTCAATTACTCCGGGCAAGCACTCATTCTGAGCAAAATCACGAGCTGCTTTCTGAATCATTACATGTTCTTCACTAAGTTGGAATTGCATATCTTTTATTTTTGGCGGTGCAAAAATAAGCTAACAAACGTTAGGAAAAGCGATTTTTGATTTTTTGATGGCTGATTTTTTGATTTACATCAAAAAATCAAGCAATCAGAGATCAATAATATTTCTTCTGGAGATTGTTCAGGACACTTTTGTCCAAATCATTGATCCGCTTAGTAGTATCCTGTAAGAAATGCCTTTTGAAGGCCTGGATAGCCGCACTGGTATCTTTAACGTCATACCCAATGATGCGCAATGCCTGTATATGGTTAAAATCAGCCGGTACAGCTTCCCGGTTTTCATCATACCAGAGGCCAAACCCTTTTTCTGCTAATAATTTCCAGGGGAATCGATAATTGGGATCGTTTTTACGGGTAGGTGCAATATCACCATGACCTATAAAATTGGCAGCAGGAATGGCATACTGTTTTTTGAGTCTGTCTAGCAGGCTTAATAAACAATTGATCTGCAAACTATCGAATGGCTCAAATCCATTATTATCAAGTTCAATACCGATCGATACCGAGTTGATATCAGTTTGATTACCCCACTTCCCTACTCCTCCATGCCATGCCCTTAAATAATCATTGAGCATATGATGTAAGACACCTGATTTACAGATTACATAATGCGCACTTACCGAAGTACGGGGCAAAGTAAATGTTTTGAGTGTTTGATCACAGGAATTCTGAGCTGTATGATGAATGATCACAAAAGTTGGCTTACGCAAGTTGAAATTGGTGGTACCAACCCAATAAGGCGGCAATAAAGCAGAATCAGAAAATGTACTTTCTATAGGTAATGCCGCAATTTCTTTGGCGTATGTTTTCACTTTTTGTTTGTAGACCTTGTTGGTAGACTTATAAGGATGTGTTGAACAAGCAATCACTGTCAATACTAAGACGAGTAAAACTGTATTTCGCATATGTTGAGTTAAAACGGAAAAATACAAAGAAATGATCATGATGAATCCTTATTCACCAGTATCTCTTATTTACTTATTTTTATTCAGTGTACTTCTGAGTCTTCAGTGGCAAATCCATTGCTACTGAGTTCAGTGAGAGGCACTGAAATAAATGATGGACTATGTCTTTACACTTAGGAAGAACAAATTTTGGAGATCCTGCAAATAAAGGAAATGTATTAACCAGAGAAGAAGCAGAAACTTTGTTTCATGAATGGGTTTTGAATCCCAGACTGAAGCTGCATATGCGGCAGGTTGGACATCTGATGAAATGCTGGGCTGCTGAAAAATTACAGGCCAACGAGACAGAACAGTGGAGATGGGAAATGGCCGGACTTTTACATGATGCTGATTGGGATCAGTGGCCTGAACTACACTGCAAAAAAATCATTGAGGAATTGGAACAACGCAATATAGACCCCGAGATCATTCGTGCTATTGCATCGCATGGACATCATTACTTTGGCGTGATTCCGGAAACTGAAATGGATAAAATGCTATATGCATTTGATGAACTTTCTGGTTTGATACATGCATATTCACTGATGCGTCCGGGAGGATATGAAGGAATGGATGTAAAAGGAGTCAATAAACGACTCAAAGAAAAATCTTTCGCTGCGAATGTTTCAAGAGAAGATATCAAAGATGCCTGCGAAAGAGCTGGGATAGAGTTGAATGATTTGATTGGTTTTATCATTCCAAGACAGAGGGACGTGAGTAGTGAGTATTGAAAACAAAGTCAAAAGCGAAAATTCAAAATAAAAAATCAGACAGTCTACATCTGCTATCTGACATCTACCATAAACTGCTTCGTATGAAAAAACTACTGTTATTTTTTGCCATCGCTGTATTTGGTGCACTCGTGGCTCGTGCGCAATATATTTTACCGTTGAAAGAACAATCAAGAGTGATCGATGAGTTATTAGCAGAACGTTTGAACCATTTGTTACCCGGATTAATGAAAGAAGAAGGTATTGATATGTGGATCGTTATTTCAAGGGAATACAATGAAGATCCGGTGATCAAGACCATGTTGCCATCTACATGGATATCGGCAAGACGAAGAACCATACTGGCTTTCTATAATCATCCCAATGGTACAATAGAAAAATATGCCATTGCCAGATATAATGTAGGCAATGAGATCAAAGCAGCCTGGGATATGAATCAATTCCCGGATCAATGGGATGCGCTGGTTGATCTGATCAAACAAAAGAATCCGAATAAGATCGGCTTGAATTATTCCACACATTATGCGCATGCAGATGGGCTCACTTTTACGGAACAAAAAGAGCTGATGGCCAAATTGTCCGCTGCTACTGCTTCGAAAATAGTCAGTGCAGAAAAGTTAGCAGTACGTTGGTTAGAGACCAGAACAGAAAGAGAAATGCAACTATATCCACAACTGATACAGATCACACATGATATCATTCGGGAAGGATTCTCAGAAAAAGTGATCATGCCGGGCGTTACAACAACTGATGATCTTGTATGGTGGTTCAGACAAAAGATACGTGATCTAGGTCTCGACACATGGTTTCATCCTTCTGTAGCAGTGCAAAGAAATGATCCACAGAATTTTGACCACTTACGTTCTTTTTCAAATCGACCTAAAGATGAAGTCATTCGTACAGGTGATCTTTTGCATGTGGATATTGGCATTACCTATTTAAGACTGAATACAGACATTCAACAACATGCATATGTATTACAACCGGGAGAAAAATCGGCTCCTGATTATTTGGTCAAAGCTTTTGAAAAAGGGAATCGTTTACAGGATATTCTAACCTCACAATTCAAAACAGGAAAAACAGGAAATCAGATTTTGGCAGATGCCCTGGCACAAGCTAAATCAGAAAATATTCAGGCTGTGATATACACACATCCGATCGGATTTCATGGACATGCTGCCGGACCTACCATTGGCTTGTGGGATCAACAAGGAGGTGTGCCCGGATCCGGTGACTTTCCACTACACAAAAACACTGCTTATTCTATTGAGTTGAATGCAGCATCTGAAATTCCACAGTGGAAAAAATCCATTCGTATCATGTTAGAGCAAGATGGCTTTTGGGATGGAAATCAATTCAGATATATCAGTGGCAGACAAATAAAACTAATTACAATTCCATCGCATGCATCACATATCGGTGATTGACTTGTTGCTGATGTAATCTAACGGAACCAAAGAACTATTGATGAATCAATTTCTTTCAGGAGAATACTGGAACAATAGATACCTACAACAACAAACAGGTTGGGATATTGGCAATGTTTCCACACCACTTAAGGAATACATTGACCAGTTGACTGACAAAGATTGTAGCATTCTTATTCCCGGCGGTGGTAATAGTTACGAAGCATTGTACTTATTGGAACAAGGTTTTACAGATATCACGGTAATTGATTTGGCGCCAGCTGTAACTGAAAAATTAAAGCAACAAACTGTTACAAATGCAGATAAAATAAAGATCATTACAGGTGATTTCTTTGATCTTGAAGGACAATATGATCTGATCCTCGAGCAAACTTTTTTTTGCGCCATTGATCCTGAATTGCGAAAACAGTATGTGATTAAAATGGCAGCTTTACTAAAACCTCATGGTAAACTGGTAGGCGTATTGTTCAATAGAAGCTTCGAGGGCGGGCCTCCTTTTGGCGGTAATGAAACCGAATATAATCATCTATTCTCTTCAACGTTTCGCCATATCCGCATGGAGCCATGCTACAATTCCATCCCACCGCGAGTAGGCAGTGAATTATTTATAGTGATGAGGAAATAGGTTATAGTTTATGGCTTATAGCTAATAGTCCATGGGGAGAATAGTTTCATAATTGGGTGCAGGTTGACCACTTTTACTGTACCATAGGCAATTGAACTATTTGCTATAAGCAATGGCCCATCAACCAGGAGTCTGCTACTAAGTACTGTGCTTAATGATCGCATCAAAACTACTGATGCCAATGATCTTCTCCGTGATATAGCCTTCTGCATAACCGACACCTATCCTTTTTCCGAGCATCATGGCGCGTGCTTTCACTGTTTCAAGGAATTGTGGTGTTGAGATATACGTTTGAGGCTCATCTCCTCCTGTGCTATTGAATTGTGTAGTATAGGCTAAAATGGATTGGATTTTTTTATCCATGTGTGCGGTAATATCTATCACAAAAGAAGGTTGAATGAAGCGATCCTGAATATAATGAAACACATAAGTGGGTCTCCATGCCGTTTGCGCAGTACCATTGTGCGAGGTTTCAATTTTACGAAGACCAGATAAGAATGCAGCATCAGAAACCAGCTTGGCACTTCTACCATGATCAGGATGTCGATCTTCCGGAGCATTGGCAAGAATGATCTCCGGTTGGTACTTTCGGATCATCTCGATCACCAGTCGTTGGTTAGCTTCATCATTTTGAAAAAATCCGTCAGCCATTCCCAAATTTTCACGCACCTGTACGCCAAGTATCTCAGCTGCAGCAGCTGCCTCCTGTTTACGAGTTTCAGCAGTACCTCGAGTACCTAATTCGCCTCTGGTCAGATCGACAATACCCACTTTTTTGCCCTCGGCTAATGCAGCGAGAATCGTACCTGAACAACCAAGCTCAACATCATCCGGATGAACGCCAAATGCCAATATATCCAGTTTCATACTTTTCAATTGAATCACAAAGGTAAGGTTTGCATTTTCATAAATAAGAAAGGGTATTCCTGAGAATACCCTGACTTGATCGGTTGATTGCTTGCTTGTCTATTAGTAGTAATAAAATAAAGTGTTCGTCTCTATCAATACCCCTGACGGATCCTGGTATTGAAATTTCTTTGTCATTGGTTTCGACTGCGGATCATACGTAAATATGCTATTGAATATGGTCGTGATATTGGGCACATCCCTTTTCACAATTCTCTTTCCCGGATTATTTTTCAATCGAACAATACCAAAATAATAAGGCACTTGTCTAACCAGCTCTTCTGCATTGAATTTATTGTCATAATCTGAATACTCAATGGTCATATGTTTGACCAATTGCCCAGTAAAAGCATTCACTGCATAAGCAACTTCTTCCTTCAAATTACCATCGGGGTAAAAACTATAATTATGCAAAGCACTGAACTCGTAACCACGAGCGGCTCCGTTGTAGACATAGATTTCCATAGATGTGAGTACATCATTCACATAATTAAACAATTTATAAGAAGACTTATGTTGATTGATGTATTCACTAATAGCGATCACTTTACCATTCTCATAACTGTATCGATATGATCGATCTTCACTGCTATTGATCCGTTCAACTTTACCGGTAGCATCGTACACAAAATTATAACTGACCCCGTCTCCATTCACAGGATCAATATTGTTGATGAGTTTGGCGATTCTTCCATCAGCCAAATAATACAGCGAATCAAAAGCGCCGGTATCATATACTAATTTAGCCAGCTTGCCCGTTGGCTGTTGCGGCTGAGGCGGCGGTAATTGAGGAGTGATAGGTTGCTTCTTACAAGCAGTGAACATCAGACTTGAAACGATGAGTGTTGATGTTATAATTTGTCGGATCTGTTTCATTATTACGAATTGTAACAGCAAAACTATCTCTAGGATGCCCCAATGTCTATCGCATAACAATGTGGTTGATGATGAACGGAAATATTGAGCAAAAAAAAGTCCCGCAAGTGGTACAAGCGGGACTATCAATATGGTTGAAGTTGAAATTACTTCTTCTTCTCGTAACGCTTCTTGAATTTATCGATACGACCTGCAGTATCAACCAGCATGTTTTTACCGGTATAGAAAGGGTGAGAAGTATTAGAGATCTCCAATTTGATTACTGGATACTCATTACCATCTTCCCAAACGATGGTTTCTTTTGAAGCTGCAGTTGAACGGCTCAGGAATGAATGTCCATTACTCATATCCTTGAACACAACAAAACGATAATTTTCCGGATGGATACCTTGTTTCATAATTTTTATTTTTAGGTGGTACGGATTTGGCCGTACGCTTATTTTAAGGACTGCAAAAGTAAAGAAATACAGGTTATTTGCCAAAAAATGACTGCAAAAGAACCAAGTATAAAGGAACAATCGTCAAGAATGCAAGGTTTACGTTAGCTTTTCATGTTGATATACTGCAGGGGGATACCAAATCCACCGGCATTACATTTCGCTATAACTTCCTGTAAATCATCGATTTTCTTGGCTGTTACCCGGATAATATCATCCATAATGGCGGCCTGAACCTTCAAACCACTGTCTTTGATCATTTTTACGATCTTTTTGGCATCTTCCTGCTTCAGTCCATTTCTAACGGGGACTTCTTTTTTCACCACTTTACCACTGGGATATGCATCTTTTGAAAAATCGAAAGCATTGCCATCGATTCCTTGTTTAATGGCGCGGCCTATGAGGACATCGATCAACTGCTTCATTTTCATATCACTCTCTACTTCCAGCGATACGATAAAATCTTTTTTATTGAGTTCAATAGAAACATGAGAATCCCTAAAGTCGAATCTGCCTGCAATTTCTTTTTTTACAGTGTTGATGGCATTATCCAAGGTTTGCAGATCTACTTTGCTGGCAATATCAAAAGAAGGCATGGTGTTGTTTTTTGCAAAGATAGGGAGGTTGGTGGATGGTTCATAGTCCATGGTCCATGAACTATGGGCCAAAAAAAAGCCCCGATAGACATCGGGGCCGCCTTCTATATAATGCACATGAGAAAAAAACAAAGTTGATGCAGCTAAATTGACAGCTTAGGGCTACATAAAATTGTCAAATAAGGATGAACGGAGTCATTTTAGTTCGAATGGGAAATTGTATCTATTCTTCCGCCAAACTCCGTTCATCATTCTGTCAATTAATTACCTCCACCGATATTGACGCGATTCTGTTCTTCATTTGCACCACCTCTTTTACGCTGCGCTGCAGTTTTCCCTTTGCTAAAGCGATAAGTAAAGCTCAAGTTAACTACACGACTATCTCTAGCCTGACGAATCGTTACATCAACATTCTGATATCTGCTGTATCCACGGAATTGTTGCGTATATAAGATATCACGTGCCACCAGTCTGATGGTACCTTTATTTTTCATTACTTGTTTGGTAAAGCCAATGTTCAATCCACCCATAGATTTCATTGCCAACACTCCTTCTACTCCACCTGTGCGATAAAATCCACTCAACTCCGCACCCCAGCCTTTTGGCAATGTAAATTGGTTTGAGATATTGGTCATAAATGTTGCACCTGTTACTGATATTTCTCCACCATTTACCACACCTGTGAACTTGTTATAAAATCCATTCATGTAGATATTGGTTCTGAACCATTTTGTAACCGGCATACCCAGACTTACGGAAGCCCCTAGATTTTGTCTGCGTGCGATATTACTTTTCTTCATGAAGGAAGAGTTCGTACTATCGATCTGTTCCAGCACATCCTGCAGAATATCATTGGTCGTACTATAGTTGATAGAGCTGTTCAAAATCCCTTTAAAAGTGTGTGTAAGCTCAATGTTATGGCTGAATTGTGGTCTCAGGTATGGATTACCGACCTGGTAAGTATATTTATCCAGGAAGTAAAAGAATGGGTTTAGATCTTGATAATTCGGACGATCGATACGGCGACCATAACTCAAAGCGAACTGATTTTTTTCATTTGATGTATAACCGATATACATGGTTGGAAACACTTGTGTATAGTTCCGCTTGAATACTTCTCCGGTTGTTAACTGATTACCAGTGATGTTGGTATTCTCAGCACGAAGTCCTAATTGTGCACTCCATTTTTTGCTGAATTGTTTATTCAAATTCAAATAAGCGGCATTGATATTTTCTTTGTAGAGAAAGTGATTGCTACGCGTAACATCATTCACAAATGAAGTACCGTTCCAATTGGCATACTGAGCATCGTTATCCGTATTCACATAACTACTCTTCCACCCTGTTTCCAATTTCATTTGTCCTTTGAGTGATTGTGAATAATCGGCTTTGATACTATAGATATTGATCGCTGCAGGTAAAATACCACGTAAGATCTCTTTTGGCGCTTTGATACTACCGTTATGATCATAGAAATCATTGGTCAGCATTTGTGTGTTATCCTGTGTGTATCTGATATAGTCAGCGTCCATTGTCAATTCCTTACCAGTGCTATCAAATACATGGCGCAGATTCATGTTCACACCCACATTATTGAAATGCAAATGAACATCATTGATTGCTTGTGTACGTGTTACCAATGCACCCATTGGATCTTTAATAAAGGTTGTATTATCTGTATACTCAATTCCTTTACTATCGTAACCATTTACAACTAACCCTAAAGTGGTTTTCTTATTCATAAAATAATCAAACCCTGCTTTATAGTTATAACTCTTGAACTCACGCTGATTGTCTGCGAGTTGATCAAAAGTTGACAATAACGCATTGGTGGTTTGATTGCGGAAGTTTCTGTCGATCTTCAGCTCTCCAAAATTCTCATTGTAGTTATGACTGGCATTTCCGAAGAAGTTCATTTTACCTTTTCTATAGTTCAGGTTAATGCTGTTATTGGTTTTTGGAAGAACACCTTGTGTATAACCTGTGGTAATACTGGCGTTATAGCCCATCACTTTACTCTTTTTTGTTTTGATATTAATGACACCAGAATTACCAGAAGCATCAAAACGTGCAGGAGGATTGGTCATGATCTCAATTGATTCGAGGTTTGAGCTTGACATGTTGTTTAACATATTAGCCAGATCCTGTGCACTGAGGTAAGTAGGTTTACCATCTAACATTACTACCACACCTTGTTTTCCTTTAACACTGATATTACCATCTTTATCAACTGAAATACCCGGAGATTTTTCTAATACTTCCATTACCGTAGTACCGGCATTGGTTGGAGAAGCATCCACATTAATGATCGTTCTGTCCAGCTTTTGTTCGATAAAGGGCTTTTTAGAGGTAACTACTACACCCTGTAACTCTTTTGAAGCATTTACCAAGGTAACCGGTTTAACTGTATAGGATTGTCCATTACCCAAATCAAAAGATTCACTGTAATATTTGGCATATCCTACAGACTGTATAACCACCAGGTATTTGCCGGCAGCTAGTTTTTCAACTTCAAACTGACCGGCTTTATCGGTAACGGCCAATTTTACTACTGAAGAGTCTTTAGCGCGTAAAACACCCACTGAAGCTGCTTCAACTGCTTTTTGGCCACCATTTACGGTACCATTTACTTTCGCTGTTTGTGCCTGAACTGCCATGGACATTGTTGTGAGTCCGATTGTGGCGAGCATGGTCATCAACTTTCTCATACTTAGTTTATTTTAAGGTTTTTAGTTCTCGTTGTTGCTAATTACAGAACAAAACTATGTACTATGTTTTGCATAGTACATAGTTTTATAATGAACGGTGCTTTACAAGGATGAGCGGTAAGCGATGAAAAACCGGTAAAAAAGCGACAAAAAAAATCGTCTATCTGATTGATTATCAGATAGAAGATTTCATTTAGGAGATAATTAGAGTAGGTTATTTAGCATACTTGGCAAACCAATCTTTTGCCTTCACCATCAATATAATACCTGCAATAATCATTGTTAATGATATCAATTCAGCCTGAGTGGGCTGGAATGGAAGATCTTCATACTTGGTATTTACCCTGATCTTTTCGATGAAAAAGCGCTCCAATCCATTCAAGATCAGGTAAAGTCCTGCCAATTGACCGGCAACTTTTAACTTCTTACGATAATACCATAACACCCCAAAAAGGAACATACAAGCGATAATCTCATACAATGGGGTTGGATAAACAGGGGGTATCAACTCATTACAATAAGGTCCTTCACAACCTGCAATGGGTTTACCTTCACCAATCACATTATGGGGATAGTTATATGCCCATAACCAATCGGGCATCCAACTAATAGGTTTAGGATTAGTATTAACGATACCCCAATCACCATCTCCACTCACTTGACATCCGACTCTTCCAAACGCATAAGCAAACATCATGGTAGGTGCCATTGCATCTGCAAGATGAATGACATTGATCTTTCTTTTGCGTGCAAACACAACTATAGCGATCCCTGCACAGATCAACCCACCATAAAAAGTAAGTCCACTAAAAGAGATCAATGCCCCGATCGGGTCTTTTGAAAACTCATTCCAATTTTCGAGATTATGAAACACTTTCGCACCCAAAAAACCAAATACTGCTGCGTAGAGCACAAAATCTCCTACTCTATCATGAGGCCAGATACGGATCACTCTTTCTTCCGGCTTATCCAATTTTTGTTTTTGTTTTTCCCACCATTTCAATCCTCCAAAAACCAATCCCACCAATAATCCCATCGCTAAACTACCTTTTGAAGACAAGATAAATGCTTGAGGATCATTGAATGCATCATCGGTTACGAACGCACCAATGATCTTATAACCAAAAACAAAACCCAGTAAAAAATTGATCAATAATTCACTAAAGGATGCCGGTGCTCCAACAAAAATCTTTTCTTCTGTAAATGTGAAGAGACCCTGGTTTTGCTTTCTTTTCAATTCGAGGGTCAGTATCCATGCGGAAAGAATAAAAGAAAGTGCTACAAAGAATCCAAAGCTGTTGACAAGTTTCAATCCTTCCAGTTCTATTCCAAATATGTCTTTGAAGGCGTAGTATAAATTAGGATACATAGTTAAAGGGTCTATAGATCATGCAAACTTTGAGTGATGCAATGATAATCAGAATTTATGATACGGAAAGCCGCTTTCATATGAACAAAAAAAGAGGCTCTGCCAAAGCAGAGCCTATACTTACTAACCCATCCGTGAACAAAACTAAGGTAAAAATTAATTGCAATGCTCATCAAAAACCGAAATCAGGTGCTGTGCGATGACCTGAGCCGGACGACCTTCGATCTGATGGCGCTCTACCATACTCACTAATTGTCCATCCTTGAACAAAGCGATGGCCGGAGATGATGGTGGATAAGGTAATGTGTGCTTACGAACCTGATTCACAGCCTCCATATCAAAGCCTGCGAAACTAGTGGTAAGCCTGTCTGGACGCTTTGTGGCATTTTGAACAGCCATCAAAACTCCAGGTCTGCAAGTGCCTGCTGCACAACCACATACGGAATTAATAACCACCAATGTGGTACCTTCCTGTTTTAATGTTTGATCAACCGAATCAGCGGTGGTCAGCTCTTCAAAACCATTGTCGGTCAACTCTGCTTTCATCGGTAATACTATCTCTGCGGGATACATAATTGCTTGTTTATTTAGTACAACACAAAATTACTATTAAAAGTTGTAACACTAAAAAAAGCATAATAAAGCCATTTTGTCGCTAAGAAATACCTAAAAGCGTCATTTTGTCTCTTTTTTAAGATTAGAATTGCCATCCTGCCTCATTATTGGATCAAAATTGCCAATGGTACATCCTTTGAAGAATAGTAAGGGTAATCATTTAAAAACTAAAAACATAAGAATATGACACTTGTAAAACACAACACCGTTCCTTTTAACAGTCTTTTCGACGAACTCTTTAATCATTTCCCTGCAACATGGGGTAGAGACGCGAACCAGGCTTATGCTGTAGTTCCTGTCAACATTCATGAGACCAATGAAGGTTATCACTTGGAATTGAATGCTCCTGGAAGGAACAAAGAGGACTTCAAGGTGAATATTGAGAACGGCTTATTGACGATCAGCTATGAGAAAAAGGAAAGTCAGGAACAAAAAGATTACAAAACAATCAGAAGAGAATTCAGCTTCCGCTCATTCAAGCGCAGTTTCACGATCGATGAAAAGATCAATGCAGACGGTATTCAAGCGCGTTATGAAAACGGCGTATTGAAAGTATATCTGCCAAAAAAAGAAGAAATAAAAGTATCTCCGAAAGAGATTTCGATCTTATAAAATTTTCATAGTAGTGTCTCACCAGACACATACATGCAGTTGGTTTTGGTTACGCCCCGGGTTTCTACCCGGGGCTTTTTTTGTCGTTTAGTAATATTTTGCGTTCTTGAACGACACATGCAAAAAGCAAAGACCATCAATATGTTATCCAGATTTTTCATATTACTGATATCGGCCCTAACTTTTAGTAACACATCTTCTTTTAGCCAAGAGCAGCCCAAAAATTCATTATTATGGATGATCAGTGGCAAAGACCTCTCCCGCCCCTCTTTTGTATTCGGCACTTTTCATATGATGTGTAGATCTGATTTTTCAATTACGGATAAACTCAAAGAAAAGCTCCAAAATACAGAACAGTTTTACGGCGAACTCGACATGGACGACCCGACTTTACAAATGTCGTTGATGGGTAAAATGCGCTTAAAGGATAAAACACTAAAAGACCTGATGAGCGAGTCTGAATTCAGTGCTATCAGTGAGCAGTTCCAGCGGATCACAGGCATGTCATTTCAAATGTTCAATCAATTCACGCCATTCATGCCTTTGAGTTTATTAACGATGAGTAGTATTGAATGTGCAGATAAAGTTCAGCCTGAGAGTGAATTTGTAAAGCTGGCTCAAGAAAAAAAACTGCCCATTTTAGGTCTTGAAACCATCGATGATCAGATAGCTGCGATCAATAGTCAACCCCTGGATTCTCAGTTGCATTCTTTAAAAAGAATGGTGCTATCATACGATAGCGTAAAACAAGTGATGACCAAGATGGTGGATGTTTACAAACAGAACAATGCTGACAAGCTATATGATTTCATCAAAGAAAATAGTAATGGAAATGATCAGTTTGAAACAGATATGCTGATCAAGAGAAATAAAAGATGGATTCCTGTCATTGAAAAAGCCATTCATGAAAAGCCAAGTTTTTTTGCTGTAGGAGCAGGTCACTTAGGTGGTAATGAAGGTGTACTTGAACTACTGAGAAAACAAGGCTATACACTCACCCCTGTATTGTACTAATTTAGCTAGATGTCCAAGGAGAAGGAATTCATAGCATTACTTAACGAGCACCAACGCATCATCCATAAAGTGTGTAATCTTTATATGGATGCACATGCTGATCGTGAAGACCTGTTTCAGGAGATCACGTTACAAGCTTGGAAAGCGTATGGTAATTTCAGAGGTGATGCAAAATTCTCTACCTGGCTCTACCGCGTTGCATTGAATACCGCCATTACTTTTTTCCGAAAAGAAAAAAGACAACCGGATATTTTTTCTACCGAAGCAGTACCCGACTTCAATGCCAATGATGCTTACGACCCCATCGAAGAACAGGTAAAAGCCATGTACGCAGCGATCGGCGAATTATCAAAAATTGATAAGGCCATCGTGATGCTGTATCTGGAAGATTATAACTACAATGATATTGGAGAAATGATGGGTATTACTGCTAATAATGTTGCGGTGAAAATGAACCGCATCAAAACAAAGCTGAAAGAATCCACACAAAAATATATGACCCCCGCATAAATGAAGTGTTATGGAATTGGATGAACTAAAATATCAACTCAATCAGAAACTGGCAACGGATCATGCCAGTCGCAGCGATGCTGATCTTTCTGTATTACTGAAGAAGAAAACACATTCTGTGATCAGCAAACTGAAAAGAAGCCTGATCATTGAAATGGTTTTATGCATACTTTTTTTTGCAGCCATGCTCTACGTTTGTTTCATCACAAACTACTGGTCTGTTCGCTTGTATTTTGGTGTATTTACAGTACTCACCGTCCTAATGACATTTGTCCTTTATTATCTGTATCGCAGAACTTCCACATTGAGTAATTCAGATCAACCTATTAAAAACAACTTACAAATGCTTGTTGGATTACTGGAAGAGTTTGTTAAGCGTTACTTCCAGTTCACAATGGCCTTATTGCCTGTTTGTTTCATGTTCTCTATGATCTTATCATATGCAGATCCCGTTGAAATCCCGGAGATCGAAAAGTTTTCTGTGAAAATTTTTACTGCCCGCTGGCAGGTGATGTTATTCCTCGGACTTTATATGATCACTTTAGCAGTGGCTGTTTACTATTTTACGAAATGGTACCTGAAGAAGCTGTATGGTAATTATTTGCAGGAACTGAAACAGTATATTACAGAATTGGATCAGTGATATCAGCCTTTGCGTTTTAAGACTGCAACGGTAAGACGACTAATACACACAAGTTTTTCTCGTTCATCGTAGATCTTGATCTCCCATACCTGAGAACTGGCACCGATATGCACAGGCTTCGCCACTCCTGTCACCAAACCATTGCGAACACTACGCAAATGATTGGCATTGATTTCTTGTCCCACACAGATCAATTGCTCATGATCAACCACCAAAGCAGCACCTACACTTCCCAACGTTTCCGCCAAAGCCACTGATGCACCACCATGCAATAATCCATAGGGTTGTTTTGTACGATGATCTACAGGCATGGTTGCTTTCAGATAATCCGCTCCGACTTCTGTAAATATCATTCCCAAATGTTCACCCATGGTGTTCTTTCCCAGTGGTTGAATATCTTCCACGGTGAGGTCTTTTTTAAACCAGATCACTGACATACTGCCGTTTATTTTTGAATAGATTGAATCACTGCTTCCGGAAGAAAAGGAGAAGCATCGCCCCCATTTTTAAGAATATCTCTGACAATGGTTGATGCTACAGAAGTGTATTTAGGCTCACCTGTCAGAAAGATGGTTTCAATATTTTTATCCAGTGTGCGATTGGCATCAGCGATGGTTTTCTCATATTCAAAATCACTCACATAACGAATACCTCTCAATATGAATCTTGCTCCGATCTTTTTACAATAATTGATTGTCAAGCCTTCATACACAACACTCTTGACCCTGGGTTCATCGCGATAGATCTCTTTGAACCATTCCATACGCTGCTCCGGACTAAACATCGGCGACTTAGCTGAATTGATACCGATACCGATATAGATCTCATCAAACAAAGGCAAGGCCCTGTTGATGATATCGATATGACCTAATGTAACTGGGTCAAAAGTTCCGGGGAATAAACAAATGCGCATGAAAGTGATTTAGAGCACTAAGTAACAGAAAAAAGAACAAAGTAGGTTAAATGTGTTACAGACCCCTTGTAGGAAGATACAAGGGTGAAGAAACAAGATACAAGGAAGACATAAGGAAGAAGCAAAAGATAAGGAACCAGAAAATCACTATGTACCAGATCTCACTTGCAACTTGAAGCTTGTGACTGGAAGCTTAAAATACTACTTACGCTTGCTCATTCGCCAGCAAATACAACACTGCCATTCTCACAGCTACTCCATTTTCTACCTGGTTCAAAATAATTGAGAATGGTCCGTCAGCAACATCGCTATCCAATTCTACGCCTCTGTTAATGGGACCGGGGTGCATGATGACGATCTCTTTACCGAGACCTTCCAGTAATCGTCTGTTGATACCGTATGCCAGATTGTATTCACGAAGCGAAGAGAATAAAGGCTGATTTTGTCTTTCGAGCTGAATCCTTAACACATTTGCAACATCGCACCATTGCAAGGCCTTCTTCAGATTGTATTCAACGCGCACATCTAAAGCCTGTTCAATATATTTTGGAATGAGTGTAGGCGGACCCGCAATCGTGATCTCGGCACCCATTTTTTTGAGCAGATACATATTACTCAAAGCAACACGGCTATGCATGATATCCCCTATAATGGCCACTTTCAGTCCTTCCAATTTTCCCAATTTCTCTTTCATCGAAAACGCATCCAATAAAGCTTGTGTTGGATGTTCATTGATCCCATCTCCTGCATTCACGATTGCCGCGGGAATATGTTTAGCCAGAAAGTGAGGAGCACCAGATGCACTATGACGCATCACCACCATATCCACTTTCATACTAAGGATATTATTCACCGTATCCAGTAAGGTTTCCCCTTTTGCAGCTGAAGAGGTAGTAGCGGCAAAATTCAATACATCTGCAGAAAGTCTTCTTTCAGCAAGTTCAAAAGACATCCGTGTGCGGGTTGAATTCTCATAAAAGAGATTCACGATCGTTACATCACGCAGTGATGGCACTTTCTTGACAGGTCTTTGTAAAACTTCCTTGAATTGTTCTGCTGTAGTAAGAATTAACTGAATATCATCTCGGGTGAGATCTTTAATACCAAGGAGATGTTTGGTAGAGAGTTTCATTAAAGGTCAAAGATAAAGTAAAAACAAATACATTGATATAGCAGCTCTCAGATCTCAGATATCAGATTTTTATGCTAACAATTTACATCTGACATCTGACATTCTTAAATCAATATCACCTCATCCACCTCATCCCTCTCCTTCCAGCAAACCTTGACTTTCTGAGATATGATAGTATCAATGGTTTTGCCGGAGAAATCAGGCTGAATGGGCAGTTCGCGACTAAAACGGCGGTCGATCAACACGCAAAGCGAGACTTTGGCAGGTCTTCCAAAATCCAGTAACGCATCCAATGCCGCTCGGATCGTTCTACCGGTATACAGGACATCATCAATCAAAATGACGTGCTTATTCTCTAAACTGAAAGGAATATCGGTACTATTAGCAATATGCAAACCCTGACGCACATCATCCCTATAAAAAGTGATATCCAGTTTTCCATACCGTATGGCTTCTGCTGTCGTTAAACTGCGCAACTCTCCCACAATACGGTCACTCAGAAAAATACCTCTTGGCTGTAATCCAATGATCACTGTATCCTGCAATGTGGCATTGTTTTCAAGTATCTGGTGTGCCAATCGCTTTACCGTAAGGGTCAATTGCTGTGCTGATAATATCGTCTTCAAACCAATTTTTTATTAAAAATAATTGCTTTCCCTGATACCTGCCATGAATTATTCCGGCTTGGGTGCTTTAATTTGCCGTCTTATGTTCCGTTTGAGTGAAATAACATTGGTTCAGTTTCGCAATTATTTGCAGCAATCTTTCCATTTTAAGGAGAGAATTGTAGGCATATGCGGACAAAACGGTACCGGCAAAACCAATTTATTGGATGCGATCTATTACCTAAGTTTTTCCAGAAGTTATTTTACTCGTCCGGATGCACAAAACGTTCACCATGGATCTTCCGGCTTACGGATACAAGGACACTACATCAGGGGAGAAAAAACAATGTCCGTAATTGCCATTGTTCGTGAAACAGGAAAAAAAGAACTTCAGTTAGATGGAGAACCCTACAAAAAGTTCTCAGACCATATCGGCAAAATGCCCGTAGTAATGATCGCTCCAGATGATGTGGAATTGATCAGTGGACCCGGTGAAGAGAGAAGGAAATTTCTGGACACACTATTATCCCAATTGGATCACTCCTATTTACAGCAACTCATTAACTATCAAAAGATCTTACAACAAAGAAACAGTTTACTGAAGCAAGCAGCCGAATCAGGCCATGTTGATGAAACATTATTGTCTATCTTAAATGATCAACTATGTGATAGCGGCAACTTTCTCTACCATGCACGTAAAGATTTTCTAACGAGTTTGCTGCCATTGGCTTTTACCATCTATGAACGTATTGCCGGTAAATCAGACAGCCTTTCCTTAGCATACTACAGTCCGTTATCATCGAATGATTTTAAAGAACTGCTACAAATCAATCGTGCCAAAGATCTGGCCTTACAGCGAACCAGTTCAGGTATCCATCGTGATGATATCATACTTTCCATGGGTGATCAATTATTCAAATCAGAAGCTTCACAAGGACAAAGAAAAAGTTTACTCTTCGCACTTAAGTTGGCGGAGTGGCAGATACTAAAAGAGAAAAAAGGGTTTACTCCTATCCTATTACTAGACGATGTTTTTGAAAAATTGGATGATGCGAGAATGTCACAATTATTACAATGGGTTTGCACAGAAAGCGACGGACAAGTATTCATTACTGACACGCATCCCGAAAGGCTAAAACAACAGTTAACTGGCACAAAAGTTCCGTTTCAAATGATTACACTATAATGCAAAAGTCAAAAGTAAAAAGACATAAATGAAGGCTGATCTTCTATATGGCATGAATTATTAGCCTTCTGCTTTGATTTTTGACTTTTGATTTTTGACTTTTCACTTTTCACTTACCTTTACCCCATGTCAGAATTCCACATTGGTGATGCGATCAAAGGCTTTTTAAAAAAGAGCAATCTCCGTAATGGCGTAAGAGCCGTGCAGATTGAAGACATCTGGGAAAAACTGATGGGCAAAACGATCGCCAGATACACCGATAAAATTCAGATCATCAACCAAAAACTTTTTATTACCACCAGCGTAGGTCCTCTCAAGAATGAGTTACTCTATCAAAAAGCGCAAATCATTGAACGCGTGAATGAAGCTTTTGGTGAGAAAGTGATCACTGAAGTCATCATCCAGTAAGCCATATTTATGGAATCAAGCGAGCAGCTTTTCCCGCCGGTAATTTTTCCTTGACCAAAGACCCATTCATCAGAAAATAAGTAGGATTCACCCTTGCTGCAGTTTTAATGACTGTGGCATCTCCTTTTAAAATGGTTATATCAGGGAATAGGCTCTTGGCTTTTTCAGCGTCTGCAGTTACGATCATAACAACCACTCCTTTTGACACCCATTTTTGGTATTGAGCAAGAAACTCCTCTTTCCATTGATCAGTGGTACTCATATCTTTTGCCAAAACCAGCACATAATCTTGCTTACGTGCAAATACAGCTTGCGTTGTATCTTCTCCCATAAAATTCTGTAAAGAAAAGTCAACGATCTTAGCAGTCAATCCATTCCCCTTTCGGATCAATTTATCTTCTCTATCTACATATTCATAGGTAGAATCAAAATCAGCAGGAAACGAAGCTTGATCAAAACTGATCTCTTTCCCATCCTTTTTATATTTAAATACAATGGAAAAACTATCAGGAATCGCACCTTCCGGTGTTTTCATTTGCTCTACAATATCATTTCCTTTTTTATATGGCAAACAGTCTATCAGTGGCAAATACTTCAATACATACCATTGCAAAGCTGCTGTTGCGAGCAGGCTAATGAATACGATCGTGATACTTCCTGTTTCGCTCATCATGGCAGGCACACGATCCACGGTGAACAATAGGATCAGGATGAGCACAAATAAAATGATGTCTTTGCCGAAAGACATGGCAGGTGTTAATGGAATACAATCTCCAAAGCATCCGCATGTTTTGATTTTGCCTGAGAATAAAGCATAGCCAGTAAGGAAAGTGAAGAAGATGATCAGCCATAAAAGCATCCATGTAATACTGCGTAAACGCCACCCGACGATCACTGCCACTCCGGCAACGATCTCAAACACATTCATCACCAATGAAAATACCAAGGTATAATCATGCAGAAAATGCCATCCCCACACTTCAAAAAATTCCTGCATTTTATAACTCAGTCCCAATGGATCATTGGCCTTTACCAATCCTGAGAAAATAAACAGCAATCCAACGATCCAGCGGATCAAAGTAATGAGTGTTCTCATGCGTGATGTTTTCCTTCGTCAATTAATATCAATGCAAATACTGAATAGTTGATGATATCTACATAATTAGCATCAATGCCTTCACTGATCAGGGTTTTACCATCATTTTCCAAAATTTGTCGGATCCGTAATAATTTCATCAATATCAGATCCGCAAAGCTTTCCTGACTCATATCGCGCCATGCTTCTCCGTAATCATGGTTTTTATCCAACATGGTATTTTTAGCGAAGGCTATGTACTTATTGTAATTCGCTTCTACCAGATCAACAGGCAATTCCTCTACTTGTGGATTCCCCATTTCCAATTGTATCAGACCAATGACCGCATAGTTAATGATGCCTTTGAATTCAGAGGGAATATCGTCCCCTACTTTTTGGGTTTTCAGGTCTTGAATGGTACGGATACGTAATGCTTTGATGAATATCTGATCCACCACCGAAATAGTACGCAATACGCGCCATGCAGTACCATAGTCTTTTGTTTTCTTGATGAAAATATCTTTACAAGCTCGAATGGCGTTATCGTATTGTTGATTTGTTGTGCTCATTTTTCAAGAACCGCTTAGGGCTTTGGTAATATCTTTGAAGTGTGCTGCAATATAAATGAAACCAAGGATGTTTACACTCAACTGCAAAGGAAGATTACTGACAATTGACCAACCCATCGTAATGGGCATCATCAATACTACCCCTGATTCTTTTTATGAGGAAAGCAGAAAATCATCCATCGACGCCGCTTTACAACAGGCCGAGAAAATGATTCATGAAGGAGCTACAATACTCGATATCGGGGCGCAGAGCACCCGTCCGGGCAGTACTGCTGTTGGACCGGATGAGGAGATCAAAAGGCTTTCCCATATCATTCCAGAAATTCATCAACGTTTTCCCGATACCATTCTTTCTGTCGACACTTATTACAGTACTGTTGCTATACATGCCGCAGATATGGGCGCATCGATCATCAATGATATCAGTGGTGGACAGTTCGATCCTGTTATGATCTCCACAGCGGCCCGATTACGTATGCCTTTTGTTTGTATGCATGTGGAGGGACAAAAGGATACCATGCACCAAACATTTGTAGAAGGTGATATCACCACGAGTGTGACTGATTATTTCATAAAAAGGATAGGTCTTTGCACAGAGGAAGGACTCACAGACCTGATACTGGATCCCGGATTCGGCTTTAGCAAAACAATTGATCAGAATTTTGAACTGATTCGTTCTGTATCCCAGTTTAAATTATTGGGCAAACCCGTTTTGATGGGCGTTTCCAGAAAATCAACGATCTATAAAACTTTGAATTGTACCGCTGCAGAAGCATTGAATGGCACGACAGTTTTGAATACGGCGGCTCTTTTAGCCGGAGCTGATATCCTGCGGGTTCATGATGTGAAAGAAGCGATGGAAGCCATCTTACTAACCCGATACTTATTATAAAAAGAAAGTCCGCAAAATTTGCGGACTTTCTTTTTGAATATTTTCAATACACCTTATTGTTGTGGAGCACCAGGATTAGCTGGATTTCCAGGTTGAGCCGGTTGTGGTGTAGGTTTGGTAACATCAACCACTTCAATATCAAATCCAAGATTTGCAAATGGAGGAATTACCGGTGCAGAACCTTGCTGACCATAGGCCATCCAAGCAGGAACGATGATACGTCCTTTACCACCTTTCGCAAACAAACGAAGGGCTTCATCCCAACCCGGAATCACATTACGACTTCCGATCACAACAGGATAAGGTTGGTTATTCGGGGCATTAGGATTCATATTGGTGTCAAATACTTCTCCATCTTTTTTGCCTTGTGTAAAGTAACCTTTATACAAAACAGAAGCCTGCCAACCTGAATCAGCTTTTTGTCCGGTACCCGGATTCAGGATCTCTACCTGAACACCTGAAGCCGTGGACTGTACTTTCATATTTTTCTTCTTGGCATACTCTTTTACTTCTGTGATCTCTCTTTGCTTTTCGAGTTCCATTTCCTTGTCATAATCCGCTTTCACTTCATCTTGTGTATTGAACACTTTCAAGATCTCGAAACGTCCGTTGATCATGTCTCCTTGTTTGAACATTTCATTGTAATCGATCACCTGCATTTTTTTCAGGGTATCAATGAAAAGCACGAATTCAACTTTATCTCCTGATGCACATTTAGTAATGATCTCAGTGAAAGTATGTTTACCCAGGTTTGCGGTATCAATTGGGAAATAAACAGGGATACGGCCAAAAGAAGATTGTAATACAGAATCCTTAGACTTTAACTTGTATTCAATGTGCAGTTTCAAAAACTGTCCTTGCTTAACTTTTTCCTTAGTTCCTCCGCTGGTGATTTTATATGTCATTCCGGAAGGTGCTTTTTCGAATTGATTACAGCTTGCAAGCAAAACGATCGCCAGTAACAGCGAAGTGGTTGTTCTCATCATTGTTTTATTGTAATTGATTGTGATACGCTTTTATGATCTCTTTAAATTGTTTGACCGTTGTTTCCAGACTCTCACTACTTCTCCCTCCTGCCGCATTTTTATGTCCGCCGCCTTCAAAATGTTTTCTCGCAAATGTGTTCACATCAAAATCGCCTTTGCTTCTAAAACTCCATTTCCGCTCTTCATCTCTATCAATCACGATGGCACCTAGTTTGATCCCCTGAATGGTCAATAAATAATTCACCAATCCTTCAGTATCGCCTGTTTTGATATCAAACTTTTGTAAATCTGCCCGTGTAATATACATCAGACTCGTATTGTATTCATACAAAACTTCCATTCTGTTCAACAAAGCGTGGCCAATAAAGCGCAATCTGTTTTCCAGGAAACTATCATAGATGCTTTCATGCACTTTGGTATGATTCATTCCCGTTTCTTTCAGATGGGCGGCCATTCTATGAACAGAAGCGGTCGTAGCAGGGAAACGGAAAGATCCAGTGTCCGTCATAAGACCGGTATAAAGACATTCTGCCATGGCGATATTCAGCAGATCCGCATGTCCGGAAGACATGATAAAGTCATAGACCATTTCGCAGGTAGAACTTTTGGATGTATCACTGATACCATAAGTAAATGCTTCTTCCTGGGGTTGCTGGTGATGATCGATCAGGATCTTTGTACATTTCGCGTCGGTCAAAGGCTGCTCCATGTGTTTGGTACGATGGAGCACATTAAAATCAAGGCAAAAGATCACTTCTGCATTGTTAATGATATCCAGCGCATAATGTTTTCGCTGCTCAAAATCCACTACTTCGCTGCATCCGGGCATCCAATCCAGGAAATTGGCCCAATTGGTAGGAGAAATGACTGTAACATCATGACCCAGGGCTTTCAGGAAATGGTATAATCCCAATGAAGAGCCCATGGCATCCCCATCAGGTTTCTGGTGCATGGTAATAACCGCTTTGAATGGGGTTTTAAGAGAAGGCAGAAATTGATCGATCGATTGCATAGTCAGGCGGCAAAATTGCAGTTTCCCCGCTGTTTGGGCAAATGATTTTCCTACCATTTAACAAAATTCCTGTGATAAACTCCACAAAACGCCTTGCTTTCCTGTACTTTTGCCGCCGAAATTGATAAAGCAAGTAATATGAGCAACAGAACTTTTACCATGATTAAGCCGGATGCAACCGCTAAAGGACATACCGGAGCTATTTTAGACCAGATCGTGAAAGCCGGTTTCAGCATCAAAGCCATGAAGTGGACTCGTCTGACCCCTGAACAAGCAGGTCTGTTTTATGATATCCATCGTGAGCGTCCTTTCTTTGGTGAATTGGTTGAATTCATGAGCAGCGGCCCGATCGTTGCTGCCATTCTTGAAAAAGAGAATGCCGTAGCCGATTTCCGTAAACTGATTGGTGCTACCAATCCTGCACAAGCTGAAGAAGGAACCATCCGCAAACTATATGCTGCTTCAGTTGGCGAAAACGCTGTTCACGGAAGTGATAGCGATGAAAACGCTGCGATTGAAGGAGATTTCTTCTTCTCTAAATTGGAGAGATTCTAGAGGGTTGACAGTTGACAGTATTTAGTTGACAGAAATAGAAAAGAAAAAGGCGAACAGTTGTTGTTCGCCTTTTTTTTGCTGTTGGTGAGTAGCTTTTAGTACAAATGAGGTTCCCCTCTCAATAGATCCTTATTAATAAAAACCTACATTAACGAATAACTCATAATATACCAATCAGACATCCAACATCTGACTTTGAAAAATTGTCCCCCTGTCATCTGTCAACTGTCAACTAAAAAAAAGAGGTCAAGCATCAACTTAACCTCTTCGTCGGGACGACTGGATTCGAACCAGCGACCTCTTGCACCCCATGCAAACGCGCTACCGGGCTGCGCTACGTCCCGTCTCATCAAATCAAAGATCTGAGATCAAAAAAATCACAGATTTGATTAGGGCTGCAAATATAGGGGTAAAAGAAAATTTCAGGTTATATTGCACAAAATTTTATACCCGCTACATGAAGATCCTCATCAGGCAGGCAAAGGTTGCCGATCCACATTCAGCACACAACGGAAAGGTCAAAGATATTTTTATTGAGGATGGAATCATTACTCAGATCGCTGATAAGATCAACACAAAAGCTGACCAAGAGATCACCACCGAACAACTCATCATTTCATCCGGATGGGTAGATATTTTCGCTCATGCCTGTGACCCAGGATTTGAATATAAAGAAACACTTGCCACCATGTCTGCTGCAGCAGCAGCCGGTGGCTTCACGCATGTCTTTGCATTAGCGGATAATAAACCTGTTACAGATAATAAAGCACAAGTAGAATATATACGCCTCGGTTCACAATGTTTACCAGCCAGCATTCTTCCGATCGGAGCCATTACCAAAAACAAAGAAGGACAAACACTCGCTGAAATGTATGATATGCGTAACAGCGGCGCTGTGGCTTTCTCTGATGGACTACAACCTGTACAGTCACCCGGTCTTTTTTTGAAGGCCTTACAGTATGTGAAAGCATTTGATGGCGTATTGATTCAAATGCCGATCGATAAAAGTATTGGTGCCGGAGGATTGATCAATGAAGGCATTGTATCAACCAGACTAGGATTACCCGGATTACCTGCCTTGGCAGAAGAACTGATTATCAAGCGGGATATCGACCTCTTAAGATATACCGGATCTAAGCTACATATCACAGGTATCTCAACTGCCAATAGTGTAGCATTGATCAACGAAGCAAAAAAAGAAGGCTTACAAATTACTTGTAGTGTCACACCTTATCACTTGTTCTTTTGTGATGAAGACTTACAGACTTATGATACAAATCTCAAAGTGAATCCTCCATTGAGAACCAGAGAAGATATGATGGCATTAAGAGCTGCGGTTAAAAATGGCTCTATCGATTGTATCGCTTCACATCATATTCCGCAGGATTGGGATCATAAAACGTGTGAATTTGAATATGCAGCTTATGGTATGCTGGGGCTGCAGACCGTATTACCAGCACTCGTTGAATCTGTACCGGAATTGAGCAATGATCAGATCGTTTCACTTTTATCGATCAATGCCCGTAATATTTTTGGATTACCGCAGACCCATATACAGGAAGGTGCAAAAGCAGAACTGACACTGTTCTCTACAACTGTTTCAAGTACGCTTACCAAAGAGACATTGAAAAGCAAATCGAACAACAGTGCCTTTTTAAATAAGACCATGAAGGGAGCAGTGATCGCCACCATCCATAAAGGACAGCTTCATCAACCATAAACCAACACAACCATGAAACCGAACTTGAATCAAACCGCCATTACTTACGGAATTATTACCGGATTGATATACCTCGCACTTACATTTGGTGCATGGTCTATCGGAAGTACGGATACTTTTGTATCGATCACCGGTATTACCACTTTTATTCCTTACGTAATCGTTACATTGATCATTGTCGGTATCAAATTGCGCAAAAGCAATGATAACTTATTGAGTTTTCAGGAAGCACTTAAATTCAGTTTTCTGGCTTATGTGATCTATGCGTTGATCGAAGCTATTGGCAACTATGTGTTATATGCCCTGGTAGATCCTGATCTTACTGCTAAAGTGATGGAGATCACCATGCAAAAAACCATGAAAATGATGGAGTCATTTGGCGCAACCGAGCAACAAATGGAAGAAGCCATGGGCAAGGTTGAAGCTGAACCCAAGCATACTTCTTTCAAACAAATATTCTTAGGACTGGGTATTACTTTAATCTGGAACTTTGTGAAATCATTACTGATCAGCTTAGTGATCAGAAGAGAAGCTAAATTCGAAGACCAATTATAAAATCATTTATGGATCTGTCAATAGTCGTTCCACTACTGAATGAAGATGAATCACTGCCCGAATTATGCGGGTGGATAGAATCTGTCATGAACAAACACGGCTATAGCTATGAAGTCATCTTGATAGATGATGGCAGCACGGACAATAGTTGGTCTGTAATTCAGGAAATTGGCAGTAAGAATTCATGTTTCAAAGGCATCAAGTTTCAGCGTAATTATGGCAAATCCGCAGCTTTGAATGAAGGTTTTAAAGCGGCACAAGGAGATGTCATCATTACCATGGATGCTGATATGCAGGATTCTCCCGATGAAATTCCAGAACTGAGACGTATGATCCTTGAAGAGGGTTATGACATGGTAAGCGGATGGAAGAAAAAGCGTTACGATAATACCCTCACCAAAAATATCCCATCCAAACTATTCAACGCTGTTGCAAGAGGCAGCTCGGGAATACGCTTGCATGATTTCAATTGCGGACTAAAAGCTTATCGTAAGAAAGTAGTCAAGAGCATTGAAGTCTATGGAGAAATGCATCGCTATATTCCTATTCTAGCGAAATGGAGTGGATTTAAAAGAATTGGTGAAAAGGTAGTAGAACATCGTCCACGTAAATATGGCACGAGTAAATTCGGTTGGCAAAGATTTATAAACGGCTTTTTAGATCTTGCTACCATTATGTTCCTTGGAAAATTTGGTAAAAGACCGATGCAATTCTTTGGGCTTTTAGGAACCCTATCGTTTTTGATCGGTTTGATTGCCAGTATTTCATTGATCATTTCTAAATTTTTATCGTCGGATTTTTCTTTGACCAACAGACCTTCTTTTTATATCGCACTTACAACAATGATCATTGGTATGCAATTGTTCCTAACAGGATTTGTTGCAGAATTGATCGCACGCAATGCTTTCGAAAGAAATGTGTATTTGATCGAAGAAACTTCCGGACTGGAATAACCTATCTTCCCTTTTGGATGAATCAAAAAGTCATCATCATAGGATCCGCCTGGCCACTGAGAGGTGGTGGTATTGCTACTTTCAATGAAAGACTGGCCAGACAATTTCAAGCTGAAGGTGATGAGGTAACCATCTATAGTTTCTCCTTACAATACCCATCCCTACTGTTTCCAGGCAAATCGCAATATGGTAATGAGCCTGAACCAAAAGACCTGCAGATCAAAAGTGTGATCAATTCCATCAACCCATTCAATTGGATCAGGGTAGGAAAACAAATACAAAAAGAACGTCCCGACCTCATCGTTGTTCGATATTGGTTACCCTTCATGGGTCCATGTTTAGGTACGATCTTAAGAGGAGTTAAAAAAAATCGTCACACAAAGATCATCTGTATTGCAGACAATGTGATACCACATGAAAAAAGACCGGGTGATCATGCATTCACACGATACTTTATTCAACCGATCCATGCTTTCATTACCCTGAGTGAGAAAGTATTTACAGACCTGAGAACCTTTACGAATAAACCTGCTGAAGTTGTCATTCATCCTTTGTATGACAATTTTGGGGAAGCCATCTCTAAAACAGAAGCACGACTGCTGCTAAATCTTCCAAAGGAAGAACGCATCATTTTATTTTTTGGTTTTATCAGAGCATATAAAGGGCTGGACTTATTGCTCAAAGCAATGGCATTACTCAAGCAAAATGGAATAATGATACCGCGATTACTGATCGCCGGGGAGTTTTATGAAGATCAGGCAAAATATGATGCATTGATCGATGAACTGAAGATCAGAGATCTGTTGATACTCAAAACCGATTTTATTCCGGACAGTGAAGTGAGAAAGTATCTATGTGCTGCAGATTTTGTGATACAGCCGTATAAACATGCCACTCAATCTGGCATCACACCTCTATCCTATCATTTTGAAAAACCCATGTTGGTAACCAATGTGGGGGCTTTACCCGCAATGGTACCTCATGAAAAAGCAGGGATCGTTACGGAACCAACTCCTGAAGCGATCGCAGATGGCATTCAGCGACTATACAATTTAGGAGAAGACCATTTTTTATTTCATCTTCGCGAAGAGAAAAAGAAATACAGCTGGGAAGTACTCACCAGTGCTATCCGCAGTCTGGCCGCTGAATAATAACCGATTAAATCACAGTCTATGGCAACAAAAATCTATGATATCATCGCTGCTTCTATTTCTGTTAAGCAAGAGATCTTATCCGATGCTTCTTTTCAGCAAAAAGTACAAGCCGCTACTGATGCTGTGATCCACGCTTTTCAAGCCGGTAAGAAAGTGATGTTTTGTGGCAATGGAGGAAGTGCTGCAGATGCGCAACATTTAGCAGCTGAATTCTCCGGCAGATTTTATAAGAACAGACGCGCTTTGCCTTCTGACGCATTACATTGCAATACCTCGTACTTAACTGCTGTTGCGAATGATTATAGTTATGATGACATCTACAGTCGCCTGGTAGATGGTACTATGGAAAAAGGTGATGTATTGATCGGCCTTAGCACTTCGGGCAATTCTCCAAACATCGTAAAAGCCTTTGAAACCGCGCGTGCCAAGGGTATCACTACCATTGGCTTCACAGGGGCTACCGGCGGTAAAATGAAAGACTTATCAGATCATTTGATCAATGTTCCGTCTACTGTTACTCCGCGTATTCAGGAAAGTCATATCCTACTCGGACATATCATTTGCGAATTGACAGAAGCGGCCATTTTTAACGACTAAGCATTGGTACATGTTTCAACTGGAGCATATTACAAAAGACTGGACTTTATTTCTTGATCGAGATGGCGTCATCAATCATGAAAAGAACAATGATTACATCTTACACAAGGGTGAGTTTCATTTTTATGATGGCGTAGTCAATGCATTGGCTTATCTCCGACCTTTGTTTCGGTATATTGTTCTTGTCACAAATCAAAAAGGTGTCGGCAAGGGCTTGATGCGTTTGGAAGATCTTCAGGAGATCCACAGTCACATGAACCTTGAAATTGAAAAAGCCGGTGGTAGTATTGACAAGATCTATTTCTGCTCCGATCTTTCCGATGACTCTCCCAATCGCAAACCCAATCCGGGCATGGCTTTTCAGGCACAACAAGATTTTCCGGATATTGATCTTTCCAAAAGTATCATGTTGGGCAATAGACCCAGCGATATGAGATTTGGCAGAAATGCAGGTATGCATACAGTATTTGTAGCCACAACCCATCCGGAAGTTGCGTTTCCTCACCCGGATATTGACCTTCGGTTTTCAAATCTGCCTGCTTTTGCAGAAGCTTTATCAAATTTGAGAGGTCTGTAATAAAATCTTAAAACTGTATTGAACCATTTCGATTGAGTTATTTTTACAGTATGAAGCAAAGATTGTTCTTACTCTTTCTGATCATTACATCACTGTCGTTGCATGGGCAAGATGGTCGTATGCAACTGCAACAGATGGAAAATGAACTCAAGCCTCTGGCCACAGCTATTTTAAATGAAGAGCAATTCATTGATCGTTTCAAAGCTGACAGCGCTTTTACACGTGGTTTAGTAAGAGCACTACGTACCCAGCATTCCTTTCGCTATCGTTTTGATTCTTTGATCACCATCTCACAGCAATACGCGCCTGATAGTAGCTTTCGGATCTTCACCTGGCAAATACAAATGGAGGACATGAATCATTTTCGTCAGAAAGGAGCCATACAAATGCGCACCAGTGACGGCTCATTGAAACTGATTCCATTATTTGATGCATCCAAATTCACCGAAGCACCGTTTGATTCTGTACGTACCAATCAAAATTGGATCGGTGCCGTATATTACAACATCATACAAACCAGTTATAACAACAGAAAATATTATACCCTCTTCGGTTATGATGAAAATGATGCCAGAAGCACACGAAAATGGATGGAGGTATTAACTTTTGACGTGAATGGTAATCCTCAATTCGGCGGACGTTATTTTAATTATCGTGAAGATGATATCAAACCGAAACAACCCGCTTTTCGGTTTTGCCTGGAATACAAAAAAGATGCAAATGCCAAACTCAATTATGATCCTGAATTAAATATGATCGTAATGGCACATCTGGTGAGTGAAGAAGGTGATAACAAAAAGAAACACACCCTTGTACCCTATGGTACTTTTGAAGGATTCAAATGGCTCGGTGGAAAATGGGTACATCAAGCAGACATCACAGAAGTAAATCCCGATGGAAGGGTGAATCCGGATCAAACGAGAAAGAAAGGGAATCTTTGATTTTTTGATCTGTGATTTCAAGAATTAAATCAAAAATCACAGATCAAAAAATCAAAGATTAGTCTAATTTAAGTACCGCCAAAAACGCTTCCTGAGGCACTTCTACGTTTCCAATTTGGCGCATACGCTTCTTCCCTTCTTTTTGCTTTTCCAACAGTTTTCGCTTACGGCTGATATCACCACCATAACATTTGGCAGTTACATCCTTACGCATCGCACTGATGTTTTCACGAGCAATGACTTTTGCGCCAATAGCTGCTTGTATCGCGATCTGGAATTGCTGTTTAGGCAATAATTCTTTCAGTTTTTCACAAAGTCTGCGACCAAAATCCTGTGCGCGACTGCGGTGAATCAATGCACTTAAAGCATCTACTTTATCACCGTTCAATAAGATATCCATCTTCACAATATCTGCTTCACGATAGCCGATCGGACTATAATCGAAGGATGCATAACCACGAGTTGAACTTTTCAGCTTATCGTAGAAATCAAATACGATCTCAGTCAATGGCATTTCAAAAATCAATTCCACACGTGAAGGTGTGAGATAACTTTGATTGATGAGAATACCACGTTTACCCAAACAAAGGGTCATGATGTTACCGATATAATCAGGCAGTGTGATGATCTGTGCTTTGATAAATGGTTCTTCGATGCGATCGATCTTTACTACATCAGGCATTTCAGCCGGATTATTCACGATGATCTTTTCACCTCGGGTAGTGTATGCATTGAAGCTTACGTTCGGTACGGTTGTGATCACCGTTTGATTGAACTCACGTTCCAATCTTTCCTGAATGATCTCCATATGGAGTAACCCTAAGAACCCGCATCGGAAACCAAACCCAAGGGCTTGCGAAGTTTCCAGTTCAAAAGTGAGTGAAGCGTCATTCAATTGGAGTTTGTCCATACAATCACGCAACTCCTCAAATTCATCTGTATTCACCGGGAAGATACCCGCAAATACCATGGGCTTTACTTCTTCAAAACCGTGGATCATTTCACCGGGATTACTTGCCAGTGTAATGGTATCACCCACTTTCACTTCTTTGGCATTCTTAATACCCGTAATGATATATCCTACATCCCCTGCACGCACTTCCTGTTTAGGAGTCATGCTCAGTTTCAATACACCTACCTCATCCGCAAAATAATCATTGCCACTGGCCACAAATCTGATCTTATCGCCTTTCTTCAATACTCCATTCAGAATACGGTAATAAACGATGATCCCACGAAAACTATTGAATACACTATCAAAGATCAAAGCTTGTAGCGGCGCTTCAGGATCACCTTCCGGAGCCGGAATACGTTCTACAATGGCTTCCAGAATTTCTTCGATACCGATTCCTGATTTACCACTTGCTAAAAGAATATCTTCTTGTTTACAACCGATCAAATCAACGATCTGATCTGTTACTTCAGGGATCTTAGCCCCATCCATATCGATCTTATTGATCACAGGAATGATCTCCAGATCATTTTCAATCGCCAGGTATAAATTACTGATTGTTTGTGCCTGGATACCCTGAGATGCATCTACCAACAATAAAGCACCCTCACAGGCCGCTAATGCACGGCTCACTTCATAACTGAAATCCACGTGTCCGGGAGTATCGATCAGGTTGAGCACATACTGCTCCCCTTTATAATTATAATTGATCTGAATGGCGTGACTCTTAATGGTAATCCCCTTTTCACGTTCCAGGTCCATATCATCCAGTACCTGGTCCATCATCTCACGCTCAGTAATGGTCTTGGTATGCTCTAACAATCTGTCTGCCAGCGTACTTTTCCCATGGTCGATATGTGCGATAATGCAAAAATTCCTGATTTGCTTCATAAGGGCGCAAAGATAAGATGAAAAGGGACAAGACCGAAGAATCAAGGAACAAGCTTAGGCCAGTTTACGCACTGATATTCAACAAAATCGGATCAAGGCCATATTTTGCTATATTAGGGGTACTAAGTCCCTGATAACTATGTTTTTGAATAAGATCAACAAAAAAGCCCAGATCAACAATGAAACAGGGCTTGGTACCAATACTACCCTAAGTGGTGGTGGGCGATTTTTCAATCGTGACGGTAATCCCAATATGGATGTCAGGGGGATGAACCTTTGGGAGAGGCTGAATATCTACCACTCTTTACTGACCATGTCTTGGTTCAACTTTTTGACAGTAGTCGTGATCTATTTCGTAAGTACCAATTTATTATTTACCGCTATCTATTTTTTGATCGGGATCGATCATTTAGGTGGACTGATGGAAGTAACCGGAATCGAGTTGTTCGGAGAAGTATTCTTCTTCAGCGCTCAAACCTTTACGACCGTTGGTTATGGACGCATTAATCCGATCGGATTTGCTGCCAGTTTCACGGCTTCCATGGAAGCATTGACCGGGCTGATGACCTTTGCCATTGCTACCGGCATCATGTGGGGGCGATTTTCAAAGCCAAAAGCTTATATACGTTACAGTAAGAACGCCATCATCGCTCCTTTTAAAGAAGGTATTGCATTGATGTTTCGAATGGTGCCTTATACAAGAAACTATCTGGTGAATGTGGAGGTAAAACTAACGTTGGCGATCCATGTGGAAGAAGATGGTCAACGCAAAAACCGGTTTTATAATATGCCATTGGATATTGCCAAAGCCAATACGATGACAGCTAACTGGACATTGGTTCATGTGATCAATGAAGACAGTCCGATTTATGGTTTTACCAAAGAAGACCTTACCAATGCTAGAGCAGAAATATTGGTATTTGTTCAGGGATTTGATGAAAGCGTATCAAACACGGTTGTGTCGCGTACTTCTTATACTTATGAAGAGTTTATTTTCGGCGCGAAATTTTTACCGATGTATCATCCGAATGAAGATGGCACTAAAACTGTGTTGCATCTTGATCAGTTAGATGCTTATGAACCTGTTGTTTTACCGGTGAAATGATTGTTAGAGAAGGATGGGACGCAGATTTTTATGATTGATTATGATCATAATCAATCATAAAAATCTGCGGTTCATCAAAATACACTGAATACTATTTAAGAGAATCAATAATCACTTTAAACTCATCGGCAATCAGAGAAGCACCGCCAACCAATCCGCCATCTACATCCGGCTGACTAAATAATTCTTGGGCATTGGATGCTTTTACACTACCACCGTATAAGATAGTAATTTCTTGCGCTACAGCATCGCCATATTTAGCTGCCAGTTGCTGACGAATATAAGCATGCATTTCCTGCGCTTGTTCACTTGTAGCTGTCTTACCTGTACCAATAGCCCAGATAGGCTCGTATGCGATCACTACTTTTTTTAATTCATCAGCAGATAAATGGTATAATGATTCTTCCAGTTGCTTGGCCACAAATTCATTCTGAGTTCCTGCTTCACGGATCTGCAATGGTTCGCCACAACAAAAGATGGGAGTAATCTGATGTTCCAATGCGATATTCACTTTCTCAGCCAAAAACTGATTGCTTTCCTGAAAATATTCGCGACGCTCAGAATGCCCTAATACTACATGTGTGATACCCAATGAATTCAACATCACCACAGATGTTTCTCCGGTATAAGCACCACTCTTTTTATTGTAACAATTTTGGGCTGCAATATGGATATGCTTTTTCTCGGACACAGCAGCTTGCGCCATCGCTAAGTAAGGAGCCGGCACTGCAAATACGACTTGTCTGTTCTCATTCAGATCATAACTGTGAGACAATAACTGATCCAGTAATTGTTGTCCTTCAGTGATCGTAAGGTTCATTTTCCAGTTGGCGGCTGCTATTTGCTTTCTCATTATAGTTTTTTTGGAGTCGCTAAAATACAGTTTTCTTCTGTGCGCGCTGTGTATTCAGTGGCAATTAATTTGGCACTGAAGTCGCTGAACTACACTGAAATTATTTTGATGAGAGCGTGATGAGTATCTGCTTTTCTATTTCACCCAAAGATTGGTTTTTGAGTTTTTTCCAGTTATTGATATCCTCCAAAGCCTTATCCATCCTATATTTCACCCCCTTACACCCCCAACTGAAATCAGGAATGATATTCGGCAGTAGGCCTTCCCCAAATACATTGCAGGATACCCCAATTACTGATCCTGTATTGATGGAAGCGTTGATGGATGTTCTTGAATAATCACCCATGATCACTCCGCATTTGTAACCGGCCGGCAAATATGTCTGATCAGCCTCACTCCAAACTTTAACGACACCTGCTGTATTTTTTAGGTTACTATTGCTGGTACCTGCACCCCAATTACACCATTCACCGATCACCGCATCACCCATATAACCATCGTGCGCTTTATTGGAATAGCCGCTCATGATACTATTCTTGATCTCTCCTCCCCCCATACAATAGGGTCCAAGCGTTGTAGCACCATAAATGCGACTGTTCATTTTCAATACGGAATGATTACCCAAAGCAAAAGGTCCGCGTATTGAAGTTCCTTCCATGATGGTGGCATGTTTACCAATATAGATCGGGCCTGTTGATGCATTCAAGATAGCATATTCCACTACTGCACCCGATTCTATAAAAATATGTTCAGGATGTATACATCGATTGGTTGATGAAATAGCAGCGGATGTTTTACCATGCGTCAATACATCAAAATCAAAACGTAACATCCGATCATTCCAATGGATCATCTCCCATGGATAACGTATACGATCTGCAGTTGCATGATCATGTATGTTCTCAAAATATTGTAATGATTGGGCTGCATCAAACTCTTCAAAAGAAAGAGCTGTTTTACCAATGATCAATCCGTTTTCATCTGCCCAACAATCGTTCCGATCTAAGCTTTTTACTACATCTACCAATGCCCTATCGGGAATTACTGATGCATCTATCCAGATATGTTCACCTGCATCCGGATAACCATACAGATTTTGTAAATAATCTTCAGTATGCACAAAGACCTGCATACCCGTCAATAGTTCCCATCTCTCCACCATGGTCAGAATACCCATACGCAAAGCAGCCACAGCCTTGGTTTGCGTCAATGGCCATAAACGGTTTCTTTGGATATTATCAAATAGAATAATCGACATGTTACAAACTTAAAGCATTTGGAGGGAAAGAAGGTTGATAGATAACAGTTGATAGTTGACAGAAAGGCATAGACCTTTTTCACTAGCGCCTTGTTTAAAAGTTACCCATTACTTAATTTCATTGCATGATAATTGTTCCTGCTAAACCGTCGGACTATAAAGAGGTCACAGATGTATGGCAAGCATCAGTAAAAGCAACCCATCATTTTTTGCCTTCTGATTTTACAGAAAACTTAAGAGAACAAGTAGAGACTGTTTACCTCCCCATGGTGCAACTGTATTGCGCCAAAAATGAGGAAGACAAAATTCTTGGATTTCTGGGTGTTGCTGATCAAAAGATAGAAATGTTATTCTTAGATCCCAATATTCGTGGCAAAGGTCTTGGAAAACAATTAACTGAATTTGCTATTCAAACACTAAAAGTCAATGCAGTGGATGTCAACGAACAAAATGAGCAGGCGGTTGGATTTTATCTGAAAATGGGTTTCAAGCAAATAGGTAGAAGTGAGAAAGATGGACAAGGAAATGATTATCCGATCCTTCATTTGTCCTTATGATCTATCGTGCATATCGATAATGTCCGATCACCGGAAAATTGAATAATGCATCTTCAATCACTTGTCCATCTCCGATATTATGAATCACCAATGGTCTTTGTTGATCTTTTGATTTCTGATGTACTACCATCCCAATATGTTTTAATCCTCTTGGCAATTGCCAGCAGACAATATCTCCTGCATGGTAATCAGCCGCATTTCTTGAAATCGGCAATACAATTCCTTTACGTGAAAAGAAATACATAAGATTGGGCACTCTTCTGTGATCGATGTTACGATCTGTTGTTTTCAATCCCCAGTATTTTGGATAAAGATGAAAATTTCGACGCATGTCTTCATGTACCTCTTGCTGAAGATCGATACCCAATTTACGATAGGCCCGAATGATCACATCTGTGCAAACACCTTTATGGGAAGGTATATCTCCCATAGGATAAGGGATTTTGTAATAAGTCAGATCATATTGAACAAGGTATCCGGACAAAGTACTTGCAGAATCTGCCAACTTTTTGAAAAAGGGTATCTGCGTTTTTGCAGATGAACCAATCAAGAAAAAAATTAACAACAAAAGAATGGTTATTGCCCTCATGTTGTGTAGTTTCTCTTGAAATGCAGATCACTGAATTTTACATACCAGAGAATTGTTAAAAGTTGGGATATAGAGCGGAAATAAAAAAGCCACTCAAGTTGAGTGGCTTTGTGCCCCAGGCGGGAATCGAACCCGCACTCGCTTTTTCGGCGAACAGGATTTTAAGTCCTGCGTGTCTACCAGTTCCACCACCAGGGCAGGTGGTAAAAAAAATCCCGTCACGCATGACGGACGGGATTGCTGAGCGGAAGACCGGGCTCGAACCGGCCACCCCGACCTTGGCAAGGTCGTGCTCTACCAAATGAGCTACTTCCGCAATCGATATAAGAACTAAATCGGGAGTGCAAAAATAGGATTCTACAACTCCTGACAAAATTTTTTGTTGATTTTTTATTTGTATTCAGGCGTATACTTACTGCTGCTCTGTACTTCAACATCAGGTTTCCCTTTATAGCGTTGATTGTACAGACGATAACATCCACCCAATACAAAAGCAAGGATACAAAACACTTGCAGATAGAAAAGAAAACGTGATGAATTTACCCAGTTTCTGGTAAAGTCTTTTTCTTGTGCGGCTTGTTGTTCGTTCGACATAATTTTGAATTGCTGTGCAAAAATAAGGCAGTACAACTTATTATAAAATCTTTCTGCGAATAATTTCCTGAAAACGGGTGCGTTTGTTGATAAAATACTCCCAAACGATCGTTCCGGAATACACACCCTGTAAGCTTTTCATCGGTTTTTTGACATGTGTATTTTTTTCTGCTTTCCCCGTTAACCAGATCTTTATCACAGCCATATGTGCTTTCATGATCGCGGTAAAAAAAGACCGATCGCCCGTTAGGAGCCCCTTCCATGCCGAGATCGCATCCAATCCAAATCGTACCGGCAATTTCCAGAGTTTCTCACCAACAGGAAGATTCTTATTCAGCATCAGCAGGTTATTCCTGAAATTCAGAAAAACTTTTCTTCCCCCTCTCGGTAAAGTTCCCCCACCTACATGGTATACGACAGATTCGGGACAGCTCATAATGGTATACCCTGCCAGCTGCATTCGCCAGCACAGATCGATCTCTTCCTGATGGGCAAAAAAGCTACCGTCTAACCCTCCCATTTCATGATATACAGAAGCTCTAACAAACATAGCTGCTCCGGAAGCCCAAAACACAGGTTCGGGCTGGTTGTATTGCCCCTGATCGGGTTCGCAAACGTCAAATATCCTGCCTCTGGAAAAAGGATACCCTAAACTATCGATCCATCCACCTGATGCACCGGCATACTCAAAGAGATTGGGTTGATGGTAAGAAAGCAATTTTGGCTGACAAGCCGCGATCTTGACATCTGTTTCCATCAGTGCAATGATGGGTTCGATCCAACCCGGCGTGACGGCCACATCGGAATTAAGCAGTACATAGTAATCGGCTTTTACATGCTTCAAAGCCCAATTATAACCTCCCGCAAAACCTTCATTGGTAAGATTATATAAGCATTCGACTGAAGGAAATAAGTTTTTGACTAAATCCATCGATCCATCTGTAGAAGCATTGTCTGCGACGACCACGGATCGATTGGTATAGGTAGATGCGATCACCGTCGGAAGAAAAGTTTCTAAATGCTTTTTTCCATTGTAATTCAAAATAACGATCGCAACGTGAGGAAGTGCCAAGTATTGATGTTTGGATGCGAAAATAGAGTGAAATGGTGAATCGTCAATTGTCAATTGTCAATGGGTATATTCGAGTGAGGAGTCAGTAGTGAATGGTGAGTACAAATTATAAGGGTGCTAAAAACCATGCTGATAGCTGACTAAGTACCATTCTCAATTGACAATTGACAATTCACAATTGACGATTCACCCCTTCCCCCAATCAATCAACCCTCTCACCTCTTTCGGTACCGTTCTTTCGCGGATCTTAGAGGTCTTTTCGCCTAGGCGTACGATGATGGTTTGTTTGGATGGGATCACAATGATGTATTGTCCGAGAATACCTCTGGCATAGAATATTTCAGGATTTACCGGATCGATCCACCATTGGTATCCATAATAATCACATGCTGCGCCTTTCAGGTCTGTGATGCCACAGGGTTTAATGGAATTGGCCCAATAAGTACTATCGATCACTGTCGTTCCATTCCATTTTCCACTATCCAACATAAGCTTACCAATACGGGCAAAATCACGTGTATTGGAATTAAAACAGCAATAGGCTTTTATGTGTCCGTTTTCTTGATCCGTACTCCACAATGCCGGGTGCTCCGCTCCCAGGGGTTTCCATAATTTTTCAGCTGCATAATCACTTAGACTTTGACCGGTGGCTTTTTCCAATATCAATCCCAACAATTGCGTATCTCCACTTTTATAGGAATGAAGTGTACCTGGTTTGTCTTTCATTTTCACACCTGTTGCTGTTGCATATACATCGGTTCCGTAATAAGCTTCAGAAGTGACCGAAAATAAATTCCAGTATGATTCATTCCAATCCGTTCCACTGCTCATGGTCAACAGATCAATGATACGTACTGCGGATTTTTCGCCTTCTTTGAATTCGGGAAGATAAGTGCCCACTGTTTCTTCCAATGATTTGATCTTTCCTTCTTTCAGGGCTACGCCGATCAATAGACTAGTGATACTTTTTGCCATGGAGAATGATCCCGATCTGGAACTATCATTATATCCTTTCCAATACTTTTCAAAGACCACTTCATTGTTTCGGATCATGAGCAATCCTACAGTACTCAATTCTTCCAATAAAGTATTCAGTGAATCAGGGTATGGGATCTGATTGTAATTAGCGGCATTTTTCCAGGGCTGAGGCGTAGAAACGGCTACCGTATTATTGGTAAACTTCTCGTAATCATCAAT
Source organism: Sediminibacterium sp. KACHI17 (assembly GCF_040362915.1). Classification (NCBI taxonomy): domain Bacteria; kingdom Pseudomonadati; phylum Bacteroidota; class Chitinophagia; order Chitinophagales; family Chitinophagaceae; genus Sediminibacterium; species Sediminibacterium longum. The sequence continues at coordinate 514,289 of NZ_AP029612.1, read as the reverse complement.
ATTGGCAAAATTGTAGCGAACGGCGGTAAAGAGATAGGTCTTACCGGAAATGAACGCATAAGCACTGAAACTCAGGATGATCAATACTATCGTCCAGAGTAAGCCGCGGAAGAATTTTTTCATAGCGAATTAGTTATCCCATGAAATTAAGTTTTTTGCCACAGAGGACACTGATAGGCACTGAAATATTTTGACCTACTATGAAAGAAGGGAGCTTGACAGAATCGCAGAAATAACTGTATCTTGCACCTAGAAAACAATTTATGCACTTCCTGCACCTTAATTTAGACTTCCTCGATCATCCTTGTTGCTAAGGATTTTTCTGCTTTGTTTTCATGCCTTCCATTGAAGGTGGTCTATTTATTTTATTTCAAATAATCGTCATGCTTACACAATCAGTATCAGCGAATACAGCTGCGTATTTGCAGTTGGAAGAACAATATGGTGCACATAATTATCATCCTTTACCCGTAGTACTTGAAAAGGGCGCCGGAGTTTTTTTATGGGATGTTGATGGAAAGAGATATTATGATTTTCTAAGTGGCTACTCGGCCGTGAACCAGGGTCATTGTCATCCAAAGATCATTGCCAGTCTTATTGAACAGGCGCAAAAACTTACCCTCACTTCCCGTGCTTTTCATAACAATCTGTTAGGTGAATATGCAAAGTTCATCACAGCATATTTTGGATATGAGAAAGTACTTCCTATGAATACCGGTGTAGAAGGTGGAGAAACTGCTATCAAACTCGCACGCAGATGGGCCTATACAAAAAAAGGCGTCGCTGAAAATAAAGCGAAGATCATTTTTGCAGAAGGCAATTTCTGGGGAAGAACATTGGCTGCTATTTCGTCTTCAAACGACCCTAGTAGTTACAAAGGTTTTGGTCCGTATATGCCCGGATTTGAATTAGTACCTTACAATAACATCATTGCACTTGAACAGGCATTCCAAGATAAAAATGTGGCAGCCTTTATGGTAGAGCCCATTCAGGGGGAAGCTGGTGTGGTAGTACCAGATGAAGGTTACCTTACAAAAGTTAGAGAGCTTTGTACTGCCTATAATGTATTATTTATAGCAGATGAAATTCAAACCGGATTAGCCCGTACCGGTAAAATGCTTGCGTGTGATCATGAAAATGTAAAGCCTGATATTCTGATATTAGGAAAAGCACTTAGTGGTGGTGTATTACCTGTTTCTGCCGTGCTAGCGAATGATGATGTGATGATGAATATCAAACCAGGAGAACATGGATCGACCTATGGAGGAAATCCACTGGCTTGTGCAGTTGCCACTACTGCACTAACAGTACTCAAGGACGAGCGAATGGCCGAAAATGCAGCAGATATGGGTGCATTATTGAGAACAGAACTTGCAGCGCTTCAATCGCCATTTATTGAAACCATTCGTGGTAAAGGATTATTGAATGCGATTGTGATCAAACATAGCAATCCGGAAGCGGCCTGGGATCTTTGTATCGAGCTAAAAGAAAACGGACTCTTAGCCAAACCAACCCATGGCGATAAAATTCGTTTCGCCCCACCCCTGCTGATCACGAAAGATCAGATCATAGAATGTGTAGACATCATTGACAGATCATTGAGAAAACTAGGATGATAACATAAAGAAATAAGAAACAAGAAACAAGAAATAAGAAACTGATCTTCATTACTTCCTTATTTCTTGTTTCTTGTTTCTTATTTCTTATTTCTTATTTCTTATTTCTTATTTCTTATTTCTCAATTTCTTATTCCCCTTCTTCTCTCTTCACCACCGGCATCTTTGGGAACAGTACCATGATTTGAATGATAATGGCACAAGCAAGTATACCATACAATGCCGGTTGTTTTACCGGACATTCTCCGAACATACAACTTGAAACCAGTACATAGTTACGAATAGCCCAGGCCAGATTAATAGCTCCTATAAAAACATTGGTTCGTTTGGTCCAGATACGCGGTATCGCAAAGAACAAGATGGCGGCTGTACAAAAGAAAACATGAAATAGTCCGGGTCTTCCAAAGCTTGTACCCTCTGCGGCAAATCCGGAAATCGTCAACCCCTTACTTTCAATGATTGTCCAGGGTAAAAAACAAAGTCCCAACAATACTAATGCCGCTGCAATGCCTATCTGCTGTGAATATTTCATGATCAATGATTATGCTGCGAAGCTAAAGAATTTTGAGAACCTGTAGAGAAAGAAGACATAACTCCCAAAAACACCTGTTTGTTGAAATCAATACACTGCAGCGGTATGAGAATTTGTGCGGACAGGTACACCTAATTTCAGCAGTGATACCACCATTCTTTGAGCACCCTGTGTATATTCAACGAAGTATTGTCCTGCGGTATAGGTTTGCCCGAATTGAATAGTGCTATTCGCTTGTAGTTGATTTTTCTGCTCGATCAATCTGCCCTGCACATCTACCACTTTCATGGTAATAGGTAATTGTGAGGTTTTGCTGTTCAGTTGAACAGTAAAAAATTGTGTAGCAGGATTTCCGATCACTTTGATATTGAACTGCTGATCATTGGTAATTACTGAAGTAGTGTTAAGAATCATTACTTTGAAAGGAACACGTTGACTGGCAACCCCGTTTACAACCTGCGCCACCCAAATAGTTTGAGTACCGATTTTATTGAGCACTGCAGGCTGAATAGGCAATTGATTTGCTTCTGCAGAAGCATAAAATTGAAGAGCAGCACCCGGTAAGGCTGTCACTTGCTGTTCAACATTGATAGTGTTTCCATATTTTCTCAGATCATATGATGCATCTTTCACAATAGGTACTTGCGGTTGAACCAAGATGGCCGCAGTACCTTTAGCTACACAACCCGAAGCTTGCATCTTCTGATACTGTACTTCCGCAACGCCTGGTTGCAACCCTTTGATATATCCTGCTGCATCAATATCCAGATAATTATTCTGTTCTGATCTCCATACTCCACCTACTGTCTCTGGAATTAAACGGATCGTTTGTCCTGTCACCACTTTTTTATACCCATGAATCTCAATAGGCGCAGGTGCTGCCGCTACTTCGAACTGTGTTTGTGCAGTTGCTATACATCCATTTTCCTGTAACGTATATTGAACTGTTACGACACCGGCATTTTTTCCATACAGTGTATGTTGACGAATGGTCGCGATTGAGCTATCATTTACCGACCAAAAACCATTTCCCATCATCGGTCTGAGATCAATGCTACTGCCTTCACAAAGTTGTGAACTTTGTGCAAACGCCGCAGAAGACTGTTGTACCAATAATGGGGCCATTTCAATTTTAGGCAACTGAGGTATTGGCGTAATCTGTATGTCAGTATGAACTATTGCTTCACAGCCTTCATTAGATTTTACCTGATACGCAACCGTAAGTTTTCCGGCAGCCAATGTTTTCAATGTTCCTTGTTGATCAATCGTTGCAATTGTCGGATCACTTACAGACCAGTGACCTCCTGAATAGCTGTTTTTTAATTGATATTCACTACCGCTACAAAAATTTGAAGCAGTTTCAATAGGGGCTACAACAGGACTTTCATGGATATTCAGTTCATTCAGTTTTTCTGAATGTCCGTCTCTGTAAAACAATTCAACTTCATAAATACCGGGGCGTGTAGCTTTAAAGGAAAACTGATAACTGATCGGTGCTTCAGGATTACGAAAAAGTTGAACGCGATGATTGTATTGATCTGCTACATAGATATTTTCATCTCTGTCAATAAATAATCCATAAGGATATGAGAACTGATTCATCCCCTTTCCTAATCCATTACCTCCTGCAACTGTTACTCCTTGTTTCGCACCTTTATTCCAACGTTGGATGCGCTGATTGGTTTCATCAGCTATAAAAAGGTCACCATTTTCATTGATGGCAATATCGGTTGGAAAGTATAACTGATCAGCTGCTGATCCTCGCTTGCCTCCTGCTACAGTGATCCCTTCCACTGCACCTTTCATCCATAGTTGAATACGATCATTTGCTGCATCAGCGATATACAGATTACCTGCTACATCTGCTTTCACACTGCTTGGATACCTGAGTTGATCAGCCTTGCTACCTGCTTGCTTTCCACCTGCAACAGTAATCCCCTCAGCAGCTCCGGGCGCCCATTTTTGTATACGATGATTATAATTATCGGCTACATAGATATTACCATCAGCATCTAAACAAATACCGAAAGGCATATTGAATTGATTGGCTTTATTACCTCTGCCATTACCCCCGGCAACAGTAATACCATAGGCATTAGAAGGTGTAAACTTCTGGATACGCTGATTCGCAGCATCAGAGACATATAGATTCCCTTCTTTATCAACTGCTACTCCCATTGGATAATCCAATTGATCAGGAGCATCCCCTTGTCCACGACCACCCGCAACAGTAATTCCCTGTTTCGCACCGGGCATCCATTTTTGAACACGATGATTGAACTGATCAGCGATATAAATATTTCCGGCAGCATCTACAGCAATGCCGCTTGGATAACGAAATTCATCATCATTGGTTCCTTCTACGGCAGTTCCTGCAACAGTTTGTATCAACGAAGGGGTGTAACTGTTTTTAAGTGATTGACCATTATACTTCCATAATAGTTTCTCTACTTTAGGAGAAACGCCACTGATTTCAATATCTGCATTTTGACAAAAAGAAGAAGCGGTAAAACTGAGACTTTTTTTTGCGTTGATAATGGTCAGTGTAGAGTCAGCAGAAGCGCCATTCGAAATCAGCAACAACAGCAAAATGAACAGGCTTTTGCTGACCTGAGTTGCGATTTGATAGATGATTTGGCGCTGCAGTTGCATGGAGTGAAATCACTTTGATTTGATGGTACAAAGTGACTCCAATGCAGCCCCGTGGCAAATAACGGTAATGATGAAAATAAGGTAGTGTCGGTTGTCTGAATGGTAGCAACGCAACTACAAACGCAGATATATAATCTGTTATATGAACCTCTTCATTTATATCAACAAAAAAAAGGCGGATGGACTTTGTAGAAACCTACCTAATAAAATAAGGGGTTTGAGCAATCACTACAAAGGGCTTGTACAGATTTCACTACAAAGCTCAACCGATTCCCCGGATTCACTTGTAGTACCAATGCTACTGTCTGAAAAAGAAAAAGAGCCATTCCATTGGAACTGCTCTTCTCTTTTGGGTTTTCCCGGATAAGGGGTTTTCTATAGGTTGGGGTTACGAAAACGTTTTATCTGACCTTGATCAACTGAATTACTTTTCTTCTGGTGCCTTGCTGGAATTCTGCATAGTAAGTACCTGATCCCAAATTATGTCCGATCTGAATGGTACTATTAGGCAACTGATTTGCCTTTGACTCTAATGGACGACCATTGATATCAAATACACGAACCTGAACAGGCAACTCATACTTGCTTTCCATTTTGATGGTAAAGAAGGTACGACTTGGATTACCCATTACTTTAATCTCTAGGTCTGATTCACTACTGATCTGTGGTACCAGTTTTTTCACAACAGGACTTGCTGATTCTTCAGTAGTAGCAGTTGCAGTAGATACATTTGGATTTGTGCTTACCACAATGGTTTCTGTACAACCTTGTTGATCACATGATCCTAGCTTATCACCCGGATGGTTTCTCAAATGAGACTCAACCGCATTGATACTGATTCTGAGCGTTTGAGGATTATTTGAATTTCCAGGAGGCACATGACAGAGATACACTTTTGGACTATCATCATCTTCATCATCATCGTCGTCATCATGATCATGCTTGTAAGATTTGTTCTTACAATCCTTGCTGTTATGCGACTTATGATCGCAGTCAGCATGATACTTATGATCTTTATGCTTACAGTCTTTGCTGCTATGTGATTTATGATCACAATCATCATCGTCATCGTCGTCATCATATTTATCATATTTATCACGACTGTATTTGGAAGATTTGTTTTTACAATCTTTACTGCTATGCGACTTATGATCACAGTCAGAATGATACTTATGATCCTTATGTTTACAATCTTTGCTACTATGTGATTTGTGATCACAGTCATCATCATCATCGTCATCATCACCACCTTTCACTCTGATATCTTTCACACAAATGGTCACTCTGCTGATAGATACACAACCTGCCTGAGTTCTGACACGAACTTCAAACGTGTAAGTACCGGCTTGGGTTGGAGCAAATACAGGCTGACTGCTTGTTGTGCTGCTTAAAGAACCATTACCTGAAACAACTGTCCAGTTATAAGTATATGAAGTACCACCTGTAGCATTCACTCGCAGTGTTACTCTTTGTGGTCCATAACCCAGATAGATATTCGTTGGTATACCACCGGTATATGTATTATTCTCAGGGATCGCGGTGATACTGCTTGAGCAATTTGTCAAGGCAACAACAGTTACAGTTTGAGTTGCAGTATTTCTATTTCCGGCAGCGTCTACAGCTGTCCAGGTAACTATCGTTACACCTAATGGGAATGTTGTTGGCGCGTTATTGGTTACCGTTGGAACACCACAATTATCAGAAGCGATTGGTGTACCTAAGTTAACAGCCGTTCCAAATGTTACACTGATATTGGCAGGTGCAGTAATAGATGGAATTTGGTTATCAGTTACTGTTACAGTGAAGCTGCGTGATGAACTGTTTCCACTCGCATCCGTTGCAGTAACGGTAACAGTGGTTATTCCTACTGAGAATACAGTTCCGGAAGCTTTACTATATGTGTATGTGATCGGGCTACCACAGTTATCAGTTGCTGTCACAGTGTAGTTAACAATAGCTCCACAAGTTCCCGCTGCACTGTTGGTTGCAATGTTTATAGGTTGAGTTATTTGCGGTGCCTGTGTATCTACTACAGTAATAGCTTGGCTAGCTGATACCTGATTACCCGAAGCATCTCTTGCAGACCATGTTCTGGTAATTACATAATTATAGAAAGAAGCCTGTGCAGGATTGCTTCCTTTGGTTGATGTTTCAGTGAAAATCACTGTAACAGATGGATCATAATTGTCGGATGCTGTTACGTTGGCAACTGCAGGAATAGATCCGCAACTTACTGTCACGTTTGCAGGAACACCACTGAGTACAGGAGCAATGCCATCACGAACTGTTACAGACTGATTCACTTTATTTGTGTTTCCTGCCGCATCTGTTGCAGTCCAGGTAACCACTGTGATACCAATTGGGAAGCTAGATGGTGCATTGTTGGTAATACTGATCACCCCGCAATTATCAGTTGCTGTTGCATTGCCCAAATTAATGGCTGCTCCAAATACAACATCAATATTAGCTGGTGCGGTGATCACCGGCGCTTGGTTATCACGAACTGTTACAGTAAAGCTTGAAGAAGAACTATTACCACTTGCATCTGTTGCAGTTACTTCCACAGTGGTCACACCAACAGGGAATACAGTACCAGATGCTTTACTGTATGTATATGTGATCGGACTACCACAAAGATCAGAAGCAGTAACCGTGAAGTTGACAGTAGCTCCACAAATTCCTGAAGCACTGTTCGCCTCTATATTTACCGGCTGATTGATCACCGGTCCTTGGTTATCTACTACAGTGATCACCTGAGATGCAGATACTTGGTTCAGACCTGCATCAGTTGCTGTCCAGGTTCTAGTTATGGTATAGTTATAGAATGAAGCTTGTGTTGGATCAGTGCCTTTAGTTGATGATTCAGTAAATGACACTGAGATATTCTGATCGTAGTTATCTGAAGCGGTCACTGTTGCAACAGCTGGAATTGAACCACAGGTTACGGTTGTATTTGCCGGAACCTCACTTAATACAGGAGCTGTTTTATCACGAACGATAACAAGCTGTACAGTGGTATTCTCATTTCCAGCAGCATCAATAGCTGTCCAAACAATTGTTGTAGTACCGATCGGATAAATAGTGCTACTTGAGTTATTAGTCAAAGAAACTACCTGAACATTGTCTGTTGCACTTGGTGTACCTAAAGAAGATACAATAGCTGTATTAGAACCACTTGGAGCATCTACTACGATATTAGCCACTCCTGAGATCAAAGGCTTCTCAGTATCTTTTACAGTAATGATCTGAATTGCACTAGCAGTATTTCCAAAAGCATCTGTGATGGTCCAAAGAACCTGGTTCTGACCTAATTGATATACTGACGGAGCATTGTTCGTTATTTGTACCGCCATTCCACTGTTATCGGATCCACTTGCATTACCAAGATCTACTCCGGTAGCAAAGTTTGCACCTGTATTGGTACTTACAATTTTATTGCTTGGCGCGATCAGGACTGGCGCTTCTTTATCTTGTACAATAACCTGTTGTGTTGCCGTTGTTTTATTTCCTGCAGCATCAATAGCTGTCCATGTAACCGTTGTAGAACCGATCGGGAATTGACCAGGTGCATCATTAGAGATGTTTGCGAAACCGCTGTTATCGGTTGCACTAGCATTTCCTAAAGCAACATTTGTAGCATAAGCCTGACTATTATTTGTAACGGTAGTTACAGATGACGGAACAACCAACACCGGCGGTTCAACATCTTTTACAGTCACAACTTGTGTAGCAGTAGTAGCGTTACCGGCTGCATCAGTTGCTGTCCAGGTAACCGTTGTATTACCGATCGGGAATTGAGCTGGTGCATTATTGGTAATCGAAACACCTGATGCAGAATTATCACTCACAGTTGCGTTACCCAAATTCACGTTTGTAGCGAATGCGCTACCCGCATCTGTATTTACAGTAATATTTGCCGGAGCAGTGATAGCAGGCGCCTGATTATCAAATACGCTAACAGTAAAGCTGGTATTCGCCGTATTACCGATCACATCTCTTGCTGTCACCTGTACAGTCGTTACACCGATCTGGAAGAATGAACCCGATAAGATATTATAGGTATATGTAACCGGACTTCCACATGCATCGATCGCAGACACATTATAAGTTACATTGGCGCCAGCTGCATTATTAGCTGCTGCAATATTGATATTATTGATAGTTCCGAATACCGGAGCCTGATTATCTACTACGGTAATCGTTCTTGAAACAGTAGATGTATTGTTTGAACCATCTGTCGCAGACCAAGTTCTTGTAATGGTATAATTGTAATAGGCTGCATTATAAATATCAGCGCTACGTGTACTGCTTTCTGTAAATGTTACAGAACCAGTTCCATCTACATCATCTGTTGCTGTAACAACTGGTACCGCAGGAACTGCAGAACAATTAACGGTAACATTAGAAGGTAAATTATTTAAAACCGGTGGAGTTACATCATTTCTAACGACAACAACTTGCTGTGTTTGAGTAGCAGTATTGCCATTACCATCATTGTACGTCCATACGATCGTATAAGTACCACTTTGCGTGAAGGTAAGCGGACTATTTGTGGTAGCCGTAACCGTACCTCTACAGTTATCCGAAGCAGTTGGATAATTAGTGATAGTAACCGGTGCCGACAAATTCAATGTTGGTAATGAAACAACATTTGGAGATGGAGGCACATTATCAACAACAGTTACAGAAATAGGCGCTGAAATTTGAACATTACCATCAACAGTTACACCCACTGAATATGCACCAGTAGCACCAGCCTGATAAGTAGATGAATTCGCACCTGTGATAGGCTCATCATTCAAATACCACTGATATGCTGTTCCTACAGAGGCAATCGATAATGTAACTTTTGAAGAAGGACAAATCGTTGTATTACCACTGGCTTGAATAGCAGGCAATGGTGTAACAGTTAATCTAACACTCTTATAGATCTTACAATTCACAAATGGAACACCTACAGTATAGATACCGGTATTTACAGATTGTGCATTATAAACAATCGGACTTGGAGAATTGGATTCAAATGAACTTGGACCGGTCCACTCGTAAGCTGTACCGCCATTCGCAAATAAACGAATCGTGCTACCGATTCCGAAAACACTACCGTTTGCCTGAGCAGTTACCGGTGGTTCCGCATAAGTGCTGCAAGTACCGTTCACTTTAAAATCACTCCAGTTGGATGCAGTTCCATCTTGTGCAACATTCACCAGTGATAAATGACGATTATTACCACCCGCATCGATCACAGATGTTTCAGCGTTAGCAACATTAGCCCAACCCTGATTGAATTTGTAGTAAGCAACCAATCCGCTTTGTGAAGGTTGTAACTCACAGTTCATATTATTAATGATCTCACACTGATTCAATGCTCTGTTCCAAACTTTAGCTTCTTCTAATTTACCACGATAGAACTCAGTAAATCCAGGCTGGTTTCCGATCACAAATAAATTAGGATTGATGGTTGTGTTTAAGTCGGCCGGAGGAATTGTGGTAATGGTACCTGTAGCTTCCTGAGTAGCTTTCAATACTCCATCCACATAAATACGCATATTAAACCCATCATAGGTTGCAGCTACATGGTGCCATTGGTTTAGACCATTGAACTCAGGAGCTGTCAATTTCTTCCACTCACCATTGATATGCAGATAGAAGATCACTGATTTCCAACCATCATCAGTTCTTGGGAAAATATATCCGTAGTTATGAGCACGAGAAGAATTACCCATTACACTTTGGATATTTCTTTGACCATCGGTTGGATATACCCAACTTTCAAGTGTGATCTGATTCTGTATTTTAAATGCATCATTGCTTGGATGCGTAAGCATATCATCCACCCCATCTAATGTAATGGATCCTCCTTTATTAGCTATGACAACTTTAACGCTAGCAAGTGGATTACATCCATTGACTTCTGCAGTAACAACATAAGTTCCTCCATTAACAATCTGAGCATTGGTCAATGTAGGATTTTGTTGATTCGAAGTAAAATTATTTGGACCAGTCCATGAGTATGAAGAAGCACCATCTGTGTTTGCTGTCAGCTGTATTGTACTGCCTACTTCTAAAACAGATCCATTAGCAGCGGCTGTGATCGTAGGCGCTGTGAATGGCGCACAGGTATTATCATTGGTTAATTTACCTGCTGTGAAATTTGAAGTATTGCTAAGCAGCGTGAAATTAGTCAATGATCCATTGTTATTGTTACCACTCGCATCAGTAACCTGAGTAATAGCGGTATTATTAACAGACTCAAGTCCTTGGTCGAACTGATAATACACCTGAAGCCCTGTTTGTGGCATCGGTAATTCACAGTTCATATTATTGGTGATCTCACAAAGATCAAGCGCACGGTTCCAGATACGAACCTCATCCAAATTACCCTGATAAAATTCTGTATAACCAGATTGGTTACCAATAGAGATCGGATTTGTATTGCGAGACAACTGACCAACAAATTCTTCTGTTGCAGACAATACACCATTCACATAAATACGCAACTTGAATCCATCATATGTTGCTGCCACATGATGCCATGTATTGATCTGAGGTTGTCCATTCACTAATGGATAAGGAGCTCTTGCGATCTTCCACCCTTGCCCCTCTAAGTGAACATAAAAAGAGATCGATCTCCATCCATCATCTGTACGAGGGAATACATAACCCTGTGTAGCAAAAGATGATTTATTAACAACGGTTTGAATCGGCGTGTTACGGTCAGTTGGACGAATCCATGCTTCAATGGTTAATCCTGTACCAGTATTCAGTGAAGGATTATCCGCAATTGTGACAACATCATTGATACCATCAAAATGTAATCCACGTCCGGTTCTTGTACTTACTTGAATCGTTACATTTTGTTTCACCACACAACCGTTCGCTGTTGTAATCGCAACTGTATAAGTACCGGCATTACCACTCGCAGATCTAGTCGGTGAAGCCAAGGTAGAAGTGAATCCATTTGGTCCGGTCCAGCTGTAGGAAACACCACCCGTTGCATTGAATTGGATGGTCTCAGTATTCAGATAAGACAATTTATCACTGCTGGCTGATGTTACCGGAGGTGTAAATACAGAACAGGTACCTGTTGCGATACCTTCAATCCAGTTGGAAGTCAATCCTAATAATCCAAAATTATTTAAAGTAGCATTCGCTCTTCCTGCAATTGAGTTGGTTACGCTTGTAAGCAGAGAATTCAATAACCCTGCTGAACCCTGGTTCAGCTTAAAATAAGAAACCAGCCCAGTTTGTCCACCGGCTGCTACTTCACAAGTCAAGTTATTTTGAATCTCACACTGAACCAGTGCTCTTCTCCAGATTCTGATCTCATCGATACTTCCTGCGAAGTATTCAGATGAAGTGCCTTCAAATCCATTGTGGTATCCTACTGTTAATGGATTGGTGTTAACCGTAATCGTTCCTGTAACTGCCAACTCCCCTGCCGGACTTCCATTAATATAGATTCTCATGAATGCACCATCATAGGTTGCAGCTACATGTGTCCATGAACTTTTATAAGCTGTATAAGGAACTTCTAATTTTCTCCAACCTAGCGCATTGAAGTTGATGTAAAAAACAAGCTTATTCCAATTGTCATCGGTTCTTGGAAAAATATACCCTGTATTCTGACTGATAGAAGATTTTGAGATAACCGATTGAACGTTTCGAGTATTGGTAAGATCAGGCTTGATCCAAGATTCAATAGTGATCTGGGTGTTTAGATTCAATGCTGTATCAGTGCCTACGACCATCTGATCATTGACGCCATCAAAACTTAAAGCATTGGTTTGCGCTTTAGTTGCTGAAATAATAAACAGCAAAAGCACACTCAGTACTGAAGACAATAACAATTTTCTCGTAGAAAAAGCCATGATTCTAGTTGTTGCAATGATGCTAATCCAAACATTTGTTTGGGGCACATAGGAAAGGATTCAAATAGGATGCAGTACTACTGCGTGGATATGAACTTTAAAAAGTTTCGATAGGATGTTGAAGGTTTTGCGCTTAACAGATCGCCTGGGGGAAACAAAATAATCTGTTAATGATTCATCAAAACTAAATGATGAATGCTAAACATCAAAGGAAAAATGCGGATTTTATTATACACAAATGCTTTTTTTATTATATAAGTGATCCGATATGATAGATCACTACCGCATAGAGATAAACATATATATAATAAACACATTCGTAATAATATGATATAAAGCTTTTTATTAAAAATAAAACGAAATCATCAGCATGACGATTTACTATCATTTTTGAGAGATTATAAAACGATTAAAATTTAAATTTGATGCAAAAAGAGATCTCGAAGGAGTTAAAAATTTATTCTGACTCACGTGTTTTTCACGGACGCCAACGGGAAAAAAAACGAAAGCAAAGTGGAAGATCACTACAATTGATTATCAATAACTTATAAAAAAAGGGATCAGGTGACACCTGATCCCTTCCAGAGGTCCCGAGCGGATTCGAACCGCTGTAGAAGCTTTTGCAGAGCTCTGCCTAGCCACTCGGCCACAGGACCTTTTCCGTAGCAGGGTGCGAAAATAAAGCAATCGAAGGAATTTCAAAATTCTAAATGCGAAAACCCGAAATTTGTCGGCGATAACCCATTCAGTATGAACCGTATTGCAGAAAGTGAATTTATCCTTAATCAACGTGGTGCCGTATACCACCTGAATCTGAGACCCGAAGAACTCGCTCCAACCATCATAACCGTGGGCGACCCCGATCGTGTTGGTGAAGTGAGTAAACATTTCGATCAGGTCGAAGGTAAATTCCAGCACCGCGAATTTGTAACACATACAGGTCGCATCGGTCAAAAAAGAATAAGTGTGGTATCTACAGGAATCGGTACCGATAATATCGACATCGTCTTAAATGAATTGGACGCATTGGTCAATATTGATTTTGATACTAGAACCGTGAAGTCTACCCATACTCCCCTCACCATTGTTAGAGTTGGCACATCCGGATCTCTTCAAGCCGATATTCCTGCAGATAGTTTTGTGGCCAGTACCCATGGATTAGGCATCGATAACCTGCTGAATTTTTATCAACAAAAAAACAATCCGGAAGAAAGTGAAATTGTTGGTGCTTTTATCAATCACACCAAATTGGGTAACAATATCGCTTCTCCTTATATAGCATCTGCTGGTCCTTCTGTATTAAAGCATTTTGTTGAAGGATTTCATCACGGCATTACAGTTACATGTCCCGGATTTTATGGTCCGCAAGGAAGAGTACTTCGACTTGGCCTATTTAATACAGACTGGGTTGATCAGCTCACCAGCTTTCAATATGGCAATCATCGCATTACCAACTTCGAAATGGAAACAAGTGGTATTTATGGTTTGGGAAAATTATTAGGACATCATTGTTTGAGCTTAAGCGCGATCGTGGCTAATCGTGTCAATAAACAATTCAGCAAAGATGGAGCTGCCGCTGTTGAAAAACTAATCATTAAAACTTTGGAAATATTATCTGCATGATCACTGGTATGACACTCACATTTTATAAATATCAAGGTACCGGAAATGATTTTGTGATCATGGATAATCGCAATGGTCATATCCATTTATCCACTGCACAAATCCATCATTTATGTGACAGAAGATTTGGCATTGGTGCTGATGGACTCATGCTACTCAATACTTTATCTGGGTATGATTTTGAAATGAAATACTACAACGCAGATGGTAATGAAAGCAGCATGTGTGGCAATGGTGGCAGGTGTTTGACGAAATTTGCTTATGACATGGGAATTCATAAAACCACTTATCGTTTTCTTGCGTCAGATGGAGAACATGAAGCTGAACTGGATGAAAAAAATTGGATCCGCCTAAAAATGAAAGATGTTGATACCATCACTCAACATAATGGAGATGCTATACTGGATACAGGTTCACCACACTATATCAAAACGGTTCAGGATATCATGAAACTGGATGTATTCAATGAAGGGAGAAGTATCCGCAACAGTAAAGACTTCGCAGAAAAAGGTATCAATGTAAACTTTGTGGAACAGGAATCTAAAAATATTGTGGTAAGAACATATGAGAGAGGTGTGGAAGATGAAACATTCAGTTGTGGAACCGGTGTAACCGCCGCCGCGCTTGTGTTTGCACATAATGACAAAGGCTTCAACCGTGTAGACATCAAAACAAAAGGTGGAAAACTCGCTGTTGAATTCGACAAGATCAATGACCAACAGTTCAGAAATATTTGGCTTTGCGGACCTGCAGATTTTGTATTTAAAGGAGAAATAACAATTTGACCCTGTCAGATATCTGATCTTTAATACATCTGATATCTGACATCTAACAATCGCCCTATGATTCAGTACTTCAAAAATATAAACGGACAAACAGTTGAGATCGATAAAGGTGATAGAGATGTTTGGGTAAATCTTGTCCCCCCTTTTAAAGAAGAAGAATTCATTGAACTTTCGGAAGGTCTGGATATTCCGATTGAATTCCTGCGCGACTCATTGGATATTGACGAACGTCCGCGCTATGAAATAGAAGACAATGTCAGATTTGTTGTTATTAAAACCCCCACAGAAAATAACTCTTTCAACGACAGTGATGCTTTTTATATCACAATACCGATTTGCATTATCCTCACGCATACGCAAATTGTAACTGTAAACTCTTTTGATAACGGAGCTATCAAGAAATTCCTGAACTCTTTTCAGAAAAGACATCCGGATAAAAAGAACATGATGATTTTAAAGGTCTTTGAAAAAGTAGTACAGAATTTCATGGAATTCCTGAAGGAGATCAATCATCGAAGAAATCAGTATGAAACCAGTTTATATGAAAGCAATAGTAATGTAGACCTTTTGAATCTGATGCGTATACAAAAAAGTCTGGTCTATTTCGTGACAGCCTTACGCAGTAATGAAATGCTGATGATGAAACTGGAACGAACAAATTTCTTAGGACTCAATGAAGAAGAGAGAGAATTTCTGAATGACTTGATCGTTGATACCAGCCAGGCGCTGGAGATGGCGAATATCTATACGAATATCCTCACCAGTACATTGGATGCATTCGCGAGTATCATCAGTAACAACCTGAACAATGTGATGAAACGTCTGACGTCAATTACCATCATTCTTTCTTTACCGGTGATGGTTGCCAGCTTGTATGGCATGAACGTTGACAATATCCCATGGGCACATTCACCGTATGCATTCTATGTCCCGATTGGTTTATCGATTGCAATAGCTGTAGTCATCAGCTGGTACTTCATGAAAAAGAAATGGTTCTGATATGCCTTTATTCAATATTCGTGTGTATGGAATTTTGTTAGACAGTCAACAACGGCTTCTGGTTAGTGATGAATTTATTCGCGGTGCTTATATCACAAAACTTCCAGGCGGCGGATTAGAATTTGGCGAAGGCACAAGAGACTGTTTAAAAAGAGAATTCAAAGAAGAGACCGGATTAGATGTCACGATCGGGGAACATTTTTATACTACTGATTTTTTTCAGATCTCTGCATTCAATCAAAAAGACCAGATCATTTCTATTTATTACAGAGTTCATGCAGAAGAACCCATCCCACTCGAAACCAAAACAAAAGCTTTTGACCTAAGCCCGGAACAAACCAGCAACCCAAATGGTGAAAGTGAAGTCTTCCGATGGGTCCACTGGAATGAACTCAATGCAGATGCTGTTACACTACCAATTGATAAAGTTGTGATCGAGCTGTTGAAGAAAAGATAATCAGGTTATTGGGTATTGAGTACTTGTGTTTAAAATACCATGCAACATAAAACCATACTCACTAATCACTATTGACTACTCACTATTCACACTCACTCCTCCTCCTTTCCCATCGCCGCCAATTTCATTTTACGTGCGGTTTCCGGACCAAGGTATTGATCAATTCTATTTTCGGCGAAATAGATCAATGGTGTTAGAATGATCGCCATGGTGAATTTATAGAGATAGTTCACGAGACAAATTGCCAGCACCAATTTCCAGCTCCATCCATTCCCGATCTTAAAGGCGATGAATAAAACAATAAAACTATCCACCAATTGCGATACCAATGTAGACCCTGTTGCACGCAACCAAACCCATTTTTGTCCGGTTCTTTTTTTGATCTTATGGAATACGGTCACATCTACAATTTGACTCACCAGAAATGCGATCAGACTTCCTGCTATGATCCACATCCCTTGTCCAAATATGCCCCCAAATGCATCCTGCATATTGGCAATACCTTCTGTTTGTTTGGACGTGATCCAGAAATCAGCTGGAGGAATATTCATAGCTGCATAAAACATGATAAACGCATAGGTGATCAAAACCACAGCCGTATAGCTGATCCTTCTCACTGCACGTGGACCATAATACTCATTCACAATATCAGTGATCACAAATTCAAGAGGCCAAAGCAACACACCACAAGTAAGATTAAATGACAATCCGGTTTGTCCGAATAAAGTAAGGTTAACAGGATCAACTCCAAATACTTTCTCCAGTGAAAAGATCTTCCCTCCTATACATTCAGCGATCAATGCATTGGCTACAAAAAAAGCAGCGATACTGATGAATAATTTTGTAGGCTTGTCACGTAAAATATGTGTGATCATAAATATTAATTCAGAAAATAAATGATTTGAATTACCAGGATCAAGAAGTTAAAAGCCGTCAACCATTTAGCCACTGTGATCTGTTTTTTACCAAGCAACAAAAGGATGAACCATAAGTTCACTCCCATATTCAAAACAGGAGACAATACCATTCCCATGGCAATGGCGGTATCTGCCAGAAAGCCTAGTTTTTCGGCCTGCTCTACGACCACAAATAGATTCACCAATAAACAAATCAGAAAAAAGATATTACAGATAAATGCGAATCTGGAAAAGAAAGAAAATCCTGCCATAACTGTTTCGTTGAAATTCGGGTATCAGATTTTACACAAAATACTATCAAACTGTTTGTAAATGGCTGCCTTCGCACGAAAAAATCAAACATTTTTCCTGTAGGTTTGCTGATAGCTCAAAAAAGTATCATGAAGCAGTTTCAATGGAAATCTTTGTTACCGCATGTAATAGCGGCGGGTATTTTTCTTCTGGTAGCCATTATCTTTTGCAAACCTGCACTAGAAGGCAAAGTCATCGACCAATCAGACGTATCTCATTGGAAAGGTATGGCCCAAGATCTGTTCAAGTACAAAGAGACCCACGGGCACTATCCGCTTTGGAATAATAATCTTTTTGGTGGTATGCCGGCTTACCAGATCGCAATGGAAGCTGCCAATCCCATCACCCCTATTTACTTTCACCAATTGTTCATGCTCTTTATGGGCAAACCAATTGGCTTCTTTTTCCTGCTGTGTATCAGCTTTTATTTTTTGTCACAGGTCATAGGTGCAAAACCATGGATCGGTATCCTTGGCGGTATCGCGTATGCTTATGCCACATACGATCCCGTGATCATTGCGGTTGGACATGATACCAAAATGCAAGCCATGGGATACATGCCTGCATTGTTGGGTGCTCTTTGGTTGATATATAAAAAAGAATATTGGTGGGGTGCTGCATTAACGGCCCTCTTCAGTTTTCTATTGATCGCTATGAACCACTTACAAGTAACCTATTACTTTTTATTTGTAGGAGGAGGTATGACCATCGGATTCATCATTCAATGGATCAAACAGAAAGATTATAAACATTTAGGTATTTCATTGGCACTGGCATTATCAATGGGCGCTTTGGGTGTGGGTCCTAATATTGTTACACTTGCTACCACCAGCGATTATGCGAAAGCTACGATGCGTGGAGGTTCTGTAAAATTGGACTCTACCGGACAAGCAAAGAAGAGTAAAGGACTGGATATTGATTATGCTTTTTATTATGGCAGTTATGGCATTGCTGAGACTTATACGTTTTTAGTACCCGGAATTTATGGCGGTAGTACCAATGGTGAACTTGACAAAAATTCCAACCTTGCTAAAAAAGCCATAGAAAAAGGAATTCCGGAAGATCAGGCCGCTCAGTTTGCCGGTTCTATGCCAACCTATTGGGGACCTCAACCCATGACATCAGGACCTGTTTACCTGGGTGCGATCATTTGCTTTTTATTTATCCTAGGATTGGTATACCTAAAAACATGGCACCGCTGGTGGATACTCGCGGTATGTATAATTGCTGTTATCATGAGTTGGGGTAGTAATTTCATGGCATTGAATAGTTTCTTATTCAATAATCTTCCTCTCTATAATAAATTCCGTGCCCCCAGCATTATTCTGATTCTTCCACAATTACTATTCCCTTTACTGGCCATCATGGCATTGCAGCAATTTCTGTTTGAAGAGAAAAACAAAGCAACTGCTTTGGCTGCTCTTAAAAAATCAGTGTATGTAACAGGAGGACTTTTACTGGGCGCTGTTTTGCTCTATTTGACTTTTGATTATATAGGTAAAGACGATCAGATCAAAAATTATCTGACCCAATCACTCGGTGGCAATCAAGAGGAAGCGAATGCTTTTTATAATGCACTAAAAGAAGACAGACGATCGCTTTTCGGATCAGACCTTATCAGATCCATTTTATTCATTGCTGCTGCAGCCGGATTGTTATGGCTCGCTATAAAAGACAAACTCAAAACAGCGTATGTATTGATCGCTATCGTAGCACTGAGCTCAATCGATCTATTTACAATTGGAAAAAGATACCTGAGTGATAGAAATTTCCAAGATGCAGAAGTGGTGAATGAAAATCAGTTTGCGCCCACTCCTATTGATCAGGAAATATTGAAAGATACTACTCGTCCACGTGTGCTCAACTTGACCGTTGATCCATACACAGATGCATTTACTGCTTATCATCACCGTTCTGTTGGTGGCTATCATCCGGCTAAACTTAGCATATACAATGACCTGATCAGTTTTCAGCTCAATAAACAGCCAATGAATATGTCTGTGCTCAATATGCTGAACACTAAATATTTTATCGTACCCAATCAACAAACAGGACAACCCGGATTACAGGTAAATCCGCAAGCATTGGGACATGCATGGTTTGTGAAAGGAATCCGTTATGAAAATGACGCAGCTGCCGTGATGAAAGCCATGAATCAATTTTCACCTGCAGACACTGCAATTGTAGAAAACAGTGCCAAAAAAGATATTCCATTTGAACCGGTTGCTGACTCAACAGCAAGTATCGTTCAAGTATTGAATGATAACGATCTTGTACGATATCGCTCAAACAGCAGCAGTAATCAGTTTGCAGTATTCAGCGAAATATTTTATGATCGTGGCTGGACAGCTACCATCGACGGAAAAGAAGCACCGATCGTGAAAGTCAATTATGCTTTACGCGGATTGGCTATTCCTGCGGGTAATCATGAAATTGTGTTTGAATTCAAACCTGCTTCGTATTACAACAGTGCAAAAATTGCGGTCATAACATCTGCGCCGATCTGGATACTACTGATCCTTGCCAGTTTCTTTTCCTTTAGAAGAAAAAGAGAAGAAAAAGCCTGATGAATAACCCCGTTGTTTTAGGTATTGTCTCCTATGCTGTATTTCCTGCAAGGATGGGTGGACAAAAATGTGTGCAAGGATTTTATGAGCATTTGGCGAAAGAAACCAAGCTCATATTGGCTGTTGCTAAAAAAAATCAAACAGACACTGTACCCGGTGCTCAGGTAGAGAATTTTCTTTTCGATCACTGGAAAGGACCATTCAACATCTTTTACACCTTTCATTTAACAAAGCTCATCCGCAGGCACAAAGTGAATGTGATCATCATAGAGCATTCTTATTTCGGATGGCTGGGATTATTACTCAGATGGCTTACAGGCGTACCCTTTGTGATTCGCTCACACAATATTGAAGCACATCGCTTCAGGGATATGCAACGCCTGTTTTGGAAAAGCTATCACAACTATGAAAAATTTGTGCACCGAAAGGCAAACCACAATTTTTTTATAACGGAAGAAGATCAGCACTATGCGATCGATAGCTGGCAACTCGATCCGAAAAATTGCACCGTGATCACCTATGGGGTAAAACCTGAATCAGGTTTAGATACCAGTAAACCTGTTTTACGTAGGCGAATTATGGAGTATTTTAAGATCTCTAATAACAGCTTATTGTTTTTATTCAATGGCACACTCAATTATACGCCCAATACAGATGCACTTCATATCATAGTGTATGAATTGCTTCCAAGATTGAGAGAAAAGAAATTATCCTTTAAAATTTTTATCTGTGGAAGCGATCTTTCCGAACAATGGGAGATCGTTTTGAAAGAACAACCAGAGATCATTCATTGTGGATTCGTGGATGATATCAATGTTTTTATGATCGGTACCGATTGCTCCATCAATCCGGTGACACTGGGTGGAGGAATCAAAACAAAACTGGTGGAAGCATTGGCCTGTCACCAAACAGTGATCACAACTGCTACAGGCGTGAAGGGGCTTCTTCCTTCATTGACAGGCGACAAAGTAAAAGTTGTTCCGGATTATGAATGGACCTTATTTGCCAATGCCATGAGTAATTTGAACCCCTATCATCAATCGATGACACCCGATGCTTTTCTTGAACACCACAACTGGGGAAATATAATAGCAAAAGCACTTGTATCTTTGCGCAGTTTATGAAAACGCCCTTACAAATATCAGTGGTCATCTGTACCTATAATAGGGCTGCCTATATCCCCGACGCTTTGAAGAGCTTATCAGTTCAATCACTTCACAAAGAGGCATTTGAAGTGATCATCGTTAATAACAACTCAACAGATGATACAGAAGAGGTCTGTAAAAACTGTATTGAACGGTATGCTGAGACGAATATTATTTATACCGTTGAACACAACCAAGGAGCTTCTTTTGCGAGAAATACAGGCGCTAAGCTTGCTCAATCACCTCTGTTATGCTTTATGGATGATGATGCCATTGCAGAGCCGGATTATCTGTTCCGAATCACTGAATTCTTTCGGCTTCACCCAGATGCAGGTGGATTGGGTGGACGAATCATCCCAAAATATATCCCTGCAGAACCCAAGTGGATGAGTCATTTTGTTTCATCTATGGTAGGCAACTTTGATTATGCACCCTCTGTAAGCGTTTTCAAACCCGGTAAATATCCGCTCGAATCGAATATGATTGTTCCTAAAGTATTGTTTGATGAGATCGGAGGCTTCAACACGGCATTACCCGGTGTTAAAGGAACGCTGAGGATCGGTGGCGAAGGAAAAGAATTTTTTCTAAGACTGCAGTCGCGGAATGCTATCATTTATTATGATCCGCAGATCATCGTTCATCACATTGTTGAAACCGCAAAACTGACACCAGCATATCTGTATCGTGTGGCTAGCGGATATGGCAGAGGCGAAAAGGTAAGGACTTTGCAGATCAGTAAGATGTCCTATTGCCTGAAAATACTCGAGTATCTTTTTAAACTCGGAGCATCGTTGGTATTAGGCTTGGGATATACCTTCAAAGGACAACCTGCTAAATCCTGGCCGGTGATACGATTCAGGATCGATGCATTAAAAGGATTATTGGATTTCAGCTAGCTCAGACCAAAGCCCCGAGCCGGCTAAAATGATTTGTGACCGATAAATTGTGACATTATTTATACATTTAGACATGAGCCTTGCAACCATACTCGAAAGAAAAATAAAAGGAACCCTTAGTCGTTGGTTCGGAATACAATTCATCTCCCCTTCTGAAACATCCAAAGTAAGACATTGGGTACTTCCTTATTGCAACGGTAAAGGCTGTGATATTGGATTTGGAGGCGATAAGATCATGAAGACAAATTGTGATGGAATTGATTTCCCACAACCTTATACGCATACAGGAAAAGATAAAGTAGATATTGGTGTAGATGTTATCAATAATGAGATACCGGTTCCGGATAATACTTATGATTATGTATACACCAGTCATCTGATCGAGGATTTTACCGATACGGGTGACGCATTGAGAAAATTTATCCGCATTCTGAAATCTGGAGGTAATCTCATTTTGGTGTTCCCTGATCAGCCTAAATATGAAGTCTACTGTAAAGAAATGGGGATACCGATGAACCCTTATCATATCCACGCAAATATGGGCTATGATCTGATGCTGGAAAGAATGAATGAAATTTCCGGGATCAGTTATGAGATCCTTTTCAGCAGTAATTGCGAGATCGATTATAATGTTGTGATCGTTTTGAAAGTGACCAAACTTTAATAGAACTGATGTCATTCTTAAAGAAAATATGGACAGACTGGAAGCTCAGTTTTAACCATCGCCAAAAAGAAAAGAGCTTTAGAAATGGATTGGCAGCAGTTCCACAGGTATTGCATCCGTTGATCCCTATAACAGGTGATACGGTTCACTTTAAACATACGGGACATGCAGGTGATGTGATCTATTCTATACCTGCCATGAAAGCGCTTGCCGGGAATAAAAAGATCCGTTTATTCTTTGAACTGCATCAACCCAATCGTGATTTTACCAAACAAATGCGTCATCCGAATGGCAATGTAATGTTGACAGAAAAGAGCGTTGAATTATTTGCTCCGCTGATGCAACAACAACCGGAGATCGTTCATTTTGCAGCCTGGAATGGCGAGCCCATACATTATGATCTCACTGCATTTAGATCCTTTCCATTTGATTACAGGATGTATAGCATAACCAGATGGTATTTCCTGACATTCGCTGTAACAGCAGATCTTGGGAAACCCTGGTTGCATGTGACTCCTGATACTCGTTTCTCAGATAAAATAGTGATCGCCAGAAGCAGCCGGTACCACTCACCGGATATCTCTTATTCATTTCTTTCAAAGTATACCAATCTCTTTTTCGTAGGGGTTCAGGAAGAATATGAAACGATGAAAAAAGAAATTCCGCAACTGCAATATCAGCAGGTATCAGATTTTGCCGAGCTTGCTTCGATCATTGCAGGATGTAAATTATTCATCGGTAATCAATCTTTCCCTTTTGCTCTGGCAGAAGCCGTGAAAGCACCCAGAATTCTGGAAGTGTATCATCAATGTCCGAACGTGGTACCCGAAGGTTCAAATGCCTATGATTTCTGTTACCAACCCCAATTTGAAAAGATTGTATCAGATCTCCTTAACAGATAGTAATATTGCCGGAGGCAAAGTCATTATAAAGTACCAGCTATGCGTAAACTGATCAGATCGATATTGAATGTTTTCGGATACGATGTTATCAAAGTAAATGTCCACAGCGAGAAGAAAAAGAAAAAGATCAAAAAGGTTCTCGTAGGTAATTATATTTTGGAAATGCCCGGCAACAACCCTCAGATCAGTACTTATAAATATGATCCGGGAGCCAACAGACAATTGGGGCGATTATCCGCCTGTATTGCCAATAAATATCCCTCTCTCTCTGTATTAGACATAGGTGCCAATGTGGGTGATACGATAGCCATTATTAAATCTGCCATTGAACTTCCTGTGATTGGTATTGAAGGCGATGATTTTGCTTTTGAGTTCCTGAAGAAAAATACCATGTCACTCAAAAATGTCACCCTGATCAAAACATTTTTAGGTGAAAAAATCGAAAGTAAGCGTGTTGCAATGGAGAAAACAGGTTGGAACACCACACTGATCCCTAATGAAGACCAGGGAGAGGTTGTACATTTTAAAACTCTGGATGAAGTTTTAGGCGAAGAACACCTGTTGAACCGTACCCTGAAATTATTGAAGATCGACTGTGAAGGATTTGATACCATCATTATCAGAGGTTCTGCAAAATTGATCCGGGAAAAAAGACCTGTGATCTATTTTGAATACAATACCACCAACATGCAGGCCATTGGAGAAGAAGGATTATCTACTTTATTGACATTGGGTGAAGTGGGATACAAAAATGTGATCCTGTTTGATAATAAAGGCCGCTATCTCCTAACTGTTCCTATTGACCAAGTGA
The DNA here is from genome assembly GCF_040362915.1 of Sediminibacterium sp. KACHI17. Taxonomy (NCBI): domain Bacteria; kingdom Pseudomonadati; phylum Bacteroidota; class Chitinophagia; order Chitinophagales; family Chitinophagaceae; genus Sediminibacterium; species Sediminibacterium longum. The sequence continues at coordinate 489,561 of NZ_AP029612.1, read as the reverse complement.
ATATATTGGAAGACCTTCATCGTTATGCAAAAGAGGGCGATAGCTGTATTGCCTACTATGATGTTTGTTTGTTCCATGAAGACGATAAAGATTTGGCTAATCAGTTTATCGAATCAGAAAATCAACTGCGTTCTTAGAGACTTAATTTTCTTGGATGTCCGGTCTTGTGGTATAGATTGTAACGAGGAGGTTCATAAAAATTGGCTGCTGTGAAAGGCCCAACAAAATGATCACCGATCACATCTTCTCGCACAAAATAGGCATTTACGCCTGCGAAACAGCATGCAACAAGTTTATATCCTTTTTCATTCGCCAGCTTACAGAATGATTCCAAACTTGCACCGGTATTGCCTGAACCGTCCCACATAGCACTTGCATCATAATCAATCACAAATTCACAACCGGGTCTGAAAATGGCGTTGTATTCAACGATCACCACCCGGGGTCTGTACTTATGGATCGCTTTCCAAACATGATAATCGTTCCTATCAATATCGATCGATAAAAGATCCGGTTCTGTTGGCACACCTGCTTTATCGAAAAGTGTTTCAATGTTTTCCGCTGTAATGAATGCTTGTATGGCTTTCAGATCGCCACGTGCTATGGCTTTAGGACAATTATCATGGATAGCTGCAATATGTGAAGCACTGCCATCCATCCATAATCCTTTCCATCCCTTATAGAGTAAATAAGTTGTATTGGTTTCAGTCCCGTCTTCTACACCAAATTCAATGAAATATTGATTGGTAGTGCCAATACGTCGAAATATCTCTTCGATTATACCATCATCACCCATCTGAGAGAATGCCTGAAACTCAAAACGATTCAATTTGTCCGGTTGCTGGTAACGGGGATTACGATAGAGGTTCTCTTCAAGAAACTGCTCGATTTGGATACTGTGCATCCTTGCTTGACGGGCATCTAGCTGCTCCAGATTCAATGTTCTGCGAAGTTTGGTGTACAAACGATTCTTGAGATCCCCTAAGAAGCCCATATAACACTATTTTATTGCGGTAAAAATAGGTAAATGCAACTGCTTAATCTGTGAATCTGTGGCAAAAAATTGCTTGGAGTGAGTCTATATCAAATCATCCTTTCAAAGTGTACATTTGTAAGAATCATTCAACTCATTCATTGAACCGTATTAAAGGAATCATATACGACATTATCGGACTTCTCGCCAGGATTGGCTTTCGGCAGAAGTCTGCGCAAAAGAAACTACTTATTATACGGGTAGACGAGATCGGCGATTATATGCTATGGCGTAATTTTTTGAATGAGATCACAGCTGCCGGATTGTATCGTGATCATGAAATCCATTTTTGTGGCAACAAAAGCTGGAAGCAGTTATTTGAAAGATTTGATGCTGACACGGTCCAAAAATCATTCTGGATCGATAAAACAAAATTCAAAAAAGAATTAGGCTACAGATTTCGTTTTCTGAGGATGATCTATCGACAGGGGTATGATACTGTCATCAATCCGACCTTTTCAAGGGATAAAAGATATGATGACAGTATTGTAAAAGCTGCTGCTGCAAAGCAACGTATCGGAATGGTGGCTAATACGGAAAGTATACGATCGTATGAAAAGGGATATGACAAACATTTATATACTCGTCTTTTTGACTATCCGGAAAGACCGGTATTTGAGTTTTTTAGAAACAAACTGTTTACTTCATTCGTAACAGGTATCCCTTCAGCAGTAGAAGATACCCGTATACCACCAGCGTTACTCGAAACATTTGAAGGATTACCACAAAAATATGTGGTCGTTTTCCCCGGCTCAAGAAGTGCAAGTCGGATATGGCCAACAGCCAATTTTATAGCTGTGGCATCACATCTTTTCAAAACGCAAGGATTTACGATGGTGATTTGCGGTGCAGCCGGCGATAAAAAATATACCGATGCTTTTTGTGAGGCCTACACATATCCATTTGTGGATCTGACAGGCAAAACCTCATTGACAGCAATGTTGTCGGTATTACATCAGGCATCTTTATTACTCTCTGTGGACACCGGATCTGTGCATCTGGCAGCGGCTGTGGGATGTCCTGTAATTGGGATCTTCAATGGGTCGCAGTATAAAAGATTCGCTCCTTATCCGTCAACAATGGCTGCGCATTTCTACCCCTGTTATCCTGATGCAATAGAAAAAGATTTAGCAGATGAGCATCTTGTTAAAAGTAAGTATGAGTTCGTGATAGCAGAACCTTATGCAAACGTTCCAGTGTCAAAAGTGATCAAAGCGGCAGATCTTTTTTTCGGAAGATGAGGTTCTACCAATTCTCTAATCCAAGTTTCTTTTTTAAGCGGAATAACCATAGCCCAAAATTGCTTTGCAGCAACTGATGCAATAATCTCAAACGCCATTGCCAAACTGTCAACTTCAGCGATGGACCAAAATGTTTGGTATATACTTTTTTATTCTCCTCCAATGATTTTATATACTGCGAGGAGCTGATCCCCGTATCATCGAAGATAGCAATGGTCTTAGGTAAATACAGATAAGGTTCATGTGCCAGTCGGCACATCATATCATAGTCCATTGCGATCTTATAATCACCGCTGTATCCACCTGTACGATGATATACTTCTTTTTTGACAAACCAAGTAGGATGCGATACACTGCGCATACCACGATATAGTTTGTCTTTTTCAAAAGGCTTCCCTACAATTACTTTCTCTCCTCCCCTTGTCAGTTGTATGTTTCCGCTGATCCATTGAACAGATAAATGTTTCTGGAAGAATGCATGAACCACTTCTACAACATCATTTGCTGCATAAGTATCACCTGAATTAAGCAAATGAGTGATGGGACACGTTGCTTTATCGATCCCTTTATTGAAGGCATCCGCAATTCCTTTGTCTCGTTCGTTGATCCATTTCCTGTAGACAGGTTGAGGTGTCTGCTCCAGCCATTGAGCGATATCTTCTGTTGTAGAACCATTGATGATCCAATGCTCTTCCGGTGGACGAGTTTGGGCATCTACTGACTGGCAGGTCTTTTGCAGATCTGACAGGTTATTGAAACAGATGGTAATGACAGAGATCTCGTTCATATAAGATCACTTAAGATAGTGCTGGAAGTTCAGCTAATTTTTGCAGAAATAATTCCAATCCGGCTCTTTTTTGTGCGTCTAACTGATAACTGATATTGGTAGCATAATATTTCTTAAGGTCATAATGGGGAAATTCAATATCCTTTACTACCTCATCTAAGTGCGACACACCATACGCGTTTGCACGATTGAATGCGTCAATAAAATCCTCATCCAACACCTTATTAGAGACCCAGGCTGCAAATACAAAAGGTAATCCCGTATGCTGCTGCCATGCCAAACTCAGGTCGTAATAATATTTTGAATGTTGATGTTGGGCCAATGCACGATCTCCAATAACAACAGCAGCGGTAGTTCCCTGAATGCGATGCTGGTAATCTGCAGTTGCTTTCTCAATTTTGACCTCTTTTTTCCAATACGCCTGTAACAGGATGCGGGCGAGATTTACGGATGTTCTGCTCTGGTAATCTAGGATGAGTATTTCGATCTCCTCCATAGGCACTTGACTAAAAATGCCAACAGATGCAACTTCCCCAACAGCACCAATACAATAATCGGTAATAATATGCGCTTCTTGTAAACGAGGAATAATGGCTACCGGAACCAATCCAACATCGATCTGATCATTCAGCAGCATAGCTGCAATATTCGCCGGAAAATCTTCGGTAACCGCTACTTTGTCCATTAACCCCGATCTACGCACGCCCAACATAAGTGGACGGGTATTTAAATAACTAACGGCTCCAATCCTTATTCTCTTGTCCAATTCAGCTAAATTTGCATGCAAAGAAAACCAATAATCAATAAATAACCTCAATTTCCCCAATGGAACTCAACCACCTTACCGCTGTTACCCCTATTGATGGCCGTTATCGTAAACAAGTACAGCACCTAGACAATTATTTTTCTGAATTCGGGCTGATCAAATACAGGGTTTTGGTGGAGATCGAATATTTCTTCTTTCTGGCAGATAAACGCTTTTTTAAGCTGCCTGCCAAAGCTAAAGCGCACCTGAAAAAAGTAGCCGATCAGTTCAGCTTTGATGATGCACAACAGATCAAGCAAATTGAAGCAGTTACCAATCATGATGTGAAAGCTGTTGAATATTTTCTCAAAGAGCAATTAGATAAAGCCGGTATTTCTCATCTGAAAGAATGGATTCATTTTGGATTGACTTCACAAGATATCAATAATACTTCTATTCCCCTGAGCTGGAAACATGCCATGGAACATGAATATTTACCTGCACTGGTGAATCTTCAAAATCATTTGTACCAACTGGCGGTAAAATGGAAAGAGGTACCGATGTTGGCTCGTACGCATGGTCAGCCGGCTTCTCCAACTCGTTTAGGGAAAGAGATCATGGTGTTTGTGGAGCGTATCAATCATCAGATTGAAATGTTTGCAAGCATCCCGTATGCTGCCAAATTTGGTGGTGCAACCGGTAATTTTAATGCACACCATATTGCATTTCCCAAAAAGAATTGGGTAGCACTGGGTAATGAGTTTGTTGAAAATACACTAGGCCTACAAAGAATGCAATTCACTACTCAAATCGAACATTATGATTGCTTGGCCGCTCATTTTGATGCCATCAAACGCATCAATAATATCTTGATCGATCTGTGCCGTGATATCTGGACTTATATCAGCATGGATTATTTTAAGCAACAGACAAAGAAAGGTGAAGTAGGTTCTTCTGCCATGCCACATAAAGTGAACCCTATTGACTTTGAAAATGCAGAAGGCAATTTAGGTATGGCCAATGCATTGTTAGAACACCTTTCAGCAAAATTGCCCATCAGTCGTTTACAAAGGGACCTTACCGATTCCACTGTACTAAGAAATATTGGATCTCCGGTAGCGCATGTAGCCATTGCATTTAAATCGATCGAAAAAGGATTGGGTAAGTTATTACTGAATGAACCCAAGATCAAAGAAGATCTGGAAAATAATTGGGCAGTTGTTGCAGAAGCCATTCAAACCATTCTCAGACGAGAAAACTATCCTAACCCTTATGAAGCATTAAAAGACCTGACACGTGGCAATCATAAAATCGATAAAAAAGCAATACACCAATTCATACAATCATTAAAAGTGAGTGCTGCTGTGAAAAAAGAATTGAAATCAATAACCCCTGCGAATTATACAGGTGTTCATCCTTCATTCTAATACATACATTGAAACCCCAGAGTCTGCTTTTGATGCTTAGGAAATAAGCTTTTATAGACTATTAACATTCGTTAACAGTGCAACTGTCTTCATTTGATTAAAAATTAATCAAATGAAGACAGTTTTTTTTATTTTATTACTCTTGTTATCAATCGCAGGCAGTACACAACAAGCCATCAGACTAGGCAGCAATAGTGAGTCAACCCCCATTCAACAAGGAATTTCCAATAAAATGTCGGTTCCTTTTTTTCGGTTTGAAGGATTGATGAATGCTCCTCACCCTGTAGCTTCAATGAACGATTTGAAAAATAAAATTGTGATTCTTGAGTTCTGGGCAACTTGGTGTGGGGCATGCATTCCTGCAATGAGCCATTTGGACGCTCTTCAGAAAAAATATCCTGATCAACTACAAGTAATTGCAGTAAGTGATGAAGCACCGGAAAGACTAGAGCGTTTTATAAAAAATAAGCCAAGCAACTTATGGTTTCTTTCTGATCCCAATCAGAGTTTCCAGACCTATTTCCCGCATTATTCAATTCCACATTCAGTACTGATCGATCAAAAAGGAAAATTGGTAGCCAATACCTCTCCTTCCGAAATAACAGAGAATATTATAGAGCAATTATTAAAGGAACAAACAGTTACTGTTAAAGAAAAAAAAGACGCATATAGTTCATTTGACTTTCTGAAAGATTATTTTCCGAAGCCTGAAGGGTTCAACGATTTTAGTTTTGACATCCAACCTAAGATACCCGGCGGATTTCCTATCACCAAACGTTACACTCCTACCAATCCCTGGTATGGACGTAGATTAACAATGATCAATAATTCGTTAGACCTTATTTATCGAAACGTATACAACAAAGCCATACCAAGAATGATTTATGAGGGTGTTGATAAGGATATGTTTGCGATCAATACCAGCGAGCAATTTTGCTTAGATGTGATCGTACCGAAAGGAAAGGAAAACGAAATGAGCCATTATATTCAGGAACAACTAAAGAAACTGAACCTACCATATCTGGCAAGAGTAGAAAAAAGACAAGTAGAATGTTTGGTTTTCACAACTACAGATTCCTCATTAATGGAACCTTTTAGAAGTAAAACACAAGGGCAAGCAAATGCAAGTGCTGGTCAACCTAATGTTATCCGCGCAACTACATACCACAAAAAAAATGTACCCATTGATGATTTACTAAATCACTTCGAACAATTTGGCATCATCAAAATGCCGGTTGTCAACGAAACGATGATCAAAGGAGAATTTGATCTTGATTTCGAATTTGATGCTGAAGATGCCAATAGTTTTAAACAAGCCATTGCTAAATTGGGATTAAAGGCCGAGAAAAAAATGAGAGAAGTAGAAATGCTGATCATTTACAAATAATATGCAGGTCGATTTTAAAAAAGAGTGGCGAACAAAATCAATTGTTCGCCACTCTTTTTATGTATATCAGATAGCTGAAACCATGAGACCTACTCTTTCACTGCTGTAGTTACTTTCGGTGCCTCTTTGGTCCAAGAACTAATATCCAGCTTTCTGGTAGTTGGATAAACTTCATCCAATGTATTGCCATCGTACATACGTCCGTTTTTAATGACGTAGCGAATAGATTTGGTATTTCTGATATTTTGTAATGGATTCGCATCCATAATTATCAGATCCGCCAATTTACCCGATTCAATACTTCCTAAATCCTTATCCAATCCTAAAGCAGTTGCGCCTAGAATAGTTGCAGTTTTTAAAGCGTTCAGCGGACTCATACCACCACTCGCTACACTCCATAACTCCCAATGATAACCGAGCCCTTGTAACTGACCATGGCTACCTACGCCAACCAAGCCACCTTGTTGAACTAAACTATTGCTGCCCTGTGCATGTTTCTGGAATACATGGTCTTCTGGTGTAAACCATCCACCATTACCACCGGTTCTTCTTCTCGCTTTTGTATTGAGTTCCTCATACGGAGTAAAGCGATTCAGCTTAGGATCCTTTAATGGACTTTCATTGGTATAATAATAATTCTCAGCCCAAGGACCACCGTATGCTACCAGCAATGTTGGCGTGTGAGCCATTTTACTTTCTGCAATAGTCTTGGTCACATCTTTATAAAGTGGAAATATAGGAATCGCATGCTCTACACCAGGATAGCCATCCAACAAGTGTGTCATATTGAGTTTGTAATCCAATCCACCTTCAGTAGTAGGCATCAATTTTTGCTCTTTAGCAGCCATGATGATCCACTGACGAGCCTGGCGAACACCTGTGAGGTACATTTTGATGTATTGTGTTTTGTAGTATTTGCTATACTGCTCCAATACTTTTTTCGTTTGATCCAAATCACGGAGGTTATACATCCAATAACCAACTCCCGGACCAGTACTATAAATTCTCGGACCCGGAATCGTTCCTGCTTCTACCATATCACCATAAGTCAACACATCCGTGGTTGCTGTTTGTGGATCTCTTGTGGTAGTAACACCATAAGCGAGGTTTGCTGCATAGATCCACACTGTATTTTTATGCAGCCCCCAGAATGGCCACATGTGAGAATGCGTATCAATAAACCCTGGCGTGATCGTCTTTCCAGAACAATCAACCACTTTCGCACCAGCAGGTGCTGATAAACCTTTACCCACTTGCTTGATCCTGTTATTCACGATCAGGATATCTCCACGCTCTATCACTTCATCACCTTTCATGGTCACAATCCTCGCATTACGCAACAAAATAGTTCCTGCAGGCATGTCCTTCTCATAATATACTTTCACCTGAACTTCTGCTGGACTATACTTCTCTTTCTTCTTGAGTTCAGCTTTGTCTAAGCTATCCTGTTTTGCTTTTGCGGGATCTGCTTTTAATGCAGCAGCCAGATCGGTTGCTTTTTTCTTTGCCAGAGAATCTGCTAACTTCTTTGCTTCTGGTCCGGCAGCTGTCAATGCTTTAATACTATCAGCAGCTCTTTTCGCTTCTGCTTTCTTTGCATCTTTCACTGAATCTTCCACTGCTTTTGCACGCTCTGTATCATATACCCAATGTCCATTACCCAAACTCCAGTGTACTTTCTTTCCATCACCTTCCCATGCAGGGAATTCTCCACCGATCTCTGTCAATTGTCTGGCCGGGAAAATACTAGCAGCTGGTTCTGCCACATTGATATTTGGTGTTTTACCTGTTTCAGGAATGGTCACCACGTACACATTATTGTTCACCTGTGCCAATGCCTGATTACCAACAGGAGCCATAAGAATGATTCCTGCAGCAGAAGGCATATTCTGCGGTTCTCTGGAATCAGAAGATTCCGGTAGCATACAATGATTCAAAGGATTGGATACAGACATATATCTACCCATCACATATTCTTTACCATTTGATACCGGCTCTTTATGTGCATCTCCATGTCCATCAAGCACTGATCCGAAAGTAGTGATACCGGTGATCCGTACATGCGTTTTAGGATCTGTACCATCCCAACGAATAGAGATCAAGGAACCACCTCCTGCATTCAGGAATATTCTTTCTGTATCTTTTGTAAAATGGATATTACCTCTGTTTCTCGCTAAATCCACCACTTTGATATCACCACCGTTTTCATTCATCCAAACGATCTCTCCTTCTGCGCCATCAAAGAATGGATCTTCCGCGTCTTTGAATAATCGTTTAGGACCACGGAAAAACGCAATGCGTTGATTGTAACTCCATGCAGGTTGCATATAAAATGCTGCTTCTGAAGTTAATTTAGTCACCTGATTAGAGCCCACAGTTACTTTATACAAATGTCCACCCTCTTTTTCTTCCCATGTAGCAAAGACGATTTGTCTGCCATCTGGACTCCAGGCCGGCATTGCTTCTGTGAAATTGTGATTGGTAACGCGCACGGGAGTTCCATTCGGGTAATCCATCACATACAATCGATTCAATACAGTGAATGCTAATTTTTTTCCATCAGGACTTGGTACTGCATCACGAATTTGGGATGCCAATGCATGTGTAGTGTCCTTGATATCGTAATTGAAATATAAACGAGGTCCTAATTCCAGTTTAACATCTACATCCATTGGGATTTCGGTTGCAGGATCTCCATTCACAGGTATTTTCCAAATCTTACCACCATAGCTGGCGATCAGTTGTTTACTATCCGGTGTGAACGCCATACCTGGCAATACCCCTTGAGGCGCAATACTTTCTTGTTCATCACGCTGTACAGGATACGCTAACCATCTTTCATCACCATTTTTCAGGTTACGGATCACCAACCCTGTTTTATCATTATAGCGTGAACCATACACCATCCATTGTCCATCTTTACTTACTGTAGGTGTAAAAGCAGAACCATAACGAGTGGTTATGGTATTTGTTAGTCCCTTATCACGATCATATGTTCCGATTTGATATTGCGGCAATAACGCATTGTAATTCCATGATCCGTTACGCTGACTATAATAAACGGTCTTCCCATCAGGACTAACAAATGGATCGATGGTCTTCAGTCCACCTGGAACATCATTCAACTGAATTCCACCACCTCCGTCTGCATGAAACATCCATAAACGTGGCAAGCGTCTGCCCCTGCTGGCAATCACATAATTACCATCAGGCGTCCATACAGCATTCACATAATCATCTACTCGGGTTTTGGTGAGTTGTATGGTATCCTGCTTTTGCATATCCAGGATCCAAATATTATCGCTACCACTTCTATCACTTGTAAACAATAATTTTTTACCATCCGGACTAAAACGCGGATGAGTTTCATAAGCAAAGCCTTTGGTTACAGGTGTTGCTTTACCCCCAGTGATCGGCATGGTATAGATATCTCCCATGAGATCAAAGGCGATCGTGTTACCATCCGGACTTACATCCACACTGATCCAAGTGCCTTCTTTAGTATTAAAGCTGATTTCTCTGGATGGCTTTAATGGCAAGTCTTTAAAAGTTGTATACACTGGTGTATCTTTTTTAGTAGAATCTCCTAAAAAAGAAGAGAAGGACCAAAGACTGTTATCTTCATTCGAAGATACCCATGTGGTCATCAGGGCCGCAGAAGCGATAGCGATCCCTGAGAAGAATAGTTTTCTCATTCGGTACGGTTTTATAGTTAAAAGATACGACTGATACCGATACCATAAACTCCATTTATCAAAAAAGCCTGATTTTGTTGTGTAACCTTTAGACTAAAAAAACGTTCTACTCAAAAAAAATGAATGAAAAACATCTGCCTGCTCTTCATCTTTTTTTGTGCAAGCACCTCTTTATTTGCGCAAACAGGTCGTACACATTTAAGTGAAACCATTGATACCACTGAATTACAACTTTCCGTATTAACACAAGACATTGTAAAAGATCAAAATAGTTCATATGGTAAAGCTCGTGCAGTACTGAACTGGCTTTCGAATCGATTAGATTGGAAAGCCACAGATTATCAAACAAGAACTGTGAATCAGATCTTGGCACGTGGCGGTGGTAATTGCTTTGAATTGGCTAAAGTGTATATGGCCATGATCAAATCCATTCACTTGCCATACAGAGCCATAGCAGAAATCAATCTACATGTATATAGTGATGAACGACAGAAAACAGCGGAAGAAAAAGTGGTTCAAGTAGGTAATCGGATGTCTGTATTCGGAAGACAACACAATGATCATCGATGGCTTGAAGTATTAGACGAAGAAACTGGGAAATGGGAACCCGTTGACCCTTCGATGAATGTAATTGGAACAGAACAATGGCTTAAAGCAAGGGTTTGGTTTGGTCCCAGAATGACCATCGATACTTCCATTACAAATGATATGATTGTTCCAGTGGCTGTGTTTGTAGTAGATCAGCAACAGCAGTTATCCACAGACAGAAGCCGTCATTATCTGATCGAAGCCTTTAATCAATTGTACCAGGGAAAATTAACAGATCTCCCATCATGGAAAAGTTGGACCGCTCAAATTAAACAATTATCGCCACATGTAAAAGCCGCTTTTGAGGGAAAAGAGAACCTTCATCTGCGCGAAAAAGACATTGCTAAATTGGTCAAAACTTATCAGGATCTTAAGAGAGAATTCATCCAAAAAAATAAGCTGTTACCATTTAATGAGGGCATATCCCTTTAATTGGTAAGTAGTAATGGTGGTCAATGCTGAAGTCGCAACACCAATACCCGGCGCTAATGTTGAAGGGTCAATCCCTCTTTTTTTAAGTGTCTGTCCACATACTACGATCTTGACACCTGCATCCAATAAAGCTTTGATCATGGGTAAATTGGGATTGTCTACTTTATATCTTGCTTTGTAAGCTTCATTATTCAAAATGGTATACCCTGCAGCATTATGTACTGCCATTACCATGTTGATCTTTTCTTTAGGAACCCCTCCCACACCATGTAAGTTGAGTAAAGTGCAAGCTGCTTCTATCCCCAAATTGATGGTATCCGGTTTGATGCTGGCCATAACAAGATCCACCAACAGTTTGTAATTCATTTTTGGATCCGGCTTTTCTACCGCATCTGGTATTTCATATACCGGGCCAAAATCTTTAATGATTGGATTCACCTTATCCTGAGCAAAAGAAACAGTGACGAACACAACTGCTGCAACCAGCGCAATAATCTTTTTCATGATCATGATTTAGAGATGACAAGATAACGCATGTTCAGGAATCAAAATCACCGTTTATCAACTCTTATTTCACTTTCAATTCCTTATTTCCCAAACTTCTTCTTCAATGCATTCAATGCATCATTGACACTCAATGAAGAAAGATCTTCTTCTTTTTGCTTAAAGTTTTCTTGTCGTCTCGTTCTTCTGTCTCCCTGTACCCTTTCCTCAGCACTAGCCTGCTTAATCGATAACCCGATACGCTTTCGTTGTACATCCACTTCCATTACTTTCACCTGTACTTTTTGTCCGAGTTTCAATGCCTCGCCCGGATCACTGATATATCGGTTGGCAATTTCACTCACATGTACCAATCCATCCTGCTTTACTCCAATATCCACGAAAGCACCAAATCTGGTAAGATTGGTCACGACTCCGGGAACGATCATTCCGGTTTGTACATCTTCCAACTTATAGATCTGTGCAAATTCAAACTGTTCTAATTCATTACGAGGATCCAGTCCGGGCTTCTTCAACTCATTGAGGATATCTCTCAGTGTCAATTCACCGAACTGTTCTGTTACATATTTTTTAGGATCGATCTTAGCTACCAATGTTTCATTTCCGATCAATGCTTTTACGTCTACTTGTAAATCACCCGCCATCTTTTCCACGATAGCATAAGCTTCCGGATGAACAGCACTCGCATCCAGTGGATTACTTCCTTCTTTGATCCTTAAAAATCCGGCACACTGTTCAAATGCTTTGGCACCCAAACGAGGTACTTTCAAAAGTTGATTTCTTTCCTTAAACCCACCGATCTCAGATCGATAACGAACAATATTATCAGCCATGCTGCCACCAATACCACTGACATATGCCAGGAGATGTTTACTTGCAGTATTCAAATTAACACCAACTGCATTCACACAGCTTACTACTGTTTGGTCTAATCGTTCTTTCAAACGGAACTGATTTACGTCGTGTTGATACTGCCCAACCCCAATACTTTTCGGATCGATCTTTACCAATTCCGCCAATGGATCCATTAAACGACGACCGATGCTTACAGAACCACGAACTGTTACATCCTGATCCGGAAATTCTTCACGTGCTGTTTCAGAAGCTGAATACACAGATGCCCCATCTTCATTCACTAAGAAAATAGGCAGCCCTAATTGCATTTTTTTGATAAACTGTTCTGTCTCTCTTCCTGCAGTACCGTCACCGATAGCGATGGCTTCTACTTTGAACTGCTCTACCAGCTTTCGAATCTTATGTTCACTTTCATAGATCCGATTGTTTTCATGAACATAGATCAGATCAGTTGTTTGGAGATCTCCTTTGTTATCCAAGCACACCACTTTACAGCCAGTTCGATAACCGGGATCGATGGCAAGAATATTTTTTCTGCCCAATGGCGCGCTCAATAACAACTGACGAAGGTTTTCAGCAAAAACGTTGATCGCTTCTTCATCCGCTTTTTGTTTCAATGATGTTCTGAATTCAGATTCCAAACTAGGCTGCATCAATCTTCTATAGGCATCGCGAAGCGCTTTTTTCAAATGCTCTGACCATGGACTCATCCCTTTGATAAATTGCTGCTCTAACAAATAGAGCGCATCTTCTTCCAATGGTGCGATACCCATTCTCAATACGCCCTCCAAAAATCCACGAAGGATGGCGAGAATACGATGAGAAGGGATCTTATGGATCGGTTCCGAAAAATCAAAATAATCTTTGTACTTGACGCCCTCTGTTTCTTTATCTGCCAACACCTTACTTTGCATCGTTGCAGTATCCTCAAACAGTTTACGCATTTTGGCACGTACTTCAGCATTCTCATTGACCATTTCTGCAATGATATCTCTGGCTCCTTGCAAAGCATCTTCTGCTGATGTGATCTTTTCGTTGATATATTTAGCAGCTTCCAATGCCACGTCATCTTGTTGCTGTGCAAGCATAATATCTGCCAAAGGCTCTAATCCATTTTCACGAGCCGTTTGTGCTTTTGTTTTTCTTTTGGGTTTATAGGGCAGATAAATATCTTCCAATGCAGCTATCGTAGTGGCGTTATTTATTTTTGTCTGCAACTCCTCCGTCATCTTTCCTTGTTCTGTAATGGCTTTTTCGATGAAAGTTTTACGTTCAGTAAACTCTTTGAGAAACTTAGCCTCATCCTGGATCTGTTGAATCTGTACCTCATCTAATCCACCCGTTTTATCTTTTCGATAACGTGCGATAAAAGGGATCGTAGCACCTTCTTCGAATAATGCTAATACTGCTTGTACTTGGGTTTGTTTGAGATTCAATTTAACGGCGATCAATGCAGCAAAACCAGACATAAACATTTTCCTTTTTGACGATTAAAAAATCAGGGGAGCGAATGTAGGAGGAAATGAGGGTGTAAAAAAAAGATGTGGATAATCTGAGCGCCTTGTTTAAATTTTACGGGGTGATGGGCTTTTTAGCTGTGAGCTATGAGCTATGAGAAAAATTAAGCAATGCGAATAACCTTAGATGGATAACGTTCTGTATAGTTACGGATCATTGAGCGGATGACCTCATTTTCCGGATACATGGTCAATTGACCTTTTAATTCTTCCAACTGATGAATAGCGGTATCAGCATCTGTGATACCCATCCCATAAAAGACACCGTTTTCAACAAGGATACAGGCTGACTGATCGCGTATCACAAATGTTTCTTTTTGTTCTGTGACCCAATGTAATGCAGTCATTACCCGTTGATTGTACTCATCTACTGCTGGCCACTCTTTTTGCGGTGTGAGATCAAGAAAACAGAGTGCGGGATGAAGATCATGCATCTTTACCAACTTCCATAACATCCTGTGTGCATCTGCTAACAAAGCAAAGGATGCAATCGGCTGTAAATATTTTCTTTTTTTATCGATACCCAATCTGATATAACCTCTGTTGTCTTCAAACTGATAGATACCCCAGACCTGCTCAAATCTTTTCTGACTTTTATTATGTATCGGCCACAGTCTTTTGATCTCTACACTCTCAAACAATGACGCTATAAATTCAGTCGGACATTCTACATAAGAGATCCTATGAACGGTTCTTAGAAGTTCTTGTCGTTTTTTACTGATATCTAAACCGGAAAAATGACTGAGTACCCTTTTCTTCAAATTTTTAGCCTTGCCCACATACAGCACTTTATCTTTTTGATCATGGAAGTAGTAGACGCCGGGTTTTTGGGGCAATCCCATGACCTGTTTTTCAGGCAAATGAGCCGGTAGCGTTTGACCATGATTTTCCTTCTTCAGCATCTCTTTGATCAGTCGCTGACCATTGTTTTGCAGTACCATATCTAATACCTGAGCAGTAGCCAAAGCATCCCCACCTGCACGATGTCGATTGGTAATCTGGATATCCAATTCCCTGCATAGATGACCTAATCCGTATTTGCGAAATCCGGGAAATACTTTTCGACTCAAACGAATTGTACAAAGTTTCGGCACATTCAATTGATAACCTGCTTTTTGTAAATGGTACTTAACAAAAGAGTAGTCGAAATTGACATTATGGGCCACAAATATTCTCCCGGATAAAAGATTGAAAATTTCCTGTGCTACTGTTTCAAATGAAGGCGCTTTTGCAACCATGGCATCCGAAATTCCGGTCATATTCGCGATATATGGAGGGATCTCCTGATGCGGATTGATGAGGGTCTCATACTTCCCCTCCACTTCAGTACCATTGTGTAATACGATGGCGATTTCGGTCATTCCATGTTGTTCCGGAAAACCGCCCGTTGTTTCGATATCCACAATAGCAAATTGCATACAATAAGGCTTGTAAATTCGGTAAATAAAGCATATCTTACAAACAAAGATTCAGTTCTCCCCCGACAGCCCCGGTTTTATTGACAGCTTGGATTTCTTCTGAACGATATAAAATATCCTCTGGAAGACCGTAAAACCTTTTTTACGTACCAAATCTACTTGCCATGTCAAACACAAAATCCCAATTTCACATCAGTGAGAATGCACGGAATGCCGCTATTGTGGCCATTATTTTGATCGCTGTTGTTGTATTGTCTTATCTGGAATGGAAAGGCCGCGCCTGAGCATTCACTACCCACTGATTTTTTACGCTAAACCCTGATTTCTCTTCTTTATTCTGCTCTTTTTGAGCAGACTGTAATGTTTTTGTTCTTGCAGAGACCTATGGATCAGAAAAAAAATGGTGCAAAACTGTAACCTAATTCATAAAGGATCGTTAGGTATAATTAACAGTGGTTAACCTGATCTTTTCAAAAGGCCGGTTAGCTTTGTACCAGAAAACAACTGACATGAAGAATATTGTTTTGATTTGTCTCTTGATCGCCTTCACTGCCTGCAGTGGCAGTCAGGTTCGTCAATTCTGCAAGAAAGCAGGAAACCAAGTGGCCAATTGTTGCACTTCCATGTCTTTGAAGCAGCGAAAAGCCTTACAACAAGGGAATATGATGCATGAAGAAGAAAAAAGCGTTCCTCAGCAACCCCAGGCTATTTCTATTCTGGAATGGAATGAAGCCATATTTATCTGGTAATCCGGATCCCCTTACTCTCAATATATAACCACGCCATGCGTGGTTTTTTTGTACCCCCTCTCACTCCCCCACTATTTTCGTAGTTTTGCCAGCCTTAAAAAAGAGATCAGGAATGGAATTGAGCAAGAACTATATCCCGGGTGACATAGAAGCCAGATGGTACCAACATTGGCTTGATAAAGGTTATTTCAACAGTACACCCGATGAACGGGAGTCTTTTACCGTTGTGATACCCCCTCCAAATGTTACGGGCGTGTTGCACATGGGCCATTGTCTGAATAACACCATTCAAGATATATTAGTACGTCGCGCTCGTATGCAGGGTAAAAATGCCTGCTGGGTTCCTGGTACCGACCATGCTTCTATTGCTACAGAAGCCAAAGTAGTAGCCATGCTGCGCGAAAAAGGGATCGCTAAATCTTCTATTGGAAGAGAAGAGTTCCTTCAGTATGCTTGGGAATGGAAAGAGAAATACGGCGGTATCATCTTGCAACAGCTGAAAAAAATGGGCTGTAGCCTTGATTGGAGCCGCACTTCTTTTACAATGGATGAAGATTACTATCAATCAGTGATCAAAGTTTTTGTTGACCTGCATGAAAAAGGTTGGATCTATCGTGGTAAACGAATGATCAACTGGGATGTAAAAGCAAAAACTGCTTTGAGTGATGAAGAAGTGATCTATAAAGAAGTACAGAGTAAGTTGTATTATGTTCGATATGAAATAGTTGACAGTTTAGAGTTGACAGATGACAGTAAGAAGAGAGAGAAAGAATTCATTACGATTGCTACGGTGAGACCAGAAACGATTTTAGGTGACACTGCAATATGTGTAAATCCGGATGATGAGCGTTATAAACACTTACATGGCAAATATGCCATCGTTCCGTTGATCGGCAGGAGAATTCCCATCATTGCAGATGATTATGTGACTACAGATTTTGGTACTGGTGCATTGAAAGTTACGCCTGCGCATGACATGAACGATTATCAACTCGGACAGAAATACAATCTGGAAGTAATCGATACCATGAATGATGACGGCACGATGAGTGAAGCTGCTCAGTTATTCATCGGTGAAGATCGTTTTGAAGTTCGCAAGAAAATAGTTCCTGAACTCGAAGCGAAAGGACATATCGTTAAAATTGAAGACTACACCAATCAAGTCGGATTCAGCGAAAGAACAGATGCAGTAGTTGAGCCGCGACTGAGTTTACAATGGTGGGTAGATATGAAAAAAATATCTGAGCCTGCATTAAAAGCGGTCATGGATGGTGATATTGAATTCCACCCGGCCAAATTTAAAAATCTCTATCGTCATTGGATGGAGAATATCAAAGACTGGTGTATCAGTCGTCAATTGTGGTGGGGACATCGCATTCCGGCATGGTATACGCCCGATGGAACTTATGCAGTAGCTGCTACAAAAGAAGAAGCGTATCAAAAACTCAGCTCTCAGCTCTCAGATCTGAAATTGGAAGATATACGTCAAGATGACGATTGCCTGGATACATGGTTCTCCAGTTGGTTATGGCCTTTTGAAGTTTTCAAAGGATTATCCAACCCGGGTAATGCGGAAGTAAAATACTACTACCCCACCAATACATTGGTGACCGCACCAGAGATCATCTTCTTTTGGGTGGCACGTATGATCATGGCAGGCGAAGAGTACATGAAAGAAATACCTTTCAAACATGTATACTTTACAGGTATCGTAAGAGATAAGCAAGGAAGGAAAATGAGTAAGAGTTTAGGAAATTCACCTGATCTGCTTGCACTGATTGATCAATATGGAGCAGACGCTGTTCGATTTGGCATCATGATCTCCTCACCTGCGGGTAATGATATTTTATTTGATGAAGCCGCGTTAGAACAAGGACGTAACTTCAACAATAAACTCTGGAACGCACTCAAGCTTATCAAAAGCTGGGAAACAAGAATAGAAAAAAGCGCGCAGCCGGCAACTCAAAGCACTCAGCTTTCGTCCTTTGCAACCGATTGGTTTGAATCTCGCTTACAACAAGCAAAAGCAGAAGTAGAAACACTCTTGCAACAATTCCGTTTGAGCGAAGGCCTGAAAGTATTGTATTCTCTGATATGGGATGATTTCTGTAGCTGGTATCTGGAATGGGCAAAACCCGGATTCGAGCAGCCGGTAGATCCTTTTGTGTATGAAAAAACATTGACCTATTTCGAGGAAATGATGCAGTTATTGCATCCATACATGCCATTCATTTCCGAAGAGATCTATCATCTATTAAGGGAACAGTCTGTTGATTTATGTGTAAAACAACAAACCACTGTAGGTCCTATAAATAAAGCCATTCTTGAATCCGGTGAATTATTGAAACAAGTGATTTCTGCTTTGAGAGATGCCAGAAATAAAAATCAGATCAAACCAAAAGATCCGATCAAACTGCATATTGAGACCAATCAACAAAAGCAATATGAAAGCATCGCAGGCATTTTATCTAAACAAGTCAATGCTGCCACTATTGATTTTGAAACATCAGTCAACAATGCCATTGTTGTAGCAGTTGAAAAAGATAAATTCTTTATCGAGACAGAGCGTCAATTAGATACCACTGCATTGAAAGCAGAGTTATTGAAAGATCTCGATTATCAGAAGAACTTCCGTGACAGTGTCATGAAAAAACTAGGAAATGAACGTTTTGTTCAAAACGCCAAACCTGAAGTAGTAGACCTGGAGCGAAAGAAATTAGCAGATGCGGAAGCAAGGATCAAGAACATTGAAGAAAGTCTGAAGAATCTTTAAATAAATATGTATCCAAGAATTCTGAAGTATAAAAACAATACAACAAAAGCCATGTTCAAAATATGGCTTTTGTTGTGTTTGGCCGGCTTTACATCCAACCCAACCTGTAACGCACAAGCAGCTCCATGGGAAGTACGGATGGTCAGAAATATCAATCCCGTGAATCCTTCCGGCAGTTTCTGGGATGGTGTTTCCACGACAGCAAAACCCATCAGCGTAATGATACCTGTTGGTATGATGACGGCAGCATTGATCAACAAAGACCGGCTCACACAACAGAAAGCCATTGAAATAGGTGGCAGTATTTTTATTGCGGCTGCTACAACTGCTATGATGAAGCAATTGATTCGCAGAGAACGACCGGCAAACGTTTATACAGACATTTATCCCGATCAACCGGATCAAGGATTTTCATTTCCATCAGGACATGTATCGGCAAGTTTTGCAAGTGCTGCTTCATTATCTATCCAATATAAAAAATGGTATATAACAGTACCCGCCTATCTCTGGGGTACGGGCGTTGCTTATTCGAGAATATATATGGGGCAGCATTACCCAACAGATGTTGTTATGGGTGCAGCAACAGGTATCGGCAGCGCTTATCTTGCACACTGGTTGAACAAGAAACTATTCTTGAAAAAGCAAAACACAAAAACAAAATAAAATGTCGGCTGCTTTACATATTCGCGAGGCAAATGCTAATGACAGATCTGTTATCAGATCCTTAGCAGAAAATACCTGGCCTGAAGCGTATGGAAAGATCATCTCTCAGGAACAGATTCGTTACATGTTAGATATGATCTATAATGACGACGCTTTGTTAGAACAAATGCAAAAAGGACATCAATTTTATCTCGCTGAACTGAATGATCAACCGATCGGATTTGCTTCCGTTTCTGAAGAAGGTGCGCAAGGATGCAAACTCAATAAACTATACATTCTCCCCAGCATTCAAAAATCAGGTGCAGGAAAAGCGCTCTTACAACAAGTGATTGCTTACACAACTGAAAAAAATCATACCCGTCTTTTCCTACAAGTCAATAAGCAAAACCCTGCCAAAGACTTTTATACCCGCATGGGATTTACGATCGCAGAAGAAGTGAAATTGGATATTGGTAATGGTTTTTTTATGGATGATTACATTATGGAGTTGGGGTGCTGGGATTAGGTACTGGGTACTAGGTACTGGGTGATCGGGTGATCGGGTATCGGGATATTGTTTTTTTAGATCATTGGGTTGGCAATACTAGATAGTAAGATGATTTACGATTTGCTATGAACCATACGCTACTTGCAGCTAATACACCAATACATGTGTTTGCTTGATCACTCCCATCACAAATACACTTTGCACATGTCCTAAATTCTCTGCCTGACTCAGTTTATTGACGTGGAAATTGTAGTAGTCATCCATGTTTTCTGCTACTACTTTGAGCATGAAATCGAATTCTCCTGAAATATTGTAACACTCGATCACTTCATGCATCTCTAAAATGCTTTTGATAAAGCGTTCACCTGCGTTTCGATTGTGTTGCTTGAGAGATACATAACAGATCACCATCAATCCCTTCTTTACTTTCGAATGATCCAATAAAGTAGCATACTGTCTGATGACTCCCTGCTCTTCCATTCTTTTAATTCGCTCATGAACAGGTGTTGTACTCAACAATACTTTATCAGATATTTCTTTCACTGTAGCACGAGCATTCTGCTGAAGAATGCGAAGTATGGCGAGGTCCTTATCATCTAGTGTCAGATTACTGCTAGTGGATTCGGCTATTTGTTTCGTTTTGGGCATACGATTTAATCATTTTATTCCTTCAAAGATACATTTTTAGCTATTTTATTCTATTTTTTTTAAATAAAGTAGAATATTCATCTATAAATATAGATTTGCACTTCATAAAAACACTATATGTCTACATTAACTTCTTCTATCGACTTCAACCTGAAGTATAAAGTGGCCGATATCAGTCTGGCAGACTGGGGCCGTAAGGAAATTCGTTTGGCTGAGGCTGAGATGCCCGGTCTGATGGCATTGCGTGCTGAGTATGGCGCTTCACAGCCCCTGAAAGGTGCTCGTATCGCAGGATGTCTGCACATGACCATCCAAACTGCTGTATTGATCGAAACATTGGTTGCATTGGGCGCTGAAGTAAAGTGGAGCTCTTGTAATATCTTCTCTACACAGGATCAGGCTGCTGCTGCAATTGCTGCTGCAGGTGTAGGTGTATTTGCATGGAAAGGTCAAACACTCGAGGAAGCTGATTGGTGTATTGAACAAACTTTATTCTTCGGTGGTGCTGATCGTCCATTGAACATGATCCTGGATGATGGTGGTGACCTGACCAATATGGTATTCGATAAATATCCTGAGCTGGTTCAGCATATCAAGGGTTTATCTGAAGAAACCACTACCGGTGTTCACCGTTTGTATGAGCGTATGGCAAAAGGCACTTTACCTATTCCTGCGATCAATGTGAATGACTCTGTTACCAAATCTAAATTCGATAACAAATACGGTTGTCAGGAATCACTCGTTGATGCGATCCGTCGTGCTACCGATGTGATGATGGCAGGTAAAGTGGCTGTTGTAGGTGGTTATGGTGATGTGGGTAAAGGTTCTGCATTATCTCTGCGTGGTGCAGGTTGCCGCGTGATCGTTACAGAGATCGATCCGATCTGTGCTTTACAAGCTGCAATGGATGGTTTTGAAGTAAAGAAAATGATCGATGCGGTTAAAGAAGCTGATATCGTTGTAACTGCTTCTGGTTGTCGCGATCTGTTGACTGAAAAACATTTCCGTTTGATGAAAGACAAAGCGATCGTTTGTAACATCGGTCACTTTGATATTGAGATCGATATCGCTTGGTTGAACAACAACTACGGTCATACCAAAGATACTATCAAGCCTCAGGTTGACTTGTACAATATTGATGGTAAAGACATCATCATTTTGGCTGAAGGTCGCTTGGTGAATTTAGGTTGTGCAACAGGACACCCTTCATTCGTAATGAGTAACTCTTTCTCTAACCAAACACTGGCTCAGATTGAATTGTGGAATAACCACAAGAACTATGAGAACAAAGTGTATGTGTTACCTAAGCACTTAGATGAGAAAGTAGCTCGTTTACACCTTGCAAAAGTGGGTGCTGAACTGGATGAATTAACAGATGAGCAAGCTGCTTACCTCGGTATCTCTAAAGTAGGTCCGTTCAAAGCAGAACATTATCGCTATTAATTTTTTGAGTGATATTCTATATCAGCAACCCGACAAGCAATTGTCGGGTTGTTTTTTTCTGTGCATCTCAGTGCATTCAGTGGCATTCAATTGCCACTAAAGACACAGAATAGCAGCGAAGTAATAAGCCAGATTATTTCTTATTTTTCAGTTTCAAATTTGCCATCATGAAAAAGTTATTTGCTTTTACTCTTTTATCGATATCAGTTTTGTTTTTGACTGCCCAGGATGCTGAACCTATACACATTATTCCCAACCCCTCATCCATAACTGTAGGTAAAGGATACTTATCATTAAAACCTCAGATCACTATTCGTGTTGATGGTGAAGGGGTACAGCATATCATTGATCAATTCAAAGACAGACTCTTAAAAGCAACCGATACCCGCGCTACTATTGTACAAAATAGTGCGGATATTGAATTTCAGTTGTCAAAAAATGAAGACCCGGCATTGGGATCAGAAGGATATCGTCTGATCGTTACACCAACCAACATCATGATACTCGCCAATAAACCTGCCGGATTATTTTACGGAGTTCAGTCTTTTTTTCAACTACTACCTAAAGAAACAGAATCGAATACTGCATTGCGTAAAAAAAGATCTGAACCATGGAAAATTCCGGTTGTATCCATCATTGATAAACCCCGTTTTGGTTGGCGTGGATTGATGTTCGATGTGAGTCGTCATTTCTTCACCAAACAAGAAGTTAAACAGTTCATTGATGAAATGGTGCGTTATAAATTCAATCTGCTGCATCTGCATTTAACTGATGACCAAGGCTGGAGGATTCAAATCAAATCTCTACCACAACTGACAGACGTGGGTGCATGGAGACCTAAACGCGAAGGAAAATGGGCCAACACTCCCGATCCCTCTCCCGATGAGCCAAAAAATTATGGCGGCTTTTATACACATGAAGACATTAAAGAATTGGTACAATACGCCAAAGAGCGATTTGTAAATATTTTACCGGAGATCGATATCCCCGGACATAGCATGGCCATGCTTGCCGCGTTCCCAGACCTGTCTGCAACACCTGGAACAAAATATTGGGTAAATGCAGGTGAGAAATTCATGGAATGGCCCGCAGGTGCTCATTTCTATGCTTTAAAAGACAATAACCTCTCTCCAGCCAATGAAAAAGTATACCAGGTGTTGGATAAGGTCTTTACAGAAGTAGCACAACTTTTCCCTTTTGAATACATTCACATGGGTGGAGATGAAACAGCAAAAAATTTCTGGGAGAAAAGTGATGAGATCAAAGCACTCATGCAAAAAGAGAACTTGAAAGATATGGACGCGGTTCAAAGCTATTTTGTGAAGCGTATTGAAAAGATCATTCGTTCTAAAGGCAAAAAAATGATGGGTTGGGATGAGATACTGGAAGGAGGCTTAGCAGAAGGCGCTTCTGTTATGAGCTGGAGAGGCATGAAAGGGGGCATTGCTGCGGCAAAAGCCAATCATACAGTTGTAATGTCACCAACAGACTTTGCCTATTTAGACTACTATCAAGGAGAGAAAACAGTTGAGCCGCCGGTATACGCCGGATTACGCTTGCAGAAAGCCTATCAATTCGATCCATTACCCGACAGTATAGATCCGAAGTTCATTTTAGGTGGACAGGGCAATCTTTGGACCGAACAGATCCAGAACTTTAAAACCGTGCAATACATGCTTTGGCCACGCGCACTGGCACTTGCAGAATCTGTTTGGACGCCTAAAGAGCGTAAAAATTGGGATGATTTTGTTGGTCGTGTTGAGCACCAATTCGAAAGAATGAATCATGCCAAGATCAGATACAGCACTGCCATGTATGACCCTATCATAACTGCCAGATATGATGCTCAGAAAAATCTGGTATTAGTGGTAGATAAAGAGGTCTCCAATATGGATGTACATTTTTCTATTGATGAAAGTAATCCTGATCACACTTATCGTAAATATGTATCTCCTTACACTTTACCGAAAGATGTTGCAACCGTGAAGTTTGTTTGCTACAAAAATGGCAAGCAAGTAGGTAGGCAAATCAATATTTCAATAGAGGAATTGAAAAAGAGGATAAAGCAATAAGTTGCATGCTTCAAGCTACAAGCTGCAAGTAGAATTTAAATGAGTACTACTTGTGGCTTGTAGCTTGCAGCTTGAAGCTCAAAACTTACCGACACTCCCGCCGTTCATCCCAAACACCCTTCTCCACTCCTGTAACTCGTCACAGGAAACAGCCCTTTAGTATTTCATTAAGAAATCGGCTACAATCCTTTTCCATACTGCATTACAGACCAATGTTAACATTGCTTAACATTGGCATTAACACCACTCATAATAACGTGTCTGTAACGCTTGTAACTAATCACAATCTACTTCGTCTATCTATCATCACGTTCTACTTTTGACTTGTCAATCAAACAAAAGAAAACGACAAACTATTTATAACAATATTAATAAAGCAAGAAAATGAAAAAGTTATTCATCCTGACCTTAGCGGTCATCGCCCTTGGAACCAGCGCTTTTGCTGACACCAACAAAAAAACAAAATACAATGGTGCTAGCCATTTCAGCTCAACTTTTACAGGTGTGAAAGAAGTAAGCTGGAGTGCTGACGAGAAATTCGAAAAAGCCAGCTTTCTGGAGAATGGTATTAAGAAAGAAGTGTTCTACACCCATGATGGAGAGTTGATCGGTTTAACTAAAACCTATGCTTTCGATAAATTACCGAAAGCTGCTTTACAGACCATTACTACCAAATACACTTACCCTGAGTTTCAGTTGGAAGATTGTATTGAATTCACCAATTCAGTTGGAGAAACTAGCTACTTTATCTCTATGGAAAAAGTAAACCAGAAATTGGTTTTACAAATCTCTGAATCAGGTGATGTGAGTATTTTCTCAAAAGAGAATAAGTAAGATCGCAATTTTCTCAGTCTATATATATCTACCCGGCCCGTAAGCCGGGTTTTTTCTTTTAACATTCATCCAATTAACATTTTGCCTAATACTTAGCCCTATTCCTTAACTTCCGTTCGGATTATTTCTCAACTGTAACAGCGGATCCTTTTTGGAATGAATTGCCATGCTTCTATATATCGATTCATATTGTTGATCTTAACTTGTATAGGTATCACACCTTGCTTTGCGCAAGAACCTAAACTTAAAGAAGACACCGTTTTTTTTCTGGCAAATAAAAAAGGTTTGTTAGGTAAACTAGGAAGAGCTGTGTCTGTTAGCGGAAGAGAAGATATTATCACCGAAAATAAAGGTGCCATTAAAAACGAAGAGGTCTTTAAACCTTTCCGGGGAAAGATCATCCGACAAATACGTGTTGAAAAATTGTCCTTTGATAATTCGGTAAATGATACGGTTAAAGTTCAGCGTCGGTTCATCAATGATATTAGCGACGCCTTATATACCGGAACTACAAATAAGACCATCCTTCGCAATCTTTTTTTTATCACAGGAGATACACTTTATCCCTATCTCATTGCAGATAATGAACGATTTCTTCGAGAACTTTCTTATCTGCAAGATGCCAGAATCATAGCTTCGGATGTGCCGAATGATCCTGATGCAGTAGATATTACCATTCGGTGGAAAGATCTATTCCCAATTGGAGGAAGTGCGGAAATAGGCTCACTCAAAACCATTAGCCTGGAAGTAAACAATGACAACCTGTTTGGTTCCGGCGACAGAATTCAATTTCGGGGATTGTATGATCTGGATAGAAGACCAGATTTTGGATCCGGATTTGAATACACCAAAAGAAATATCGGAGGCAGTTTTTTAAATCTAATGTTTGGATATCAAACCCATGCTCCTGCTTTTAACAGTGGGCGCAGAGAAGAGAAAGCCCTCTACCTGCGTGGTGAATTGCCATTGGTTAGCCCGTACCACTCTTGGACAGGTGGATTTGAACTTTCCGAAAGGCATACAGAAAATGGGTATATCAATGATTCATTGTATAAAATAGATTTCAAGTACCAATATCAGAATCTAGATGGATGGCTGGCACATAATGTAGGCGCCAGAAGACAACTGAAAAGGAACTTCAATTCCAGATTGAAGAAATTCATTGGGATACGTGGTGTGCAACGTTTATTCAACGATATACCGGATCAGTTCAAAACCACTTATAACTACTATTATTCTAATCTGGAAGCCGTCTTAAGTGCTTTCACGATCTTTCAACAAGACTATTACCACACCAATTTCCTATATGGTTTCGGTCGAAATGAAGACGTGCCGGAAGGTTTTAGCATGACATTACTCGGAGGATGGGTAAAAAGAAATACAGTAGAAAGACCTTATGTTGGTTTCGATTATCAGCGAAACTATTTTTCGGATAATAAAAACTATGTGAATTATATCATTCGCTTTGGTACTTATTTCAATCGAAATAGATTTGAAGACATCAGTGGATTGACAAGTCTTGAATATTTTACCCGGCTTCGTAAGATCAGTGGATCGAATTGGTATACGCGTCATTTTTTGAGTGGAAGTATTACGCAGCAGGTAAAAACGGTTTTGAATGAACCACTAAGACTTACCAGTATTTTTGGTATCCCGGAGTTTAGAAATGAGCTGACAAGGGCTTCTACAAGAATAAGTGCGAGTTGCGAATCCGTTTTTTACAATACCCAAAAAAAATATGGATTCAGTTTTGCTCCTTTTGTGTTCAGCAATATCACTTATCTTAAAAGTATCGGTGAAGGTTTTGATCAGGGTGATATTTTTACTTCATTGGGAACAGGTGTAAGAACCAGAAATGAAAACCTTGTTTTTGGTACAATGGAACTAAAAGTATTTTATTATCCGAGAACGACAGATCGCATGACTCCCTGGAACCTGACCTTTAATACAGGCCTGCGTTTCAAATACAATAGCCAGTTATTGAAAAAGCCGGATTTCGTTCAGGTCAACTGACATTTTTAACATTCCGGTCATCATAAAAAAAGCCATCACGTCAACCTTTTCCTCTAATTTTCGTTTATAATCATAAACAAAAAGACCATGAAGAAATTTTTCGCTATGATGGCCATGACCGGCCTTTTGCTTTCATCGATCTCCGCATGTGCACAACAGGATAAGTCAAAAAGACCAAGTCCACCTGCAACTGTATCCGAGACTGTTGGTGGTACAAAAATTACCATTGATTATAGTCAACCTGCCTTGAAAGGTCGTGAAATAGGAAAAGACATTGAACCTAAAGACGGTAAAGTGTGGCGTGCTGGTGCCAATGAAAAAACATGGATCGAATTCAGTAAAGATGTTACCATTGAAGGAAAGCCACTGGCTGCCGGTAAATATGGATTCTTTACTATCAAAAATGGCAATGACTGGACACTTATTTTCAGCAAAAAATGGGAAGGCTGGGGAACTCAATACAGTGAATCAGATGACGCATTGAGAGTGAATGTTAAGCAAGGCGCTGCCGGTGCTGCCGAAGAAAAACTAACTTATGCTATTTCTAAGGCTGGCGTTGTTACACTGGCTTGGGGAACAACGCGAGTAGGTTTTAAAGTAAAATAAATCTATCCAATTCTATTCTGGCCACAGATTCGCAGATTATTTGCAGAATCTGTGGCTTTTTCATGTAAATACAGAACCTTTGCAGTCGTCATATGTAGTTTACAGGTATGGTACAGGCATATAATTTTTTAGCAAGTTGGCAGCTCTTTCCCGAAAAATGTGATTTTCAATCGGGCATCCCTCCTAAAAGTGGTAATTATAAGATCGAATCGGTCGAGAATGGTCATGCATTGAGTATTAGTATCAACTGGGTTTCCATGGAAAATGAAGCCTATTATACCCAATACAAAATTGTTCCTGATGGTCAACTCCATCATTTTGAAAATATTGATTTAGCTGATGAAGCAGCAGCCAGTATTGAAAACTCTTCTACCCTTTTATTTAAGTTTTACAAGCAACAGCAGATCATTTTGGAGGTCAAGCATGAGATCATGCCAAATGGCTATTTGAAATTAACGCAGCAAGGATATGATAAGGATCATAAACCTTTTGTGAATATTGAAATGTATCACAAACAGTTAAGCGTTTTACCCTACGCTTCTTCTGTAGCCGGCGTGGCCATTAGACCCACCAAAGAAGGCGTGATCAAACACAAAGCCCTTTCTGCGATGGAAGATCAAACCAATATGCAGCTGGATCAGATCCGTCAGCAAATTGAGTTACTTGCCCGACAAGCTCAAGAGATCCGAAAAAGAAAAGAGCTCAGCATGATGATCTATGAAGCAAAACTGAGTTTCAAACCACAGATCGGACATATCTATCATCTCTATGAAAAAAATGATGGACAACATATTCTGTCATTGGTAGCACCTCAAGAATGGGGCGGATCAGGTCCTTTTAAACAGTTTGTTTCATCGGTTCGTTTACTGGCAGATCATACATGGGTTGAGGTGAATTGATGATGATCCTTCATTTTTATGAGCGCTACTTGAAATGATTATATTTGAATCATGGTAATAGATCATATCAGTCGTGCAGCACTTTACTTTCATCTTCATCCAGGAATAGAAACTGCACTGCGTTATATTCAAACAACAGATTTCACACAACTGGAAAATGGTAAATATGAACTAGATGGAGAACAACTATTTGCCATTGTACAAGCATATGACACCAAAGATCCTGATACTGAAAAGCTAGAAGCGCATAAAAAATTTATCGATGTACAATATGTCGTGAGTGGACAAGAAAAAATGGGACATGCGTTACTCAGCACACAAGTCCCATCTCGCGAATATCAATCTGATGATGATTTCATGTTATTCGATGAAACACCAGACTTCTTTACGGTTGTTACAGCTGGTATGTTTACGATCTTTTATCCATCAGACCTTCATATGCCTTGCATCATTCATGAAAGATCCACACCAGTGAAAAAAGTCGTAGTAAAAGTAAGCGTTGACTATGTTAGAGATAAGCGGCAATCTCTTTAACTGATGCTCTTTTTCGATAATCAGGATTGAAGAATACATACTTGATCGTACCATCTGTACCGATCACATAAGTAGCAGGTACCGGTAAATTAGCGCCATTTTCTCCATTAGCTATACTGAAATCAATACCAAAATTTTTATACCGATCCTGCGTGGCTTGAGGCACAGAGAAATTCACTTTATAATCCTTCATGATCTGCATCTTCACATCACTGATGACTGGAAAAGATGCTTTTGTTTTTTCAATGGTCTTCTTCACATTGTCCTGTACTTCCGGTGAAACAGCTATCACCCTTGCTCCTTTATCTGTGATGGATGATAAAGAATCATTCATTTGACTCATTTGCTTATTACAATAGGGGCACCATTGTCCGCGATAAAACATCAACACAACATTTCCCTTTTTCAAAGCTTCCTGCAAAGAGAACTGCTGACCATTTTGATCTGTACCTATAAACATAGGCGCCTTATCCCCTACTTTCAGGCCTGTAGGTTCTGTTTGGGCAATGGCGGAACTTGCAATAAATAATAAAAGGATGCTGATCAGTTGTTTCATGATGGTTATTTTCCAGAAAAGACGAAGAGTCAAAGGATTACTTACAAGAAAAATCATCCACATTATCAGGATATCCCGTAAAGACTCCCACCCTTTGCAAACAAGCGATCGATTTTTTGCTCTGTCGCCGGATCTTTCACCACAGCAGGTGCATGGTGCGGCTTGATACGGGCATCCACTACCATCGGACCATCACATCCCCAATGTTTGTTGCGGATGAATGAAGCAATACCATGGATATCGTGTGATGGATTACTTCTTGTATAAGTAACCCACAGATAATTTCCTAAAGTAGCAGCAGTAAATGAAGTATCATCACAAAGTACGATCTGCACAATACCCGCTAACTCTGGAAGTTGATGCTGTAACTGTGCATTTAATTGTTCTATTTGCTTTACTGTATGATCTGCATCTATGTAAGAATCTGCTTGCAGACAAACCACTCCCGGCATCGCCAAACACGCCTGGCCAAAACCGCTCAAAGATGTAATAGCAGAGGGCAGTTCCTTCGCAAGTGTTCTTTGAATATCGCCATAGGCAGCAAATACAACTTTACTACCCGTGTTCAACCCTGTACCGGAATAATCAAGTGTATCAATGGTAGTATTTGTGTAGAAATGAATGTCACGGGTCAGATTGATCCTCTCAAAAATATATTCAAAGAATTCACGGACATGATGTGTTGTCAATTGTTGGGTATCATCTGCCGTAATGAATAAGAATTTCGCAAGACTCAACTGCCCTGTACCTAAAATATGATTAGCAATGGTCAATAATTCTGCGGGCTGTTTAGTGGGCAGATAAGGGGTATACCGTTCACTACCAATTGCCAACAATAATGGGTGCACGCCTGCCGCATCTACAGCATGTACTTCTTTTACACCAGGTATCTCCTGGGGTATGGCATCTCCCGTAATTTCATGGATCAACTGCCCAAAACTGGTATCTTCCTGAGGGGGTCTGCCTACAACAGTGAAAGGCCAGATCGCATTCTTCTTCGCATATACTTTGTGTACACGCATCAATGGAAAAGGATGTTGCAAACTATAATAGCCAAGATGATCTCCAAATGGACCTTCCGGCTTGTTTTCACTGGGGTAAACTTCTCCTGTGATCACAAAATCGGCGTCGGTGCTCAAACAAAATCCATCCTGGTAAGTATACCGAAAACGTCTTCCTCCCAATACCCCTGCAAATGTCATTTCGCTAATACCTTCCGGCAAAGGCATAACAGCAGCTACGGTATGCGAAGGAGGTCCACCTATGAAACAACTAACTTTTAGCGGTAGCCCTTTTTTATTTGCCTTTGTTTGATGCACCCCAATTCCTCTGTGTAATTGGTAATGTAATCCGATCTCTTTGTCTTTCTGATAATCATTCCCATTCAACTGGATACGATACATACCCAGATTGGCTTTCATGATACCTGGCTGATCAATATCTTCTGTATATACCTGAGGCAAGGTAACAAATGCTCCCCCATCCATTGGCCAATGATGAATCAAAGGAAGATCGCTGATCTTTATTTCCCGATACAAGACCGGCTTATTCCATGGATCTTTTAATGGCAATGCTTTGAGTGCGGCAAAACCTGTACGGATATTCTGCAAAGGCTGTTTGACGGCTTTGATCGGATCTCCCTTTAATTCGATCAGCTTCTGTACCTGCGCCAGTGTTTCGCGAAAAATGAATTTGCTTCTGTCCAGTGTTCCGAAAATATTTGAAGCCGCACGATACTGACTCCCTTTTACATTCTCAAATAGTAAGGCAGGTCCCCCCATTTCATATACTCGCAGGTGAATTGCCGCCATTTCCAGATAGGGATCCACTTCTTCTTTGACGCGCACCAGCTGACCATTCTTTTCCAGATCAACAAGGCATGATTCGAGTGATGAGTAAGACATAGCTTTAAAACATTGTTAGCTGCAAATGGTTGAGCAGAAGCAATACATCTGCAAAATAAGTCATTACCCATAAGTGTGTTGCAGAACTGCGTTTTATTTCCGACCTTAATACCATTCAAAACCCTAAACAACCAAACTATGTTACATCATTTTGCTGACCACGTCAACTGGGTATCTTTCTTTCTAAGTGCACTTGTTTATTTCCTGATCGGTGCTATTTGGTACAGTTTTCTATTTTCAAAGGCATGGATTCGTTTAAACAATATAGATGTGAATACCCCCGATGCCAAAAAAGGAGCCGGCGCCATTATGGGTATCAGCTTTATTTTTATGGCGATCTCATGTTTGGGTCTTACCATTTTCAGACAAATGATTCCGATGAATAATTATACAGATGCTTTTCATCTTGGAGTATTACTATCTGTAGGATTCAGTACACCAGCCATTAGTATTGGGTATTTGTATACTAAAAAACCATTTGCGTTATACCTGATTGATTGTGGATACCACATTGTAGGTCTTACCTCCGCCAGTATAGTAATGCATTACTTAGGTTAGTCTCAGTTACTCATGTTCTCTGCGGTTCAGGTTTGTTTTACCACAGAGAACATGAGCAACTGAGATAGCGCAGAGAATCAGATACAATTATCTTCAGTTCTGAGTACCTTTGCATCATGACAAAACTCAGTGTAAACATCAACAAATTTGCCACATTAAGGAATAGTCGCGGTGGTAATAATCCTGATGTGATCAAAGCTGCCATGGATGCAGAACGTTTCGGAGCAGATGGTGTAACTGTACATCCTCGTCCGGATGAAAGACATATCCGCTATGATGATACAAGAGCGATTCGAAAGATCATCACCACTGAATTTAATATTGAGGGCAATCCAACAGAACAAAAATTTGTTGATCTGGTATTAGAAACGAAACCGCATCAGGTCACTTTGGTACCGGATGCACTCGGACAACTTACCAGCGATCATGGATGGGATACGATTAAACATCGATCTTATTTGATGGATATCATCAGTGTATTTAAGAAAGCTAATATTCGTGTTTCCATTTTTGTAGATCCTGTGATCGATATGGTAGAGGGTGCAGCTCAAACAGGTACTGATCGCATTGAGCTGTATACAGAAGGTTACGCCAAAACTTTTGCCAGTGGCAATCATGAAGCAGCTGTTGCTCCTTATGTTGCTGCCGCAGAGCGAGCCAAGGCACTGGGATTGGGTATCAATGCCGGACATGATCTTGACCTCTCCAATCTCAAATATCTGAAACAACATATCCCTTACCTAGATGAAGTGAGCATTGGTCATGCATTGGTTTGTGATGCGATCTATCTAGGATATGAAAATACTGTACAGATGTATAAACGTCAGTTACGCTGATGATTCAGCACTTGATGAGTATAGATTTGTGGTTAAATTTCATCTTCAAACCCCATCATTTTGAAAAAACTAATCCTGCTCTTCACGACGATCATTTCACTGCAATGTGCTGCACAAAAAGTACAACCGCTTTATCCGATTCCGACAAAAGAGCAATTAGCCTGGCACGAAAAAGAGTTTTATCTGTTCATTCACTTTGGCCCCAACACTTTCACAGATAAAGAATGGGGAGAAGGGAATGAAGATCCTAATATTTTCAATCCAACTCAATTAGATTGCAGACAGTGGGCTCGTATTGCCAAAAAAGCGGGCGCAAAAGGGATCATACTCACCGCAAAACATCATGATGGCTTCTCATTATGGCCCAGTAAACAAAGCACACATACCGTTCGGGAAAGTAAATGGATGCAAGGCAAAGGAGACGTTGTAAAAGCATTATCAGCAGCTTGTAAGCAAGAAGGGATCGAAATGGGTGTGTATTTATCGCCATGGGACAGAAATCATCCTAAATATGGGACTCCTGAATACAATGATGTGTACATCGCTACGATGAAAGAGTTGTTCACGAATTATGGCCCCTTCTTTGAGTTATGGTGGGATGGCGCAAATGGTGAGGGACCTAATGGCAAAAAACAGATTTATGATTTTAAGCGATTTGAAAAAGCAGCTTTTTCTTTTCAACAACCTTTGATCATCTTTAGTGATATCGGTCCGAGTATACGCTGGTGTGGTAATGAAAAAGGATTTATCGGAAATACAAATTGGAATTTATTGGATACTGCAGGTTTTGCAAGAGGATTAGGTGCTCCGCATGTCGACACACTCAATCAGGGTAACTTCAATGGCAAACATTGGATACCTGCTGAAGCAGACGTGTCTATTCGCCCGGGTTGGTTTTATCATGCCAGTGAAGATGATAAAGTAAAATCTCCTGATGTACTTTTTGACCTGTATTTAAAATCAGTGGGTAATGGAGGGAACTTATTATTGAACGTTCCCCCTGATAGAAGAGGATTATTCCATCCCAATGATTCAGCAGCACTGATGGGTTTTGCAAAAAAAAGAGTTGATGCTTTCAGCAATAATCTTTTCAAAAAAGCATCGGTTTCAACCAACAATCAAAAAGAAACAGCGCTCAGACACTTGTTAGATGAAAATACTAATACGTATTGGTCAGCTGACAAAAATGATCAGGTCGTGATTCAGGTAAAGCTTCCGTATCAAGAAACATTGAATGCGATTGTATTGGAAGAAATGATCGCATACGGACAAAGGGTGATCCGTTTTTCCATTGAAGCAAAACAAGGGAAGCAATTTGTAAAAGTTTTTGATGGAACAACGATCGGCAGAAAAAAGATCACCACATTTCCAAAGCTGACAACTACTGAAATAAGAATCGTTATTCAAGAATCAAAAGCAGCACCGGTATTACGAGGATTATCTGCTTACTTGATCCAATAAAACGATTGACGATCACTCATCGGCAATAAGCCAAACCCTAACAATATAAATTAATTATCTTTACACCATGACAAGTTCCATCCCTGTAGTTGGCATTATCATGGGCAGTGACAGTGATTTAAAGATCATGCAAGCCGCTGCTGATATGCTCAGACATTTTGATATCCCATTTGAGTTAACCGTAGTTTCAGCACATCGTACACCTGAAAGAATGGTCACTTATGCTGAGACAGCGAGAACAAGAGGTTTACAAGTCATCATTGCCGGCGCCGGTGGCGCTGCACATTTACCGGGTATGGTTGCGGCTATTACCACATTGCCTGTGATTGGTGTCCCTATCAAATCATCCAATTCAATTGATGGATGGGATTCAGTATTATCGATCCTGCAGATGCCCAATGGCGTTCCTGTTGCTACAGTAGCCCTGAATGCTGCGAAAAATGCTGGTATACTGGCAGCTCAGATCATTGGAAGCCATCATCAAAAAACAGCGGAAAAATTAGCTGCTTACAAAAAGCAAATGAAAGATGAAGTAGGTGAGAAAATTGATGGTCTGAAAAATGAGTGGCCGAATCAATTTGACTGATTCTGTTATTTAAAATATAAACCCTTTCTTTTCTTAGACCTGATCAACAAAGCTTCAGGTCATAGTAGAAAAGAAAGGGTTTTTAGTTACCTAGAAAGGTTTGTTACATTTAATTTCCTCCGGGCATTTCCATTTTACAACCTTTTTTTTCCATCAATAAAAAGATCGTATCCATAAAAATACTTTCAATACCGCCATCTCTGTTTGATAGAAAGTAAACAAAAACATCCTCATCCGGCATGTAACGAAATGCGGCTTGAAAACCTTTCACACCCCCATTATGTCCACGCAGTTGAATACAATTAGGATCTTCCAGCATCCAACCTAAACCATAATGAACAAATGGTGGCTCTTGCTCAGGTCTGGATTCTTTTGTCCAGAGTCTTTGCAAACTTTGTTTTGCAATGAATTTTCCTGTAACAATTCCTTTGATCAATTGATGTAATTCCTGTACAGTAAGAAACAATCCTCCTGCTGAACTCCACTTCGAAGGATCATTGCCTTCGCCAACTTTCAGACTGCCATTTTCCAAATAATAACCGGTAGCCAATGTTTTTTTTGCATCATAATTGATTCCGACAGGCTTCAGTAAACGCTCTTTTACAATTTCCTGATAGGACTTACGATAATGCAATTCCAGTAATTTGCCTAATACAATGAATCCGGAATTTGAATAGTGCAACGTTTTTCCGGGTTCATCAGATACTGTTTTCATAGCATTCAACAGCTTCATGTGATCATCAATGGTCACTGTTTTTGTTTCACTGTAATCAGGACTTTCGAAAAAATCTCCCAGTCCGGATGTATTATTCAATAAATGTCGGATCGTAATTGCATCCGATCCTGCTGTCAATGTTCCGGCCGGTAAATACTTTCTGACGGGTTGATCTAAAAGAATTTTCTTTTGCTCAACCAGTTGCATGATCAAAACTGCTGTTAAGGATTTACCGATAGAACCCAAATTATAACGAACACCATCTCCATTTGCGATCTTTAGCTTTTCCTGAGCCTGGCCATTAGACCAGGACCATCCATTTTCCTTCCCCTGCACTATGAGGATTGTTCCGGAAAACTGATTGGCCTTTGCTTTGCTCGCTAAGACAGAGAGGTCGGTTGAAGTCAGGAGCTTTTTTGTGGTCTCAGTTTGTGCTTGCAACTGAAGAGAAATCAGTAAACAAGCGATCCATAAATGTTTCATATTGTTCGATTTTAGATAACGAAAATGAAACATAGATGTAGTTAGTCCAATCACATAGTCATGTGGTTAAGGACTAATGTATGCTATTAAACAAGGGCGGTAAAGAGCAAAAAAAGAGATGTCCGAAATATACATCAACGATCAATTGTCAAGACCGTGAATGCTGATGTCATGGATAATGATTGTTGTTTCAGCATATCGATCCAATCTGTTCCATAGCGTGCATACCAACCGGAGATATTATCAACACGCTCTTGTAAACTATCTTTTGGAAATAACTGATCCTTGATCTGTGTTAGTTGGCGTTGCTCTGTTTCAAATTTTCGTTTCTCGGCACGCAACATTTTTTTCTCTAACTCATGAATACGTTTCAATGCATTTGTTTGCAACGCTTGTACATGAGGAGATAATGTTTGATCGATCTCCGCAGCCATAGTTTCGATCTGAAGATAAAGTGCTTGTAACTTTTGTACTTCTTCGGTCAATACAATTTGTTTGTCCGTTCTGATTTTCACCATGTCATTGAACAACCGGTCGGTTTTCTGAAATATCCTGACCAGATCCAGACCTAGTTGGTGAATCTTTTTTTCTTGTTCTTCTGTAAGTATCAAAAAAGAGTTTCGTAACAATAACACAGGATAAGGTACTTCTATTGCGGCAAATACATCTTTTAGTTCCAGCCAATAAGCCAGCTCACCTCCGCCACCAATAAAAGCAATATTCGGCAGGATCGTTTCCTGAAATGCCCCACGCAGAATCACATTCGGACTAAAACGCTCAGGGTGTTGTGCTAATTCTTCGAGGATTTGATCTTGCGTGAATTGAAGTCCAAGAGCCGGCACAGTAAAATGCTCTTCATTTTTTTCAATTCGCTCTCTTTGATTATCGATCAGATAAAACAAATTGATCTCCCTCCCTCCTGCCTGAACTTTATAATTTTTTTCCAGCTCAGTGATGGTCCTACTTACAATTTTATGAGAGAAACCTTCCCACAATTCTTTTTTTATGACAGATGCAAAACATTGTTTTAGTTGAGGCTGATCAGGGATCAATACCACCAAACCAAATCTTCCGAATAACTGATTGACCAAATGTAAAGTTGCATCTTGTATCGATCTTCCTTCGGTATAGGCGCTTCTAAAAAGTTCAGAAAGCTCTTTTCCAAAAGGAAGCACACCTGTTTGACCTTCGATCGTACTCATCAACTTGATCAGCTCCTTATCAACCTTCATACGACCCACTGCACCGGTCTGGTTGGTTTTCCAGCTCAACGGGTGCCCATCAATATTGATATGACCCAATTCATCCAGATCTGCATCTTCACTGCCCATATAGTAAACAGGAACAAAATGAAGATCAGGCATTTCTTTTTTCAGTGTATCTGCCAACTCGATGGCATGTAATATCTTATAAATAAAATATAAGGGGCCGGTAAAAATATTGGGTTGATGAGCCGTTACAACGGTGAAGGTCTTTTCAGATTTTAAAGATTGGATTTGCTCTTGTACCAGCAACGAACTCTCGACCCCCGCATATTGTGCTTCTAAAGCTTTGACCAATTCAGCTCTGGGCGTATTAAATGATTTTCTGGAAATGATAGCATCTTTGATCCCCTGACGGTCTGGTGTGCGCGCGAAAAAAGGCCTTACAGAATCAGTTTGGGCTAAATAATCGGTCACGATCTTAGAAAAATATCCAGTGCTCTCGTATGGTATTCGACTACAATGATGCTTCATAATGGATCATAAAAGTACAACTTACCTGTTATTGCGTATGCCGCTGGTCAATTTTAGGATAGTTTATGGACCATACTACATGGCCTATGGTGATTTAAGGTTCATCACTCAAACCTTTCGGGCTTAAATGCAGTGATATCCATACTTAATGGAGACTCATTAATGATTTCACTGACCAGCTTACCTGTACCGGCTCCCAGGCTCAACCCAACCATAGCATGTCCTGTTGCCATCACTACATTATTCCATCGTTGCGTTCTGCCGATATAGGGCAGTCCGTCAGCAGAGCAAGGTCTGTATCCATACCATATCTGTTCGGGTGCAGGCATTGAAACATCAAACTTAGGATAGTAACGTTTTACAGCATCTAAAATCCCCTGTACACGCTGGTAACGTGGAGGTGTTTGTGTGGTTGTTATTTCCATAGTACCCCCAAAGCGAATCTTATTCCCATCCATTGGAGTTAATGCTACCCTGCCTTCAATCAGCACTGAAGGATAATTAAGTCGATGAGGCGAGTCTTCTAATGTTACAGAATAACCTCTACCCGGCATCAATGGGATCTTGAGTTGTAATAAAGCGGATAATTCCCGGCTCCATGATCCGGCTGCAACCACAATGGCATCCGCTTCAATAACCTGAGACTTTGTTTTCACTTGGGTCACTTGACGTTGGTGTTTTTCAAAGCCGATCACTTCTTCATTCAAGACAAAATGAACCCCTTTATTTTTTAAATCTGCAATGAGTTGCGACATTAGTTTATTGGGATATAAATGCGCATCACACTTGAACCAGACTGCGCCTTTGGCTTCTATTGCCGTTTGTGGTTCCAACGCCTGTAGTTCAGACGCATCCAGTAATACTGTATCGGTCAAACCCAGTTCATGCGCACGATGCATCACATGTTTTGCATGATCACCACCTTTATCTATCTGAAAAATTTCCAATAGCCCTTTGTGTTCATAGGCGAATTTGAATTGAGGAAGTCGGGTCCAGTCTTCATACATTTTCTGACTGAGTATAGCGATATCTCTTAAAGGTATTGCGGAACGTTCTACATGCTCAGGAGTAGCACTGCGCATAAATTTTAATCCCCAATCAATAAGGCTCAGGCTCAATCTGGGTTGAACATAAAACGGACTTTTACTGTTCCACATCCATTTGAGTCCTTGTTTTACAATGCCGGGTGTAGCCAAAGGCACAAAGTGGCTGGGACAAACATATCCGGCATTACCGTAGGAACAGTTTCCTGAAATATCTGTTTTATCGATCACGGTAACGTCATGCCCTGATTCAGACAGGTAATAGGCGCTACTTAATCCAACGATACCTCCGCCAATGATGACAACCTTCATAACTGAATTTTGAGTCACAAATGTCGTTCAAAACCCGTTCCTTTTTCATCTTTTTTTAAGGCTGTTCGTTTATGAGAAAGGAGTTTTAAATTTACAGATACGATTGCCATATGGAAACTTACGGAAAGATATTACTCATTGCAATGCCAGCCTTTTTACTACTTGTATTACTGGAAAAATGGTATGGTGTATACAAAGGAAAAGAAACCGTTCGCACTTTGGATATGGTGTCCAGTTTAAGTTCCGGCGTCACGAATGTGACCAAAGATGTATTGGGCTTAAGTTTAATTGTGATCAGCTATGAATGGATGGTCGACAAAATGGCAATCACAGCAGTATCATCAGGTTTTCTTACCTATCTGATCGCTTTTATTGCACTGGATTTTGCCGGGTATTGGATCCATCGCATTGCTCACGAATACAATGTTTTCTGGAATAACCATATCATACATCATAGTAGTGAAGATTTTAACCTGGCTTGCGCATTAAGACAAAGTATCTCTTCTATCATCAAGATCTTTACGGTATTTCTATTACCTGCAGCTGTACTGGGTGTACCTCCACAAGTAGTGGCGATCGTTGCACCCTTACATTTATTTGCTCAATTCTGGTACCATACCCAGCATATTGGCAGAATGGGTTTTCTGGAAAAGATCATAGTAACCCCTTCGCATCATCGCGTACACCATGCGATCAATAAGGAATACATGGATAAGAACTACGGACAGATATTCATCATTTGGGATAAACTGTTTGGTACTTATCAGGAAGAATTAGCGGATGTACCTGCTGTGTATGGCATCACAAGACCTGTTAGAACATGGAATCCGATCAAGATCAATTTTATGCATTTATGGCTATTGATCAAAGATGCCTGGAGAGCAAAAAACTGGAATGATAAGATCCGCATTTGGCTCATGCCTACCGGATGGAGACCTGCAGATGTAGCAGAAAAATACCCGGTCTATAAAATTGAAGATGTATATCACTTCAACAAGTATGATACCGGACATACAAAACCTATGGTGATCTGGTCTTGTATCCAACTAATGGTCACTCTCCTACTGATCAGTTATCTATTTGGAAATATTGCAGCCATTGGCAATCCTGACATGTTTGTGTATGGCGGTTTTATCTTCTTACATGTTTATGCATTCACAGAGTTGATGGATAGAAGCAAATACGCCTGGATCTGGGAAGGGCTTAAAACTGCGTTAGGACTATATATCATGGTCCCTAACAATGATTGGTTTGGATTGAGTCAGTATATGCCTTTCGCTGTTACAATCCTTTACGGGTACTTTATTGTTTCTTTTGCAGTGTGTTTATACTTTATCAAGGTAGAGAATCCTCGGTATCATGTACAAATGCAGCAAGCCTGATCATTGCTCTTATTCATCACTTAAGAAACATAGCACAACAAAAATTTTCATCTTAAGTACTTAGCGGAATCGGGATGGGATCTTTTTTCCGAGATAAGTTCCGGCAACTGCGGGTAATGAATATGCAAAATAAAACAGCAGCTCAAAGGGAATAAGATTATGACTGCCTTTGTATATGGTTGCTTCATACAAGGCTATCAATGGCAAGCATAGTATCGAAGAGATACCCGCCATCCAAATATTTGCATTGGAAAAATAGCCTACAATGATCC
This sequence comes from Sediminibacterium sp. KACHI17, assembly GCF_040362915.1. Lineage (NCBI taxonomy): Bacteria > Pseudomonadati > Bacteroidota > Chitinophagia > Chitinophagales > Chitinophagaceae > Sediminibacterium > Sediminibacterium longum. Next base: position 448,367 of record NZ_AP029612.1, on the reverse strand, counting down.
CTATTAAAAAGAACAATACACCGGTATAGATATTGAATCCATCATTAAGTGTTCCTGAATAATAGTACTCGGTACCAGGGACACGATCATTAGCAGTGAATAAAATCGCATAGAGCCATAAGACCAGTACACCTGAAATACTTAATGACAAATACAATATCCAGTGTGTCTTTTTTTGCATATCTCAATTTGAGAATAAGATCACTATTACTAATCGTTGATCACTTCTCCTTCAAGATCATAATCATAAGCCTTGGTGATCTTTACTTGTACAAAAGTACCCGGCAGTAATTTTTTTGAAGAATGCACCACTACTTCATTATCTACTTCAACACTATCAAATTCAGTACGACCTAAGTAACGTCCGGCTTCTTTTTTATCGATCAGTACTTTAAATATCTTTCCGATCTTCTCCTGGTTCTTTTCATAACTGATCTCTTGCTGTACTTCCATCACTTCCTGTGCTCGTTCAGCTTTTTCTTCTTCGGAGATATTATCTTCCAGATCATAGGCACTGGTATTCTCTTCATGGCTATAACTGAAGATCCCTACGCGATCAAAGCGATGTTCACGAAGAAAGTCTTTTAATTCTTCCACATCCTCTTCCGTTTCGCCCGGGAAACCGGCGATCAGTGTGGTTCTCAAACAGATGCCCGGCACTCTTTCTCTGATCTGCTGTATCAGCTCACTCATTTCTTCTCGGGTGATGTTTCTTCGCATGGCTTTCAGCATATTATTGCTTGCATGCTGCAAGGGCATATCCAGATACTTACAGATATTATCGCGCTCACGCATCACATCCAATACCTCCAAAGGAAATTTACTGGGGTATGCGTAGTGCAGACGAATCCATTCCAATCCTTTTACGTCAGCTAAGGCATTCAACAAACGAGGTAATTCTCTCTTCTTATAAATATCCAATCCATAATAGGTCAGTTCCTGCGCAATCAGCATGATCTCTTTCACTCCTTTCTTAACCAAACTCTCTGCTTCTGCCACCAACTCTTCAATGGGTTTGCTGACATGCTGTCCACGCATCAAAGGGATCGCACAAAAAGAACAAGTACGATTACAACCTTCACTGATCTTCATGTATGCATAATGCTGAGGGGTACTGAGCAATCTTTCGCCTAATAATTCAGATTTATAATCTGCTTCAAACTTTTTCAGGATCAAGGGCAACTCCATCGTACCAAACCAAGCATCTACTTCCGGCATTTCGGCTTCCAGATCACCACGGTATCGTTCACTCAAACATCCTGTAACATACACTTTATCGAGTTTCCCTCTGCGTTTGAGTTCTACCTGATCTAATATGGTATTGATGCTCTCCTCTTTGGCTTTATCGATAAAACCGCAGGTATTCACTACTACAATATTGTGATCCAGTTTTGTATTCTCATGCACCACATCAATATCATTGGCGCTTAATTGTCCACTAAGTACTTCACTATCCACCAGATTTTTGCTGCAACCGAGTGTAATGATATTAACCTTGTCCTTTTTAAGTGTTTTTGACTTCATAGCTGGCTGCAAAGGTAGGGATTAGAAAATGAAGCCATCAAGCATTACAAATTCCTGTGGATGCAATACACATCTAATAATGTACCCCTTTGTTCGATGGATTCCTGAATCGTAAAGCCCGTCTTTTGTAAAACAATTGCTGAAGCTATATTTTCAGGCTCTGTGATGGCAAAAAGCTGGTGTTGATCCGTTTGCTCAAAAAACCATTGAATGCCTTTGATTACCAGCTCTTTTGCCCAACCCCGTCCCTGTGCCCAAGGCATAAGTGCATAACCGATATGATAAGCATCCCGATCGGGCATCATCAGGATTGAGAATGTACCAACAAAAGAAGCGGTATTTTTTTCAGCTACATGATAGCGCCCAATGACAGAACCATCGCGATATAGTCGAATATTCTCGATAAGAAAGGCCCTGCATTCCTCTTCTGATTTAACCGGACGGATATACCGCATCACTTCTGGATGACTATTTAACGCAAAAAAATCAGCCTGATGGGCTTCCTCAAATCGACTGACTACCAATTGATTAGTATCGAACACATGCATTTTTTAATCTTTTTTTAAGTTTTAGCCCATTATCCGATGTAAAGGAAGCATTTTTGTAGGGCAATCTTTCTACGATATGAAGAATGTTTACCGGTTTTTCTCCAGACCCGGATTCCTATCCACCAATTATACCATGAAGTTTTTATTCATTGCATTTATTGGTGTGCACATTCCATTGATCGTACTGATCATGGCAATCACTTTTGATTGGACACCTTTAGAAGGGTGGAATATTATCATTGTTGCTTTATTGGCCACTTTGGTTGCTACCGGAGGTACATTGTATTTATTACGTGGATTGCTATGGCCTTTACATGAAGCCAAAAAAGCATTATCAGATTATACCGGAAAGAAAATAATCCCTTCTCTCCCTTTACATTATTCAGATGAGGCAGGACAATTACTGCAACAAGTACAGTTGACCATTGACTCAATGGATGGTTTATTAAAAGAAAGAAAAGATCTGCTGGCTTTATTATCGCATGATCTACGAACGCCATTTGCACAGATCAGCCAGATCGGGTCATTGATACAATCAGAAAAAAATCAGGATCACATTCAACAGTATGGAATGCTGATTCATAAAACAGCAACTGAACAACTACGTTTTATCCAAGATATGGTCATGATCCTCGAGGGAGGAAATGGTGAGCATCAATCGCATGTATATGAAAGTTTGAAGATCGATCAGGTGATTGGGATGGCCATCGATTCTCAACATGTATCGGCACTGTCGAAACAAATACAAATCGTTAAACATGAGATTGCGGATGTGGCTGTAAAATGTAATCGTCGGTTATTATCACAAGCGATTTCAAATATTATTGGAAACGCCATCAAATTTTCACACAGAGGCGGAGAAATCATTATAAAAGTCCATTTATTCAGCGGACATATTCATATCCTGATCGCTGATAAAGGCGTAGGATTTGAGTCTGGTAAGGCAGAACTCATTTTTCAAAAATTCACACCCGAAGGTCAGTCAGGTACAGAGGGTGAGATCTCAGCGGGAATAGGCCTCTATCTGACACGTAAGATCATACAAAACCATGGCGGAATGATCGCAGCATTTAGCGAAGGAAAAAATAAGGGCGCCGTATTCACCATCCAGCTACCAATTGCCAGTTGACCTTTATTTATGGATCTCGCTAGAGAAATGAAAACTGATATCAGGATTATTCGTGATCTCTGTATTCAAGAACCATTCACTTTGTGCCAGGTATACGGGATGTCCGTCTTTATCTTCAGCTGAATTTTGTTGTTTGAATCGCAGAAAATCTTCCAGCTTTTTCGCATCATTACTGGTCAGCCAGCAAGCTTTATAAAAAGGCAAGGTTCTGAACTCACAAGCAGCTCCGTACTCTTGTAACAAACGATACTGTATCACTTCAAACTGAAGCTCTCCTACGCAACCAATGATTTTTTTCGTACCACCATATTGTGTAAATAATTGCGCAACCCCTTCATCTGTCAACTGACTAATACCCTTTTCCAATTGCTTGGTCTTCATCGGGTCTTTATTCACCAATTCCTTAAATATCTCAGGAGAAAAAGTTGGAATACCGGTGAAATAGAAACTTTCGCCTTCAGTCAGTGTATCACCGATCTTGAAATTACCGGTATCGAATAAACCCACTACATCACCAGCATAAGCATCCTCGATCACATCTTTACTGCGAGCCATGAATGTATATGGATTGCTGAAACGCATGTCTTTGTCCAGACGAACATGATGATAGTATTTATTACGCTCAAATTTTCCGCTACATACACGCATAAAAGCAATACGGTCGCGGTGTTTAGGATCTAGGTTGGCATGTATCTTGAAGATAAAACCACTGAATTTATCTTCTCCCACTTCGATGGTACGTGAAGAAGTATTTCTGCTGCGTGGAACAGGTGCTATTCGGATAAATGTATCCAGCATTTCTTTGACACCGAAATTATTCACTGCACTACCAAAAAATACAGGGGCGATTTTAGCGGTCAGATAATCATCCACTTTTAGTTCTCCATAAACACCATCGATCAACTCCACATCTTCTCTTAATTGTGCAGCATCTTTTTCTCCTACTTTTTCATCCAATAAAGAAGAGGACAGATCATCGATCGCGATGGTATCATCATCATCCGCTTTTGTGCTGGCCGTAAATAAGCGCAGGTTTTTATCGTGCAGATTATACACGCCTTTGAACTCCTTACCACTATTGATCGGCCAGGTCATAGGATGAAGAGAGATGTGTAATTCTTTTTCAATTTCTTCCAGTAGATCAAAGCGGTTCTTACCATCGCGATCCATTTTATTGATAAAAACGATCACGGGTGTATCACGCATTCTACAAACTTCCATCAGTCTTCGGGTCTGGTCTTCCACCCCATTCACACTGTCTACTACCAGAATAACGCTATCTACCGCCGTCAGCGTTCGATAGGTATCTTCTGCGAAATCTTTGTGTCCAGGCGTATCCAGAAGATTGATCAATATGTCCTTATACTCAAATGACATCACAGAAGTAGCTACAGAGATACCTCTTTGTCGCTCGATCTCCATGAAATCAGAAGTCGCATGCTTCTTGATCTTATTGCTCTTAACAGCTCCTGCTGTTTGGATAGCGCCACCAAATAACAGTAATTTCTCTGTAAGCGTGGTCTTACCCGCATCGGGGTGGGAAATAATAGCGAAGGTCTTACGACGGTTGATCTCTTTTTCGTACTTCATGTTCTGTAGGTCCGCAAAAAAGGGATTTTCCCTTTCTTTCAGGGCGCAAAGGTACAATTTGTTAGATTATTACAAATTACAAGGTTCTCTTCCTTACTTCAGAAATCTTTAGTCCATAACGATCTAAGGGGATTTCAGAGGCAAAAAAGAGAACCTGATGCTTTGTTGTGTCTTTATAAAAGGGTACAGATCAACAGTTAATATTTCATGATTTTTGCTTCAGCCTTACCATCGGTAACTGTAACGATCCAATAGGTATCATAAACAGACTCATCCAGGTTGGGGTATTTATTTTCTTTTAGCAATAGGTTGACCAACATAGGCGTAGAATTGGAATGACCAGCTACCACAACAGTCTTGCCTTGCATTTTCAATAACTCCTCTGCAAAACCTCTTAAATTCCTGTGATCATAGATCTGGATTTCTTTACCACTTTTGGATGCTAAAGGCGTAACGGTAGATTTTGTACGTGTAAAATTGGTAGAATAAATAGCATCCGGTTGAAATGCTTTTAACACGTCTGGTATCCTTGCTGCACGCTTTACACCATCCGCACTCAAAGGTGGATCAGCCTGCATCATCGTAGAGCCTTGAGCAGTGGTATCTTTTTCAGCATGACGCATTAAAATAAAAGTACTGGTTTGTGCATCTGTTTCTACAGCTGTCAGTAATAGCAACGCTACCAGAAAACGGGTAATGATTTGTTTCATTTTGACGATTTTTCAAGACCAAGATAAGTGTATACCCTGTTTTGTCCATACCGTTAATCCATTTTATAAGGTATTCTTCACATCTTTTTCGATGACCGACCGTTAATTTTGATCGGATCTGATTGGTATCATTTTTGAAGTATTTATACAGAATTCAAAAAACAAGTGATTATGAAAAGAGTCTTTACACTGGCATTCCTGATTATCAGCTTTCAGGCTTTACAAGCACAAGGGTTAGGTGGATTACTAAACAAAGCCAAATCTGTTGTTGGTGGTAACCAAACGGGTTTGAGCAATGATGATATCGTATCCGGACTTAAAGAGGCACTGGTGACAGGCTCCACAAAAGGTGCAAGTCTTTTATCACAGACAGATGGTTTTTTTGCGAATGCCGCACTCAAAATATTATTACCACCGGAAGCGCAGAAAATTGAGAGAACACTTAGAAGTGTGGGCTTAGGCAAACAAGTAGATGATGCCATACTGAGTATGAACCGCGCCGCAGAGGATGCGTGTAAGAGTGCAGCACCTATTTTTTCAAATGCGATTAAACAAATGAGTTTTCAGGATGCAGTTGGTATTTTAAAAGGATCTGATACTGCTGCCACAGCATATTTAAAGGCTAAAACCACTTCACCGCTTACTGAAGCATTTCGTCCGGTGATAGAAAGCTCTTTACAAAAAGTAGACGCTACCAAACACTGGAATACATTGATCACAAGCTATAATAAACTACCACTGGTAAAAGACAAACTCAATCCCGATCTATCTGCTTACGTTACTGAACGTGCGCTGAGTGGTATTTTTTATCAGGTAGCTGTTGAAGAAAAAGAAATCAGAAAAAATCCGCTGGCAAGAACGAGTGATATTTTGAAGAAAGTATTTGGCGCTAAGTAGAATATTGATGTCAGATGTCAGATCTCAGATGCAAAGGGATGTATAAAAAAAACTCTGTGGCAAAACCACAGAGTTTTTTATTTCTGACTTTTTATTTTTGATTTACCACCTGCTTCTCTCTCATCAGGCAAACTGAATCTCATCCACAAATGGCATCTTTCTGAATCGCTTTCCGGTTGCAGCAAACAGGGCATTTGCTAATGCAGGTGCTACGGGAGGTAATCCTGGCTCACCCAATCCGGTTGGATTTTCTTCTGATGGCACAAATTGTACTACTACATCTAATGGCGTATTACGCATCCTTACAAAATTGTATGGACCAAAATTGGTTTGTACAGCAGCACCATTATTGAAAGTTAATTTGGTATACACCGCATGCCCCAATCCATCCACTACTGCGCCCTGTACCTGATTTTCGGCACCACTGACATTGACAACTTTACCACAATGTACCGCACAATATACTTTTGTGATACGAGGTTTACCCTTCAGCATTTGTATCTCCACCACTTGTGCAACATAACTGTTGAACGAAAACCAAGTAGAGAATCCTCTGTAAGTATTAGCAGGCGTTATACCCCAGTTACACATTTTAGCAACCAGTTCTATCACACTGATAAATTTATCAGGATCATACGCCAGTTTACCAACCGGTTGTTCTTTGGCTTTCTTCAACAATTCCAATCGAAATGCTACCGGATCTTTTTTCAGTTCTGTAGCTACTTCATCCATAAAACATTCATTGGCAAATGCCTGAACATTGTGCGTCGGTGCACGCCATGGACCTGTAGGAATATTTGTTGGTAAACTATGACTTTCGATCTTCAAATTTTTCACGGCACCGGCAGGATATGTATCCGGACTTCTGCCATTGCTCAGAGATGCGAATGATTGATGCCATGCTTCCAGATTACCATCTTTGATAGCAGCTTTAAAACGAAACATGCCACTTGGACGATAAAAATCATTCTGCATATCATCCTCACGTGTCCATTGTACTTGAACCGGACATTGCGCCGCCTGAGAGATCAATGCAGCTTCAACACCATTATCCGGACGCAGCTTTCTTCCGAAACCTCCGCCTTGTCTGGGTAAGCCTAATGACACATTTGCAACGGGGATATTCAATTCTTTGGCTACAGTGGTAACCAGGTTTTGTGGTACTTGTGTTGGGCCATACAATTCTGCTTTCCCGTCTCTTACATCTGCATAGAAATTCAACGGCTCCATTTGTGCGTGTGATAATACTGGTACTTCATACATCACATCCAACACTTTTGTAGCAGATGTCATAGCTGCTTCAACATCCCCATCATTTCGATTGGGTGTTGCCGCTGACTTGCTCAAAAGTTCGCGGAATGCTTTATCATGATCTGTTGTGCTTTCTAATTTGGAAGCATCTTCCCAAGTGATCTTTAAAGCTGTTCTCCCCTTCATGGCAGCCCATGTTGAAGTTGCTAAAACAGCGACACTATTTTTCACTTGAACAACTTTCTTGACACCATTTACTTTCAATGCAGCACTATCATCAAAGGATTGCAATTTCTTTCCGTGAGCCGGTGGTCTTGCCACCACTGCGAATAACATTCCTTCACGTCTTGTATCAATACCAAATAATGGTTTACCGGTAACGATCGCTTTTGCATCAACATCTTTGATCCTTGTTCCAATGATCTTGAAATCTTTTGGATCTTTTAAAGGAACATTGCTTGGTACCGGCATTCCTGCAGCTTTGGTAGCAAGCCCTCCATAAGAAAGTTTTTTACCGGTTGCTTTATGGATCACAAAACCATTTTCTGCAGAACAATCTGCTACTGCAACACCCCATGTATCTGCTGCTGCAGCAACCAACATCGCTTTTGCGGTAGCACCTGCTTGCCTGAGTGGCATGTATCTGCTTCTGATAGCACCACTGCCTCCTGTGGTTTGACTACCATACTTGGCATCTAATGGTGCGATCTCTACTTCAATTGTTTGCCAATCCACATTCATCTCTTCCGCGATCAACATGACCAATGATGTTTTCACACCCTGGCCAATTTCAGGATTGGGAGACATCAATGTGATCTTTCCGTCGGGAGAGATTTTGATATAGGCATTGGGAGAAAACGGAGTAGCCTCTGCATCTGCAGTCTCTGAATTACTCAAAGCAGAAAAACCAACCAGCATACCACCACCGGCGATCATGCTGACCCTTAAAAAATTTCTTCTGGATACTGATGGAATACTCATGACTTACCTCCTTTTGATGCAGCCAGGTGAATGGCTTTACGTATACGAACATTGGTACCACATCGACAGATATTGGTGATCGTTGTATCGATCTCTTCGTCTGATGGATGGGGATTTTTTTTCAGCAATGCTGCAGCGGCCATGATTTGTCCAGCCTGGCAATATCCACATTGCGCTACATCCATTTCGATCCAAGCTTTTTGTAAAGGATGATCTCCATTTTCACTCAATCCCTCAATGGTCACCACTTTACCTGGACCAACGGCAGAAATGGGTAACTGACAAGAACGAACAGGACTGCCATTGTAATGAATGGTACAGGCTCCACATTGTGCAACCCCACATCCATACTTGGTTCCAACCAGATTCAAATGATCTCGCAGCACCCATAAGAGCGGGGTATCTGCATCGACTTCAACAGACAATTGTTTGTTGTTGACGGAGAGCGTATACTTTGGCATTTCAAAAAATTTATTGCTTAAAACAATTGGTAAGCTAAGTATTATCTTAGAAATCCCGAAAAACAGGGAATTAAAATCGGTCAATCGCTTTTGTCAGCAACTGATTTTAATCTCGTATGAAAAATCAGGTATGGCGACTACCATCCACCACTTTGAATACATGTAAAATTTGTGGAAACAATGCATCCATTGTTTCGGCTACTCCTTTAACAGAACCGGGTAACGTGATCACAAGGCTGTCTTTCACAAACCCTGCCACGCCTCTTGATAACATTGCAAAAGGTGTTCGTTGCTGACCGTACTGCCTGGCCGTTTCCATGATTCCGGGAATAGGGCGATCAATCAAAGGTTCAATAGCTTCAGGTGTAACATCTCTGGGTGACAAACCAGTTCCTCCACTAAATAAGATCAACTGATATCTTTCGTCTGATAAGTCTTTGACCATTTGTTGTATACGATCATACTCATCCGGAATGATTTCATAGCGTGAAACATGAATACCCCATGACGCTAACTTCTGGATTGCTGTTTTTCCGGAAACATCTTCTTGCTTTCCTGCCGAAACAGTATCAGAACAAACAATAACAGCCGTGCGAATAGACGAACCATCAACAATAGATTTATCTGATTTGCCTCCTGTTTTTTGTTGAAGGCGAATATTGGATATCTCTACTCCTTTATCCAATGGTTTTAACATATCATACATGGTCAGCGCCGTTACGGATGCACCATGCATAGCCTCTACTTCTACCCCGGTTTTATAAATGGTATGCACTTCTACAGAGATCAGAATACTCATACCATTGACTTCATGACGAATCGCTGCAAACTCTATGGGAAGCGGATGACAATCCGGAATAACATCACTGGTTTTTTTAATTGCCAATAAACCTGCTGCACGTGAGAATTCAAATACATCTCCCTTGGGTACCTTTTTTTGAAGGATCGCATCAATGGTCTCTTGCTTTGATACTGTTACAGTAGCAGTTGCAATGGCTTGTCGCAGTGTATTTGATTTTGATGTGATATCTACCATAATTATTGATTCACTTTCCATTGATGTGTTTCATCTTCCAGTATTTCCGCGCCCCAAACCGGTAGCTCAGCTTTGATTCTTTCTACCAATACTGAACAGGCTTCTGTTGCTGCCTTTCGGTGAGCTGACGAAGTAAATACAAATAAACAGATCTCTCCCGCTAACACTTTGCCTAAGCTGTGATATACATGCATACAGGTAAGCGGGTATTCTGCAAAAACGGCTTCCCGGATCTCATGCATCTTTTGCAAAGCCATTTCTTCATACGCAGTATATTCGATCGCAACAACTTTCTTTCCGTTTATTTCATCTGCTCGTACTTGGCCCATAAAAATGCTATGCCCACCGATCTCCTTTTTGGTGCTATGCTTCTGAATACTATCCGCGATGAATCCGCTACTGATAGCACCCTGAACGAAAATATTTTTAGGTGTACGTTCTTTCATACTATTTCTTTTGAACAAATGTGATCCATGAGAGGATCCCACCCTGTAAACTATATACTTTTTTGGCATCCCCCCATAAAGTAGTCAACTCTTGTGCCGCCTGAAGGCTTCGTTTACCGGACTGACAAAATACAACAACTGTATCACTTTTAAGTTGCCCGATTGCGTCTTTCATAGTGGCAAGAGGAATGCGTAAATGACTAAATTCCTGCACGATGGGTAGTTCATGTAACTCTCGCACATCAACAATGTCAATATTACCCTGCCTTGTTAACTGATCAAATTCGGCTGCATCAATTTCCAAAGACTGTTTTGGAGATGAACAAAGCCATACATAATCCATTGCTTTGAAAGCTTTTTGATTCGCAGGTATCCATGAAGCTGTTTGCTCTTGTTTCGATATTTTGACTGTGAATGCTTGATGATCATTAAACTGATAAGTCAATAGCCGATTGACCAATAGCTCTCCAATACCTGTGATGAGTTTGATCACTTCAGCGGCCTGCATTGTACCGATGATACCAGGCAATACACCTAATACGCCTGCATCCGCACAATTTAAAACAGAACCGTCTTTTGGAGGTTCCGGGAAGATATCTCTGTAATTGGCAGAACGCTCCCCGCTTGATAAGAGATGATTAAATACAGCTACCTGACCTTCATATCGAGACACAGCTCCATACACCAATGTCTTTTGCAACAACACACAAGCATCATTGATCATGTACCTTGTAGCAAAATTATCGGTGCCATCCACGATGATATCAAAACGATCCATGATATCAAACGCATTTTGATTGGTCAAAGTAGTGGGAATAGATTCAATAGATATTTCCGGATTCAATTGACGTAATCGCGTTACAGCCACATCCGCTTTGTTCAAACCAATATCATCGACAGTAAATAGAATTTGTCGATGCAGATTACTCAATGATACCTGATCTCCATCTACAACCCCAATACAACCCACCCCTGCACCGGTAAGATATTGCAAAATTGGGCATCCAAGTCCACCTGCACCAATCACCAATACCCTTGATTCCTGCAAAAGTTTTTGCGCTCTTGTCCCAAAATCGGGTAAGATCATTTGTCTGTGATAGCGTTCATATGATGATCCTTTGTTCATATTATCCTCCGGAAAAAGGTGGCATAAATGCTACAACACTATTTTCTTCCAATTTTCGGTTGTGTGAAATAACTTCCTGATTGATCGCAATCACATATTTTGATTGTTTCAATAAAGGATATTGCTGATGAAGCATTGTTATCAAAGACTGAATATCCGTATGCCCTTCCAGCTCCAACTGCTTGGCTCCTATTATTTCAATCAATTGCCCAAAAAATAACACACTCGTTTTCATCTTTATGTATTTGATTACTCAACCCTACCAACAATGATTTTCGATAGTCCATGTACATATCTTCTACCGGTAGCGATGTCTACAGGAGATATGATGGCAATTCGTTGCGAAGCAGCGGACGCATTAATTCCATCTGCTTCTGTTATTACAATGAGTTGTTTTCCAACAGGACCATTGAATATTTCATTCCAGGAAAAAACAACTTTATATCCATCGGATGCGATACAAGTAAAATAATATTCACTCAAGGGCTTGGGATCATTGATGTCAAAAGATGATTTAGCTAGAATATCTTTCAATAAAACACCTTTTACATTTTTCAATACTGATTTTTTTACAACCAAATGGTTATACACAACCACACTATCCAATGAAATACTAGGATAAGCAACTGCATCATTCAAGGTGAATTTCAGTTTTGTCTTGACTTTGCCCTCAACTACAAAATAATCAGTAGGCTTAGCTTGATGCTGAGCCACTAAAAATTTTCCACTAAACAAGAGCATAAAGAGAATAGAATATTTCATACCTAAATTTAAGCTGCTGTAAATAATAATTTATACGATGCCACTGCTAATACGACCGCTAATATTTTCTGCATCATCGATTGTTTAAATTTCATCGCTCCGAAATAAGCGCCACCTAATCCACCTGCGAATGCAACGGCAACATATCCATACATATCAGCACTGAACTGAATACCATTGGTGAGTTGTCCCATCAATCCGGACGCGGAATTCACAAAAATAAATAAGGCGCTGATTGCTGCTGTTTGTTTTTGATCGGTCCATTTAAACAATAACAATAATGGAGAAAGAATAATCCCGCCTCCGATTCCGATCATACCGGATAAAAGTCCGATCACACCCCCCATAATGAGCGCTCCGCCAAAATGAAAAGGTCTTAACTCAACAGATGCAGATTTTGATGGAAGTAAAAATTTGATCACAGAAAAAAGCAACAGCACCCCCAGTATTTTTTTATATATCAATGCATCAATGGTTATCAATCCACCCAAGAATGCCATAGGAACGGAAGCCAATGCTAGCGGGAAAAAAACTTTCCATACAAAATGTTTACCCCGATAGAATTGCAGAAAAGCAGTCAATGAAACGAAAAGATTCAACAATAAAGCCGTTGGTTTCATGACTTCAGGTGTTACACTGAATAAAACCATCAATGCGAGGTATCCACTGGCGCCTCCATGTCCAACAGAAGCATAGAGAAATGCAACTATGAATAACAGTATAAAAAAAATATATCCTATATCCATTCAATCGATTTTAATTAGACAACAAATGAATTGTAACCAGATCACCTTCATTCAATTTTGTCACTTGCTCATCTATTTCAATCAAACAGTTGGCTTCCGCGAATGAACGCATACGATAGGATTCCTGTGCACCCAATGGGGTTGCATTGTTTCCATCATACCAGCCCTTTAAAAAATGGGTGAGCTGTGTGTTTTTCTGATACGTTTGGGCTATTGGTACTTGTTGTTTTTTCAAAACATGAGGCTTCCCTTTCAATCCGTGAATCACTGGTAAAACATACATATAAAAACAAGTAAGTACCGAAGAAGGATTTCCGGGCAACCCGAAAATCAGTTGATGCTCCTTCGTTCCAAAGAATAAAGGCTTACCGGGTCTTTGCTTGAGTTTATGAAATCTTGTTGTGATACCACAGTGTTGTGCAGATTGCAGTACAAAATCATAATCCCCTACACTTACCCCTCCTGTTAATAATACCAAATCACTTTGTTGTAATGCATCTGATAAAGCTTCATTGAGACGCTCGATCACATCCGGCACTTGAATGATCCGAATTTGATCAACTCCGCATTGACGCAAAGCCGCTGATAGAGAAAAGGAGTTGGCATCGTATACTTGTCCATATTTCAATGAATGTCCGGGTTTTTGCAATTCATTGCCGGTAATGATGATACTAACCGATGGTGATGGGTATACCATCACTTCCGTAATTCCGATACCTGCTAAAAAACCTATGGCTGCGGGTGTAAGTAATGTGCCAGCAGGCAAAGCCAGTTCTCCGGCTTTTATTTCAGAACCTTTCAATCGCACATTAGCTCCTTGTTGTAATTGCTCATCTGTGATATTCAACTGCCCATTCTCTACTTTTGTTTTTTCCTGCATCACAACAGTATCCGCACCTTCAGGCACTGCCGCTCCAGTAAAGATGCGCACAGCCGTTTCAGCAATCAATGATTGAGCATTCTGACTACCCGCTGCCATTTCTCCATGCACAGAGAGCGCTGTCAGTCTCTTCCAATCTTCAAAAGAAAATGCATAACCATCCATAGAAGATTGGGGATAGGCAGGGATATCAACCGTTGAAAAAATATCCGCAGCAATGAAAAACCCCAATGCCTCATGTAGCATCATGGGCTTAGCCGGTAAGGCGCTTATGTATTTTTGAATGATGCTCCGGGCTTCTGAAACACTGATCATAAACGTTCTGATATGAATGAATCATTTATCCACCAATAGTGATCATACTTCTATTTTGTATGTTCTCTGCTTGTAAATGCTGATAGTCTTGTGTGAATTGACCTCCCAACTGCGCCGCTTTTGCAGCTATGGATTGATGGATCAAAGGCAATACTTCTTCCCCATTTCTCAAAGCTGTCAAAAGATCTACTTCATCTTTTGAAAACAAACAATTTTTCATTTTACCATCTGCTGTCAATCGCATCCGATTACAATCGCCACAGAAATGTGCACTCATCGTACTGATCACCGCGAATGTACCTTGGTGACCCGGAATCATGAACTTTTTGGCTGTATCATGCTTCTCCGCTTGTAAGGGCTCTATTGTGTACTTCTCTGCAATCTTAGACAGTATTTCATCCAAAGTAAACACCTTATTACTTGTCCATCGATTGCCTTCAAAAGGCATGAACTCAATAAAGCGCACATGTACGGGCTGGTATTTTGTCCATTCAATAAAATCATGGATCTCATCATCATTCATTCCACGCAGTACCACCATGTTGACTTTTGTATGAAAGCCTTGATCGATCATCAACTGAATATTCTTCTGAACAATCTCAAATTGATCTCGTTTAGTAAGTAATTGGAATTTATCAGATTGTAGTGTATCCAGACTGATATTCACCGACCGAACATTACTTTCTTTTAACAACGTTGCGAATTCGTGTAATCGGGTACCATTTGTTGTAAGGGTCAGTGTTACCGGCAATTTCGCGAGTCTTGTAATGATCTCTTTTGCATCTTTTCTCACCAATGGTTCTCCACCTGTAAGCCTGATCTTATTAACACCTTGTGATACGAATATTTTTGCCAGTTGTTCTATTTCATCTGCCTGCATCAACTGAGCTGCAGAAGCAAAATCATATTCATCTTCCGGCATGCAATAAAAGCAGCGGAGATTGCAGTTATCAGTCAATGATATCCTTAAATAATTATGTACTCTTTGATGGCTGTCTACGATCATTTTTTATGATTTAATCAATCGCTCATAGTCTTCTTCTGTATCTACATCTATGTTTCCAAGTGGAAAGTTAATCAATCCAACCTGTTGGGGCTGTTGATTTATTAGTTGTCTTGCCCCTTTATCTCCGTTTAAGCCCAGCAAGGAATCAAACATGATTTTGTGAAACAAAACAGGTGTTCCGATGGTTTCCCCATATTGACAAGCAATGATGGGAAGTGCCGTCTCCAGCTGTTTTTCAATCATTTGCCGGAGCAAATCACTCGTGATAAATGGCTGATCACAAACTGTAATGATGACTTTTTCAATATCAGGATATCGATCTTTCAAATACTCAATACCAGTCTGTATAGAAGTGGCCATCCCAAGTTGTGCATTCAGGTTTTTGATAACCTCTACTTTTTCCGGAACATCAAAATAATCTTCTTTTTTTATCACAAGCAGTACAGGTCCCGACCCTAATTCAAGCGCTGTTGCAACGATCTTTTGTAGTAATGTTTGTCCATTAAAGATCAGTGCCTGCTTAGGCCTACCCAACCTTGCAGAAGCTCCCGCAGCCAAGATCAATACCGCTGTTGATGGATTTGCCATGGCTGGTTTTAAATAACAGTTGAGGAAGAAGATTCAATGATAAGATCAGCTCTACGATGGATCGCGTCTTGCTTCTCTTTTAATGAACGCGTATCGGATGCTGTTATTTTTGCTTGTATCTCTGCAATGATAGATACAGCTATCTCTTCGGCTGTTTCTGCTCCGATATGTAAACCGACAGGACCATGGATGGCATCTTTTTGTGCATCTGTTAATTGGATACCATTCGCTGCCAGGTCATCCATCATCATTTTCATTTTTTTTTGGGGCCCAAGTACACCGATATAGGTCAAGGGATGTTGTAACAACACTTTTAAAACCGACAGGTCATAATTATAATTGTGAGACATCAATACAAAAACAGTTCGGGGATCGATTTGTACACGATCCAATATTTGTTCTGCTTTGCTATGATAGACCTGACAAGTGGGCATTGGAAAACGCTCTCGGCTTGCATACATAGGTCTGCCGTCTAACACCACTGATTGCCAGCCTAACATCTCAGCCATTTTCACAACCGGAATCACGTCATTACCCGCGCCTATTACAACCAAAGAAACAGGAGGTTGTATCAGTTCTGTGAATACAATACACTCTTGCTCATCGATTTGATATTTTTTGAAGGAAGATCTGCGTTGTTGTATCACTTGCTTTGCTTCTTCATCGATCATTTCTTTCGATAATAATGGAAGCATTCCAAAGCTTTCATTTTTTTCGGAGAGCAAGTAGACAGAACCATATTGAGGGGCTTTCTTATCATTCATGGAGAAGAAAGTTACCAAGGAAGCATATTGTCTGGAAGCGGTTGCTTGTTGTAAGAGTTCGATGATAGCAGTACCGCGCTCACCTTGTAATGGTTCTATCAATACCTGGATCACACCCTGACATCCCAGCCCCATACCGAATTTAGCATCATCTTCGTCAGCAGTGTCATAAGTTACGAGCATGGCTTTGTCAGACAGAATCACATGCAGTGCTTTGCGAAAAGCATCTCCTTCCAGACATCCACCACTGATTGATCCGGTGATCGCTGCATCTTCTGTGATCAGCATACGAGCGCCCGGTCTTCTGTAAGATGAGCCTTCCACATGCACAACTGTTGCCAAAGCAGTTTTTTTTCCTGCAGCAGCAGCTTGTTGATATGCTTGTATGATTGCAATGATTTCGTGCATGTCCCTACTCCCTCAAAAACGACACTGCCAGATTATTTGCGTTGTGCTTTTACTATAGCGGGCGTAATAGTACCCGGTATTTTATGACCCCAACTGTTTTTTACAAAATTCAATACATCAGCGATCTGTTCATCACTGAGGTATTCCTGAGCCGGCATAGCTCCTACATATTTTTTTCCATTGACCGTTAGACTTCCGGTAGATCCTTTCAATATCACGTTGATCAGATCTTTAGCAGGTCTTTTCATATAATCTGCTTTAGCCAATGGTGGATTTACTTCAGGCATTCCATTTCCATCTTCCATGTGACAATTCTGACAGTAAAGTGTATAAACTTCTTTACCTCTCGTAATACTTTTTTGTACATCACTCTGAATAAAACTACTCGTACCAATAACGACTGCTACAATAGCAGTGGTAATCCATAACTTTTTCCTCATACCTGCAAATTATCAAAATAATACGGATCAAACTTTACTTAAGTCAAATGGTAATTTCCTGATACGCTTTCCTGTAAGATCATAAATCGCATTGGTCAAAGCAGGAGTAAATGGCGGAAGTCCTGGTTCTCCTACTCCACCTGCATCTTCATTATTATCCATGATATGTACTTCTATCGCAGGGATCTCATTGATCCTTGGCATACGATAAGTATTAAAATTTTTCTCAACGGTTAAACCATCTTTGAAATGTATTTCATGGATCGTAGCTGCACCCAATGCCATAATGATGGAACCTTCTACCTGTGCCCGAACTGTATCGGGATTCACATACCATCCGCAATCAATCACAGCCCAAACTTTATCGATCTTGATCTTTCCGGTTGCATCTTTAGATACTTTCACCACCTGTGCAACACTACTATTGAAACATTCAGTAATGGCTACGCCATAACCTTGTTTAGGTTTTTTGGTTTTCCATCCAGAGACCTGTTCTACTTTATCCAATAATTTTTGACAACGCTCATTTTTCAAATACTGTTTTCTGAATGCCAATGGATCTTTTCCAGCTGCCACCGCTAGCTCATCCATAAAACTCTCATATGCAAAACCATTGGTAGAAGCATACACTGAACGCCACCACATAATTGGAATCGGTGTTTCAAATGGTATATCTGAGAAACTGATGTTTTTAATGCTATCAAAATAACTTGGCTGAAAGCCTTCCAGCACACTGTCATTGGGAACATCTTTTTTGCTTCCCATCCAATGACCGATATTTTGTCCGCATAATCTGAATTTGATCGCACTGATCTCTCCATTATTGACAGCACCTTCAGCCCTATAACTTACTCCCGGACGGAATGGTCCTTGCGTCATATCATCTTCACGTGTCCAGATCACTTGTACAGGCGCTCCTATTTCTTTAGAGATCAAACATGCTTCATGTGTATAATCTAGAAATGCTTTACGACCAAATCCGCCACCAAGGAATGTCATATTCACCACGACATTTTCTTTTTTGACACCCATTTTTTCACTGATATCACCTTGCACCCAATCCGGAGCCTGAATAGGTCCCCAGATCTCGATCGCATCTCCCTTGTGATGTGCCACACAATTCAAAGGCTCCATACAAGCGTGTGCTTCATATGGTGTTTCATAGATCACATCTAATTTATTTTTCTGTTGTGCCAAAACAGGATCGGGATTACCTTGTTTTTTCGCAGACAGCCCTTCTTTGGATTGAAGTTCTGCTTTCATTTTTTTATAGATCTCTTCTGTGTTCACATACTCAAATCCTGAATCGTCCCATACTACTTTCAAAGCTTTTCTTCCTTGCATGGCTGCCCAGGTAGACTCTGCAACTACTGCCACCCCTTCGCGATCGGTATTGAATACTTTCATCGTGACCTTAAATACTTTTTTTACTCCTGGCACTTTTAAGGCAGCCGTGTCATCAAAAGATTTCACTTTACCTCTTAAGCGTGGATTTCTCTCTACCATCGCATATAGCATGCCTGGCAATGTTTTATCAATCCCGAAAACAGCTGTACCATTGGTTTTCAAAGGGGTATCCTGGCGTGGAAGTGGCTTACGAATGAGTGTATAGTCTTCCACTTTTTTAAGCTGTACATTTTTGGGTGCTTCCAATTTTGATGCATCCACTACCAACTCACCATAATGCATTTTCTTTCCTGACGGACGATGTACAACATGACCTCCTTGCGCAAAACATTCGGTAACCGGCACACCCCATTTAGCAGCAGCCGCTGTTATCAACATTTGACGTGCACTGGCACTGAGCTTCAACAAATTCTTGTATGTACCACGAACGGTTGAACTTCCGCCTGTGACCTGACTGCCGTATTTAACAGTATCTCCTTTACCGAAGATGATATTGACTTCATCCAAATTCACTTCTAATTCTTCTGCAATCATTTGAGGGATCGCCTGATAAGCACCTTGTCCCATTTCTGCACGATGGCTCACGATCGTCACTTTACCACTCGTATCTATATGTATCCATGAATTCAGCGAAACACCATAACTCTCGGCATCTTCACCTTTAATAATCGTTGACGCTTTTGATTCACCGGCAAAGTAAAAACCCAGGGTCAGCGCAGTGGCTGATAATCCGGTAGCTCTAATGAATTTTCTTCTTGAAATATCTTTTGGTTCCATAATCGGTCATTGTTGAGGTTGAATAATGTAGGTACTATCCTTTTGTTGCCATTTTCTTTGAAGCTTTTTTGATCGCTTCGCGTATTCTTGGATAAGTCCCGCATCGACAAATATGTCCTTGCATGGCAGCATCGATATCAGCATCTGTTGGAGAAGCTTTCTTTTGTAACAAAGCAACTGCCGCCATGATCTGTCCTGATTGACAATAACCGCACTGAGGCACCTGCTCTTCGATCCATGCAGCTTGAACCGGATGACTGTTATCATCTGAAAGACCTTCGATCGTAGTAATGGATTTATTGGCGACACCTATCACAGGAATGGAACAAGAACGTATGGGTTGCCCATCCATATGTACGGTACAAGCACCACACTGTGCCACCCCACAACCATATTTGGTTCCCTTTAGGCCAACAATATCACGGATGGCCCAAAGTAAGGGCATCTGCGGGTCAGCATCAATCGTGTATTCTTTCTTGTTTACTTTGAATGTAATCTTAGCCATAAAATAATTTTAATCGTTGATCATGGGTAGATTCCGGCAATCCACCTGAAAATCCCTTTAAATTAAAGCTTTTATTTGAAACTTTATACTCTTGTAAGCGATGATCAAAAATGAATGTTCCCAGCTGAATACATTTCCCATTCAACATGAAAATGGAGCATTCATCATTTTTAAGAAAATAAGATTTGTACAAAAAGAAATTTTGTAGCTGTTTCAGCAGATCCATATTGTATGCAAATCGATATCATCCCACACCAGTCCATTTGGCTAGACAATTTTGAGCGGTTAAAAGAGCAATTGCAAGATATCTTGTCTGTTGCTTCTGATAAGATCCTGCATGTAGGCAGTACATCGATACCCCGTCTTTGGGCCAAACCGATTTTGGATATCGATATTGTTATTGAGGATAGATCATTATTAACCGCATTGATCGCGAAGCTGGAAAAAGCAGGATATGAATACAGAGGAGACCAAGGAGTACCGGGAAGATTTGCATTCAGACAAAGATCAACACAGGTTCCTCTCACACAAGCAAAAAAGATCTGGCAGGCGCATCATTTGTATGCTTGTTTTGCAGATGCTTTAGCGCTAAAAAATCATATCCTGTTCAAAGAAGCACTGTTGAACAATCCAATACTGATCGATCAATACAATCAATTGAAGCGATCGTTGGTGGATGAGGCTAATATCACAAGGGAAGAGTACACCAAAAGAAAAACAACCTTTATTTTGAGCGTTTTATCTCAATCGGGATTGACCCAAGAAGAATTGAAGGAAATAGAAGCGGCTAACCGATAAAAAAATGCCGGATCAATATCCGGCATCTTTTCAAACATATTAAATCAGACATCTGCCATCAGATATCCTACATTTTCTTAAATATCTATTGCTTCGCCATAAGCTGCTGCAGTAGCTTCTTTCAAACCTTCACTCATGGTTGGGTGCGGGTGTACTGCATTCAGAATTTCGTGTGCAGTGGTTTCCAGCTTACGCGCTACTACTGCTTCAGCGATCATTTCAGTTACATTGTAACCGATCATATGACAACCTAAGAATTCACCATACTTTGCATCATAGATCACTTTCACAAAACCTTCAGTTGCACCGGCAGCACTAGCTTTACCGCTTGCGACAAATGGGAACTTACCTACTTTGATCTCATATCCTGCTTCTTTAGCAGCTTTCTCGGTATAACCTACGCTTGAAATTTCGGGAATACAGTAGGTACAGCCCGGGATATTATTGTAATCAATGGCTTCAGGTAAATGATGGTGTTTCTTCTCCAGATAAGCCATGTGCTCAGCAGCATTGATTCCTTCTTTAGCAGCAACGTGTGCAAGTGCTTGTCCTGGAGAACAGTCACCAATCGCATAAACACCCGCTAAAGACGTCTGCTGGTATTTGTCAACAATGATCTTTCCTTTTTCTGTTTTGACTCCGTTTTCTTCCAGACCGATATTTTCGATATTGGCGACTACTCCAACCGCACTCAATACTACATCAGCTTCGAGCGTTACAACAGAACCGTCTTGTTTTTTTACTTGCGCTTTCACACCTGCACCTGAAGTATCTACTGATTCAACAGAAGCATTGGTCATGATCTCGATACCTTGCTTTTTATATTGCTTCTCGAGTTCTTTAGAAATATCTTCATCTTCTACCGGAACAATACGAGGCATGAATTCAACGATGGTCACTTTAGTACCCATACTGTTGTACACATAAGCAAATTCAACACCGATCGCACCACTTCCTACAACGATCATGCTTTTCGGCTGTTCAGGCAATACCATGGCTTCACGGTATCCGATCACTTTTTTACCATCTTGTTTCAGGTTTGGCAATTCACGGCTACGACCACCTGTTGCGATCACGATATATTTAGCTTCAACGATCTGTTTGCTGCCATCAGCTGCGGTAACTTCAACTTTTCCTTTAGACTGCACTTTACCATAGCCCATGATGACATCAATCTTATTCTTCTTCATCAGGAACTGTACCCCTTTACTCATTTTGTCAGCTACACCACGACTACGCTTAATGACACCGCCGAAATCATGGGTACCGGTTGCATTGATACCATAGTTAGAAGCATGTTTCAGGTATTCATATACTTGTGCACTTTTCAACAATGCTTTGGTAGGAATACAGCCCCAGTTCAGACAGATACCACCCAGACTTTCTTTTTCAATGATTGCCACTTTAAAACCAAGCTGAGAAGCACGGATAGCAGCTGGATATCCACCCGGACCACTTCCGATAACGATTACGTCGTATGCCATAAGATTTTGATTGATTTAATGTTCCAATGACGATGTCATTGCGGATGCGAAAATACTGTAAAGTAGTGAAAAGTAGAAAGAGAAATGAGGGGTGATTAGTCAGTGTGAATAGTGAATAGTGAGTAGTGAGTCCTTAAGATCAATAAACCTATTGACTACTCACTATTCACTACTCACTATTCACTACTCACTGCCTTACCCCTCAAAGAATACCCTGATGGTCTGATAAAACCAGCTGGTATCAATAGAAGGTGTCTTTTGCAGCTGTTCATTGAAGCCTTGCAGACCGAAAAGTCCGGCCATATTGCCATTACGGAGTGCTATTTCCAGGTATCCTGCTGAATTGAACCATGCCAGCTTTTCTGTTTCCGGAACGGCCGTATAATTGGCACTAATGGTTTCAATGACCTCATTTCTTTTGAAAACGATCTTAAAGTTCCTGCCTTTTCGATGTTCATTGAATTCCGCTTCTGTGATATTGATCACTACATTCTCAAACTGATCAATGAACAAAATCTGTCCTTCGATCCAATCGGGTCCTACAGTTGGTCTTAAAGGGTATTTTTCGTCAATTTGATCAATGGGTTGACCCACACTATTCAGTTGTCCGGTTTTAGAGAAAGTATTGATAGCTACAGCAATAGCACTGGTAATTTGTAATAAATTTTTAGCGGCTCCTAAGGGTATTGCTATGATTTCTTTCGGTTTTTCGCCGGTAATCATGGTCAATAAGCCATTATCGGAACAGATGATGTATTGCTGGCGATGTTTGGCCATCAACACATATTTTAAAGGCGATTCAAATAAGTTAGCGATGATCAGATGAAAAGTGCCGGCCGGAAAATGAGCAAAGGCATTGGCACAGATATAGGCAGCCTGCGGAAAATTTGTTTGAGGCAGGTAATGAGTGATATCACAAATATTGGCAGTAGGATCCAGTTGCAGGAACTGTCCTTTGATAGCACCCACGAGAAAATCTCGCTGGCCTATATCAGTTGTCAACGTTAGTATGGGCATGCCGCATTAGTAACGTCAGGATACGTCTGTTATTTCACTAATTGTCCATTTTTGAAGAAAAACTTTCGGACCAGTTTATCTGCCAGCGAAGGAAAAAAGCGATTCATGAAAACGGTTCGTTTGCCGGTGAATGTAAGTACAATGGTTCTTTTTCTTTTTTCAATGGCCTTGATAATATGTATCGCACATTCTTCGGAACTCATCATTTTACCTTCATCCATAGGTGATTCGCCTTGTGATTGTCCGGCCTTATTCAATGCGGCGTTTCTAATATTCGAAGTTGTAAAGCCCGGACAAACCCATAATACATTGGTGCCGCTTTCCAGCAATTCTGTTCTGAGTGCTTCCATCCAGCCATTGACAGCAAATTTAGAAGCAGAGTACCCGCTTCTGCCCGGCAATCCCCGATAACCTGCGATCGATGAGATCCCTACAATGCTTCCTCTATTTTTTAGAATATGGGGTAAAGCGAACTTGGTACAATAAACAGTGCCCCAGAAATTGATATCCATCACTTTACGCAAAGTATCCAATTCAACTTCTTCAAAAAGAGAACGCATAGAGATACCTGCATTGTTGATAAGAATATCGATGGTACCAAATGATCGGATCGTAACATCTATGAATTGTCTGCAATCCTGCTCTTTACTGACATCAGCCGTATGGATCAATAATGGTGCCCCGGGATGCGCGGATTGAAGCTGATACAGTTTATCATAGTTTCTTCCACAGGTTGCAACTTTGGCACCTAAGGTCAAAAAAGCTTCTACCAATGCTTTACCGATTCCATCAGAACCACCGGTAACAACTACGACTTTGTTGAGGAATTGAGACATATTTGAAATCATTGAGTAACAAAAATACAGTTTCAACTAACTTATAAGGAATTGAATGTGAGTAAATACTCTAAAAAAGAAGCATAAAAATTTGGCTGGTTTTTTATTTCACCTATTTTTGCACTCCCAAAACGAAATACAGCGATGTATTTTCAGTTCTAAGGAAGGAGATTCCGTAGCTCAGTTGGTAGAGCAATACACTTTTAATGTATGGGTCCTGGGTTCGAGTCCCAGCGGGATCACAAAAGAAAAGGTTACGAATGATCGTAGCCTTTTTTTATTTCGATATTGATTCACGCTCTGTTCGGTTGAGCATCCCGATTTCAATCGGGAGTGTCCTGGGTTCGAGTCCCAGCGGGATCACAAAAGAAAAGGTTACGAGTTTCGTAGCCTTTTTTTATTAAAGTCCGATACCGTAATACTTATTTGAGAATGGTTACCGAACCTGAAAATATCCCGGGTATCAATTTGGGCTCAATGATATAATAATAAGTTGCTACCGCTACGGGTTTACCTTCATGCGTTCCATCCCAAGGTTTTTTATACCCTTCTGTAAAAAATACTCTCCTACCATATCGGTCGAACACACTTACTACTGCATCGGGATATTTATCCAGCTCCGGTATTACCCATGTATCATGAATTCCATCTCCATTGGGTGAAAACACATTGGGAATTGGAAAAGGTTTTAAGACCGTAATAAATACTTCATCAGAAGCAATACATCCATTTGTACTTGTGACCCTGAGTGTTAAGTTCTGATCAGCATTCCCTCGAAAAACAGGATTGCGCGTTGTTGCATTATTTAAAAAAGTAGCCGGTGTCCATTGATATGCTTGCACATTTCCAGTTACCTGCGGATTCAGTGTATAGGGTGTATTTTCAAAAATAAAAAGATCTTTTCCTGCATTGACCAATGGAATCGGTGCCACGTTCACTGTGAGTTCATCCGTCACCGCCAAACATGACCCATTACCGGTAGTTGTTGCAAATACTTTGAAACTACTCAAGGATTGATCTCTATTGGAAAGAACATAATTAGTATTGATGCCATTCACCATATCAAACGTACCCGTACCGGATGATGACCACTGAATACCACTTGCATTTCTGAACTGTGCCGTCACAACCATTAAAGAATCATTGGCACATACCACCCTATTATTACCGATATCTACAAACGGAGCATCTGTAATACGGATCAATAAAGATGAGTTAACAACCCTGCAAGATTTATTATTGGTAGATGAAAGTGTTAATGTAACAATACCATTGGCTGTATCCTGTGCACTGGGTATATAAGTGTTTGCGAGACTTGATATACGTGTACCAAATCTTCCACTACCCGAACTTGTCCAAACTCCAGTATTGGTGCCTCCTGACACAACACCATTCAGTTGTACCATAGCATTATTGGCACATACCGTTTGATCATTTCCGGCATTGACCACAGCAGGCTGATCTATTTCTATGCGGGTGAACGCCGTATCACTCACACATCCATTGATGATCACAAATGCCGCATACTGACCTGAATCCCTATAATTAACGGATGCGATCTGCGGATTTTGCTGAACAGAATTAAATCCATTACTACTAAACCACCTGAAGCTCGCATTCACTCCTGCTGTTGCCGTTAGTTGTAATGGATCATTCAAGCAAAGTGGACTGTTGGAGTTGATCTGAGGTTTGACCGGTTCCGGTATCACAGCAACATTCACTGATCGATCATTACTAACACACCCATCAACAGTTACGTTGACAGAATAAATACCTGCTTGATTTAATCGTACAGAATCAATCACCGGTGATGATGATCTGCTATCAAATCCATTCGGACCGGTCCAATGATAAGTTGCGCCCGGAATCAAACTAGCACCCAAATTCAATCGGCTGTTTTGACAGATAGGTGTAGGCACTGTGATGATTGGCGCTGTTGGTGTTGGTTTTACAGTTGTTGTGATACTGCTGTTCACTCCCGTACAACCCGCCACACTCACCGCTACACGATATTCTCCATTATTATTATTACTGATGGAAGAGAGTAATACAGTTCTGGTATTGGCGGTGAATCCATTCGGCCCCGACCAACTGTAAGAACCCGCAGTTACACTATCTGCTATCAATCGAACTGATCTTCCTTCGCATACGGGACCACTGGTTACAATATTCACAGGCCCCGGTAATGGGTTCACAATTGCAGTTGTGCTACTCGCAGGTCCTTTACATCCGTTTACGGAAACAATTGCTGTATAGGTTCCACCATTACGTAGCAACGCATTGTTAATAACAGGATTTTGATTGGATGAAACAAACCCGGACGGGCCAGTCCACGAATAAGTTGCACCGGTGATATTAGCAGCACTCAATTGTAAAGTATTGCCTTCGCATATGGCTCCGTTATTGGTTACCTGTGGTGCAGGAGGAATAGGATTTACTGTTATGCCAACCGTATTATTCGCACTTCGGCATCCATTGACAACAATATTCACAGAATAATTTCCGGTTGCGGAAAGAGGGACATTGGTAATTGCAGGACTCTGGGTATTACTGATAAATCCTCCCGGACCACTCCAGTTATAAGTTGCCCCCGAAACGAATGCAGCATTCAATATCAATGTCTCATTCTCACAAACTGCTGATATAGGATCAATAGCAGGTGCTGCGGGTGTTGGCTTTAATGTGGCATCGATACTATTGGCAACACTGGCACAGCCTGCTACAGATGCAATGACCTGATAAGCTCCAGTAGTTGTGTTGTTCATGTTTGATATGACCGCCACTCTACTATTCGCTACAAACCCATTAGGCCCCGTCCACATATAACTAGCCGATTGTAAATCCTGTGCAATCAATCTTAACTCTTCCGAAATACATACGGGTCCTGTACTGGAAACATCTACTTGAGCAGGTGGCAAATTCACCACTACATTGGTGACAGATGCAATGCTGGTACATCCGTCTACTGAAATCGATAAAGAATAATTACCTGCATTCACAGATTGTGCATTGGTAATCGAGGGCATTTGTTCAGCAGAACTAAATCCGTTAGGACCCGACCACGAATAAGTAGCACCGATCACAATTGGGGTATTCAGAGAGAAGGACTCTCCTATACAAATCGGTGATGAGTTGGAAACAACGGGTGCAGCCGGTTTTGTTTTTATGGTCTGAGTAACAGAACCGGGTAAACTCTGGCAACCATTTTCGATGACCCTTACAGTGTATACTCCTTGTTTATTGATATTGGCATTCGGGATTTCCGGTAATCGAATGTTAGAGACAAAGCCATCGGGACCTGTCCAGCTATAACTAGCTCCTACTCTTTCCGTAGTAGAAAGCCTGATGATTTCTCCTTCGCAAACAGCGGCACTAGAAGCGACCGGTGTAACAGGAATGGGTTTTACAGTAACAGTATAATTGAAAGGAGACCCTGTACATCCATTAGCGGTGGGGATGATTTGATAAACAACATTAACGGGCGTTGTGACAATACTTTGTAAAGTTTCGGTAATGGATGTTGTTCCTGATACACCTGAAACGACCGGATTAGTAATATTGGCAATAGCTGCCCTACTCCATACAAAAGTGCTACCAGTAATATTAGAACTAAAACTATAATTCTGAGCAACACCTGAGCAAATATCTCCCGTAGGAGAACTGTTGACGAAAGGTAGCGGGTTTACTGTTACCAAAACCGGTGATCGAGGGCCTACGCAATTATCAGCAGAAGTAGCCGCTACATAATAGGTTGTAGATGATGTTAAAATACCTGTGGTGAATGTAGGATCAGTTTTCAGTGAACTTCCTCCAGAAAGAGTTGCATACCAATTGTAAATACCTCCTGGAGCTGAAGCAATTAATGTGGCTGTATTTCCTGAACAAATGGTAACATTATTTACTGTTGGTGCAGCAGGTGCTGGATTAATATTTACCACCATAATATCAGTTGCAACTGTACATGGTGAAACGGGATTATTAGAAGTTAATTGTAGCGTTACTGAGGACTGTCCACTAGTGGGTGTAAATGTGGTTGACAATTGATTGGCATTTCCGAATGTACCTGTACCACTGATAATTGACCATGAGCCATTTGTTGCAGAACCTCCTACAGATCCATTTAGCGTTATTGGTTGTGTATCGCAGGTTACTAAATTCACACCTGCATTTGCAGTAGTGTTTTGTCTGATTTCAACAACAGCTGATTTTGTATCCCCTATACATCCTCCTGTACCAGTAATTGTATTTGTAATTGTATAAGTACCAGGTGAACTTGTTGCAAGATCTATTTCTCCTGAATTACTGTTCTTAAAAATCAAACCAGCGGTTGAAGCAAATGTACCTCCACTTGAATTAGCAGTAAAAACAGGTAGCGGATTGGATTGTTGTGCGCAAAAAGGTCCGTTGTAAGAAAAAGATGCATCAGCATTTCCTGTAATGATTCTAATATTTACACTACTTGAATAAACACAGGAACCTCCGGTAGTAAATGTAATGGTATAAAGCCCAACAGCACTTCCTGCTACGTTAATTTGACCAGTTGTAGCATCAATAAAAGAAAGACCAGCTGGTGAAGATGTAAAAGTACCTACGTTACCTCCGGGAATCGTGGGCGTTGGATTAATTCCGCCTGATGTACAGTATGTACCTGCAGAATAAATAAATGCTGGGTTTTGGATTGCAGTGACATTTACAGTAGCAGTAGTTCTTGGACTTGTACATCCAGCTGCAGAGGTAGCAGAAATAAAATAGCTAGTAGTTGTATTCAGTGTGGGCGTATTATAAGAAGACCCAGTTGCTAAAAGATCTCCTCCACTCGCTGCACTATACCACCTATAAGTATCACCTGTTGAACTCACAGATAATGAAGCAGTAGTTCCTCCACAAATAGCGGCACTATTTACAACTGGCGCAGCAGGTGTAGGATTTACTGTCACTGTTACTGCAGTCCTACCGGCACTTTTACAACCATTTACAGTTGTTTCAACATAGTAAATTGTGGTATTTGTTAATACTCCTGTATTAAAGGCTATACCGGTGCCTAGACTTGTTCCTCCCGAAGAGGCTGTCCACCATTCATATGTTCCACCTGGTGCTGTTGCTGTGAGTGTAGTACCATTACCACTGCATATAGATGCCCCTGCAATAGTAGGATTAGACGGTATGCTGTTTACCGTGACATTTACAGCTGTTCTTGGACCAGCACATGTTCCATTCATTGCCTGTACATAATAGGTTGTATTAGTGTTTAATGCTGGTGTAACGAAATTCGAAGATGAAGAAAGTAATGTACCCGATGAGGGTGTATTATACCACTGATAACTGCCAGATGATCCAGTTGCTGTCAGCGATGCTGTACTTCCAGCACAAATACTCACACTTGATGCAGTTGGTGCAGCAGGTATACTGTTTACAGTCACCGTTACCGCTGTTCTAGCACTCGTACAACCATTCACCGTTGTTTGAACATAATAAGTTCTATTGGTCGTAAGTATTGGTGTATTATAAGAAGTACCGGTTGCTAAAAGATTACCACCTGTAGCCGCATCATACCATTGATAGGTGCCGCCCGGTGCCGTTGCTGTTAAAGTTGCAGATGTACCACTACAAATCGTAACACCCAATGCTGTAGGAGCTGCCGGTGTAGGAGCCGCAACTACATTGGCCACTTGTTGCACTGCAGGACAGCCTAGTGTATTATCTGAAACAGACAAAGTATAAGATGCAGGAGTTGAGACTGTAATGGATGATGCAGCAGAACCTGTATTCCATGAATAGGTATAAGGAGGATTACCCCCGCTAACTGAACCCGTCAATGTTACACTTGCTCCGTTACAAATAGCGGGATTAACCGGTGTAACTGACACCAACATAGGAGGAACTGTATACACACGAATCGTATCACTGCGTAGGCCCGGACAGGCACCTGTACCACTCACTTCATAATCTATGTATTGAGGGGCGCCGGTTAATGGCGTTACTGTAACAGATGTAACGCCGGATGTTGCATTTAAATAGCTATTGTAAGCTCCAGATGCTCCAGGGAAAACAGACCTCCAGCTAACAGATGATGCAGATACACCAGACACACTCATGGTGCCTGAACAATTTTGTCGTAAAACCAAATCAGCAGATCCCTTAATGATACTAGAAGCTGATATTGTGTAATTGACACTATTATTTCCCGGTTTACAAAATGATATACAAACTGATGTTAATCCTGTAATACACGCTGGTGTGCCTATAGGAATCAGTGGACCACAATTGATGGAATAAAAACTTGCACCCGTTAATTGATCTGCGCTAAAATTTAATAAGTCAGAACCTGCATTGAGCGTAACATTGAATCGTATACATCTATCGTCTGCTCCACTGGTTCCCACACAAGCTGTTCCCGATCTTGATGCATTTAACGTCCAAGAAGTGTCTTTTGCTGCAGAAAAATTTACCGTGTAAATTGTTGAAGTACCGGTACCACATTGCGACCATACCTTCTGAACTTGCAAAAAAGCAATAGCAACAAAAAAGCAGACCAGTTTATATAAAACTGCACATCCCTGAGTAGAAAAATGAGACGAAACGCGCTTCATTAATATATTGGACTTTAGCAATTTCAATACTACTAAAGTACAATAAATACGTATAAACGACCTTTATCGGATGTCTATATTGTGCATATACGCTACGCGGAGAGCATTGATATTACGGTACTGATTACCAGCAGCAAGCTGTATAAATGTATTCAGATAGCCGAACTGTAGGTTATTGTTATTATCAAATGAATAATTCAACCCTAAGAACAATCGATTCTGATCAAAATAGTTGTTCACGATCTGCTTCCCAAAATTGATATGTAATTCATCATTCACAATAGCTGATAACTTCTTGGGAACCAACCCTTGCGCATGTAACGGGATTTGATAGAAGAAGTTATAACGCATCCTGAAATTGAAAGAATAAGTATCTGCAAGTTCCGTATTACTCAAGTATCTTCTGCGGTATCTCTCTTCCAAACGGATATACTGCATTAATCTTGTACGCTTATTCCTTGTAAACCACTGTATTTGTTGCCAAGGACGATGCTCCGGTTGCGATACCTTGATATTGTCATTCGCAGGAAAATTGTTCACAAAAGCATAACCCAAGGTCAACCGTACATTGTCATCCACAAAATAGGTCAGTCCAACCCTCGCAATACCTGTTGAAAAATTACCGACCACATCTTCACGGGTTCGGATTTGAAAATCGCCCCACAAACCCCATTTATTGCTTAATCGCGTCTGATTAAAGTAGGCCAGCCATGTTTGTGATGCATGCGAAGTATTCTTAGGTTGCGCCATTACCGTTGTCACCAATAATAATGCAACCAGGGATAATTGGATTTTCATTCTCATCGATAAAAAATTGAGGACTATTTTAATACTTCCAAAGCTTTAATAATAGCCTGATCAGTCTTATTCTGCACTTCATAATACCCTTGTGTTCTCCAGATCTGACGTGCCATCATCAGTTGTATGGTTTTCAAGAGCAATGATTTGTCTTTGGCAGATGCACCATTCAGTCGGATACTATCTTTAGCTGCAAACGCCACCAGTTGTTGCCATTCATTTTCACCCGGATTGAATTGTTTGTAGAGATCATCCGGTGTTTTATATGATTTGAACTTTTGGGTATCCTGTAAGTATAAACGATAGACAAAATTGTTCATGGTACTCTTGTAATACATGGCTGTCAAGGCTGTATCAAGCTTTGAGGTATCATAAGCAACAAACACATCCGGCGTTATCCCTCCACCGCCATACACCATCTTACCTCCCGGTGTTTTATACGATTTACCGGATGGTTTCACGGTATCTGCCTTTACCAGTTCCCCATTGTGCCAACGGTTCACCAATTCTTCTTCATATTTTGTCTTGCCCTTATCATAAGCTTTTTGAATACTTCTACCCAATGGTGTGAAGTACCTGGCGATGGTCAATCGTACGGCACTGCCATCAGACAACTGGAATTGTTGCTGCACCAATCCTTTACCAAAAGAACGTCTGCCAATGATCGTAGCTCTGTCCCAGTCTTGTAAAGCCCCACTTAATACTTCACTCGCTGAAGCAGAAGTTTCATCGACCAATACCACCAATTTCCCTTTTTCGAATAGTCCATCTCTTTTACAACGATATTCCATTTTCGGCATGTGTTCACCTTCTGTGTACACAATGAGTTTATCTCCATCTAAAAACTCATCGGCAATATCAGTCGCTTCTTTCAGCAATCCACCTCCATTACCACGCAGATCCAATACCAATTCCTTCATGCCTTGTGCCTGTAACTTTTCCAGCTGTTGCATGAACTCTTCATAAGTAGGTTCTCCAAAACGATTGATACGGATAAAACCAGTTTCTGGTGTGATCATGTAAGAAACATCCACTGTTGGTACCGGTATCACGCCTCTTTGTATGGTTACTTTTTTTTCTTCTTTACCTCTCAACAAGCTCACCATCACTTTTGATGCTGCAGGTCCACGTAATATCGCACGTACATCATCCGGTTTTATTTTTTTTCCTGCGATCACGATACTGTCGTCTACTTTGATCAATCGATCCCCCACCATAATGCCAGCTTTCTCAGAAGGACCACCCTTCATTACATTCATGACATGTACCGTATCATTCAATAACTGAAACTCAACACCAATCCCTTGAAAATTACCCATCAATTCTTCATTCACTTCCATCAGGTCTTTGGCGGGAATGTATACGGAATGGGGATCGAGACGGGAAAGCAATTCATCAGCAGTGATCTGTGTTATGCTATCCACTTTTACAGGATCTACATATTTATTCCTGATCAGTTCCACCAACTCTTGTAAAGCACTTCTTTTATTGATCGTTAAAAAACGACTTCCCTGAGT
The DNA here is from genome assembly GCF_040362915.1 of Sediminibacterium sp. KACHI17. Taxonomy (NCBI): domain Bacteria; kingdom Pseudomonadati; phylum Bacteroidota; class Chitinophagia; order Chitinophagales; family Chitinophagaceae; genus Sediminibacterium; species Sediminibacterium longum. The sequence continues at coordinate 415,030 of NZ_AP029612.1, read as the reverse complement.
TTTATCCCTCAACTGATAACCAATGACCATACCCAAAACCATCACTACGGAGAACATCAGTGGCAACCAAACCTTTACTTTATTATTTCCCATACGGCAAATATCTGAAATTCAAGCCTAACTAAAGATGTTGTTCATGATAAACGGCTAACAGTTATTAGTATTGAAACATTCAACAAAACAGGTGGCATTTTCATTAAAATTTTCGTACTTCGTGGCTTGTTGACATTATCCGTCTTCAAAATTTGATTATGCCTGTAAGATTAATCGCCGATAGTGGTGCCACCAAGTGTGAATGGTGTGTATTGGAGAACGGAAAGAAAAAGAAAACCATCTATACACAAGGGATCAGCCCTTATTTTCTGTCCGGACCTCAGATCGTGGCCCTTTTAGAAAAGGAATTACTTCCCAAACTGAAGAAAATAACGGTTCAGGAGATCTATTTCTATGGAACCGGATTGGGCAATCCGAACAATATCAAGATCGTTAAATCTGTCTTTAAAAAACTATTCCCGAAAGCCAAAACAGAAGTACAAAATGATCTACTCGCAGCTGCAAGAGCACTGTGCGGTAAAACAAAAGGTATTGCCTGTATTTTGGGAACCGGCGCCAATTCCTGCTTCTATAATGGTAGAAAAATGGTGAAGAATAGTCCGGGTCTGGGCTATATTTTAGGTGACGAAGGCAGTGGTGCTTATCTGGGAAAAAAAGTTGTGCAATACTATTTGTACAACACCTATGACGAAGAACTCAAAGCACGATTTGAAAAACGATTCATGGTAACACCCATGGAGATCCTAGAAAACGTTTATAAAAAGCCCCTCGCAAACAGGTACCTGGCCTCTTTTGCCATATTTCTGGCTGAGAATCGTGGTCATTATATGATTGAAAACATCATTGAAGACGGGTTGAATGACTTTTTCTTCACTCACTTATACAAATACAGAGAAAGCTGGACGCATCCGATCCATTTTGTTGGAAGTATTGCATTTGGTTTCAAAGATGTATTAAAAGACCTTTGTAACACATACGAACTGGAACTGGGAAGGGTACTGAAAGCCCCGATGCAGGGCCTTATTGAATATCATCGCTAAAAAAGAACTATGGCTGAATTTATTAAAGTTACAGAACAGACTTCCACATACAGACATTTAGAAAAGATGTCAATTCAGGAATTGTTGACCAATATCAACAATGAAGATAAAATGGTACCACATGCGGTGGAAAAAGCCATTCCTCAGATCGAAAAATTAGTGGCCGCAATTTCTGATAAAATGCTGGCAGGCGGTCGTTTATTTTATATCGGCGCCGGAACCAGTGGAAGACTGGGTATTGTAGATGCCAGTGAATGTCCTCCGAGTTTTGGTGTTCCTTATGGACTCGTGATCGGACTCATTGCCGGCGGCGATAAAGCTATCACACAGGCTGTTGAATTTGCTGAAGACAGCACTGAACAAGGATGGGCAGATCTTCAAAAACATTTTATCAGTGATAAAGATGTCGTGGTTGGATTAGCAGCAAGTGGTACCACTCCTTATGTGATCAGTGCATTAAAAGAATGCCGCAAAAGAGGCATCATTACGGGAAGTATCAGTTGTAATCCCAATACCCCTGTTTCCAGAGAAGCGGATTTCCCGGTAGAAGTGGTTGTGGGGCCTGAATTCGTAACAGGTAGTACACGTATGAAAAGCGGAACCGCACAAAAGCTGGTGTTGAATATGATCTCAACTTCTGTAATGATCCAATTGGGTCGAGTAGAAGACAATAAAATGGTCAATATGCAACTCAGTAATGTGAAGCTGGTTGACAGAGGCGTAAAAATGGTGATGGATAAACTTAAGATCACTGAATACGAAGTAGCGAAAGACCTTTTACTGAAACACGGAAGCGTGAAGAAAGCTGTAGAAGCAGCAGGGCAATAAAACAGAGGAATAAAGAACAGAGAAATAAGAAATGAGAAAGTAAATTCATGCTTCCTTTCTTATTTCTTATTCCTTATTTCACATTTCGTATTTTCTCTCCATGCACAACATCGAACCATTCTATAACTGGCGTCATATTTATGTTTCGGAGGAAGACAGTCGTTCTCCTTTTTTCGGACGCACGTATAGTGAGTTTGAATTTTCTCAAACAGTTTACAATTATTATATCCATCCGCAGTGGGATGATTTTGGAAGCAAGACACTGTATCTGAAAATCATTTATGCGGATTATGAATTGAATTTTGCCATCATAGAGCTGATCGGTGAATGGAATGACGCCATTGAAAATGACATCATGGAACTGAAACGTGAAGTGATGGATCTTTTATACAAACAAGGCATCGTAAAATACATCCTCATCGCAGAAAATGTCCTGAACTTTCATAGTAGCGATAAAGAATACTACCAAGAATGGTATGAAGAATTGAGTGATGAAAATGGCTGGGCTGTTGCATTGAACATGAGTGACGCAGCACAATATGATTTCAAAAAGAAAAAGTTGAATTATTATATTGAGCTGGTCGATCTTCCCGAATGGCGCACGTATAAACCTTATCATCTTTTTAAAAAGATAGATGATATGTTAATGAAACGCCTTGATTGATCGCAGTGAAGCAACACTCAACTACAACCCTAAGTGATGTTTATTCAGTGTTTCTTTCGCAATCTCATATCCCGCATCTGCATGTCTGATCACTCCCATCCCCGGATCGTTACGCAATACTCTTGCAAGTCGCTGTGCCGCTGCATCCGTACCATCTGCTACGATCACCATACCAGCATGAATGCTATATCCCATCCCTACTCCACCGCCATGATGCAGACTCACCCAACTGGCACCACCGGCTGTATTCACCAATGCATTTAAGATCGGCCAGTCTGCTACTGCATCACTACCATCCAACATGGCTTCGGTTTCACGGTTAGGGGATGCAACAGATCCTGTATCTAAATGATCACGACCGATCACAATTGGCGCTTTTACTTTTCCGGTTCTAACCAATTCATTAAACGCCAACCCGGCCTTCTCTCTTTCACCTTGTCCCAACCAACAAATTCTTGCAGGCAATCCTTGAAAGGCGATTCTTTCTTTTGCCATTTTCATCCATCGTAGCATGGATTTATTTTCAGGAAACAAGTTCATGATCAATTCATCAGTAACAGCAATATCAGCAGGATCGCCACTAAGTGCTGCCCAACGAAAAGGACCTTTCCCTTCGCAGAATAACGGACGAATATAAGCGGGAACAAAACCGGGAAAGTCAAATGCATTGTTCAACCCATGTTCGGCGGCACGTGCGCGTAAGTTATTGCCATAATCAAAGGTGATGGCACCAGATTGCTGTAGCTGCAACATCAATTCAACATGTAGCTTCATGCTGTCATAAGCCAATGCGATATAGGCTTCGGGGTCTTTCTCACGTAATACATTGGCAGCTTCATTATTCAGTGTATGGGGAACATATCCAATCAGTGGATCATGTGCAGAAGTTTGATCGGTTAATACATCTACTTTTATTTTTCGCTCGATCAAACGTTCCAACAAGGCGATGGCATTGCATAACACTCCAATACTTAGTCGCTCTCCTTTCTCACGAGCCATCACTGCACGATCAATGGCCTCGTCAATATCATGAAATTTCACATCCAGATATCTTGTTTCAATACGCTTATCGATTCGCCACTCTTCTACTTCGGCGCAAAGTGCAACACCATCACACATGGTGATTGCCAAAGGCTGAGCGCCGCCCATTCCACCCAACCCCGCTGTAACACTCAAAGTACCCTTTAAAGAACCACCAAAATGTTTATCAGCAACCGCTGCGAAAGTTTCATACGTACCTTGGACTATTCCCTGCGAGCCAATATAGATCCAGGAACCTGCGGTCATCTGTCCATACATCATCAATCCCTTTTGTTCCAACTCAGTAAAATGCTTCCAGTTGGCCCAATTGGGAACCAGTTGAGAATTGGATAATAATACACGTGGTGCATCAGGATGTGTTTTCAGAATACCCACAGGTTTACCACTTTGTATCAAAAGCGTTTCATCATGCTCCAACTTTTTGAGTGAGGCAATGATCTTATCCAATGCTTCAATATTTCGCGCAGCTTTTCCTCTTCCACCGTATACGATCAGATCCTCGGGTCTTTCAGCAACCGCAGGATCAAGGTTGTTGAGTAACATACGTAAAGCCGCTTCCTGGATCCATCCTTTACAATTCAGTTGTGTACCAACAGGAGTTTTGTATTTGGCATAATCATAAGCAATCGTAGCAGACATATCGTTGTTTTTGGTTTTGTCAAAATACGCATTTTTATCTTTGATTGGGTGATCTATGATTTTTTGTTGTACGTATATATAAAAATCAAAAAATCATAGATCACCCAATCAAAGATTACATCACATATTTATGTGATGCGCTGTAATCTTCTGACAGCAAGGGTTTCATGTGTCTTACCGCTCAGAATATCATATTGACCATTTAACAAACATTACATTTTCGCTGCAACGATCTGCAAGTTGATTTGCTCAAGAAATAAAATAAGAACTATGAGCAAGTACATTTATGCAGTAGCATGTATCGGTCTGTTTTTCGCCGCATGCAGTAAGAAAGAAAATCCGACACCCGTATCCATTGAATATGTTCAGCTGAATAATGCAACGGTAACTACAGATCAGTCTGTAAACATTGATTTGGATAAAGATGGTACCGTTGATTTTCTGGTAACAAAAGAATTAAGAGAAACAGCTGCCGGACAAGACGATTTACTTGAATTCAGGGTCGTGAGTGGTCAGCAGCACAAGTTATTGGTTCAACAAGATGGCACTCCAGCTCGTAAAGAGCCGGGTGTGTGGATCAGAAAAGAAAATGAAGGTGCTTTCCAATGGGATGCGTCGCAACATGCAGTGGTGGTCACACGTGTACTTACGATCGATCTTGCAAATGCTTACTGGCAAGGAACCTGGAAAGACCAATACAACAAGTATTTGCCGGTTCAACTTATTAAAGAGGGTAAAACATACAATGGTTGGATCCAAATATCTTTCAGCCCTATTTTACCTTCTCGTATCATTGTGCATGATGCAGCATTCAACAAAGTAGCAGGAGAACCGATTCAAGCAGGTAACAAATAACTCATAGATCAAGAAATCAAAGAATCGAACTCATGAACGATTTCAGTATATTTGGATAAAACCAAATAATATGGGATTACCTGTGAATAACAAAAAAGGCGGCAAAGCCGGTGCTAGCGGACCAAAAAATGCAGCACAAGCTTCCAAATTCATCGCCAAACCGGGTGCTAAAGCGGTAGGTGTAACCAAGAAACCGATCAAAACGGGTGGATCGAGAGGAAGTTGATCTTTGATTTTTTGATCTTTGATTTCTTGATTTTATTTTCCAAATCAAGAAATCAAAGATCAAAGATCAAAAAATCAAATCCTCATAGGCTGCTCTGAGTTCATTCAGTGCATGGTTATCGCCGGCATTCTTCGCAGCCTCCATGCCCTTTTCATACCATTGAATAGCGGCTTCTCTTTCTTCCAGGGTTTCCAACAATTTCGCTAGATGATAATAGGATCCAACATATCCCGGATCATCTGTCAATACTGCTAAAAAAAGTGCTTTAGCTTCTTGCAACTGTTCCAGTTTGATATACTCTAATGCCAAAGCATGGCGCAAAAAGCTATCCTTCGGATTCTGCTCCAAAAAAGCCAATATTCGTGCAATGCGGTCCATAGGGCGAAGATAAGGCAGCCAATAGCTCATAGTTCATAGCATATAGTAAGAAAAGTTAATTGTCAACGATGTGCTATGAACTATAGGCAATTAGCTATAGCCCCCCAACAAATTTCTCCTGTTAAAAAAAATATCCGAACCTTTGCCGGAAACAAAACTGCCTTATATTTGTAATTAGTTGCATAAACAACTATCTAAACGAATTTCAGCAAAACAATATAGACTTATGAAAATTTTAGTTTGTGTTAGCAAGACACCGGACACTACTTCGAAAATTGCCTTTACGGATGGCAATACCAAATTCGATGAGAATGGTGTACAGTGGATCATCAATCCGTATGATGAGTGGTATTCTTTGGTGCGTGCCATTGAATTGAAGGAAAAAGATCCTGCTACCATCGTTCATCTGGTAACAGTGGGTGGAGCAGATGCTGAACCAATCATCCGTAAGGCATTGGCATTGGGTGGTGATGAAGCCATTCGTATCAATACTGACAACAGTGATAGTTCTTATATCGCAGCTCAAATTGCAGCTATTGCAAAAGAGGGATATGATCTGGTTTTCACCGGAAAAGAAACCATCGATTACAATGGTTCTTCGATCGGTGGTATGATCGCTGAAATGATCGATGCACCTTATATTTCTTTGGCTACCAAATTTGAATTAGCCGGAAGCACCGCTACCGTTACCCGTGAAATTGAAGGTGGAGAAGAAACTGCTGAAGTAGCATTGCCTGCTGTGGTAAGCTGTCAGAAAGGTGTGGCTGAGCAGCGCATTCCTAACATGAGAGGTATCATGGCCGCACGTACCAAACCATTGAAAGTGGTGGAGCCTGTGGCTGCTGATGTATTGACTTCTATCGTAAGTTTTGAAATGCCTCCTGCAAAAGCCGGCGTAAAACTGGTAAGTCCGGATAACGTGGCTGAGCTGGTGAAACTGTTGCACGAAGAAGCCAAAGCCATCTAATCTATCTTTTTTCAAACCATCAAACAAAAGACCATGTCTGTTTTAATATTTGTAGATCAATCAGAAGGCCATATCAAGAAAGCTTCTTACGAAGCATTGACCTATGGTGTAAAAGTTGCGGAGCAATTGGGTACGACTGCTGAAGCATTGGTATTGGGTAGCGTAAGCGATGACCTTGCTTCATTAGGAAAATATGGTGTGAAAAAAGTGCACCAGGTGAACAACGCTTCATTAAATCAACTGGATGCGCAAGTGTATGCCAAAGTAATTGCTGAAGCAGCCACACAATCAGGTGCAACCGTAGTGGTATTCTCGCACAACCAAACAGGTAAAGCAGTAGCGGCTCGTGTAGCTGTTCGTCTGAAAGCCGGTTTAGTTGCAGGTGCTTGCGCATTACCGGATACCAGCAATGGATTCGTTGTTCGCAAAACTGTGTTCTCCGGAAAAGCATTTGCCAATGTGAGCATCTCTTCTTCTGTAAAAGTGATCTCTTTGAATCCAAACAGTTATACCACCATCGCCGGTGAAGGAACTGCGGAAGTGAATCAATTATCAATCGCTGTTGATGCTCCAAAAGTGAAAGTAACAGCCGTAAATAAAGTAAGTGGTGAAGTGCCATTGACAGAAGCTGAGATCGTTGTGAGTGGTGGACGTGGATTGAAAGGCCCTGAGAACTGGGGTATTCTGTTAGACCTCGCCAAAGAACTGGGTGCTGCTACTGCTTGTAGTAGACCCGTAGGTGATGCACACTGGAGACCACACCATGAGCACGTTGGACAAACAGGTGTTCAGGTAGCACCGAATTTGTACATCGCCATCGGTATCTCCGGTGCCATTCAACACCTTGCCGGTGTGAACCGCAGTAAAGTGATCGTAGTGATCAACAAAGATCCGGAAGCTCCTTTCTTCAAAGCAGCGGATTATGGAATTGTAGGTGACGCTTTTGAAGTAGTGCCGAAGTTGACAGAAGAGATCAAGAAATTGAAAGCGAAATAATTTTCAATTCATGCATAGAAAAAGGATCGGTGAATGCCGATCCTTTTTTATTTATGCTTATCATTTTCGCCCGATCATATTCATCACAAACTCCCCACTCTCCCACCATCCACCGGCAAATTGATTCCATTGATGTACCCCGCTGCAGGTGAGCATAAGAAGGCAACCGCAGCTGCAAATTCTTCCTGCTCTCCCAATCTTCCAGCAGGAATCATGGAGATGGTTTTTTCGACAATCGCATCCACAGTGGTACCTGCATCCGATGCTTGTTTTCCGAATAAATAATCGAGTCGGTCTGTTTTGGTATAACCCGGTAATACATTGTTGACAGTGATCCCATATTGTCCGATCTCATTCGCCAATGTCTTTGCCCAATTCGCTACACCTGCACGAACAGTATTCGAAATACCCAATCCATTGATGGGTTGCTTCACGGCAGTAGAAAGGATATTGATGATGCGCCCGAATTTATTTGCTTTCATACCCGGCACTACCAATTGCGCTAAAGTATGTGCCGTCAATAAATGAGCCGTCACTCCTTTTTGCATGTCTTCCAAAGATGTATTCAGTAAAGGACCTGCTGCAGGACCACCCGTATTGTTCACGAGGATATCAATGCTTTTTCCTTTGGATAGAAAATCTGTGATCAATTGTTTGATGTGTTCAGGATCACCTGAGTCTGCTACAAAATAACCATGTTGTTGTCCGAGAGAAATATCTAAAGACTGTTTCACTGCTTTCAAATTCTCTTCATTGCGTGCCAGTAACCATACATTCGCTCCGAGCATCGCCAGTTCATGTGCTACAGCAGCACCGAGTCCTTGGGAAGCACCACATACAAGTGCGGTCTTATTGGTAAGATCCAGATTCATAGTTTCATTTTAAAGTGCACGATAATCTTCACGAACAGGATAAAAAACATCCAATAATTTACAATCAGTGATCGCCAATCCGGAGTGCCGAACATTTGAAGGGATAACGATCACTTGTCCGGGTTTAAACCGGATCGGTTCTCCATCTAATGTCAATTCAAACTCACCTTCCAATACATGTGCTACCTGCTCATGTGGATGTGAATGCTCCTTCAATGCAGCTCCCGCTTTCACATCAAGATAAGAGAAGGTCATGTTTTCTGTATGAATGAAACGGGCTGCATAACCCGGAACTATTTCTTTGGGAGTGATAGCAGCTAATTCAACTAAAGGCATAATTCAATGTTATTTTCTGCAAATTACTCAATCCTTCCCTGTTTCTTTGCAGTATGAAAAGTTCATTACCACTGTTCCGTAAAGTTGGCATTGCCGAAGGTGTTTCATTATTGGTCTTACTCGCGATTGCCATGCCATTGAAATACTTTGCTGGAATTCCCGAAGCTGTAAAATATACGGGTTGGGCTCATGGCTTATTGTTCATCGCCTATTGCTGGCTGGCTTATGTGGTAAAAGAAGAGAAACAATGGCCTTTTCAAATGTTGGTTTGGGCTTTTCTAGCGGCTTTTTTCCCATTTGGAACATTTCTTTTCGATAAAAAGATCAGATCCGGACAATGGAACTGATGACATGAATGATGGTTTGGCCAACAGACCATCCATCTTATCCTAATTTGGTTTATTTTCGTGGGGTCTATGAAAAAGATAGAATTGGAAATTGTGGCGCTTTCACACAGTATTACCCAAACGCATTCTTATGCAGTGGTATTAGGTGAAACCAATGGAATGAGAAGATTACCGATCGTGATCGGTGGTTTTGAAGCACAGGCGATCGCTGTGGCATTGGAAAATATGCAACCCAGCCGTCCCCTGACACATGATCTCATGAAAAACTTCATGAACGCATTCAATGTGGAATTACAGGAGATCATCATCAGTGATCTGCAGGAAGGTATTTTCTACTCAAAACTAGTCTGCTTCACTGAACATGATACGGTTGAAATAGATAGTAGAACCAGCGATGCATTGGCATTGGCCGTTCGTTTTGGTTGTCCGATCTATACCTATGAACATATTCTCGAGAACGCAGGTATCTTGATGGAAGATGGCGGATCCGGCAAAAAACAAAAAGCAGAAGCGGTAGGTGTTGAAGAAAGTGGCAGCGGCCGCGAAGACCTCAGCAATATGAGTCTCGAAGAATTGCAAACCTTACTCAATGATGTATTGGAACACGAAGACTACATCCGAGCGATTGCAATTAGAGATGAGATGAATAAGCGGAAGTGAGCTGATAGCTGCAAGCTACAAGCGGCAAGCTGCAAGTAGTTTTACTAATCAACCTGAAAACACTACTGACTACTCACTATTCACCATTGACAATTCACAATTCACACCTCCCCTATGGTCCTTTTCCCTAACGCTAAAATCAATCTGGGCCTTCGGGTGATTCGTAAGCGGGAAGATGGGTATCATGATATTGAAACAGTATTTTATCCGATACATGGATTGAGAGACGCTTTAGAGATCGTACGCGGCACAAATGATACTCCTGTTGATTTCAATATGACTGGACTACCAGTTCAAGGAGAGATCCATCAAAACCTTTGTGTCAAAGCCTACACTTTACTACAACAAGATTTTCCTTCCTTACCTGCCATTCAAATGCATTTGCATAAAACCATCCCCATGGGTGCAGGATTAGGCGGCGGCAGTGCAGATGGCGCCTTTACTTTACGATTACTGGATCAGCATTTTCAATTGGGATTGACACAAGATCAACTGATCCAATATGCATTGCAACTGGGAAGTGATTGTCCATTCTTTATTTTGAATCAACCCTGCTTTGCCACAGGACGAGGAGAGATCATGCAACCGTTATCATTGAATCTTAGTTCCTATCAATTCGTATTGGTGAATCCGGGAATTCATGTACCCACCGGATGGGCATTTGCGCAATTACAACCAACAGTACCCAATATCAGTTGCGAGCAGATCGTAATGCAAGATCCTTCAACATGGCGCGATCAGTTATTGAATGATTTTGAAGATGCTGTGATGACAGCTTATCCAACGATCCGTACGATCAAAAAACAATTGTATGAACATGGCGCAGTATATGCATCGATGACAGGCACCGGCAGTACTGTGTATGGGATGTTCAAAAAAGAAACCGACTTGCCAACCCTCTCCTTTGCGGATTCATTCTTTGTATACAAAGAGAAATTCGATAATTGATTATTCAAAAAACTAACGTTTGTTTTAAATAGAATCATAATAAAATGCGCTTTAATTGAACATTTTTTAAACAATGTTCATATTTATTGAACAACTATTTTCTCTTCTCCAATTTTATTGGTTAATTTAGTTCTGATTGCCTGCCATTCTATTTCCTGAACTTTAATTCGGTTGCACATGCTTGTTTCAAACAACAGCACGGGTTTGTATGACCCTAGCTTCGAACATGATGCCTGCGGCATTGGTTTCGTAGCAAATATCAAAGGCAGTAAATCACACCAGCACATTGCGGATGCTTTGACCGTACTGGAAAACATGGAACATCGCGGCGCTTGTGGTTGCGAAAGCAATACGGGTGATGGCGCCGGCATCATGATCCAGATCCCTCATGAATTCTTTTTTGATGAATGCATTCGTCAAGGCGTACACCTCCCGGCTTATGGTAAGTACGGTGTTGGATTTATTTTTTTTCCAAAAGAATTAAGACTGCGTGAAGAATGCCGCGACATATTCAATCGCTCTGCAGAAAAATTAGGACTTGAGATTCTTTGTTATCGAAAAGTACCGGTCAATACAACCGATATTGGCAAAACTGCTTTATCCGTTGAACCCTTCATGGAGCAAGTATTTATTGCTTGTCCTGACGCCGTCTCCAACCCCGATGATTTTGAAAGAAAACTTTTTGTACTGCGCAATTATGCTACACATACCATCAACAATACAGTGAAAAAAGATGAGATCGGATTTTACCTTGCCTCTCTTTCTCACAAGACCATTGTTTATAAAGGACAACTAACCAGCACACAAGTACGCGGATACTTCCCGGATCTGAATGATAAAAGAGTCGTATCAGCATTCGGATTGGTACACTCCAGATTTGCAACCAATACATTTCCTTCCTGGAAATTGGCGCAACCTTTCCGATACATTGCACACAACGGAGAGATCAATACTTTACAAGGTAACTTGAATTGGTTAAGGACCAGTGAAAAAGGATTTACTTCTCCTTATTTCACCAGAGAAGAAATGGACATGTTGCTACCGATCGTAACACAGGGACAATCAGACTCTGCTTGCCTGGATAATATGATCGAACTATTGACACTCACCGGCAGATCATTACCACATGTAATGATGATGTTGATTCCGGAAGCGTGGGATGGCAATGACCACATGGACCCTGTAAAAAAAGCGTTTTATGAATACCATGCCTGCATGATGGAACCATGGGATGGTCCAGCTTCTATTTCATTCACTGATGGCAAGATCATTGGCGCTACATTGGATAGAAATGGATTACGTCCATCACGCTATTGCGTAACTACTGACGATCGTGTGATCATGGCTTCTGAAACCGGAACACTTCCTATCGATCCATCACTGATCAAAGAAAAAGGAAGACTACAGCCGGGGAAAATGTTTGTGGTAGACATGGAACAAGGACGCATCATCAGTGATGAAGAACTCAAACAAACCATCTGCTCTCAGAAACCCTACGGTGAATGGTTGAACAAATACAAGATCAGACTGGAAGAATTACCAGAACCAAGAGTCATGTTCACACATTTGGAACATGATCAGGTTTTTAAATACCAGAAAGCATTCGGCTATTCTACGGAAGATCTTGATACGATCATTGCACCGATGGCCATTGATGGCAAAGAACCGATCGGCTCCATGGGCACTGATACACCACTGGCCGTATTGAGTGAGCAGCCACAACACCTGAGCAGTTATTTCAAACAATTATTCGCACAGGTTACCAATCCACCCATTGATCCGATCCGCGAAAGAATGGTAATGTCATTGGCCACATTTGCAGGAAGCAATGGAAATCTGTTGGTGGAAGATCCACTGGCTTGTCACAGTGTGGCATTGAAACATCCTGTACTAAACAACTATGAATTAGAAAAGATAAGAAGCATTGATACCGGTATTTTCCAGGCTAAAACATTGCAAACTTATTTTCGTGCAGATGGTAAGCCAGGATCTTTAAAGGCAGGTCTCGACAGAATTTGTCGCTATGCCGCAGATGCTGTTGAAGATGGTTTCGAAGTACTGATCCTCACCGACAGAGCAATCGATTCTGATCATGCGCAAATCCCTTCGCTATTGGCAACCGCAGCTGTACATCATCACTTGATACGCAAAGGATATCGCGGACAAGTAGGCATCATAGTAGAAGCCGGTGATGTATGGGAAGTTCATCATTTCGCATGTCTGATCGCATTTGGCGCAACAGCTATCAATCCATACCTCGCATTGTCATCCATTAGGGATATGAAATTGAGTGACAAACTACAAACCACATTGGATGCAGATCAACTCAAAAAAAATTATATCAAAGCAGTCAATGAGGGATTGTTAAAAGTGTTTTCTAAAATGGGTATTTCCACTTTACAATCTTATCAAGGAGCACAAATTTTTGAGATCATTGGTTTGAATAAAAAAGTGGTAGACACTTATTTCACCGGTGCAACATCCAGAATAGAAGGTATGGGACTGGATGAGATCGCAAAAGAAACATTGGCAAAACATTTCTTTGCTTTTGGGAAAAAAGAAATCCCTGTAGACCGACTTCCGGTAGGTGGCATTTATCAGTGGAAGAGAAAAGGTGAATTTCATTTGTTCAATCCGCAGACGATACACTTGTTGCAACATGCAACAAAAAGCAACGACTACAATACTTTCAAAAAATATTCAAAGCTGATCAATGATCAGTCAGAGAAAGCCTGCACGTTACGCAGTTTATTTCAGTTCAGAAAAAATCGTCCATCAATATCTATCGATGAAGTAGAACCGGCAGAAAATATTTACAGAAGATTTGCAACCGGCGCCATGTCATTTGGCTCTATTTCATGGGAAGCACATACTACATTGGCCATTGCCATGAACCGATTGGGTGGCAAGAGCAATACAGGAGAAGGAGGAGAAGATGAGATACGATATCAACCCTTACCCAATGGAGATTCTATGCGCTCATCGATCAAACAAGTAGCATCAGCAAGATTTGGTGTAACGAGTTTGTATTTGACTGAAGCAGATGAATTGCAGATCAAGATGGCTCAGGGTGCGAAGCCTGGCGAAGGTGGACAATTACCCGGTCATAAAGTAGACGAGTGGATCGGAAAAACAAGACATGCAACGCCAGGTGTAGGATTGATCTCTCCTCCACCGCATCATGATATTTATTCGATAGAAGATCTCGCACAATTGATCTTTGATTTGAAGAACGCCAACAGAAAAGCGCGCATCAATGTGAAATTGGTTTCAAAGGCAGGTGTAGGAACGATAGCAGCAGGCGTTGCAAAAGCAAAAGCAGATGTGGTATTGATCTCCGGACACGATGGCGGAACAGGAGCCTCTCCTATTAGCTCTATCAAACATGCAGGGCTGCCCTGGGAATTAGGACTGGCGGAAACACATCAGACATTGGTGAAAAATAAATTGAGAAGTCGAATTGTGGTTCAGGCAGATGGACAAATGAAGACAGGAAAAGATATCGCCATCGCTACATTATTGGGTGCGGAAGAATGGGGTGTTGCTACTGCCGCATTGATTGTAGAAGGATGTATCATGATGCGCAAATGTCATTTGAATACATGTCCGGTGGGTGTTGCCACTCAGGATACAGCATTAAGAAAACGTTTTGCAGGAGATCCGGATCACGTAGTGAATTTTTTCAAGTTCATCACACAAGAACTGCGAGAGATCATGGCAGACTTAGGATACAGGACTGTGAATGAAATGGTGGGACAAGCGGATGCGTTGGAAATGCGAGACGGTATTACACATTGGAAATATGATAAACTGGACTTATCAGCAGTGTTATTCAAAGAGCCTGAATCATTGTATACAGGATTATACCAGCAGGAAGAACAGGATCATGGATTAAGCAGTGTACTTGATTGGAAGTTATTGGCATTAGCAGAATCAGCGATCGAGAAAAAAGAGAAAGTGAAAGCAAGTTTGGATATAAAGAATACAGATCGAACTGTAGGCACGATCCTTTCCAATGAGATCACAAAAAAGTATCGGGCACCAGGACTACCGGATGACACGATTCACTTTAGTTTTCAAGGAACAGCAGGACAAAGCTTTGGTGCATTCAATACCAAGGGTATCACATTAGAACTTGAAGGAGATGCAAACGATTATTTTGGAAAAGGATTGAGTGGTGCAAAACTGATCATATACCCTGCAAAAACTGCAGCTTTTGTTCCGGAAGAAAATATCATCATTGGAAATGTTGCGTTGTATGGCGCTACATCCGGGAAAGCATTCATAAGAGGAAAAGCAGGAGAACGATTTGCAGTACGAAATTCAGGAGCCGAAGTAGTGGTAGAAGGCGTAGGCGATCATGGTTGTGAATACATGACCGGAGGTAAAGCCATCATACTCGGCGCAACAGGAAGAAATTTTGCAGCAGGCATGAGTGGAGGCATCGCTTATATCTATGATGTTGATGGATCTTTCACAGATAAATGCAATATGGAAATGGTAGGATTAGATCCGTTGGAGACTGAGGATAGTATGTATCTCAAAGAGATGATCACACAACATCATCAATACACCAATAGTACGGTAGCAGGATTTATTCTGAATGATTTTGAGAATCAACTTAGAAACTTCATAAAAGTGTTTCCGGCAGATTATAAAAAAGCATTACAAAAGAAATTAACGGTACCACAAGGACATTAATCTTACAACAATCATTTATGGGCAAACCAACAGGCTTTATAGAATTTGAAAGGATAAACCCTTCCAGGAGATCGCCACAAGAAAGGATTGGTGATTATAAAGAGTTTGTAGAAAGAATGACGCCGGATCAATTGAATCAACAATCGGCACGTTGCATGAATTGCGGCGTTCCATTTTGTCATAGCGGCTGTCCATTGGGTAATATCATTCCTGAATTCAATGATGCAGTCTATCGACAAAACTGGCATGAAGCTTATGAATTACTCAGTGCTACCAATAACTTTCCCGAGTTCACAGGACGTATTTGTCCGGCCCCTTGCGAGAGCGCATGTGTTTTAGGTATCAACCAAAATCCGGTAGCGATTGAAGAGATAGAAAAGCACATCATTGAAACCGCTTTTGAGAAAGGATTTGTACAACCCAGAAAACCAAATCTAAGAACCGGAAAAAAAGTAGCCGTGGTAGGTTCCGGCCCTGCAGGATTAGCAGCGGCTGCTCAATTGAATTATGCAGGGCATCAGGTTACCGTTTTTGAAAGAGATGCACAACCCGGCGGACTATTACGGTATGGAATTCCAGATTTCAAATTGGAGAAATGGGTGGTGGAAAGAAGGGTTGCATTATTGGAACAAGAGGGTATCACTTTTAAATGCAACGCACATGTAGGGGTACATATCAGTATCAATGATCTCTTAAGAGAGTACCAGGCTATCGTTTTAGCCGGAGGGTCCACCATACCAAGAGATTTGAATATTCCCGGACGCGCATTGAAAGGGGTGCATTTTGCGATGGATTTTTTGAAGCAACAAAATCAGCGTGTATCCGGCGAAGCGTTCAATGGGGAAGTTTTATTGGCCACAAATCGGGATGTAGTCGTGATCGGCGGTGGAGATACCGGTAGTGATTGCGTAGGCACTTCTAACAGACAAGGTGCAAGCTCAGTAACCCAATTAGAGTTAATGCCGAAACCACCGGAAAAAAGAACAGCTACTATGCCATGGCCAACCTATCCAATGGTATTAAAGACAACCTCTTCGCATGAAGAGGGAGCGAACAGACAATGGGCCGTTGTTACAAAAGCTTTCAAGGGTGATGAAAATGGTCAATTAAAATCCATTTTAGTAGCAGATCTACAATGGAAAGCATCATCGGATCATAAGCCAGCCGGATTTGAAGAGATACCGGGCACAGAAAGAGAGATCCCCTGCACACTGGCTTTATTGGCGATGGGTTTTGTGCATCCACAACATACTGGACTAATCGATGAACTGGGGGTTGAACTGGATGAAAGAGGAAATGTTAGGGCGAATGAGCAATATTACCAGACCAGCATTCCCAAAGTGTTTGCAGCAGGTGATATTAGACGAGGACAATCTTTGGTTGTATGGGCAATCAGTGAAGGAAGAGAATGTGCCAGAAGAGTGGATCAGTATCTAATGGGTAGCTCAGTATTAGAATCCAAAGATCAGAGCTATCTAATAAATACATAATTATTTTTACTATATTTTATTTTAAAAACCTTTCAATCTCTATTGAAAGGTTTTTTTATACCTAAAAAGGATAAAAATTATGTTTCAAAAGGCTTTATTTCCAAAATGAATAACAAATATTAATTATTAAAATGTTAATATTTTATTCAAAACAAAGCATAATTATGAGTATTTTGGATATCAGATTATCGAATTAAAATAATCGTAATGTTAAATTTAAAACCCTAGTATGAAAAAAATGACCATTCAGAAGATCGCTCCTTTTGCAGCTTTAGTAGCTGTAGCATTGGCAGCTTTGTTTATTCCATCCTTGCCGAATTACACAGATACGGCAGGAGCTTACAGTGCTGCGGATATTACCTGGATATTAGTAGCTACTGCCTTGGTATTTTTAATGACACCTGGACTTGCATTCTTTTACGGGGGCATGGTACATCGTAAAAATGTGATCTCCACTATGATCAAAAGCGTGGTAGCAACCGGAGTCGTAAGCATATTATGGGTAACAGTTGTTTACAGTCTATGTTTTGGTGAATCAATTGGAGGTTTTATCGGCAACCCATCCACACACTTATTCTTTAAAGGAATCAATTCAGGTGCCCCTTGGAGTCTGGCCCCAAGTATTCCCATTACTTTATTTGCATTGTTCCAGTTGATGTTTGCCATCATTACCCCGGGTCTGGTAGTTGGAGCTGTTGCAGAACGTATCAAGTTCACCTCCTATATTGTATTTATAGCTTTATTCAGCTTATTGGTTTACGCTCCTATCGCACATTGGACCTGGCATCCTGAAGGATTCTTATTCAAAATGGGTGCACTGGATTTTGCCGGCGGAACCGTGGTGCATATTTCAGCGGGTTGCGCAGCATTGGCCGGAGCACTGGTTCTTAAGCGCAGACAAGCGCATGTAGATCAAAAAGAAATTCCACCTGCTAATATTCCTTATGTATTGATCGGTACGGGACTATTATGGTTCGGATGGTTCGGCTTTAATGCCGGCTCTGCATTAGGTGCGAATACTTTGGCTGTTTCTGCATTTGCTACCACCAACACCGCTGCAGCTGCTGCTGGATTATCATGGATGTTCTTTGATGTACTAAGAGGCAAAAAACCTTCTGTACTTGGATTCTGTATCGGTGCAGTTGTAGGATTGGTAGCTATTACACCCGGCGCCGGATTTGTTGCCATTCCTCAATCGATCTTCATCGGCGTAATATCTGCCATCATTTCTAATATAGCTGTCTATTATAAATCGAAATCTAAACTCGACGACACATTGGATGTATTTCCATGTCATGGTATAGGGGGTATCGTCGGAATGTTGCTCACCGGCATTTTCGCTACTAAAACAGTGAACAGTGCAGGTGCGGATGGATTATTCTACGGAAACCCCACATTTTTCTTCACCCAATTAAAAGCCTTGGGTATAGTGGTCGCATACAGCTTTGTCGTTTCTTATGGCATCTTCAAATTCATCAATTTCATCCTGCCTTTACGTGTTAGCTCTGAAGAAGAATTACTCGGATTGGATGCTACACAGCACAATGAAAAATATGTGCAGGGCACTCTGTTAGTGGAAGAAAATGGATACTTGAAAGAAAGTATGCTTGCCGACTAATTTATTCATCCACTGCAAAAAATGCTGACCCATTGATTGCAGTCCTCTCTCCGAATAAACGATTTGCTAAAGAAAATAAGGTACAGCCATATGATAAACCTCTGACCAGGTTTACCGGCTGTACCTATTTGTTAATTATAAAACCAATTGCAATGTTACGCAAAATTTTAACCCTTTCAGCAGCCGCATGCGCCTGCCTTTCATTGAACGCACAATCAGATTCGTCGAAAAAAGCTACCACTGTTTTATCAGGATCCGTTGACGCCTATTATCGGTACAGTTTTTCCGACGCTCCAACAAAAACCAACAACTTTACCAGCTTTACCAACTCTCAAAATTCATTTGAGTTAGGAATGGCCTCCTTCAGGGTTGATCACTCTTTTGGAAAAGTATCTGCAGTTGCAGATATTGGTTTTGGAAGAAGAGCACAAGAGTTCTCCTACAATGATGTCGGATCACTTGCAGCCATTAAACAAATGTACCTGAGCTATGCAGTTACCGATCATCTTAAATTGACCATGGGTAAATGGGCCACACATGTTGGATATGAACTCGTGGATGCAACAGGTAACAGAAACTATAGCATGTCATATGGCTTCTCATATGGACCATTCTTTCATACAGGCGTAAAAGCGGACATTGCATTAGGCGGAAAAACAGCCATGATGATCGGAGTTGCCAATCCAACCGATCAGTCTACTACTACCACTTCTGCCAAATTCATTTTAGCACAAGTGAGCACCGCTTCGAAAAATGATAAGATAAAAGGATACTTGAATTTTCAGGGCGGCAATGGCATCACGCAGTACAACATGGTGATCACTGGTGCTCTTTCAGATAAATGGGGCATTGCTTATGATGGAAGCATGCAATGTCTTAAGTCCGCCGGACAATCATCCAATTGGAAAAGTCATGCCCTCTATCTGAATTATGACCCTATTTCATCGCTAGGTTTTACATTGAGACAGGATTATTTCGATGACAGAACCCTCTCTCCGATTGGTATTGGCGGTAAAATTTATGCAACCACATTATCTGCCAATATCAAAAATCAAAATCTGACCATCATTCCTGAGATCAGAATGGACAATTCTGCCAGTGATGTATTCTTTAAAGGAGCATCAAGTACAAAAACAAAAAGCACTTTGGCATTTCTGATTGCAGCAGTCTACAAATTTTAAAAGACATACTCTTGGAATAAAGGCCGATGCTTTAGCCATCGGCCTTTTTATTTATGCCATTATTTCCTTATGTTCGATAGATGAATCCCCTGGTCAGAATGCTACAGTTTTTGTACTGCGTGTATGCATTTATTCTTTTTGTCATCATTATGCTGCTCGTATTCCCATTTGTAATGCTTTCATTGTTATTCGGAAAGATTACAGGAGGCAATCTGATCTATCAACTGTGTATGATCTGGGCAAAGATCTGGTACTTTCTGATCGGTATTTCGCACAAAGAGATCTATGAGTTTCCACATGACCCTACGAAACAATACATTTTTGTAGCCAATCATATCTCTTATATGGATATCCCCCCATTGGTATTGATCGCACACCAGCCCATCAGGATATTGGGGAAGTATGAAATGGTTAAGATTCCGGTATTTGGTTGGATATACAGAGCTGCTGTTGTATTGGTAGACAGAAAAAATGCTGAAACCCGATCTAAAAGTGTTCGTGCCTTGAAATCTGCATTGAGACATGGTATTTCCATTTTTATTTTTCCGGAAGGCACATTCAATGTGACTCCAACACCCCTAAAAGATTTTTTTGATGGCGCTTTCCGTATCGCAATAGAAACAGAAACACCTATCAAACCTGTTTTATTAGTGGATACGTTAGAGCGACTACATTATGACAGTATTTTCTCCCTGACGCCGGGTAAAAGCAGGGTGGTCTTTTTGGATGAGATCCCTGTAAAAGGCTTAACCATGAAAGACATTCCTTTGCTCAAAGAAAAAGTATATGGTATTATGGATGCAGGTCTGCGCAGATATAGGAATTACCCAACTGCATAAGCCTTATTTTTGATCAAATTAGTCATAGTGTACGCCGAGATCATCATACCACTTGCTTTACCCCTGAATTATACATGGTCGATACCACCGACCCTGCAGGATAAGGTTCAGCCGGGTATTCGGGTGGAAGTGATGTTGGGGAAAAGTAAAAAATATGCAGGTATCATCAAGAAACTGCACCATCAAAAACCCGAAGCTTTTGATCCCAGAGATATCATCAATGTACTAGATCATGAACCCATCGTTCACCCCGAACAATTGCGCTTTTGGGAATGGATGGCTAACTATTATATGTGTAGTGAAGGAGAGATCATGCAAGCGGCCATTCCTGCTAACCTAAAACTATCCAGTGAGAGTATATTGATCTGGAATGAAGAACGAAGTATTGATTTTAGCGACTTATCAGACAATGAATATATTGTTGCAGAAGCGCTGGAACTGAAAAAAGAACTTCGACTGAGTGAAGTACAGGAATTACTGGATGTAACACATGTATATCCGATCATCAAAAAACTGATCGATAAAGAAGTGTGTTATGTGTGGGAGGAATTGAAAGAAAAGTATAAAGAAAAGAAACAGACCTACATTTCTTTACATCCCAATTATAAACAAGAAGAAAAACTGGCAGACCTGCTCAATAGCTGGACGAAAGCTCCTAAGCAAATGGAGTTATTATTGGCTTTTCTGCACTTGCAACGTACAGAGGGTGAAGTTTTACAAAACGAACTTTTAAAAAAATCAAACGCCACTTCAACTCAACTAAAAGGCTTATTGGAAAAGGGTGTCCTGCTTGCCGAAAAGAGAAGCAGCGACAGAATATATTATGGTACACCCGAGCTCAACATCCATTTTACATTATCCACGGCTCAGGAAAAAGCGCTCTCGGACATACGCTTTCAATTTGCGCAAAAACCTGTTTGTTTACTGCATGGTGTAACTGCCAGCGGGAAAACACAGATCTATACCAAACTGATTGAAGAACAGATCAGAGAAGGTAAACAGGTTTTATATATGCTGCCTGAGATCGCTTTGACAGCGCAGATCATTCGAAGATTACAGGAATACTTTGGCGGACATATCGCGATCTATCATTCAAAATTCAATGCCAATGAAAGAGTCGAGATCTGGAATAAAGTGAAGAATGGAGAGATCAAAGTGATTCTTGGTGCAAGGTCTTCACTTTTCCTTCCGTTTAAAGACTTGTCACTGATCATTGCTGATGAAGAGCATGATGGTTCTTACAAACAACAAGATCCCGCGCCTCGCTATCATGCAAGAGATGCAGCGGTATATTATGCCAATCTGTTCAATGCCAAAGTACTATTGGGAAGTGCCACCCCTTCAGTAGAAAGTTTTTTTAATTGTCAGCAACATAAATATGGTCTGGTACAACTAACGGAACGTTTTGGAGAAGCACAGTTACCTGAAATAGAATTGATCGATGTCAAGAAATTTCAACAAAAAGGGAAGATCGCCTTTACTGAGCCACTTCTGGATGGCATCCGCCAATCGCTTGGTCAACAGAAACAAGTCATTCTTTTTCAAAATCGCCGTGGCTATGCCCCCTATCAAATTTGTAATACCTGCGGATGGATCCCACAATGTAAAAACTGTGATGTAACGCTCACCTATCATAAGTTTCAGAATAAACTTACCTGTCATTACTGTGGCACACATTATCCAGTCATACAAACCTGTGCTGCATGTGGAAGTCATGATTTCACACAGAAAAATTTTGGAACAGAGCAGATCGAGGAATTATTGAATGAGCATTTTCCTGACGCCAGAATTGCCCGAATGGATTATGATAGTGTGAAAGGCAAACATGACCATGACGCCCTGATCAAATCATTTGAACAACAAAAGCTGGATATTTTAGTCGGCACACAGATGGTTGTGAAGGGACTGGATTTTGATCATGTAAATCTGGTAGGTATCATAGATGCAGATGGCATATTGGGTTTTACCGATTTCAGGGTCAATGAAAAAGCTTATCAGTTAATGGAACAAGTGAGTGGCAGGGCCGGCAGGAAGGATCAGTTGGGTAAAGTGTTGATACAAGTGAGTAATACAAGACATCCTGTATTAGCTTTTGTGCAACAACATCATTATGAGGCTTTATACCAATATGAAATAGAGAACCGAAAGCAATTTGGGTATCCCCCATACACCCGACTGATACAATTGACTTTTAAGCACAAGGAGAAACATCTTGCCGAAGAAGCAGCACATGTATTGATGAAGGGGATGGCCGCTAACTTTTTAAAAGAAATGAGTGGACCTGCTCAACCGGTGGTAGACAGAATCAGAAACCAATATCTTTGGGAAGTGTTGATTAAATTACCGAAAGATGTACAAAAGATACAACAGTGTAAAAGGGAGATCATGCAGCAGATCGTTATCATCCAATCCAATCAAAGATATAAAGCGGTAAGGATCGTCATCAATGTAGATCCATTATAGCAGGAAAAGTAATGCTTATGTATCACGGAACGCAGTTTATTCCAGATCGATCCCTCAAAGCTTACAATAGTTTTGGGTTGGATGTTCATGCACGTTTATTCGCATCGTTTAACAGCATGGATGCGCTTTTAGAAATGCTGGAACACTACAATGAGCTTCCGTATATGCCATTACTGATTTTGGGTGGAGGAAGTAACATTCTGTTCACCAGAGATGTAGATGGTTTGGTTTTGAAGAATGACCTGAAAGGATTTGAGCTCATTGATGAAGACAAAGACTATTTCTATGTAAAAGCGATGGCCGGTGAAAACTGGCATCAGTTTGTACTTTATTGTATTGAAAAAGGATATGCTGGCTTAGAGAATCTGAGTTTAATACCGGGTAGTGTCGGAGCCTCTCCTATGCAAAACATAGGAGCATATGGTGTTGAGATCAAAGATGTATTTCATTCTTTGGAAGCCTGGCATATCAATGAAAAACACAAAGAGATCTTTTATCTGAAAGATTGTGAATTCGGATACCGAGAAAGTGTGTTCAAAGAGAAATACCGAAACAAATTTATCATCACCAGTGTCACCTATCGATTGAGAAAAGTTCCTGATTTTAATACTTCTTATGGAGCAATTAATGAGGAATTGGAAAAAATGAAGGTAAAGGAACTGAGCATCAAAGATATTTCCGATGCGGTCATTCGTATCAGGCAATCAAAACTACCTGACCCTTCACATTTGGGAAATGCAGGAAGTTTCTTTAAAAATCCGGTCATTTCAATTGGAAGATTTAAAACCTTGGAAGAAAAATTCCCTCAAATAGTTGGGCACCCTGTAAATGAACATAAAGTAAAAATTGCTGCCGCCTGGTTGATCGAGCAATGCGGATGGAAAGGGTTTCGAAAAGGCGATGTAGGCTGTCATGAGAAACAACCACTGGTATTGGTCAATTATGGGAATGCAACCGGCGCTGATATTTTCAAACTCTCTACTGATATCATGCAATCGGTATTTGAAAAATTTGGCATCCATTTAGAACGCGAAGTGAATATTGTCTAATTATCGAGATCGAGCCTTATCGTATCCATGATCTTCATCAGATCAATAAAATAAAAAAGCTCCGAACATAGTCGGAGCTTTTTTATTCGAAACTTATTTGTTTCTTGAATTTATTCTTGCTACTTATTAATAGTATTTCAGTTTCATTTCAACTCTTCTGTTCAAGGTACGACCAGCAGCTGTTTTATTATTAGCAACAGGCTTAGATGAACCGTATCCTTCAGAGCTCAATCTAGAAGCATCGATACCTTTACTTACTAAGTAATCATGAACTGCTTTTGCACGATTTTGACTCAATGGAATATTCACTTTATCAGTTCCTGTATTATCAGTATGACCTTCGATATCTAATTTCAGGGCTGCATCTTCTTTCAGAATAGCTACTACTTCATCCAAAGCCTTGAATGACTTGGTTTGCAGTTTCGCGCTACCAGTAACGAAGAATACATTCTTTGCACTAGCTGCTACTTTCTTAACGATTTCCTCTTTAACAGCAGGACAACCATTGTTTTCTCTGATACCAGGTACAGTAGGACATTTATCTTCTTCATCATTGATACCGTCTTTATCTGTATCAGGTACAGGACAACCTTGGTAACGAGCTACGCCTGCAACTGTTGGGCACTTGTCTTCTTCATCATTGATACCGTCTTTGTCAGTATCAGGAATTGGACAACCATCGTATTTAGCCAGACCTTTTACAGTAGGGCATTTATCATTGTCATCATTGATGCCATCACCATCTGTATCAGGAACAGGGCAACCATCGTATTTAGCAACACCTGCAACAGTTGGACATTTATCCTTACTGTCAAGGATGCCATCACCATCAGTATCTTTTTCAACTGGCGGAGGTGGTGGTGGAGGTGCTACTTTAACTGGCTCTTTCTTATCAGTTAATGGAGACGAAAGTCCAATTGAGTAAGCCAGATTATTTACTGCTAAACTTGAAATAGCAGATCTGTGAACGAATTGTGTATGGAGAAAAGTTTCTTGACCTAAGTTAAATTGTAAACCCATACCCGCTGGTGCGTATGCAGCGAAATAAGTTCCAGTGTACATAGAAGCACCAATACCAAAACTTAAATAGGGAACTACAGTATACTTATCTGTCAGTAATTTGATATTTGCTGCAGCATCCAGTTCTAAAAGAAACTTGCTACTTGTTGGTTGAGCTACACCTGATCTTGAGTAGAAAGGATATCTAACAAAAGAACCAGCAAGTGTTGCTTGAAAATCAACATACTCAGTTAACCCTTGAAAATATTGAAAACTCAATCCTGGATCCAATCTTTTAAACGGAGTCCATTGTCTGTTAGAAATAACGGACGACAATGAACTTCTACTGATAGCATCAGAAGTGTACATGTCTTTCAAAACGAAATTTACTCCTAACGAGGGTCTTTTTTTATAGCTAACCGGAGTGGTCTGGGCGAATGCAACTACTACCAAACAACTGGCTATCAGGGAAAAAAGAAGTTTCTTCATAACAGTTTTTTATTGATTGGCACAAAAATACATGGTGAAAGTGATTTTCCGAAAATTAAGATAACTTTAAGTTATTCCGAACTTATTCCCATTCAATTTTTAGTTAATGGAACAATTGGCTGCACGGAAACTTTTACCAGCCCTCTTTGGATAAAATCCAGCTGTTTTGCTGCATTTCGTGTCAAATCGATCACACGACCTTTCTTCTTCATTCGGTTGTGCATGCGATCTGTAATGAGCACTATTACGCTTTTGTTATTTCTTAAATTCGTAACCAGAACAAGGGTATTTAGCTTGAAATGGTTACTCGCGCCGGTCATACCCGCATTCTTGAACACAGTACCATTAGCTGTTTTTCTACCTTCAAATTTGGAACTATAGTAGCTTGCCGTTCCTTTGACCAGCTTCCCTTGAGGTATCAATGAATCTCCTAACAGATCTGTACTAGCTCCCGGGATAGTGTCTTTATAGAATATCACCGTATCACCCCCTTGTTTCAAAGATGGAATGGTATCTTGAACAGGAATGGTATCTGTTTTAGGACCACCCGTCAGCGCCAAGGGCTTTCCGACTGGAAGTAAAAAATACAAAGTACCGATCAGGTATAATACTATTTTCATAATGTTTGATTCTGTACCGCCGTTACTTCACTTGAGTAATATTACTCTTCCTAGCCTCCAAATACAAATGAGGATATGCACATACGGTCAAGCCCCATTAACCAAACACCATGCCAGAAATCAAAAAAATATTCTATTTTTTATTCAAAAAATAATTATAAATAAATGAAAATCATTTATTTATAATTATTTAATATAAAATAGCTTAAAATCCGATAAACCAGAATTCAGTGAATTTAAACGAAGGAATGATCAGTCTCGATACTGAACCGTCTTTTCATCAGAGGTCATATCAGCTTCGGCACGCAACTGCAATTGCACCTGCAATACCCACTCCGGACATTTTTGAGCAGCAAGGAAGTTGTTGATTTTATCAATAAGCTGCATAACTGACTTATAATCAGCCTCAATTGAAGTAGAAAATGGACCAACCTCGTATCTTATACCCGAATCTTGAATGATCCCGATTACGTCATCAATCCATACATAAGGATGCTTTATACCAGACACAATCGGCACCAACTGTAATGAAGCACTAATAATGTAGCTATGATTATCCATGTACCGGATTTACATCGATGACTGCATCCAGATTCAAAACACCATGAATATGCGGAAAAACCTCATTGATTGACCCTGCTAGTTCAAAAATTACAGGTCTATCCACCTTTTGACGATCAATGGTCAATTTCACAAGACCTGTCTGCCCTTGGTAATAACGTTCCAATACACCCGCCACCTGGTCTTCAGTACTACAATGAATAAATCCCTCAACAGCCAAACTGTCGGCTTCATAGAAACCCATAGACTTTGCCTTTTCCCAGCTTTCAGCCGTTGTAATATGATAAATAAGTTGTGATTGATTATTCACAATAATTTGATATTTAATTAATTATAAAATTTTATTGATTTTTTGGTCTAATAACATTAAGTCCGCCAACACGACAGCCGTTACCGCTTCCAGTACAACCGGTACTCGTAATGCAATGCACAGGTCATGTCTACCCTTGACCGAAAGGGTATCTAGTGCATCCATTTCTTTATTCCAGGTAGTTTGTTCTTTGGGAGTTGAGGAGGTAGGTTTGACAGCTACTCTAAAAACCAGTTCATTTCCATTGGTGATACCTCCCACCACGCCGCCGGCATGATTGGTTCCTGTTTTTCCGCTTGCGTCCATTATTGCATCATTATGGACTGACCCGAACATTCTAGCAGCTGAAAAGCCTGCACCAAACTCGACCCCTTTGATGGCCGGTATCGAAAAGATTGCATGTGCAAGGACCGATTCTACTGAATCAAAAAAATGCTCCCCCAATCCTACCGGCAACCCACTGACCCTGCATTCTACAATTCCGCCAATACTATCTTTTTGATCAATGGCTTTCTGCAAACCTTTTTCCAGATCAACCTCACCACCAATCTCCAAAATAGTGGCTACCGGTACAGCCTGTTGAAGTAATTTCTTTGCGATCACCCCAGCTGCAACCAATCCAACCGTTAACCTGCCACTGAAATGTCCCCCACCTCGATAGTCTTCATATCCCCCATATTTTACAGCAGCAGTAAAATCTGCATGTCCCGGACGAGGAATCGCTCTCTGCTTCTCGTAATCGCCGCTACGGGTATTGTTATTCTCGAATAAGATAGTGATCGGTGCTCCGGTTGTTCTTCCATTGAAAACCCCTGTTTTGATCAAAGGAATATCATCTTCTTTTCTGGGTGTGGTTCCTTTTTGAGTACCGCCTTTCCTTCGCTCCAGATCTTTTTCAAAATCTGCGATGTCGATGGATAATCCAGCCGGACAACCATCAATGATCACACCTACGCACTCGCCATGCGATTCTCCAATGATATGTATTCTGAATATTCGTCCGATCGAGTTCACGGTCTTTTGATTTATAGATTGATAATATCAGCACCTAAATGCTTAAGGTGTTCATAAAAATCAGGATAGGATTTATTGATCGCGTTAGCATCCTGTATCACTACTTCACCATCAGCACATAAGCCTGCCACCGCACAAGCCATTGCAATACGATGATCATGATGTGAATGAACTACCGCACTGCGGATGCCAGTTCCTCCTTTGATTACCATGAGATCATCCTGTAAACTGATTTCAATTCCCAATTTACCAAACTCTTCCTGTAAGGTAGCACCTCTGTCACTTTCTTTATATGAAAGACGACTTACCCCTTCAATCACAGTCGTTCCTTCACAACAAGCCGCTAGCGCTACCAGTGGTGGAAAAAGGTCCGGACAATCCGTAGCATTGAAATGAAATGCTTTCAAAGGCAATGGCGCAATATCTATATATGATTCAGTAATGGATATACGGCATCCGGTATCCATCAAAGCTTGCAAAACTGCTTTATCGGCCTGGGTAGAAAACACATCCAACCCGGTTACACGAATTGGTCCGGCAATGGCGCCAGCAACCAACAGAAAAGCGGCCCCACTCCAATCGCCCTCTACTTGGTATTGCAATACCCCAGCTTTGGGTGCTACTTTCCCATGAAAATGAAAAAATTCATGATTATCATGTGTGACTTTCCATCCGAAAGCAGCCATCACTGATAAAGTGAGGTCGATATATGGTTTGCTTTTTAAGTCCTTCACTTGGATGGTAACACCATCCGCACCCGCGGCTGCATACGCCATCAATAATCCAGTCAGGAACTGAGAACTTAATGATCCGTCCACTTCAATATTGGCCGGACGCAATGGCCCTTGCAACTGAAGAGGTACTTTACCCTGATTGGATTTAACCTGTACATTCAATGCTGGTAGGATCTCATCAAAAAAATGCATGGGTCGATTTACCAGGCTTCCACTGCCATGTATGGTAAGCGGTTTTTCACTGAGTGCAGCGATGGGCGTAAACATTCTGATCCCCAAACCGCTTTCACCGCAATTGATCTCTTGTTCTATGGGAGATAAGCCATTGGAAGAAACATGAAGATCCCCATGATCCGTATATCGAATAGAGGCCCCTAGCTTTTGTATAACATCAATGGCTGCAAGGTCATCATTGCTTTTTCCGGGATTGATGATCAATGTTTCACCTTTACGCAATAAGGCTGCTGCACAAGCTCTCTGCATACTACTCTTACCGGCAGCCGCCCGAACAGTTCCCTGAATGGTTGATGGATTTATTTTTACCTGAGTAGACATACGATCATGCATCATCGCACCAGCGTGCGGTATGATTAAAACTGTTTGAAAATTTCTTTAAGTTGTACAAACAATAAGGGTTGAACAACAGCCTTACCTGTTTTTTCGAGAAGGATATAATGAATACTGACCGCATCCTTCTTTTTATCTTTTTGTAATACCTGAAAAGCTTTTTTGGCATCAAAGGCTGCAAAAGTTGGTAAGCCATAACGGGTCAGCAATGTTGTAACAGCTACCGTGTCTTTAAAACCTTTTAGTTGCTGAGAAATAACAGCCGCATAGGTCATCCCAATACTGATAGCTTGTCCATGACTCAGTTCATACATATTTTCGATGGCATGTCCGAGTGTATGCCCAAAGTTTAACAGCTTTCTTTCTCCTTGCTCACGTTCATCTGACAACACAACTTTTGTTTTAAGCAAAGCATTTCGCTCGATCAGTTTCACCAATAGCTGATGATCTTTTTTATAGTCACTGAGCTTATACTTTTGTAATTCTTTAAACATGAACGCATCTTTGATACAAGCATGTTTAATGATCTCAGCAAATCCATTCTGCCATTCGGTTAATGGAAGTGTTTTTAAAAAACTGTAGTCATACAAAAGGAATGAAGGCTGACGAATCAATCCTACCATATTTTTATAAACACCAACATCAATTCCATTTTTACCACCGATTGCGGCATCTACCATGGCCAATAAACTGGTAGGAACAAAACCTACATCAATACCACGCATGAAAATACCTGCTACATAACCTGTGATATCTGTAACCACACCTCCACCAACACCTACCAATACTGTTTTCCGATCTGCTCCCATCTCTACCAGCTGATCAATGATCATATCCACTGTCTGCTGCACTTTATAAGCTTCGCCGGGTTTCAACACGATGGTATTCCATCCTTTGAATTTCTTTTTATGACCTGCAAAAACATGCTCATCAGTAATGAGTACTACTTTTTCTTTATCAACGATCTTTTGTAAATGATCGAATGATGCATCAAAGTAATAGTTCACTTTTTTATCCGGAAATGATACTGTTTTCTTCTTCATAACCTCTATGACGATGCACTAAGCATTCATGATCTTATTCTGATGATTGATACTTTCCATATGCACAGCATCAAAATATTTGGTGATGAACTCACGACTTAAACCTAATTGATCTCCCTTCGCAAACGCTCTATCCAGAATAGCATTCCATCGATTGGTTTGCAGGATCGTAATATTATTATCCTTCTTGTACTGACCGATCTTATCGGCCACTTTCATTCTTTGTCCAAGTAATTGCAATAATTCATCATCCAGCTGATTGATCTGCTGACGCATTTTTTCCATTGCCGCATGCAGTTCTTCAGAGCTGATATCTTCCTTACGCCAGATAATCGAACTGATCATCTCACCGAGTCTTTCAGGGGTCACTTGCTGTTTCGCATCACTCCATGCATTATCGGGATCGATATGGCTTTCGATGATCAAACCATCAAAATCAAGATCGATCGCTTTCTGGGCTACATCCATGAGGATATCTCTTCTTCCACAGATATGAGAAGGATCATTGATCAAGAGCATATCCGGATTTCTTCGCTTCATCTCAATGGCTAAATGCCACATCGGAGCATTCCTGTATTCGGTATTTCCATAAGAACTGAATCCGCGATGAATCAGTCCGATATTTTTGATACCCGCTTTGGCCACTCGTTCCACAGCACCGATCCATAATTCCAGATCAGGATTGATCGGATTTTTGATCAGTACGGGTACATCTACCCCTTTTAATGCATCTGCCACTTCCTGTACACTGAATGGATTAACCGTGGTGCGTGCACCGATCCACAACACATCAACATCAAAATGCAAAGCATCTTCTACCTGCTTACCCGTTGCCACTTCAACAGCTACAGGTAATCCTGATGCTTTACGTGCCTGTTGCAACCATGGCAGCCCTTTGGTACCAATACCTTCAAAACTACCCGGACGTGTACGTGGTTTCCAGATACCGGCTCGCAAGATATCTACCTTACCTGTTGCTGCGAGTCTGGTAGCAGTTTGTAGCACCTGCTCTTCGGTCTCGGCACTGCACGGACCGGAAATGATCAATGGGCGCTTCTGCAATAAAGCATCCACATTTGTTTTTTGTTCGATTGCTTGCTCCATAAAATATTGCTGATTTCAGATGTCGGATGTCAGATATCCGGTTTGAACTCATTCAAATCTGACATCCGACATCTGACATTTTAAATTTTATTCTTCTCCTCTTCGCGGCTTCCTCGCTCCACCTGAGTCTGCATCATTCATTCTGATCCTTCTGCCCTTATAATTCTTGCCATCAAGTGCACGGATCATCTGATTGGCTGCACCCTTTTCAATTTCGATCCAGCTGTTCATGTCTTTCATATCGATCTTACCCAACACATCTTTCTTCAAATCACTCATGTCTAAGATGAACTGCAGGAAACTTGCTTTATAAAAGCCATCTTTTGTTCCGAGATTCACAAATAAGCGGCTATAACCACCTCCACGCTTGTATTCTTTTCTGTTATCGCCTTTTCCGCTATCTCTTCGTCTTCCCTGATCCGGTGCGTCATTGTACTCGCGTCTATTCTTCTCACGGAAATTCAGGTCTTCCGCATTTTCATAATACTTCAGGAAACGATCGAACTCCATGGCTGCCACGCGTTTCAGTACATCTTCCTTACTTACATCTGCAAACTTTTCTGCAAGCATAGGCACATAGGTTTCATAATCGCCATGACTGATGTCTGCTGACAAGAGTTTATCCATGAAGTGAAAGAACTGTTTACGACATACATCTTTTCCACTTGGAATATCGAGTTTATGAAACTTAGAGTTATTGATTCGCTCTATTTGTTTCAGTCGATACATTTCCTTGCTATGTACGATTGAAATACAGATCCCTACATTTCCTGCACGTCCGGTTCTACCACTTCTGTGTGTGTAAACCTCTACATCATCCGGTAATTCATAGTTGATCACATGCGTGATACCTTGTACATCAATTCCGCGGGCTGCAACATCCGTAGCGATGAGGAGCTGCAGACTTTTATCCCTGAACTGACCCATCACTTTATCACGTTGCCCTTGTGTTAGATCTCCATGTAGTGCATCGATATCATAACCCTCACGCGTCAATCTTTCCGATATTTCTTGTGCATCGATTTTAGTTCTGGTAAAAATGATACCATAGATACCAGGATTAAAATCAATGATACGTTTTAAAGTTTCATATCGGTGATGTGAACTCGTTACATAGTATTGATGATCGATACTTTTGTTCGCTGTATTGACTTTTCCTACTGTTACTTCAGCAGGATCTTTCATGTAACGCTTACTCACTTTGCGGATCTCAGGAGGCATGGTTGCACTGAATAACCAGGTACTTTCACGCTGTGGGGTGTTCTTTAAGATGAATTCAATATCATCCTGGAATCCCATGTTCAGCATTTCATCTGCCTCATCCAAAACCACATACCTGATCTCTTCCAAATTGATCGCTTTTCTTTCAATAAGATCGATCAATCTACCGGGTGTTGCTACTACTATTTGAGTTCCTCTTTTCAGATCACGGATTTGCAATCCGATAGAAGCTCCTCCATAAACAGCTACAACTGAAACCCCTGTCATGTATTTCTTGAACAGTTCTAACTCTTTTACGATTTGTAAGCAGAGTTCGCGGGTTGGACAAACAACCAGCGCCTGTGGATGTTTAGCCTTTGCGTCGATCACATGCAGCAGTGGTAATCCAAATGCTGCTGTTTTACCTGTTCCTGTTTGGGCGAGACCAATAAAATCCTTCGTACCACTGAGTAGTACAGGTATCGCTTGTTCTTGTATTGCGGTTGGGTTCACATACCCCAACTCATTCGTTGCCTGAATCAATCTTGCATCAATTCCCAACGCTTCAAATGTCATCATGTATAAAAAATTTGTGCAAAGTTACCTAATATAGGGGGCTTTGCCGGTTTTATTTGGGTTTTAGCGGGTAGCTAACGGTTCATAGCTAATAGCAGATCGTCTTACTATGATCTATTGACCATCAGCGATTTGCTTAACGGAGAATCCGCTTAATCCCGTTCGCATTCTCAATCAACTCCTGTAAATAATCATAGTTCTCCTTTTCCAGACAGGCTTTGAATTTCCTGAGCTGGGCGATATGTTCATTGAGCACATCCAGCACATTATCACGGTTTTGCATGAAAATGGGTACCCACATGGCCGGATTACTCTTGGCCAATCGAACCGTACTTTCAAAACCTCCACTTGCCAGCTCAAAAATGGCATCTTCTTCTCGCTCTTTCTCTAAAACAGTATTCGCCAATGCAAAAGAGGTAATGTGAGAAATATGGCTCACATATGCCACATGTACATCATGATCATCAGCCTTCATGTAAAGAATATGCATGCCCAAAGCGCTGTATAGTGCTTCTACTTTTTCAACTGCGTCTTGATCACTCTCCTCCCTTGAACAAATGACAGTGGCTTTATTGGCAAATGCTGCTTTCATCGCTGCATCAGGACCACTGTATTCTGTTCCCCACATTGGGTGAGTGGCTACAAATCGACCACGCTTCGGATGATGGGCCACAGATTCACAAATGATTTTTTTAGTGGATCCCACATCCATCACCACCTGGTCTGTCACCTGATCCAATATCTGTGGCAGCATCGCTTCCGCAGCATTGATGGGAGTTGATAAAATGATCAGGTCTGTTTTTGCGATCGCTGTTGTCAGATCTGCAATTTCATCTACCAGTTTTAACTCCAGTGCTTTTGACGCATGTGTTGGGTTGTTCTCAACACCTACTGCAAAAGTGATCCATCCTTTTTCACGCAATGTCAATGACAATGACCCGCCAATCAATCCTGTTCCTATGATCGTTATTCGCATTTTATAATCTGGTTTGAATTCTTTGAATAGCTTCTTCGAACTTCTCAATACTTCCGCAAAGGCTTACACGGATATAGTTCTTACCCGCATCACCAAAAATACCGCCCGGAGTGATGAAGACCGAAGCACCGTATAATACACGATCGCTCAGTGCATATCCATCTTTAAACGAATCAGGAATAGCCGCCCACACAAACATTCCTACCTGGTCTTTGGAAAAGCGACAATTCAATTGCGAGAGTAATTCAAACACTTTTTCACGTCTCGCTGCATAAATGGCATTGATACCATCATACCAGTCTCTTCCCAATTCCAATGCTTTTGCAGCAGCCAATTGAACAGGCAGAAACATTCCACTATCCATATTGCTTTTGAAACGAAGTACTTCATCGATCCTTTCTTTGGCACCACATAACATCCCTACTCTCCATCCGGCCATATTTGCACTTTTGCTAAGTGAATTCAATTCCAATACCACTTCTTTTGCATCCGGTAAACTCAACAGACTCGTGGGGTGATCATTCAGAATAAAACTGTATGGATTATCATGACAGATCAATATGCCATGCTTTTTTGCAAAAGCGATCAGCGATGTATAAAAATCGCGAGAGGGCATTTGTCCCGTCGGCATATGCGGATAATTGACCCACATCAACTTAACACGAGAAAGATCTTTTTGTGAAAGTGCTTCCAGATCAGGTTGCCATTGTTTCGCTTCTGATAGTTGATATGTAACCGGGGTACCTCCCGCCAATTTCACTGCACTGCTGTAGGTCGGATATCCGGGGTCAGGAATCAATGCTTCATCACCTTTATCAAGATAGGTCATACAAATATGCATGATCCCTTCTTTACTACCGATCAAAGGAAGTACTTCTGCATCAGGGTCTAATGTTACACCATACCATTTCAGGTACCATTGACTGATCGCCTTACGCAACACAGGTGAACCTTTGTAGCTCTGGTAAGCATGTACATTATCTTTTGCAGCAGTTTCCTGTAACACGCTGATCACTTCCGGATGAGGAGGCAGATCGGGACTGCCGATACCTAGGTTCAGGATATCTTTCCCTTCCTTGTTCAGCATTTCTATCTCTCTCAGTTTTTGTGAAAAATAGTATTCCCCAATACCATCCAATCTGCTGGCTATTTTCATTTCCATCATTATCCTTTTACAAGTTTTCCTTTTGTATAGATCCCGAAAATTTTGACACTATTGGTTAACGATTCGATCGACTTAAGCACGTGTTCAAATTGTTTTTGACTTTCAAATTCCATGTCTGCATAAAACCCGTATTTGAAATGACTACCGGGAATCGGCATGCTTTGCAACTTGCTGAGATTGATTCCGCCTGCTGCAATCTTCGTAAGTACTTTGGATAGTGCACCTTTATCATGACTGGTTTGAAAATAAACGGATGCCTTATTTGCGTGCACATCCGGTGTGAACGTGCCTGATCTTTTTAAGACCAGAAAACGAGTGATATTATTCTTCATTGTATGAATATCCGGACAGATAATATCCAATTGAAATAATTCGGCAGCCAATTTACTGGCGATAGCAGCAGTATGTTTACTTCTGTGTTGATGCAGAAGTTTTGCGCTCAAAGCCGTATCCTCTGTTTCCACCAATTTCCATGGATATTGCTCCAGATAATCCAAACATTGGAGTATGGCCATGGGGTGGCTATGTACTTCTTTAATATCTTCCAATCGAACACCCGGGTTCACCAATAAATTCTGACTGATAGATAGATAAACCTCTCCGACAACTTTGAGTTTACTTTTTTGCAAGAGGTTATAGTTCGGAAGAATACTACCGGCGATAGAATTTTCAATAGCCATAACAGCACCTGCGGATTGTTTGGCATCACCGGCAATTTGTATCAATTCACGAAAACTGGCACAAGGAATCACTTCAACATTTTTTCCAAAAAATGATCGTGCAGCTACCTGATGGAAACTGCCTTCATAACCTTGTATGGCGATCCCTGATTTTGTATTGGGTAATATGTCTCCGTGTTTTATCATATTGGTTATAGATCAAAAAAAATCCCGACCATTTGGCCGGGACTGTATGTTGATTGTTGTTGTTCACTTAAGCTTTAACAAATACTACCCGGCTCCTTTGATTAAAGAAGTAATAAAAGAAAAAATAAAACCAGGTATTGTTTGTTCTTGTGTTCATTGATTCAAATATAGAACAGGAAAACATATGAAACATCAATACGAGAAAAATTATTTTACTAACAAACCTTAGTTTCCCTCGTTGTATGTTTCATACGATTGATGAAACACTTCACAGGATGACGATTGTTGATTAAATGTAAAACCACAATATCGCGAGATCATTTCTCGTAGAAATTCTTTTCCAAGATCTACAAAAAAACGTCATTCTGAGGAACTTCCGATCTCTGATCGGAATGTGACGAAGAAAAAAAAAGCCCCTCCGTGGAAACGGAGCGGCCTCTAACGATTGCTTGCCATATGAAAAACTCTTTGAGAACCCTATCAGCCGGCAAGCTGGCACTTCATGATCTTATGCACGGGTTCTGCGTTCAAATTAATGAGCAGCTGGAGCAGCAGCAGAGCTGTCTGTAGTAGCAGCAGCGCTATCAGGAGTAGCTGTAGCAGCGCTATCAGTTGATACAGGAGCTACAGTTGCAGATGAATCAGTTGTAGCTTCTTTGTTTTCTGCGTTACCGCAAGCAGCGAATACGCCCAGTGCCAGAACGAATAATAATTTTTTCATTGTGTGGTTTTTTTTGAGTGATTTTAAGGTTAATACCCGCTTATAGTAAAAGGTAACCCGGCATCACCTATTTTTTTTCAAAAATATTTTAGGTTTATTTTGGGTTACTTTTACCCTCTACACCGTATTAAAAGAACAATAGTGAAAGCCGATACCAACGAGCAAGCATTACTGAAAGGACTGGCCAATAACGATTCCAAGGCAATTGAAACGATCTACAAGGATAATTTCAATACCATTCAGGCTTTCATATTGAATAATAATGGTTCTTACGACGACGCCAGGGATATTTTTCAGGAAGCTATGATTGCGCTATATGAAAAAGCACAAAGCGAATCATTTGTCTTAACCTGTCAAATTAAAACCTATGTATATTCCATATGCAGGCGTTTATGGCTTAAACGATTACAACAACTGGGAAGATATTCGAATCAAGTGGACAGCCTGGAAGAGACTATCCCGGTGGAAGAAGATCTCGAAAACCATGAAAAACGAAACGCAGCTTTCGCCATCATGGATCGGGCAATGAATAGTCTGGGTGAACCCTGTAAAAGTCTTTTAGAAGGGTATTACCTGAAAAAAATGGGGATGCAAGAGTTGGCACGCGAATTTGGTTATACCAATGCCGATAATGCCAAAAACCAGAAGTATAAATGTTTAATGCGCTTAAAGAAACTATTCTTTACGCAATATAATATCGGAGAGTAAGTACCATGGATGACATTTTATTATTAGAAGCCATCGAAAGATACCTCAGCGGCGACATGAGTGCCGAGGAGCGTACTTATTTTGAGACGCTTCGTAAAAATACACCTGAGATAGATCAGATGGTGGTGGAGCATAACATGTTCCTTCATCAGATGGATATGTATTCCGCTCACCGTAACCTGAAACATGGCTTGCATGAAGCACATCAGCGTTTACTGGATCGCGGAGATATCAATGAAGGAGGTGTTATTAGCACACGAGGTCGTGTGGTTCAATTATGGAATAAATACAAACGCGTAACGGCTATTGCTGCGAGTGTTGGCGGCATGATCGCACTTTTCATCAGCGGCTTGGTCATGTATTTTGCTCCCTCTGTGAACGGAAATCAACTCCAGCAATTAAGTAATGATATTGCTGTCATTAAAAAGAATCAACAAGTTCAAGGGAATCTGATCAATGAGGTAAAAAGCAAACTTCCTGAAGGTGTACGCTTTGTAAGCGGCGGTTCCGGATTTTTGATCGATCCTAAAGGATTCATCATAACCAATGCCCACGTTTTGAAAGGCTCTGGCGCCATTGTTGTCAATAATAAAGGGAAAGAATTCAATGCTGATATCGTTCATATCGATCAGGAGAAAGATTTAGCCATATTAAAGGTTACAGACAAAGAGTTCATTCCGCGCAAGAGTCTCCCGTATGGTATTCGCAAATCAGCTTCTGATCTAGGCGAAGAAATTTATACCCTTGGATATCCTCGCAACGAAATCGTGTATGGCATGGGTTATCTCAGTGCACGTAGCGGTTTTGATGGCGATTCTCTTTCTTATCAATTACAAATGAGCGCTAATCCGGGTAACTCCGGCGCTCCGGTTCTGAATAAAAATGGAGAGATCATCGGTGTACTCAGTACAAGACAATCTTCAGCAGAAGGTGTTGTATTTGCCGTAAAATCTAAAAATATTTTTGGACTGGTAGATTCTTTCAGAAAATCAGATACTGCTGAAAAGATCAAACTCCCAGCTAAATCCAGCATCAAAGGAACACAACGCAAACAGCAGATCGCGGAAGTAGAGGAATGTGTGTTTTATGTGAAGGCTTTTGCGAAGTAATAACAGATAACAATTGAATCAACAAAACGGCGAACATCTTTATTGTGTTCGCCGTTTTGTTTTAAAGCAGTGATCTTAGATTTTACAAATCTGCCATCAGATATCTACCATTATTTCCAGAGACTAGCCGGGTACTCTCCTGCTGCCACCAATGCATTGATACTGGCCTGTACCCCGGGAGCATCTTCTTTGTAGGTTACCCCAAACCACTGAGACGAAGTCGGAATCACTTTTACAACCCCTTTACCTGATTGTACAAAATGTTTTGTCACGGTTGGAATGTAAAACTCTGATTTTAATTCTTGCCCTTGCTTTTCCAGAAATTCATTGAACAGTTTTTCTGCCAGATCAATATAACCAGGAGCAAAGCAGAGATAATTCATGCTTACCAGGCTATTTTCAGGCAGCACCGTCAATTGATCATTTTCCTCATACACGATATCCCCCTCAGGTCTTGCAAAGATCTTTGTACGCTCATTGATATCCGTCAAATTACCCATTGCATCAATCTCACAAACACCCCTGCTAACTGTTCCATTATCACTCAGCGTGTTTCTCAACTGATAACCAATGATACAATAAGTCTGTTCGTTACATTGTGTTGTTAAAAAAGTATATGCTTTCGCAAAAGCATCTTTTCCATAAAAATCATCTGCGTTGATCACCGCAAAAGGTTCGTTGACCTTGCCCTTACAGCATAATACGGCATGTGCAGTACCCCATGGCTTTGTACGGTCAGCTGGAACTGCATATCCATTGGTAAAAGCAAACAAATGCTGATACACATAATCTATGGCGATTTTACCTTTAAGCTTGGGTTCGAATATCGATTTAAATTGCTCGGCGAATTCTTCGCGGATGATAAAAACAACTTTTCCGAATCCTGCACGGATAGCATCGTAAATTGAATAATCCATAATAGTTTCGCCATCGGGACCAAAAGATTGGATCTGTTTCATGCTTCCATATCGACTGGCCATCCCGGCAGCTAAAATCACTAATGTTGGCTTCATAATATCCTATTGAGAGCAACGAAACTAAAACTTTCAGCTGTACGAAAAGAACAGATGTTGATAAATATTGAAAATATTCATATTCAATCAGTAAAAACACTTTCATCCAATGATGTTCATACTGATATACTCCGATTAGACCTCATACACCCCGTGATCAGCGGCAATAAATGGTTTAAAATTCAACACTACCTAAAAGAAGCCATTGCATTAAAGTCTACCCGATTGGTGAGCTTCGGAGGCGCTTATTCCAATCATATCGTTGCGTTAGCTTTAGCCGGACAACAAGCCGGCATTCCTACCATTGGTTTTATTCGTGGAGATATTCAAACCGATCTATCCCCCACCATGCAAGAGGCGATGAGCTATGGAATGGAATTACGATTTGTAAGCAGAGCTGAGTATCGACTGAAAGATCAGATACAAGCATCCCACCATCAATCAGGATGGTATTGGATACCCGAGGGGGGGTATGGAATACTAGGCGCTAAAGGTGCTGCAGATATTTTACGCATATATGATACATCATCATACAGCCATATCATTTGCGCAACCGGCACAGGCACCATGATGGCCGGCTTGATTCAAGGTGCATACTTGCCACAGCAGATACTCGGTATCAGCGTCTTGAAAAATCATCATTCCATAACACAAGAAATACAGACACTCTTACAAGAACAGGAAAATGGCTTGCCTACATTTCAATGTATTCATGGATATCATTGGGGTGGTTATGCGAAGTATCAGCCCGATTTATTATCGTTTATGCAAGATCTCTGGCATAAGGAACATATACCAACTGATTTTGTATACACTGCAAAAATGATCTATGCTATTAAAGACCTGATCCAAAAGCACCATTTTGCACCGGGTAGCAGCCTACTGCTCATTCACAGTGGCGGTTTACAGGGAAATAGATCCCTCCCACCTCATATCCTTCCTTTTTAATCGAAACACTGCCTTTATATTTGCTGTCATGAATGGAAAAAAGCTACTGATCTTTTTATTGATCCTTGTATTCAACCAGATTCATGCACAAAGGGCCTTACCTGGTTTTACTGTAAAAGACCTTGGCAAAGGCAAAGTAAGTATCAGCTGGATCAACCCATACCCATCCTGTAATCAGCTGGCCATTCAACGCTCTACTGATAGCATCAATTTTCGTACAATTTTTTCAGCCCAATCTCCCGAACTCCCGGCCAATGGATTTGTCGATCAAAAACTTCCATCGGCGCCTCGCATCTATTATCGGATCTTCTATGTATTGAAGGGCGGAAGCTATTTTTTTACTGATAGTAAATCACCTGAACCGATAAGTTCGCAGACCCCTCCAATAGTTCAGATCGATGATGTGAGTGCGCGCATCGAAATCCCTAAAACAGAAATAAAAAAAGATAGCACAACCACTACTACCACCGTTGAAAAATATATTCAGATCTTTAAAAGAGGGGTGCCAATATTTCAATTATCCGTTTCTGCGTACCGGAACTTCCGTGACTCATTGATCAAACAGACGCAAGATTCGTTGTCAGTGATCAAACCCGGCGAGATCAACTGGAAACCATTTATTCCAAAACCAAAAGAATATGTGAGTGTATTTGTAAAAGACACATTGCTTGTTCAGATAGAATTGCCTTTCTATAAGCGTTTCAAAGATTCCGTGACCAATACCACAAAAGATACGATCTATCAGATCACCACATTCAGGGCTGAATTGCACCGATTCATTCCTAAACCAGTATGGAAGCCCTCAATTTTTATCTATACCAATACATCCGGCTATTTGAATATATCAGTGCCTGAAAAAGATTTCCAACTATATCGTATCATATTTTTTGATGCGGAGGGAAAAGAACTCTTTAGAATCAATAAGCTGAAAGAGCATGAATTGGTCATGGACAAAGCCAATTTCAAAAAGAGTGGTTGGTATGATTTTGAATTGTATAAGAACAACGACCTGATCGAAAAAAATAAATTCTTTCTGCAGAAAGATTAGCTTTCAGTCAAAACAACATCAAAAACTTTTTCAAAATTATTTTTGACCAAAGCCTTTACTTCCTCAAAAGGAATTGCATGCCCCAATTCTTTTTCCAGTGAAGTCACTTGTTTACCAACAATACCACAAGGAACAATATGATCAAAATAAGTCAGATCAGTATTTACATTGAATGCAAATCCATGCATGGTGATCCACCTGCTGCATTTAATACCCATAGCACAGATCTTTCTTTCTTTACCCGGAATATCTGGATCTAACCACACCCCTGTTTCACCTTTACTTCTATCGCCTTTCAAACCATAATGTGCGAGTGTAAGAATGATCACTTCCTCCAAACTTCTAAGATACCATCCAAGATCCGTTTTAAATTGTTCCAGATCGATGATCGGATAACCAACGATCTGACCTGGGCCATGAAATGTGATATCCCCTCCGCGATTGATATGAAAATAATCAATACCTCTCTCCTGCATCTCTTGCTCTGAGATCAGAATATGTTCTGTCTTCCCACTTTTACCCAAGGTATAAACAGGCGAATGCTCAACGAATAAAAGATGATGGGCTATTGTATTCTGGGCAGCCTGATCAACAGGATCAAACATTCTTGCAGCCGATTTCATTTCCACCTTCTCCTTGAGCATGGCTTCCTGCTCATCCCAAACCGACTGATAGGACCTGAATCCCAAATCCCTGAATATCACTGACTGCATGATGCAAAAGTAATATTGAAAGTGGATATCAGTTCATTTTAATCCGCTTGGATGGTTTCTGCTATTTTTGCAGGATGCAGGAAGAATTAGATCTCCAGCCGGAAGAAGGCACAGAAGAACTATATGAACGAAAGACTTTTAAAGTTGATAAAGGTCAGGAGCCTTTACGCATTGACAAATGGGTACAAGGACGCATTGAGGGTGCTACCCGTAACAAAGTTCAAAAAGGTATTGATGCCGGTTTCTTAACGGTAAATGGACAAGTTGTTAAAAGCAATTACAAGATCAAGCCGGGTGATGAGATCGTTTTGATGAGTCTGATCAACCCTGAACATACCGAGCTAAAACCGGAAAATATTCCGTTGAATATTGTGTACGAAGATGATGCGGTAATGGTACTCAATAAACCTGCGAATATGGTAGTACATCCCGGCATCGGTAATTTTACTGGCACCATGCTGAATGGCGTTGCCTATCATTTTTTACAACAGAATCCGAATCTCGACGAAGAATCGCTTCCTCGTTTTGGACTGGTGCATCGAATTGATAAGAACACTACCGGACTCATCGTTCTAGCCAAAACGGGTGATGCTGCTGCTCATCTTGCCAAGCAATTCTTTAACCATACAGTGAATCGAAAATATCTGGCATTGGTATGGGGAGATGTTCAGGAAGACAGTGGCACCATTGAAGCCCATATTGCGCGTCATCGTCAACATCGAAAAATGTTTGATGCATATCCTGAAGGAGAGATCGGCAAACATGCCATCACACATTATAAAGTCATTGAGCGATTCAATTATGTGACACTGGTAGAATGTGTTCTGGAAACAGGACGTACCCATCAAATTCGTGTACACATGAAACACATCGGTCATACCCTTTTCAATGATTGGGAGTATGGTGGAGATAAAATTTTAAAGGGAACAATCTAT
The DNA here is from genome assembly GCF_040362915.1 of Sediminibacterium sp. KACHI17. Taxonomy (NCBI): domain Bacteria; kingdom Pseudomonadati; phylum Bacteroidota; class Chitinophagia; order Chitinophagales; family Chitinophagaceae; genus Sediminibacterium; species Sediminibacterium longum. The sequence goes on along the minus strand of NZ_AP029612.1, from coordinate 371,419 downwards.
ACCAAGTACAAACAATTTGTAGATAACTGCTTTGACATTTGTCCGCGTTGTGCACTCCATGCGCAAACACTTGGGTTTATTCATCCTGTGACCAAACAACCCATGCATTTCGAAGCTCCATTACCCGATGACATGCAAAAAGTCATTGAAAAATGGAGAAACTATGTTCGAAACAAAACGATAGAATCATAAATGAGCAAAGGAGTTGAAACCTGGAACATTCCTCAACTCCTTGTTTCTGTGTTTCTCTGTTCATTTCCCCCCCTTATATTTGTAGTCTAAATTCAAATTTATGTCTAATGACATCCGTAATAACTGGACACTGGAAGAAATACACGACATCTATAATACGCCTCTATTAGAACTCGTATTTCGTGCAGCACAACTGCATCGTAAATACAATGATACTGCTGAGGTACAGGTTTGTACATTGTTAAGTATCAAAACCGGAGGATGCAGTGAGGACTGCGCTTATTGTCCACAAGCGGCCCGCTATAATACGGGTGTTGATGTACAGGCGCTCATGAAAAAAGATGAGGTACTAGCTTATGCTCAAAAAGCAAAAGAAGCAGGTTCTACACGTTTTTGCATGGGTGCTGCATGGCGCGAGGTAAGAGATAACCGCGATTTTGACCGCGTATTAGACATGGTGAAAGGTGTCAATGAAATGGGCATGGAAGTATGTTGTACACTTGGAATGTTGACTGAGGACCAAGCCAAAAAATTAGCAGATGCAGGATTATATGCTTACAACCATAACCTGGACACCAGCAAAGAACATTACGGCGAGATCATTACTACGCGTACTTATGAAGACCGTTTGGAAACGCTGGAGAATGTGCGCAAGGCTGGTGTAACGGTTTGCTGTGGAGGTATCATCGGATTGGGAGAAACTCATGAAGACAGAATAGGTATGCTACACACTCTGGCAACCATGCCTGAACATCCTGAAAGTGTACCCATCAATTCATTGGTAGCCATTCCGGGAACACCATTGGAACATAATACCAAAGTAGATGTATGGGATATGGTACGCATGATCGCTACAGCAAGAATTTTGATGCCCAAAACAATGGTACGTCTGAGCGCCGGCAGAACAGATATGAGTGTATCAGATCAAGCACTGTGTTTTATGGCTGGTGCAAATTCCATTTTTGCAGGAGATAAATTGTTGACCACTCCGAACCCTTCTTTTGATGAAGACAATCAAATGTTCCAATTATTAGGCTTGAAACCAAGAAAAGCTTTTAAAGAAGAGAGTAAACAATATCTACACGAGATGATTGAGTCATAGTACTCTGATCATTTGTTCTAACCAATAGGCAAACATTAACATCCTATTGGTTAGAACAGATGATTATTGATCGAAGAATTTCTTAAATGCTGACTCATAATCTGAAAAATCAATTCGCTGAAACCCTTTTTGGGGTGAAAAGAAATAGAGCTGCCATAGTTCCCCATTTTGTTCCAGATCATACTTCACGACTTTTCCTTCTGCATTTTTATACTTGAGCGAATGGACTCCTGAAAATGTATAATTGACCACATTTTTATCTAAAAAGAACCCGGACATCGCATTTGCATAAAACACGTAATCATCCTGACCAATATTAAAATCTGATGACCTTACTTTTTGTTGAAGACTATCTAACTGCGATTGTGTAGGCTGAATGATGATGGTTGAATTGGTGTAAAGTACATCTCCCGGATCTTCTTCAACTACTTGGCTACTCACAACTACTTGCTCCTGTTGATTGCTACAATTTGTAAGTAAAAAACAAATCATCAACATTATTTTGCACCTAATAATCATAGTTTTCATAAGGATTACAATTTATAGATCACAGCCTGATAAGGCGCGAGATCAATCTTACCATTTGTGATTATGGGATTTGCATTAAGGTTCGACAGTAACAGTTGTGCTTTTTGCATATTCAATCCAGGACTTACCCCTTTTGTTTCTTTAGAAAAATTAAGAACGATCAATAACTTCTCATCCTTACTCTCTCTTGTATAGACATATACATCCGGATTATTCTTATCCAACAACGTATACTTTCCATATACCAATGAGGCCACATGCTCTTTGCGCAATTGAACCAATTTTTTAAAGTAGCTCAAACAACTATTGGGATCTTTCTCTTGCAGTGCTACATTAATTTCTGTGTGGTTAGCATTCACTTTGATCCATGGAAGACCTGTTGTAAATCCGGCATTTTTACTGCCGTCCCACTGAAAAGGAGTTCGCCCATTATCTCTGCTGGATGCTTGTATCTTTTTCAAATAAGCGGCAAGATCACCCTTATTCATTTGAATACGTTTGTATTCATTCAGTGTTTGTATATCTCTGAATTCATCAATACTGGTAAATCCAGCATTGGTCATTCCTAATTCATCACCGTTGTAGATATAGGGTGTTCCACGCATCGTTATTATAAACGTATTCAGCATTGTAGTAGATGCTGAACGATAAGCAGGAGCATCATTGCCGAACCTGCTTACCATTCTTGCCTGATCATGGTTACTGAGGAAAATAGACAACCATCCTTTTTGTGCAAAAGCGCTATCCCATCTCGAGAATACTTCTTTAAAAACCAAAAGGTTATATCCTTCAGGTTTAGCAATATCCACGCCTTCAAAAGCATAAGCCATATTCAACTCTTTTCTATCGGCATCTACAAGGTTATGTGCATCTTCAAATGAATTACCCGCTCCTTCGGCAACACTAAGTACTTTATACTTACTAAAAACTTTTTCATTCATCTCTTTTAAATAGCCATGCAGATCTCCTTGCATAGCGTAGTACTTCATAAAGTTTTTTTCATACCCTTCAGGAAATGGAGGATAACTAGTATTCTTTGCAGCAAATTGAAAGGCATCTAGTCTAAAACCATCAATACCTTTTTCAGCCCAAAATTTCATGATATCATACACTTCCTCACGCAATTTGGGATTCTCCCAATTAAGATCAGGTTGTTTCCGAGAAAAATAATGTAGATAATACGCATTCGTGAGCGAATCATACATCCATGCATCATGATTCACATCAAATAAGCTGTAACGATACGGAGGCTTTCCTTTCTCCGCATTCCACCAATGGTAATAGTTTCTGTATGGATTATCCCTTGAACTTCTACTCTGTTTGAACCATTCATGTTCATCACTACTATGATTTACTACCAGATCCATGATCAACTTAATTTTTCGATCATGCAACCCTTTCAATAATTGATCAAAATCATCCATCGTACCGAAATCTTTCATGATATTTCGATAGTCACTCACATCATAACCATTATCATCATTGGGAGAACTATAAATCGGATTGAGCCAGACAGCCGTGATACCAAGACTCTGTAAATAATCTAATCGGGAAATAATTCCTTTCAGATCACCTACCCCATCTCCATTACTATCCTGAAAACTTCGTGGATATAACTGATAAACGATCTCTTCTTTCCACCATTGGGGACCCTCGCCATTCACTGAGGAATCAGCAGGGGAATTAGACTTACAACCCATCATCATAGAAAATACAAGGATTACACAACTAATTTTTTGATAAATAGCCATCATAAAAGACTGGAATGATTCCTTGTAAGTTACTTATTTATTGGTTCAATACTTTATCTTGTCTTAGAGATGTATCAATCGTTTAAAAAAATAATCCCCTTGAGATTAGTCGACCAACTAGTCTATCGTTGGCAACAGTTTAGGTATGCATATCCCAATCTTTTATTTCGTCTCAAACATCCTGACTTGCATTTACCCGACGACTATGTATTATATGAATCTTACCTGCTACACTATCAAAAATTCATAGACGATGGCGCATTGACTACTGCTGAGATTTGGGCAGCTTTAAAACCCCATGTACCTCTAGCTCCTTTTATTCTGGACTGGGGATGCGGACCAGCCCGAATAACCAGACATTTGCGAAAGCATGCTCAGGATGCAACGATCTATGCCTGCGATCCAAATATTGAAACCATCGTATGGAATCAAAAAAATATACCGGACATCCACTTTGAAGTTCAGGAAAAATATCCGCCACTCCCCTTTCCAGATGCCTATTTTGATCTGGTGATCGGTTTCTCTGTACTGACACATATTCCCGGTCAAGATCAACGCAAATGGCTTCATGAAATCCATAGAATACTTAAGCCGAATGGCATCGCATGGCTTACAACACATGGCCATTATTTTATCCAACGATTATCCAAAAAAGAAAAAATAGAAATTGAAACGAAGGGAGTATATAACACTTACTATCATCAACCCGGTCACCGGATGATGTCTACATATCATTTACCTGAAAAATGGGAAAAAGAATTGGAAGAAAAATTTGAAATATTGGAATACTGGGATGGAGAAAAAAGTCCAACCAAAGCAGGTAAACAAGACCTGTGGATACTAAGGAAAAAGAAAGTTTGATTTTTGATCTTTGATTTCTTGATTTAGTATTTACTCCGAATCAAGAAATCAAAGATCAAAAATCAAACATCAATTCAATTACTTCTTCTTTGCAAGCTTACGCAATTCATCGAGTTTAGCGATGTACAAACTACGTCCATGTGTTCCCACAACGATCTCACCATCTCTAGGATGAACTACAACATCATGAACCGGAATACTGCTAGGCATTCCTTTATTCCATAACATAGAGCTGTTTCCACCATCAATGCTAACATATAAACCGCCGTCAGTTCCAACATAGATGATGTTTGCATCTTCTGTATCTTCTTTCACTACATTCACTGGTTCTGCAGGCAGATCGGTCATGATTTGTCTCCAGGTATTACCATAATCATCACTAACATATACATAAGCAATGAAATGATCATTACGATATCCATTCAAAGAAACATATACACGCGATTCATTGAAAGCACTCGCTGTTACACGGCTTACATACAAACCTTTTGGCAACTTCTTATTGATCAGTGTCCAGGTATAACCACCATCTTTTGACACCTGAATATTTCCGTCATCAGATCCAACATAGATCAATCCGAAGCGGATTGGGCTCTCGCTGATAGATGTGAGGGTTCCAAAAGGAACATCCCCTTGTTTTGGATTGGTGGTAAGATCAGCACTCATGGTCACCAAGCTATCACCGCGATTCATGCTGCGATGAAACTTATTACTACCGTAATAGAACACATCCTGATTATGACGGCTCAATAAGATAGGAGTCTGCCAATTGTAACGTAAAGGCGTTTCACCAAGATCTCTTGCCGGACGTACACTTCTTCTATCTCTGGTACCAAGGGTTTGTCTGCTGTAAGCACCAAACTGTGAACCACTATACACTGTTTTATTGTCTCTCCAATCTACCTGCACCTGCATACCATCACCACCACCAATAGAAGTATACGGGTTATGTCCACTATCATACCAGTCGTAATTCTCTCTGGTGGTGCTTGCACCAAACCAGGTACCATTATCCTGTAAGCCCCCGTACACATTGTAAGGACGGGCCATGTCTACTGCTATGTTGTAGAATTGTCCAACAGGCGGCGTATTCGCTTTGAACCAATGTTCACCATTATCATAGGTGATGTTACAACCACCATCATTACCATTGATGATATGGCTATCACGTTTAGGATTGATCCATACATAGTGATGATCAGAGTGTACATTTTCTTTACCGATCTGTTTGAAAGTAGCACCACCATCCGTACTCATCAATAAGCCTACGCCGGTAAGTATGATCTTCTTGTCATCAACCGGACTTACCCATACTTTACCAAAATAGTATCCATAAGTACTGTACAGGTTAGGGATCGCATCTTTATGTGTCATTTTCCAGGTAGCACCACCATCATCACTGCGGTATAATTGTGCACCATAGATCGGTGTTTCAAATAAAGCAGTATTAGCGTCATACAAATAATCCCAAATCGCTGTAGGAGCAAGTGTACCATTTGTCACCGCCTCTTTCAATGAAGCTGCAGTATACTTTTGAGGAATACCATTTCTGGGTGAACGTATGAATGCATTGAGTTTATTATCATTCAGGGCCAGGAATTGATCCTTGCTCAGATCTTTGAAATCAGCCAATACATAACGGCTGGTATCTGCCTGACTTTGTCTGGCATTTGCCGGCTGACGGAAATTATTATCCACTACAGCAAAAATGGTGGATGGATTAGAAGGGTACACCATCAATCCAATTCTTCCCACACCATCTCCAAATGGAAATCCGGAACCTTCTTTTGACACCAACTGCCAGTTCTCACCACCATCGGTGCTTTTGTAAATGCCACTGGTCTTACCTCCTTCTTCAAAATTGGAAGCGGAACGAGTACGATACCACATGGCTGCAAAGAGTTCATTCGGATTTTTTGGATTGACATCAATATCTACCGCACCGGTATTATTGTCTACATACAAAACCTGTTTCCAATTTTTTCCACCATCAGTTGTTTTGTAAACACCTCTTTCTTTATTAGGAGAATAGAGATGTCCGAGTACCGCAACCCAAGCAGTATTCACATCAGTAGGATGTAATTTGATCTCTCCGATATGATGACTTTCCGGAAGGCCGACATACTCCCAAGACTTTCCATTATTATTAGATTTGTATACACCAATACCCGCATAACTAGAGCGGCTGCTATTTACTTCACCGGTTCCTACCCAAAGTGTACGGCTTTTCCAGTCCATTGCGATATCGCCGATCGTCATGATATCTTCAGAATCAAAAATGGAATTGAAACTGATACCGTTATTGGTAGTATGCCATAAACCACCGGATGCATATGCAACATAGAACTCTGTAGGATCTTCCGGATTTACTTCCATGTCCACTACACGGCCACTCATAACACTAGGTCCGATATTACGGAAGCTTGTGTTGTTGATAGGCGACTGTTGTTGCATTACTTTTCTTTGCTGAACGCCTTTCATGCGCTCATCCGCTGACGTAGGCTTCACCTGAGCGAGTCCGATCACGGACCATAACAGGAAGCAAGCAGTTGTTAATTTTCTCATACTAAAATAAATAGTTGGTAATTTGGGATGCCCAATTTAGTGAATATGCGTTTTCTGACCTTGCCATTGTTCATTTTCTTTTCGCTGGCTTCTACGGCTCAGTGTTTGACGTTTAAACTCACTTCGAAACGTGACACGATCAATTGTACCGACAAAAATGGACTCAAACAGGGACGTTGGAAAGTGGAAATGCCTCCCCTAAGAGGCGAACGCGGTTATGAGGAAGAAGGTGCTTTTTTGAACGGAAAAAAAGAAGGGGTATGGCGAAAATTCAACCTAATGGGAGATCTTCTTGCGGTTGAAAATTACAAATGGGGGCTTAAGGACGGCATGTGCAGATACTACACTATTGCAGGCCTGGAGCGGGAAGAAGGCTGGAGAGCTGTAAATCCTGCCAAACAATTTGACACTATCGAAGTACAAGATGCGATCGATCCTAACAAGAACGAAACTGTGATTGTTAAAATCAATGGCAATGCATTGAAACATGGTCGCTGGCGTTTTTTCTACCCCATGACAGGTGAACTGATCAAAACAGAACACTGGTTTCTTGACCAGATCGTTGAACCCGGAAAAGAACCCGGAAATACGGAAAAAGGTGCAAAAAAAGCGGACAGTACGTCGGTGAAAAAGGACACTTCATCGGTAAAAACAAAGCCCAAAGAAGTGCTTGAATTCGAAAAAAAGAACTCCGGCAAGAAAAAAGTACAAATACGGGATGGCAAAACAGGCGGCTAATCCCACTTTCTATAGATTTTACTTCGTTTGATATATTTCTCTTCCCGCAGGCAACCTCTACAACAGAGATTGCGTATTATGATAGTTTATTGTAGTTTAACAGAAAGGCCAAAGCCATTTACTACCCGTTTTGCCAACCCAGACTGTGTCCATAATAACCCTGATCAACGATTGTTGTAAGAACGATCGTATTGCCCAACGTATGTTGTATGAGGGGTTGTTTGACTATGCCATGAAGATCGCTTTTCGTTATATCCATCAACAAGAGGAGGCAGAGGAGATCGTTCATGAATCGTTTATCAAACTCTATAAAAATATTGACCGCTTCGATATCCAACGTAATGGTGATACGGAAGCCTTATTCAAAGGTTGGTTCAAACGTATCATCGTGAATACTTGTATCGATCAGTTGCGCAAAGTGCAATTGAATATCATACATCCGGAAAAAGATACCGATTATGATCATATTGGAGATTCACAGGAAAATGCTCTGGATAAAATTGGTTATCAGGAAATCATTGAAGCGATCAGACAATTGACACCTGTCTACAGAACGGTTTTCAATCTTTTTGTTATAGAAGGATTTAGTCATGATGAAATTGCTCAGACATTAAGCATCAGTGTTGGTGCTTCGAAATCGAATTTGTCAAAAGCCAAGAGTAATCTGCGAAAAATTATTTCACAAAGAAACATTCATACAAATTATGTCTAATCCGGAAAACGATAGCAGACTAGAGCAGCTGAGCCGTGAGGCAGCAGATCGCTATACGGTGAAGGCCTCTCCTTCCTGGGATACCATGGAGAGAGAACTGGATAAAGTATTGCCAACAGAGAAAAAGAAAAGAAGGCCTTTCTTTTTCTGGTGGATCATTCCGGGCGTATTACTCGGTGGAGTTGCCCTGTGGTACACATCACTTAAGCAAAAAGTAAGTGAAAAAGATCCGGTTACCGAAACCTCCATCCATGAAATAAAAAAAGAGCCCGCTACAACAAATGCCACAATACAAGAAAAGACACAGTATCCCCTGATTTCAAAACCATCGCTATCAACTTATAAAACAGAAAAAAGAATTACTGCGACTAAAAAATATACCGGTTCATCATCTTTTGTTAATGCTGGCAAGCGTAAAAACAATTCTCTTACCACACAGCAAGATGAGTCATCCGCAACCAACAGCTCTAATCAGTTGTTCCCTATTACAACTGAAGAAAAGAAAGCGACTGCTGCTTCAGTCAGCATAACTACAACTGATAAAAGTGAATCTATTCGTCCTACCATAGATACAGGCAGCAATATGACCGACAAAAGTATCCTTGCCTTGAAAGACAGTACTTCGAATACTGCTATTCAAACACAAGAACCGATAACAGTGGATACGAAAGATTCTGCCATATCAAAAAATAAAAAAGAAAAAGGGGGCTTTGCTTTTACACTGGTTGCCGGAATGGACGCCACAACTGTTAAATTCCGATATGCCGATAAAGCCAGTTTATCAGGTGGAATCCTAATCGGATATTATTTAGATAATAATTGGTCGATATATACCGGAGGGCTTTTCACTAGAAAAAATTATAAAATGGCCGGCAGTGATTTTAAAGCACCTGCAGGCAGTTGGATCGCCAATTATAAACTGGAGACAGTTGATGGTTTTTGTAACATGTGGGAAGTACCGCTTTTGCTGCGTTATACTTTTGATAGCAAAACCAAAACCAAAGCATTCATCAGTACTGGTCTTTCCTCTTATTTCATGACAAGAGAGAACTACAACTATTTTTATTATTACAATGGAACACCTGTGAGAAGAAATGTGAACTATCCAAATGGCAAAACACATCTATTCTCCATTTTGAAACTATCTACTGGTTGGGTCCGTGAGACAGGGAAACACTCCTCAATGATCATTGAACCCTTTGCCAATCTACCGCTCAGCGGTTTAGGATTTGGAAGTGTTAAACTGAGCAGTTTTGGAATAAATTTTTCTTATCAGTTCAGGCAACCAAATAAGAAGAAGTAACGTATATGTGAGTACATCTAAAACCAATTTATGAATCAAATACGCAAAACCATATTCGGATTGATGATGATAGCAGGCACTGCCAGTATCATTGTAGCTTGTAGTAAAGGGGGGGATAGTCCATCAACGGGTAATCCTCCATCAGGAAATACTTGTGCCAGCAAAAATATCACGGTAACATTGGCTCCTACGAATGCTTCCGGTTGTACTGGCGGCACTGTAACTGTTACTGCGGGTGGCAGTACCGGATTCACCTACAATATTGATGGCGGTACTTTTCAAGCCTCAAATGTTTTCAGTAATGTGGCTGCAGGCGACCATACCATCATAGCAAAAGATGGAGAAGGTTGTACCAAATCTGCAACAGTTACTGTTACCTCGGCTCCAAGTGGCGTTCTATTTGCTGCGGTAAAAGCAGTGATCAACACAAATTGCGTAAGCTGTCATTCTGGTGCAGCTGCACAAGGTGGTATTTCACTCAGCAGTGATTGTAATATTATCAATGCATCCGCTCGCATCAAAGCTAGAGCTGTGGATGGCAATCCATCTTTCATGCCACAGGGCGGACAACTAAGTGCTACTGATAAGAAGAAAATAACAGACTGGATAACGGCAGGTGGAAAATATACAGACTGATAACGGGTACACTGTATAACATGCAGTAAGAAGCAACCTCAGGCAAGGAGGTTGCTTTCTTTTTTTAGTTAAGCATTTTATCAAAGTGCTTTCGGAAGAACAACAGTTGGTAATCAATAGCCGTTCTCCAATAAGGCCAATCATGTCCACCTGGTCTTTCTATGTAATCGTGTGGAATATTTAGTTTCATCAATTTATCATGTGCTGCACGGCTCATACCGATGATCCGGTCTTGTATACCACAATCAATAATGATCGATAAAGAGTCTTTAGGATATTGCTCAATCACTTTCAATACACTCCAATCCTGCCAATACTTTTTATTCAATGCAGTATCCCCTAATCTTTTTTCTACATCATATCCTTTGGTGATCATAGATACATGCAGGGCTCCGCTCATACTGCCACAACCACTGAAACGATCCGCATGCCTGAATCCTATGAACATCCCTCCATGTCCGCCCATACTCAAACCGGTGATCACCCTGCCCTTTCGATCAGCTATGGTGTGATAAGTGCCGTCAATAAAATCAGGCACTTCCTTACTTACAAAGGTCTCATACTGATAGCTGCTATCGATCGGACTATCAAAATACCAGCTACCGATGGCACCATCAGGACAAACGATCATCAGCTGATGTTGGTCTGCCAGTGTTTGGATCTGTGGAACTCTGGTGATCCAATTTCGATAGTTACCGCCATACCCATGCAGTAAATACACCACAGGATATTTCTTTTTTCCCTGAAAGTCATATCCTTCCGGCTTTACTACAACGGTCTTGATGTTTTTACGCATCGCCTTGCTATAAATTGTTATCGTATCCACAGAAGCTGCGAACAGATTGATCGATAAGCATAATAAAAGAGAAGATAAAATGAAGCGCATGGATGTTTGTTTTACATAAAAAAGCCGTTTCTACGATGGGTAAGAAACGGCTTTATAAAGAATCAATTCAGTTTAATTTTTCTTTTGTTGTGCATTTTGCATTGGGTTCACTCCTTGTGATTGACCGCGAGCAGCAGCACGCATTTTGAACAACTGGAATTTAGAAGGTTCAGCTACTGATGGCCACTTGTTATTTGTTTCATTGATATCAGCCGTTTCACGCATCGGGTCTTGCTTGATGCTCACTGCTTTTTTCTTGGTCATGAACAAGCGGGTCACTTTATTCTCATTCTTTCTCCAAATCTGTGCAGAAATACGTTCTGTTTCTTTGGTTCCATCTTCAAAAGTGAACTCAACGATCAATGGCATTACCAATCCACCTTTATTGCTAAAAGTGATCTCATACAAATGCATATCCTTGTATTTCGCTTTTTCCGCATCACTCAGTGCTTCCGGTGTTCCGAAAGAAGGGAAAGGAACTCTGGTCACAGAATCATAAGGCTCAAGACCACGTGCATATCTCCAATAAAAATCACGCAAAGAAGTATCTACATCTGTTTGGAAAACAATGCTTTTATCTTCTCTGTTACGGATCTTTGAAATGTCTTCAAATGCATTCAATACAGGTTTGTCGATCGGCATGGTACGACCTTCAGTTGAAGGACGCTGCTGAGGTTGTGCATTCGGATCGAATACAGCATAACGTACCGTATCAATAGCGATATCACAAGCATCAATACTATAAAACCAACCTCTCCAGAACCAGTCCAGATCAACAGCACTGGCATCTTCCATTGTACGGAAAAGATCTGCAGGTGTTGGGTGTTTAAATGCCCAACGACGTGCATACTCACGGAATGCAAAATCAAACAACTCTCTTCCCATAATGGTTTCACGAAGAATATTCAATCCGGTAGCAGGTTTTGAATAAGCGTTTGGACCAAACTGAATAATATTTTCACTATTGGTCATAATTGGCTCTAACTGTTCTTTCGGAGATTTCATGTAATCTACGATCGCCCAAGCTGGCCCACGACGTGAAGGATATTTATTGTCCCATAATTCCTCTGACAGGTATTGAACAAAGGTATTCAATCCTTCATCCATCCATGACCACTGACGCTCGTCACTGTTCACGATCATAGGGAAGAAATTGTGTCCTACTTCATGGATGATCACTCCCAGCATACCATATTTAGTGGCTTCACTGTAAGTTCCATCAGCATTCGTTCTTCCATAATTGAAACAGATCATTGGATATTCCATACCATTTGATGCTTCAATACTTTGAGCAACCGGATATGGATAAGGAATAGAGAACTTAGAATAACTCTTAATGGTATGAGCAACCGCTTTGGTAGAATATTTTCTGTACAAGCCATATGCTTCTTTACCATAACCGCTCATACACATTACTTTCTTACCCTCAATATATACAGGCATTGCATCCCATACATATTTACGGCTGGAGGTCCATGCAAAGTCACGAACATTATCTGCTTTGTAGATCCAGGTCTTCTTTTGTGTACTCTTACCTTGTTCAGCTTTTTTAGCTTCTTCTAGGGTTACGATCTCTACCGGTTCTTTAGCAGATTGAGCCTGATTCCAGCGAGCCATTTGCGCCGGTGTGAGCACTTGCGCATAGTTTTGACATTCACCGGTACTTAACACAACATGATCAGCAGGAACAGTGATCTGTACATTGTAATTACCAAAAGTCAGTGCAAATTCACCTCTTCCGGTGAATTGATGGTTCTGCCATCCCTGAAAATCACTGTACACGCAAAGACGAGGAAACCACTGCGCCATCGTGAACAGATGATTACCATCCACCAACTCATATCCACCACGACCGTTTTTCACCATACGATCAGAGATCTTATAACTCCAATCCAGATTGAACACGAATTTTTGTCCTGGCTTTAAGGGTGTCGGTAAATCAATACGCATCATCGTACGATTGATGGTATATTTTAAATTTTTACCGGTAGCATCTGTCAATTTGCTGATAATATGACCGTAGCCATTATCAGATTTACGCTCTTGCATATTATCCAAAGCATTCACACTCACCTGACGCAATGAACTGGCATCTTCATAGCCGGCATTGTTCACAGAGCTGTGCTCATTTTCATCCAACTGTAACCAGATATAGGTCAATACATCAGGAGAGTTGTTGTAATAAGTTACTGTTTCACTTCCTTTGAGTTTGAGGTTAGCTTCATCTAACTCTGCTTTGATGTTATAGTCTGCACGCTGCTGCCAATATTTTGGTCCGGGTGCACCACTCGCAGTACGATACTCATTCGGTGTTGGAAGAATGGTACCTAACTGCTCAAATTTGTTTCCATGATTAGAAGTGGGATTATTCATGATATTCTGCGCCTGAAGCGAGATGATCATACCAAATGCCACTACCAGTGAAGCAATTTTTTTCATCTTTTGGTTTTTATTGAGGTAGTCTTTCTAATGCCATAAGAAGTGCCACTGCAAATACCCCCCCTGTTATGAACAAGAGAAACTCTCTGCGGTTCCACTTCAAAAGTTGAACGAATATAAATGAAATGAGTAAAATAGCCATCACGATTATGATCTGTCCGGCCTCTAATCCCAAATTAAAGGCCAGTAGCTGACCAATGATACTTTCATCCTTTCCCAGCATACTTTTCAGGTAATTGCTAAAGCCCAAGCCATGGATCAGCCCGAAAAACAGGGCAAAGAAGTAGATCAGCGGAAATTTGCTTTTAAAGGTAAACTTGGTCACAAAAACGTTACTGATCGCTGTGATAACAATGGTTACCGGAATCAAAAACTCGATCCATGCAACAGAATAATGTACAATATCAAAGACACTTAAAGCTAGGGTAATGGAATGTCCGATCGTAAAGGAAGTGACCAGGATCAGGAGTTTTTTCCAATCGGCAAACTGATAACGGATACAAAGCGCGAAAACAAAGAGGATATGATCGATCCCCTTCAGATCGGCTATATGCTGAAATCCTGTTTCAAAATAAACTAAAAACTGATCCATAGGTGAATTGTAATTTTATTGTGACCTTTGTATCTGCAAAAGCAAGATTTTGAGATGGTAAATATAATGATTCAATGGATGCTGGTCGGATTGCTCAATGTAGCGCATCCTTTTTTTATGTCGGTTATTGACATCAATCATAACCAGAAAGAAGCCACCTTAGAAATTAGTATACGGGTATTTAGTGATGATCTGGAAAAGACCTTACAACAATTCAGCAAACAAAAGATCGACATATTAGATCCTGCAAAAAAGGAATTGATTGAAAAACACCTACAGGCTTATGTTTCACAGCGATTAAAATTGAATGTGAACGGGAAACCCGTAAGTTTTCACATCCTGGGATATGAGCGACAAATGGAAAGCACCTGGTGTTATTTTGAAGTAGAAAACCAGTCGGTGATCAATACTGTTGCAGTGGACTGTAGCCTATTGTATGATTATGAGACCAATCAGGTCAATATTGTCCATATGAAAACAAAAGGTGTACAAAAAACCTATAAGCTGGATTATCCGAAGAGAGAGACCGTTTTCCGATTCTAATAGATTTATTCAATGATGGTCACCAGGATCTTATCGATTCGATGTTGATCCATATCGATGATCTCAAAACGGAACATTTTCCATTCCATCATATCACCTGTGACTGGAATCTTTTCGAGTTCATGAATGATGAATCCTGCCAGTGTATCAAAACCGCGGTCTCCTTCCATCATCCATTCAGTTTTATCAAAATGAGTAAGGAAATCGTAGAATGGAATTTGAGCATCCACTAAAAAGCTACCATCTGCTCGCTCCAGAATTTCATAAGCCTCATCTTCTTCTTGAGGGATATCTCCAACAATGGCTTCCAATATATCATTGAGGGTGATCAAACCCAGTACTGATCCATATTCATCCACAATAAAACAGTGATGGATCTTGGTTTGCTTGAATTTTTCCAGTACCTGATAGGCCGTATTGTTTTCAGGCACATACATGGCATCTTTCATCAGACTGCTGATCGTAGCATCCGCATGTGCCGCAAACAGATCTTTGAGTGATACCACACCTTTGATATGATCGATATCCTTTTCACAAACAGGATATACGGAATGCATATTTTCCATCACCTCCCCTCTCACTTTAGTGACAGTATCATCTACCTCTAACCAAACAATATCACTTCTATGTGTCATGAGTGAAGTAATATTTCGATCACTCAAATGGAAAACACGTTCGATGATTTCTTGTTCTGCTTCTTCAATGGTGCCCTGCTCTGTTCCTTCACTGATAATGGCTTTGATCTCTTCTTCCGTTACCTGATTATCATTGGGCTTCATATTCAGCAAGCGAATAATGAGATGTGATGACTTACTCAATAACCAGATAAATGGAAAGGTGATCCAAGTAACCACACGCATCGGACCCGCCACTGATTTGGCTATGCCTTCGGGATTACTTAGGCCGATTCTTTTCGGTACCAGTTCTCCTAATACGAGTGAGAGATAGGTTACAATGATCACGATGATAATCGTGGCTACGGTACTAGCATACTCACCAAATGTGCCATATTGAGATAGCCAATCTTTCAAAGGTTCTTTGAATGTATCGCCGGAGTAGATACCGGTTAAAACCCCTACCAATGTAATACCGATCTGTATGGTTGATAAGAAAGTGTCGGGATGATTGGCCAGATCCAATGCCCTTTTTGCTTCTGCATCTCCTTTTGCAGCCTGCGCTTCTAGTCTTGCCTTTCGCGCAGATACCAAAGCAATTTCTGCCATGGAGAAAAACCCATTCAGAATGATTAATCCGAGTATAATAAAAACTTCAGTCATGTTATTGTTTCTTATTTTTTTGTCCATCCAGATCTACCAGGACATAAGAAACGGTTTCTTTTGATCTTGTTTTTGGATTCAAAAAAGGTAAGGTCAACATACTTACCCCGAAATATTCTCCCTCAAATATAGTATTCAGGTTGGGAAAGCGCTCTTGAAGTGCGGAAACTGTTGATTTCTTTGTTAATACAACCTGATCTGTTCGTAAGGAATCCAATGCTTTTGTCTCTTGAAAAATATGTTGCCCATAAAAGTGCAATGCCCTGCTATTATCGATCTCATACATCACTACCTTATCTTTTTCAAGCCCTGAGCGGTTGATAAATGAAGCTGCAGTATTACCCAACTGATATTTTAGTAACTGCGGATAAAATCCGGTAACCAATAACAAGTTCACACCTATTACAGTATAAATGGCCCATTGGAAAAGTGGCGGGGTCAATGAAGTTGGTCGGAAAAGCAGATATAAAGCGCCTAGTAATCCCAACACAGCTACGATTTTCAGTATTACAGCAGTTTCTGGGAAAGGCCACCAGGTCAACGCTACGGCAGCGATCCATAGTAATAGAAAAATAAAGCCATGCAGGCCATTAAAAATTTTATGCAAAAGTGATTTTCTTGTTTCAAATAAAAGATGATACAGAAACCGAGCTGATACAATAGCAGCCAGTGGCAATACCACAAAAATATAATGCGGCAGTTGCGCCTGACTGCGTGCGAGGATACAATAGGTGATGATAAAACCTCCGGCACTGATCCATTCTTGTTGACCAGTAAGTTTCCATTTTTGTTGTATCAGTTGTTTTACAGCGTAGATCAATCCGGCTAGAAAGAAAAATATCCAGGGAAGAAAACTCCAAAGCATATTTTCCAACAAAAAGGTGAAATGATTCATTTCATTGTAAACATTTTCACCTGTATATCTTCCAAAGCTTTGTGTCCAATAATAGAATCGAAGACCAGAATTGATGGGTCTTCCATGAAATATTTTTCCGGGCTCCAGATCATACTGTTGGTACAATCCTATACTCATCGGAATCAGTAAAATGGCAACGATCAATAAACCGATCAAATATTCCCATCTAAAAAATTGTTTCCACTCTCTACGCAGGGCAAAATGTGGAACAAAAGCAAAAGCAGGAACCATCAATGCTATAGGTCCTTTTGTCATCATTCCAAATGCAATGGCAACAAATGCTACGATTACATACTTCCATTTTTTTGTTTCATACCATGCTGCCAACTGCCATAAACTCAATGTAACCCAGCCCAGCAACATTGTATCACAACGAACATCATGAGCTATTAAAAAGACAGCCTGGGAACTTGCTAAAATAATGGCAGCTAGTTGAGCAATGATCTTTTCATAATACAATAATGATAACCGATAAGTAGCGTAAATCGCAACCAGTAATAATAAAACGGAAGGAATTCGGTAAGCCCAATCATGCACACCAAATAAACGCATGCTTTGAGAGGACAACCAAAACAACATGGGAGGTTTATCCAGATAATCTTTACCCAGGTCATACAATTTAAGATAGCTGCCATTCTCCAACATTTCCCTGCTCATGGAAGCATACTGTGCAGCATCGATATCGATCACTGGAATGCTCCACATGCTTATAACATATACTACCAGACAAGCAAATAAAATTCCTTTGAATAATCTATCATTCATGATGAGAGGGATGTTTCATTTTGCACTAAAGTGATCGGCCCTATTTTACGGTTGTAATAGCCTGCGGTCAATGTTCCAATACAGATCCCCAATAATGCGCCAAAGAGGATGTCGACCGGATAATGTACTCCAACATAGACCTGACCATAACTGATCGTAGCAGCCCATACAAATAACCATCTACCCCATTTACCAAAAACATCTTTGGTCGTTAAGAATACAAACATGGCAAATCCAAAATGATTGGTGGCATGTGAGGAAGTGAAACTGAAACCACCCGAGCAGTGTTCTAATAATAATCTCATTTTCCCGTACAATAATTCCTCGTTGCATGGGCGAACACGGGCGAACCAATTTTTGATCAGTGAACTACTGGCCTGATCGGTCAACGTTACATTGATGATCGCAAACAAAATCCATGACCAGGCTTTTTTACCAAAATTCACGATCGCCAATACGATCAGAAATAAATAAAACGGTACCCATAACTCTGAATCGCGCCAGAGCGGAAATATCTTATCGAGTATTGGATGAGTAAATACAGTATTGATTTTCAGGAATAACCAGCTGTCCCACTCCAAAATGGTCTGAAGTAGACGCTGAAAGAACGACTGTAATAAAGAGTAATCAAACATGAGAGGATAAAGTTACTGTATGTGTCGTTAATAAACCTTTAACAAAATATCTATCAAAAAATCGTGCACCCATTTTAAAAATGATTAATTTAAAGTATGAAAAAAGCACTACTTCTGCCAATGCTGATCTTGTCTTATGTAGCCTCTTTTTCTCAGCAAAAAGAAAAAAAGACCGTTAACGTATCTACCAATAAGCATATGAGACAGTTTTTGGATAGTAGAAGTAAGCAGAAGCGGACGATTTTACTTGAACCATTAACAGAAAAAGAATATCCGCAACAAACGATTTTACTAGACACTTTGCGAAGAGGTCTTCTACGAAAAGAAAATCAAGTAATCATTACCAACAGTATCCCGGTTTGGTCGCCAGATAAAAATTATGTTTTTAATATGCCGGGGTCATTCGCTTATGATAAGAGTCAAACCAGAATACATACGCCCAGACATGTAACTGTTATTGACCTCAAGAAAGCGACAACTCCGGAGAATACATCTCCTGCAAAAGAAAAGTAATAACTAAGATTTCTTAGCCAGAATAATCATTCTGGGAGATTTACGCACATCATATCTGCCTAATTGGTAATCACCGAATACTTCTTGAACCTGCATGCCTTGATATGCCAGCATATCAGTAAAATCACCCAATGAAAATTTAGCTACTCTTTCAGTGTATAAGTGATGCGGTGTAGGATGTGTAGGATCCGTAATTTGGATTTGTTTGAAAAAATGGTCTTCATCATGCCACTTACTGATATGAAAAACTACTTCACCGGCCTTTATGATATTTGATTTTTCCAAATGATCTTCTGCATAGTGTACATTGAGGTAATCAATGATAAATCCGCCACCATGTTGTAAACTTTGTGCTACAGTTCGAATAGCGCTATCATGCTCACGACGTGTTTTGAAATAGCCAAAACTGGTAAAGAAATTAAATGCATAATCGTAGTAGTTCACCCAAAAAGGCAAACGCATATCATGCTGATAAAAATGTAATGTATCTGATTCTTGTTCTTTAGCTGCAATAATGGATTCTGCAGACAGATCGATACCTGTAACATCAAAACCCATATCGGCCAGAGCCTTGCTATGCCTTCCCTTACCGCAAGCAACATCCAGCATTCTGGTGCCGGCTTGAGGCTTTAAATAACCGATCAATGTAGCAATGAAATCCATCGCCTCACGATCATCCCTATGCTGGTATAATAAATGATAGTAATGAGAGTTGAACCAATCCTTGAACCACGCTTTGTCCGGCATAAAATCACATTGATATCGCAAAATTACATGAAGCAGCGCTACAAAAATTGAATTATGTTTGCAGCCGCAAAATATCAGGCAATATGGCACTTATCAAGAGCATTTCAGGCATCAGAGGAACGATCGGGGGTAAACCGGGTGATACATTAAGTCCTTTGGATGTGGTTCGCTTTACTGCAGCGTATGGAACCTGGCTTGCTAAAAGAGCAGGCAATAATCAAAAGGTGGTGATTGGTCGTGATGGACGTATCAGTGGTGAAATGGTACAGCGCTTGGTAATTAGCACTTTGAATGCACTTGGATTGGATGTCGTAGATCTTGGGCTCAGCACCACCCCTACTGTAGAAATGGCGGTTGTTTTTGAAAAAGCAGCCGGTGGTATTATACTTACTGCCAGTCATAATCCTAAAGAATGGAATGCCCTGAAATTATTGAATGAGAAAGGAGAATTCATTAGCGGAGAAGATGGTGCTGCTTTATTAGAAATTGCTGCTAAAGATGATTTCACCTTCGCCTCCGTTGACAAACTAGGAACGTATACTGTAAATGATACGGCGCTTCAACAACATATTGATGCTGTATTAGCATATCCTTTGGTGGATATTGCTGCCATCAAAAAAGCTAAGTTTAAAATCGTATTAGATGCGATCAACAGTACAGGCGCGATTGCTGTGCCTGCTTTATTGAGAGCTTTAGGTGTTAAGGACATTACGGTTCTTAACGGTGAAGTGAATGGTAAATTCGCACACAACCCTGAACCATTACCAGAACACTTACGTGAATTATGCAATGAGGTCAATAAGCAAAAAGCTGACATTGGAATAGCCGTAGACCCAGATGTAGATCGCTTATGTTTTGTATGTGAAGATGGATCATTATTTGGAGAAGAATACACACTGGTTGCTGTTGCTGATTATGTATTAAAAAACAGAAAAGGAAATACCGTCAGCAACATGTCTTCAACCCGTGCTTTGAAAGATGTTACGATCAAACATGGCGGCACCTATACGCCTAGTGCTGTAGGAGAAGTAAATGTTGTGAATAAAATGAAAGCCGTTAATGCTGTGATCGGCGGTGAAGGAAATGGCGGTATCATTGTTCCGGATTTGCACTATGGTCGTGATGCCCTGATCGGTATCGCATTGTTCTTATCACACATGGCATTGGAAAAGAAATCAGCGAAGCAGTTGAGAAATAGCTATCCTGATTATTTCATGAGCAAAAATAAAATCGAGCTCACTGCCGGGTTTGATATCAAGAAAATATTTGAGCACATCAAAAAGAAGTACAAACAACATCCTATCAATACTGAAGATGGCTTAAAGATAGAATTTGAGAACGATTGGGTACATCTCCGTACCAGCAATACAGAGCCGATCATTCGTATTTACGCTGAAAGCAATTCCGAAACTGTTGCGGCTAATATTGCCAATAAACTGATCAAAGATATTCAGGAGGTAATGTGATTTTGAGTTGACAGATTTCAGTTGACAGTTGACAGAAAGGAAAAGCAGGTATATCTTTCAAGACTATCAACTGTCAACTGAAATCTGTCAACTTATCTTGACTATTCTTTTCCCTACCTTTGCCCCATGGAAAGGATATATCTCGATAATGCGGCCACAACTCCGCTTGACCCCATTGTTCTGGAGGCAATGATGCCTTATCTGACCAACCAGTTTGGTAATCCATCTTCTATTTATAGTTATGGAAGGGAAAGCAGGTTAGCGATTGAGAATGCACGCAAAACAGTAGCCAAAATACTGAATGCACATCCGGCAGAAATATTCTTTACCAGTGGCGGAACCGAGAGTAGTAATACCGCTATTACAGCAGCCGTTCGTGATCTGGGATGTAAGCACATCATTTCATCCGTGATCGAGCACCACGCAACCACTCACACTGTTGAATTCCTATACCATACCGGGGAAGCTGCATTGAGTTATGTGAAATTGCTTCCTAACGGACATATCGATCTTGAAGATCTTGAACGTTTATTAGCGGAGAGTGAAGAGAAGTGCCTGGTTACACTCATGCATGCCAATAATGAAATTGGCAATATTATGGACATCCATGCCGTAGGAGAACTTTGTAAACTATACGGAGCTATATTCCATAGTGATACGGTACAAACTGTCGGACATTTCCCTTTTGATCTTCGTAATACACCTGTTCATTTTATAACCGGTGCCAGTCATAAATTTCATGGTCCAAAAGGGGTTGGATTATTATACATCAACGAGAATGTAAAGATCAAACCTTTTGTACATGGAGGTAGCCAGGAAAGAAATATGCGGGCAGGGACAGAAAACCTATACGGTATTGTAGGCTTTGCAAAAGCATTGGAATTGGCAACAGTAAATTATGAGCAAGACAGTGCTTATATCAAAGGACTGAAAGTATACATGATGGAGCAATTGAAAAAGTATATCAAAGGAGTTGCTTTCAATGGCGATACATTAGGACGATCCTTGTATACAGTGCTGAGTGTTAGTTTCCCTAAAACGGAAAAAAGTGAGATGATTCTTTTCAATCTGGACATCAATAATATTTGCGCCAGTGGTGGCAGTGCTTGTACCAGTGGAGCCGATCAGGGTTCGCATGTGATCAGAGCAATCAATAATAACCCCAATCAGGTAACGGTACGTTTCTCCTTCTCCAAACACAATACCAAAGAAGAAATTGACCGTGTCGTAGATCAGCTCAAAGCAATGATCTAATTGATTCACACATAAATATGTGATGTTGATGAGCGGTCATTCCGCTTATTCATGCTTGGTTTATTTTCGCCTATCAAGAAACAAAATAAACCAGTCATGAAAAAAATCTTTCTTTTAGTAGCGTTAGTTGTGAGTTTTCATATTACAGTAACCGCTCAGAGAGACAACAATGATTCACCCCAACCTGCTGCCAGAAGTATTTATGGAGAAATAGGCGGACCAGGAATTCTTTCCCTGAACTATGACCAACGTTTTAAAGGACAAAAAGGGCTCGGATTTCGTGTGGGCGCTGGTGGAATTGGCTTTTTGACTTCAGGGGTATTTGCAATACCGGTCGGACTCAATTATTTGTCTGGAAGAAATGGCCACTATCTTGAACTTGGAGCAGGCGCAAGTGCCATTACCATTACAGATGGCGAAGATTTCTTTGAGAACAATTCGTCTACTGTTTTTGGCTACCTCAATTTTGGATACAGATATCAACCTGAGAAAAATGGATTTACAGGCAGGGTATTTGTGTCTCCATTGATCACCGGAGCAGGCGTTTTCCCCTTTTATGGCGGTATCTCTTTTGGATTCAAGTTCTAATAATCGTATCTATTCTCTGCAATGTGATCAACTTGCAGAGAATAGATACAACTAACTACTCAAGTCAGGAGTAGGATCAGTTATAGTCTTCATCCTCATCTGTACTATCAAAATTCATTTCTCCTAGATTCATCATACTACCGATGAGATCTTTGAACTCAATACGACCTTCAATGGTTTTCTTGCTGATGAGTGAATAAGCAGCCAATCCATGTAAAACAAACTCCATCAATAATGCATTTTGTTTTTCATTGGCCTGAGGAAAATGTTTTTTCACAAAAGCATACAGTCCATCCACCTGATACAAGGCTTGAATGCGTGCTTCATCTTTCATATCAGTTAAGAGGTCTACATGATTCCCTCCATCAAACCAACGAATGATCGACCTATACGGGTTCTCCGGTTCTTTTTCTTCCACTGATTTTTTACCCGTACTTCTTTTTTTCTTGACTTGATCAGGATTAGGGAAATATTGAACGAACTGAGAGCGGATCGCTTTATCTACCAGATTCAAAGCAACCTGATAAGGCCCCTCCTGCTCTCCTTCATATACCAACTCGATCTTTCCGGTGATCGCGGGAATGATCCCACTCAAGTCACTGATCCATATTTGTGTTTGTTTTTCTTGATGGATCAAAGCTCTTCGTTCTGCACTGCTGACTGCATTTTCATACGCAGCAATCGTTAAACGTGCGCTCACGCCACTTTTTTTATCTACATATTCATTGTTGCGCGCCTCAAAAGCAACTTGCTCTATTAACCGCTTCACTAAATCACTGACCTCAACTTTTGATGATTGATCTGCAGATATGTTCGCCTCCTGTTCGGTGATGGCCAACGAATTTTCAATGGTCTTTGGATAGTGCGTTAAGATCTGACTTTGGATACGATCTTTTAAAGGTGTTACAATACTGCCCCGATTGGTATAATCTTCCGGATTCGCAGTGAAGATGAATAAAATATCCAAAGGCATCCGCAACTTGAACCCTCTGATCTGAATATCTCCTTCCTGCAAAATATTGAATAATGCTACCTGAATTCTTGCCTGCAGATCCGGCAATTCATTGATCACAAAAATACCTCTGTTGCTTCTTGGAATAATACCATAGTGAATGACTTTCTCATCAGCAAAGCTCAATTTTAAATTGGCGGCTTTGATGGGATCGATATCTCCGATCAGATCCGCTACACTCACATCAGGCGTTGCTAACTTTTCGCCATATCGTTCACTGCGATGCATCCATTTGATGGGCGTATCATCTCCATGTTCTGCTATCAGATCACGCGCAAACTTACTCATGGGCTGTAAAGGATCATCATTCACCTCAGAGCCTGCTACGATCGGAATATATTCATCCAACAGGTCTACCATTTGTCTGGCCATCCTTGTTTTAGCCTGACCTCTCAATCCAAGGAAAAGCATATTGTGTCTGCTTAAGATAGCTCGTTCTGTATCAGGGATCACAGTATCCTCATATCCAATGATTCCGGCAAAAGGATTCTCTTTCGATTGAATAGAACGGATCAGATTTGCTCTGACCTCATCTTTTACGGAACGTGATTGATATCCACTTTTTTTTAATTCGCCTAATGTGTTGATGTGCTGAATCTTCATTCTATCTTTTTCTTACTGATTAATTTTTCATTTGAGGATTCGATATTTCAAGATCTTTTTTTTAAGTGTATGACAGTGAAATAAAGTCATTCATCAGAACACCTTAGTATACGGTTCTTCTTTTGCCACTTTCAAAATCTTTAAAAATAAATGCCCCTAATTTATCCAGGCTTGCAAAAAATGCTTTCCCATTATTCATTTCAGTGAATTCTTGTACAAAACTTTGCAGATAAGGATCCGAAGCGATCATAAATGTTGTGATCGGGATCTTTAGCTTTTTACATTGTGCTGCTAGATTGATACATCTGTTCACTACTTTTCTGTCTAACCCAAAACTATTCTTGTAATATTTCCCTCCGATCTTTAAACAGGTAGGTTTCCCGTCTGTGATCATGAATATTTGTTTGTTCGGATTCTTACGTCTGCGTAAAAGATCCATTGCCAACTCTAAACCGGCAACAGTATTGGTATGATACGGACCAACTTGTAAATAAGGCAGATCCTTGATCTCGATACTCCATGCATCATTTCCAAATACAACAATATCCAATGTGTCTTTTGGATACTTTGTTGTGATCAGCTCACTCAATGCCATTGCTACTTTTTTAGCAGGCGTGATGCGATCTTCTCCGTATAAGATCATGGAATGAGAAATATCGATCATGAGAACGGTTGATGTCTGTGTTTTAAAATCACTCTCTCTGATCTGCAGATCTTCTTCCTGCATGGAGAAACTTTCAACTCCCCTATTGATCTGTGCATTGCGTATGCTTTCCGTAAAATCTATTTGCTCAAGCATATCCCCAAACTGAAAAGGACGTGTATCCGGATTGATCTCGTCTCCCTGGCCCGGCTTAAAGGTTTGATGATTCCCTTGTCGGCTCTTTTTCAGTTTACCAAAGATCTCTTCCAGACTTTTCTTACGAATGGTTTGCTCAGATTTAGCAGTGATAGAAAAACTGCCACTGGCCGGATCCTCTGATAGATATCCATTCTGTTTCAGATCTTCGATGAAATCCCCCATGCCGTATTCGTTATCGGTAAGTTTATATTGCTTATCGAGTTCATTAAGCCATTGCAGGGCTTCTGAAGCATCCCCATTGGTATAGGTGAGCAATTGCATGAAAAGATTCAACAACTGTTCAAACTTGGTTTGCCCATTCTCATTGGGATCGAAATGTATGAATCGGTGTCCTAACATGTTACTGCAATTTAACAAGCAAAGCAACAGGATGGTTTGCGAGATACGTAAAAGAAATGGTTGCTTTGGCGGCCAGTAAAAGCTTGGGGAAGATGATTTGAAATGATATATCCACAATCAGCGCATAAAAAAAGCCCTCTAAATTGAGGGCCTTTTTATTGGAATTTTTTATACTATTTCTGAGCGGCAGAATCAGCAGCCATCATTTTACCCGGAATTTGTAATCGTGGGTTATACATGGTTTGCATTTGCGAGATCGCCTGAAGATAATTCTCAGATCCGCGTTTTTCCGGCTCCATTAATTCAGCTTTGCGACCTGTCAGCGAATTATAGAATTTTATTTGCTGCTCGAGGTCTTTTTTAACAGAATTTGCCACTTTATTGGCCAGCGTACTATCGCCTGCTAAATAACATGCTTCCAGGAATAATAATGAATTTCTATTGTGCAGGTTTCCTCTGCTCGCCATACCGTAAGGCATATTTTCATCCAGCATCATTTTATCGATCTGGTTCAATACTTTTTTCGCTTCATCCTTACGATTCTTACTAGCCAGATCCAGTGCCAGATCCGCATAAGCAGAACGCAAACTATTCAATTGACGACGATTTTCTTCATCAAAGTAAACGCCCGGTACATTGGCACTACCAAACTTGAACTTATTGGTCACTTTATCGAGCATATAATCCGTATTCACGCGATCATTCTCAACAGGAACCAATCTGTAGGTCAAGCCATCTCTACGAAGAAATGTTTCGAATCCGATATTCTCAAGAGATGGTGAAGTGAAATAAATCGGACGCTGCCATTTATTAGCGGCAATGATATTCAATACTGCCAGATCATTCTTCATCAGGGTATTTCTACCGATCTCAAAACGAAGTTCATTAACGATGCTGTCAGTAGCATTCGCAGTTCCGTTTTTAATAACATCTTCACGACTTACTGGCAGAGATACTTTTTTTACCGGATAGCTATAGTTATTGTCTGCATTATCCGCTCCTACGTAATTCTTCATGAGATCGTACAGATCATAATAACGATTCTCCGGAATATTCGGATCAGGTCTGTATTCGATATAATCACGCTTTCCTCCTTCGATTTGCTCTGCTGTCCATATCACATCTATTGGAGCGCTTTCATTCACTTTGTATCGCAGCTGATTGATGTACCAATCGATTCCCAATAAGCTGTAGTTGATGACTCTCACATCTCTTCTCACACCTTCCACTTCCTGCGCATACCAAAGCGGGTAAGTATCGTTATCACCGAACGTAAATAAAATCGCATTAGGTGCACAGCTTTCAAGATAGTCGCGGGCCATATCCGGCGCTACTGTTTTTTTACTTCTGTCATGATCATCCCATTCTTGTTGTGCCATTAGAACAGGAACTGCGAGTAAGCAAATGACCGTTGCAAGCATAGCACTGAGGCTGGCTTGCTTCACAGCCTTGCTTAACCAATCTCCTACTTTCAGTACGCCCAATCCGATCCATACTGCAAACGCATAAAAACTTCCTACATAAGCATAATCACGCTCACGAGGCTGGTATCCTGGTTGATTGAGGTATAGTACGATCGCAAAACCTGTGAAGAAGAACATCAGGAAGTTCACACCGAAATCATCCCCACGCTTCTTGTAATGGTAAAACAGACCTAATAATCCCAGGATCAACGGAAGCGCAAAAAGTTTATTATTGGCTTTGTTATTCTTTAAAGAATCAGGCATCAGACTCTGATCACCATAGATAGCTTTATCAATGAAAGAGATACCGGTGATCCAGTTACCATCACGAACATTGCCGGTGAACAAACCTTGGTTATCATTTTGTTTACCTGAGAAATTCCACATAAAGTAGCGGAAATACATCCAGTTGATCTGATAGCCAAAGAAAAATTTGACATTATCAGCCTGTGTTGGTTCACGTTCCCAGCTACCGTCATTCATTCTGTTGATCCCTAAATAAAATGCATAGTAGTCCTGATGATTCTGATCATTATTCAGATCCCAAACACGCGGGAAAACCATTTTATCTTCTGCAGCAAATACATATCTACGGTCTTCACCCAACTCAATGTATTTATCTCTTGCTTTTTGATAGCGCATGCCGGTAGACTTAAGATCGATCGGACGAGCAGTAAATTTCTGTCCATACAACAATGGAAAATCTCCATACTGCTCACGACCCAGATAACCTACTAAGCTGATCGGATTATCTACATTATACATGTCTACCGATGGATTGGCATTACTACGGATCATGGTTGTTACGTAAGTACTGTAACCGATCAGCATAAATGTGATACACCATAATCCCAAACGTAAGTAAGCCCAGTTTTTACGAGCAGCATATTTTAATCCGTACCAGATCAATGCTGCCAATAACAAAAAGAAAAATGCAAATCCTGAGAAGAAGGGCAATCCGAAACCGTTGACAAACCAACGATCAAAAGTACCTGCAAACTTCACTGTATATTGGATAACACCTACCTGTACTGCACCTGTGATCACACATGCCAATACAAAGAAAATATAGATGCCGCCATAAATGGTTTTCTTTTGTTTATTCAATCCTTCTACCAAGAATAAAAGTCCAATGGCTGCAGCTGTACCCAGGATCATCAATCCCGCGAGTGTGCTGTCCATAGACGGATTTCTTTCCGATACTTCTCCTTTAGCTGCAACGAGTGCACCGATAAATGCCAATACACCGCCTATTGCTACCAAACGTAAGAACCATTTACGCAACAATTCATATTTGAAATTTTCACGCTTACGGAAATAATAAACCATGACGATCGCTGGAATGGTCAATAGGTTTAGTAAGTGTACACCAATGGATAATCCCATCATAAAGAATATGAAGACGATCCAACGATCGGCGCCAGGTTCATCTGCATGGTTCTCCCATTTAAGGATGGCCCAGAATACAATGGCAGTGAAGAAAGAAGACAATGCATATACTTCACCTTCTACAGCACTATACCAAAATGAATCACTGAAAGTATAAGCCAGTGCACCTACAACACCTGCACCCATGATACTCCAGAGTTGACCGCCATGAATGGTATCAGTAGTTTTAACATTGATGATTCTGCGTGCAAAATGGGTAATGGTCCAAAACAAGAATAAAATGGTAAAACCACTGGCCAAGGCACTCATGACATTCACTGCTTTTGCAGCAGCCATGGGGTTATCGCCAAAAACGATGATAAATATGCGACCCAATATTACAAACAGCGGAGCGCCGGGAGGGTGCGGAATCTGCAGTCGAAAACAACTGCTCACAAATTCACCGCAATCCCACAAGCTGCCACCAGCTTCTGCGGTTAAAATATAAACGGTACAGGCAATAAAACATACTACCCAACCCACCAGATTATTAATACGGGTAAACTGCATATTGGTTTTGGTTTTTAAAGACTGGCAAACATACCTTATTAATGCTAAAATTGAAAATGAGAGCGGGGGAATCATTTTTTTTAAGAAAATGTTATCAACCCAGTGATTTCATGTCTTATTCACTGCTTTTACGACCATTTGCGGGCACTTCACCATCTGATCAAAGTTTTTACACGGGTCATTCAAAATACCATCAAATCCGCTTTCCTTCCTACCTTTGCTCCCCATGAGTCAGAAGCGTAGCGTTGCATTTCATACATTAGGTTGTAAACTGAATTTTTCAGAGACTTCTACCCTTTCCCGTATGCTGGAACAGGAAGGCTTTGAAAAAAAAGAGTTTGATGATCTGGCAGATGTGTATGTCATCAATACATGTTCTGTAACAGATAATGCTGATAAAGAATGTCGTCAACTTGTCAGACGCATACAACGCCGAAGTCCGGAGAGTTTTGTGGTCATTACCGGATGTTATGCACAATTGAAGCCCAAAGAAATTGCTGAGATACCCGGTGTAGACTTAGTATTGGGCGCAGCGGAAAAATTCAATATCGCTTCTCATATTCAAGAACTGTCCAAAGGAGATCCTACCCGTATTTGTAGTTGCGATATTGATGAAGTCAGTGGATTCAAT
Organism: Sediminibacterium sp. KACHI17; assembly: GCF_040362915.1. Lineage (NCBI taxonomy): Bacteria > Pseudomonadati > Bacteroidota > Chitinophagia > Chitinophagales > Chitinophagaceae > Sediminibacterium > Sediminibacterium longum. The sequence continues at coordinate 341,562 of NZ_AP029612.1, read as the reverse complement.
GCTTCCTTTTCACAGAATGACAGAACAAGGACCTTTCTCAAGGTACAAGACGGCTGTGATTATAACTGTTCATTTTGTACCATTCCTATGGCAAGGGGTAAAAGCAGAAGCGATAGTATCGAGAATGTGATCAAACAAGCAGAAATCCTGGCCGGCAATGGGGTCAAAGAAATCGTATTGACAGGTGTTAACCTTGGCGATTTTGGAAAGGGGCCGGATGGAGGCAGACATCAAGAAGATTTTTATACGCTGATCCAGGCATTGGATCAAGTGAAAGGCATCGAACGTTATCGCATATCATCCATTGAGCCGAACTTACTGACGAATGATATCATTGCTTTTGTATCGAACAGCAACAAATTCATGCCGCATTTCCATATACCCTTACAAAGTGGCAGCAATGAGATCTTAGGATTGATGCGCAGACGATATAAGCGTGAGCTGTATGCTGAGCGTGTAGCACTCATAAAAAAACTGATGCCCCACTGCGCAATTGGCGTTGATGTGATCGTTGGATTTCCCGGTGAGACTGACGCACATTTTCAGGAGACCTTTGATTTCCTTCATTCATTGGATGTATCCTATCTACATGTATTTACTTACTCCGAAAGAGATCATACCAAGGCATTGGAAATTCAACCTGTGATCCCGATTCCGGTTAGAAACGAGAGAAACAAAACATTGCGCAATCTCTCTTATATGAAAATGCAATACTTTACGGAACAGCATAACGGACAAACCCGTAAGGTGTTATTTGAAGCATTTGAAAAGAACGGAATGATGGAAGGATACACTGATAATTATATTCGTATCACAACTCCATACAGAAAAGAATGGGCCAATGAGATCGTGGATTGGAAGATCCAGTGAGTGATAGGTGGTGAAAAATAAATTGACTTTATTTCCTTTTTAAATTTCTGCTTCTCACAATGGTGATAAATATTCAGCAGGAAACTCAACCACCATCACTTGTCCTAAACTCTCGAGTTTAACATAGACTTTCTTCTTACCACCTCTGATCACAGTACCTTCATTACCCATGAATACCCCGTGGTTCACCATGATCTTCATTTCTGCCTGATAACCCTCTTCACTTAAGATAGCAAGACTTGCATCTTTTTCTGCGAGGTATTTTTTGATGGTCATCACTTCTTCATCCTTGATAACCGCCGGCTTACCGAGATAATAAACAAAATTTAAAACCCCTTCTGTCATTAAGACTTTGGTGCGTTCTGAAGGATCAATATGCACAAAAACGTAGGATTTAAAAAGAGGATCTTCAATGATCTTTTTTCGATCACTCCACTGTCGCTCAATTTTCTGAAGGGGGCACCAGCTCTCAATTCCTTTGCGCACTAATAAACTATCGATTTTTTTCTCCCATCTGGGCTTTGTATATAAGGCGTACCATTTTTTCTCGGGTTCCATGTGCTCACTTATATCTTTAAAAAGAAACAGGCGCTACAACCGTAGCGCCTGCAAACATAATAAAATCATTGTTATTTTACAGCAGCAGTAGCTTTTGTAAATTCTGATGCCAATCCACTAAGCACTTTCACAGTTTCGCCGATATGCATATCTGATTTGAGTGCTTTTAACCAAGCCTGGTAACGCTCTCCCTTATTCTTGTCTGGATTATTGAAAAATTTATCCTGATCAATTGTAGGAGGAACTATATTCATTTCTTCTTTAAGTCTCAACAAAGTATTATTCTGAGAAACAGTAGAACGAATTCTTTTTTGTAAGGACTTGTATTTATCAACATTCAGACTGGCGGGCTCTTCATTCAATTTAGAAAGCCAGATCAAATTGTCTTTTAAGAGATTCAGCGAAGAATTCTCTTTTACGCGTTCATTTTCTGCTTGTATCACACGATCATGTCCATAATCTTTATGCCAGGTCAGATAAGTAGCTTTTTGGATCTGATCCCAAGGCAAAGCATGAGGAACATCTTTCTCACGAATCTTTAGATACTCATAACTATCCGGAAGCACAATGTCCGGTTCAATCCCTTTTAGTTGTGTAGAACCCCCATTGATTCGATAAAACATCTGGAAAGTGAGTTTAACTGCACCCATATCTGTTCTACCACTATTGATATCTACTACATTACCAAAAGGCACTGTTTTCTGTACGGTTCCTTTTCCATAAGTAGAAGTACTACCAATCACCACACCTCTTCTGTAATCCTGAATTGCTCCTGCAAAGATCTCACTGGCAGAAGCACTCAGTTCATTCACAAGAACTGCCAATGGACCATCATATAAAGTACCCGGACGCTGATCACCATACACATTGGCCTTACCATCTCTATCACGCACTTGTACAACAGGACCCTGATTGATGAACAACCCAACCATCTGAATCACTTCGTACAAAGAACCTCCGCCATTATTACGCAGGTCGATCACTAGTCCGTTGATATTCTCTTTTTTTAATTTGATGATTTCTTTTGCGACATCATCAGAACAACGATTCCCATTTTCTCTTTCGTAATCCGCATAAAATTCAGGCAACCAGATATAACCGATTTTCTCATTGCCTTCATTTACGATCGCACTTCTTGCAAATGTTTCGTCCAATACGATCTCATCTCTTTGCAAAATGATGGTTTTAATAAGTCCGTCTGATTTTTTAACTGTCAAACGAACTTCTGTTCCTTTATTTCCACGGATCAATTTAACCACATCTTCGGTAGCATAACCGGCTACATCCACAGGTTCAGCCGTTCCTTGCGCCACTTTCAATATCACATCATTCACAGACAACTCTCCCGATTTAAATGCAGCACCACCCGGTTGTATGGAAGCGATCTTCACTCCATAATCATCTTCTGTTAATTGGGCGCCTATTCCATAAAATCTTCCGCTCATTTGTTCATCAAAAGATCTTTTCTCAACCGGAGCGAAATAGTCTGTATGGGGATCCATCAAACTGGTCACAGAGTTAATATAAGTGTTGAAGCGCTGCTCTTCTTTGATTGTACTTTTGATGCGATCAAATCTTTTGTTCATCGCTTTGAGTACTTTTTCACGGGCTTCTTTTTCTAAAGCTTCGTCTGATTTCACTTCGAAATCTTTCTTCCCTTTATTTTGTTCACGCTGGTCTTGCAATTCAACAAAACGCTCGAGTGTGTAATATTTCAATAATTTTCTCCAACGATCTTTTTGTTCTGCTTCATTGGCTGCATAGCCTAATTTATCACTGTCAAGCATAGCTGTTTCATCCACAGTGAAATCGAAAGGCTTTGATAAAATATCTTTGTACAAGGTCGCAACAGCATTCAAACGTTTCTCATAGATAACACCTGCTTCAGGTGCAAATTTGATCTCCGCACCTTTGATCTCATCATCCAGATTCAATTCATGTTTCTTCAATGCATTGATGTCTGACTGAAGAAAAAAAGATTTATCTCCATCCAGGTCATCTAAAAATTTCTGGAATAATTTTTTTGAGAAATCGTTATTGATATTTTTCGGACTATAATGCTGGGACTCTAACAATGATCCTACTGCCGACAATAATCTTTGTCTTTGAGAAAGTACGACATCAGTATAATCTGAGCCCGTATAACGGAATGCGAAAAAAAGCGCACCGAACAATACGACGGTGAGCAATAACAACCCTTTTCTACTCTTCATAAATTCCTTGAATTTTTGCATGATTCTTTCCAAAAATAACTGAAAACAGCTCTCCTTCCGCTCTCTGTAGAACCAATTAACAAAGGTTTTGATGAACGGTCGTTGTAAAAAAAAGGGCATTGAATGATGTATAAAATGTTGTTTTACCCTATTTTTGCACTCCCATAAAAACGGAGAGCGTAGCTCAGTTGGTTAGAGCGTCAGTTTGTGGCACTGAAGGCCGTGGGTTCGAGACCCATCGTTCTCCCCCTAGAAAACCTATAAGTTAACACCTTATAGGTTTTTAAATTTCTACACATGAGTTATATCCTTTTTCTGATCCCTGTAATTTCTGCATTTATTGGCTGGTTCACCAATTGGATCGCCATTAAAATGCTGTTTCACCCAAAAGAACCTAAAAAGATTTTGGGTATTACCATACAAGGCATCTTTCCAAAAAGACAACAACAATTCGCTGAAAAATTGGGCAAACTGGTAAGTCAGGAACTGCTCTCCTTTGCTGATATCGAGCAAAAGTTGATCCATCCTGATAATATTCAGAAGCTAATGCCCGTGGTGGAACAACATATTGAACAATTCCTGCGTCAAAAACTGGCTGAGGAAATGCCCGTGATCAGTATGTTCATTGGAGAAAACACGATCAAACAACTAAAGGGCGTTTTCATGAAGGAGTTGGAAACCCTGTTTCCCGTGATCATGCAACGTTATATGGGTCATTTACAACAGGAATTAGACCTGGAAAAGATCGTTATTCAAAAAGTTGCCTCATTTTCAAGCGATAAGCTGGAAGACATTCTTCAATCCATTTTATCCAAAGAATTCCGTTTTGTGGAGTTGGTGGGTGCAGTTTTAGGTTTTATCATCGGTTTATTACAAGTTTTATTGACCCTTTTAACATAGTCACCGAATAAAACTATGGTATCACCGAGAATACCCCTGTTACTGGTACGCTGGCTTCAAACTTTACCCCTTTAAAATTGTCTTACTACCGTCTGTATAAACAAACGACAGTTCCCAAATCATAGATGCAACTTTGCATCAGAATATTTCAACATATCATCATGAGTAAATTATTTACATTTTTCGCCTTCATTTTTGTGACTTTTTCCGCTGCTGCCCAGTTTCCGGGAGCCAGAATGGGAGGTGCAGGCGGCCCAGCCAATTTGAATGTGGGGCATTTTTATGGAAAAATCGTTGATAGCAAGACCAATAAGGGTATTGAAGGCGTGACCGTACAGATTACAGGTAATAAATTCGATACCGTTGCTAAAAAGATGGTTGAAGCAGTCCTCAATACTCAAATCACACGTGCAAACGGTGATTTCAGCTTTGAAAACCTTCCCATTTTTGGCAATTTTAAATTGAAATTCAGTGCTTTAGGCTATGCTAACCTGGTTCAAACAGTTACATTCGGCATCAAAATGCCTGCTCGCGGCGAAAGCCCCAATTTTCAGCAAATGGCAGGGATGACCGATAAAGACCTAGGTAATATCAAAATGGAAGCTGATGCTACCGATTTGGGGAATGTTACCGTTACTTCTTCGGCCAAACCTCAATTTGAAATGGGGATCGATCGTAAGATCTTCAACGTAGATAAGAACCTGGTGAGTGCCGGACAAACTGCTACAGAAATCATGAAAAACATTCCTGCATTGAATGTGGATGTAGATGGAAACGTGACTTTACGTAATGCAGCTCCAACGATCTTCATCGATGGACGTCCGACTACCATTACATTAGATCAATTACCGGCAGATATCATTGACAAAGTAGAATTGATCACCAACCCTTCTGCGAAATTTGATGCATCAGGCGGTAACGCCGGTATCTTGAATATCGTATTGAAGAAAAATAAGAAAGTAGGTTACAATGGCGGTATCAGATCTGGTGTTGATTCTCGTGGAAGAATCAATTTAGGCGGTGATATCAATATTCGTCAAAACAAGATCAACGCTTTTTTGAGTGGTACATACAACCAGCGTAAATCGATCACCAATACCATGAATGACAGAGATAATCTGTTCGCTACACCTAGTAGCTTGTATATCGTAGGTAAGGGTATTAGTACCGGTTTCTTTGGTTTCTTCAGAGGTGGTTTGGATTTTCTTGTAGATAACAGAAATACCATTTCAATAGCTGCCAACTACAACAGAGGGCAATTTGATAACACAAATACACAAAGAGCTGATTCAACTGTTGGAGGTGTATACACTTCTTACAATGACATCATCAACAATAGCCGTAGCAATTTCCAAAACTTTGGAACACAACTGAGTTACAAACACAACTTCACACGCAGTGGTGAGAATATCTCTGCTGATGTAAATTTTAACTCAAGCAAAAACGACAATAATTCGTTTGTGAACACAAGTACTTTTAGAACTGATAACAGTATCAAGTTCCCTGCTTTATTACAGCAGACATTGGGTGATGGTACCAATAAGTTCTACACTTTCCAAACAGATTATGAGAACCCATTGACAGAAAGCACCAAACTGGAATTGGGTGGTCGTGCTGCTATCCGTGATTTCGGAAATACCAGCAATCAGTTCAGATATGATTATAATACGAACAAATACACATTGATTCCTTCGATCAGCAATCGTTATAAATTCAATGACGCAGTATATGCCGCGTATGTATCATACAGCTTTAAAGTGAAAAAATTCAGTTACCAGTTAGGTTTGCGTGCTGAAAGTTCTAACTATACCGGTACCTTATTGAAAACAACCGGAGCAGATTCTGCTCAATTCAAAGTAGATTTTCCTTTGAGTTTGTTCCCAAGTGCGTTTATCACTTACAAGGTTAATGATAAGCAAGACCTTCAGTTTAACTACTCACGTCGTGTTAACAGACCTAATTTCTTCCAGTTAATGCCTTTCCCTGATTTCTCTGATCCTCAGAATATCAGTGTTGGTAACGCCGGATTAAAACCTGAATTCACCAACTCATTTGAGCTGTCATACAACAACGCATATAAGCGTGGTGCGAATTTTCTGGTAACAGGTTTCTTTAAATACAGCACAAACCTGATCACTCGATATTCTTATACCGGTAAAAATGAACTGAATCCGGCTGATACCAATCTGGTATTCTATAACTCATTCATCAATGCGGATAACAGCATCATTTATGGATTGGAACTGAGCAATAAAATGCCGGTGACCAAGTGGTGGGATTTAACATTAAGTGCGAATCTGTTCAGTGCTAAGATCAATGCAACAATTCCTGGTCAAAACATCAGCAATGATGCTAGAGTGAGCTGGTTTGCCAAAATGAACAGTGCATTCAAAGTTTCTAAAGGATGGTCTATTCAGTTCAGTGGCGACTATCAAGCGAAAACCGTATTACCTCCGGGAACCGGTGGTGGTGGCCGTGGCGGTGGTGGAATGGGTGGTGGTATGATGTGGGGCGGTGGTATGCAAGGAACTGCTCAAGGTTTCAACCTGCCTCGTTACGGATTTGATTTAGCGATCCGTAAAGAGTGGACCTGGAAAAACGGACAAAGCGGTTCTGTTACACTCAGCATGAATGATATTTTCCGTACTCAATTATTCGAGTCTTACAGTGAAAGTAATTTCTTCCAGCAAACCAGTCAGCGTAGAAGAGATCCTCAGGTTTTACGCCTGAACTTCAACTACCGCTTCGGCAAGTTTGATGCCGCTTTATTCAAGCGCAAAAACACCAAAGCTGATCAAGGTGGTGGAATGGATATGATGCAGCAGTAAGAACAGATAAACCCTGAAATAAAAAATGTCCAATATCGAAGTGATATTGGACATTTTTTATTTTAGCAAATCTTCTCTTGATGATTCAATATGCTACAATGATCATTGTTATCTATTCTTACCTGTCAGCATTGGTACGAAAGAGAATTCTTCAAAAGCTTCTTCCTGAAGAGAACCATCTTGCAATTTGGTCAATCGAAGCATCCGTTGGTTTTCGCCTTCATCAACCGGCAACACCATTACACCTCCTACTTTTAATTGCTGCACCAGTTTCGGAGGAATAAATGGAGCAGCGGCCGTAATCAGTATTTTATCATAGGGTTGAAATGCAGGTAAGCCTTCAAAGCCATCTCCAAAGAAAAATTTCAGATTCGGATATTTCATTTTGAAGACATAGGAACTATGTTGATCATATAATTTTTTTTGTCGCTCAATGGTGTACACTTTTGCTCCCATCTCAGCCAGTACCGTAGACTGGTACATACTTCCTGTCCCGATCTCCAACACTTTCTCCATCTTACTCACTTTCAATAATTGAGTCTGATAAGCTACCGTATACGGCTGTGAAATGGTTTGCCCTTCCCCTATTGGAAAAGCACGGTCCTCATAAGCAATTTTATCAAAGGCAGAATCCAGAAAAAAGTGGCGGGGTATATTGTTCATTGCGTCAAGCACAGCCTCATCAGTAATTCCCTTATCACGAAGTAATTGAATCAACTGACGCCTCAATCCTTTATGCTGGTATGTATCTTCTAGTTTTGGTTTCATAAGCGTTACGAATATACTGTTTCCCTATGGCTGTCCGTTCTGTTTTCCTCCGCTGTGAAAAGAAAAATCAAAATGATAATTTTCCCACATATTCATGTGATGCGAAAAACCTTTAATAGACAAATAAAACCGCAGATACAAAGCACTCTTTTGCAACAACAAGCCATGCTTAGCATTGCAAAAAAATAACATGAAAAAGATCATAGCATTATTAAGTATCGCAGGTTTCCTGGTGGCTTGCGAAAAAGAGACCACCAAGCCAACCCCTTACACACCACCCGCTAGCAGTTTTAAAGCTACCATTGCCGGCACTCAAGCTTTTATACCTGATACTGTTATTGCTACTTCGGAGCAGTTGGTACAAGGTGGTCCATTTATGTTGAGAATCTCTGCTGAGAAAAAAATCAATGCGGATAGTAGCACACTGATTCAATTTATTATCGAAGATTTTACAAGAGATAATTATACAGAAAATAAAACGATCACCCTTAGCACGAATAGACCCGCCTACTTTATGGAAGTGAATGATAAAGTAAATTCAACACGTATACAATACCATTTTTCTCAGAGTGGCACTTTATTCTTGAATAAGATCGGTGCAGATTACATCAATGGAACATTCCAGTTTACTTATTTCACATTCGACCAGTACGGCGCTAAAACAGGTGAGTTCCCCATCCAAAACGGTGAATTCAAATATTTAAAGATCAATCGAAAATAAAGTGTTGAAACAGACCAGGTCAATCATTAAGATCTTAACCAATTAAAATAAATGAAAAGGGCATCTGCTATTTAGATGCCCTTTTCATTTATTTCAATTTCATATCAGCGATGATTCGATCAATCTTCTGTTGCAGTGATGCATAAGTTGCATCAAAGTCAGCTTTATTTTTCAATGCAGTATTCACACTGAAATAAAATTTGATCTTAGGTTCTGTACCGGAAGGACGCGCTGAGATCTTACTGCCATCTTCTGTAATGAACTGCAGTACATTACTTTTCGGCAGATTGATGGTCCACTCTTCACCCGTAACCAGATTCTTACCTTTCTGAAGATCGTAATCCAATAATGTGATCACCGGAGAACCATCAATAGAAGATGGAGGCTGATTTCGGTAGTTCTCCATCATTTCAGCGATCTCTTTTTGTCCATTCATTCCCTTCTTGGTGATACTAATAAGGTTTTCATAGTAAAAACCATACTGTATGTACAATTCGATCATTTTATCGAATAAGGTTCTGCCTTTTGCTTTTTCATAAGCTGCCATTTCACACATCAAAGCAACTGCACTGACAGCATCTTTATCCCGGATCTTATCTCCGATCATCAAACCAAAACTCTCTTCTCCACCGATCACATAGTTTTCTTTTCCTTCTTTCTCTTTGATCAATTCAGCAATCCATTTAAAACCTGTAAGAACATTATAACAAGCTACCTGATTTTGTCTGGCCACTTCATTGATCATCTCAGAAGTTACGATCGTAGAGATCACCATATCATTTGGCTGAGCGATCCCTTTTGTTTTACGGGCTTCGATCATATAAGCAAATGCAAGTACTGCGGTCTGATTTCCATTCATCAGTACCCACTCACCTTTGTGATTTTTTACACCGATCCCTACCCTGTCTGCATCAGGATCCGTACCCAATAAAATATCGGCATCCATTTCTTTTGCTTTTTGCAAACCGATACTCATGGTTTCACTTTCTTCCGGATTTGGATAGATCACTGTTGGAAAATTACCATCTGGTTTAGCTTGTTCTTCTACCACTGTTACATTGGTAAATCCGAACGCTTTTAAAACATCCGGCACCAATGTTATACCCGTTCCATGTATGGGCGTATATACAATCTTCAGATCATGTTGCGCTGCGATCACGTCGGGATAGACACTGAGACCTTTCACCATTTTCAGATAGGCCTGATCCATATCAGCACCCATCAGCGTAATATTATTCTCTCCGCCTTCCCACAATACTTCATCAACACTGGTAATGGCTTCTACCTCTTTGATCACGTTTTTATCATGTGGTGGCACTAATTGTCCCCCATCATTCCAATAGGCTTTGTATCCATTGTATTCTTTAGGATTATGCGATGCTGTACATACGACCCCTGCATGACATCCTAAATGTCTGATCGAAAAACTCAATTCAGGAGTTGGTCGTAACGCTTCAAAGAGAAATACTTTGATACCATTGGCAGCGAATACATTGGCAGTGGTTTCAGCAAAAAAACGGCTGTTATTGCGGCTATCATGTCCAATAGAGACTTTGATCTCCTGATTCGGGTATGTCTTTTTCAAATAGTTCGCAAAGCCTTGTGTGGCCATTCCGATCGTGTATTTATTCACACGATTGGTACCCACACCCATGATACCTCTTAATCCACCCGTACCAAATTCAAGGTTACGATAAAAAGCATCTGCCTGCTCATCAGCCGGCATCTGTCGAATAGCTTCCTTGGTTGTCTCATCATAGTTACCTGAAAGCCAGGTATTCACTTTCTCTTGTATTCTAGCATCCATATAAGGCGGATTTTGAAATGATTGCTTTGATTGTTGAGCAAGTTTATCAATATTTTCCCAATTTTCATGGGTAAACATGCAGGTGGAAAGGATCGTCAGATCACAAATCCTTATCTCAGGAAATATATGCGCCTGTCACCTCACCATCCTTTACTTCTACTTGAATATGATCTTGCAGTGTTGTAGAAACTGACAACCCAACATAATCAGGTTTAACAGGAAACATTTTGTGCATCCTTTCTACTAGTACAAGGGTTTGAATGGTTTTAGGATGATAATTGAGTAAGGGTTTTAGTGCAAACAACAGGGTTCTGCCACTATTCGTGACATCATCTGTGATCACCACATGCAATCCGGTAAAATCGATGGGGGCACTTACAGTCACTTCCATTGGAGCTACTTTGTCCAATGTAATGGAAGCAGTCTGTATATTATTGGATATATATTTTTTCAGATGCTCAGCGATCTTTTCTGCGATCACCATACCACTGTTCCGAATACCCAAAATAATCAGAGGTGCATCATCCCCATTTAATTGTTCAGCCAATTCCAATGCCATCCTGTGCAGCTTACGTGCTGCTGCATCCTTGGTTAGGATATAATTCCGGTTACTCATACCTGTGATTTATGTTCAAATGTAGGAACATTAAAAGCAATCAACAATCCCATTTGCAACCAAGCAAAACTGCTATCTTAGCACCTTAAGACCGATTGTATGCAATATCTCCAGCAAATCCTTTTTGTGGCCCTGGCCGCCGTATCCATTTGGTTATTCGCTCGTAAAGCAGGGCAAATACGACGTAATATTTTTTTGGGGAAAGAGGAATCACTCAATGATCAACCTGCCCTACGCTGGAGAAACCTGTTACTACTGGCATTAGGACAGAAAAAAATGTTTTCGAATCCGTTGGTCGCGATCATGCATTTCGTGATCTATGCCGGATTTATCATCATCAATCTGGAAGTATTAGAGATCGTATTGGATGGTATCTTAGGAAAGCATCGATTGTTTGCAGCGCCTTTGGGGTCATTGTACAATTGGCTGATCAATGCATTTGAGTTCTTGGCGGTAGGTGTGATCCTGGTCTGTATCGTTTTCTTATCGCGTAGAAATATCCTCAAACTCAAACGCTTTATCAGTAAAGATTTAAATGGATGGCCCAGATCGGATGCAAATTATATCCTGATCACAGAGATCATTCTCATGAGCCTTTTCCTGACCATGAATGCAACTGATCTTGTATTACAGGCAAGAGGTGATAGTCATTACCCGTCCACCGGTTCATTTTATTTCTCCGGATTACTGAGTCCCTTATTCTCCGGTTTTGCGGATAGTACACTGATCGCTATTGAAAGAATTTGTTGGTGGTTACATATTGCGGGCATTTTTGCATTCCTGAATTATTTACCCTATTCAAAGCACTTACATATCATGCTGGCCTTTCCGAATGCTTACTATGCCAGACTGGAATCATCCGGTAAAATGAAAAATATGCCAAGTGTGCAAAATGAGGTTTTGTATGCGATGCAGCCTGAACTTGCCCCCACAGATGCCGCTCCTCCCGCACGCTTTGGCGCTAAAGATGTGTTTGATCTGAGCTGGAAAAACCTACTTGATGCATACAGCTGTACTGAGTGTGGCAGATGTACTGCAGCTTGTCCGGCCAATACCACCGGTAAGCTCCTAAGTCCCAGAAAGATCATGATGGCAACACGTGATCGTCTGGAAGAAGTTGGACGTAATATTGATGCAAATAAATCTTTCCAGGATGATGGAAAATCATTGTTGCACGATTATATCTCTGTAGAAGAATTAAGAGCTTGTACCACCTGTAATGCTTGCGTGGAAGAATGTCCGGTAAGTATCTCGCCTCTAGAGATTATAACAGAATTACGCCGATCCCTCATCATGGAAGAAAGTAATGCTCCACAGGAATGGAATGGCATGTTCAGCAATACTGAAAACAATTTCGCTCCTTGGAAATTTTCTCCGGAAGAAAGAGATCAGTGGGCAACACAGTAAGAAGAATTCAGAAATATCAAACGCGGAATCAGCGTGTAACACAAATAAGATTGGTCATCCTTTCTTAATTTCTGATCCCTTATTTCTCATTTTATTAAATGGCTATGACACTTTCCGCTTTCCCATTCTCGATTACTGATTTTAGCGCTATAGACCCTGAGATACATCAAGGCATCACAGGTTTTGCAGAATGGAGAATTTTATACAGGGATGATATCCGTATCAGGCTGGTCACGTACTCTCCTAATTATTTAGCGGATCATTGGTGCAACAAAGGGCATATCATTTTCTGTGCTGAAGGCGAAATGGAAACAGAGCTTGAGAATGGAGAAAAGCATTTACTCAAAAAAGGACAACTATACACTGTAGGAGATAAAGCAGATGCTCACCGTTCTTATTCCGAACATGGATGCACCCTTTTTATTGTTGATTAGATCCATGGTTTATACAACATTCTGTATAACTGGATCAATGCTGTAATGATGAATATAACACCCATGATCTTATTCAGGGTTTTATTGCTGGTATTGTTTTTTTTCACCAGCCAATTTCCCCCATGGATATACAGTGCCAATCCGCCAATGGTTCCTACCCCCGCACCAATCGTAAAAACATGAAAAGCTGTAGCCGTAACAGGGAGTACCTCCGTTTGGATCATCGTAGAAGTCCACAAGAACCAGAAAGGTATTTGAACAGGATTTAAAGCACTCATGGTAAGTCCGAGCAAGAACCGATGTAGTTTATTGTCCAAAATCACCGATCGCTCTTCTTTGGATTGCTTACGTGCAGAGATGAATGCCAGTACCCCTAAGACCAAAAAAAGCAATACCGTGATCCACCCGAGAGCGATGAACCAATTGCGGTGCTGTATGACCCAATCCATCCCCGTAAGGGCAAACCGCAGGTAGATCATTTCAACAATAGCAACGCCGATCGCATACATCCATGCTTTCTTAGCCCCTTCCTGGATACAGATCTGAGTAGCGGTAAAACTCATGTTACCCAATGGGAGCTGCCCAAGAAAACTGATCAGACATGCAACCAAAAAGATGTATACCATAGTCCGGCTCTAAAGTTCAAATGTAAGGGTCACAAGATACATCCGCAATCAAGCAGAATCAATAAGATTTCTATCAAAGGAAAAAGAACCTTTCAAACATCCTATTGCGGTATAAAATGTTAGCCATAAATTTACGGCGCAACGATTTACGGATTCATTTATATAACCGCTGGTACACAGCAATAACTGAACGCATATGAAAGTGATGACCATGGCAGAAATGGCAATGAATGGCGAAAGTCCTGAAATTTTATTTTGGGTAGGTTGTGCCGGTAGTTTTGACCAAAGGGCGCAAAAGATCACCAAAGCTTTTGCTTCTATTCTGGATAAGGTAGGTATGCGTTATGCCATTCTGGGAAAAGAAGAAGCCTGTACCGGAGATCCAGCGCGCAGAGCAGGCAATGAATTCCTCTTTCAAATGATGGCCTATCAAAACATTCAAGTCCTGAATGGATATGGCATCAAAAAGATTGTAACCACTTGTCCGCACTGCTTCAATACTTTAAAAAACGAATATCCTGAGTTAGGCGGTAATTATGAGGTCATCCACCATACCACACTGCTGCAACAACTCATAGATGAAGGGCGTATTCAACTCAAAGAGGGCGGCGCTTTTAAAGGAAAGAAAATATCCTTTCATGATAGCTGCTATTTAGGACGCGCCAATAATATTTATGAAGCCCCTAGAAAAGTATTGGAAGCCTTAGATGCCGAACTGGTTGAGATGAAAAGGTGCAGAAGTAAAGGCTTATGCTGCGGTGCAGGAGGTGCTCAAATGTTCAAAGAAGACGAACCCGGCGATAAGCGTATCAATATTGAAAGAGCCGACGAAGCCCTAGCGACAGGAGCTGGATTCATTGCTGCTGCTTGCCCGTTTTGCAATACCATGATGACCGATGGTGTGAAGAATCGTGAAAAAGAAAATGAAGTGGCGGTGTTAGATGTAGCAGAGCTTGTTGCGCAGAGTATGGTTTGATGGCAGATAGCAGATGTCTGATGTAGGATTGCGGATTTATTATTTTCATAGTTTGATATATAATATGACAAGAGTGCCGTCATTTTTTATTAAGTCTACAGAACATTTGCGATGGCGTAATTTTTCATGGAAAAGAATGTGCGTAATTAGCATAGCTCTCTTTATTTTTCTCATTAGCTGGCGTTTATTATTTCTCGATGATTCAGCAAAAGAACTCACCCTCCCTCGTTTAATTCGACATATTATAGTAGCTATGTTTATGGGATTCTTTTCAGCTTTCTCTAAGCCGGAAGAAAAAGAATAACCCAATCAAATATCTGACATCTGCGATCTGACATCAGAAATCCGACATCAGACATCAGAAATTCCTCTCTATCTTTGCACTATGGATCTCAACTATCGGTCATTTATTCCTCAGGATTTCCACGACAGTTCTAGGGTCTGGATATACCAATCATCACGCCTGTTTTCAATGAGTGAAGCTTTTGAGCTGGAAAGCATGTTCAATGATTTCACCACCCAGTGGCTGAGTCACGGTACACCTGTAAAAGGGTATGCAAATTTGTTTTTCGGACAATTCATTGTCATCATGGCTGATGAAACAGCTACCGGCGTCAGCGGATGTAGTACAGATAGTTCAGTAAGAATGATCAAAGAGATCGAAGCACGCTTTAAAGTGAATATGTTTGATAGACAACAACTGGCATTTGTTGTAAAAGATAAAGTTCAGTTATTACCACTTTCTCAACTGAATTATGCATTGGACAATGGATTCATTCTTCCGGATACTATATATTTCAATAACCTGGTTGCAACTAAAAAAGAATGGATGGATAACTGGATGATCCCGGTGCAGAATAGTTGGCTGGCATCTAAGATGAAAGTGAAATAATCAATTGAATTACACTCCACGCGCCTTTTTAATAGCATCTTGTTTTTGCTTATCGCTTAGTTGAGATTTTTGTACAACCTTATTCAACTGATAGCTAATGGCAACTCTGAAATTGCGAGTATTGCTGGAATTGAAACTTTCTAAGTTGAAATTGGCCCCATAAGTATAATTGGTAAATCGTTGAGGCGTAAATGGATCGATCGCATTGAAACTTAAAATAAGTCTGCGATCAAAGAATCGATGTTGTACACCCAGATTCATGTTCACATTACTTCTGCTTCTACCCTGTGGATTGGCGAAATTACTGAACCGAACACTCCCTTCAAATGTCAACACATTACTGGGTGTAAACGTATAATTCAGACTGCTATAAAAGCTACTCCCATCACGATACCGATACAATTTCTTTTCTGTTTCGCTGTATTTGTTCATCGTATACCCCATACTGGTATTTACGCGCAATTGCTTGCTAAATGTATATCCGCCCCATACACTTGCTTCATATTCACGTCTGTCAGCAATATTCAACCAACTCACTTCTGTCTTTCCATCTCCTACCAGGTTACGAATAGAGTTGAATACATCTTTCAACCGGTTATAACCTAAGGAAGTATTGATATAATATTTGCCTTTGATCCAACTCATGTTCCAATCAATATTATCTGATAAAGTGGGACGCAAATAAGGATTACCAAAACGTAAATTATAAGGATCACTATAATCAACATTCGGATTCAATTCCCCAATTCCTGGTCTGCGAATAGTTGCCCGATATACAATAGTAGAGTTGAATGATTTATTGAATTCTTTTCGCAAGGATATATTGGGCAGTAAGTTCCAATACCCATTATTCACATCTGCACTATTGCCCTTGATAAAAGCAAAACCCATTTCTGTATGTTCTGCCTGCACCCCTGCATTCAATCTCCATCCTTTACCGAATGGCAATCCAAATCCTGCCCTTGCTGTGAAAATATTTTGACGGAATTCAAAATCATTACTAAGCAGATCATTCGGAATGAAGACTCCGTCTGATTTTCTAAGAAAACTTGTGTTCAGGGTATTATGAAAGAAGGATCTGTTATAAAATACACCGGTAGAAAAATTAGCTCCCTTCTTTTTTAAAGGCTTATTGTAATCAGCCCGAATAGAAGCTGAGCGGTTGAAATTATCAAAGAACTGAGACTGGGTAGAATCAATGCCGGTAGCAGAAAAATCAGGATTCAGGAATTCCTGGAAGAATGCCCTGTCATTGTTGTTCTTATTGGCATTTACATTCAGGATCATACGAATGAATTCTGCCGGATTTTTGGCTTTATGCGTATACGATAAAGAAGCATTATGCCCATAACCCTCCCCCTCACTACCATTGGTTCGTGTGCTATTTCTATACACTTCCTTATTGCGATTGATATTGACAAACGTATTTATACTTTCATTGTCGTAATAACTCAGGTTACCTTGATAGGTAAAATTCAGTTGGTTTTGTTTGTTCAACTCAAAATCAGTTTGAACACGAAGATTGGGTCTTAGATTTTTATTTTCGAATGAACCGGTCGTATTAAAATAGTTGATCGAATCACGATAGATGTTTTCTCGTTTAGAATAACTATCCCCTGTTAAAATACTTCCGCCTAATCCAGCGGTGATATTGATAGAGAAAGGTTGTGTCCGATAACTTGCATTGGCTGCTAAATTCCCTTCTCCTCTTGTTCCCACGCTAAGTGTCGTTCTGCCTACCCAACCGATCTTTCCTTTCTTGGTAACAATATTGATCACTCCTCCGGTCTCTGTTGCATACTGAGGCGGTGGATTGGTCATGATCTCAATCTTTTCAATACTACTTCCGGGCAAACTCTCAAGAAGATCCTGTAATTGTTGTGCATTCAATTCTGTAGGCTTATCGTCAATGAGAATACGCGGTTCTTTTCCTTTCAATAATATTTTACCGGTTGGATCATTATTCACCAATGGCATATTCTTCAATAATTCAGCAGTACTTGCTCCTCCACTCAATGCACTTTCACCAACATTGTACGTGATCTTATCATCCTTGTTTTCAATCAAAGGTTTTTCTGCATATACAATCACTTCATTCAAAGCACTTGCGGCATCATTGAGTTTAATATCTCCTAAATTGAAATCATATCTTTCAGGGCGCAGATAGATACTGTCAATATTCATCTGTGCAAAACCAACCATGACCACACTGATTCGATAATAACCCAGTGAGAGCTTACTGAACTCAAAAGCTCCATTTTTATCCGCAACGGTTGATGATTTCCTTGTAGTATCACTCAGATCTTTTAATTGAACTGATGCATATGCCAAAGGTTTGCCTGTCTTGGCTTCCAGTATATTGCCAATAATGAGTCCCAACTGTGCGCGAGATTTCTCAGGTGTATTCTGAGCCGTAAGTGTGAAGGATAGTAAGATTCCTATCCCAAAAAGATAAATTCTCAAGGTCTATCGATTGCTGGAGAACAAATTAAAGATTAATAGGTTATTATTGGCGAAATTCTATACAATTGGCCCTATCTCCTCAAAAATCGGCGGATAGGACATTTAAATGGATATAATTACCGTTAAACTATGTACACGATTTTTGGTATCCCCAACTGCGACACCGTTAAGAAAGCGATCAATTGGTTAAAAGAAAATAAGATCGACTATCAGTTTCATGATTATAAGATCTCCGGTATAGACGCCCCCACTTTACAATCATGGACCGAACAGGTGAACTGGGAGATCATCTTTAATAAAAGATCAACGACCTATAAAGAACTGCCGGCCTCCTTACAAAAGTCTATCACAACCGCCGCTAAAGCGATCCCGGTAATGCAAGAACATACCAGCATCATTAAGCGACCCGTAATCGTCAAAAAAGGAAAAGTTGTGGCGGTGGGGTTTGATGAGAAAAAATACGAAGCAATATTTGGTTGATAGTCCATAGTCCATGGACCATGGACTATGGACTATGGTCTATAGTCTATTTCAACAACTCTCTAAGCTTATCCTGTAAAGCCTGAGCACGTAGGTCTCTGGCTATGATCTTTCCATTGGGATCGATCAACATATTGGCGGGGATACCTTGAATATTGTACATCTTCGCAACTTCATTATCCCAGTATTTCAGATCACTTACATGGGTCCAATCCAGTTTATCTACCTTAATTGCTTGTAGCCAGTTATTTTTATCCTGATCTAACGAAACACCTAGTACCGTAAAATTTTTGTCTTTATAGGTATTGTAAGCAAGTACAACATTGGGATTTTCTTCCCTGCAAGGTCTGCACCAGCTCGCCCAAAAATCTACCAATACATATTTCCCTTTGAAAGAAGATAAAGAGATAGGCTTACCATTCACATCTTTTTGTGTGAAATCAAGCGCCTGTGAGCCCACACGACCAATTTTTGATTTTGTGAGGGTTTGTGCAATCACTTCTGCATAAAATCCTTTTTGCACGATGGGTTGTAAATCATTGTATCGGGCTTCCAACTCATCCAAATCTTCGTACAATGGTCCTACTGCGAATAAAACAAATGGACTTACAGGAGATGCAGCATTGTTTTTTATGAACTCTGCAGCAGTAGCGAGTAATATGGCTTTATTCTGATTGAAAACATTGATCAATGAATCTCGTTTTCCTGTAGCAGCAGATTGTTGATTGATGGTATTAGCGAGCGCATTCAATTTGTCTTTCAGCGGATTGAACTTTACACGAAAACGTTCATAATCCTTCTGAACGGCAGAACCACTGATAACAGCTGCTTCCAGATTGCTGATTTCTCCATCCAGGTTAACAGCATCATTCCCGATGAATAAATCAAGTTTCTCATTCTTCCCATTGAATCCGATCTGTACCAATTCCGGATGAGTCAGTTTCCCCTTTAGTGTAAACTGCCCCTCTTTTGCGGTAGCGGTGGCAATGGTTTGGCCGGTAACACCATTGATCAGAAAAACAGTTGTATTATCTGATAACCCTTTCAGTATGCCTTTGATCTCATAACTATCAACACCCACTTGTGCCAGTATACTCAGGGGCATGAATAATAAAAAAAGTAGTTTTTTCATGTTATCTCGAATGTCTTTTTTTCAATATATCGATGACAGACTGTAATTTATGACCTTTGGCGTTAAGCAAAAGTAAATAATGGAATAAGAGGTCTGCGGCTTCATTTAAAAACAACTCTTCATTGTCATCTTTTGCTTCAATTACTAACTCTACCGCTTCTTCACCTACTTTTTGTGCTACTTTATTGATCCCTTTAGAAAAGAGTTTAGCGACATAAGACTCATCCGGCGAAGCTTGTTTACGTAAACGAATGATATCTTCAAGGTATAAGAGAAAGTCTTCACTATGATTTCGCTCGCTCCAACAAGTATCTGCTCCGGTATGACAAACAGGTCCTACCGGATGCGCCTGGATCAATAAAGTATCCTGATCGCAATCGACTGCCATACTTTTCAGTTCCAGAAAATTACCGCTTTCCTCACCCTTGGTCCAGAGTCTGTTTTTACTGCGACTGAAGAAAGTAACTTTCCCTGTTTCTTCCGTTTTGGTCAATGCTTCCTGATTCATAAAGCCCAACATCAATACTTTATGGGTAGCGATATCTTGTACGATAGCAGGTACTAATCCATCTGCATATTTTGAAAAATCCACTTTCATAGTTCAATTATTTTATACTCCTCGATTTGCTTATCCTTCATAATGCTATATCCAATGTCTATGATTCCTTATTGCCTGACCGGCACTCCATTTTCTGCAAGATACTGCTTCAATTCCGGTATCCCTATTTCCTTGAAATGAAAGATACTGGCTGCCAGTGCGGCATCAGCCTTCCCTTCTTTAAATACAGTTGTGAAATGTTCCATCGAACCTCCACCCCCGGATGCAATGACCGGAACCGGTAAAGCTTCTGCCAGTTGTGCGGTGATATCCAGTGCAAATCCTTGCTTGGTTCCATCATGATTCATAGATGTAAGCAGGATCTCACCGGCACCCAGTGCTACTCCCTTTTTTGCCCAATCCAGGCAAAGGGTTTCTGTTTTTACGCGTCCACCATTCAGGTATACATACCAGTTGCCATCATCTTCCTGACGGGTATCGATTGCCAATACCACACATTGTGATCCGAACTCCTTAGATAATTCTGCGATTAGTTCCGGTCTTTTAAATGCAGCTGTATTTACAGATATTTTATCTGCCCCATTTTGCAGCAATGCGCGTACATCATCTACACTACTGATACCACCACCCACCGTAAAAGGGATATTGATCTTGTGTGATATTTTATTGACCAACTCACTCAATGTTTTTCTTTTTTCATTGGTAGCGGTGATATCCAGAAACACCAATTCATCTGCGCCAGAAGCTGCATACAAGGCCCCCAATTCTACCGGATCCCCTGCATCTCGTATATTTTCAAAATTGACCCCCTTAACAGTGCGGCCATCTTTGATATCTAAACAGGGTATGATTCTTTTTGTCAGCATCTTTTAAAATTGATTTCCTGAAATCTTATCCTCTGCTAATCTTTTGTTCTGCTTTCTCTGTGTTACAAAGATTCACAAGAAGAAAGAAGAATAAGAGGTTACGCAGAGACTTAATACATTGTATTCATTGATTTAGGCATTAAAAATAGACAACTCATTCAATGTGATTCTATTTTCATAAATGGCTTTCCCAACGATTGCACCTTTGCACCCGATTGCTTGTAACTGTTCCAGATCAGCAAGATTGCTTACCCCTCCACTAGCAATAAAATGAAGGTCAGGAAATGCATCAATAATTTTCTGATACAAAGCCACGGATGGACCTTCCAGTTTCCCATCCTTACTCACGTCTGTACAAAAAAGTTGTGCGATTCCGTGAGCATGGTTTTGTTGGATAAAATCCAGGATATGGATCTCAGTTGTCTCGAGCCAGCCTCCAATCGCAATTTTTTCATCTTTAACATCCGCACCCAATAAAAATTTAGATGCTCCATAGGTTGATAACCATGCTACAAATGTCGCTTCTTCTTTTACGGCTAAACTACCGATCGTAGCATATGCTGCACCGGAGTCAAAAACAATACGCAGGTCTTCTTCTTTTTTTATTCCACCACCAAAGTCAATGACCATATTGGTTTTAACAGTCAACTGCTCTAGTATTTTCCAGTTCTTTACAGCCCCTGCTTTTGCACCATCGAGATCTACCAGATGTAATCTTTGCAACCCAGCATCCTGAAATTGCAACGCTACTTCCAATGGATTTTCATTGTATATCGTCTTTTGGGCATAATCACCCTGTGTAAGTCTTACGCATTTTCCATCAATAATATCTATGGCCGGTATGATTTGCATGTCTCGATTTATAAGGTTAAAAAGTTCTTTAGTATTTGCTCTCCCACAGTCGCACTTTTCTCCGGATGGAATTGTACACCATAAAAATTATCCCGGTGTAATGCTGAGCTATACGGTTGAATATAATCTGTTGTTGCGATGGTATGATCACCCTTTGCAGCATAATAACCATGCACAAAATAACAGAAGCTATTTTCGGGAACACTTTTAAAAAGAGTGGTAGAAAGATCACTGATAGTATTCCAACCGATCTGAGGCACTTTCAGTCCTGCTGACTTCTCTGGCTGAAACAACTTCACCTGTTCATCAAAAATACCCATACAGGTTGTATCATTCTCTTCTGAATGTTTACACATCAGTTGCATACCCAGACAAATTCCTAATACCGGCTGTTTCAACTCTTTGATCAACAGATCCAGCGATCTGGATCTCAGATAATGCATAGCAGTACTTGCTTCCCCAACACCCGGAAAAATGACTTTATCTGCCGAACGAATCAATGCATGATCATCCGTAACAAGTGCAGAAGCCCCGATTCTTTCTAGAGCGTATTGAACAGACTGAATATTACCTGCATTGTATTTAACGATCACTACATTCATAATACTTGTTTCAAAAATTCAGTGGTCAATGATTGAATATCTCCGGGCTGCGCTAATGCCTTGATATAGGCCGAACCTATGATCGCTCCATTTGCATATTGGCAGGCAGCATCAAAAGTAGCTTTGTCTTTGATCCCAAATCCTACCAATACCGGATTACGGAGTTGCATAGCTTGCAAACGTTGTAAATACACGGTCACCTGATCAAAATCTTTTTCATTACCCGTAGTAGCTGATGAACTTACTGCATACAAAAAACCACTGCTCAATTGATCAAGTTTTTGTATCCGCTCAAAAGAGGTCTCAGGTGTCACTAAAAAAATAAAATCAAGCCCGGCTTTTCGGATCATATCGCCATAGATGGTTTCATACTCGTACTCCGGAAGATCAGGAAGTATCAATCCGTCCACACCTACCGCAGCGGCATCATCGCAAAATTTCTGGAACCCATATTGTATCACAGGATTCATGTATCCCATTAAGATCAGTGGTATTTGCGTTTTCGAACGGAGAGCTTTTAATTGATCAAATAACACTTCGATACTCATTCCATTCTGTAAGGCTTGACTACTACTAGCCTGAATTATTGGACCATCCGCTAATGGATCACTATAGGGCATCCCTAATTCGATCAGATCGGCGCCTGAGCGCTCGAGAGAAAGTATGACATCCATTGTACTATTTAACTCAGGATAACCTGCAGTACAGTACACATTCAATACCCTTTCTTTTTTTACACCAAACAATGCTTGTATTCTACTCATAATGTTGGACTGGTAAAAATTATAGTTGCTGCATATAAGTGGAAAGATCTTTATCACCTCTTCCACTCAGGCAAATGACTACTACATCTGTTGGTTTAAGATTTAGTTTACTTAATACAGCAAATGCATGTGCTGTTTCCAGAGCAGGAATGATTCCTTCTGTTTTACTGACATGGAATGCCGCTGCTAATGCTTCTTCATCTGTAGCAGACAGAAATACACCTCTTCCACTGGTAAACAAATGCGCATGCAAAGGGCCGATTCCCGGATAATCCAATCCAGCAGAAATACTGTGTGGCTCTATTACTTGTCCATCTGCTGTTTGCATCAACAGACTCTTACTGCCATGCAAAATACCCGGCTTCCCTAATTGAGTAGTGGCTGCACTCATACCCGACTGAATACCATGACCGGCAGCTTCCACCGCTACTAATTGAACGGATGGTTCATCTAAAAAATGATAAAAAGCGCCCGCTGCATTACTTCCACCTCCAACACAGGCGATCACATGTGTTGGCAATTCTTGACCTCTTTTATCTTTGAGTTGTTTTCGCGTTTCAGCACTGATCACACTCTGAAATCTGGCAACCATATCCGGATAAGGATGCGGACCTACTACACTTCCAATAATATAATGTGTATCATTGGGATGATTGATCCAATCACGTATTGCTTCATTGGTAGCATCTTTGAGTGTTTTACTGCCACTCGTAGCAGGCACCACTTTAGCTCCCAACATTTTCATCCTTGCTACATTGGGTGCTTGTCTTTCAATATCTTTTTCACCCATGTACACAATACACTCCATCCCTTTCAATGCACACACAGTAGCAGTAGCTACACCATGTTGTCCAGCGCCTGTTTCTGCAATGATCCTGGTCTTGCCTAATCTGCGTGCCAGCAATATTTGTCCGATCGTATTGTTGATCTTATGCGCTCCTGTATGACAAAGATCTTCACGCTTCAAATAAATAGTGGCATTGAATTCTTTACTCAATCGTTCTGCAAGAAACAATGGCGTAGGTCTGCCAACATAGTCGTGCAACAGCTCATCAAATTCTGCTTTAAAAATAGGATCATTCATAATAGACAGATACTGTTCACGCAGCTCTTCTACATTACGATGTAACATTTCAGGGATATAAGCTCCTCCAAATTGTCCGTAATAACCTTGTACATCTGGGTTCTGAAAACTAGTTGTCGCCATCACTTTATGGTTTTGATCTCATTTACAAATTTTTCTACTACCTGCATATCTTTTAATCCGGGAATGGTTTCAAACTTACTGTTCACATCCAAGCTGAACAGATCCTTTGCAACCGGGTCCTGAATAAATGCTTTGATATGCTCAACATCATCCGGACCTATTCCTCCACTGAGGAAAAAAGGCTTATTGATATGTAATCCTTTTAAAACCGACCAATCAAATTTCTTTCCTGTTCCTCCATAACCCGCACCTTCTGTATCAAATAAAAACATGTCTGCGATATCCTGATAATCTTTGATCTTCCAAAGCACCTGATCATCTTCTCTTAAACGAAATGCTTTGATCACGTCAATATAGTCTGCCACTTTCTCACAATACTTGGGTGTTTCATCACCATGTAACTGTACCATCTGCAATCCACATTCATCTACAATCTCTAACAACTCTTCAACAGGAGCGTTCACAAAAACACCCACTTTATTAATATGTTGACCTCTGATCTTTTTGATCTCCGGTCTGGGCATATGCTTGAAGATATACCTGGGTGATTTATGGTAGAAAATAAATCCGGCAAACTCAACACCTATCCTATCAAGATGTTTGATTTGCTCCATTTGTGTCATGCCACAGACTTTGATACGCATGTTACCTTGCTTTTAGTTGATTGACAAAATCAGCAAAAGCAATCGAAGGATGGGGCTCTTTCATGAAATTTTCCCCGATCAAAAAACCGCTGAACCCGGCTTCGCGTAAAGTTACGATAGTATCTACATTACTAATACCACTTTCTGCTATTGCGGTCTTACCGGCCGGAATTTGCTTGATCAGCTGCAATGAAGTATTGATATCTACTTCAAAGGTTTTCAAATTTCTGTTATTCACTCCAACCATATCTACCATATCACTGATATGATCTAATTCTGTCTCGTCATGAATCTCCAACAGCACTTCCAACCCTAATCCCTTGGCACAGGCGCCCAACTGATTAACTGCTGCGGGTGTTAAACATGCCGCGATCAGTAGTATTACATCTGCACCCATTGCTTTGGCTTCATATACCTGATACGCATCGATCATGAAATCCTTACGCAGAATGGGTACTTGTTGTATGCGTGCTCTTTGAAGATCGCCTACACTTCCGCCAAAAAAATCTGTATCTGTCAATACAGAAATACCTGACGCGGCTGTTGCATAAGCAGCAGTCACTTCTTCCACACTGGCTGAAGCATTGATGATCCCTTTTGAGGGCGACTTTCGCTTGAACTCTGCAATGATACCGGTGCGTGTTTCATCCCCTAAAAAAGAAGATAGCGATAGTGTTGGTCTTGAAAAGAAAGTCTGTTGCGTAAGCGCTTCAACAGATATCTTATCTTTTGCAGCAAGCACTTCCATTCTTTTCTTCGCAACAATAGTGTCCAATATATTCATGTTATTGCAGATTGATCAGTTGTTCTAATGTTTGATAGGCTTTTTTGCTTTCCAGACTTTCTACTGCAGCTGCATAAGCATCATCATAATGCTGATAATGGCCGGTTCCGAATAAAGCCATTGCAGCATTCGCTAAAACAACGGCATTCTGCGCCCAGCTTCCTTCTCCTTTGATGATTTTTACAAATAGCTTTGCCGCTTCTTCTGCAGTATTACCACCATAAATATCTTCCGGCATCACCATTCGTTTACCTAATTGCTCCGGTGTCAGGATTCGCTCTCCCTCATTTGTGATCACTTTCGTATCATTTGTCAAGGATATTTCATCATAACCATCCAAACTATGAATAACAGTAAATGCCTTTCCTGTTTCCTGTAAGAGATAATTATAAATACGTGCCATCTCTAAATTATACACCCCGACCAACTGATAAGCTGGCGCTGCCGGATTCACCATCGGACCAAGCATATTAAAAAAAGTACGTACCCCAAGTTGTTTGCGGATCGGTCCCACCACTTTCAGTGCCGGATGAAAAAACGGAGCGTGCAGAAAACAAATATTGGTTTGATCCAATTCCTGATTCAATTCATCTACATTGTTTTTAAACCGATATCCCAATTGCTCCATCACATTTGAGGCACCACTTACCGATGATGCTCCATAGTTACCATGCTTGGCCACCTGATGTCCTGCACCGGCTACAATAAAACAAGATAAGGTAGAGATATTGAACGTGTTTTTACCATCACCCCCTGTTCCCACGATATCCATTACTGAACGACCCTTCAAATCAGCAGGTACACACAACTCAAGCAATGCATCTCTGAACCCTTGTAATTCTTCAATGGTGATGCTTCTCATGAGAAACACTGTAATAAATGAAGATATCTCTGCATCATTGAATTGTCCGGCAGACATTTGCAGCAAAATCTCTTTCGCTTTTTGACGACTCAAAGTTTTATGTTCAAATAAATATTGTAATATCTTTTTCATAATGTTGAATGATTCTATTTTACTCCTCATGATTGTTTTAACCAGTTCCGCAATATCTTTTCTCCTTCTGGCGTGAGAACACTTTCAGGATGAAACTGCACGCCTTGTACATCGTATGTTTTATGTCTCAACGCCATGATATAGTTATTCTGATCTCTTGCCGTCACTTCCAGTTCATCAGGAAATTCATCATCACTGATAACCCAGCTATGGTAACGTCCAACGATCAAATCATTTTCAAATCCCTGAAAAACATCATTGCTCCTTTGTTGACCGCTGAGCAATTGCAATTGAATAGGTGTTGCTAAACCATGATATACAGTGGTCAGGTTCACCAGTTTACCCCCAAAAGCTTCTCCTATGGCCTGATGCCCCAAACAAACACCCAGTATCGATTTTTTTGCAGCATACGCTTTGATCAAAGGCAATAGCAATCCTGCTTCTGATGGTATGCCGGGACCGGGAGATAAAATGATCTTATCAAATTCATCCACCTTATCCAGATCGATCTGGTCGTTTCTGAATACTGTGACTTTATCGCCCAATATCTTCTCCACCAGATGAACCAGGTTATATGTAAATGAATCGTAATTATCGAATACTAGTAGTTTCACGCTTGCTGTTTGATTTTTTGATCTTTGATTTCTTGATTTCTCATTTCACCTTTCAATTTTCAGTTTTCATCTTATCTCCCTAATTCTTCTGCGATGCCGATTGCTTTTTTCAAAGCACCCAGTTTATTATTCACTTCCTGCAACTCACTTTCCGGACTAGATGCTGCTACAACTCCTGCTCCAGCCTGATAATACAAAGTATTGTTCTTGCTCAAAAATGTACGAATCATGATGGCATGGTTACAGGTACCATCAAATCCCATAAACCCGATCGCACCACCATAATAAGATCTTGCTGTTGGTTCATACTGATCGATCAGTTCCATGGCTTTGAACTTAGGAGCTCCACTTAAGGTTCCTGCCGGAAAAGTTTGCGCCATCAATTGAAACGGGTTATACCCTGTAGGTACTTTACCTACCACTTCACTGACCAGATGTATCACATGACTGTAATATTGTACTTGTCTGTAATGGCTCACTTCCACATCCGTACAAGCTCGACTAAGATCATTTCTTGCCAGATCAACTAACATCACATGCTCAGCATTTTCTTTGGCATCTTTTAATAATTGTTCCGCCATATGCTGGTCTGTTTCATCATCACCGGTTCTTTTAAAAGTTCCAGCGATCGGATGTACAATGGCTTTCCCATTTTGGATCACTAATTGAGCTTCAGGAGAAGAGCCAATTAATTTATATTCCCCATAATCAAAAAAGAAAAGATAAGGAGATGGATTGACGCTACGTAGAGCACGATATACATTGAATTCATCCCCCATGAATTGTTGACTAAATCTTCTGCTTAACACGATCTGAAATACATCCCCACGCATACAGCTTTGAATACCTTGCTGTACCATTTCTTTATAAGACTTATCAGAAAGATTGGATACTTCCTCTCCTTTTGAACGAAATGGATAAACAGGTACGTCCTTACTTCTTATCAAAGATTCAACTACTTGTATCTCAGATTCAATACCTGCGATCTTATTCTCACAGATTAGTAATTCATCTTTATAGTGATTGAAAACTATGACATACTGATACAAACGATACCGCATCAATGGAATCATTTGCTCTTCTTTCAATGTCTTTTGTAATGGAACCGTGTCAAAAAATTGTACCGCATCAAAACAAGTGTATCCAAATAATCCCTGAGCAAATTGTGCTTCTTTCTCAGTTGTTTTTTGAATATCAAATCGCTGCATGAAATCCCAGAGTTTAGCGGGAACAGATGCTTTGTCTTGGATACTCATTTTTTCAGGTTGCTGTGCCGGCAATTTGCATTCCATCGTTTCACCCGATCTGATCTCAGCACCTGCAATGGCATTGATACAAATAAATGAGTAGCTATTCTCCGCAGCATGATGATCTGTACTCTCCAGTAAAATGGTATCCCTAAAACGATCTCTGATGCGCAGGTAAATTCCTACCGGTGTAAACACATCAGCCAGCATTCTTTTAGCCTGAGTCTGAACGATTATTTTTTTCATTTGATCCTTTTTATTCCGGTCGCCCCGGATACATTCAACAAAAAACCCCGACAATATCTGTCGGGGTTTCTGAATATGATTCATACAGTATTGGCAATGCCACTACAATCCCCGATCGGAGTTTGTATGCCACCACCACTGAATATTGTTATTTCTTTTCATTCTGATGCAAAAATGGGGCGGACGGCTTACACAAACAAATTTTTTTTTACCCTTTGTCTGGGTTATTTTCCATGAAAAGCCAATACGGATGAACAAACAAGTCATTTTTCGCGTGTTAATCTTGCTGATCCTCATTCCGGGAGGCATTTTCGCAAATTCGAAAGATTCTTTTCTCCTCATCCAAGCCGATCGGCTTTTTGATGGCGAGCAAATGCATACCGGATGGGGCATTCTTGTATATCAAAACAAGATCATTGCAGTAGGAGAAACTTCAACATTACCATCCAAAACACCGTTAAAGAAGATCGAATTAAAAGGAAAAACCCTGCTACCCGGACTCATTGAGGGGCATTCACATTTGCTCCTGCATGCTTATAATGAAACCAAATGGAACGATCAGGTTTTACATGAATCAGAGGCTGAAAGAATTGTGAGAGCTGTTACACATGCAAAAGCTACATTGATGGCGGGATTTACGACTGTCAGAGACCTTGGCACGGAGGGTGCAGGTTATGCAGATGTGGGACTTAAAAAATCGATTGAAAAAAATATCATCCCGGGTCCGAGGATGATCATTGCAACCAAAGCTATTGTAGCTACCGGTAGTTATGGGCCTAAGTTGGAAAATACTTCACATCAAATCATCAGAGGGGCTCAAGAGGCAGATGGAGCTGAAGGGTTGATCAGAGAAGCCAGGAATCAGATAGGGAATGGTGCAGATCTGATCAAAGTATATGCAGATTACAGATGGGGATTGAATGATCAAGCCGAACCTACATTTACCCTGCAAGAATTGAAAACATTGGTGGAAGTTGTTCAAAGCAGTGGTAGAAAAGTAGTGGCACATGCAAGTACAGAAGAAGGCATGAAAAGAGCCGCCGAAGCAGGCGTTTCAACAATAGAACACGGAGATTATGGTTCTGCAGCAGTATATGATATCATGAACCGAAATAAAGTAGCCCTTTGCGCCACCTTAAGTGCCCCGGAAGCCAATGCCAGCTATAATGGCTGGGACAAAAAGACCATGCCTCCTACTGACAGGGTCACCCAAAAAAAGAAAAGTTTTAAACTAGCATTGGAAAAAGGTGTTACTATATGTTTTGGAGGTGATGTAGGCGTATTTCCTCATGGCGATAATGCCCGCGAAATGGAGCTCATGGTTGAATATGGCATGAAACCTGTAGCAGTATTAAAAAGTGCTACTTCGGTGAATGCAGATGTTTTTGGTTATAACGACCAGATCGGACGATTAAAGACCGGTTTATTGGCGGATATTATTGCGGTAGATGGAAATCCGGCAGAAAAAATATCAGCGATGAGAAATGTCTCTTTCATCATGAAAGATGGTACTATTTATTTACAATGATAAAATCCTATTACTATGAAATACATGAAACAACTGAGTCTGGTTTTGATTCTGATCTCATGGACGATCACAGGATTCACAAACACCAATGATAATCCTGATGCCGTTCTAGGTGTATGGTTGAACTCATCAGGTAAAGGACAAATACAAATCTACAAGCAAGGCAATAAATACTATGGCAAATTGATCTGGCTGAAAGAACCCAATGATGAACAAGGAAAACCAAAATTAGATGTCAATAACCCGGATAAAAATGCAAAAAATAAACCTTTGCTCGGATTAGTGATACTTCGTGATTTTGTACATGATGACGGTGAATGGACGGGTGGCAGAATTTATGATCCGCAGAATGGTAAGGATTACAAATGCTATATGAAGCTGAAAGACCCGAAAACTTTAAATGTTCGTGGTTATATTGGCATCTCAATGTTGGGAAGAACAGAAGTATGGACACGCGTGAATCCATAAAGTGAGACAAACACTTCACATATTTGCAGCACATGTCATTAATCAGCAACAATGGGATGCATGCGTCTCCAAACATTCCAATGGACTGATCTATGCCCAGTATGATTATCTGGATCGTATTTGTGATCACTGGAGCGGGTTGGTAATTGGTGATTATGAAGCTGTTATTCCGTTGCCGTGGAGAAGAAAATATGGGTTTCGCTATTATTATATCCCTCCATTCATTCAGCAGTTGGGATTTATTGGGGACACTTCCTTATTGAAATCGATACAAGAGGAATTGATACGAAAGATCAGAAGTTATGCTTGGTATGGCGATCTTCATTTCAATTACTCCAATCATTTACTCGCTTCAGAATTACATTGTAAAAATAGAACCAATTACATCATTGATCTGAACAGGAATTATGGCGAGATCTACAAAGACTATCAGCCTGATTTAAAACATATACTGGATAAGACTTCCGGCACTACTCTACAGTATTCGAAAGAGAATGTATTAACTGATACCATTCGTCATTATCAACAACAATATGCTGAACGAATGCCGCATTTATCACTGGAGGATTTTGCGCGGCTTAATGAGTTGTGTAAATTTTATATGGATAGAGGTCAATGTATTCTCCGCTCTGCAAGATCAGAAGAAGGCTTGATCTTATCAGACACCTTACTGCTAAAAGACAATAAGAGGCTGTATCATTTATTGAACACTACTTTCCCGGATGGAAGAAAGGTAAATAGTAATCATTGGCTTTTGGATCAACTACTAAAAGAGTTCTCAGGGCAGGACCTATTGTTTGATTTCGAGGGTTCAGATTTACCCGGAGTAAAAACATTTTATAAAAAATTCGGCGGGCATGTTCAGCCTTATTTCCATTACAGAAGAAATATCTGGCACTGAGGTATTTAACGTTGAATCATCTGCTCAGCCATTTGCAGATCTTCTGGTCGGGTGATCTTGATATTCGTATACTCTCCTTCGATCAAAAATACTTTTTTACCTGCTGCTTCCACTACGGTTGCTTCATCTGTAAATGATGTCTGATATGATTGTTGGAATGCAGGCAATAATAAGTCGCTCAAGAATGTTTGTGGTGTTTGGATGATTCGTACCAGATTTCTATCGGCAACGTAATGCCCCTCTCCTTCTACAATACGAATACTATCCGTAGCTGCAACCGCAGGGATGGCACTGCCTTTTTCCAAAGTTTGTTGAAAACATCTTTTGATCAGTTCGCTACTTAACAAACAACGAACACCGTCATGCACAAATATTACGGCAGGTTCTTTGATCAATGATAACCCGTTTTTCACTGACTGAAACCGGGTATCACCGCCAGTTGTGATGGTGACTCTATCAGAAGCTTGTAAAGTTTGAACGATCTTATTTCCTTCTTCTTGATGTTCAGCGGGTAATACCAGAATGATTCGAAGATCATCCCAGGTCATGAGAAAACGCTGAAGTGTATGCCATAGAATGGGTTTCCCATTCAGTAACAGGAATTGCTTGGGAATGGATGCACCCATTCTTTGTCCTATTCCGCCGGCTACGATCACAGCAATTTTTTGCATGGCATTCTTAGTTAAAAAAAGAGGAGCCACAAATGTAGCCCCCCTTTTTCTCATGTGTATCAGTCTTACCAAATATAATTATTTGTAGATCAAAACCTCATTTCTACCGGTACTATTTTTTACCCCCCGGTACATGCCTGCACTATTAAAAACCATGGCAGCATTTCCTTTGGCGTCCACACCGATCATGCCACCTTCACCCTGTAGTTTCATTAGTTTATCATGCACTACGATTTCCATTGCTTCCTGTAAACTATATCCTTTGTATTCCATCAAACAGCTCACATCATAGGATGCCACTGTTCTGATGAACATTTCACCATGTCCGGTACAGCTGATGGCACAGGTTTTATTATTGGCATAAGTACCACTGCCGATCAATGGGCTGTCTCCGATGCGACCATACTTTTTATTGGTCATACCTCCTGTTGAAGTAGCACCGGCGATATTGCCATGTATATCACAGGCAACGGCGCCTACTGTTCCGAATTTTTTATCACGCATCAATTCTTCCAATTGATGGTTGGTATGATCAAGTGAATAATTATCAGAATCGCGAATGGCTTTCCATTGATCATAACGGAACTGAGAGAAGAAATATTCGTCCGGCTCTAATTTGATCCCTTGTTTGATTGCAAAATCATTTGCACCCTTCCCACTCAAGAAAACGTGATTGCTGTTACGCATCACTTCTGTAGCTAATTCGATCGGATTTCTGACATTGCGAACGGCAGCAACAGCACCGGCAGATAGATCAGATCCATCCATGATGGCAGCATCCATTTCCTGTAATCCCTTTTTAGTAAATACAGATCCACGCCCGGCGTTGAAGAGTACATTGTCTTCCAATACTACGATAGCAGCTTTCACAGCATTCACAGCAGTTCCACCCTTTTCAAGCACTGCATAACTGGCGTTCAAAGCTTCTTGAAGACCTTCCTGATAGGCTTTCTCCAGTTCAGGGGTCATATCCTCTTTCAAAATGGTACCGGCACCCCCATGTACAACTATGGTAAAATTATCTGACATAACTATCTCGTTTAAAAGCACCCGAAATTAGTTATTTAGCTAACTGACAAAATCGAATTGTTTGGAAGGAATGTTAGATAGGATTTAATGAAATGTGAGGTTTGTTGAATGGGTACTGGGTGCTGGGTGCTAGGTATTTAGTATTAGCAACCAAATCGTTTGACTTTTCACTTCCCTCATCATTCTCCCAGCAATACCTCACACTCTTCCAACAATCGGTTACGATCAATGGCGGCCGTGCCAACCTGTTCGCAGACTAATCCACCGGCGATATTGGCCATTTCGGCTGCGAGGTG
Source organism: Sediminibacterium sp. KACHI17 (assembly GCF_040362915.1). Lineage (NCBI taxonomy): Bacteria > Pseudomonadati > Bacteroidota > Chitinophagia > Chitinophagales > Chitinophagaceae > Sediminibacterium > Sediminibacterium longum. The sequence goes on along the minus strand of NZ_AP029612.1, from coordinate 307,599 downwards.
CATATCACGGGTTGCGGCATAGCATAGTGAGGTTACAGCGATCACGGTATCCCCTGCTCCGCTTACATCTGCGATGTTACGGATATGCGTTGGAATGATCTTGTGAGAGGTCTCATCTTGATAGAACACCCCTTTTTCAGAAAGTGTGATCAATGATATTTGATGATGTAGATGCTGTTGTAAACGTTCATGTATTTGTTGCAGAGACGACAGATCAATATGGTCTACTGATAGATTCAAACCCTCTTTTACTTCCTTTAGATTGGGTTTGAAAATAGTGACCTCTTTATATGAAAGGAAGTTCTTCTTCTTGGGATCTACAGCAATGATCACATTCCTTTCCTTGCACAAAGCTGTTACTAATTGAATAATTCTCTCTGTGATGACCCCTTTGTTATAATCTTCAAAAATGAGTACCTGAGGTTGTTGTTGATCCAAGCAATTTTTTACTTGTTCGATCAACAGATTTTCAGTTGCCTCATCAATATCAGTTGTGATCTCTGCATCCAATCGCATCATTTGCTGATTGCGACTCATGATGCGGGTTTTGTTTGTTGTTACTCTGTTATTGACTGAATGGATATAAGATGTATCAATATTTTTCTCTTTCAACAATCGTAACAATTGTTCTCCATCACTATCAGCACCAATGATTGATATCATCGTTGTTTTAGCACCTAATGATGCGGTATTCAGTGCCACATTTGCGGCACCACCCACCCTCAATTCTTTGTTTTTCAAAGCTACTACCGGAACAGGCGCTTCCGGAGAAATACGATCAACGGAACCCCACCAGTAAGTATCCAACATCACATCTCCAAGAATGACTACACGGATCGATTGAAATCCCGTAAATAATTGTTCGAAATTCATCAGGCTTCTTGTTTCTTATTTCGTACTGCAAGATAATACAAAGGAATTCCAATCAATGTAATGATAAGACCCGGCCATGTAAAATTAGGCTTGTAAACGATCAGCAATACGCAGAAAGTGATCCCCATCAACATATAAATAGCCGGCAATACGGGATAACCAAAAGCTTTATAGGGACGATCTATCTCAGGTCGCTTTTTACGAAGAATAAATATACCGGCAATGGTCAACACATAAAAGATCACCACGATAAAAGAGACCATATCTAACAGATCACCATATTTTCCACTTAAACATAATAAAGATGCCACCACACACTGTGCCCATAAAGCCCACTCTGGCACTGCATTTTTATTCAGTTCGCCGGCTTTTTTAAAGAACAATCCATCCTGCGCCATGGTATAATACACCCTAGCACCTGCAAGTATCAGTCCGTTGTTACAACCAAACGTGGAGATCATGATCATAACAGCGATGACATAAGTTCCGATGTTTCCAAAGATCAGGTTAGATGCAGATACAGCTACTCTGTCCTGAGGAGCATGAGCAATATCATTCAATGGAAGTACGCTTAAGTACATCAAATTGGCAGCTACATAGATCACGGTTACGATCAGTGTTCCAAGAAAAAGACTCAGCCCGATATTACGTTGCGGATTTTTAATTTCACCTGCGATGAATGTAACGTTATTCCATGCATCACTACTGAAAATAGAACCTACCATAGATGCGGCGATCGCGCCAAATGCAGCTACACCAAGCACTGCAGTGACGCTATTATCACCTGAAATATTTTTCATTGTCCACGCATCGGTCCAATTCGCATTCCAAACTTCTGATTTAGCTGCGAGTAAAAAACCAAATACGATCAGGCCGAACAGTGATAATAGTTTAGTCACTGTAAAAGTGGTTTGAATCAGTTTACCACCCTGTACTCCTTTTGTATTGATATAGGTAAGAAAGATGATGATCGCGATGGAAACAAATTGTGCAGGATACAATTTCACAAATCCGATCTGTGCCAGCATGTTCTCATCGGTCATCTCTAATGAAGGAAAGAAATAACCTGCGAATTTACTAAAAGCCACACCTACTGCTGCGATCGTACCTGTCTGAATAACAGAAAAGAAACTCCATCCATAGAGAAACCCTGTTAACTTATTATAGGATTCTTTGAGGTATACATATTGTCCACCTGCTTTGGGAAACATGGCACTCAGCTCTCCATAACTCAATGCGGCAGTAAGGGTCATAAATCCGGTGATCAGCCAGACTGCAATGAGCCAACCGGCGCTACCTACATTACGTGTAATATCTGCACTCACAATAAAAATTCCTGAACCGATCATGCTACCCGCTACGATCATGGTGGCATCTAACAGTCCAAGCGTTGGTTTAAAGGAAGGGTTATTATTATTCATATGGCGATTTGTTCAAGAGGGAAGATAGGGAAAAAAGCTACAAGCGGCAAGCTGTAAGCTTCAATTACAAGATACAGGCAACAAGATTATGTAGGCCTCCTATAAAAAAAAGCAGGTGAATTTGAGATTCACCTGCTCTGCTTGAAATTATCAATTACCTGAAGCTTACAGCTTGCCGCTTTTAGCTTTAAGAGACTAGTTCTTTTTCTTATATCGCTCATTCAGTCCTTTGATCACATCCGCTGTAATATCATAGGCTGCATCTTTGTAATAAAAGGCGATAGACGCATCATTGTTACCAACGATGAAAGCGTATCCTTTAGAAACATTGTACTCTTTCAAATAATCACTGATCTTTTGTCTTACATCCAGCATTTTTTTCATGCTCTCATCCTGCATTTCATTATTCATCATCTGCTCTTTGCTGTTGTAGGTCTTCTCCATCTGCATGAGCTCCTGTTGCTTACTGTTTAGCTCAGCCTGTGTCATGGTTTGAGCTGAACGCTGAAGCTCCTGGTATTTATCAGCAAAAGTTTGCTTTAATTGATTCAGTTGTTTACTGTTTTCTTGTGCCTTTGCTTGTATGGAATTGCTGACTTCTTTGTAGTAATCGAAATGTGCTTCAATAGAATCGATCTCAAAGTAAGCGATCTTAAAATCACCCTGAGGAACGGCTTTGGTTCCTGAAGCACTTACTTTCCCATCTTTTGATCCTGAAGAAAAATGCAGATAAAATAAAACAGCCACTGCGATAACCAACACCACATTCAATCCGATGGTAAAATTTTTCATGTACTAACGTTTAGATAATAAAATTAAAGTCTTTTGTTCCCACAACCTTTTAGGGGCAACAAGATTAACAATAAATATCAGATTACAAAAACAGTGTATAAAGAACTCAATGTATACCTGAAAAAAAGTAGGAAGTTTTCACTTCCTACTTTAACATTTATTCAAAAGATCGGACTGCGATCTTATTCCTCATCATCAAAGCTCATCGCTTCGCGGGTAGTGGCCAGTACTTCGTACTCTTCCTTACTTCCTACGATCAGGTTTTCGAACTCTTTCTGTCCGGAACCGGCAGGGATCAGGTGTCCGGTGATCACATTCTCTTTCAGACCCAGCATAGCATCGGTCTTACCTTGAATGGCTGCCTGACTCAGTACTTTAGTTGTTTCCTGGAATGACGCAGCTGAGATCCAGCTTTGTACACCCAGTGATGCTTTTGTGATACCCAGTAATACCGGTGTAGCGGTAGCTGGTTTTGCATCACGTACTTCTACCAGTTTCTTATCAGCTCTGCGGAGGATCGAATTTTCTTCTCTCAATTCACGCAGTGTGATGATTTGTCCGGCTTTGAGCTTAGTGCTTTCACCTGCATCAGTTACTACTTTCTTATCATAGATTCTGTCGTTCTCTTCGATAAAGTCGAAGCGATCTTCCAGATCCTCCTCCAAGAATTTAGTATCTCCGGCATCAACGATCTCCACTTTCTTCATCATCTGACGAACGATTACTTCAATGTGCTTATCGTTGATTTTTACACCTTGTAAACGATATACTTCCTGGATCTCATTCACTACGTACTCTTGTACAGCGAATGGACCTTTGATCGCAAGGATATCTGCAGGAGCGATTTGTCCGTCAGACATTGGTGTACCTGCTTTTACGAAGTCACCATCCTGAACCAGGATCTGACGAGTCAATGGCACTAGGTATTTTTTCACCATACCGTCTTTAGACTCTACGATGATCTCACGATTACCACGCTTCACGTTACCAAATGCAACCACACCATCGATCTCACAAACGATCGCAGGGTTACCTGGATTACGAGCTTCAAACAATTCAGTTACACGAGGTAGACCTCCCGTGATATCTCTCAGCTTACCGAGTACACGTGGGATCTTCACCATTACCTGACCGGCTTTTACTTCATCACCTTCTTCAACAGAAATGTGTGAGCCAACAGGTAAGTTGTATTGTTTGATCTCTTTACCTTCTACGATAATGGTAGGGATCTTGGTCTTATCCTTGGTTTCAATAACCACTTTCTCGCGGTGACCTGTTTGTTCATCAGCTTCATCACGATAAGTAATACCATCGATCACATTCTCAAAACGGATCTTACCATTTTGTTCAGCAACGATTACGTTATTGAATGGATCCCATGTACAGATCACATCCCCCTTCTTCACTTGTTGTCCGTCTTTCACACTCAATGTAGCACCATAAGGAACGTTGTTCGTGATCATCAAGCGATCATTCTTCACATCCATGATCCTTACTTCACCGGTACGACCGATAACGATCTTCACTTTATTGCCTTCATTGTTCAGTGTTTCAACGGTACGCAGACCATCGAACTGAATGGTACCATCAAATTTTGCTTGCAGACCTGATTCAACAGAAGCAGAACCTGCCACACCACCCACGTGGAACGTACGTAGTGTCAGCTGTGTACCTGGTTCACCGATAGACTGTGCAGCGATGATACCTACAGCATCACCTCTTTGTGCCAGGTAACCTGTTGCCAGATTCTTACCATAACATTTCACGCACACACCGCGCTTGCTTTCGCAAGTCAGTACAGAACGGATCTCTACTGTTTCGATACCTGCATCTTCGATTGCTTTTGCATCATCAGAAGAGATCTCTTCACCTGCAGTGATGATCAACTCATCAGTTACAGGATGGTATACGTTATGCAATGAAGTACGACCTTCAATTCTATCTGCCAGTGGTTCGATCACATCTTCATTATCTTTCAGTGCAGTTGTTGCAATACCACGAAGTGTACCACAATCTTCTTCACTGATTACCACATCTTGTGATACGTCCACCAGACGACGAGTCAAGTAACCCGCATCCGCTGTTTTAAGGGCCGTATCCGCAAGACCTTTACGCGCACCGTGTGTAGAGATGAAGTAATCCAATACGTTCAGACCGCTTTTGAAGTTTGACAGGATCGGATTTTCAATTACCTCACTTCCGGTACTACCACTCTTACGAGGTTTAGCCATCAGACCACGAATACCTACCAGCTGCTTAACCTGTGTTTTACTACCACGGGCTCCGGAATCCAACATCATGTAAACAGAGTTGAATCCCTGCTTATCATTTTGCATTTCACGGATCAGTGTTTCAGTGATACGTGTATCCACACGGCTCCAGATATCAATTACCTGGTTATATCTTTCGTTATTGGTGATGAGACCCATGTTATAGTTCTCCCACACTTCTTCCACTTCTGCTTTTGCATTCTCCAACAGTTCATTTCTCATATCAGGAACGATCAGATCATTCACGTTGAATGACAGACCACCACGGAAGGCCATACGGAAACCGAGTGTCTTGATATCATCGAGGAACTTCGCTGTTTTAGGAACGTCTGTGATCTTGATGATATCACCGATGATCTCTCTCAGACTTTTCTTGGTCAACAATGCATTCACATAACCTACTTCAGCAGGTACATGCTGGTTGAATAAAACGCGACCTACAGTGGTATCGATCAATTTTTTCACCAACTGACCACCTTCACGCACGTTCACTTTCACCTTGATGTTAGCATGAAGATCTACACGCTGTTCGTTATAAGCGATGATCACTTCATCCATGCTATAGAACGCCTTACCTTCTCCTCTTACGATTTCAGTCTCAGTGGTTTTCTTACCCTTAGTGATATAGTACAGACCCAATACCATGTCCTGAGAAGGAAGGGTGATCGGTGTACCATTCTGTGGGTTCAAAATGTTGTGAGAGGAAAGCATCAACAATTGTGCTTCCAGTACTGCGGCATTGCTCAATGGAACGTGTACCGCCATCTGGTCACCATCGAAATCGGCGTTGAACGCTGAGGTTACGAGTGGGTGAAGTTGGATCGCTTTACCTTCTACTAATTTTGGCTGGAAGGCCTGGATAGACAAACGGTGCAACGTTGGGGCACGGTTCAACAATACAGGGTGTCCTTTCAGAATATTTTCTAAGATATCCCAGATCACAGCTTCTTTACGGTCAACCAATTTCTTAGCAGACTTCACTGTTTTCACGATACCTCTTTCAATCAATTTACGGATCACAAATGGCTTAAAGAGTTCAGCAGCCATATCTTTTGGCAAACCACACTCATGCATTTTGAGTTCTGGTCCAACCACGATCACCGAACGACCAGAGTAATCCACACGCTTACCCAACAAGTTCTGACGGAAACGACCTTGTTTACCTTTCAGAACATCGGATAATGATTTCAGCGCACGGCCACCTTCTGCTTTCACCGCATTTGATTTACGGCTGTTATCGAACAGTGAATCGATGGCTTCCTGTAACATACGTTTTTCGTTACGCAAGATCACTTCAGGAGCTTTGATCTCTAACAAACGCTTCAGACGGTTGTTACGAATGATCACACGACGGTATAAATCATTCAGATCAGAACTCGCAAAACGACCACCATCCAAAGGAACTAACGGACGCAGTTCAGGTGGAATAACAGGAATGTATTGCATTACCATCCACTCAGGACGGTTAGTGATTCTTGTACTTGCATCACGGAATGATTCAACAACGCTCAAACGCTTTAAGGCATCTGCTTTACGCTGCTGTGATGTTTCAGTAGCTGCTGCATTACGCAATGAGAAACTCAATCCATCCAGATCGATTCTTTCTAACAAAGCATGTACCGCTTCAGCACCCATTTTTGCGATGAACTTTTGAGGATCATCATCAGGCAGGTACTGATTGTCTTTTGGCAAATTATCCAGAATATCCAGGTACTCTTCTTCTGTCAACAGATCACCCATGTTCAGGTTCTCTTTCACACCACCCTGGATCACTACGAAACGCTCATAGTAGATGATGGTCTCTAATTTCTTAGAGCTCATACCCAAGAGGTAACCGATCTTATTCGGTAAGCTTTTGAAATACCAGATATGTACAACAGGCACCACCAGTTTGATGTGGCCCATGCGTTCACGACGAACTTTCTTTTCTGTTACTTCTACACCACAACGGTCACAAACGATACCCTTGTAACGGATACGCTTATACTTACCGCAGGCGCATTCATAATCTTTTACCGGACCGAAAATTCTTTCGCAGAATAAACCATCACGCTCTGGTTTGTAGGTACGGTAGTTAATGGTTTCAGGCTTCAGTACTTCGCCAAAACTTCTTTCGAGGATACTGTCCGGAGATGCCAGACTGATGGTGATCTCGGAGAATGTTGATCTCGGGCGATTGTCTCTTTTTATGGCCATATTTTTAAGCTTCAAGCTGCGGTCCGCCGCGGCGGATGCAAGCTTTGTTTTTAATTATTATGCTAAAAATTTATAAGCAAGCTGCAGACTTCATGCTTGTAGCTTGAAACTTGCAGCTTGCGGCTTATTAATCGAATTTCAGATCCAGACCCAAACCTCTCAGTTCATGTACCAATACATTGAACGATTCAGGTACACCGGCGCGAGGGATATTATCTCCCTTCACGATGGCTTCATAAGTCTTGGCTCTTCCGATGATATCATCAGACTTCAGTGTCAACAATTCCTGGAGGATGTTAGCAGCACCATATGCTTCCAGTGCCCATACTTCCATCTCACCAAAACGCTGTCCACCAAACTGTGCCTTACCACCCAACGGCTGTTGTGTGATCAAGCTGTATGGTCCGATCGAACGTGCGTGCATCTTATCATCTACCATGTGGTGTAGTTTGATCATGTAGATCACACCCACAGTGGCTTTCTGGTGGAAACGCTCTCCGGTTTCACCATCATACAGATAAGTATGTCCGTTTCTAGGAATGCTCGCATCTTTACAATATTGCTCGATCTCATCAGTGCTTGCACCATCGAAGATCGGCGTAGCGAATTTCACACCCAGACGTTTACCGGTCCAGCCCAGAATGGTTTCATAGATCTGTCCCAGGTTCATCCTTGAAGGTACCCCCAATGGATTCAGTACGATATCAACCGGTGTACCATCTTCCATAAATGGCATATCTTCAGCACGAACGATCTTCGCAACGATACCTTTGTTACCGTGACGACCCGCCATCTTATCTCCCACTTTCAGCTTACGCTTCACAGCAAGATATACTTTAGCTAATTTCAATACACCTGCAGGTAACTCATCACCAATAGAAATGTTGAACTTCTCACGCTTGTAACGTCCCAGTTCTTCATTGTAACGGATGCTATAGTTGTGCAATAAAGTATTGATCAGATCATCTGTTTTAGCATCGCCTGTCCAACCCAACGGATTCACATTCTGATAATCGATGGTGCTCAGGTTCTTTTGATTGAACTTAGCGCCTTTACCGATCAGCATTTCACCAAAGTTGTTGCTAACACCTGCAGAAGCTTTGTCTTTCAACAAGGTCTGCAACTTATCCAACAACAGTTCTTTGATAGATTCTGTGTTCTGCTGGTGTACTTTTTCTACTTTCTCCAACAATGCTTTCTCACGGATCTTACCATTCTTATCTTTCTTCGCGCGCTGGAATAGTTTTTTATCGATTACCACACCTTCAGTTCCGTTCGGAGCTTTCAGAGAAGCATCTTTTGCATCACCGGCCTTATCACCGAAGATCGCACGTAAGAGTTTCTCTTCAGGAGTAGGATCAGATTCACCTTTTGGAGTGATCTTACCGATCAGGATATCACCTTCTTTGATGGTGGCACCGATACGGATAATACCATTCTCATCCAGATCCTTGGTCGCATCTTCTGATACGTTCGGGATATCCGGAGTCAGTTCTTCTTCACCCAATTTTGTGTCACGAACTTCCAGTTCATATTCATCGATGTGAATAGAAGTGAACAGGTCTTCGCGAACTACTTTCTCACTAATAACGATCGCATCCTCGAAGTTGTAACCCTTCCATGGCATGAATGCCACTTGCAGGTTACGACCCAATGCCAGTTCACCATCTTTGGTTGCATAACCTTCAGTTAAGAAGTCACCCTTCTTCACTTTCTGTCCTTTCTTCACAGCAGGACGAAGGTTGATACAAGTGGCCTGGTTGGTTTTGATGAATTTAGTAAGCTTATATACTTGCAGATCATCATTAAAGCTGATGAGTCTGTCAATATCATTTCTGTCATAACGAACATGGATCTCATTCGCATCAACGAACTCAACCACACCATTACCTTCTGCGTGGATCTGGATACGTGCATCACGAGCAGCTTTACCTTCCAAGCCGGTACCTACGATAGGCACTTCCGGACGGATCAATGGTACAGCCTGACGTTGCATGTTCGATCCCATCAGCGCACGGTTGGCATCATCATGTTCAAGGAATGGAATCAGTGAAGCACTCAGACCTACGATCTGATTGGGTGCTACGTCCATGTATTCCACCTCTTCTTTATCTAAGATCGGGAAGTCACCAGTTTGACGTGATACCACTTTATCTTCTGCAAATTCACCTTTGTCATTCAATGGTGAATTACTCTGCGCGATCTTCGCAGTATCTTCTTCTTCTGCACTCAGGAAAGTGAGTTCTTTCATGTTCACTTTACCATTCGATACTTTACGATAAGGGGTTTCAATAAAGCCCATATCATTGATCGTAGCGTGTACGCAAAGTGTAGAAATCAAACCAATGTTCGGTCCTTCCGGAGTTTCAATGGTACACAAACGACCATAGTGTGAGTAGTGTACGTCACGTACCTCGAAACCGGCACGCTCACGACTCAAACCACCGGGTCCGAGTGCGGAGATACGACGCTTGTGCGTGATCTCACTCAGTGGGTTGGTTTGATCAAGGAATTGAGACAACTGAGAAGTTCCGAAGAAAGAGTTGATCACAGAAGAAAGTGTTCTTGCGTTGATCAGATCTACCGGAGTAAATACCTCATTGTCACGAACGTTCATACGCTCACGGATGGTACGGGCCATACGAGCCAGACCAACCCCGAATTGAGCATACAACTGCTCTCCTACGGTACGAACACGACGGTTGCTCAGGTGATCGATATCATCGATCTCCGCCTTCGCATTGGTCAGACGAACCAGGTATTTGATGATCTCAATAATATCCTGCTTGGTCAATACTTTCTTGGTCAGCGGATAATCAAGGTTCAGTTTACGGTTGATTTTGTATCGACCTACTTCACCCAGATCATAACGCTTATCAGAGAAGAATAATTTATCGATGATACCACGAGCAGTTTCATTATCCGGAGCATCAGCACCACGCAATTGGCGATAGATATGCTGAACCGCTTCCAGTTCACTGTTCGAAGTATCTTTATTCAATGTGTTGTAGATGATCGCATAATCACCACCCACATCTTCCTTCTGAATGAATACACTTTTGATCTCCATTTCGATGATGGTAGCAATTGCTTCCTCATCTAAAACGGTATCACGCTCCATCACGATCTCGTTACGCTCAATGCTCACTACCTCACCGGTATCTTCATCCACGAAATCTTCCACCCATGTTCTTAATACACGAGCAGCGAGTTTTTTACCAACGTGATTGGCAAGTGTTTTCTTATCGGCTTTCACTTCATCGGCCATACCGAAGAGTTCCAGAATATCCTTATCAGTTTCGAAACCGATAGAACGTAACAAAGTTGTTACAGGGAACTTTTTCTTACGATCGATGTAAGCATACATTACATTGTTGATATCGGTAGCAAATTCCATCCATGCACCTTTGAAAGGAATCACACGGGCAGAATAGATCTTGGTACCGTTCGGGTGTACTGATTGTCCAAAGAACACACCAGGAGAACGATGCAACTGAGATACTACTACACGCTCAGCACCATTGATCACGAATGTACCACGGGGAGTCATGTAAGGAATATTACCCAGGAACACATCCTGAACGATGGTCTGGAAATCTACGTGCTCTTCATCATTACAACTTAAGCGCAGTTTTGCTTTTAAAGGCACTGCATACGTAAGACCACGCTCCATACACTCATCAAGTGTGTAACGTGGTGGATCAATAAAATAATCCAGGAATTCCAGCACGAAGATGTTACGCGTATCTGTGATAGGAAAGTTTTCCTTGAATACGCGGAAGAGACCTTCATTGTTACGCTTATCAGGCGTAGTCTCTAACTGAAAAAATTCTCTGAATGATTCTAACTGGATGTCGAGCAGGTCAGGAGCATCAGCCAAATGTTTAGTTTTACCGAAGCCGACCCTGTTGTTCAATGTAGTTGTAGACATATGTATGTAAAACCGGTTTTGATACGATAAAAATTTGGGGAGAATGGTGAGATTCTCTTAACGTACAATCGGCTCATTCATCATCCAAACGTCAATGATAAAAATGTCCACCCGCTAATTGGCCCAAAAATAAGGATGGCAAAGGTAGGAAACCGGAAGGCATCCGCAAAAACAAATTTTAGGGGGATCGGGGTATTGGGGTATTGGGATATTGGGTGATCGGGTAATCGGGAGATCGGGGTGCTGGGACTGATGCCATTAGAAGGAGACATCCCTCTATTCCCAATACCACCCGATACCCCAAACTCCCAATTACCCGATCACCCGATCACCCAATACCCCAATACCCCGATCTCCCGACACCCCATCCCTACCAAATCCTAGCCCGCTGAGCGGCCGGACGGTAGAGCTTATGCTTTTCAGTGACTCCAAAAGCCTGATAAAAAGGCTCAAAATTGGCCAATGGGCCGTTTACCCTGAATTCCTCGGGACTATGGGGGTCGGTCGTGATCCTGGTTCTAAGACTTTCCGGGCGGTCAACGATTCGCCAAACCTGGGCATACCCTAGGAAAAAGCGTTGATCAGGTGTGAACCCTCCTATTTTCTCAGCGCTTTGTCCTTGCTTGGTCAGTTTGAAGGCATCAAAGGCAATCGCCAATCCACCTATATCTGCCAAGTTCTCTCCCAGTGTAAGTGCTCCATTCACATGCAAACTATCTAATACTGTGTATGCATTGTATTGTTCAATAACACCCTTTGCTTTAGCAGTGAACTTTTCAGCATCTGTTTTGGTCCACCAGTCGGTCAGGTTTCCTTGCGCATCATATTGTCTACCCTGATCATCAAAACCATGTGTCATTTCATGACCGATCACCATTCCGATCGCGCCATAGTTGATCGCATCATCTGCTTTTAGTTCAAAGAATGGAAATTGCAAGATACCCGCAGGAAATACGATCTCATTAAAAGTTGGATTATAATAAGCATTCACAGTGGGTGCTGTCATTTGCCATTCGGTCTTATCAACAGGTTTACCAATTTTAGCAATGCTTTCTTTGTAATCATGCTTGGCGATGCTGCGCATATTGCCATAGAAATCACTGCGACTGATCTTCACATCATCATAAGATCTCCACTTATCCGGATATCCGATCTTTTTCATAATCGCAGCTAATTTCTCTTTTGCTTTTTGTTTGGTGGTATCACTCATCCAATCCAACTGAGCAATGCGTTTGTCAAATGCGATCTGCAGATTATTCACCAACTCATCCATTCTTTTTTTGGCTTCAGCCGGAAAATATTTTTGAACAAAGATTTGTCCGAGCAGATCCTTTAATCCATCATCTGTTCTACTCACCATTTTCTTCCAGCGATCTTCCTGCGTTTTAGCACCGGAGAATAATTTATTGAAAGCAAAACGTTCATCTACAAACGCTTTACTCAACAATGAGGCATTAGAAGAAATATAATCGAACTTCACTTTGCTCTTCCATACATCAATGGGTTGAGATGCCAAGAGTGTACTGAGTGTTTTATAATAAGCAGGCTGCGCCACATTAATGCTGTCTGTTTGAATTCCCATTTTAGCAAGCGATGCTGACCAACCAATGTTGGGTGATATTTTTTCCAGATCACCCACAGACATTTTGTTGTAGTTCTTGATCGGATCACGCAACTCAACAGGCGCCAGATGAGATACGGCAATAGCCGTCTCTAATTTTAATACTGCGGCTGCTTGTTGTGCTGCCAGCGTTTTATCAACACCGGTGAGTACAAAAAGATTGGTGATATGCGCTACCAGCTTCTGACGCTTTTCTACAGTAGGTGCATCTGTTTTGGTATAATAATCTTTTTCAGGAAGGGTTAATCCTGTTTGGTATAAACTCAAAATATTTTTACTACTGTTCCTTTCATCAGCACCAATATAAATACCCAGCAGATCGCCATCTCCTTCAGTATAACTGGAAGCGAGTAAGCTGATGAGCTCTTTATAATCTTTGACCGCCTCAATTTTTGCCAGCATCGGCTTGAGAGGTTCATAGCCTGCTTTCTCTATTGCAATAGTATCCATACCACTGGCGTAGAAGTCTCCTACTTTTTGCTCGTTACTCCCTGGTTGATGATCTGTTTTGGCTGAAAGCTCGTCAAGGATGGTTCTCATTTTTTTGAGGTTCTCATCATAGAGGGTAAAAAAGCTACCCCATCCACTCTGGTCATCAGGGATCACACTATTCTTCACCCATGTGCCATTAGCATACTGAAAGAAGTTATCGCCCGGATGAACTGTGGTATCCATACCGTCTGCATTAAAATAAGCAGACTGATCTGTGTTGGTTTTACAGGCAGCGAAAATGAGACTCGCTCCTACTAATAAAGTGGCAAGTTGTTTCATGGTGAAGTTTTAGTAGCTATAAATATTTGAAATTATTGGGGGATGGCAAAACCATTTAAAATAAAAATTGCTCTGTTTATAAAAAAATGTCAGTGAGAGCGCAGTATGAACAAAGAATACTGCTGTTAATTGAATTTTCGTAACATGCTTACAGCTTTTTCGTTCTTTTAAAAAAAGCTATGAGACCTGTTATTACACTTATTATAATTTTACTCTTTTCGCAAAGCTTATATGCACAAGATTGCACATGTAAAGAACTATTAGACTCAGCCATCATAAAAACAGAATCAAACTATGCCGGATACCAGCATAAAATCAATGCAAGGAATCGCGCATCGTACAATAATTTTAAAAAGGGACTTTTGTCAGTTGCAGATCGAACTTCATTTTTAGACTGTTATGATATTTTAAATCGTTATGTCAAATATTTCAATGATGGTCATTTATTTATTTCAGAATTTCCAAGAGCTACGGCAGCTCAATCCGATAGTTTAGCTAAAACCCATCCACGATATGTAACTCAAGGTACACCTGTTGCTAAGCAACCGGATCAAATAGAAGGGGTTTGGCAAAACGCAAAAGAGCAGTTGGAAATAGTTCGCATTACAGATAAAAAATTTTATGCTGTGATCAAAAAAACAACCACAGCCAGATGGCAGGAAGGAATGATTAAAATGGAGATCACTAAGGGGCAGAACAATAAGTATAGCATACTTTTTTACAATCCCGACTTCACATTTTCTCGATTCTCTGACATAGGTATCTTCAAAAGATTGTTATTAGGGTTTGGATCGAATAAATATGTAAAACTCGAGGAGAATGATCCGGAAATGAATTACATACATGTCAACAAGCCAGAGCAACCTTTTTTTAAAGTAATAGACAAGGACAATGTTCTACTAACAGTCCCTTCTTCTCTTATTAGTCAATATATCGTTGACAGCATTTTAATGAAGAATAAGAATCTGATCGTCTCTGCAAAAAATTTTATCCTTGATTTAAGAAGTAATACCGGCGGAAATTATATGTGGAATGGAATTCAAATGTTGGCAAATACCAAACCGTACCTAGATAAAAAAGATCCTACTAAAGATGATTTTTTAATGCTTGCTTCTTTAGACAATGCAGCTTATTTTGAAAATTTTAAAAATTTTGTGAATGGAGATACTGCAGGTATTGGTTATTATACCAGACTCACAAATAAGATCAAAAATAATTTGGGAGCAACAATAGGTTTTTCATTTTATAGCGCCCGACCAAGCGACACCTCTCAACAAACTATTCTCCCTAACCCCAAAAATGTGGCTATCATTATAGACAAAGGAGTAGCAAGTGCTGCAGAAGCTGTTATTAACTCCTTGAAATCATCTAGCACTAAGGTTATTGTTTATGGAGAAAATTCACATGGTATGATCGACTATGTAAATGTGAATACGATTCGATTAAAGTTTATAGGCAATAAAAGATATTACTTTGGCTATCCTACTTTTTATAGCCCTGACATGTTAAAGAACCCCATTAACCCAACCGGAATCAAACCCGATGTCTATATCCCCAATAAAGTGAGAAATTGGATTGAGTGGGTGATAGACGACTTAAAAAAGAAAAAGGGATAATTTCTCCGGATTATTCTATAAGTATTTCCAAGGGTTTAGAATTGACCAGTAGCTAAAATCACACTCATAACATATTTGTGTGATTTTGGAATGGTTACTATTTACCGTTGTAACTATTCGGACGGCAATCCGTATACACTGACAAGAAAACAAAACACTATGTCAGCAGAACTACAACAGTTACAAAAACAAATCGCCCGGATGCGATGGTACATGTTTATGGTATCCGGAGTATTATTCACTTTACTGCTTTTTGCCTTTACTTATCCGGAACAAAGCTTTGGCATTATCAGAGCTAAGGGCATCATTATTGAAGACAGTAGCGGAAGAGACCGTATTCTCATAGGCGCTCCTATTCCCTTTTCAAAAGACCGTGTCAGGAATGATACCAATATGGTAAGAAAACATTGGGCCAAACGATTTGGTAGTGGCAACCAATACATGGAATGGTATAAGAATTATTATCATGGTGCAGAGGGAATGGTAGTCATGAATGAACATGGTTTTGACCGTGTATTATTGGGTGATAAACTCGCCGATCCCAATATTGGAAAAAGAATGTTTGAGAGCTCGGGTGTTTTGTGGAATGATAAAGAAGGATGGGAATTAGGTGGAGCCGGCGTCAATACAACTAAAGATGGAAAGTCCAGATCAGTGATGGGTGTAGATGATAAAGACGGAGAAGCTGTTCATATAGTAGCCCTTGAGGATGGCACCAAAGGATTGATCATTGGAGGTGAAAATGGAAGGCTCATGATCGGCATGTCAAAAAAAGACGGACAATGGTTTCAGAATAAACAAGCATTTACCGGTATTAAATACTTTGACAATAATGGCAAACTGATTTGGGAGCAGCAGATGAACACAAGCTTAAAAAAGTAGCAACATAGCATACATTGTAAAATGCTTTGGTAAAGCATTTTACAATGTATGCAAAACAAAATGTCAGTTATTCAGTTTTATTTTTTCTTCAATAAAAACCTATTAAAGGTTTAAAAAAGATAATGAAAATAAATTTGTAAGGTCCAAATATAAAATCAAACAGTAACTCATCTTACTCTTGACCTGATTCATCTTCCAACCTTTTTTCCAATAGTTTCTCATAGTGATGAGATCAACAGATTTCACTTGTATAATCAATCAATTATGAGAAACTATTTTCGATTCGGAGATTACACTTTGTCTCCATTAAAAACGAATTCTTTTAGTTACAATCCAGGTTTATGGTTCTTCTGTACAATCAGACACAAACTCATCATACTTGCAGTTTTTATAAGTCTTAGCCATATGTCTGTACAGGCACAAAAAAGAAACATAACGATTCATTCAACACTGACAGATAGTATCACAAACGCTTCTGTACCCTTTGCGACCATCAGGATTTTCACAGGCGAAAAGCTAAAAAAACAAATCAGTAGCTTAGTTAGTGATCAAACCGGTTCATTTACAATCAACTTAACAGTATTCAACCGAGCTGCACTTTATTTGGAAGTGTCACACAATAATTATCACACCAAAGTGGTGGAACTTGACTTTCCATCCGAGAGGGATAGTATTCTCCAAATATCAACGATACCATTGATCAGTAGTATTCATAGTTTGGAAGAGGTCATTGTAAAAACAAAGAAACTTTTAGTTGAAACTAATCCGGATGGCATTTCATTTAATGTTTCCGGAGATCCTTCCTTAGAAACAGCACTGGCTATAGATGCACTTAGAAAAACTCCGTTTGTATCTATTACTGGCAATGAACAGATCTCTGTAAATGGTAAACCAACGAAAATATTAATGAATGGTAGATCTACAGGTATTTTATCTAATAATCCGGCTGCAGTACTAAATGCCATCCCCGCCAACCTCATCAAAAAAATCGAAGTCATCACCAATCCTTCTGCCAAATATGATGCGGAAGGATATAGTGCTGTTATTAATATCATTTCAAAAAAAATATCTGGCTACTCATTTTCGAATGGTGTTCACTTCTCAACAGGGGCTGTTTCGAAAATATCAGTAGTCCCGTCTGGTAGTTTTAAATTCGGAAAATTCGGTTTAAACTTTTCTGGAGGACATACGGAATCCAACGAGATAGTATGGTCTGAATCTTATTACCAATCACTAGACCGAACTGCCGCCTACTCAAAGAGAAATATTCATTCCATTGGGGCTACCAGCAAAGGGTTACAGTGGGGTTCATGGGAATTAAGCTTGGATATTGATAGTGTTACCTACATAAGCGGCTATGGAGGTATAGGAGGAAACAGTAACAGACCTAAAGTTGCTGAAAATGTACACATCTACGACAACAACAATGTGATACTTACCGAGGGATTCTTTAAAACCAATAAAAATATCAGCAGTCCGTATGGAGATGCGGGGTTAGATTTTATAAAATTATCCAAGAAAACAAAAAGACAACAATTTAGCATCAATACAAACTTACAATGGAGTGATTTTCGTGATGATGCCATAAGTGATCAAATCAATAAAGGAGCAAACAATCGATTTGTCCTTAATAACAATTATTCCAAGAACAGACAATTCACTGTGCAAACTGATTACAATATACCCCTTACTCCCTATCAATCATTGGATATTGGCGCTAAAGTAATATTCAGAAATGCCACTTCAGATTACCAAAGTTTTTTGCGCAGTGATATCAATACTCCTTACATCAAAGATATCCGGAATAGCGACTACTTTACTTATGAACAACAAGTAAGCAGTATGTACCTGGTATATAGATTGAACTTGAATAGAAAAAACACAATACAACCGGGCATCAGACTTGAGCATACAAATTTACAGGGACGTTTCATTGATCATCAAACTAGTATACAACAGTTGTATTCAAATATATTTCCTTCGTTAAGTTTTGCAAGGAACTTAGGAAAAGGGATGTATCTGAGAACTTCATTTTCGAAAAGAATCAGCAGACCTGGTATCAAATATTTAAACCCATTCATCAACAACTATGACTCATTGAATATTTCCTTTGGCAATCCCAATCTGCAGCCGGAATTCACCAATAGTTATGATATAACATTCTCGATCAATAGACCTACTTATAACATATCATTTTCGGCAGGATATGATAAACAAAAAGACTTAATAGCACCGCAAATGAGTTTTGATGTTTTATCAGGCGTAGCAAGCAATACATATAACAATCAAGTAAAAGCGGACCGGCTTTCTGTTTCATCATTTCTTTCGTACGATAAAGGAAAATTTTCAGGCAATCTGGTCTTAAATGGATATTACTACAACCTGAAAAATAAAAGCACGAAAACTGTCTTGAATGAGGGGTTTACAGGACGTATTCAAATGAATGTATTTTTTTTCCCCTCACCAACGATCCGACTTTCGTTGAATAGTTCACTCATGTTCCCTACGATACTTCCACAAGGGAGCACCAACAATTTCCTATGGTACAGTGTCTTTTTAGATAAATCCTTTTTCGGGAAAAGGTTATCGCTTGTGTTAGGCGTAAATAATATTGCTGAAAAATATTATCATAAAAGAACAATGCTGACAGTACCCGGCACTTTTAAAAATACTTCTATTGAACATTTGCCCTATAGGCTTTTCCAAGTGGGTATTATATTTCGCATCAATAAACTCAAAGAAAATGTTTCCAGAAAAAGAGGCGTATCGGTGGATGATATTAAAAACTAAGTAGATCTTATGATCGCTAACAGCATTTTCAATAATAGAGTGGTAAGTAAACAACCTCTGGGTCTATCTACTAAACGATTATACCCGTTTAAAATCTCTCATCGTAAATAAAAACATCAATGGATCAATATGATCGCAGCGTGTGTCCTATAATTTGAAAGGCATAAAAAAAGCCGCTCCAAAGAGCGGCTATATTTTGTGGTTAACACTAAAGCGGGTGAATTACTTCACTTCAACTTCAGCACCAGCTTCTTTCAGCTTAGCAACGATATCGTCAGCTTCAGCTTTAGAGATACCTTCTTTAACAGGCTTTGGTGCACCGTCAACCAGGTCTTTTGCTTCTTTCAGTCCAAGACCAGTCAATTCCTTAACGATCTTAACTACGTTCAGTTTGCTAGCACCGCCGTTAACAAGAACTACATCGAAAGATGTTTTCTCTTCAGCAGCAGCAGCTCCACCGCCGTCGCCAGCAGCAACTACAACTGCAGCAGCAGCTGGTTCAATACCGTAATCAGCTTTCAATACATCAGCTAATTCCTGAACTTCTTTTACTGTTAAGCCTACTAGTGTTTCGGCTAATGCTTTTACGTCTGCCATTTTGTTTCAATTTTTTCCGGCTTCATATCCGCCTAAGCGAATCCGTCGGATGGTTTAAAAAAATTTGATTTTATTAAGTTGAGATATTGAAAACTCAATCCCTCAGTTAATACGTTTAATTATTCAGCGCTAGCTGAAGTTTCTGCTTGCTTCTCGTGGTGGTGCAATAAAGCAGCCAATACGCGCTTAGCAGGAGATTGCAACAATCCGATCACTTCACCGATCAATTCATTCTTCGTCTTGATCTGAGTCAGTGCTTTCAGGTTGTTATCACCAGCATAAATATCACCGTTGATGAAAGCTGCTTTTAACACTGGCTTTTCGCCATTGCTTTCTTTACGGAAAGAACTGATGATCAGAGCTGGTTCTTTCGGATTCTCAGAGAACAACAATGCAGTTACATTGTGCAGAGAATCGTATACACCTGCATACTTTTCAGCATCCAGTGATTCCAGAGCCTTGCGGATCAAAGTGTTCTTAGCCACTTTCATTTCAACCTGCTTATTAAAGCAAGTACGGCGTAATTTAGATACTTGCTCTACAGTGAGAGACTCTGTATCAGTGATGTAGAAGTTATTGTATTGGGCGAATTTCTCTTTTAAGAGCTCAATCACCTCATTTTTTTGATCTTTTGTCATATCTGATCTTTTTTATAAACCCAGGTCATTTCCCGACAACGTCGAGATCACTAGGAATTAGTTCATTAATGATTTGGTGTCTAAAGAGATACCAGGGCTCATGGTGCTGGCCATGCTAATACCTTTCAGGTAAGTGCCTTTAGCAGAAGATGGCTTCAGCTTGATGATTGCATTGATCAGTTCAGCACTGTTCTCTGCGATCTTCTCAGGAGCGAATGATACGCGACCGATAGAAGCGTGAACGATACCCGCTTTATCTACCTTGAACGCGATCTTACCACCTTTTACTTCATTCACAGCTGCTGCTACATCGTTGGTAACAGTACCTGTCTTAGGGTTTGGCATCAGGTTACGAGGACCTAATACTTTACCCAACTTACCGATCTTCGGCATTACAGCTGGAGTAGCGATGATCACATCGATATCTGTCCAACCACCTTCGATCTTTGTGATGAACTCATCCAGACCTACGAAGTCAGCACCTGCTGCTTTCGCGTCTGCTTCTTTATCAGGAGTACAGAGTACCAATACTTTCTTGGTCTTACCAGTACCGTGAGGCAATGATACAGTACCACGTACTTGCTGATCTGCTTTCTTAGGGTCAACACCCAGACGAATATGCAGGTCAACAGAGCTATCAAATTTGGTACAGTTGATTTCTTTTACGAGTGCAGAAGCTTCCTTCAGGGAATAAGCTTTGTTCTTATCCACCTTGGCTGCTGCTACTTTTCTTTTCTTAGTCAGTGACATTTTTTACAGTTTATAAGGTGAATAATTAATTGTTTTCCCAAGGGGCTTTACCTTCTACAGTCAATCCCATGCTGCGGGCAGTACCAGCAACCATGCTCATCGCACTGTTCAGTGTGAATGCATTCAGGTCAGACATCTTGTCTTTCGCGATTGCTTCAACCTGATCCCAGGTTACTTTACCTACTTTTTGACGGTTACTTTCTTTAGATCCTTTCTGAATCTTCGCAGCTTCCATTAATTGAACAGCAGCTGGAGCGGTTTTGATGATGAAGTCGAAAGACTTATCCGCGTAAACAGTGATCAAAACAGGAACTACTTTTCCCATTTTGTCTTGGGTTCTAGCATTGAATTGCTTACAGAACTCCATGATGTTGATACCCTTCGAACCAAGGGCTGGACCTACGGGAGGTGCTGGATTGGCTTGTCCGCCTTTAACCTGCAACTTCACATAGCCGGTGATTTCTTTGGCCATTGCTTTTTGATTTAATTGGTGATAACGTCTCGCCTTATGGCGGAACTCCCAAACTCAATCATTCTTTCGAAAAAAGAACTTTTGGGGCGGCAAAGGTAGGGAGATGAAGGGGAATTTCAAAGAAAAAGAGAGGAAAAGCTACAGGCTTCAAGTTACAAGCTGCAAGCTCAAAATAGAAATATATCTAATCAATTGATAATCAAATAAAAAGGTGCGGCTCCTATGAGCAGCACCTTTTTATTTCTCACTTGTAGCTTGCGGCCTGAAGCTTGTAGTTCAAAGCTTACAGCACCAATATTCCCGCCGCCTGTATCACGATCTCCTTCTTGGGTTCTGTGATCTTGGCAATCTCTTCTTTGCTTTTACCCGCATCTTCCGCATAATGCTTCAGCTGTTTTACGGATGTGGTGGTCAGCGTACCTACTCCATCGATCACTACTTTCTTACCATTCAGTACAACAGGTACTGCAAACTTGTGATCTTTCATTTTTACCATCAAATTACCATTCGGTGATTCAACCTTGATCCAACATCCCTCTTTCTGACATACCTCTTTCACAATACCAATGATCTTTCCTTCCAGTGGTTTTCCGTCTCCTCTTGATTCAAGTAATTTTACATATTGCTCCATACTCACTGCATTCTCAGCAGTAGTTACTTTACCAAAAGTTGCACCCGCATCAGCAGGCACTTGGGGTGGCTGGGCACTCAGCGTGTTTACAGTAAGAATTAAGGAAAAGGCGATCAATAACTTTTTCATACTCCCTTTTTTATTATTAATGAATTGGGTAATTATTATACTGATACAAAGATAGGATCATCTATTTTAAAGTTTAGTGCCGTTGGTCATATTACCCATATCCTTGCCTCCTCAGTTTTGTATCATATTGAAATCCATAAAGAAACTACGAAAACAGATCATCATTATTTTTTTGAGCGCGATTTTCATATTAGACGCATTACTCTTCGTATTTATTTTTTCTTTCGTCTGCCCCAAAACCTAATGCCAATTCTTTGAGTTGATAAGTAATTCGACGGATAGGAATATCTCTATAATTAGATAGTACAATAACAGTCAGATCATCATTACGGTAATAATGAAAATTGGAAATAAACCCATTCATGGTACCACCATGTCTGATCAGGTCTCCACTACCCTTTCCTTCTTGTAAACTTTGATAAGGTTGAATACGGAAGCCATAGCCATAGTAACCCCAATCTTTTCCTGCTCCATCAAACATTGTTGAGAGACTTCGTCCGTTGATTAACGCTAATCGAGTCAGCTTTTTTTTCCACTTGAAAAGATCAAATACTGTTGAGTAGATATCTCCTGCTCCAAAAGCATACGCAACTGAATTATGCACCCTTCTAAAAATCCCATTCACTTTTCTATATCCGATTGCCCTGTTAGCGGGTACATCTATCAACCGCTCTATACCTGTATACTGCATCTCCGCTTTCTCAAAGATAGATTGCTGTAAATACTGCTGATAATTTGTACCTGTTACTGCTTCAATAATCATAGCCAATAAAGCAAAATTGATGTTCGTATACTGGTATTTTTCACCCGGCTTAAAACTTCTTTTGGATGTATTTATTATCGTAAGTAATTCTGCCGGAGTAATATCCATTATTTCATACTTAGTGAGGTTATCAAAACTTGCTTCAAGCCCAGACTGTTGTTTCATCAAGTGATGAATGGTCACCCCATCTGATAGCTCTTTTTTTAACCCTGGCAGATAGATGGCGATGGGAGCATAGAAATCCACTTTTTCCTCTTCTACCAGTTTCATCATCGCAACTGCTACAAAAGATTTAGTTAATGATCCGATTAAAAATTGTGTACGAATTGTATTGGGTATCCCCTTCTCAACATCAAACATCCCATATGCAGCATGATGTATCACTGAATCCCCTTTAGCCACTAGTACTGCTCCTTGGAAATGAGTATCGCTTAGAATGGATTGCATATAGGCTTCCATCCTTTCATTTTTAATTTCACGGACCAAATGACTATCATCCCTTTCACTATTTACAGATTCGAGATCCATCGAAAACAAAACGCTGGCAATTTTCCATTCATCATTTTCTTTAATAAGCCCCCAGCTCTCCTTTCCCCAATTTCCTTTTTTACCATTCACCCAAAAACTATAATCAAATGTTACAGACCCAACCGATTCATCTGTCACTATCACGGGGTTGCGAAATTTTTCTTCTTTAAACCCTGATGCAGAGACAGACCTGAACCATGTTTTATAGTCAGACACTTTGTATCCCAATGCTTTTTCATCTTTCTGCAGTCGTTGCTTTTGTGTAACGGGTTTCCATACACCTACCCATGTTACAGGAACATCGGCAAAAAAAGAATACATACTAACTGAATCACGGGTTTGAATGGCTTTCATAAACC
This sequence comes from Sediminibacterium sp. KACHI17, assembly GCF_040362915.1. Lineage (NCBI taxonomy): Bacteria > Pseudomonadati > Bacteroidota > Chitinophagia > Chitinophagales > Chitinophagaceae > Sediminibacterium > Sediminibacterium longum. The sequence continues at coordinate 283,569 of NZ_AP029612.1, read as the reverse complement.
TGCTTAAAAGCACATTAATTTTTTTATGATCACCAGAATGGTCTTGCGATTTTCCACTAACATGTATCCCCAATATCAAAAAGAAAACGATGTAGAGACGACTGAGATTTGTGTAATATTTATTCATCGTATGTATTTTTTCTTTGACCAATAGCATATCCATAAACGAGTTCTTTTAATTTAAACGTGATATCAAGAATTCTTAGATTTCTATAATTGTTTAAAAGAATAATTGTCAAATCATCTTTATCATAATAGTGGTAGTTAGCGCAGAAACCGTTCATTACACCACCGTGTCTGATAAGTTTTCCGGGATCAGTAAACATATCATACCTCATATATGATTGGGTGCGAAAGCCATATCCGTAATTCCCATTTTCCTTTACTCCTCCATCGAATAGCAGATCCTTACTTTGATTTGACACAATCCATCCATGCTGTAATGCATAACCCCATGTAAACAGATCACCAACCGTAGAATACATATCAGCAGTTGCAAACGAATAAGAAATTAAATCTTCGATCCTTCGTACTTTACCATCTACGAGCCTATACCCATTTGCCTTGTGTGGAGCAGGACTAAAAAGATGACTTATTCCCGTTGATGATAATTGCAAGGGGGTAAATAAATGTTCTTTCATATACTCCTCATAGTTCTTTCCGGAAAGCTTCTCGATGATGAGCCCCAAAAGCATAAAATTCAAAGATGATATTTCGAATTTCATACCCGGCTCAACTCGTCTTTTTGTTTTATTGATCAGCGCAAGTAATTCTTTAGGACTAATCTCCATTAACTGGTATTTAGTTACTGAATCAAGATTAATAGCTAGTCCGGATTGATGTTTCAATAATAAATGAACAGTTAATCCTTTGGCGAGATCTTCTTTTAGTTCAGGCAGGTAATTAACAACTGGCGCAAAAAGATTTAATTTGCCCGCTTCTACCAGTTGCATAATTGCAATACTTACAAATGATTTACTAAGCGATCCCAGCAAGTACTGTGTGTTAAAATCAATAGGTATATTTTCTTCCCGATTGCGCTTGCCGTATACAGACTTATGAATAATTGTGTTACGTTTTACGATCAGGGCTACTCCCTGAAAATTCGATGTATCTACAAGACTACTTAGGTATTGATGTATCTGGTCATGCAGTATTTCTTGAGTACTGTTGACTTGCTTTATGATATCAATGGATCGTATATTTTTAATACCGCCGGTACGAAGAAAAGTTTGACCACTCACCGTATTCACCACTAGAAGGAAGATCATCACGCGAAAAATCAACATGTAGGTTATCGTTTTGGCAAATCTCTATATCAATCACACCATGATTGCAGCATATTCTTCGAAACGGGGCCTATCGAAGACAAACAATACATATTCACTTGAGCAACCGAAACGCATCATTTTGTATGCGATTTCCGCTATTTCGTCTATAATGGCTGACCGGATAATAACATTTTTCTATTTTTATTGATATCACTTACCTGATGAAATTGAAAAAAGAAAACAGATACGTATTACACATTCTATTCTGGCTGATCATTTATATTGTATACCTCACTCAATATCTATTCAATGAAAGATCGGATACACTTAGACATCAATTCAGTACATCAGAAAGGGCAGTTACTGTTTTCATTCATCTTCTAGCAGTTATAGCAGTCAGTTATTTAAGTACTGTTAGAGTACTTCCTTTCCTACTCGACAAAAAACAAATCATACGCGGCATCGTTGAGCTGTGTATCGGAATTTATACAATTGCAATACTTAACAGGGTTTTAGTCATCTATGTACTAGAACCGATACTAGGGGGGAATTTTGGCGAGCAGGAATCGATATGGAAAATATTTAGCCAGTTTTCAATACTATTGAACTACTACATCATTAGCATAGTTTCCGGGGCGCTGCCATTTATCATTTTTTATCTGTTGATAGATAGACAACGTATTTTGAGAAAGCAGGCAGAGATCGAAAAAGAAAAGATAAGCGCTAGATTAGAAGCGCTTAAAGCACAGATCAACCCTCATTTCTTGTTCAACACCCTGAATAATATTTATTCTCTCGCCATTCAGCAATCTACTGAAACAGCATCAACCATTGACAAGCTTTCACAACTACTTGACTACCTATTGTACAGATGTAATGCCAGCTATGTTTCTTTAGACAATGAAATTCAGTTTCTTAGAAATTATCTTGATCTTGGCAAAATGCGATTTGGCGATCGTTTAAGTATTCAATTTTCACATGAAAAAGATCAACAATACAGGATAGCTCCATTGTTATTAGTTCCTATCATTGAGAACATGTTTAAACATGGGGCTGAACAAACTACAGGGCCTATCATATTTTGTATCACATTAAAAGCTGAAAACAATCAATTAACTTTAATAACCACTAATAATTTCATGTCCGGTGAAAATAAGGATACGGGTATTGGCTTGACAAATCTCAAGCAAAGACTTGAGATACTTTTTCCCGATTGTTATTTGTTAAGGGTAATAGATAGAAATGAAATCTTTGAAGTAAAAATGCAGGTTCCATTGGTATGAATGCAACATGTTTAATTGTAGATGATGAACCCCTGGCTATTCAATTATTGCAGAAGCATGTTCACGAATCAGGGTTGCTGGAGCTGAGTGGCTCTTGTTCAAATGCTATGGAAGCCGCCGCTTTCCTTAGAATCAACAAAATTGATTTACTTTTCCTCGATATCCAGATGCCTAAATTGACAGGCATAGAACTACTCAGAATACTAAAACCTGCACCTCCAGTAATTTTCACCACCGCATATCGAGACTATGCAATGGATGGCTATGAACTCGATATAGTTGACTACCTGTTAAAACCCATCAGTTTTGAGCGCTTTATGGCCTCAATAGAGAAATTTTACAGAAGATGGAATCATAATGCTGCTGACGATGTACAGAAAATACCATTACAATCACAAAAAATATTACTGCTTCAATCCGGTACAAAAACCTATCAGGTAAGTGAACCAGATATTCTTTTTATCGAAAGTTTTAAAGATTATATCCAACTTCATTTTATTGATGGAAAAAAACTGATGATCAAATACAGGATCGGACAGTTGGAACAGGAACTATCTTCTGATTTTTTGCGTGTACATAAATCGTATATCGTTCATAAAAAGAAGATTACCATTTTTAGTAATCACCAGATTGAATTAGGCAGTTTCTCTGTTCCAGTTGGAAATCATTATAAAGGAGTTTTGGAAGACTTACTAAAGAAATAAAATCCATCTATGCGGTTAGCAGGACTTCGGCTTATTGGTAAACAATTCAATTACAGTATCCGATAAAAATTTCAAGTAATTTTGACGACTCATCTTTTACTATGGAAAATGCTTCATTATTAGGCAAAGTCATTATCAGTACTCCAGATATCAATGATCCCAACTTTGTCAATACTCCTATTCTATTAGTTGAGCATAATGACAGAGGTGCTGTTGGTTTCGTTCTTCATTTTCCATTGAAACGAAATCTGAATGAACTGAGTGAGTTTATCAATTACCCACCTATTCCTATTTTTATTGGCGGTCCTGTAGATCAGGAGAATCTTTTCTTCCTACATCGGAGAGCCGACTTGATTGAAGGTGGATTATGGATCAAAGATGACCTGTATTATGGAGGCGATTTTCAACAGGTATTGATGCACTTAAAAAACCAAACACTTACTGAAAAAGATATTCGTTTATTCATTGGCTATGCCGGATGGGATCCTCAACAATTGGAAGATGAGATCAAAGAAGGAAGTTGGATCATTTCAGAACATCCCACTTCTTATGTGTTTGATTGAGAAATATCATTTTCAATAAATTGAATCGCTTTTGTGATGCCATCCTCTTCTTTTAAGCGGCGGGCAAGCTCTTCTGTAGATGTGTAAAAAGTTGAGTTATGTAAAAGCTCCCTTACCTTTTCATTCAATATCTTTTCGTTTATTTTTTTTAATGGAACAGGTTTAACACCCCAACCATTTTGATGCACTATATTTCCCCAAAACAGCTGATCACCAAATGGATAAAGTATTGGGCAAATGAACATAGGTTTACCTGCGCTTAAGCAGGCAGCGGTTGTTCCTACACCTCCATGATGGACAACTGCTTTTACATAGGGTAGCAATACACTGTGAGGTGCTGCGTGAATCACTTTCACCCCATCAATAATCTCAAGATCATTGGTATCATTCAACCCCCATCCCTTAATTACTAGAACCCTGATTTTTTGTTGGACAACAATTGATCTGATCAAATTTGTAAGTCCAACTTTATTTTCGAACGGCATACTGCCGAATGTTATAAGCAATGGGGGTTCTCCTGATCGTAGGAATTGGACTAGATCTTCGTCTAGAGATTGTTGACTTTCATCCAACCAAAATCCAGTAAAATAACTATTTGAAGGATAATCATCAGGCCTAGGCAATACATGTTCGCTTATTCCATATAAGGAAGGGAGTGATGGTTTTACAAATATGGCTGATAGTCCTGCTTTCTCGCGAATAGCTAAAATGGGCTTCTTCCACATTTTTAATCCCAGCTCAGTCAAACGATAAGTAAATCTATTCATCATTGACGGCAATCCCAAAGCACTGAAAACAGGATTAGGAAAGGCTTTAGTAGGTTCCCCTGCAGGAATCACATCTGTTCTGATCATTTTACCAGGAAATCGATCAGCGAAATAGTCACAGAGTGTTTTAATATGGAATAAGACTTTATCGTTTTCTTGTGCAAGTTGATAAAAGGTTTGAAATGCATCACTCATCTTGGGAAAGATCGTATCACGTAAATACCTCTTCATCCGAAAAGGATTCTTCATGATTTTTTTTGCATCGTCTGATTCAATCAATTCCTGAAAATCAATCTCAACAGGTACAAAACGCAGTCCATAAGAAGTCACCAGCTTTTCAAAATTTTTGGCTGTGCTTAATACTACATCATGCCCACGTTGCTTTAGCGCCTGACCAAGAACAGCATAGGGTTGGACATCACCTCTGGTGCCCAAGGTAAGGATAGCGATCTTCATGAAAAATATTTATGATTGATTGTTTTCTATGAGTCGCTATCGTCTCAAAAATATTAAGCTTGTAATAAAAAAAAATTCAAGCACCTAACAAAGTCTGTATGTCAAACTTCTGCATTTTTAAAAATGCCTGTATGACACGAGGTCCTTTTTCAGGATCGCTCATTAATTGAGGCAGCATAGATGGAACAATTTGCCAAGAAACACCAAATTCATCTGCCAGCCAGCCACACATATCATAACGACCATTTTTACCCAATGTTTCCCAGAAATAATCGATCTCTTCCTGAGAATCGCATTCCACTACAAAAGAATTACCTGGCGAAAAATCATAATCGTGTTGGAGCGTACTACTCATGGCATTCATGATAAATCCATTGAGTTTGAATTGTGCAAATAACAAACTGCCATCAGGCATCCCTGCTTGAGGTGGATATGCCATATCCATTAATAACATAGATGGTTTGAACACAGAAGTATACTTTTCTCTCGCAGCATGCACCCAACTATTTTTCGAATTCACAAACAAGAGGTTTGGAACGATCTTTTGTGGACTATTGATCGCTTCGACATCCAGTTGCCAGTTCACACCAAAACGATCTTCGATCCAGGCATAACGTGGACTCCAGTCATATTTATCCAAGGGCATCATTACTTTGCCACCTTCTTTCAAAAGATCATATAATCTTTCGATTTTATGTTCGCCATCGCAATACACAAAATAAGAGATGGCCGGTGTCATTACATATTTGGGGCCGCCATTCAACATCATAAAGGTCATACCCCCTATCTCAATACGACTAACAATAGCGTTCGAGTCTAGTAATTTTGCATCGTCAAATACATTACAATAAAAGTTTGCAGCTTCTGCGGCATTGTTATTGAACCACAAACAAGGATAGATTGTTCTTTTCATACAGGTTGAATAAACGGTGAATATTAATGTTTACCAATTTTCTTCATTAGATCTTCCAGATAATCGATTTGCATTTCTTGTATCTCCAATAATTTTTTATTTTGGTGCACCAACAGATGATCGATTTTCTCACTCAGTAATTTGATCTCTAATTCTGCCTTTAAATTGATCTTATAATCATGCTCGGCTCTTTGTCGGTCTTTCTGTTCTTGTCTGTTCTGACTCATCATGATAACTGGCGCCTGTATGGCTGCAATACAAGAAAGCATTAAGTTCAATAAAATAAACGGATAAGGATCAAATGCTTTATTTGCGAGTATCCAAACATTCAAAATAATCCATCCCGCCAAAAAACAGAAAAAAGAAATGATAAAAAACCAGCTGCCGCCAAATTCGGCGATACGATCAGCTAGTCTTTGTCCGATCGTTACATTTGTATCTATTTCCGGTTCAATATTCTCTGCGTAAATCAGATTGTCTTTCATAGCCTGCATAACATCCTTATCCAGTAAAGCCAACTCTCCTTTTTCCTCCTCCACTAATTGAACCAGGTAAAGTCTTCTGTACTTATTCAGTTCTTCTAAAGAGATGCAGCTCTCATTGGTAAAATCAGGATATTCAGTTCGTATCAAATCAAAGATCGCAGGGCGGATCTCATGACCTCGAATCAATTCAAATTCCCGGATTGGCTGTTTAGTAAAATGACTGATCGGCATGGCTATTTGTTTAACTGATGATTGTTGATAGATTCAATATGCAAAGCGTATGTCTCTCACATCAGTTAACAATTTAAACAATTATTTTCCAACAAGTATCCCATACGCATCAGGTATACTAATTCCTTGGAATCCATGGGTCAAACCATACATCAATAAAAAAATCATAATTACCCCAATAGACAGAATGATCCCTGATTGAATGCCTGCATCCTTATGCCTACTTTTCATCTTCTGATAATGAATCGAAGCGAGGTGTGCGAAAAATGAAAATATGGCTAAAGAATAATAAGGAATAAAGAATAAGTTGACTGGGAAATGATTCAGTCCTGCTGCACCAAAATAAAAATTGGTATCTAATTCCAAGATGAATCTGCCTACCATCATTGCTGATAAATGAATCACAAAAAATATTGCCAAGTATAACCCTGACCACAGTTGTAATTTTTCATAAAAACCTTTCGCGGTTTTATATTTTGATCTGTAGAGTTGTAACCCAGAGTAGATCTGAACACCGACAGCAGAGAGTAAAAGTATTTCTGCAAAAATGTTACGATAGATTTTTCGCAACTGAGTCATCATGTCTATATGCTTTTCGATGCTGATCAGACTAACTGTATGGTTGATCAAATGAAGCGTCACAAACAAGGCGATCGTCACACCGGAATAATAATGAATTCTTCGGGTAAGCATATGTGTAAGGGTTAAGCAGAAAAATCGAAGTTACTCAACCCGACAAAAAGAGCCTTACCACTCATGTATCGATAAAAAAAGGCTATCCGGAGTGGATAGCCTTTTCATTATTTAAGAAGAAAAATCTTAACTCAGTTTTTCTACCTGCATATAGTTCAATTCTACAGGTGTAGAGCGACCGAAGATCTTTACAGTTACTTTCAATTTTTTCTTTTCATCATTCACTTCTTCGATCACGCCGTTGAAGTCGTTGAAAGGACCTTCAATGATCTTGATGGTTTCTCCGATAATGAATGGTTCACTCATGGTAACACCCTGATCATTCATTTCATCTACCTTACCCAACATCTTATTCACTTCACTTTTACGAAGAGAAATGATATTTCCTTTAGAACCTTTACCATCTGTCAGGAAGTGCATGACGTTACTGATATTACTGATGTGCTGAACCATGTCATCATTCAGTTTGCCATCCAGTACTTCCATCATCACATAACCGGGGAAGTAGTTTTTTTCGCGCATCACTTTCTTACCATTCTGCACTTTGTATACTTTCTCCATGGGAAGGAAGATCTGCTTGATCACTTCTTGCCAGCCACTGCGGATAATATCTTTATCTAGATACTCTTTTACCTTACGCTCTTTACCACTCACTACACGCAAAACGTACCACTTGGTATTATCCTGTGGTGTTTCTGTGGTTTCAACAGTGTTATTATCGACTACTGATGCTTCCATGTTCTGTTACTTGAATAATGAATAAACCAGTTTCAGCAACTGATTGCTGGAGAAATCCATCACCCAAACCAATGCGGTGATGATCACAGTAGCTACCAGTACAATAACGGTACTCTGCTGAAGTTGTAACCATGTAGGCCAGGTCACTTTCTCCATCAGTTCCTGATAGCTTTCTTTGAAGTATGTGGTGATTTTGTTCATGTTCTTTGGTTTATGGTCCATGGTCGATAGTCCATGGTAAAACTCGTTTTCCTGACCATGGTCTATGGTCTATTAACCATCAACTTATCTCAGCACGGGCACTAGGATTCGAACCCAGATCAAAGGTTTTGGAGACCTCTATACTAACCGTTGTACTATGCCCGTAGAAAGCTAAAAGCTATCCGCCAGAGACGAACAGCTTTTAGATTATGTATGCAAATATAGTAAAAAAACCTATTTGCTTGAAGCTAAAAGCTTGCTGCTTATAGCTTATTTGATGATTTCAGTAACCTGACCGGCACCTACTGTACGTCCACCTTCACGGATAGCGAATTTCAGACCTTTCTCCATCGCGATCGGCTGGATCAGTTTTACAGTAAGGTTGATGTTATCACCAGGCATTACCATTTCAGTTCCTTCTGGCAAAGTAACTTCACCAGTTACGTCAGTAGTACGGAAATAGAACTGAGGACGGTACTTATTGAAGAATGGAGTGTGACGTCCACCTTCTTCTTTGCTCAGTACGTAAACCTCACCTTTGAAGTCAGTGTGTGGAGTGATAGAACCTGGCTTACAGATTACCATACCACGACGGATATCTTTCTTTTCAATACCGCGGAGCAACAGACCTGCGTTATCACCAGCCTGACCTTCATCCAACAGTTTTTTGAACATTTCAACACCTGTTACAGTAGAAGAAAGAGGAGCATCCATCAGACCTACGATCTCAACAGCTTCACCTACTTTAATGATACCACGCTCGATACGACCTGTAGCTACAGTACCACGACCAGTGATCGAGAATACGTCTTCTACAGACATCAGGAATGGCATATCTACTGGACGTGGAGGCAATGGAATGTAAGTATCTACAGCTTCCATCAGCTCTTCAACGCATTTAACCCATTTTTCTTCACCAGCCAAAGCGCCAGTTGCAGAACCTTTGATGATTGGAGTGTTATCACCATCGAAACCGTAAGAAGATAACAGTTCGCGGATCTCCATTTCAACCAGCTCCAATAATTCAACGTCATCAACAAGGTCAACCTTGTTCATGAATACTACGATACGAGGTACACCTACCTGACGAGCAAGCAGGATGTGCTCTTTTGTTTGTGGCATCGGACCATCGGTAGAAGCCACTACCAGGATCGCACCATCCATCTGGGCAGCACCGGTAATCATATTCTTCACATAGTCAGCGTGACCAGGACAGTCAACGTGCGCATAGTGACGGTTAGCAGTTTGATATTCTACGTGAGCAGTATTGATAGTGATACCACGCTCTTTTTCTTCAGGAGCGCCATCGATCTCATCATACTTCTTAGCCTGTGCCAGACCTTTCTTAGATAAGATGTCCGTAATGGCAGCAGTCAGGGTGGTTTTACCGTGGTCAACGTGACCAATAGTACCAACGTTTACGTGAGGTTTCTCCCTCTTAAAGGTCTCTTTAGACATTTTTATCGGTTTTTAGTTGTGTTTTAAAAATCTAAGGCTTTCGCCACTTGTTTATTTTTTGCTTATCCGCCCCTGCGAATCACATTTCATACATCACTTTGAGCCGTTAGTGAGAATCGGACTCACGACCTCTTCCCTACCAAGGAAGTGCTCTACCACTGAGCTACAACGGCTTTTATTCTTTTCAGCTGTTGTCTTTTTTTAAGAACTCACGACCTTCCCGATTGCATCGGGATGCTCTACCACTGAGCTACAACGGCTTATTTTTCAGCTGTTGTTTCTTTAAAGAACTAAAAAGAGCGGGAGACCAGGCTCGAACTGGCCACCTATAGCTTGGAAGGCTATCGCTCTACCAAATGAGCTACTCCCGCTTAAGTCTTTTTCAAATGCTTTTAAGAACTTTTGAATGCTGTAGCAATGTTTTCATTACTACTTTATTCCGTGGGCAGGAGAGGATTCGAACCTCTGAAGTCGAAAGACAGCGGATTTACAGTCCGCCCCATTTGGCCGCTCTGGAACCTGCCCTTTTCATTTGCTGCTGACCGAAATCAAAAGCAAAATGAAAATGAGCCGAAGATGGGACTCGAACCCGCGACCTGCTGATTACAAATCAGCTGCTCTACCAGCTGAGCTACTTCGGCTTGTTTACCTTTTGTTCAGTAGTAATTCGTTTAAAGGTCCGCGACCTTCCCGATTCCATCGGGATGCTCTACCAGCTGAGCTACTTCGGCTTGTTTACCTTTTGTTCAGTAGTAATTCGTTTAAAGGTCCGCGACCTTCCCGATTTCATCGGGATGCTCTACCAGCTGAGCTACTTCGGCTTGTTTACCTTTTGTTCAGTGGTAATTCGTTTAAAGGTCCGCGACCTTCCCGATTTCATCGGGATGCTCTACCAGCTGAGCTACTTCGGCTTGTTTACCTTTTGTTCAGTGGTAATTCGTTTAAAGGTCCGCGACCTTCCCGATTTCATCGGGATGCTCTACCAGCTGAGCTACTTCGGCTTGTTATTTAAAAAGCGGTCAATTCGAGCGGCAAAAATCCAATTCTCTGACCTGCTTTTGCTGTAAAAAATACAAAGAACTACCCTTTTTTGGGATGGCAAAGGTAATGGAAAACTTTATTCAGCAAAATTTTGATTGGAATTTTTTCGGGTAGTTATTAACAAGTTGGGAAAGCTGCATGCTTCAAGCCGCAAGCTTCAAGATTTTGAGTGCCAATTGTAGCTTGCAACTTGTGGCTTACCGCATAAAAAAACCCCGGCTTTTGACCAGGGTTTTTGAAGTTTTTTAGGCTGCTAATTTTTCTTTTTTTCGTTTGATCTGTGATACAATGGATTCCATGGCCGAGTCGAAAGACTCTTCGAATGACTTTGAGGAGGCTTTTACAAAAAAATCATGCCTCGGAACATGCACTCTTATCTCCACGATTTTGTCTTTGATCGTATGCACTACATTATCCAATTTCAAGAACACATCCACTTTCAAAATTCGATCATGAAAAGTGTTCAATTTTTGGAGTTTACGCGAAACATACTCTACCAATTTGTCATCTGCATCAAAGTGCACTGTTTGAATGTTAACGTTCATAGCAACTCACGTTTAATCGGTGAAAAAATTATTTGAAAGAACTTATTTCTGAAGTCATTTTGCAGTCTTCCTGCTTTTCTTTTCAGCACTTACAAGTTAATCTTTTCCGTTCACAAAAAGAAGAAAAAAATGGTAATTTTTTGAGCAGATATTAAGATGACAAATGACTGTTGACAGTTGACAGGAATTCAAGGTTTTAGGTATGAGGATTGACGTGATTTGTGGGTTGAGATGGTTAGTGGGCCTGGGCAATAGTCCATAGTCCATGGTCCATGGTCGATAGTCCATAGGTTATTGTTCATCGTCAGTGGGGGATGGATAAAAAAAATCGCTAGTGGATACCAATACCTACACCTGCTTACTATTCGCAACAAACCATAAGCTATGGACCATGGACTATACCCCCCTCACGCCTTAGGATGCGCCTTCTTAAACACTTCTTTTAATTTCTCAATCGTATTATGTGTATACACTTGTGTAGCGGCGAGACTGCTATGACCTAATAATTCTTTGACTGCATTCAGGTCGGCTCCATTATTCATCAGGTGCGTAGCAAAACTATGCCGGAGAATATGCGGACTTTTTTTCTGGATGGTGGTTACTGCAGCGAGGTACTGCTTTACAAAAGCATACACTTGTCTGGGTTGCAGCGACTTACCCTTTTCTGTTTGAAACAATTTAGGTCCTGCAACAGGTTTGTCTTTGATATAAGACTGTAAAGCTTGCACCAGATCCTGGGATATTGGAATGATCCTTTCTTTATTCCCTTTACCCAATACCTTGATCTGAGATAAAGACGCATCCAGTTGCGATTCCTTTAAGCCGATCAATTCACTCAAACGCATTCCTGTGCTATAGAACAACTGCATGACCAACTTTTCGGTTCTCCCCTTCCAATCATCTGAAAATTCTACATGATCGAACAAAGTGCGGATATCTTTTTCCTCGACAAAGACCGGCAGTCGCTTATTCAACTTTGGTGAAACGATGGTGGTCATTGGCGATTGCGCAATCACACCATTCTTCAACTGGTATTTAAAAAAAGACTTGAGTGCGGATATCTTACGGTTCAAACTTCTGCTCTCCATTCCATCCTCTTTCATTTCTGCTAACCAACTGCGAATGAACATGGGTGTTATTTCAGGAACTGACGGTCCATCAAACTGACTGGATAGATACGCAAAGAACTGCTCCAGATCCGTTTGGTAAGAAATAAGCGTATGCTGGGAATAGCGCTTCTCGAAACGCAGGTGATCTAAAAAAGGTTGTATGACCGGGTAGACAGATTGGGACATAAAAAAAGTAGCCTAAAGTTACAAAACTCAGGCTACTGAATATATTCGGATGAAAGAAGGTGATTATCCTTCGATCTTGCCGCTTGCGATCTGCTGCTTATAGATGGCTTTCAACACCTCACCACGACGTCTAACTGACGGCTTAGTGAATGCCTGACGCTCTCTTAACTGTAACAATACTTTGCTCTTTTCGAACTTCTTCTTGTACTTCTTGAGTGCCTTGTCGATGTTTTCGCAATCTTTTGAATCAATGATAAGCATAACGATTATACCTCCTCGGGTGTTTTTTAGGAGTGCAAAGATAGAGGTATCATGATAAATATGCAAATCCTTTTGAAAATTTTTGATCTTTGATTTCTTGAATTCTTGATTTCTCGTTTGGGCTTTTCGGATTAAATCAAAAAATCAAAGATCAAAAAATCAAAGATCCATCTACCTTGCGCTTATGTTTACAGGAATCATAGAATCTATTGGCAAAGTCGTTTCACTAGAGAAAAACGGATCTAATATCAGTTTTTGGGTAGAATCCCCCATTTCCGGAGAATTGAAGATCGATCAAAGCGTGAGTCATGAAGGCGTTTGCCTGACCGTTGATCAGCTTACCCAAGGACAGCATAGGGTTACCGCGATTGAAGAAACCCTGAAAAAGACCAATCTATCCGGCTGGCAGCCGGGCAGCATCCTGAATCTTGAAAGATGCATGGTGATGAATGGACGCCTGGATGGACATATCGTTCAAGGCCATGTTGACTGTACCGCTACTTGTACCGAAAGAAAAGAACTGGCAGGGAGCTGGGAGTTCCGCTTTCAGATACCAGAAACCTATGCTCACCTGATTATTGAAAAAGGTTCCATTTCAGTAAATGGTACTAGTCTGACTTGTTTTGCTATCACCAACAATAGTTTCAAAGTAGCTATCATTCCTTACACTTTCGAACACACCAGTATCCAACAGGTGATGGAAGGCAGTGTCGTAAATATTGAATTTGATATTCTGGGGAAATATATTGAGCGGATGAGGGAGTTGAATAGATGATGATTTCAAATCAAAAGTCAAAAGTCAAAATTAAAAGCTAGATCTCGGTTTTGACTTTTGGCTTTTGATTTTCAATTATTTACAATGTCTTCCCTTTTAGCGCTGCTCCCACGGCCTGGTCCATGGCTCGCTCAGCAAAAGGCCTGGTTATTTCATTTAACTCTTCTATCTTACTCTGTATCAAGTTTTTATCTTCCATAGTTAAAGCCAATTGAAGCGCCTGCATCGCATTCGCAGTGGCTAACATTTCTTCTTTGGTCATCAAATCCGGGTTCTTGGCAATGAATTTTTCCGTCACTCCCAATATCTGCTCTCCTTCAGTTCTGGCTTCCACCAAAGCCCTGGTCACCATATCATCCTTGGCATGAGTGATGCTATCCAGCAACATTTGTTCAACTTCCTGATCGGTCAACCCATATTGCGGTTTCACTTCAATACTTTGTTCTACGCCGCTACGTAACTCTTTGGCTTTCACTACTAAAATACCATCTGCATCTATTAAAAATTGAACTTCAACCTTAGGCAATCCTGCTGGCATTCCCGGAATACCGGTCAAATTGAACTCAGCCAGCTTTCGATTATCCTTTACCAGATCTCGCTCCCCTTGGTACACGGAAATACGCATCCCACTTTGTCCATCTTTATGGGTAGTATATTGTCTGCCTACCCGCGAAGGTATTTTAGAGTTTCTCGGAATGAGCACATCCATTAGTCCACCCATGGTTTCGATACCCAGACTCAAAGGCGTGATATCCAATAACAGAAAGTCTGTATTGTTTCCAGCCAATATATCTGCCTGAACTGCCGCACCCAAAGCAACTACTTCATCAGGATTCACTTCATCGTTCACAGGCTTACCAAAGAAAGTACTTACCGCCTCTTTAACAGCCGGAACACGCGTACTCCCTCCCACCATCACCACTGTGTCAATATCGTTGGTTTGGAGTCCGGCGTCGGTCATGGCTTTTTTACAACAATCGATCGTTCGATCGATCAAAGGCTGGATCAATGAGTTGAATTCATCTCTAGAAAGACTCAATTGATCACCATTCAACTCAGCCTGAAACACAGTATGATCACTCAAATATTTTTTAGCTTCCTCGGCTTTCAATCTTAATGATTGTGCTAATATTTTATTGATTTTTAAACCATTATGATCAATACCTACTTTTTTTATCCAATGTTGAACAATCGCTCTATCCAAATCATCACCACCTAAATAGGTATCACCATTGGTACTCAGCACTTCAAAAATGCCATTTGCAATTTTCAAAATAGAAATATCAAATGTTCCGCCTCCTAAATCGTAAACAGCGATCGTTTTCTCTTCGTACTTATTGATTCCTAAACCGTAGGCCAGACTTGCAGCCGTTGGTTCATTAATGATCCGCAAAACATCCAATCCGGCCAACTTACCCGCATCTCGAGTTGCCTGACGTTGCGCATCATTGAAATAGGCAGGAACAGTGATGACCGCTTTGTTCACAGGCGTTTTAAGTATATGTTCAGCTCTTTCTTTTAACTCTTTGAGAATGAATGAAGAAAGATCAATTGGAGAATAAAATTTATCCCCTACCTGTACTTTGACCAAACTCTCTGTATCATCATCAATGACTTTATAGGTGAAAAGATCAGCATGCTCTTTTACATCTCTATAGCTTTTACCCATTAGTCTTTTAGCACTGAAAATGGTATTGGCAGGATCGGTTTCCAAATACTGCTTAGCGGCCTCTCCCACTTCAGGATTACCAAATCCATCGAAATGCACCACACTAGGCACCAAGCTGCTGGAATTGAATTCCTTTAAAGCAACCGGAACCTTGCTTTCCGGATGTATGATCGCCACCAGACTATTGGTGGTACCAAGGTCTATCCCTACGATCATTTCAGCCTGTTGTAAACTACCTGTTGCAATATTGATCCCAATCTTTGCCATTATTCCTTATTTGAACCGCAAAAATACACCATCGGAACAGAGAAATAAGGAACCGCCGAGTCAGGAATCAGAAAGTATCGGAAATCATAAACGGTTTAGGGCTGATAGTCCATAGTCCATGGCTTATAGTAAGAAAAGCCACTTAAATAAGCAGAATCTTTACCCATTAGAGAAACACCTCAAAATATTGACAATTCACCATTCACCATTGACTACTCACTACTCACCACCTCAGTACCACTCACCCAATCATGCAGGGGCTTACCCAGGATGGGGATGAAAAAGAGGTCGATGACCGTGATTCTTGTGAGGCTGCGCAGGAGGATACGCCAGAAAGCGGCTCTTTTACCTTCTTTATTGACCACTTTGGAGTAACTAAGCCATTTCGCAGGGCTCTTTTGGAAGATGGTCTCAAAAAAACTATAGTACACAAACAAAGTCCCGAAAAATATCCATCCGAAATTCAGATATGGATATCCCCAATAACGAACGTAAAAAGTCCAGCCCTTGTTCAAGCCGATGGCCAAGAACAAGATCACCACAGTGTCGATCAAAAAATTCAGGGTACGGGTACCTTCACCAACTTTTCGCATGGTGCAAAATTAGTGTGTAGTGAGTAGTCAGTAGTGAGTTTTTTTATCCTTGACTTCTTACTCACTACTGACTACTCACTACTCATTATCTTTGCCGCAAATCGACAAAAGATGACATTAATTGAAGAGCTGCGTTGGAGAGGAATGATTCAGGATATCATGCCCGGAACAGAAGAGCTATTACAAAAAGAAATGGTTTCCGGATATATTGGATTCGACCCCACTTCTGATAGTTTACATATCGGCAGTTTGGTTCCTATATTATTATTAGTGCACTTACAGCGTGCCGGACATAAACCCATGGCATTGGTAGGTGGTGCTACAGGTATGGTAGGCGATCCTACCGGAAAAAGCGAAGAGCGTAATTTATTGAGTGAAGAAGTATTGCTCCACAACCAGGAAGGTGTTCGCAAGCAATTAGAAAAATTCCTTGACTTTGATCCAGCGAAGCCAAACGCTGCCGTGATGCTGAATAACTATGACTGGTTTAAAGATATCAGCTTCCTAAGCTTTATCCGCGATGCCGGTAAGCATATCACTGTTAATTATATGATGGCCAAAGACAGTGTGAAGAAGAGATTGGAAGGCGAAACAGGCATGAGCTTTACAGAATTTACCTACCAGTTGATCCAGGGCTACGACTTTTATTGGTTATACCAAAACAAAGGATGCAAACTGCAGATGGGTGGCAGCGATCAGTGGGGTAATATCACAACCGGTACAGAATTGATCCGTAGAAAAGCAGGCGGCGAAGCTTTTGCGTTTACTTGTCCATTGATAAAAAAATCCGATGGAGGTAAATTTGGTAAAACTGAAAAAGGGAATGTATGGTTGGATGCCAAAAAAACATCCCCCTACCAATTCTACCAATTCTGGTTGAACGCCAGCGATGAGGATGCTAAGACCTGGATCAAAATATTCACCCTATTACCTGTTGCAGAAATAGAAGCATTGATCGCAACACATGATACAGCTCCACATCAACGTGCATTACAGAAAAAACTAGCAGAAGAACTGACCTGCTTTGTTCATAGCAAAGCAGATTATGATTTTGCAGTAAAGGCTTCTGAGATCCTTTTCGGAAACGCCACTACAGAAGTTTTGCAAAGCTTAAGTGAAGAGCAATTATTGCAGGTAATGGAAGGTGTTCCTACCGTTGAGATCAGCAAAGCACAATTGGATGCAGGGTATGATCTTGTCAGCTTCCTTGCTGAGACCAATATCTTCCCCAGCAAAGGAGAAGCCCGCAAAATGTGGCAGTCTGGAGGTGTTGGGTTGAATAAAGAAAAAATTTCTTCAGAAAAAACATCCCTTACTAGTGCTGACCTGTTGCAGCATAAATACCTGTTGATACAAAAAGGGAAAAAGAATTATTTCCTCGTAAAAGCGATTTGATCCAATTAACAGATAAAAGCTACTACTCATAGCACAAGAGCAGTAGCTTTTTTTTGGATCTTATAATTTGTTCCAGAAGGCTTTCAATACTTTCAGGTCTGCTTCAATATGATCGGTCATGGTTGAATGTCCGGCAGCAGGTATCTCTTCAAATACAGCTCCCTTTATCAATCGCTGATAACTTTTCACTGTTGAAGGACGTGCAGCATCATATTGTCCGGTCGTAAATAAAACCGGCACTTTGATCTTCTCCAGATCGGGTGTCCGATCATATGCTTTCAAATTGCCGGTAGCCATGAACTCTTCCGGCCCCCACATATGACGATACACTTGCAGTGACTGTAAACGAAGTGAACTGTCTACATAAGGAGATAAAGGTTGTTTCCGATTGTAAAAATTACTGTAGTAAACTGTGAGTGCATTCGCCAGCTGTACCGAGTCCTGCCGCACTCCTTTTCGAAAATTTTGTAAAACCTGTGCAGTACTATCGGGTAATTGCATCATCAATGTATCAGCATCAAGCATCCAGTTCTTGGTACGTAAACAAGGACTTGCCAATACAACGGAGCGAATATTTTCAGGATGCTGCAAATAAAAATCGGTGGCTAGCATGGTACCGAATGAATGTCCATAAAGATCAAAGGTTTCGATCTTCAATGCTTTCAACAATGCAGATACCTGATCAACATGTGCTTGCATATTCATCAAGCTGGTATCCGAGAGCTGATCAGAGCGCCCGCAACCCAATTGATCAAAAACGATCACCGTACGTTCTTTTGACAAAGAATCCGCCAATGGAGTCAGGTAATAACTGGTAAAACCCGGACCGCCATGCAGCATTACAACAGGAATACCATCACCACTACCCCATACACGATACCATATCTTCCCTCCCTTCACTTCAACAAATCCTTCATGAGGTGTAAGTGTTGGCGCTGATGTTTTATCGGCACAAGCAAACAGCATCAGCGTCATCATCGCAAAGAGGAAATAATAAATAATACGTGTCATAATAGCTGGATATTGTATTGACTATAATGGATCATTTGATTGTTTTTAGTTTCTCCCACATTTGCTCAGCCACCAGCTTGTTACCTATATCATTCAAATGCACACGATCATAAGTAAGAATTTTAGCATCCTGATTATTGGGGTTATGGGCTTTGCTATAATTCAAGAAAGCTGCGCGCAGATCAACCAGTGGTAAACTGTTGTCGCTGGCATACTTTCTGATCCAATTACTGTAATGATTCAATTCACCATCCTGTGGATTTGTTCCATCATATCGTTCACCGATCACAGCAGGAGTACAAAGAACCACTTGAATACCCGCTGCTTTTAGTTTATTGACGATGGCCTGGTAGAATGTTCCAAACTTATCATAATCAGTACCGGTTCCCATCATGCTCTTGTGCCAGATATCATTCACACCAATATATATCACTACGATCTGAGGTTGTAACTTCAGCACATCTTCTTCCATCCGTAAAAACAAATCGTACACTTTATTCCCACCAATACCTTTACCGATCAATTCATACTGGCTAGACTTATCCTCATTCCGAATGATATCCTCTATGACCCGAATATATCCATTCGGCTTTACGCCCAACTCTGTAATGGAATCACCAAAAAATAGGATCTTCTTTTTCCGATCAGAACGATACGCAGACAAAACAAACATTGCTGCAATGAATAGTGTGAAGAGGATGAGTTTGTTCATGTTTTAGGTGCTGGGTACTGGGTTATGGGTTTGCAGGTGATCAGGTTATCGGGTAATCGGGTTATTGGGCTCCTATTAACCATTAGCTATGATCCATAAGCCATAAGCTATGGACCATGGACTAATAAACATCCGTCATCACAGGTGTGGTGCTGGCGCCCATTTGTTCAACAAAGGTTCTTTCTTCAACCAGGTATCCGTTTCCTTTGGCACAAAAATGAACTTTCAGATTTTCAATGGTGATCGGATTACCTTCCGGTATATCGGCCATATTGCTGTGACGGATATCATGTCCGTCCACAATGATCACAGGTCCACTACCGATGGCTTCCATTCTATTTCCCTGTGTGATCAACATTCCGGTATCTTCTCCCAATCCAATGCCAATACAGGATGGATTCGCTGCAACTGCCTGTGCCAATCTTGCAAAACGACCACGCTTTTCAAAATGAGAATCAAAGATGACATTATCCATGAATGCCAATCCGGTTGTGATTTTCACTTCCCCTTTTAAATGGGCACGGGTAGCATTCCCCTCATAGATCATGGTATTACTCATCGCCATAGCACCGGCAGATGTTCCTGCAATAACAAAACTTTCTGACTGATATCTTTCATGAATGGTCTTCAAAAAAACAGTACCCCCGAAAATAGCAGACAGTCTGAGCTGATTACCACCACTGAACATCACCCCTGCACATGTACGAATGCGCTCCACATAATCTGCACGCATGGCATCTTCGCGATTACGAATATGTAAGAGACCAATATCCGTGCATCCGATCTTCCCAAAAGCATTCAGGTAATTTTCTCCTACCTCATAAGGAATGGTAGAAGCCGTGGTAACCACTTCTATTCGCGAATGAATTCCGCCGATCTCTTCTACGATGCGACGCAGAATTCCCAATTCAAAAAAATTGAGGTTATTACGATGAAACTCTCCTTTTTCAAGATCGGTTCCTTTGTCTTCAGCTCCGCCTATAGCGATCAGTTTACCTTTAGGAATACGCATTCAGTAGAAATTCTTTCCAAACAAAAATAAGTGATTTCAATGGCTAAGGCTTACCCAAAAATGTGCTATATTGATCATCTTCCCTAATGGGTATTCTCTGTGAATAAATAAGCCAACCAAACTGTTTCTATGAAAATTGAAGAGATCAAAGTCCTGCGCGGACCGAATTACTGGAGTGTTCGTCGCCCGAAACTGATCCAGATGAAATTGAATCTGGAAGAACTGGAGCAAAGACCTACCAACACCATTGATGGCTTTCGGCAACGCCTGGAATCCCTTTTTCCTTCTATGTATTCTCATCGTTGCAGTGTTGGTAAACCGGGTGGATTTTTTGAGCGTGTAGATGAAGGAACATGGATGGGACATGTGATTGAACATATTGCACTGGAATTACAAACCCTGGCAGGCATGAATTGCGGATTTGGCAGAACCAGAGGTACCGGCAAAGAAGGAGAATACCATGTCGTCTTCAACTATATGGAAGAAGATGCAGGTGTTTATGCCGCCAAAGCATCTGTTCGCATTGCACAATCATTGGTAGATGCTGTTGCATATGATTTATCGGAAGACATTCAACGCTTGCGTGAGATACGCGAAGACACACGCTTGGGGCCTTCAACCGGTTGTATCGTGGAAGAAGCTGCTAAACGAGGCATTCCTTATATCCGCTTGAACAAACAAAGCCTGGTACAATTAGGCTATGGAGTACACCAAAAAAGAATCCGTGCCACCATTGCAAGTACTACATCAAATATTGCAGTAGATATCGCTTGTGATAAAGAAGAAACCAAAAATCTATTAGAAGCTGCAGAAATACCGGTACCCAAAGGAACCGTCATCAGAACCGAGGCCGGACTAGAAGATGCAGTTGCCAAGTTCGGTTATCCATTAGTGATCAAACCGATTGATGGCAATCATGGTAAAGGTAATACCACCAATATCACCACCTGGGAAATGGCACTCAAAGCTTTTGAAGCTGCCAAACAATACAGTAGATCCGTGATCGTTGAAAAATTTATTACCGGCGTCGACTTCCGCGTATTGGTGATCAACTACAAATTTGTGTGTGCTGCATTAAGAACTCCTGCATCAGTCATTGGAGATGGTGTGCATACCATTCAATGGCTGATCGATGAAACCAATAAAGACCCTCGCCGTGGTTATGGACATGAAAAAGTATTGACACAGATCACGATCGATCAGTTCACACAAAAAATGTTAGATGAGAAAGGATACACTTTAGACACCATTCCACCCAAAGATGAATTGGTATTACTGAAACCTACTGCCAACCTTAGCACAGGTGGTACTTCTACAGATGTAACCGATGAAGTACATCCGGTCAATATTTTTCTCGCTGAACGAATTGCCAAGATCATTGGATTGGATATCTGCGGTATTGATATCATGGCTCCGGATCTGCGCGCACCTATTTATGAAAATGGAGGTGCCGTACTGGAAGTCAACGCAGCTCCCGGATTCCGTATGCATATTGAACCTGCAGAAGGACTGCCCCGCAATGTGGCAGAGCCTGTGATCAATATGTTATTCCCCAAAGGTTCTGATGGACGGATTCCCATCATTGCTGTTACAGGAACCAATGGCAAAACCACCACTACCCGACTCACCGCACACATATGCAAAACAGCCGGACGAAAAGTAGGTTATACCACGAGTGATGGCGTATACATACAGAATCAGCTGATGATGAAAGGTGATTGTACCGGTCCACTCAGTGCCCAATTCGTACTCAGAGACCCTACTGTTGATTTTGCGGTATTGGAATGCGCACGTGGAGGTTTATTAAAAGCAGGACTGGCATTTCAGCATTGTAATGTGAGTATCGTGACCAATGTAACTGCTGATCATCTTGGTCTCGGTGGAATTGATTCTCTCGAACAAATGGCAAGGGTAAAAGCAGTGATTCCGGAAACGACATTCAATCATGGCTTTGCCATCCTCAATGCTGATGACGATCTAGTGTATAACATGTACAAAGGTCTAAGTTGTAATGTAGCCTATTTTAGTATGGACGAAATGAATCCACGCATACAGGAGCATTGTAATAAAGGAGGCTATGCGGTGGTATTTGAAAATGGGTATGTATCCATCCTTAAAGGCACATGGAAAATACGCGTGATCAAAGTAAGTGAGATCCCCATTACTTATGGCGGGAAAGCGGTCCATAATATCATGAATACCCTACCTGCCGTACTGGCGACCTATTTGTTTAAAGACATTAGCATCGAAGATATCAGAACTGCACTGACCACATTTGTTCCTTCACCTTCACAAACCCCGGGCAGATTGAACCTGTTTGAATTCAAACATTTTAAGTTCCTGGTAGATTTTGCCCATAATCCTGCAGGATTGGAACTGCTCTGTGATTTTGTGGGGAAAATGGATGGTTTCCCGAAAGTGGGTATCATCAGCGGAACCGGTGATCGTAGGGATGAAGATATTCGGGAATTGGGAAGGATCTCGGGCCGAAGTTTCGATGAGATCATCATCCGCCAGGATAAAAACCTACGGGGTAGAACAGCAGAAGAGATCGTAAACCTCTTGGTAGAGGGCATCAATGATACCAAAGGAAAAGATATCCCTTTGACCATTATTTATAATGAAAAAGAGGCCATCATGCATGCCTATAATACTGCCAAACCGGGTTCTCTGATTACCATCATGTGTGATGTAGTGGCGGAAGCGCTGGATTTAATTAAGGCGCTGAAAGAAAAGGAAGATTTGAATGAATAAACTTGTATACTTTTTAATTCCGATCAATGATTGATCGGAATTAAAAAGAAAAGTTCATACCAATACCCAACACATTTAATCTGTCAGAGCCTTTAAGACTACCAGACTGATAACGCATTAGTAACTCGTAGTTACCAAAATCATAGCCAATACTTTGCGAGTAAGTAAAATTCACATTTGAATCTGTTGCTGATGCAGCTCCATTCTTTGCTTTAAGAGTATAGAGACCTGCTCCAACCTGACTTTCAAGAAAAACTCTTTTTATATCATGTCTGTATCCTAACATCAGCGGTATGATTGTATATTGCGAACTCACTCCCGGCACTAAAGTTTTGATTCCAAAATTTTGATACCCGATACTCAACAAAAGGTGACCCGGACTTTTAAAACTATAAGATCCTTTAAGGCTACCTCCAATTCCGGTATTAGCTACCTGAGAAAAATTTCCCAATGGAAATGAGACTTCAGGAACGATCCTCAGCTCAAATTGTTGCGGTCTTTGACCATAAATTTCAGATTTGATACAAACAAACAATAACAAAAGAAAAATATACTTTTTCATAACTACTATGTTTTGAAAATGATGATTAGAATATAAGTTATACTTTATTGGTCAAATAATAAGATCAGAAACGAAAACCTGTTGAGTACCGAAGAAATGGATAAGTCCGAGTAAAATCAGGATAATCCGCATAGTTTCCTTGCAAACTGAAATGCCCAAGCTCTAATGTAAAAAATAAATTTTTCCGAGGCTCGTACCTCACTTCATTGGTAACAGTATTTAAGAAAAAGTTAGATCGATTTCCATTCAGTGTTTTAAACCAACCGCCACGGTATTGGAAATTGAGAAATAATACATCATGAAAACTAATCTCAGTTCCCGCATGATACCCAATACCCGGACCATAATCATAGTTTCTACCTTCTCCATAATAGAGATATACATCCGGTACAGCAGCCAATGCTATGACACTTCCTCCGATAGTTGTTCTTAGTTTGTTTCGAGGATTTTTTTGCTTCCAGTCAGACAATACTGTAAAGCGAAAACTTTGAGCGCCATATTCGAATGCATTATTTTTGAAAAAATCATAATTCATACTGATCAGTCCCATACTCTTTGCACTCATCTTCCATCTACGTATGTAACCCGTCACCATTAATGTATTGAGGTAGCCAGAATCAGAAGCACCTACCTCTGCTGACATATTAAAAGCACTAAAAGGAATCACAGAAGCTTCATCCGGATTACCATATAGCAATCTTAATCGCATATAAAACTCGTTATTTCCTCTTCGCTTTAAAAAATCAGAAGACCTTTCGCTAAAAAAACGCCCACCATAATCTACAAAAGCATTCACCAGTTTTGTACTTGAATCTCTTGTTCTAAATGGTTCAACACGTCCCCATTTACGATTCAGAATTCGGTTTAATCCATTCATCGGATTGATGATTAACCCAAGTACTTCTTGTGTTGTTCTTTTAAATCCTCTTGCTGAGGGGTCAATTAAAGAGTTAGCAAGTCGGTGAGTCATTTCACCTAAAGAAATACCACCTAAGCTTGTATTAATAAAGTCATTCGGTGCAGGAACATGTGTTTCCCCTGCTATTTCCCAAAACAAACTACCAGAAAAAGCTGCAGGAGCCGATTGCCAGAATGAATACCCATTACTTCTGAATGCATTGAAATACAAACTTCCATGAAAAGGGTGTGCAAATTGATTGGTTTGAAATGAATTATCATCCCATTCCCATGAAGAAGGATTTACGTTGTTCGATAAACTCTTGAACGAAATTTTCGCAAAATCAGCCTTTCGTACAAATCGATTAATAGACCATGGAATTGCCTGTGTTATAAAAAGTTCCGAAGTAGCCCTAATAGCTTTACGTTCTCCTATGATTATATCCTGAATAGCTGGCTGAAATTTAGACGAGTCAGGAGATACCGATGGATTAATTTGCGCTGTTGCTATCAATAGCATCCCAAATAAATGCAGAACCAAAAAGAACCCCCTTCGGATCAATAATATTCTTCTGCGAAAAATGTAATTACTCACAATACAGCTCTTTTGTTTTGACTGAATGATAACTGGTATACTATACCTACCCCTATCATTGTAAGTTTTTCAACACCCGCATTCTTCAAATTGCCCTGCTGGTATTTAGCGAACCAATCGAAGTGGGCAAAATTGAATCCGAATGTCTGAGCCCAAGTAAAATTGGTTTCTGACTTACTCAACGATTGTCCACCACCACTTACTTTTATAGTATAGATTCCGGTTCCGATTTGTGTTTCTGAATAAAATTTTTGGATGTATCTCCTGTAACCAAATAAAACTGGCACAATGGTATAATCAGATGAGTAGCGAGGATCAATAACATCATTTTTGATTTTGAAATCTGAGTAAGAAGTCTGAAATGTAAATTGATCACCGGATTTAACAGATAATAATCCTTTGATCAGCATACCCTTACCCAGCTGGTATACCTTTGAAAAATTTCCGGTTGGCAATCCTAATTCTAATCCGGCTTGTATTTTCCATTTACTATTTTGAGCATTACCGTTAGAAACATAAAATAATGCGGTTCCCAATAAAGCAACCAAGTAGCATTTGTTTACAAGTCGTAAAAGCACTCTATTCAATGTCATAATTTTTTTTGATATCCTCTAATGTTTTATGAGCTTGTATATATGCTTCCTTTAACCGATCAATCATTGCCAAGAAAGATTTCTTGTAAAATAATCTGTCTCCAATTGCATGATTTAAGAACGCCTTACCTGATGCAGTTAAAGGGACTGCTGATTCCATGGATTTCCGAAGAGCTGCAAAATCAAACAGATTAAAATAGAACCTTTGATTAACAACTTCCGTATTCATGATATTTCGCTGTAGTTGAAACTTTCGTATGGACTGATCATATCGCATAATAGCTGTAGCTACTACACTTTTCCTAATCAACCTAAGTCCTGCTCCACTTTTTAATTGCTGAATCGTTCTATCATCATAAGAAAAATCTTGGAATCCTTGAACGTCTGTCCATAATCGATAAGCTGTTCTCGAATCTGATAAAACTTCGGGAGATGCTAATACATCCATTAAGGTATCCATTTGCCTTACCTGACTTTCGTAGTCAGATAATAAAATGTTGATTTGTGCTATATCTGATGTAATGTCCTCTACAATAGAAGAAATATATTCTTCTTCGTATTCATGCTCAACAACACTATGAACTTTCATTTCCGCAAAAAAGCCACAGAGTACAGCTAAAAAAAGCATGAAAAATTCTTTAAGATTTGCTTTCCAGCCAGATCCATGTGAACCATGATGACGATGAACTTCCATATGTAATAGTTATCTTATGATAAAGATGATTTAAGCAATGCTTGATTACCGAATGCTTTCTATTTCAAACCTACGCATCGCTTCCCCTTCAACCATTTTATAGGTAATGAATCGATATATTGGATAACCTTCTTTAGATTTTCCTGCTAATGGAAATCGTCTCATCAGCCTGTTTTCCAGAATTCGACATTCATCATGACCACGATATTCTTTGAAAACTTCAGCATTATCCCGTAAGTCAGGCATAGCAATCATACTCATCGACTTCATTTTATTCACTGAAAAACCGATCACTTGTACCGGTTTATCTCGCTGCGGTGTAGAAGTATAAATAAGTAGTTCAGGAGATCCATCTGCATTCAAATCTTCGATCTCAGCATCCATGATCTCTTGATCCGTTAAAGGGGTAATGTACGGTGCAGCATGATGCTTCAATCCTACGGTTGTAACCGTCAAAAGAGGAATACTATCAGTACGAATAGAACGTACTTCGAAGAATATATTTTGTAGTGAGAGGTTTTTTAGAAAAATGGTTTTATCAACCTGTTGTTCATCTAGAGGTTGGGCTTGTCTTTTGTATTTTCCGGCAATAGAGGCGCCTCCAGAACAAAAATACCCCAACATCATTTCGTCTGCCTCTGATGGGGCACGAATGATTAAATCGGATGCACGTACAATAAAATAAATGGTAGCACCATTTACCTGAGCTGTAAGTGTCGAATCATCAAGTATAGTGGCATTTGCATCGAAAGTGCAGGTAGCTTTTTTTTGATCAGCTCTTGATCTGACAGACACATGCACGGTACTGTCATTGACCAAAGAGGTTACAACGCCAACCCAATCATACCCTTCTGCTCTTTTTACATAAGCATCATCTACGAAAAAGCCAGCCCATCTTTCAGCAGAAGATATTTTTATAATTTTACCTTTCTGAGATGCGGGGTTAGTGCAGCCAATCATCAATAGGCCAAAAAGGCCAATTAGGGGTTTTATGCTCATGTGCCGGGTTTAGCAGTTATGTCGATTGTAAGCCCTGTTACTAGACTCAATATAACATAAATTAAAATGCAACCATCATTCTGTTAATCTATTCAAAGTTCATTTTTGGAATTAGTTGGCAACGGTAAAATCCGTCTCAAAGACACGATCAGTCAAAAAATGACCGAAATCTGTACAGGGAGTAATAACGCCAACTTTTGCAATAAGCTGGCCATCAATCGAAGTTCAAAAAGCTGGGCTTAACCGACGAAAAAGCGCATCAACTCCTAAAAAATTTTGGAACAATTGATATCCTCCCCTATTTTTGCACCCCATTCAGAAATGAATAGGTCGGATTGCCCGATAGTATAAGGGTAGTACAACTGATTTTGGTTCAGTATGTCTTGGTTCGAATCCAGGTCGGGCAACGAAAAAAGAAAGCCTCACAGCAATGTGGGGCTTTTGCTTTATGGCTACTCCTCGAAGTAAACTTTTGGAAAGTTTCGGAACTTTCCAAAAGTTGTATACCACTACTTACCATTAGCAATAATTAATTGTTCGTATGCAATTTCTATGGTGTCCACGGCAACTTCATTACCATCAGACTTAAGGTCAGTACTACTGATCTTGGTTGGCCACGCATTATTCAATTGCCATTGCATAGTTACCTTCCCATTTTCATCAAGTAATTTAATTAGCACCGTTCTTCTTTTAATAATGTTCATCTTAATCTCATTGTACCAATCCCAAAAAGTGTTGTCGTTAACAAATACTCCTCTTTTCATAGTGATGTTTCCGTATTTGACAATACCAGGCATTTTTACGGTTGAGAAAAGAGGACTGTTACTCTTACGATATTCAATAACTTGGCTTTCGGCTTCCATACCGGATACTTCTTGAAAAACAACACCTTTTAATTGTGTTCCCATATCAACTTCAAATCTGAACTTTGGCAAAGGCCATGTAGCGCCTTGTTTGCTACCGTCATCTGCTGACATAACTATTTATTTTTTATTAATTAAAATGAGTGCATAATTGATTATAAGATTAACTAGATCTTGTAGTTATTCTTTCTCCGAAAGGAGTATTTCCACCTTTTTACCCATGCTCTCCATAGAAGCAGTTTCCCACATCATCTCCCGAAGTATGAGAAGATGAACTTCTTTATATTTTGACATGTTGCAGAAAAGAAAAAGCTTTTACTACTGTCGTTTCAATTTTATAAAAGGAACCTTCAATAAATACCAAAAGCTTTGTTGCTGATCTGTATCAAATTCTCTAAGTCCTGGTTTTATTCCCTCAACAGGTTTATAAGTAAATGTGCCAAATAATCTGTCCCATAAAATAAAAATATCAGCAAAGTTAGAATCGGTATAATGCTGATCTTGGTCGTGATGTATTTTATGAAGATTAGGTGTTGTGACTACAAGCCCAACTGTTCTGTCTAACCACTGGGGGAAACGTAGGTTGGCATGTTCTAGGAAAAACAAAGGTGTTACAATAAAAAAGTATAGACCCAGTGTAACCAGATCGAGCCCAAAAATACCGGCAGCTAGAATATTGCTACTGCCAAACCAAAGGAAGGTTTCAATCGGGTGTCCCCGAAAATTAGTGGAAGCATCCATCTTTGTATCGCTGTGATGAACACGGTGAAAACGCCACAAGAAAGGAACAATATGACCAAGACGGTGAAACCAGTAAGAAACGAAGTCGAGCATTGCCACACCCAGGATAAGTTTTAACCAATAGGGCATATCTAGCATATAAAACAACCCAATCTGCCGACTGTTGGTCCATTCAACACAGAACACAACTACATAAGCCCATAAAAAATTAAGACCCACAAAAATTATCCCTAAAAGAATATTGTTCCCCCAGTGTGTGGTTCTGTTAGTAGTTTGAATCTGGTTTTCAAAAAAATATTCAAGACTGTAAAACAAAACAATGAGTCCAATAAGAATATAGTTGGGGTCTATTGCCAGCAGTTTTTGTAATAGTTCCATCGTAAAAATTTATGCAGGTGATGAATTATTAAGCCCCACTTTTTCTTCATTGCAGAGACTACTTTTTGGATGTTCTCGGTAGCTCTCTCGCAGAGTACGCTGCGACCGCTCACACTTATGAAAGTTAATCATAAATTTTCACGATTGAT
Organism: Sediminibacterium sp. KACHI17; assembly: GCF_040362915.1. Lineage (NCBI taxonomy): Bacteria > Pseudomonadati > Bacteroidota > Chitinophagia > Chitinophagales > Chitinophagaceae > Sediminibacterium > Sediminibacterium longum. The sequence goes on along the minus strand of NZ_AP029612.1, from coordinate 254,005 downwards.
CCTTCTGTAACAAATTAGTAAGCTTAAAAGCAAATGATACCCCTAGCTGTGTAACGCGCATGATCCCCTCCTACCGCAGGAGACCATGCGTAGAACCTCTTTTTATTTTGACACTCTGCGGAGAAGGAAAATTATTTTTATTCTCCATCTCAATAGTACAGATATACAGATTTAAAACCCTACTGATGGAACAACTCATCAAATGAATTTTCGCACTATGGATACAACAAATACTTTTTCCTCATCTCCTTATACGCACTCAATCCCAGTTCCCAGCTTTTACGGATCTCTTCTTCTGATACTCCATTGATCACCTGCTGTCTGAATTCACCCACCCCTATCTGCACTTCAATAGAATTCATCTGATCACTCAATCTTTCAAAAAACTTTTCTTTATAAGGATGTGCCTTATACAATTCCAATATCCAACTGATATTGATCTTTTTACTTTTTCGAAGTTGCTCAACATCATAATTACGCAGATCCAATCCATAACAAACCTGATCCATGAAAAGCGGTTTTTCAGCCATCCCTTTGATGCTTGTGGGCGTATAAGAAAATGAGTAAATACCTTTTAACTCAGGACTCCCCAACACTGTAAACGGAAAATACGTACCTCTTCCATGATTCAAATACACCCCTTCAAACATACAGGTCGATGGATACAACATAATGGCCTGTTGCGTATTCAAATTTGGCGATGGCTTTACCGGCAATGTATAAGGCATATCATGATCATAATTGGCTACGGGTATGATACGAATATTACACTTCATCTTATTCGTAAGCCATCCCTCACCATTCGCCATCAATGCAAATTCACCAATGGTTAATCCATGCGACATGGGTATCGGAAACATCCCAATACCGGATCTATATTTCATATCCAATACAGGACCATCTACCAAATAGGCATTAGGATTGGGACGATCAAGTATCAACAATTCTTTTTCATTTTCAGCACAGGCTTCCATCAAACGAACAAGAGCATTGATATTGGTATAGAAACGCACCCCTACATCCTGTACATCATAGATCATGATATCTACATCTGCCAGGTCTTCTTTACTCGGTTTGTTTTTTTTACCATACAATGAAATAATGGGAATACCTGTTAATGAATCTGTTTCATCAGATACAACCGTACCTGCACTGGCATTACCACGAAACCCATGTTCAGGACCAAATACCTTTACAATATTCACACCCAATCGCTGTAAACTATCTACCAAATGTGTTGTACCAATAATAGTCGTGGGATTTGCCAACATTGCAACTCGTTTGCCTTTCAATAATGGCAAATACAAATGTGTTTGATCTGCACCTGTTAGAACGGCCTTTGCTGCAGATATTTCAACCCTCGCTACTAATACGGAACTACTCATGACCATGAGCATCACAATGATCCATTTCTTCATATGGTGTGTATTGAATGATAAATATAGGTACAACTACAGCTTAGGCAACCTACCGCCCGAAAATATCTCAACACACTATAAATCCTTACCCTAAACACCTAATACCTATCACCTATTACCCAGTACCTAGCACCCATACCCCACCCCCCACCTAAAGATACCCAGGGGATACGGAGGGGATACCCTATACATACGGTAGTCTAATCCTTATCTCACTCAAATTCGATCTTAAAAAAAGAGTTTTTGGAACTAAAGTATTGAAAGTCACATATGTTCACAGTATTCACATGAACCCTGTGAACCTCATCACCCATCATCAGCAATTATGTTTGCACAGTATACTACAAGTGCCCTATACAAAAGCATAAGCTTGGCACTCTTACACTAATTATTTAATTTGTTATTGATACAACAACGAATGACACCCATGAAAGCACTGTTTTATTGTTTACTACTAAGTTGCCTGTTAATGGGTTGCGACAAATACTCGGAAACAGTAATCGAACCAAGCACTTGTAAGTTTATCAATTACTGCTATTTTGGTGATTCTACTGCTACATTAGGCGAACTTTCTAACAGCTATATCTTGGTTGCCTTTGACAGTAATGCTACCGAAAGTCAGATCAGAAGTTTTATCCGATCAGAAAAAGAATTTGATTCCACATTTACGTATACGCTATACGGTAATACAGCTCCTTTGAAATTCAAGCAATCGAAGGATTGTCAAGATATAACAGCATTCATCGCAACATTACAGAAAGACCCGATGGTTACCTTTGTACACTACACCATGAAAACAGATTGCAGTTATACGTTTATGCCCATACTTGCTTCGCGTTGCGTGAACACTTATAGTAACTTTTTCACCGTTAAGATAAAAGATGCCAACGACTTAACTGATTTACATACCATGATAAAGTTGACCGGCACCAAACTAGTTGAGCAAGATCGCTTCTCGCCTCAGTGGTTTACGTTAAAAGCCGACAAAAATTCGAAAGGAGATGCATTGCATATGGCCAATCATTTCAAAGAATCAAAATTGTTTGAACGTGCTGAACCTAAACTCTTGAAAATACCTGTAGAATGATAGACTCAACATCTTTAAATTGTTAGATAGCAGGAATAACAATTTTTGCTACAACTTCTGCGATCAACCAAGCAAACAACTATGCCAAAAAATAAATTAAACAACGCTACACAAACTGAATTACTGACAATACTACATGCTCGTTTCATAAAAAATGAACGCCGACATAAAGACATGGATTGGAAAAAAGTGCAAGCCAGATTAGAAGCACACCCTGAAAAATTATGGTCGCTCCATGAAATGGAACACTCAGGTGGCGAACCGGATGTGATTGCATACGATAAAAAGACCGACACTTATTTATTTGTTGATTGTTCTGCCGAGAGTCCAACAGGAAGAAGAAGTGTTTGTTATGATCGTGAAGGACTTGAATCCAGAAAGGAACATCCACCCAAACACAATGCGATCGACATGGCGAAGGAAATGGGTATTACCCTTTTAACAGAAGAGCAATACCGCTTCTTACAAAGCATTCATCCTGTTGACCAAAAGACTTCCAGTTGGTTATTGACCCCCGCTAACATCCGCAAAGAAGGTGGTGCGATCTTCGGCGACTACCGATACAAACAGGTCTTCATTTATCACAACGGCGCACAGTCTTATTATGCAGCTAGAGGATTTCGAGGAGCCGTAAGCGTATAACTATTCTTAAAGAAACAACACGTTATTAATTTGCTTAACTTACTTGTATGAGAGTACTCATACTTATTATGTTCTGTGCCATGGTGATTTGCCTATCAGCTCAACAGACCTCGATCATTGTGTTAGGGAATGTTCAGGATGGTGGCTCGCCGCATATTGGCTGCACTAAAAAATGTTGCAACGCATTATTTCAAAAGCCGGACCCAACAAGAAAAGTAACAGCATTGGGTATTATTGACGCCAGCAGAAAAGCCGGCTATCTGATGGAAGCTACACCTGATATCATTTCTCAATTAAAGTTGCTGAAAGAATATGGGCAATCAGACAGTGAAATGCCCAACGGTATCTTCCTGACACATGCACATATTGGACATTACAGCGGATTGATGTACTTGGGAAAAGAAGCCATGAATGCATCACAAATACCGGTGTATACAATGCCCCGCATGAAAATATTTCTGGAACAGAACGGTCCCTGGAGTCAATTGGTGAATCTAAAAAATATCACGCCTAAACATATTGAGAATGGCGTAGCGGTTACACTGAGCACTGACCTTCAGATCATCCCTTTTCAAGTACCTCATAGAGACGAATACAGCGAAACCGTTGGCTATAAGATCATAGGACCGAATAAAAAAGCACTCTTCATTCCGGATATCGATAAATGGGAAAAATGGGAGAAGGATATCCGTCAATTAATAGCAGATGTAGACTATGCATTCATTGACGCCACATTCTTTGATGCTGAAGAGATCAATAACAGAGACATCAAAGAGATACCACACCCATTTATCATTGAAACCATTCGGTTGTTTGAAGCCATGCCCATTGAAGAAAAGAAAAAGATCTATTTCATTCATATGAATCACACCAATCCGGCCTTATCAAAAGAAAGTGCTCAAACAAAACAGATCTTACAAATGGGATTCAATATTGCCCGCTTTAAAGATGTTTTTAAATTATAAGCTCATGAAACAATTGCTTCTTTTCATCTCTTTTTGTCTATCGGCCCATCTGTATGGACAGTCAGTAAATCCGGAAGAAAAATTAGTTTTACAAAAAGTGAATCAGTTTTTTGAAGCATTAGAGAAACAGGATACAGTGCTTTTAAAAAGTATTGTCATACTGGATGGACAAACAACATCTATCCGTACGCAAAATGATAGTTTGTTGATCAGAACAGCTGCATTCAAAGACAGAATGAAGAGTTTCGTGAACCCACGGTCAGTAATCTATGAAAAAATGCTTTCGGCAGAAGTCAAAGTTCATGGTAGAATTGCCATGGCATGGGTTCCTTATACCTTAAGCATCAATCAACAATTTAATCATTGTGGTATTGATGTGTTCACTTTCTTTAAAACCAATGAAGGGTGGAAGATCGTATCACTAGATTATTCGGTAGAGCCATCGGTATGTCTTGAAAAGATGTAGACATCAACTTACCTTCAACTCAAATAAACTCACTTTATCCAATTGATAATGATTCGGCAGTCCACTGGTATCTTTCAACTCTACCATTCCTAAGAAAGTAAATCCACTTTCCTGATAATGCCGGATCAATTTTTGATTTTCTCCGACAGTATCCAGGCGAACATAACTTCTATTATTATCTTTCGCATATTGTTTCGCCCATCTGACGATCTCTTTTACCAAATGTCTGCCACGAAAAGCGGGTACGGTTGTAATTCGATGAATATAAATGGAAGGGTCACTATCTTTCTCTTCCCATATTTGGGGATCATTCCAGGTAATGGCCCAGATACATGCTAATTCACCATCGATCAGCATTTTCCATTGTCTGCCCTCTTCTATCTCTTGTATCACCATATCCCGGTCAAACTCAGGAAAATGAACAGGGAAGCGCTCTTTCATGTATTGTGCAGCCATTCTATACAGACCAAATATGGTTTCAATATCTGATAAAGTGCTATTCTTGATTTCCATGTATCAAAAATAGTAAGCACATAGATTAGCTGTTACCTCGAATGGATAAATGGTAAAATGATGGCTGAAAGAAACCAATCAATGATTAAGACAATATGGATAAACAACGACGTAGACTATCTTTCCAATCATGTAAAACCACGTCATAGTTTTTAGTAATTGCTGCAATTTCCATCACTGAGTAACCCGGACGTTTTGCCGGTGTAGGATATTCAGCCGTAGTGATGGGTTCAATCAAACAAGTCAAACCGGCAATATCTCGAATCGCCTTGGCAAACTCATACCAATTGGTTTCTCCGGTATTACTATAATGAAAAATACCTGTATGTAACTGCCCTTGTTGAGATGCATCAACAATTTTCATAGTAGCTTCAGCCAGATCAGCTGCATAGGTAGGACAGCCTCGTTGATCGGCAACTACTTTTATTGCATCTCGCTCTTTCATCAGACGCAGCATGGTCTTCACGAAATTATGTCCATAAGAACTATATACCCATGATGTTCTGATCACAATAGTAGATGCATGATTCTCCAAAGCCAACTGTTCTCCTACTCTTTTGGTATACCCATAATAATTCACCGGATCTGTAGGCGCGTCAGTTGCGTAAGGTGCTATCCCTTTTCCATCAAATACATAATCTGTAGAAAAATGGATGAGTATGGTTTTATGAACACGACAATGATGAGCGATTTGTCCAACAGCAACTGCATTGATGCGATAAGCCAGATCTTGTTCCGATTCTGCCTTATCTACTGCAGTATACGCTGCACAATTAATAAAATAAGCCGGTTGATATGTTTGAAAGAAATCTGAGATTGATCGTTCATCTGCAAGATCCAACTGACCTCTATCCGTAAAAATAAAATCAAAGCTATTAGAATACGTAAGAGACAATTGCATCAACTCCCAACCCAATTGACCATTCTTCCCAGTTACAACAACTAATGGCTTCTGCATATTTACTGATTGATGAATTCTTTTGGCTGCTTGGTCCATTCTTCTCTGGGCAGGTTCTTAAAATATGCGTAGGTCATTTTCAATCCCTCTGCTCTGTCGATGGTAGGCTCCCACCCTAGTAATTGTTTTGCTTTTGTGATATCGGGTCTGCGTTGTTTTGGATCATCCACAGGTAATGGTTTATGAACGATCTTGACACCTGCACCTGTCAGTTTCAACACTTCTTTTGCGAAATCCAACAAGCTGATCTCATTCGGATTCCCAATATTTACAGGCATACTATAATCACTCATTAATAACCGATAGATCCCTTCAACGAGATCATCGACATAACAAAATGAACGCGTCTGACTTCCATCACCAAACACTGTTATATCTTCTCCGCGTAATGCCTGTCCGATAAAAGCAGGCAACGCTCTGCCGTCATTCAATCGCATACGTGGCCCATAGGTATTGAATATGCGAACAATTCTAGTCTCAACACCATGATAGGTATGATAAGCCATTGTGATAGACTCCATGAAACGCTTGGCTTCATCATACACGCCTCTTGGCCCTACCGGATTCACATTACCCCAATACTCTTCTGTTTGTGGATGTACCAGTGGATCACCATAAACTTCACTGGTGGATGCTACCAAAATTCTCGCCTTTTTGGCTTTAGCCAAACCCAAACAATTGTGCGTACCCAACGCCCCTACTTTTAAGGTTTGAATCGGTATTTTCAGGTAATCGATCGGACTGGCAGGAGATGCGAAATGGAGAATATAATCCAAATGTCCTGATACATGAATGAACTTGGTTACATCATGATGATGAAATTCAAATTCAGGCAACTTGAGCAGATGAGCTATATTATTCATATCCCCGGTAATCAGGTTATCCATGCCAATCACATGATACCCTTCACGAATAAACCGATCACAAAGATGTGATCCGAGGAATCCGGCAGCTCCGGTAATGAGTATGCGTTTCTTTTCCATATAAAAAAGTCCATGGACCATGGACCATGGTCTGTTAACTATTTTCGTCCAATACTTTCATAATGGAATCCTAATCCAGCCATCTGTTTTACATCAAATAGATTTCTTCCGTCGAAGATCACTTTTTGTTTGAGCTTGGTTTCAATCATTTCAAAATCAGGTGTACGGAACTCACTCCACTCTGTTGCAATGATCAATGCATCTGCATTATTCAATGTGTCATACTGACTTGATGCCAATTGTATACGATCACCTAAATGCTTGCGCACATTCGGCATTGCTTCAGGATCAAAGGCAGTGATGGTAGCCCCTTGGGTAAGTAAGGCATCGATCATTTCCAAAGCCGGTGCTTCACGGATATCATCTGTATTGGGTTTAAAAGATAATCCCCAAAGTGCGAAATGTTTTCCGGTTAACTGATCACCGAAATATTTACGGATTTTATGTACCAGATGTAATTTCTGATGCGCATTTACTTTTTCAACGGCTTCTAAAATATTGAATTGATATCCTACTTCAGCAGATGACCTGATCAATGCCTGTACATCTTTCGGGAAACAACTACCACCATAACCGATACCCGGGAATAAAAAACGTTTACCGATTCTTTCATCACTACCGATGCCTTTACGTACCATGTCCACATCAGCTCCCATCTTCTCACACAACTGAGCGATTTCATTCATAAAAGAGATCTTCATCGCAAGAAAAGAGTTCGCTGCATACTTTGTAAGTTCAGCAGAACGCTCATCCATGTATATGATCGGATTACCTTGTCTTACAAAAGGAGCAAAAAGATCGCCCATGATTTTTCTGGCTCTTTCCGAATCAGTACCCACCACCACTCTATCAGGTTTCATGAAATCATCTACTGCCACACCTTCGCGAAGAAACTCAGGATTACTAACTACATCAAACTCACCTTTATAATGAACTGCTATCGCCTGTTTTACTTTATCTGCTGTGCCAACCGGAACCGTACTTTTATCAACGATCACTTTATACCCCTTCAATATCTTTCCTAAATGATCTGCTACGGATAATACATATTTGAGATCTGCAGCTCCGTCAGCACCCGGTGGTGTAGGCAATGCCAGAAAAATAATATCTGCTTCCTGAATCCCATCTTCAAGGCTGGTGGTAAATTTCAACCTCCCTTCTTTCAGGTTACGAAGAAATATTTTCTCCAATCCGGGCTCATAGATCGTGATCTCTCCACTCGCTAATTTCTCTACCTTTGATTGATCAATATCCACGCAAGTAACTTTATTGCCTGTTTCAGCAAAGCAAGTTCCTGTAACCAATCCAACATATCCGGTTCCTACAACAGCTATTTTCATCCCTTATCTGTTTACAAAATTTAAAACGTGACGTACAATATATTCCAGTTGTTCTGTTTCCATTTCGGTATGAACAGGCAATGATACCACACGCTCTGTCAGCCAATCGGTCGTATCTAACTGATAATGCGGTAAAGCAAATGACTTGAACATATCCTGCTTATGTCCGGGTACAGGATAATAGATCATCGATGGAATATTTTGGGTTGCTAGGTAAGCTACTAACTCATCTCTGTTCACATCATTGAGTACCAAAGTATACTGATGATATACATGATCACTATATGAAGCGACAAATGGTGTAATGATCTTCTTGTTTCCTGCAAACGCCTTATTATAAAAAGCGGCTACTGATTGTCTGGCTGCATTATATGCATCTAGTTTCGCCAATTTGATATTGAGAATGGCTGCCTGAATCGTATCTAGACGAGAGTTACAGCCTACTACTTCATGGTAATATCTTTTTTGCTGACCATGATTGGCTACCATTTTCAGTTGCTTTGCCAATACATCATCATTGGTAAAAATAGCACCGCCATCTCCGTATGCACCTAAATTCTTACTGGGATAAAAAGAAGTGGCCCCAATAGTACCCATGGTTCCCGTTTTCTTTTTTGTTCCATCTGAAAAAGTATAATCACATCCAATTGCCTGAGCATTGTCTTCAATTACATACAGATTGTATTCTTTAGCGATGGCAAGTATTTCTTCCATAGGTGCTGCATGTCCATATAAATGCACCGGCACAATAGCTTTGGTCTTTGGAGTAATGGCCTTACGGATCGCCTCCGGATCAATACAAAATGTTTTGGGGTCTACTTCTACAAATACTGGCGTGAGTTTTAGCAATGCCACTACTTCAGTCGTTGCGATATAGGTAAAGGAGGGTGTAATAACTTCATCGCCCGGTTGAAGATCCAACGCCATCATGGCAATTTGCAAAGCATCCGTACCATTGGCACATGGGATCACATGCTTGACGCCTAAATATTGACTGAGAGATGTAGCAAAATCCTGTACGGCTTTACCATTGATATAAGCTGCACTATTTAATACTTCCTGAATGGCAGCATCGACCTCTGTTTTTATATGTTCGTACTGAGTACGGGTATCAACCATTTGTATGGGTCTCATATTCAAATTCCTTTCACTGCAAAACTACTGTAAAAATGTCTGAAATGGCTTTCGGATTCAACATCACCCAAATGGGTTTTAGTTCTTAATTTGTGCCCATAAATCATTGTATTTGCGACTCCTCTATCGTTTGTTCGTATGGCTTTACCCCAAAGCTGCATGGTTGCTGTCTTTTTACAACCCAAAAGCAGCCTTATGGGTAAAAGGAAGGAAACATCAATTCAGGAAACTGCACTCCGTATTTCATAAAAATGATCGACCGGTAGTATGGATGCATTGTTCTTCATTGGGTGAATTTGAACAGGGCAAACCACTACTTGAATCTATCAAACAGCAATACCCACATTATTTTATTCTTGTCACATTTTTTTCTCCATCGGGTTATGAGATCCGCAAGAATGATCCCGTGGCTGATCATATCTGTTATTTGCCGATGGATCGTCCGTATACTGCCCAGAAATTTTTAAATATAGTACAACCGGCATTGGTTCTTTTCGTGAAATATGAATATTGGTTTTATTATCTGAATGAGATCAAAGAAAGAAACATTCCTCTTCTCCTGATTTCAGGAGTATTCAGAGAGGATCAGCCTTTTTTCAAATGGTATGGAACTTTTTATAAAAAAATGTTACAATGCTTTACACATCTCTTTGTGCAGAATGATTCATCCTTTCTACTCTTAAAGCAAATTGAAACTGAACATAAAGCATCGATCAGCGGTGATACACGTTTTGATCGTGTAATTCAGATCGCAGCGGGTTTTTCTTCTTTTGAACTGATCGAACAATTCTGTCATCAGCATCCGGTGATCATTGCTGGCAGCACCTGGACAGAAGATGATGAAGCACTGGATCATTTTGTAAATCATCATCCTGACATCCGTTTTGTCATTGCACCGCATGATATTGATGAAGACCGATTAAAAGAATGCGAGAAATTATATACCCATACCATTCGCTATTCCATGCTGAAAGAAACCAAACAAGTGCCGGAAAATGTGCATGTGCTGATCATGGATAATATGGGAATGCTCAGTAGTATTTATCGCTATGCTACCATTGCCTATATTGGCGGAGGATTTGGTGATGACGGTATTCACAATGCTTTGGAAGCAGCAGTATTCTACAAACCTATTGTATTTGGTCCTGTATATGAAAAGTATACAGAAGCCATAGAACTCATAGAAAGAGAAGGTGCATTTAGTATCGATGATGCATTGGAACTGGAAGAGCAACTATCCATACTGCTCAAAGATCCCAATCTATTAAAACAAACAGGACAAGCATCTGGAGATTACGTACAACAGAAATCAGGGGCGTGCAATAAAATCATGGATTATATTCAGGCAAATCGTCTTCTGACCAATTGATCAAATAACTTGACCGCTTCACAACCTTCATCCCATCCCATTTTTACCTTTAATTCACGTTCGATCCAATATTGAGCTTCCGGATAAATAGAAAATCCGTTGATGGTCTTCATGCTTCGCTCATACATACTTTCATCGCCTCTGAAAAGTTCATTTACGAACAGATAACGATCATTGATACCTACTGCTTTTCTTAGATCACGAACTGGTGCTGATTGTAATACCGTTGCTACTTCTGTCTTCTCTTCTCTCAGTCTTTCATTGAGCTCGGGTTGTTCAAACTTGGCCACCAATATCTGATTCAACTCATAGACTTCTTTACCACCCGGTGAAGCTTGATGAACCAAAGTAGGTATTTCAACAGGTATGTTGACCGGCCAATTGTTATCATGAACAGCAGATTCCTGAGGTTCTGCAACAACTTCATCTTGTGAAGGGATCTTGGGTAAGGAAACCTCAGTATCCATAAACGTTTCCACTGCAGGAATCGAAGTAGATTTTGTCTCGAATGAGCCGGGCATAACGACTGAAACCTTTCCTTTAAGGGGCACAGGATTTTGCTGCAACTGGGTTTGTAACTCAGCGAGTAATAAGCGGGTATTCATTAATAAAGTGGCAGCATCCGCTCCCTGCTCCAACTGCTCTTTGAGCTTATTGATTAAAGTGCCTACTCTTTCCATAACAGATATGGGGGTTTGATGGCGTTAAGGCCTGCTCAAGTTACAAAACGTATTTCAAACAAGGATATTATGTTGGCAGTCATTTTATTGCCATCCACCACCCAATGCCCGATAGAGATCTACCTGCGATAGGAGAACATTCTTATAGGTAGCCACCGATTCCAGCTGTGTTTCCAGCGCCCCCTTTTGCGCTGTTATCACTTCCAGATAAGAGGCATAACCTGTAACATATAGCTCCCTTGCAGTTTTTACCGCTGACTCCAATACCGATACCTGCTTTTTCTTGAGGTCAAACAGATCTTTATTATTGCTGATCGCACTCATACAGGTTACCACTTCCTGATATGCTCTGAATACTGATTGCTGGTAATCAAACCAAGCTTCTCCTTCTGTGGCTATGGCTTCTTTTAACATTCCTTTTAATCTGCCTCTATTCCATACAGGACCGCTTACACTTCCTAAGATGCCATAAGCAATAGATGCAGGTGTTAACATCATCGATGCATTGAATGAATTGAATGCGGTATACGGTGTGATATTCAGAGAAGGAAGGAATGATTTTTTGGCGGCCCTTACATCAAATCCTGCTGCCATCAGCTTCAACTGCGAGGCCTGAATATCCGGTCTACGAATCAATAACTGGGATGGCAAGCCGGTATGTATAGCAGCCAATACCGATTGAGAAAAAATAGGGACAGTTCTTTTGATCGGCTGTGGCAAGCGACCTAATAACAGATTTAATTCATTTTCTGTTTTGATAACACTTTGCTTCAATCCCACAATATAACTTCGGGTAGTGTATAACTGTGATTCAAATTGTTGTACCGCAAGTTCAGTTGCCCGACCTCCGCTCTTTTGAATTTTTACCACTTCCAATGCATCTTCCTGTAAGCGCAGATTCTTGTTCAAAATATCTAACTCGCTATCCAATGCAAGCAATTCATAATACATGGATGCAACCTGAGCTGCCAATTGGGTCGTGAGCCATTGTCTTTCTTTTTCTGAAGCATAAGATCGAGATAAAGCCGCTTTTTTTTGATCATTCAACTTACCCCATACATCCACTTCCCAGTTACTTCTGAAACCAAGGAAGAGATCCGGCGTTAATACAGGTATACGCTGGTCCTTGTTAATGTTGGGCGATAGATTGGTATCAAAATTGCCCACCCCATCAATGGTATATTTCCCGAACTTATTAAAGCCCCCTGATGCTACAGCATCCAATACCGGGAGTCTTGCATTATGCGCCATTTGTAATTGGGCTTGTGCCATCATGATCCTTCTCAAGGCCTTTTGTATGTCCGGATTATTTTCAATAGCCGTTTCGATCAACCCATACAAAGTGGTATCACTGAAAAATGTTTTTAGATCCAACTGTGCAAGACTTACGGTATCTTTTTTATCCGCGAAAGAGTTGGGCAATTCAATTTCTTTAAACCGATTGGCCTCTTTAGGTACTGCACAGCTTCCCAATAAAATGATGGCCATAATCATCATAATGACCTTGTTATTAAAAGTATATTGATTCATAATGAATGTCGTTTATTGATCACTGAATTGTTCTGTATTCACTTCTGATACGCTGATTGGTTCTGTTACTGATTGACATTTCGTACGTTCAGATAGCACTGCAAACAGGTAATAAAGTCCGGGTATAACCAGCACACCGAAAATGGTACCGATCAACATACCACCCGCCGCTGCTGTACCAATAGATCTGTTCCCCATTGCTCCTGCACCGGAAGCGATACACAAGGGTATCAAGCCGGCAATGAATGCAAAAGAGGTCATCAATATTGGGCGTAATCTGGATACAGCTCCTTCTATTGCTGCATCGGCTATCCGATGACCCTGCTTGCGTCTGAGTATCGCAAATTCAACGATCAGAATTGCATTCTTACCCAATAATCCGATCAACATGACCAAGGCTACTTGGGCGTAGATATTATTTTCCAATCCGAATAATTTCAAGCTTAAGAAAGCGCCGAAAATACCTGCAGGCAATGATAGGATCACAGATAAAGGCAATAGAAAACTCTCATATTGTGCGGCTAACAATAAGTACACAAACAACAAGCAAATACCAAATATGAATACAGCCTGATTTCCAGAAAGTATTTGTTCACGTGTCATTCCTGACCACTCATAACTAAACCCTTTGGGTAATAATTCACCTGCAGTTTGTTTCAGTTTTTCGATGGCTTCACCACTACTATACCCTGCTGCTGCATCACCTGTGATCAATGCGGAAGTATACATATTGTAACGCGTCAACTGTTCCGGACCAAAGACCCTTTCCAATCTGATAAAAGTGGAATAAGGAATCATATTACCCTTGTCATTCTTCACATATAAATTCAGCAGATCTTCCGGCTTAGTTCGGTATTGAGGATATGCCTGCACCATTACTTTGTACATCTGACCAAAGCGAATAAAATTGGTAGCGTAATAACTTCCGATCAATGTCTGAAGGGTACTCATGGCATTCTCCACCGTCACTCCTTTTTTTGCTGCCATATCCTGGTCTACATGTATCAGGTATTGTGGAAAGTCAGGATCGAAGCTGGTAAAAGCAGATCCGATCTCTTTTGTTTTTTCAAGAGAATCGATCAGATCATTCGCTACTGCAGCAGTTTGTTGCAGATTTCCGGTTCCTGTTTTATCTAATATCCGCATTTCAAATCCACTCGCATTCCCAAAACCTGGCACTGTAGGGGGCGGAAAAAATTCAATGTCTGCATCTTTGATAAAAGCAGTTTTTTCTCTGAGCTGTTGTATCAATTGATTGACAGATACCGATCTTTCTTTCCAGGGTTTCAGGTTGATCATGGCCATGCCATAAGAAGCTCCTGCTACTTCAGTGACCAGGCTATATCCCGCTAATATTGAAATATTCTCGATCGCTTCAATGTCTTTTATAGCTTCTTGCATTTGCTGCATTACAGATTCAGTTCTCTCAACAGTTGATCCAGGCGGTGTAGTTACATTCACATATACCATTCCCTGATCTTCTGTTGGAATGAAGCCACTAGGAAGAATAGTAGATATGCCCCAGGTTGCCGCAAAGAATACGACCAGTAATGCCATCGTGACCATTCGCTTGGTAACAATGGCACCAATAAGTCGCTGATATTTTGAAGAAGTGCGATCATATCTTTTATTAAACCCGTTGAAGAATTTAGCTAAGAGATTCTTTTTCTCACGAGCAGGTTCGTGCTTCAACATCAAAGCGCATAATGCCGGTGTAAGTGTAACAGCATTGATCCCTGATATCACAATAGAGATCGCAAGTGTTAGCGAGAACTGCCGATAAAATACACCTACCGGACCTGAGAGAAATGCTACCGGCACAAACACTGCAGACATCACCAATGTAATAGCGATCAATGCGCCGCTGATCTCTTTCATAGCTGCAATGGTTGCATTGAGAGGAGTCATGTGATGCTCCGCCATTTTTACGTGCACGGCTTCAACCACTACAATGGCATTATCAACCACTATACCAATAGCAAGTACCAATGCAAATAATGTGAGTAGGTTGATGGAAAATCCAAGCATCTGCATAAACGCAAGTGTGCCGATAAGCGCTACAGGCACAGCCAATGCAGGTATCAAAGTAGAACGAAAATCTTGCAAGAAAATGAATACTACAATGAATACCAGGATGAATGCTTCCACCAAGGTTTTGAGTACCTCTTTTATAGAGGCGTCCAAAAAGCGAGATACGTCATAAGCAAAATTATATTTCATACCCGGCGGAAAAGAACTCTGCTGCAATTCAGCCATTCGTTGCTTGACGTTCTTGATCACATCTCTTGCATTCGACCCCGGTCTTTGTTTCAACATGATGGATGCAGATGGCTTACCATCGGTTTCAGATACCATGCTATAAGTCATCGATCCGAATTCAACATCTGCGATATCTTTTAATCTAAGAACAGATCCATTCTGTTCAGCTCTGATCACAATATTTTCATATTCAGGAGCACTCGCTTTCTTACCGGTATAACGAAGTACATATTGCAAAGAGCCGGCATCCATACCAGAGCTCTCCCCTGTTTTACCAGGCGCTGCCTCTACATTCTGATTTCGGAGAATATCTACAACCTCATTGGCAGAAATATTATAAGCAAGCATTTTATCCGGCTTCAGCCAAACACGCATGGCATATTCTTTTGAACCCATGATCTCAGCAAAACCAACCCCATCAATTCGCTTAAGCTCTTGCAGAATATTGATATCCGCAAAATTGTAAATGAATTTTTCATCTGCTGTGGAATCATCACTCATGATATTCAAGTACAGCAGCATACTGTTTACTTCCTTCTCTGTAGTAACGCCCGCCTTGATCACTTCTTCAGGCAATTCATCCAATACAGTGGTCACACGGTTTTGAACATTCACTGCTGCCTGATCAGGATCGGTACCTACTTTGAATGAAACCGTAATCAATGTGATACCGTTATTACTCGATACTGAAGACATGTATGTCATGCCAGGAACACCATTGATGGCTCTTTCCAATGGAGTGGCCACAGCTTTGGCACAAACTTCAGCATTGGCACCAGTGTATTTAGCAGTTACAGTTACAGAGGGAGGAACAATATCGGGGAACTGGGTTACAGGCAAGGTAAATAATGCGAGAACACCCAGCAGCGTAATCAATAATGAAATGACAAGCGACAATATGGGTCGCTTGATAAATATATCAAACATGGGATGGATTATTTTTTGTAAGCAATCATGTTAGCAGCAGTGATCATCTTAGGTCGGATCTTGATACCGTCGCGAATATTCTGTACACCTTCGTATACGATCTTTTCGCCCGCCATCAGTCCTTGTTCTGCTATATAAAAATCTGCAACGCGCTTACTGTAAGTGAAGCCACGCATCTTAACAATATTATCTGACCCCACTACAAAAACGTAGTTCTTATCCTGGATTTCAAATACAGATTTTTGTGGGATCAGCATCGCATCTTTTACTTCACTCACCAATCGAACTTTCCCCGATGCACCATGTCGTAATAATTTTTCAGGGTTTGGAAATCTTGCTCTGAAAGCAATGGCACCGGTATTTTCATTGATCTCTCCATCCACCGTTTCAATCCGTCCTTCCTGACGATATTTTGTTCCATCAGCCAGTATCAATTGAACAGGAACATTTTTATGGGTTTCTGACATCCCCTTTTTGATGCGCAAGTACTCACTCTCTGAAATATGGAAGTATGCAAATACATCATGAATATCTGAAATGGTTGTCAGCAAAGCGCCCGGATCGATCATACTTCCGATCTTCAATGGAATACGATCGATGATACCATCAAAAGGAGACCTGATATTTGTCAGAGATAACTTATTTTGGGCACTTGCCTGTAACGCCAATGCCTCTTCTACTTTAGCATTTGCAGCTTTTAGTCTGGCAGATGCCAGATCATATTCTGTTGCAGAGATCACTTTCTTTTCTACCAATAATTTTGTCCTTGAAACTTCAAGTTCTGCAGCTTTTGCTTCAGCTTGTGCATTGGACACATTGGCTTTTGCTCTTGCCAGATCGGTTGTGTATTCCAGATCATTGATTTGAAAAAGCAGTTGACCTTTCTTCACACTTTGTCCTTCATCCACAAAAATCTTCTCTAAGAAACCATTGACACGTGCTCGTATCTCTACATTTTTTACTGCTTGTATGTCAGATACATAATCAACCAGTAGCTGTGTATCTGTTTTTGTGATCTCAAGAACAGGTAAAATCATATCCTGTTCTTTTAGCCCTTCATTATTTTCAGATTTACAAGAGAAGAATAATAATATGCATACGCCCATTACAGGTAAAATTGATCTCATTTCACTCGTTTAAATTGATGAATAGTTCTAATCATGTGCACGCTTCACTGAACAGGAAGCAAAAAAGAAAACGGAAACCGAGTGAAGATCAAAATGGCGTAAGCCTAAAAAGAAACCCGTGGAATACCCCCGTGATCGGTGATCGATACTGATTGGTATGATGCAACAGATCAACCGTCGGAGCGACTGCCAAAGAAACCGGATTTTTAGGCTGTTCTGCAGCTTTAATGCGCGGTGTGGCAATACTTTTACTATGTGTTCTGAAAACACTGTAATGAACCCCTGTTTCTTCGTTGTTGGGTATATTATCAGAAAGACCATGAATGCGCTCTAACAGAAACTCAATGAGCGTGAAAGATTCGGTCTTATTAAACCTTAGGTCATCTGCATCGGCAGTGGTCTCTACCGTTCTTAAATGACACCCGGGCCTCGCCGTCACTATATTAGCGAAGGAGATCAGCAGCAGTAATACAAGAAACTTTTGTAAGATAGTTTTCATGCCTAATTTTCTACTTGCTTTTTCCGGGCTTAGTTTGTTTGTAAAATGCGAGGCAAAAATATGAAAATAAGTCTCGATTAGACTAATTTGCCCGCCTTGATTCGTTATTTATATGTTTATTGAACCAAATTTAACAGGTGAGCGCAGAGGCTGGATCGAAGTTATCTGTGGAAGTATGTTCAGCGGCAAGACCGAAGAATTGATACGTCGCTTAAAGAGAGCCAAGATCGCTAATCTGAAAGTAGAAATATATAAACCTGCCATTGATGTTCGTTACGACGAAACACAGGTTGTAAGTCATGACGCCAATAGTATACAAAGCACTCCAATTGAAAATTCTCAAACCATCTTATTGATGGCACAGGATGTAGACGTTGTAGGTATTGATGAAGCTCAGTTCTTTGATGCAGAGATCATGCATGTATGCGAAACACTGGCATTAAGAGGTACAAGGGTGATTGTGGCAGGTCTGGATATGGACTATTTGGGAAGACCATTCGGTCAAATGCCGAATTTATTGGCAGTGGCAGATTATATTACGAAATTACATGCCATCTGTATGAAGTGTGGCAATATTGCTAATGTATCTTACAGAAAAATTGAAGGGGATGGTCAGGTCTTATTAGGCGAGAAAGAAACCTATGAACCCCGTTGCAGAAAATGTTTTCATGAAAAGTAGTCGCACGATATTGTCTTTGGTTAAAAAAGATCTTTTGCTGGAAATGCGACAGCAGTACACCTTATATGGTATCCTGCTCTATGTAGCTTCTACCATATTTGTGGTGTATTTATCGATGGGGCAACCGGATGATACCGTTTGGAATAGTTTATTTTGGGTGATCCAATTATTTGTTTGTGTTAATGCTGTTGCCAAAAGCTTTTTGCAGGAAAGCAAGGGTAGAATGTTGTACTTCTATTCCATAGCAGGACCCGTTGATTTTGTTTTATCCAAACTGCTATTCAATCTGCTGTTAATGTTGTTGATGAGTTTGCTCAGTTTGGGAATATTTGCAGTTCTATTAGGCAACCCCTTAGAAAACTTTTTGACCTTTACTGCGATCGCTTGTTTGGGAGGTATGAGCTTGAGTCTCGTGTTCACTTTTTTAGCCGCTATTGCCGCCAAAGCTCAACAACAAGCGGCGCTTATGGCGATCATGGGATTTCCATTGATCATTCCTCAACTATTATTATTGATGAAAATTGCTGGCACCGGATTCTCTGATGTAATTCAAGCCGGCTGGTGGCAGATGGTGCTCATGTTGGTTGGATTAGATATCCTCGTGATTGCACTAGCTGTCATCTTGTTTCCTTTTTTATGGAAGGACTAATTTTTTGATTTTTGATCTCTGATTTTTTGAATTAAAATCAGAGATCAAAAAATCAAATATCAAAACCTCAGGTGTCTTACTGTTTGTCCTTTATTGATCAGTTGTTTCAGAGAGTCGATACCGATCTTGAGATGTCTCTCTACATAATCAGCTGTTACTTTTTTATCACTGGCTTCTGTTTTTACGCCTTCCGGAATCATGGGTTGATCGCTGACCAATAACAATGCACCGGTTGGAATTTTATTAAAGAAACCAACTGTGAAGATGGTAGCTGTTTCCATATCGATGGCATAGGCCCGCACTTTGGTGAGATAAGATTTGAATGCATCATCATGTTCCCAAACCCTTCTGTTCGTGGTATAAACGGTCCCCGTCCAATAATCTACTTTATAGTCTCTGATGGTTGTTGAAATGGCTTTCTGCAAGGCGAATGCCGGCATTGCCGGAACTTCTGGAGGAAAATAATCGTTGGATGTACCCTCTCCTCTGATGGCTGCAATCGGTAAGATCAGGTCGCCGAGTTTATTTCTTCTTTTGAGTCCTCCACATTTCCCAAGGAATAAAACTGCTTCTGGTGTGATCGCAGTTAATAGATCCATGATAGTAGCTGCGCCCGGACTACCCATTCCAAAATTGATAATGGTGATGCCATTTGCCGTGGCACATTGCATGGGGCGATCGGCTCCAACAACCTTAACCTTGTTCCATTTCGCAAACATGGTCACATAATTGCTGAAGTTGGTCAGCAGGATGTACTTACCGAAATTCTCTAATTTCTCCCCGGTATACCTGGGGAGCCAGTTGTTCACAATTTCCGCTTTCGTTTTCATAACATAACTATTTTGATGGCCTGCCGGTTATCTTTGAACAGGTTAATTGGCTAAAATACAAAAAATCAATTCTATTTGCAAGTAGTATGATCAAAATAAGCTACCCCTCCTATTCTTTTAAAATTGAAACCAGAGAAGGCAAGGAGTATATTTTTGATCCGTTAAGGAAAAAATGGATACGGTTGACCCCTGAAGAATGGGTGCGACAAAACTTTCTTCAGTATCTGTTGCAGGTCATGAATTATCCGGCATCATTGATAGCGATCGAGAAGGAAATACAAATGGGGGAACTCAAAAAACGTTTTGATATTCTTGTTTACAAAAATGATCATCCCTGGCTACTGATAGAATGTAAGGAAATGAATACACCCATCGATGAAGTGGTGATGCAACAATTATTGCGTTATCAAACTGTTGTTCAGGCTTCGTATTTGATCGTTACCAATGGTAATGATACCAGGGGAATTGGGAGAGAAAATGATCAACTCATCACGCTGAATACGATCCCTGTCTATCAATAAAAAATGTCTGATATCGGATTGAAAAAATCAAATCAGACATCAGACATTTCAATTTAAACATTCCTATTATGGGAAGATACCTAACTCAGCATAAGATGTACCTACTTTATTGATGGCACATACATACGCAGCGGTACGCATATCTGGAATTTCAGGATTATTCTTCCAAATCTCCATGATCTCGCGTGTTGCAGTGATCATGGTTTCTTCCAATCCGCTATGCACCAGATCTACTTCTTCTGGACCATGTAAAATGAAAGAACGTTCTTTTCCTGAAACCTGCTTACCTGTGAGCTCCTCGATTTGTCCGAGGATATGGTTATTCATATTTTCAGTAAAACGTTTTTCCATACGTCCATAACGAACGTGACTCAGGTTCTTTAACCACTCAAAATAAGACACGGTTACCCCACCTGCGTTCAGGTACATATCAGGAACAACCAGTGTACCTTTTGCAGCAAATATCTCATCTGCTTCCGGAGTTAATGGTCCATTAGCAGCTTCACCAATGATCTTTGCTTTTACACGAGGAGCATTGTCACCATTAATAACATTTTCAAGAGCGGCTGGGATCAGGATATCACATTCTAATTCCAATGCATCAGTACTTTTCGCAAGATTGGTTGCACCCGGGAAATTCAGGATCGAACCAGTCTTTTTTCTGTGTTGGAATACTTCTTCTTCATTCAATCCATCCGCATTGAAAATAGCACCTTCATATTCAGCGATTGACACTACTTTAGAACCAGCTTCACGGAAAAATTTAGCAGAATGGTAACCCACATTACCTAAGCCTTGTACCACTACTGTTTTGCCTTCAACACCAATAGAAAGACCCAGCTTTTTCATTACATCAGGCATATTACATACTTCGCGAATGCCATAGAAAACTCCCAATCCGGTAGCTTCTTTTCTTCCGCGAACACCACCTTGTGTAACGGGTTTACCGGTTACACAACCTGCTGCATCGATCTCACCAGGTTTCAGGGATGCATAAGTATCCACGATCCAAGCCATTTCACGTTCACCGGTTCCGTAATCAGGAGCAGGTACATCGATACCAGGACCGATGAAATTTTTCTTCACCAGTTCAGCGGTATAACGTCTTGTGATTTTTTCCAACTCATAAGCACTGTGGTTACGAGGATTGATCTTGATACCACCTTTACCACCACCGAATGGTACGTTTACAATTGCACATTTGTAAGTCATCAAAGAGGCAAGTGCCATCACTTCATCCTGATTCACTTCTTCGCTGAAACGAATACCACCTTTACAAGGAGATTTGTGCTGCGAATGTTGTACACGGTAAGCTTCAATAACTTCAATACGGCCATCATCCATTTTTACCGGAAAACGCATACTGTAAATGCTGTTACAGGCTTTGATCTGTTCGAGCAAACCTTTCTCCCACTTGGTAAATTTGGCCGCTTTATCAAAACTTCTCTCAACACTTTGAAAGAAGCTATACGGTTTGTGATCTGACATGAGCTAATCGTTTTTGTTTTTAACGTTTATGGTTTAGCTAATAGTTAATAGTCTATAGACCATGGTCCATGGACTATGGTCTATTATCTTTTCTTCTCCAGTTTACTGATCTTTTTATCCAAAGATGCTACGTAGATGAACAATCCAATGATGATCGTAAGTACTACTGCCATCACTACGTATATTTTTCCATTGCTTCTCATTACATCGGTTTCAGCGGCTACTTCTTGGGCTGATGCAGCCATATTGAATATTAATATGGCGACGAATGTATATAGGGTTTTCAGTAGTTTATTCATGAATCAATTGTTGTTCTTTTAAAATTTCATATCGGATACGCAAAGTGCTGATCCATACACCCAGTAAGGTCCAACCGATCACTGCCGGATAAAAAACTGAACGCATATTGGCATCCATATCTTTTCCATTCAAACCCGGATTTCCTTCACTGCCTTCTCCACCCGGATGAAGGGATTCCGTGAGACGAGGTAATATCCAGAGTGTGGGAAAGAGCATGAAAAAGGCAAAAATATTATACACAGCTCCGATCCTTGCTTTCTTCTCCTCTTCATTCATACTTCCACGTAAAACAAAGTAAGCCAGATAGATCAGCATAGCGATCGCTGCTCCGTTTTGTTTCGGATCGCCACTCCATGGACTTCCCCACTGGTAGTTGGCCCAGATAGCTCCGGTAGTAAGACCCAAAAAACCAAAAATGGTACCGGTAACAGCGAAAGCAGATGAATAAAAATCATCTAGTTGATTTCTGCTGCGGAGATATTTAATAGCGTATACAACAGAGACACCCAATAGGATCATCATAGCAAACCACATGGGTACATGGAAAAAGAAATTACGGATAGACTCCTGTAATCGGTCATCCAACTTGGGTATTTTTACCAGAAACCCATAGGAACAGGTATAGAGCAATAAAATAACAGCTAATATCTTCCACCAGACTTTTCGAATCATGATCGGGTTTTTACAGTTTTCCCTAAACACCAGTCAAACTAACAACTGTTTGCGCAAAATTAGGTGAAAGCCCATCAATATGTCAACGGAATTGGAAAATATTATCCCCCGAAATCTGTAACAACAGTTTTAAAAGAGGGGAAAAATCCGTACCTTTGCCGACTTCATAAAAAATCATGCCGTAACATGAAATTATCTCAATTTAAGTTCGATTTACCCCTTAACCTTATTGCCCAGCATCCGACCAAGAAAAGAGAAGACAGCCGATTGATGGTTGTTGATCGTAAAAGTGGTCACATGGAAAACAGACATTTCCGTGATATTCTGGAGTACTACGATGACAAAGACGTATTTGTAGTGAATAACACCAAAGTATTCCCTGCACGTATGTATGGTCGCAAAGAAAAGACCGGCGCCAAGATCGAAGTATTTTTGCTGCGTGAACTGAACAAACCCAATCGTCTTTGGGATGTGATCGTTGATCCCGCAAGAAAGATTCGCGTGGGCAACAAACTGTATTTCGGAGATAACGAAGAACTCGTTGCCGAAGTCATCGATAATACCACCAGTCGTGGACGAACCATTCGTTTCCTGTG
Source organism: Sediminibacterium sp. KACHI17 (assembly GCF_040362915.1). NCBI lineage: Bacteria > Pseudomonadati > Bacteroidota > Chitinophagia > Chitinophagales > Chitinophagaceae > Sediminibacterium > Sediminibacterium longum. The sequence continues at coordinate 230,373 of NZ_AP029612.1, read as the reverse complement.
GGATGATGATGATGAGAGCTTCAAAAAGATGCTGGAATTTTTAGGAGAAACCCCACTCCCGAAATATATCAAGCGCAAGCCTGATGAAGAAGATAAAGAACGCTATCAGACCGTTTATGCCAAGCATGAAGGTGCCGTAGCAGCTCCTACAGCTGGCTTACACTTCAGTAAAGAACTGATCAAGCGTTGTGAGATCCTGGGTATTCGCTTTGCAGAAGTGACCTTACATACCGGATTGGGAACTTTCCGTCCGATCGAAGTAGAGGATCTTAGCAAACACAAAATGGATGCTGAGTATTATGCTATTTCAGAAGAAGCATGTAAGATCGTAAACAAAGCAAAAGAAGGCGGACATCGTATCTGTTCTATCGGAACAACAACCATGCGTGCGATGGAAAGCAGCTTCACTGCTCAGAAATTATTGAAACCAAGCGAAGGTTGGACCAATCACTTTATCCATCCTCCTTACAATTTCAATGTTGCTGATAGTTTGGTTACTAATTTCCATTTACCAAAAACCAGTCTGCTGATCATGACCTGTGCATTTGCCGGTTATGACCTTGCGATGGAAGCATATAAAAAAGCAATAAAAGATAAATATCGATTCTTTAGTTATGGTGATGCATTACTGATCATCTAACAGTAAGGTCCATTTAAAGAGAAAGCCATCCCGCTAAAACGGAATGGCTTTTTTCATTTAACAACCAACAACTCCCATATACCCTAAATAAGAAGTTGTTTAACTGAATCTTGAACTCGCCTAAAACTAACAAACATTAGTTGTAACCCTTGTATAAAACTGCAACTTTTTTTCTAAAGACGCAAATAAACGCAAATAAAATTTGAAAATTGGGGATAAATCAGCAAAAAAATTCTACAAGCTGCGATTTTTTGCCTCTATTAGCTGTTTGAGTTGATCCAAATTCTTTTCCATCATCGGACCCATGATCTTATCGTTCATCATAGAGCCCAATCTTTCCCAGGGAAGCCAGCCAATAGATTGTTCAAACTGCCATTGCACGATGGTAACGTTTTGTTGAGGTTGATAGATGACACGTATGGTACTGATCTGTGGTTTGCCTTTAGCAGTGATCCAGGTACTAACAACCGTACTATCATTGTTTTCGATGATCGTTACTTCACTCTTACCGATATGAGCACTCACAGCAGACTCAATACGAACAGAAGGATCATTCATTCCTTCAACCCAATTCGGCCATTGTTGAATATCTTTTATTTGAGCAAGTACTGAATCTACCGGAGCGGATATATTCACGGCCCTTGATACCAATACTTTTGAAGGGAGCGCAATACCCATGATCGTTGCTAACAAAAACAAGATCACCAAACTTATCAATCCTAATTTTAGCAGTTTCATATTATTCCCATTTAAAGGTCTTGAACGCAACGGCATATACAACAACTGTCCATGCACCCAAAATCAACAGCTCTTGTCCACATGCAGCCAACCCGGCTCCTTCAAACGCAATGTTACGCATGGCATTATTGAAATGTGTCAGTGGCAATATTTTACACAATGGTTGTAACCAGGAAGGGAACGCATCGATAGAGAAAAATGTACCGGCCAACAAGAACTGGGGAAGCGTGATCAGGTTGGCAAATGGTGGAATACTACTTTCATTCTTAGCCAAGCTGCTCACAATAAAGCCAAATCCCATGAACAGGATAAGAGCAATAAAACTCAGTAACATGATCGTCAAAAAGGTTTCCATTCCATTGACGAGCGTGAATTTAAAAGCAAAATGTCCGACCCCGATAATGATCACAGCAGTCATCATTTGAAAGATGACCCTGCTCAAAGCCTCTCCTAACACTATATAGGGTCTTCTGATCGGCGTGGCGTAAAAGCGCTTCAAAACCAACTGTTGACGCAAATTGAAGAAGAGAAATGCTACCCCAAATACACCGGCACTCAACAATGAAAATCCCAATTGTCCGGGTAAAATAAAATCAATGGTGCGATACACCCTACCCGGGATCTTTTCTACTTCACTATTGACCATTGCAATGGTAGGCGTGTTGGAAAAAGTTTGTTGATTGATACCAGCGATCACCGCATTCAATATGGAGCGAAGCACTTGTAGATTCTGAGGATTGACCGCTTCTGAACTGGACAGTTGTATGGTGTAGGGCGGATTTTCCAAACCCGATTTCTGTATATTGACGATCGCAGTAAGCCTGCCTTTTTCAAGATCTTCCTTTAATTCCTGCGCTGATTTTTCAATGATACGGATACCGGATATCTTTTTCAATGAAGGATAAATCGGGTTGAGTGTATCGGTATTCTGCGCGAAAGCAATACTCAGCGAGACCTTTCCCCCGCCTCCTACAAATCCAAATACAAGAATGAATATCAAAGGGAATGCAATACTGAAGATAACGGCCGACGGACTCCTGAAGACCGCTTTCAGGCTAGCCCGTGTAATGGCAAACATGGCTTTGAACTGACTGTATTTAGCTGACATATCCGACTATTGACCACAAATCTATCCTTTTCTAGAGGAATCCAAAAAAAGAGCCGAGAAGATCATCTAAAAGACAAATGTCGTATATTTGTAAGACAAATGTTACCAAATGGCAAAAGCTAAAAAAATTAACCCGATCGGTACACCTAACCGCGTGGTGGAAGAATTTGCCATGCCCTATATTCCTGTACCCAAACAAGGATTACCCCAGGTTGCTGAGTTCACTTATCGCAAATTCAAAAAAATTGCAGATAAGGTTCCTTTCACCCAAACTGAATGGGCAGGTATTTTACACTTATCGGAACGCACTTTACAGCGGTATGCAAAAAACAATAGTTCTTTTGAAGGTATTTACACAGATCGTATTCTTCAATTACAAGAACTAATTGATATTGGCCTTGCCACTTTTACTTCTTCGGATAGTTTTTATCAATGGCTGAAAAAAGATAAAACCGTTATGGGGCAGGTACTGAATTTTCATTCGCTGTCTTCTGCACGTGGTATTCAAGAAACCATTCATCAATTGGCTCGTATCCAGCAAGGTATTTACGCATGATCGTTTATCGTTTTGCTCATTACCTATTTGCCGATGATCTAACTGGCACCGGTGCTAAGTTACATGGCGGACGATGGAATGCTATCGGCACGAACGTATTGTATACCAGTGGTACCATTTCTCTGTCTTTGTTGGAGATATTAGTGAACGCAGGAAGCTTTGAAGCACTTCAGCCATTCAGATTGATTCAATTAACCATTCCTGATACTGCCATCAAATATCAGATCAACACAAAGAATCTGAAAAAGAACTGGCACCAAGATATTGGTTATACCCAATGGATGGGCAGTGAAATTCTTCAGGAAAAAAAAGCATTGGTAATCGAATGCCCATCAGTGATCATTCCGCAAGAATCTAATTTTCTATTGAATCCTTTACACAAAGATTTCAATAAAATACGCATGAAAGAAGTGAGTGATTTTTCTTTTGATGAAAGACTTTTCCCTTTAGTGAACCGTTAAGAAATAAGGCATTCTTGTTTGGGGCTCTCCTACCATTTGTTTTACTTGTTTCAACTGTTTCAGGAAGTTCCATTGTTCCAGCCCAATTTCTTCACTGATCAGAGAAGACCTGATCGATTTTTTATAGCCCCCCATGATCTGTTGAAACAGATCTTTTTTCTCCGGATATTCTCTGACCCGATAATCATCCAGTTTAGCCAGCGCTGCGGCATGGTCAACCGCATCTTGCAATGTTCCTATTTTGTCTACCAAACCGATTTGTAAAGCCCGTGTACCGGTCCATACCCGGCCTTGTGCTATACTGTCTACATATTCCATACTTCTTTCACGACCTTCTGAAACCCTTGTTTTAAAGGTGGTGTAGATAGAATCGGTAGCGGATTGAAAAAATCTTTTTTCTGCTTCGGTGAGTGGACGATCACCCGCTCCCATATCAGCAAAGGGAGCTGTGCGTACGCGATCTGTAGTAATACCCAGTTTATTTTTCAGGAAAGATTCAAAATTGGGAACAATACTAAATACGCCAATAGAACCGGTGATTGTTGTTTCATTGGCAAATACAGCATCAGCATTACATGCAATATAATAACCACCTGATGCTGCCACATCACCCATACTTACTACTACGGGTTTTACTTTTTTAGCCAATGATATTTCACGCCATATCACATCACTGGCCAACGCACTACCGCCTGGTGAGTTCACACGAAGTACAATGGCTTTTACGTCTTTATCCAATCTTGCTTTACGCAATACATTTTTAAAGACATCACTACCCACTTGCTCCTCATCACCTTCGCCACTGACAATATCTCCTTGTGCAAAGATCACTGCTATCTTTCCTCCACTAGTATAGTTGCCCAATGAGGTTGCTTGTGCATATTCATTAATGGTCACAAAATTGATAGACGATTTGGGATCTTTTTTTAACCATTTCAGCATCTCACCTTTTACTTCGTCATCATATTTTAATCCATCTACCAGTTTGTATTGCAATGCATCTGCTGCTGTCTGAATTTTTCCATTGATGGCCAATTCATGTAAGGTAGCAGAGTCAATATTTCTGGATGTTGTAGTTGAACGTAAGAATGAAGCATACAGATCTCCCAGCCATACTGCAGTTTGTAAACGATTGGCTTCTGTCATTTTAGTTTCTCGAAGAGGCTCAGTTGCACTTTTGAATTTACCTGCATAGAATATTTGTGGTTCAATTTGCAACTTATCCAACATGCCTTTCAGAAAAAATAGATTAGACGAAAAACCTGACCACTCGAGTCCGCCTTGCGGGTGTACATATACTCTTTCCGCAGCATTGGCCACATAATAGGCTTTCTGTGTCATGGTTTCTCCGTATGCGAGAACAAACTTTCCTGACTTTTTGAAATCCAATACCGCTTTACGTATTTCTTCGCTGGAAGAAAATCCATTGGCATTATCGGCTGCTAAAATGTATAAACCTTTCACGGATGAATCCGACTTGGCTTCTTCCAATAATCTTACAACATCAAACAATGAAGGAACTTCAGATTCTGCATTGGAAATAAAAGACCCGAATGGATTTTCCTGAGCCTGTTCTTTGAAATTCACAGAAAGATCCAATACCAACACTGCTTTTGAGCCAACAACTGGTACTTCAGGTGAGGCAGCACTAGAGATAAACCCGATCAATAAAAAAATCCCAATTACTGTAAAAACGATCAATGCCAGTAATGATGCAAAGAATATTTTAAAAAAATTACGCATAATTCCGTTGTTTAATCACTGTCCACAGATACACCTATCATTTTACCGAAATAATCCTGTGCGACTTTGTGAATTTAAAGATATTTGGAGCTGTAAATATCTCCAATTTATGAATACAGCGTATTTGCTGACAGGCGGTAATATGGGAAACCGATTGAATAATCTGCAGCAAGCGGCTGAATTGATTCAACAGAACTGCGGAAAGATCGTTGCCCGTTCCTCGATCTATGAAACGGAAGCCTGGGGTAAGACAGATCAACCCGCCTTTTTGAATCAGGCACTTCAAATAACAACCAGCCTGTCTCCTGATGTGCTGATGCAGACACTGCTGGATATCGAAAGTACCATGGGACGTATCAGAACCGTTAAAATGGGACCGCGCATCATTGATTTGGATATTTTATTGATCAATGACCTGATACAGCATTCACCAATTTTGACCATCCCGCATCCCGCTCTCCCTTTACGCAGATTTGCATTATTGCCTTTGGCAGAAATCGCTCCTGAGTTGATACATCCTACCGAAAAGAAATCGATCCTTGAATTACTGCAAACTTGTCCGGACACCTTAAATGTGCAAAAAAAATAAGTGATCACTACTGTAGCACGGTTAATTTTGGGCGCTATTGCTTATAGGACATGAAGTATCAATACATTACAGTAGAAGGAAATATTGGCGCAGGCAAAACCACTTTGGCTCATTTGTTGTCGAAAAAACTAAATGCGAGACTGATCCTTGAAGAATTTGCGGATAACCCCTTTCTTCCGAAGTTTTATGATAACCCTCAACAATACGCTTTCCCATTGGAATTGTTTTTTATGGCTGAGCGTTATAAACAGTTGAAAGATCTTTTGCAGACCAAGGATATGTTTCAACATGTTACAGTCTCCGACTATCTCTTCACCAAATGTTTGTTGTTTGCCAAAGTGAATTTACCCGAAGAAGAGTTCAGGTTATATCAAAAGCTATTTGACATCATTCATCAACAGTTGGTGTTTCCGGATATACTCATTTATCTTCATGCACCTGTCAATAAATTACAGCAGAATATCAGGAAAAGAAATCGCGAGTATGAACAATCTATTCCTGATGAGTATTTGTTCAATATTCAAGAAACGTATACCAGTTATATCAAACAACACAATATCAAAACCATTTTCATTGATGCGAGTAATGCAGATTTTTTAGGCAATGAGAAACATTTGGATATTGTTTTAGATGCACTGGAGAAAGACTATGAAGGCGGACAACATTATTTCAGTTTACCCTGAGAACGTATAAAAGCATTACATGGACAAACCAGCATATGATCCATTCGCGGCCATGCGAATTCGTGAGTACAGGAATCTCATGATGGGCAGGTTTCTCTTTATCATGGGATTGCGAATGATGGGAACATTGGTTGGTTGGTGGATCTATGAACTCACGAATGACCCCTTTGCCATTGGATTGATCGGTCTTTCAGAAGTGATTCCCGCTGTATCACTTTCTTTATATGCGGGGCATATCATCGATATCAGTGAAAAAAGAAAACTCCTACTCAGAGGAGTCACCCTTTATCTGGTTTGTGCTTTATTTCTTTTACTATTATCAACCTCCTACACAACAGAGCAGTTGAGTAAACACTGGATCGCTTTTTCAATTTATATCATCATATTTTTTACAGGTATCATACGTGCATTCACCGGACCTACTTTTGGTACGATGGTAGCATCGATTGTACCGAGGGATCTATTACAAAATGCCACTACCTGGAACCAAGGTATTTGGTTATCGGCCTCGGTTACAGGACATGCTACCGTAGGATTTCTAATTGCTTTGATCGGAAATACCGGTTCGCTTGCTGTGATATCGACCCTTGTATTCATCGGATTTATGTTCATGTTTCAGATCAAGCCCAAACCATCACTCAATGAAAAGGGTGAGAAAAAAACAATGGAAAGTGTGAAGGAAGGGTTGAGTTTTGTTTTTAAAACAAAAGAATTACTAGGCGCATTAAGCCTTGACCTATTTGCTGTTTTATTTGGCGGTGCTGTTGCAATGATTCCGGTTTTTGCGAAAGACATTCTCAAAACAGGACCTATCGGATTTGGATGGTTAAATGCCGCATCAGATATCGGTTCCATACTCATTGTCATTTTGCTGACAGCATTCCCATTAAAAAGACAACAAGGCAAAAAACTATTACTTGCTGTAGCTGGCTTTGGGGTTTGCATCATCATTTTTGCTTTTTCAAGATTATTCTGGTTATCGTTTGCTGTATTGATGTTAAGCGGGATGCTGGATGGCATCAGTATGATCATACGAGGCACCATCGTTCAGTTGAAAACTCCTGACCAGATGAGAGGAAGAGTGATGAGCGTGAACTCTATGTTCATCAACAGCAGTAATGAATTAGGGCAATTTGAAAGTGGTGTGGCGGCGAAATTATTGGGTGTGATTCCTTCAGTGGTTTTTGGTGGATGTATGACCCTACTGGTTGTTGCTACAACATGGTTCAAAGCACCTAGCCTTCGGAAGATGGAATATTAAAAAAGCATCCCGAAGGATGCTTTCTGTAATTTCGATTAATCTGGTATTACCAATTTATTGTTGTTTCGATTGATATCCGCCATTCGCATCGATGGATCGATCTCTATGGATTTGATATCTTGTATTCCTCTGCTGATCGTGAATTTGTATTCTGGATGAGTCCAGCGCCATGGCTTTTCTACGATGCGTTCTGTTGCATCTTCCGCAGGCTTTGTTCCATACATCAGATCGAGTGGTATATTATGCATTTCCTGTTTACCATCTTTATACGTAATCAGAACATCTAATGGCATTGGCATTTTACCAACACGTTTTACGGCCAATGTTGCTTTTCCATCTACAACATTGATATCACCTACTGCATAATCAATTGTTTTTGTTGAGTTGATAAAATACTCTTTATACCAATCCAACTCCATCCCACTTCTTTTTTCTGCCACACGAATAAAATCATTGGGATTAGGATGTTTAAAGCGCCACTGATAATAATAATCCAATAAGATCTGATCACGCACTTTAGCACCAACAATGTATCCTAGTTGTTCCATGAATACAGCGCCCTTGCTATATGATGCTGCACCATATGCAAAATTGGTATTGTAGTGGTCTGCATGTGTACTTGCCGGTTCTTCAAAACCACTTCTTGCCAAATTGAAATAACTGCGATAAGATCCTTCAGCTGCAAATCCTTTACTACCACGCATTTCAGCCATAACTCTAGATGTTGCATAATCTGTGAATCCTTCATCCATCCAAGGATACAATGCTTCATTGGAACCCATCATCATTTGATACCAGCTGTGCATCCACTCATGTATGGCAGTACCGATGCTTGCATTTTTCATCAATGTTGCCATAGGATATTCCATACCGCCATCTCCTCCCTGTACAAATGTGTAGGTCTTATAAGGATAAGGTCCAAATGTTCTGGCAATGATCGGATATGCCACTACAGCTGTATCTAACACACGTTGCCAGCGAGCGTCATTCACTTCAGCTGCCGAGTCAGTACCTTTATATACCACACGCAATAATGGTCCATTGGCAGTTGCTTTTGTGATCATTTTATATTTAGGGTCAGCAGCCCACATGAAATCATGTACGTTATACGCCTGCCATTTCCAAGTAATGGTATTTTGTGTAGGAGCAACAGGCTTACTACCGGGAGTTTCATAACCACGACCAATTTCATTTCCGTTGATCAGATCACCACCCGCTGTAACAAAATAGTTTTTATCGATGGTGATATTCACATCAAAATCTCCCCATACGCCATAAAATTCGCGAGCGATATAAGGATTGGCATTCCATCCCTGATAATCATACTCAACCAATTTAGGATACCACTGACTCATGCTATAGCGAACTCCTTCTGCATTGTCTCTTCCACTTCTACGGATCTGCAATGGCACTTGTGCTTCAAATTGTACATCCATCTGGATCTTTGATTTGGGCATGATTGGCTTTGCCAATACAACTTCTAAAATGGTTTCATGTTCTTTGAGTTCCTGTGCTACACCATTGATCTTAACAGAAGCCACTCGCTGAAATCCGATTTGTTCAGGATTCAGTTTGCTGATCCTGTCTTTTACTCTTGCATCCCAGTCTAATCCATCACTTCCCCTGGATGGCTCACGTAACACTGTTTTTCCGAGTTCACGACTACGAACATCCATACTGCTATTCGGTTGAAAGGCATTCCAGTACAGGTGAAAGAAGATCCTTGTTAACGTATCCGGAGAATTATTCCAATAATCAATTTTTTCGACCCCTGTAAAACGGTTGGTATTTACATCCATGTTCACATTGATCTGGTATTTGATCTTTTGTTGCCAACGGTCAGATTGTGCAATCGTATCGGTTGATACAAGACAGATGACAGTTGACAGGAAGAAAATTTTCAAGAGTGATTGTTTCATGTCGTGCTAATCGTTTATGAGTGGCTAATTTCAGAAAAAAAAGTGAGCTGTGGCGCTATTTTATGGTTGAATTGAACACAGCGATGAGATTTATTAAAATAAAAGGGGATACAGGATCAAACAAAATGAGCCCTTGATCAGGAAGCGCCTGCAACCACGATCACGATCTCTCCTTTTACAGACTTCGATCTAAAATAATCAGCGACTTGCTGTAAAGTACCCCGATAATTTTCTTCAAACATTTTGGTAAGCTCCCTACTCACGCTGCAATATCTTTCAGCACCAAAGTAGCCTGCCATTTCATCCAACGTTTTTACCAGCCGCATTGGACTTTCATAGAATACCATTGTTCGCTCTTCTGTAGCTAGTTGTTTAAAAAGCGTTTGTCTTCCTTTTTTGATTGGCAAAAAGCCTTCAAATACGAAACGGTTGGAAGGTATGCCACTATTGACCAATGCAGGAACAAAAGCTGTAGTTCCCGGCAAGCATTCTACTTTGATACCTTCTTGAATACAAGCCCTTACCAATAAAAAAGCGGGATCAGAGATTCCCGGTGTACCTGCATCTGTGATCAATGCAAAGGTTTTCCCTGCTTTCATCTGATCGGTAAGATGTGCAACTACTTTATGTTCATTATGCTGGTGATAAGGAGAAAGTGGTTTCTGTATCTGGTAATGATTCAGGAATTTGGATGAAGTGCGTGTGTCCTCACATAAGATCACATCGACTTGCTGTAAAACTTCCAAAGAACGGAGTGTTACATCTTTTAGGTTACCGATGGGTGTGGGAACAAGATACAGCATGTAATGTCAGATGGTAGATATCAGATGTCAGATCTAGTAAATGATATAAGCACTCAAATTACTTTCTTCCTTACATCTGACATCTGCGATCTGAGATAATTAATTTATCATTTCAATCTCATAAAACTCCATCACCGGATTGGCAAGTAGTTTTTTGGATGCGTCTTCAGCTATTTGTTTGGCTTCTGCTTCAGAAGCCGCTTCGATCTGCAGTGTAATGTGTTTACCAACTCTAACATCACTCACAGCCCCTAAACCAAGGTTTTGGAGTCCGCCCAATACTGCTTTCCCTTGAGGATCGAGAAGGTCTTTTAATGGCATTACTTTGATCTGCACGTTATAGGTCATGATTCTTTTTGTTTAAGGAGCAAAGATAGAACTACATAAGCAATAAAAGTGACAGGAACTGATAACCATCCCCATAAGAAAGCAGTAATCACTGCAATGACGGCCATCAGCAGGAAAGGGAACAATTTCCGAAATGTCAGGTGCGTGAATTTTAGCGCCATCATGGGTAATGTAGATACCATCAGGTAACTGACCAATAAGATGATGCCATACCAAACCCATTTATTGAGTAATAATGAGATCACCCATGTCTCTTGCGTATTCCAATATATCAACGGAAAAGAAGCCAGCAACAAGCCTGCCGCGGGTATTGGCACCCCTTTGAACCCGTAGTGCTGAGTAGTATCAATATTGAATCTTGCGAGTCTGAATGCGCCTGCACATGGTAAAATGAATGCCGGTAATAACCATCCGATGGAGGCGTCCAATCCGTCGGCATCCTGAGCTACAGACAATCGGAGGAACTGCCAGGCAATCAACCCCGGAACCACACCAAAACTTACCAGATCCGCCAAAGAATCCAGTTGTTTTCCCATGTCTGAGGGCACTTTCAATAATCGCGCAAAAAAGCCGTCACAAAAATCGATAATCGCAGCACCGGCAAGTAGTACACTTGCCCATTGCATTTGTTCCGGTATTTCTACAATTGTTTCTCCATTTGATGAATAAGCCATGGTCAATCCTGTTTGCATCACCATCACAATAGCAATACAACCACACAACAAATTCAGAAGGGTAAAGAGATTGGGGATTTGTTTCATGTAATATTTTTAAGGTCAATAGACCATGGTCCATGGACCATGGTCTATTGACTACTTATTTATTTTTCTTCATCAACGCCTCGATGTCTTCCACTGTGATGGGAATGTTTTTCATGAGGTCTATATTTCCATTTTTAGTGATCCAGAAATTATTTTCGATACGGACACCCATTTGTTCTTCTTCAATATAAATACCGGGTTCTACCGTAAAGACCATTCCTGCTTGAATGGGCTCTGTTCTTGTTCCAAGATCATGTACATCAATCCCCAGATGATGGGATATGCCATGGTAAAGATATTTGCGATATGCCCTATTCTCCGGGTCTTCATTCTTTACTTGAGACTTTCGCAACAATCCGATTTTTAAAAATTGTTGTGTTGCTTCCTCTCCTACTTTTTCGGTATAGTCAACAATAGAAATGCCTGGCTTTAAAATGCTCTTCGCATAGTTGTGTAAATGTAGACAAGCATTATAAACAGTTTTTTGTCTGCGTGTGAATTTACCGTTAACAGGGACTGTTCTGGTAAGATCAGCGCAATAACCGCCGTACTCTGCTCCAAAATCCATCAATACCATTTCTCCATCTTTACATTCCTGATTGTTGGAAACATAATGAAGGGTTCTGGCTCTGTCGCCACTTGCAATAATGCTTCCGTAGGCAGTCCCGGTAGCGCGTTGACTATAAAAACTGTGAAAGATCTCTGCTTCGATCTCGTATTCAAAAACGCCGGGTTTAATAAATCCTAATAATCTGCGGAAAGTATTATCGGTAATATTGATGGCCTGTTGTATCACTGCCACTTCTTCTTTGGTCTTGATTGCCCGAAGTGATTTCATGATCTTGGCAGCGCGATGGTATTGATGTAATGGATAACGTTCTTTCATTTCATCAACAAAACGATAATCCCTGCTTCTGATCAGCGATGCTTTACGATCATTTTCATTGGTATCGAGGTAGATATTATCGGCTAAATGTACCCATGTTTGCAAAAAAGCATCCAGTGTATCGAGCCAAACGATGGTTTCTATTCCGGATATCGCTGTTGCCTCGTTTCTGCGTAGTCTTTTTCCATCCCATTTTTCTTTCAATTCATTTGGACGCACAAGTACCAATACTTCTTTATACTTCGGATCGGGACAGTCAGGAAAAAGAATTACCATGGAATCTTCCTGGGTGATACCGCTCAACCAATACAAATTGCTATTCTGTTTGAACTTGTGTAAGGCATCCCCATTCATAGGCCATTCATCATTGCTAACAAAAATGGCAATGCTGTTGGGCTGCATGGCTTTGGTAAAACGCTTACGATTGATTATGAATAGATTGGGATCGAGCGGCAAGTATTTCATCGGTTCATATTTGGAGTTTGCAATATAAAACTTTATGGTTCAGCTGACCCCAAAACTTGCGCATATCTGATGGACAATTGTTAAAAAAGAATCAATATCCACGAAATATTTCTTATTTACGAATTCACTCGTATATTTACTACGAAATCATTCGTTCAATAATAAAACAAACAGCATGAAAACGTTTATCAACAGCAGATGGATCGGCGCAGCCGTATTAGCATTATCAGTCATTGGTTTTAGTGCCTGGAAAGCAGCCGGCGAATCAGTGAATCCGCCCAAACCCTTTTCCTTCACATATGAAAATGAGGATACCACTAAAAGCAAAAAGAAATTCAAAGTATACTCAGATAACGACAGAGAATACAAAGTGGGTGATCTGGACAAAGCTTTGAAAGATCTTGATAAAGCCACACTTGAACTGGACCGTGAACTGAAAATGGATTTCAGCAAAATGGAAAAGGACATGAAGAAAGCGATGGAGGAAATGAAAAAGATCGATGTAGAAGGAATCAAACGTGAAATTGAAAGCGCTATGAAAGAAGTACAAGCTGCTTTACGTGAGATCGATTTTAAAGATATTCATAAAGAGGTTGAAAAAGAGATGGTCAAAGTGAAAGAAGAACTAAAGAGTGAAAAGATCAAACACAATATTGATGTTGAAGGCATCAGAAAAGAAGTAGAGAAAGGAATGGCAGAGGCTAAAGAAGGTATCCGCGAAGCTAAAAAGCAAATTGCAGAACTAAAAGCGTTTGTAGATGAACTGGATAAAGACGGATTGATCGACAAGGATAAATCTTACAAGATCCAGATCAAGAACAAAAAAATGTTCATCAATGGAAAAGAACAATCAGCTGAGGTGAATAAAAAGTATAGCAAATACTTAGACAAAGAAGACTATTCGATCGAGAGAGAGGAAGATTAATGAATAGTGAGTAGTGAGTATATTCTTGACTCACTACTCACAATTCACAATTCACTAAAATCTCACCGTAGGACATTTCACTGCATTACTGCTATTGGAGAAAATGCCGCTTTTGATGATGGATATTTCATAAGCACCACGTGCTCCATTGATACTACCTAAATTAGAGATTGTAGCATCGTAGTTGAATGTAAATCTTGTATCGTTTACCTGATACCCCACCATTGGAATAACCGCATCTTTGTGTCTGTAATACAAGCCTAAAATCATTTGTTGCTCGCCGTCACCAATAAGGTTACGATTTGCATTAAAGCCTACTACGGTTTCCCAGGCATTCCCCATTTTGCTGACATAAATATTGGGGTTGACGATCCACAGATCCTCAAATTTGATACTGGCATTCACAAAGCCGGTATAACGTCTATTCAATCTGGCATCCACTGCTGTAGGTGAAAAAAAACTTTCCCGTGGACGATTTACATGCTGTGCACTCACGCCTAAGTTGAAATAAAAATTATCGGATGCGAAATATGCATAGTTCATTCCCACCTGTAGATCTGCATATGTGGTTTGTGTAAAAGCAAAAGGCTCATTGGAAGGAACATTGATATCAAAGAATTGTCCATTCCACTGGTTATCAAAATTAAGCTTGCTAATATCAATGCGCTTATTGATGAATCCAACTGAGAAACCTCCGCTCAATAAACTATTGTATCCTAACATTTGATGATAGGCTATGCTGGCATAACCATTTGTAGATACAAGATTGCCACTACCTGCTCTGTCACTGTACAAAGAAGCCCCCACACCCATCCAGCCATTTTCAAATCGGTTACCGAATAATTTGGTATCGCCCCACAAACTCATGGTTCGAAAAGGATTGCCAACGCTTGCCCACTGATTACGATAATTACCTCCGATCCTATAATCAAAATCTGGATTGAACCCGGTATTCGCAGGATTCACCAGCATTGGTGTATTGAAATATTGAGAAAAATTCAAGCCCTGACCACTTGCATTCACAGCAAGCAGACAAAACGCAAAACCGACCAAAAAAACCTGTACACTACTTCTCATACGCGCTTTTATCTAAGTAAAGTAATATCTCCCTTCTTTGAAAGTTTATCACCATTCGTGAACTCGATTTGTAATGTATAATGATATACTTCCTGTGGTTGTAATTTTCCTTTGTAAGTTCCATCCCACCCTTCGGCCGGATTGTTGCTGATATATACCTGCACACCCCATCTGTTATAAATACGCCAGGTCATTTTTCCGATTCCGAATCCGCGTACAAATATTCGATCATTGTTGCCATCTCCATTTGGTGAAAACGCATTGGGTACATTTGCGGCTACATTGATCGTTACACTGATCGACTGACAGGTAGTATCGCTACAGCCTGCTGCATTGAACGCGATCAAACAAGCATTATAGGTTCCTGTTTGATTGTAGAGATGTCTCACAGGTGCATCAATATTATTTCCAACTGTACTATCGCCATCTCCAAATAACCACTTGAAAGAAGTAGCTCTGATAGAATTATTGGTAAAACTGATCGCTGTATTTGGCTCTGTCGGATTTGGAGAGTACGTGAATGCTGCGGTCGGACTTCCACTCACAGTAATGGTTTGAAATGCGGTATCACTGATATTACAGGTCGCATTATCGATCGCGATCAAACGAACGGTATACGTTCCCGGATTGGCATAGAGATGTGTTGGATTGGTAGCTGTTGAAGTACCACCATCACCGAAATCCCATTGAAATTGTTGTCCGGCCAAAGATGTGTTATTGAATACTGCATTATAAGGTGCACAACCCACTGCAGGTGTTACAAAACGAGCATCTACATTCGGTGCAATTCTAATTTGTTGTACCAAACTATCCGGATGATTACAATAATTTGTATCCAGTAATACCAACTTCACATCATAAGTTCCTCCTGCTGCATAAGTATGTGTCACAATTCCCGGGCCCGCTATTCGTGTATTTCCATCCCCAAAATCCCATCGGAAACTCTGATTGGTGAATGGTTTTCCCGCAGGCGCAATAGATGTATTGTTGAATTGAAAGGCTAACGATTCACAAGGTGGTAATTTAGTAGAAGTGAAAGCCAATGTTGCCTGATCGCCTCTCACGCGTAAAGTAATATAAGCTGTATCAGTTTGGTTACAGGTAGTAGAATCAACGGAAACCAAACGAACACGATAGATACCAATATTATTAAAAGTATGAGAGATGGTTGGTGTTGTAGTTCTTACTTCAGGTGAACCATCATTAAAGTTCCAATAGTAAGCAGTACCCTGTGCCAATGTATCGGTGAACTGAACCGTCATGGGAACACAACCTGCAGTATCTCTTACTCCGTTGATGGATGCGCTCAAACCAGCACCTACACCTGCAAGATTAAAGGCAATTTTTATTGCCATCAGATTACAACTGCCGCCCACGCTGGCAGGATTGGTAGGATTGGTAGGAGACCAAACACCTGCAGTACCTCTCAAATATCCAGCAGGTGGAGCACTCGAATTACCCTTACAGGAACAGATCGATTGATAGATCGTTCCATTGGCATCAAATCGACTGGTGCCTCCATCAACATGGTCTCCGAAGGGTTCACCTCCGGCACCTGTTGTTGCACCAAAGAATGAAGCGAATAAAATATTGGTAGCATCTCTTTCTAAAACATAGAAATAAAGATCTGCACCATCAGTTCCATTTTTCAATTGATCGCCGGTTGTAATCAATCCTCTTGTTCCGGAGCTAGGAAATCCATCTGCGATGGTTCCACCCCATCCTGATACATACACATTCTGACATCGATCGACCAAAAAAGCAGTCGGAGAAATATTGGGTGTATTACCCGTAGTGGTACCAAAATTTGTTGAGTAAATAAAAGCTGAAAGATCAGGTCTTAATTTCGAAATGAATTGTTTTCCTGTTACCTGACTCCCATTTGCATTTACCGGAGCATTGATCACAGGCCAGGCAACAGTAGTAGTTCCCATGATGTATGGAAATCCAAAACGATCAAATTGTATTCCATAAATCACATCCACTCCATTCGTACCAAAGTAACTGGTTCGAATGATTTGTGTACCATCGGGACTGATCTGGCTCACAAAGCCATCAACATTTCCCTGATTGGTTCCAAAAAGAACACCTGTTTTATTACCGGGAAAATCAGTACTAGCAGTAGCTCCTGCAACATAGATATTTCCATTTTGCGGATGCGTTGCCACAACAAAAGCTGCGTCATCACCATTGCCTCCTAAATAGCTGCTGAATAACATCCTATCGAGGTTGGGTGTCAGTTTCATGACCACGCCATCCTGAAAACGATTATTAGAGGCAGCTCCTGCTGTTGATTGAAAAACACCGGCAGTCACCGGAAAGTCTATGGATTGTGTAACAGATGCAAGAATGGGGTTACCACCGGCATCTAAGATGATCTCACTGCGGGCATCATCTCCATAATTTCTTCGTGTAGTTTCTGCAGATTGCGGAAGGATATAATTCGCTCTCACATTCACACCGTCATTACCCGATCCTCCTATTCGAACAGAGTTGAGTAATGTACTACCATTGGCGCTTAATTTCGAAATGATGATATCAAACAGTCCGCCACCCGGACCATATGAACCAGGACCACGAACCGGATATGTTGCTCCGGATGAAGTTCTACCGGCAATGAATAAATTACCCGATGCATCTGCAACCAGACTATGCGGCTGTTCATTTCCTGCTCCTCCTAAATACGTACCATATATCCGGTTAGCGCCGCTTGGATCAAATTTTATGATCACGATATCTGTTCCTGAAATCTGTCCTTCTGTAACACCACCCTGAAAAGTTGTTTGAAAAGCTCCATTATTGGCAGGGAATTGTCCGGACCGAAATACGATCCCTCCTCCATAAAAATTTCCCTGACCATCATAGGTAGCTGTAAAACCCCAGTTATCAGCAGTACTTCCTGTGTATCCATAGAAGACGATCGATGGATCTACGACCAACATCGCATCTTTATTATAAGCACCATTCAATTTGAAGCGAACGATATTTCCGCGCACTTCAAAATTACAGGGGATCTCATTTTTTGTATTTCGAAGTAATTGATACGTATAAGGTGATTCTTCCTGTACTTCTACAACAGAAGTTTTGATACTCAGCTTGCCTTCTTTGATCTTTAATCCATCTACTCCATCAAAGTAAAGTGCAACATTATTGATATCACCACCTGGGTGCACGATCACATCATACTTTAATTTTCCGTCGGCAGTGTAGTATCGAATATCAATGTTCGGATACACATTTTTAAAAGTGATACCCTGATAGATTTTGACATTCGTCGCCCATTTGCTTGAATCATTTCCTAAAAAATAATTATTGTAAGTGGGTAATGCTTTATCTGGAACGATCTGTGGATTGGGATTGGCATTCAAGAAACGTACCTGATACGCATGTGATCTCAGTATCAGGTTCTCATCTGCACCGCTACCTCCTTCTCCACCGCGAGAAGGATCAATGGCTGCTGTTTGCTTAGTGGCTTCCGTTTTATGTTGGTGAACTCCCGGATGAGGATGCGGATTGATCTTTTGAAGATCTTGTTCATTGTGCACTAAAACACGATATCCATCTGATTGTAAGGCTACAGAACCGATACCTGTATTGGTAAGATAGAGGATCTTTTTATCCCACTGTCCCTTATTCTCCACAAATTCCAAATAGTTCTGAGCCATCACCTGGAATCCTGTCATCAGTATCAAAACCAATCCTATTATTTTCTTCAGTGCTGCCAAGCCGTTAAATTTTTAATAAGTTACTATAATATACGTTTCCGTCGCTGTTAAAGTTGTCATTAGGATATGCGACTCCAGGCATTTTTACCTTTCTGTGACCTTAGGTATTTTTTTAATAGCAAATTCTTTGCCATATCCAGTGTCGGGTCCTCTTCACAGCATTGCTCAGCAGTAGTTTTAGCAAGTTCTAGCAGATCTTTATCGTTAACAATACTGGCCACTTTAAAGTTCAGTTCTCCACTCTGCCGGGTACCCTCAATATCACCCGGACCTCGTAATTCCAAGTCTTTCTCCGCGATCTTGAAACCATCATTGGTAGCGCACATGGTATTGATCCGCTCTTTGGCATCTTTGCTTACTTTAGACCCCGTTAATAAAATGCAAAAACTTTTTTCGCTTCCTCTTCCTACCCTTCCACGCAACTGATGCAACTGTGATAATCCAAATTTTTCAGAGCTTTCGATCACCATTACAGTAGCATTGGGAACATTCACACCAACTTCGATCACTGTTGTGCTCACCATGATATGTGTATCATGTTGAACAAAGCGTTGCATATTGGTCTCCTTTTCTTCCGCAGATTGTCTTCCATGAACCATACTGATTCGGTAAGTGGGCTCAGGAAAAAAACTTTTCACTTGCTCATAACCTTGCATCAGGTCTTCATAACTCAGCTTCTCACTTTCCTCGATCAAGGGATAGATAAAATATGCCTGTCTTCCTTTATTGATCTCAGTACGCACAAATTCCATCACACTGGCCCTCGCCATTTCATTACGATGAACTGTGGTAATAGGTTGTCTGCCCGGTGGTAATTCATCCATTACACTATAATCCAGATCACCATAAGCGGTCATCGCCAATGTTCTTGGGATCGGTGTGGCTGTCATCACCAGTACATGGGGTGGTACCGCTGCTTTCTCCCATAATCTCGCCCGCTGAGCTACCCCGAAACGATGTTGTTCATCTACAATAACCAATCCAAGATTTTTAAACTGAACCACATCTTCAATTACCGCATGGGTACCTACTACAAAATGGATACTATCATCCAACAATCCATTCAATATTCGCTTTCTTTCCTTCCCTTTGATACTTCCGGTTAGTAATGCGATCTCAACCGGCATATCCTTGAGTAATTGTTTCAATCCATTGTAATGCTGTTGTGCCAATATTTCTGTTGGCGCCATCATACAACTTTGATACCCATTATCAGCTGCCAATAACATACTTAAGAGCGCTACAATGGTCTTGCCGCTGCCTACATCACCCTGTAACAACCGATTCATTTGATGCCCTCTGCCAGTGTCAGTTCTGATTTCCCGAATCACTCTTTTTTGGGCACCCGTTAATTCAAACGGCAGGTGATGATTGTAAAAGTCATTGAAGAGATCCCCCACTTTTTCAAACACCACTCCTTTACTACTATGGTGTCTTTGCAACCGAACCAGATTTAAACGAATCTGAGCAATAAAGAACTCCTCAAATTTCAATCGCCGCAACGCCAACTGATACGCTTCTTGTGATACCGGAAAATGCAGGTTTGAAAAAGCCTCATACCGATTCATCAGTTGTAGCTTTTTGAAAATAGCATCTGGTATATTCTCAGGGATATCGGTGGGTTTGATCTGTGAGAAAAGTTGGAAGGTCAACTTGGCTAGTTGTCTGCCATTTAATCCTCTTGCCTTGAGTTTTTCTGTTGCAGGATAAACAGGCTCCAAATAATCTTTTCCATCTGCTTTCGCCAGCACAAAAGGTTCGATCTCAGGATGCACCATTTGTGGCCTTCCATTAAAAAAACCGGTACGCCCAAAGACCAGGTATTTTTGTCCGGGCACCAGGTTTTTCTGTACCCAATTGATTCCCTGAAACCAGGTCAATTCCACGGCTCCGGTATCATCTTTCAGATATGCCACCAACCTCTTCGCTCTTTTCTCACCCACAATATCAAACTGTTGTAAAACACCGGCTATCTGAATAAAGTCGGTTTGATAGTTGATCATATTGATCTTACTGACTTTGGTTTTATCAATATGCCGATGTGGAAAATGATGCAATAGGTCTTCGAAAGTGAAGATCTCTAATTCCTTTTTCAATAAGTCACCCCTTAATGGCCCAACGCCTTTAAGGTATTCAATGGGTGAGGATAATATGGTGGGTGAATCTTTGATTTGTTGATCTTTGATTTGTTAATCAGAAGAAGAGCTCTCTCTTGGGTCTTGTATTACAAATATCCTTTCTGGGAACCATATAGAAAATTCAATCTTAGCAGAGCTGCAAGCCAAAAGCTTTGGGTGAGATAAACCGAACCCACTTAATTAAGTGCCTAAAAGCTTGCACCCTGCAGCTTGCAGCTTGTAGCTTCTCTTTCTTATCTTCGCCCCATGAATAAAGAGGTTGTTTTAAGTGGAATCCGTCCGACCGGATTCCTGCATCTGGGAAACTATTTTGGTGCCATGCGAAATTATGTGCGCATGCAAGACGAATTCAATTGCTATTTTTTTGTTGCGAACTGGCATAGTCTGACTACACATCCTGATACAAAAGAATTAAAGAATAGTGTACATAGAGTGATCGCAGAGAATATTGCCTGTGGATTAGATCCTGATAAAGTTGCATTATACATACAGAGTGATGTTCCGGAAATTGCAGAGTTATATCTCTACCTGAACATGATGGCTTACAAGGGAGAGTTGGAAAAAACGGTCACTTTCAAAGAGAAGGTAAGACTACAACCCGACAATGTAAATGCCGGTTTATTAACGTATCCGGTGTTACAAGCTGCGGATATCCTTATTCATCGAGCAGTCAAAGTACCGGTAGGAAAAGACCAGGAACAACACCTTGAAATGGCACGTAATTATGCGGAGCGATTTAATCATAGGTATGGTGATGTACTTCCTCTGCCTTATGCATTCAACTACGGCGGAGAATTGGTGAAAATCTTGAGTCTGGATGGTGTTGGAAAAATGAGTAAGAGTGAAAACCAAATGAACACGTTGTATTTAGCTGATGAAGATGAAAGCATCCGTAAAAAGATCATGAAAGCAAAGACTGACCAAGGTCCGGCCGAGCCCAACTCAGTAAAACCGGATTATATCGAAAATCTCTTTACCCTGATGAAATTGGTGAGCACAGCGGATACCGTTCAGAAGTTTGAAGACGATTTTAATAACAGTAGTGCAGGTAACTGTATCATTCGTTATGGGGATATGAAAAAACAACTGGCAGAAGATATGATTCGTTTCATCCAACCGATCAGATCCAAAGCTGCAGATATTCAGCAAAATCACGATTTATTAAAAAAAATCATCCAACAAGGAGCAGATAAAGCCCGAGCCAGTGCCAGTAAGACCCTTACCTTGGTACGGACAGCAGTGGGGATGGATTATTAGTCCATAGACCATGGTCCATGGACTATGGTCTATCGTTTCCAAAATTCTCCCTTCAATTCTCTCAACTTTCGTATTTTCATTTTTATGGCGAAACCTAAGAAACCAAAACATGTAGCCGTTGCCGGCAATATCGGCGCGGGTAAAACAACGCTTACTGAGATGTTAAGTAAGCACTACCGCTGGATTCCTCAGTTTGAAGATGTTGATCACAACCCTTATCTGATGGATTTTTACGAGGATATGCCTCGCTGGAGTTTTAATCTGCAGATTTACTTTTTGAATAGTCGACTGAACCAGCTTTTGGATATTCATCATGGAACTGAAACAGTAATACAGGACAGAACCATTTATGAAGATGCGAACATTTTCGCTCCCAATTTGCATGAAATGGGTTTGATGAGTAAACGTGATTTTGATAACTACTATCAATTCTTCCAAACATTAAAAACCATGGTACAACCTCCGGATCTGTTGATCTACTTGAAAGCATCTGTACCTACCTTGGTTGCGCAGATTCAAAAAAGAGGGAGGGAATATGAAGAAAATATCCGTCTGGATTATTTGAAACGCCTGAATGAATATTACAATAAATGGATCGATGGTTATAAAGAAGGTCAATTGCTGGTGATCGATTGTGATAAAAACAAATTCGCTGAAAGTGAAGAACATTTTGGAGAGATCATTAGCAAAGTAGACGGTATGTTATTTGGCTTATTTTAAAAGCTGATTTTTTTATACGGCCACAAATGCGCTTGCCCTCGGCAAATGTATCTGTGGCTTTTTCTTTTGTGGGATGCAGCACTTCCATTGATTGAATGTCTATCTGATACCCACCCATTGAAACCCCACTTTAAACTTATTGTTTCAATCATTCAATTTTTATGAAATCCATCTATCTATTCATGACACTCTGTTTGATGAGTGTTGTATGTTTTGCACAAAAAAATACGCTCCCTAAAAGAGCTCTTCGTTTCAACATTGGAGAAAGTACGCATGGTACCGGTGATTTAAAGGGTCTTAGCTTTGGTACTGCTTACACACATTATTTGAAGAAAAAATTATCACTTGAATATCATTTCAAGGGAACAATACATGATGATCAGGACAGGTACTTACTTTTTATCAATGGTAATTTAGAACAGGATGGTTCTGTGCGTACCACAACAGCAGGTTTCCAACTTGGATCATTGATCAGGTACAGTCCATTAAGAACTTCAAATCATGAATTCACGCTTGCAGCAGGTCCTTATGGGAGATATGAATCCTCTTCATTAGGAAGTAACGGATATGCAGCGAGATATCCATCACCGGCAAGTCCTATACCTAGAATATTGATAGAATATGATCATAGCTTTCCGCAACGTATTTATAATATCGGATACATGGCAGAACTGTCTTACAATTACACGTTTAAAAAACAGTTATTTGTAGGTGTGAATGCTGCTTTTCAAAATGATACTAATGGGGATGCTATTACACATTTAGGATTCCTGATCGGGAAAAGATTTTAGTGGATAAAAATGCCACTGGAGGCACTGACATGCACGGAATAATTCTGTGTATTTCAGTGATCGCTGTGGTAATTAATAAATAACTTAGGAAGTAAAACCAAAGAGATGAAACGCCTCCTTCCTTTTTTGTTCATCATTGCCTGCCAATCGCCCTCCAGTAAACTCCCTGAGTTTACGTTGACAGTTACAGACACTTTTCACTTCAATAATTTTGTGGATTGCAATATGGCAGAAGCCTGGATCGGCGATACACTGCGCATATTCCCCGGCAAATATGGAGAAGATCCTGTATGGGGTGAAGCGCATGATTTGAAATTCGCTTCAGGAAAAAATGCAGATGAGGTTTTTAGAAGTCCGGCATCTGCATACATCGCACCCACGATGCCTTTGAATGCGATAAAAGGCGCACCCGGATTACACGGAGCTGTCTGGTTTGAAACTGTGTATCAGGATCAAAAAGATCCATCAGGAAAAACATTATATGCCGTTTATCACAATGAAAATTATCCCGAAACATTGCCCTATGACAGTGTTACCAAAGAGGGATATATTGATCATAAATGGCCATTGGGTTTAACGGATCGCATCACACCTGCAGCCGTTTGTAGGATTGGCATCATGAAGTCAACGAATGGTGGATGGAGTTGGGAGAATAAAGGTTTGTTTCTGGAAGATAAACAACCGCGCATGATCCTGAAACCACATAATACATCCAAAACATTTGCGGGTGGCGTAGGTGATCCATCAGCAGTGGCAGTGGGGGATCATCTTTATTTGTTTTATGGTGAATATGGTTATCCTGATCAATATGATTCATCTAAGTATGATGCAAAGAAAGAATGGAGCGCGCAATGTATCAGCATTGCCAGGATCGCACTTGCTGATCTGGATGATCCACAAGGCAAAGCCAAACGCTGGGATGGCAAAGGTTTTAATGCTCCATGGGATGGAACGGGTAAACCCATCGCATCTCTACAAATACCCATAGAAAAAGGAGGTGGCGCTGCTTCTTCACCCAAAGGAGGTTTTCATTGGGGACCATCTGTCAGCTGGAATGAATACTTGGAATGTTGGGTGATGTTGATGGGAAGGGTTGAAGGGCAATCATGGGTCGGTGATAAACTGTATATATCATTCAATTCAAACAAAGATCTCGGAAAAGCAGATCAATCACAGCAGTGGAGTACACCTCAACTATTGGTACAAAAACCCGGACATGTATTATGGTATCCATCATTACAACCTTTGAATACACCGGAGGATATTGCTGCAAAACGAACCAGTATGAGCTTAGGAAAAAAAGCAAGATTATTTTACAAATATTCTGATCTCGGAAAGTATATGTCTGAATATACCATTGAATTCAAAAAGTAGTGTTGACCTGGCACGATCTTGAACAACGGATTACACAATAAAAATGGTATAATCATTAAGCGCTAATTTTGTGAATACCTGCATGAAAAAACTATTCCTTGTTTTGTTCCTTTTTATCACAGTTGTAGCTCTAAGAGCACAAGGTGTAGACATTGGCACATGGAATATCTTGAATCTTCGTTATCAGATCAATCAAAAATGGAGTGCATTTGGCGAAGGGCAGATCCGTTCTTTGAAACTGTATGATCAGTTTCATTATTACGAATACAAAGGTGGAATCAATTATCGTGCAAACAATAATTTAATGATCTCACTCGCCGCAGGTTCCTATCAAACTTATAAAGAGGGTGGAAATTTTCTGAAACCTAAGAACAATGATGAATTCAGGATATGGCCGCAGATCTTACTGACACAATCCTTAGGCAGATTCAGAATAGAACAACGTTATCGAGCTGAGTTGAGATTTACGTCCAATGGCTATCGAAACAGGTTTCGGTATCGCGTAGGACTCTCTTATCCATTGGGAGCCCCATCATCAGCGAACAAACCATGGCAACTGTATCTCAACAATGAGCTTTTCTTCACAGATGGCGAACCATTTTTTGAAAGAAACAGAATGGCTTTTGGTGTGCAATACAAAACCTCTGCAACCACTACTCTTCAGCTGGGTTTTCTCCATCAATTTGATTACAAGATCAATGACGAAACCGGAAGAGATTTTATTCAGATCGGTTATTTCTTCGAATTACAGAGAAGAGGGCATTGACTATTGACTATAGACTATGGACCATGGACCATGGTCCATAGTCAATGGGGTGTAGCGAGTGGTGCTTGGTAAAACTTATTTATCATTATTGATCGTCTATTCGCCATGAACCATTTGCTATTAACAATGGTCCATGGACTATGGACTATCCCCAAAACAGAAATCCCGCCACGAGGACGGGATTTCACTCAAACAGACAAAGCAATCGAAGAGACCGAGTTTAGTGTTTTTATAGTTTTCTCATTAGCAGTTAACATTAGGAGCGGCCTTTAAAATTTCATCGCTAACGCCTGCAGCATATTTTGAAAAATTATTGATAAACTGTTGTGCCAGATCTTTTGCTTTAGCATCATATGCATTTACATCAGCCCAAGTATTACGTGGATTCAGAATTTCTGAAGGAACGTTTGGACATGTAACAGGCATCATCATACCAAATACCGGATGTGCTTCAAATTGAACATGATCCAGATCTCCATTCAATGCAGCAGTGATCATCGCTCTGGTATAGCTAAGCTTCATTCGGCTTCCGACACCATATGAACCACCGCTCCAGCCGGTATTGATCATCCACACATTTACTTTGTTTTCTCTCATTTTGTTACCCAACATCTCTGCATATTTACCGGGATGTAAAGGCAGGAAAGGAGCTCCAAAACATGCGCTGAAAGTAGACTTAGGTTCAGTAACCCCCGCTTCTGTTCCCGCAACTTTAGCAGTATAGCCGCTGATGAATTGGTACATGGCCTGACCAGGCGTTAATTTGCTGATCGGAGGCAATACGCCATATGCATCACATGTAAGGAAGAAAATATTTTTTGGTAATCCACCGATACTTGGCTCAGCTGCATTACTGATAAAATGAAGCGGATAACTTACACGTGTATTTTCAGTGATCTTTTTACTTGCAAAATCAATTTTAGAACTACCATTCTCAAAACCAACATTCTCAACCAATGCACCCGGACGAATTGCGTGATAGATCTCAGGTTCTTTATCCTCACTCAAGTCAATGGTTTTCGCATAACAGCCACCTTCAAAATTGAAGACACTGTTGGCTGTCCATCCATGTTCATCATCACCAATCAATTTACGATTCGGATCAGCACTCAATGTTGTCTTTCCGGTTCCACTCAATCCAAAGAAAATAGCAACATCACCATCTTTACCCATATTGGCACTGCAATGCATGCTCAATACATTTTTTTGCTGGGGTAATACATAATTGAGAATGGTGAAAATACCTTTCTTCATTTCACCCGTATATCCTGTACCACCAATAAGAATGGTTTTATGTGTAAAAGAAACGATCGCGAAATTATGTTGACGCGTTCCATCTACGGCAGGATCTGCTTTGAAACCAGGTGCCTGAATAATATGCCACTCAGGTTGAAAGTTCTCCAATTCCTGTTCTGTTGGACGCAGGAACATGTTGTAAGCAAATAAATTACTCCATGGATTTTCATTGATCACACGGATATTCATACGATAAGCAGGATCT
The DNA here is from genome assembly GCF_040362915.1 of Sediminibacterium sp. KACHI17. Classification (NCBI taxonomy): domain Bacteria; kingdom Pseudomonadati; phylum Bacteroidota; class Chitinophagia; order Chitinophagales; family Chitinophagaceae; genus Sediminibacterium; species Sediminibacterium longum. The sequence continues at coordinate 203,138 of NZ_AP029612.1, read as the reverse complement.
GCACAAGCATACGCATCACGAACCCATATCTCATCTTTTCCATTGAGATAATGGAGCATTTTTTCTTTTAACTGAAAAAAGTATTTCTCCTCGATGGCGATATTGAAATTATTCCAATGAACAGTATCTGCTGTAATACTGTCTTTCACAATGAACTTATCCTGAGGAGAACGACCGGTGAACTCGCCGGTATTGATACAGAGGGCACCAGTATCATTCAATATTCCCTGGTTTCTCAGTACCGTTTGCTCAGTCAATACTTCCGGACTTAGCTGATAATGAAGCTGATGGGCGCCGGTTAAACCTAATGCTGTGATTTGTTGCAGATTCAATTGGGTCATAGATTCAGTCATATACGAACAATCGTTAGTTAGTTGGGCAAAATTAACCGTTTAATCATTTCACCAATTTTTTTATGTAATATCTACACGTTATAGTTCATCAATCGTTTGCAGAAATCATTGTAGGATATTCAAAAAATCCAACAGACTCTGGCGAATTTTATGGCCCGTTGATCGAAAAATTGAAGTTTTTATAAAAAAATCAGCGTAAAAGCGCAGATTCCTGCATACTTGTGCCTGACAGGAATTATTTTTACTAAAATTATTCAGATATGGAGGTTCTTGACGGAAAAGGATTGATTACAGCCGCACATTTAGAAAAATTCAAATCTATCATTGGAGATGCTTATGTATTGGCAGACGAAGAAAATCTGAATCATTATGGGCATGATGAAACTGAACGACTTCTGTATTTACCGGAAGTGGTATTAAAACCCAGAACAGCAGAAGAGATCGCTGCGATCATGTGTATCTGTAACCAAGATCGCATTCCCGTTACACCCAGAGGTGCCGGTACCGGTTTAAGTGGTGGCGCATTACCTCATTTGGGCGGGGTTTTATTATCAACAGAAAGAATGAACAGCATTCTATCGATTGATGAAAGAAACCTGCAAGTAATGACCGAACCCGGTGTGATCACCGAAGTATTACAAAATGCAGTGAAGGAAAAAGGTTTATTCTATCCTCCCGATCCCAGCAGCCGAGGCAGTTGTTTTATCGGTGGTAATATCGCAGAAAACAGTGGCGGACCAAAAGCCGTAAAATATGGAGTGGTTAAAGATTATGTATTGAATCTGGAAGTGGTGCTTCCGAATGGCGAGATCATCTGGACAGGGGCCAATGTTTTAAAAAATTCAACCGGTTATAATCTCACCCAATTAATGGTAGGTAGTGAAGGCACATTGGGCATTGTTACAAAAATTGTATTGAAGCTCATCCCCTTCCCTAAATATGACCTGCTGATGCTGGTACCATTTGCCTCTTTGGAAAAAGCAAGTGAAGCCGTGAGTGCCATTTTCCGTGCGGGTTTTGTACCAAGTGCGCTGGAGTTAGTTGAGATAGATGCATTAAAGATCGTGAGTCAAATGGTGGATAGTACCGCTGTTCCTGTTGATGATTCTATTGCTGCACATCTCATTATAGAAGTAGATGGAAATAACATGGATGTTTTGATGAGTGAAATGGAATCCATCGCAGAACTATTGACTCAATTTGATGCAGGTGAAATATTTTTTGCTGATGACGCACAACAAAAGGCTGAGCTCTGGAAACTTCGTCGTCGTGTAGCAGAAGCTGTAAAGACCAGTGGATATACCATTGAAGAAGATACCGTTGTTCCACGTGCTGAATTACCTGCATTGATCAAAGGTGTGAAAGAACTTGGCAAACAGTATGGCTTCCATGCTGTTTGTTATGGACATGCCGGGGATGGTAATTTACACATCAGGATCAATCACCCGACCATCAAAAATAGTCATGGTAATGAAGAAATGACCACTGCCCTTCGAGCGCTTTTTGAACTGGTACAACGTTTAGGAGGTACGATCAGTGGAGAGCATGGTATCGGACTTATTCAAAAGCCATACCTGTCAACCGTTTTCCGTGATGCAAATATGCACCTGATGAGAGAGATCAAAAAGGCATTTGATCCTAACAATATTTTAAATGCCGGAAAGATTTTTGACCTCAACTAGTGCCGTATTTTTGTTGAAACACCTGCAACTATGAAAAACAGTATACTCTATACATCTTTATGTCTGCTTCTTTGTGTCTCTTCCATCGCACAAAGCAATGATGCAGATGAAAAAAAAGGGAAATTTAAAAGAGAAAATACATTTTTAGGTGCCGCTGTGAATCTCTCACTCGGTAATCGTTTTTTTAACGTAGGTGTTAATCCGGAAGTCGGATATAGCTTCAATAACTGGCTGGATGCAGGCGTGGCACTCAACGTCAATTATTTTTCACAAAATGCATCAGACTTTAGCAGCACACGCTTTCGCAATTTCAACTATGGTGCCGGTACTTTTCTGCGTATTTGGCCGGTGAATTTTTTACATCTGCAAGTTCAACCTGAATATAACTGGATCAACTCCTCACAAAAGAATGTGATATCAGGACAAACCTTCAAATACAACTACAGTTCAGAAAGCTTACTGGTAGGAATAGGTTATGGATCCAGAATGATCGGCTCACAATATTCTTATGTAACACTGATGATCGACGTATTGCAGAATATCAATTCTCCTTATCGTGATCAGTTCAATGATCCGCTGCCGGTATTCAGAGCAGGATTTGGAATGTACCTTAATCGAAAGAAGTAAGAGCTTCATCAACGCTGTCGGCCACGATCAAACGTTTCCGCCAGTCTTCATACAGAAAACCTTCTTCGGTCATTTTCTCAATATGATTGATCAATGATGCATAATAGCCTGCTGAATTCAGCAGGATAATTTTTTTATTGTGGATGTTCAGTGTATTCCAGGTAAGCATTTCAAACAATTCATCCAATGTACCATTACCACCGGGTAGTACAATAGCGGCATCACACAGTTCATACATCATCTTTTTTCGGATATGCATATCCTTCACCACATGAAGCTCTGTAATTCCTTCATGCTGATGTTCCCATTCCAGTAATACTTCGGGAATCACACCAATGGCTTTACCGCCATGCTCCATCACCGCATTGGCGATCGCACCCATCAATCCTTTATTCCCTCCACCATAGATCAATGTCAATCCACTCTCTGCCATCAATTTTCCCAAACGGGATGCATCTGCAATAAAGACCGGATTGTTCCCATTTTTTGAACCGCAAAAAACTGCAACATGTTTAAACTGCATCAAACTAATTTTACGTTGCAATGTAAGCAGGATTATGATTACACTGATTGAGACCCTATTTTTTATTTATGAATTTTAGTTCCTGATTCCTGCAATAAACCGCAAACAACCCCTATCTTTATCGGGAACGATCGTATTAACGCCATAAACCCTTTGGATATGTCCCCACTCCTGTTGTTCTCTTTTGTTATCATTTACTTCTTGATCTTATTGGTAGTTGCCTGGTATACCGGAAGAAACAGTAACAACGATTCTTTCTTTATCGGTAACAGAAATAGTAATTGGATGCTGGTGGCATTTGGTATGATCGGCACCTCTTTGAGTGGTGTCACTTTTGTTAGTGTACCCGGTGCTGTTGCCAAAGAATCCTTTGCCTATATGCAGATCACACTCGGCTATTTGATCGGTTATATGGTCATTGCTTTTGTATTACTACCGCTGTATTATAAGCTGAATCTAACTTCCATATACAACTACCTGAGTACAAGACTGGGTGTTAATTCGTACAAAACAGGTGCATCATTTTTTATTCTTTCGAGAACACTCGGTGCTACAGCAAGATTGTATCTGGTCGTTCGCATTTTGCAAGATGCGATTCTTGAAAGTTTTCATGTGCCTTTTTGGGTAACTACACTCATCATTCTGGCCATGATCTTATTGTACACTTATGAGGGAGGTGTTAAAACCATTGTCTGGACCGATACCTTACAAACATCATGCATGCTCATTGGTCTGGTGATCTGCGTGGTCTATATCTTAAGTCAATTGGATATGGGTATCTCTGAAAGCTTTGCTGCCATGGGGGATAAAGGCTATTCAAAAATCTTCTTCACAGAACCCGAAAGCCGCTTCTTTTTCCTCAAACAAATTCTTGCAGGTGCTTTCGTAACCATTACCATGACGGGCATGGATCAGGAAATGATGCAAAAGAATATTTCGGTAAAGACCTTAAAAGATTCACAGAAAAATGTGGTGACATTAGGATTTATCATGTTGGCTGTAATTGGTCTGTTTCTGTTTTTAGGTGGACTCTTACACTTGTATGCAGATGCACAGGGAATTGCTGCTACCGGCGATAAACTCTTCCCTACGATCGCGTTAAACCACATGCCAAGCTTGGTTTCAGTGATATTCATCATTGCATTGATCTCTGCATTGTTTCCAAGTGCTGATGGAGCCATCACTGCATTAACTTCATCTTTCTGTATTGATATCATTGGCTTACAAAGAAGGGATGACTGGACAGATGCACAAAAGAAAAAGATCAGACAAAGGGTACACTTAGTATTTGCAGGGATCTTCCTGTTATTTGTAATGGTTTATAAATGGATCGATAGCAGCAGTATGATCGGCGTGATCTTGAAAGTAGCTGCTTATACTTACGGCCCCCTATTAGGACTTTTTACTTTCGGCATTTTAATGAAGCGATCCGTAAACGACAAATTAGTCCCCCTCATCTGTATAGCATCTCCTTTGATCTGTCTGATGTTGGACAAATTCCAAAAACAGATTTTCGGTTCATTCGAGATCGGTCTTGAACTCCTGATCATCAATGGCGCGATCACTTTCGTAGGACTGATGCTGATTTCGAAGAAAAAGTAGGTAGTCGATAGACCATAGTCCATGGTCCATGGTCTATGGTCTATGGACTATCGACTATCCTTATCTTTGCAGCATGTCTGCCCCCCTCATCATTTCCCCTCAAGCGGAAGCATATGCACAGCTGTTTACCTCGGCTGATCATGCGCTTTTGATGGAGATCGAGGAGTATACAAATGCTCATCACCCTCATGCACATATGTTAAGCGGACAGGTACAGGGAAAATTCCTGGCCTTCTTAAGTACTATTCTACGCCCTAAATACGTTTTAGAGATAGGAACTTTTACCGGTTATAGTGCACTTTGTCTGGCAGAAGGCCTGCAAAACGAGGGAGAGTTACATACCATAGAGTGCAGAGAGGAAGATGCCCAAACAGCCAGGAACTATTTTAGCAAAAGCTACAGAAAGGATCAAATACATTTGCACGTCGGAAATGCAGGAGAAATCATTCCCACGCTCAATCATACATGGGATCTGATTTTTATTGATGCAGATAAGACCGGTTATATTGGTTATTATGAACAACTAATACCTCGCTTGGCTGAGAATGGTATCATTCTTGCAGACAATGTGCTGTTTCACGGACAGGTATTAGAAGAGCCCATCAATGGTAAGAATGCCAAAGCAATACATGCATTCAATGAACACGTGAAACAAGACAATCGAACTGAACAGGTTTTACTCACCATCAGAGATGGATTACTGATGGTCAAAAAGAAAACGATATGAAGAAAATCATATTACTGATCACATTCTTAGGTACTGTAATGCTAGCAGCAGTTGCACAGACCATTAGTGTGAAAGAAAGAACCGAAGCTTATATCAATAGCTATAAAGATCTTGCTATTCAGGAGATGCTACGTACAGGTGTGCCCGCTTCCATTAAACTGGCACAAGGCATTCTGGAATCACAGTTTGGTGAAAGCCCGTTAGCGAAAACTGCAAATAATCATTTTGGTATCAAATGTAAAACAGAATGGACCGGCGAGAAGACATACCAGGATGATGATGCAAAAGGTGAATGTTTCCGAGTGTATAAATCTCCGGAAGAGTCTTACCGCGATCATTCTGATTTCTTAAAGACACGTCCGCATTATTCCTTTCTTTTCAAATTAGAACCTACGGATATCACAGGTTGGGCTTATGGATTGAAAAGAGCCGGCTATGCAACAAATAAAACTTATCCGGAAAGATTATTACGTGTGATCGAAGATTACCAGTTGAATCAATATACCATTCAGGGTATTGCCATGATGGAAAATAAAACTGCTCCAGTCACAACGCCTACACAGAATGTAACAGCAGCTAATACAGTCACAGAACAACCTTTAACAGTTGCCACTAAAAATGAACCTGCAGTAAAAAATGAGATCCTGAAATCAACTACTGTAAAAGAAGAAACAGATACGCCTCAAACCGAATTACAGACTGCTAATACAAGTATTGAAAAAGTAAAATCGACAGAAGAGGCGGAGAAAAAAACTACCCCTGTTACTGAAGAAAAGAAAACAGCTGCTTATCCAGAAGGTGTCTTTACGATCAATCATACAAAAGCCATACACGCCAAAGCGGGAACTTCTTTATTGGCATTGGCACATCAATACGATATCAGTTTAAGCAAACTTTTTGAGTTCAATGAATTGTCTGAATTGGATATCCTCGACATAGACCGTGTACTCTTCATCGAGAAAAAACAAAAGAAAGGTGCTTCTGATTATCACGAAGTAACTGCAGGTGAAAACATACATGAGATTTGTCAGAAAGAAGGCATCCGAATGGAAAGTTTATTGGAGTATAATAAATTGAAAAAAGATAGTCAGCTTTCTGCGGGACAAAAATTATTTTTACGCTCCCCTGCAGAGATCAATAAAGCGGCAGGAAACAATAAAAGAAAATCTACAAAATAGCAGATCCATGCAGGTAATAAAAGTTCACGACAAAGAGTTTGTTCCCTATTTACCAGAAACATTGATCCGCGAAAAGATCAAAGAACTGGCGGCTCAATTAGACCAGGATTATCAGGGTAAAAAACCTTTGTTCATTTCTATTCTGAACGGATCTTTTATGTTCTCCGCAGATTTGTTCAAGGAGTTATCCATTGAAGCTGAGATCTGCTTTATTAAATTAGCCTCATATAAAGGAACCAAATCAACCGGACATGTTATTACTGCAATAGGACTAGATACCGAGATCAATAACAGACATGTGGTGATATTGGAAGATATCATTGATACCGGAAAAACACTGAGTGAATTCCTTCCACAGCTGATCAATCAACAACCACTCTCTTTGAAAGTCGCTGTATTATTACATAAGCCGGATGCTATGAAATATCCGGTGCAGATCGACTATTGTTGCTTTACCATCCCTAATCGTTTTGTACTTGGCTATGGACTGGATTATGATGGTTTAGGAAGAAATATTCGTGAGATCTATCAGCTTAAAGACGAAGCATAACAAGGCTTTAACGGACTAAGTTTAGACAACAGCAGCATTTATATTAACTTGTAGTGTAAACCCCTAGCCAAATGCGCTTATTCATTTGGATATTGCTGCTATTGCTTGTCAGTCAATCTACGTTCAGTCAATATTATTTACGTGGAGAGATCAGAAATGAGCAAGGCACGCTATTGAGTGGTGTCAAGATAAAACTCAGCACTAAACCAGGTCTCATTTTTTATTCCGGCAGCACAGGTTCTTTTGGAATTCCTGTCCCTTTTGAAAAAGATAGTATCCTCTTGAGCTTTGATGGATATGAACCACTAAGTCTATATGCAGACAGCCGGCAGTTTCAAATGATTCAGATGAAATCAAGTTCCGGCGCCGCAAAACTGTACAAGAACTATAAAGCTTCTGTTGTAAAAGATCTAACACAAGGCGCGGGAATATATAGTGTAGGACCAGGTGAAAGCTATACAAGTATCATAGAAAATGAATTCATCAAAACCTCAACATTTCCCGAAACAGGATTTTCGTTGAACATTGATAATGCTTCTTACAGCAATATCAGAAGATTCATAAACAATGGAATGATGATTCCACAAGATGCAGTACGTATTGAAGAAATGTTGAACTATTTTAGTTTATCACTTCCCTCCAATAAGATACAGTCTGATAGCCATTTCTCTTATGCGTATGAGCATAGTACTTGCCCGTGGAATCCTAAACATCAGTTACTATTCTTACAATTGCAAGCACCTACCATCCCACTTCATGAAGTACCTCCTTCCAATCTGGTTTTCTTGATAGACGTATCCGGCTCAATGGATAAGCCCAATCGATTACCGCTATTACAATCAGCCTTTCGGTTACTCATCAATAATCTCAGATCCGTTGATACCGTTTCTGTGATAACGTATGGTGGTGGAGTAGCGATGGTGTTGGCGCCTACCGGAGGACAACATAAAGAACTGATCAAAAAAGCCATTGACTCTTTATCTGCCGGCGGAGATACCCCTGGCTCAGGAGCAATTCAGTTAGCTTATGAAACAGCCAAGAAAAACTTTATTAAAGGAGGGAACAATCGAGTAATCATTGCGACGGATGGAGATTTTAATGTCGGTCAATCTTCTGAAAAAGAATTGGAAGAGTTGATCAGCCGTTATCAAATGAGTGGGATCTATCTGACCTGTTTGGGTGTGGGTATGGGTAATTATAAAGACAGCAAACTGGAAACCTTATCAAAAAAAGGCAATGGCAACTTTGCCTACATTGATCAAATCAGAGAAGCTGAAAAGGTATTGGTAACAGAGTTTACAAAAAATATTTTCACTGTTGCCAATGACGCATCGATCACACTTCAGTTCGATCCGCAAACAGTTGCTGCATATCGCCTTATCGGATTCGATAATAAAAGAACTGCATTAGCTGACAGCACGAGCAGTCTGGAAGGTGGAGAAATAGGAAGTGGGCATGCGGTAATGGCCATTGCAGAAATCATTCCAGCGAAAGACAGTATCAGCTCTGTCAATAAACCATTAGCAAAAGTATCATTACATTATAAAGACCCTACGAGTGGTACTCGGCGTGAACAAAGTTTTACGGCTACCTATCACGGACAAAAGATCGAACAATCGGATAGTACCTATCGGTTTGCCGCTGCAGTTGCGATGTTTGGCAATATCTTGCGTCAATCAAAATTCACACATGGATTTCAGCTGGAAGATGTAGCCCTTCTCATCAAAAATGCTGTTTCACCGAATAATATGCTCCAACAAGAATTTCAACAACTATTGGAGAAAGCCATACGGCTGTATGATCCACCAAAGAAAAAAAGAAAATCAGATTAACTGAACGCCTCTTTTACCCGATCAAAGAAACTCTTATCGCTTTTGGTAGGTTGTGGTTTGAAGTTTGGACTTTCTCCCAACTTTTCCAGCATTTGACGTTCTTCATCACTTACTTGTTGTGGTGTCCAAACATTTACATAGATCAATTGATCTCCTTTATTGTAGCCTTGCACCTCAGGAAATCCTTTTCCTTTCAGTCTGAATATTTTACCACTTTGTGTACCGGCCGGAATTTTGATCTTTGCTCTTCCGTCAATGGTAGGTACTTCTACCTGTGTTCCGAAAACAGCATCCGAAAAAGAGATGTGAAGATCATAAGCAACATTCAACCCATCGCGCTGTAACTCAGGATGTGTTTCTTCTTCTATTTGGATGATCAGATCCCCGGCAAAACCACCACGCTCTCCTGCATTTCCTTTTCCACTCATGCTCAGTTGCATGCCTTCTGAAACACCTGCCGGTATATCAATACTGATGGTTTCTTCACCATACACTCTTCCTTCACCTTTACAACTACCACATTTGGATGTAACAGTAGAACCTTCTCCATTACAGGTTGGACAAGTACTTACAGTCTGCATTTGTCCAAGGAAAGTATTTGTCACCCTTCTCACTTGTCCACTACCGCCGCAAGTGCCACAATTCTGGACACTGTTTTTATCTTTAGCACCATTACCGCCACAGGTATTACACAAGACATGTTTTTTCACTTTCACATTCTTGGTAACTCCTTTTGCGATCTCTTCAAAATTCAGTTTCAGTTTGATTCGCAGGTTACTCCCTTTTTGTCCACGAGCTCTTCCGGCGCCACCACTACTTCTTCTGCCACCTCCAAAGAAACTACCGAACATATCATCACCGAAAATATCTCCAAACTGGCTGAAGATATCATCCATATTGCTGTACCCACCGGCGCCACCACCAGTGCCCGGACCGAAAGCAGCATGTCCATAACGATCATACTTGGCTTTCTTATCCGCATCACTCAATACTTCATATGCTTCTGCAGCTTCCTTGAATTTTTCTTCTGCTTCTTTATCATTCGGATTACGATCAGGATGATATTGCATAGCGACTTTGCGATAAGCTTTTTTGATCTCATCTGCAGATGCCGATTTACTCACTCCTAATATTTCGTAAAAATCTCTTTTAGCCATTTTGATCTTTGATTTTTTGATCTTTGATTTTTTGATTCGTATTTCTTGATCTACCAGATTGCATCGAAAAATCAAGAAATCAAAAAATCATAGTTTATTTCCCTACCACCACCTTTGCAAAACGAATGATCTTATCATTGAGATAATAGCCTTTCATGACTTCATCCAATACTTTGCCTTTTAACTCCTCACTTGGAGCAGGAATTTCTGTAATGGCTTCATGCTTTTCTACATCAAACTCTGCATGAATACTTTCCATGGCTTTAACGCCTTTTGATTGCAGATTAGAACGCAGTTTATTGAAGACCAGTTGAATACCTTCTTTCTGAACCGCAATATCATCATTGCTTTGCAATTGTTTTTCAGCACGATCACAATCATCCAACACATCCAGTAACGAAACAATTACATCCTTACCAGCAGTTTGAATTAAATCAATGCGCTCTTTTGCAGTACGACGTCTGAAATTGTCGAACTCCGCCATCAAACGCAGGTACTTATCTTTCTGCTCCTGTAATTCTGCCTGCAGCTTTTCCAATTGATCCTCTTCCGCTACGGGTTCATTCAAATGAGAGGTGCCCGCAGCATTCTCATCGGCATTGATATCAATATTGGCTTGTGTTTCCTCTTGCGCTTGTGTCTGTGTTGTTGCCTGCTCTTCCATAATAGATTTATTGAATACTTTTCGGGACAAACCTGTCAAAAATTTTGCCGATGCAAAGAAACGGGAAAAATTGACAGTCCACCCTATGAATCGGGGCTTCCTGTCAGTCAACAGGCCTGTTTTTCAGGTTTTTAGCTGCCAAAAAACAGGGCTTGGGGGGTGATAGACTATCTTCGCGGCATGACGAAAGTATATCTCAGAAAAAAAATCGCTCAGCGTATTGCCAATGGGCATCCCTGGATATTTGGAAACGAGGTGGACAGAGTAACCGGTCCCGTTGAAGCCGGAGATATTGTAGATGTATATTATGCCGATGGGAAATTAGCAGGCCGGGGATATGTAAACCCAAAGTCGCAGATCATGGTGAGACTCCTCACCCGCAAACAGGAAGAGATCAATGAGCAGTTTTTTCATGATCGTATTGCCGGTGCATGGCAATACAGACAAAAGATCGGTTATACGGAGAATTGTAGATTGATCTTTGGAGAAGCCGATCAAATGCCAGCACTCATCATTGATAAATTCAATGACTATTTTGTTCTGCAAACCCTGGCTTTTGGTATGGATAAATGGAAGCCTGCGATTGTAAAAGCATTGGAATCTATCTTCTCTCCTAAAGGCATCTATGAAAGAAATGACGTTCCGGTTCGTGAGCTCGAAGGATTGCCACAGCAAAAAGGATTTTTATCTGCTCCTTTTAATACCAATATCATCATCCATGAAAATGGATTGAAATTTCATGTTGATATTGAAAACGGTCAGAAAACAGGATATTTTTTAGATCAACAAGATAACAGAAGAGCTATTCAGCATATTGTAAAAGATGCAGAAGTATTAGGCGCTTTCACTTATACCGGAACATTCGAAATACATGCTGCACACTATGGCGCTAAATCTGTTTTAGGATTGGATATATCTGAGAATGCAGTTGCACAAGCCAACAGAAATGCGGCTCTGAATGGGCTCGATAAAATATGCAAGTTTGAAGCGATGAATGCTTTTGATGTGTTAAAACAATGGGGTAAAGATGGCAGACAATACGATGTGGTTATGCTTGATCCGCCTGCATTTACAAAGAGCAGAGAAAATATTCAAAAAGCGATCACGGGATATAAAGAGATCAATCTGAGAGGCATGAAATTAATTCGCAACGGAGGTTTTCTGGTGACTTCCAGTTGTACTAACCTTGTTCAACCGGATCTGTTTTTACAAACCATCGAAATGGCTGCAAAAGATGCGCGTAAAAAGATCAGACAAGTAACTTTTCAGGCTCAGGCCAGCGACCACCCTATTATATGGGGAATGGAGAACACTAATTATTTGAAATTTTTGATCGTAGAAGTAACAGATAGATAGAACAGATAGCAGATGTCTAATTTCTGATGTAGGAGTGATAAAAAAAGTGTGTGAAGCGCTATGGCAAATTAGCCACAGAGTTCCACACACTTTTTATTTTCACTTCCTCCTTACCACTCAGGCCATCTACCCGGTGTATACGGCGCTTTATTGATATCCAATTCTTTTTCCAATGCCGTGATCGCAGTATCCAGCTTGCGCATCGCTGCGATAATCGCTGTCAACCCTTTAGAAGCAATTGCATAATCGTTTTTATGTGTTTCCGTAATTGCAGAAGTAGAATTCCATACACCACCCTCTACATCTCCAATTCTACCAGTAACAGATGGAGCTGTTTCAAATTCTCTTCTCGCACGTGATTGATCACCGTTGAGTTGTATACCGATTGCATTTAACTCCTGCATCAATGCATAAGATTTTTCCAATATCGATTTGGGTGCTGCAAGCATATCTTGTGTAGCAGCATTGATATTGTTCAATCGACTGCGCATGTTTCCATAAAGATCTGTAGTTGCACTTGCTGCTTTTCTCAATGCAGATACCTGCTTATAGAATTTTACATTCTCTTCCATATTTACAGGTAAACTACTTTGCTGTAACAATTTGCAGCTAAAGGTTACCGGACCCGCAAGCTCTGTGAGTTTACCATCTGCATATCTAGATAATGAAACAGTATATTCACCCGGCATTGCCAGATGTCCTTTCTCTTCGCCACCAAATAATTGATCCGGAGCAAGTGTCACTCTACCTAATACAGGAGCAGGTGTTGCGTATCGGAAATCCCAGACAATAGTTTGTAAGCCTTTCTTCGCTGGCGCTTTTAAATGACGAACCACCTCTCCTGCTTTATCCCGGATCGTGAATAACAAATATGGATCAGGCTGGTTATCTTCCATGCGTAAACTATCCAAAGAAGGATAATAAACTTTCTCACCTTTTTCTCCTTTTGCTTTCTCTTGTTCCAATCGAAGGTCACGTAGTTTTTTGCTGTCATCTTTGATATAGTAAGTAAACACTGCACCTACCGGCGGATTAGGCGTACTAAAATAGCTGCTGCCTAAATGCCCCTTATCACGCAAGCCTAATGGATACCTTTCAATGAACATCAAACTCTCTTTCACAGGAAAGATCACAGCATCTTTATTGAGTGTTTCTTTTTTAAAATTTCGTAGAACGCTGTAATCATCCAGAATGTAAAATCCGCGGCCAAATGTTGCAATTACCAGATCGTTTTCTCTACGCTGAATTTCCATATCACGTACCGCTGCTACCGGTAAACCACCCTTCAAGGCTATCCATTCCTGTCCACCATTATTTGAAAAAAATACACCGAATTCAGTACCAACAAATAACAGATCACGATCTATATGATCCTCAGCAATGGTATATACACTTCCACGTTGTGGCAAATTGGAATGAATGGGTTTCCATGTTTTACCTGCATCTGTTGTCTTTAGAACATAAGGCTTGAAATCACCATTACGATGCTGATTAAAACATATATAAGCCGTGTTCACATCGTGTAATGAAGCAATAACCTGATGAACATAACTCATAGATGGCACACCTGGAAGATTATCAAATTTTGTCCAGTTCTTTCCTCCATCGATGGTCAGTTGAATCAGACCATCATCTGTACCTACCCAGATCATATCCGGATTTAATTTTGATTCCGCAATACTGGTAAGTTGTCCGAATATATCTGTACTACCATTTTTTGCGATAGCATCTACTGACCATACTTTACCCATCACTTCAAATTTATTCCTATCCACCTGTCGTGTAAGATCAGGACTGATCACTTTCCAGCTATTCCCTCTGTCATCTGTTCTGAATAATTTATTGGCACCAAAATATAATCTGGCATTATCATGCTGACTGATCAGCAATGGCGCATCCCAGTTCCAACGATAGGCTGGCTCATTTTCACCTTCAGAAGGTTTGATGGACAGATATTCACCACTCTTTCGATCAAAACGAACAATGCCTCCATATTGGCTTTGTGCATAGATGATATCAGGATTGGATTGATCTACCTGTGTTTCAAAACCATCACCGATAGAAGTGATATACCAATCTGCATTTACAATACCATTTGCAGATGTGGTACGACTAGGACCGCCTAAGCTCAGGTTATCTTGCGTGCCACCATGTACGCTATAAAATGGATACGCATTATCCGTAGCTACTTTATAAAACTGCGTTACCGGTAAGTTGGATTTAAAATCCCAACTTCTGGCAAAATCCCATGTTTCATAAATTCCGCCATCACAACCTACCATTAAATGATCGGTGTCATTTGGATCGATCCAAATGGCGTGATTATCGATATGTTTATTGATCTCACCAAGATTGTATACAGACTTACCAGCATCATCACTCACTTTATAATATACATCCGTAATGAAAATGCGATTCACATCAACAGGATCGCAAACAATCTCCTGATAGTAGTTACCTGAGGTAGCATAACCACTTCTTTTTTCCCAACTCACTCCTTTATCTTTTGATAAATAAATTCCTGCTTTATTATCCTTTGCCTCTATAACGGTATACAACACATCTGGGTTTACCGGACTGATCGCTAACCCGATTCTTCCCAATTCACCTCCCGGGAAACCACCTTCTACTTTTTTCCAAGTTGTGCCACCATCTGTTGTTTTATACAATGCAGACTCAGGACCACCACCGATATAAGTAAATACCTTTCTCATGCGCTGATGAAAAGAAGCATACAAGACATTGGGGTTACGTGGATCCATCACCAGATCATTACAACCGGTATACGCACTGATTGATTTTACAACATTCCATGTTTGTCCACCATCAGTAGATTTATATACACCTCTCTCACCTCCTTCACTCCAAACAGGACCATAAGCGGCTACATAAATTATATTAGAGTTGGTAGGATCTACAATGATCTCAGCAATATGCTCGGAGTTTTTTAAACCCATATTCTTCCAAGTCTTACCACCATCTTCCGACTTATAGACACCATCACCATAAGAAACAGATCGTTGGTTATTGTTCTCTCCTGAACCAACCCACACAACATTACTATTATTAGGATCGATGGTGACGCAACCTATCGAATAAGAGCCCTGCGCATCAAATACTGGTTGGAATGTAACACCATGATTGGTTGTTTTCCAAACACCTCCTGCCGCGGTGGCTACATAGTACTCACTAGTATTAGCAGGGTTAACCGCAAAATCTGCGATACGACCAGAAGTTACTGCAGGACCGATCGATCTGAATTTCAGACTGGAAAATGTTCCTGCATTCCACTCAACTCCTGCAGTCTTGTTTTGAGCAGAGACTGTCGTGAAAAGAAAAGAAATAAACAATAGCGATAAGCTACGGATAAGCAGTTTCATATGGCTTTGGTATTGATAAAAAAAATAACCCGAAGGTTAGATTAAATATAAGAAAAATAAAAAGAGGAATGCCCCAACAACAGCTTATTTGACTACCTGAAACCTTCCGGATTCCACGATGCGATTGCTTTGATCTCTTAATTGATAGATGTATAAGCCACGATAATACTGATCGTCAAGTGATATGGTGATCTTTGACTCATTGATCCTTACTTCTGTCATGCGCTTACCCAAAAAATTCGTGATCAGTAGTGTATAGGTCTTATCAACAGTTTTATCAAACTCAAAATTAATGACTGTAGTAGCCGGGTTGGGATAATAACGGGTGACTTTTGAGGAGGTCTCACCAAACGTTATTTCTGTATTTTTTGTAAAGGGAATTGGGTCGGGAGCAAAGCTGCTTCCGAGAATCATACAAATCAGTAAGATGATTGTGTAACGATTTCCCATAGGTTAATATTACTCTAAATTAGTCAATGAAGCTCATTTTTACAAAAAGCACTGTTAAAATGACCCCATAAATGACAAATCCGCTGTCTGGAAGCAGCTTTTTTAAGCTAAACTGCATCGACAGCGGACTCATCTTAGGGTCAGAATATCTTAATTCAGACTATTGAGCGTTTGTTGGATGGCTTCAAAGTTAGGGAGGTCACCCGGAGTCGGACATACTTCTGCATAACGAACCACACCTTCTTTATCGATCACAAATGCTGCGCGCTTGCTTACACCTTGCATTTCAAAAGCAGGGAAAGTTTCGTACAGAACGCCATAAGCACTAGCTGCTTCTTTATTGAAATCACTCAACAATTGAAAATTCAATTTTTGCTCTTCACGGAATTTACCCAGAGAGAATAATGAATCAACAGATACGCCAAATACAACAGCATTGGCATTATTATACAAAGAGATATTATCCCTTACATTACAAAGTTCGGTTGTACACACACCGGTAAATGCCAATGGGAAAAACAGTACTACTACATTTTTTCCTTTTTGATCAGCTAGTGATACTTTGTTTTTATCGGTATCAAAAAGAGAGAACTGAGGTGCTACTGCACCAGCCTGAATACTCATACGTTGAATTTTTATTGATGATGATTAGATAGTTAACTAAACAAGATTCTTTGAAAAAAGTTGCAGTGATGCTTTATTTATAATTGCATTTCCGGTACATGATTCGGAACGATGAGTTTTCCTGCAGTTTTTGCAATGATCTCTTCTACCGAAACACCGGGTGCTCTTTCGAGCAATACAAAACCTTGATCCGTGATGTCCAATACTGCGAGTTCTGTAACAACTTTTTTAACGCATCCAACACCTGTCAAAGGAAGTGTGCAAGCCGGTAACAACTTACTTTCTCCTTTAGGGTTGGTATGCATCATGGCTACAATGATATTTCTGGCACTTGCTACAAGATCCATCGCTCCACCCATTCCTTTCACCATCTTACCAGGTATTTTCCAGTTGGCGATATCTCCTTTCTCACTTACCTCCATAGCACCTAATACCGTCAAATCTATTTTTCCGGCACGGATCATTCCAAAACTTTCTGCACTATCAAAAAATGCCCCGCCGGGTATCACGGTTACTGTTTCTTTACCAGCATTGATCAGATCTGCATCTACCTGTTCTTCTGTAGGATAAGGTCCCATCCCCAGAATACCATTTTCACTCTGAAAAATAACGGTCATCCCTTCGGGTATGAAATTAGATACCAAGGTAGGAATACCGATCCCCAGATTTACATACATACCATCCCGCAATTCCTGCGCGATCCTTTTTGCAATTCCGAATTTATCTAGAGCCATAAGAGATTTTTTATGATTACGTTTTTTGGTCCATGGACCATGGTCTATGAACTATAATCCCTACAACAACTTCACTGTTTTTCTTTCCACTCTTTTTTCATAGCCATTCCCTTCGAATATTCGATGTACATATACACCTGCTACATGAATTTCATCAGGATCCAATTCGCCGGGTTGAACCAGGTGTTCTACTTCTGCGATCGTGATATTTCCGGCTTTAGCCATAGAGGTAGAAAAATTACGTGTCGTTTTCCTGAATACGAGATTCCCTAAAGCATCTCCTTTCCATGCTTTTACAATTGCAAAATCTGCGTGCAATGCCATTTCCATCAGATGCGGTTTACCATTGAAGACCCTTATTTCTTTTCCTTCCGCGATCTCGGTTCCATATCCTGCCGGTGTAAAAAATGCGGGAATACCCATTCCTGCCATTTGAATACGTGTAGCCAGTGTTCCTTGTGGTATCAGATCCACCTCAAGTTCTCCACTTAACAATTGTCTTTCAAACTCTGCATTCTCTCCTACATAACTGCTCATCATTTTTTTGATCTGCCTAGTTTTTAATAATAAACCCAGACCAAAATCATCTACACCCGCATTATTAGAAATGCAGGTAAGATTCTTCACCCCTTTTTTTACTAATGCAGCAATGGTGTTCTCCGGAATACCATTTAAACCAAAACCACCCAGCATCAACGTTGCACCATCTTGTATATCTTGTATAGCTGCTTCTGCACTTGCAAATACTTTATTCATAGCCTGCAATATTAAGGTTTGTTTCTTTTACCACTATAACGCTCAATACGTTCACGATTTGATTTGGAATCGATCGAATCAATGATCTCTTTGAGTAAGATCGGATGCGCTTCATAATAACGGTAACTTTCAAAAAAACGATCCTTATTTATTTTATGGATCCTAAAAACTGTTTCATACAGTTTCACATCTTCTTTATTCTTGGCTGCATTCGAATCCGCTACCAATTTTCTGATGAAGACCTCATCTGCTTTCATCATATCCCACATGATCGCCTGCATACTATCTTTTGGAATGATATGAGCATCTGTATCATTCGAACAAGCTGCTATCATACCAATAAAATAACAAAGCAATAATTTCTTCATCATCTCAATTCCTCTTTATATTTTGCTGCATTGATCACATCCAACTCACTCAGTAACTCCGCTGCTTTTGCCTTTTCTGCAGGCGGCGCTTTCTTGAAGATCCCTACCAACTCCTGGTATTTTCCCTGCATGAAAAACTGCTGGATCATGGTATTGGGATTCTCTTTTCCGAAAGCCTGTAATTGAACCAACGCATCTAAAATTCCGGCTCTGGCTTCTGCTTCTTTATCGTACAAATTATCTAGTCCATTTCTGTAATAACTATAGATCACATCGTGTATCCTGTTATAGCGGGTATTGATCAGGTTTTCATTCAACCAATAACGATTACGCAATCCATCAAAGATTCTCCATCCTGAAATGCCTCTTCCTTCCGGTGAATTCACTACAATATTTTGTGCTTTCCTGAAATAAGGATCACCGGCTTTAGGAGCAAATGAATCATAATCCAACCCTAGTATTGTATATACATAAAAAGCAAAGACAGCCGTTAAATTAGCCACTGTTGCATCTGTACCCTGAACACGATTCTCATTGAATTCTACGGGCTGAAATTCGAGATACTTGAATGTTACGTCAGGGTCCTGAAAATTTACCAATGCAGCCTGATAAGAAGAATGATACACCGGACGAGCCGCCTGAATGTTCAAAGCCGCTTTATAAATGTTAGGCTCTACCACACTTTCAATATTCAGGATAAAACTACATTCTATCTTTTCATTTTGTTTATAGGCATCATTTGTCCACTTGCGATTATTCAGCAGATTGGTCAATTGATTTTGAAGTGTTGTGAATATTTTACGATCGATATTTGTTGTTACCCTGTTTGATAACACCGTAACCCTCGCCTGTAACTCCTGTGCTTTAACACCCAGACCAATACAGGAAAACAAGACCGCTATCATCCAATTTTTAAGCATGCAAATGTTTTATGATGAATGAAACTATATCTGTCGCTACTTCCTTTTTAGATTTCACACCGGTCGTTACTTCTGCTCCATTGCTATGAAAAATAGTTACGGCATTGGTATCGATACTAAATCCAGCATCCTTATCATTTAAAGAATTCAGAACGATCGCATCTGCATTTTTCGATTGAAGCTTGATCAGTGCATTTTCCTTTTCATTATTTGTCTCCAATGCAAAGCCTACCAAAAACTGTCCTTTCTTTTTATCTTTTCCTAATTGTAATAAAATGTCTTTGTTCTTGATCAATGTAATCTCCCATTCATCTAGTTTCTTTTTGATCTTATCGGTTGCAGCGCTGATCGGTTTATAATCAGCCACTGCGGCAGACATAACTGCAATATCCGCATCATTGAATTCGCGGGTAGCGATATCATACATCTGATCGCCGGAAACAACAGCTCTTACCTGTATGCCATTATAATTTGTCTTTTGATGAGTAGGTCCAGTGATCAATACCACATCTGCACCACGCAAATACAGTTCTTCTGCAATGGCAAAACCCATTTTCCCGGAAGAGTGGTTACCAATAAAACGAACCGGATCAATGGCTTCATAAGTGGGCCCGGCAGTTACAATTGCTTTTTTTCCTTTCAACTCACTTGAGCGAAAAAAATGTTCGATGAGGTATTGGCAAATTTCTTCAGGCTCTGCCATTCTTCCTTCGCCAAACAAACCACTTGCTAATTCTCCATTCCCAACTTTGATCAAATGATTCCCATCTTTTACTAATTGTTCTAAGTTTCGTTGTGTAGATGGGTGATGCCACATGTCTTCATCCATGGCAGGAGCGATCACAACCGGACAAGTAGCAGATAAATACACCGCTAATAAAACATTATCACATAATCCATTTGCCATTTTAGCCATGGTATTGCAGCTAAGTGGAGCAATGACGAATACATCTGCCCAGCGTCCGAGCATGACATGGTTAGACCAATCGTCGCCTTCTACAAGATCATAAGTGACTTTATTTTTGGATAGGGTTGAGAGCACAACCGGTGAAGCAAATTCTTTAGCGGCATTCGTCATCACCACTTTGACTTCTGCACCTGCCTTGATAAGCAAACGCACCAGTGTTATGGTTTTATATGCAGCGATACTGCCTGTAATGCCAACGAGTATTTTTTTTCCTTTAAGCATGGGGTGATAGTGAATAGTGAGTAGTCGGTAGTGAGTAATATGAAAGTTGACGGCATTTATTTGTCATCCTTACATTCATAAAGTCAGTCCCACTCACTACTCTTCCTCAAAGTAACAAAAAACGACAGTTAAATAACTGTCGCTTTTCATAAAATTATAGTCGGATACGATCTTATCTAAACAGATCGTTATCGTTGTTCTTTCTGTGGTAGATTTTGTCTTCCATGAATTCCTGCGTTGCAAGAATAGCCGGGTTTGGCATTTTCTCATAGGCTCTAGAGATCTCGATCTGCTCCTTGTTCTCATGGATCTCTTCCAGACTGTCTGTATGACTAGCAAACTCTTCCAGTTTATTGTGCAACTCTTCTCTCAATGAAACATTGATCTGATTAGCTCTGCGCGCAATAATGGCGATTGATTCATACAGATTACCTGTTTTTCCTTTGATAGAAATCAGGCTTTTGGTTTCAACCACACTAGCGGTATTAGCGCTCATTTGCCTTCTTAGCTTGCTCATTTTTCTGGTTTTTAATATAGTTTGTTGATTGTAATTTATACTTGTTGACCTCTTCCAGATACTTACTATCTGCATAACGGTCTGAAAAATCCTGACATTCTTCGATCACTTTCTGAAAACGCTCTATCTGCTTTTCTTCATAACTCATTTCAGCATAACGGAAATAAGACTTGATCACCTGGAGTTTGTATTCATCTGCTTTTTTAGAATCCGGAAAATTATCGGATACATTTCCAAAAGCGATAGCGGCAGCTTTATAAAAACCAAGGTTATAATATAACTGTGCGCTTTTGAATTCTTTTGCTTCCAGTTTCTCTCTGCACTTATCAATGATATCGGTTGCTTCCTGTACGCGACTGGAAGTAGGATGTGTATTAATAAACGCCTGCATCAACTGCATGGTCTTATTCGTACTGGTCTGATCCAAATCGATCTTTGGCGATTGTCTGAAATAACAATACGCACGCATGTAATCACACTCCTCACCTTTTGTACTGTTCGGGAAATTCTCTACAAAACTCTTGAACAGATTTTCAGCATTCATGAAATCGTTCTGGTAATAATAAGAGTATGCGAACTTATAGTACATATCCTCATAACGAGCAGTACCTTTTACGTAAGGAAAAATGTCTTCAAAGAGCACTTGTGCTTTCGTGTAATCTTTCTTGGCATAATACTGTTCTGCCATTTTGTATTTGTACTCGTAGTCCTTGCTCTTCAAAACTTTGGAGAACTTATTAGAACACGATACCAGTAAAACAGACGCCAATAAAAAGATTCCGATCCTATTCATACAAGTTGGCAAAATTAGTTAATTATAAGCAATTTAGAAACTTGAATTGGAGAATTGATTATCAGGGAGTTAAGAAAAGCATAAAACAGAGAAATAAGGAATAAGAAACAGGAAATAGGAAATGAAGAGAATTGAAACTATAAAAAGTTTCAAGAATACGTATAAATAGCCGGTATAAATACCTGATTGTTAGGTGATTGCAAGGTTTTAATTTGTAGCATAAAGAAATGACATGGAGCCTAAACAAAAATTTTATCTAGAAGAAAGACTGATACTATTTGCAGTGAACTGTATTCAGATAGCTGAGAAACTTCCCAGAACATTTGCCGGAACCCATTTAGGAGGTCAATTAACAAGAAGCGGGTCTTCACCAGCTTTATAATATGGTGAAGCTCAATCAGCAGAATCCAGAACAGATTTTATCCATAAAATGAAAATAGCACTTAAAGAGTTACGTGAAACAAGGAATTGTCTAGCTATTATTGAAAAATTGAATTGGGATATTTCTATCAACCTATCAGAAATTAGAAAAGAGTGTACAGAGCTTATTTATATTTTCCTCAAAAGCATCGATACTGCCAGAAAAAACAATAATCGCCCCTCATCCTCTAACTAATCCATCCTAACCACTACTCCCCCCTCATTTCTTATTTCTCATTTTTTATTTCTTATTTCTTATTTCCTATTTCTTATTCCTCTGTTAAAAGAAAAAGCTGCTCTGCTTAGCAGAACAGCTTTTTTCTTTACCTATTCAAACGAAGGCGTTATTAGTTCTCGCCTTCTCCTTCCTTCAGTTTAGCTTTGATCTCAGCTAAAGCTCCCAGGTCACCCAGGGTTGCTTTTTCTACCTTGCTCTGGATATTCTTCACTGCTTTCTTGGTACTGTCAGCTTCCGCTTTCGCTTCTTTCTTGGCAATTTCCTTTTCTTCAGCTACTACTTTCTCCCAGATACGGGCATGGCTCAGAACGATGCGTTTTTCATTACGATCGAATTCGATCACGATGAATTGTGCAGTTTCATCAGCTTTCACCTGTGTGCCATCTTCCTTGTTCAGGTGACGGTTAGGTGCAAAACCTTCTAAACCATAAGGCAATTGTACGAGGGCACCTTTGTCATCCTTACGGGTAACAGTTCCTTCGTGCTGACTACCCACAGCGAAAGTTTCTTCCAGGGCATTCCAAGGATCTTCTTCCAACTGTTTGTGTCCTAATTGCAGTTTGCGGTTTTCTTTATCGATGCTGAGGATGATGATATCGATGTGCTCACCAACTTTGGTATAATCAGTTGGGTGATTGAAACGCTTCAACCAGCTCAGATCGCTGATGTGGATCATACCACCGATACCTGGCTCCAATTCAACGAATACGCCATATGGAGTGATGTTTTTCACCAATCCTTTGTGCTTACTGTTTTCAGGGAACTTGTTCTCGATTGTGCTCCATGGGTCTTCGCTCATTTGTTTGATGCTCAGACTCATCTTACGAGCATCTTTATCTAAGGTTACCACTTTTGCTTCGTACTCATCGCCCAACTTGAAGAATTCCTTCGCGTTGATCGGAGTATTTGCCCAAGTGATCTCAGATACGTGTACCAGTCCTTCAACACCCGGCTGAATTTCCAGGAATGCACCGTAATCTTCAATATTTACTACTTTACCTTTCACAACTGAACCTTCAGATAAACCTTCAGGCAGCACATCCCATGGATGTGGCGTCAGTTGCTTCAGACCTAAGCTGATACGCTTCTTGTCGTCGTCGAAATCCAATACCACCACTTGTAATTTCTGATCCATCTTCACCACTTCGCTTGGGTGAGAGATGCGACCCCATGAAATATCGGTGATGTACAACAGGCCATCCAAACCACCAAGGTCCATGAAAGCACCGAAATCTGTGATGTTTTTCACCACACCTTCCAATACCTGACCTTTTTCGAGTTTGCTCATGATCTCTGCACGCTGTGCTTCGATATCGCTTTCGATCAGTGCTTTGTGAGATACTACAGCATTCTTAATTGCTTCGTTGATCTTCACAACTTTAAATTCCATGGTCTTACCTACGAACTGATCGTAATCAGTTACAGGCTTCACGTCGATTTGAGAACCCGGTAAGAAAGTTTCCATACCGAATACATCAACGATCAAACCACCTTTTGTTTTGCTGGTAACAGTACCGGTGATTACTTCACCAGTCTTGTGTACTTCCACGATACGCTCCCATGCACGGAAGATGCGGGCAGACTTACGGCTGAGGTGCAGATTACCATTGCGGTCTTCTTTCTCAACAACCATTACTTCTACTTCGTCACCTACTTTCAATCCCTGTACATCACGGAATTCGTTCAGTGAAACCAGACCATCGCTTTTGAAACCGATGTTAACTACTACATCTGTTTTGGTGAGGGCAACCACACCACCACGAACGATCTCGCCGTCTTCGATCTGTACGAAAGTGTTATCATACACTTTGTCATACTTCACTCTTTCAGCTTCAGCATAGTGACTCACATTACGCTTGTCAATGCTCCAGTCAAAATCATCATGCGCAGTTTCTACAACCGGCGCTGCTTCAGGTGCTTTTGTTGTCGCAGTAGCAACTTCGGGTGTACCCGCGTTGTCCTGAGCATCTGCGTTTAATTGTTTACGAAAAATGTTCATAAAATGATCCCGATGGTTTAATAAATCGGGGGTGCAAAAGTAGGGAAAAAGTACGGTAGATCGGTGGTTTTAGGGGTGGAAAATTGAGGCTACGAACAGAAAAAAGCCGCTTTTAGAGGAATTAATCCTAGATACATGTACATATTTTATTATATCTATTAATCCAAGCGCTTTTACAACCCTGTATCAGCAGGTTTAATCGATAAAAAAACTTTTTGAATCTTCCCAAGACGCAAAAGGACTTCACCTTTTCTTCCCCGCAGAGTCTTACAAATAAAAAGTTCTTCGCGGATGTCTCCAGAGGTACGAGAGGACTCTGCGTTTTACACAGCTAAGGTGTAACATTTAGTTTTGCTTCTCTCCTATTGCCATAAAACAACCATAATGATCAGATCCTTCGTCGCAGATGATCACTTGCGTGATCAATGCTCCTCAGGATGACGGTTCAGTGTTGTGTGTTAATGCTGCGTTGGCTTCGCCAGCACAGCCGGGTGATCTTTCTTATCACTTCACTTGAAACATATTCAACCAACTAATCATCAAATTTGCGGGAAATACGATGGGGTGTATCACTATTTTCGGCTCTACTGATTGTTTCGAGTTACAATCAATACTATGCAACACATACCTTTTTCAAAGTATACACCAAAAGTATATACCTTTATAAAAAGTAAGGGTATGAAAACTTTATCACTCAAACTGGATGATCAAACATTCGAAGAAGCAGAAGCTATCACTGCAAAATTGAATATAGCTCGTAATCGCTATATCAACGAAGCGGTAGATCTCTACAATCGTTATCATCACAGAAAGTTATTGAAGCATACATTGGCAAAAGAATCTGCGCTTGGCAGAAAAGAGTCTATGAACATCTTACGTGAGTTTGAAAAACTGGCTGATGAAGATTAAGCAATATGATATATGGCTAGCCAATCTAAATCCGGGTAAAGGAACAGAACCAGGTAAAACCAGACCTGTTGTAATTATACAAACAGATCTATTGAATGATACTCATCTATCAACAATCGTTTGTCCTATTACCACCAATATTCAACCTGATATACATATTCTTCGTGTGCATTTAAAAAAATCGCAACTGGATCAACTGAGTGATGTGCTTATTGATCAAATTAGGGCTATTGATAATAAAAGATTGATACAAAGAATCGGTAAACTCAACCAAGATCAAATCCAACAACTAAAAAAGAATTTACTGATCGTACTAGATCTGTAAAATTCTATAAAGCAACAAGGTTACTTTTTCAAGTTTTCAGCATCAATAGAAAAAGAACCATGTCGCTTTTTTATCGACATAAAGTTTCCAGCTTTTTTCTTTTACCCTATCTGCTGTGGTGGATCTATATGATCTATTATATGTTTAAAACGGCCGGGGAACCTGTCTGTGATCTTTCACCGGTGGCATTTATCATCATCACCCCCATTTGGGCTTTCATTTATACTTGTGTATGGCTGGGTAAATATTTAACAACTCAGCCCGCTTATCAACAAGATTATCTACTTTTTATTTTTCTATGTATTTGTCCATTGTTGGTAAGCTTCTTATGGCTTATCTAAATATTTAAGAAGCTGATTAGTGCAAATGATATAGAGACACTCTTTCCTTCTCCGTAGAGTCTGATAAATAAAAAGTTCCACACAGATGTCTCCAGAGGTACGAGGGGACTCTTCGTGTTACACAGCTAAGGTGTAACATTTCATTTTACATCGCTCCTACAACCATCAAAATCCTCATAATGATCAGATCCTTCGTCGCAGATGATCACTTGCGTGATCAATGCTCCTCAGGATGACGGTTCAGTGTTGCGTGTTAACGCTGTGCATTGGTTTGTACTTTGATCAATTGATGATATAATAAAAGGGATAAAAGCAAAAGTTTTTAATACTATTTACAAAATATCAAATTATCTAAATGAAGACTGTGATTAGTTTTTAGCGTTAGGCGCCATACTATCAGTGGATATATCAATGTTTCTAATCTCCTTGAGTTTTTGCAAATAAAGATTTTGATATTGATTAGCCATTAATGGGTCCTTTGGTTGATGCACAAGAACCATATAAGAATAAATATTCAAATTCTTAGGATCCATATCCTTACACTTAAAGAACAAAGCCTTGGCTTGTTCTACATTCTTAGCATAAGCATACGCTTTCAGTAATCCAATATAATAGTCTACATTAAATGAATTTCGCTTAATGGCTTCTTTGAAGTAAAATACAGCAGTATCTGGATTTGATTTCATTTTTTTTTCATTACCATTATATTCATCCAATAAGATGTTTCCATAATTATAGAAAGCATTAGCCCCAGCATGATTGGATAACATAGATCGCTTATACCAAATTTTTGCTGAGTCATACACTTTTTTGTTGTGATAAACAGCCCCCATACTATTATAACTAAGCCAAGGTGATTTAAAAGTATTGGTGGCAATTGCGCTATCAAAAATATTTTTTGCATAATTCAGGTATTCATCGCCTAACCAGTGATTTACTGAATCCTTATTGTGTAAAAACTGGTCTCCCATACTTATGTAAACATTTCCGCGTATATGAAAAGCAAGATACTTATACCTAGTATTGCTGCTATTGAGTAGCTTCTGTACTAGACTTAAGCACTTATCAAACTCCTTCGTCTTAAAATAATAAGCACTTAAATAATAAGGATTCATTTCTTCCATTATATATTCAGCAGCGGCATAAATAAGACTATCTGTAGTGCCCTTTTCAACAACAATAGGAGTTTTGTTTCCAATGCGATACGTAATTTGCACTCTGTCATTGAGATCTCTTACTTTACCTGTCACTTTTTCCTGATTCCGATTGACAAAATCGATAAACATACTTTTAAATCCTTCTAATGGGGTATTATCAAGTAATGTATTAACTATTTCAATTTTATCATCTTCCATCATTAGTTCCACATCATTGTTACTATAATAATCGGATGCACTATTTTTAATGAACTCAATTCTTTCTACAATCTTCTGCGTAAAGAATTCAGGGGAATAACCCTCTTTCTTTAGCTTATCCGGAATATCTACCGGCAATACCAATAACTTTTTCTGAAAAGAGGTTGCTATTAAAAATACAATCAGGTATAGTACCAATACCATTACAAAAAAATTCAATAGTATTTTTCTGTATGCCGCAACCTTATCTGAAAAAATTTCTATTCGAGTGACCAATGACTTATTTAAATTTCCTGCCTGCTTTTGCATTGAATCCTCCATACTATATTTCTTTTATTATATTCATTTATTGCTAAAAATCATATACGCATTAATGAGCTACTAGACATATTTTCATAAAATTAGTAACCCGATTTTCTAAGGCAGTATTCAATTTTTTCTTCAAATTTATTTAATAGATCTCTATCCTTACGCAGCATTGTATAATTATCAACTAGATATAATAAATAAAAATGTAACGCATTCCGATAACGTTGAGCTGCAAATTCTATATTTCCGAATTCGACATTTTCATACCCGACCTGCTGATTCGCAGGGATAGATAATGTGTAAAGTTCATCTTCAGCAGGATTAAAATCTTCCGCTTCGTCAAGACTTGCTTTACTAGATAAACATTCATTAATATTTTTTATTAAATCTTGATCTTGGTAATCAACACCAAGGAAAGAATAAGAGGCTTTTGCAGCATTACATAAACTTAGTGAATAGAAAGCCTTTGCATCAGCTAGGTATTGTTTTTGTGTTTTCAGTTGAGGTCGTGGTGCAACTTTCTTAGGGCTTGAAGCTTGACGATTGACTCCTTGTTGCGAATAAGCGCTAGCGAATAAGCATAAACTTATCATTGATAGAAGTAGTGTTTTCATAATTGGGCTTAGTTTAATAGGTCTAAAAAAAAATGACTCTAGGACTGTATATAACTCTGCAACTGATTAATCGTTTCAGCCTGCGTTAAGATCGTTTCTGTGACCAGATCATTGATAGAAATAATACCTACCAATTGTTCATCTTCAATCACGGGTAAGTATCTCAATCGGTGAGAAGTCATTAACTGCATGCAAGATTCCACCGTATCATTCATCGCCACATACGGAAAATCTGTGGTCATGATCTCTCCTACTTTTGTTTCACTGGAATGACGCCCTTTCAATATTACTTTACGGGAATAGTCACGTTCCGTCATGATACCGGCAAATTTTCCCTCCTTCATCACCACTACTGATCCTATATTCTGTTCAGCCATTAGTTTCAATGCATCGATCACTGTCATTTCGGGAGGAACTGTGGTTACTCTGTTTCCTTTACGTTGTAATACGTTACTTACTTTTCTCATGGCAGGCGTTTTAGTTCCTTAATATAGTAAACGGATTTGAATTATGCAAGAGGAGGAGAATAAGAAATATGGAATAAAAAATAAGGAATAAGAAAGTAGTTGATTTTCACAATTACTTTCTTATTCCTTATTCCTCTGTTTCTTATTTCTCTGTTTCCCTTCCCTAGTCTGTCTTCAGTGCTTTATCGATCAGGAAGATCAGATTGGACCTGTGTGCCTTGGTTTCTTCGTTGGTTGAAACAGCAGCTGCCAATTTGGTTCTTAACTTTCTGATGGTATATAAAGCCGCAGCTTTTGATACATCATCGATCGGTGCTTGTGGATTTAACAAACTGGCTGCTCCTTTTACAAAGGTAGTTTGCAGGTATTGTCTGTGAACATTCACATTACCATTGATATCCGCATCAAAAATTCCTTTTACCAGATCACCCATTACATCAGCAACACTGTATTGATTACCGTACAAACGAGTATTGGTAATACGCTGCAAAGTGATAGGACTCAGGATATGTGCCAATGCACCACCTGCCTGTAAGCCCAATACATTATTGGTGATTTTGAAATCTTCTCCATTACCAGGCTGATTAAATCCTCTACGCTGGAATGCGAGGTATGGATATACTTGTGCATCTGCATCAAAAGCGTTGGGTGCAAACACGTATTTATTCAATACCTCCATTGCTTTCTTTTGTGTAGCCAGTGGTACAGGTGTATAGGGCTTGTTTCCTGAATTTTGTTCCGGATTACTTCTGTCAATATACACACCACCTACATAACGGCTCACAGCATTGATCATACTGTTACGTTGTCCGTTCAGCACACCATAACGCGCACGTACTTCTACATATGATTGTCCGGGCTTGGTATATTTCTGTACCAGTTTACCCATCAGGTTATTCACTAGTTTGAAACGATCTTCGGCATAAGCTACTGCATCATTGGTAAGATCATTCACATTCACACGAGGATCGATCGCTTTGCCGGGAGCGCGCATATCATCACCATCATTACCGAAGGCCAATTTAGGATCGGTGCTGCGGGATAATATTTTGGTAAGCCCTGCTTCTTCCTGTGCTTCTGAGAATGGTGTGTAACCATATTCAATTGCCCAGAGATCATAAGGACCCGCTTTCGTTGTATAATAATCACCTTGCTTACTTCTGTCTGATGAAACATTGATCGCAGGATAATCCATTACAGAGCCAATCAATCCGATAGAACGAGTGATAGCAGTATTATTGATCTCTGCAGGTGATAACATCTGACTGGCTTTCATATTGTGATTCAGTCCGAGTGTATGTCCCATTTCATGCATGATCAAATAGATCAGGAATTGCTTGTGCATTTCTTTGATCTCTCCTTCCGGTGCATCCATGGCTTCAAGTGTTGTATGTCCGGTCATAAATTGCGCTTTCAGTTCACCGGCCAATGTGCAAGCAGTATGATTTTTCATCTGCATACCCGGAAACTGGAGGTCTGTTGCATTTTGCATTGATGGGCCATTGTACAATTCGTCGAAAATTGGTGTGGCACTTCCGGAGAACCACTCTACGGTGATGTCAGCACCCAGTATTTGTCCGGTACGCGGATTGGTAAAGCTGGGTCCAATGGCGCCGTAAGGAGGATTGGCAGAAGACACCCAACGGATCACATTGTAACGGATATCTGCAGGATCCCAGGTAGCATCATCCGGCATGATCTTCATTTGAACAGCATTTTTGAATCCTGCTTTTTCAAATGCTTCATTCCATTTCAATCCAGCTTCCATGATGGTCTGACGATACTCATGTGGTGTGGTGTTTTCGATCCAAAAAACGATCGGTTCCACCGGTTCGCTGATGACTGCTGAAGGATCTTTTTTCACCAGGTTCCAGCGGTTGATCATATCCTTGTACGGAACAGGACTGGTACTGGTTTGGTTGTTTCGCTGATCTAAGAAATATCCTACACGCTGATCATCTCTGCGTGAGCGAAAATCATTCTTTGGCATTTCAATGAAACTATGCTGCATACGAACACGCACATAACGAGGATCTGTAACATCAGGTCCTCCGTTGGCGAGTGTACTTGGATTATCGTAAGATAAGTCTACTACAACATCTGTGTTATTCGGGAAAGAACGGATGTTGGCATACTTGGATTTGGTAGGATTCAATCCACCTAAATTAAAAGTGAACATCGCTAATGGACTAGGAGGGATCACCGGCTTTACAGGATCTAGTTTTTCACTCAGGAATAGCTGATCAACACTGATCAGATAACCCAATGAATCTTCAATACTGAATTTATCGTTGTAAAAAACCGCCTCAGGTTTGTCTACATCTGCGGTCTTACTTACGGGATTATTTTTATCATAGAAAAAACCGGTATTCACTTGCGAGAATTCGATCTTATCAAATGCTCTTTTCATTTTGAATACTGCTGTTGAACGGTGCATACTTTGGTGAAGAAATAAAGCAGTCGGTCCATTGATAGAAAAGCTTTGATAGATAAATTCTTTATCTAGCTGGTCTTTTCGGACATACATCTGAAGGCTTCCAGTAACTGTATCCTGGTACAGGGTGAACATTCCTTCAATCTTTTTATTGCCTTTTGTTTTTTCGGCAACAGTTGGTTTCTTAGGTGCTGCAGGGGTTTTTGTGGTATCACCCGGCGGACGGGCACCGGCAGGCATTCCGGTAGGCGGTTGTTGGGCATATAGGGTTGTGCCCACAAATACCGCACATGCAGATGCGGCGAGCAAGAGTCTTCTCATAGCGTTTCATTTAGTTGACTATTAAAATAGTGAATCCCTGTCAGGAATTTACAGCGGAATGGATAAGTGGCAATTTTTTAACAAACAGCTTTAAGGCCTACCACTATTATCGATCTTAGATAAACATATTTTATGAGGCTGATGCAATGGCCTTGGCAGCAATAAACCCACTGGTCCATGCATGTTGGAAATTAAATCCGCCAGTGATTCCGTCTACATCCATGACCTCACCTGCAAAGAATAATCCGGGCTGTTTACGGCTCTGCATGGTCTGTGGGTCGATCTCACTGAGCACAATACCTCCGGCAGTTACAAATTCATCCTTGAATGTTGTTTTACCTTTTACACTAAACTCATGTGCAGTCAGATTTTTGATCAGCCTGTTCTGTTGTTTTGAAGGAAGATCAGACCACCTACACTCTGCATCGATCTCAGATTCTTGAAGAATATGTAACCACAAACGATTGGGTAATGCAAACGGATTTTTACTGCCTAGTTTTTGAGCCCCTGCTCTTTCTCTGATCTCTTGCCACTCATCGCGCAGTATTTGTTCAGTATAAGTGGGTATCCAGTTCACTAAGATGGTAAAATGATAATTCTTATCTGCCAGCTCTCTTGCACCCCAGGCGGAAGTTCTTAAGATTGCAGGACCACTCATTCCCCAATGTGTGATCAATAAAGGACCTTCTTCTTGTAGTTTAGTACCTGCCACTTTTACGATAGCACGTTCAACGCTCACACCCATTAAAGCAGTGATGGGGTTACCCGGCATGTTGAATGTAAAGAGTGATGGAACCGGTGTTGCGATTGTATGTCCGGTTGATGTCAACCAATCAAACATGGTAGCTTTAGGAAAACCTCCTGTTGCAATGCATACAAAGTCTGCAAAGATACGATTCCCATTCGTTAACTGCAGTTCAAATTTGTTTTCTTGTTTCTGAATAGCAGTAACACCTGTTTGTAATTGTACCGCTACTTTATACTTGTCTGCTTCTTTTAATAAACAATCAATAATGGTTTGAGAATTATCTGTAACCGGAAACATTCTGCCGTCCTCTTCTACCTTTAACTCAACTCCTCTTTCTTCAAACCATTGAATGGTATCCTTGGTATAAAACTGATGAAATGATTTTTTTAAAAAGTTTTGTCCACGCGGATATTTCTTTACCAACTCCGGTATCTCGAAACAAGCATGTGTGGTATTACATCTTCCGCCTCCACTGACCTTTACTTTTGATAACAACTTATTGGATTTTTCCAATAACAACACTTTCACTGAAGGATTCATACGTGCAGCATTGACCGCACAAAAGAAGCCTGCTGCTCCTCCACCAATGACAATGAGTTGTTGTTGCATAATCAGATAAAGAAAAAGACCTTCTGATAAAGGTCTTTGTAAAAATATTAATTCGATGTTGAATTAGTTGTAATAAGAGGTATTCAGATTAGGGTTGGCTTTTTCAGCAGCCTCTATAATGCTATAATCAGAAAGTATCAGTGCTTGTCCACGTTTCACACATACATCGTGTTCAAAGTGACAAGCTGCTTTTCCATCTTGTGTACGAACGGTCCAACCATCATCTTCTGTATATACTTCTCTGGTACCGAGATTGATCATGGGTTCAATGGCCAATACAAGATTCTCTTTCATCTTCGGACCATTTCCACGTTTACCATAATTGGGGACCTGTGGATCTTCGTGTAAGTTTCGACCTAAGCCGTGTCCGACCAACTCTCTTACCACACCATATCCATGTTTCTTCTCTGCGTGTTCTTGAATTGCAAAAGAGATATCACCTACTCTATTGTTAACGATGGCTTTTTCAATGCCTTTATACAATGATTCCTTGGTCACTTTCACCAGCTGAATAATTTCAGCATCGGTTTCTCCCAGAATAAAAGTGTATGCATGATCTCCATGCCAACCATTTAAGATCACACCCATATCAACAGAAACGATGTCACCGTCTTTCAGAGGTACGTCATTGGGAAAACCGTGTACTACCACATCATTGACAGATGCACAAACATTGTAAGGATAGCCGCGATAATTATAGAATGATGGAACTGCTTTATGATCTTTTACGAAGTCTCCACAGAGCTTATCGATCTGCATCGTGGTCATTCCCGGCTTCAACACTTTTGCAACTTCTGTAAGTGTTTTACTTACCAGTAGTGCAGCTTCTTTCATCAGCGCTATTTCTGCTTCTGTTTTATAGATGATCATATTTATTCTCCTCGACATGATAAAAAAACAAACCTGTCGTCGCAATCAGCGAGACGACAGGTTTGCAAATATCGTACTTTTTGTCCATGGTCGATGGTCCATAGACCATGGTATAAAACTAGATCGTTGTTGTCGAAACAGTCTGTCTGCCTTGTACGCGACCGCCTTTCATCAGTCCATCGTATTGACGCATCAACAGGTAAGTTTCAATTTGCTGTAGTGTATCCAATACCACACCCACCATGATAAGTAATGATGTACCACCAAAGAAAGTGCTGAATCCTTGAGTAACACCTAAGCGCTGAGCGAATCCTGGCATGATACCTACCAGTGCCAAGAAGATAGCACCCGGCAAAGTGATTCTATCCATTACAGATCCGATATAATCAGCAGTAGGTTGTCCGGGCTTCACGCCTGGAATAAACCCGTTGTTACGTTTCAGGTCTTCTGCAATTTGTTTAGGGTTAAATATCAGGGCAGTGTAAAGGAAAGTAAATCCGATCACCATCACTGAATAGATCACCATATACCAGGTATTGCTGTGATCATTGAAGATCTTCACGATACCTTGTGCAGAATCAAGATTGGTAAATGATACCAGTGTAGGCAAGAACATGATCGCCTGAGCGAAGATGATCGGCATAACACCGGCACTGTTTACTTTGATAGGCAGGAACTGACGGGCACCACCGAACTGGCGGTTACCGATGATCTGCTTAGCATAGTTTACAGGTATTTTACGAACACCCTGAACCAACACAATCAATCCAAGGATGATAGCGATCAGAATAGCGATCTCGATCAAGAAGATCAACAAACCACCACCAGCTCTTTCTCCTTTGGCACTGAATTCCTGGATCAAAGACTGAGGAAGACGAGCAAGGATACCCACCATGATGATGATGGATGTACCATTACCCAATCCTTTGTCCTGGATCTTTTCACCCAACCACATTACAAACATGGTACCTGCTGTTAAAGTGATCACAGTAGAGAACCAGAAGTAAGGGGCATAAGCGGGCATGATAGCTTCCGCGTATCCTGGGCTATTGAGGTAAGCAACATATGCGCCTGCCTGAAAAGCGGTAACGATCACGGTGAGGTAACGTGTCCACTGATTGATTTTTTTACGTCCGCTATCTCCTTCCTTCTGAACTTTCTGTAACTGGGGAACCAAGATGGTCATCAGTTGCATGAAGATAGAAGCAGAGATATAAGGCATGATACCGAGTGCGAGAATAGAGGCTTGCGAAAAGGCTCCACCTGCGAACATATCGAAGATGCCTAACAGACCTCCACCGCTTTGGGCAGATTTTTGTGCTTCTTCAATTTTATTAGGATCGATACCCGGCAATACGATGTGGGTACCAAAACGATACGTAAGAACCAGTGCAAGTGTGATAATGATCTTGTTACGAAGCTCCTCTATCGTCCAAATATTCCTTAATGTCTGAACTAGTTTTTTCACTTGAATGCAATTGTAAGCGTTAATAGTCTTAAACCAAAAAAAGACGCACTTTGTGCGTCTGGCAAGTTACGATAAAATTACTTGATAATTTCAACGCTACCACCTGCAGCTTCGATAGCAGTTTTTGCTTTTTCGCTGGCTGCATTCACTTTGAAAGTTACTTTGGCTTTCAGTTCTCCGTTGGCCAATACTTTTACTTTATCGGTACGGCTGATCAGACCATTGATATAGAGATTTTCCAGGCTGAATTCGGTGAAGCCATATTTTTCAACCAGTTGGTCGATTTGACCCAAGTTGAATACTACGAATTCAACGCGATTGTTATTCTTGAATCCACGCTTAGGGATACGACGCTGGATAGGCATCTGACCACCTTCGTGAGCCATTTTGCTCTTATAACCGGCGCGGCTTTGTCCACCTTTGTTACCTTTTGTAGATGTACCACCCTTACCGGATGCTTCACCACGACCTAAACGTTTTTGCTTGTGTGTAGAACCTTCTGCAGGTTTCAGATTGTGTAGTTTCATGTTGTATTGATTTTGAACTTTCGGGGAATCACCCCTCGCAAATGATTTGAAAATGTGATGTCAGCTATTGAAAGAATTCTGATTTTTATAAACAGAAAATGAATCAAGTAAATTGACTCATTTTCATCCCGCATTGAACGGAACAAATTCTATCATTATCTGATTGGTTAAGCGATTTCCTCAACCTTCACCAGGTGGCTTACTTTATTCACCATACCCAGGATCTGAGGAGTAGCTTCTACTTCTCTTGAAGCATTCAGTTTCTTCAAACCTAAAGCGATCAAAGTTTGTTTTTGACGCTCAGATCTGTCGATACCGCTTTTAATCTGTGTGATCTTGATCTTTTTCATAACTACTTTATTGACATAGCTAGTAGCTTATAGTTCATGGCATATAGCTATAAGCCATGAACTATAGGCCATTTGCTATTATTATCCATTAAATACTTTGCTCAGCTTGATCGTACGGGTTTTGGCAACCTGAACGGGTTCACGCAACAGGCTCAACGCCTTGATGGTAGCTTTTACCACGTTGTGAGGGTTAGCAGAACCCAGGCTTTTCGCCAGTACGTCTGTTACACCTGCACTTTCCAGAACGGCACGCATGCTACCACCCGCGATCACACCCGCACCATGAGCTGCAGGCTTGATGAGGACTTTCGCAGCACCGTCTTTCGCCCACTGTTCGTGAGGAACGGTTCCATGCATTACAGGTACTTTTACCAGGTTCTTCTTGGCATCTTCGATACCCTTTGTGATAGCTTCCTGAACTTCTTTTGCTTTACCCAGACCTTGTCCAACTACACCACTTTCATTACCCACTACTACCAGTGCTGAGAAGCTGAAGGTACGTCCACCTTTAGTGGTTTTCACCACACGGTTAATGGCAACTACTTTCTCTTTCAGTTCCATGTCGCCACCGGCTTTTA
The DNA here is from genome assembly GCF_040362915.1 of Sediminibacterium sp. KACHI17. Taxonomy (NCBI): domain Bacteria; kingdom Pseudomonadati; phylum Bacteroidota; class Chitinophagia; order Chitinophagales; family Chitinophagaceae; genus Sediminibacterium; species Sediminibacterium longum. The sequence continues at coordinate 166,274 of NZ_AP029612.1, read as the reverse complement.
CCTTATTTACGTTTACTTTAGACATTTATCTAACGATTAATTGTTGTTAGCAGATTAGAATTGCAGACCACCTTCTCTTGCACCGTCGGCTACTGATTTAACACGGCCATGGTACAGGTTACCACCACGATCGAATACAACAGTATTCAATCCCAGTTCAGTGGCTTTACGTGCGATTGCCGCACCTACCAGTTTCGCTTTTTCGATCTTGGTTACTTTCTGAGCAGCGATATCTTTATCACGAGATGAAGCTGCAGCAAGTGTTTGACCATTATCATCATCGATCAACTGTGCATAAATATCAGCATTGCTTCTGAATACAGATAAGCGTGGCTTAACAGCTGTACCAGCCACTTTCTTACGAATGCGGTATCTGATTTTTTGCCTTTGAATTAATTTACCCATTTTGTTTTATTTGTTACTCCCGATTCGGCCGGAAGCATGTTTAACATCTTGTTTCAGTCCATAGACCATGGTCCATGGACCATCGACTAATTATTATTTACCTGCTGCCTTACCTGCTTTTCTTCTCAGGATCTCACCAGCGTATTTCACACCCTTACCTTTGTATGGTTCAGGCTTACGTAAGCTTCTCAATTTAGCAGCTACCTGACCGATCAGTTGCTTATCGATACCTTCTAACAGGATCTTAGGATTCTGACCTTTTTCAGTTACTGTAGCAACTTTCAATTCTTTAGGTACTTCGAAAATGATATTGTGAGAATAACCCAAAGCCAAGTCCAGGATATTTCCGGTATTAGCGGCTTTGAAACCCACACCCACCAGTTCCAGTTCTCTCTTGATACCTTCTGTAACACCTTTTACCATGTTACTTACCAGTGCACGGTATAAGCCATGCATAGCGCGGTGACGGATCTGATCAGTAGGACGTTCAAATACTACTTCATTGTCTTTGATCACAACAGTGATATCACGATCGATCTGCTGCTTCAATTCACCCTTAGGGCCTTTAACAGTAACTTCATTCTCTTTGCTAACAGTGATGGTTACACCTGCTGGGATGGTTACCGGTTTTTTTCCAATACGAGACATAGTCGTTTCTTTTTTTATTGTTCAACTAAAATCCTGACCGTGTTCAGCTCCGACTAAAAGCTTAATTGTCAGACAGGACAATAACTTAATTAAGAGATGTAGCAAAGAACTTCACCACCTACATTCTGCGCTTTTGCTTGCTTATCAGTCAGTACACCTTTAGAAGTACTCAGGATAGCAACACCCAAACCATTGATCACTCTTTTGATCTCAGCTGGTTTAGCATATTGACGCAGACCCGGACGGCTTACTCTTTCCAGAGAGCGGATCGCAGGTTGTTTAGTAGAAGGATCATATTTCAACGCGATCTTGATCAGACCTTGTTTGTTATCATCTTCGAATTTGTATTTCAGGATATAACCCTGTTCGTACAGGATCTCTGTCATACGCTTTTTCAGATTAGAAGCAGGAATTTCAACCAGTCTGTGACCAGCCATCTGTGCGTTACGGATTCTGGTTAAGAAGTCTGCTATAGGATCAGTTACCATTTTTATTAGAATTAATTCGTGTTCAAAATTTTGTGTCCATTTCCCGATATGTATCGAGATTCGGGTTTTTACCAGCTTGCTTTTTTAACACCTGGAATTTTACCATTCAGGGCCATATCACGGAAGATTACCCTTGAGAGACCGAAGTATCTCATATAACCTTTCGGACGTCCGGTAAGCTGACAACGGTTCTTTAAACGAACAGGTGACGCATTCTTAGGCAGTTTATCCAATGCTGCATAATCACCTGCTGCTTTTAAAGCTGCACGCTTCTCTGCATACTGGGCAACCAAGGCTTCACGCTTTCTTTGTCTGGCTTTTACTGATTCTTTTGCCATTGTTTTATGTTTAGATTTGAGTAGGTTCCGGATTTGATGATTACAAACCGGCTGCTACCAGTTACTTTTTAGTTATTGTCTTTTTTTGCTCCTTTGAAAGGCATCCCCAGTTCTTTCAGTAACTCATATGCTTCTTCATTGGTTTGAGCAGTAGTTACGAAAGTGATATCCATACCGGTGATTCTGTTCACTTTATCGATATCGATCTCAGGGAAGATGATCTGCTCAGTAACACCTAATGTGTAGTTACCACGACCATCAAACGCCTTATCGCTGATACCTTTGAAGTCACGTACACGAGGTAACGCAACAGATACCAATCTGTCCAGGAATTCATACATCTTCTCTCCTCTCAGTGTTACGCGAGCACCGATTGGCATTCCTTTACGGAGTTTGAAGTTGGAGATATCCTTTTTAGACATGGTAGGAACTGCTTTCTGCCCAGTGATCATGTTCAGCTCTTCTACAGCGATGTCAACCAATTTCTTATCGTTCACCGCACCATTTACGCCACGGTTGATACAGATTTTTTCCAACTTAGGAGCTTGCATTACAGTTTTGTAAGCAAACTTTTTCATTAAAGCAGGTACTACCTCTTTGGTGTACTTGTCTGCTAATCTCGGAGTGTATTTTGCAGTACTCATTACTTGATTACCTCCCCTGATTTTTTAGATATACGAACTAATTTACCTTCTTCACGATTACGCTTTACTTTGGTAGCGCTGCTCGTTTTAGCATCCCACAACATCACATTGCTGATATTGATCGGTGCTTCGATCTTAACGATACCACCCTTTGTATTCTGCGCAGAAGGCTTGGTATGTTTTGTAACGATATTAACACCTTCTACTACCACACGACCTTTATCCACGATAACTTCCAACACCTTGCGGGGCTTTTTCAAGTCCTTGTCATCACCGGCGATCACCACTACGGTGTCTCCTTTTTTGATGTTGAATTTGGGTTTAAATCTTGTACTCATTTTTTTAGGCTTAAAGCTGAATGCTAAACACTTTTATCGCTTAGCAACTATTTGTTTTATGTTTTAGGGACGATAACAAGAATTGTATCTTGTTTCTTCCTTCTTGTGTCTTCTTATAATACTTCCGGAGCCAAAGAGATGATCTTCATGTAACCTTTATCACGAAGCTCTCTCGCTACTGGTCCGAAGATACGGGTACCACGAGGCTCATCAGAGTTGTTCAATAATACCACTGCATTGTCATCGAAGCGGATATAAGAACCATCCTTACGACGCAATTTGTTTTTGGTACGAACGATAACCGCTTTAGATACAGTACCTTTTTTGATACCGCCTGCAGGAATCGCATCTTTAACAGTTACAACGATCTTATCACCGATCTTGGCGTAATCCTGACCGCTGTTACCTAATACTTTGATACAAAGTACTTCCTTAGCACCACTGTTATCAGCTACATTCAATCTACTTTCTTGCTGAATCATTGTTTTAGCTTTTAGCTTCCGACTTAGAAATTTCCTCGCCAGATTTTTTATCAATTTATCAGAGGCTACAGCTCAAATTCTTGCAGCTTGCAGCTTGAAGCTTGCGGCTTTCCGCTTGCTTATTATTATTTTGCTTTTTCTACGATCTCAACCAGTCTCCAACGCTTTGTTTTGCTCAGAGGACGAGTTTCCATGATCTTTACCACATCACCGATACCGCACTCACTTTTTTCATCATGAGCATGGAACTTCGTGGTTTTCTTTACGAACTTTCCGTAGATAGGGTGTTTTACTTTTCTTTCAACCGCAACAGTGATGGTCTTGTCCATCTTATCGCTGGTAACAACCCCGATCCTTGTTTTGCGTAAATTTCTTACTTCAGCCATTGTTTATTTTTTAAGCTATGAGCTCTGGTCAGCCTAGGCTAATTCGAGCAAAGTTTTTTTTGATAAGCTTGTTGCTTGGAGCTTGAAGCTTGTAGCTTTAAATTCCTAATTGTTTTTTCTTCAACTCAGTCTTCAGACGAGCAATATCTCTACGAAGACCGCGAATATTCATCGGGTTCTCCAATGGAGAGATCGCATGAGCGAATTCTAATTTTTTCAGTCTTAACTGATCTTCCTGAATTCTTGCCTGCAGATCTGAAACATTCATGTCTTTCAGACCTTTATTGAATTCAACTTTTTTATTTGCCATTTTGGTCAATTTGAAAATTAAGCTTGTAAGTCTCTTCTTACGATGAATTTGGTTTTGATCGGTAATTTCTGAGCAGCGAGTTCCATCGCTTCCTGAGCTACCTGCTGAGATACACCATCGCATTCGAAGATGATACGTCCTGGTTCTACTACAGCAGCCCAGAATTCAGGGTTACCTTTACCTTTACCCATCCTTACCTCAAGAGGCTTACGGGTAATGATCTTATCAGGAAATACACGAATCCACACATTACCTTCACGCTTCATGGCACGGGTCATTGCCTGACGGGCAGACTCGATCTGGCGGTTGGTTAACCAGATAGGTTCCATCGCTTTCAAAGCAAATGAACCGAATGAAATGGAAGTACCACGCTTAGCCACTTCACGAATGCGGCCTTTCTGCTGTTTCCTGTGTTTACTTCTTTTAGGCTGTAACATTTATTACAATTTGAAAATTTGAATAATTGAATTTGAAAATGGATTGATTTTCAAATTATCTTCTGTCTCTTCCGCCTCCGCCGCGGTTATCTCTTCTATCTCCACCACGACCGCCGCGATCATCTCTTCTGTCTCCGCGTCCGCCGCTTCTTTCTTCACCACCTCTTCTCTCACTCATATCATTCTTACCACCTACGAAGTTTGGATTCAGTTCGCGCTTTCCAAGTACTTCACCTTTACAGATCCATACTTTGATACCGATCTTACCGTAAACGGTTTGAGCATACACATTCGCATAGTCGATGTCCATACGGAAAGTATGCAAAGGCACACGACCCTGTTTGAACTCTTCGCTACGAGCGATCTCAGCACCACCCAAACGACCACTCAATTTGATCTTGATACCTTCAGCACCCATTCTGAGTGTAGAAGCGATCGCCATCTTAGTAGCACGCTTGAAGTTGATACGGTTCTCGATCTGACGAGCGATGGTATCTCCTACAATATTTGCATCCAGTTCAGGACGACGGATCTCCAGAATGTTGATCTGTACATCTTCCTTACCGGTTAATTTTTTCAACTCTTCTTTGATACGGTCTACTTCTCCACCACCTTTACCGATGATGATACCTGGTTTAGAGGTGTGGATTGTAACGATCAGCTTACCCAGGGTACGCTCTATTACAATTTTGGCAATACCGCCCTTGTTGATACGGGCGTTCAGGTAAGTACGGATCTTATGATCCTCGATTAACTTGGTAGCATAGTCTTTCTTACTACCATACCAGTTACTTTCCCATCCGCGGATGATACCTAACCTGTTACCAATTGGATTTGCTTTCTGACCCATATAGTGGTTTTACAATTAGTTTTTAGAATCTACGATTAATGTTACATGGTTACTGCGCTTACGTACCCTGTAGCCACGGCCTTGAGGTGCAGGGCGCATACGCTTCAGTACACGACCTCCGTCAACGAATACAGTTTTTACCACCAGACTGCTGTCTGCAGCACTGGCGCCATTATTTTTTTGCTCCCAGTTGCTGATGGCACTCTTCAGCAATTTTGCCAAAGGCACTGCATTGTGCTGTGGGTGGTGCTCGAGAATAGCCAATGCCTTCTCTACCTCCATACCACGGATCACATCAGCCAGCAAACGCATTTTGCGTGGCCCTGTAGGATAATTGTTCAGTTTAGCTACTGCTTCCATTTCTTTATTTGTTTAGGGTATCACTTCCGGTTTTGCTATTCGCTATCAACCATCAGCTTTACACCAAGTGATTACTTTTTAGTTCCTGCGTGTCCTCTGAAGTTGCGGGTTGGAGCAAATTCACCAAGTTTGTGACCTACCATGAATTCGGTTACATAAACAGGGATGAACTTATTTCCGTTGTGCACTGCAAAAGTGTGTCCAACAAAATCAGGAGTGATGGTACTGCGACGGCTCCAAGTTTTGATAACACCTTTCTTGGTTTTACCCTCATTCATACCTTCAACTTTACCTTCTAAGTTGGCATCAACGTAAGGACCTTTTTTAATCGAACGACCCATATTGAGTTATTTTGAAAATTTGTTCCGACTAAGTCGGAATGATTATTTTGCTAATTTTTTACCGTCTCTTCTTTGGATGATCAGTTTATCACTGCCCTTTCCTTTTGTACGTGTTTTCTCACCTTTTGCATACTTACCGGTTCTGCTACGTGGGTGACCACCTGAAGCTTTACCTTCACCACCACCCATTGGGTGATCAACCGGGTTCATCGCAACACCACGTACACGTGGACGGATACCTTTCCAACGATTCTTACCAGCTTTACCTGCTGTTTCAAGGTTATGGTCGCTATTAGAAACCACACCTACAGTAGCATAACAGTTGATCAATACCTTACGCAATTCGCCAGAAGGCATTTTCAATACTGCGTATTTCTCTTCTTTGTTCGCCAACTGTGCAGATGCACCAGCACTTCTTACCATTTTACCACCTTGTCCGGGCTGTAATTCAATGTTGTGAATCATAGTACCCAGTGGCATATTCTTCATCATCAAAGCATTTCCGATCTCAGGAGCTACTTCATCACCAGCGATGATGTTTGCACCCACCTGAATTCCCTGAGGAGCGATGATGTATCTTTTCTCTCCGTCAGTGTATTGAACCAATGCGATGAACGCAGTACGGTTCGGATCGTATTCGATAGATACTACTGTTGCAGCAATATCTCTCTTGTTTCTTTTGAAATCGATGATACGATAATGTTGCTTGCTACCACCACCCATATAACGCATTGCACGACGACCCTGTGAGTTACGTCCTGCAGTTTTCTTTTGCGGCTCCAACAAGCTCTTTTCAGGCTTGTTAGTAGTGATCTCAGCATAAGCATTTCCGATTCTCCAGCGCGTTCCTGCGGTCATCGGTTTGTACTTCTTCAGTGCCATTTTCTTTGTTTTACTCCTAGCTCTTTTAGGGAAACCAGGCTTTGTTTTTTAATCAACTTTTGCGGTAGTTGAACTACCATACTTTATCATTTTTCCTCCAAGTCCCTTTAGGGGCGGGGGAATTAAATGTTAGCGTACAGATCAATCGTTTCTCCTTCAGCTACGGTTACGAATGCTTTTTTATAAGCAGGTTTCGCACCTTGAATAAAACCAGCTTTTGTGTAGCGGGTTTTGTTTTTACCAGGAGCAACAGCAGTGTTCACATCGATCACATTCACACCATAAAATTCTTCTACTGCTTTTTTGATCTCGAGTTTGTTCGCCTTACGATTTACTTTGAAAGCGTATCTTCTCAACTTTTCTTGTTGAGCATTTGCTTTCTCAGTTAAAATAGGCTTTACTAATACTTCACTCAGTTTCATTGTATTTCGGTTGAAACGTTTCTAATTGGTTAAGCTACTGCCTCCTCTTCTGCGAAGATCTTGGCGGTGTTTTCTGTGATTACGAGTACATCTGCATTCATGATCTCATAAGTGTTGATGTCTGCCAATAAAGTGCTGGCAACATTTGGCACGTTACGAGTACTCAGGTACAGATTATCATTGTACTCAGGTAATACAACCAGTGTCTTTTTATCTGCGATGTTCAGGTTCTTCATCACTTCAACCAATTGCTTGGTTTTAGGTGCATCCATCTGAATATCTTCTACTACTACGATCGCGCTTTCTTTTGCTTTATAGCTCAGTGCAGAGATTTTAGCGAGATCTTTCACCTTACGGTTCAATTTGAAATCGTAAGCGTGAGGCTTTGGTCCGAAGATGGTACCACCACCCTTATACAAAGGGTTACGGATATTACCTTTACGAGAACCACCGGTTCCTTTTTGCTTATGCAGCTTACGGCTAGCACCTTTTACTTCCGCACGGGTTTTTACTTTGTGTGTACCCTGACGTCCTGCAGCCAGGTACTGTTTTACAGCCAGATAGATCACATGATCATTTGGCTCGATACCGAAAACCTCAGCCGGTAATTCAACCGTTCTGCCGGTCTTCTGTCCTTTTATATTTAATACATCTACTTGCATGGTCATTCAATTAAGTTGTGATTACTTCTGGATTAAAACGATTGAACCGTTATGACCAGGAACAGAACCGCTGATCAGGATATAGTTCTTTTCAGGGAAGATCTTCACTACTTTCAATCCCTTCATTTTTACTCTGTCACCACCCATACGTCCGGCCATTCTCATGCCCTTGAATACACGTGAAGGATAAGAAGAACCACCAATAGAACCTGGTGCACGCTGACGATCGTGCTGACCGTGAGACTGTTCACCCACACCAGAGAAACCATGACGTTTTACAACACCCTGGAAACCCTTACCCTTGGTAGTACCAACTACTTCAACGCTTTCGCCTTCAGCGAAAATGTCTACAGTAACAGTTTCTCCCAATGCTTTCTCTATGGAATAGTTGCGGAATTCTTTTACGAATTTTTTGGCGGCTGTTTGAGCTTTTGCGAAGTGATTCAGCTCGGCTTTAGTGGAGTGCTTTTCTTTTTTGTCGCCAAATGCCAATTGAAGTGCGGTGTAACCATCAGTCTCCTGGGTCTTCACCTGTGTTACGGTACATGGACCAGCTTCGATGATGGTGCAAGCTGTTTGCTTACCATCTGCCGAGAAGATGCTGGTCATCCCGATTTTTTTACCAATAATACCTTTCATCGTTTTGCGGTTTATGCCCCGCAAGGTTAAAGAGGACATCCCACCGATGAAGCGGGATTCAATCCTTGTTCGCTGCCGACCTTTTCCGTTGTTTCCCGATGTAATCGAGAGAGGAAGTACCGGAAGTAAACAAACCTCGAAGGGCCTGTTTATATGTATGATCTCAGATGACAGATGTCAGATTTGATATCTTTCACCTTTGACCGTTTATTTATTCAGAGCTGCTTTCTTCCATCGAAATGGAGTTGGCAGATGATTAATGTATTTGATAAGAACTATTGGTTTCAAACCATGCTTGCAGCTTGTGGCTTGAAACTTGCGACTTTCTTACGCCTTGATCTCAACCTCAACACCAGAAGGCAGATCCAGTTTGCTCAGTGCATCTACAGTTCTTGAAGAAGAAGTGTAGATATCCAACAAACGCTTGTGAGTAGCCAGTTGAAACTGCTCACGACTCTTCTTATTCACGTGTGGTGAACGCAGTACAGTGAAAATTCTCTTGTGTGTAGGCAAGGGAATTGGACCAGTTACTACGGCACCAGTGCTGCGCACTGTTTTTACGATTTTCTCAGCAGATTTATCTACCAGATTGTGATCGTAAGATTGTAATTTGATTCTGATACGTTGAGACATAGTCGAAACCCAATTTTCTGATTGGGGTTGCAAAGGTAAGGGACTGTATCTGAATGTTCAAGAAATTTTGGAACATTTTTAAGGAAAATGCAAAAAAAGATGAAATATTTATCCCCTGCCTCCTACTTTGTTCTTCAATCAGATGCTAAGTTATGATAACAATATCGATTCTTTAATTTCTGAAAGATGCAGGTGTCTTGCCCAATACCGGACCAAAAGTAGCTAGTGACATTCCGCCTTGTGTTCACAGTATTCACGTGAACATTGTGAACCATTATGATAATCAGCCGTTTGCATCAATAAAATGCATTTTCGAACCTTTTTTGGGCTTAGATAAGGATTAGACTACCGTATGTATACGGTATCCCCTGAGTATCCCCTGGGTATCCCCTAGGTATCATACTAGGAGCTTAAGCGGATATATAGAATAGCCTATTATGGCTTACTTGTAAATGTGCTTCCTGCTAAAAGTCAAAGCGTAAATTGCTTAATTTCACAGCAATAACCGATTTATGGCCAGGAAGAAAAACAACCACACTGCTCCTGAGAAGCAAATAGTTGATAATAAGTTACATACAAATAATAAAAATATTAATAAAAATTCCTTTATTCCATTACTGATTCTTGGGCTGTATATGGCAGTTCATTTTATCACCAATGTGAATGCCATAGATGTTATGGGGCCACAATGGCTTTATGTATCCTTATTGGATATTCTTGTGGTCATTTATATCTGGGCGAGGAAAGATCTCTATCAAGAAGCGGTGATCACCATTTTCAAACAAGGCTATACCAAGCTCTACCTATCGCTTTTTGTTCTGGCAGGATTATCCATCTTCTTTGCAATGAATCAAGTGGAAGCATGGGTATGTTATGTGAGGTTTATTGTAACGGTTGTTGCCTTTTTTAATATTGCTGTTTTATTTTTCAATGACCAGGATCTCTTCAGACTCTTATCCAGATCACTGGCAACTATTTTATTGATCGAGTCAATACAATACTTCAATAAATTTTTTGATGGCATAACTGAAACCTCCATTGGCGCTTTGATCAATTCACTCAATGGTAATACCGGCAACAAAAACATTTTTGCAGCGAGCTTGGTCATCAAAATTCCTTTTGTGCTCTATGCGCTTTACCGAGCCAAACTAGCAGAAAGGATCTTTCATATTCTCGCTCTCACTTTAGGCATTGCTACCATTTTTATGGCCAGTGCCCGCGCTTCTTATGTGAGTTTGTTTTTGGTATCGATCATTTTCCTTGTCTTTTTAATTTTTGAATTCAGAAAATACAAAAAGGTCGATCAACTATTACTTCAATGCGCCTACTTGTTACTGCCACTCTTATCTGCCTTTTTTATTACGCAAGCTATCAATACCCAAGTATCAACATTACAAGAGGCAAATAGTGGTCGCTATGGTAGCGTTATAGGCAATATCAGTTCCATCGCTTTAACCAATGACGCTTCCAGCTATCGCTTTAAACTATGGGAACATGCTTTTGACTATATCGCTGAGCATCCATTGATGGGTTGTGGATATGGCAACTGGAAACTGGCCTCCATACCCTACGAAAAAGAATATATCGATGACCTGAATGTACCGGCACATGCGCATAACGACTTTCTAGAACATGCTGCTGAGCTGGGTATACTGGGAGGATTATTGTACCTGTCGCTGTATGTATGTTTATTCTTTTTTACCATCAAGACCTTACGATCCAGGGCTTCCGAAAACACAAAACAGATCGCTTTATTTTCCTTTATGGCATTGATCGTTTATGCGGTTGATGCTGCCTTGAATTTTCCTATTGAAAGAGCCATCATGCAAGTATTCTTTGCATGTGTAACAGCCATCAATTTAGGTTCCTACATTCAAGCTTTACAAGAAACAAAAGACCCGAATACTGTAGTACCTAAAAAAGATATTACCCTTGCACATCCATTGTATGGCATAATCACAATACTACTGTTATTACCTGCGACCTACATCACCTATCTCACCTACATTTCATTGAAAGGACAACTTCGAGTAGTTCCTGATCTGAAAAATGAGCCAATGACCATTTCGCTTGCAGAAGTAAAGACCTTATTCCCTCCTATTCCGAATCTTACTTCTTCTTCTCAACCCATAGAAGCAATTTTAGGAAGATATCATTCAGAGAATAAACAGTATGATGAAGCACTTCGTTTACTCAGAAAATCCATTCCCTATAATCCGCATATTTATTACAGTCAGTTTTTGATGGCCAATGTATTTTTCATGACCAACCAAATGGATAGTGCCAAATACTATGCAGAGCTTGCCTACTATAATAAGCCCAGGGCCAATACCTATTATCAAACGCTGGTAGCTGTGCATGCCAAACGCAGAGATACTGCAGGAGTAGCCAAAGCATTTAGAACCTATACAAAATATCGCAATGAGCCTTTTGCATGGAATTTGTATTTGATGGGACTTCTCAATGCACAACAAAGAGCTACGCCTGAATTAGTGAAACTCGCTGACAGTGCATTAACACTTTTTGATCCCAAAGGAAGCAAACCTGCCAATGAAACGGATTATGCGAATTTGCTCAAAAGAAAACAAGAGATCACAAACAATTTGAATTTCACAGGCACCGTTGGTAGTAATCCGGAAGAAACAGCCGCAACTTTACAAAGAGCAACGCAGATCTATAATGAAGGGGTGGCCGCTTTCGCCAAACAAGACTACAAAACTGCGGCTGCAAAATTTGTTCGCGCTGCTGAGATCAATGCATTCAACTATGCTATTTACGAGAATGCCGGTGTCAGCTTTTTTAATATGAAACAATACCGAAGAGCGATCTACTATTTCGATAAAGTGATCGCCTTAAAAATCACCAATGATGGTAAATCTGAATTCTTCAAAGGTGTGAGTCATATCAATCTCGGTGAAAAAGAGATCGGTTGTCAAACATTACAAATTGCTAAATCAAAAAATTACAGTGACGCGAATAATATTATTGCGCAGTATTGTAATAAGTGAATAGTGAGTAGTCAGTAGATCAATAGATTTGTGAATGGTGAATGGTCAATGGGCAATGGTCAATGGTGCGTGACTGATGGAATATAAATTATTGACAATTCACCATTCACTATTCACTACTCACTTAATGACCACAAAAAAGCCCCAACATCACTGCTGGGGCTTTTTCTATTGGAGCAAGGAAGCTTATTCCTCGATCTTTACTTTTCCTTTGTTCTTCGCCATCACTTCTTCTGCAATATTGTTTGGTGCAGGAGAATAGTGAGAGAACTCCATGGTTGAAGTTGCACGACCAGAAGACAATGAACGCAATTGAGTTACATAACCAAACATTTCACTCAATGGAACTTTCGCCTTGATCACCTGCAGGTTAGCACGGCTGTCCATACCTTCCAGCATACCACGACGACGGTTCAAGTCACCGGTTACATCACCCATGTATTGATCCGGAGTCAACACTTCTACTTTCATGATCGGCTCAAGTAATGTTGGCTTAGCCTTACGACCAGCTTCACGGAAACCAGACTTCGCGCACAATTCAAATGACATTGAATCAGAATCCACATCATGATAGCTACCGTCGAATACACGAACCTTCATGTTGTTCACTGGATAACCAGCAAGAACACCTGTAGTCATTGCAGTTTCAAAACCTTTCTGAATAGCAGGGATGAATTCCTTAGGGATAGATCCTCCGAAGATATCGTTTACGAACTGGAAGTTCTTTCCTTCATTTTCTTTCAGCCACTCTTCATCAGCCGGACCGATTGAGAATTGAATATCCGCGAATTTACCGCGACCACCTGACTGCTTCTTCAGTACTTCACGGTGCTCAATAGTAGTTCCGAATGATTCTTTATAAGCAACCTGAGGCGCACCCTGGTTTACTTCTACTTTAAATTCACGACGCATACGGTCTACGATGATCTCAAGGTGCAATTCACCCATACCACGCAGGATGGTTTGACCTGTATCTTCATCCGTATTTACACGCAATGTTGGATCTTCTTCTACCAATTTAGCGATAGCCATACCCATCTTATCAACGTCTGCCTGTGTTTTAGGCTCAACAGCGATCGCGATCACAGGCTCAGGGATGAACATGTTTTCGAGTGTGATCGGATGATTTTCATCACAAAGGGTATCACCGGTTTTAATTTCTTTGAAACCTACTGCAGCTCCGATATCACCTGCTTCGATGAAGTCGATCGGATTTTGCTTATTGGCGAACATCTTCATGATACGGCTGATACGCTCTTTCTTACCACTTCTTACGTTCAATACATAAGAACCGGCGTCGAGGTGACCGCTATAACAACGGAAGAATGCCAGACGACCTACGAAAGGATCGGTCATAATCTTGAAAGCCAATGCCGCAAATGGTTCTTTTGGATCCGGCTTACGGGTAATGGTTTCTCCTGTATCAGGATCTGTACCTACAGTAGCTTCGATATCAACAGGAGAAGGCAGGTAACGACAAACTGCATCCAGTGCTGTTTGTACACCCTTGTTCTTAAATGAAGAACCGCACATCATTGGAACGATGCTCAGATCGATACAAGCTTTACGAATCGCTTCATGTACTTCATCTTCAGAAATGCTGTTTGGATCATCGAAGAATTTCTCCATCAATGTATCATCATATTCAGCTACTGCTTCGATCAGATTCTGTCTCCAGAATTCTACATCTTCTTTCATATCAGCAGGAACATCGATCTCATCGAAAGTCATTCCCTCTGTTTCCATGTGCCAGATGATCCCTTTCATTTTGATCAGGTCAACTACACCTTTAAAATTATCTTCTGCTCCGATAGGCAATTGCAAAGGCACAGCTTTAGCACCCAGCATTTCCTTCACCTGATTCACTACGTTCAGGAAGTCAGCACCAGAACGGTCCATTTTGTTTACGAAACCGATACGTGGAACTTTGTAACGGTTTGCCTGACGCCAAACTGTTTCAGACTGGGGCTCAACGCCATCCACAGCAGAAAACAGGGCGATCAGTCCATCCAGTACACGCATAGAACGCTCTACCTCAACAGTAAAGTCTACGTGACCCGGAGTATCGATGATATTGAAATAATATTTTTTGGTATTGGCATCAGCTTTACCCTTTACAGTAGGGAAATTCCACTGACAGCTTACAGCAGCAGAAGTAATAGTGATACCTCTTTCTTTTTCCTGCTCCATCCAGTCAGTTGTAGCGGCACCATCATGTACCTCACCAATTTTGTGAATCATACCGGTGTAGCGCAGGATACGCTCGGTAGTAGTGGTTTTACCTGCATCGATGTGTGCGGCAATACCAAAGTTGCGTTGAAATTTCAAGTCAGCCATAAAAGTGCTTGTTTAAATATTTTTTTGCCGGAAGCATACGCTTCCATTTTCGAGGCGGCAAAGGTAGGAATAATACCAATTCCCTAATAACAGGCGTCAGATTAAATTATCCCCGAAAAAAAAGCCCCGGGCAAAAACCCGAGGCTTTAATCAAATATTTGATAATCAATTGATTAGATAAATATCGAAGGATTGTAGCAATTCAGTTTCACCATCGTCAAGACCTATCAGGTATTATTTAGCCTTGGCCGGACGAACCGAGATCAATCCGATATCATATACCAATGGAGTATAGGGAGGAACGGTAGAACCATTACCCGATGCACCAAAACCCAATGCCGCCGGAACGAATACACGCCATACAGAACCTTCTTTCATTCTTAGAACAGCATCTTGTAAACCTAAAACGAGGTCTTTTACCAGGATCAGAAAAGATTGTTTGTTCTTATCTGAATCAATAAATACAGTGCCATCCGGTAACTTACCAACGATATTGATGAGCACGGTATCTTCTGGTTCAGGATTTCTTCCTGTGCCTTTCGTTACTACTGCATAGTTAACACCGCTTGGCATACGAACAATTCCTGATTGTTTATTCAATTCTGCAAAGAGCATTTGCTCCATCATCAATCCTTTTTCAGAATTAATCGCATTTTGAAAATTATTGATTCTGGATTCAGCACTTCCTTCACTGATCATGAGTTTCTTCTTGGTCAACACATCATCCACTGCTTTTTGGAACATAGCAGGGTTGGAAATAATCACGCCATTTTTTTGCAGTGATTTCACCATATAAACACCCAATGCATATTGAAGTGTATCAGCATCTGCTTTTTCTTTCGCAAGTTGTGCAGGTGTTTTGGTTTGAGCATACATGGTTACACTCATCCCAGCGGAGAGAATAATAAATAATAACTTTTTCATGTTTTATAGTTTAGTAAGCGTTGAGATATATTAAATATACCACCTGTATAGTATAACAACAATTTTGATCACTCTTTTTTAGGACTCGTGATGTTTAATAATTCAATCTCCAGCACCAATGCACTATTTGGCGGTATCACGGCTGTTCCTTTATCAGCATAAGCCAACATGGCCGGTACATAGATTTGCCATTTAGATCCTACTGGCATCATTTGTAAAGCTTCACTTACGCCAGGCACCATTTCAGCAGGTGTGATCTTCACCGGTGATTTACGATACGTGTCTTCAAATACGGTACCATCTGCCAAGGTTCCTCTCAACTGAATGGTAACCGTGTCAGTAGGCAATGGTCTTTGTCCCTGTGCAGATTTCAAAATAAAATAGTGAACGCCATTTGGCAGGATTCCCAAACCCGGTCTTTGTTTGATATTGGTAAACAGTTGCTGTTCCAATTTCAAAGAACGATCTTTTTGGGTTACCTGCTGATAAGCTGTGATCATCACCGGAACTACAGAATCCGGAATTAATCGGGGTTTATTTTGAAAGACATCATCCATGCCTTTGATATAGAGTGCAGGATTACTAATGATGAACCCATTGTTATTGATCCATTGTGCAACAAATGCGCCAATGGCATATTGTATGGAATCATTGATATTACTCAGTTTAACGGGCGCTGATGTGGGGGAAGATTTGGGAGATGTTGTTTTTTGGGCAATAACACCCAAAGACAACATTCCGCTAATTAAAAGCATAAATAATTTCATATACTTAATGACTGTGAATCTAAGATACACATAAATGCATCTTTCTTTGATCCGTTTATAAATATTAATGGATCATTAAGTTCACGTTATTTCAGGATATTAAAGGAAATTCAGTTGAGCCGTACCTTCAATATTTAGCTTGGCATCATCGAGTATATCTAACCCAGTGCAATTAACAATACTGCCGGTTTCAATGATTTTTGTGCCACTGCTACTGATGATTAGTATATTGTAATCAAAGGGAACGATGATCTGCGGATCAGTTCCATTGTAGTTAAAAGTATTACCGGTTACGATATAACTAACAGAGGTTGCTGTTAATGAAAAAATACCGGAGACCCCAATAGTACCACCATTTACAAAACTAATCGTATTGCCCGATCTGTTCCCGGAAACAGTAAGATTCGAAAAATTAAAATCGGGTATTGATTGATCGCCTGTTCCATTGAAATCAATAGTACTACCGGTAACAGTGTATACACCTGACCCTGGTGTAAAGACTCCCGAGATACCGATGATACCCGTATTACTCAAAACACGATTACCACCGGAGAGATTCAAATTGTTATAATTACCACTTACAACCGTTTGCTCTGATGCAGCATTATAGAATACATTTCCAACCCATGTGAGCCCAGAAGAAATAGGTGTTGCTGAAGTATTTTGAGTTTCTAAAATTCCATTATGATTCACATTTGACGCCGATAGTTGAAAGCTCCCCATATTAAAAGTACCTCCTGCTGTTGTATTAAGCACCGAGGCTGTAATATTATTAGCTGCTGTTTGTGTACCAGTGCTGTTGTTGAGAGTAAGAATATTATAGGTCACTCCTCCTACCGTTTGTCCTCCTGAATTGTTAGCATACACTACAGATCCAGAACCGGGTGTAAAGCTGCCGCTGTTCAACCAGTTACCATTGATCTGAATGGTTCCACTACCTGAAGTAATGTTTCCTGTACCTGAAAGATCTCCAGTTAGATTTACATCTGCATTATTGCTATTTAATAAAGTAGTTCCTCCATTGATATTCCAGTTACCATTTACAGTTAATATTCCAGAAGTAACTGTTTTAGTGCCTACCCCTGAAAATATGAGTTGCTGATAGTTGGGTGTTGTTGAAACTGATTGAGCAACGCCAGACAAATATTCAATACTACTGCCACTAGATAATAGGTTGGTAGAAAAATTAGGATAGGTTGTGGCATTACCTGCACTTCCTAATCTAAAAGCACCTGAATTAATTTCAAAGGCCCCAGTTGATGTAAGTTGAAAGCCTCCGTCATTCAGAATACTGTTCAGAGTATCCATACCTATTCGCAAGGGGTTTGCTCCTAAACTTCTGGCAGATCCTAAAGTAACCCCAGCAGCATTTTCAATCACCACTCCTCCTGTTCCTGGAAACGGTGTTATGAATTCATTACCGGTTGTTTGAGGAGCATTACTTCGGTAGACCAATGTAGACGAAGCGCCTAATGAGGGTGTTCCTGTAACAGTGGCTGTTCCAGATCTTGTAAGTGTACCAGTTACAGTGACTCCCGTCAGTGTTTTAGCGCCACCACCTCGTAATGTTAGATTAAAATAGTTGCCTCCAAAAACAGTTTGAGCACCTGCATTACTATAAATATATGTAGTGCTAGATCCCAATGTAACTATACCATTTGTATTGGAAAAAACATTGCCGGCTGCACCAAATGTTATCGTGCCTGCACCTCCGCTGAAATCTAGTATTGCATTGGTGGTTCTATTGCTTCTTGCATTGAGCGCTACTGCTCCTGTAAAAGTAATGGAACCGTTACCTAAGGTTATTGCAGTAACCCTTCCTGTCGTATTTGTATTTGCACTGAGTGTACATGTACCTCCAACTGCAAGCGAGCCATTGGCAACACTAATGGAATTAGTACCATTAGCTGATGGAAAACTCATCACAAGATTACCAGTACAATTTAAAGCACTATTATCATTGAATAAAAGTGTAGTCCCCACTGTTGTGCCAATTGTCAAAGAAGCACAAGTAAATATCCCATCTACTGTTACATCATGTCCTGAGTTAATGGTAATGACATCTACCGGTCCAACACCTTGTGAACGATATGCAATACTTGTATTGTTGGAAGCAGCATTACTTGTTAGGGTAAGCGATGTATTACTATTAATAGCGGCAATAGTACCAATCACTACATTACTTGTATTCTTAATGATATTACCGACACTTAATTCTGTGAGAAATAAAGTGCCGGTTCCTGTAACTGTTAATGATCCCGTTGAAGTGGTGATAGTACCGGTTCTGCCTGTATTCGGCCATGCTGTTGCACTCCAGTTACCAGTTGCTGCACTCGTTACATTGGCAGCATCTATGGACTGTACTTGAAAGAAAAAGAGATAACAGCAACATACTATCACTCCTATTTTTTTCCTTAGTGCCGATTTGAACAATAATTTATTTATCTCACACATTGGCATATACAACATCTAGGCAAGCATGATAGCTTACAGTTAGTAAATGGAATATATGCTCAGGATAAAGTGATCGGTAATGATTGTGTTTACCGCGGTATAGGATTTTCAATGCCTTTGGTTAGGTATCATCAACGATGAAGGCATTACTTTTAAGGAGTACAAATTTAATTAGCAGGATTGAGTCACAAGAAATAATAGATTAGATTTCTGTTAGATTTTACTGCGTTACATTGAATGTAGCAGTATCCGGTAGTGTTAGTACAGCTGCATCATTCAATGTAATGGTCAGACAGTTAACGATAGTACCTGCCAAAACAGTTTTGGCTCCTGCATTACTAATGATAAGGTTATTGTAAGTAAATGCGGCGATGGTTTGTGCACCACTTCCATTATAATCAAAGTTATTACCGGTTACTACATAGCTAGTAGTAGTAGCAGTTGGCGTAAACACGCCAGATACTCGTATGGTACCTCCATTCTCAAAAGTGACTGTTCTTGTTCCGTTGGTACTGATGGTAAGGTTACCATAATTCTGGGCATCTACCGTTTGTGCACCTGCACCGATATAGTTGACGGTAAGATCAGTCAATGTTTTATTGGCAATAGTATACTGCGCTCCAAAACTAGGTACAGCAGCCGTTCTGGTAACCCTTACTGTACCGGTTCCTACAAGTGTTCCTGCCCCAGTGATAATACTTGCTGCAGCAGGTGCGAATGTGCTGTTAACCGTCATTGTATTTGCTACGCCAAAGTTACCCGTACTACTAATAATGGTGCCGTCAATGATTAAACTATTAAAAGTTAGTGTGCCGGATGGATTACTAATGATGCCACTTACTCCAGACATTGTTATAGTACCCCCCGTTGGCGCGAATGTGATAGCGCCATTGGTAGCAAAGGTTCCTGCCACATCAAAACTAGTGTTGTATTGAGATTGCGCTGTTGGGGTGGCACTGATGGTCAGATTATTGAATGTGAGTGTACCTGCATTACTAATAGAGGATGCCGGATCATTCATAGTTATAGTACCCCCTGTCGGTGCAAAAGTCACACTAAATGCTACTGTAAGCACCCCAGAAACATTATAACTTGTATTGTATTGTGATTGTCCGTTAGGCGTGGCCGCAATCGTCAATCCATCGAATGTTAATGTACCATCATTTACAATAGATGATGTAGCGGCACTCATGGTAACGATTCCTGCAGATGCTATCAGACTGCGGCCCGTTAAAACAGATAACACTCCCACTACCGAAAAACTTGCAGAAGTAGTAGCTCCGGTTGCATCAATTTCTAAATTTCCATAAGCTACTCCACCATTAGGAGCAGTTACTACATTCGTTGTACCGTCATATTCAATTGTGCTGGTAGCTCCAATAATATGTGTATTGTAGTTTGTAGGTAGAGAGTTGGTACCACCGATGATGAGTCTTGTTCCATTTGAAATAGTCATAGTACCACCTGCAGCAGTTCTATTTGCAGTAAAGGCCCCTAAATCCAGAATTCCATTCGTAAGTGTTAAGTTGCCGGTAGTCGTAATACTATTATTCAAGGTTACAATATTAGAGCCCCCTCCACCAGTATTATTTATAGTTAAGCCTCCAACAAACAATGCTGTTCCGGTAATAGATTGATTGTTCGTACCATCCATTGTAAATAATCCCGTACCTGATGTAAAAGTTCCACTGTTCACAAAATCACCTCCTAAATTCGTTGTGGGATTGTTGGTACTCCCAAGAAACGTCGTATTGACACCAATATTTAAATCTCCCCTAATCGTAAGTGTACCTGCCAAGATAACTCTCGATCTGGCTACAGAGGAAGAGAAAACAAGGTTTGCATATTGTGGTGTTGTTGAAACGTTTTGATTGGCATTGATGTGGGCATATTCCACCGTTGTCCCTAAATCGATATTATTAGTACTAAAAGCGGGATAGGTTGTGGCTGTTCCAGTAGTTCCAGAATATCGTCCCAAAATAAAAGTACTTCCATTTTGAAGGTTGAATGTACCGGTTGATGTAATGCTATTTCCACTATCCTTTAAAACACTATTTGCAGTGATGTCTCCAATGGTCAAGGTAGAAGTTCCTAATGCAAGTGTTCTTCGTAAAATAACTCCTGCCGCATTATTGATTTTAAATGTACCACTGTAAACAGGTGCATTTTGCGTGAAGAAGTTTTGTGGGAGCGTTCCATTGAGATTAATGATACTTCCCGCTGGAGGATCAGTAAATCCACCTCCTGTTGTTGTTCCGGTAGCATTCGCCCCAATATTTCCTCCAATATTAATTTGTGCATTTCCTATTAAATCAACATGGTGTCTTAAGAACGCAGAAGCCATTATAAGATTACCTGTTATGTTCACAATACCATTTGTACCAATATCTAATTCTATATCTCTTGTATCACCCCCACTTGCTTGCATAGTAAAGCTACCATCACAATCCAAAGTACCCAATACATTGAATATTCTATTTCGGCCATTGGTAGTAGTTGTGCCCAATGTAATATTACCGGATACTGTGAGTGTAGACCCTGCATTAATGGTAAAAGTTCTTGTTGCGGTAGGATTGCCAGTCCATGATAAACTTAGGCAACTCACATTTGTTCTAACCGTAATGGTTGCGCTTGCTTCAATAATAACATCATCACCCGGGCCAGGCACTACCCCACCCACCCATGTTCCTGCAACATCCCAGAAACCAGTGACCCCAGTATTAGATGTAATGGTTGCCGCTTTGATGGCAGTGTTTATTAATAAGCATAGAGAGAAAATAATCAAACGAAAAAGCTGGCTATACTTCGCAATATGATCCTTTCTAAAGAAGAGATAAATAATAAAGAAGCGTTTATAAAACGCATTCAAAGCTTTAGTCATAACAAGATGTTCAGGGTCTGATAGATCTGTTATTACTGTAGCTACAACTATGGAGATAATTGTTTACTACATAACATAAAGAATGTGTCCGTTGTCATAAACAGACAATGGGTCATCATGCTTTTAAGTTATGCTCAGGATTTGTTTATGTACCTTCTGTGGATATTGAGAAAGTATTTCAGAAGGAATTTGCTCCTTGTAAAAATACGGCATTCCCACATAAAACAAGTTTTACAAGGCATTTTACACATTAGAAATTCATTAGAGAATGTACTTATCCCCTTTCTAGGAAACTCTATTTGAATGATTATCTATCTTGAAAAGATATATTTTCATCATCCTTGAACGTTCAGCACACTGGTATCAGGTAAGGTTAATACTGCTGAGTCGTTAATTTCAATTGTTTGACAATTTACTGTTGTGCCTGCCAACACAGTTTTTGCACCAGCATTACTGATGATAAGATTATTGTAAGTAAAAGCCCGAATGGTTTGTGCCCCACTTCCATTATACTCAAAAGTATTTCCTGTTACTACATAAGTAGTGGTAACGGTGGTTGCATTAAATACACCGGATACTCTAATAGTACCACCATTCACGAGTGTAACAGTTCTGGTACCATTTGTACTGATTACGAGGTTACCGTAATTCTGTGCATCAACTGTTTGTGCACCGGCCCCACTAAAATCTACTGTTAGATCAGTAAGCGTTTTATTGGTAATGGTATACTGAGCCCCAAACGAGGGGGTTGCTGCAGTTCTTGTGACATATACTCTACCATTACCTGTTAATGTTCCTGCACCGCTTATTACACTTGTTGCTCCCGGATTGAACTCTCCTGTCACGTTCATTGTCAATACAACACTGAAATTTCCCGTTGCAGTAACAGAGCTCCCACTAATAGTAAGATTTTGAAACGTTAATGTACCCGACGCGTTATTAATAGCCCCTGAACCTCCTGACATGGTAATGGTTCCTCCGGTAGGTGCAAAAGTAATGGCGCCACTAGTCGCTAATGTTCCTGCCACAGTAAAACTAACATTATATTGAGCCTGAGAAGTAGGTGTTGCACTCACAGTAAGATTATTGAATGTAAGAGTACCCGAATTGTTGATCGAAGAGCCTACCGCATTCATGGTAATCGTTCCTCCCGTTGGGGCAAAAGTGACACTACCATTAATGGTAAAAGCTCCTGCAACAGAGAAACTAGTATTGTATTGTGATTGCGAAGTCGGTGTTGCTGCAATCGTTAAATTTTGAAAAGTCGATGTTCCACTGTTACTGATAGAAGAAGCTACATTACTCATGGTAATCGTTCCTCCTGTTGGGGCAAAAGTGACACTACCATTAATGGTAAGAGCTGCTGCAACAGAGAAACTAGTATTGTATTGTGATTGTGCAGTTGGTGTAGCGGCAATCGTCAACCCACTAAAAGTTGTTGTACCACTATTTGTTATTGCTGAACTTGCAGCACTCATAGTGATGGTTCCTCCGGTTGGAGCAAATGTGACGCTACCATTAATAGTAAGAGTTCCTGCAACAGAAAAACTAGTATTGTATTGTGATTGTGCAGTTGGCGTAGCGGCTACTATTAAATTTTGAAAAGTTGTAGTACCGCTATTAACAATGGTTGATCCAGCATCGCTCATGGTAATAGTACCGCCTGTTGGCGCAAATGTTACACCACCATTGATCGTCAAAACGCCTATTATACTAAAACTAGTATTGTATTGTGACTGAGCAGTTGGCGTTGCAGCAATTGTCAGATTATTGAATGTTTTTGTTCCTGTATTGGCAATAGAGGATCCAGCAGCAC
Source organism: Sediminibacterium sp. KACHI17 (assembly GCF_040362915.1). Lineage (NCBI taxonomy): Bacteria > Pseudomonadati > Bacteroidota > Chitinophagia > Chitinophagales > Chitinophagaceae > Sediminibacterium > Sediminibacterium longum. The sequence goes on along the minus strand of NZ_AP029612.1, from coordinate 142,822 downwards.
TCATCGTTATAGTACCCGCAGTTGGCGCAAAGGTTACACCTCCGTTGATCGTTAAAGTGCCAGCTACACTGAAACTCGTATTATACTGAGATTGGGCTGTTGGCGTTGCCGCTATGATTAAATTTTGAAAAGTAGTAGTACCACTATTGACGATAGAAGCACCCACATCATTCATTGTAATAGTTCCGCCAGTAGGAGCAAATGTTACACCGCCATTAATTGTCAAGGCTGATAAAACATTAAAACTTGTATTGTATTGAGTCTGTGCAGTTGGCGTAGCTGCTATGGTTAAACTTCGAAAAGAAGTAGTACCACTATTGGCAATTGAAGATGATGCAGCACTCATAGTGATGGTTCCTGCGGCAGGGGCAAATGTCACACTTCCATTAATCACCAATGATCCTGCCACACTAAAATCATCACTGTACTGAGCTTCTGCAGCTGGTGTTGAGGCTATGGTTAGACTATTAAATGTTGCGCTTCCATTATTTACAATTCCTGACGCAGCAGTGTTCATGGTGATAGTGCCACCTGTTGGTGCAAAAGTAACCCCTACATCAACTGTAAAAGTTCCACCCACATTATAGCTTGCATTGTATTGTGACTGCGCAGTTGGTGTTACCGCTATGGTTACGGCTCGCAAAGATAGTGTTCCACTGTTGGTAATGCCTGATGCTGCAGTACTCATCGTAATAGTTCCTGCACTGACAACAAAACTTCCGGTGACTGTCAATGTACCAGCTATAGAAAAAGTAGCAGATGATGTTGCACCACTAGCGCTAATGACCAGATTTCCATATGCCTGAGAAGAGTTGGGAGCAATCACAGTATTCGTTGTACCATCATATTCTATTGTACTTGTAGCGCCAATAACATGTGTGGAATAATTGGAAGGCAAGGTATTGGTACCACCTATTATGAGCCGAGCTCCATTTGATATTGTCATAGTACCCCCTGCCGCAGTTCTATTTGCAGTAAATGCCCCCAGATCAAAAACACCGGCTGTAACGGTGAGGTTACCGGTTGTAGTAATGTTATTCGCCAGTGTAACCGTATTTGAACCTCCACCTCCTGTATTATTGATCGTCAATCCACCTGAGAATACAGCTGTTCCTGTTATAGATTGATTCGTGGTACCATTCATGGTAAACAACCCTGTACCTGATGTAAATGTTCCGCTATTACTATAATTACCGGCTAGTGTTATAGCAGGATTATTTGTAGCACCGCTTAAAGTCGCAGTGGCATTAATAGTCAGGTTACCGTTTACATCCAATGTTCCTCCTGTTCCAATTGTCTTGGTATTACCATTGGTAATGGTAAGATTTGAATATGCTGGTGTTACTGAAACAGTTTGCGCAACTGCCGCATCATATTCAACAGTTGTTCCTGCACTGATATTTCTTGTACCAAAAGCCGGGAATGTGGTTGCCGTAGTTCCAGAACCGAGTTTAAACGTGCTATTATTACTTAAATTAAGGGTGCCCGTACTAGTGACTTGAAAACCATTGTCATCAAAAATACTGTTAGCTGTGACATCCCCAATGGTAAGTGTTGCCGTCGTTAACGTTGATCTATTAACAACTCCGGCTGCGTTATTGATTTTTAGAATACCTAAAGAAGATGCTCCACCATATAGGAAAACATTCTGAGCTGCTGACCCATTTAAGTTGATGGTACTGGTTGAAGGCGGTGTCGTGAACCCTCCACCTACAGCTGTGGGCGTAGCTGCATTACCTATATTCCCTCCAATATTGATCACCGCGTTCCCGGTCATATCAATATGGTGACGCGCAAAAGCAGATGGCATAACCAAGTTACCTGTAATATTAACGATACCAGCGGTACCGATAGCCAATACAACGTCATTTCCGTTTGCACCAGACGTACCCATAGAATATGAAGCACAATTCAATGTACCCAATACATTGACCGTCCTATTAAAATTCGCTGCTGGAGTATTTATAGTAATAGCACCTGAAACATTTAATGTAAATCCTGCATTGATTGTTAAAGTTCTGGAAGCTGTAAGGGTACCCGTCCATAGAAGCGTAGCACATGCAGCATTTGCTGTTACTGTCACAACTGCATTTGCTGCGATAGTTACATCATCACCGGCAACTGGCACGACTCCACCCACCCAAGTGGTAGTTAGATTCCAGTTACCCCCTGCTGCAGTAGAGGTAATGGCTGCGGCATTTGATTCATATTGAGATGCCAAAAGAAAAGCTACTGCTAACACCAAGCGACTTACAGCAAAATTTGCTTTGCCACTGAGAATAATTAAAAGGCTTTTCATATAAAGTTGTTTTGAAGCACTTTACTTCTTGGTTTCAGCTAGGTACACCCTGAAAACAAATCAACTTTATAAATAACATACATAGCCAAGCTAATGCCAATAGCTTGACGAATCTGTTTTACACAGCTATACTTTGCTTCAGGATTCCCCTGACTTGATCATGATGCAATTCACTTTTAGTTTGTTACACCGCATCATGATCAAATACAGAGATAGTTTTATTCAGAGCCTTTTGCAGGCTTTGGATCTTTGCTAATAGCTTCCAACAGTTTCTTGATTCCTGCGATCTCCTCTTCCAGCTTCTTAATTCTATCCGCATCAGATTTCAAGAGGGTAATATCTGTCTTCTGCTTTTCAATGATTTTCTGTTGCTCTTTAATTGCCTCCAACAATAAAGCTACCAGTTTAGAATATTCAACCGTTTTATACCCCTTATCATCTGTCTTCACAACTTCCGGAACGATCTTTTCTACTTCTTGTGCTATCAACCCTAACTGCTTAGAAGTATCGAATCCTCGGTTCGGGAATTCATCTGTTCTCCAGAGATAATTCACACCACGCAGTGCATTTACTTTATCCAATGCATTTTCAACGGTCACAATATCTTTCTTATAACGCATGTCGGAAGTTTCATTGATCGCATTGGTCTTTAATTTACCAAATACTTCCAGTTTATAAGAACCACCCGGAGCTCCACCGATACCTACTTCATTTGAACCTCCACCGATTGTTACATCACTGGTACTGCTTCCTGTATTGATATTGGTAACGGCATTATTATTATTATTCAGATTGATGGTACCATTTACAGTTAAGCCTGTTAATGTTCCAACGGATGTTAAAGAAGATCCTGTTACACCAGAGGCAAGTGTTGAACCTGTCAGTGATCCAGCCGCCGCAGTTACAGCTGTCGTTGTTACACCTGTCACCAATCCTTTGCCGTTCACAGTAACTACAGGAATCAATGAACCACTACCAAATGTACCCACGTTACTGTTCACCGTTGCTAAGGTAGTGGCAAGGTTACCTGCACTTGTAGTCACATCACCTGTCAATGTTGGGAATTGAGCTGCCGCCAATGTACCTGTTAAAGATGAAGTGGCAATATTCGTTAATGTATTCAAAGAACCGCTGATGGTTTTATTGGTGAGTGTTTCAGAACCTGCCAAAGTTGATAAAGTACCTGTAGTAGGTAAAGTAACGTTGGTTGCACCGGTTACAGTCAAGGTCGTATTGAATGCACCACTGGTCGTTAAGTTACCACCTAAAGTGATGGTTCTTGAACCATTGTTCACACCCGTACCACCATAGGTTGGGTTAATTACCGCACCATTCCAAGTACCAGTTCCAATAGTTCCCAATGTAGTAAGATTGGTGCTACCTGCCCATGTAGATAATGCTGTATTTTCTACGTTTCCTAAACCAACATCTGTTTTGCTTAATGCAAGCATTGCTTTCGCTACTGCCGGACTTAATTCCTCGATCACTCCAGTACCAGATGTATTTCTACCCAATAGTGTTGCGGTAGCGATATTTTGAATCTTTCCAAAAGTAACATTTGAGTTCAGGATCTTATTGGTAGTAACAGCATCGTCAGCTAAAGTAGTTGCTAAGGATCCAGCTGTAGTAGTAATCGCACCAGTCAGTGCAGGGAATCTTCCCGCAGCTAATGTACCGGTAGCATTTGTACCACTTAGGTCGATCGCATTCGCTGTGATTTGCTGTCCAGACAATGATAAATAATTCTGTCCCGTCAATGTTACATCACCTGTATTGGTTCCACTCAAGTTTGAACCTGTAACAGTTCCGCTAGCAGCTACAGAACTTGGTGTTATCGCACCTAATGAAAGTGTAATGGTACCACTCGTCGTGATTGGAGAACCAGATACACCGATTCCATTAGAACCGCTCACCGAAATGGAAGTGACTGTACCGTTTCCAGTACCAGTAGCACTTAACTCTCCTCCTACTAATTGTAGACCAGTACCGATGGTGATCTGTTCAACATCACCAGTTCCGGCAGTACTTCTACCCAACAATCTGGCCGTACTGATCTGTTGGATATTACCCAATGCTACAGTGTTTGATAACAATGAGCTACCTGCAATATTCGTAAGTGTGTTGGATGCACCACTGATCGTTTTATTTGTAAGTGTTGCCGTACCCGAAAGTGTTGCCACTGTTCCCGATGTCGGTAAAGTAACATCAGTAGGTCCTGTTGCCCTAAAGGTGATATTATTACCTACTGTTGTTAAACTTCCCGCAGTATTAATATTACCACCCAAAGTAATAGTATTGAAACCATTATCCACACCTGTACCACCATAAACAGGATCTATGATCGTTGCATTCCATGTACCGGTCGTGACGGTACCAAGTGTCACCAGATCCGTATTACCCTCTCTCGGTCGCGTTGCCAAGACATTACGAATACTTGGGAAAGAATCCCTTTCATGGTAATTCAGTCTAAGCCTGTAAGCTGTTAACATATCAGCTGTATCTACATACCTCAAGAAGTTATCGTCTACCAGACTGTTCAGTTCATAGTACTTCACCACATCATCAAAACGGGCATAACCGGTTCTTGGCGGACTAGGTCCCGCGAATCCAGGATAATAAATAGATCCTCCTAACATCATCGCTGTATCTGATACTTTGATACGCGATGTAAAGGCAGAAGTATCATCTATATTGAATTTAGTATCAGACAGGAAGTTTGCAAATGCTTTTGTTGACATTGCAATAGTATCTGCTCTGAATGTTACCGCTTGTCCACCATTGTATGTAGTTGATGTAAGGTTATTAGCTAATAACCCAAAGCCTACCGATAAAGGATTCGCCAATGAACCACTGAATGTATTCGCGGTAATGGTACCTGTGGTATTGATACTATTAAAGTTACCTGTACTACCGTTCACAGTTGTTGCGCTTACTGTATTAGCAGTAGCAGTTCCTGTGATATTTGCATTCGTCAAGTTCGCTGTTGTAGCACTTACAGTAGTACCCTGAATAGTACCATTTACTGTTAGCGCTGTTAAACCATTAATAACATTGGTATTGATTGTACTTGCACTTAAAGTTCCAGCTTGTACAGTACCTGTAACACTTAGGTTAGTCAACCCTGTCAGGTTTGTAATATTGGCATTGGTAATGCTCGCAGACGTTACTGTTATCGTTGATAAATTAGCCAGACTTGTGATACTATTTAATGTGCTGGCAGATAAAACACCGCTGAAGGTTCCACCAGTAATGGTTCCAGTTACATTCAAGTTGGTAAAGTTACCGGTCGCTGCTTGGATCGCATTTGTTACGCTCAGGTTTGTTAGACCTGCCAGATTACTAATGTTCGCCGTAGTGAAGTTACCGGTAGTGGCACTCATTGTTGCTGCATCTACTGTGCCGGTTACACTTAAGTTAGTCAGACCTGTCAGGTTCGTAATGTTCGCATTCGTGATGCTTGCATTTGTTGCTGTCAGACCGGTTACATTCGCCAGACTGGTGATGCTGTTCTGTGCACCTGCACTCAAGGTTCCACTGAACGTTCCACCAGTGATCGTGCCGGTTGCATTGATATTTGTAAAGTTACCAGTGGTAGCACTTACTGTCGCTGACTGGATTGTGTTCGTTACACTTAGGTTAGTCAGTCCAGCAAGGTTGCTGATGTTCGCTGTAGTGAAGTTACCGGTAGTGGCACTCATTGTTGCAGCATCTACTGTTCCGGTCACACTCAAATTAGTCAGACCTGTCAGGTTCGTAATGTTCGCATTCGTGATGCTTGCATTTGTTGCTGTGATAGCACTGATGTTTGCAAGATTTGTAATGCTATTCTGTGCACCTGCGCTCAAAGTTCCACTGAACGTACCACCAGTGATCGTACCTGTCGCATTGATATTTGTAAAGTTACCTGTAGTAGCACTTACTGTCGCTGACTGGATTGTGTTCGTTACACTTAGGTTAGTCAGTCCAGCAAGGTTGCTGATGTTCGCTGTAGTGAAGTTACCGGTAGTGGCACTCATTGTTGCTGCATCTACTGTTCCGGTAACACTCAGGTTAGTCAAGCCAGTCAGGTTCGTAATGTTCGCATTCGTGATACTTGCATTTGTTGCTGTGATAGCACTGATGTTTGCAAGATTTGTAATGCTATTTTGTGCACCTGCGCTCAAAGTTCCACTGAAGGTTCCGCCAGTGATCGTGCCGGTTGCATTGATATTCGTAAAGTTACCAGTGGTCGTACTTACTGTTGCTGACTGGATTGTGTTCGTTACACTTAGGTTAGTCAGACCAGCCAAGTTGCTGATGTTCGCTATAGTGAAGTTACCGGTAGTGGCACTCATTGTTGCAGCATCTACTGTTCCGGTCACACTGAAATTAGTCAGACCTGTCAGGTTCGTAATGTTCGCATTCGTGATGCTTGCATTCGTTGCCGTGATAGCACTGATGTTTGCAAGATTTGTAATGCTATTCTGCGCACCTGCACTTAAAGTTCCACTGAACGTTCCTCCAGTGATCGTGCCTGTTGCATTGATATTTGTAAAGTTACCAGTAGTAGCACTTACTGTTGCTGACTGGATCGTATTTGTTACACTCAAATTTGTTAAGCCAGCCAGGTTGCTGATGTTCGCTGTAGTAGCACTGATAGTTCCTGCATCTACTGTTCCGGTTACACTCAAGTTAGTCAGACCAGTCAGATTACTAATGTTCGCATTCGTGATGCTTGCATTCGTTGCCGTGATAGCACTGATGTTTGCAAGATTTGTAATGCTATTCTGCGCACCTGCACTTAAAGCTCCACTGAACGTTCCTCCAGTGATCGTGCCGGTTGCATTGATATTTGTAAAGTTACCAGTGGTAGCACTTACTGTTGCTGACTGGATCGTGTTCGTTACGCTCAAGTTCGTAAGACCAGCCAAGTTGCTGATGTTCGCTGTAGTAAAGTTACCAGTCGTTGCACTCATTGTTGCTGCATCTACTGTTCCTGTTACACTTAAGTTAGTTAGACCAGTCAGGTTCGTAATGTTCGCATTTGTGATGCTTGCATTTGTTGCTGTCAGACCAGTTACGTTTGCCAGACTGGTGATGCTGTTCTGTGCACTTGCTTCTAAAGTTCCACTGAAGCTGCCACCAGTGATCGTTCCTGTTGTGTTGATATTCGTGAAGTTACCAGTCGTCGCACTTACAGTTGCTGACTGGATCGTGTTCGTTACACTTAGGTTAGTCAGACCAGCCAAGTTGCTGATATTCGCTGTAGTGAAGTTACCAGTAGTTGCGCTCATTGTTGACGCATCTACAGTTCCTGTTACACTCAAGTTAGTCAGACCTGTCAGGTTCGTAATGTTCGCATTCGTGATACTTGCATTTGTTGCTGTGATAGCACTGATGTTTGCAAGATTTGTAATGCTATTCTGTGCACCTGCACTCAAAGTTCCACTGAACGTTCCGCCAGTGATCGTGCCGGTTGCATTGATATTTGTAAAGTTACCAGTGGTCGCACTTACTGTTGCTGACTGGATCGTATTTGTTACGCTCAAATTTGTTAAGCCAGCCAGGTTGCTGATGTTCGCTGTAGTGAAGTTACCGGTAGTTGCACTCATTGTTGCTGCATCTACAGTACCGGTCACACTCAGGTTAGTCAGACCTGTCAGGTTCGTAATGTTCGCATTCGTGATGCTTGCATTCGTTGCCGTGATAGCACTGATGTTTGCAAGATTTGTAATGCTATTCTGCGCACCTGCACTTAAAGTTCCACTGAACGTTCCTCCAGTGATCGTACCTGTTGCATTGATATTTGTAAAGTTACCTGTGGTCGCACTTACTGTTGCTGACTGAATCGTGTTCGTTACGCTCAAGTTAGTCAAGCCAGCCAGGTTGCTGATGTTCGCTGTAGTAGCACTGATCGTTCCTGCATCTACTGTTCCGGTTACACTCAAGTTAGTCAGACCAGTCAGATTCGTAATGTTCGCATTCGTGATGCTTGCATTTGTTGCTGTGATAGCACTGATGTTTGCAAGATTTGTAATGCTATTCTGTGCACCTGCACTCAAAGTTCCACTGAACGTTCCGCCAGTGATCGTGCCGGTTGCATTGATATTCGTAAAGTTACCAGTGGTAGCACTTACTGTTGCTGACTGGATCGTGTTCGTTACGCTCAAGTTAGTCAAGCCAGCCAAGTTGCTGATGTTCGCTGTAGTAGCACTGATTGTTCCTGCATCTACAGTTCCTGTTACACTCAAGTTAGTCAGACCAGTCAGGTTACTAATGTTCGCATTCGTGATGCTTGCATTTGTTGCTGTCAGACCGGTTACGTTCGCCAGACTGGTGATGCTATTCTGTGCACTCGCTTCTAAAGTTCCGCTGAAGCTTCCACCAGTGATCGTACCTGTTGCATTGATATTTGTAAAGTTACCTGTAGTAGCACTTACTGTCGCTGACTGGATTGTGTTCGTTACACTTAGGTTAGTCAGACCAGCCAAGTTGCTGATATTCGCTGTTGTGAAGTTACCGGTAGTTGCACTCATTGTTGCAGCATCTACTGTTCCGGTCACACTCAAATTAGTCAAGCCAGTCAGGTTCGTAATGTTCGCATTCGTGATACTTGCATTTGTTGCTGTGATAGCACTGATGTTTGCAAGATTTGTAATGCTATTCTGTGCACCTGCACTCAAAGTTCCACTGAAGGTTCCGCCAGTGATCGTGCCAGTCGCATTGATATTTGTAAAGTTACCAGTGGTCGCACTTACTGTCGCTGACTGAATTGTGTTCGTTACACTCAAGTTTGTTAAGCCAGCTAGATTGCTGATGTTCGCTGTAGTGAAGTTACCGGTAGTTGCACTCATTGTTGCTGCATCTACTGTTCCGGTAACACTCAGGTTAGTCAAGCCAGTCAGGTTCGTAATGTTCGCATTCGTGATACTTGCATTTGTTGCTGTGATAGTACTGATGTTTGCAAGATTTGTAATGCTATTCTGAGCTCCTGCACTTAAAGTTCCACTGAACGTACCGCCAGTGATCGTGCCGGTTGCATTGATATTTGTAAAGTTACCAGTGGTCGCACTTACTGTCGCTGACTGGATCGTGTTCGTTACACTCAAGTTTGTTAAGCCAGCTAGATTGCTGATGTTCGCTGTTGTGAAGTTACCGGTAGTTGCACTCATTGTTGCAGCATCTACTGTTCCGGTCACACTCAAATTAGTCAAGCCAGTCAGGTTCGTAATGTTCGCATTCGTGATACTTGCATTTGTTGCTGTGATAGCACTGATGTTTGCAAGATTTGTAATGCTATTCTGTGCACCTGCACTCAAAGTTCCACTGAAGGTTCCGCCAGTGATCGTGCCGGTTGCATTGATATTCGTAAAGTTACCAGTGGTAGCACTTACTGTTGCTGACTGGATCGTATTTGTTACACTCAAATTTGTTAAGCCAGCCAGGTTGCTGATGTTCGCTGTAGTAGTACTGATAGTTCCTGCATCTACTGTACCGGTTACACTCAAGTTAGTCAGACCAGTCAGATTACTAATGTTCGCATTCGTGATGCTTGCATTCGTTGCCGTGATAGCACTGATGTTTGCAAGATTTGTAATGCTATTCTGCGCACCTGCACTTAAAGTTCCACTGAACGTTCCTCCAGTGATCGTGCCGGTTGCATTGATATTTGTGAAGTTACCTGTGGTTGCACTTACAGTTGCTGACTGAATCGTGTTCGTTACGCTCAAGTTAGTCAAGCCAGCCAAGTTGCTGATGTTCGCTGTAGTGAAGTTACCGGTAGTGGCACTCATTGTTGCAGCATCTACTGTTCCTGTTACACTTAAATTAGTCAGACCAGTCAGATTACTAATGTTCGCATTCGTGATGCTTGCATTTGTTGCTGTCAGACCGGTTACGTTCGCCAGACTGGTGATGCTATTCTGTGCACTCGCTTCTAAAGTTCCGCTGAAGCTTCCACCAGTGATCGTACCTGTTGCATTGATATTTGTAAAGTTACCTGTAGTAGCACTTACTGTCGCTGACTGGATTGTGTTCGTTACACTTAAGTTAGTCAAACCAGCCAAGTTGCTGATGTTCGCTGTTGTGAAGTTACCGGTAGTTGCACTCATTGTTGCAGCATCTACTGTTCCGGTCACACTCAAATTAGTCAAGCCAGTCAGGTTCGTAATGTTCGCATTCGTGATACTTGCATTTGTTGCTGTGATAGCACTGATGTTTGCAAGATTTGTAATGCTATTCTGTGCACCTGCGCTCAAAGTTCCACTGAAGGTTCCGCCAGTGATCGTGCCGGTTGCATTGATATTTGTAAAGTTACCAGTGGTCGCACTTACTGTTGCTGACTGGATTGTGTTCGTTACACTTAGGTTAGTCAGACCAGCCAAGTTGCTGATGTTCGCTGTAGTGAAGTTACCGGTAGTTGCACTCATTGTTGCTGCATCTACAGTACCGGTCACACTCAGATTAGTCAGACCTGTCAGGTTCGTAATGTTCGCATTCGTGATGCTTGCATTTGTTGCTGTCAGACCTGTTACGTTTGCCAGATTAGTGATGCTGTTCTGTGCACTCGCTTCTAAAGTTCCACTGAAGCTTCCTCCAGTGATCGTACCTGTTGCATTGATATTTGTAAAGTTACCAGTGGTCGCACTTACTGTCGCTGACTGGATCGTATTTGTTACGCTCAAATTTGTTAAGCCAGCCAGGTTGCTGATGTTCGCTGTAGTGAAGTTACCGGTAGTTGCACTCATTGTTGCTGCATCTACAGTACCGGTCACACTCAGATTAGTCAGACCTGTCAGGTTCGTAATGTTCGCATTCGTGATACTTGCATTTGTTGCTGTGATAGCACTGATGTTTGCAAGATTTGTAATGCTATTCTGTGCACCTGCACTCAAAGTTCCACTGAACGTACCACCAGTGATCGTGCCGGTTGCATTGATATTTGTAAAGTTACCAGTGGTAGCACTTACTGTCGCTGACTGGATTGTGTTCGTTACACTTAGGTTAGTCAGTCCAGCAAGGTTGCTGATGTTCGCTGTAGTGAAGTTACCGGTAGTGGCACTCATTGTTGCTGCATCTACTGTTCCGGTAACACTCAGGTTAGTCAAGCCAGTCAGGTTCGTAATGTTCGCATTCGTGATACTTGCATTTGTTGCTGTGATAGCACTGATGTTTGCAAGATTTGTAATGCTATTTTGTGCACCTGCGCTCAAAGTTCCACTGAAGGTTCCGCCAGTGATCGTGCCGGTTGCATTGATATTCGTAAAGTTACCAGTGGTCGCACTTACTGTTGCTGACTGGATTGTGTTCGTTACACTTAGGTTAGTCAGACCAGCCAAGTTGCTGATGTTCGCTGTAGTGAAGTTACCGGTAGTGGCACTCATTGTTGCTGCATCTACTGTTCCGGTCACACTCAAATTAGTCAGACCTGTCAGGTTCGTAATGTTCGCATTCGTGATGCTTGCATTCGTTGCCGTGATAGCACTGATGTTTGCAAGATTTGTAATGCTATTCTGTGCACTCGCTTCTAAAGTTCCACTGAAGCTTCCTCCAGTGATCGTACCTGTTGCATTGATATTCGTGAAGTTACCAGTGGTCGCACTTACTGTTGCTGACTGGATTGTGTTCGTTACACTTAGGTTAGTCAGACCAGCCAAGTTGCTGATGTTCGCTGTAGTGAAGTTACCGGTAGTGGCACTCATTGTTGCTGCATCTACTGTTCCGGTCACACTCAAATTAGTCAGACCTGTCAGGTTCGTAATGTTCGCATTCGTGATGCTTGCATTCGTTGCCGTGATAGCACTGATGTTTGCAAGATTTGTAATGCTATTCTGCGCACCTGCACTTAAAGTTCCACTGAACGTTCCGCCTGTGATTGTGCCGGTTGCATTGATATTTGTAAAGTTACCAGTGGTCGCACTTACTGTTGCTGACTGGATCGTGTTCGTTACGCTCAAGTTCGTAAGACCAGCCAAGTTGCTGATGTTCGCTGTAGTAAAGTTACCAGTCGTTGCACTCATTGTTGCTGCATCTACTGTTCCTGTTACACTTAAGTTAGTTAGACCAGTCAGGTTCGTAATGTTCGCATTTGTGATGCTTGCATTTGTTGCTGTCAGACCAGTTACGTTTGCCAGACTGGTGATGCTGTTCTGTGCACTTGCTTCTAAAGTTCCACTGAAGCTGCCACCAGTGATCGTTCCTGTTGTGTTGATATTCGTGAAGTTACCAGTCGTCGCACTTACAGTTGCTGACTGGATCGTGTTCGTTACACTTAAGTTCGTAAGACCAACCAGGTTGCTGATGTTCGCTGTAGTGAAGTTACCGGTAGTGGCACTCATTGTTGCAGCATCTACAGTACCGGTCACACTCAGATTAGTCAGACCAGTCAGGTTCGTAATGTTCGCATTCGTGATACTTGCATTTGTTGCTGTGATAGCACTGATGTTTGCAAGATTTGTAATGCTATTCTGTGCACCTGCACTCAAAGTTCCACTGAACGTTCCGCCAGTGATCGTGCCGGTTGCATTGATATTTGTAAAGTTACCAGTGGTCGCACTTACTGTTGCTGACTGGATCGTATTTGTTACGCTCAAATTTGTTAAGCCAGCCAGGTTGCTGATGTTCGCTGTAGTGAAGTTACCGGTAGTTGCACTCATTGTTGCTGCATCTACAGTACCGGTCACACTCAGGTTAGTCAGACCTGTCAGGTTCGTAATGTTCGCATTCGTGATGCTTGCATTTGTTGCTGTGATAGCACTGATGTTTGCAAGATTTGTAATGCTATTCTGTGCACCTGCACTCAAGGTTCCACTGAACGTTCCTCCAGTGATCGTACCTGTTGCATTGATATTTGTAAAGTTACCGGTGGTCGCACTTACTGTTGCTGACTGAATCGTGTTCGTTACGCTCAAGTTAGTCAAGCCAGCAAGGTTGCTGATGTTCGCTGTAGTAGCGCTGATCGTTCCTGCATCTACTGTTCCAGTTACACTCAAGTTAGTCAGACCAGTCAGGTTACTAATGTTCGCATTGGTGATGCTTGCATTTGTTGCTGTCAGACCGGTTACGTTTGCCAGATTAGTGATGCTATTCTGTGCACTCGCTTCTAAAGTTCCACTGAACGTTCCGCCAGTGATCGTGCCTGTTGCATTGATATTTGTAAAGTTACCAGTGGTCGCACTTACTGTTGCTGACTGAATCGTGTTCGTTACACTTAGGTTAGTCAGACCAGCCAAGTTGCTGATGTTCGCTGTAGTGAAGTTACCAGTAGTTGCACTCATCGTTGCTGCATCTACTGTGCCTGTAGCACTTAAGTTATTTAAGCCGGTCAGATTCGTGATGCTTGCATTCGTTGCACTCAATGTACCTGCACTGATCGTTCCAGTTGCAGTGATCGTATTGATGTTCGCAAGGTTATTGATACTGTTTTGTGCACTTGCTTCTAAAGTTCCACTGAAGCTTCCACCAGTGATCGTACCTGTTGCATTGATATTCGTAAAGTTACCAGTCGTTGCACTTACTGTTGCTGACTGGATTGTGTTCGTTACACTTAGGTTAGTCAGACCAGCCAAGTTGCTGATGTTCGCTGTAGTAGTACTGATTGTTCCTGCATCTACAGTTCCTGTTACACTCAAGTTAGTCAGACCAGTCAGGTTACTAATGTTCGCATTCGTGATGCTTGCATTCGTTGCTGTCAGACCAGTTACGTTTGCCAGACTGGTGATGCTGTTCTGTGCACTTGCTTCTAAAGTTCCACTGAAGCTGCCACCAGTGATCGTTCCTGTTGTGTTGATATTCGTGAAGTTACCAGTCGTCGCACTTACAGTTGCTGACTGGATCGTGTTCGTTACACTTAGGTTAGTCAGGCCAGCCAAGTTGCTGATGTTCGCTGTAGTGAAGTTACCAGTAGTTGCGCTCATTGTTGACGCATCTACTGTGCCGGTCACACTCAAGTTAGTCAGACCAGTCAGGTTCGTAATGTTCGCATTCGTGATGCTTGCATTTGTTGCTGTCAGGCCGGTTACGTTTGCCAGATTAGTGATGCTATTCTGCGCACCTGCACTCAAGGTTCCACTGAACGTACCGCCAGTGATCGTGCCAGTTGCATTGATATTTGTAAAGTTACCAGTGGTCGCACTTACTGTTGCTGACTGAATCGTGTTCGTTACGCTCAAGTTTGTTAAGCCTGCTAGGTTGCTGATGTTCGCTGTAGTAGCACTGATCGTTCCTGCATCTACAGTTCCAGTTACACTTAAATTAGTCAGACCAGTCAGATTACTAATGTTCGCATTGGTTGCAGTCAATGTACCACTTACAGTTGCATTACTAATATTAGCCGTTGTAATATTTGCACTTGTCGCAGTTAAACTTGTTAAGTTAGCTAGACTAGTGATACTATTTAAAGTACTCTCACTCAAGGTTCCACTGAACGTTCCACCAGTGATCGTGCCAGTTGCATTGATATTCGTAAAGTTACCTGTGGTCGCACTTACCGTTGCTGACTGGATCGTATTCGTTACGCTCAAGTTAGTCAAACCAGCAAGGTTGCTGATGTTCGCTGTAGTGAAGTTGCCAGTAGTTGCACTCATCGTTGCTGCATCTACTGTTCCGGTCACACTCAAGTTAGTTAGACCTGTCAGGTTCGTAATGTTCGCATTCGTGATGCTTGCATTTGTTGCTGTCAGACCGGTTACGTTTGCCAGACTCGTGATGCTATTCTGTGCACTCGCTTCTAAAGTTCCGCTGAAAGTTCCGCCAGTGATTGTACCTGTTGCATTGATATTTGTAAAGTTACCTGTGGTCGCACTTACTGTTGCTGACTGGATTGTGTTCGTTACACTTAGGTTAGTCAGTCCAGCAAGGTTGCTGATGTTCGCTGTAGTAGCACTGATCGTTCCTGCATCTACTGTTCCGGTTACACTCAAGTTAGTCAGACCAGTCAGGTTACTAATGTTCGCATTCGTGATGCTTGCATTTGTTGCTGTCAGACCAGTTACGTTTGCCAGACTGGTGATGCTGTTCTGTGCACTTGCTTCTAAAGTTCCACTGAAGCTGCCACCAGTGATCGTTCCTGTTGTGTTGATATTCGTGAAGTTACCAGTCGTCGCACTTACAGTTGCTGACTGGATCGTATTTGTTACGCTCAAGTTAGTCAAACCAGCAAGGTTGCTGATGTTCGCTGTAGTAGCACTGATTGTTCCTGCATCTACAGTTCCTGTTACACTCAAGTTAGTCAGACCAGTCAGGTTACTAATGTTCGCATTCGTGATGCTTGCATTTGTTGCTGTCAGACCAGTTACGTTTGCCAGACTGGTGATGCTGTTCTGGGCACTTGCTTCTAAAGTTCCGCTGAAGCTTCCTCCAGTGATCGTACCTGTTGCATTGATATTTGTAAAGTTACCTGTAGTAGCACTTACTGTCGCTGACTGGATTGTGTTCGTTACACTTAGGTTAGTCAGTCCAGCAAGGTTGCTGATGTTCGCTGTAGTGAAGTTGCCAGTAGTTGCACTCATCGTTGCCGCATCTACAGTTCCTGTTACACTCAGGTTCGTAAGACCAGTTAGGTTCGTAATGTTCGCATTCGTGATGCTTGCATTTGTTGCTGTCAGGCCGGTTACGTTTGCCAGATTAGTGATGCTATTCTGCGCACCTGCACTCAAGGTTCCACTGAACGTACCGCCAGTGATCGTGCCAGTTGCATTGATATTTGTAAAGTTACCAGTGGTCGCACTTACTGTCGCTGACTGGATTGTGTTCGTTACACTCAAGTTTGTTAAGCCTGCCAGGTTGCTGATGTTCGCTGTAGTAGCACTGATTGTTCCCGCATCTACAGTTCCGGTTACACTTAAGTTATTCAGACCAGTCAGGTTACTAATGTTCGCATTGGTTGCAGTCAATGTACCACTTACAGTTGCATTACTAATATTAGCCGTTGTAATATTTGCACTTGTCGCAGTTAAACTTGTTAAGTTAGCTAGACTAGTGATACTATTTAAAGTACTCTCACTCAAAGTTCCACTGAACGTTCCGCCAGTGATCGTGCCGGTTGAATTGATATTCGTAAAGTTACCAGTGGTCGCACTTACTGTTGCTGACTGGATCGTATTTGTTACGCTCAAATTTGTTAAGCCAGCCAGGTTGCTGATGTTCGCTGTAGTGAAGTTACCGGTAGTTGCACTCATTGTTGCTGCATCTACAGTACCGGTCACACTCAGGTTAGTCAGACCTGTCAGGTTCGTAATGTTCGCATTCGTGATGCTTGCATTTGTTGCTGTCAGACCAGTTACGTTTGCCAGACTGGTGATGCTGTTCTGTGCACTTGCTTCTAAAGTTCCGCTGAAGCTGCCACCAGTGATCGTTCCTGTTGTGTTGATATTCGTGAAGTTACCAGTCGTCGCACTTACCGTTGCTGACTGGATCGTATTTGTTACGCTCAAGTTAGTCAAACCAGCAAGGTTGCTGATGTTCGCTGTAGTAGCACTGATCGTTCCTGCATCTACAGTTCCAGTTACACTTAAGTTAGTTAGACCAGTCAGGTTACTAATGTTCGCATTCGTGATGCTTGCATTTGTTGCTGTCAGACCAGTTACGTTTGCCAGATTAGTGATGCTATTCTGTGCACTCGCTTCTAAAGTTCCACTGAACGTTCCGCCAGTGATCGTGCCTGTTGCATTGATATTTGTAAAGTTACCAGTGGTCGCACTTACTGTTGCTGACTGAATCGTGTTCGTTACACTTAGGTTAGTCAGACCAGCCAAGTTGCTGATGTTCGCTGTAGTGAAGTTACCAGTAGTTGCACTCATCGTTGCTGCATCTACTGTGCCTGTAGCACTTAAGTTATTTAAGCCGGTCAGATTCGTGATGCTTGCATTCGTTGCACTCAATGTACCTGCACTGATCGTTCCAGTTGCAGTGATCGTATTGATGTTCGCAAGGTTATTGATACTGTTTTGTGCACTTGCTTCTAAAGTTCCGCTGAAGCTTCCACCAGTGATCGTACCTGTTGCATTGATATTCGTGAAGTTACCAGTCGTTGCACTTACTGTTGCTGACTGAATCGTATTCGTTACACTTAAGTTAGTCAGACCTGCAAGGTTGCTGATGTTCGCTGTAGTAGCACTGATAGTTCCTGCATCTACTGTACCGGTCACACTCAGATTAGTCAGACCTGTCAAGTTCGTAATGTTCGCATTCGTGATGCTTGCATTTGTTGCTGTCAGACCTGTTACGTTTGCCAGACTGGTGATGCTGTTCTGTGCACTCGCTTCTAAAGTTCCGCTGAAGCTGCCTCCAGTAATTGTACCGGTCGTGTTGATATTCGTGAAATTACCAGTCGTTGCACTTACGGTTGCTGACTGGATCGTGTTTGTTACACTTAAATTAGTAAGACCAGCCAAGTTGCTGATATTGGCATTTGTTGCGCTGATCGTACCCGCATCTACTGTTCCTGTTGCACTTAAATTATTTAAGCCGGTCAGGTTTGTGATACTAGCATTGGTTGCACTCAATGTGCCTGCACTGATCGTTCCTGTTGCAGTGATCGTATTGATGTTTGCCAGGTTATTGATGCTGTTCTGTGCACTCGCTTCTAAAGTTCCGCTGAAGCTGCCGCCAGTAATTGTACCGGTCGTGTTGATATTCGTGAAATTACCAGTCGTTGCACTTACGGTTGCTGACTGGATCGTGTTTGTTACACTTAAATTAGTAAGACCAGCCAAGTTGCTGATATTGGCATTTGTTGCGCTGATCGTACCCGCATCTACTGTTCCTGTTGCACTTAAATTATTTAAGCCGGTCAGGTTTGTGATACTAGCATTGGTTGCACTCAATGTGCCTGCACTGATCGTTCCTGTTGCAGTGATCGTATTGATGTTTGCCAGATTATTGATGCTGTTCTGTGCACTTGCTTCTAAAGTTCCACTGAAGCTGCCGCCAGTAATTGTACCGGTCGTGTTGATATTCGTGAAATTACCAGTCGTTGCACTTACGGTTGCTGACTGGATCGTGTTCGTTACACTTAAGTTAGTCAAACCAGCCAAGTTGCTGATGTTCGCTGTAGTAGTACTGATTGTTCCTGCATCTACAGTTCCTGTTACACTCAAGTTAGTCAGACCAGTCAGGTTACTAATGTTCGCATTCGTGATGCTTGCATTCGTTGCTGTCAGACCAGTTACGTTTGCCAGACTGGTGATGCTGTTCTGTGCACTTGCTTCTAAAGTTCCACTGAAGCTGCCACCAGTGATCGTTCCTGTTGTGTTGATATTCGTGAAGTTACCAGTCGTCGCACTTACCGTTGCTGACTGGATCGTATTTGTTACGCTCAAGTTAGTCAAACCAGCAAGGTTGCTGATGTTCGCTGTAGTAGCACTGATCGTTCCTGCATCTACTGTTCCAGTTACACTTAAGTTAGTTAGACCAGTCAGGTTACTAATGTTCGCATTCGTGATGCTTGCATTTGTTGCTGTCAGACCAGTTACGTTTGCCAGATTAGTGATGCTATTCTGTGCACTCGCTTCTAAAGTTCCACTGAACGTTCCGCCAGTGATCGTGCCTGTTGCATTGATATTTGTAAAGTTACCAGTGGTCGCACTTACTGTTGCTGACTGAATCGTGTTCGTTACACTTAGGTTAGTCAGACCAGCCAAGTTGCTGATGTTCGCTGTAGTGAAGTTACCAGTAGTTGCACTCATCGTTGCTGCATCTACTGTGCCTGTAGCACTTAAGTTATTTAAGCCGGTCAGATTCGTGATGCTTGCATTCGTTGCACTCAATGTACCTGCACTGATCGTTCCAGTTGCAGTGATCGTATTGATGTTCGCAAGGTTATTGATACTGTTTTGTGCACTTGCTTCTAAAGTTCCGCTGAAGCTTCCACCAGTGATCGTACCTGTTGCATTGATATTCGTGAAGTTACCAGTCGTTGCACTTACTGTTGCTGACTGAATCGTATTCGTTACACTTAAGTTAGTCAGACCTGCAAGGTTGCTGATGTTCGCTGTAGTAGCACTGATCGTTCCTGCATCTACTGTACCGGTCACACTCAGATTAGTCAGACCTGTCAAGTTCGTAATGTTCGCATTCGTGATGCTTGCATTTGTTGCTGTCAGACCTGTTACGTTTGCCAGACTGGTGATGCTGTTCTGTGCACTCGCTTCTAAAGTTCCGCTGAAGCTGCCTCCAGTGATCGTGCCTGTTGCATTGATATTTGTAAAGTTACCTGTAGTAGCACTTACTGTTGCTGACTGGATCGTGTTTGTTACACTTAAATTAGTAAGACCAGCCAAGTTGCTGATGTTCGCATTTGTGGCGCTGATCGTACCCGCATCTACTGTTCCTGTTGCACTTAAATTATTTAAGCCGGTCAGGTTTGTGATACTAGCATTGGTTGCACTTAAAGTATTCGCACTGATCGTTCCTGTAGCAGTGATCGTATTGATGTTTGCCAGGTTATTGATGCTGTTCTGTGCACTCGCTTCTAAAGTTCCGCTGAAGCTGCCTCCAGTGATTGTGCCTGTTGCATTGATATTTGTAAAGTTACCTGTAGTAGCACTTACTGTTGCTGACTGGATCGTGTTTGTTACACTTAAATTAGTAAGACCAGCCAAGTTGCTGATGTTCGCATTTGTTGCACTGATTGTTCCTGCATCTACTGTTCCTGTTGCACTTAAATTATTTAAGCCGGTCAGGTTTGTGATACTAGCATTGGTTGCACTTAAAGTATTCGCACTAATCGTTCCTGTTGCAGTGATCGTATTGATGTTTGCCAGGTTATTGATGCTGTTCTGTGCACTCGCTTCTAAAGTTCCGCTGAAGCTGCCGCCAGTAATTGTACCGGTCGTGTTGATATTCGTGAAATTACCAGTCGTTGCACTTACGGTTGCTGACTGGATCGTGTTTGTTACGCTTAAGTTAGTCAGTCCAGCAAGGTTACTGATGTTCGCATTTGTGGCGCTGATCGTGCCCGCATCTACTGTTCCTGTCGCACTTAAATTATTTAAGCCGGTCAGATTCGTGATACTAGCATTGGTTGCACTCAACGTTCCTGCACTGATCGTTCCAGTTGCAGTGATCGTATTGATGTTCGCCAGGTTATTGATACTATTCTGTGCACTTGCTTCTAAAGTTCCACTGAAGCTGCCACCAGTGATTGTACCGGTCGTGTTGATATTCGTAAAGTTACCAGTCGTTGCACTTACCGTTGCTGACTGAATCGTGTTCGTTACGCTTAAGTTAGTCAGTCCAGCAAGGTTACTGATGTTCGCATTTGTGGCGCTGATCGTGCCCGCATCTACTGTTCCTGTCGCACTTAAATTATTTAAGCCGGTCAGATTCGTGATGCTTGCATTCGTTGCACTCAACGTTCCTGCACTGATCGTTCCAGTTGCAGTGATCGTATTGATGTTTGCCAGGTTATTGATGCTGTTCTGTGCACTCGCTTCTAAAGTTCCGCTGAAACTTCCACCAGTGATCGTCCCGGACGTGTTGATATTTGTGAAGTTACCCGTAGTCGCACTTACTGTACTTGCTTGTGCAGTTCCTGTTACACTCAGGTTTGCAAGACCACTCAAATTTGTAATCGTTGCATTCGTCGCACTTACTGTTCCTGCATCTACTGTGCCGGTTACACTTAAATTATTGACACCTGTTAGATTCGTGATGCTTGCATTGGTTGCACTTAAAGTATTCGCACTGATCGTTCCTGTTGCATTTAAGTTCGTGAAGTTACCAGTCGTTGCACTTACTGTACTTGCTTGTGCAGTTCCAGTCACACTCAGGTTTGCAAGACCACTCAAATTTGTAATCGTTGCATTCGTCGCACTTACTGTTCCTGCATCTACTGTGCCGGTTACACTTAAATTATTGATACCTGTTAGATTCGTGATACTTGCATTGGTTGCACTTAAAGTATTCGCACTGATCGTTCCCGTAGCAGTGATCGTACTGATGTTCGCCAGGTTATTGATCGTATTCGCTGCTCCCGGACTGATCGTTCCACTAAAGGTTCCGCCAGTGATCGTGCCTGTTGCATTTAAGTTCGTAAAATTACCGGTCGTCGCACTTACTGTACTTGCTTGTGCGGTTCCTGTCACACTCAGGTTTGCAAGACCACTCAAATTTGTAATCGTTGCATTCGTCGCACTTACTGTTCCTGCATCTACTGTGCCGGTTACACTTAAATTATTGATACCTGTTAGATTCGTGATGCTTGCATTGGTAATGTTCGCATTTGTTGCAGTCAGACTTGTGATGTTCGCCAGATTATTGATCGTGTTCGCTGCTCCCTGACTGATTGTACCACTAAAGGTTCCACCAGTGATCGTTCCTGTTGCATTTAAGTTCGTGAAGTTACCGGTCGTTGCACTTACGGTTCCCGCTTGTGCTGTACCGGTTACACTTAAATTGGTTAGACCGGAAAGGTTTGTAATATTAGCAGTAGTAAAATTACCCGTGGTCGCACTTAGTGTTCCAGCTTGTGCAGTGCCAGTAACTGTTAATCCACTTAAACTACCAACAGAAGTAATATTTGGTTGTGCTCCTGTAGTAAGTGTACCACTAATTTGATTACCATAAATAAAATTAGTGACCGTTATATTGGTGAACGTTCCGGTGTTTTGTAAGCTTGCCATTAATGCAGGAGACAATGTTCCACTAAACATCCCTCCTTCAATAACACCTGTTACACTTAAATTTGTAAGTGGTCCAAGTGCGGTAATATTAGGCTGTGGACCGCTTGACAATGTTCCACTTAATGTATTTGCACTGATCGTTCCTCCTGCTGATATATTATTTGCAACTGACAGATTGGTCAATGTTCCAACAGAAGTAATATTAGGTTGCGCACCCGTTCTAAGTGTTCCTGATAAAGTATTGGCTGTTATATTACCTGTAGCTGTTAATGCCTGCAGATTCGCAAGATTGGTGATGCTTGCTTGTGCGCCATTAGATAAAGTTCCACTGAAGGTTCCGCCAGTGATCGTTCCTGTAACAACAAGATTTGCCAAAGTATCAATTCTTTTGATACTTGCTCTGATCGCACTTAAAGAATCCAAAAACCTTTGTTCACGAACATAGCCGCTTAACATAGCGGCTGTATCTGCAACAAAAAGAATATCCGAAGAGGCAATTTTTCGTAGTGTTCCATTTAATGTTGTGACTAGAGAATCAGACCGTTGTCCATTAACTGTTGGTGCTGTTAAATTACCAATCGATTTTGGTTCCCAAACCTGTGTGGTTGCATTATAAACATATACTTGTCCGTTTGCAGGAACTGTCCCTGATATTTGGCGCCCCATCAATCTATTCGCACTCCAAATACTCATGGTATTATTCGCACGAACTACCCAATCATTACCACTGGTATTGGTAACAGTAATAGTAGTGCCATCTCCATTCATATTAATCGTTCCTACCTGTCCATTAAAAGATACCACTCCATTGTTTCCCGCACTGCCAAAAGCTTTCCAAACCCCAGCCTGACGATAATAGAATTTATCATCTGCCAAACTATATACCAACATACCATTCACGGCATTTGCATCGGGTATCGCCAATGTATCTGAAACACGAGGTAATAATAGGGCCTTATCTAATCCATCAATTTGAAGGGCAATATTGTTATTGAGAATACGTGCAGTTCCGATAGCGATACCTTGGGCATTGACAATTCTGAAATTGTTCATGCGCAGCGTATCAGTAGCTCTGTGGTCTCCAAGATTATCACCAAATTTCTGTGCTTTGGTAGTTGAAACCAATGCAAAGATCATCACTATACCTATTACTAAGTATTTGTGATTCTTTACAATTTTCTCATATGCTTTGTAGATAGACCCCACGTATTCTTATTTATTTTACTAGAACTATTTTATATTGACTGCCCAGTACGGTAACTGGCTGTGCTGTGAAATTTGCAAAACGAATGGAAACCACTCCGTCTCTTTTACACCAAGCTCCATATACCGTCCAGAACTGATAATCATCTAAAGCCGTGATCAAAATAGGATCTCCCACTTTTGCGTTGGATACCTGGACCTCCACAACAGTTGTAGTATTCGCTCCGATTCTTGCATCCGTACCACTTGTCTGACTTAGGTTTGCATTGGTCACTTGCGTTACATTTACTTGCGCTGCCTGTGGAGGTGTCCAGTTTACATTTCCTAAACTATCTGTAGTTAAGAATGTATTGGGCGGACCTGGAGTGATATTTGTGTTCACATTTGTTACGCTTGCATTCCCTGCATAAATAGCATATACAGCACTCAAGATTTGCTGTGTTCCTAAATCCACAAAATTATTGGCAGGTATCCACCAGGGTGCAGGAATTGATGGAGCGATCGCAATTTTTTGATTCATGAAATAGGGTCCGGTTGCCCAATCAATTCTTGATAAAGAATCTTTTAGTGCAGGGTTATTACTTCTGATCCCTCTGCCAACAACGACTTCATAAACCCCATCATTGTTAGATTGTACACGATGCGACTCTTGATACACGAGCGTGCCATTGACAGCTCTTCCCTGGTAAATGGATAATTCGTAGTGAATAGTACGATTACGTGCAGGGTTGCCTTGGTTATCTTTTGCAACTCCTGTTAGATAAAAAGCTCCGGGTGGTTGTGCGAACAAACTACCAGTCAGTAAAACCAACACCAGCAGTATGTTCACTTTTAAAATGGTACTTTTCATACACGTTACTTTAAATACGATGGCCATTAAGTTTTAGACTTAAAGGTTTTTCATAGGATATGGCTTTCAATAGTTGTTCAGAGGACATGACATTTAAAAGTGGTTTTTCATAGGATATGTCAATGTCTTTATATTCGCTGGTATACAGTAAGTTACGGTTTTTCTACTTACAAAAATACCATATAATCACCCCTTTATCGAATTACTACAATTTAATTAACCTTAAACTATAGCGCTTATTCATCAGCTCCACCATCACTGTGTAATTACCCGCTGCCCATGCATTTCCATTGATCATATACCCCTTCTTCACATCTTTCATAGGCACCATCTGACCGAATAGTATTTTACCATCCATGGCGATCACTTTTACCAAACAAGAGAGTTTCTCATCAAAATCACCAGTAGCTTTCAACATGGTTGAACCTCTGGTAGGATTCGGATACACATTTAACGATAAAGAAAATGTTGTAGTATCCGCAACAGGAGCCTTTTCTGTACATCCTGAACCAAATAAACCGATACCATTGTTAGCGATATTCAATGCAGAAGCGTATCCTCCAACAGTCAAACATTTCGCTGAACCAGATACCGGCATAGTAGGAGTTGTAATAATTCCGCCATTTCCACTTAGGAAACTAGTTCCAATAGAGGATACCTGAGCCTTACCTGCTGCACAGGTAAGTATCAGGAACAGCATGAAATATGTTAACTTCTTAATTGGCATAATAAACTTCTCTCACGATCTTCGCTGGCAATCCGGGAGGGTTGGTCACCTGGATATCTAATGTTTTTTCAGTGAGCTCTCTCACTACATAATCACGAGTAGCCGCTCCTAATGGGCCATTGGTAATCACTTCTTTTAACTGGATGACGCTTAACAAATAAGCTTCTCCTCTGTTTCCATCATCATCCAGAAAAGTTGCAGTAAATGGGCTTTGTGTGCGAGTGTACGTTTTGTAATACCGCTTCTGGGCATCAGTAAGGGGCACTAACACTCCGTTTTCATAAATTGCTTTCAGGAACCATTGCTTGTTTCCTAACGTACTCGTCAGGTTATCAAACAACTTTTCATGCTCTGATTTAGGAACAATTTGATCTCCTTTACCACATCCTGAAAAAAGTAAAGCACCTGACACCAATAGGGTGATCAAAATAAATGCCCTCATTTTTTGAACTGGTTTCATCTTTTGTTGATTTCCTTGGGATTTGTTTGGGTTGCGCTCAAATCGGATCATCCGACCGAACGGGCCTTGCAGAGGATAACGTCTTATTCGTCTTCTATTCGGTGGGCAGTTGGAATAGCCCGGATACCGTACAGATCAAAAAAGCCGTGGATGGATTGGATCGGTTGGTTTCAAAGGATTGGGACAAGTCAGACATGATATTAACCAGTGATGATACCGGCGTTTATCTACGCTGTCTTCAGAGAATAGGATTTTTCGAAATCGCGAAGTATTGATTATCAATAACTCGCATAGATACAATACAGCTTTTCGAGGACTGGATTGTGGTGTAGATTTCAAATGAGGGGTTACTCATTTGGTGTGTCAAGGCGCGGATTAAAAGCTTTGGTGCTTTGTAGGATTGGATATTACAATGCAAATATATTACGATATCCGTGTAGTAAAAACACTACCCTTAGGTTTTAAGGGAATTATAATTCATAAAAAAAGCCCTCCGAAGAGGGCTTTTATATAAAAATTAAATTATTTATACTTTAAAGTGTGAGAACGCTTTGTTAGCTTCTGCCATTCTGTGCGTATCTTCCTTTTTCTTGAACGCAGCACCTTCACCTTTACTTGCAGCTACGATCTCATTTGCCAGTTTATCGGCCATGGTACGACCATTACGCTCACGGCTGTAACGAATCAACCATTTCATACTTAATGAAATCTTACGATCTGCACGTACTTCAGATGGGATCTGGAAGGTAGCACCACCAATACGACGGCTTCTTACTTCTACAGAAGGCGTTACATTCGCGATCGCTTTTTTCCAGGTTTCATAACCATCTTCACCGGTCATTTTTGTAACCTTATCCACTGCATCATAAAAAATATTGATTGCAGTACTTTTCTTACCATCCCACATAAGGTTATTGATGAAACGGGTTACCAGTTTGTCATTGAAACGACCGTCTGGTGCAAGAGGTAATTTTTTGGCTTGTGCTTTACGCATGACGTATAGTAATTAGCTGATTAACAGATTATTAGGTTATTTTTTTGCCTTTTCTTTCTTAGTTCCGTATTTAGAACGACTCTTCTTACGATCCTTAACACCGGCAGTATCAAGGCTACCACGAACGATGTGGTAACGTACACCCGGAAGATCCTTTACACGACCACCGCGGATCAATACGATCGAGTGCTCTTGCAGATTATGACCCTCACCAGGAATATAAGCGATAACTTCTACTTTATTGGTCAAACGCACTTTCGCTACTTTACGCAGAGCTGAGTTAGGCTTCTTTGGAGTTGTTGTGTATACACGTGTACATACACCACGACGCTGCGGACAAGCATCCAAAGCCCTTGATTTACTTTTGGCCCTGATAATTTCGCGACCTTTTCTAACTAATTGCTGTATTGTAGGCATTATTTACCGTTTAAAATTTCGGACGGCAAAGGTAATGGCTGCAACTGAAAAATCAAAAACTTTTCAAAAGTTTTGATTCAAACTGTGGATAAGCATTCTTTTTTCAGGCGATTTGGGCATAAATAGCCCTTATCTCCTTCCCTTTGGGTTCTATTTTTTCTACTGATCAAGTAAAAATACCCAGGAATTCTTTGAAAAAATACGTGAGTAACACCTGTTCATACAATAAGAGTATTCGGAGGTCTAGATTTAAGCCCTAAGACCTCATTTCATGAATAAATCGCCTCTTTTTTTAGTCCTTATTTTCAAATCAGCCACCCTTTTTGGTCAATTTTCTGCGGTTTCATATCCCATAGCAGGCGCTATCTATCAACAGGATTTTGACCAACTTCCATTATCCGGTTCTTTTACCCTTAATGGCAAAGGCCCCCATGCACTTGATCAAGCTCCTCTTTCAATGACCGCACTTAAAGGCTGGCAAGTATTTCAAATATCGGGTAGTCAGCCCAATACCAACATCCTTACTGGCACCGGATCCGGAACAGGGAGTGGCATTTATAGTTATGGACTTTCCGGGAATAACAACCGAGCATTGGGATCACTTGCCTCCGGTACCGGAGTATATGGATTTGGTGTGGTCCTTGAAAATCAGACAGGAAGCCCACTGAATAAAATATCCATCCAGTATAAAGTCACACAGTGGCGCAAAGGAGGATCTGGAAATACCAATACTTGGCAATTTTCTTATCAAACCCGACAATCAAACAGCATTGACACAACATTTCTGCTCAAAAAATTGGAAGCAAATCTTATTTCCATTCAAAATTCTACCGGTAGCGCTACTTTGAATGGACATCTTTCTGCAAACCAATACAGCATCAATATTACCATTAAAGATATCATCTGGAGACCCGGAGAAAAACTGATCCTTCGATGGGATGATCAGGATGAAAGTGGTAGTGATGATGGTATGGCTATTGATGACTTCAACTTTTCAGCAACAACAGAAATCATCGCCCCTGTTATTGGTAAACCTTTTATTGACAGTATTGGAACACAAACTGTAAACATCGTTACGAGCGTTCAGGATAACCTTTCGAACACGCAGGTCAAATTTGAATATGATACCACTCCTACCATGTACAACCCCATCAATGCAACTACTATCATACCTAATATCATTGCTTCTGGTGCTGGTAACACATTCGTAACACTACGATTGAGTGGACTTAGTCCCGGCAGAAAATATTATGTCAGAGCGATTGCAACTAATACAGCAGGTACAACCATCAGTGATACTATTCAATTTACAACAATCACATCCGTTCCCGATATCAGTACCCATAAGATTATCGCTGTTGATTTTGGCAGATGGGAGATATTCGGAGAGTTACTTTCAGATAACGGCGCTGTTATATTGGAAAAAGGATTTTGCTGGGCGATCAACGACACCCCCTTTATCCATCATAATCGATCACCTGTTTCTTTGACAGATGCAAACTTGAGAATGACTTTGAAAGATCTTCCATTGAATGCGATTATTCTTATTCGTTCGTATGCACGCAATGAAAAAGGTATTGGCTATGGTATTCCATTGAGCTTTCGAACGCCCGTTTCCGTTCATTCATTTACATCTTCACAAACGTATAGCAATAAGGATACTTTGGTGTATGAACTAATACTCCATCAGACAGTTGAAGCGATCAATACTTCACAGTTTACCGTCAAAAGCATTCCCGAAAACGGCGCAGCGATTTATTCAGTCGAAAGAAAAAATGACTCCAGTTATACTATAAAAATTCAATCCGGAAATTCAGATGCCATCATACAACCGATCCTTCATCGTGATGTCAACCAATCTCCACCTATTCATCCGCTATTCTATGAGGGAACTAAAACGATCATAGATAAGACCCCACCTGAAATATTGAATGTATCAATACCAGATCGATCTTATAAAATCAAAGACACCATTCAAGTAACGATCAGCACTAGACCAGATCCTTCTTCATTTATTTTATGGGATGGGAATGTATCCGGTTATCCTGTTTCACAATTACGTAAGAAAAACGATAGCACCTACACAGCCATTGCTATAGTCAACGCAGGTGGCGCTGAAATAAAGGCAAGTGAGACACATTTTATTTCCCTTCATCTTAAAGACAGTGCGAATAATAAAAACCAGGTCCATACTTTTAAAATCCAACAAGATAATGATGCGATCGATCACTCCAGACCAACCATCAAATCCCTAACCATTCCTCCACGAAAAAAATATAAAGCGTCCGATACTTTATATTTTGGATTACACTTCAATGAAAAGATCCAATGTGATACATCAATGGGCAAACCTGTTATATCCGTTACTATTGGAACACGCATCCGTAATCCGGCACTTAGTTTTTTCACTGATACCAGTTTATATTTCACTTATGTGATACAGCCTGATGAGTTTGATGCAGATGGTATCAGAATTGCAAATACCCTTTCACTGAATAACAGTGTCATTCAAGATCCTGCAGGAAATCTTGTATTAAACAATATTCCATCTGCTGGTATCCTAAGTGATATTTTAATTGATGCTATCTTACCCGAAGTGATCGGTGTAATTACTCCAACTCCCAGATCATACAGTATCAATGACACCCTTCGTTTTATTGTATTGTTCTCAAAGCCTGTTGTAACAGATCCCAAAAAGGATCCATTTCTTGAGACAGTAATTGGAGATAACACCTATAAAATCCCATATCGCTATGGAGCTCCCGGTAATTCATTGACTTTTGAATTGCCGATCCTAAATGGAATGTTAGATAAAAACGGAATCGGTTTATCAAATCAACTCTTTCAAGCAAATACAATCATAGATGATATTGGAAATGCTACCTTGCCGCTTTTGAAGAATATCGGCGCCTTAAGTAGTATTGATGTTGATGGCATTCCACCCAAATGGGTAACCAATTCTGATACAATAATTGCCGTATGCAAAAAGGGACAATTACGCTTAGACAAGTTTTTACTTGTAGATGATGAAGAAAAGGCCGGTGGACTCACATGGAATATCATCAGGAATTCTAAAAGAGGTAATATCACCGGACTTCCATACAACACTAAACTTACGATAGATATTCAGGAACCAAAAAATCTAATCTACAATCACACGAATGATGCATCACTGAAAGATACTGCTATCATAGAGGTATCGGATGGCATTAACAGTATTCGCAAACAATTCATCTTTCAATTCTTTCCTGAGATCACGAATAATATACTTTCCAAAGATCAAATCATTTGTTCCGGAACAGCTCCTGAGCCTATCAAGGGTGAAATGCCTGTTGGCGGAAATGAAATGTATGCTTATCAATGGCAGATGTCTAGCCAATCTCAATTCCAATCCATACCATCGAATAATCTTAGCATTCTTTATCCAGGTAGTCTCCAGCAATCTACCAGATTCCGAAGAATTGTTCAATCAGGTGGTTGTACAGATACATCGCAAAGTGTTTTGATCGAAGTAAAAACAAATGGTTTATGGCTAGGTAAACAAAATAATAGCTGGCATACCGGTAGTAATTGGTGTAGTGCCATGGTTCCCGATATGCAAACGGATGTGATATTGCAAACAAATGATTCACCAGTACTGATCACAGATAGCGCATTTTGCAGGTCTTTACAACTATTGAATCAGAGTCAACTTATTTTATCGGGTGTTTTGACATATGACAATACGATCCTTGCACAGCAAGCAATTCGATCTTCCAATGGAACCCTTGTAGCTGTAGGCAAAAGGCAACAATATTTACCTGCACAAGCTTTTATGAATAACCAATTAGATCATTTAGTAGCAAAAGGAACTGAATTATTATTATCAGATTCTTTATATATCAATCGATCTCTGCAATTGATACAAGGGAAACTTCTTACACAAGACATGTTGGTTCTAGATTCGCAGGCAATGATCGCTCCAAACGCCGCGGGAACACAAATCATCGGTCGGATTTTTAAGAAATTCAGATTAGAAAATAACTGGATCACTCACCCTTTTAAAGAAGATATTCTTGGAAGCAGTAAAAATTTTCAGCAGGTTGGACCTAACATATCTTATGCAATATTGAAAGAGCAGGAGAACGCGAACATGGTACCCATCACTCTGATGGCGCTAACCAATTTCGCCAATAAAAAAATTATTGACTGGAAACCACTTGAACAAGAAAACAATTATTCTTTATATCGGTGGAAAAGATCGTCAGGAATAAGCTTATTCAAACCTTTTGATAAAAAAGTGAAGGCAGACGTACTTCTATTTGGTCAACCTATCATTGGTGATGAAGAAATCATATTTCCAACGGGAAAAGACACACAATACCATCTGACCGGAAATCCATATTTAGCTAAGATACTTTCAAAGAGTATTTCGCGCAGTCAAAATATCGGACATAACTTTTGGGTTTGGGATAATAGTTTAGCAGAAACCGGCGGATATGCAGCCAAAGCTTTTGATGGTAACCATATTATCGAAGCTTTACAGGGATTCATTGTTAAGACCACTAAAGAAACAGATCTGTCCATCAGATTTTCAGAACAAACAAAGATCACAGAGTCATTACCCGATAGTATCAATGGCATTATTGAGAATCGTTATCAAGTAGCATTATCACTTCACAAAGAGCAACAACTATTGGATCGATTTTTATTGATTGATATAGACTCTTCCAACATTCATTTTGATGAAGATGATGCAGAAAAATTATTCAATCAATATTATAACTTTTACAGTTTGAGTTATGACCAGATACCACTGGCAATTGATGCAAGAAAAATCACTGATGAAACATATATCCCATTAGGGATTCAAACAAAAGCGCCAGGATATTACAGCATTCAGTTCAATAGGGTTTGGCTTCCATCTCATCTATCATTAGAGTTACACGATTTATTCAACGGTACTATCACAAAAGTAAAAAACGATAGTTTTTACCATTTTTATATAACTGCTGATACCACTAGTTTCGGAGAAAAACGTTTTGTGCTAAGGGCACCGATACCACCTGTACCACAGGAGGAGCCTATCATTTTAAAACTATCCCCTGTGCCTGCACAATATCAATTGAATGTTTATTTCAAGGCCTATAAACCAGGACACAGTTTTATCTTGATCAAGAATATAGATGGCGCTATCCTTCACAAACAAATACTCGGGCAACAAAAAGAAGGGAATTTTCAAGTGCCGCTGAACGCACTATTGAACGGCACTTATATTCTGGAAGTACACAGCGGCAATAAGTTTGCGGCTAGTACTTTTATCAAGCTGTAAATAAAAAAGGGACTTCAGTGGAAGTCCCTTTTGATATCTTGTACAGATAAATTACACACGAAACATCCATCCATGCGTATCGGCTGCTCTGCCTTCGCGTATATCATTTAATCTTTGTTTCAATTCAGGAGCCGTTTTCCATTTATCTGTATCAAAATGCATCACATAATCCTTGTAACGCAATTCCTTGATCAGAGAAATGGTGGCAGCAGTACCAGTACCAAATACTTCATATAAGATACCTGCACGATGTGCATCGATGAGATCTTCAATACTGATCTTCTTTTCGATCACTTCAAATCCCATATCCTTCAATACCGTCATGGCACTATCTCTGGTAACACCTGCTAAAATTGTTCCCTCTTCCAAAGAAGGCGTTACTGCTGTATTGCCAATAATGAAGAACACATTCATGGTACCTACTTCCTGTAAGTATTTGTGCTCAAAAGCATCTGTCCAAAGTACCTGATCATATCCTGCTTTCTTAGCCAATGCTGTAGCCAACATACTAGCACCATAGTTACCGGCATTTTTTGAAAATCCTACCCCACCCGGAGCCGCTCTTGTATATTTCTCCTCTACATAAATCTTCATGGGTGCAGTATAGTAAGGACCTGTTGGACTCAAAATGATCATGAATTTATATGACTCAGAAGGTTTTACACCGATCACAGGGTCAGATGAAAACATAAAAGGTCTGATATACAGTGAGTGATCTTTCATTGATGGTACCCAGTTCTTATCCAGATCGATCAGCATACGCATACCTTCCATGAAGATCTCCTCTGGTACCACAGGCATCTGCATACGCTCTGCAGAAATATTGAAGCGCTTGAAGTTATCCTGAGGACGGAAAATGGCAACATTACCTTCCTTGTCTTTATAGGCTTTGATCCCTTCAAAAATGGCCTGACCATAATGAAGTGCAGCTACTGATGGTTCTAACAACAAAGGTTGATAAGGCTTGATCTCAACATTCTTCCACTCTCCATTCTCATAGTCAGCTTCTAACATATGGTCTGTAAAATATTTTCCGAAAGGAATATTTTCCAGCGTCATATCGAGTAACTTACTTGTCTCAACTTTCGTGATGTTTATGTCTAGTGCTGCTGTCATAATTCTATATTTGGCGCAAAGAAACGAAAAAAAAGAAAACTAACAACTGTTAATATTTACCTAATGACCGAACCAAATTCTCCGATACTACCTGATTTCGTGCTACCTGACCTGTACAAGAATCATTTGGTCATTGTAAATGAACCATCTGTTGCTAATAAAATTGAGAAAAAAAAGGTGGATTCAGCTCCAAAAGAGCCTGAATTTTTGGGAAATAATCAAAAAAAGATCACCATTCTAGTAGCCGAAAAAGAGGCCGTTTTTTTGAACGACCATGCTCTGCAATTTTTATCCGCCATACTCACCGCCTGCAAGTTAAATCTGGGTGATGTTGCTATTGTAAATCTGTCTACACATCAACTCTCCTACACAGAGATCAAAGAATGGCTGACTCCGAAATATATGATCCTGTTTGATATTGAAGCTTCGGCGATTCAAATGCCCTTTAGATTACCCTTCTATCAGGTTCAAGCATATGATCAATGTAGCATTTTATGTGCCCCTCCCCTCCATACTATGATGGGAGATACCCGTGAAGCAAAACTTGAAAAAAGTAAACTCTGGTTGAGTCTGAAAAACATGTTCAATTTATAATATGCACCTACTTGTTTTTGCTACAAATAATCAACATAAAGTTGATGAGGTCAATACGATCATCGGAAAAAATATTCGCGTGGTCACGTTGAAAGATGCAGGAATTGATATCGATATTCCTGAACCACATGACACACTGGAAGCCAACGCAAGAGAAAAGTCATCCGTGATTTATCAACTTACCGGCCAAAATACTTTTAGTGAAGATACCGGGCTAGAGGTAGATGCTTTAAATGGCGAACCTGGAGTTAAGAGTGCCAGGTACGCCGGTGAATCGAAAAATTTTCAGGCTAACATTGATAAGCTCTTATTAAACCTGGGCAATAATCCATTAAGAACAGCTCGATTCCGCACGGTTGTTTCACTGATCTGGGAAGGAAAAGAATATCAGTTTGAAGGTATTTGTGAAGGCCACATTATATCTACCCAAAAAGGAGATAGTGGTTTTGGATATGACCCTATTTTTATTCCTGCTGGCAGTACTAAAACTTTTGCAGAAATGAGCATGGAAGAGAAAAATCAATATAGCCATCGGAAAAAAGCCATCGCACAATTGATTGAGTTTTTACAACAACAACCAGTACTATGAATCGTATCAAAATAGAGTTACCCGATCAGTTTCATTTCAGTACAGAAATCAAGATCCGTATTACAGATTTGAATTATGGCGGACACGTAGGAAATGATGTTTTTCTTGCGTTGATACATGAAGCCAGACAACAGTTTTTAATGAAGCATGGATACGGAGAACTTTCTTTTGCAGGAGTTGGACTGATAATGGCAGATGTGGCATTGGAATATAAAAAGGAACTTAACCATGGAGATTTGATAAGAATTTCAGTTTGTGCGGCGGATTTTGATAAACTGGGATTTGACCTATTTTATAAACTGGAAGTATTACAATCAGATGGCCCCGTTTTAGCCGGCAAAGCGAAAACCGGTATGATCTGTTATGATTATACAGCAAAGAAAAAAACTGCCGTTCCGGAAGATGCCATACAAAAACTACTTTCCCATTAAATCCAATCGGGATATGGTCAAACCCTCTTTTTTATCGTTATACTGTTGGATCATTACTGGTTGTATTTCACTAATCAGCGTTGCATCATTATCTGCGCAATCAGTCATCCCCTATAAGGATAAAACATTACCTACACAGGAAAGAGTGAAAGATCTATTGTCGCGGATGACAATGGAAGAAAAATTTTTCCAACTCTTTATGATACCGGGCTCGATCAAAAAGGGAGAAGAGACAACATACAAAACTGGTCTATTCGGCTTCCAGGTAAGCGCCGGTGTTGCTGATGAAAAGAATGCTGCAGAACAAATACTCCAATACGATACAAAAGAAAATGCATTGAGTCTTGCAAAGAAGATCAATCGCATTCAACAATTCTTTGTTGAAGAAACGAGACTGGGTATCCCGATCATTCCTTTTGATGAAGCATTACATGGCCTTGTAAGAGAGGGGGCTACCGTATTCCCTCAAAGTATCGGTCTGTCCGCTACATGGAATACAAAACTGATGGAACAGGTGGCAGATGCTATCGCGAAGGAAGCATCTATAAGGGGTATCAGACAAGTTCTTTCACCTGTGATCAATATCGCGACCGATGTTCGCTGGGGACGAACAGAAGAAACTTATGGTGAAGATCCTTTCCTTACTTCAGCTATGGGTGTGGCTTTCATTCAATCATTTGAAAAGAAAAATATCATCACCACACCCAAACATTTTATTGCAAATGTTGGTGATGGGGGAAGAGACAGCTACCCCATTTACCTAAATGAAAGAGCTTTAATGGATATCCACTTCCCTCCTTTTATTGCTGCTATCCATAAAGCAGGTGCCAGATCTATCATGACGGCATATAACTCAGTGGATGGAAGTCCGGCAACCGCTCATTACAATTTACTTACTACAACGCTCAAAAATAAATGGGGTTTTAAAGGTTTTGTCATCTCCGATGCCAGTGCTGTTGGAGGCGCTAATGTGTTGCACTATACCGCCAAAGATTATGCTGATGCAGGCAATGCTGCCATTACTAATGGATTGGATGTAATATTTCAAACACAACATGAACATCATCGATTATTCATTTCGCCCTTTTTAAATCACCAGATCGCACAAGCAAGAATTGATGATGCCGTTAGCAGGGTATTGACCGCTAAGTTTGAATTAGGATTATTTGATCAGCCATACATTGATGAAACCAAAGCTGCCGATACTAGCTTTAAAAAAGAACATCAGTTACTGGCCAAACAAGCTGCACTCGAGTCGATCGTATTGTTGAAAAACAAAGGATCGGTTTTACCACTCGATAAAAATATTAAGAAAATAGCCCTTATCGGACAAGACGCAACCGAAGCTAGATTAGGTGGCTACAGTGGTAATGGATCAGAAAAAGTATCCTTACTAAAAGGCCTGCAGCAACTGCTACCAAAAGCTGAGATCGCATATGCTGCAGGGGTACCAAGAATACAGGCAAGCACTGTCGCCATTCCGGATAGTGTACTCCACCATCGAGATAAAGAAAATAAAACGCAAATAGGTTTATTGGCGAGTTATTTCAATAACATAGATCTGAAAGGTCATCCTACGATTGAAAGAACCGATCGCAACATTGATTTTCACTGGACGCTTTATGGACCTGATACAAGTTTATCTGTTGATTTTTATAGTGTACGATGGACGGGTTTACTCACTGCCCCTACAACAGGTCAATATAAAATTGGATTAGAAGGCAATGATGGATTTCGTTTATACATTAATCATCAGTTAGTGATCGATCAGTGGGATAAACAGAGCTATCATACAATATTGCATGAAGTATCATTCCAAAAAGACAGTGTTTATTCGATCACGATTGAATTCAAAGAATCAAATGGCAATGCACATATTCGATTGATATGGAATCATGGGGTGATTGATGATCATGAAATACAAATACAAAAAGCCGTTGAACTGGCGAAAAAAGCAGATATCGTTGTGATCTCAGCTGGCATTGAAGAAGGAGAGTTTCGTGATCGTGCTTCTTTACAATTACCCGGTTATCAGGAAGCATTGATACAAAGTATCGCAGCTACCGGAAAGAAGATCATTGTAGTATTAACCGGTGGCAGTGCAATTACGATGAACAATTGGTTGGATAAAACAGATGCTGTTTTACAAACCTGGTATCCGGGAGAGCAAGGTGGACATGCCATAGCTGCAATTCTTTTGGGTGACTATAATCCATCAGGGAAATTACCTATCACTTTCCCGATCGCAGAAGCCCAGCTACCATTGGTTTATAATCACACACCCACAGGACGAGGTGATGATTATATCAACTTAACAGGGCTTCCCCTATTCCCATTCGGATATGGCTTAAGCTATACACAGTTTACTTATACGAATCTGTTTTTCGAAAGAGAAAGGATCAAGCGATCAGATAGTGTCTGGGTAACTTGTTCTGTTACCAATAGTGGTGCAAGAGACGGAGATGAAGTGGTTCAATTGTATATACGCGATCTTTTATCTTCTGTAGTAAGACCTGTTATGGAATTAAAAGGATTTCAGCGAATACACCTAAAAGCAGGTGAAACCAAACAAGTTCGTTTTTTG
Organism: Sediminibacterium sp. KACHI17; assembly: GCF_040362915.1. Taxonomy (NCBI): domain Bacteria; kingdom Pseudomonadati; phylum Bacteroidota; class Chitinophagia; order Chitinophagales; family Chitinophagaceae; genus Sediminibacterium; species Sediminibacterium longum. Next base: position 105,646 of record NZ_AP029612.1, on the reverse strand, counting down.
ATCACGCCGGAATTATTGATGATGACCGATCTCTCTTTACAAAGAATAGTTGAACCGGGGAATTTTAGGATCATGATCGGATCTTCTTCAAGAGATATCAGACTTAAAGGAATCATTCAAGTAACAGAATGATCTTTTACAGATTCCAGATAAGCCAACTTTCTTCTGCCTGAATGATAAGCATTTCTGCACCATTTTGAACAGTAGCATTTTGTGCAGCTGCTTTTTGAAGAAACAATGTTTCAGCGGGATTATAGATCAGATCAAAACAATGGTGTTTTGAGGTAAGGTGTTCATAAGGCAATGGTGGACAATCATTGACCGCCGGATACATCCCGAGAGGAGTAGTATTGATGATGAGTGAATGATCTGTTATAGTTTGCTGGTCGATCTCAGCGTAAGTAATACTGTTAGGTGTTTTTTGTCTGGATACATACTGATATTGAATACCTAACTGATCCATCACATATGCAACAGCAACGGCAGCGCCACCGGTACCAAGGATCAATGCTGCAGTGTGTTCGGGTTTTAGGAATGGACGTAATGAACGTTCAAAACCGATCACGTCTGTATTGAATCCTAATAATTTCCCTTCAACTATTTTGATGCAATTGCAAGCGCCCATCGCTGCTACTGCGGGCGAACATTCATCTAAATAATCCAGTACTTCCTTTTTGTAGGGAATGGTCACATTCAACCCGAAAAGATCATGGTTCGAAGTGAGGACATCTTTCAATGCTGAAATTTCCTGAATCGGAAAATTCTCGTAGACATGATCATTCAATGCTTCTCTCAAAAATTTTTCAGTAAAATATTTTTGAGAGAATGAATGTGTCAGTGGATACCCGATCAGGCCATAGCGTTTCATGGATCAGAGCTTGTTCAGATACAATTCAAAAGTGTCTCCACGCAAACCGATACGCATAGCTTCCAATGCAAGAATTTCATGAGGCGCTATGTTTCCAAGGTTTACGTTACAACCAATCAGTTCCAGAAAATAAAGTTGTTGTGCTTTCTGAGGTGCTTCCCAAATGATTTTTTCTTCAGGTATCTGAGTAAGAATTTCCTGAACCAGACCTTCTCTTACTTCACCACTACCTCTGTAAATACCGACATTACCTGCTTCACGCGCTTCGGCAATAACATAAGAAGATCCTGCTTCCAATTCAGCACGCATCAGTTCGATCCATTTATAAGGAGGGATGATATGTGCAGCATCTTTACTTCCCACCTCACTTAATACGGTACCGTATTGCGTAAGCTTTTCGATATAACCACATTTTTCAGCATGCGGAATACTAATAGAGCCATCACTCACTTCCATGTACTTGATACCATAATCTTTACAAACACTGATATAATCTTCGAATTGATTTCTGATCAAGAAGGCTTCAAATAGAGTACCACCAAAATAAATGGGCATATTGTAAGAATGGTATACTTCTATTTTCTCACGTAGATTGGGGGTAACAAAAGAAGTACCAAATCCTAACTTCACAATATCTACATGCGGTCTGCCCACGCTCATGAAATTATGGACCTCATTGATGCTAAGTCCTTTATCCATGACCATGGTTAAGCCTGATGTACGGGGTTGCTGTGTTCTTACAGGTATCTGAGAAAGGTTAAAATTCATGAAGGTTGTTTTTTCGCACGCAAAAATAAGCTAAACAGCTCATTTAAGCATCCGTTAAAGAATTAGAAGAGGATTAGTCGGGTTATATTTTTTTCCCCTTCTTGTAACGGGCGACCAGATCCACCACCTGATTGTTCTGTAAAATGGAAGGGTTGATTTCAATAAATTTTTTCAACGAACGCGGCGCTTTCTCCATTGCTGCTTCCAGCTTCAACAATCCTTCTTTGGATTTACCCAGAATGAATAACATCGCACTTTGGTAAAATAAAAAGATCGGTTTGTCATCTGTGGCTTTAGCCGCTGCTATACATTGTTCAATGGCTTCTTCATGAAAACCGGCTTTGATCAGGCAGCGTATCAGCGCTTCCCAACCGGCTACATTTTTGGTTTTCTGACGAACAACAGTACCGAAATATTGAATAGCGTCTTTAAACTGGTTCAAATTCATTTTACACTCACCCATGGCCAGATTATACTCCGGAATCGAACGATGGATACGCATGGCCAGTTCCAGTTGCTTAACGGCGCTTTGCCATTGTTCTTCCAGCATATATGTTACTGCTATTTTATAATGCAGTTTGCTATCATCAGGATTCAGGTGAACTGCTTTTTTATAATGAAATCTGGCCTGAGCATAATTACCCATTCTATGGTAACAATGTCCAATCGCTTCGTAGATCACATCTTCCGGACGTGTTAGCTCTAAGACTTTTTCCAGTACATCAATGGCTTCCTTATATTTTCGTAAGCGTAGATATGCATCCCCCATATTTCGGTAGGCATAATCAAACTTTTCATCAATGGCCACGGCGTACTGATAAGCATCGATCGCTTTCTCATACAATTTTAAGCCCTGATAAGCGGCAGCCAGGTTAAACCATGCCAATTCACTGAAAGGCTGCTCTTCAATGATTTGCTGGTGCAGTCGAATGCTTTCTTCATTCCGGCCGGTAAAATCAGTCCAAAAACAGATCTTGTATAAGGCTTCTTCATTAGAAGGATCTTCTTCCAGGATAAGTTTTAAGCAATCAAAAACCTTATCAAACTCTTCATAATCGTCGTAGACATCTGCCAATTCGAATAACAGATCCAGGCGCTCCTCCCCTTCAAACATGCTCAATGCCGCTTCCAATAGCTCCACAGCCCTGGGTTGCTGGTCTAGGGCCAGGTAGGCGTCTGTTTTTAAAATATAGAGGTTAATATCGCTGCTATCGTATAGTTCGGCATTCTCCAATACATCCAACGCCTCCCTGTACTTACGAGATGCAAGCAATAAATCTGCTTTTTTGATCATTAATTGAGAAGAATAAGGATACTGCTCCAAACCGATATCAGCAGCCTCAAGTGCTTCATTGATATCATCTTTCTCATCGTAATAATCTATAATACGTTCAAAAGCATCTTCTTCAATAAAGCTGTGGTGACGACCTTGTTTGAGATTCTGGTACTGTTGGAGGAGTTCTTTGAGGGCTTCTCTGTCTTCGCGGTACGGATTTTCTCTCATCTTCAATGGGTTTACCTAAAATAGACTTAAAAAACCTTTTTTCCAAGTTTCCCGTAACTTTTTTTATCCAGAAACGTTAACTTAATAGTATGATAATTGTGTTTTTGTTTAACAAAATAGTACCTTTGTCCAAATGCTAGTCCGTAAACATATCAAGAAAATAGCGATTGCTGCCCTCTTTATTGCGGGTGTGCAAATAGCTTTTGCTGCGTTTACACTAACCGGAATCACTGAAAAGAAAGCAAAAGAAAGTAAGTATACATTGAAAAATATGCATCACTTATCTGCTAAAGCTGCTTCTTATTCTTCTCTTAAGTATTCATTACACTTGAAGAACTCTCCATCCGTAACAACACAATCAACGTTAAAAAATGGTGTTGAGGTTTCTTCAATCCTTCGTTATGATAACGGGAATACCAGCTTTGTGTATCCTTACAAATTCAAAGTAAAGGTTCCAAAATTCAAGACGCCTGCTCCGGCGCAACGTTAATCTTTCTCTCAATTATAATATTCTGTATCCACTTGTGGGTATATCAAATTTTGATGGCGGTACCGGATTAAAATTGATCTGTTTCGCAGTATAACGAATCTTATTTCCATCTGCATCTATACTCTCCGACTCCAATACTAATCCGGGAATATCTTTAAACTGGTATTCAAATTCTTTTACAGACGGAGCTATGGCAGGTGTATAATAAACTGAAAAAGTACTTCCATTAGACATGATCAAGTTTACTTTTTTACATTCATAACCTATAATGGTTTTGGTCTCAGCAGTTGGTTCAATACGTATCCCTTCAAATTTCTTATTTTCTTCTTTCCACTTTACAGGATCCAGTTTGGTCATGAATTTATTCGCACCGAATTCACGTAGAATCACAGCTGTACCGGTATTTTTCTGATAGATCATTGATTGCATAAAAGTTGGACTATTCAGATCTGTCCGACTATTCATTCCTTTGATAAATACTGTTTTACTGCTCGATTTCAGCGATGCGATGGCATCATCACTGGCTTTGGTATCATCGATATTGATGGCATAAGTAATCGTACATTCTGCTACCACACGCTGTTGTGCAGAGGCATTCCACCAAAATATCAGGAGCATCAACGATCCGATTATCTTTTTCATGCGAACAATTTACTATACTATAACATAATTCCATGCCAAGATTAACAAAAAAGCCCCACAACAAGTGTAGGGCTTTCTTAAAGTTTATAAAAAGCTGAAAATCAACAGAACATTATTTATTTCTCTTTTGATTTTTTTCTTTTAGTTCTTGTAGTTTCTTCTGGCTCTCCATCATCTGCTCATAACGTTCCTGCCACTTGCTTTTCTTCTTTGGAGCTTTTCGCTTTTCTTCAATTTTAGCAAGGATCAGATCATGATTAATGATATAATTCTGTATCACAAACTGCAAACCAAGCGTTACGAGGTTTGATACTGTGTAATACCATGTCAATGCTGACGGCAATCTGTTGAAGATGAACAATAGTATAAAGGGAAAGATATACGGCATATACTTCAACATCGGATTATCCTGTGTTGGTGTCATGCTCATATTGTATATAGAGATCAGGAAGCTGGTAATAACAGCGGTGATAGTAAACAAACTGATATGATCTCCAAAACCCAACGGAATAGAGAATGGCAATGTCGCAATCACATCATAAGAAGAAAGGTCATCACTCCAAAGGAATGATTGCCCACGTAGCTCAATGTTTGCATTAAAGAAGCTATACAAGGCAAAGAAGATGGGGATCTGTAAAAGCGCCGGTATACATCCACCCAATGGATTTACACCTGCTTCACGGAACAATTTCATCTGCTCCATCGCAAATCCTTGCTTATCGTCTCCAAACTTTTCACGCATCGTATCCAGTTCAGGTCTCAGTGCTTTCATTTTAGCACCACTCAGATAACTGCTATATGTTAATGGTGATGTTACTAAACGAATGAACAGTGTTAATAGCAATACGACCCAACCATAATTGCTTACAAAACCGGCAAAGAAATCAAATACCGGCATGATGATATACTTATTGATTGGACGAACAAACGAATACATATCACGACCTAAGTTCACGATACGATCCATTTCCGGTGCCTGCTTTTTCAAGATCGAATAATCACTAGGACCATAATACAACTGGAATGGAACAGTGACTGCTGCCGCTACCGGCAATTTCATCTGAAGATTTGTTTCTGTAGTTGCTAATGAATGCGTCGTATCTGTTTTACGCTGCCACTTAACATCACCAGTATTAAAATTATTTTTCGCGATAAGGGTATGATTGAAAAACTGCTGCACTACACTCACCCATTGTACCGGTTTTTCAAATTGCTTTTCAGTATTCACTGAGATATAATCAAACTCACTATCTTCTGAGAAGCAGATATTAGACATCTGACGCTCATACTCAGCAGAACGTTCCAGTTGCGTGGTTTCCAGATTCCACTTCATATTCAATGCACCCTGACTCAGCAATTTATCTGCACCTGTTAACGCAACATTCCAGTCGATCATATAAGCATCAGGGCGAATGATATACTGATGCTTGATCTGTTGTCCATTCGCAGCTGATAATGTGAAATTGATCACCTGGCTACCATCTGATTGCTTGACCGGCTCATCAGCTGTAAAGAAAAGATCTGTTGTATTAGCAGATTGGTTAGCACCAGTATTAATGGTATATCCCAATTTGTTTTTATCAGAAAGAACAACTGGCGTGCTATCAGCTTTGCTGTATTTTTTTAATTCGATCCCTTTTACTTGTCCACCTTTATTGGTGAAAGTAATCTTCATTACACTGTTTTCGAGTGTAACCAAAGATTCAGTTCCGATAGCTGCAGCAGTAAAGTCTCCTGCCATGATCACTTTACTCAATGAATCTCTTTTCAGAGAATCTAATTGCAGTGTTGCACTATCAACAACAGGTAGCTTTGCCGCGTTCACTCTGGCAATCGAATCTTCCTGCCTTTTTTTCATTTCAACCAAGGCCGTTTGCTGTTTATTGCTGTACCAGAAATACAGGAAAAATAAAATACCCAATAAAACAAAGCCAATGACCGTATTCTTGTCCGTCTTCATACTAGTTTCAAATTGAGGGGCAAAGGTAATATTTGCGGGGAAGATTAGAACCCTAAGTTTCTTTCCGTTAAAATCAGCCCAAAATGGGCTCAAAATGTAGAAATCAGGCAAAATCGTTGTTTCTTTATAACCTCTCACACTTCAACCAAAGGCGGATCCCCAACTTCTACCCATTTATTGATTAAAACCTTTGTATGTCTGAAAATGCAAACATTTCCGAGAGGGAGAATCATGTGCCCAATAGATGGCATCGATTTTTATGGTGGCTTTCCACTGCCGAAGTGGACCTGATCAAAACCTGTGTTATTGACCGAAACAGATATGCGATCGTTGGAATGACCGTATTGGGCACCTGGTTATTCGCCACTTTGGCCTGGACCTATTTCTCTTATACGGTAACCAACTCATGGATACCAGCAATGCCGTTGGGATTGTTTATGGGTGGCATCATTCTAACCATCGACAGGGCCCTGATCAAGGGTATTTCTCGCAATAATAAAAGAAAGGTCTTACCGCTGATCTTTCGCATCGTACTGGCATTAACGATCGGATTGTTCATGGCGCAACCTGCACTCCTGTATTTATTTGATAAAGAAATCAAGGTGCAGGTGTCTATCGACAATGAAAAAAGAAAGAGAGAAAAAAGAGCAAGTCAAGACACTGTGTATGCAGCTGCAAAAAAAGAATTACTGACTCAAAAAAATCAACTAGAAGCACAATTAGATACAAGATACCGCGAAGTAAGTATCGCAAGAGATCGATTCATTGCTGAAACCGATGGTACCGGCGGTAGCGGCAAAATAGGTTTGAAAGATATCGCGCAAGCCAAACAAAGAGAATACGTACAACTTGATGCAGATTATCGGAATCTGACAAATCAGATAAGACCACAACTATTGTCTATAGATAGTTCGCTATCAGCCATCGAAAATAATATCAAAACAGAACAAACGAATTTCGAGGCTTTACTCAATAATGGTTTTATTACCAGAATAGAAGCACTGAATAATCTCGTAAGCGATAATACAGCCGTGGCGATCAGGTATTATTTATTAGTGGCCATCCTAATGCTCATAGAACTCATGCCGGTAATCGCAAAAACATTATTACCCAATGGCAGTTATGATGAAAAAGTAAGATTACGTGAAGAATTGGAAACAACACTCACTCAAAACAATCACAAAAGAGAATTGGCTTTGAAAGAGCAATTCAACCAAACTGCTTTTGAACAAGACGGACTATTTATTCAGCAATTTTTTGAAGCATCTGCATCTGAAAGGAAAGAAAAAATGAAAGAACAGATCTCTGTTTGGAAAAAAGAAAATCATCAATCCTTAGATGATACCTGGACCGACTTAAAAAGGAATATGACGATGAAGCAAGAAGAGTGAAGGGAGAAGAAAAAGGAAGTGCTGTTCCACAACCTCTGCATTTGTAGTTGACATACAAAAAGGCCTGGTTTCACCAGGCCTTAATAGATATGTGCTTGACAATATTATAATGAGTATTACTTTTCGCTTTGTAAAACTGTCTTTTTACTCTGACCACGTTGCTCATTATATTTCTTGGCTGCACCAATAAAATGTACAAATAACGGAGCAGGGTTTTCAACCGTACTTTTTAACTCAGGATGATATTGCACCCCAATGAAGAACGGATGTGAAGGTATCTCCATGATCTCAACCAATCCTGTTTCAGGATTACGACCGCTGGCTATCATTCCTTTTGATTCAAACTGATCAAAATAATCATTGTTGAATTCGTAACGATGGCGATGTCTTTCTGAAATGGTTGTTTGTCCGTAGATCGTATGAGCCAGGCTTCCCGCCTTGATCTCGCATGGATATGCTCCTAATCGCATAGTGCCTCCCATCATTTTGATCTTTTTCTGTTCTTCCATCATATTGATCACAGCGTGATCTGTAGAAGTATCCATTTCAGTAGAGTGCGCATTCTTTAATCCCAGAATATTTCTCGCAAACTCGATGACCGCCATTTGCATACCTAAACAAATACCAAAGAATGGAAGCCCTTTTTCTCTTGCATATTGTACCGCAATGATCTTTCCTTCGATACCGCGATGTCCAAAACCCGGAGCCACTAATAATCCATCCAATCCTTCCAGTTTCTCAGCTACATTTTCTTGTGTGATATATTCACTATGAACATTTACGACCTGTACTTTTACTTCATTCATGGCACCTGCATGAACAAAACTTTCTAGAATAGATTTATAAGCATCTTGTAACTCAATATACTTACCGATCAATCCAACCGTAACTTTACTCTTCGGATATTTCAGTTTGTCCAGGAATCCTTTCCATTTATCCAAATTAGGTTCACTGTATTGGGTAATATTTAATTTCTTCAGGCAGATCAGATCAAGTTTTTCACGCAACATCAATAATGGAACTTCATAAATAGTAGATGCATCCATTGCCTCGATCACCGCTTCTGGTTTTACATTACAGAAGAGTGCGATCTTACGTTTGATATCATTATTCAATGGTTCTTCTGTTCGACAAACAATGATATCCGGATGAACCCCTGTTTCGCTCAGCATTTTTACACTGTGCTGTGTAGGCTTTGTCTTTAGTTCTTTAGCTGCGCGCAAGTATGGAATCAAAGTAAGATGCACTACCATTACATCTTCTTCAGGAAGTTCCCATTGCAGTTGACGTACTGCTTCAATAAAAGGAAGACTCTCGATATCACCTACCGTACCACCGATCTCTGTAATGATGATATCGTATTTATTATCTTCTCCCAGTAATAACATTCTTCTTTTGATCTCATCGGTGATATGCGGAACCACCTGAACTGTTTTACCCAAAAATTCACCAGCTCTTTCCTTATTGATAACGGTCTGATAAATTCTGCCGGTGGTAACATTATTGGCCTGAGAAGTATAAATATTTAAGAAACGTTCATAGTGACCAAGATCCAGATCTGTTTCTGCGCCATCTTCTGTTACATAACACTCCCCATGCTCATAAGGATTCAAGGTACCTGGATCAACGTTGATATAAGGGTCAAATTTTTGGATAGTCGCCCTCAACCCTCTTGCCTGCAATAATTTAGCGAGAGAAGCCGCAATGATCCCTTTTCCTAAACTGCTTGTTACGCCTCCTGTAACAAAAATGTACTTGGCCATGTTTATCGTATTGTTTATTCGTTTCAAACTTATCCGTTCATTTTTTTTATTGCATAAAGAACTGTCGCATAACACAACGAAGTCCGATCGATCGGTCAACAACACAGATCAGGGTTCATGAAACAATAAAAAACCGATATCTATTGTATTGAATTACAAGCAGATAACGGAAAAAACTATTTGACCTTGTAAATGAACGGTGTAAAAAAATTCAGAGGTCGTACAAACGTACAGTAAAAAGGCGGATTAAAAAAACAGCCTGTTTATTTTGAACCTCTGGCGCAAGAATGTGTTAACTTGACGTGAACATCTTTATCAAAAAAAATTTGCCATGAAAAAGATCATTGCTCTGACATTCGCTGCATTCTGTACGGCAGCATTTCTCAGCCATAGTTACAAAACACCTGCCCCACAACCTTTAACACCGGAATGTTATGTGAGTTGTTTTACCAGCGAGATCATGGACCAATTCAAAGCAGAAGCTTCAACCGCTTCTTTTGCTATGATGCATGATAATCCGATACCTTATACTGTAGCCGATCCATTGGGTAAGCCAGTCACTTTTAAAGCCGCCGATGGAACCAGTGCAATGGGCTATGAGATCCGCAGTAAGAAAAAAAGTAATAAGTGGTTATTCGTGATCCAGGAATGGTGGGGATTGAATGATTATATCAAAAAAGAGAGTGAAACTTTTTATAGTGATCTGGGAGATGTGAATGTGATCGCTTTGGATTTGTATGATGGTAAGATCGCTGCTACTGCCGATAGCGCTATGAAACTGATCCAGTCTGCAAAAACAGAAAGACTCGAAAGCATCATCAAAGGTGCAATTGCTTATGCAGGAACAGATGCGAAGATCTACACAGTAGGTTGGTGTTTCGGCGGTATGTGGAGTTTACAAAGTGCTTTATTGGCCGGCAAACAAGCAGCAGGTTGTGTGATGTATTATGGCAGACCTGAAAATAATGTAGAGAAACTCAAAACACTCAATTGTGACGTGATCGGTTTCTTTGGGAACAAAGATCGTAGTCCATCTCCTGAAGTAGTAAACAAGTTCGAAGCGGATATGCAGGCAGCCGGTAAGAAATTATTTGCCAATAAATATGATGCAGGTCATGGTTTTGCCAATCCAAGTAATCCTGTTTTTAATAAAGAAGCTGCAGCAGATGCACATGCTAAAGCAGTAGCTTTTTTAAAGGAGAGAATGTAGGTTGGAGGCATACGCTACTAAACACAGATTGTGTAGTGGCTGATAGCAAATGGGTCATAGCTTATAGTATTTCTTTTGTTTTACTATACGCTATGACCCATTTGCTATAAAAACTGTATCGCTAAGGCAGTTTTCTAAGATAGTTTCTCACGTAATCATCCACCCCTTGTTCCAGTGAATAGAAGTCATCGGTATATCCGGCCTTGCGTAGTTTTTGCATATTCGCCTCTGTGAAGTATTGATATTTATCGCGAATATCTTCCGGCATATCAATGAAATGAATGGAAGGTTCCTGATCTAATCCTGCAAATGTGGCTTTAACGAGATCCGTGAATGATCGGGCTTTTCCGGTACCCAGATTATACAATCCATTTTTATCTGCAGACCAGCGACCCTGCACCATGGTCTCTCTCATCCACGCTACCACTTTCACTACATCTTTCACATATATAAAATCACGGAGTTGTTCGCCATCTTTGAAATCAGGACGATGACTCTTGAATAAATTAACGACTCCATTTTTTCGGATCTGATTAAAGGAATGCCATATCACACTGGCCATTCTTCCTTTATGATATTCATCAGGACCATACACATTGAAGAATTTGAGTCCGGCCCAGAATGGTGGGCATTCATTTTGTGCTAAAGCCCATTTATCAAATTCATTTTTACTGATGCCATAAGGATTAAGTGGTTGTAATTTGGATACTACCTGATGATCATCATCATATCCGAAAGCCCCATCTCCATAAGTGGCTGCGGAAGAAGCATAGATAAGTGGTACTTGATGAAGCGTACAATATCGCCAAACCGCTTTTGAGTATTCGACATTGAGTGTTTCATGAATAGTGTAATCAAACTCAGTGGTATCGGTCCTCGCACCGAGGTGTATCATGCATTCGATCTTAGGCTCATGGAGTTGTAGCCAATCAATTAGATTGTATCTTTCTACAATATGTGCGTAGGCAGACTGTTCCCAGTTTTTCCTTTTGGCTTCGATTCCAAAATCATCGACGAGTATCAGATCCCGATACCCTAATTCATTCAGGTGCTTCACCATACGAGAACCTATAAATCCTGCTGCTCCTGTAACGATGATATAGGAAGGATGTTCTGCCATATTAATTGATCAATTTTTCAATAGCAGTATCATAGCGTTGTTTCCAGACATCAATGGTTCCCCATGCATCGCCATTCACTTCAATATTACCTGAAGTTACCTTACCCAATACTGTTATCGCGATATCAGCTTTTTGTGCAGCTGCTTCAATGGCTTTTAATTGATCAGCAGAACAACTTACTACCACACGACTTTGCGCTTCACCAAACCAGAAAGCATCTTTACGAATAGCAGTTGTATCCGCTTGTACACTAAAGCCCAGATTACGGTGAAATCCGCTTTCCAGTAATGTGATCGCTAATCCACCTTCGCTGATATCATGGGCGCTATTGATTTTTTTCTCTTTGATCAATGATGAGATCAACTGCTGTACTTTAAATTCTTGGTCCAGATCAAAATATGGAGCCGGCGAAAATTCAACCTGCTTGAGTTTATGTAAGTATTCGGAAGAAGCGATGTCATTTTGTTGTGACCCGATCAGTACGATCATATCTCCTTCCTGTTTGAAATCAAGTGTCATTTTATCGTTGACATCATCTACAATACCTACCATTCCAATGGTAGGTGTAGGATATACCGGACCATCAGGATTTTGATTATAGAAACTCACATTACCACCGGTTACAGGCGTATTGAATTTTCTACAAGCATCTCCCATACCGGTAACTGCTTTTACAAACTGATAATACACTTCAGGATCGTAAGGATTACCAAAGTTGAGACAGTTGGTGACACCAATGGGTTCACCACCACTACATACGATATTTCTGGCGGCTTCTGCCACAGCGATCATTCCTCCTTTATAAGGATCTGCAAAAACATAGCGACTATTGCAATCAACTGTCACTGCCAATCCTTTTCCTGTTCCTTTAGCGAGAACAACTGTTGCATCGCTAGGTGCATTCGTGGAAGTATTAGCAGCTCCTACCATGCTATCGTATTGGGTATACACCCAACGCTTAGAAGCGATATTAGGAATCTGAACCAATTGTTCTGCTACGGATTTAAGATCCGTTACGTCAGCAATGGTATCAATATTAAATGCGTTGATCTTTTCAAAATACTTAGGCTCGCGGTATTCACGCGTGTATTGAGGAGCCCCGCCGCCTAGTACTAATTCATGTGCAGGGATTTCAGCTTCCAATTCTCCATGCATATAAAATTTAAGTAAGCCATCTCCTGTCACTTCTCCAATATTACTTGCAGAGAGATCCCATTTTTCAAATACTTTCAATACTGCTTCTTCTTTTCCTTTTTCCACTACGATCAGCATACGTTCCTGACTTTCACTCAGCAACAACTCCCATGCTTTCATATTTTGTTGACGGGTAGGAACTTTTTCCAGATCAATGCGCATCCCTACTCCCCCTTTGGCACTCATCTCTGCAGTGGAACAAATGATACCTGCAGCACCCATATCCTGCATACCTACTACAGCACCAGTATCGATCAATTCCAAACAAGCTTCCAATAATTTTTTCTCCTGAAAAGGATCACCTACCTGAACTGCAGGTAGCTCTTCCGCACTTTCTGCTGTGATATCAGCAGATGCAAATGAGGCACCGCCGATTCCATCTTTACCCGTTGCACTTCCTACGAAGAAAACAGGATTGCCGATACCTGCCGCAGTAGCACTGATCATGTCACCTGCTTTCATAATACCCACACTCATGGCGTTCACCAATGGATTGGTATGGTAGCAATCTTCAAAATATACTTCACCACCAACAGTAGGTACACCAAAGCAGTTCCCATAGTGACCGATACCATGTACCACGCCACTTAGCAGACGTTGTGTTTTTTTATCTTTTAAATTTCCAAAGCGAAGACTATTCAGTGAAGCGATGGGTCTGGCACCCATGGTAAAAATATCTCGCTGGATACCACCAACTCCTGTTGCAGCTCCTTGAAAAGGTTCGATCGCACTCGGGTGGTTATGGCTTTCGATCTTAAAGACCACACCGAAACCATTTCCCATATCCATTAAACCTGCATTTTCTTCACCTGCTGCTACGAGCATTCTTCCACCATCACGAGGAAGTGTCTTCAACCACTTGATGGAGTTCTTATAACTACAGTGTTCACTCCACATACCACTGAAAGCACATAGCTCTGTGAAGTTGGGAGTTCTTCCTAATTTTTGCTTGATGAGTTCGAATTCTTCTGCTGTAAGACGCAGTTTTTCGGCGGTTTGAACGGTGATTTCCATGATGCTGCGAAGGTAAGTAAGAAAGTGAGAGGGGAAAAAGGAAAAGTTGGGGACTGACGAATAGTCCTTTGTCCATGGCTAATGGTAGGACAAATTAGACATTGATAATCTACCCCTTTTCATTTTTCCCCTTTCACTTTTCACTGCTCAATTTCCCTTCACGATTCGACCGCTGCCATTTTTGTGGGTACGAACGTTTTGGGCGTTGCCGGAATAATGAACATTCCCGCTACCGGAGATATTTACATCGATCGAAGTAGTTGCATGTACTTTGATATTACCGCTTCCACTAATGCGTGCACTGGCATCATCAGCAATCACTTCTTTACAATCAATATTACCACTTCCACTAACCCGAGCTTCGATCTCCTTGGCTGTACCTTTCATTTTAATACCACCACTTCCGGAAACTGATGCATCAATTTCATTGAACCGATCAAATTCAAAACGGATATTCCCTGAGCCGGATACAATTACATTGGTATTTCCATTGTTCACAAACTCTCCTTTCCCAATAATATCACCACTACCGGAAAGCGAAAGATGCTGAAGTCTGGTGGCAGTTACATAAACAGTGATCTTATTTTTAGAGCGGATATTTCCATATTTTTTGGCGCGGATATATAACTTCCCATTCTCTACTACTGTCTCAATATGTTCCAATAAGTTTTCATCCCCTTCTACTTCTATATCGGTACTGTTACCATATGCAACCATGACATCCCAGGATCCGGATGAACTGATGCCGGTGAAGGGTTCCACTTTTCTGGTTTCTTTTTTGAGAATACCATTACCATCGATACGCTTCCAATTCCATTGAGATGATGCTCCGATACTGATCATCAGTAAGGTGATTACCCATATTTTTTTCATAATCAGATGTTTTTTCCGTGGAACGGAGCAGCTTAGAATTTGTTACAAAAAAAGCCATCTATCAGAGACAGATGGCTTTTTTAATTTGATCGGTACTAGACTATTCAGCGATCGTCAATGAATTAAAGTATTTGTCACGCAATTCTTTGTTTTCTCCATTTTTACCCGCTTTGTATCCAAGCGTAATAGCATAGGTTTTATAGAAAATCATTCTATTGGTAGAAACAGAAGGTTTCCCGTCTTTTTCAGATTTGATCTCAAACTGATAATACAAGTACTTGTCTTTATATTTTCCTTCTGACTCACTCAAAATCTGTCCGCCGCCTTGGGTCATACCCATTTTAAGCTGCTCTTTAAACTCTTCTGTGTCTTTCAAACCTTCAATTTGTTCTTCAGTCATGCCAAAAGCAGTGAAATCGATCAGGATGGTAGCCATTTCTGTAGAGTCAGCTGCTGTACATTTTTTTACTTTTTGAGGTGCACCATTGGTATTTATTTCAACGGGTTCAACAGGCATTTCAACCGTTACCTTATCGGTTACGTTAACTTTTTTCCAGTCTTCTGCAATCATGGTGAAAGCGGATGTTCCTAAAGCCACCAGGCAAATCAGTGCAAGTTTTTTCATTTTTTCAGTTTTGATATAGGTTACGAAACTGCTGAAAAGATTACATAAACCGAAAAATATTTCCAGAAAGATCTTAATAAACTAGTAATCAATACTTTGTAGAAATTTTCTTAGAAATTTCAAACAAATTAAAATAAATTCTATATTAATTTTTTTCCACAAAATGATCAGTTTTTAGTACTCAAACTCAAATAAATTGACATTTTTTCATTTTTACGCCTAATTTTACGCTGTCAAAAAAAACAACCCTATGTCTTTACGCTTCAATGCAATCAGTAACATCAACAACACTGAAACAGCCGTTCCGGCCAGTGCCAAGATCACAGGTATCTTCGGAACCAATGTATTTACCCTGAAAACAGCTCGTGAATACCTGAGTGATGAAGCCTACAAAAGTTTGATCACCAGCATCCGCGGTGGTAAAAAAATTGATCGTAATGTAGCCAACCAGATCGCGAATGGTATTCGTGCCTGGGCGGAAAGCAAAGGCGTTACGCACTACACACACTGGTTTCAACCCCTGACTGGAACAACTGCTGAAAAGCATGATTCCTTTTTTACATTGAAAGGAGACGGTACTGCAATCGAAGAATTTGATGGAGCTGCATTGATCCAGCAAGAACCAGATGCTTCATCTTTCCCTAGTGGTGGTCTTCGTGCTACTTTCGAAGCGCGTGGTTATACCGCATGGGATCCTTCTTCCCCTGCTTTTATCATTGAAATCGGACAGGGCAAGACCTTATGTATTCCTACAATTTTCGTGGCTTATACCGGTGAGTCGTTGGATTACAAAGCACCGTTATTGAAAGCTATCGAGGCATTGAATAAATCAGCCGTTGAGGTTTGTCATTATTTTGATAAAAACGTTACCAAAGTAACTCCTACCCTTGGTTGGGAACAAGAATATTTCGTGATCGATGAAGCATTGGCAACTGCCCGTCCGGATTTGATCCAATGCGGAAGAACCGTTTTTGGTGCTGCACCTGCTAAAGGACAGCAATTAGAAGACCACTATTTTGGATCAATCCCTGAGCGTGTGTATGCATTCATGCGCGATTTCGAGCAAGAATCGTATAAACTGGGAATTCCTTTACGTACCCGTCACAATGAAGTGGCGCCTGCTCAGTTCGAGTGTGCTCCGA
This sequence comes from Sediminibacterium sp. KACHI17, assembly GCF_040362915.1. Taxonomy (NCBI): domain Bacteria; kingdom Pseudomonadati; phylum Bacteroidota; class Chitinophagia; order Chitinophagales; family Chitinophagaceae; genus Sediminibacterium; species Sediminibacterium longum. The sequence continues at coordinate 89,081 of NZ_AP029612.1, read as the reverse complement.
TTTTTGAAGAAGTGAACATCGCAGTTGACCACAATACATTATTGATGGATGTGATGACACGTGTTGCTAAACGTCATAAGTTGGTTGTCTTATTACATGAAAAGCCATTCGCAGGTATCAATGGAAGTGGTAAGCACAACAACTGGAGCATGGCAACAGATACAGGTGTGAACTTATTGGCACCTGGTAAAACTCCAAAAACCAATCTCATGTTCCTGACTTTCTTCGTGAATACGATCAAAGCAGTACATGACTATGCAGATATTATGCGTGCAGCTATCGCTTCAGCTCCAAACGATCACCGTTTAGGTGCCAATGAAGCTCCACCTGCGATCATTTCTGTGTTCGTTGGACAATACCTCGCTAAGGTGTTATCCGATATCGAAACACGTGTGAGCACTAAATTTGATGAACAAGATGAAGCGATCCTGAAATTAGACCTTCATCGCAGTATTCCTGAACTGTTATTGGATAATACAGATCGTAACAGAACTTCTCCTTTTGCCTTTACCGGTAACAAATTTGAATTCCGCGCTGTGGGCTCTTCTGCCAACTGTGCGATTTCAATGACCGTATTGAATACCATCATGGCGGATACTTTGAAGAAATTCAAAGCAGATGTTGATGCATTGATCGAGAAAGGTGATAAAAAAGAGATCGCGATCATGCAAGTCATCCAGCGCTACATCGTTGAAAGCAAAAATGTTTTGTTTGAAGGTGATGGTTACAGTGATGAATGGCATAAAGAAGCAGAACGCAGAGGTTTACCAAATCTGAAAACAACACCTGTTGCATTGGATGCTTTGGTAACTGAAAAAGCCAAGAAACTGTTTGAAAACAATGGCGTATATACACATGTTGAGTTGGAAGCTCGTCACGAGATCGAACTGGAGAAATACATTAAAAAAGTACAGATCGAAGCAAGAGTAATGGGTGACTTGGCAATCAATCATATTATTCCTGCTGCTATTTCTTATCAGAATGAATTATTGACCAATATCAATGGATTGAAGTCTGCAGGATTGGCCGAATCAGCCTATAAGAGTCAATTGAATATCCTGAAAGAAGTAAGTGAGCATATTCAGGTAATTCATGATAAAGTGAACGCAATGGTAGAAGCTCGTAAAGTTGCCAATAACATCGAGCACTCTCGTGAGAAAGCCATCGCATATGAGTCTATTAAATCAACTTACTTCGATGAGATCCGCTATCATGTCGACAAACTGGAGCATCTTGTTGATGATGAAAAATGGACATTACCAAAGTATCGTGAGATGCTGTTTTTAAGATAATCGTTCTTTTTGACTTGAGCAATCATAGCCCTGTGCCGTTCCCGGCGTGGGGCTTTTTTTGGTCCATGGTTGATGGTCCATGGCCCATAGATGATTTTTGGTAAACAGGATTCGCAAAATATATTCTTCCTTTGAGGCTCTCAACTATGGTGTATTCACCATGGACCATGGACCATCAACCATTCCCCCATTCACCACCCACTATTCACCATTCACCGAAAATTTCTTTTGTGGAATAAACCTATACAATAACTTAATGTCTCATAAAAACTAAACTCATAAACATGAAAAAAGTATTTGCCCTTTTAACGATTGCTTTCTGCTGTTCATTGACAGTAGCAATGGCACAACCAGGCGGCGGACAACAAATGGATCCTGCTCAAATGCTGGAAATGATGAAACAGCGTATTAAACCAGGATTGATGGAAAAAACAAAACTCACCGATGCTCAGGCTGATAAAGTATTGGAAATACAAATTTGGGCCCAGCAGCAAAATCGTGGATTGCGTGATCTGAGTGAAGAAGAACGCACAAAGAAAATGAAAGAGACAAACGAAGAAAGAGAGAAAAAAATGAAAGCGATCCCTTTGACTGATGACCAGATCAAAGCAGTGAATGAATATTACGCTGAAATGAGAAGAAATCGTCCTGGTGGCGGTGGTGGAGGCGGAAAATAATTACAGCCTTAATGATTTTAGCCACAGATGCACAGATTAGTACCCAAACAAGCTGTGCATCTGTGGCTTTTTTTATTTTATTCCAGCGAGGAACTCTTTCAGTACTCTAACATTCTCTTCGTTATTATCATGCATGGTAGAATGACCCGCATTGGGTATCACCGCAAACTTTGATCCGGGTACTATCTGCTGGAAACGCTGAACAGTTTGTGGTCTCGCTTCATCAAATTCTCCGGTAATAAAAAGAACAGGCACTTGTATCTTACGCAAGCTTTCTACACGATCATAATTTAACAAGGTCCCCGTAGCAGTAAACTCCGTAGGTCCCCACATGTATCGATAAATGAATTTATTACTTTTCACATTTGCTGTATCCAATTTACTTTTTCTTCTTTCTGTTCTCAACCCGAAGTTCTTAACAAAATAAGCATTGGCCCTCTGGTATTCTGGAGAATCAAAAACTTTGGTTTGCTCTCCGGCTCTTATGTATTGTTGAATAGAATCAGGTAAAGATGCGATTAATGTATCTGCATCAGCTTTCCACACTTTTGTACTGAAGTAGGGACTATTGAATGAAATAGCTTTAACTGCTTGCGGATAGGCAAGATAATATTCTAAAGCAAGCGCTGTGCCCCAAGAATGACCATGTAAAAAGAACTCATTCAATCTTAATTCTTTTCGCACAGCTTCCACTTGTGCTACAAACTGCGCTACAGTCAATAAGGTAGTATCCTCATGATAATCAGACCGCCCACTACCTAACTGATCGAAAATAATAATGGGCCGATCTTTTCCGATCTCTTCAAACTGATAAAAAGATCTGCTAGTACTACCCGGTCCCCCATGCAACATCATAACAGGAGTTCCAGTGCCTTCCCCGAAAACGCGATACCAGATCCTGCCTCCTTTCACTTGAACATACCCTTCTTTTGGCTCTAGCCTCGTCTTGTTCAAGCATCCTGCACATAATAACAAAACAAAAAACAAGGAGAAATAAGTGCTTCTCATTTTTTTTCTTCGAATATAGATCATTATTTCTCTCTTTCTTTTTTTCCAAAAACCCATAGATCATTACTATACACAAATTCTGTGTGCTCAGGTGTACCTCCGTACTTACCTCCTGTCATAAAGATCTTATTATGATGGACAACAGCTGCGATACCGCCCCTGGGTGACCAAGGAGCATTCATACCCTTCCAGTTCTTGCCATCACTACTCACCAATACCTGACTTGAAAACTGACCATTTCGATTACAACCTAATAACCAAATCTGATGATCATATACCACCGCTGCATACCCAAAAATCTGTTCTTCTTGAACGATCTCATCGGCCTCTTTTACCCAGTTGATTCCATCTACTGAACTCCATACATCGTTGTTAAGCAAAAACAACTTGTCATTCAATTGAACGATCTGGCTTCCACTTCTTTTACCAAAATTTACCTGGTCTTTTTGTTTGACCCAATGAATACCATCATCACTATTCCAGATATCTGCGTACTGTTGTTGCTGATCTTCGCCGCCTATGATCCATAATTTATCCTGAAAAACAAAGGGGTGATAAAAAAATCGGCTGGGTAAATTAGATTGCTCAGCAACCATTTCCCATGTACGCATATTTGATGTTCGAAAGATAGTAGGCCTAAAGGAATATCTTTCGATATTCCCATTAAAATATCCCAAACCATACATATGATTCTTGAATACCACATAATCTAAAAAAGCGTGGTTATTGATCACATTAGGTAACGTAGATGCGGTCCAATGCTGTCCATCGTCCACAGAATACCAATTCGAATCTGGGTGAAATGTCCAGAGTGTATCTCTCAGGCTGAAAAGTTGGAAATTATAATTTTTCCGCCAAGGTGAAGAGTCATTAAGCTGATACCAGTCATCAATAGGTTTTTGTATTCGCACTTCATCTTTGGATTCTAATTCTGATGGAAAGCCACAACCAAAACAAAAGATTATGAATAGAAAATGTAATTGCTTCATGATATAATTATAAGGTTGATTTAGATAAAGATGTGAAAAGCCTAAAAAACCATAACTGATATCTGTGAAATATGACCTTCTACAAAATAATTAGCACGTATTTAACACAAAACCTATAAACGATAAAAACAAGATAACTAACAGGCAATAAAACAGTACGAGTTACATCAAAAAGTATTGTTTTCCTTACTCCATTTATGATTGGAAATGCATATGCATCTGTTGCCGCCGACTGAAAAAAATTATTCTACAATTTCTTTCCTTCCTTTATACATAGTCATTAAACAAGACCTGTATGAAGTACTTATTATACTTTCATGTATTCATCTTATTGATCACAGGAATAGTTACACCTGTAGAAGCGCAAGAACCCCTGCCTTTCATTCGTGCAGCTAATGCATCAGCTAAAATAAGAATCGATAAAAAATCAACAACAGAAAACTGGGGCATTTCACCGGAAACAAAACCTGATGTATATAAAGTCGCGTGTAAAGCCGGAAAAAAAACACAAGTGACCTTCATTACCGATTTGGATTCTATCAGTTATACGATCACCGTAGGACAAAAAATCTACTTCAATATTATTTTGAATGAAAAGGATACTGCATTGACTGGCATTGAAGGTGCTTTTATACCCGATGCCGCATCATTTTCTTCTAGTTATATCAAAAAGAATCAATCAAAAGTATCTGTGAATATTCCTGAAGCAAAAGAACTATTACAAATCATTTTTGCAATTACACCTACAGGGCTGGCAGATACCAAATCGTACATTATTAATCATGATACTACTGCATATTATCTGGATGTACTCAAACATTTTACACCATATAAAGAAGAGCCTATTGTTGGGAAAATGGATAGTTTATTAAAAAAAGGGTACTATATCAATTTAAAGATGGATATCTGCGTATATCAATTTAATACAAAAGATCAACTGCAAAAAGATGGCGTGTATGATCGATTAAATATCACCGGCATAGCTGTCAATCTGATTGATCCATTCATTCAAGAACTAAATGAATTCTCAAAAAAATCCGGGTTCCGTAATTTTTATAAACATCACAAAAAATTATATGACTCATTAACTTCTGTGTATCTAAGATATGTACCTGTCAAACAAATGTGGGATTGGTGTGAACAACAATTCAGTAGCAGGTATAATAGCTATCGGGTATTTATGTCGCCACTGGTTAAAGGAAATCATTCCACTATTCATTTGGAGTCCAATGGTTTCCATGAAACAAGCATGTTCATCAGACCTACATATAATATTCCAAATGTTACTGAAGACGTTCAACAGGCATTATTATCCAGAATTGTTTTTACAGAAATCGATCATAATTATGTAAACCCTGAAACAGAAAAATACATCAAATCCATTGATACAATTTTCAACAGGAGAAATATCTGGGCTAATGGAAAAGAATCTAATGGCTATCGTGATCCTTACAACCTATTCAATGAGTATATGACATGGGCACTCTATGTTATTTACTGCTATGACAAATACAAGCCGGTAGATTTTTCTTTTGTCCAGGATCAAACTGTCAAATACATGACGAGAGTTCGGGGATTTCCTCAATTTGAAGCATTTACAAATACTTTACTCGAATTGTATAAAAAGAAAATGAATAAACAGAAGGTAGCAGACTTATATTCAGACCTGATTAGCTGGTGTAACCATTGGAAGCCTACTTCATAAAAAAAGGGAAGTCTGTTTAACAGTACTTCCCTTTTTATTTATTATTTCATTCAATTTACTTCATCTTGAAAGTTTCCAGAAACTTAGTGGTGAAATTACCTTTTCGGAAATCTTCATTCTGCATCAGTTGTAAATGGAATGGAATGGTTGTTTTCACGCCTTCGATCACATACTCGCTCAGTGCACGATACATGGTATCGATGGCTTCTTCACGTGTCTGTGCAATGGTGATCAACTTACCGATCATAGAATCATAATAAGGAGGAATCACATATCCAGCATACACATGACTGTCTACACGAACACCATGTCCACCGGGAGTATGCAACACCGTGATCTTACCAGGTGAAGGTCTGAAATCATTGTATGGATCTTCTGCATTGATACGACATTCTATCGCATGCATTTGTGGTTCATAGTTTCTACCACTGATCTTCTCACCCATTGCAATTTTGATCTGTTCTTTGATCAAGTCAAAATTGATCACTTCTTCAGTTACACAATGTTCTACTTGAATACGGGTATTCATTTCCATGAAGTAGAAATTGCGGTGTTTATCTACCAGAAATTCAATGGTTCCAACGCTTTCATAATTAATGGCAGCAGCAGCTTTACAAGCAGCTTCCCCCATTTTTTTACGAAGCTCAGGGGTCATGAATGGAGAAGGAGATTCTTCTACGAGTTTTTGATGTCGACGCTGAATCGAACAATCACGCTCACTCATATGACACACAGTTCCATACTGGTCGCCTGCTACCTGAATTTCAATATGACGAGGCTCTTCCACGAATTTCTCCATGTAAACACCATCATTCTTGAAGGCAGCTGCAGCTTCTGTACGAGCGGTTGTATACGCACGTTCCAGTTCACTTTCTTCATTTACCACGCGCATCCCTTTACCACCACCACCGGCAGTAGCTTTCAGGATAACGGGATAGCCTATTTCTTTAGCAAGTTTTTTAGCTTCTTCCACACTTTCCAGCAAACCTTCTCCACCAGGTACAACAGGTACACCGGCTTTGATCATGGTTTCTTTCGCTGTAATCTTATCTCCCATTTTATTGATCATCTCAGGAGTAGGACCAATAAATTTAATTCCATGATCCGCACAGATCTGAGAGAAACGGGCATTTTCAGCAAGAAAACCATAACCGGGATGGATAGCATCCGCATTGGTGATCTCTGCTGCTGCCATGATATGCGGGATATTCAAATAAGAATCAACTCCATGGGGTTTACCAATACAAACAGCTTCATCAGCAAATTTTACATGCAAACTGTCTTTGTCTGCAGTAGAATACACCGCTACTGTTTTGATCCCCATCTCACGACAGGTACGAATTACACGTAGTGCAATCTCTCCCCTGTTAGCAATCAGTATTTTTTTGAACATGTAGTTAATTTGAAGATTTGAAGATTTGAAAATTGAACGACTGAACAGTTTTTAAAGCCCTGTTCATTTTATCTCATGAAATGCGAGATCGGATCGTCTTATTTCAAATTACTTAGGTTCTACCAGGAATAAAGGCTGATCATATTCCACCGGACTAGCATCATCTACCAGTACTTTCACGATGGTACCACTGATCTCACTTTCAATTTCATTGAACAGTTTCATGGCTTCAATGATACAAACTACTTTTCCAGGTGCGATTTCTGTACCTACATCAGCAAGTACTGGCTTATCTGGAGAGGCCCTGCGATAGAAAGTACCGATCATTGGACTTTTAATAGTGATCAGATTGTCTGATTTAGGGGCAGGGGCAGCAGCGGCAGGTGCCGGAGCAGCGGGTGTTGCCGCAGGTGCCGGAGCAGCAGCGGGAGCAGGAGCAGTATGGAAAACCTGAGCAGGAGCAGCAGCTACCGTTACGGCAGGCTCTTCTTTCTGCTTGATGGTTACCTTACCATCCTTATCTTCTATACTGATTTCACCAATATTACTCTTATTGATGATCTTGATCAACTCGTGAATTTGCTTTAAATCCATAATGGCAATTTTTGGGGTAAAATCGGTTAGTTTGGGTCAAATCGGGGGGCAAAATAGCCTTTTTTTGATAAAAACAGGGGATTTCTTTGAATTCGGGGATATTCATTTCCAGTTTACAGGGAACTATTGACAGTTGATAGGAAAACAATATTCAGCTTACTGTCAACAAACATCTGTCTTATATAATCTGTCAACTAAAAAAGGCACTAAAAGTGCCTTTTCTATTATTAACGAATTAAATTATTCTTTTACGCGTTCCACATAATCACCAGTCTTGGTATTTACGCGGATCAACTCCCCATCTTCTACGAACAAGGGAACCATTACCGTAGCTCCTGTTTCTACAGTAGCAGCTTTCAAAGCACGCGTAGCGGTATCTCCACGAAGTCCTGGTTCACAATAGGTGATCTTCAAAACGATTTTTTCAGGTAACTCAGCACCAATTGGCTGATCTGTTTCCGTATTGATGAACACAAACACTTCTGAACCATCTTTCAGGAACTGTGGCGCATCGATCATTTCTTCTGCCAATGCGATCTGTTCGAAAGTCTCATTATTCATCAGATTAAATCCACTCTCATCCTTATACAGGTATTGGAATGCTTTTTTCTCAACACGTACCGGGAAAATGGTTTCACCACTATTCCAGGTTTTTTCAATGGAACGCTTGTTATCCACGCCTTTCAGCTTGGCCCAAACCTTCGCTGCTGCACGAGCAGTTTTATTTTCTCCAAATTCTACCACTGAATATAAGCTGCCGTCTAGCTTTAAGATCATGCCACGGCTAATGTCTGATGTAGTTGCCATAATAAGGTTTATTTCTGCCGCAAAAGTAGGGGTTTGATGCGATTTTAATGATGCCAGCTACCGGATGTCTGATTTTTTTGATTTCCGCATTTGAGTCAACGGCTTATAAGGCGATAGTTCATAGCTTTGGTTATCGGTCTTTTATTACTGACATTATTCTTAGCCCATGAGAAAGAAATCCTTACTCATCTGTCTTCTTTTTGTGACTTTTTCGTTGTTCGGACATGAGTTTTGGTTACAGCCAGCCAAATATTTCTATACCATTCGTGAGATCGCAGATATCAGTTTTAGGGTGGGTGAAAATTTTACTGGTGAAAATTGGAGTGGAAATAGAGAGAAGATCAAAATGCTTGCACATATTCAACCAAGTGGTACCAGCATTGATATCGCTGATAGGGTCTCTCTGACAAAGGGCGATTCCATTAAGTTACCCCTTCAGCAGGAAGGCACCCACATGATTTTATTCAATAGTACCAATTCTTTTATCGATCTCGAACCTGATAAATTCAAGGCTTATCTGGAAGAGGATGGATTACAAGAAGCACTGGCTTATCGATCAAAAAATGGTGAATCCTTGAAAAATGGGAAAGAGTATTACCAGCGTTCTGTTAAAACCATCATTCAGGTTGGCAATGAGAGAACAGATGCCTGTACCGAACCGACCCCTCTTCCTTTAGACATCATTCCTATTGAAAACCCATACAAACCTGTAGGATCAAGGCCATCTCAAGATCTCCCTACCATGAGGTTCCGTATTTTGTTCAAAGGAAAAGCCATACCGAATCTTTTGGTGAGAACTTGGTTTCGCAATGAAAATGGACAAATCGCGATGGAAACCTATCGTACCAATGGACGGGGATTTGTTGCGGTAAAAAGACACAGCGGAAAATTCATGGTGAGCACTGTTTACATGGAAAGACTGAATGGGGATACAAAAGCAGACTGGCAGAGTTATTGGGCAAGTGTAAATTTTGAGTATTCTTCATTTTTTCCGGTTACGAAATAACCATGATCCGGAACATTCTTTGAATCATTGATGACGGCAGACCTTTTTCACTTATTTTTGCCGCAAATTTCAAATACAAGAAACCATTACCATGGCAGTATTAGTGAATAAAAACTCGAAGATCATTGTTCAGGGCTTTACCGGAACAGAAGGTACATTCCACGCTACCCAAATGATTGAATATGGTACCAATGTAGTTGGCGGTGTAACTCCCGGCAAAGGCGGTTCTACACATCTGGATCGTCCCGTGTTCAATACCGTAGCGGATGCAGTGAAAGTTGCTGGAGCCGATGTAAGTATCATTTTCGTTCCGCCTGCTTTTGCAGCAGATGCCATCATGGAAGCAACAGATGCAGGTATCGGACTTATCGTGTGTATCACAGAAGGTATTCCGGTACAGGATATGGTGAAAGTGAAAAATTATCTTTTAGGCAAAAACACCCGACTCATCGGACCTAACTGTCCGGGTGTAATAACAGCCGGTGAAGCAAAAGTGGGTATCATGCCCGGCTTTATCTTCAAACCAGGCCGTATTGGTATCGTTTCAAAAAGTGGAACCCTTACCTATGAAGCAGCTGATCAGGTAGTAAAAGCCGGCTTGGGTATCAGTACTGCGATCGGAATTGGAGGAGACCCAATCATTGGTACTCCAACGAAAGATGCAGTTGAATTATTGATGAATGATCCGGAAACTGATGGTATCATCATGATCGGTGAGATCGGCGGTAGCATGGAAGCGGAAGCGGCTCGCTGGATCAAAGACAATAAAACAAAACCTGTTGTGGGTTTCATTGCCGGACAAACAGCGCCTCCGGGTCGCCGTATGGGACACGCAGGTGCGATCATTGGCGGCGCCGATGATACTGCTGCTGCTAAGATGAAGATCATGGCTGAATGTGGTATCGATGTTGTTGCAAGCCCGGCTGATATTGGAAAAACAATGGCTGCTGCACTCAAGAAATAATTAACTGATAAATATATTGCTATCTAAAACACCCGAAATTTTCGGGTGTTTTTTTTATCTGCTGATTTTAGTTTTATCTCTTCAACATCATCCACCGTTCTTATTCCTGATTGCTTACCATCATTATCTTATTGTTACCTACTTAAAATACTCAATTACAGGTATTGCAGCCTCATAAAAAATAAAGAAATTGCACTCGTTGGAAATCAATCCGTAAGGATAAACAACAACTACAAATTGGGGGTAAGCTTGTAGCGACTGCTGCAAGCTTCTTTTTTGCTCTAAACTTTTGTTAATCCGACTTCTCTTCTGTGAATATTGCAAGATGTTTGCATCCCCATTAAATAGGGCGTATTTTTCTACCAAATTTCAATGCATGATGCTTAGGATTTCAGTTTTACTCGGATTTCTCGTTTTTTCATTTACTTCTTTCGCACAACAAAAAGATACCAGCTTTACCAGGGAATGGATTGATATCGACACATTGGTACTAAATGATGGAATGACGAAAACCGCTTTGGAAAAAGTAAACATCCTGTATGAAAAAGCTGCTCGTCTACAACTCAAGGCCCAAAAGATCAAGTGTTTGATTTATCGATATTCATTGGAAAGTATTGTAACAGAGAAGGGACCTGTTGAGATCGCTACAGAGCTGCAACAAGAGATCAAAAACAGCTCTGATCCTATTAGTCAGAGTATATTCAGATTGATGTTAACCCAACAACTTGAAAGATATTTTCTTGAGAATCGTTGGGGCATCTATGACAGAAAGACGATCAACAACAATCAGAACCTAGATATCAATACATGGACGATCGATGATTTCAGAAAAAACATCGACCTGCAATTCAAACAAATATTGCTATACATACCCCAGCTTCAACAAGTATCAACCGATCAGTATGATGCAATTTTAATCAGAGGGAATGACAAGAATATAAAACTTGATCTTGCAGATCTCTGTCTCCTTGCAGCGATTGAATTTTATAAGTCAGAAGATTATTTTGTCAGTAGAACAACAGACTTTTTAAGTCTTCAAGATCCTTCAGCGTTAAGTGAATTAGAAACATTCATTCAAACTAAATTCCCACTCACGGATAGCAATGCGCATCATTTGATCACGCTGCAGTTATTTCAGCAATTACTAAAGAAACATAAACAAGATCATAAACTTGAATCGCTGCTGAAATTCAACCTGAATAGAATAGAATGGGTTTATCAACAAGCCAGATTCCCTGAAAAAGATATTGCTTACGAGAGTGCCTTAAAAATTATAACAACTACCTATCCATCCAATATTGCTACCGTTGATTATTGGCATGCATTAGCATTAAGAGAAGTGCAAAAAGGACAAACCTATAAGCCTTTTTCAGATACAACACACCGTTATGGACTGGTAAAAGCTAAAAAAATATTAACGGATGCCATCGCTACTTTTGATCGATCTACAGCACCACTTCAAAAAATAAATTCGCTTCTAAGAGATTTAAATCAACCGAATTGGCACATCAAAACAGAACGCGTCAATCTTATTCATAAGAAATTCAGAGCCCTTGTCTCTTATAAAAATATTGACACCCTCTATCTAAGAATTCTAAAGGCAGATTCAAACCGAGATAACCCATTATTTTGGGAATCGAAATTCTGGCAGGAACTGGTTTCTGCAAATCCAATAAAAACGATCATTCAAAAACTGCCAAGAACTGATGACCTGCAACAACATGCTGTTGAAATAGCTTTACCAGCATTACCTGCAGGTGAATACGAATTAGTTTGTTCAAATAACTCTGAATTTAATAATGATAGCACTTCGAAACTTAGCTTTCAGCGTTTTATTGTTTCGAATATCAGCTATATCAAAAATAAAAATGATCTATTCGTTGTTCATCGAGAAACAGGTAAACCATTAGCGAAAGTAAAGGTGAGCATATTCGAAAATGTCTATAAAAAAGAGTTGAAAAAATACCAGTTTCAATTATTGGCTGTCAAACAAACCGACCAAAACGGACATGTGAATTTCACCGAAAAAAAAATCAGCAACGCTTATAAATACATTTTTGAAACCAAAAATGATAAACTTGCTTTTAATCTTCCCGAATACGAAAATATTTACGAGCCGATCCATAATGAAATAACTGATCCAGAAGAAATAGCAGCGTCTGAAAACAAAGCGAAGAGGATTTTATTTTTTACTGACAGATCTATTTACAGACCAGGGCAAACAGTATTTTTCAAAGGAATTGGTGTTACAAAAAATCCATCCACCCAACAAAGTAAGATCATTAGTAGCAGAGACTCTGTATGGGTCTTCCTTCAGAATGTAAACAGAAAGAAAATCGATTCCGCACGTTTTCAGCTGAATAGCTTTGGATCATTTGCCGGTCAATTTAACTTACCCTTACAAGGACTTACAGGCAATTATTCGATCTATGTAAGACTACACCAAACAAATACAGAGACTTACTTTTCGGTAGAAGAATATAAGCGACCGACATTTTCAGTATCACTGGAAAAACCGACCTATTCATATCAGCTTAATGATACCATTGTGATCAAAGGAAATGCGAAAGCATTTGCTGGCAACGCTATTGATGCCGCTAAAGTGGTATATGCTGTTACAAGAGAAGAGAGATATCTGTATAATGATTATTGGAGAGGTCCAAGACCTTCGTATGATAGAAGAGAGATCAGTAATGGATCATTAATAACAGATGCTACCGGAAATTTCCAGATCAAGTTTAAAGCCCACGCTGAAGATATCATCATAGATAAAGAAGCAACACAGTTATTTGATTTTTCCATCAGTGCAACAGTTACTGATAATAATGGGGAAACCAGAACAGCACAAACAGAGATCACTGCGGGATCAAGATCCATCCTACTCGCAGTTAAAGCCCCCGAAAGCATTGATGCAGGCGACCTAAAAGACATATCAGTATCAACCACCAATCTTAGCAATGAAAAGGAACCTGCCATAGTTCAGTTAAAACTCACCGCCCTTCAACAACCCAATAGACTCATCAGAAAAAGGTTATGGGAAAGACCCGATCTTTTTTTAATGAGCGAAAAAGAATTCTTATATGAATTCCCTTATGATGAATATGCAAATGAATCCAATCCTTCTTCATGGCAAAAGAGTAGCGTATTTCAGGAATTCACTATTGATACGAAAATATCTGATCAACTAACCTTATCTAGTACTCTTGCGGCCGGACATTATGAAATAGAAGCAACTACAAAAGATAAAAATGGGGCTAGTATAAGATCGGTATCCTACTTCAAAGTATTTGACCATACATCGAAGAAGTTACCTTCTCAGGAATATGAATTCACTTTCACTAAAAAAGAAACTGCTGAGCCAGGAGATACCGCGCTATTCATTCATGGGGTCTCAGCTAATGAAATTTATGTCATCAGGAAAAGAGATCAGGCGAATAAGAGAGCTGTTATTAGTTATGAAATCCGAAAAAAAGGATTATCCGATATCAGTTTTATTCCAACAGAATCTGATAGAGGTGGGATGATGATCACAGAAGCATATGTGATACACAATAGAATGTATTCTCAGGCCTATCGCATTAATATTCCATGGAGTAATAAACAGTTAGAGATTCAATATCGCTCCTATCGCAACAAGACTGAGCCGGGTAGTAAAGAAACCTGGACCATACAAGTGAAAGGTCAGAAAGGAGATAGCACAAATGCAGAAGTATTAACAAGCATGTATGATGCATCTCTTGATCAGTTCAAACAACACAGATGGAGAATCCCTGCACTATGGCCGGAAAACAGATGGGCAAATGATTTCCATAGCGGAAGTAATTTTACTACACAACAATCAGCTGATAAATTCACAAATACGATCTATTTAGATCCGGGACAAGAAGCAGATATAGATAGACTCCCCTTGTACGCACAAGAGTTAATGCAACAAAATCTGTATCGTTGGACAACTGATTCATCTACGCTACCAGTTCAGCTGAAAAATCATTTAATCAAAAAATTAGATCGTTCTTTCTTTTTTGCTTATCAGCCTCAACCGGTTAAAACCATGAGCCCTGCATTAAATGAAACCATAACAGTCAGCTCAAGAAAAACCAATATTACTTCTGATGTTGCTTATGGCACGATGGCTGGCGTTCCGGTAGAATATGATGCAGTAAGAATCAGAGGTAACAGTAGTACTCCTATCGCAACGGGCAGTTTGCTGATCGTAGATGGTGTGGTCGTTTCCAGCATTGCAAGCATCAATCCTGCTGACATAATTTCTATTGAACAATTAGCTCCTGCAGAAGCCATGAAACAGTATGGGCAAAAGGCTGAAAAAGGTGCTATGATCATTGTTACGAAGAATGCAGTACCGCCTGTTGTCATTCGAAAAAACTTTAATGAAACAGCTTTCTTTTATCCTCAGCTACACGCAGACAGCAGTGGTAATTATAGTTTCAGCTTTACAATGCCAGAAGCGGTTACCCAGTGGAAATGGATGACCCTTGCACATAATAAGGATCTTGCTTTTGGTAATGCTCAAGCAGATATCATCACTCAAAAAACATTGATGGTACAAGCCAATCCTCCACGTTTTATGCGGGAAGGTGATAAAATGGAGTTCAGTGCTAAGGTTACTAACTTAAGTGGTGAGGAACTATCCGGACAAGTGATGTTGGAGCTCATTGATGCAAATGCCGGATCTTCAGTGGACGGATGGTTTCAGAATGTTTTCCCTGTACAATATTTTACCGTACTTGCTAAACAGAGCACTACTGTAAAATTTCCTATTCAAATACCATTTAGTTTCAATCGTGCACTTACCTGGCGATTGGTGGCTAGAGCAGGGAATTACAGTGATGGAGAAGAAAATATACTTCCGGTACTTACCAATAGGCAACTTGTTACGGAGAGTATGCCGATCTTGATCACAAAAGACACTACACAAACATTTCGTTTTGAAAAACTCATCAATGCCAATAGCCCTAGCCTCACACATGAAGCATTGACCATGAGTTATACTGCCAATCCAATTTGGGAGGCCATACGCGCACTCCCCTATTTGATGGAATACCCATATGAATGTGTAGAACAAACATTTAATCGTTTTTACGCGAATAGCTTAGCGCAGTATATCCTGAATAGAGATCCTAAAATCAAAAAAGTATTTGAGGCATGGCAAAAAGATACTGCCGCACTAAAAAGTAAGCTTCAACTGAATCAAGCGCTTAAACAATTGATGCTGGAAGAAACACCATGGGTATTTGAAGCGGCAACAGAAACTGAAAAAAATAAAAATTTGGCTTTACTATTTGATGTTTTCCGATTGAATCAACAAGCAGAACAATTCATCAACAAATTACAGGAAATGCAGTTACCGGATGGGAGCTTCAGTTGGTTCAAAGGTGGCTATTCAGATCGTTACATGACGAATTATATCTTGACGGGCATTGGCAAGTTGAAAAGACTGGGCGCTATTACTTCTGATGTCACGATCAGATTACAGCCGGTGATCAACAACGCTTTAGCATTTCTGGACGCAGCTATACTGAAAGATTACCGTACTATCAGATCTAATAAAAATGATTCTACAAAAATGATATTATCCGGCATACATCTTCAGTACTTGTATATGAGAAGTTTCTTTCGTGAGATCGCATTAAAAGAAAATGATGAAGCATATCGATATTTCTATGACCTGGGTAAGAACAATATTCAGAAACAAAGTATCTACAATAAAGCGCTATTAGGATTGATTTATTTCAGAAATAATGAAAAAAGGTTTGTCAATGTCAATATCCTTAACCCAATTCTTGAAAATGCGGTAGAGGACAAATCAAAAGCAACTATTTACTGGAAAGACCGTTCTGCATATTCATGGTTTACTTCTTCCATAGAACATCAAAGTACAGTAATCCAATTTTTACAAGAGATACTGAAAGATCAAAATTTTTCAGGGGGACAAAAAAGTATTGATCATGCCAGGAACTGGCTATTGCTTAATAAACAAACCAATCATTGGAATACTACTGTTGCAACAGCTGATGCTGCATATGCACTGATCATAACCGGTTCAGATCTATTACATACAGATAAAAGAGTTAGTATCGAATTAGGTAATGTAGTTTACAATAACCAAGGCACGAATAGAGAAGCAGGCACCGGATATTTCCAGCAACGTATAGAAGGAAGACTGATAAAACCTGAAATGGGAAACATTCAAGTCACAGTACAAACAATCGGAAATGCATCTAAGGAATCCATATCATGGGGTGCTGTACATTGGCAATATTTTGAAGACATGGATAAGATCACTCCCTCTTCTACCCCATTATCTATCAGCAAAGAACTATTCATCGAAAAAAATAGCAATACAGGCAAAGTGCTGGAATCATTGAAGGAGAATGATGTGGTAAGACCCGGAGATAAAGTGATCATCAGGATGATCATTAAAAGCGATCGTGTAATGGAATATCTCCATTTAAAAGATACCAGATCTGCAACTATGGAACCCGTAAATGTATTAAGCGGGTTCAAATGGCAAGACAGACTTGGTTATTATGAAAGCACAAAAGATGCCAGCACCAATTTCTTCATTGGTCAGTTGAACAAAGGCACTTATGTCTTCGACTACCCTGTTTACATCACTCATACCGGTGTTTTCTCAACAGGCAATGCCAGTATTCAATGTATGTATGCACCAGAGTTTACTGCGAATTCGGGAGGAATGATATTACGAGTAGAAGAATAAGTTTATTTTTTTGATCTTTGATTTCTTGAAGGAAATAAGTCAAGAAATCAAAGATCAAAAAATCAAAGATCACTTGACCAAAGGTATTCCCACCTGAATGGTATAGAATCCCATTCGGGAACGATACCATGTTCCCACTTCACTTCCTTCAATTGATTTTTGGTATTGAGCTCTGAGACCAACTGATACAGCCTTCCATTCATACCTTACAGCCAAAGCTGAAAATAAAGAGGCGATTGATGGACGAGCAACAACTCCTGACAATGTATACTTACCCCCTAATTCACCCAATCCTAATTGAGGTTCCACTCTGAAATTTCCGATCGCATGTTCATAACCAACCAATACCGGTATAGAGCGAATGGAATAGTCTTCTGAGGAACCAACAAGTTTTTTCAAAGTTGCCCTGCCCATACCTGTTGTAAGTGTCAAGGCTCCTGTAGGGCCTGTAACAAAAGATGCTTTTGCATACAATCCCCAACCACTTCCACTTTTTCCGTCAAAACTTACCAACCCTGCTTCCGGAAATAATGTCAACTTCATTTTTCTTGACTGTGCCCTCGCTGTTAAAGAACAAATAGATAGCAATAATAAAACGATCCACCCTTTTCGCATGGTATTGATTTTGGATGATGACACTTATACAACAAAAATCGATGCCTGAAAGCCGGTCTTTTTGGACTGGCGGTTAGATCAAAGGATAAAAGATATTCGATGCACAAGAATGACTGTATTTCATGAAATTTGCAGTTCATCACAGATTACGCATATGGTTGTAGACTATATTATTATTGGACAGGGGATTTGTGGAACGATGTTAAGTCACCGATTACTAAAGGCAGGTAAAACAGTAGTGGTCATTGATGAAACAAAGCCCTTTACTGCTTCGAAAGTAGCCAGCGGCGTGATCAATCCGGTCACCGGAAGAAGAATTGTAAGGACATGGGAGATTGAAAAGATCATGCCATTTGCAGTGGATGTTTATCGGGAATTTGAAAAGGATCTGAATATTGCTTTGATCAGACAAACTAATATTCTGGATTTTCATCCTACCCCACAAATGATGCTGGCTTTCAAAGAAAGACTACCTGAGGAAAAGGAATACCTGCGTATACCTGATCAAAGCGAACAACTGTCTTCATATTTTAATTTTTATTTTGGCGTTGGAGAAATCGATCCTTGCTGGTTGATAGACATCAATCGTTTATTAAAAGAATGGAGAAAAAAATTGCAGCTGGATGGAAGGATAATTGAACAAAGATTTGAATGGAAAGATTGCAGTATCAAAGCATCAGAAGTACAATATCAACATATCACTGCGAAGGCGATCATTTGTTGTGAAGGGGCTGCCGGTTTTCACAATCCATATTTCCATTTATTACCCTATGCGCCAAATAAGGGACAAGCGATCATTGCGGCGATCGACGGATTGCCTGCTACCAATATTTATAAACAAGGTATCAATCTGGTTCCTTGGCAAGATGGATTGTGGTGGATCGGTTCTACTTATGAGTGGGATTTTACAGACCTGAATCCATCTGAAGCTTTCAGAATGAAAACAGAAGAACAGCTTAAACACTGGTTGAAATTGCCTTACCGGATTTTAGACCATATGGCTGCTGAACGTCCGGCCAATATGGAAAGAAGACCTTTTGTTGGTCTACATCCCGTACACAAAACAGTTGGTGTATTCAATGGAATGGGCACAAAAGGCTGTTCATTAGCTCCATTTTTTGCCAATGAGTTAACCCACTATCTGGTATCAGGAAAAGAAATGACCCCTGCCGCGGATGTCACAAGATTTACCCGCATTTTAAGCCGCTGATTGATGACAAAAAATTAATATTGCAGCCATAATTATCCACTAACACTGAAATCAATGGCTGAACCCGCCGCGAGCAAACAAGACTATACCATTCCACTGCGTTATCGCAAAATGGAAAATTTACATATCGTATTTTGGTTGTTCAAAGATGTAGCCTGGTGTTTGGGATTTTCCATTCTTGGTATCACCATGATCTTTCCAACACTGATCATAGCGATCATCATCAGTTGGAGAACAAGAAATATTGTTTCAGAATTGTGTCATAATCTTGCAATCGCAGTTTGGATCAGCGCTAACTCTTATTGGATGATCAGTGAGTTTTTAGCATTTGATGAAAAGATACTTTTTAGTCATTACACTTATAAAGATCTTGCACTGATTCCATTTTTAACCGGCATTCTCATTCTCGCATTTTATTATCTGATCTGGAAGCCCAAACATAAAGAGGCATATTAAAGATCATAGCCACAAGTATAAGAACTGGGTCTGGATGACGATCCAATATGCAGGCTTTTACACCCGTTATTACAACTACCACTCATCAAGGCCTGCTGCCGCCGATACACTCATTTTGCCGCCAACGCACTCATTTTACCGTTCATCACAGGTACTTTACCGTTTGTGAAAGCGCAAGTCCCGCTTATCCCTGTTTTTATACAAGGATGTTCACCCCCCATATACCTTTATGTCTTCAAAGTAAATGGAGCCTCGCTCCCATGTAATATGAACCACCACACCGAATTTCTGTTTGCTCGTTTCCGCCAGCGCGTGAAGCCACCAGAAGTTCATCTGAACTAAATCTTCCCGTTCACCATTTCCGGACAAAAACCTGAATGCAGGAACAAAGATGCATAGCTGCAGCTATGCTGATGTACCCTTCATTTCAAGTTCCCAATGGTGCCGTCAGTGACGGTAAGGGTCGACGTATACCTTTTCCTAACCATTCTTATGCTTATAAAAAATGAAACCATTAGTAGTGGTGATTGCCGGCAGTGCCCTGTTATTCCTCTGCCTTGGCAACCCCAAACATCAAAAACGACAACAAACCGCTGCTAAAAGAGCAGCCATCGTGAACACCCTTAAAACAGTCCGTAAATAAACGGGTAATAACATGAAAACAATTCCACCTTAAATCTGTGAATCTGTGTCTAGTTATTGCCACAGATTCACAGATTATATTCTTCGGAAAATATATCGTTGAATATAGTAGCCATCATAATGTGTAGCTATGATGCGATCATTGTACACTACGATCTCATCAAAAAACATATCAATAGACGTGCGGTTATAAGGATCACGGACATTTACTTCCCAGATGTCATGCACTCGATCATGATAATTGCCGTATTGGTCATAATATCCGCCTGCAACTGTTCGGATACGCCATGTACCACGCATAAGGCTATAACCATCTTCGTATTCAGCATCTCCATTCCGATAAAAATCAAAGACACCTTCTTCTAAGGCAGATCGAAAATACTGCCATCCGAATCCATCACTACGTGATGCTTCTGATAGTACCCAGGTTCCGGCGATGGATCTTTGTTCGGGAACAATCACAGTTTGTGAACAAGAAGAAAGAAAGACAATAAGTGTAGAAAAGAGTAAAAATCGTTTCATAGAACATCATTTTCAGGGTTAAGAAAAATGTTTCATAGAACAACATTCAATTCTTCGACCAAAAAATGATTTTACAGAAGAAACAAATCCTTTTAGATTTTATTTAACGATCCCATTTCATGAACGTAGCCATGATCGTAGTAGATAATCCGACCATGGCAATGACAGTAAATGACCATCTCAAACCGGCTATCTCTGCGATAAAGCCGATCAATGGAGGACCGATCAGAAACCCAAGAAATCCAATGGTAGATACTGCTGCCAAAGCAACTCCAGGAGACATGGTTGTTGATTTTCCAGTTGCGCTGTATACCAAAGGAACAACAGAGGAAACGCCAAATCCTACGAGAAAGAACCCGATCGTTGCCGGTATCAATGTTGGAAATAAGACTGCGACAGATAATCCACTACAGATCACGATACCACTGATCTGCAACATCTGCTGTATACCAAATCTAGTAACCAGTTTATCGCCCACGAATCTACCTGTAGCCATCGTTCCCATAAAAACTGAGTACCCAAGTGTCACCAATTCCTGTGGTGCTTTGACCACCTTTTGAAAATAAACACCACTCCAGTCGAACATAGTTCCTTCACATACCAAGCAGCCAAATGCGATTAAACCTAATCGTAAGATGGTAGCATCCGGTTTAGCGAAGAGCGGTGTTTTATCTGCTGACTTGGCGTCTTCCGGCAAGATCTTTCCTTGTGCCAGTAATACAACCACTAAACAACAAATACAAACGATCATAAAATGATGCAAAGGCGCTATGCCTTGTGCAATCATAAATGTACCTACAGCTGCACCTGAAAATCCGGCCAAACTCCAGATGCCATGAAAAGTAGCCATGATGGATCGTTGGTATAATGATTCTACACCTACTGCTTGGGTGTTTGCTGAGATATTATATAGGTTCCCGAAAATTCCGAATACAAATAATACTCCTGCCAGTTGCCAGGTGGCACTTACCAACCCTATTAAGATCAATGTGAGTGGATATCCTACCGCAGCTATCGTGACCATGGTCTTACTGCTGAAACGAGTAACTGCCCAACCGGAAAGAGGGAGACTAAGCATCAATCCACAGGGTAAGGCTAATAATACAGCACCTAATCCTGCATCACTTAATCCTAGTTGTAACTTGATATCAGGTATCCGACTCGCCCAACTAGCGAAACAAATACCTGCCATAAAAAAGAAAACGGCGACAGAGATCCTGTTCACCTTGCGTGTTCGGCTTGCATGCATGTTGCAAAGATGATACAAAAACACAGGTTTTCCATCGCTAAATCACTACGGGGCTTGCGGGTTTTGGAGTATATTTGCGGCCTTGCGAGACTATGGTCCATAGACCATGGTCCATGGACTCAATAAAAAAATCTCTATGTTCCGTACACATACTTGTGGAGAGTTAAGAACCGGTGATGCCGGAAAACAAGTGACCCTGGCCGGCTGGGTACAAACCGTTAGAAAATTTGGGGCGATCACTTTTGTGGACCTGCGTGACCGATATGGTATTACCCAGTTATTGTTTGGTGAAGAACTCAATACCGAATTGGACGCTCAACCACTGGGAAGAGAGTTTGTAATACAAGCCACCGGTAATGTTGCAGAGAGAAGCAATAAGAATCCCAATATTCCAACAGGAGATATCGAAATACATATCAGCAGTTTTAAAATCTTGAACAAAGCAGCCGTTCCTCCTTTCACCATTCAAGATGATACTGATGGTGGCGATGACCTGCGTATGAAATATCGTTTCCTGGATCTTCGCAGAAATGCGGTTAAGAAAAACATCGAACTACGCTATGCTGTAAATAGAGCAGCGCGTAACTATCTCCATGAAAATCACTTCATGGATATTGAAACACCTTTCCTCATCAAATCTACACCGGAAGGGGCCCGCGATTTTGTGGTGCCATCCAGAATGAATCCGGGACAATTTTATGCTTTACCTCAATCACCACAAACTTTTAAGCAGCTATTGATGGTGAGTGGTTATGATCGTTATTATCAGATCGTTAAATGCTTTAGAGATGAAGATTTACGTGCTGATCGTCAACCTGAATTCACGCAGATAGATTGTGAAATGTCTTTTGTGGAGCAGGAAGACATCCTTACCATGTTTGAGGGCATGATCAAAAGTATTTTCAAAGAAGTCAAGAATATTGACTACACAGATAAGGTTGAACGCATGACCTGGGAAGATGCCATGTGGACCTATGGCAACGATAAACCAGATATCCGTTTTGGGATGCAGATCGCCAATCTGAAATCTGCTTTTCTAAAAGGCGGGAAGATCATTGCTACCGGCGAACTGATCAATGGTGCAGGGTTTGGAGTCTTTGATAATGCTGAAACAGTATTAGCCATTGCTGCTCCGGGTTGTAGTGAATACACCCGTAAACAAACCGATGAACTGACAGAATGGGTGAAGCGCCCTCAAATAGGAATGCAGGGGTTGGTATATATCAAGTGTAATGCAGATGGAACCTATAAAAGCAGCGTAGATAAATTTTATACGGAAGATAAATTGAAAGCGATCGCTGATGCAGCTGGTGCAAAAGCAGGAGATCTTGTATTGATATTGGCAGGAAGAGAAGAAAGAACACGTAAAGCCATTAGCGAACTTCGACTCGAAATGGGAAAACGTTTAGGGCTAAGAAAAGAAGATGAATTCAGATTATTATGGGTACTCGACTTCCCATTGTTTGAATATGATGAAGAAGGGAACAGATGGGTAGCTAGACATCACCCTTTTACTTCTCCCAAACCAGATCAGATCAGTGTGATGATCAATAACAATCCGGTAATTGAAAATGCGGATAAATATCTCGAACATCCTTATTCCAATATCAAAGCGAACGCTTATGATATGGTATTGAATGGTAATGAGATCGGAGGTGGATCTATTCGTATCTATCAGCGAGAGTTGCAAGAGAAAATGTTTGCTGCTTTAGGTATGAGTGAAGAGGAAGCGCAACATAAGTTTGGTTTTCTTTTAGGTGCTTTCGAATATGGTGCTCCTCCACACGGAGGTATTGCATTTGGCTTCGACAGACTTTGCGCAATTCTTGGTGGAAGTGAGAGTATCCGCGACTTTATAGCATTCCCTAAAAATAACAGTGGCAGAGATGTCATGCTTGATGCACCGAGCACTATTGATGCGCATCAGTTTGATGAATTACAAATTAAACTAGACCTCAAAAATTAGTATTTTTTTTAGCCGCAGATTCGCAGATTTTAAGTAGCGAATCTGCGGCTTACAATCAATCAAAATAGTCAGTCAATCTAATACTATGAAACAACTAACCATTTATCGAATACTGACTTACATCCTTATTCCGGTGGCCTGTTTCTTTGGGTTGATGGGTTTTCTGATTTTGATACCTGCCATCGGTAATCCACCCATGTGGTTCATGTTATTCATGTTTGCTAGCTTGGTCATTTATACTTTTTCGAGTCTTAAATTCATATCTAACGGAATTGAGAGAAACGCTCCTTGCAAAACCTCACTTCGTGATTGGATACGTGTGAATGCATTTGTTTGTTTGGGCATGGGCGCACTTTTCTTCTTAAATGCTGTTGGTATTTTTATGTTGGGGCCTGTTGCACTACAAGACTTTGTTGAAAAAGCCATGGAATCACAGCCTAATCTTCCTGAAGGAATAGATTCAGGCTTTTTCGTTTCTATTCTGCGTGGCGTTGCCGGATTTATGCTGGTCGTGAGTATTTTGATCCTTGTCCATGTGATCTTAGGTTTCAAAATGCTGAAAAAATTCGGACATCTTTTCAGCCAATCTACCCTATCCTAGTGATTGAGGATTAACAGCTGTAAAACATCTTTTCTTTTCTGTAATTTACAAGTGTGAATAGCAGTACACCATTAGCAGAAAGAATGCGTCCAACAACATTGGATGATCTTGTTGGGCAAGAACACCTGACCGGCAAGGGAAGTATTTTAAGAACCGCTATTGAGAACAAGCGTATTCCTTCTATGCTCTTATGGGGACCACCAGGCGTTGGAAAGACCACCATTGCCAATATCATCGCACATAGTTTACAAGCCCCCTACTTTCAACTGAGCGCTATTAGTAGTGGAGTGAAAGATGTACGGGAAGTCATAGAGGAAGCAAACCACAAACCCGGTGCGGTATTATTTATTGATGAGATCCATCGCTTCAATAAAGGACAGCAAGATGCATTGTTAGGCGCTGTTGAAAAAGGTATTATCACTTTAATTGGAGCAACTACAGAAAATCCATCCTTTGAAGTCAATAGTGCGTTGCTAAGCAGGTGTCAGGTGTATGTATTGAAATCTCTTCAGGATAATGATCTGATCCGTTTACTACAACATACGCTGCAAAAAGATGAACTACTGCATGATCTTTCCGTAGATATCAAAGAAACAACCGCATTGATCAATATCTCGGGTGGGGATGCAAGAAAATTATTGAACTTATTTGAATTGGTCATCAGCACAGAAGCCAGTCGTGTACCTCAGAAAAAAATCGTGATTACTGATGCACTTGTCATGCAAGTGGCTCAAAAGAAAATAGCCTTGTATGACAAACAGGGTGAACAGCATTACGACATCATCTCTGCTTTCATTAAAAGTATGCGAGGCAGCGATCCCAATGGAGCTGTCTATTGGTTAGCAAGAATGATCGAAGGTGGTGAAGATGTGAAATTCATCGCACGCAGAATGGTCATTTTCGCGAGTGAAGATATCGGTAATGCCAATCCAAATGCATTGTTATTAGCCAATACTACTTTTGATGCAGTGAATAAGATAGGCTATCCTGAAAGCAGAATCATCTTATCACAATGTGCTACCTATCTTGCATCTTCTGCAAAGAGCAATGCTGCTTATGTTGCCATTAATGAAGCCTTGGCTGCGGTTAGTAAGCATGGAGATCTTCCGGTGCCTATGCATATCAGGAATGCGCCAACACAATTGATGAAGAATATGGATTATGGAAAAGGATATCAGTACTCGCACATGGGTGAGGGCAATTTTATCCCACAAGAATATCTACCCGAAAAAATCGCAGGCACAAAATTTTATGAACCTGGCAATAATGCCCGTGAACTTGAGCTTCGGAAGTTTTTAAAAGATCGCTGGAAGGATAAATACAATTATTAAGTAATTCACCCCTCACCGGCAGGCTTTTACCGACTTATTAAAAGAACCCTCTGCTGAAAAAGCGCTTATACGTAGTTTTAAGACCCAATGCTAATATTATGAAAATCACAAAACGGTTATTGATCGCGGTAGTACTCATTACTTCCGGACTTTCCTCTTTCGCACAAACAACAATTCAGCGAGATCCTGAAATTGAAAAAATGGTCAAAGAAGTGAATGCTGATTCACTGAAATCATACATCCTGAAAATGGTCAGCTATGGTACCCGAAATACATTGAGTACGCAATCTGACCCCAATCGTGGAATCGGAGCAGCACGTAATTGGGTGTTACAGAAATTCAATGAGTTTGCTAAAAAATCGAATGGCAGGTTCTCTGCTTTTATCGATACCACTACACTTCAGCCAGTAGCTGGAAGCAGGGTTGAACGTACGGTCGTACTTGGTAACGTTGTAGGTATCCTCAAGGGAACGGATACCGCAGACAAAAGAATATTTGTGATCAGTGGTCACCTTGACAATATGCGCACCAATGTCAGAGACAGTATTGGTGATGCTCCCGGTGCCAATGATGATGCCAGTGGTTGTGCTGCAGTCATTGAATGCGCTCGCATCATGACGCAAAAAGGTTTTCCTGCCACCATCATTTTTGTTACTGTAAGTGGTGAAGAGCAAGGATTACTCGGTGCAAAATTTATGGCTACCAAGGCTAAAAGTCAGGGTTGGAATATTGAAGCGGTTTTGAATAATGATATCATGGGAAGTAATAATACCAGTGAAACCAATATCATTGACAATACTCGAATCCGTGTTTTCAGTGAAGGGCTTCCTGCTTATGAAACCGAGAAAGCTGCCAGAAATATTCGTCAGCTTGGTTTAGAGAATGATGGTAAGGCAAGACAATTGGCACGTTATGTAAAAGAGGTTGGCGAACGTTATGTAGATAATCTGGAAGTAGTAATGATCTATCGTAATGATCGTTTTCTACGTGGTGGTGATCATACTTCATTTGTAGAGCAAGGATATGCAGCTGTTCGTTTTACAGAAATGAATGAGAACTATTATCATCAACATCAGAATGTACGCGTTGAGAATGGTATCCAATATGGTGATTTACCTGAGTTCATGGATTTCGAATATCTGCGAAAGAATACCGCTATGAATTTAAGCAATCTGGCTAACCTTGCGAAAGCACCAGCTATGCCGGAAGATGTGAAGATCGAAACCAGACGACTAACCAATTATAGCTTATTGACCTGGGCTGCGCCGAAAACAGGAAAAGTAAAAGGTTATTATATCCTGATGCGTGAAACAACAAGTGCAGTTTGGCAGAAGAAAATATTCACGACTGATATAAGTTATCAACTACCCTACTCAAAAGACAACTATTTCTTTGCTGTACAATCTGTGAATGAATCAGGAAATGAAAGTTTACCTGTAGTGCCGACTCCCGGTAGGTAGAAATAAAATAGCCACAGATTCACAGATTTTGTTAATCAATCTGTGAATCTGTGGCTAAAAATAAAATACTACTAAGAACCCACTTTTGTCGGAATCATTCTCCCTGCCACTTTATCTTCTGCTCCGCGATTTCCTCCTTCATGGTATTCTGCATCTTCATTGACTTCCCAAACATCAAATAATTCATTACCGGCAATGATATTTTTTGCTGCTAACATTGCAGTCATCATGCTATGGTCCTGATTATTGTACTTATGCATTCCATTCCTACCCACTAAATACAACCCGGGATATGCTTTGATCCCTTCACGAACCAGTGCCACTCGCTCTTTATAGTCTTGATCATATACAGGATATGCTTTCGGCTGACGTACCACATAACCATCTACCACAGAAGTTCCTTTTGTCAAACCGATCTTTTCAATTTCTTTTTTACCCAGATTGATCAAATCTTCATCACTACTGGTCCATAATCCATCTCCTTCAAAACAGAAGTACTCCAACCCATAACATGACATAGCAGGATCGGGAACCATATATGGACTCCATGATTTGAAATTTTGCACACGACCCACTTTTACACTCGGGTCATGAATATAGATCCAGTTATCGCTAAAAGCATCTTCATCTTTACAGATCAATACCACTGTAAGAAAATCGCGATAAGACAAAGCAGCACCTGCTTCTAATACAGGCTTGGGGAATGCAGGTCGTACACTTGCGATCAGCTCTCTCATTGGTGCAGATGAAAGCACAAAATCAAACCCGTCTATTGCACCTTTTGATGAAGTATGGATCGTCCATTGCTGATTGATGTATTCGATCTGCTGAACGCCACAATTCATTTCTAATACCATCCCATTGGCTTTTGCTTTCTCAGCACATACTTCCCACATCATACCCGGCCCCTGCTTGGGATAACGGAATGAATCGATCAGGGTTTTGATCACTTTATCTTTATCGCCTGCTTTTTTGGATGGCTTGAATAAAGCATTCCAAATAGCACTGCTTAATGAAAGTCCTTTGATACGCTGTGCTGCCCAATCAGCGCTGATCTCTTTACAAGGAATGCCCCAAACCTTCTCAGTATATGTTTTGAAGAAAATATTGAATAGTCTTTTCCCAAATTGATTCGTTACCCAGTCTTCAAAATTGGTTGGATTTTTTATTGGGAAAGCTTTCGCTTTTAGATAGCTCAACACACATAAACCACTTTCAATGATGCCAAGTTTATTCAATGCCTCAAAAGCAACTAATGGATAAGAAAAGAATTTATGATTGTAATAAATTCTGGAGCTTCTGGGTCTCTCAAGCATTTCGTCGCCTAAGATCTCTGTCCAGAAATCTTCTACTTCTTTTGATTTTGAGAAAAAGCGATGTCCGCCAATATCAAAATGATATCCTTTATAAGACTCAGTTCTGGAAATACCACCTACATATTGCGGATCTTTTTCAAATACGGTCACTTGTTGTCCGTTTTTTGCCAACAAATAAGCTGCGGTCAATCCCGCAGGTCCTGCGCCAATGATGGCTATTCTTTTTTTCATATTCATGTAAAAAACAGGATAATTTTCCTGTTGCGCGTCAAAGTTGTGAAATAAATGTGGGACTACCATTATTTTTGCCCTCCATCATCATTTAATCATATCCATGAGCCAATATAACTGGTATTATAAGGTCTTTAAGGAATTAACACCCCATGAATTGTATGCGATCATGCACCTTAGGAGTGAGGTATTTGTGGTAGAACAGAACTGTCCATACCTTGATCCTGACGGAAAAGACCTATCCTCATGGCATTTAATGGGCTGGGATGGAAATAAATTGGTTGCTTACGCGCGCTTATTACCTGCCGGACTTGCATTCACCGAAGTTTCCATCGGGAGGGTCGTAAGCTCTCCTGCATACAGAGGAAAAGGCGCAGGTAAAGAATTGATGACAACCGCTATAAAAACCTGTAAAGATCTTTTTGGAGAGCAGCCAATCCGAATTGGAGCTCAGTTATACCTACAGAAATTTTATGAGTCACTTGGCTTTGTCCAAGTAAGTGAAATGTATCTCGAAGATGATATTCCACATATTGAAATGATAAGAGAAGTATCAAGCGAGAAATAACAAGAAAGAAAAAGTATTCGATTATTTTCTTCCTTGTGGCTTAGAATTCAATTCATCCTTTACAAACCTGGCTGTATGACTCTGTTTATTATGGATCATCTCTTCAGGTGTGCCTTCAAATAAGATCAATCCACCCCCATCACCTCCTTCTGGTCCAAGATCAATAATATGGTCTGCCACTTTTATTACATCCAGATTGTGTTCTATCACCAATACCGTATTACCTCTGTCTACTAGTTTATTCAATACATCCAGTAAATGCCTGATGTCTTGAAAATGTAGTCCGGTAGTAGGTTCATCCAATATATAAAAGGTCTTACCGGTATCTTTTTTTCCTAACTCAGTAGCCAGTTTTACACGTTGTGCCTCTCCGCCACTTAATGTCACAGCTGATTGTCCGAGTGTGATATAACCTAAGCCTACATCTTGTAATACTTTTATTTTTCGATACAAATAATGAACGGGTTGAAAGAAATCACAGGCTTCATCAACCGTCATATTCAATACATCACTGATTGATTTTCCTTTGTATCGAATCTCTAGAGTTTCTCTATTGTATCTTTTCCCATTACATTTTTCACAATGGACATAAACATCGGGTAAAAAATTCATTTCGATCACACGCATACCTCCACCTTCACACATATCACAGCGACCTCCCTTTACATTGAAAGAGAAACGGCCTGCATTATATCCCCTGATCTTTGCTTCCGGAACTGAAGCAAAGAGTGTTCTGATCTCAGTAAAAAATCCACAATAAGTGGCAGGATTACTCCTTGGCGTTCTTCCAATGGGTGATTGATCGATCTCAATGACTTTATCAATATGTTCTAAACCTTTGATGCTTTTAAACTCCATAGGAGTTACCCTGCTATTGTAACAATGCTTAGACAGCAATGGATATAAAGTCTCATTAATAAGCGTAGACTTCCCACTTCCACTTACACCACTCACGACAATGAGTTTACCCAATGGGAATTTTACGCTTACTTGTTTCAGATTATTACCTGAAGCACCTTTCAACTCCAATATTTTTCCGTTTCCTGCTCTTCTTTCCAAAGGCACTTCAATACTTTTTTTACCATTTAAGTATAAAGCGGTTTCGGAAGCACTTTTTAATACTTCGTGAGGAGTACCGGCAGCAACAATTTGTCCGCCATAACTACCGGCTCGTGGACCAATATCTACCAAATGATCAGCAGCCAACATAATATCTTTATCATGTTCTACCACCAAAACGGTATTACCGATATCCCTCAAATTTTGAAGTGCTTTGATCAATTGATGATTATCTCGTTGGTGTAATCCAATTGAAGGCTCATCCAATATATAAGTAATACCCTGTAACTGAGAACCAATCTGTGTAGCCAAGCGAATTCGCTGAGATTCGCCACCACTCAATGTTCTGGATGGACGATTCAGTGACAGATAAGTGAGTCCTACATCCAGTAAGAACTGAAGTCTTTCTCTGATCTCTTTCAGAATATCTTTTGCGATTACATTTTGTTTGGCATCCAATCGCTTTTCAATATCTGTAAACCACTGATAGAGTTTATCCAAGTTAAGATGACTGAGTTCTGCGATATTCTTCTCATTGACCTTGAACCAAAGACTCTCTTTTTTCAAACGGGCACCATTACATTCATTACAGGTTTTCAATTCCATGAATTGCTCTACCCATTCTCGTAAGGCTTCGCTACTACTGGTTCCGGTAAACCATCGCTTCAACATGGGTATGATCCCTTCAAATACTCCGTCATAAGGCATTCCGGTCGACACCTCATCCATATCTATGATCTCTTCCGTGATCCCATCAGGATTACCAAACAATAAAATATTGAGCGATTTTTCAGGAAGGTCTTTGATCGGTTTATCTAAGCTGATCTTATTTTTTTTAGCAAGGGTTTCTACATTCCGAAACATATAAGCATCACGTTGTTCCCCCAAGGGTGCTATACCTCCTTCCTTGATGGAGAGTGAACGATCAGGCAATACCGCTTCCATGCTGACAGAATATACATTACCTAGTCCTTTGCACACAGGGCATGCACCGTACGGTGAGTTAAAAGAGAATGCATTGGGCGAAGGCTCTTCATAACTGATACCTGTTTCTTCACACATCAGTTGCTTAGAATACTGAACGGTCTTTTGTGTATCATTCACCAATAAGAACATCAGATCCTTACCCATACGCAAAGTCTGCTGAACACTCTGGCTCAACCTAACTTTCATATCGGGTGTTACCTGTAACCGGTCTATTACCACTTCAATATCATGTATCTTATATCGATCAACTTGCAGTTTCGGTGTAAGATCAATGATCTCACCATCTACCCGAACTTTCAGGAATCCTTTTTTCCGAATATCTTCAAAGAGTTCACGGTAATGCCCTTTGCGTCCACGAATGAGTGGTGCAAGCAATGTGATTTTTTTCTGTTTGTATTTTTGAAAGATATTTTCGACGATCTCTTCTTCGCTGAATTTGACCATCTTCTTACCGGTATTATAACTATACGCTTCACCAATTCTTGCAAATAAAAGTCGCAAAAAGTCATACACTTCAGTAACGGTACCAACAGTAGATCTTGGATTCTTATTAGTGGTTTTTTGTTCAATAGATATTACCGGTGATAATCCGGTGATCTTATCTACATCCGGCCGCTCCATATCACCCATGAATTGACGTGCATAGGCGCTAAAGCTTTCCATGTACCTGCGTTGGCCTTCATTGTAGATGGTATCAAATGCGAGAGAAGACTTACCACTACCACTGACTCCCGTAAAAACAACCAATTTGTTTTTAGGAATGGTGATATCGATATTCTTTAAATTATGTTCGCGTGCTCCGAAAACGGAGATGGTTTCTTCCTGGTGTTGAACAGATTCAACGACTGCTTCCTTACTGATCTTTTTTGCCATGATGATAAGTAAAGATAAGAACATCTGATGAGCCATAAAGTTGAAACCGAACAGTTGTTAGGGAAAATTTTTAAAATTAAAACCCTTTGCTGTAAAGGGTTCTGGCGATTTAATATTTTTTTTCGAATCAGAATTTGGTAATTTGACAAAGCTGCTTATACATTTGCATTAGTTCTTTAAACAACAACTTATCAAGAAAGGCAGAGGGAATTGGCCCGATGAAGCCTTGGCAACCCATATCACCACTCGTTGATATGAAGGTGCCAAATCCGATTCCGTTGGTACAACGGAAGAAGATAAGTCAGAGTAAAGTTTGATTCATAACGGTTCGCCGTTCTACATATTTCAAGCTCATCTGACTTAACAGATGAGCTTTTTTATTGCTCCGCTGTTAAGTCCACTCCTTCTCGATCAGTTGCACAAAGACATTTTTAACAACATCATTCACCCTTTCGAAAGAAAGGAACAAAACTGTTTAACATGAGCAACGCAACACAACTCATTCACAGCATTCCTGTTGACCCGCAAACCGGCGCCATCTCAGTACCGATTTATCAAACTTCCACTTTTGTGCAGGATGCACCTGGTGTCAACAAAGGATATGATTATGCAAGAAGTGGAAATCCAACACGTGCGACTTTAGAATCGTTGATCGCTACACTTGAAAATGGACAGACCGGATTGGCTTTTGCCAGCGGATTAGCAGCCATTGATACTGTGATCAAATTGCTTAAAACAGGTGATGAAATAGTAGCAGTAGATGATATCTATGGTGGTGCATTTCGTTTGTTCAACAATGTGTACGAACAGTTTGGAATCAAGGTTCATTATGTTGATACCACAGATATTGCGAAAGTAGTGGATGCTATTACGCCTAAGACTAAACTGATCTGGTTGGAAACCCCTACCAATCCAACTCTTAAAATATCTGATATTGCTGCCATAGCACAAATCGCAAAAGCCAATGCCTGTTTACTTTGCGTGGATAATACTTTTGCTTCACCCGCCTTACAACAGCCTCTTTCATTGGGAGCTGATATTGTAATACATAGCGCTACCAAATATCTTGGGGGGCATAGCGATCTGATCGCCGGTATTGTGGTAGCAAAGGATAAACTGATCGGCGACAAATTGAAATACCTTCAAAATGCTTGTGGTGCGGTCTTGGGCCCTTTTGATAGCTGGCTGGTGATCCGTGGCATTGAAACCTTGCATTTACGCATCCGCCAGCATTGTGCCTCAGCATTAGAAGTAGCAAAATTTTTGGAACAACATCCTGCGGTAGACAAAGTGTATTATCCCGGATTAACCTCCCATCCGAATCATGACGTTGCAAAAAAGCAAGCAAAAGGTTTTGGTGGCATCGTTTCATTTTCATTGAAAGAGGATACTGAACAAGCCGCTATTGATTTTGTAACACAAACACAATTATTCAAGTTAGCAGAAAGCCTTGGGGGTATTAAAAGTCTCATTTCACATCCCGCCAATATGACCCACAAGTCAATACCTGCTGATAAAAGAAGGGCTGCGGGAGTATCCGACAGTTTGATTCGTTTGTCGATCGGTTTAGAAGAAACAGAAGATCTGATTCAGGACCTGGATCAAACTTTTCAAAAAATAATATCACGCAATCATAAATTCTCATTCACATTAACAGCATAATAAACTATGGAAGCTCACAAGCAATTAACGATTGGATTATTTGGATTTGGTGTAGTAGGCGAAGGTCTTTATAAGGTTTTACAAAAAACTCCATCATTAAAAGCATCAATTAAAAAAGTATGTATCCGCAATCCTGAAAAAAAGAGAGATGCTCCATCTTCTCTTTTTACAACTGATCGCACAGTATTGTTAAATGATCCTGAGATCAATGTGATCGTAGAAGTGATCGATGACGCAGTTGCAGCATTTGAAATCGTTTCAACAGCCCTTACGAATGGAAAAGCGGTGGTGAGTGCTAGTAAGAAAATGATTGCAGAGAATCTTTCTGCCTTATTACAATTACAGGAAGCAACCGGATTACCATTTTTATATGAATCCTCAGCCTGCGCATCGATTCCTGTGATCAGAAATCTTGAAGAATATTATGATAACGACCTGCTGCATTCTATTAAAGCGATCGTTAATGGATCCACCAATTTCATCCTTACTAAAATGTTTGAAGACAAACTCGATTTTCAATCGGCTTTGTTATTGGCTCAGCAACTTGGGTTTGCAGAGAGCAATCCCAAATTGGATGTTGAGGGATATGATGCTTTGAATAAATGGGTCATCCTATTGAACCATGCCTATGGTATCATAACCTCTCCGGAAGAATTGCTTTTTAGTGGTATCCAGAATATTCAGTTAAGTGATGCATTGGTTGCAAAAGAGAAACACTATGATATTAAATTAATTGCACAGGCAAAAAAACTGAAAAATGGCTCAGTGGCTGCTTTTGTATTGCCCCAGTTTGTAAGACAAGATGATCCATTATCCTTTGTAAAAAATGAATACAATGGAGTCGTTATCGAAAGCGGATTTGCTGATAAACAATTTTTTTATGGCAAAGGTGCAGGTAGCTTCCCAACAGCTTCTGCAGTATTGAGTGATATTTCTGCACTGAGATACAATTACAGATATGAATACAAAAAACTATACCATCATCAACCACATACATTAACAAATGAGTATTACTTAAAAGTGTATGTAAGTTTTGATGACTGGAAGTATATTCCCAAAGAAGATTTTGAATGGATCGAAGAATGGCATGCTGATGCTGAACGAAAATATCTTGTTGGCGTATTACATGTCAGCAAACTCACCGAAAATAGCTGGTGGAAGGAAAATAATACTTCACTCATTTTATCTACCGATCCTATCATAGACAATTTGGATATCATCAAACTCAAAAGGAAAAGTCTCGAATTGGCAGGAATTGTCTGATCCGCGTTGATGCAAAAGCGTTTTCCTTTTCTTAGCTTTGATCTATGACGCAATTAACAAAGAGAGCTATCTTGATTTCACTTGTTTTAGGGATCGTACTTTTTGTGCTTTCATATCAGCTAGGAAAGGAAAACGCTTTTTTATTGCTGAACAATGATCTTGGGACTATTGCAGATCATTTTTTCAGGTACTGGACTCATACAGCTGATGGCGCTGTATGGGTACCGATCACTTTACTGATTATTTTCTTTAAAAGAGACCAATTTTTACTCGTACTCAGTTCCATTGTTTTTTCGACTCTTTTTTCGCAATTGAGTAAAAATATTTTTTTCAAAGGAAGCCCTCGCCCCTCTTTGGCTATCTCAGATCATTCATTATTCCATAGTGTCAACGGGGTGGAACTACACAGTTTGAATAGTTTTCCATCCGGACATACCACTACCGCCTTCACCATATTTTTACTGGCCACTGTATTGATTCCTAGAAAATGGATCTTGCCTGTAGGGCTGTGCTATGCGATACTGGCGGGCTACTCTCGTATTTATCTGGCACAACATTTTCCGATAGATGTAGCAGGCGGGATCATTGCTGCGATCTTAACGATCTGTATATCAATATTTGTACAAAATAAATGGGCTAAGAATTGACAGTAAAGTCACACAGACTTTACCCATTATCTGATTAGCTTTGTCGTTCAACCTTCAGACATGATGAAAAAGACAATCTCTCTTCTGTTAATGCTTTGCGTGATACGATCTTTCTCTCAGGATACGACACAGCAAATCATGCCGGGCCGACAAAATGCCATTCACCAACAAGACAAACCATATGTGATCCTGATCTCTGCAGATGGTTTCAGAAGTGATTTTGCAAAAAAGTATCAGGCAAAAAATCTGATTGCTTTAGGTGAACAAGGAGTTGTTGCTGATTATATGCAGCCTTCATTTCCCTCTCTTACATTTCCCAACCATTATACGATCGTAACAGGCTTATATCCCGCACATCATGGTCTTGTAGATAATAGTTTTTATGACCGCAAGCGTCAACAGACTTATGGCATGCAGGATAAGAAAATGGTAGCTGACCCCTATTGGTATGGCGGAACACCATTATGGGTTTTGGCTGAGCAACAACAAATGATCGCTGCCAGCTTTTATTGGGTTGCTTCTGAAGCCCCGATTCAACAATTACCACCCACCTACCATTATTTCTATAATGAAAAGATCAGTATTGATCAAAGAATTGAAACAGTAAAAGAGTGGCTTGCTTTACCAAGAGATAAAAGACCTCATTTTATTAGTTTCTATTTCCCCGAAGTAGATCATGCGGCGCATAGCTTTGGGCCGGATAGTAAAGAAACAGCAGAAGCTGTTCAGTTTGTAGATGAAAGTATTGGCAAACTTCAGAAAGTTGCAGCAGCATCCGGACTACCTGTGAATTTTGTTTTTGTGGCAGATCATGGTATGGCTAAAGTAGATCAGCAAAATACCATTCCTTATCCTACCATCGATACTGCATTGTTTACGATCAATTCAGGGAGTGCGGTATTACAATTGTATGCGAAAGACAAAAATTCGATCCTACCTTTTTATGAGAACTTAAAAAAGAATGCGGTAGATTATGATGTGTACCTAAAAAGCACAATGCCTGCCAGTTTGCATTATAGCACGGATGATGATCGCTATAACAGAATTGGCGACATCATTCTTTTAGCACGATTACCCAAAGTTTTTAATCGGGGTGGACGACCTACCGGTCCGGGTAAACATGGCTTTGATCCTCATTATCCGGATATGCGTGCAAGTTTTCAGGCTTGGGGGCCAGCATTTAAAAAAGGTTTACAAATACAAGGATTTGAAAATATCCATGTATATCCATTGATCGCAGAGATACTCGGACTACAGTATGACGCAACTAAAATTGATGGAAAACTGGAAACGCTGAAGAAAATAATCAATACTAAATAATGAATGATCAATGTTGGCTTGATTTCACATTGATCATTCATCATTGATTATTCAATATTCTTTAGTCCTCCCAACGCCATTCACCCGCAATTTTCAGTGGTTCTTTCAGATTATTCTTTAATAGAAATTCTCTGGTTTCGGCGTCAGTGAAATGTTTGGCTTTAATGATATCAGCATCTGCAATACCATATAATAACATGGCATTGAATCGTACTGTGTTTTTCATTCCTTGTGGATCTACTAATTTAAAGTCATCACAATCTGCGTGATAACAAGGTCCGGCATTATTGGGTAACCTGCCCCCTGCCGCTCCGCCTGTAGGTACTCCATGTAACATGAACGGCTGATGATCGCTGTGTAGTCCAGCACCACTTCTGAATAAATTGGTAAAACTGGTATCAATACTTTTTGCAATGGCACCGATCGACTGAAACAATTCTTTGCTTTCTTCTGCAGTGGTTGAATATCCCTTAGGGTCATTGGTCATATCATAATTCAGCATATAACGCAACTGATCGATCGTTTTGTTCTTAATGGCTTGTTCTACATAAGCTTTTGATCCTAATAATCCTTCTTCTTCTCCCATGAACATAACGAACTCAATGGTTCTTTGTGGTTGTAGTTTTAGCACTTTGAAGGTGCGAGCCATGTCTAATACAGAGAAAGATCCGATACCGTTATCGATAGCACCTGTTGCCAGATCCCAGCTATCTAAGTGCCCACCAACTACGATCTTTTCATTAGGGAGTGTTTTACCTTTTATGGTAGCGATCACATTCCTGGCTTTGATCATGCCCGAGAAATTGGTCATTTTGATATGAGCATAATGCGTCGCTTTTGCTACTTCAGCTTTGAAAGCCATTCCATCCTCTTTACCAATACAAACTGCCGGAATAGGAATCAATTTACCTGTAACAGATGCTGTACCCGTTAACAGAATTCCCCCATCAGCGGTATTGATGATGATGATTCCTTTCGCACCATATTTGGTAGCCAATGCTGTTTTTTCAGAGCGATGCAAACTTCTGGTACCTTGTTTAGAGCCTGGCAACACACCTAAATAAACAAGCGCGATCTTTCCCGTTACTTTACCGGGATTTGCCAAATAATCTTCTTCTAATCCATTGCCCATATCAGCTACTTCCAGCGTAACATCGGCTGCTACGGGTGAATGAGCCAAGGAAACAGATTTTACTTCTTTTAAAGAAGATCGATCCGTACCGATCTGAATAGATAGGGTTCCTCTACTCCAGCTTTCTACTTCAAAAGGCTGATACTTCACATCTTTAAAACCATATGATTTCAGTAGGTTATATGCATATGCCTCGGCTTTCTCTCCATTTTTGGAGCCTGTAAGACGATGCCCGATGGTTTCGGTAGCTTCTTTTAAAGTACTATATGCTTTTGAACTTTGTTGTACTTCATCATTAATGGCTTTGAAAATTGTATTCCACTCTTGTTTTGCCTGTGCAATGACAACAGTATTGATTAACAGTATAGCTGTTAATCCGGTAGTGATTTTTTTGATCATAACAGGTATTTATGAACGTGGAATTTATAGATTATTACTGAAGATGAGGAGAATAATCTATGAATAGATCATTTACCCGATTTAACCGGTATTGGTCCGAACATCTATATAACCTGAGTGAATATGCACATATTTAATATCTTAGTCCCATATGAATAAACATCAAAGAACTTATTGGATCTTCCAAACAGCAGGCTGGTCACTCTACTGCTTGATCTATATTTTCTTTTATTTATCCATACGCGCTGCTCCTCAACCCTATTTTTTTGAACAATTACTTACACATGTTTTTATCGGGTTTTGGCTCACGCATATCATGCGCATGGTGATTCAGCGATTGAGGATCCTAAAACTCAGTTTACAAAAACAGATATTTTCGCTAACCGTTCTTTCCCTAGTATTTTCATTTTTTATCGGCGTCTGTATTGTAGCTACAGAATCATGGCTGGATATTCAATCGTTTAATCTCTCAGGATTCTCATTTTTAAATATAGCGATCCGATTTGCTTTTTCATATTTCCACTTTGTGCTGATCTGGAATCTTTTATACTTCACTTATCACTATGTACAAAAAACCAGAGAACAGAATATTGAACAGGCTAAACTCGAAAACCTATTAAGTGAACTGGAGATCACTACTTTAAAATCGCATATCAATCCTGAATTTTTATTCAACAGTTTGAATAGTATCCGTTCACTTGTTACAGATGATCCGGTGAGAGCTAGAAAGGCCATCACGATGTTGAGTAATATTCTACGTAATAGCATTCAGGTAGACAAAGCAGAAAAAACGCTATTCGAAAAAGAATTATCGATCATCAAAGACTATATCGCATTGGAGCAGATTCGGTTTGCAGATCAATTATTTGTTCAATACGATATTGAAGAAGATACATTAGACCAGCCTGTGCCTGCCATGGTGATCCAAAACCTTGTAGAAAAAGCGATCCGGCATGGTTTTGATGATCAGATCAAGACAGGTAGTATTGATATTTATTCTGAATACAAAGAGGACCTGCATTGTTTTGGCGTTATCAGCTCAGGAAATTTATCCAACTATCTGGAAATGGAAAATGAGCATCTGAGTGAGATCAGAAAACGCATCTACAGTGTATATGGACAAAAAGCCCGTATTCTGGTAGATACTCCTGAAGCTGGCATGATCAAGGCAGCGGTTTGTATACCCTTATAAAAAAAACTGATGCTAGGGTTGTAATTCATCTTTCTTCTGCAAATAGTCTTGCAATAAAGTTATCTGATTCTTGGCACGCTCGAAATTGTGTGCAGGGTATTGTATCTGATAATAAAGATCGCCGTTTAAGAAGTCTGTCATAAATCGTAGTGCCTGCATGTAGATCATGATAGCACCTGCATCAAAAAAAGAGTGCCGCTCTTTTTCTGTAAGTATATCTCCCATGCCTTTTGCATATCCATTTACAATGGCTTTATATATATCGCTACGCACCTGAATCAAACTCAAGTCTTGTTCTTCTTCATTTACGGGAGAAAGATAGGTTCTGAACATATCACCCAGATCACTGAAAAAATAACCAGGCATAACGGTATCCAAATCAATTACACATAGACCATTATCTGTAAGATCAAATAAAATATTACTGATCTTGGTATCATGATGTGTGACCCTGATCTTATAGTCTGTATCACTGAGCATATTCTTATAGGTCTGCTCAATGGATGACAATGATTGTAATTGAGTGATCCATGCACCAGCTTGCACGATACGATCAGCTAATCCATGTTGAAGCGACTGTTGAAATTGTTCATATCGAAAAGAAAGATCATGAAATCCCTTAATGGTTATATAAAGGTTTGAACAATCAAAATCCGCGAATTGTCGGGTAAAGTTACCAAACTGAAATGCCGCAGCTTCTGCTTGCCGGGCCGTTTCAACTACTGTGATTGTTTTTGAATCAGGTATATAGGAAAACAATCGATAAAACTCTTCTTTTATCTGCACCATGGTAGTACCACCCTTTGCCGGTAGCGGCATTGTGAATAGGTACTGAGGATGAACAGACTGGATAAAAGCACCTAATCGCTCTATATTTTGCTGAATGAACTGAGGCGTTTTAAAAACAGCAGTATTGATTCTTTGAAGGATCCATGCACGATCGCCGAGACTTAGTTTCCAGGTATGATTGATCAACCCATTACTGATAGTGATGATATCAACAGGTTTTTCATGTAAACCATATGCTTCTAAAACCGATATGGGAGGTGCAATATTTGTCATGATCTTTCATCAGAATTCATCATTCAAAGCAAATACAGGTTTACGATACATCCATTGTCCACCTGTGAAGTCCGGAAAAGGAATGGTTTGGTTACCCAAATCGATCGACTGTTCGCTTAATGGTGTAATAGCGCTCCAAGAGGCTGCATCATAGACATCCATAGGAGTTGGTTGTTTTCTTTTGATCGACTCAACAAATGAGTGGATCACAAAAAAATCCATACCGCCATGTCCGGCACCATCTGTTTCTTTACTCCATCTTTTCCATAACGGATGATCGTATTTATCGAGCCACTCTTTGCTATTATCCCATTGGTGTGCTTTAGCAGATTTTCCTTCCAGATAAATGCCTTTGTTAACATCCATCCAAATACCTTCTGTTCCCTGCACCCGAAATCCTAAAGAATAGGGTCTGGGCAAGTTTGTATCATGTTGTAATAATATGGTTTCGCCATTGGCACAAAGAATATTGGTGGTAACCACATCTCCCAACTTAAATTTCACTTTTGCGTTTGGATGATTCTCACCGCCATTTTTTACGATATGATTATGTAACCCTCTCGCTTTAGAAGCAAAAGAAGACAAAGAAATGAAGCGATTCCCGCGATTGATATTGATATAATGTGCAACCGGACCGATACCATGGGTTGGATATAGATCTCCATTTCTATTCACTGAATGTGCTGTACGCCATACAGCTTCAGAAAATCCTTTCTCCCCAAATTCTACACCATGACCATAAGGATGAACCCCGTCATTGAATTTCACTTCACGAAGATCATGCTGATAGCCTCCTTGTAAATGGATCAACTCACCGAATAAATTTTGTCGTACCATATTCAGTACCGCCATAACATCTCTTCTATAGCAAACATTTTCCAGCATCATAACATTTGCTTTCGCAGATTCAGCTGCACGCACAACTTCCCAGTGATCTTCTAAACTGATCCCGATCATTACTTCAGAACCGATATACTTAATACCTGCCTGTATCGAACCAATGATCATTTCTTTATGCCATTCCCAAGGGGTAGCAATAATGATTCCATCGAGCTGATGTGTTGTGATCATTTTCTGCCATGCATAAGCATCTCCTGTAAATATTTTAGGCATTGGCTTTCCACTCTTTGAGATCATTGACTTTGCTGACTCTAACATTTTATCATTGATATCGCAGATAGCAACAAGATCTGTATCTGCCCTGCGTAAAATCAAATCGAGGTGATTCTGTCCACGCAAACCTGTACCAATAATAGCAAGGCGAACTTTTTCTGCGGGCGTTGTGGCCTGTATCGCAATAGAGGGAAATGCAGTCATGGCAGCAGCCGTTAATCCGGTCTGTGCAATAAATTTTCTTCTTAACATGGCAGTCGTTTTTGGCAACCGCAATGTAAGGGATAAAAATAAAAATACTACGCTAAAGGATGAGAATACCTATCAGGGTTTAATACAAGTAACGGAACAAGTGCCCCATTGGTCACAAACAGCGGCCGGTTCCTCGCCGATACTACAAAAAGGCAAAATCTGATCACCGGTCGGGTTTTCTCTTGTAGTAAGATGGATACTCGTGATCACAAAATCTGATAATCCATGCTCTTTCATCAGTTGATCAAATGCCTGTAAGAGTTCAGTGGCGTGTCTATTGATAGTCTGAAGCTGACGCTTGGTGAATACCTGATCTGATTGCATGTTATTCAATTTTAAGCTTAAGTAAGTATCATCAGGAAAGATTTTGATCATGAATCTGGTAAAGTAAATCGAATCGCATACTACATTCTTTATATACACAGATGCATCTGTAAAAACCTATGAACAAAGTTATCCGTCCATCATACTGTCACTTCAACTATTAAATCAATAACCAATATCGACACATATAAATACACTACCGTTGTTTAAAAAAATCGCCTGTTCTTGTTGAACAGGCGATGTATGAATGATATTAATAACGATATCTAATTCTTCGGACGGAATGATCGAATGGGTGGAGATGGTTCTTTCTTTAGTTCAATTCCTTGTGTAGGCATCAAACGTAAAGCTTCTTGTACAGCTCGCTCCAGTTGCGGATCACGACCTTCAATGATCGCTTTTGGATCATGGAATACTTCAATATCCGGGGCTACTCCTTCAGCTTCCACGGCCCATTTCCCATCAGTATCAAAAAAGCCACCTCTGGGTGCTACCATTCTTCCTCCATCAATAAATGGTGGCGTATCCCAAGTACCAACCAATCCTCCCCATGTTCTTGTACCCACTAATGGTCCTAATTTCATTTTTCTGAACATATAAGGTAACAGGTCACCGCCTGAACCAGCATTCTCATTAATGATCATCACTTTAGGTCCCCAGATACCAGCCATCGGAGTTGTAGACACGCGATGTCCTTCTACCCTATTATTGAAATATCCTTGCAACTTTCTACTCATCACATCGATCATATAGTCAGCTGCAGATCCACCTCCGTTGTTTCTTTCATCAATGATCGCACCTTGTTTATCTTGTTGTGAAAAATAATAACGATTGAATGAAGTATATCCAGGATCACCTGTATTGGGTACATATACATAAGCCAATTTTCCACCTGAAAGCTCATCCACTTTTCTACGATTTCCCTCTACCCAATCTCTCGAGCGAAGTGCACCTTCATTGGCTATAGGAACTACTGTAATCAATTGTGAGCCTTCCCAAGTAGGTTTACTGTTCACTCGAATCTTGATTTGTCTATTTGCCGTACCCTCAAACAAGCTATACAGATTCATGGACGCATCTAGTTTTTGTCC
Source organism: Sediminibacterium sp. KACHI17 (assembly GCF_040362915.1). Lineage (NCBI taxonomy): Bacteria > Pseudomonadati > Bacteroidota > Chitinophagia > Chitinophagales > Chitinophagaceae > Sediminibacterium > Sediminibacterium longum. Next base: position 45,364 of record NZ_AP029612.1, on the reverse strand, counting down.
ATTCACTTCCAATAAATAATCTCCTGCTTTTACATTGATCCCCGGACCACTTAATGGTGATCTTAATTCAGGGTTCCAATTTTCACCGGTATATATTTTCTTGATTTTGAAATAGCCATTTTCGACTTGATAATCCGCTCCTAATAATCCACCCGGAATTGTAGGTACATCGGGGAAGTCTCCACCATTCACATAAGAATGTCCGACAGCGACTTCTCCACTGATGATATCAATGATATAATTCAAATCTGATCTGTGTTTCACATGTTTTACCCAAGGTTTGTACCAATCATAGATCTTATCCCATGGAGCACCATGTACGTTATCCACGTAGAGAAAGTCTCTTTGTAAACGCCAGCCCTCTTTGTAGATCTGCTCAGCTTCTTTACCCGGATCTACATACACTTTCATTCCATCTGTTGCTAAGCGACCTTCCCCCGGACGAGGTGCTACAGCGGTACCAACGATATACCAACCTGGTCCTGAGCGATACAATAAATTTTTGCGGTCTTCACTCGTCGTTGCAGCATTGACAGATCTTGCGAACTCGGTTGTTTTCTGATCTTTAGTACTGTATCGGTTCAAAACAAGACCCGGCTGATTAGGAACACTTTCCAAATAGAAAACGGTACCATCCGGGCCTGCAATCAATCCGGTATAATCACGCATCGGTATGTTCGCTGCGATGATGCGTTGATCTAAGCCTTCAAAATCAATTTTAACCTGTACCCCTTTTGATGCAGTAGCAGGTTTGGTTTGCTTGGCAGCAGTATCGGCAGGATTCTTAACGGGCTCATCATCACTTTTTGGTTCGAATGGAGATGGCACATCTTTACTAAGTACTGCGATATACAGTGCGCGTGTAACAGGATAGTTATAATTACTCATATCCAACCAACCGGTTGCTAAACCAAAATCTGTGCTAGCCAAAAAGTATAAATATTTTCCGCTTTCATCCCACTGCGGATCAATAGCATCGGATAATCCATTTGTGATTTGCTTACTAACACCCGTTTCCAGATTATACACTTTCACAGCTTTGAACTGATTGTTTTGTATTTGTACATAAGCAATCCATTTACTATCCGGCGACCAAACAGGTTTCATGGTTCTATTGGGATGCGCATAACGATCTGTATCCACTTTTTTGATGGCACCTGTTTTCACATCCATATACCAGATATTATAATCCGTATCTGTAAATGCGATGTATTTACTATCCGGCGACCAAGCTGGTGTGAAATAAAACTTCTTATTAGGAATAGGAAAAGCTTGCGCCTCCTGTAACCCAAATTGATCTTTTACCATTAACTGATATTCACCACTTGCATCAGAAAACCACGCGATCTTTTGTCCATCAGGCGACCAAACTGGAGCTCTGTCTGCAGCTCCTGTTGAGTTTGTGATATTTCTCCAATCGCCATTTTCCTTCGGAACAGTGAATATCTCACCCCTACTTTCAAATAATGCACGTTTTCCTGTTGGAGATAAACTAGCGTTGATCAAATTAGCACCGGTCAGGTTATTCCAACGTGCACGTCCCCAATTCAAATCACCTTTGACATGTATTTCCAGCTTTTGTGTTTTTTGTGTAGTGATATCGTAGCTATGCAAATAACCTCCCTGCTCATAGATCAATTTGTTATTAGCGGCTGAAACATTCTTGATATCAAAATCTTTATGGAACGTGATTTGCTTTTGCACTTTTGTCTTTGGATCATAAGACCATACATTATTAATATAGTCTTGTTCAGATAAGAAATATAAAATACCATTGTTCCAGGTGGGACTGCTATGTCTTTCTTTATCACCTTGTTTGGTTTTAATGGTTTCAAAGGTTTTCATATTGAATAACCAGATAGGCTGCGCCTGTCCACCACGATAATTTCTCCATTCAGGATCCCATAAGCTATAAGGTAAGAATGCCATGGTCTGGCCATCGGGAGACAGAGTTCCGGAAAAGCCAAAAGGCAAAGGCATTGCAGTAGGTGTACCTCCTTTGATATTGACAATAAAGAATTTTGTATTCACCGTTGGGTATCCTTCCCTTCCTGAAGTAAAATAAATGCCACTTCCATCAGGTAACCAACCATGAACTACATCAGCACCGGGGTGCCATGTCATTCTTTTGGGTTCACCACCATCAATGGATACAACATAAACATCAAAGTTTCCATCATACTGACCTGTAAAGGCCACCCATTTACCATCGGGACTAATTTTGGGATTTAATTCTGTTCCAATAGCAGATGTTAATCTACGGGCATCACCACCGTTAATATTGGCAACCCAAATATCATCTGCATGAACAAAGACGATATGATCTTTACTGGCATTGGGTTGACGTAGTAACATCGTTCCCTGAGCCAATAAGGTACTTCCTGTGCATAAGAGCACGAATAATGAGAGTATCTTATGGATACCCGAACTCTTGTTTTTCATATGGTTTGTTTTCTGATAAGCAATTGGTGAATAGCCCCTTAAATTACTAAGGGGAATTAGAGAATACAAATGAAATATATAAAAGGTCATTTTAGTCAAGCGCCCTCACATTTGTCACCCGCACCTCAGTTCTTCTGTTCAATTGGTGTAAGGCTTCAGAACATTTAACACCATCTGCGCAATGGTTTCTAAGTCTTTTTTCGCCATAACCACGTGCCTGTAATCGTTTTTTGTCAATACCATGTTTAATGAGATAATTAACTGCAGAAATAGCTCTATTCTGGGATAATTTATCATTGTATGCATCACTGGCCCTACTGTCTGTATGAGAAGATAATTCAATATCAATCTCAGGATAAGTATTGAGAATCGTAACTAAACTATCCAATATTTTAGCCGCGTCAGCTCTGATATTGTACTTATCCAGATCATAATACAGATCATTTAATACGAATGTATCCCCTACTTTAAACCTGGATACTCTTTTAGCAGGACCTACAATTTTAGGTGTATCAATTTTTGGAGTAAAAGGATTGAGATAAAGAAGAACATCCATGGTATCTATTTTCGAGCAATCCGGAAAAATCAATCCGGAACTATCAGATTCATAAAAAGTTTTACTGGCCTTTACGCGATAGTGACTATTACAAGGCACAACATGATATGTCAGTCCGTCTTCATTTGTTTCATGATCTACCTTGCTATTTTCCAGCAAATTCGTCATTTGCACCAGTGATGATGAAATTGGTTCTTGGGTTTGTCGATTCAATACTTTAGTTCTGATAACGAGTGTTGTGGGTTTAGGTAATATTGCCTGCTTATCTTGTTTGGGTATTGGAAGCAGAACGGCATAAATATCGTCTGATCCCTTGCCATCCGGTCTGTTGGAAGACAAGTACATCTCATACTGATTCTTTACTACGAAATAGAAATCATCATATGTGCTATTGATCGGATAAAGAAGATTTTCGGAATGACTCCATGTGCTACGAGAACCAGAGGATTGAAATATATCATACCCCCCCATTCCTATATGACCCGTGCTGGCAAAGTAAATGTCCCCGGAATTTGGATCAATGACAGGAAAAGCTTCTTCGTCTGGCGTATTGATCAAGGCGCCACAATTTTTAGGAGCACTCCAATTACCATTCGCTTCTTTTTCACAATACCAAATATCTGTTTTCCCGTATCCACCCGGCATATCAGAAGCAAAATATAATACGTCTCCATTTTGTGATAAAGTGGCATGACCTATACTAAACTGTGTCCCTTTACCACTGATCAATTCTTTGGGTTTACTCCAGGTATTTACGCCTGTTTTGAAAATGTATAATATTTCAAGGTGTCTTGTTGCTATCCTGAATCTCTTAAATGGTTTTTGAAAATGATCATTTGCTTTTCTATATGTTCTTGTGTAATAAAGTGTGTCGAGATTTTTTGTGAATGCAACAGGTCCGACATGATAATCATAATCATTCATTTTTTGAATGATCTCATGAATCAGCGCACCTTGCTTCAATCGATTGGTGACTTGCAAACTGAGATAAGGGTTATCATTCCAGCTATAGATCCTATTATTGTTTGCATAGGCTCCATTGATCTTTCTTTTTTGTTCTGAAACATAGATCAACTCATCTTTATATAAAGAGCTTCCCCAATCAGATAAGTTTGTATTAATATCGATCTTATTCATGATTTCATGCCGGGTAGGATGATTCATCCATTCGATACCCTTTACAGTTCCTTGTATTCTTTGCAAGGCTCTTATCGAATCACCACTTTTTAATAAATATTGTTGGTACCAGTATATAGCAGTATCAGCTTTCTGTAAGGTTTTCATCAGGTCGGCTGCATGTAAAATAAGATCTGGTTCTACTATAGTATCTTTTTGTAACAGCTGTTGGTACCAATAAACTGCTCTTTCATATTGCAGCATAGATTCATAGCAAAATGCAGCCTTGAACAACCAGTCATTTTTAATTTTTCGTTGATCAAGCAGTCTTTCGTAGAGAGGCACTGCTAATGCGTATTCATATTTTATAAAATGTCTGTCAGCTATTTTATCTAAGGAAGGTTGTTCCTGAGCGCTGAGGGTGTAAGAAATGAAGATCAACAAAAAAAGAGAGTACTTCATAGAATAAGCAGCATTAAAAATATCTTGGACTAATTGTTCTTCCCTGAGGTTTGGTAAATCGAATACCAATACTAAGTTCATGAGAACCGTTTTGGTAATTATTCAACCCATTCAGCATCTGATCATATGAATAGCCTACCCGTAATTTATCTGTCAGGAATATTTCTGCGATCAAGCTAAACGCATCACGTTTATCAAGATCTCTGGCTAAATATTTTTTATCCCAGATAGATATTCCTGTTCTGTAAGACCCCCCGAGCCAGAGTTTCTCATCAAGTAAAGCAAAAACGGTAAAGTCAAAATTGCTAGGTCCTTTAAAATCTTCTTTCCACATAAAAGAAGGTTTGAGTTTTACCTGATCTGATAAAGTAAACATGGTCCCTGCATTCAGATAAATATGCTGTGATCTGGTCATTGTTGCATATCTGTTATTATTGAAGCTATAACCGAAATCAACATTATATCGACTCAGCAAATCCATTACTGATATCCCGATATAAGATTTAGGTGTATAATAAAAGATGCCAAAATTGGCGTCAGGAACAATACGTGTATGGCTTTGAATGGGTATGGCCTGATCATTATCATCCACGAACTTTAATGCACTTCCATCAATACGATATTGGGTTGCACCAAAGCCTAATCCCAAGCAAAATCTTCTGGTATCTTCATGATCAAGTTGAATACGGTAGGCATAGTTCGCGTATAGATTTGTAGCTTCCTGAGGACCTAGCTTATCTGTTGCGATCTGAAAGCCCCATCCAACAGATTCATTGTTTTTTAAACGAAGTCCATCAACTGATACTGCTCCACTTTCAGGAGCACCCGGAATGTTGACCCATTGTTTTCTAAAAACAGCACTGAGGTATACATCTCCTCTGTAGCCAGCATAAGCAGGATTCACTGTCAGTGGATTAAATACATACTGACTGAACTGAATCTGTTGCTGCGCATTCACTTTCTGAATTATGCATACCATTACTAGATATGCAATCAACAAACACCTTTTCATCACTTTCATATCAATAGTTACCATAAACATCATCTCAATATCTGAACCCATCCAGCCATCTTTTGAATACCAGATGTTGTTTTAAGGTTCAGGGTATAGTAATAAGTAGCTTCATTCAATCCATTCCCTGTCCAATCATTTTTATAATCTTTTGATTGATACACTACATTGCCCCATCTGTTATATATGATTAATTCAGATCCTGGAAAGCGGTTAAGCCCCAGGATGACGAACTTATCATTCTTACCATCTCCATTTGGAGTAAAGACTGAAGGAATAAAAAACTCTTTTCCTTCTACTAAGACTTGTCCACCTGTAATATTTGAAACTACTGATCCATTATTGCCGGAAACAGGATCCGACTGTTTAGCACGAACGGTAGCGCCATTCTTGATTTGTCCACCCGATAGCACTTTTACACGAATCACTAGACTATCTTTTTGTCCAACCAATAGTGTATCGATACGCCAGGTTATTTTTCGAGTAACCGGATCGTAACTCACTTTCCCAATATTCACCGTCATACTTCTTGGATCACTTAGATTGGCATATAAGCTATCTTGTACTACTACTTCAGTACCGATAGCAGGACCAAAATTTTCTGCAATCATTGTAAATCCGATCTCATCATTCACACTAATGACTGCAGGTGCTCTAAGGAATTTGGATATCTTGATATCCGCCTGATTGACAACCAGAATAGATAATGAAGCTGTATCACTTATGCCTGGGATCATTGGAGATGAGATCGTAGCTACATTTTTCAAGACCCCTGAATCTGCGAGTACCAATGTATACTTTAATATAGCTGAGTCACCTACACCCAAAAGCGGAATTGACCAGAATATTATGTTAGTAATGGATTCATAAGATGCAGTTCCAGCAGTTGGACTACCATTATTGATTTTTACGTTGGTAATTTTTGTAGCTACCGGAAGTATATCCAGTACCGAGATATTATGAACCGCTGTATTACCCGTACTCTTTGCAACAACAGTGTAAGTAACAGTTTCCCCAGTTCCATATTGAATCTTCGAAGGATCGATCCTTTTTTCAATTTCTAATTTTGGCTGAAGTGAAGGGGGCTCATTGATACTGATGTATACTGTGGCAGTATCACATAAAGCAATGGCATTACAGATTACATATTTAAATGAATCAAGACCGGTAAAATTATGGGCAGGTGTATAAGTGAATGTACCATCAGCATTCAATAAAACTGTTCCGTTTGCAGGAGGTAATACAGGTGTCGTTGTAACTGTTAATCCTGTATTCGTATTTGTTCCAAAATTATAATCGTTGGTCAAAACGTTTCCATTGACGGGAGTATTCTTGGTAGTGATCAGTGAATCATTAATGGCTACTGGAGGTTTCGGCGTGCCAGTAACGTTGATATATAATTTAGCTTCAGCACAAAGACCGTCAGTATCACATACACGATAAGTAATAGAATCAGTTCCAACATAATCGGTTGTTGGTGTATAAGTGTATGTACCATCAGTATTGAATACAATTGTTCCTCTAGTGGGTGAAACAATTAATGAAAGTGTTAAAACATCACTATCCGGATCAGATACTTTTGGCTTTAAGGTTCCGGTAAGTATTTGATCATTTCTAACTGTTTGTGTATCATTCAAAGCAACAGGAGGACAATTATTTTTTGTCACAGTAATAGTTGCGGAACAATTGGCATTGGCCAATGTAAACTGGTAAATACCTTTTTTAATCAGACCGATTATTTCACCATTACTATTGATCGAGGCTGCAGAAGGATTTGAAATTGATGTTGTCCAAACTTGTCCACTTAATGCAGGAGAAAGTTTAGCAGTAGTAACGCAGTTAATAATAATATTCGATCCTGCATTTACGGATTCAGCATTGGTTAAAATAATGTCAGCGACTGAAGCCGGACAAAGTCCATTGTTCACAGACCACCGTAAGGTAGTGCTGGTTCCTACAGGAATACTTGTAATTAATGTATTAGTAAGATTTGAGCTTATAATAGTGGCTAATCCACTTATGATACTCCAACTACCTGTACCCACAGTAGGAGTTAAAGCTGCCATGGTAAAAGAACCATTATTACAATTGACCTGATTAGTACCTGCATTGGCAACAGATGGAGCAGCGTTGTTGATCAAAGTGATATCAACTGTTGATGGTGTGCAGGTTCCGTTGCTTACTGTCCATCTGAGTACCACTATCTGTCCGGCCGTTACACCCGAAACATTTGTTGTCGTATTCGTTAAATTAGCAATCGTTGCTGTACCACTGATCACACTCCATGTACCGCTTCCTGTTGTAGGCACGGCTGCTTGAACCGTAAAGTTGCTGTTGTTACAATTGGTCAATGTTGCAGCGCTTACCAATGCTGCTGTGGATGGTGATGCATTGTTCACCAAAGTTATGTCCACTGTTGATGGTGTACAGGTACCATTGCTCACTGTCCATCTAAGTACAACCGTTTCACCTGAAGCTACACCCGAAACATTCGTTGTAGTATTCGTCAAATTAGCAATCGTTACAGTGCCACTGATCACACTCCATGCTCCACTTCCTGTCGTTGGTACTACTGCTTGAACAGTGAAGTTGCTATTGTTACAATTGGTCAATGTTGCAGGACTTATCAATGCTGCTGTAGATGGCAATGCATTGTTCACCAAAGTGATATCTACTGTTGATGGTGTGCAGGTACCATTGCTTACTGTCCATCTAAGTACAACCGTTTCACCCGCTTTTACACCAGAAACATTCGTTGTGGTGCTTGTCAAATTAGCAATCGTTGCAGTGCCACTAATCACACTCCATGTACCGCTTCCTGTCGTAGGCACTACTGCTTGAACTGCAAAATTTCCATTATTACAATTGGTTATGGTTGCAGGACTTATCAATGCGGCGGTGGATGGCGTTGCATTGTTCACCAAAGTGATGTCCACTGTTGATGGTGTACAAGTTCCATTACTCACTGTCCATCTAAGTACAACCGTTTCACCCGCTGTAACACCCGAAACATTCGTTGTAGTATTCGTTAAATTAGCGATCGTTGCAGTGCCACTGATCACACTCCATGTACCGCTTCCTGTCGTAGGTACTGCTGCTTGAACTGTAAAGTTGCTATTATTACAATTGGTCAATGTTGCAGGACTTATCAATGCTGCTGTAGATGGCAATGCATTGTTCACCAAGGTAATATCCACTATTGATGGTGTACAAGTTCCATTACTCACTGTCCATCTAAGTACCACTGTTTCACCTGAAGCTACACCAGAAACATTCGTTGTCGTATTCGTTAAATTGGCGATCGTTGCTGTACCACTGATCACACTCCAAGTTCCACTTCCTGTTGTAGGTACGGCTGCTTGAACCGTAAAGTTGCTATTGTTACAATTGGTCAGTGTTGCAGCGCTTACCAATGCAGCTGTGGATGGGGCTGCATTATTCACCAAAGTGATATCCACTGTTGATGGTGTACAAGTTCCATTACTCACTGCCCATCTAAGTACAACCGTTTCACCCGCTGTTACACTCGAAACATTCGTTGTCGTATTCGTTAAATTGGCGATCGTTGCAGTACCGCTGATCACACTCCATGTGCCACTTCCTGTCGTAGGCACGGCTGCCTGAACTGTAAAGTTGCTATTGTTACAATTGGTCAATGTTGCAGGACTTATCAATGCAGCTGTGGATGGTGATGCATTGTTAATTAAAGTAACATCAACAGTATTAGAAGTACAACCTGGACTGCTCACCGTCCAACGAAGTACTGCTGTATTTCCTGCAGTAACATTGGATACAGATGTACTTGTAGCATTTGCATTTGTAATAGTTGCTGTACCACTCACAACCGTCCAGACTCCCGTTCCTGCGGTTGGTGTTACTGCGCCTATATTAAATACATCATTATTACAATTCGTTAAACTTGCAGCTGTAGTTAAAGTTGCAGACGAAGGACCTAAATTATTGACTAGGGTAATGTCTACTGTTGATGGTGTACAGGTTCCGTTGCTTACTGTCCATCTGAGTACCACAGTCTGTCCGGCCGTTACACCCGAAATATTCGTTGTCGTATTCGTTAAATTGGCGATCGTTGCTGTACCACTAATCACACTCCATGTGCCACTTCCTGTCGTAGGCACGGCTGCTTGAACCGTAAAGTTGCTATTGTTACAATTGGTCAATGTTGCAGCGCTTACCAATGCGGCGGTGGATGGCAATGCATTGTTAATTAAAGTAACATCAACAGTATTAGAAGTACAACCTGGACTGGTCACCGTCCAACGAAGTACTGCTGTATTTCCTGCAGTAACATTTGTTACAGATGTACTTGTAGCATTTGCATTTGCAATGGTAGCAGTACCACTCACAACCGTCCAAACTCCCGTACCCACGGTTGGTGTTACTGCGCCTATATTAAATACATCATTATTACAATTCGTTAAACTTGCAGCTGTAGTTAAGGTTGCAGACGAAGGGCCTAAATTATTGACTAGGGTAATGTCTACTGTTGATGGTGTACAGGTTCCGTTGGTTACTGTCCATCTGAGTACCACTGTCTGTCCAGCCGTTACACCCGAAACATTCGTTGTCGTATTCGTTAAATTAGCGATCGTTGCAGTGCCACTAATCACACTCCATGTACCGCTTCCTGTTGTAGGCACTACTGCTTGAACTGTAAAGCTGCTATTGTTACAATTGGTCAATGTTGCAGCGCTTACCAATGCTGCTGTGGATGGGGATGCATTGTTCACCAAAGTGATATCTACTGTTGATGGTGTGCAGGTACCATTGCTCACTGTCCATCTAAGTACAACCGTTTCACCCGCTGTAACACCAGAAACATTCGTTGTCGTGCTTGTCAAATTTGCGATCGTTGCAGTGCCACTAATCACACTCCATGTACCGCTCCCCGTCGTAGGCACTACTGCTTGAACTGCAAAGTTGCTATTGTTACAATTGGTCAATGTTGCAGCGCTTACCAATGCAGCTGTGGATGGGGATGCATTGTTCACCAAAGTGATATCTACTGTTGATGGTGTGCAGGTACCATTACTCACTGTCCATCTAAGTACAACCGTTTCACCCGCTGTTACACCCGAAACATTCGTTGTGGTACTTGTCAAATTCGCGATCGATGCAGTGCCACTGATCACACTCCATGTGCCGCTTCCTGTCGTAGGCACGGCTGCTTGAACCGTAAAGTTGCTGTTGTTACAATTGGTCAATGTTGCAGGACTTATCAATCCTGCTGTGGATGGCAATGCATTGTTAATTAAAGTAACATCAACAGTATTAGAAGTACAACCCGGACTGCTCACCGTCCAACGAAGTACTGCTGTATTTCCTGCAGTAACATTGGATACAGATGTACTTGTAGCATTTGCATTTGCAATGGTAGCAGTACCACTCACAACCGTCCAAACTCCTGTTCCTGTGGTTGGTGTTACTGCGCCTATATTAAATACATCATTATTACAATTCGTTAAACTTGCAGCTGTAGTTAAAGTTGCAGACGAAGGACCTAAATTATTGACTAGGGTAATGTCTACTGTTGATGGTGTACAGGTTCCGTTGCTTACTGTCCATCTAAGTACCACAGTCTGTCCGGCTGTTACACCCGAAACATTCGTCGTCGTATTCGTTAAATTAGCAATCGTTGCAGTGCCACTAATCACACTCCATGCTCCACTTCCTGTCGTTGGTACTACTGCTTGAACAGTGAAGTTGCTATTGTTACAATTGGTCAATGTTGCAGCGCTTACCAATGCAGCTGTGGATGGGGATGCATTGTTCACCAAAGTGATATCTACTGTTGATGGTGTGCAGGTACCATTGCTCACTGTCCATCTAAGTACAACCGTTTCACCCGCTGTAACACCAGAAACATTCGTTGTCGTGCTTGTCAAATTTGCGATCGTTGCAGTGCCACTAATCACACTCCATGTACCGCTCCCTGTCGTAGGCACTACTGCTTGAACTGTAAAGTTGCTATTGTTACAATTGGTCAATGTTGCAGCGCTTACCAATGCAGCTGTGGATGGGGCTGCATTATTCACCAAAGTGATATCCACTGTTGATGGTGTACAAGTTCCATTACTCACTGTCCATCTGAGTACCACTGTCTGTCCAGCCGTTACACCCGAAACATTCGTTGTAGTATTTGTCAAATTAGCAATCGTTGCAGTGCCACTAATCACACTCCAAGTACCGCTCCCCGTCGTAGGCACTACTGCTTGAACTGTAAAGTTGCTATTGTTACAATTGGTCAATGTTGCAGCGCTTACCAATGCGGCGGTGGATGGCAATGCATTGTTCACTAAGGTGATATCTACTGTTGATGGTGTACAAGTTCCATTACTTACTGTCCATCTGAGTACCACTGTCTGTCCAGCCGTTACACCCGAAACATTCGTTGTAGTATTTGTCAAATTAGCAATCGTTGCAGTGCCACTGATCACACTCCAAGTACCGCTCCCCGTCGTAGGCACTACTGCTTGAACTGTAAAGTTGCTATTGTTACAATTGGTCAATGTTGCAGCGCTTACCAATGCGGCGGTGGATGGCAATGCATTGTTCACTAAGGTGATATCTACTGTTGATGGTGTACAAGTTCCATTACTCACTGTCCATCTGAGTACAACCGTTTCACCCGCTGTAACACCAGAAACATTCGTTGTCGTATTCGTTAAATTAGCAATCGTTGCAGTACCACTGATCACACTCCATGTACCGCTTCCTGTCGTTGGTACTACTGCTTGAACAGTGAAGTTACTATTGTTACAATTGGTCAATGTTGCAGCACTTACCAATGCGGCGGTGGATGGCAGTGCATTGACAGTTGTAGTGAGGTTTTTAATATTATTACATCCAACCCCTGAAGGCGCTCCATTACATTCCGTAGTAGGGTCTGTGGGCGGGGATGTATCATCATTCGTAGCGTCTGGATCTGTCACATCCGCAGCTCTTAAAATTCTCGCTGATGTATTTAAGTTTCCACCTGAAGGATACGATCCAATGGTTCCCTTTACCACGTAGGTAACTACAGCACCATTATCCATATTTAAAACATCTGTAAAAGTTGTTCCACTAAATGTACCTCCTACCCCCGTTGCAGTGCCACTAGTTACAGAGGCGGAGACCACAGATAAATTGGTTAACTCAGTGGGAACAACGAAACTAACAGTTACATCTCCCGAATTATTCGGGCCATTATTTCTCGCGATAAAAGTGTAGGTCACTTCCGTGCCTACACAAATATTGGTGAGGTTTCCGACTAAGCTCACAATTTCAAGATCCGCTACCTGACTTGTTATAGTTACATTTAGATTTTGATCTGCACTGAATACATTCGTCCAAGTATCAATAACTGCTTGATCTCCAAAAATACCTGCACCAGAGCCACCACCGGATGTACCCCATTTGTGTCCATTCGTTATACTTGATTGTCCCGATCCATTATCAAGATTTGTTAATGGCGATGAGGCTCCGACATCCCCGGTAAAATTCAAAAATTGATCATCCCAGTATACCGTATAATTGGGCGAACCAGTGCCATTCAATCTGGTAATCTGAATCCCGTTCAGATTCTTCTCTGCATCCGCCAAAGGAAAGTGAACTTCTCCGGCCAGTGTCACAGCGTTTACCTTAATCGTTGTTGTATTTGTTAACAAGTTTCCGAGTCCATCTTTACCATCCCATGCAATGGAATTTGCTCCGGCTACAGCATCGCCTCTTAACGTTAAATCAACATTATCCGTATAGTCGCCATCATTATTAGCATCAATTAAAATGCGGTAAGCTCCAGCCTGATTGGAATTAAAAGTGATAAATCCTCCCGTCAATGGAGCTGTAGTACTAAATTTTCCAGGTGTTCCCTCTTTCCCAACTAAAGCCAAATCAGTTAATGTTGGTATAACGGGTGCTGATGGAAAAAGCCAAGTAGATGAACTGCCATATATAGAATTCGCAATACTAGCTGTATCAGGTAGATTAACATTATCCGGAGTATTATAAAAAAGTTTATAAGTAATATTTGTCCCATCATCCGCATCGGAAGGAACATGATAGTCGTAAGGTTTGGAGGGATCACTGAAAGCATTTTCGACATCCGTATTTTTAGCACTACGGTATGCGGATAGTCCTGCATTCGCTCCTGTATTATATCGTACACCTTTATTATTTGCAAAAAAAGCAAACTGAAAAGGTCGAAATCCAGCTTTAGGTTCAACTAAGTATTGATATCCATCTTTTGATACTACATAAAATTTCGCCTTATCACAAAGAGAGTTTGCGCCTAATCCAAGATCAGCAGAAAAAACAGTCTGATACACTCGCCCAGTTTGACGAACTCCTGCAGTAACAACTGTTACATCCCATGCAACAATATACCTGCTTTTTGTTTGTTGATGGATGGTGGAAGTAAATCCATTTGCAACGGCTAAAGATGTCGCATTAAGGTCAGAATTTGCATCTGATCCGGGAATAGCAGTCTGATTAGGTGCTACAAAATCAATAACCCATATGCCTTCTTCGCCAAGTCCTACTGTTCTACTATAAGAAGTATAACCACCATCTCCTATTGTCAAACTTGGACCAACTTCTTCTTCAGATTGAAAATTTATTTTCCCAACAGTAGTGCTTGTCCCGCTTGTATACGTTGTTCCGTTAGGAGCAACCAGATTAATGGTTCCTGTTTGTGATGAAAATCCATCTCCTACAACACCTTGCGCACTTGAACCGACATGAATAACTTCACCGAATTTTGCATAAACAAATTGACGACCTGGATTAGGAAAACGAATACCTACTGCTGAGTTACTGGAAATAACTGCATTGGGTCCTGTTGTTGGCGTGCTTAATAATGAAGCCCGAAAGCCTGTACTACCCGTTTTAGGATACAAATCCTTACTCCCCTCCCCAAAAACCATCACAGTAGAAAAACAAAAAAATACAACACCTAAAAAACGCTTTACTATATTATTACGATTACCCATGAATCTCTCCAATGATTAAGTAATACAATGTTTCGTCCATTTAAAAAAGGACATTGGATTTCGTGGTCGATCAGGAAAGTTGGATGATTTTCACAGGAAATAATGAGACTACCATGTGAGTAATGATCCTATCTCAACATAGTCTTCCGGTAAAATTTGTGTAGTATTACAAGGGATATCGAAAGATGAATTCGCTTACGAAAATATTCTTTAAAGAGATTCCTTTTTCTTGCAGAAATAACCGAACAGATTTTAATAAAACAATTGCCAGTAAAGGATTTCAAAGAAAAAAGATAGATATTAAATAGTAGTATTTTTATTGCATTTCGTACTTAATAAAAAGCATTTGAACCTATTTTTATTACAGTCTTAATTGACAGTATTTTTTAATTTCTTTTTAAGACTCATCTCAGTCAAACAGACTTAATAGCTTTATGAAATACCTTACTTGTATTTGGTAATTAGGATGATGTATTTTGTAGAATATTTTTTGATTTTTTGTAAAATTCGAATACAAAAGAACACTTTTCGGCTTTTAGTATCGATATGAAAATATCAAAATCGTTTTTTCTTTCTTGGGATACTTGTATCAATAGTATTCATCCATATTTCTTGTGCCCTATTATTCTTTTCATCGGCATCCGGATAAACAGGCATCGGGTATTTTTTTATTATCCCATATGAAGGATAAGATGGATGATATTGAATGGTATCATTGATACTATATTTATTCCCATTCACAGAATAATAAACAATTCGTTGTATCGTACTATCAGTCACGGGTATAATAATTGATCCTGCAGCAGATAACATTTGTATGGATTCATTTTTTGTTCGTACATCTTCCACTTTTATAAAAGGCTGTGATACTAGACTTCTCGCATCAATACTGTCTTTATAATTGAAATCCAATCTAACTACAGGCTTTTTTACTTGTTTTACTTCATAGATGTCATCAAGACCCTTTCCTCCGCTTCGATTAGAACTGAAATATTTATTCCCCGGATCTCCATCAATCAGGTAAAAATCGTCTGCATATGAATTAAAAGGATAAGGTAAATGAATCAACAGCCCCACAGCCGTGTCTTTTGTAAGCAGCGTAGAAAGTTCATAAATATCCAAAGCCCCTCTTCCCATGACCCGATTACTTGAAAAGCGAAGTTTCCCATCTTGGTCAAAAACAGGGAATACTTCATCTGCTTCACTATTCACTACTGCTCCTAAATTACAGGGAGGCGACCAAAAGCTATCACGTTCTTTTACACTATAATAAAGATCCAAGCCTCCGTATCCGCCTGGCTGATCACTGGCAAAAACCAATACATTTCCCGTTTGATCAATTGCAGGATGCATCACCTGATACTTATTCTGGTTATTATATAAAAAAGCAACAGGTTTCTGCCATGTATGATTCTTTCGTACGGAAATAAATATGCCATTTCGCACGTCGACAATCTGCTCTTTTTTCTTATAGACTTTTTGTGGTGACTGATTGACGGTATCGGTCAAAGTAAAAAAAAGGGTATCACCACTTGGAGAAAGTGTAAGTGCGCCAACATTGGAATAGTTATGGTTAATAAATGCCGGCAATGTATCTATCACTATTGAATCTCTATTTTTATTAATCCGAACATTGAATATTTTCTGATACGGCAGCCCTGTCCATTTATATTTACTATTGTTCAATGTATCCACATGTCTGTCAGAAGTAATAAAAAATCCACTATCAGATCTTATCCAACCAAATTCCGACGCATCTGTATTTATTTCTAACATATTTCGAATCGCCCAAGCAGAACTATCTACAGTTTGTATCAAGGCGTTTTTACAAGAAGACACTAAGCCAGATATTGGTAGTAATCCATTTCGCAACTGATAGTCTTTAAAATACGATATCGCTTTCTCGTATAGTCCATTATTCTTTAAACAGATTGCGTAGTAGTAAAGGTCATCCAAATAAGTATTGTTGGGGTGAATGAGTTGCGCATACCAGTGTAAGGCCAATTGGTTCTTTCCCATTTTCTCATAAGAGCGCGCGATCGTTCGGATAATATTGAATTTTTCCGACGTGAACTCTTTTTGATAAGCCTGTAAGCTTTTTTCTAAAGACAAACTATACTCAGCTGATCGCAAATGAAATGCGGCTTCCTGCATTAAAGACTGGCTTCGTAATTGCATCATTGGTAGCAATAGAGCTAGCAGAAAGTAATATCTTTTCATAATTGACCATCGGATTTTAAAAGTATCTGGGACTGCTGATCCGCAAGGAAGTGAGAAGGGGCATTAAAGCATATCCAATGGATATCTCATGTGTTCCGCCAAAATAACTATTCAAACCTCCTATGCTGAAATCATATGAATACCCCAATCGCATTCCTTTTATAGGATAGATCTGTGCACTTGCAGATGCCGCTGCTCTTTGGGTCAGATCACTTTGTAAGTAGTTTTTACTGATCAATTTAAAACTGGTTCTATATGAACCTCCAATCCAAATTTTCTCGTCGATCAGTATAAACGCATTGATATCTGCATTGGTTGGTTGATTGAAATTTTCTCTGATAAGTAACGAGGGATATAACTTGATCTTATCACTTATAGGTAAAACGACACCTGACATCAAAAAGAAATGCCTTTTCTGCGGAACAATAATATTTCTTTTGTCCCCAGTATAATTCACATTATTATTAAAAAGATTAGCAGCAGATAATCCCACATAGAAATCATCATTACTCAGGTAAAATCCGAATTTTCCATCCATCAGTATCGTACTACTAAGTTTTGCTTGTAAAATCGGATCCGCATTGGATGATGCTACGAACCCAGTACCATCTAATTGATATTGAGAAAAACCTATCGCTATTCCGGATGACAAAACCGTTCTTTCTGAAACAGGGATTCGATAAGCAATGGAAAGAAATGGACTGATATTTTTTTGTAGCCCGATCGCATCTTTGGTGATATGAAATCCAAGTCCCAGATTTTTTTCATGTATCCCTTTTTCCACCGTAAACAACATTGTTTTAGGTGCTCCTTGTAATTGGGTCCACTGATGCCGATAAGTCATATTAACATTGAATTCTTTATTGCCGGCATAACCAGGATTCAGCGCCAATGCATTGAACATATATTGTGTATACAAGACTTCTTGCTGTGCACAACCATCTTGTATACATCCAAAGAATAATATCGTGTACAAGAGATATCGCATTGCTAGCGGAGAATGGTAATAAAGCCTTTAATAATTTCGGTTGCTGCACTTTGACTCCTGGAATGATTGATCTTAATGATATAGAAATAAGTGCCATCAGGCAATCCAACACCTTTGAATCTGTTTGTTGCCGAGTATTTACTGGTTTTAAATACTTCGTTACCCCAACGATTATAGATGATCACTTCATTATCCGGGAATTGTTCTATATTGATTATATCGAAAAAATCATTTTGCCCGTCTCCATTAGGAGTAAATACATTGACTGGTTTTAAAATCTGCAAGGCAGTACCTGCAGCCAGTCCTGAAAATTTAGATAAATAAAATTGTGATGGCCCACTTACTTCAAAGGATGCATTGTTTACTGCGGCATGTCCAATAGGACTACTGGTTGTAATATTACCCGGCATACTTACAGGTGTTGAAACTGGCACTGCTTTCCAACTACCATTGACATATATCCCCACATAAGAATTAGCTTTTAGTGATGCGAATATGGGTCCCTCATTGGGTAGGTTATGTTGAAGACTCAATACAAACTGATTGGGGTTGATACTTTTTTTCTCAAAATGCCATGTCGTATTTACCGTAGAGTCACGTAAGGCTGATCCTGAAGTTGCGGAAGAATAAGTGCCTATGAATACACTGGCAGATATATCTTCCAGTTGATTTTTACTGACAAGCTTGACCGGATGGTAATAAAACTGATCATCCTTTTCGCCCATTGGAAAAACATATTCCTGATCTTTTTTCATGTTCCGTATCATGAGATGACTGCCACCGGGCGTTTCTCCTGTTACAAAAAAACTCTTATGGTGATAGCCTAATACTGAAGCAGCAGAGGTATCAGATCCTAAAACAGCTGTTTTACCTGATAAGAATAAATGGCCAGACTGAAAAGCAAGTGTATAGGTGATATTGATATCTGATTCTAACTGTACACCATCTGGATTGTTAATGATCAAGTTGGCAAATGACGGACCATTGAAAGAAGCAGCACTATAATAACTATTGATGTATTGACGTCTATAAGTATTGTTGAATAATTGAGTAGGCAAAAATTCAATAGTGGCGCCCTTAACTGAATTCATATGACCGTCTTCGTCTAAGAGCTTAGATCCTGGATGATTCATCCAACGTTCACCCATGAAATTTACTTTGGCGGTCGTAGAAGTAATGATTTCAGATTGATTGATAAGGTTACCGAAGATTCCAATATTCACTTTTGAGCCTATATACACAGAGCCATGATGCACAAAAGTTGCCTGTTGTGCTGGTACAGGCATTGTATTGATAAGAAAAAAAATATAAATACCTATTAATCTTTGATATAAAATAGATAGCATATTAATGAATGATTAGTTGCTTATTCAATAGTTCTTATTTATACACCACCTTTACTTTGAATAATTAAATCGTCGGACCATACCTATAGCAGATACCAATAACCTACTTTCTCCAACATCAAATTGATAATCCGTATCTGAGTTGTTGTAAAATCTTATATAAGCATAGAAATAATAGTTATTGATTGTCTTAGCGACTCCCAATTGAAACCCCCTGACAGAAAAAACTTGAATAAAATCAGGAAAAGCATTCTTTTCAAGAGCAATAATCGCTGCTGCATTCGCGGGATCGAATATTGATATCGTTTGTGGAATAGTCACTATTGGTCCTACAGCAATTTCTGTTTGCTCTGACCATAAAGCCAATTGTTGTTGTGACTCCCCTTGGTAGGTCCAGTGGATAACCATTCCTATCAAAGTATCCAAATATCCTCTTGCAGGAATTAGTCTCTTATTAAGATCAAACTCTCTACTCATTCGTACATACTCAGACATAGGCTCTACCAATGCCAGTGTATTACTATCACTCATCCCCAAAAGAAATCTTCGAACTGGTGGCGCTGTTCCATCGAGGTCAAAACGGTTGGGATCCCAAGTACCATAGCGAGAAAATGGAAGTTTGATTTTACTATCTATTACTACCATCTCTCCATTCGAGGTAACAAAGTCTCCCGGATTATTAAAGATGACCGAGTCTGAAAAAGTTTGTTTGAACTCAATGATATCACCACGCCAGCCATCTTCTGCGAAAATATTCCATTGAACTTGTTGCGTAGTTGGATTATACGCCCAGAAAAAACTTTTACGCAGGGTTGTATTTCTATACGCTTGAAAAGGTGCGGTTGCTGTTGGCTCATAAGATAGCTCTCCTAACCACATCAATACATGTCCATCTTGAGCCAGTATTTGCCATTGACTACCATCCCAGATAAAACTTTTTCGTTGTACTTGATCATAATATGCTGAATTGATAGCGATGGGTTCACCGTGTTCATTTGGAGCACTTGCGAACATACCTAACCAAATCATTACACCGCTGGTCACTTGCCCCGTTGGACCGGGCGGACCTTGTGGTCCCATTGGTCCTTCATCACCTGCGAGACCGTCTTTTATAAATAATTTCCATGCTGACCCATCATAAATATATACCAGCCCTGCATCCGGATCTCTATACAATGTATTAACAACGGGATTTGCAGGAGGATTTGTAGGAGGTGGCACCGTACCCCAATCAGGATCAAAATCAGATCCTACAAATAAAAAACCAATTCCTCCGGGAGCTAACGTATCCCAATTGTTTGTATTGGTATTCCATATAAAACTCACTCGTTTTATGATATCGTAGTAAGCCCAGTTTTGCATAGGTGATACGGGAGCAACTGTTTGATTCCCTTTCCATACAATACTATTTTCTCCTTGTGGTCCTTGCATTCCTGCAATACCATCCTGACTCAGAATATTCCAGCTACTACCAT
The DNA here is from genome assembly GCF_040362915.1 of Sediminibacterium sp. KACHI17. NCBI lineage: Bacteria > Pseudomonadati > Bacteroidota > Chitinophagia > Chitinophagales > Chitinophagaceae > Sediminibacterium > Sediminibacterium longum. Next base: position 24,757 of record NZ_AP029612.1, on the reverse strand, counting down.
TCCATATGTAGCTTCTTTTATCAAGCGTATTATAATAAGCCCAATTTTTGAGGGGATCGGCTGGCGCAGCAGATAAACTACCTTGCCATTCTATACCTGTACTTCCCGCATCTGATAACTTATACTTTGTCCAAAAACTATTGAGTATTCCTCCTTTCAATTGATACAAACTATCTGTTTCTGCTACATATACAAGCATACCTTCCTTTCTTCGTAATGGAGGAATATTATCTCTGATGATTTTTGTTCGTACAGCCATGAAACCACCGTGCCCTAGCGTATCGATATGCGTGGGATATAAGTCCAAGGGAGAACTTGGATTGATTGGTGCGATTACCCTTACCTGTGCTTTTGTACTTATTAAGCTAGCTAAGCATATACATAATAGTATTGGTTTAATTCTTCTCATTCTTTTCTATTGAACCGTTATTGAAACAGAGCCATTAGTATTCGTTTTCCAGGTATACACAACATAGTTTTCTGTAGCACCACTTGCATTTGTCAATGCTATCACTTCTCTTCTGTATGCATCAGTATTGATCGCAAAGCCTCCAACAGAAATTTGCGCTGATGTACCAACACCTGGGTCGAGTGAAACAGGATAGGCAATCACTAATCTTTGAGCACCACTCGGAGTAATGGTAGCCGTTAAATTTCTTGATGAAGCAAATGGTTGATTTGTCAAGGCAAGAATATCGGATACCGTAGGTGAAAATTCTTGCCCTTCCGTTACACCGCCGGGCTGTGTCATAAATCCATAGTACTTTCTAAAAGCAAAATTTACAGTCACATCAGACTGCGCTTGTTTTCCATCTGCTGTTACTACTATATTGCTAAAAACAGTTGTTGTATTACGAGGAAAACTAACAGCTTGTGTACCATTGACCGATGGTCCATATGGACTACCCTGCGAAGGTTGTGTAAATGTTTGTGACTGGCCTCCCACTGTAACTGTTGTAATCTCAGCAGTGGTCGGGCCTCTTCGAATTCCCCAATTGAGGGTTGCTGCTAAAGAAGATCCGGTCGACATTCGTTCTATTGTGAAGTTAGAACCACTGGTTTGACCATTGTAGGTCATTGTCAATGAGGCATCTGGAGCATGTGTAGGATAAAAAAGTCTTTCTATCCATTGTACCAGATCATTTGTACCTGGGTTTTGATTGGTGAATAACGAGGCCGTAATAGGACGATTCCCATTAAAAATTAATGAGGCCGAACCATCTACTCCATCTTGTGATAAAATCTCCCAGCTATCACCATCCCACACATAACTTTTCTTGTCCGTTGAATTGTAATAAGCCCAATTCAATTGAGGAGAAGATGGTGATGATGATAAACTTCCCTGCCAACTGAGACTTACTCCATTCGTGCCCGCAGGTCCTTGAATACCTTGTGGGCCCTGAGCACCTTGTGCACCGGTACTTCCATCTTGTGATAAAATTTCCCAACTGTCGCCATCCCACACATAACTTTTTTTGTCCGTTGAATTGTAATAAGCCCAATTCAATTGAGGAGAAGATGGTGATGATGATAAACTTCCCTGCCAACTGAGACTCACTCCATTCGTGCCCGCAGGGCCTTGGATACCTTGTGCACCGATACTTCCATCTTGTGATAAAATTTCCCAACTGTCTCCATCCCACACGTAACTTTTTTTGTCCGTTGAATTGTAATAAGCCCAATTCAATTGAGGAGAAGATGGCGATGATGATAAACTTCCTTGCCAACTGAGACTTACTCCATTCGTGCCCGCAGGGCCTTGGATACCTTGTAGACCCTGAGCACCTTGTGCACCGGCACTTCCATCTTGTGATAAAATTTCCCAACTGTCGCCATCCCACACATAACTTTTTTTATCCGTTGAATTGTAATAAGCCCAATTCAATTGAGGAGAAGATGGTGATGATGATAAACTTCCTTGCCAACTGAGACTTACTCCATTCGTGCCCGCAGGGCCTTGAATACCTTGTAGACCCTGAGCACCTTGTGCACCGGTACTTCCATCTTGCGATAAGATCTCCCAACTGTCGCCATCCCACACGTAACTTTTTTTGTCCGTTGAATTGTAATAAGCCCAATTCAATTGAGGAGAAGAAGGCGATGATGCTAAACTTCCTTGCCAACTGAGACTTACTCCATTCGTGCCCGCAGGGCCTTGAATACCTTGTAGACCCTGAGCACCTTGTGCACCGGTACTTCCATCTTGTGATAAAATTTCCCAACTGTCTCCATCCCACACATAACTTTTTTTATCCGTTGAATTGTAATAAGCCCAATTCAATTGAGGAGAAGATGGCGATGATGCTAAACTTCCTTGCCAACTGAGACTCACTCCATTCGTGCCCGCAGGGCCTTGAATACCTTGTAGACCCTGAACACCTTGTGCACCAGTACTTCCATCTTGCGATAAGATCTCCCAACTGTCTCCATCCCACACGTAACTTTTTTTATCCGTTGAATTGTAATAAGTCCAATTCAATTGAGGAGAAGACGGCGATGATGCTAAACTTCCCTGCCAAATGAGACTCACTCCATTCGTGCCCGCAGGTCCTTGAATACCTTGTGGACCCTGAGCACCTTGTGCACCGGTACTTCCATCTTGCGATAAGATCTCCCAGCTATCTCCATCCCACACATAACTTTTTTTATCCGTTGAATTGTAATAAGCCCAATTCAATTGAGGAGAAGATGGTGATGATGCTAAACTTCCCTGCCAACTAAGACTTACTCCATTCGTACCCGCAGGTCCTTGAATACCTTGCGGACCTGCAATTCCACCTTGTGCTAGCACTTCCCATGCTGTTCCATTCCAGATATATGTTTTTTGATCAGTTGTATTATAGTAAACAGTATTCACTGTTGGTGTAACAGGTGCAACTCCACTACCCCCCCATGTAAAGCTGTTACTTACGGTTCCCAATGGTATTGCTACCCAATTACTATTGGTTTCGCCGCCTTTGAGTTGATACAGCACATCATCCGCTGTTACGTATACCAACATCCCGATTTTTCGTCTTAATGCATTGATCGCATTTCTTGTTGCAATATCAGAGACTGACATAAACCCACCTTTTCCATAGATGTCTGTATGTGTAGGATATCCATCTGCTGATGAATTAGGCACAATTGGTCCTGTCACTTTTACACCCTGTGCATCCACTATTTGTGCGTACAACAATAGGAACAGTATCAAGATGGTAATATTTTTTTTCATGCACATATACTATTCAACTATAAATGAAAGTTGTCCGGATGTATTATTCAGTAAAACATATACTACATAATTGGTACTGGCTCCGCTTGCATTAGTAAAACTGACTACCTGTCTTTGGAAATTTCCTGAGCTCTCCAATCCTCCTATCCAGATTTTTGTAGTTCCTGCATCCCATATTGCGGGATAAGCAATCACCAATCGTTGACCAGCTGTTGGTATCAAAGTAGGAGAACTCACGCCTCTAGATGATCCAAACTCTTTATTGGATAAAGCCAGAATATCACTCGCAGAAGGTGTAAATCCGGTACCATCTGCAACACCAACCGGTGCGTCTATAAAACCATAATATCGTCTCCATGAAAAATTCACAGATACACTTGGTGTACCAGATATTGATTTACCATCTGTTGTAAGCACCTGATTTGAGAAACTTGTATTGGTGTTTCTAGGAACACTTACAATAACACTACCGTTTATTGATGCATTTTGAGCAGGCTGTGTAAATGTCTGCGCAACTCCACCAACAGTAACAGATGCAAGTGGTTCTGTAGAAGCCTGTCTTCCTGCAGTCCATGATAAAGTCACAGGAATATTGACACCAGATGCCATCATTTCTAAATTGGCAGAGGATCCGGAAATAGTAGCACTTGTAATGGGATGTACCAGTGACATGGTCAATGTACCTATCGGACCTTGAGAAGGATAAAATACTTTCTGAATCCACTCGGCGATATCATTGGTACCTGGATTAACATTTGTAAAAGGACTTAATCCTAATGTAATCGGTCTGTTTCCATTAAAACTTCCCAAAGAAGAGCCGGAACCATTGATACCATCTTGTGATATCATTTGCCAACTGCTTCCATCCCAGATATAACTTTTTTTATCTGTTGAATTATAGTAGGCCCAATTAAGTTCCGGAGCACTTGGCGCAATAGGTAAACTCCCTTTCCATGCGATTCCAATACCTGCTGGTCCTTGTACGCCTGCCGGACCAGGATTTCCATCTTGTGCAATGACCATCCATGAGCTTCCTGTCCAGATATAACTTTTAAAATCGGTCGTATTGTAATATGCCCAATTTACTTGCGGGTTAGAAGGATGATTCGCAAAACTTCCTTGCCAACCCATTGTTTTGGGAGATGGAGTACTTGTGAGCTTGAAGTCTATCCAATTCGTATTGGCAATACCTCCGATCAATTGATATACACTGTCTGTTTCACTCACATATACCAGCATACCTATTTTTCTGCGCTGGTTACTCAACTGATCACGAATCAGTTTTGTAGGCACTGCCATAAAGCCTCCTTTTCCCAAACTATCAACATGCGTTGCATACAGATCATCCGGTGAGTTGGTAGTGATATTGGACATCATTTTCACGCCTTGGGCATCTGATATGTAATACATCAGTAAGCTTGTAAGGAATAATATGAGATATCTGATCACTTTCATCTTACACATTTTATAACACACTGAATGTTACTCCGGCACTGGTATTATTTTTTGCTGTGTATACCACATAATCTGTGCTGCCTCCACTCTCATTGACCAGTTTGATCACTTGTCTATCAAATGCACCTTTCTGATCGAATCCTGAAATTTTTATTTCCATATCATTACTATCCATTGAAAGCGGATAAGCAATCACTAATCTTTTAGGACTACCCGGATTCACTGTTTTGGTAAATCCTCTTGCAGAAGCAAACTCACTGGATAGATCAAGAATTTCTTTATTGGTAGGTGTTAGCATCACTTCGTTAGCCAAGGAAGTGGAAACAAAGCCATAATATCGCTTCCATAGAAACCGAAAATTGACAGTACTTGTAGCCGCTTTATTGTCTTCAGTAAGAGCCCTAATTGTAAAAGAGCTATTGACATTTCGAGGAACTGAGACATTCGCTATTCCTGTCACTGATGCATTTTGATGAGGCTGTGTAAAAGCAACTGTATCTCCGGCGACAGTGATAGCGCTCAACAATTTGGTTGATGCCTGTCTGCCCGCCTCCCAATTCATTGTTGCCATTAAATCAGCACCATCTGCTATTTTTTCTATTGTAATGGTATTGCCCGTATTACTGCCATAAGTAATTGTCAGGCCGGCTGTTGGACCTTGAGAAGGATAAAAAAGATATTCGATCCATTTCACCAAATCATTGGTGCCGGGATTTTGTCCATTGAATACACTCGCTGTAATAGGCCTATCCCCATAGAATGATGCTAATGAGCTATCCTTTGAATGGATCCCATCTTGTGAAAGAATCTGCCAGTTTTGTCCATCATAGATAAAAGACTTATGCTGAGCCGAATCATAATACGCCCAATTGGTTTTTGCTTCAGCTGGAGCCGCATCAAACATTCCTTTCCAGTAGATCCCCATTCCATTCAATCCATCTTTTGCAATGACGCGCTGTGGAATGTTGGTCTGTGTATCATCCGTGTAATGGATCGTTAATGTGGAATCTTCATTCAACCGAATATCTTTTACACCTTTCCCTGCAATCCCTGTTTCGCCTTTATCACCTTTATCGCCCTTGTCACCCTTTGGTCCGGTTTCACCCACTAACTTTTGAGTAGTAAAGGTTGTTCCGTCACTATAAATGATCGTTAAGCTACCATCCGGATTGGATTGAAAATTGATTCCCAGCCTACCTGATCCATTGGAAACGTTGAGCCAGAACCCTCCTTTACGGATGTACAAACCCGGATTAGTATTGGCGAGATAAATCAAAGTACCATCAGGCGGATTTAATGTGTTAATAGCAGCTGTATCCGTAATTCGAGGTAATAATAATCCTTGAGATGTACTCTCTAATTCAAGTATCGAAGACTTAGCAATGCTGGTTGGATTCGTTCCGATCTTTACTTGGGCAAATAGCTGATGAGACCTTGTAAAACAAAGTAAGAAACAAGAAAGGAATACTATCTTTTGTATAATATTTTGACTCAGCATATCAAATGGGGTTAATATGACTGCACATATTCTAACACTGCTATAACTACTAACCATAGTGCCATTCAATCAATAATAATTTTCGTTGAACGATATGATCCAACTCTTCTCTCATGTAAAATGCATGTCCAGAATTCAGATTGGTTTTAGATAAATGCCAATTGTGTACCATTTTGATAACAGTACAGTCTTCAACTCTTCAACATTGGCAAGTCAGGCACATTCTTATTGCGGATATTGATTCAGTAACAGAACTGAGGCAACCTTTCCGACATTTTACAAAAAATAAAACGATAGCGGATGATTGTAATAGTTGATACTGATGATCATAAGAACATACTGAAATTATATAGTTTGTTCAGACGAAAAGTGAAAATTCAACTAACGACAATCATCGAAATGTAGAATACAAATAACAATGCATGAATTGCAAAATCAAGCAGAATACATTATTGATTCCCAGGAATCAAAATTTGATAAGATGGTAAATATCTAGAGGATCATTTAAATCCTGTTTTCAAAATTTCATAGGTCAGTTGAATCCCTTCAAAATAGTTTGCCAGTCGTAGGTTTTCATTGGCTGCATGCTGACTATTATCCGGATTCACAGTTGGCACCAATACTGCGGGAATGGCCAGCTCTCGAATGAAAGGTGCGATAGGTACCGTTCCCCCGGACATTCTGATCTTTACAGGTTTGACTCCAAATACTTGCTCAACAATACCCGAAACCCATGATCCGGTTGGAGTATTCGGCTCTGTTACAAATGCCAAAGACGATAATCTGAAGAGAAATGAAATGATCTTTGGGTACTTCATTCTTTCCTCTTCGGTTGGTTTTCGGTTTTCAATGATATGAAAGCCTTTCTCCTGTATGAATTTTCTGATGATTGCTTCAATATGTTTAGGATCACTTTCAGGCACAAGCCTGATATCAACATTCGCTTTTGCGAATGAGGGCACGATATTTCTAGTTCCGATCTCTGGTTCTCCGGATGTAAAATTTAAAATATTGAGTGATGGATATTGTAATGATTCCTGATAACTCAACTCGGGATTCACTTCTTTTGCTATACCGATCTGCTGATTGATGATTTCTTTTTTATCCGGCACCGCAAGCAGATCTTTTCTAACCGCATCATGGATCGTTATGTCCTTGTAAAATCCAGGGATCAGCACTTGTCCCTTTTCATCTTTCATCGACACCAACAATTTAGAAAGCTCAAATGCCGGATTAGGGGCATAATTTCCATAATGACCACTATGTTGGTCGAACCGTGGTCCAAATACTTCAAGAGCGATATCGGCCACACCTCTGCAGCCAAATAATAATGTAGGTTGATTGGAATTATGTCTTGGACCATCAAGGATCACGAATCGATCTGATCGAAGCAAACCTGCATGTTGTTTTACCATGGCAGGTAAATTGGGAGAGCCTTTTTCTTCTTCGCTATCCAATATCACTTTTACATTGTATGCAGGCTTTTTTCCTTCGATACGAAGCATATCCATTGCAAAAAGAAACATGGCAATAGGACCTTTATCATCCGAAGCCGAACGAGCAAAAACTCGCCATTCAGGGTTATAGGGCTGCCCCGAATGAGGAGTTGGAATAATACTCCATCCCGTATCTGTTTTCTCTTTGAATACAGGCTTGTATGCATTCTTTTGTTTCCATGCACTTGCTGCAACAGGCTGTCCGTCAAAATGCATATAATACAAAACCGTAGGTAATTTTTCATCTACATGGTATTCAGCAAATACAAACGGGCGGGCTTTGGAAGGTAGTAATGTGACTTTAAATCCTCTCTTTGATAATTGCTGATCCATCCATTGAATATTACGATCGATGTCAGCAGGAAATGCCGCATCATTTGGAATAGACAAAATATCCATCAATACTTGAATCGAACTGTCCAAATACTTCTTTTCCGGCCAGGCTTGAGAATAGACCTGAGCGGTTAAATAAAGCGGCTGCAATAGCTGGAATAAGATTATTGTGCCAATGATACGGATTGAAAACACTGTATGCTGGTACTTCATAATAGGTTGTTCAATGAAGGTTAAAGTCATTTGGTGATTTTATCATTTTTGCGATCTCTCCAATGATTCATCTTGAATAAGTGAGCATCACCAAATGAATGAACCATATGTATGTTCTGAAAGTAGTCTCTAATATTTTATATCCTTAAGTATTTCTACCAATTACGTATTAAGATATACAAAATGAAATAATTTACGCATTAAATACATTGATTCGGCACAAATTGCTGTTTAGACATACTTATTGATTTTTGGTATATTTAGTAAGAATTCATCACTGATTTATATGAATTTTAAAAATGCTCTACCCCTGGTCATTAATACAACCTCAGTGAAAAAAAGAATCATACACCATACCTTATTCTGGCTAGCGTATGTGTCTTATAAAACCTACCTCAATATCGCTTCCTATCCACGAGGCAAGGACCCAATCCCATTTATAGATATTTTCAATACATCTGTAAAAGCGCAACTGTCATTTTTGCTCATCAAAGTACCATTGGTATATACTCTATTTGCTATAGTTAATCAATTCAACACAAAAAACTGGGGAGTCGTTAAAACATTTTTTTGCTCTTTGATTTTATTATTAGCCGGAACATTTCTTTTTACGGTTTTTAATGACCTTTTTGTTCTGCCCTATATCTACGGACTACCCGGTGATGATTTATTGGATATTGGTATATCATCTATCTTATACAATGCATTTGTGCTGGCATTTCTCTGTGGTACAGCTTTGGCAATTAAACTGGTACGCATCAATCTTCAAATTCGAAAAAGAGAAGAAGAAACTGCTCGAAAAAAATTATTAACAGAGTTGCAATTTCTTAAATCGCAGATCAATCCACACTTTTTATTCAATACGCTAAATAATATATACGGACTGGCTCGAAAAAAATCAGATGATACCGCAGAAGTCGTGATGAAATTATCCAAACTGCTTCGTTTTATGTTATATGAAACAGCGCAATCCTCTATCAACATAGCTGATGAGCTAAAAGTGGTAAAAGATTATATTGAATTAGAACAACTTCGATACGGAACTCGCTTGGATATTGAATATACAGAGGACATAGATCATCTTGAACAACAGATCACACCACTGATTCTGATTCCCTTCGTTGAAAATGCATTTAAACATGGTCTAAGTGAGACCAGGTTTCACTCCTATATTAAAATTCATACATTTTTAAAAAAAGGACATCTACTGTTTTCGATTGAAAACTCTAAATCAGAGAATGAAGGAAAAGCACCTGAAAGAATTGGCTTGAAAAATGTAAAAAGACAACTTGAATTACTATATCCTGAACATGATCTAAAAATTAATTTAACCCCTGAGACGTTTAAAGTAACCCTAACCATAAACCTTTCAAAAAATGCAACTTTATAACACCATCATCGTAGAAGACGAACCCATCGCTGCTGAGATACTGAGTGATTATATTTCTCAAGTACCCTTTCTGAAAAACATCGCAATATGCTCGGATGCTTTGTATGCAATGGAAATATTACAGAAGGAAAAAGTAGATCTGATGTTCCTTGATATACATATGCCAAAGATCAAGGGTATGGAATTCATCAAAATGATCAAGAATCCTCCACAAATCATCATCACTTCTGCTTATAATGAGTATGCCTTACAAGGTTTTGAACTAGGCGTACTTGACTATTTATTAAAACCAATAGAGTTCAATCGATTTTTGATGGCTGTAAATAAGTTGACACATCAAAATAACATGACGTCAAGCAATCAGCCTGTATTTCCGAATGAGAAACCGTCTATCTTTTTTAACGTCAATAAAAAAAGAATCAGGGTATTGCTAGATGATATCTTATTTATTGAAGGATTAAAAGAATATGTAAAGATCTATACCACCAATGGAAAGACAATCGTTACTAAAACCCAACTTTCACATCTGGAAAACGAATTAGGCAAGAGCGGTTTTTTACGTATCCACCGATCTTTTATTGTTCCAAAAAATAAGATCGATGCCTATAGTGCAGCTGATGTAGAAATTCAAGGGAGAAATATTCCAATCGGAAGAGGTTACAAGGAATTGATACAAAGCTTAATGGAAGCAACTAATAACCGATGAGCTTTGCTAAATATCATTACAGCTTGAGAAGTCGGTTTACAAAAATGATGATCATTGCACTATTAATCCTTTCAATCAATAAATCGCCAATACAAGCACAACAAGTAAAAATTGATTTTACAGGCGTTCAACTATTTTGGCCAATTGAAGCGCTATTATCTAAAGATCTGCTTCCGGATAGTACCACTTGGAAACAACTATTTGATGCTCCGTTTTATTCATTTTATGCCAAATGGGGGCAAGAACGCTATATGAAGAGAATGATAATGACAGCGTTTATGCCTTCTAGGAAAAATATCTGTGACAGCCTCGTAAGAGAAAATAAATGGGAAAAGCAGGTATTAGAACACTTGAAAAAGGCTAAAGCAAAAAAAAATCATATTGATTCATTTGCACGAGAATTGCAAAAGAGAAATTTATTTGAAGAAGCAAAAGAAAAAGCCAGTCCTTATCTTACTAAAGTTGCACTATCACAAGAAATAAAACCAACAATTGGATTCGGTTTGTTTCATCCCCAATCTAATGCAAATGATCAAGCCATAGTAATAGATCTATTGTCTGTTGATGAAGACAATCTTATTGCTGTATTAGGTCATGAAATACATCATTTTTATACTTATTCTTTCAGAAAAAAAATACACCTGAATGAAACAGACGATGCTGGACCATTACTCAATGCTATTTTTCAACTTCAGCTCGAAGGGATAGCCGATCTCATCAATATAGAATGGTTCTTGTCACATCCCAATACTAGTAACAGTTTTTTGTATAACTTGTACTCAGAACATTATAATAACCCTTATAAAAATTTAGAAAAAGTAGATACACTCTTAATAGCTATTGCTGATACTCCCTCTCTCATGAAAACAAATGCTGTTATCATTCGCAGTCTATTTCCATTGGGCGCTCATCCGCATGGTTATTACATGGCCAAGACAATACTACAAGTAAAGGGAAGGAAGAGCCTATTAAGGGTTTTATACAATCCATTTGATTTTATCAGACTTTATAATAAAACAGCTAAAAAGTCTAAAAGCCGATTTCATTTCTCTGATAAATCAATGATCTTATTTGCTCAATTAGAGAAAAAATATATCAGCAATTAATGCTGCAGAAGTAGTTGTTGATTAGAAAAATCAATCTGGATTCTTGTAAACTGATGAAAAAAGTCCATTCCTAATATAGCACTGCTAGCAGATAACCCGTAAGAACTCAATGCAGCTACATTACCCAAAATCATTCTTGTATCCTTCATCATATAATTTCCTACTGCTACATCTTTTAAAGAAATAATGCTACTCTTTTGAGGTTTTCCATCTATACCAGTAATCATTTTATCAGTAGACATAGTTTTATAAGAGATATTAGTCAAGGTTACAAACGACTGACTTAAAATACTTTCTCTTGCTCCAGTATCCATCACAAATTTCAATGGCTTTCCTTGTATTTTACCATCAATGAATAATAATCCTCCGGCTATGTTGAATGGCATTCGTGTTGCGGCGACATTGGTTCCAATTTCACTTTCGCCAAGGACAATAGTTCCTTCTGTTTCTGAAGTAAATTGAATTGTACAAACTCCCGACTTTTTTAAGATATCAGTACCAATGATACCAACTACACCAGCTTTTTTAAGCTTTTCAGGAAAAGATTTCAAAACGCTAGCATTTACATCATTCATCAAAAGATCATTAAGACGAAAATTTTGTAACAATGCTTTACCTAAAAAAAAATCTGTGTCTACCTGTCCGGTCGCACCTTGCATGCTAGCACTAGACTTTGTAGTATCTTTATCAGAGTAGGCTATTGTTTCCATTTTTACGATCTCGGTATTTGACGGCAAGACGGATGCGTCAATAACTGTAGAGGTTGCGGCCATATCTAGTACAAATTCAAGTCGATTTCCATTATTCAGCTGCACAGGTAACATCATCCAACCATTTTTAAATTGAAAAGGTATTTTTCCTTTCAACAATGTTGATACTGTACTAGCTTTTCTGGTTTCAGTAGTTAAAATAAAATCTCCATTTTGTATAGGAATTTTTCCACCAAACATGTCCATAACCGGTCCATCTGCATCTTTAACCTGATCATATTTTTCAATAAGAAAAGCTTTCTTAGTGCCGTCTCCGGATACAACATTAATACGAATATTCATTTGTCTCAGCACCCGAATATCCATATCAGGTAAAGGTTTTTCTTCTCCAGAAGCAGTCTTAAATTTCAATTTGAGTTGATTGTCCTTACACTGCGCAATGATCATACCACCCCTTCTTTCTTTTTTTACCATATCTCCATTCATGCCTTCACCCATACTAAAAACTGGTGCTACTATTGATGGATCACTTAGTACTTCTACACGATTATTATCAATGGTAACTTTCTCAACTGCCAACTTACCTTTCTGTTCGGTCAGAAGAAAACAACTACATGCTGATTGTGATAGGACTACATCTGGTATACAAATACCCAATAGTAGCATTGCGTAAATGAATTGTTTCATAATTGATTGTATTAAGGATAGAAAAAATAGATTCAGTATTTTTTATTACTAGCCAATAAAACACCTACTAGAAATTTTCACATTAAACTTTTCATCGATCAAAACGATGCAGTTGGAGGCTAAAATTTTGTCTCAATTGCTTCTTTTGAAGCTTGTTTAAGCGTACGCATTGTTTCTGCGGAAACTTGTTTTGACCATGAAGCATTGTTAATTTGCCTATTCCCAAAACTGTATTTTCCGGTAAGTGTTCCGTAAATTACCATGGCAGCGAGTAAACTACCCTTCATATTTGGATGAAATCCATCTGGCCCATACAAAGACAAAGACGAATCAATACTCCAGGCTATTTTCCAAGCCAATCCTGCAGCACAAATCAAAGCACTATGCGTTTTTCCTGCTTTGCTATAAGAAAAAATAACGTTATCAAGATCAAACAATCTTGACTGAAAGGGCCACACCATATAAACAGCTAATTTCGTATTGAACTCTTTACATAAAGCCTTATACTTTGCTATTGCATGCATTAAATTAGCTTGAGATTCTGGCAATGCTGATGGACCTTGCTGTACTACTACATAATCATATTTCCCTGTTTTTATTTCCTGCTGAACCATCCCTTCTGCTAAATGGTCATCCAATCCATAATTTGGTCCTGATATGGTTTTATAATCAATGGAAATACTATCTAGTTTACCTAGTTCTTTTACCAATGCGGGAACATCATTGATATAAGTAAGACTATTTCCAATAAATAGTATATTCAAAATATTTCTTTCACGACCAGCTACTTTATTCTTAGTACATCCTAGCACTAATGCTAAAAAAATGAAGAGACAACTTCTTTTCATAAAATGCTGAATTCATTCTACTCAAACTACTTTGGCTTTAAAACCCAAAAGAGAAATTTACTGCCATTTAACAAAGCTACCATGCTGAATGTTAATAGAGGTTAAATAGCAATTAGCTACATTAAAGTATGTTCAATTAAGCTTCTCCACTGTTTAAAAAACTAAATCCTTTACTATTATCCTGGGAAGATTGAAAAAAGTGAAATAACAGCTACAATAGTAAGTACTCCGAATCCAATCCATGCAGACTTGTGAAGATTTCTGTCTTTGGAAAAAATATAGGTTAGTCCAACTCCGAATATACCAAGAAACAAGCCTGCTGCAAATCCTATCAACTTAAATCTAAATCTTGCATCATCCATCATATGATCTAAAACAGGGGCAATATTAATAGCACCATTGCCTTCTCTGGCTTGCTGCTTCATTTCTTTCTTTAACATCAAAAAAGCCATTCGATTTTTAAATCCAGACTTATGAATAGTATGCTTTCGAAACTCTCTAAAGCTCATTTTACTTATCGCATCAATCGTTACTTCTTTTTTTGCTACGACTGTAGATGAAATTGTAAATGAAGCAAACAATAATTCACTAGCAAAAAAAATGGCGACAGTCAGTATTAGTTTCTGTATCATAAAAATTAATTAATCAATATCAGATACTTATTTTAATGGTTTTGTTGCCTATAAGAACGATAAAATAACTTACTCATGACGCTATCTCAGTAAATCATATCAGAGGAAATTTCAACTATATTATTTAGTGTATAATACTCATCATTACTAATGAATTATTTCTGAAGAACATAGAAAATATGGGGATGACAATTTGATTGTCACCCCCATAGAACCAATCAAATATTACTAATAACTATTTGCTATTAGTATCCAGAATTTTGAATTAATACACCATTACTTTTATCAACTTCTCCTTGAGGTATAGGAAAAACAGATTTATTTGCCCCAAATGCCTGTGCTGGTAAAACCGTTACACCATCACCATCAAATTTATTGGTAACAGTTCCTTTGATACGCATTATATCCCAAAAGCGATGACCTTCAAATGCTAGTTCAATTCTTCGCTCACCAAGTATTGCATTAATTAAGTCAGATTTAGAAGTAAAGCTGGCAACCGTATATTGAGGTGCACTCACTCTAGCGCGGTCTCTAACCAAATTAAGTTTTGCAATAGCATCAGCATCAACTACTGAAGCTACTTGTGCAGATGCCTCAGCATATGTTAACAACACTTCAGCATATCTTATTACTGGAGACCAATCAGATCTAGTAGCCACGTCTGGATATTTGTTCGTAAATAAACTCGAAGCAGTGGTTGGTGTCGTGCCTGAAATGATCATACTTCTTCTTCTATCATCTAACGCGAAATAAGTATTTGTTGCTATGTTAATAAAGTTTGACGAAATAGCGAGATCACCTCTGCCACTAGGATAATAATGTTGCGGAAGTGCATTATTGGTATTAGGGTTATCAGTAGCATTATTGGGAATACTCCAGATAGTTTCAGCTGTTTGATAATTTCCCGGACCAAAAGCACCATTGGGAGAAGAATTCAATGTAAATGAACCATATTGACCATTGATAACATTTAAGCTCATTGATTTAGCATTGGCATAATCTCCTTTATATAAATATACGCGAGCCAACAGAGAAGCTGCTGCTGCCTTAGTAGCTCTTGTTTTTGATGCATAAGATGATGATGCACCATACGTAGCAGGTAAATCTGCCAAAGCAGCATTCAAATCACTAATTATAGAAGTATATACTTGTGCAACAGTTGAACGAGGTTTATTTGCAGCTGGATCATTTGAAGTGAAATTTTCAGTAATCAATGGAATCCCAATATGAGATCCATCAGCTGTGAAACCATACGGTTGTGCAAAGAAGTTAACTAAATAAAAATGACTTATTGCACGAACAAATAAACATTCAGCAATAAACTCCTTTGCTTTAGCTGCACTAACTACTCCTGGGTTTGCTGTAACACCAGCAATTGCCCTATTAGCAGTTGCGATCGAAGCATACCCTGCATTCCAAATACCACCTGGTATCCCTGCATTAGATAACAAATTGAACCTAGGAAGATCTCCGAAGAAGTTAGAACGATCATAAATATCATTCCCAAGAAGATCTACATATACTAATGCACGCCCAGATAAAAAATCAGCACTTTGCAAACTATTATAAGCACCCATAATAGAGGCCTCCATTTTAGTGGCAGTGCTAAATGCTAGACTTGATGATATACGATCAGGAGGTACAATTTCAGTAACCTCTTTTTGACAGGATGAGAAAATAATTCCTACTGTCAAAAATGAAATAATTATAACTCTTTTCATTGTATTTTTTTTAAATTATAAACCTAAGTTGATTCCAAATGTGAACGTTCGAGCCAGATAAGGTCTGAAAGCATCTATTCCTAAACCAATATTCACATTTCCATTTGCATTACTCTCGGGATCCATACCTCTATAACCAGTAATTGTAAACGCATTCTGAATTTGCGCGTACATTCTCAAATTCGAAATTTTCGCTTTATCCAATAGTTTCTTTGGTAAAGTATAGCCAACTTGTATATTTCTCATTCTAACAAAGTCTGCTTTCTCTAAGAATCTAGTTGAAGCTAGTGTAGACTGATTTTCTCCAAAATACCATCTAGGTACATCAGTTTGATCTCCCGCTTTTTGCCAAGCCTTTAAAATCTCTACACTTTTATTTCGTGTTCCGGTCATCAATACTAAATTCTGAAGCGTGTTGTTATAAGTATAAGCACCAAATGAATACTGTAAGTCAAATGAGAGGTCTAACTGCTTATATGTAAAGTTTTGAGACAATCCTCCAAAAAACTTAGGATATGGTGTTTTATCATTCAAAACAACTCGGTCTACCGCTGTGATAGCAGAAGTCACTGTACCATCACTAACTCTTGTCCATCTACTTGCAGTAGGTGCTGAATGATTATATTGTTTAACTGTTCCAGTTGCATCATAGAATGTTGGGAATCCATTAGCCGGATTCACACCTGCCCAACGAATTAGATAAAACGCACTCATATTGTAACCTGGTCTGACAATGCTGTTTCCTCCAAATATGTCATTATTAAATGCATTTGTCGAAATCACCTTTGTCTTATTAGTAGCCCCATTGAAGTTGATGTTCCATTTAAAATCTCTTTTATTAATAACAGGAACACTTAAAGCAAGCTCAAACCCTGATGATTGAATGCTTCCTATATTTTGGGTAATCGTATTCCCAGGAAATCCAACTGTTGCCAGTATTGGATTATCTAAAATCAAATCTTTTGTTTTTTTCCTGTAATAGTCTACAACAACACTAATGCCTTTTCCAATCATTGCATCAAAGCCTATATCGAATTGTCCTGTCTGTTCCCAGCGAAGATTACTATTACCAGGATTATTTAAATTCAATGATGCAATATTTGCATATTGTGTAGGAGTAAAAGTTGCGAGACTTGGATAGTTTCCAATATTTGAGTTACCTGTTATACCATAACTAGCCCTGATCTTAAGTTCATTGACAAATCTAGATTTCCAAAATGCTTCTTCTGAAATCTTCCAGGCTGCTGACCCTGAAGGAAAATAACCCCATCGATTTGTTTTACCGAATCCTGAATAAGCATCGCTTCTCATATTGAAGCTTGCCAAATATTTGTTCTTATAACTATAGTTCAACCCACCGAAATAAGAGGCTAACCCATTATTAACATCAATTCCATTTTCAGCTCCGGTAGACGCGAAATTTGCAGGAGTGATAATTCGAATTAAAGGATCATTTAATCCCGTCCCGAAGATGTAATTAAATGTCGCATAGCTTTTAGTATACTCAGCTCCGGCTAAAACTCCCAGATCATGATCGCCGATTCTTTTATTATAATTCAAGGTATTGAACCAACTCCATACTCTAGAATCAGTAGCCACCGTCTGAGCAACGCCAGCTAACCCTTGTCCATCTCCTACTGCAGGATCCCAATACTGATCAGTAAAACCGATTTGCATATCAGTATTGTATTGAGATTTCAACTTCAGCCCTTTTATAATTGAGATTTCACCATATACACTATTAATAAATCGTCTATTATCCCTTGTATCATAGTTAAGATTTTGAACAGCAACTGGATTAGGAGTATTTTGTGCAACCGTATTTCCGCCATTTCCAATATAATAAGCACCTGATGCATCATATACTGGAACGTTAGGATAAGCGGTCAAGGGGCCAAAAGGAACACCACTCAAAGCTCCGCCTGTTCCTGAACCCAAACCATATAAAGTAGTCCTAGTAAATTGACTTTTAATTCCAATCTCAAACCAGTTTGTAACCTTTGTTGTGAGATTCAAGCGCGCTGCAGCTCTTTTTTGCCTATTCACAATCATATAATTTTCGAAGTCATTAAAGCCAAGGGAAGCATAGTAAGTAGTTCTTTCTGATCCACCACTGATACCTACCTGATGATCATGCGTAAGACCTTTTCTATAAATTTCATCTTGCCAATTTGTATTATCTGTTTTACCGTCTCCGTTATAGTCACCATTTGAAGCAGAAGGTGTTAAACCTGCATTAGTTCGCATTCCATTTATTACAGTAGTATATTGAGATCCATCTAAAACTTTTATCATCCTTGCAGGCTCACTATATCCAACATAGGCGTTATAGGTTACTTTAGGTGCCCCTGATTTACCTTTTTTTGTTGTAATCAGTAATACCCCACCTGAAGCTCTGCTTCCATAAATAGAAGCTGCAGAAGCGTCTTTCAGCACTTCTACACTTTCAATATCATTCGGATTAATATCTGCTAAAGCGTTTGTTGGATTATAAAGCTGTCCATTATCACCTTGAATCAAAGGAACCCCATCCATTACAATTAATGGCTGACTTCCAGAAGAGATAGAAGATGCTCCACGAACACGAATATTAACAGGAGCTCCGATTAAACCAGAGGAAGTACTTACCTGAACCCCCGCTGCTTTTCCGGTAAGTGCCTGATCAAAACTGAGGTTAGGCCTACTTTCAATTTCAGCACCAGCTACTTTAGCAACTGAACCTGTTAAATTTGCTTTTCGAAGAGTTGAATATCCCATCACAACAACTTCTTCCAAATTAGAATCAGATGAAGCTAGCGTGATTGTCAGCATACTTGCATTACCAATAGCTACATCTTTTTTGGAAAAATTGAGAGATGAAGCAACTAGCATTTTTGCACTAGAGGGAGCTGTTAACGAAAAATTACCATCTGCATCTGCAGTGGTGCCAAGTTTTGTTCCTTTTACTTGGATTGAAGCATTTGGTATAGGATTACCTTTTTCATCAATTACCCTCCCTTTGATTATGCGTGTTTGCGCGAGCAATAATGTGCTCGAAAGCAAGGCAAACCATAAGAGCATTAAGCCTTTTCTCATAGAGTTAATTTTAGTTTCGATTAAATGATCTGAATTTATTCAGTCAGTGATCCATTTAATGGTTCAACTAACTGAACAGATGTATAAGACAGTAAATTTTCGATATCTCTTGCTTGAAATTTGATCTATTCAACAAACGACAGGAAATCGTCTATAAAAAGATAGAATGTGCCCCAAATTGTTGTTGACCAAGGAAATTATATTTAGAACAGTACAAACTGCTATTGATAGATATCAAATTAATAGGGTTGCTTTTAGTATAGATAAAAGCAACCCCATTAATTTTTAGAATAAAGCTTATGTTATTTAATGCTTTCTAATACCTTCTCAAAACTGATCCAATAAATATCACCGCTTCCATTTTGTGGTGAACTGAATATCTTCTTTAATGCTTCAATTCCGATTTTGGTTTCGTAAGATTGCTTTAACATATTACGTTCACTGGTGAAGAAGAGTTTTTTCTTATCAAAACTCACAAATGGGCAATAATCTATACGGTTAGAGTTCAAAAGGGAGACATTCCTTGCAGGCATCCATTTACCGGAAGGATCTTTTTGACTTATATAAAGATCACTTCTACCCATATCATCTTTTCTTCCATAAGAAGTAAACAAAATAAAATCTTCATCCGGGGATACAAAAGCATTGAATTCATCCACTTTAGAATTCACTGCCGTATCTAATGGAACTGCATCGATGTATTTACCATCTTTCCAGGATGCCATGAATATATCTTCCCTACCTACGCCATTTTTGTAAGTAGCTGTATAATACAAATTCCCAGACTTAGTAATCGAAGGATAAAATTCATTACCTGCGGTATTTACCGGGGATCCGAGGTTGATGGGGGAAGTAGACCACTGTCCATTTTGCTTCTCAACATACCAGATATCAAAGTCTTTGGGCTTATCGCCACTGATGGGTCTGTTTGACGCGAAATATAATCGTTTACCATCCGCAGAAAAAGCTGGTTCAAGATCTGTGAATACTCCTGCAAAAGGTGCTATTTCCGGCTTACTCCAAAAACCTTTGGCATCTTTCTTCATGTAAACAATGGTTTGAAAATAACCCAGAGGTGACTGCAGGGTATAAAATATTTCTGACTCATCTGGCGACAAAGCAAAATCCCTTTCTGCAAAGCCTGTCGAGATCATTCCGGGTTGAAATAAAGACGGAGTTACTGGCGGTTCATTAAATGATATTTTTACTTGGGCCTCTGTTGTTATTGAAAATAACAAAACAATACAACTGCTTAAATAGATGAACAATGGTTTCATATGATTAGCATTTCAAAGGCAAAATAAACTTCGTCTCTTGCGAACAAATGCAAAAAAATACCAATAACATGAATCTGTCTACTGAAAACACTTACTACAGAATTGTGATGTTTCATACCCACATTCATACAAGCATAAAAAAACCCGGATAGAAATCCAGGTCGGTATGCATTTTACTAGAAAACACATGAGAAAATTGTAAGCTTACTTAGTGCGTTGTATGAAAACAAAAGACTAAGAATATCGTAAGAGAAACTAAGATTTAAAGAACGTATCACGATTATCTGTGATTGTACATCAAACATATCATACGGTTGACTTAGTTTTTGATGTATTCTACCAAATACACAAAACTGTAACCATACAGCTATTTACGAACTGTTAGAAATAGAGAAGGATGCGTAGTAAGAAGAACAGTCTCATGAGCCATCTAAAATAGAATGACTGATGTGACTGTTCTGCTAATTTTTTATCAAAAATTTTCTACGCGATATACTTCTTTTCCACCCACCACTGTTAACTGTACTTTTGTTTTGTGGATGTCTTCCGGATTGATACGAAATAAATCTTGTGAGAGTACAATAAAGTCTGCCAGATACCCTTTTTTGAGTTGTCCTTTTTGAGATTCATCAAATGAGCCATAAGCCGCTCCTGCTGTGTATGCGTATAATGCTTCCTGTAGACTGATACGTTGTGCAGGAATCCATCCTCCTGTTGGTTTACCATCGGTTGTCATTCTATTGACAGCATTATGGATGCCTCGGATAGGATTCAAACTGATACAAGCCGGCCAATCACTTCCAAACACCAATCTACTTTTTTGTTGTAAGAAAGAAGCCCATGGAAAAGCCAAAGGCAATCTTTGTTCCCCTACTGCTTTACTCCATATATCAATGGTTCCGGGATCAGCATGAATGGGTTGCATAGATGGCAATACGCCAAGACGATGAAATCTTTCGATATCAATCGTCGTTGTCATTTCAATATGTTCGATACGATGTCTTTTATTTTGTTGTCCGTTCAACTCCATGGCTTTTTCATAAGCATTCAACACAGCACGCACAGAAGCATCTCCGATCGCATGCGTATAGAGTTGGAAGCCCTCTTGATCCAATCTTTTTACCCATTTTTCATATTGTTCCAGTGGAATAGCATAACTACCTCTATAAATACTATCTGCTTTTAAGAGATCGGCATACGGATCAATCATTACGGCAGTATGAGACTCAATCACCCCATCCAATAAAAATTTTATAGCATCTGTTTTCAACCATTCAGGTTGTTTATTTTGAGATCGAATCTGTTTCCAGAGTTGTACATCTTCTTCTTTAGGGTTTCTTCCAGCACTGAATGCAATAGAGGTTCTGACTGTTAATTTTCCCGTCCGTAAAAGCGAATCATACAATTCATATTCTTCTTTAGACCCGCTGGCATTTTGCATACTTGTGATACCTAAACTTGCCGCATACTTTAATCCGGTAAGTAGTGCATTGTATTTTGCTTTTTTATCTGGACTAGGAATGAATTTTGTCACCAAACCGGTCGCACTTTCTTTGAAAGCACCTGTCGGCTCTCCGTTTTTATCTTTTACCAACTCACCAAAGCCTTGAAAATTGGTTTCTTTTGTAATGCCAGCAATAGATAATGCTTTACTATTGGCCCAACCGCTGTGACCATCATATGCTTTCAGATAAACAGGTCTATCAGGAACGATCGCATCCAACATTTGCTTGGTGGGTAATCCATTCGGAAACAGACTATACTGCCAGCCCCCTCCAGTGATCCAAGGTAACTCGGGATGTTTAGAAGCATAGTCTGCAATCATCTGTAAAGCTTCTTTCATTGTTTTGGCTTCAACAAGGTCGACTACCGTTAAACCCAGTGAGCCGGACAGAAAATGAACATGTCCGTCATTAAATCCCGGCATTATCATTTTACCTTTAAGATCGACCACTTTTGTACCAGCCTTTTTTAGTTTGTTGATATCGGCGTTTGTACCAACTTCTAGTATCTTATCCCCTTTTACAGCCATTGCTTCAACAAAAGGTTGAGAAGGGTCAGCCGTCCAAATATGTCCATTGATATATAGTTGATCAGCCGTATCAATAATGACTGTTTCTTTTTTCATTGACGATAAAACCAATACCGCTAATCCCAGCAGAAGTAATGTTTTTCTCATGTGTAAGATTTATAGGCATAACTAATGTATGCATTTTTACATCATGATAATGTAGCAGATGATTGAAAAACGATGTATTAGATCGAGTAAGATTTATTATTTCAAGCAACTTCTTCTTACTACTCTCTCAATAATTAAAGGCCAGATATGCTCTGCTATTGCAAATGATCTTTACGTGTAACACTTGGGTGATAGAAAGAATGGTATGATGATAGGAACAGATCATTTCCTATTTTTTGTTTTGCCTAACTGTAGTTGAATAGGACCTAAAAGAAAAAGAGGTTGATATTACTCAACCTCTTTTGTCGGGAAGACAGGATTCGAACCTGCGACCCCCTGGTCCCAAACCAGATGCGCTACCGGCCTGCGCTACTTCCCGGATCCTCCATCATTGCCTAGGCAAAGATGAATTATATTTTGTCAGTTTCCTATCCGCCTTCGCCAAAGCTTCGGCAGATGAAGCGGTGAGGGAGGGATTCGAACCCTCGGTACATCTTGAAGGACGTACGACGGTTTAGCAAACCGTTGATTTCAGCCACTCATCCACCTCACCGGGCTTTCTGTAGCCAAACTCTCCTATTGGAGAGGGCTGCAAAAATAGGTGCTGAACAGATATCTGCCAAAAAATAAACCCCGCAATTAGCGAGGTTTAAAAATATTTTCTTTTTCCTGTGTGCAGTAAGCTTTTACATGGCCGCCAGTTGTACTTTCTGGGTCAATTCCATGACATTTTCCCGAAAAATAGAGTCTGTATCCATCAAGTCTTTTACAGTTTGACAAGAATGGATCACGGTTGTATGGTCTCGACCGCCAAAATGCTCTCCGATCGTCTTCAAAGAATTCTTGGTAAATGCTTTGGCTAAGTACATAGTGATCTGTCTGGCCTGAACGATCTCACGCTTACGTGTTTTCTGTAACAGCTTATCGTATGGTACATCAAAATACTCACATACCATTTTCTGGATGGCATCAATGGTGATCTCTTTGCTGCTCGTCTTCACGAAATTGCGAAGCACTTTCTTAGCCAGTTCAACATCAATGTCTTTTTTGTTAAGTGACGATTGTGCCAATAAAGAGATCAATGCACCTTCTAATTCGCGAACATTGGTATTGATATTATAAGCCACGTATTTTACGACTTCCTTCGGCATATCCAAACCATCGTTCTTCATTTTACGCTCCAGGATCTCAATACGTGTTTCATAATCGGGCACTTGCAAATCTGCACTCAATCCCCAACGGAAACGACTCAATAAACGCTCCTGCATACCATCCAGATCTTTTGGTGGTTTATCAGAAGTTAATACGAGTTGCTTACCACTCTGGTGAAGATGATTAAAGATCGCGAAAAAGGCATCCTGACTTTTTTCTGCACGACTGAAGAACTGAACATCATCTATGATCAGTACATCGATCAGTTGATAGAAATGAATAAAGTCATTAATAGCATTATTGCGACTATGATCCTGGAATTGGTTGATGAATTTCTCACTGCTTACATACAAAACCACTTTACCGGGATGGGTACGCTTTACTTCATTACCAATTGCCTGCGCAAGGTGTGTTTTACCCAATCCGACCCCTCCATATATCACCAAAGGGTTGAAAGAGTTGGCTCCGGGCTTCTCAGCTACCGTTTTTCCGGCGCGACGGGCTACCCTGTTACAGTCTCCCTCAATAAATGAATCAAATGTGTACATATGATTCAACTGAGGATCGATCTGCATTTTCTTGAGACCCGGTATAACGAATGGATTTTTCACAGGATTATCGATCACCAGTGGAAAATTCATTTCATTGTTGTTATAAGTCTTCATGTTGCTAGCAGGAACATCCATGGAACCATTTCTTCCATTGTTGCCACTGTCTACCATGATGCGATATTCCAATCTCGCATCCTTTCCTAATTCACGTTTCAATGTTTTAGCCAACAGGTTCACATAATGCTCTTCCAGGTATTCATAAAAGAATTGACTGGGCACCTGAATCATTAAAACATTTCCTTTCAGTTCTACGGGATTAATCGGTTCAAACCATGTTTTAAAATGTTGCCATTCTACAATGTCTTTGATGATCTTCAAACAATTGCTCCAAACTGATTCAGCATTTTTAGCCATACAAAAAATGAACAATTTTATAATGAGTTAACGTATTCGTCTTTGCCTTCAAGTTATCTTATTTTTCCCACATGTGGAAATGTTGAAAAAAAACAGATAC